>NZ_RAIR01000010.1 GCF_003625485.1 Butyrivibrio sp. CB08
GAGGTTAGATAGGCACAAGGTGTAAGCATGGTAACATGTTCAGCTGATGTGTACTAATAGGTCGAGGGCTTATCCAAAGAAAGCAAGATAGGATCCAAGAGATTTCAGTGTTCGGTTTTGAAGGTACAAAGAAAGGTACCATGCGAGAGCATGGTATTGTTGTATCATCAGAAGTAATAATCCTCCTTAGCTCAGTCGGTAGAGCATTCGGCTGTTAACCGAAGTGTCGTTGGTTCGAGTCCGACAGGGGGAGCTATAGCGACAGCGTGTCCGCTAAGCATTAGGCTCCGTGGTCAAGCGGTCAAGACATCGCCCTTTCACGGCGGTAACACGAGTTCGATTCTCGTCGGAGTCATCATCTGGTGACATAGCCAAGCGGTAAGGCATAGGTCTGCAACACCTTGAGCGGCGGTTCAAATCCGCCTGTCACCTCTAAAAACCATGAATATTCAATATTCATGGTTTTTTTGTGCTATAATTTATCTAGTTTTCAATTGGAGGTATGGTATGGCAGAAGAAACAATGAACGATTTTAAGGATGAGATCGAGAGATCTTTCCGCAAGGTAAAAGAGGGGGATATTCTTGAAGGAACAGTAATTGATGTGTCTGACACAGAAGTTACTTTGGATCTTAAGTATTACACCCAGGGTATTATCAAGGTTGAGGATCTTAGCAACGATCCCAAGTTTAATATCCACAGAGACATAGCTGTTGGAGACGAGATCTCCGCTACAGTTGTCAGCACAGATGATGGAAGGGGAAATATTCTTTTATCTAAAAAGGAAGCAACCCAGGTTCTGTCATGGGACAAGCTCAAGGAGCTTCTTGAGTCTGGTGAGTATGTAGATGTTAAGGTATCTGAAGCTGTTAAGGCTGGTGCAGTTGCATTCCTTGAGGGAATCAGAGGCTTTATCCCAGCATCCAAGCTTGACCTTAACTATGTAGAAGAGGACAAGATCCCTGAGTTTGTTGGCAAGACCCTTAAGGTTAAGGTAATTACAGCTGACAAAGAAAACAACAAGCTTGTACTTTCAGCAAGAGAGTATCTCAAAGAGCAGGCTGATGCCAGAAGATCTGAGATGGTTTCAAATGTTGAGGTTGGCCTTGTTACAGAAGGCGTAGTTGAGAGTCTTCAGAACTATGGTGCTTTCATCAATCTTGGAAATGGACTTTCAGGTTTGGTTCACATTTCACAGATTTCTAATCAGAGAATTGCACATCCTTCATCTGTCCTTAAGGTTGGAGATAAGGTCAAGGTTAAGGTAACAGCCATCAAGGATGGCAAGCTCAGCCTTAGCATGAAGGCACTTGAAGAGATCGCAGCAACTGAGATAACTGAGGAGAAGATAGAGTTTGAGAGCGAGGGAGAGGCTACAACTTCTCTTGCAGATCTTCTTAAGAAGGCAGGTTTTTAATAGTTAAGTCTTGGAGGGCGACAGGATGAGTGATGTTGAGAAATTGTTAGAACTTATTGAAGCATCAGACAATGTAGTTTTCTTTGGCGGCGCAGGAGTATCCACAGAGAGTGGAATCCCTGATTTTAGAAGTAAGGATGGTCTGTACAATCAGCACGACGTAAGATTTGATATGTATCAGCCAGAATATCTTCTTAGCCACAGCTGTCTTGTTTATGAGCCCAAGGTTTACTATGAGTTCCACAGACAGAAAATGGACACCAGAAACATTGAGCCAAACAATGCTCATAAGTATCTGGCAGCTCTTGAGAAGCAGGGCAAATTAAAAGCCATCGTCACTCAGAATATTGATGGTCTTCACCAGAAGGCAGGAAGCCAGGTTGTCTACGAGATTCATGGTAGCGCCCTCAGGAACTACTGCATGAGCTGTGGAAAAGAGTTCCCGTCTGATTACATTTTTGAATCAAAGGAGCCTATTCCAAAGTGTAGCTGCGGAGGCGTTGTAAGACCTGATATCACTCTTTATGAGGAAGGTCTTCCTGATGACCAGGTTTCAGGAGCAATTGATGCTATTGCCAGAGCAGACATGCTCATCATCGGCGGAACATCACTTACAGTATATCCTGCTGCTTCCTTTATCAACTATTTCAGGGGCAACAAGCTGGTCATCATTAACAGAGATCAGATTGATGTTAGAAAAGCTGAGAATACTCTGGTGATAAATAGAAAGATCGGAGAACTGTTTACTGAACTTGCATCGCTCCAGGGTATTGAACTGTAATATATGGACATTCAGGTTGGCAATATTTTAAAACTTAAGAAACAACATCCTTGCGGAAGTTCTGAGTGGGAAGTTTTGCGGGTTGGGGCAGATTTTAAACTAAAATGCCTCGGCTGCGGTCACCAGGTGATGTTACCAAGGCGGGACGTGGAAAAAAACGTCAAGGGAATTAAATAAAATCCCTTGCTTTTGGAAACGAAGTATGGTAACATACTACTCTGTGATAAATTCCTTGCTACTTGACTGATACAAGTAGCCAGAGACCAAAAGGAGGTAACAATAGCATGAACAAATACGAATTAGCCGTTGTTGTTAGTGCAAAGATCGAAGACGACGCAAGAACCGCTGTCATCGAGAAGGTTAAGAGAACTATCGAGAAACACGGTGGTCAGGTAACCAACGTCGATGAGTGGGGCAAGAAGAAGCTCGCTTATGAGATCGAGAAAATGACAGAAGGCTTCTACTATTTCATCCAGTTCGACGGCGAGCCTACAGCTCCTGCTGAGATCGAAGCTCGTATGAGAATCATGGATGGTGTCATCAGATATTTATGCGTTAAGAACGAGGCTTAAATAGAAGAGGACGAAAAATGAACAAAGTTATTTTATGTGGACGTTTAACAAAGGACCCAGAGGTAAGATATTCACAGGGCGGCGAGCCTATGGCAATCGCAAGATACACTCTTGCAGTTGATCGTAGACGTGGTCGTAACAATGGCGATGGCGAGCAGACAGCAGATTTCATTAGCTGTGTAGCATTCGGCAGAGCCGGAGAGTTCGCTGAGAAGTACCTCAAGAAGGGCACAAAGATGCTCATCACTGGCAGGATCCAGACAGGTTCCTACACTAACAAGGATGGCGTCAAAGTCTACACAACAGAAGTGGTTGTAGAAGAGCAGGAATTCGCTGAGAGCAAGAATGCATCATCTAATGGTGGCAGCTACAGCGACAACTACAGCAGTTCAAGTGCTCCTGCCAATGATCCTGCACCCACTGCAGCAGGCGATGGCTTCATGAATATTCCAGACGGAATTGAAGAGGAGCTGCCTTTTAATTGATAAGGAGGAATTAGCAATGGCTTTCACAAAGTCTGATAGATCCGATGCTCCTGTAAGGAGAAAGGGCGGAATGCACAGAAGAAAAAAGGTTTGCGTATTCTGTGGCAAAGACAATGTAATTGATTACAAGGATACAGCTAAGCTCAAGAAGTTCGTTTCTGAGAGCGGCAAGATCCTTCCTAGAAGAATTACAGGCAACTGTGCTAAGCACCAGAGAGAGCTTACATCTGCAATCAAGAGAGCTCGTCATCTTGCACTTATGCCATACGTAGCTGAGTAATTTATTACTTACAGTTAATAACAGATTGAATCGCTTATGTGGTTCAATCTGTTTTTTTGTATTCTTTTATTGCGAATAAGCTCATTCCTTGGTAGTGTAGAAGGATAGAGTAGGAGGCGGGTTAAGACCTTGCGTGTAATTAGTGAAAATAAGATAGATAAAAATAGAATGACATCAACCCAGATAATCGTTCTGGGATTTTTACTGGCAATATTTGTTGGGGCGCTGCTACTGATGATTCCTTTCGCAACAGCTAGGGGGGAAGAGACTTCTTTTTTGACAGCGCTGTTCACAGCTACAACGTCCATATGTGTAACGGGGCTGGTGGTAGTTGATACGTTTTCACACTGGAGCTTCTTTGGACAGCTGATAATCCTGGTGCTGATACAGATCGGTGGATTCGGAGTCATAACGCTGTTTTCCATAGTTATGATGATGATGAAAAAGCAGTTCTCCCTAAGGACCAGGATCCTCATACAGGACTATTACAACCTTGATACAATCTCTGGTCTCATTAAGTTCCTTAGGAGAGTAATAAAAGATACCCTGATAGTTGAAGGGATTGGAGCTGTACTGTACGCCTTTATATTTGTGCCAAAGTTTGGGCCATTAAAGGGTGTGTGGGTGTCCATCTTTAATTCAGTTTCTGCCTTTTGTAATGCAGGAATGGATGTTATGGGACCTAACTCACTTATTGATTATCAGACAAATCTTCCGGTTAATCTTATCACCATGACCCTGATCGTCCTTGGTGGTATCGGATATGTAGTGTGGTTTGATGTTATCGAGAATATAAAGAGATCTTCAAAGCGCTGGATCGGACTGAGGGCCTTTTGGAGGAGGCTTGAGGTACACACTAAGCTCGTTATTAACCTTACGCTGTTCCTTATCATTTCAGGAGCGCTGTTAGTTCTTTTGTTTGAATGGAATAATCCTGACACTATTGGAAATATGTCCGTGGGAAATAAGATCCTTGCAAGCTTCTTCCAGTCCATAACCTTCAGGACTGCGGGATTTGCAACGGTTCCCCAGGAGGCGCTGACGCCCTCAACCTGCATCGCGGGTCTTATGTACATGTTTGTGGGTGGATCTCCTGTTGGTACAGCGGGTGGTATCAAGACTGTGACGATATTTGTGGTCATGCTGAATGTCTTTTCATTTATCAGGAACAGGACGGAGCCCGTTGTGTTTAGCAGGGCTGTGTCGGAAAAGCTGATAAACAAGGCCAGTGCCATCGTTATGTCAAACCTTATGCTGAGCATTGTGCTTCTGATGGTGCTGATGCAGGTTTGCCACGTGCCTGCGCTTTCTGCAGCTTATGAGATATTCAGTGCTACTGGAACGGTAGGACTTTCAAGAGGATTGACATCGAGCCTTAATGTTCCTGGACAGATCGTGGTAATGATCGGAATGTACGCTGGTAGAATAGGACCTATTTCTATGGCGCTGTTCTTTAGCACAGGACGCTCAGACAAGAACGACATCAGATTTTCAAATGGACACTTCATTGTAGGTTAAGGAGGAGCTCTTTTTATGAAATACAGATCATTTGCAATATTCGGCCTTGGAAAATTCGGACAGGCAGTGGCTGACAAGCTGATAGAGAGCGGCGCAGATGTTATGGTTGTTGATAACGACCCTGATATCATTGAGGCCTATTCAGCAAAGGCTACATCTGCCATTGAAGCGGATCTTACAGACCCTGCAGCCATCAAGGCCCTTGGAATATCCAATATCGACTGCGCTGTGGTTGCCATGGGAATGAGCCTTGAATCCAGCATCATGTGCACCATGGTATCCAAGGAGAGCGGTGTTAAGTGGGTTGTGGCTAAGGCAAGCAACGAGAGAATGGGAACTGTTCTGTCCAAGATCGGAGCAGACGAAGTCATCTTCCCTGAGGAAGAGAGTGGCATCAGGACCGCGAGGGGACTTATTGCCAGCAACTTCCTTGAGTATTTTGAGGTCAGTGAGGATATCTGCCTTATCGAGATGCTTCCCAAGGAGAAGTGGGTTGGGAAGTCGTTAAAAGAGCTAAACCTTAGGCAAAAATACGGCGTCAACGTCGTTGCCATTAAAGACGGAGTTGTTAAAGAGTATGTGGATCCTGATGTTCCCCTTAAGGCGAAAGAAGCACTTCTAATGCTGATCCACAAGAACAACCTTCCAAAGCTGGATAAAAATATTATTATATGATGAACTACTAAGTGATCATCGACGGAGAATTTATGCTAAGTAAGTATCTGATCATTTGCCCGCTGGTATTCCTTGCGGGATTTGTGGACGCTGTGGCAGGTGGAGGAGGTCTTATATCGCTTCCGGCTTATCTGCTGACCGGGATTCCGGTTCACAACTGTGTTGCCACCAATAAGATGAGTTCTATAATGGGAACTTCAGTAACTACAACGAAATACGCCAGGAGCGGTTTTGTGCCCTGGAAGATGGCGCTTTTTTGCGTGCCCTGCGCGCTTATCGGTTCTGCCATCGGAGCTAACATAGCCCTTATCATTCCGGATAGGGCCTTCAAGATCATTCTGATGATCGTAATCCCTCTTACAGGGCTGTATGTTCTGACCAAGAAGGATGTGTTTGAATCAAACAAGACCCATTCAGAGGGAGTGACAACTTTGATCTGCGCGCTGGCAGCTCTTTTCATAGGAGTTTATGATGGTTTCTATGGGCCGGGCACGGGATCATTTCTGATCCTCATACTGACAGGGATTGGCGGGCTTAAGCTCACTACAGCAAACGGTCTTACGAAGGCCATCAATCTGTCTACGAATTTTGCGGCGCTGGTGGTTTTCCTCATCAACGGACAGGTTCTTTTGCCACTGGGAATAATAGCAGGTTGTTTCAATATTGCGGGAAATTACCTTGGAGCATCAAGGTTTGAGAAGAACGGCTCAAAGATAGTTAAGCCGATTCTGATAATGGTCCTTACAGTATTCTTTATCAAGCTGGTGCTTGAACTTCTATAAAAAAGGAGAGGGCGGTACTTAGGCATATTTATGATATGCGTAAGCACCGCCTTTTTCATGGAGGCATGCAAAATGGCATGTATGGGTTTTATATAGCAGTGCGCTGGGAAGACGCACGCTTGATCAATGTTCTTTAAGCAGTTCCATTTTGATGGCGTTTTCCAGCATTGTGGAGAACGAAATGGAGCTTATTATTGCAGATGGCGTTTCTTCTTGTCCGGACTCGTTTGTCATGGCCATGGCTGCTTCGACGAAAAATCTCATATCCCTTCTATTTGTCATCGCATCTATGTTCATAAGCACCTCCTTGTTACCAATGAACAATCACCACAACATATTGTATCTTCTGATTTCAATATACACTATATATTCTAAAAAGTGTATAAAACATTCGAAAAATCCTATAAATTAAATTCCCATAAACCGCAGAATATCTAACGATTAAGCATAAAAGTCATGCTATACTATATATACATCACGGCCATAGAGCCAAGGCGGAGAGCATATAAAACATGAAGAAAAAGCAGAAACAAGGCATATTGTCATACATGTTGATCATCTTGGGAGCCATCATGGCCAGCTTTTCAGTTGCCCTGATCCTTCTTCCCAACGACGCCATAGACTACGGAACAGCGGGCGTTGCCATCATCATTCATAAAGTCACTGGGTTCGAGCTGCCTCTGTGCGTGCTTTTCGTATTCCTTCCTTTCCTGGTCGCAGGATACGTCTTTCTTGGAAGAAAGTTCACCATCAAGGCCGCAGTGGGATCTGTAGTCTACATGGTTGGCCTGGACTTTTTTGAGAACATTCCCTTTGAAATAAACACCGAGCACTTCCTGGCTGTTGCCTTTGGAGGCGCCATTCTTGGAGCGGGACTTTCACTGATCCTTCGAAACGGTGGCTGTATCGACGGTTCTGAGATCCTTGCCAATATCATAGTAAAAAAGCTCTCGGACATAACGGGGCGCAACTACAGCATGACCCCAGTGCTCCTGGCATTTAACCTTTTTGTGTACCTCACTGTCTTTGCAGTTATCGATGCCACAGCAGCGCTCCTTAGCCTTCTGGTGTACTTTGTTGCGACAACCGTTATCGACCACTACACCGACCACTTCGAATCCATCAAGCAGATCACCATCATCACCCAGGATCCTGATGGCATCATCGCTGACATCAAGAAAAAGCTCAACAAGACCTGCACCATCATGGATTCCCGCGGCGCCATCGCAGGCGAGAACAACACTCTGATCTGCTATATCAGTTACTTTGAACTTCCACTTATGAAGGAGATAATCGCCAGCCACTCCGGAAGTTTCAGTACCGTATCCACCATCGACGAGATACTCAGGTAAAAGAGCCAACGAATTAATTAAATAAATCAGTGTAAAAACAGGGTGAATCTGTGAAAATATTCAGCCTGTTTTTTTATTTGGTTATTCTGTTACCTGAGGGAAAAGGAAATTAGTATATAGAGAGGAAAAGAAATGAAAGATCTGATAGTTTACTATTCACTAGAAGGCAATACGGAATATGTAGTGAACCGTATTAAGGAAAAGACAGGCGCTGACGTACTTAAGCTCGTTCCCAAGAAGGCATACGCAGACAAGGGCTTTGCCAAGTTCGTATGGGGCGGAAAGAGCGCCATGATGTCAGAAAAACCAAAGCTTCAGGAATATGAAGTTGACCTGACAAAATATGACAGGGTAATCTTTGGATTCCCAGTTTGGGCTTCTACCTTTACACCACCCATCAGAACATTTATCGCAGAGAACATGGCTGCCCTTAAGGGTATGAAGATTGCTGCTTTCGCATGCCAGACAGCTAAGGGTGCTGACCAGGCTTTCGAGAAGCTTGCTAAGTACCTTGGGATCAGCTCTTTTGACGCGAAGGCTTCATTCCTTGATCCAAAGCTCATTCCGGATGAGAAAAAGGACGCTCAGATCGAAGCTTTCGGAGATCTTCTTACCATAGGATAAATGTGACTCTACTTTTCGTAGGTAGCCTATTTATATGAAGCGGGTTACTATTTGTTCATGGAGGAAAAAGAAATGAACCAATATGTAACAGGAGCCATAATAAAAGAGCTCCGGGAAAAGAATAAGATGACTCAGCTGCAGTTCGCAGACAAGCTGGGAGTTACTGATAAAACAATTTCCAAGTGGGAGACAGGAAAAGGGTATCCTGATATCACGCTCCTTGAGCCCATCGCGGATGTGTTCAGGATTTCAGTCACAGAGCTGATCTCAGGTAACGCCATTCAGAACGCCAACGTGTCCGCTAACATGCTGCGCTCAAAATTCTATGTATGTCCTGTCTGCGGAAATGTGATCCACAGCATGGGCGAATCCGTGATCACATGCCATGGGATCCAGCTTTCGCCTCTAACGGCAGAACCTGCGGATGACCAGCACAAGGTTACAGTGGAGCGCATAGAGGATGAGTACTATGTTTCTGTGGACCATGTGATGACTAAGGACCACTACATCTCATTTTTGGCAGCAGCTTCATCAGACAGAATGCAGATGGTCAAGCTCTACCCGGAGCAAAAGGCGGAGGCCCGCTTTAAGATAAACGGAGTAAAAATGGTATACTATTATTGCAATCACGACGGACTTTTTTTGATAGGAGTAAACCATGGAACCAATTCGCGACAAAAATGGCCTGACGGAAGCAGAATTTCTTGAGAGATACAATCCTGGGGACTGGGAGCGCCCATCCCTTACAGCAGACATCTGCATCATCACAGATGAGAGGGAAAAGAAAATTCTCCTGATCCGCAGGGGCAACCACCCCTTCCTTGGAAAGTGGGCTCTACCCGGAGGTTTTTCCGAGAAGGGTGAAAGAATAGAAGAGAGCGCAGCAAGGGAGCTCGAAGAGGAGACCACCATTAAGATGGATGCCAAGGACCTTACTCTTGTTGGCATTTACAGTAAGCCAGGCAGAGACCCAAGAGGATGGACGGTTACAGCAGCATACAAGGCCATGGTTGATCCAGCTAAGGTTAAGCCGATAGCCGCAGACGATGCAGCGGATGCCAAGTGGTTTGTGATAAGCGGTGAAGGCACAGGAGATCTTAGATTTACAGCGGATGACCTGACCATTACACTGTCAGACCTTGCTTTTGATCACTGCGATATTGTAAGCGATGCATTGAAATAGAGTCCGATAAACGACCCACCATTAATGTTTAAATGGTACTGTCAGATAGAAGAAAAAAGTTGTAAACCGTTTGAACATAAGGAGGGACGTTATGACACAGTACCTTTACACAGATAATGTAGTTAAGCAGAATATCTCTTTTGCCCTTGCCGGGAAAAGAGCTTTAGGAAACCGCAGAGATCTTCGAGACCTGTCCAATCACACAGTTATCATCGTGTGCGACGAGACAGCAGACGCATCCATCATGAGAGAGACTGCACAGATGATCCTTGCAAGAGGCTGCAAGAACGTGGTATTCTGCGGCGAATCAGATATCTGGCGCAGCACTTTCGAGGAGATGGACCAGGAGCTCAATGGATTTAACGATGTATCTGGATACGACGACTTTGCTGTAATGTGGGGCATCGAGGACATCGACTCTCTTGAGGATGAAGTTGCTACCTGCTGGAACGAAGTCCTTATCCTTTGCAGCGATATGTCTCTGGTTAAAGAGTGCAGAGAGGTTCTGAGCTCATCAGTAGCTGATATGATTGGTTAACTTTATAAGAGGATACAATATGATCACTTTATACCATGCAGGGTACCAGGTTATAGAGAAGCCAGATGTGCATCACGGCAGGAAGAATGCTGACTTTGGTCAGGGCTTCTATACCACTGATGACAGAGACTTTGCCTGCTCATGGGTAAGGCAGCAGCCAGGAAGTGACGTAATAGTCAATAAGTACCAGCTGGATGACAGTAGCCTAAAGGTCAAGACTCTTCTTCGGGATAAAGAGTGGTTTGAATATATCTTTGCAAACCGCAGAGTTAAGCCTGATATTTACCAAGAGTATGACCTCATAATCGGCCCCATAGCCAACGACACCATCTACGAAACATTTGGGATAATCACCAGTGGGTATCTGACTGATGAAGAGGCCATGAAGCTACTTATGGTTGGCAGAAGCTCACAGCAAATTGTCCTTAAAACCCAGAAGGCAGCAGATAAGCTTAAGTTCGTGTCTTCCGAAATTCTGTCAAAGGAGCAGCTGGAAGAAGCGGCAAGAAAGCACAGTGAAGAAGACAACCGCTTCCAGAAGGAGTTTGCCAGAGTTATGGAGAGCTTGGAATAATAGTTATGATATTTTAATAATCTTTTTACTCTGAGTTTGTTTTATTTCTTGAATGACGACGATATAATAACACCTACAGAGCTCGGTAAAACAGACAACATAATAAAGGGTAAAACCGGAGTGATCCGGCGACACAAAGCTATAGGGACTTGTTTCCAAGTCAGCCAGTTGCAGAAGATATGAAGAGGCATTGCTGGCGAAGCAGTGCTTTTTTGTTGCAAAAGAGTAACGGAAAGTGAGGGTGTGTTAATGAGGATAACTGTAAAGAGAAATATAGCTGTTTTTTCAATAGTAATGATGCTTTTTGGGGTGCTATTTGTTGGCAGTAACACAGTTTATGCAGCAGGTGGGACTTCTGATGAAGAAGCGGTTTCGCTCATAATGACGGTGACTGAAGCATCGGTAAAGAGTAGCTTTGGAAAGAACTACTCAATATATAAAAAAGGTAATATGGTGACATTGAATTTGTGGCAGGATGGAGTTGCGGCAGGCGCTTACGGAGTAGCTGCAGGATTAGTAGATAAGAAAGAATGGGATAATATGACAGAAACCATAAGAACTTCCATTGCAACAGTATTGTATGATGCTTTGGAACCATATGGTGTACACGCTAATGTAAATATCCTTAACGACTACAATACAGATAATGTATTAGTTTCATATTTGGACGGTGTAAAAGTATACGATGCTCTTGAATGATGAAAACAACTATTTTGACGACCAGGCAGTGAATTGCCTGGTCTTTTTTTGCTATAATGGAGGATAGGTGGAGGAGTATGAAAAATGGGAGCTGAGATAGACAGATTAAAGGAAATAGTTGAGACTCTTCGAAGTGAGAACGGATGTCCCTGGGACAAGGCTCAGACTCACGACAGCCTTAAGGCTTCCTGCATTGAGGAAGCGGCGGAAGTTGTAAGCGGGATCAACATTTTAGATAAGACAGGGGATCCTGAGAACCTCAAGGAAGAGCTTGGAGACTTACTTCTTCAGGTTATGTTTCACGCTGTTATGGCGGAGGAGGAAGGCTACTTTACTTTCGATGATGTTGCCCGTACGATCAATGAGAAGATGGTGCGCCGTCATCCCCACGTGTTTAGCGGAGTGACTTATGCTAATGATGAGGAGCTCCACGCAGCCTGGGCAGAGATCAAGAGAAAAGAAAAGGCCGGAAGAGAGTGGCAGGAAGAGTATCTTGCTGGAGCTCTCGACGAGTCCGCCTTACTTATAGAAAAAGCTAAAGAGAGAAAAGGATACAAATAATAGAGATGAAAAAGTTCAAGATAACATTCAATTCACCAGTGACACTGGGATTCATATTTGTGTGCTTTGCAGTACTGGTGCTGGGATTTCTTACAGGCGGACTTAGCAATCAGCTGCTGTTCATGTCATATCACTCATCATTGTTGGATCCCTTAACCTACGTGAGGTTCTTTACTCACGTGCTGGGACACAGCGGCTGGGACCACTACATTGGAAACTCAGCGTACATTCTTTTGCTGGGGCCAATGCTTGAAGAGAAGTATGGTTCAAAGAGGCTCCTTCAGATCATCCTGATAACAGCCCTTGTAACCGGAATCGTAAACTATGTGCTGTTCTGGAACGTGGCTCTTTGCGGAGCCAGCGGAGTTGTGTTCGCATTCATCCTGCTGACATCCTTTACAAGTTTCAAGGAGGGCGAGATTCCGCTGACCTTTATCCTGGTGGCCATCATCTTCCTTGGGCAGCAGATCTACGACGGACTCTTTGTCCAGGACGACATTTCCAATCTGTCCCACATCATCGGCGGCATCATCGGCGCTGTGGTTGGGTACAGACTCAACAGAAAGTGAGACTAAGCTTTGTGCTGCAAATATTACTACAGCGATAAAACCGTATTTGAAGTCAAAGAGGATCTTAAGATAGCAACAGGGGCATTTTTCGCCGATACCGGAGACATCACCCCTGGGACCACAACTCCTGGGATTATCTGGAACAGAGCTTCGGGAAAAGAGATTTCTTTTTCGGAGCTGTTCTGGGGCATCAGGGGAAAAGATGGGAAGCTTATCATCAACGCAAGAGCGGAAGAGGCGGACAAAAAGCCAATGTTTGCAGATAGCTTAAGGCTCAGGCGATGCATTCTTCCGGCAGCAGGGTTCTATGAGTGGGACAGAGACAAGACCAGATTCACCTTCAGGCGCCTGGATGGCCACCCTATCTACCTTGCGGGAGTCTATGATCTTAGCGACAACAAAGACTCTTTTGTGATACTGACTACCGACGCCAACAAGTCAATGCAGCCGGTCCACGACCGCATGCCAGTTATGATAGAAGCCGGAGCAGTGCGGGATTTCCTTGGAGATCCATCCGCTGCCATGGACATGATAAGATCCCCAATGCCAGAGCTTAAGAGGGATAGCGAATACGAACAGCTGAGGCTGTTTTGAAAGATGTTGATAAACCACGCAATGTGTGTTATTGTTACTACACGCAATGTGTGGTTTTTGTGTGGAGGGGAATATGGAGCAGGAACATAAAAAAGCAGAATTAGGCGAGCAGATCAAGATATTAAAGGGTGTTAGGGAAGATCTGAATTTGAATAGGAAAGAGTTTTCTGAGTACATGGGGATTCCGCTTAGAACTTTAGAAGAGTGGGAGGCAGGACGACGGAAGATGCCTGATTACGTGCTTAGGTTGATTGCCTATTATACCAGAATTGAAAAGATGCTCGAGGAAAATGGTAGTGTGACCCGCGATGAAATTGTTAGAGATCCATTATCAGAAGGAAAAAAGTGTAGAAAAAAATAACGAAGGGAAAACATAGTTTTATGGAATTGGTTGTAAAGCATTTTAGGGACTTAAGCACAAATGAGCTGTACGAAATACTCAAGACAAGATCAGAGATATTTGTTGTTGAACAGGACTGCGTTTATCAGGACCTTGACGATAAAGATCAGGATGCAATCCATGTATTTTGCTGGAACGAAAATGGTAGAGTAGCTGGATGTCTTCGAGTTTTTTGGAAGGATGAGGAAGCTGGTATAGCTCAGATAGGAAGGGTTGTTACACTTGAGCACGGATTAGGTATTGGAGGAATCATTCTTCATGTGGGTGTAGAACTTGCGGTAGAACAGCTTAAGGCAAAAAAGATTTATTTGGAAGCTCAGGAATATGCTATTGGGTATTATGCAAAAGAGGGGTTTGAAGTGGTATCTGATGTATTCATGGAGGATGGGATACCTCATGTACAGATGGAGAAAGTAATATGATATTAAGGAGTAGTATTGTTGGAAAGGGATTTCTTTGTTTTATCGGATTTCATTAAGTCATCAAAATCCACTCAGGTAGCCTTAAATGCCATAAGATTTGGCGAAGCTGGACTTAATGCACATAGGCAGAACTTGCTGAGTAGAGCACCAGTTACTGGTAGCTTTGCATCTTTCCCAAAGAATAGCATTGAAGTGGAAGATCTGGCTTACTTATCCGCTCATGAGGATCATGAGTTTGCATTGCTTAGAGGCAAGAATAATGATATTTTAATACATGGAGAGCACTCTAAAGTCAATTTTGATGAGGATTTGGAAGCGCTGTTACTTCAAGGCAAATACGAATTGGTTGCGCATTCTCATCCTGACATTGAGATTACTGCTTCAAGGGAAGATCGTGAGTTTATTAAAAAGATCGGACAGAAATCTAGTATGATCATCTCATGGTATACTGGAAATATAACTAAGTTTTATGCTGATCCCTTTGAGGATTTTTTTAACTAGGAGGCAGCTATGGATAGAGAGAAGATAGGTTTTAACTCATGTCTGAAAGCGCTGGGAGAAGAGTTTGCTGCTAAGAATAAGGATAGGATGGTCTTTAGCTGTGGCGAAACAGAAAAAGGTCTGTTCTGCTTTTTAGGGATTTCGACTCATGATTATGAAGTTGAAAAGCTTTGCCTGAAATCCAATGTTGACGACTGGGATTATTATGCTTCCTGTTATGTTGTAGAAGAGCAGAAAATTGTTATGGATAAATGCAATCTTCCTTCATTTGTAAATTGATTGAGGGTCAGAAAACTATAGGGCTTGGGGCTGGGACTTTTATCCCGGCTCTTTTTGCAAATTGTTCGGATTCGATAGTGAGGTATCTGCATGAAATCAATCCTTATAAAAGATACAACTAAAGAGGAACGGGAGCAGATCGTGAAGGACTCCATGGACTGTGGTGGAGGATGCGAGAACTGCTCGTCATGCTGGCTGGGAGGCGGAAGTCCCTGGGATATTTATAAGGACTACATTGACGGCAAAAAAGAGATCCGCGAGATCAACATGGAGTACATGGAGAAATACCGTCAGGACAGGCAAATTCATTAAGGAGAGCATTATGGGCGTTGCACCAGAGATAAGTGAATCCACAGCAGAGGAGCGGAGAGCATATATAAAGGAAAGATTCCCATGCATTGCGGACTGCGACATGTGCGGACTTTGCAAGGTGTTTCATGGCAAGGACGCACAGACAGCTTACGCTGATTACATAAATGGAGAACGGTCCTTTATGGACGTTTCCGCAGATTACAAGAGAGGCTGATTCATGGAAGAGATATTTGATATAACAGATGAAAACGGGGTGCCAACGGGGGAGACAGTTACCCGTTCCAAGGCCCACGATGAAGGAATAATGCACAGGACAGCCCATGTGTGGGTTGTAAGGAAGGAGGGAGATTCGTACCAGGTCCTTCTTCAGAAGAGAAGTGCAGAAAAAGAGTCTTTTCCTTCAATGTACGATACATCCTCAGCGGGACATATCCAGGCGGGGGACGAGCCTTTGGAATCAGCCCAGAGAGAGCTCTTTGAGGAGCTGGGGATAAAGGCATCGGACGAGGATCTTTCTTTTGTTGGGAAGTTCCACGTAGATTACGCCATGGAGTTTCATGGTAAGATGTTCCACGACAACGAGGTACCATTTGTGTTTGTTTACGAGAAGCCCGTGGATGAAAAGAGCCTTAAGCTCCAGGAAGAGGAAGTTGAAGAAGTAAAGTGGTTTGACATAGACGAGGTGGTAAAGGGTTGCAAACACAGGGACGGAACATTCTGCGTACCAACGGAAGGCCTTGAGATCATCATGAAGTACCTGGGATATACGCCTGTCATAGGCGACTAACAGCCGAAACATTAGGAGGATACAAATGGAAACCTGGTATTATGAAGTTGCAAGTATTGACGGCGACTACGCCAATCTTCGAAGGACTGATATTGAGTCGGATGAACTGAAGCTTGTTGCGAGAGCTCTTTTGCCAGATGGTATTGCCGAAGGCACAAGGCTCAAATATGAGTTTTTGCAGTACAGCATTGTTGAGGGGTGAAATATGAGAGCAGTGATCACGCGGGTTTTGTCCGCATCAGTAACAATAGATGGAAAAGAGATTTCCTCAATCGACAAGGGATTTCTGGTTCTTCTGGGAGTCCACAAGGATGACACCAAAGAGCAGGCGGTGAAGATTGCCGACAAGATCTGTGGCCTTCGGGTGTTTGAGGATGAAAACGGCAAGATGAATATAAATCCCAAGGATGCTGGCGCGAAGCTCCTTATCGTTAGCCAGTTCACTCTTTATGCGGATTGCAGCTCAAGGCGTCCGGGCTTTACCGACGCAGCAAGGCCTGAGATCTCAGAGCCTCTCTATGAGCTAGTGGTATCAGAGTGCAGAAACAGGGGATTTGAAGTTGGTACCGGAGTTTTTGGCGCCGACATGAAGGTTGCGTCAGTAAACGACGGACCAGTTACCATAGTGCTGGACGTATAAAGCGCCAGCAGACACATTTAGAAGCATAATCCAAAAGGAGGACGACCATGCCATTTATTTCAACCGAGACTAACGTAAGCGTACCTAAGGAAAAAGAGATCCAGCTCAAGGAGCGCCTGGGACAGGCCATTGCGATCATTCCTGGAAAGAGCGAGAGCTGGCTTATGCTTGCTATCGAGGGTGATGTTCCTATGTACTTCAGAGGCGACGATTCAGCTCCTACAGCTTTTATCGAGGTTAAGATATTCGGAAGCGCTTCTCCAGATGCCTATAGCAGGATGACAAAAGAGCTGACGGCTATCTACGGGGATATCCTGGGAGTAGCTCCAGATCACATGTACATCCGCTACTTTGGCTCCGACGACTGGGGCTGGAACGGCAGTAACTTCTAAACATTCAAAGGAGGAACACTATGCTGGAAGTTGGAACAAAGGCACCGGATTTTAAACTGCCGGATCAGAACGGCGATATGCATTCTCTGTCAGATTATAAGGGACAGAAGGTGGTGCTCTATTTTTATCCCAAGGACAATACCTCAGGATGCACCAAGCAGGCCTGCAGTTTTGGTGAGCTCTACCCTCAGTTTCGCGAAAAGGGCGCAGTGGTCCTTGGTGTGAGCAAGGATTCTGTGGCATCCCACAAGAAGTTTGAAGAAAAGTACGGGCTGCCGTTTACTCTTTTGTCAGATACTGAGCTTGAAGTACTGAAAGCATATGACGTGTGGAAGGAAAAGAACAACTACGGTAAAGTGTCCATGGGCGTTGTGAGAACAACCTACCTCATCGACGAAAAGGGCGTTATCGTAAAGGTCATGGGCAAGGTGAAAGCTGCGGAGAACCCGCAGGACATGCTTGATGCGCTGAGCTGAGACGCTACAGGACAGGAGGTTATTCTATGTGGCAGATAATTCTTATACCATTTTTAGGAACAACCCTTGGCGCTGCCAGCGTTTTCCTATTCAAGAATGCAATTGGAGAGAAGATGCAGAGGGCGCTGACGGGATTTGCGTCAGGAGTCATGGTGGCGGCTTCCTTCTTTAGCCTGCTGCTCCCGGCCCTTGATATGACAACAGATATGGGTAAACTGGGCTTTATCCCGGTTTCTATAGGATTTGGAATTGGTATGCTGTTCCTGCTTGTTCTGGATATGGTGACACCCCATATGCACATGAACAGTGAGGAAGAGGGCCCTAAGAGCGGACTTAGGAAAACCACCAAGCTGGTACTGGCAGTTACCCTCCACAACCTTCCAGAGGGAATGGCTGTTGGAATCGTGTGTGCAGGTTGGCTCTATGGAAATGAGACCATAACCTTTACCGGAGCTTTGGCGCTGGCACTTGGTATTGCGATCCAGAACTTCCCGGAGGGAGCTATCGTTTCAATGCCACTTCTTGGAGAGGGAGTGCCAAAGGGGAAAACCTTCCTGTATGGCATGCTCTCTGGAATTGTTGAGCCGATAGGATCGATCCTTGTTATCGCGGCTTCAAGCCTACTGATCCCGACAATGCCTTATCTTTTAAGTTTTGCAGCTGGAGCCATGATCTATGTTGTTGTAGAAGAACTTATCCCTGAGATGTCAGAAGGGGAACACTCCAACGTAGGAACCATCTGCTTTGCGTTGGGCTTTATCCTTATGATGGCCCTTGATACCGGGCTTGGCTAAATTCTAAAAATTACATAAATCTTTCTTAAAACATTCGTAATTTCAACAATTAATTCACTGTTAGTAATATCATATATGTGTGGGAGTGTCACATTTTGTTTCGCTCCCCACATGACCTGATAACCAGCACATGGTGAATTAACTTGAAAAAAAGACTGACTGAACTAAAAAGTCTCCTTAAAAAGCTTGGCTTTATCGGAGTTATACCCTTTGTTTTCTGGCCACTGTTCTTTCTGGCTGTATCTTTCTTTGTCTACAAGACAGAGTATGAGCTTAGTATGGAAAACATTGAGTCAAGGACTGTCATTGAGACTAATGATGTGGCAGAAGACTTCAATGATTACATCAATAATGTGACCCTTATAGTTGATACTGCCAGTGAGACAGTTAATGACATGATCACCCAGGGCGATTCCGCAGACGATGTCCAGGCTTATCTTGAGCGAAAATCCCTACATCTTAATTCAATAATGTCCGGAGATACAAAGGGTATCTATGGCTATGTAATGGGCCAGTACGTGGATGGCGATAAATGGGTCCCTGATGCGGGCTATGTTCCCACTGAGAGAGTATGGTACAAAGAGGCAATGAATGCCAACGGTACGAAGGTCGTCATCGATCCATACATTGACGCAAGGACCGGAAAGCTTGTTGTAACTGCAGCAAAGCTCTTGTCTGATAAGAAGAGTGTCATTTCTATAGATATCTGGCTTAGCAGAATGCAACAGATGACAGAGGACGTGGCAGGGGACAACCCTGAGCAGGAAGTCATGATCATTGACGAGGGCGGAACTGTCATAGCGCACTCCATTCCTGACGAGGTTGGCAAGAATTACAGAGAGACTGAGGAAGCGGATAACAAGAAAATTTACATAGGCCTTCGCAAGAGCGGTGGCAGAGTTTATATGGTGAAGTATAACGGTGAGGATTATCTCTTTTGCCCGAAAAAGATATCTGACACCTGGACCGTTATCACCATGACCAGCGCAGAACCAGTCATGAGGGATGTAAGACAGCTCACAAGAGTTGTCATGCTCTCATCTTTCCTGGGAATCCTCATAACTCTGGGAATTGTTTACAGTATGACAAATCAGAAATTAAAGCTCATGAATTCCGACGATAACGTGGATTGCATAGCTAACATCTACATGGCCATGCATAAGGTGGACCTTGATACCCGCCATCTGGAAGTGGTTGCATGCAAGGATCCAAGAACAGCCAAGATCGTGGCTGATGACAAAGGTACTGCTGATGAAATAATGAGAAATATTGCTAGTCACATGTGCGACGAGAGATCAAAGAGCGAAGTTATTGACTTCATGAACCTTGATACTCTCGATGAGCGCATTGGACCTCTGAGTACCATCAGTATAGAGTTCCTCAACGTTGATCACATGTGGACCCGCGGACGTTACATTGTAGCTGAGAGAAGAAATGACGGCACTCTTAAGTCTGTTATCTGGGCTGTAGAGAACATTGATACAGAGAAACGTTCAAGGGATAAGCTCCGCTATCTTGCTGAGATAGATCAGCTAACCCAGATCAACAACCGCGGAAGCGGAGAAGATAAGATTAGGAATGCCCTAAAGACCGGCGATGGTGGAATGTTCGTCCTCTTTGATGTGGATCGTTTCAAGAGTATCAACGACAACTTCGGACACAACACCGGTGACAAAGTCCTGATGGCTATCGGCGAAGCCATGCGTAAGACATTCAGGGAAAAAGATATTATCCTGCGTTTGGGCGGAGATGAGTTCGCGGCATATACTCCGACCATCTGCAGTATCGAAGCTGGAAGACCGGTAATAAACAGACTGATCCACTCTATAGAAAACATAGATATTCCAGAGCTATCTGGAGCCATAGTAAATATCAGTGTTGGCGCGGCATTCTATTTGCCAGATGACAACTTCTCCTTTGAGGAGCTGTACAAGCACGCTGACAGCTGCACCTATGAGAGTAAGAAGACCAAGGGAAGCTTCGTGACCTTCTATCAGAACGCATCCGACTTCTAAAGATGTGATTGTGACACTTTCTGCTAAATTGTGATATACTCTTTTCTGAAAAAAGTTTTCTAGAAAGGGGAAAAGAGATATGTTTAACGGAATGGGTCTTATCACAGGACTTATCATTGGAGCAATCGCAGGATGGCTTGCAGGAAAGTTCATGAATAACGAAGGAAGCCTTCTTAGGAATATCATCCTTGGTGTAGTTGGAGGCTTTGTTGGAAACCTTATTCTTGGTCTTGTAGGAATCCATGGAACAGGAATTATTGGTAACCTGATCGTAGGTGTTATCGGTTCCTGCATCGTGATCTTCGCTGGTCAGAAGCTCCTTAAATAATTGGTAGCAAAATAATAGATCCGGTAGACTTTTAAAGGTCTGCCGGATCTTTTTTGTTTTATTCTTCCCAGAACAGCTCATCTAAAGTCTTGTTCAGGGTCTTGCATATTGCGATGCAAAGGTTGATGGTTGGGTTGTAGTCACCCTTTTCAATTGCGCTAATAGTCTGACGTGAGACGCCGCATGCCTTAGCAAGGTCATCCTGGGACAGGTCCAGAGCAGCTCTCGCGGATTTAAGTCTTAAATTCTTCATATATTATTCCTCCTCTGAGCTATCTCTTTTTACAAGCTTCTTAATTACAGCAGCAACGCCAATTGCAGCCATCATGATGATAACGAAGATGTTAAGGGTTGTAAGGCCAATCTTGCCGTCCTGAACCAGGGTTCCGTTTGCAGCCTGACCTATGATAGGAAGCAGATTGAGGATGATGCAAACAACTATGATAACTGAGTATTTCTTCTTATTGTTATTAAGTCCCCAGTACACATCGTTCCATAAGCAGTATATACAAAGAACTGTGCATCCAAAAATAACTCCGACAAAGTGAATAGTGTAGTGCTCTATTGGGAAATTAACTTCTGCCAAGTCCAGGATCATCATGATCACTTCATAGAACAATATTGTGTAGAATCCGTACATATATCCCTTGCCACGGATAAGCTGCTGTCTCTCATCGTACTCTGTCTTCATTCTGTGATTGGTGTTTGCCATCTTGAGAAGTACAAATGCGATTACAAGTCCAACGATAATTCCAAATAATAAACCAACTGATAATTGAAGTGCCATTTTATATATCCTCCATTTCAATACTTTGTAAGGTGTGTTGTTTGTTGTTATGAAAGGTGACGTCGTTTCCTTTCATGAGCTTATAATAAAACCATAATAGCAATATGTCAAGTATATTTTACAAAAATCTTTTCAGAGATGAAAAATGTCGTGTGAAACTGGATTTGAACAGTCACAAAGACGCATGGTTAAGGTGTTATTTACTTTTTTTCACAAAAAATTTATCTTTTTTCAAAATTTCTTAATAATATGATGGGTCTTATGATGGGTAATCAGTAAAATTAAAGTTGTGTAACTAAAATTAGCACCTATGGAGTTATTGATATGAAAGATTTTTTGGAAAAGAGAAATAAACACCGAGGAACCTTCATCATCAAGGTCGAGAACAACAGCAACAACACCTGGCAGGGAGAGGTTGTCTGGGCTGAGGAGAATCGATCTGAAAAGTTCAGGAGTGCGCTTGAACTGTTCAAGCTGATGAATGGAGCCATGGAGTCACAGTGTGCGCAACAAGACAACAATTCCGAGATGAGGATCGGATAAGCTGTCTTTGCCAATATATTTAAGTAACTGGAAACGGTTTTTTGAGGAGGAAAGTTTTATGTTTAGGAAATGGAACAGGGTTCTGGCATTTCTGCTCAGCATTGCGCTGATCACTACAACTTTTGGCAGTGATTTCGCAAGTGCTAAGGTTTATGCTGAGACAAATGAGATCACCATTGATGAAGATTCAGATGATTCATCTGAACCTAGCATTTCTGAGCTCTCATTTTCTGAAGAAAAGCCAGACGTGGAAGAACCAAAGGTCGAGGAGCCAAAGGTTGAGGAGCCAAAGGTCGAGGAACCTAAGGCTGAGGAGCCTAAGGCTGAGGAGCCTAAGTTAGATGAGGATCCTATTGATCCAATAGCAGAGCGCAAAATCGCTGTACCAGGCGAGGGATTAGACCTTACAAAAGGGCTTCTTGACAATGAGGAAAACGCTGAGGAAGGTGAGGATGATGCTGAGTATTACACCATCACTTACAAAGCAGGACCTAACGGATCAGTTAAGCCTGAAACTGAAAAGATCAAGGTTGTTGAAGGCGAGGACCTTGAAGCATCAGGCTCAGAAGCAGAAGCTGACGAGGGATATACATGTGTAAATTGGACAGATGAAGACGGTAATGTGGTATCTACAAGTGCCACATTTACTCCTAGTGCTGATAAAGATCAGATCTTTGACGGCGCTGTTTATACTGCAAACTTCGAGCAGTCTGATTTTACTGTTACATATGTAATAAAGGATAAAGAGGGAAATGAGAGTGTATACCAGACACAGGGCTATGAGAAGAACGATGGCCTTTCATTCCCAGAGGCTCCTTTCAAATCAGGATATTTCTTTAGAGGATGGAAGTACGACGGAGAGTCTATTTCAGCGGGAACACCCGTAACATCAGACATGAAGCTTGTTGCAGATCTTGAGGAAATCAAGATCTTCGAAGTATGCGTAAAGTACGTATATGAATTTGACGGTAAAGAGCATCCAATTGGCGAACAGACAGTTGAGATTGAAAAGAGCGAGCTAAAGGATGGAAAGACTAAGAGTATTATTTCTCCTTCAAGCATAAGTGTTGAAGAAGGAAATGGAATTATTTATTATCCTGAGAAATCTTCAATTGAAATTACAGAAGCTGATCTTGAAGTGATTGTTGACGTAAGTGAAAGAGATGGATCTGTTCCTGTAGGTATACTCGAGGACAGAATAGTTCATTATGTTGATCATGATGTAACTTATGACGTTGTATACATGTTAAAGAACCTTAAGGGAGAAGGCTACACAGAGCAGACAGAACTTCGTGAATCTGTGTTTGGAAAAGCTGGCACAACAGTTACTCCTGAAGTTAAGAATATTGAAGGCTTTATCTATGAGAAAGCTGATTCATTAGAGCTTAAGCAGGAAGCTGGACAGGAAGTTAAGATCTACTATACCCGTTCAAATCTTACCCTTCAGTTTGACACCTGTGGTGGAGATTATGTTAATTCCATGACAGAGCTCTATGGAACAAAAATAGATCTTTCTAAGATTACGCCTACTTATAATGGACATACATTTGAAGGTTGGTATGAGAATTACGACGAAGAAAAGCCTGAGGCTCAGAGATATTCAGACAAGGTAGAGGGCCTTTACGAGCTTAAGAATAATACCGTTCTTTTTGCAAAGTGGAAGGCTGGAAAGGCTGAATATAGAGTTATCTTCATGGCTGAAAATGCTGACGATGACGGCTATTCAGTAGTAACAGACGGTATTAAGAAAAAAGAGGGTACTATTGACACCGAAGTAACATGGGATCCTAAAGATAATAACGACAAGAAGCTCATCCCAGCAAATTCTTTGACTTTTGATGATAAGAATTTCACTTTCAAAGAAGCATCTAAAGAGATTCTTAAGGCCGATGGTTCTACTGTTGTAACTGTTAAATATGATAGAAAGAAATATAAGATTGTCGGATACGACAAAAACGGAAACAAAAAGAACCCAGAAGTATCTATTGAAGCAAAGTATGGTGCTGATATATATGATGCATTCCAGGAAACATTCAATAAGCCATATACAAACGGATGCTGGTCTGTAGGTGTTAATGATCAGCTTGATAAAAAAGTGTCATTTCAGACTATGCCTTCACCACATGATTCTAGATACAACCAGGTTGATAAACAGAAAGGTATCATCAAGGCGTTTTATTATGATTTTGCAAGTGGTGCAAAGAAGCAAACACTTCGTTATTGGCTTGAGGGATATGATTCAGAAACCAAAGAAACTAAGAACGGAAAAACATACGGCCTTTACAGTTCAGTAGAGTCAAAATTCCTAGGCGTGTACTATACTTCCGAGTTTTATAATATTGATGGTTATAAACAGGCCGGTGTTTCTGCTCAAAACAAGGTACACCACGGTTCCGAATGGGTTTCGACTGGATTTTGGTTTTGGGAAGGATATTGGAGTGATCCATATGACGAGATCGTTGATGTTACTTATGCCTTCGAAAATTGGAGCCCTACGAATAACAAGGTAGATGTAACCTCATACGAAGCCCTTACTCTTAATATGTACTATGATGCGGAGACCTACCAGGTTACTTTTGTTGACTATGACGGAACCACAATGAATGGTGGAAAGCCTATTTCTGTTAAGGCTGGAACAAACCTTGGTGGCAATCCAAACTATTTACAGCAGTTTGAAAATCAGTCAAAAGCCAACATGGCTATAAAAGATGCTGTATGGGATGGCTGGAAGACTGATGCTACACGTCAAGCTGCATATACTCCTGAGGGGGGTAAGTATACTGTTAAGGGAGGCTTGATTCTTTACGCTAACTATACTTTCCCAGACAGAATAGTTACTTTTGTTGATCCATTTAACCCTAAGGATCATAAGACAATAGATACACAGACTGTTAAGCATGGAGAGACAGCTTCACCTATTACATGCTCAGTTACTCATACCGGATACACATTCGATGGATGGTATGCTGAAGCAAGCTGTGAAAATGTATTTGATTTCCATTTACCTATAACAGAAACTGGCATCAAGGTTTATGCTAAGTGGAAACCAGATCAGATCAGCTATACAGTTAAGTACCTGCAATACTTTGATGACCCTGAGCACGAAGAAGTTGCACTTTCAAAGGAAAAGGTTGTTACTCACCCTGACTTTAAGCAGGGCATGGTAATAACTGAGAAGGCACTGAATATAGTTGGATATTATTCAGATGTTCAGGAGAAGAAGCATACTCTCGATTATGGTGAGAATACAATAATCTTCTACTATAAGAACAGACCTGAAACTATCGACTACACAGTAAAGTATCTCTACAAAGAGAGCGAAAATGCCGATCCTATTTCTGTCGCCAAGACAGTTGTCAGAAGAGGTGTGAAAGGAAGTACAGCTAGCGTTACTGAGAATGCAGCAGCGGTAGACAAATCTATTCTTCCTGACAATTTAAAGAACACTGATTTCTATCCAGAGCAGGATGTCCTCACATATGAGTTCACATATGAGGATGTTAATCCTACTATAGTATTCTATTATCATCCATATAAGATGGGACGTCTTACTGTTCACTATGTAGATATGGATGGCGATGAGATTGTAGGAACAGAGCCAGAAACAATGATTCTTCCTAAGGGAAGTCTCTACACAATAAACGCTAATGTTACTGGTTATGTGAAGAATAGAGTAACAGCAACTCTTGGTGGAAACAGCGTTTCTTCAAAAGTTACTATTACAGAAGGCGAAACAGAAAGATATGTATACATGCAGAAGCTTATTACAATCAAGGCTTCTGACAAGATAAGAGATTTCAATGGAAATAATATTGTCGATGAATATGATTCTGTAGAAGACCTTGTTACAGTAGAAGGCCTGAAGGGTGATGATAAAGTATCATCAGTTGAATTTACAGGCGATGAGCTGATTTATGCTGGATCTACTTCAGTAACTCCTAAGAATGCGGTTATTGAGAGAAATGGAGTGCAGGACTTCTATAAGATTACTTATGTGGCAGGAACTGCAACAGTAATTGGTAACATAGCAGTTAATATTTGGGTTACTTATGATCATCACTCAGAGCAATATGATGGAATAGAGCATACTGTTACTTATCATATTGATTCTGACAACGCTCTGATCAAGAACAATCCTGAAGAGTTCCTTGATATTACAGGTACTAAGAAGGTACTTAAGAGCAAAGATGTATTCGAAAAAGAATCATTGGATGTTCAGTTCAAGATCAAAGATAAGTACAGCTCAACATTTACTCCTGCCTTCGCATATGGAGAAAACGGATATCTGGAGATTACTAAACGTGAGATCAAAGTTACTACTGAGAGCAAGTCATGGACCTATGATGGTCAGGCACACACATGGCCACAGGGATCAATTGCAGATGGAAGCTTTGTAGAGGGTGAAGGCGGAGAGATTGCTGGATTTACAACTGCAAGTTCTGTAACAAACGTTTCTCAGGGTGAAGTTGCTAATGAGATCACAGGTATTGATTTTAACAGTAACACCAAGGCTTCTAACTACACTTGGAGCTATGCTACAAAGGGTACACTTACAGTAACACCTAAGGCCATCACAATTAACATTACAGGTCATTCAGACAGCGTTAAGTATGATGGAGAGTCACACACAATAAGCGGATATGATGCTGCATTTGCAACAGGAACTGGAAATGTTGATTATAAGCTTCCTGCTGAGAACGTTTCTGCAGACTTTACTGGTCCTACAGTTACAAGAACAGAAACAAATTACAGTGCTGATGATTATCTTCTTGGACTTACTGAGGGAACATTCACTCCAGAAAATCCAAGCAGCCAGTTCACAAATAACAACACTAACTATGCAGTTACATTTGTAGTAGTGGATGGAAAACTTACCATTTCAAAGACAGATGAAATCGTAGTAAACGTTGTTGGTGCTTCTGAAACTAAGACATACAACGGAAAAGAACAGAGTATATCAGGATACACTATTGAAGTTGATAAGAACACTCCTGATGCTCTTAAGAAGCTGTTCAAAAAGAACAATGTTAAGGTCAATGTAGACGGCGTAGCAAAAGGAACAACTGTTAATACTGACGGTTACAAGATGGGATTGGATGGCGAGAATGCAGTCAAGTACACAGATCCTAACCTTACGGTAAGATTTGTAATCACTGATGGTGTTCTTACAATCACACCTGCAACAATTAAAGTAAATATTACTGGTAATACAGAATCAAAAGTATATATTGGCAAGGAACAGTCTGTAGAAGGCTATGCAGTAGAAATCCTTGATGGTGATAATAAGAAAGTTGATAAGAATTTCTATAACGAGGATAGCTTTACTTTTACAGGTAATAAGAAAGCAAACGGAACTGCAGTTGCTACCTATGAAATGGGTCTTTCTACTAACCAGTTCAAGAGCAAAGATGAGACGAACTACACAGTTACTTTCAATGTATTATCAGATGGTAAGCTCACCATTACAAAGAGAAAAGTTGCTGTTACTGTAACTGGTAGGAATTTGTTGAATCAGCAGTACACAGGTTCTGAGCAGTCAGTAAATGGCTATGATATCTCTATTGATGAGACTGCTAATAATGACGGCTTAAAGATTTACTCTGATAGTTACATGAATAAACTTAAGCAGGATGATCCAGAGGTTACAGCTAAGGGAACAAACGCTGGAACATATGAGATGACATTTACTGCTGACAACTTTACTAACAACGACGAGAACTTTGATGTCACAGTAACTCCTGTACATGGTAAGTTGGTGATCATCAAGAATACTGGAAAGGTAACAGTATATGTTACTGGTAACAAGCTTGAGAATCAGCCTTACACAGGTTCTGAGAAGAGAGTAGAGGGTTATTCATATACTATAAAAGACTCTACTGGTGCAGAACTGACAGATGAACAGAAAAAGAGCATTATAGTTTCACTTGCATCTGGAAAGCAGGCTATAGCTAAGGGAACAAACGCTGGCACATATTATATGGGTCTTACAGCTAAGCACTTCACATATGAATCTATAAACTATTCAAATGTTGAGTTTGCTACACCTGTTGATGGATTCCTTACAATTATTCCTGCTACCAGACCTGATAATACTTATCCTACAGTTACACCAGAAACAAAGGTATATGACGGAGATCCTCATACATTTACCATTTCAGGTGGAATCACTACTGGAGATAAGGTTGACTCCTATAAGTTTAGCTATCGCAATGTTACAGATTCTTCCGTCAAGCCTACAGCTACAGATGTTACGGGTGAAAATGGATCAATAGACGATGTTAAGATCATTGTTCACAATGACAACTATGAGGATATTGAGCTCAGTTCAAGCATCACAATTACACCTAGAACTCTGAAGGTTAAGACAGGAAGCCATTCCTGGCCATTCGATGGTGAGTATCATAAGTGGGAAAATGCTGAATTTATTACTGATGCTGACAACAATATTGGATTTGTTAAGAATGAATCAGCTTCAGTAAATGCAAGCTTTACAATCAGAGATGTCGGCGGAGAAGAGCACAATAACACATATAACGCAAGCGACATCGTATGGGCTGAAGGTACTAAGGAAGATAACTATACAGTAGTTGCTGATACTAACCTTCTTGGAACACTTACAATTACAAATAACACTATAGCTGTTACATTCACAGCACCAGATGCTGAGAAACAGTATGATGGTACAGAACTTACATCTGGCAATAAGCTTGTTGTAGCATCAGCTACTTCACAGAGTATGTCAGAGGATGAGTTGAAAAAATTCTTAGCTAGATTTGATTTTGTTGCGTCTGCTAAACCATCATCAAGCATGACAAGCTATGTTGAGGCGCATAAGATCAATGTTGAAGACAATGTATACAACGTTGTTGATCCTTCAACAGTTGCAATCTACCTCAAGTCAGATACTGCACATCAGACAAACCTCAAGGATTGGTTTGATGGTATCGGATATGCTTATGGAACACTTACTATCACTCCAGCAGAGCTGAATATCCAGACGGAGGATGCAACAAGACCATATAATGGTGAGGCTCTTAGAGCAGGTGCTACTATTACAGCTAAGAATGACAAAGAGACAGTAGATAGCACACTTACAGTTGCAGCTGACTTCAAGGACGGCAAGTTCGAGAAGGAGATTACACTTGTAAATGGCGAAAAGGTGAAATTTGTAATCACCGGAGCTCAGACTGAGGTTAACACTGATACTCCACATGCAGAAAATAACACTTACGAAATTGTTTGGGGTAATGTAAAGAACAGTAACTATAATGTTAATGCTACTAAAGGAACCCTTACTGTTGGTAATAGTGATGCCAAGATCGTTGTTTCTGTAAATGGTAATGGCACAGAAGAGGTCTACAATGGTGAGGAACACTGGGCTACAGTAACTGTAGGCAATACTTCTGGAAAGTCAATTAAAGACGTAGAAGTTAAGTCTGACACTGCAACATTTACTGTAACTGCCAGCGTTTCAGATAAGTCATATGCTGTTAACGCTACAGGCAATAATCCAGTTGATGCTAAGCTTGGAAGTCTGAAGGTAGTTAATGCTAGTGGAACAGATGTAACAGAGGCGCTCAAGGCTCAGAACGCTATTGAGATCGTTGAAGGACAGAAGATTGTTGTTAATCCTGCTACTCTTATCGTTAAGACAGAAGATGCAGAGAAAGAGTATGATGGCTTACCTCTTAAGGGTGAAGGTGATATAACAGGATTCGTTGGAAATGAGAAAGAAGGCGTTACATTTACAGTTACAGGTAATGTGACTGATGTAAATTCTGACAAGCCTCATAATCACAACAATACTTATACACTTACATTCAATAAGGGTGGTGTTGCAAAGGAGAGCAACTACATCGTAGATGATGGAACCAAGGAAGGCGGCAAGGGTAAGATTGGAACACTTACCGTAAAGCCTAACACAAAGAACATCGTTCTTAAGGCTCTTTCAGATCATAAGACATACGATGGACACAAGCTTACAGCTAATGGTATTACAGAAGAGAGCTTAAAGGCATTCCCTAACAGCGATGGTGAAGGAATGTTCACAGTTGTAGCAACAGTTGAAGGTGAAGTAACACACGTTGCAGAAGGCAAAGTTGATAATGAGATCAAATCTTTTGTTATCAAAAAAGGCAACGATGATGTAACAGATTTCTTCACAGGTGTAACAACTGATAAGGGCGAACTCTACATAACTCCTAAGACTATTACTGTTCAGACTGACTCAGCTACCAAGAAGTATGACGGAATTCCTCTGTCAGCACCTGGACGAGTAAAAGGACTTGTTGGTGAAGAGACAGCTACAGTAACTACTTCAAAGACTGTTACTTACGTTGATGATGGAGTAGTCGATAATGATGACTACACTATCACATGGGATACTGCAGCAGAAACTGACTATGTAGAAGGTGAGCCTGAAATTGGAACCCTTCAGATCCTTGCAAGAAGTGAAGAAGAAAAGCTTAGAATCGTGGCTTATCCTCTTAACAAGGATGACAGCGTATACAATGGAAAGATTCAGGACGAGTTTGATTACAGACTTGAGTTTGAAGACATCCAGGATGCAGAGCCAGATGTAGTGACTAACGACAATGAATCTGATGATAACTTCATCGATAATGCAGTAGATTTTGTTACTAACGGATTTAGAGCTATCGGCAATGCAGTGCTTGATCTCCTTTCAATTTCAGCCGGTGCTGTTGAGAGAAATGGATCATACGACAAAGATGGCAGAGTATTTAATGCAACTGCTGATGTTCAGGTAGTCGCAGATCGTGAAGCTAAGAACGTAGGAGAATATGTTCTTACAATGGACGAAGATTCACTTAATGATCCTACAAATCTTACGGTTGTAGATGGAGCTGGAAAGGACGTTTCTGACCAGTTCAAACTGGTAGCAGGTGAGCCAGCTAGCTTCACAATCACACATGCAACAGCTTATGTTACTGCAGAAAATGCAAGCAAGGTTCAGAACACAGCTGATCCTGCAAAGTTTACAGCTGTTGTAAGCCTTCCAGAGGAATACGAAGCATATGACAATTATGCAGAGCTCCTTGCAGAGGCACAGGATACAATTGAGTATACAGTTAGTCGTAAGGCTGGTGAGGCTGTGACAACATACGAGATCATTCCTGAGGGTGAACCTGTACAGGGTAACTTCAATGTTGAGTATGTAAATGGTACATTCACAATCACTGCTGCACCTGACGATGACACACCAACAGGTGGCGATACAACTATCCCTGATGCACCTGTAGCTCTTGCACCAGGAGCAGTTCTTGGAGCACAGAGAGGAATTGAGGATGGCCCAGCAGTTCTTGGAGCAAGAAGAGCTGGAACTGACGATCCATACAGCATGGGAAGAGTATTCGCACTGGTTGTTGCAGCTGCACTTGCAGTAACTGTAATGATCACAGGCAAGAAGAAAGAGGAGGAAGAGGAAGGCTGATCCAGATAGCCTGAATCAATCCGAAAGTTCTTTTTCCTAAAATGAAATAATTAGAAGGGGCGACTGGCCTACATGGCCAGCCGCCTCTTTTTGTTGGTAAAAAGTAATTATGCCACAGGAGCATCTCGTTCGTATCAATATACAAGACGGAGTAAAAGTAGCGTCGTTGTGAAGGGTAGAGGTGATAGAAATGAAAAAGATGAGCATGAACAAGATAAGTTTACTAAAGGCCAGCAGTATTATGATGGCGGTGGGCGGACTGATAATGCTTCTGGATGCCATATACGGCGAGATGCTGGATGGCATGGATGAATTCATCATCGGGCACATTACTTTCGGAGCCCTGATCATCGCTATAGCTATTGTTCAGATTCTGGCTAACTCCTTGCAGCTCACTGTCGGAGCATATGCCCTACACAATATCAATAACAAAGGCCATGCAAAGTACCTGGTTTACGCCGGGATCATTATCCTCATCCTTCAGTTTGTGGCCTTTGGACTTCAGACCATCGCCATGATGGACGACGTGGTGTGCTTTGGATGTGGACTCATTATTCCGATACTGTTTATCACCGGCGCTTTGGAGCTCTGTGTGAAAAAAGATAAAGCTGTTGCAACCTGATACAAGATGGCAAATGCCTCCAGGAAATGCTAAACTATTTTTAGCATATTTCTGGAGGTTTTCTTATGGGTAAAAATGTGATTTTCTTCTTTTCAGGCACTGGTAACTGCCTTTCTATTGCACGGAATATCGCCAAGGGTCTTGGCGGAGCCGAGCTTATCAGAATCAAAAAAGACATGAAGATTCCTGACATTACAGATGCACAGCGCGTTGGCTTTGTGTTCCCATGCTACGGCGGCGGAGCTCCTGAGGATGTCTTTGACTGTGCAAAAGCCATCAGAATAAAGCCAGGGACCTATACCTTTGGCGTCACTTCCTGCTCAGCATACAAAGGAACAGGTCTTGCCAAGCTTCACAAGATCATCCCTCTTAAGTACTGGAGTGTGATAACTCACCACTGCAGCTGCATCTGGCTATTCCCACATACAATGATGATGCCAAGACTTACTGTGGGCGAAGCGGAAGCAAGAAGTGAGGACCTGTCATCAAAGATCGTGGAGGATATCCTCGCAGACAAGGTTTTATCCGGAAGACCTTCATTTAACGTATTCAACGCCATTGAGAACATGGGATTTTCAAAGATGGCCCTTAAGAAAGCAGAGGCATTTGCTGTTAGCGACAAATGCGTAGCCTGCGGTCAGTGCGCAAATCTCTGTCCTAGAGGCAACATTACCATAGAAAACGGCAAAGCAAAGATCGGTACCAACTGCACACAGTGCCTTAGCTGCCTGCAGTTTTGCCCTGAAAGTGCTATCTCCATCGGAGCCATTTCCGACAAGCGTGAGCACTACCACAATCCAAACGTAAAACCTGCCGATCTTATGCAGGATTCCATCACAATCTGATAAAGAGTCACTTCCGGCGCAGCACTTAAGTTGCTGCGCTTTTCTGTATTTTTGTGCTATACTATAAAAAGGTATTTTTTTCATTCAATGTCCAAAATGTTGGGGAAGAGGACAAGACAATGGCAAATAAGAACAGAGTCAGATTAAAGGGTAGGCTTCGGTCCTACTTTAGGGTTTTTACATATCTTGGGATCCTGCTTTTGCTGGTAAATGCAGCTGTTTTTACCGTTAATTTCACCGCAGGGCTGATCCTTCTTGCCTTTACAGGCCTTTATTTCATTGCAATCCTGTATATGAATTTCTATTCCAAGCCCATCATTATGAATGAGCTTGTGAGTTTTGCCACGGAGTATGGTCAGATCCAGAAGAAGCTCCTTAGAGAATTGGAGCTCCCTCACGCAGTTCTTGACGATTCCGGCAAGGTGGTTTGGACCAACATCGCCTTTGAGAAGGTTGTTCACCAGGACAAGGGCTTTAGGAAGACCATTTTCTCACTGTTCCCATCAATCACCATGGACAAGTTCCCACAGGGAGCTGAGGAAGTTTCCTACGAGCTGGAGTACGAGAACAGCAATTACACCATCAAGATGAAGCGCATCTCGTTAAAAGAGATGGCGACAAACAGCGACATTATCGACGCAGAGAGCTACGAAGGCAGCCTTATTGCCGTGTATCTCTTTGATGAGACAGCTCTTAAGCTGGCTATCCAGGAAGTAGACAACCAGTCTCTTGCAGCAGGTCTTATCTACCTGGACAACTACGAAGAGGCTCTGGATAGCGTAGAAGAGGTTAGAAGATCTCTTTTGACCGCTCTTATAGACCGTAAGGTCAACAAGTACATTGCGTCCTGCAACGGTATTTCCAAGAAAATCGAGAAGGACAAGTACTTTGTAGTAATGCCCAAGAAGTCATGCGAGCTGCTCAAGGAGCAGAAGTTTGACATCTTAGAGGATGTTAAGACCGTCAACATCGGTAATGAGATGGCGGTTACCCTCAGTATCGGTATCGGACTTAATGGTCTGTCCTATGCTCAGAACTATGAGTTTGCCAGAAACGCTATCGACGTAGCTCTTGGACGAGGCGGTGATCAGGCGGTAGTTAAGAGCGCTGACAACATCTCCTACTACGGAGGTAAGAGCCAGCAGATTGAAAAGAGTACCAGAGTTAAGGCCAGAGTTAAGGCCCACGCTCTTCGAGAGATCATTTCCGGAAAAGACAACGTCATCGTTATGGGTCACAGAATTGGCGACGTTGACAGCTTTGGTTCATCAGTTGGTATCTACAGGATCGCCAAGACCCTGGACAGAAAGTGCCACATCGTATTAAACGACGTGACAACTTCCATGCAGCCACTGGTTGACCTGTTCAAGAATAACCCTGAGTACGAGGATGACATGATCATCACCAACCAGCAGGCCATCGACATTGCTGGCAATAATACAGTTCTTGTAGTTGTAGACGTTAACAAGCCAAGTATTACAGAGTGTCCTGAGCTTCTTAGGTTCTGTAAGACCATTGTGGTCCTTGACCATCACAGACAGGGTACAGAGGTTGTAGAAAACGCAACACTTTCATATGTAGAGCCTTACGCTTCTTCAGCCTGCGAGATGGTTTCAGAGATCCTGCAGTACATCGGAGAGAACGTCAAGATCCACAACGAAGAGGCGGACAGCCTTTATTCAGGAATCATGGTAGACACCAACAACTTCATGAACAAGACCGGTGTCAGAACCTTTGAAGCTGCTGCTTTCCTTAGGAGGAACGGCGCAGATGTAACCCGTGTCCGCAAGCTCTTTAGAGAGGATGCAGGTGAGTATAAGGCCAAGGCCGATACAGTCAGCCAGGCAGAGATCTACCGCAGCAAGTTTGCGATATCCATATTGTCAAACGAAGAGATCCAGAGCCCGACCATCGTAGGCGCTCAGGCAGCCAACGAGCTTCTTAACATCAAGGGCGTAAGGGCCAGCTTCGTATGCACTGATTATCAGAACCAGATCTACGTCAGTGCAAGATCCATAGATGAAGTCAACGTTCAGGTCATCATGGAGAAGCTTGGCGGCGGCGGACATATGAGCAGCGCCGGCTGTCAGATGGATGGCGTCACAACAGAAGAGGCCATCGCTACACTTAAGAGAACATTAGATCAGATGATAGATGAAGGAGAACTATAAATGCAGGTTATTTTATTAGAAGACGTTAAGAGCCTTGGTAAGAAGGGCGACATAGTCAAGGTTTCAGATGGCTATGCAAGGAACATGATCCTTCCCAAGAAGCTTGGAGTAGAGGCAACACAGAAGAACTTAAACGAGCTCAAGAACCAGCAGAAGAGAGATTCGATCGTAGCCAAGCAGCAGCTTGACGAGGCCAAGGCCTACGGCGAGAAGATTGAAAAAGAGACTGTTCAGCTCACCATGAAGGCTGGCGAGGGCGGAAGAGTATTTGGATCTGTTTCCTCAAAAGAGATCGTAACAGCCGCTAAGGCACAGTTTGGATTTGACATTGATAAAAAGAAACTTCAGATGCCAGAACCTATCAAGGCATTTGGAACGTACGAGATTCCTGTTAAGCTCCATCCACAGGTTACAGCTACATTAAAGGTTAGTGTAAAGGAACAGTAAACATGCCAGAAGAAAACCTGCTTAAACGAGTGGCGCCCAACAGCATCGAGGCTGAAAAGTCCGTAGTTGGTGCTATGATCATAGATAACGAAGCGATACAGATAGCTTCTGAGATAGTGGTTCCTGAGGATTTTTACAACAAGCAGCTGGGAACACTGTTTGAGACCATGGTAGAACTTGACCGTGACGGAAGTGCGGTGGATATCGTAACTCTCCAGAACAGGCTCAAGGAAAAGAATGTGTCACCTCAGATCTCAAGCGCTGAATTCATTGCGGAGCTTGTAGACTCTGTACCTACATCTGCCAACGTAAAATATTACGCTCAGATTGTTGCTGAAAAATCAACACTCAGGAAGCTTATCCATGTAAGTGAGGATACCATCAACACCTGCTACACAGATGCAGATGACATGGAAGGGATCCTCAACGATGTTGAAAAGAATATATTCCAGATAACCCAGAAGAGAAACACAGGCGACTTTGTTCCGATCGACAAGGTTGTTATGAATGCCCTGGACAGAATTGAGAAGGCCAGCAAAATGAAGGGCAATGTTACTGGTAATGCTACCGGGTTTATTGATCTTGACTACAACACAGCTGGATTCCAGCCTTCAGACCTTATCCTTATCGCAGCAAGACCTGCCATGGGTAAGACAGCGTTTGTCCTTAACATCGCTGAGCATATGGCATTTCATGACAACAAATGCGTTGCCATGTTCTCTCTCGAAATGAGTAAGGAGCAGTTTGTAAACCGTCTCCTTTCCATGGAATCACACGTTGATTCACAGCATATAAGGACTGGTAACCTCTCAGATCTTGAGTGGGAGAACCTTATTGAGAGCGCCGGAGTTGTTGGAGCATCCAAGCTGATAATTGATGATACACCAAGTATCTCCATTCAGGAGCTTCGCTCAAAATGCCGCAAGTACAAGATGGAGCATGATCTTCAGGTCATCATCATCGACTACCTTCAGCTGATGACAGGTGGAACAGGCAGAAGCTCAGAATCAAGACAGCAGGAGATCTCCGAGATCTCAAGATCCTTAAAGGCTCTTGCCAGGGAGCTTAACGTTCCTGTTATAGCTCTTTCTCAGCTGTCACGTGCAGTTGAGCAGAGACCGGATCACAGGCCTATGCTTTCTGACCTTCGTGAGTCCGGAGCCATCGAGCAGGATGCGGACGTTGTAATGTTCATCTACAGAGATGATTACTATAATAAGGACACTGAAAAGAAGGGCATTGCAGAGATCATCATTGCAAAACAGAGACATGGCCCTATTGGAACTGTAGAGCTGTTGTGGCTTCCACAGTTTACGAAGTTTGCAAACCTGGATAAGAGCAGGTGAGCTTCGCCAAATTAAGAAGAATAAGCATAGAAAAAGAGCTTCCAGGATAAACCTGAAAGCTCTTTGTTTTGTCTAGGTAATTATCAGCCCTGTGAGATAGCAGAAACAGGACACTGAGCTGCGCAAGAACCACAGTCGATGCATGTACCAGCATCGATAACGTACTGAGTATCTCCCTGAGAAATAGCTGAAACAGGGCACTGAGCAGCGCATGATCCGCAGCTGATGCAACCATCACTAATAACGTATGCCATAATAGTATCTCCTTCCATTAGTTAAAAATATAAAGCCAATGTAGAATAACAAAGCGGCTTTGCCGCGCCGGGCTTTGTTACGTAATTATCATAATATAAGAAAAATGATTTATCAATAGAATAAACGAAAACTTTTTTCAGATTAATAGATAAAAATTGTATAAATTGGCTGACAACCATTGACAAAAATGTTACTATTGTAAGCGGCAGATTGCGCTTTTTGATGCCAATCAAATTATTTCTAACACAACTGTCATATACTGATAGTTGTTTAAAAAGCCAAAACAATTTCATAAATAAAACGTAGGAGGAATTAAAATGGCAAGAAACATGAAAACCATGGACGGTAACGAAGCTGCCGCATATGCATCATATGCGTTTACTGAAGTTGCCGCTATGTACCCAATCACTCCATCATCTGTTATGCCTGAGCATGTAGATGAGTGGGCAACAGCCGGAAAGAAGAACATTTTCGGCCGTACAGTTCAGATTACTGAGATGCAGTCTGAGGCTGGTGCAGCTGGTGCTGTACACGGATCACTTGTAGTAGGTGCTCTTACATCTACTTACACAGCTTCTCAGGGACTTCTTCTTATGATCCCTGATATCTACAAGGTAGCTGGTGAGAGACTTCCTGGTGTATTCAACGTATCAGCTCGTTGCGTAGCTTCTCACGCACTTAACATCTTCGGTGATCACTCTGACGTATATGCTTGCCGCCAGACTGGTGCTGCTATGCTTTGCGATTCAAGTGTTCAGGAAGTTATGGACTTAACTCCTGTTGCATACTGCGCAGCAATCGAAGGCAGAATTCCTTTTATCAATTTCTTTGATGGATTCCGTACATCACACGAGATCCAGAAGATCGAAGTTTGGGATTACAAGGATCTCGACGAGATGGTTAACCATGAAGCAATCGATGCATTCAAGGCTAACGCACTTAATCCTAATCATCCTTGCCAGATGGGCTCAGCTCAGAACCCTGATATCTTCTTCCAGACCAGAGAGGCTTGCAACACTGGTTACAACGAGCTTCCTGAGATCGTTCAGAAGTACATGGACAAGGTTAACGCTAAGATTGGTACAGATTACAAGCTCTTCAACTACTACGGCGATCCTAACGCAGAGGTAGTTATTGTAGCTATGGGTTCTGTAAACGATACAATCGAGGAGACAATCGACTACCTCGAGAAGCAGGGCAAGAAGGTTGGTGTTGTAAAGGTTCGTCTTTACAGACCATTCTCAGCTAAGGCACTTGTTGCTGCTATTCCTGATTCTGTTAAGAGAATCGAAGTTCTCGACAGAACAAAGGAGCCTGGATCATATCGTGAGCCTCTCGCTCTTGATGTTATCGCAGCTCTTAAGGGCACTAAGTTCGAGTCAGTTCCAGTATTCTGCGGACGTTACGGACTTGGTTCCAAGGATACAACTCCTGCTCAGATCGTTGCTGTATTCAACAACGATACTAAGGAAGAGTTCACAATCGGTATCGAGGATGATGTAACAAATCTTTCACTTGATGCTGGTGCTCCTCTTGTTACAACTCCAGAGGGAACAACAAACTGTAAGTTCTGGGGTCTTGGTGCTGACGGTACTGTTGGTGCTAACAAGAACTCTATCAAGATCATCGGTGACAACACTGACATGTATGCTCAGGCATACTTCGATTATGACTCCAAGAAGTCTGGTGGTGTTACAATGTCTCACCTCAGATTTGGTAAGACTCCTATCAAGTCAACTTACCTCATCAAGAAGGCTGACTTCGTAGCATGTCATAATCCTTCATATATCCGTAAGTTCAACATGGTTCAGGAACTTGTTGATGGTGGTTCATTCCTCCTCAACTGCCCATGGACTGTAGATCAGCTCGAGGCTGAGATTCCTGGCCAGGTTAAGAAGTTCATGTATGATCACAAGATCAACTTCTACATCATGAACGGTTCTAAGATCGGTGTTGAAGTTGGAATGGGACCTACAAGGATCAACACAATCCTTCAGTCAGCATTCTTCAACATCACAAAGATCATTCCTGAAGCAGACGCTATCAAGTTCATGAAGGACGCTGCTCAGAAGACATACGGCCGTAAGGGTGAAGACGTTGTTAAGAAGAACTGGGATGCTATCGATGCTGGTGCAGATCCTAAGAACCTTATCAAGGTTGAGATTCCTGAGAGCTGGAAGGATGCTAAGGACGAAGGTCTTGACTTCAAGAAGGCTGAGGGATCAAGAAAGGATGTTATCGATTTCGTAAACAACATCCAGGCTAAGGTTAACGCTCAGGAAGGTAACACACTTAAGGTTTCTGATTGTCTTCCATACGTTGACGGTGCTACACCTTCAGGATCAGCTGCATACGAGAAGAGAGGTATCGCAGTAAACGTTCCTGCATGGGATGCTTCAACATGTATCGGTTGTGGATTCTGCTCACTTGTATGCCCTCACGCAGCTATCCGTACAATCGCTATGACAGACGATGAGATCGCTAAGGCTCCAGAGGGACTTCAGACTAAGCCTCTTGCTGGAATGGATGGATACAAGTACTCAGTTGTTATTTCAGCTCTTGACTGTACAGGTTGCGGATCTTGCGCAAATGTATGTCCTGGTAACAACAAGGGTGAGACCCTTAAGATGGGTGCTATTGCAGCTAATAAGGACGAGCAGAAGTACTTCGACTATGCAGTTACACTTCCAATCAAGGAAGATGTTGTTGCTAAGTTCGGCGAAGGCTCAATCAAGGGCTCACAGTTCAAGCAGCCACTCCTTGAGTTCTCAGGCGCTTGCGCAGGCTGTGGTGAGACTCCTTACGTTAAGCTTGTTACTCAGCTCTTTGGTAACAGAATGTATGTTGCTAACGCTACAGGATGTACATCAATCTGGGGTAACTCCTCACCTTCAACACCTTACACAGTAAATGCTAAGGGACAGGGTCCTGCATGGGATAACTCACTGTTCGAGGATAATGCTGAGTTTGGTATGGGTATGGTACTTGCTCAGAACGCTCTCCGTGATGCAATCAAGGAGAAGGTAGAAGAGATCGTAGCTGCTGGCGGCGCTGCTAAGGATGCTGCTCAGAAGTGGCTCGATACATTCTCTAACGGTGCTGAGAACTTCGCTGCAACAGATGAGCTCGTTGAGGCTCTCAAGAGCGACAGCTCAGATGCAGCTAAGTATGTTCTTAAGAACAAAGACTTTGCAGCTAAGAAGTCACAGTGGATCTTCGGTGGTGACGGATGGGCATTCGATATCGGATTTGGTGGTCTTGACCACGTACTTGCTTCTGGTAAGGATGTTAACGTTCTCGTTGTTAACACTGAGGTTTACTCAAATACAGGCGGACAGTCATCTAAGGCTACTCCTACAGGTGCTGTTGCACAGTTCGCTGCAGGCGGAAAAGAGATCAAGCAGAAGGATCTTGCTTCAATCGCTATGAGCTATGGTTATGTATATGTTGCACAGATCGCTATGGGCGCTAACATGCAGCAGACAATCAACGCTATTAAAGAGGCTGAGGCTTATCCAGGACCTTCACTTATCATCGCATATGCTCCTTGTATCAACCAGGGTCTTAAGGCCGGCATGAACAAGGTTATGGATGAGGAGAAGAAGGCTGTAGCTACAGGATACTGGGATATGTTCAGATTCAATCCTCAGGCAGAGAACAAGTTCACACTTGATTCTAAGCCAGCTACAGAGGACTTCCAGAGCTTCCTTGATGGTGAGGTTAGATACCTTTCACTTAAGCTCAAGAATCCTGAGAGAGCTGCTAAGCTCAACGCAGCTGCTGCTGAGCACGCTAAGGAGCACAGAGCTTACCTCGAGAAGCTTGTAACTCTTTACGGAAAAGACTGATTAACAAATCAAGTCTAGCTTGCTAGTTTAAAAGCTAAGGCCATGGGACAGATAAAATGCCCCATGGCCTTTTTGAATGTAGAACTAATTTAAAAATCCCCCGGGTTTCATAACCCCGGGGGACAATTCATTTTATTAGATTTTTGAAAGTGTCTGTACAGCAGCGTCTTTAATTACTACTGTGTAATGCTCTGCCAGATAGTGCTCATCAGCTGTGCTGCCGATTTCGGTTTTACCGTATTCAGTAAGAAGTGAGCAGATATTGGCAAATACTGTGTTATCCAGATCACCCTGATGAAGGATCAGGTAGTATTTGCCCTGAACTTCATTCTTGTATAAGGTGTTGATACCGTTGAATTTCCTTGAAACTATTGCTGCGAATTTTGTAACCTCGTGGAGTGAATCAAAGGAGAATATCCTTGAGCCCTTCCTCCCTGGCAGGTCTTTCTTTTTAGGGCCGCCAGTTTTCTCTTTTACCTTCTTGGAATCTGACTGAGGGCTGAGAGAAGAATCCATGTAGTCGGACATGTTGCTGTGCTGAAGTCTCTTGAAAAGACTCATTACGTCCTCTTCATCATCTTCGTCGTCGTAGTCCTCGTCGTAGTAATCGTCGTCATCAAGGTCTTCCTCTTCGTCCTCCTCATCGCGAACGGATGGGGCAAAGTTAGAAAATCTTGTATCCAGCTCGTCTGGATCGTCGACTTTGGTGATTACAAGAACGATACACTCGGAATTGATGGGGATTGCCTCGATCATAAGAGGAGTATCCTCCGCTTCAAATCCGAACTCTATATTAGCCTGTTGCATCATGTCCTGGAAAAGCTCTTTTGCCTTCTCAGTGCCATATGCCAGCTCTGTAATTTTGAGGTCTCGCTTCGCAAGGTCATCTCTGGTAAGTGTACATCTAATCTGGTGATCATTAACTCTCTCGATTTTCATGATGCATACCTCCTGACTTTGGAATACATAGATACTAAGTTATACAGTATTCTATGTCAATAGATATATCGTCATAATTTAGTGTATTTCTTTATATCTACATAAAATCTTAAGAATTTCTGCCGTAAATCTTAAGAAATTTCGACGGTAAATCTTAAGAATTGGCTGTTATAGTATTTTGTGTGAGGCGCCACTGCATAGGCTAAGATCCGGAAGGGAGGCGCGATACAGGGAAATACATCGAAAGAAAAACAACGATTTTCAAATGTCTTACCGTTCTGGTGAGATGTCTTGCAAAGTTTCTGCAAGAAATTCCCCTATAATTTATTAAATCATCAACACAAATCTATAAAAATGATATAAAAACAAAATTATGTATTTTCTACATTAATTATACCATATTTTGTGTCACGGAAAGTGGCACGTGGAAGGATTTGTGCTTTGTCGCCTCAATGTATTAATTTATGTCAAAAGAATAGAAAACGTTTCAGGAAAATCTGATTGGAGTTTATCACGGCTTTAAACCTTTTGGACTGAGACAAAGACGAGGATTATGATAAAAATAAACAAGAAAAATCACGTAGAAATAATCTTTTGGAGGACCCCATCCATCAACGCATAGGTTGATACATATAGTAATGACGTAAACTAAATAGTTTGCTATAATATAGGGCGATTGTAAAGGAGCTAGAGTATGAAGAAAAAGGTTATACCGGCGATTATTATAATCGTCCTTATTTTTGTTTTTGCGGGGGTTTTTGCGCTGCAGCAGTTTATGAAGCGCTATTCATACAGCACAGAGAAGGCTGATCTTGATAGCTATTTCGGGGTTACTTCCCCAACTGATGTACCGATCATTCTTGGCAACGAATTCATTGAAGAACATGCAATGATATTAGATGGATACTATTACATGGATTTCGATTCCGTTCAGAAGTACCTTAACGACAGGTTCTATGACGGAGACATGGACAATCTGTTCATCTACACAACACCAACAACTATTATCACCAGCGAGATAGGATCAAACACCTGGACAGATACTGACGGTGGAAGCGGAACTGAGAACTATGCCATCACAAGACTTGAGGGCGGTGTTCTTTACGTAGCCCTTGACTACGTCAAGAAGTTTACCAACTTCAGCTACGAGGGCTTTACAGATGCCAATCACATGCAGCTCACATCCAGCTGGGAGGATGAGACTGTAGCTACCATCACCAAGAACACTCAGGTAAGACTTCGCGGCGGTGTTAAGAGCGAGATTTTAAGAGAGATTGAAAAAGGCGAGACAGTAGTTGTCCTTGAGCAGCTTGAGAACTGGTCCAAGGTTAAGACGAATGACGCTTATATCGGATGGGTTGAGAACAAGAGACTTTCAGACACCAAGTCAAGAAGCCCTATCCCTGTAACAGATTACGTTGAGCCAGAGTACACAGGCATTTCAAGAGACCATATCATTAACCTGGGCTTCCACAACATCGGAGGGCCTGCGGGCAATGATACTATCACAGAAGTGATCTCAGGTGCCAAGAGCCTTAACGTTATCGCACCTACATGGTTTGCGGTAACTGGCAATGACGGTTCCATCAGAAGCTATGCTTCTACTTCTTATGTAAATACAGCCCACAACAAAGGCATTGAGGTATGGGCTCTTCTTGATAACTTTACTGGCGGCAGTGAAGTCTCTACAAGCGAAGTACTTAACCACGCAGAGAGCAGAGCAAACCTTATAAGGAACGTTGTTTCAGCCTGCACAGATGCCGGAGTTGACGGTCTTAACCTTGATTTTGAGATGGTTGCTGCGGAGGATGGACAGAGCTACGTTGAGCTTGTAAGAGAGATGTCTATAGCCTGCAGGAAGGCGGGACTTGTCTTTTCCATTGATAACTATGTTCCCATGAACTTCAACGACTACTATGACCTTGAGGAACAGGGCGTGGTTGCTGATTATGTCATCATCATGGGCTACGACGAACATTACGCAGGATCACAGGAGGCTGGATCTGTTGCGTCTCTTTCATATGTAGAAAACGGTATCATCAATACCCTGAAGGAAGTGGATGCAAGCAAGGTCATCAACGCTGTTCCTTTCTACACAAGGATCTGGCATGTTCAGAGCGGACAGGTTTCAAGCGAGGCTGTTTCCATGAAGGTTGCCAAGGAGTACATCGCAAACCACAGCATCGACATGCAGTGGAATTCTGATGCAGGTCAGAACTACGGCGAATATACAGGCAATGACGGAGTTACACACCAGATATGGATGGAGGACGCTGAGTCCATCGGACAAAAGATCGACTCCATGAAGGCCAGCGGGATTGCTGGTATTGCAGAGTGGTCCCTTGGAATGGAGACCAGCGATATCTGGGATACGATTGCAAATTATGTAAATAACGGCTGATAAAGCCAAGAGTTTTAGGTTATGAATACAGAGTTAGTTCAGATAGTTGAAGAGAATATAGATGCCAAGGCTATGGAGGCTCTTAAGCGCGCCGGCGATATCATCAGAAGCGGCGGGCTTGTGGCTTTTCCTACGGAGACAGTGTATGGACTTGGGGGAGATGCCCTTAATCCTGAGTCTTCCAGGAAGATCTACGCAGCCAAGGGACGTCCATCGGACAACCCGCTTATTGTACACGTTGCCGACATGGACAGCGTTTCTGGCATCGTAAAAGAGATCCCGGAGGCCGCTCGTAAGCTGGCTAAGGCCTACTGGCCAGGACCTCTTACCATGATCATGAACAAGTCCGACAAGGTTCCATACGAGACCACAGGCGGACTTGATACAGTGGCAATCAGAATGCCGAATAACAAGATAGCCCTTGAACTCATCAGACAGTCAGGGGGCTACATCGCAGCACCAAGCGCCAATACATCAGGTCGTCCAAGCCCAACAGTTGCAAGATACTGCGTTGAGGACCTCTCTGGCAAGATAGAGATGATCATCGACGGAGGACAGGTTGGAATCGGCCTTGAATCCACAATCGTTGACCTTACTTCAGATACACCAATGATCTTAAGACCAGGCTACATCACTAAAGAGATGCTTGGCGAGGTTCTTGGAAGCGTTGATATCGACAGGACCATAATAGATGGCAACTCCAAGGAGAGGCCCAAGGCTCCTGGCATGAAGTACCGCCACTACGCTCCAAAGGGCGAGCTTACTATCGTAGAGGGCAGCCAGGATGCAGTAGTAGCCTACATCAATGAGAAGGCTAAAGAGGCCAGGGCAGCGGGCAAAAGAGCTGGCGTAATCGGCACAGATGCTACAAAGAGCCTGTACAGAGCTGACGTTGTTAAGAGCGTTGGAAACAGACAGGAAGAGGCTACAATAGCCCACGAGCTCTTTAAGGTTCTTCGCGAATTTGACGACGAGGACATGGATGTTATGTATTCAGAGTCCTTTGACGACAGTGGCATCGGACAGGCCATCATGAACAGACTTCTTAAGGCAGCAGGTCACAATGTAATCCGCCTGTAACGGGCTGATTTTAGCCGCAATGTCTTTTGGATTTGATATAATAGAACTAATGGGAAAGAGGGACAGAAAATGATAGCAATAGCAAGTGATCACGGCGGATTTGACCGCAAGGAATCAGTAAAAAAGCACCTCGAGGAGAGAGGAATAGAGTACAAGGACTTTGGTACCTATGACAAGAACTCCTGCGATTACCCTGACTTCGGAAGAGCAGCAGCTGAGGCAGTAGCAAGCGGAGAGTGCGAAAAGGGCATCGTTATCTGCACAACAGGTATCGGAATCTCCATTGTTGCCAACAAGGTTAAGGGCATCAGATGTGCCCTCTGCTCAGAGACAACTACAGCAAGACTTACAAGAGAGCACAACGATGCTAACGTTCTTGCCATGGGCGGTGGAATGGTTGGCGAGCTCCTTGCCAATGAGATAGTAGATGTTTTCCTGGACACTGAGTTCTCAAATCTTGAGAAGCACAGCCGCAGGATTGCAAAATTAGAGAATTGATGAGGGAGGCGTAGCATGGGCAAAGTAGTTATTATGGATCATCCTTTGATCCAGCACAAGATCGGTTATATCAGAAGAACTGACACAGGAACCAAGGACTTCAGACAGACTATCAGCGAGATCGCAATGCTGATCTGCTATGAGGCAACAAGGGACCTTCAGCTCATGGATGTTGAGATAGAGACTCCTATCTGCTGGACAACAGTTAAGGAGCTTAAGGGCAGAAAGCTCTGCATCGTTCCTATCCTCCGCGCAGGACTTGGAATGGTAGACGGAATGCTTGCTCTTATCCCTACAGCAAGGGTTGGTCACATTGGACTTTACAGAGACCCTGAGACACTTAAGCCAGTAGAGTACTACTGCAAGATGCCAGCAGATGTTTCTGAGAGAGAAATATTTGTTGTAGATCCTATGCTTGCTACAGGCGGATCTTCAGTAGCAGCTATCCAGATGCTCAAGGACAGAGGATGCAGCAAGATCCATTTCATGTGCATCATCGCAGCACCTGAGGGACTTAAGGCAATGCAGGATGCTCACCCTGATGTAGATATCTACGTAGGAGCACTTGACGAGAAACTTAACGACCACGGATACATAGTTCCTGGTCTTGGAGATGCAGGCGACAGGATTTTCGGTACCAAGTAAAGGGGGACCAGGTATGAAAAGAGAAGGTTACATCTCCTGGGATGAGTATTTTATGGGGGTTGCAAAGCTTGCTGCCATGAGGAGCAAGGACCCAAATACCCAGGTAGGAAGCTGCATTGTAAGTGAGGATAACAACATCCTCTCTATGGGTTACAACGGATTTCCCAAGGGTTGTTCAGATGATGACTTCCCATGGGAGAGGGAGGGCGACGACGAGCTCACCACCAAGTATCCCTTTGTCACCCACAGCGAACTCAATGCCATTTTGAACTACAGAGGCGGAAGTCTTGTAGGTGCAAAACTGTATGTATCTCTTTTCCCATGTAATGAATGCGCCAAGGCCATAATCCAGGCCGGCATCAGGACTGTCGTTTATGACAGCGACAAATACAGCGATTCTCCTGCAACAAGAGCGTCCAAGAAGATGTTCGATGCAGCAGGGGTAAGGTACTATCAGTACCAGCCAAGTGGAAGGAATATCAAGATAACAATTTAAGCTATATGAAAATGAGTGGGGCAGCAGGTAGACATGACAACTTCATAAAGCTCTTTTTAAAGAAGGTTGTCGTTTGCACGCTGGCAGCCACACTCCTGTCTGGAGCCTTTAGCAGCACTGTGTATGCTACAGAGGCCACCAAGAAGCAGCTTGAGGAAGCCAAGAAGGCCAAGCAGCAGTCTCAGAGCGAGCTTGAGGGAACCAAGGACAACATCGCAGAGATGAATGAGGAAAAGAGCTCTCTCCAGGGACAGCTTAACAACCTCAATTCCCAGCTTACAGAGGTTTCCAACAACATCGAGCAGCTTGAGGAACAGATAGGGGACAAGGAAACGGATATCGAGAATACCCTGATGGAGCTGGATGCAGCAAGAGCCAAGGAGGAGGAGCAGTACGCCTCCATGAAAAAGCGCATACAGTTCATGTATGAGAAGCAGGACAATCTCCTTCTGGCAACGCTTTTTGGAACAACAGGAAGCTTTGCGAATTTCCTTAACCAGAACAATTACTTCGAGCAGCTTGCAGCCTATGACCGCAGGATGTTCAACGAATATATGCAGACCAGGCAGTACATTGAGGAGAAAGAGGCCACTCTCGAAGAGGAGAGGGAGCAGCTCGAGGAGTACAAGGTAAAAGAGCAGGCTGAGCAGAGCAGGGTGTCAGGCCTTGTGAACCAGACCTCAGGATCCATCAAGCAGTACGCCAATGATATCTCAGAAGCTGAGTCCAAGGCCAAGGCCTTAGAGGACCAGATCAAGGCCCAGGAGGCAGATATCAAGCAGCTTGAAGCTAAGCTTGCTGAAGAGATGAGGCTGTCAAAGCTGGCCAAGTCATCCACCTGGAGAAACATCTCTGAGGTTCATTTTGCAGACGGAGACAGAGCTCTTCTTGCAAACCTTATTTACTGTGAAGCCGGATCTGAGCCCTACGAGGGCAAGGTTGCGGTAGGTGCTGTAGTTATCAACAGAGTGCTGAGCTCTGTTTATCCAGATACTGTTGTGGGAGTAATTTACCAGAACAAGCAGTTTTCTCCAGTAGCCAGCGGAAGGCTTGCATTGGCACTATCCAGTGACAAAGCAACAGCAGCCTGTTACCAGGCTGCCGATGAAGCTATGAAAGGCTATTCGAATGTAGGAAACTGTGTATATTTCAGAACGCCAGTACCGGGACTTTCCGGTATCAATATTGGCGGACATGTATTCTACTGATTGATAGGGCTTATGGTCAGGCGTTTGGACCAGCAGCTATCAGCTCCTCGATAGGAGCAGCCAGTGGCTCGATGCCATCGGAATAGATTTCACCCAGGAGCCTGTTCAGGGAGAGCAGGCTCTTTTTAAGAAGAGTCTCATCAATGAGGCGCTTCTCAAAGGCCTCGGACAGCTCGTCCAGGTCAACAACACGGATCCTGCCGTCGGGGTATATCTTAACGTCAGCAAGAAGATCTATGACCAGGAGAGAGTTCTTTTCCTCGTCGTACTCATAGGTAATGATGTCGCAGTACCAGCAAAGGAGCGACCCATCACTTTTAATAAACTTGCTGATCTTGTAGCCTCTGTCGAGATAGTAGCAGGAATAACCGCTTGAAAGATCACACCGATCCCTAATGGTCTTCCATTTGGTCACAATCATGGTATCGGTGCGTTTAAGAATGACATCGTCTTTTAATTCGACGCATTCATCCGGTATGAAGCGTTTTCGAAGTAAAGTTAGACTATTCATACGAAAATAATACTCTTGTGAGAATTGAAAGTCAATTATGAGAGAAAAGCCAATTAGACTAACAATATTAAAAATCATCTACTTTGTAGTAGTTCTGATCATAGCTCTTTTGGTAGTGAGCAGGTTCTCGAATGGGGACAATGCGGACATGTCTGCACCCATGGCCAAGGCCTCTCTCCCTGTCGTTACTCTTGTTTCTGATGGAAAAGAGATAAACCCCCTTCACGGTTATATCAGCGATGTGGACCTTAATTACCTGCGCGGAACTATCATGCCTGTTGGCGCTGGCAGGGAGGTTTCCTACAAGATCAACACCTTTGGAAACAGGGTCTGGGATATTGCCTTTGAAGTCAGGACCATCAATGGCAGCAGTCTGGTTGAGAACACACTGATCACGGATTACAAGGAAAACAGTGACTATATCGAAGGCTCTTTTCAGCTAAAAGACCTTATCACCCCGGGCACTGAGTACATGCTTGTAATGCTGATGGATACTGAGGTTGGAAGGGCAAGATACTATACAAGATTTGTATGGACTGAGGACGACAAGCTCTGCCACATGAAAGATGAGCTTGATTTTGTGCTGGCGTTCTCTGAGTCCACATTCAATAAGACTGAGATGCAGGAGAATTACACCAGGTATCTGGAGTCCAATTCAGAGGGCGACAATACCACATTTAACAGGGTGAACATCCACAGCAGCTTTAACCAGGTGACCTGGGGTGACATGAATATCACCAAGCATACGACTCCTGACGTTTATGTTACGGACCTTCACGGGCAGACTGGCAGCTACAGGCTGGTTTACAGAGTGACGGTCAAGGATGGAACGGTGTCAAGGCTCTACAACGTAACTGAGAGCTACCGCGTAAGGTACACCACAGACAGGATCTATCTTCTGAACTTTGACAGGACCATGAATTATATCTTTGACTCCACATCTTATGCGGTGGGAGCTAACACGATCGCTCTTAGCATCTCTGATCCGGAGCTTCAGCTGGTGGAGAGCAGCGGCGGTAGTGCCTTTGCTTTTGTCAGTGAGAACAGGCTCTATATGTTCAACGGAACTGAGAACAAGCTGGCATATCTCTTTGGATTTTACGACGTTGACAACGATGACCCAAGGACCAGATGGGACAACCATTCCATCAAGATCCTTAAGGTGGATGAGGCGGGCAATGTTAAGTTTGCCGTTGCGGGCTACATGAACCGCGGTATCCACGAGGGCTGCGTTGGAATTGCAGTATACGACTACAACACCGCCATCAATGCGGTGGAGGAGCAGGCTTTTGTTGAGAGCAAGCAGTCTGCAGAGATCCTCACAAGCTACGTTGGTTCCATAGCGTACCTTAGCAGCAGTGATGTCTTTTACTGCATGCTTGATCAGGATATCTACGCAATTGACCTTGGGGCCAAGACAGCAAGCTCCGTGGTTGATAATATCGGCGCAGGAGAGTACAAGATCTCTGAGGCGGAGAGCACCATCGCATGGCAGAGTGACCTTCAGAGCCTTAGCCTTATGAACCTTAACAACAAGGCTAAGTCAGATATCAAGGCGGAAAACGGAGACTACATAATCCTTCTGGGATTTATGGGAGAGGACCTGGTTTACGGTCTTTGCCACTCCGCGGATGTTGGAATAGACAATATTGGTAATCCGATCTACGCAATGTACAACATCAGGATCGAGGACCTTGATGGTAATACCCTTGAGAACTACCATCCTGACGGCGTTTACGTAACCGGAGTTACCATAAACGGCAATCAGCTAAAGCTCACCAGAGTTGTTAAGAACGAGGAGAGCCAGAACTTTGAGGCTACTTACGACGATCAGATCATCAGCACACTGAAGGCTGAGGCTGGCAGCAATACATTGTCGATCCTCTCCGTTGAAGTGTTTGAGAAGATCGTTCAGATCACCACCAAGAACGACATTAAGTCCAAGCAGCTCAGGGTCCTTACACCTAATCAGACCCTGTTTGAGGGCACAAGGAATATCGTGCCTGATATTGAGAGAGATGTAAAAGAGAAGCCGTTCTATTACGTATATGGGCTTGACGGAAGTGTGGATATCTACACACATCCTGCGGACGCTGTATCCACAGCTTATAACAAGCCTGGCGTGGTTATCGGAGATGACAATGATTACATCTGGATCAAGGGAAATCTCTTAAATTCCAATCAGATTATGTCAATCACCAGAACCGCAGAGAGCTATGAAGACATCACAACTATTGATCCTACGGTTGTCTGTCTTGACCTGATGCTGAGATTTGAGGGCGTCAACAGAAATGTGCAGGCCCTTCGCGACGGCGGACAGAGCGTAACAAGTATCCTTAAGCAGTCTCTGCCAGAGGCTCAGATCCTTGAACTGGACGGATGCCCGATGCAGGCTATGCTCTACTACGTAAACCAGGATCTTCCTGTTCTCGTGATGCTTAACGACGGATCTTCTGTACTGCTCATTGGATTTAACCAGCAGAACACTGTGCTCATGAATCCTCAGAACGGACAGGTTTATAAGTACGGTATGAATGATACTGAGAAGCTCTTTGAGGAGAATGGTAATCACTTTATTACTTATGTTAAGAAGTGATGATGGCTTGGGACTGGTAGGGCTGGTCCTCGAGAGCATGGATTGACTTTATAAAGAATTAACTTGTATACAATGGAATTAGTGAATATAATAGTCTGAAAGTGGTGTGGTTATTACTTAAAGATCGGAGAAACACATGACAGATAACAGAGACGATATGGACTTCAGGGAAGTCACTGACGACGAGTCCGTAGATATAAAAGACGAAAAGAAAGACGACAAAAAAGAAGAAAAGAAAGACGATAATCCCAACATCAGCAGCGCTCGCCGTGAGGACTACGAGGATGTGTGCTTTGTGTGCAGACGCCCAGAGAGCAAGGCTGGGAAGATGTTCCATCTTCCAAACAACATCTGCATCTGCGATGACTGTATGCACAAGACCATGGATGCAGTGAGCCAGTTCGATTACCAGAACCTGCTCAACAATCCAAACCTGATGAATGAGCTTAACAAGAATACAGGCGGATTCCCTGGATTTGGATTCTTTGGAATGGATGGCAAGAATGACGGCGGAATGAACCTTGGCGGCATGAACATGGGTGGAATCCCCAACTCACAGAAGATCAAGAAAAAGAGTGAGAAGCCTGAAAAGCCAGCCTTTGACATCAAGAACATTCCATCACCTCACAAGATCAAGGCCAAGCTCGACGAGTACGTAATCGGCCAGGATCAGGCCAAGAAGGTTATGTCCGTTGCTGTTTACAACCACTACAAGAGGGTTGCAACAGACACAATGGATGAGATAGAGATCGAGAAGTCAAATATTCTTTTGCTGGGACCAACAGGAAGTGGTAAGACATATCTTGTTAAGACCCTGGCAAGGCTCCTTGATGTGCCTCTTGCAATTGCTGATGCCACATCCCTTACAGAGGCTGGATACATCGGCGATGATATCGAGAGCGTAGTAAGTAAGCTCCTTGCGGCAGCAGGCAATGACGTTGAGAAGACCGAGCACGGAATCATCTTCATCGACGAGATCGACAAGATCGCGAAAAAGAAAAACACAACCTCAAGAGATGTCAGCGGCGAGTCCGTTCAGCAGGGAATGCTCAAGCTCCTTGAGGGTTCAAATGTAGAAGTTCCAGTTGGCGCCGGCAGCAAAAATGCCATGGTTCCGCTGGCAACAGTAAATACCAGGAACATTCTCTTTATCTGCGGCGGAGCTTTCCCTGACCTTGAAGAGATCATCACCCAGAGGCTCAACAAGCAGACTTCCATAGGTTTCGATGCGGACCTCAAGGACAAGTATGAGAATGATCCAAATCTTCTTACCAACGTCACCATCGAGGACCTCAAGAAGTTTGGAATGATCCCTGAGTTTTTGGGAAGACTCCCTATCATCTGTACACTTCAGGCTCTGACAAAAGAGATGCTGGTGAAGATATTAAAGGAACCCAAGAACGCCATCTTAAAGCAGTACCAGAAGCTCCTTGCTCTTGATGAGGTTGATCTTGAGTTTGACGATACAGCTCTTGAAGCCATCGCTGAGAAGGCCATGGAAAAAGAGACTGGAGCCAGAGCTCTTCGCGCCATTATCGAAGAGTTCATGCTGGATATCATGTATGAGATCCCCAAGGATGAGAACATCGGAAAGGTGACCATCACCAGGGATTACATAGAGGGCAAGGCTTCACCTCTTATCGAGATCAGAGGTGACAATGTTCCAAAGCTCCCTAAGTTCAACACAGAGCAGGCAACCAGCGTTTGATAAAACTAAATATGCGACAGGCATTTAAGGCAAAAAATAAGACCAGTTGGATGACAACTGGTCTGTTTCTTTGGAATCATGCGTATGTGATGAATGTTCCTGCCTTGCCCTTAAGCGCGTCGCCAACGGAGCTGATTGATGTGATGAGAACTGATCCGTCGTGGTTGCTCTCAAGAAACTCGATGGCAGCTTCGATCTTAGGAAGCATATCAACTTCTCCGAACTCGCCTTCCTCAATGTACTGGCGGGCTTCAGCCACAGTCATCTTGAGGATTGGCTCCTCTTCTGGAGTTTCAAAGTTCTTGTAAACATAAGGAACTGATGTTAAGATAATGAGTCTGTCAGACTTAAGGTCTGCAGCAAGCTTACCTGCGATGGCATCTTTTTCGATGACAGCAGATGCTCCCTTGAGGACGTGACCCTGCTCGATTACAGGGATTCCGCCGCCGCCACAGGCGATGACTTCCTGTCCTGCATCAACAAGTGCCCTGATGGCATCAATCTCAACGATGTCGATTGGCTTGGGAGCTGCGATGATCCTGCGGTAGCCGTTTCCTGGCTCTTCTTTTACGAAGTTGCCCTTCTTGACCTCGGTATCAGCGTCTTCCTTGGACATGTTCCTTCCGATGGCCTTGGTTGGTGCATAGAAAGCTTCATCGTATGGGTCTACAGTAACCTGTGTTAAAATAGTACTTACAGGGGTAGATATTCCGCGACTTGTGAGCTCAGTCTTAAGTGAGTTCTGGATGTCGTAGCCGACATATCCCTGGCTCATGGCACTGCATACACACATAGGCGCTGGAGTATAATCAATATATATTCTGTGGAGCTCTGTCATGGCCTTGTGGATCATGCTGACCTGAGGGCCATTGCTGTGGGTGATGATGAGCTGGTAACCAGCTTCAACAAGATCCGCCAGAGCTTTGGCAGTAACTTTTGTGGCATTCATCTGTTCATTGGTAGTAACGCCAAGGGCCTCGTGGCCAAGTGAAACTACTGCTTTTACGTTTTCCATTTTTGCCTGCCTTCCGTATTAGTTAGATTTGGTAGATATAGCTATTTTACCGCAATTGCAGGCTTTTTGGAAGAAAGAATGGAATATTATGAAGAAATCTTCAACAATCAAAGACTTAACAGTTGGCAATCCAATGTCCCTTATTTTGGGCTTTGCCCTTTCCCTATTCTGGGGAATGCTCTTTCAGCAGCTCTATAACATCATAGATACAGCCATTGTTTCCTGGTTTATTGGAAAAGAGGCTTACACCGGCGTTGGAACTACTGGAGCCATAAACTTCCTTATCATGGGATTCTGTATGGGTGTCTGCAACGGTTTTGCGATCCCTGTAGCCCAGAGATTTGGCGCAAGAGACTATAAGAGCATGAGAAAATTCGTATCCCATGCCATTATCCTTTGCTGTATCTTTGCTGTAGTCATGACGTTTCTCGTCAGCGTTTTCTGCAGACAGATCCTGACTTTCATGCATACACCAGAGGACGTATTTGAATACGCCTACAGATACATAATCGTCATCTTTCTTGGAATCCCTGTAACCTACATGTATAACCTTCTGTCAGGTATCATCAGGGCCCTTGGAGACAGCAAGCATCCTGTGCAGTTCCTTATAATCGCATCAATCATCAACATCGGTCTGGACCTTCTCTTTATAATCCCATTCCACATGGGAATTACAGGTGCAGCCCTTGCAACCGTGGTTTCTCAGGCAATTTCTGGCATCATGTGCCTTGTGTTTATCATTAAAAAGATTGAGCTTTTGCACCTCCAGAAAGAAGACTGGGAGCTGGATCGTTCTCACTTCCACATCCTGATGAACATGGGTGTTCCCATGGGACTTCAGTATTCAATCACAGCTATCGGAAGTGTTATCCTGCAGATCGCTATCAACAGCCTTGGTACCGATGCGGCAGCAGCTGTAACAACAGCACAGAAAGTTGGCATGTTCTTCTGCATTCCATTTGACGCTCTTGGTTCCACCATGGCTACCTACGGCGGACAGAACGTTGGGGCAAAAAAGATCGAGCACCTTCAGCAGGGCCTTGTTGCAGCCGTCAAACTTGGCTGCGGATATGCCATAGCAGCTTTCGTTGTCCTGTATTTCTTTGGAAGGACCTTCGCGCTTATATTCCTTGATTCCGGAGATACAGCCTGCCTTGATAACGCTCATCTCTACCTTACGATCAACGCAGCCTTCTACATTCCGCTGGCGTTGGTTAACATAGTAAGATTCCTTATTCAGGGTATGGGGTTTTCCATGTTTGCAGTCCTTGCAGGAGTCATGGAGATGATAGGAAGGACCCTGGTTGCAGTGGTTTTGGTTCCGATATTTGGATTCCCTGCTATCTGCTTTGCAAGCCCCATCGCCTGGATCCTGGCAGACGCCTTCCTGATACCTGCCTACATCTCAGTTAAGAACAAGCTTAAGAGAATCTTTAGCGGACAGGTAGAGCAGTACTGATCTTGGTGATCTTGCGGTCGTAGGTCATAAGGCCGTTGACCTCTTCCTCCACGTCGCTGACCTGGGTGTAGACCGCACCAGATAAGCCTTTGGCGATAAGAGGCTTCATGTCACCATTTATAAGATTGAAATATGCGACGCCCAGTTCATCAAGGGTGTCGTATTTTTTATATCCATAGATCCTGTCCACGCTGCTGTGACCATCGATGTGGCACGCAAGTCCGCCGTACTCAGAGATCACGAAAGCTCTGTTGTGGCTGTTTACTTCAACTGACAGTGGTCTGAAGTAGTTGTGGACGCTTCTGAAATGTCCGCTTCCTTCATCAAACCAGCCGCTGGCCTGGTCAATTGGACGGGTAGGATCAAGCTCTTTTGCCAGGATCGTAGCACCTGCGGCATTGAACTGCCCCCATCCCTCGTTGAACAGACACCATGTTGCGATACTTGGCACGTTGTAGAGGTAGTGGATGGTGTTCTTCATCTCTGTAAGCCACTCGCTGCGGCCTTCCGAATCCCCGCGGGAGAAGGTCTTGTAGTGGGAAGGTCCATCGGACATCCTTCCAAACACCTTTGGGAAAAGAGTGGGCAGGTAAGACACCACTGGCTTGGCGTAGGACGAGCCGCCGCTTACCATGTCCTGCCAAACGATCATGCCAAGGCGGTCGCAGTGATAGTACCACCTAGCGGCCTCGACCTTGATGTGCTTGCGCATCATATTGTAATGGAGACGCTTCATCTCCGTGATATCAAAAATAAGTGCCTCGTCGGAAGGGGCGGTGTAGAGCCCATCTGGCCAGTAGCCCTGGTCCAGAACTCCCATCAAAAAGTAAGGCTTGTGGTTCAGGCAGAACCTGTAAATGCCCGCATCGTCAGGCTCCACGGAATAGTACCTCATGGCGAAGTAGGACTGCACATGGTCATCCCCGGCGTTGATCCTAAGGGGATACAGGTACGGATCCTCTGGGCTCCACAGATGTGGCTCGTCGATGGTGAACTCGAAGTGGTAGTAGCATGGCTCTCCATCATTTCCGCCTGCTGTAGGGTATGTGTCTGAGGAAAAAGAGCTGTCAATTAGCTGTTCTTTTTCGGAAGGAGCCTCTGCATCTGGTGATTTCATCATCTCATGTCCAGGGAACTTGACGGACACCTGAGTTGGTTTGTTGGTGGAAACAAGGATGGACAGGCTCTTTAAGTCGCTTCCTGGAGTGATGCGAACCTGTCTTACATAGATTTCAGGAACTTCCTCAAACCACACGGTCTGCCAGATCCCGCTCTGGCAGGTGTAGTACATTCCGCCTCGTCTTAAGGTCTGTTTGCCTCTTGAGTGGTAGCTTGAGTCACTGGTGTCTGCCACGCGGATGGACAGTGTGTTTTTGCCGAAAGCTCTTTTGTCATCTGAAAGCTCAAGGTAATCGGTGATATCAAAAGTAAAAGGCAGGTATCCGCCGCTGTGGGAGCCGATGAATTTGCCATTTATATAGACGTCCGCAAACTGATCCACTGCGCCAAAGTGCAGGAGGATCCTTGAGGTATCGGAAGTTCTGTTGAATTCGGGAAGATCTCTTTTGTACCAGAGAAACTGGTCTGGATTAAGGCGCTTCTCAACCCCTGAGAGCATGGCTTCCGGAGAGAAGGGCACAAGGATCTGGCCGTCCATCTGGGCGGGGATCTCATCAGAAAAAGCAGCGTTTAGCTGGTCGTTTTTAAAGTCCGAGGGCTTGTCTATGATGCAGTAATCCCAGTAGCCGTTAAGGTTGACGTAGCTGTCCCTTACGAACTGAGGGCGCGGATATTCTGTTAGAACATTGTCCTTATCAAGGTTTTCACCCCATGGGGTAAAGAGCCTGTTTAAGACGTCGTCCTCGTGGGGCTTGTCGATACTTTTGATTGCATCAATCAGGTCCATAGATAAACCTCTCCAAAAAAGAATTTACTCTGTATCGCCACTCTGGCCTGCGCCGGCAATAAGATCCTGATAGAATGCGCAGGTTGAGGCGTATCTGTAAACGCTGACCCAGAGAATGGGCACGAACAGTGCGATGGCGCCAAAGATGTAAAGCGGGATAAAAGAGACATTCAGGTAAAAGAGTCTGAACTTGTTGCCTCTCATGAGACGCCTGCTGGTAGCCAGTAGCTCTTTTGCCGAACGATCAGGAAAATCGTGGAGCAGGAAGAACGACTGGGAGTAGATAAGAGATACCATGATATCTACGAACAGTCCCAGAGTCCAGGTAAGGAGTGTGAGCATCATGTGCTCAGGAGCCTGGGAACGCATGTACATCACAAGGAAGATCTGGGCTGGGAGGGACACCACAAAGTCCACCAGCACAAAGACTGCCTGGATAGCCACGGCCTTTTGTGAGTTCTGGCGAAGACCGTAGAAGATATCTGATGTAGCCACGTTCTGGGAATATAAAAGATTCATATAAAGATAAGCCTTGCCGGACATAAGAAGGCCCAGAAGGATATTGACGATAATGGATATTATGCTGTTGATAACGATGATGATTATGCTGCCACCGCTGGAAACTGTGGTGACTGCTCCAACTAAGAGTTGGATGGCAAGGATGAGAAGGTTGGCCCCAATCAGGGTCCCGTACCGTCCCAGAGATTTCTCTTTTGCAATGCCTTTAAGCTGTGCTGCGGTTTTGTAGTTGCTCATTGAAATAAATGCTCCCCACCTTATCCGGCGAGGTCAACATTTGCTCCTAAGAGGCCCTGTTTGTGCAGGTCCTTTCTCGCCTGTGTATAAGGATTCTCCTCATTACTGTATGATATCTTGGTGTGGGTCGTTCCACCTGAAACGTAGGTGCGTCCACACTCAGGGCATACTGCGGTCTTGATTGAAACTGAAGCCTGAAGGACCTTGCCGTTGTTCATGGCTGCATCCTTGTAGGCATTACTTACGTGCTCTGCCTCATGACCGCGAACTCTTGCTGCTGCGGCCTGTGGGCTTATATGCTGTGCAGATTTAAAAGAAACCATCTCATCGGAGCCGTCCTGGTACTTACGGTTCTTGCAGGTTTCACATTCGGCGGGAGAAACTCTTTTCCCTGGGTTGGCCTTGGTGGATTCTCCTGGATTAAGTATGGCCTTTGGGCCCTCAGCTTCCTGGGCTGCGCCTGAACCTGTTACTCCAGCACCGTACGCGCCTGCATAAGCTGCGTATCCGCTATTAACTGCTCCGTTTGTAACTGCACCAATTATACTCATAGGCACCTCTTTTCATGCCCAAGGTAATTGGTTAGTTGTCTATTGTGACGCCAAGTTCCTTGAGCATATCGTCAAAGCTTACACCGTTCATCTGCTCTGACATGGTGTTTAACTGAGTCCTAAGCTGCGGATCAGTGAACACCCTGTAAACATCGTATGCGAAAACACCATAACCTATAACTATTCCAAGGGTTCCGTACAGGATAGCTTTTTTGGCCTGTGGAAGGAGCTTGTCCATGGTTCCCTTGCTGAGGAAGGCAAGCACGATGGCGATGCCTCCAAATATCACCCCGATGTTGATCACGAAGCAAAGGGGGATAGAAATTAGACCCAGTACCAGAGCGGTTCCTGCAAGCTTCACATGCTGGTCCAGCTCGTTGTGGGTGCGATTATAGTTATAGTTGTTGTAGTAATAATCGCCGTTTTCGTTTTCACCCATCAAAACTTTTCCTCAAATCCTCATTCTTACTATAGATATTACTACGATTAGGGCTTTTTTTCAATGTTTGAGGGGCTTTGGAGGAGGTTTGGGGCGACTGGGTCAAGTATTGAAAATGGGGCTTATAGCTTGGTATAATAGGGGAGTGCGTGACGGTTAATAGAAATTTAAGGTAAAATTCCTATGGAGTTAATTGGTCACGGGCAGTATTTTTCTGTTTTTGGAGAGGTTTTATGGATATCGTTTTAAAGATCAAAGAAGAACTTAAGGTTGAGAAGTGGCAGGTTGAGGCAGCCATCAAACTTATTGATGAGGGCAACACCATTCCTTTCATTTCCCGTTATCGAAAAGAGGTTACCGGCTCACTTAACGACGAGCAGCTTCGTAACCTGGACGAGAGACTTAAGTACTTAAGAGGCCTTGAAGAGAGGAGAGAACAGGTGCTTGCTTCTATCGAGGAGCAGGGCAAGATGACAGATGAGCTTCGCGCCAAGATCGTGGCTGCAGAGACCATGGTTGCCATCGAAGATCTGTACCTTCCATACAGGCCAAAGAGAAAGACAAGAGCTTCAGTTGCAAGAGAGAAGGGACTTGAGCCACTTTCAGAGATCCTTCTTGCACAGGAGACAACAAAGCCTCTTTCAGAGGAGGCAGCAGCCTTCATCGATGAGGAAAAGGGAGTTAACGACGCTGCGGAGGCTCTTCAGGGAGCCATGGACATCATCGCTGAGGATGTTTCAGACAACGCAGATTTCCGTACATATATAAGAGAAGTCACTATGGAGAAGGGACTTCTTACAAGTAAGGCCAAGGACGAGAAGGCTCAGTCAGTATACGAGATGTACTACGACTACGAGGAGCCCCTTGAGAAGGTTCTTGGACACAGAGTTCTTGCCCTTAACAGAGGCGAGGCAGAAAAGTTCCTGGTTGTTAAGATCGAGGCACCTAAGGATCAGATCCTTCAGTATCTGAATAAAAAGATGCTCAAGAACGACAACCCTATCACTACTCCCGTTATCGAGGAGATCAACGAGGACGCTTACGACAGACTTATTGCTCCTGCCATCGAGAGAGATATCAGAAACGAGCTCACAGAGAAGGCTGAGGACGGCGCTATCACCGTATTTGGCAAGAACTTAACTCAGCTCCTTATGGCACCTCCGATCGCAGGTAAGACTGTACTTGGCTGGGACCCTGCTTTCAGAACAGGATGTAAGCTGGCAATCGTTGATGCTACGGGTAAGGTCCTTGATACCAAGGTCATCTATCCTACAGCTCCACAGAACAAGGTTGAGGAGTCCAAGGTAGAGCTTAAAAAGCTCATTGATAAATACGACGTAGATCTTATCTCTGTTGGTAACGGTACAGCTTCTCGTGAGTCAGAGCAGGTTATCGTAGAGCTCATCAAGGAGCTGGACAAGCCTGTTCAGTACGTTATCGTAAACGAGGCTGGCGCTTCTGTTTACTCAGCAAGTAAGCTTGCTACAGAGGAGTTCCCTCAGTTTGACGTAGGACAGAGATCCGCTGCTTCTATCGCTAGAAGACTTCAGGATCCTCTTGCAGAGCTGGTTAAGATCGACCCTAAGTCAATCGGTGTAGGCCAGTATCAGCACGACATGAACCAGAAGAAACTGGGTGAGACCCTTGAGGGCGTAGTAGAAGATTGTGTTAACAAGGTTGGAGTTGATCTCAATACTGCATCTGCTCCACTCCTTCAGTATATTTCAGGTATCAGCAAAGTTATTGCCAAGAACATCGTTGATTACAGAGAAGAGCACGGTAAGTTCAAGACAAGACAGGAACTCCTTGAAGTTCCTAAGCTTGGACCTAAGGCTTATGAGCAGTGCGCTGGATTCTTAAGGATCGCAGACGGCGAGAACCCTCTTGATGCAACCAGTGTTCACCCTGAGTCCTATGAAGCTACATTAAAGCTCATGGACAAGCTTGGAATTACTTTCGATGATGTCAGAGCTGCCCAGAAGAACGCAGCCAAGGCAGCCATGGAGAAGCCTAAGAGCGAAGGCGGTGACAGACCTCGCCCTGCCAAGAAGCCTAAGCAGGTAGTTATCAGAAATACAAGCACAGCTATGGGCGCAGCTCTTGCAGCAGCCCTTGCTGGAAGCAATCTTGCAGTAGTGGATGATGGTGCTGACAATGGCCGTGGCAAAGGCGGAAACGCAGCTGGTAACGGCGCTGCTGGTGCAGGAAATGGCGCTGGAGCAGCAGGAAGCCTTTCCAAGAAGGTAACAGAGGCTGAGAAAAAGAAACTCTCTGAGGAGCTTGGAATTGGTGAGATCACTCTTACAGATATTCTGTCAGAGCTTGAGAAGCCATCAAGAGACCCTCGTGAGAACATGCCTGCTCCTATCCTTAGAAGCGACGTCCTTGATATGAAGGACCTTAAGCCTGGCATGATCCTTAAGGGAACTGTTAGAAACGTAATCGACTTCGGTTGTTTCGTAGATATAGGTGTACACCAGGATGGACTGGTACACATTTCTCACATCACAGACAAGTTCATCAAGCATCCGCTCGAGGCTGTAAGCGTAGGAGATATCGTTGATGTCCAGGTTCTTGATGTTGAGCTTGATAAGAAGAGAATCTCTCTTACCATGAAGCTTGGCGATCCTGCCAAGGTAGCTGCAGAGGCAGCAGCCAAGGCTGCTCAGAGGCCAGCTCCTAAGGCGGCTAGCACTCCTGAAAAGAAGGCAGCTCCCAAGAAAACTTCCGTAGTTCAGCAGGTTGCAGAGGCAAGTGGAGTTACTAAAAAGCCAGCAGTCAAGAAGGCAGAACACAAGCCTGCCGTTGATGCTGAAGCAGTCAAGCGCCCAGCTAGTGATGCCGCTGGGAACGAGGCTCCTAAGAAATTTAAGAAAAAGGGTATTGTTATCTTTAGGGGTAACGCTAATGACTGATAACCGGTGGCCACAACGCCCATAGGTTGTCCTGTAAATCCATGAAAGTAAAATTAAAATGACGGCTTTCCAAACAGTGGAGGGCCGTCTTTTTTGTTTGATATCATTTGAAAACAGACAGAATTGCATAATCTCATGTCATTTGTGGCATAAATCATGATTGGATTATAAACAATTATTGCCTATTTATAACCTGATTATGCCTATATTCTAAACAATCGTTAAAAGAAAATAGGTGGTAAAATATGATGATTTTTATGATGGGGCATTGTTTACACTGTACCTATAGAACCAATGAGGAACCAATGAGGAATAAATGAGGAGGGCAAATATATGCATAAGAGATGGATGAAACTTTTAACTTTTGTATTATCTGTAACGCTTATAGCTGGTGGCTTCTGTAGCGACTTCGCTTCTGTAAAAGCCCTGGCAGAAGGTGAAGTAGAAGCTCCTGCTCCGGAAGCACCAGCTCCCGCTGCAGAAGTAGAAAAATCAGAAGAAGCTCCAGCAGAAGCTCCTGCAGAAGCAGTAGTTCCTGAGGAGAAAAAAGAAGCTCCTGCAGAAGCAGTAGTTCCTGAGGAGAAAAAAGAAGTTCCTGAGGAGAAAAAAGAAGCTCCTGAAGAGAAAAAAGAAGCTCCTGAGGAGAAAAAAGTAGCTCCTGCAGAAGAAATAGTAGCCCCTGTCGAGGAAGCTGAAAAAGCAGAAGAAGCTCTTGTTGCAGAAGATTTTACTAAGAAAGTAAAAGGCAACAAGGGTAATAAGGACAATAAAGACAACAAAGGTAATAAAGACGATAAAGATCCCGAAGAGGAAGAAGAGCCAGTAGATGCTGATAAGGACGAAACTCCTGGTTCAGAAACTGAAACACCAGTAGCTGAAACACCAGCAGCTGAAACCAAGGCTACTGCTCCTGAAGAGGATAAGTCGTCAGATAATGATCCTTCAGAAAATGAACCTGCTCAGACACCTGCAGATGTTTTAGCAGAAAATCTTGGCGATGATGCTGGTACAGTATCAGTTCAGCAGATTAACGGCCAGGATGTATATGTAGTGACTGATGAAGAAGGCAACGAAAAGTTTTACACATATTCAGAAGATGAAGAGACAGGAGTGGTTACTTTTGCAGAGGTTACAAAGACAGAAAGTTCTACTACTGAAACAAATCTTTCAGAGACTGCCAAAGATGAAAGGATAGCAGATCTGGAGGAAGGAACCTATGAAGTTAATCAAAATACATTAACCACCACAGTGCCAACTTCAGAAGAAATCTCTCAAGATTTTATTGCAAACTTATTAGAACAGATTGATATATTAACTTGGGTTCATACTGATGGATATTCAATAGCAATCGATCATAAAGAAAATAATCAAAATACGTTTTCAGAACTCCCTACAGCATTAAAAGACCAGCCAGAAACAATATACATCGGAATTATTGAGAAAAATGGCAAGGTAAAGGAAGTAGTTTACTATCGTTATGGAAGAACTAATGGAAATAATAGTCAGGAAGGCTATGCATGGTTCAAAAGACTAATCCCATCAAATGATAACAATGCAGGCCCAAGTATAGGAAGCGTTGGGCACAACCTTCACGTAATAGGTACCATCTCGGAAACAGGAGAGGTTACAGTACTTACTGATATCTATGACGTGACTATTTTCAACAATTCACTTACACCTACTGGCAACAACATTACAATTAATCCACCAGAACCAGAGCCAGAACCAGAGCCAGAGCCAGAACCAGAACCAGAGCCAACACCTGGACCAGGACCAGAGCCAACACCTGGACCAGGACCAGAGCCAACTCCAGGACCAGGGCCAGGACCTGAGCCAACTCCAGCACCTTCAGTAGTTCCTGTACCTGTGGCTACAATAGTAGAGCAGCCCGTTCCATTAGCAGCAGTTCTTGGAGAGAGAAGAGATAACACAGTAGTTGCAACAAACAGCGGTGCAGCAGTTCTTGGAGCAAGAAGAGGAAGTACAGACGATACAACCAATCTTCCAATAAGGATATTTGCAATAGCTATGGCAGCAGTTGCAACAATGCTTACAATGGTAGCACGTAAAAAAGAAGAGAACTAAGTATCAAGAATTAAGTATTTAAAGATTATGCATATAACACACCTCATCTAACAAAGAAATACTTACCCGAACAAAAGACCAGTCGGAAACGGCTGGTCTTTTGTGTGATAAAAACAATGATCAATTTAATAGAAATTATAGATAAAAATAATCAATTGCCCTATTGCTTTTATGGGCGACATAATGTATCATCATAGAACGGACACGAGATAATGTGTCTGAATGGTATATTGTAACTGTTCTCTTATTCAGAGTGGTGGAGGTACATAGGACCTGGGAAGCCACGGCAACCCCTTGATCAGTCAGGAAGGTGCCAACCTGAGCGTGCAACTGTCATGACAACTTATGACACAACGAGCAATAAGAGGATCTGAGTGTTAATCAGTTCCGCTTGTTTGTGCACGCAACAAGCGGATTTTTTACGCGCTAATGCTAATAGCCCGGGAAAAGAGCTGTAGGCAACGCGCAGTGTATTCATACACAGAAAGGAAACAAAATGGATAAGTTTATTTTCACATCAGAGTCAGTAACAGAGGGACATCCTGACAAAATCTGCGATAACATCTCTGACGCAATCCTTGATGCCTGCATGGCACAGGACCCAATGAGCCGTGTAGCTTGCGAGACAGCAGCATGCACAGGTTTCGTTCTCATCACAGGTGAGATCACAACAAAGGCTAACGTTGATTACGCTAAGATCGCAAGAGAGACAATCTGCGAGATCGGTTATGACAACTCAGCTAAGGGATTCGACGGCAACACATGTGCTGTACTTGTAGCTCTTGATCAGCAGTCAGCTGATATCGCTATGGGTGTTGATAAGGCACTTGAGGCTAGAGAGAACCAGATGACAGATGAGCAGCTTGAGGCAATCGGTGCTGGTGACCAGGGTATGATGTTTGGTTACGCAACAAACGAGACTGAGGAGTATATGCCATACGCAATCAGCCTTGCACACAAGCTTACAAAGAAGCTCACAGAGGTTAGAAAGAACGGAACTCTTGATTACCTCAGAGCAGATGGTAAGAGCCAGGTATCTGTTGAGTACGACGAGAACGGCAAGGTAAAGAGACTTGAGGCTATCGTTATTTCAACTCAGCACGATGAGAAGGTTACTCAGGAGCAGATCCACGCTGACATCAAGAAGTACGTTATCGATGCAGTAGTTGATGCTTCTATGGTTGATGCAAATACTAAGATCTACATCAATCCTACAGGACGTTTCGTAATCGGCGGACCTCAGGGTGACGCTGGACTTACAGGACGTAAGATCATCGTTGACACATACGGTGGAGCAGCTCGTCACGGCGGCGGAGCTTTCTCTGGTAAGGACTGCACAAAGGTTGACCGTTCTGCAGCTTACGCAGCAAGATATGTTGCTAAGAACATCGTAGCAGCAGGCCTTGCAGACAGAGCAGAGATCCAGCTTTCATACGCTATCGGTGTAGCACAGCCTACATCAATCCTCGTTGATACATTTGGCACAGGTAAGGTTTCTGATGAGAAGCTTACAGAGGCAGTTCGTAAGGTATTCGACCTTCGTCCAGCTGGTATCATCAAGATGCTCGACCTTCGTCGTCCTATCTACAAGCAGACAGCTGCTTACGGACACTTTGGCCGCAACGATCTTAACCTTCCTTGGGAGCAGACAGACAAGGCTGAGGAGCTCAAGAAGGCAGTTCAGTAATATCTGACAACATACAACGAATAAAAGGTGACCACGAAAGTGGTCACCTTTTTTGTGTATAAAGAAATTCACCAGTTGTCCCTCAGCTCAGCTGCACGTTATCTTTTCCAAATTCCTCCGCCATGATAGACAGCATGTCTTTGTCGGCGCGGATGGTCTGGCTGCGGCCGAGTTTCTTGACCTGCTTGGTGTCGCCAAGGTAGATAGCGACTTCATCGCCACCATCGCTCTCTGCAATAAGTTTGTCGAGCACTTCCGCTTTGGCTTCATAGGCCTCTTTACTGCCAAACCTTATCCACACAGTCTTTGGCATCTCGTCAAAGGTAAGGATCTTGCTGGCGATAAGCTTGGCGTCGCGGTCTTCTTCTACTGAGACGCGGCCTTCGATAAAGACCTTGGCGTCCTCGTTAAGACGGGGAGCATTTGCTTCGTAGGTCTTAGGGAATACGATGACTTCCACAGAGCCAACCAGGTCTTCCAAAGTAATGAACGCCATGATCTGGTCGTTCTTGGTGTACTTGATCTTCTTGTCGCTGATGATTCCGCCTATCATGACGTTGGATCCATCGCGAACTTCCGGAACGTTTGTCTCCTCATCAAGATAGAAGTCAGTTGTAGTATTAGTGATCTTTTTCTTCCAAAGAGAGATGTATTCCTCAAGAGGATGTCCGCTTATATAGAATCCAAGAACCTCTTTTTCGAATTCAAGCATGAGCTCCTTGTCGAACTCGCCTACGTTAGGAAGAGGGATCTCGTACTGTTTCTTGCTGTCTTCGCCTGCGATGTCGAAAAGAGACATCTGGCCTGCCATGCTGTTTTTGCCAGCACCTTTGAGCTGGTCCATGATCTGGCCATAGATGGTCATCTTCTGTTTTCTTGTTCCAGGGAAACAGTCAAAAGCGCCAGCCTTGATGAAGTTCTCGATAGCACGACGATTTACTTCGCCGCCAGCTCCGTCCTGCATCCTTGTAAGGAAGTCGTTAAGATCCTTGAATTCGCCGCGGGCTTCTCGCTCCCTGACAATCGCGTTGATCACAGGGCGTCCAATACCCTTGATCGCTGTAAGTGCATATAGGATAGCTTTCTCACGAGAGCCATCTTCCTTAACTACCTCCGCCACTGAGAATCCACTGTACCCCTTATTAACATCAGGTGGCAACAGCGTAATATTCATATTCCTGCAGCTCATGATATATCCAGACACTTTTCCAGGATTATCAATGACTGAAGTCATGAGAGCTGCCATAAACTCAACAGGGTAGTAGTACTTAAGCCATGCGGTCTGGATCGCTACAACTGCGTAGCAGGCAGCATGAGACTTGTTGAAAGCGTACTTTGCAAAGTCCATCATGGAGTCGTAGATGGCGTTGGCAACTTCTCCGGAGATTCCCTTGGAAGCACAGCCAGGAACGCCCTCTTTGTCATTACCATTGACGAAGTTCTCTCGCTCAACTTCCATGACGTGCTGCTTTTTCTTACTCATGGCACGGCGAACAAGGTCAGCTCGTCCAAGAGTATAGCCGCCAAGCTGCTGAACGATCTGCATAACCTGCTCCTGGTAAACGATACAGCCGTAGGTTGGCTCCAGGATAGGCTTGAGCTCTGGTGTCGCGTAGCTGATTGAACCAGAGTCGTTCTTGCCCGCGATATACTTTGGAATAAAGTCCATAGGACCCGGGCGATAAAGAGATATTCCCGCGATAATGTCTTCCAGAGACTGGGGCTTAAGCTCCTTCATGAAGGCCTGCATTCCGCCAGACTCCAGCTGGAATATTCCATCGCACCTGCCGGTTCCGATAGAAGCAAGAACCTGAGGGTCGTTGTAATCGATCTCATCTATATTAATGTAACCTTCGTCTCCTGGCTTAAGTCCAAGAGACTGGTTGGCAAAATTCGTAGCATCCTTAATTACAGTCAGGGTCCTGAGTCCCAGGAAGTCCATCTTAAGAAGTCCCAGCTCCTCAATGGTGGTCATGGTGAACTGAGTAGTGATGTTACCTTCAGCGGACCTTGAAAGTGGCACCAGATCTTCAGCAGGAGCCTGGCAGATAACAACGCCCGCCGCGTGAATGGAAGTATGCCTAGGAAGGCCCTCCAGCTTCTGGCACATATCAAGGAGCTTGTGAACCGTAGGATCCTCCTCGTACTGCTTGCGAAGCTCGGGATTCATGGTCAGCGCCTTGGCCAGCGTGATACCAAGCTCGTTAGGGATCATCTTGGCTATCTGATCGCCATAGCTGTAAGGCAGATCCATAACCCTCGCCACATCCCTGATAACGCCCTTGGCAGCCAGCGTACCGAAGGTGATGATCTGCACAACCTTGTCAGCGCCGTATTTCTCAGTGACGTAATCTATAACATCCTGCCTGCGCTCGTACTCGAAGTCCACGTCGATATCGGGCATGGACACACGCTCAGGATTAAGGAATCTCTCGAAGAGAAGATCATACTTGATAGGATCAATGTTGGTGATGTGCATGCAGTAGGACACGATACTGCCCGCCGCAGAGCCACGTCCCGGGCCAACAGCGATGCCATTCTCGCGGCAGTAGTTGATGTAGTCCCATACAATAAGGAAGTAATCAACATAGCCCATGCGTTTGATAACGCCAAGCTCGTAGTCCAGCTTTTCTTTTAACGTGCCATCATCATCAGGATAGCGCTCGTGAAGACCATCAAGACATAGCTTGTTGAGGTATGTCCAGGAGTCGTACCCCTCAGGAACCTCAAAGTGTGGCAACTTGGTAACACCAAACTCGATCTCCACATTGCACCTGTCAGCGATCTTCTGGGTGTTGTCCAGAGCCTGCTGCGCATATGGGAAAAGAGCTCTCATCTCCTCTTCACTTTTTACATAGTACTGACCGCCCTCATAACGCATGCGATCTTCGTCGGAGACTTTTTTACCAGTCTGAATGCATAAAAGAAGGTCGTGAGCCTCTGCGTCGTCAGCGTAGGTGTAGTGACAGTCGTTAGTTGCAACCAGCGGAATATCAAGCTGGTCAGAGAGAGCCAGGAGAGTGGTGTTGACTTGACGCTGCTCTGGAATGCCATGGTCCTGAAGTTCCAAAAAGAAATTTCCATGGCCGAAAATATTGTCGAAGCGGATAGCTGCCTCTTTTGCCTTGTCTGGAGCACCCTTGATGATGTTACGGGGAATCTCACCTGCAAGACATGCAGAAAGAGCTATGATACCCTCGTGGTACTGCTCCAAAAGCTCCATGTCGATACGGGGCTTGTAGTAGTAGCCTTCAGTAAATCCGCGGCTTACGATATGTGAAAGGTTGGCGTAACCAACATTATTTTCTGCAAGAAGTACCAGGTGGTAGTATCTGTCGTGGTCGCCGGCAGTTTCTTTTTCAAAGCGGGAGCCAGGGGCGACGTAAACTTCACACCCGATGATGGGATTAATGCCACCCGCGCGACATTCCTTGTAGAAGTCAATGACTCCGTACATAACGCCGTGGTCAGTAATAGCCCCGGCTGTCATGCCGAGGTCCTTGAGGCGCTTCACATATTCTTTTATCTTATTGGAACCGTCCAAAAGACTGTATTCTGTGTGGACGTGAAGATGCGCAAATGCCATTATTAACCCTCCCAAAACTTCCTTTCCATGATATCATTTAGGGGCCGAGATATCAATTTGAGGAATGCGCAAGAAATTCTTGCAGTTTGCCAAGACATGCGATAATATAATAAGTTAGAAAACGTTAATATTGTAACGATTTGCGTCGGTTCAGCAGGGGACTGTACCGGCAATTAGGTTAAGAAACAGAATCGAGGATACTAATATGGCAAAGCAGATCAAGACTATCGGCGTACTTACCAGCGGCGGTGACGCACCTGGAATGAATGCCGCAATCCGTGCAGTAGTTCGTAAGTCACTTGCAAACGGACTTAAGGTTAAGGGAATCAAGAAGGGCTATCAGGGTCTTCTCAATGAAGAGATCATTGATATGGACCGCAGAAGCGTTTCAGATATCATCCAGAGAGGTGGAACAATCCTTGGAACAGCTCGTTGCATGGAGTTCACAACACCTGAAGGACAGGCTAAGGGCGCAGAGGTGTGCCGCAAACATGGAATTGATGGAATGGTAGTTATCGGTGGCGACGGTTCATACCGCGGAGCTCAGAAACTTTCAGCTCAGGGCATCAACACTGTAGGAATTCCAGGAACAATCGATCTTGATATTGCTTGCACTGACTATACAATTGGATTCGATACAGCTATCAACACAGCTATGGACGCTATCGACAAGATCCGTGATACATCATCATCTCACGAGCGAGTTTCAATCGTAGAGGTTATGGGACGTCACGCAGGATACATCGCTCTTTGGTGCTCAATCGCCAACGGTGCAGACGACATCCTTCTTCCTGAGAAGTATGACTACAACGAGCAGCGCATCATCGACAATATCATCGACAACCGTAAGAAGGGCAAGACACATCACATCATCGTAAACGCTGAGGGTATCGGACACTCAACATCAATGGCCCGCAGAATCGAGGCAGCTACAGGTCTTGAGACCAGAGCTTCAATCCTTGGTTACATGCAGCGTGGTGGTAGCCCAACATGTAAGGACCGTGTTTACGCATCAATGATGGGATGCTATGCAGCAGATATCCTTGCAGCAGGCAAGACCAACAGAGTAGTAGGTTACCGCAACGGCCAGTTCGTTGATTACGACATCGACGAGGCTCTTGCAATGACCAAGAACATCAACGAGTACATGTACGAGATCGCACGTACAATCTAATACAGAATAGCAGCCATCGGCACTTAGCGTGTCGGTGGCTTTTTTGTTTCCTAAAAATATGTTTTCATATGTAATAATTAATTAACATGTGGTAGTATAAGTGTACTCACAATTATCACAGGAGAGAGTATTATGATCACCAGTACCAGCAATGACCGCGTTAAGCGCGTTGTGGCCTACGGTCAGAAGTCAAAGGCACGAAGAGAAGACGGTGTCTTTATTATAGAAGGAATGAAAATGCTTAGGGAGGCTCCAGTACTTCAGGTTTCCGAGGTTTACGTCACTGAGAAGTTCGTAAACACCGCATCCGAAGAGGACAAGGAGATCCTGTGGAGATACGGCGCAGAGACTGTTTCCGAGGAAGTCATGAACAAGATGGCAGACACCCAGACACCTCAGGGCGTCCTTGCAGTCATAAGGCAGTATCCCTACACCCTTGAGGAGGTCCTTGAGGGCTACAATCAGAGCGCTTTGGGAAAAGAGAATTCTCCGCTCCTTTTAATCCTTGAGAACATCCAGGATCCTGGAAACCTTGGAACCATGCTTCGTTCCGGCGAAGGCGCAGGAGTTACAGGAATCATCCTGTCCAAGGGCTCAGCAGATATCTACAGCCCAAAGGTTATCCGCTCCACCATGGGATCCATTTTCAGAATGCCATTTATATATGTAGAGAATGTTCCCGAGATGGTAAAAGAGCTAAACAGCCGTGGCATCGCAACCTACGCAGCTCACCTTAAAGGGAAAAAGAGCTATGACGAGTTTGACTATACAAGGCCAACAGCTTTTCTTATAGGCAATGAGGGTAACGGACTTACAAAAGAGACAGCGGATGCTGCTTCAGAGTACGTCCTTATCCCAATGAAGGGGGAAGTGGAATCCATGAACGCGGCCACTTCAGCAGCAATTCTTACATTCGAAGCTTCAAGACAAAGAAGGGGGTAACTTGAAATGACACTGGGATTTATCGGACTTGGCAATATGGCAAAGGCCATGATTGGCGGTATTCTTCAGAAGGGCCTCATGGGACCCAATGAGATAATTGGTGCAGCTCAGACAGAAGCCACCTGCCAGAAGGTTGCCAGCAAGTATGGCATCCAGACCAGGAGCTCCAACGCAGCTGTTGCCAAGGAGGCGGACATTATCGTCCTTGCAGTTAAGCCCCAGTTTCTTAAGGTTGTCATCGCCGACATTATGGACTCAGTAGATGAGAACAAGGTAATTGTCAGCATCGCAGCAGGCAAGACTATCAGCTGGATTGAAAAAGAGTTTGAGAAACCCACCAAGATCATCAGAGTAATGCCAAACACTCCTGCCCTTGTAGGAGAGGGATGCTCTGCAGTCTGCAGAAATGATCTTGTAAGTGACGATGATTATCACTTTGTAAAAGAGCTCCTTGAGAGCTTTGGTAAGGCCTACACAGTTCCAGAAACTCTCATGGACGTAGTTGTAGGTGTAAGCGGATCATCTCCGGCCTATGTATTTCTTTTCATCGAGGCTATGGCAGATGCGGCTGTAGCAGGTGGAATGCCAAGGAAACAGGCTTACGAGTTCGCTGCTCAGTCAGTTCTTGGAAGTGCAAAAATGGTTCTTGAGACAGGCAAGCACCCTGGAGAGCTCAAGGACATGGTGTGCTCACCTGCAGGCACCACAATCGAGGCTGTAAGGGCACTTGAGGAAGGTGGTTTCCGCGGAGTAGTGATGGATGCTGTAACAGCGTGCATCGATAAGAGTAAAAGTCTCTAATTTCCTATCGAAAATTTGACAAAAAATCATATCTTATGCTAATATTACCAACGGATTATCTTAATCTTAATAAGTTGAAACAAAATTGTAACAATTTATGAGAGTAGTTTTAGAGGATAGCAAAGGTATGGACAATGCACTTAAGTTATCCCGTGGGATTTTCCGTCATGTGCTTGTAATAGCACTTGCGGTAGTTTGCTTTTTATCCCAGGGGTTAACTGTAGAGGCAAGAAACAGAGCTACAAGCTATTTAGAGCTTTCTACAGGAATTTCAAATATAATCAGCCCATTGTCACCACTTGGTGTTGACTATTCTGCAACAGAAGTTCAGGTTGCAGCCAACGCAGAGAGGACCGGTTCTCTTCAGGAAGAAGAGGAGCAGGAGTCCAATATCTTTATGGCAAATGTCAGCACAGTGATGAACGTCAGGGAAGAGCCCAACGAAGATTCAATCAAGGTCGGAGTTCTTTACAAGGACTGCGGCGGCAAGATATTAGACAGACAGGACGGTTGGACCAAGATCCAATCTGGAGACCTTATTGGATGGGCCAAGGACGAGTACCTTTTATTTGACGATGAGGCAGAGAGCCTTGCGCAGGATGTTGGAAAACAGATCGTTACCAGCAATTCAAGCGCACTCAATGTTCGAGCAGAGGCTTCTTCTAACGCAGAAGTTTTAGGTGTTCTTACAGAGAACGCATTTGTTGATCTTATCGAGGACACAGGCGATGGCTGGATCAGCGTTGATTACAACGATGAGAAGGCATACGTTCAGTCCGAGTTTGTTACTACTTCATTCAAGATTGATGCAGGCGAGACCATAGCAGCCATCAAGATCCGTGAGGAGGCTGAAAAGAAAGCGTCTCTCACCAAGAACCGCGGAGCAGTCAGCGCAGATGCTGATGAGGTCAAGCTCCTTGCAGCACTTATCCAGTGCGAAGCTGGTAACCAGCCTTATGAAGGACGAGTTGCGGTTGGTGCGGTTGTTATGAACCGTGTTAAGTCCGGTGCTTATCCTAACAGTATCTACGGTGTTATCTACGCATCAGGTCAGTTTACACCAGCTCTTAACGGTACTGTTGCAAGAGTTTACAACTCAGGCAAGATCAGTGATACCAACTATCAGGCCGCTCAGGCAGCGCTTAACGGCGATACAACAGTTGGCAGCGCGCTCCACTTCAGACGTGCAAACGGAAGAGAGGGCATCATCATCGGAGCTCACGTATTCTGGTAATAATGATATTAGTGTCCGCAGGCAGAACCAACTGTCTGCGGACTTTTACTTTCACGAATTACAGTAATGTGGTATGATTTACTATATTTTCTGATAGGAGGAGTATCACAATGAACTTGTATGGACGTGACTTTTTGAAACTACTGGATTTTTCTACTGAAGAGATTGAGTACCTGATCGACCTGGCTGGAGAGCTCAAGGCCAAGAAGCAGCAGGGCATTCTTCACGACGAACTTAAGGGTAAGAACATTGCTCTTATTTTTGAAAAGACCAGTACCAGAACCAGATGCTCCTTTGAAGTAGCAGCAAGCGACCTTGGTATGGGCTCAACATACCTTAACCCAACAGATTCCCAGATCGGCAAAAAGGAGAGCATCGCAGATACAGCGAGAGTCCTTGCCAGTATGTACGACGGAATCGAGTACAGAGGATTTGATCAGGAGATCGTTGAGACTATTGCCAAGTACAGCAAGGTGCCAGTATGGAACGGACTTACCAACGAGTTCCACCCAACACAGATGCTGGCTGACGCCCTCACAATAAAAGAGCACTTTGGAAGGCTCAAGGGAATTCACCTGGTTTACCTTGGAGACGCCCGCTACAATACAGGCAATTCACTGATGGTTATGTGTGCTAAGCTTGGCATGCACTTCACCGCAGTTTCTAATAAGAAGTACTTCCCTTCAGAGGACCTTGTTAACACCTGCAGAGAGATCGCAAAAGAGACCGGCGCAGTCATCGACTTCTCAGAGGATGTTATGGAAGGCACCAAGGGCGCAGACGTTATCTCAACTGACATCTGGGTATCCATGGGCGAGCCTGATGAAGTTTGGGAGGAGCGCATCAAGGATCTCGAGCCTTATCGCGTGACCATGGACGTTATGAACAACGCTGGCCCAGACTGCGTATTCATGCACTGCCTGCCATCTTTCCACGACCTCAACACAGGTATTGGAAAAGAGATCAAGGCTAAATATGGTCTTGATGAGATGGAAGTTACAGATGAAGTCTTCGAGTCAGACAGATCAATCGTGTTCCAGGAAGCTGAGAACAGAATGCACACCATCAAAGCAGTAATGTACGCAACTTTGAAGAAATGAGAAGCGACGCTGCTTTTCAGGAAGCAAGAGAACATGCTTAATAAACAGGAAATTGAAAGGCAGCTCCACACCAAATGGGCTGCCTGCAACATTGTATATAAGGAAGTTACAGGTTCCACCAACGATGATGCAAGGGACCTGGCAAAAGAGGGAGCACCTCACGGAAGTCTTGTCGTAGCAGACAGGCAGGATTCCGGACGAGGGTCTCGTGGCAGAAGCTGGGAGACTCCTGCAGGAACCAACATTGCAATGAGTCTTGTGGTGAGGCCCAAAGCGCCTGCAGATCGCGTATCAATGCTGACACTGGTGATGGGATTGTCCGTCGCGGAAGGCGTTGACCTGGCGCTGGGAGAAACAAGTGCCCGGATCAAGTGGCCTAACGACGTTGTCATTGACAAGCGCAAAATCTGTGGTATTCTTACAGAGCTCCACATGAATTCTGACAACACAATTTCTGATGTAGTTATTGGAGTTGGGATAAATGTAAATATGACCCAGTTCCCGGATGAGATTAGGGAGATCGCGGGATCTCTTTTGTCCCAGACTGGAAAAAGAGTGGACAGGAGCCTTGTAGTGGCCCGGGTTATGGATCGGTTTGAAGAAAACTATGAGAAGTTCCAGGAAGGCTACGATCTGTCTTCATTAAAAGAGCAGTACGAAAGAAGGCTCATCAACAAGGGCGAGATGGTAAGAGTCCTTGACCCTAAGGATGGCTTTGAGGGACGTGCTCTTGGAATTACAGAAAAGGGCGAATTGCTTGTTGAAGCGGCGCCTGGAGATATCAGAGTTATTGGTGCGGGGGAAGTTTCCGTCCGCGGATTATATAGTTACGTATAGGAGTAATAGTCATGATTCTGGTTATTGATGTAGGAAATACCAATATTACCTTTGGCGTGTTTGACGGAGAGGAGCTTATGACATCTTTCAGGATGATGTCCAAGACAGCTCATACTTCTGATGAGTACGGCGCGCAGCTTCTCAACATGCTTGGCATGAACGGAGTTAGCAAGGACAAGATCGAAGGCGTAATGATCGCAAGCGTTGTGCCACAGGTTATGCATGCGTTGGTAAATGCCATCGTCAAGTATATCGGCAAGAAGCCTTACATTGTGGGACCTGGCATCAAGACCGGTATCAAGGTGACAATAGATAACCCCAAGGAAGTAGGCCCTGACCTTATCGTTGATTCAGTTGCAGCTTACGAGATCTACGGCGGACCAGTTCTGGTTGTTGATTTTGGAACAGCTACAACCTACGTTCCAATCAATGAGAAGGGCGAGTTCTACGCAGGCGTTGTTTCTCCTGGTATCAGGATCTCGGCTAAGGCTCTCTGGGAAGGCACAGCCAAGCTCCCTGAGATTGAGATCAAAAAGCCCGAATCAATCCTTGCAAGGGAGACCATCTCCTGCATGCAGGCCGGACTTATCTATGGACAGATCGGCCAGACAGAGTACATTATCAATGAGATCAAAAAAGCTTCAAACTGCCCTGAGATGAAGGTCGTAGCAACAGGCGGTCTTGGAAGACTTATTGCCAACGAGACAGACACCATCGACATCTACGATCCAACCCTTACCCTTAAGGGATTGCAGATCCTGTACAACAAGAATAGAAAGAACAAACCACAGAACAAAGAATTTGATGATACCAATCAGCCGGAGTGAGAGATATGAGCGCTAAGGATTTTGAGAGAGAATACAAAAGAGAATTTGAAGGGATCATTCCTGAGGACGACTTCGAGGAGGAGCTCCAGGAAGAGACCAAGGAAGACCTCAAGATAGACGAGATGCAAAAGACCAATAAGTCCCGCGAGTTTGAGAAGGTTGCAGGGGAGAGAGTGGTTCTGTGCGGCGCCAATGCCTACGAGCAGAAGTACTACTTTAACCCGATCTTCAGACAGATTCCTGAGAGCATCAAGAAGGAGCTTAACATCATTAGCGTCCTTTTTACTCAGGAAGCAGGCGGAATCTTCACCATCGTCTTTGAGGAGGATGGCAGCATCTCAATCGAGACCAACGCCGACGAAGAGGACATCACCTACGATGAGATCACAGCTGGTCTTCTTGTGAGCGAAGTAAGGAGAAAGAGACAGGACCTTTTCGAGGCCCTTGGACTTTACTACAGGATCTACGTGCTTCACGAGAATCCTGCGGATATACTAGAGGAAGACTGATACTATGCCCGGATACGGTAAGCTGCAGATTGGCAGCGTAACTCTGGACAACAACATAATTTTAGGACCAATGGCAGGTGTCTCGGACCTGCCTTTTCGAGTTTTATGCAGCGAAATGGGTGCAGGTCTGGTGTGCATGGAGATGATAAGCGCCAAGGCCATCACCTACAAGAATCGCAACACCAACATGCTTCTTGAGATCCATGAAAAAGAGCATCCGGTTTCCCTGCAGCTTTTTGGCTCAGAGCCGGAGATCATGCAGAAGGCCTATGACATGATAAAAGACAGGCCTTTTGACATCGTTGATATCAACATGGGATGTCCTGTTCCAAAGGTTGTTGGAAATGGTGAAGGGTCTGCTCTTATGAAGGATCCGGGACTTATTGAGAGGCTGGTGAGAGCTCTTTTCCAGGTGTCTGACAGGCCCGTTACGGTCAAGATCCGTAAAGGGTTTAACGAGAATTCCATAAACGCAGTTGAGTGTGCGCTGGCAGCAGAGGCAGGCGGAGCGGCAGCAGTTGCGGTTCACGGCAGGACAAGAGAGCAGTACTACTCTGGAGAAGCTGACTGGGATATAATCCGTCAGGTCAAAGAGGCAGTGAAGATTCCTGTAATTGGAAATGGTGACGTGGTGGACGGACCAAGTGCCAAGAGAATGTTTGAGGAGACCGGGTGCGACGGCGTTATGGTAGCCAGAGCAGCTCAGGGTAATCCTTTTATCTTCAGGGAGATTGTTAGCTTTTTTGAAAAGGGAGAGGCCTGCGAGCGGCCAACAGCCCAGGAGATCTACGACACTGTGATCAGACACGCTGACATGCAGCTTAAATACAAGGGCGAGTACATCGGAATCCGCGAGATGCGCAAGCACGTGTCATGGTACACCACTGGAATGCCAGGCAGCGCCAGGTTCAGGAACGAGATCAACCAGATGACGGATATGGCTTCACTTAAGGACGCATGTCGCCAGGTTATGCTACATGACGCTATTGTTGACACGGAAAATAAATAACAGTATAATAGCAAAGTTAAAAAGAGAAAATGCAATATTTATATAGATTAGACTTTTTCTTATGGAGGACGTTTAGGCACTATGGAAAAGAAAAACATCTTAACTTATGAAGGTCTCAAGAAATACGAGGACGAGCTTCAGGACCTCAAGGTAAACAAGAGACAGGAAGTTGCTCAGAAGATCAAGGAAGCCAGAGAGCAGGGCGACCTTTCAGAGAACGCAGAGTACGACGCAGCAAAAGATGAGCAGCGTGACATCGAGGCGAGAATTGAGGCACTTGAGAAGATCCTCAAAAACGCTGAGGTAGTAGTTGAAGAGGATGTAGATACAAACAAGATCAGCATCGGATGTAATGTTAAGATCCGTGACCTTGAGCTTGGCGAGGACCTTGAGTATAAGATCGTAGGTTCACAGGAGGCTAACAGCCTTAAGGGTAAGATCTCAAATGAGTCACCTGTAGGCAAGGCTTTACTTGGTGCCAAGAAGGGACAGACAGTTTCTGTAGAGACACAGGCTGGCGTGTTCAAGTACAAGGTACTTGCAATCGACAAGACTAAGGCAGAGTAATCTCTTTTGCCAAAGCCTTAAACATGACATTTGAGCCGGCGAACCATCGTCGGCTTATATATTATCACCGCAAAATTAGGAGGAAATATCGTGGCAGAGAATAATCAGCAAAACAATGCACCACAGGAAGATGTGGGACGCCTTCGTCAGGTCAGAAGAGACAAGCTCTCAGAGCTTCAGGCTCAGGGCAAGGACCCATTCCAGATCGTCAAGTATGACCAGACACATCACACACAGGATATCAGAGACAACTTCGAGACTCTTGAGTTTGTACCACCTGTAGATGAAGAGGGCAAGGCAGTTGTTGTTCCTTTTGAAGATATCCCGGCTGACAAGGTCGTATCCCTTGCAGGACGTATGCTCAGCAAGCGTGTCATGGGTAAGGCTTCTTTTGCCGGACTTCAGGACAGAGATGGCCGCATGCAGCTGTACGTATCCAGAAATGACCTTGGCGATGAGGCTTATGCTGAGTTCAAGAAGATGGATATCGGCGATATCATCGGCGTTAAGGGTTTTGCTTTCAGAACACGTACCGGAGAGCTTTCAGTGCATGTTAAGGAGCTGACTCTTTTGTCCAAATCTCTCATGCCACTTCCTGAGAAGTTCCACGGACTTACAGATACAGAGATCAGATACAGACAGAGATACGTTGACCTCATCATGAACGAGGAGGTTAAAGAGACCTTCAAGAAGAGATCAGCTATCCTTCGCGAGATCAGAAACTTTCTTGCAGACAGAGACTTCATGGAAGTTGAGACACCTATGCTTGTTGAGAACGCAGGCGGTGCTGCTGCAAGACCATTCTTTACACATTACAATGCCCTTGATGAGGAGCGCAAGCTTCGTATCTCTCTTGAGCTTTACCTTAAGAGACTTATCGTTGGCGGTCTTGAGAGAGTTTTCGAGATCGGACGTGTATTTAGAAACGAGGGTACTGACACAAGACACAACCCAGAGTTCACACTTATGGAGCTCTACCAGGCATATACAGATTACGAGGGTATGATGGAGCTCACAGAGAGCATGTTCCGTTACCTTGCTGAGAAGGTTTGCGGTACAACACAGATTCCTTACGGCGACAACATCATCGACCTCGGTAAGCCTTTCGAGCGTCTTACAATGAACGACGCTATCAAGAAGTACGCAGGCGTTGACTTCGACCAGGTTAAGACTGACGAAGAGGCCAAGGCTCTTGCCAATGAGCACCACATCGAGTTTGAGGATCGTCATACCAAGGGCGATATCATCAACCTCTTCTTTGAGGAGTTCTGCGAGAAAGAGCTGATCCAGCCTACATTCATCATGGATCACCCTCTTGCAATCTCACCTCTTACCAAGAAGAAGCCATCTGACCCTGAGAAGGTTGAGCGTTTCGAGCTCTTCATCAACACATGGGAGATGTGCAACGCATACTCAGAGCTCAACGATCCTATCGATCAGCGTGAGCGTTTCGCAGCCCAGGATGCTAACGCAGCAGCCGGCGACGAAGAGGCTGAGCATACAGATGAGGACTTCCTCAACGCCCTTGAGATCGGTATGCCACCAACAGGCGGTATCGGATACGGTATCGACAGACTGTGCATGCTGCTGACAAATAGCGCAGGAATTAGGGATGTATTGCTGTTCCCTACGCTAAAATCAAGCAAATGACACACAGCTTCGCGTATTTACCACGTTTCTCCGTGGAGAACCCGCTGAATCCAAAAATGCATTGGATTTACAACGATTCCATTGGACATCATAGTATGTCAGTGGATGAGTACGTACAGATTGCCAGCATGAAACAGGGCTTCCATGGATGAATATGTAGACATAAAAAAGTCCGAAAAATGGTCCAAAAACGACTTAAACGGGATAAAGATTTTGAGAAAAGTCTTTATCCCGGGGCAAATGTCTCGAGGAATAAGCGGTTCATATCTTTTTGAATCCAAAGAAGCTTAATTCTAATCCACATTTCTCTCTATTAAAAAGAGGAAATGTGGTTTTTTTATTTCTAAAAATCTCAATTCTTTTTTCTTAAATCACATCCTGTAACACCAAAAAACGGAGGTTACAGATGAATCGTTCAAAATCCCCACCGCCAGTTGATCTGGAAAAGTACCTGGAAGGTAAGAAACATCGCTACTGCACCTACGCTCAGGGAGCGAGGCTCTATGCGATGGCTTACTGGTCATTTGTGAATATCTGCAAGGAGGCCAAGGCAAATATAAAGCTACGAAAGACAGCCCTTGTAGATCTGGATGTTCTTGATGAATACATCGAGAAAAACTGCATATTGGATTTGAAAAGAGAGGACGAAGACATGGCAAGAAGAAAACTGGTTGATAACATCGAAGAATTGGTTAAGGAAGGCAAGAAAAAGTATGTAAGGTACGCAGAAGGAGCCGAACTCTACTCAATGGGGCTTCATACATTTGAGCAGCTGGCAAAAGACGCTAAGGCTACTCGAAAGGTAAAGGGTGTGGTTCTGTGTAACACGGAAAAAATTGATGCTTTCATCGAGTCATTTCAGGAATAAGGAGGAAAAGATATGTCTAAGGTCATAGCAGTAGCAAACCAAAAAGGGGGTGTCGGAAAGACCGTTTCTGCGGTAAATCTGGGCATCGGGCTTGCAAGAGAAGGATACAGGGTACTGAATATCGACGCGGATCCCCAGGGGTCAATGACAATCAGTCTTGGCTGTGATGAGCCGGATAGACTGGATTATTCCCTGGCTACAGCCCTTGTAAATATCATCAATGATGAGCCCGTGGATGTTTCACGGGGACTCATCCGTCATTCTGAAGGAGTTGACCTGATGCCGGGCAATATAGAGCTTTCCAGTCTGGAAATCAGCATGACCGGTGTTATCAGCAGGGAGACGATCCTCAGAGAGTATGTGGATAAGGCCAGAGAGCTTTACGACTACATTATTATCGACTGTATGCCGTCTCTTGGAATGATGACTATAAATGCACTTGCCTGTGCAGATTCCGTTATTATTCCCTGTCAGGCTGCATATCTTCCTGTAAAGGGTCTGCAACAGCTTATTAAGACCATAGGAAGAGTTAAGCGTCAGCTCAATCCCAAGCTCGAAATTGAGGGAATTCTCATCACTATGGTGGATAACAGAACCAACTATGCAAAAGATATTGCAGCTCAGATTTATGATGTCTATTCATCAAGCATCAATGTTTTTGCGACAGAGATTCCTTTATCTGTGAGAGCAGCTGAGATAAGCGCTTCCGGAAGCAGCCTGTACCAATATGATCCAAAAGGAAAGGCAGCATTTGCTTACACGAGTTTCATAAAGGAGGTTATGAACAATGGCACAAAGAGTTGGTCAGAAAGTAAAGCTATCTAGTATAGATGAGCTCCTCGGTGTTCCAAGCACCGAGGGGACTGTAGATCTCGATGTAATGACTATATATCCCTTTGAGAATCATCCTTTCAGGGTTGTTGATGATGAAAAGATGGATGAACTGGTGGAAAGCATCAAGGAAAGCGGAGTTCTTACTCCGGTTCTTGTAAGACCAGATGATGAAGGCACTTACGAGATGATTTCAGGTCACAGAAGACTCCATGCAGCTAAGAGAGCCGGGCTTAGGAAGATTCCTGCAATCATCAAGGAAATGACCAATGATGATGCCACGATTGCCATGGTTAATGCGAACATGCAGAGGGAAGAGATTCTTCCTAGCGAAAGAGCATTTGCTTTTAAGATGAAAATGGATGCAATTAAGCACCAAGGGAAAGAGTTAACAGGAACTTTGTTTCTTGAAGAAACAAAGTCAAACTCAGGGGACATTGTTGGCAAGGCAAGTGGACTAAACAGAACGCAAGTGTTTAGATACATCAGACTTACAGAACTGATTCCCAAGTTGTTGAAAATGGTTGATGAAGGAAAACTTGCCGTTTTTGTAGGAGTAGAGATTTCCTATTTTAATCATACTTATCAGCAATGGCTATACGAATACATTACCGAAAACGGCATGATAAAGCAGGAGCAGTTAATTGAGCTCAGACCTTATCGTGAAGATGATTCTCTCACACAAGAGCAGATGATAGATATTCTGATCAAGAACAGGTCCACGCCTCATGTAAGAAAGAAGATCACTTTCAACGAGCGCAAACTCAACCAGTACTTTCCTGCCTACTACTCTCAGACACAGATTGAGAAGATTCTTCTGGACTTCTGTGAGGAGTGGAAGAGAAACCACGAAAGCGAGGACAACTGACTATGATGGACTATTTCTATAATACCCAGGCTGAGCAGTTTGCTTCTGTAGAGATTCCGAAAGAACTTCTGACGGGGAAGAGCTTTTCTTCCCTGTCAGCTTCGGCCAAGATGCTGTACGCAGTTCTTTTAGACCGGATGCGTGAAGCAAAAAGGCATAACTGGTATGACGAAGAAAACCGTGTTTATATCATATATCCGCTCAGAAAGCTGGAGGAAGATATTTCTTTTTCCAGGCACACTATCATCGACTGCATGAACGAGCTTGAAGAGTTTGGCCTTATCTATAAGCTTCAGGCCAAAGGCAAGCCAAGCAAGATCTACGTCAAGAATTTCAATAGAAGGCGCATGTTTCAGTTGATAGGGTAGTGCAGAAATTGCACCACCTAAATCCACCGAGCGTCGCACTAACTCACCGAAGGGAGGAAAAAGGATTGAGCGAAAGAATCGTATTTGACTATTTCAAGGGTCAAGAATCCGAGATGCTGTCCTTTTACAGAATACCAAAGCTGTTGTTCACAAATGCCTATTTTAAGGAGCTTGACGTGTCTGCCAAGGTTCTTTACGGCCTTATGCTGGATAGGATGTCTTTATCCCTCAAGAATAAGTGGTTTGATGAACAGCAGAGGGCTTTTATCTACTTTGCACAGCAGGAAGCCTCAGGAATGCTGGGCTTTGGGGACGATAAGATCCGTGTGCTCTTCAATAAACTAGAAGAATTCGGGCTTATTGAGCGCAAAAAGCAGGGCCAAGGGAAGCCTACAATCATATACCTAAAGAAGTTCATTTCTGAAGGCATAGCAGAAGCTCAGACCCCGGAAAAATCGGGTTCTGAATCTGAAGCTGATGTTTCAGACCCCGGAAAAATCGGGGTCAAGACCACGGAAATATCGGAGTCAAGACCCCGTGAAATTCGGGTTCAAGACCACGGAAATTCCGACCCTAATTATAATAATACAAGTAATACTAATTTAATTACTATTACTAATCATATCTCTTCGATGAAGGCTGATCTGAATGATGAGTATAATGCCTATGCTGAGATCGTCAGGGAAAATCTGGCTGTTGATACTATGCTTGAGCGTTATCCTCAAGACACAGAGATCATTGAAGGCATATATGACCTGGTGTTGGAAACAGTTCTTTGTCAGAAACCGAGCATATGGATCTCAAAGAACGAGTATCCTACAAACCTTGTTAAGTCAAAGTTTCTCAAGCTCAATAACATGCATCTTGAGTATGTCATGGGCTGCATGAAAGAGAATACTACAAAGGTTCGTAACATCAAGAACTATTTGTTGGCAGCGCTGTTTAATGCGCCGTCCACAATGAGCAGCTACTATCAATCCGAGCTTAGCCATGACATGGCTAGCGGAGTCGTATAGATCCATGTTGACATATATGCGCAACACTCATATACTCAAAGTGTTATGATGAATGTGTAACACTCATAGGAGGATATGATATGCCAAGAATCAATCTGTCAATAAATGAAGATCTGTACAAGCAGCTTCAGAAGGTTGCAGACAAACAGAAAGTAACTGTTAACAGCCTCATCCTGGAAGCGATAGAGGAGAAATACAGCACTAGGGTGAGGTACGATTACACCACTGCGCTTAAGCTCATGATCTCAGAGTCCCGGAAGATGGATGGGGAGTTTACTCTCTCTGATCTTCAGACTTTCAAGGACGTTGATCAGGTTCTCATCGAGAATCATATCAATGAGTCACCTGCCTCAGTAAGAGCCAGACTTGGCAAGATGTATAACGAAGCAGTCAAGAAAGGTGTCGTAAAAGGCATAGAAAGAGCTGTATTCATGAAGAACGGTGTAGAAAAATTGAAGTTCCTATGCCGTGCCGCAGTGTACAGCAACAAACTAAGTAAGGCGGCTTCCAAGAAGTAGCCTGTTTCTAAATCATAGGGGGTTAAGATGGTAGGATTATTACTTGATATTGTATTGACACTTGTTATTGCCATTGTTGCCGTTGTATTTTTGGGCGTATTCAGGGCGATGCCTTTTTTCACAGGACTTATTGGCTCATTTATACTGCAGTTTCAATTTCCGGGGCTTAAAGACATAATACCTGGCGAATCCCGTGCCAGTACTATTGCTCTGATAGCCATTGTTGAGATCATCATTCTTGTGCTGACAGTAAATGAACAGACCGGAGGACCAATGGTAAAATTCTCCTGCATCATGTTTGTGGGGCTGATAATGGCACTTATACATAACAGCTATGAATGTGCATCCTGGCAGAAGGCTCTTTTTGTAACCATAGTCTATCTTGTTATCATGGGGATAATCGTAGCATCAAACTTGGATTCGTTCGGGATTGAATGTGATGGCGATAGAAATCTTCTGGCCAGCATAATTGTTTCGCTCATGTATGCTGCTTCTCTGGGATTTACACTACTCGTCATTCTCAGCACAATCTGGGGCAAGTATGTAAAACTGCATTTCTCAGAAGGGTTCTATACATCTTACGATAAGGTGGGAATGGTAATTGTAATCGTAGCAATGGTTATGACTGCAATAATATGTGTAGTAAGAGATAGATTAGAGCTGATATGAAGGAAGGGGTTATATGACTAGAAGACCAACGCATCCAGGTAAGGTACTGTTGGAAGATGTAATGAAACCACTTAATCTTACAATTACTGATGCTGCAAGAATGCTTGGAGTTAGCAGAAAAGCATTATCTGAGTTTGTTAATGAGAAAGCGTCATTGAGTCCGGAGATGGCAATAAGAATAAGTAAAGCAACAAATACATCAGCAGAAAGCTGGATGAACATGCAACAGAAACTAACATTGTGGATTGCACAGCAACATGAACCATCAAATGTAATACCTTTTCCTCAGAAAGCAGTAGATGAGGGATAATATCGATAGCTCTGGGACCCCCAGGGCTATTTTATTTTTGTCTGAAACAAGGTATGATTATTCATAAGTTGTCTGAAAAGATGTAGAGGGTAGAAGGAGAAATAAGAACAAGGAGGCGCTTGTATGAACGCAAGGGAGTATTTGGAGATTTTGCATGTTGCTGAAAGGCTAAAGGACACTCCACGTCATTGTACTACAACGAAAAGAAGAACAGAGAGTGTGGCAGAGCACAGCTGGCGCATTTCGCTCATGGCATTTCTTCTTAAGCATGAGTTCGAAGATTTAGATATAAATAAAGTTGTAGATATGTGCCTCATTCATGATCTTGGAGAATGCTTTACCGGAGATATTCCTACATTTATAAAGACAGATTCTGACAGGGAGATTGAGGATTCTTTGCTGAATAAGTGGGTTGAATCACTTCCTGAGGAACTGTCTGCGGAAATAGCTGCTCTTTATAAAGAGATGGATGCCCAAGAAACTAAGGAGGCTAAGCTATACAAGTCATTGGATAAGCTGGAGGCCCTGATTCAACATAACGAGTCCCCAATTGATACATGGTCTGAAAATGAGTATGAGCTCAATAAGACATATGCGTTTGATACAGTTTCTTTTTCGGAATGGCTTACACAGCTGAGGAAAGCAATTCTTGAAGATACATTAGAAAAGATCGAGAGGGAAGGACAGTAATATGCTGGTTGTTTTAGAAGGCTTAATAATGTGTTTTTGGTTGCTGTTGATCTGCGTTGTGGGAATCGCCAATGGACCGGTTGGCCTTGTTGTGTTCTATGAGCAGGATGTAAAAGACAGAGTGGTAGAGCTAGGACTAACGACACCCGAGAGGATAAAGAAGGCATCGATTATTTCAGGTATAGCGCTTTTCGTGCCGCTTATTACGGTGGTTCCCTGTGTTGCGTATTTCTTCAATGGGGTTAATGGCTTTTGGGATGGTTTCAAGCAGCTATTGTGTATATTTATGATAATGAATTTGTTTGACCGCTTCTTTATAGATGAATGGTGGGTAGGATGCACCAAAGCATGGATAATTCCCGGAACAGAAGATCTTATTCCATACATCACAGCTAAAGTCAGAGTCAGGAAGTGGGTGGGGTCATGCGTGGGATTTCCTGTTTTGGCAGCGATTATCTCAGGAATAATGCAGCTGTTAGGTTAGGATTTCCAGTTTTATAAAGAGGTTACGGGGGTAAAAACATGACAAAAGATGAATTAATGAATCTTGTCAATCGTTCTCTTTTTGCAACGATTGGTTACACAGACGAAGCAGGCAGACAGAATGTTCGCAGAGTGTTTTGCACATGGCACAAAGGATTGGGCAGACATCTGGTTTCAACAAATACTAGTTCAGCCCATGTTCAGAGTTTGCAAAAGAATGGGAATGCTTGTCTCTATTTCTCTGACGATTCGGAATTTGAGGGACTGTGCCTGTACGGAAGCTTTGTTGCCCATTTTGAGAAGGAATACAGAGAGCTTCTTTGGAATGAAGGAGATGAAAAGTACTACCCGAATGGTGTCGAAGATGAAGATTACTGTATTTTGGAGTTTATAGCTGAAGGCGGACGGTTTTATCGTTATGACGGAAAAGGCGATTTATCAGCATCTGAGATTGAGACATATGATAATGGCAGGAAATTTGAAAACGGATACAATGCGGCTAACGCAAATGTATGACTAAGGAAACAATATACTTCCAGGTTATCGTTCGATGAGGTAATTGATTATGGTTAGGTTACGACAATACAAAAGTAGTGACGCCGTAAAGATAGCAGAATGGGTTAAAGATAAAGATGCATTCCTCAAATGGGGAGGAGAACTCTTTGGTGAGTTTCCAATATCAGCAGAAACTATTGATGAGAAATACCGCCTGAATAATGGTGACTGTAAAGAACCGGATAACTTTTATCCATGGATAGCATTTGATGAAAACGGGGGTTTCGGACATTTTATCATGAGATATTTGCACGGAGATAATAAAATACTTCGTTTTGGATGGGTGGTTGTAGATGACTCTATTCGTGGCAAAGGTTATGGAACCCAGATGTTACAGGGTGGTCTGAAATATGCCTTTGAGATTCTTGGCGTTGATGTTGTAACCATCGGTGTTTTTGAAAACAACGAGTTGGCTCATAAATGTTATAAGAAGGTTGGATTTATAGATAAGGAAATAGTGAGCAAACAGCCATGGAATGTCATCGAAATGGAAATAAAGAAAGAGGATTGGGCTACGAGCTGTTTTTTTGAGGTGTAGATGGATAACGAAGAAATAATTGAAGTAAATAAGAATTACTGGAACGAACATGCAGACCTATGGTTTGGAACCACAGCTCTGCCAAAGTACGGTGTTCGATTTCCTACAGAAGATGACTTGCATCTGTTTCAAAATATTAATGATAAGAAGATGCTCGAGATATGCTGTGGCAGTGGTCACTCGCTATTATACAACGCACAAAGAGGAGCTGGAGAGCTATGGGGAATAGATCTTTCTGAGAAACAGCTTGAAAATGCATCTGAGTTATTAAAAGAAAATGGGTATTCAGCACACCTGCAATGCGCCAGAATGGAAGATGAATTGGATGTCCCCAAAAACTATTTTGACTACGTATATTCAATCTATGGTATCGGATGGACAACAGACTTGCAGGGAACCTTTAACAAGATTGCATCGTATCTCAAAAAGAATGGTATATTCATTTTTAGTTGGCATCATGCGTTAAATTACTGCATTGCATGGTCTTGCAGCGAAAGGCATGATGTTTTTGATGATGACAAGCTTGTGATGACAAAAAGCTATTTTGATGAATCATACTTTAAGATGCCAGTTCATGACAGCGAAATCATATTATGTAACCGAAAGATATCAACATATATAAATGCGTTGGCTAAGGCAGGGTTTGTTATTGAACAGCTTGTGGAAGAGAGTGATACTGATTCCGAGGAAGCAGCTGATAAAACGGACATTAAGACAAGGAAGGCTGAAATGCTACCGATATCATTTTGTATAAAGGCAAGAAAGCTTTAGAATGATAAAATTTCAGAATAATTTACTTATAGATTTTAACAATCTGTATATTTCATGTATTATGATGCATAACGTGAATAGAAACAGAAAGGCATTGGTGTTTGTACCAATGCCTTTTATAGGGGCAAAGATTTACGCCTGTGCGAGCTGTCTTCCAAGATCCTCACATTGTGAAACGGCATCATCATCCGGAGCATTGTTCGCAATTACGCCTTCACCACCAATGATGGATGCGCCTGCAGCAACCAGCCTGTCCTGCCAGTCTCTCATCCATTGGCCATCTCCCCAACCGTAGGAACCAAAAAGGGCAACTTTTTTACCGCTACACTTTGTTTCATAATCAGCCATGAAGGGCTCAACGGTTCCTTCTTCAAGTACTTCTGCTCCCATCGCCGGACATCCAAAAGCAATCACTGATTCATTAGCTGCATCTGATGGACTAAGGGAATCAAATGTAGTTACCTCAGCTTCAGCACCGGCACTTTTTATGCCATTCGCGACAGCGTCTGCCATTGCCTGTGTATTTCCACTTCCACTCCAAAAAACAACTTTAACTTTACTCATACTTTTCTCATCCTTTCTAGGAATATAATATGATTCCTACAATGCTTACGAAAAAGAAGTTAGCATATGCTAACTTCTTTTTCAAGGCTTATCGTTGATAAGATTTCTCACGTTTGATAAGGATAAATAACCGATACAGATATTTATTGATTTTAACAGAACTGTGCCATGTGCTTTTTTATGGCTTTAAAAGATTCATCGCTTATATAATGTTCGATGCGACATGCATCGTCGGAAGCAGTTTTTTCATTTACCCCGAGATTGATGAAAAGACGAGTGAGGACAGTATGTCTTTCGTAAATCCGAGACGCAATTTTCTGCCCTGCTTTTGTGAGTTTGACAAAGCCAGTGTCATCTATTGTAATAAAGCCCTCAGCTTTGAGGATGTGCATGGCGCGGCTTACGGATGGTCTTGAATATCCGAGTTCTTCGCCTATATCTACTGCGCGTACATTTGCTAACTTCTTGGAAAGCACATGGATTGTCTCCAGATACATTTCTCCGGATTCCTGTAAAGACATCGAGATCCCCCCTTCCTATGAGTAAAAGCATACTATAGGAAAAATCGAAAAACAATACATAACTGCACGCGATAAGGTGAGAAAACTTTTTATTTACATGGATTGACAATAGGAGTTAGTGCATGCTAACATCTTCTGTGTTAGGTATAACTAACAAAATGACATAAATAGTCATAAGAAATCTCCTACCTGAAATGCCGCATCTTGCCAATGCGGCATTTTTCCTATGTTCTGAAATTTTGATATGGCAAAGGCATTACAATAGAAGTAACTTAAAATGAGCAAAAGCATGGGATTGACAGGACAATCATTCGAGAAAGGCTGAAAGAATGGAAAGATGTACATTAGAGAATAACGGATTTGTCGGAGTTTATTTCCAAGGGACTGTTCATCAACAGAAAGCGGTAATAGCTGCAGGAGGAGCCTCATGTGATGAAAAAACAAGTATATCCATGAGCAGATTCCTCCGCAAGGCGGGTTACAATGTCCTTGTGCTGGGGTTCTATATGTGGAAGGGGCTTCCAAAAGAACTTGTTTCCATACCGATTGATTATGTGGAAAAAGCAGTAAAATGGCTCAAAGAAGAAAAGGGCATCAATAAGATTGCCATGACATCAGCATCGACCGGGGCTGGTTACACGCTTCTAGCAGCATCGTTGATCCCGGAAATCAGCTGCGTTATCCCTGTAGTGCCTTTTGATCATGTTATGGAGGGTACTACAAATAATTTTAAAAGACTTGGAAAGTCTGTTTACACCTGGCATGGAATCGATGTGCCATATTCTCCCTGGCAACTAATTGATCAGGGATTATTGCGAATATTCATAGAAGCAATCAGGGACAAAAGATATGGACTGAAGAGATTCATGAGATATGGATATGACCATAATCCTGTCACGGAAGAATCGCGGATCAAAGTTGAAAACATGCATGCAGACGTGCTTTTTCTTGCAGCAAAAGATGATGACGCGTGGCCTTCAGATGAAGCTGTTCCAAGAATGATAAAAGTGCTTAGAGATGCAGATTATCAATATCGAGTTGAATGGCGTATATATGATAAAGCAAGCCATGCACTTACTGACGGGCTTGATGAAATGTCCGGTTATGCCAAATGGGCTCTGAATCATATGCTTCCGGCTGAGAAAAAATATTCTAAAGAGTGCGAGGAGGCCAGACAGGACAGCTTTAAGCTAATATTGAAGTTCCTTGATGAGTGGGGCAATAGATCTTGCTGAATAAGGATAGGAGATGAGACAGAAAAATACTGCAGTACTATTGAAAATGAAGTTAGCATATGCTAACATTTGAGATAACTGATAATGATTTTCATGATATTAAATATCTATTAAAAACACCCGGTTAGTGCGGGCTTTTCTTTTGAGAATGGGTTAGCTAAAACTAACGAAATAATGTTTGGCTGGAAGTGATGCATGATGAATAATGAGCAGATTGTTGAGGCTTTAAAAGAGAGCGGTATGAGAATAACCAGACAGAGAATGATAGTTGCAGATGTTATTGCTGAAAATGATGGAGCCAGCTGCAAGGATATCTGTTGCATTGTTCGAGGCAAAGATCCCTCTGTGGGAGTAGCTACTGTATACCGCATGATAAATGTGCTGGAAGATATCGGAGTAATTGAGAGGATAGATATGATCAAACATACGAGGAGGAATGGCGATGAAGGCTGATTACAAGAATTGGATGCCGAAAGGCATGGTACTTGGGACGATTGGAATTACTGCAGCGATATGTGTTGTTACAGTAATTGTGGGTATTGCTTCAATAGTAGGAAAGGTATTGCTGATTCTAACTGTGTTTTTTGCCTTGATATCTTTGTGGATGTACCTGATGTATAGGGCATTTTCCTATAACGGAACACGTCAGATGTCTAAGCAGATAATAGAAGGTGTTTCATCCTATGTAAAAATCCCGGATGGCGGTAAATGCCTCGATGTTGGATGTGGAAGTGGGGCTCTAAGTATTGCCTGTGCAAAGAAAAATCCAAGTGCTCAGATCATTGGAATAGACAGATGGGGTAAAGAGTATGCTTCATTCAGCAAGAATCTCTGTGAAAGTAACTCGGCTGCTGAAGGCGTAAATAATACATCCTTTCAGCAGGGTGATGCGTGTAAGCTTGATTTTGCAGATGAAACCTTTGATGCAGTAACTAGTAACTATGTTTATCACAACATACCAAGTAAGGATAGACAGGCGATTCTTCTTGAAACACTAAGGACCCTTAAGAAGGGCGGAACATTTGCTATTCACGATATTATGTCCAAGGCAAAATATGGAGATATGGAAAGCTTTGTAGAAAAGCTTAAAAATATGGGATACGAAGAAGTAAAACTTGTTGATACTACTAACGGTATGTTCATGAGCAAGTGGGAGTCCACCTGGATGGCTCTTACAGGTTCTGCGATTCTTATGGGGAGGAAATGATTTATGGGACTTTTTAAAAACTTTGTAAGTCAGACAAGAAAGCCGGAAGGTTTCCTGGGACAGATGATGGTCAATGGCATGAACAGTGGGCACGCCAAGATGGCCGACTGGGGAATGGCACATTTAAAAACTATTGCGCCGGAAGAAATTCTTGAAGTTGGATGCGGTGGTGGAAGAAATGCACATGCGCTTATGGAAAAGTATCCGTCATCAAAGCTCACGGCTATTGATTATTCAGATGTTTCGGTTGAAAAGGCAACTGCTTACAACACCGATATGATCAAAAAAGGGCGCTGTAAAGTTCAGCAGGGCGATGTTTCTAAGCTTGGTATGAACGAACAGTATGATCTTGCGACTGCCTTTGAGACAATCTACTTCTGGCCCGGGCTGGAAAAGTGTTTCTCGGAGGTAAACAAGGCACTTAAACCCGGCGGAACTTTTATGATCGTAAATGAGTCCGATGGGACTGATAAAGTTAGTCTTCAATACGAGAGCATTATTGATGGTATGAAGTGCCATACAGTAGAAGAGATTGAAGGAGCTCTGAAGGGGGCAGGATTTTCTAAAGTTAAGACAGACCATCATGAGAGTAAGCCTTGGATCACAGTTATGGCGAAGAAATAAGGAGCGGAGTAGAGAAGCATGTATCACATTGAGAAAAATACAGTACAGGAAACGCTGATAATACCGCTGTTTGGAAGGAAGGTGTGCTCGGAACACTTTCCACACCTTTCTTGCGTTGATTTGGATAGTAGGTGCAGCCATTGTGGCGGGGATAGTAGTGGTTATATTTTAGTAGGCAGTAACCATCGATAAAAGCGGAGAAGTACAGATGGAGAAAAAGATAAAATCCTATAAAAAGATATATAGGAAAGCCCTTGAAAAAGCCGGCTTAGGGGATATCGATGCTAAAGTTGAGGCTTTTGCGGCCCGACTATCAGAGATGTATGCTTCCGACAATTTCAAAAAGCATAATGTTTATCCATCCACAAGCACTCCTCACGTATATGCAGTAATCGCAATGTGCCTGGAACTAAAGGAATTTGGTTTCTCAGGCAGTGAAATTATGGATATAGTAAACAGTGGATTTGAAGCTGGAAGGGCATTTTTCAATGTTATTATTGCCATTATCAATACACTGCCAAATAGCTTTGACATCGCCAGGAAGTGGAACATTGGCGACCATGAAAAACGAGTGACTGATGGCAGCATAACTTATGCATATTTCAATGTCACCAGGGACAAGGTCGAATATAGTATTTCGAAATGTATGTATGTTGAAATGTTTGAAACCTATGGAATAAGACCCCTTTGTAAAATATTCTGCAATACGGATACAAGGGCCTATTCGGGGCTTACCAGGCATGTAAAGTTTATCAGACACTCAGATTTGTCAGATGGTCCGGCATGCTATGACGAGGTAATCAGAAAATGTTAAAGAATTACATGAAGGAAGGCCAAAAGCTTCCGCTTTTTGGAGTTGGGCCTTATATAATCTATGGAATTGCCATGGTAAACATAATAGGCATTATCCTGTTCAACTATGTGTTTAAGACAGGAATCCTTTATGATCCATGGATACTCATATTTCGCATTATTGGTGCAGTGCTCATTGTATTAGGAGTAGCTGTTTGGTATATAGGCGCGCTGCGCTCGGATATGGACGACTCAATAATAGAGAACAGGCTCCAGACTAAGGGTATATATTCCTGGGTAAGGAACCCCATGTACAGCGGTTGGTGGATTGCGTTATCCGGAATAACTCTAATGTGGCACAATGCATGGCTGTTCTTGTTTCCTGCTATTGACTGGCTGATCATGACAATAGCTTTGATCAACACAGAAGAGAAGTGGCTCCTGGATTTATACGGGGAAGAATACGCTGAGTATAAGAAAAACGTAAATAGGTGCATCCCGTGGTTTCCTAAGAGCGTGGATATAAAAAGGGGAATGAAATGAGAATACTTGTATATGGAGCAGGAGTACTAGGGGGTAATCTTGCAAACAGCCTGTACAGACAGGGAAAAGATGTCACACTCCTTGCCCGTGGAAAATGGTATGAAGAGATAAAACGAAATGGTCTCAGTATACATCACTATTTTGGCAGGAAGACCAATGTGAAGATACCTGTGATAAATGAACTGAAATCAGATGATATATACGACGTTATTTTTGTAGTGGTCAGATACACTCAAGTGGACAGTGTTGTTGAGGATCTAAATAACAATGGCTCCAAGAACATAGTATTTGTTGGGAACAATCTCAAGACAGACGAACTCACAAAAGCACTATCGAAGAAGTCAGTTCTTTTTGCATTTGCAATGTCTGCCGGGCACAGGGAAAAGAGCTATATCAGATCGGTAACACTAAATAAGATAACCGTAGGAAGTGTCAAAGGAAATCCATCTCAAGAGGCTTTTATAAGAAATATCTTTTCCGGAACAAACTTCAAAGTCGTCTATGAATCCAATATGGCTGATTGGCTGCTATGTCATGCTGCTTCTGTTATTCCCATAGCATTTGCATGCTACTATGCAAACGGAGACATAAAAAAGCTTAAGCGTGACAAAGCCTACATCAATAGGATCATGGATGCAACTATTGCGGCTTATACAGTTTTGGAAGACAACGGGCATGAAATTATGCCTGATTCTGATAAAGACTTTAGAAATCCAAAATTCAAGAAGAAATATACCCCATTTTACCAATTCATTTTCGCAACAAAACTTGGAAAACTCTGCACCTCTGACCACGCAATGAATGCAATTGATGAGATGAGTGCGCTCAACAGAGATTTCAAGGAATACATTGCAAAATACGGCGATATCCCAAAGCAGTGGACAGACCTTGAGAGGGATACTAACGGATATCTGATATAAAACAGGGGGAAGAGTAGGGCATGTCGATTAAGATAAATTCTTTGAGTGAAAAAGAGATTCGTGATATAGGCGATGCTTTCGCAGATTTTCAGTATGCTGAATCAGAATTTGGAATGGGGTATCTTGGAAAAGGCAGACAGGCCGTGAGTGATTACATATGCGCTTATGTGCGCATGGCCATTAATGAGAGAGTTCTTTACTCAACAAGCGAGGAACATGAGGGATTTATTGCCTTTAAGAATCCCGGAGTCAACATGAGTCTGAAATCTGCTGCAGGTCTTTTGAAAACTATTCCCGGATGCGCGGATGTAGGTCATTTGCGAAGTGCCGCGAGGGGCTTTTTTAATTCGGGAAAGAGTTATGGAGCCATACTGTCCAAACTTAAAGTGCCTTTCATTTATGTAGGCATGGTTGCGGTAAGAAAAGAATATCAGGGCAAAGGATTCATGCGCAAGGTCCTGGAGATTGCATTTGAGGAAGGCCGAAGACAGGCAGTTCCTGTGGTATTGGATACGGATGCTGTGCTGAAGAAAAATAAATATGAGCATCTGGGCATGAAATGTGTAGTAACTCAGCACTTTACTGATGGAGTAGAACTGTACGGAATGGTATATGAGCCCGACAATATCCCGAAAGAGTGGAAGAGCGAAATTGTTCTTGAGGATATGCGAATTCTGTCTTCGTCCAATAAAAATGTATGGGATCGCTTTGCACCTGTTTATAGCAACTTTGTCACAGGAACTCCGGGAAACAAAAGGGCATATGAGTCCATGTACAAGCGCATAAAAGCAGTGATCAAGGATAAAGAAGTGCTTGAACTTGCTACAGGTCCAGGTGTTATTGCAAGGCAGGTTGCGGATGAAGCAAAAAAGATGATTGCTACAGATTATTCCGAGAAGATGCTTGCTATGGCAAGAAGGGGAATTGTGCCTGAAAACCTTGTCTTTGAAAAAGCTGATGCGTCATCCCTGCAATATGCTGATAACAGCTTTGATGTGATTATCATCGCCAATGCACTTCATGTTATCCCGGAACCTGAAAAGGTCTTATCAGAGATAAAACGGGTATTGCGAAAAGACGGGCTGCTTATTGCTCCAAATTTCATACATGACAATAATAAAAAAGTAAGTGGGATTATGAGTAAGACTCTTTCGTGTGCAGGAGTTGATTTCAAGGCAAAATGGGATGCTGACGGATATCTGAAATTCCTTAGGAATAATGGATTCACAGCAGTTTACTCAAATCAGTTACCTTCAACAATACCTTTAATGTACGTGGAATGTAGGAATGATAGGAAAAATGACGATACATGAATTTGGAAAAGATAATGATAAGGTCATAGTGTTGCTACATCCGTCCGTGGTTATGTGGGATTACTTCGAGTATGTGATTCCGCTTTTGGAAAAGAAATGCCACCTGATAATTCCTGCACTTCCGGGGTATGACCCTGACAACAAGAGCGATTTCACAAGTGTTGAAGAGATCTCAGCAGAACTGGAAGAATGGCTGAACCTGAACGGACTGAGCAATGTGACGTGTCTTTACGGCTGCTCCATGGGTGGAAGCATTGTGGTCAGGATGCTTGCCAACAACAAAGTGAATGTGCAGAGTGCCGTGATAGATGGCGGTATTACTCCTTATCAGCTTCCTTGGATTGTGACAAGGCTTATTGCGGTAAGAGATTTTTTGATGATATGTATTGGAAAGATAGGCGGTGCAAAGCTTTTGGAAAAGGCATTCTGTATGGATGAATTGTCAGAAGACGATGTGCAGTATGCAGCAAATGTACTGAAGATGATGAGTGCTAAGACCATCTGGCGTACATTTGAATCCTGCGACAATTACTCGATGCCGAAGTATATCCATACTGACTGTAAATACATAGAATATTGGGTCGCAGAAAAAGAAATCAAAGATAGAAAGTGGGATGTGGAATATATAAAAAAGATCTTTCCACATACAGTATTTAGAAAGATCAAGGACACAGGCCACGGAGGGCTGGCCCCATTTAGGCCGGAAAAGTTTGTGAGGGGGATCAATAGCGTTATATGGAAAAGTACGATATCACAAGACCGGTAATCCTTAAAAAGGGTGTATATAAGCTCAATGATGAAGCAAATTTCAATTATCAGCTGAACCGTGTTATCAACTGGGATGGTGGCAGACTGGAGGATGTCCAAAAAGTTTCCGGCAAGATCCACAACAGTGACGATTGGAAAAGAGAACTTATCTTGCTCGGCGACGAAGCCATGAAAGAGGGCAGGACAGATAATGCCATTGCCTATTATCGAATGAGCGAGTTCTTCATGTATGACGGTGATCCTGATAAGAGAAAGTACTATGAGAAGGCAACCAAGCTCTTTTACGAGTACTATGCAGATTTCTTTGAGGGAGAAAATCCAAGGATTGAAAGATATGATGTCCCCTATGAGAATGTGAAACTCCCTGTGATGCATGTGGTGCCTTATGGTGAGAGCAAGGGGACTATACTTATCCATGGCGGCAATGACAGCTATTTTGAGGAATTTCTTTTCACTGTCCTATATATGCAGGAACAGGGCTTTGAAGTATACATGTTTGAAGGCCCCGGGCAGGGTGGCGTAATGCGTGTTCAGGGAATGCATTTCACCCATGAATGGGAAAAGCCGGTTAAATCAATCCTTGATTATTTTGGACTTTCCGATGTGACTATCATAGGCATTTCCCTTGGTGGCTACCTTGCACCGAGAGCTGCAGCCTTTGATAAGAGGATCACAAAGGTTGTTGCCTGGTCCATATTCCCATGCTTTCAGGATATTCTTGTGAGTATGCAGCCACAGGGTACACAGAGGGCGTTCCATGTCCTTATGAAGCTGCATGCTCGTCCTCTTCTTAATCTGGTATTTGGCAAAAAGGCTAAGAAATCTCCCATAATCGATTGGGGGATCAAGCATGGATGCTATGCCTATGAGGCCAAGGATGCATATAGTTATGCCAAGAAGCTGAAGCTATATGACATTGCACCCGTCGCAGATCAGATTACGCAGGATATGCTGATTCTTGGGGCCAGTGGAGACCATTTCATTGATTACCATCTTATCGGAAAAGAGATCAACATGCTAAGGAATGTCAGAAGCCTTACATTTCGCCTGTTTACTGACAAGGAAGAAGCGGAAAATCATTGTAATGTGGGTAATGGGAAATTGGCTATAGATGAAATACTTAGTTGGATTACACGTATTGGGAGTAAGGAATGATTGTTACAGCTGTCGCAGTGGGAACCAGGGGAGATGTAAATCCTCTGGCAGAGCTTGGCGAGGAAATGACAAAAAGGGGACATGAGTTCCGGATACTGACATCGGAGGCTTTCCGTCCGCTCATAGAAAGTAAAGGCGTGACCTTCTTAAGGCTTGATACGGATGCAGATCATGTCATGAAATATATGGTTACAGACTATAAGACTAGCCTTGATTTTGTTAATGGGCTATTTAAGCTTAAGAAGGAAAATCCGAGATTTATGGAGCAGACCATTGATGCTATAAAAGGCTCTGACCTTGTAATGTATGGTACGTGCTCAGCTTTTGCAAGACATGCGGCTGAGTATCTTGGAATCAAATGTGCAAGATATTTTTACAGTCCGATGGATCCGACCAGACAATACTCGCTTTATACTGATGATTTTAATTCTGACAAAGTGCTTAAAAGCTATGATGGACTATCGGATGGGATGAGCCTCATGACAATTGTCGCCCTAAATAAATGGAGAAAAAGTGTAGGTCTTCCAAAGTGGAAGAAAAGCAGCAGATATACGGAGCTGGGAGGAAGAAAAGTACTTACTTTTTACCCCACAAGTCCTCTCCTTATGCCAATGGATCCTACATGGGGAGACCATATACATGTGACAGGGTATTGGTATCATCCGGGAGAGAGTATAAAAGAATTTGAAGAATCCGAGGAATTGACGGACTTTTTGACAGCGGGTGAGAAACCGATATTTGTAGCTTTTGGAAAGGCAGAGTCACCTGAACTTGCGAGACTACAGCTGCTGACATTAGATGCTTTAAAAAAGACCGGAATTCGTGCTGTCGTGCAGGCATACCAGATACCGAAAAAAGACAAGATAAATACTGACAAGCTGTTTTTTATAGATAACGTCCCATATGCTTATATCTTCGGAAAGGTGAGAGCAGTAGTGCATCATGGCGGAAACACTACAAATGGTCTGGGACTTAGGGCAGGGCTTCCAACACTGGTGATAGCACTGGCGCTTGACCAGTATTTTTATGGGAGAGTTGATCACAAACTCTGTTGTGGACCTAAACCATTGTACATAAGAAAGAGATTATGTACTGCTGAAGAAATCTCAGATGCTCTACAAGACCTGGTCAGCGGGAAATATGATGTTACGACGCAGACTATTTCGGAACTGATAATGAAAGAAAACGGTGTAATGGAGGCTGTTAAAGCAATAGAGGATTATATTTCAGAGGGGTAAACGAGTATGCTGTTAACTGTTTTTCTGGCGTTAGTTTTTGGTGTGGCAATTACACTGATGATGTTTTCTGCTGTAGCATTTATTCAAGATAAGAAATTCTTTTCTTCAGCACCGAAAGAAGCGCAGGAGGCTATTTTGCCAAGGGAAAAAGAATTGTTCTACGGCGCTAGGACAATCGGATGGACATTAATGATATTTAGTTTTCTGATGATACTGGGCGTAGGCGTTATCTCAATCTGGGACGGTTTCAGGAGTGGTTACACGTTTGGACAGTTCTTTTTCAGATTTGTCTTTATATTCACTGTTTACAAGCTTTATGACATGATCTGCTTTGACTACTTCCTGCTCATGAAATTCCAGTTCTTTCAGTTTTATTTTCCGGAAGTTGAAAGTGTTTATAAGAACAGAAAGTATGGCTATAACATCAAGAGTCAGTTATTAAAGTTGTTAATCATTTTCCCGGCAGCATCAGCGCTTGCAGCCTGGATATGTTCATTGTTTTGAGAAATAAATTATTTTAAGTGGGGAACGAAGTAATGAGCGTTAAATACGAAATTCTTAAGCGCATAGTAAAAGCCGCAGGGCTCAAAAAGATGTGGGAGGGAAAATCTGCCGCAGACATTGTCGCTGCTAAAAAGAAGGCGAATGCAAAGAATCGCATACCTGATCTTAAAGATCCTGAGTTTAACATAGACCGGATAAAGGTTATGGGTTTCACAGTGATTAGGATGAAGCATAAAGCTAAGGCATCCCATGCCAATCTCTTTATCATTGGTGGTGGAATGGTGATGGCTCCAAGACCTGACGCTGTCAAGAAAGCACTCCGTTTTGCCAAGGAAACAGGAGTGGATGTGTACGTGCCTTACTATCCCCTTTGCACGGATTATCCCCTTACCAAAGCATATGCAATGATCCATGAGACATATAAAGAGATGCTAAAGGACTATGACGCTGGGAACATCTCGGTTCTAGGTACATCATCAGGCGGTAATCTTGCGCTGGGAATGGTTCCATACATCAATGACGGGCATGATGATACACCGATGCCTGGCTATATTCTAGCCATTTCACCTGGAACCTGCGTTGAAACAGATGAAGAGTGGGAGCGGATGCTGAAGCTTAATAAAAAGGATGTGGCAATTCCCGCAAGTTATATGAAAACTGCTGTAGATGTCATGAGACATGGGGATATGTCAGTGCCTGAATATATGATATGGCTTCAGAAGGCTGATTTTACAAACTGTCCCAGAGTGACTTATGTTTACGGCTCTGATGAGACCCTCTATGCATGTGCACCGTCTTTTGAAAAGGTCATGAAAAAATATGGTGTGGACTATGAAATGATCGTAGGCGAAGGCATGTTCCACTGTTATCCGGCATTCCCAATAGTGAAAGAGGCCCAGGAAGGCTGGGATAAGATGGTGGATTTAGTAAAAAATACAGCAAAATAGTAGGAGAGTACGAAATATGCAATTTGAAGAGATGGGGAATATGTCCGGGAAGACATTGATGCTGTTGCCGGGAACATGCTGTGACTGGCAGACGAATTTTGGAACAGTAATCGATAGTTTGTCAGAGAAGTATCATCTCATATGTGTGAATTACGATGGATTCGATGGAAGTGATGATATTTTTCCGGATATGATAACTGTAACTGAGAAAATTGAGAAGTACATAAAAGGGCACCATTCCGGGAGAATAGACGGGGCTATTGGGTCTTCTCTTGGATCTAGTTTTGTAGGACAGCTTGTTATGAGAAAGAACGTGCATATAGATCATGCCATATTTGGCAGTCCGGATCTTGATCAGAGCGGAAAACTATCTGCAAAGCTGCAGTCAATGCTTGTAGTACCTCTTCTCATAAGCTTTACAGGCAGCGAGAAGAAAAGAAATAAGTCAAAGGAAAAGCTGAAAAAGTTCTTTGAAATGGATGATGAAAACGCCGAAAAGTTCATGAGTTGTTTCTCAAAGTTTAATCCTGAGTCAATTAAGAATGAGTATTATACGGATCTCCTAACACATCTTGAGGATGATATCAGTGTAGAGCATACTAGGGCGCATTTCATTTATGCCAATAAGATGGGAGAGAAGTATCTGAAACGTTATAAGAAGTATTTCTATGACCCTGATATCAGAGAGTTTAACATGCAACACGAGCAGTGGTTGTTTGGCGGAAAGGAATATGCAGATCCCGTGCTAAAGGCAATAGATGTATTTATGGAAATGGAAGTTTAAGGGGCATTTTAAAAATTGTTTCAAGTATACAGGGCAAGTAATCACGATATAAAGGGACAAACAACATGAGTTTGATACAGTATACAGTGGAAAAAGACGGCTTCTGTGGATTGTTTTCACCGATTGCAGAAAACAGGAATGCAGCAGTTATCGTCCTGGAGGACGGACACCCAGATAACTATCTTGTAAAGACAGCGATGAAGTGGCTGAACAGGTCCGGTGTTTCCGCTATGGGTATCGGACCTGAAAAGTATATGAAAGGTGTTCACAACTGGTCGTTGGAGAACGTTGAAAATGCAGTGCATTTTCTTAAGTCTCAGGGATATGAGAAGTTTGGTGTGATAGGCAGTTCGTTTGGCAGCAATATGGCTCTTTCTGCAGCTGCCAGAATACCGGAAATTACACTGACCATAGCCTTGACACCGAATGACTGGGTATATTGGGGAATACTAAATGATAAAGTGGATGGCACTTCGGAAAGACCTGCCGATGGTGAATCAGCATTTACCTGGAGAGGAAAGCCTCTGCCATATATGCCCTCTCCATATAAGCATCCGGATTACTGGAACATGTTCAGGAAAGAGGGAAAACAGCGTGGAGATTTTGTTGCCTCGCTAAATCTTCATGACCTCGCTGAAGAAAAGCATCCAGTGACCGAAGCTGAAAGGATCCCGGTTGAAAAGATAAATGGTTACTTGATTCTCGCAGGAGCCAGGGACGATGTTATGTGGAATACCTGCAGGGGTATCTCCAGAATGAAGAAAAAGATTGAAGAAACCGAATGTAATTGCAAACTGGAAGTTCTCATTTATGATCATTGCAGTCATTTGATTTTCCCGGAATCCATGGTGAAGCTGCTTTTGCCGGATTTTTTGGTTGATCTGATCCTTCAGCGCTTTTACAGTGAGACGAAAGGCTTTGTAAAAGAATGCCGCAGGAGTCGAATAGACCTTGATGAACATATTCAGGTGGCGATTAAAGAATGGATGCGTTAAGCGCAGCCAGACATGATGCCGATGTTGGTAGGAATTCTAAAGAAAGCGGGATTTTCAGCAAGGCACTTTCCTGTGCAGGTGTGGTATTTGAAGCAAAATGGGATGCAGACGGCTACAAAACATTTCTTGAGGAAAACGGATTTGAAGTAAAGAGGTCAAAGCAGCTTGCATCCACGATACCGCTAATGTATACGGAATGCATAATAGAGAAAGGCAGTTATTGAAAAATATTATCGCTTTGTTGTAGTGAATACTCCTTGACGATAAAACCTGGAGTATTTATTATTAAGAAGTTGATAATCAGATTATCGGTAAATGTATTATCCAAGGAGAAGAGTATGTCTGTACCGGATAGAAGTATCGACCCAAGGCTTCTTGCAAGCGCACAGGAGGAATTCCAAAGAGTTGGGTTCTTAAAGGCTGAATTAAAGACGATATGCAAAAACGCAGGAATTACAACAGGCGCACTCTACAAGCGCTATAAAGGGAAAGAAGAACTCTTCTGTGCAGTTGTAAAGGATACTACAGACGCTCTTGATCGTTTTATTGACAGCCGTTCAAATGTGGACTTTTCGAATATGTCAGACGAAGAGCTGATAAATTCATGGAAAATGGATGAGAAGCATACGCTGGAGTTATTTAAGACCTTATGGGAGTTTCGCGATGGATTTACACTCCTAATAGACAAAGCTGCCGGAACAAGATATGAGAATTACCAGCACGATTTCTCTTTCCGTATGACCAAAGCATATTTACAGTTCTATAAAGCTGCAAAGGATAGAGGTCTCGTCAATGGGGAAATCAGCAAGGAAGAAATGCATATCCTGTGCTCATCCTTCTGGACAGCTGTATATGAACCTTTTATCCATGGCATGTCATGGAATGATATTGAGACACATTGCAAGGTCATATGCCGTTTCTTTGATTGGACAGACGCCATTGAAATCAATTGATACAGTTGTTATTAAGCCGTCGAAAGACGGCTAATAATATAAGTGCTGGTTAGCGATAGCTAACCTAGCGCATACATTTAAAGGAGGAATGAAAAAAGATGAAAAACACTAAACTTGTTGGTAAAGACCTGATTCTTACGGGAGCGCTCACAGCACTGATGTTTGTCATATATATGATAATCAGTATCGCCATGAGTTTTGCAGGCCCGGTCACTAATGTATTCTACCCGCCGGTTGTTTCGGTTGTGAACGGGATAGTAATGATGCTCCTTCTTGCGAAGGTACCAAAGCTGGGGGCATTATCCATTGCAGGAATTATTCAGGGATTATTATCATTTCTTGTCGGTGCGTTCTGGACAGTCGGAACGGGGCTCATAGTAGGAGCTCTTTTGGCGGATTTTCTTATTATCGGAAAAAATGAGATATCCACAAAGAAGATGATCGCTGCTTATTCAGTATTCAGTGGGATATTTACCTTTGGCGCAATTGCTCCCATGAATCTGTTAAGGGAAGCCTTTATGGAATTAACACTCAGAAACGGGGTTTCCCAGGAGTATGTTGATGGCCTTGTCAGGATGACTCAGTGGCCCATGCTTACAATCATTATTATCGCAGGTTTTGTAGGTGGTTTTATTGGCGGATTGCTGGGGCTTAAAGTATTAAAGAAGCATTTTGTAAAAGCTGGTCTTGTGCAGGCTTAATGGGTTTTGCAAATGGAGAATGAATCGATAAGGGAAAAAATTCTGGCTGTGTCCTATCATGGCACAGCCAGGCTGGATCCGAGGCTAAAGTTGATAATGCTTGTTGTGCTCGGATGTGTCAGTTTTTTTATAAACGGAGATATACCGGAACTGATGCTTATGCTTGCAGTTGCCATTTTTGTGTGCGCGGGAAGTGCATCGAAATGGGGAATAAAGATGCTCCTCATATATATCCTGATCTCATATCTCAATACCTGTCTTAAGTATTTATCCGTTCCTGTTATCAGCCTTATGATGAGTATGTTTGGAGTAACGGTGCTGAAAATGATCCCCATAATAACCTTGGGGAGATGGGTATTAAGAAGCACATATATGGATGAACTGACTGTGGCTCTTGAAAGAGCTGGCGTACCTCTTACGGTTACAATACCGTTTGTTGTTATGTTCAGATACATTCCTACGCTTGGTATCGAGTATAAAATGATCAGAAGTACTATGAAGATACGCGGTGTAAGCGATACGGTCTTTAAGGTTGTGATGCATCCGTTTGCAACGGTTGAATACATTCTGGTGCCTCTTCTCATGCGATGCTTAAAAGTCTCTGATGAACTGGCTGCATCCGGGACCACCCGGGGTATGGAGAGAGAGAATAAGCGCAATTCGCTCCTGGAAATAGAATTTGGCATCCGGGAGTATGCCAGTCTGGCAGGTATCGCCTTATTGGTTGCAGTCCTCTTTTTGTTGGACAGATTACAAGTTGGCCAGTATGTTTTGTGGGGGCATCTATGATACGATTTAAGGATTTTTCTTTCTGCTATGAAGGAATGCCTGAAGATACATTGAAAAATATCAGTCTTGAGATAAATGACGGGGAGTTTCTTCTTTTGACTGGACGGAGCGGTTGCGGAAAATCAACCATTTTACGCTCGTTAAATGGTCTGATTCCACATTTTTATCCAGGGAAGACTAAAGGAGAGCTTTTATATGAAGATCAATCCCTGCTCGAGATGACGCCCTCAGAGATTGCGGGAAAAGTCGGAACGGTATTTCAGGATCCTAGATCGCAGTTTTTTATGACTGACACTACAAGAGAACTTGCTTTCGGTTGTGAAAACATGGGGTACTCACGCGAAGAGATCATAAACCGGATTGAAAAAGCTGTGATAGATCTTGAACTGGCTGAATTTCTGGGCAAAAGTATTTTTTCTCTATCGAGTGGTGAGAAACAGCAGATAGCTATAGGCTCGGTGTATGCTCTGGCACCAAGTGTCTATATTTTCGATGAGCCATCAGCCAATCTGGACCATGAGGCAACAAGACGGCTGTCGGATATTATGAAGAAACTAAAGAGCGAAGGCTATACGATCATTGTAGCTGATCACAGATTCTACTACTTGAGAGACCTTATAGACACAGCCATATATATTGAAGATGGCCGGATTATCGCAAGATACAATAAGGATGAATTTTGCAGCCTTGATAAATCTCTCAGGGTACAAAAGGGATTAAGGTCCGCTTATCCGGAAAAGGAGTTGGGTGACAATTTTAAAAGACTGTCGGATAACAGACCAAGAGATACACAAAAAATATTTAAAGTGGATGATCTTTCTTTTTGGTATGACAGCAAAGAGAAAATATTGGAGAGAATTTCATTTGAAACAGTTCCGGGGGATGTTGTAGGGGTCATTGGTCATAACGGAGCAGGAAAGACAACTCTGATATCGGTTTTGACAGGCATAATGAAAGAGAAAACGGGTAAGGTTTATTTCGAGGGAAAGAGAATCTCGCCTTTAAAAAGGCGAAGATTATCATATCTGGTGATGCAGGATGCGGATTATCAGCTCTTTGCATCAAGTGTGGAAGAAGAACTTACACTTGGAACATCCAGGAAAGATGAAGCATTGGTGGCTCATACACTATCAAGACTTGCTCTTTCCGAATTCAGGGACAGGCATCCTGCTTCCCTGTCGGGTGGGCAAAAGCAACGTGTTACCATTGGTGCTTCACTTATAAAAAACAGCAGGATCCTTTATTTCGATGAACCTACCAGTGGCCTTGACTATGATTCGATGATAAGAGTGAGTGAGATGATAAAGGAACTCTCAGATAATGGGGCTATTATCTTTCTTGTCTCTCATGACTTTGAATTTATCACGAATACCTGTACAAGATTGCTTGATCTTGATGCAGGCAGTGATGGACAGATGATGGAACTTTGTGATGTAAACGTAGGTGAAATTGCTGCATTTTATTTCAATGTTCAGAGAGGAGAGAGCAATGTTTAAAAAAGTGGCTCCTTATATCGGAGAATACAAAAAGTATACCATTTGGGCAGTGTTAATGATGTCTGTAGGCATTATTGCAAATATTGCACCGTATTTTTTTATGTATCAGATAATATCGCCTCTTACGCGGGGTGAGCATATCGATGCATCCTATATTTTGCTGAGAGTCGTGGCGATTGCTATATGTGAGATTATTTTTTCCGTTACATATGTGCAGGGGCTGGAGTTTTCGCATATCAGTGCATATAACACACTGAAGAACCTTAGGATTTCTCTGCAGGGAAAGCTTGAGAAGCAGCCGCTGGGAAATATAACAGAGCTCGGTTCGGGACGTATAAAGAAGGTGTTTACCGATGATATAGATCAGGTTGAGCTTCTGCTGGCGCATGCAATTCCTGAGGGAATTGCCAATATCGCAATCCCCGCCATCATTATTGTTCTTATGTTTGTATTCAATTGGAGGCTTGGTCTTTTATCGCTGGTACCGCTTGTGGTGGGAATGTTTGCTATGGGCATGATGATGAAATCCGGAATGGAGAAGATGAATGCCTATTATGAATCCGCAGCAAATATGAACAATACAATCATCGAATATGTAAATGGCATGGAGGTAGTTAAAGTCTTTAATAAAGATGGCGATTCTTATAAGCGTTTTGGGGAAGTGGTAAGAAGCTATCGTGACTTTACCCTAGACTGGTACAAGGTCTGTTGGCCTTGGATGGCAGTATATTCAAGCGTCCTGCCATGCCTTGTACTCCTTATGCTGCCATTCGGTTCTCTGATGGTACTGAGCGGGACTATCACCCTGGATAAGATGGTGCTTGTATTCTGTATGTCCTTTGCTGTGGGCCCGTCAGTACTAAAGGCGCTTAACTTTGCAGGAAAGTTCCCGCAGCTCGACTATAAGATTACAGAGTTGGAAAAGATGATGGAACATCCTCCTCTTAAAGAAGGAACATCAGGATTTAAAGGGAATAATATGGATGTTGAATTCAGGGATGTTCATTTTAGCTACAAGGATGCAGAAGTTCTGCATGGAGTGGATCTTGCTCTCAAACAGGGAACAACCACAGCACTTGTGGGCGAATCCGGAAGTGGAAAGTCAACTCTTGCTAAGCTTCTGGTACATTACTACGATCTTGATTCCGGAAGTATAACAATAGGTGGGCAGGACATCACTGATATGTCCCTTGAGTCGCTGAATGATCAGGTGGCATTTGTTTCGCAGGAACAGTTTCTGTTTAATACAAGTCTGTATGAAAACATCCTTATAGGTAAGCCTGGTGCTACAAAAGAGGAAGTGCTTGATGCAGCGGCGAGAGCCCAGTGTAATGAATTTCTTGAAAGGTTTCCACAGGGAATAGAGACGCAGGCTGGCGATGGAGGCAAACAGCTCTCAGGAGGTGAACGTCAGAGGATTTCGCTTGCGAGGGCGATACTTAAAAATGCGCCGATCATAGTGCTTGATGAGGCAACGGCATTTATGGATCCCGAAAATGAGGAGAAGATGAATGCGGCCCTGGATGAGATAGTAAAGGAAAAGACCGTGCTCGTTATTGCTCACAGGCTTTCTACCATAAAGAATGCTGATAAAATCTGTGTGATGAAGGAAGGCAATTGTATCGCAGCAGATACTCACGACAAACTGATAGATTCCTGTGACGAATACAGGAATCTATGGGAAGCATCGGTTTCTGCAAGTACCTGGAAAGTTAGGGAGGCGTAATGTCATGATAAAGATAATGCACAGACTTATAAATAATACAGGAAAATATAAGGGAAGGATTCGCGCTTCATATATAACAGCTTTCCTTAAAGGACTCATGATGAAGGCCCCGCTTGTGCTGTGCTTCTTCTGTATAAGCTGGTTTATGCAGGGAGTGATGGATAAGACAAAGTGCATAATTCTGGGAGTGGCCGTTCTTTTAAGCGTTATTCTGCAGGCGCTTTTTGAGCATTTATCAAATGTCCTCCAATCGGCGGCGGGGTATATGGTATTTGCGGATATGCGCCTAAGACTTGGTGATCATTTGAGAAAGCTTCCCATGGGATATTTTACGGAAGGAAATATGGGAAAGATCAGTTCGGTCCTTGCCACCGATATGGTATTTATCGAAGAGAACTGTATGGGTGTATTATCTGAACTGGTGACCTTTATCATTTCACAGGGACTTATGACGGTCATGATGTTTGTGATGGATATAAGGCTTGGCCTGTTATCAGTGCTGATTGTCATGGCATTTATCATAGTCGGAAATCTTATGCTCAAAACTTCCGATAAGCATTCGGTGATAAAGCAGGAGGCAAGTGAGTCTCTGACAGAAGAAGTGCTTGATTTTGCCGAAGGAATAGGAATCATCAAGTCATACAATATGTTGGGCGAGAATTCAAAGAGGCTGACAGATGAATTCGAAAAGAGCTGCAGATCGAGCATAGACTTTGAAGCTGCTTACACCCCCTGGTCGAGGGCTCTTTACCTGACCTTTGGTATAGGTACCGCGCTTGTGCTCGCGATGTGTGCTTACCTTTTTAATGCAGGAGCAATATCGGATGTATATATGGTAGGTATGGCATTATTCCTTTTTGATATGTTTGTTTCTATCAAGAGCTATTACAGTCAGATGGCCAGGCTTACTGTCACAAATGCAAGCCTTGACAGGATAGAAGAAGTATTTGCAGCAGAGGAATTAAAGGATGAAGGAAGAAAAGAACTGGGAAGTATCTCAGATGCGGGATCCGCTCCTGCTGAGATCATGTATGATAATGTCAGCTTTGCCTATACTGATAAAGATGTGCTTAAGAATGTATCTTTCGAAGTGAAACAGGGAGAGATGACTGCACTTGTCGGCCCTTCCGGTGGAGGAAAGTCGACAATAGCCTCACTTCTTGCAAGATTCTGGGATGTTAAGAGCGGACGTATTCTTGTACGGGGCGAGGACATAAGAGACGTGTCATTGGGGAGTCTTATGGACAATATAAGTATGGTGTTCCAGAGAGTCTATCTGTTCCAGGACAGTGTATATAATAACATCGCCATTGGCCGCCCCGATGCAACACGGGAAGAAGTTGAAGAAGCAGCAAAAAAGGCAAGGTGCTATGACTTTATCATGAAGCTTCCCGAAGGTTTTGATACTGTGATCGGGGAGGGCGGAGCATCTCTTTCAGGTGGTGAAAAGCAGAGGATATCCATTGCAAGATGTATTCTAAAGAATGCGCCTATCGTTATACTTGACGAAGCAACATCAAGCGTGGATGCAGATAATGAAAGAGCAATCCAGGAAGCAATTTCAGAATTATGCAAAGAGAAAACTCTTCTTGTTATCGCTCATAGACTCAAAACCATAAAAGATGCAGATCAGATACTTGTCGTATCTGATGGAAAGATAGTGGAGCGAGGGGATCACAAGGTGCTGATGGATATGAATGGGGAGTATGCACATATGGTTGATTTGCAAGCTTCATGATAAAACCCGCTTGGCGAAGCGCCTGTTTGGCCGGGAATGAATGCATTTCATGTAAAGAAATAAATTGATAATAAATTAGACTGGAACTGCTTGAAAGTATCAGAGGAATAGATGATACGCTTCAGTATTCCTACGGTGAAAAGAGACTTAAGGAAATAGGCGACATGACTAAAGGCTTGTCGGAAAGACAAGGAGTTCTTAGCAGGCTTACCGGAACAAATATGGCGATAGCAAATATGCTGATCCTGATTTCTGATATTGTAATGCTGTTTGTATGCACCTGGTTTTATCAGAATGGGCAGGTGGGATTTGATGGATTTCTGATTCCACTTATTGCACTAATGTCATCCTTTGGCCCTGTCACAGCTCTGGCTGCACTTGGTACGACACTCCAGAGTACGGTGGCGTCAGGAGCAAGAGTGCTTGCTATCGTTGATGAAGAACCTGAGACGAAAGATATAACAGATAAAGCGCCAATAGATTTTGAAGATGCGGAAGTAAAAGATGTATCTTTTTCCTACGCCGGAGAAATAATGCTAGTGTGTCATATGTCTTTCCAGCAGTAGCACTGTATCGTTCAGTCGAACATTTCTATCCCGGAGAAGCTTTGGGTGTTACACGAGGCTTCGGAACTAAGATGGGACGCAGACTACAGGGAATCTTTCGCAAAATCACAGCTCTTCCGGGAATCCCTTCCCTTATGTGGAAAAGGATGGATAGAATTGCTGCAAAACTGAGCGATGGATATGAGATAAAGAACCTTAAAGTTTCTAAAGAACAGTGCTTCATGGATGTGGTAAGCTGTCCTCTTTATGATAAGGCACGGGAACTTGGGACTCCGGAAGCTGT
>NZ_RAIR01000011.1 GCF_003625485.1 Butyrivibrio sp. CB08
TGTAGATCATGGACGGCAAGAGGGTTACTGTAGAGAAAACACAAGCCCAGAAAAAGTGCGAGAGGCAGTACAAGTAATACACCAAGAGGCGACGCTTAAAGCAGTTTTAGACGGTACGGCAAAGCTGTAATAAGCGACGCGTAACTAACAAACGACAGTTAAAAGCCCAGTATAACAGCCTATACCGTTTCAATCGAAGAGGCTGCTAAGGCTGGTAAGTTCTGATATCCCTTTATTTCAGGATGAATAATAAAAGCTTCGGACTTTTGGTCCGAAGCTTTTTTTAATGTTTATGTTTTATCTTCTCTTATCAGGATACTGTTCGTAGAACTTATCCTTATCCTTGTACATTGCCTCGTCAGCATATCTCATGGCAAGACGCAGGTTTCCGGAATCCTCATCGTGATAATAGCCGATAGCGAAGTATAACCAGTCAGGATCGCAGGCTTTTTCTCTTAGAAGCTTAATCTTTTCCTCGAATTCGAACTTAGGGCTAAAGGAGATGATAGTAAATTCATCGCCGCCAGCTCTAAATATCTTGTCGTCCTTAAATACTTCCTTTAAGACATCTGCAGCATATACAAGGAGCTTGTCGCCCTTGTCGTGTCCGCCGTTATCATTAATGGTCTTAAGGCCGTTAAGATCGCAGAAGGCTACGGTAAATGGCTTAGGATTAAACTCAAGCTTAAGAGAGAGCTCATCTACATTGATGTTCATGCAGTTACGGTTATATACGCCGGTGAGCATATCGACGTTGCTGAGGTACTCAAGTCTTTCAAGGAAGAAATGGTTAGCAACTTCAGCGGTAAGGAAGAAGGAGACAAGCTCCAAAGTCTCTTTTACCCTTCCAATAAGACTGATGTCGAAATTGGTGATGTAGAGGTATCCAAGAATCTCTCTGCGGTGGATAAATGGAACAAGTACCAGGGTCTCAACATTGTTTTCTCTGAGAGTCTTAACCCATTCAGGAGCCTTGGTCTCAATAAATGCCATATCGTGCTCATCTTTAATGATGATGATATTAGTCTCTGCAAGGACAGTTTCCCAGCTCTCAATGATCTCATAAGGGAACTTGGAGAAAATCTCCTTGATATCCAACTCGTTGTTCCTGACATCACTTGTCATTACGTTAAAGGTCCTGAAGTCCTTATCGATGGTCAGGATACTGCATGCATAGCCATCGGTAAATTCCCTGAGGTCTTCTGTAACCTTCTGCATACTTGGCTCAAAATCATTATCATTTCTAAGCTCAAGACAGGTCTTAATGACAAAGCTTGCGATATCTGGTGAAACGGTAGCAAACTTACCGGTATCCATTTCTTTGTTGAGAGTGTACATGAAAGAGCAGTAGCGGATATTTGGATCATCTGTTTCTCCGTTTATTGGATTGATGATATCCTGAGTCCAGAAGCCATAAAGCTTGGTGGTATCTACATAGGTATTGATGTATTCGCCTTCCCATGCAGCTTTAAAGAGTATGTTCTCAAAATTAGGTTCCTTTGGAAGATGGGCAGTATAGAGCTGACCTTCGATGGTTTTTGCAAAGTCATCCATTCCTGGTTTGTCCCCGACTTCGTCAGAGGCAAACATGGCATAATAGTCCTTTACAAAAACTTCGTTGACCGCAAAGAACCTTATGTCGCCGCAGCTTCCGTCAGGTTCTTTTTTTACTGACATAATAGCGCAGGCGATGGGAGAGAGATTAGATACATTCTTTAAATACTCGTACGTAAGTTTTTCCATACTTTTTCACCATTTTATTTCACAATATCCGGGTTGCTGTAATAGAACTCTTCCTTGAATTCGTTTTCATATTTATAAGCAAAGCGCATTGCACTATGAAGTTCGCCATCACTGGAATCGGTGTAATAACCTATGGTGAAGTACAACCACTCAGGATCACTGGCTTTTTCCTTTAGAAGATTTATCTTGTTCTTGAACTCTTCCTCAGTACATCCTGTTGAGATAATTGCAAATTCATCTCCGGCGGAGCGATATACGTAATCGTCTTCAAAAACTTCCTTTAAGACCTTACCAGCGTCCCTTAGAAGGTCGTTTCCTGCATCGTGACCCTTATTGATGTTTACTGTCTTTAAGGTATTGAGATAGCAGAAGGCTACGCTAAATGGCCTTGGGTTATACCTGAGTTCAACAGCCAGCTCATCAACCTTGGTGTTCATGGCGTTTCTGTTGAGAACGCCGGTGCGGACATCCACGTTGCTAAGAGCACGGAGCTTGTCTATAAACAGGTGGTGAGCTACTTCTGAAGACAGGAAGAAGGAAACCAGCTGAATGGTGTCCTTATATCTTGTCAGGTTGCTTACATCAAAGTTTGTTATATACAGATATCCGATAACAGTGTTCTGATGTATGAAGGGGACAAGGCAAAGAGAGCGCACGTCATTTTCCCTAAGAGTCTTAACCCATGCAGGAGCCTTGGTCTCCAGATACTTCATATCATCTTCGTTTCTTACGATGACACAGTCAGTATCGGAAATGACAGATTCCCAGGACTCAACAACTTCATAAGGAATCTTGTCAAAGATATCTCTTACGTCAACTGCATTGTTTCTAACGCTTCCGCTTACTACCTCGAAGGTATCGAAGTCTTTACTGATGGTCATGATACTTGCAGCAAAAGAGTCTGTGAACTCCCTGATATCTGTGGTAACAATGGCCATGCTGGAGTAGAAATCTTCTTCTTTCCTGAGGTTAATGCAGGTTCTGATAACAAAACTTGCAATATCAGGTGAAATGATGGAGTATTTGCCTGAATCCATTAGCTTGGTAAGGCTGTAGGTATACTGGCAATAACCGATATTGCTGTCTTCGTCGTGGAAGAGAGGAATAAAGGAGTTCTCAGTCCAGAACCCGTAGAGCCTTGTGGTATCAACATAGTCATGATGAGGTTTTCCCTGCCATGCTGCAAGGAAAGCTATCTCCTCAAACTTAGGATCCTTTGGAATCTTGAAGGTATAGGGCTGTCCCTCAACGTCTTCCCCAGTCATGCTGAAAGCTTTATTGGTGGCCACCATAATTATTTCGCCGCAGCTGCCATCCTGCTTTTTTTCAACAGAAAAAACAGCACATGGCATGTCTACCATATTTACCATAGACTTGAACTGCTCATAGTTTTTATCAGCCATTAGTTCCTCCACACAATACGACATGTCGATAATATTTATACTATTATATATTATCATATAAACCCCGTATTACGGTAGGAAAGAACTCCACATTTTTATGAAAAGAAAATAAAATATTTCTGCTATTTCAAACTTTTAAAGGAGCCGGGAATTGGGTATAATACATGTAATGGCAGACGCTATCTGCGTCCTTGCTATACTTGGGGAAAAGGAGGAACGTGTATGGGAATCTCTGAAAGCCTTATTTGGCTTATTATCACCGTTGTTTTATCTGTAATTGAGATTTTCACCATGGGACTTGTGACCATATGGTTTGCGGCTGGAGCGGCAGTGGCTTTTGTGCTTGCTCTTCTTGGTGCGCCTTTAGTTGTTCAGGCGGTAGCATTTCTTGTGGTTTCAATTGTGGTATTGGTGCTGGTAAGACCGATAGCGGCCAAACACTTCAACAACAGGCTCAAAAAAACCAATATTGACGCCTATGTTGGGAGAAAGCTCATAGCCAAGACTGATATTGACAATCTTCATGGAGCAGGTAAAGTAGATATGGACGGTTCCACCTGGATTGCGGTTTCCAGCATGGATAACATTATTATCAGGGCTGGAGAAACAGTTAAGGTAGTAGATGTTCAAGGAGTAAAACTTATTGTTGAAAGGGAGGAAGTATAAATGACAGCAGGAATTATTGCAGCAATCTTTATTATTTTGGTTATTATCTTACTGGCTTCTAACATCAAGATCGTGCCACAGGCACATTCTTACGTTATCGAGGAGCTGGGAGCATATAAGGAGACATGGGATGTTGGACTTCATTTCAAGATTCCATTCATCGACAGAGTAGCAAGACAGGTTGATCTTAAGGAACAGTATTGTGATTTCCCACCTCAGCCTGTTATCACACAGGACAACGTTACAATGCAGATTGACTCAATCGTATTCTTCAGAATTTCTGATCCTAAGGCTTATGCATACGGAGTTAGAAATCCTATTGGAGCTATTGAGAACCTGACGGCTACAACACTTCGTAACGTTATTGGTTCACTTACACTTGATGAGACTCTTACATCAAGAGACCAGATCAACGCACAGATGCAGGACGCTCTTGATATTGCTACAGACCCATGGGGCATCAAGATCACCAGAGTAGAGCTTAAGAACATCAACCCTCCAGAGCAGATCCGTGACGCCATGGAGAAGCAGATGAAGGCTGAGCGTGAAAAGAGAGAGAAGATCCTCTTTGCAGAAGGTGAGAAGCAGAGCCAGATCACTGTTGCAGAAGGTGAGAAGCAGAGTAAGATCCTTCAGGCTGAGGCTGACAAGCAGGCTACAATCCTTCGCGCTGAAGCTGAGAGGGAAAAGAGAATTCGCGAGGCTGAAGGTCAGGCTGAAGCTATCAAGAGCATTCAGAAGGCTAACGCTGAAGGTATCACAATGCTCAAAGAGGCTGGAGCTGACGAGTCAGTTCTCACACTTAAGAGCCTGGAGGCCTTTGAGAAGGCATCAAACGGACAGGCTACCAAGATCATCGTTCCTTCAAACATTCAGGGAATCGCAGGCCTTGCAGAGTCTATCAAGGAAGTAGTTAAGTCATAACAAGGAGCCTTTCTATGGCGGATTTTGCAGTTTTTTCAGACATACATGGCAACCATAGCGCCCTACAGGCAGCTATCGACTTTGCCATGGGAAGAGGAATAACCAACTTCATCCTTTTGGGAGATTATGTCACAGACTGCCCAAATCCTCAGAAGACCTTGGAAAAGATATATGTGCTAAGGCAATACTTTAACACCTATATCATCAGGGGAAACAGGGAAGAATACCTTTTAAACTACAAAAATAGTGGAGCGGGGAACTGGAGAAAGGGGTCTGCCAGCGGGTCACTTCTGTATACCTACGAGAACTTAACCGGCAAAGACTTCGACTTCTTTGAATCCCTTCCCAATTATGGTATATACCAGATCAAGGGCTTTCCTGGTTTTGAGTATTGCCACGGATCGCCCACTAACACCAGCGAGCTTATGTTCAGGGAGAAAAGAAATACCAAGAAGGTGTTATCTCATCTCAAAACGGGAATGCTTCTCCACGGTCATAACCACGTACAGGAAACCTACATCTACAGAGGTAAAAAGGGTGTAAACCCGGGATCTATTGGAATTCCCTGGTACCATGATGGCAAGACGCAGTTCTGCATAGTACATGGCAGTAGCAAGGGCTGGGAAGAAGAATACATTCAGCTTGAGTACAACAGAAAAGAGATCCTTAGGGAATTCAAGGAATCAGATCTTTGTAAGATCGCTCCTGCCTGGGCTGCAGTTACCATGCATACCATAAGGACAGGTGTTGACTTAAACCAGACAGTGCTCCTTAGGGCTATGAGACTCTGTGAACAGGAGAGAGGAAGCGTTAAGTGGCCTAACATTCCTGAGAAGTACTGGGCTATTGCCCTTAAGGAAAACCATATTGATCTTTACGGAAAGGATATTCCGGTAGAAGAAGAGTGATTTTTTAAGCCCCAGATCATTGTATCTGGGGCTTTTTGATATTTATGTTTTTTTAATTATTTGTTTATTGCATTTTCTGTCAGTTTTTTGCATAATTTAGGTACGAAACTATGCGTATTTTTGCCATTACATGGATGTTTTGGCGTCTGCTACCAGCAGACAGGTATCAAGGAGGTGACGCTAAGTGAGTACAGACTTTTTTAGCAGTTTAAACGGAAAGTTTGATCTTAACAGCAGCATGAGCAATCTCTATGGTGATTACAACACCATTAAGAGTGGTGCTTACAGCACACTTATGAAATCATATGTGGGCAAGGTAGGAAACAAGGCAGCCCTTAACGCCTACCGCGAAACAGGATCAACAACAACTGGTGAAACTGCCTATACTACAAAAAAGAGTTCTGCATCCAAGTCAAACTTTTTGGATAATTATTTTTCTGAAAAGACAGAGAGCCAGAAGAAAGCATCAAGTGATTCTGCGGCTTCTGCTACAACAGAAACTACTACGGATAAGTATTCCAAGTATAAATCCTCATGGCTTGACGATCAGCTCAAGCAGTATGACAAGGATGCCAACAAGACTACTGCAGCAGATACATCTGTTTCAGTGGACACGACAATTTAATTACGGTCATGATGATAAAACCCGTACTTTGCAGGAGATTACCTGCAGGGTACGGGCTTTTTTGTTGTCGGTTTAGTGTACTCTTTTCTGATATAATTATGTGTATATAAGAAAAAAGGAGACTAACACCATGAGTAGAAAAAGAGGTTACGAGCTGCTAATCCTGATAACTTATATTGCAATGAGCGCAGTGTGTATTTATCTGCAGTTCTTTTCAAAGAGCCAGGCTGGCGGCTTATCCAATCTTATCGTCAACGTGACTATGCTGGTTATCGCCGGTATCATCTTTGCGTCCTGCGTATTTGGAAGCCTTCTTCCAACATCGTCTATGACTGCTGACCTTATAGAAGTGGCAGAGAGGATAGAGGATGATGCAAAAAATGCCCATGACTTTTTGTGGGATCAGTATCTGAAGAACAAGGATGATATGTTCGAGGATAAGAGGCTTCTTAGGCAGTTTAAGGATTACAAGCTGGAACTTCAGCGGATCTCCGGAAGCGGCGATGTATATTACAAGTGTGATATAGAGGATTACATTGGCTATGATCTTATAGACGCGGTGATCCACAGGGAGAGACTCTCTCAGGTTGCAGGAGTCATGACAGGACTTGGAATTCTTGGAACCTTTATTGGTCTGTCCCTTGGACTTCAGAGCTTTAATACCGGAACTACAGCAGAGATAACAGGAAGTATAGAGCCTCTTATGAATGGTATCAAGGTTGCGTTCCACACTTCTATCTATGGAATGGTGTTTTCTTTAGTATTTAACTATGTATTCAAAAGAAGGCTCGACGATGCTGAAAATGCACTGGAGTACTTCCTTAGGAACTTCAAAAAATACGTTCTTCCTGACACTGACAAGCTTGGTATCAACAAGATGATGGAGCTTCAGGTTCAGCAGACAAAGGCTGTTACTGATCTTACAAATGCTCTTACCCATGAGCTTCCAGAGGGACTGAAAACCTTTTTGGAGCCACAGTTTGATCACCTGGATAGCACCATTGACAGCTTTTCAAGGATGGCAACAAGGAATCAGATGGATCAGCTGGAGCGTGTGGTTGAGAACTTCATTGTTGAAATGAACAGGACCATGGGCAATTCCTTCTCTGATCTTTCCAAGATCGTTAACCAGACTATGTACGTTCAGGAAGCCAATGAGAAGCAGCTGAAGGAAATCTATGAAAAGAATGCTGTAGCAGCTGACGGAATGGTCAAAGCTGTTAATGAAATGGAGAATGTGACACAGCAGCTTAAAGAGGTTTCAGAAACTGTTTCAAAGTATGTCAAAGAGGTCAGGACACTGGAAGCACAGATAGCTTCTTATGGCAACAAGTGACATTTTGTTAGAGGGAAGGATTGATCCTAAGCAATGAGACGTAAAAGACAAAGAAGTGAAGAAACTACATACTGGCTTTCATATTCCGATATGATGGCGGGGCTCCTTTTGACATTTGTGCTCATAATAGCTTTCACCATGCTCCACGCCAGGATTGATTACGATGAAAAAGAGCTGGTTCTGGCCGGCAAGGAAGAGGAGCTTGTGGCATCTGCTGCAGCCCTTGATAAGGAGAGGGAGATAGTATCCAATCAGCAAAAACAGCTTAATGCCCAGGAAGAAGCTCTTACCGAGCAGGGAGAAAAGATTGCCATCCAGGAAGAGACCCTTAAGGAGCAGCATGAACTCCTTAATAAACTTGAGGCAGTCATGAGCGAACAGCAGCAAAAGCTTGATGACCTTATTGGAATCAGAAAAGAACTGGTAAAAGACCTTTCCAAGGAGTTTGGAGACTCTGACCTTAAGGTGTCAGTGGATGAGAAGACCGGGGCTATCACCTTTGATTCCAGTATTCTCTTTGATTATGGAAAGGCTGTGATAAAGCCTACAGGAGAGGAGTTTTTGTCTGAGTTTTTGCCAAGATATGCTGATATACTACTTAGCCCAAAGTACAAAGACAATATTTCAGAGATAATTATCGAGGGACATACAGATACTGAGGGAACATATATGTATAACCTTCAGCTTTCACAGAAAAGAGCTTTGGCAGTTGCGGAGTACAGCCTTAGCGATAAAAGCGGAGTCCTTACAAAGAGTCAGCTGGAAGGCATGCGCTCTATGATCTCTGCCACAGGACGCTCCTACAGTAACCCTGTCTATGGCCCTGATGGAAAGATTGATATGGATGCATCAAGACGAGTTGAGATCCTCTTCAGGCTCAAGGACGAAGAGATGGTCCGCGAGATGATGGAAATACTGAGCGAAGAATCTGATACTGACGAACCTTGACACATGCTAATAGTTGAAATAGAACAGACGTGAGTATTTCGATGTATTTCAACGCTTGACTATGAACGGAAAAAGTAATAATATATGTTCTTGGAGATTAGCACTCATATCAATCGAGTGCTAACAAACAAAAGAAAACATTGGAAATACCATATATAAGGAGGCATTTATAATGAAGTTAGTACCACTTGCAGACAGAGTTGTATTAAAGCAGCTTGAAGCTGAAGAGACTACAAAATCAGGAATCGTTCTTCCTGGCGCTGAGAAGGAGAAGCCACAGCAGGCAGAGGTTATCGCCGTAGGTCCTGGCGGAGTTGTAGATGGCAAAGAAGTAAAGATGGAAGTTAAGAAGGGCGACAACGTAATCTATTCCAAGTACTCAGGAACAGAGGTTAAGCTTGACGACGTAACTTACATCATTGTTAAGCAGAATGACATTTTAGCAATCATTAAATAATTATTTTTTTGGAGGCAATAAACAATGGCAAAGACAATTAAGTACGGCGCTGACGCCCGCACAGCTATGGTAGAAGGCGTTAACAAACTTGCTGATACAGTAAGAGTTACAATCGGACCAAAAGGAAGAAACGTAGTTCTTGATAAATCTTATGGTGCACCAACAATCACTAACGACGGTGTAACAATCGCAAAAGAGATCGAGCTTGAGGATGCATATGAGAACATGGGCGCTCAGCTCGTTAAGGAAGTTGCTACCAAGACTAACGACGTAGCAGGTGATGGAACAACAACAGCTACAGTTCTTGCACAGGCAATGATCAACGAAGGTGTTAAGAACCTTGCTGCAGGCGCTAACCCAATCGTTCTTAGAAAGGGTATGAAGAAGGCTACAGATAAGGCTGTTGAAGCTATCGGCAAGATGGCAACCAAGGTTAAGGGCAAAGAGCAGATCATGAGAGTTGCTGCTGTATCATCAGGTGATGATGAGGTTGGACAGATGATCGCTGACGCTATGGAGAAGGTTTCAAACGATGGTGTTATCACAATCGAAGAGTCCAAGACAATGCAGACAGAGCTTGACCTTGTAGAAGGAATGCAGTTCGACAGAGGATATATTTCAGCATACATGGCTACAGATATGGACAAGATGGAGGCTACTTTAGAGGATCCATTCATCCTTATCACAGACAAGAAGATCTCAAACATCCAGGATATCCTTCCACTTCTTGAGCAGATCGTTAAGACAGGTTCTAAGCTCCTTATCATCGCTGAGGATGTTGATGGTGAGGCTCTTACAACACTTATCGTTAACAAGCTCCGTGGAACATTCAACGTAGTAGCTGTTAAGGCTCCTGGCTACGGCGATCGCAGAAAGGCTATGCTTGAGGATATCGCAATCCTTACAGGTGGTAAGGTTATTTCTTCAGATCTTGGCCTTGAGCTTAAGGATACAACAATGGATGACCTTGGAAGAGCTAAGAGCATCAAGGTTGAGAAGGAAAAGACAACAATCGTTGATGGCCTTGGAGTTAAGAAAGAGATCCAGGCTAGAATCGCTCAGATCAAGAAGCAGATCGAGGATACAACATCAGATTTCGATAAAGAGAAGCTCCAGGAGAGACTTGCTAAGCTCGCTGGCGGTGTTGCAGTAATCAGAGTTGGTGCTGCTACAGAGACAGAGATGAAGGAAGCTAAGTACAGAATGGAAGACGCTCTCAACGCTACAAGAGCAGCTGTAGAAGAGGGTATCATCTTTGGTGGTGGATCAGCTTACATCCACGCTTCCAAGGAAGTTGCTAAGCTCGCTGACACACTTGAAGGCGATGAGAAGACAGGTGCTAAGGTAGTTCTTAAGGCTCTTGAGGCTCCTCTTTTCCACATCGCTAACAATGCTGGTCTTGACGGATCTGTTATCGTTAACAAGGTAAAAGAGTCTAAGGCTGGTATCGGCTTTAACGCCTACTCAGAGCAGTATGTAGACATGGTTAAGGACGGAATCATCGATCCTGCCAAGGTTACACGTTCAGCTCTTCAGAACGCTACATCAGTAGCTTCAAGCTTCCTCACAACAGAGGCTGCTGTAGCTACAATCAAAGAGCCAGTTCCTCCAATGCCAGCAGGCGGCGCAGGAATGGGTATGGGGATGTAAGCGATAAAAGAGCCAAGCTCATCAAATGCATAAAAACCGCATAGCGGTGACAATAGAGAAAACCACGGAAGCAAGTTTACTTGCTATTCCGTGGTTTTTCTATTGGCAAATGTGCGATAGCACATTTTTATGCAGTTGATGAATTTGGCGTTAACGGTGGACAGGGAAATTGCGCAGCAATTTCGCTGTATGTTCTGATTCAACACAGCCCAACGCACGACCACTTCCGGTGCCAACCAATTAGAATTAATCATTTCTTTATAAACACAGTACCTTTCCCGTTGTAAAATAGTACATGTGTTATGATAAACAAAAGAGGAGAGTATGAAAAATGAAAAACAGAAAACTAATCAGTGCACTTCTTGCACTTACCCTTTCAACCTTAACCATCACCGCTTGCGGTCAGTCTGATTCCGAATCAACTTCCGTCTTCGAGAACGTATCCGATTCAGAATCCACCCAAACAACCAACACCACTTCAAACAGCGACTCAGCAGATGCTTCTACAGAATCCCCTGCATCTGAATCTACTCCAGCCACCGGCGACCTCTACGAGTCCTTTAAGTCCGGAGATGCTAAGGCTAAATACACCGGAAACGGCGACAGAACTTCTTACCTTTGCACCTACGAAGTTCTTGACGCAGGCCAGTCCTACACCTTATCCGAGATCAGCGACAAACTCGCAACCTACGATACCTTTGAGTTTAAGCCAAACGGCGATGCTACCTACAGAAACATTGATTGTGGTAACGATGGAACTCCAGAGCTACTTGTTTCCCAGGAATACACAGCTGGTGAAATGGGCGGAGAGGTATTCACTCTTTTCATGATCCTTAAGGACATGGGCGGAGAGCTCAAGATCTGCTTCGACCAGGATATGTGGTCAAGAAGCGACCTTACTATCAACGACGACGGAACTATCTATGGCGATGGCTCAGGCGGAGCAGCACTTCACATCTACGATTATGCTTATGTTGATGCTGCCGGAGACTATCATTTCTACTATGGCTGCGAGGAGAACATCACTCCTTTTGGAGATTTCTACTATTTCCAGGATGGCCAGAGCAAGTCAATGTCTCTTGAAGGCCTTGATACTGACCACCTTATCATTGTTGCATACTACTTTGAGCCAGATTATGAGAAGCGCTCGGATTTTGTATCCTTCAATATTATTGATGATAATTACAATTTAGTAACTACAGAATCGGATTTTGATGCTTCAAGTCCAGTAGTAAAGCGCATTTCCGAATCGGGGATCAAGTTTTATCAGCCACTTGAACTGGCCGTTATGTTAAGGGACAGGGCTACAGAGATCGGATATCCCGTTAACGCAGATTAATTGACTAAATCACTTTAATTTAAAGCAATTATATAGTATGATAAAAGCGCTCGAATTAGATAACAAAAAGGGGGTAGCATGAGACATCTCATGCCACTCCTTTTCGCTTGTATATTAGATTGTTTTTTGTTGGAGGATGATCATTTGAATTTAGATCAGCAGAAAAGAGCCCCCATCTATGATGCACTGGAACGCTTCAGGAAGCAGCGCGTTGTTCCCTTTGATGTTCCTGGTCACAAGAGGGGCAGAGGTAACGCAGAGCTCGTAAGATTCCTTGGAGACAGATGCGTTGGTATAGATGTCAATTCAATGAAACCCTTAGATAACCTGTGCCACCCTGTGTCAGTTATCAAGGAAGCAGAAGAGCTCATGGCAGATGCCTTTGGTGCAGCCCACGCCTTTATGATGGTCAATGGTACCACCAGTGCAGTTCAGGCCATGGTTCTATCAACTGTCAAGCACGGCGACAAGATCATCATGCCAAGGAACGTTCACAAGAGTGCCATCAATGCCCTTATCCTGTGCGGAGCTGAACCTGTATATATCGATCCCAAGGTAGATGTAAATCTTGGTATTCCTCTTGGAATGGAGATCGAGGACGTTGAGAAGGCAGTAAGGGACAACCCGGAGGCCAAGGCGATCCTTATCAACAATCCTTCCTACTATGGAATCTGTTCAAACCTTAAAGCGATAGTTGACCTTGCCCATAAAAATGGCATGAAGGCTCTGGTAGATGAGGCCCATGGAACGCATCTTTACTTTGGACCAAATCTTCCCATAAACGCCATGGAAGCCGGAGCAGATATGGCTGCTATCAGCATGCACAAGTCAGGTGGAAGTTTAACCCAGAGTTCGATCCTTCTGTGCGGACCAGATGCAAACGTAGGCTACATCAGCAGGATAGTTAACCTTACCCAGACCACATCAGCCAGCTATCTTCTTCTTGGAAGTCTTGATATTTCAAGACGTAACCTTGCTCTTAACGGCCATGACAGTTTTGAGAAGGTTACCAAGATGGCTCAGTATGCCAGAGAAGAGATCAATGATATAGGTGGTTACTATGCCTACGGCAATGAGCTTAAAAACGGAGGCAGCATCTACGATTTCGACGAGACCAAGCTTGTAGTAAATACCAGAAAGATCGGTCTTACTGGAATTGAGGTATATGACCTTCTTCGCGATGAATATGACATTCAGATGGAGTTTGGTGACCTTTCAAACGTTATGGCCTATATCTCCATCGGCGACAGACTTCAGGATATCGAGCGTCTTGCAGGAGCTCTCGCTGATATTCGTCGCCTTTACTCCAAGCCTGAGCAGCAGTTCTTCTCAGCTGAGTATGTCACCCCTATAGTTAAGGCTACGCCACAGGAAGCTTTCTATGCAGAAAAAGAGTCGCTTCCTATCGATAAGACTGTTGGCCGCATAAGCGCCGAGTCTGTAATGTGTTACCCACCAGGAATCCCAATCCTCTCCCCTGGAGAGATGATCACCGAGGATATTCTGGATTACATCAAAACCGCTATGGAAAAGGGATGTTCCATGCAGGGCCCGGAGAGTGAAGACATCTCGGAACTCTTAGTTTTGAAATAAAGGAGAGAAATCATGCCAGATATGGATTATTGGTTTTCGGACATGCACACCGGAAACGTTAAGATCAGCATCAGATTAGCCAAACAGCTCTTTTCCGGAACAAGTGAGTTCCAGAGAATTGACGTCTTTGATTCACCGGAGTTTGGTAAGTTCCTTACTTCTGACGGTAATATTATCTTTTCTGAAAAGGACGAGTTCACCTACGACGAGATGATCGTTCATGTTCCCATGGCAGTTCATCCCAAGGTTCAGAGGGTCCTTGTTCTTGGCGGAGGAGATGGAGGAGTAGCAAGAGAGCTTACTCACTACGAGGAGATCAAGGTAATTGACGTTGTTGAACCAGACAACATGTTTGTGGATGTGTGCAAACAGTTCTTCCCTGATAACGCTGTGGGACTTGAGGACGACAGAGTTCACATCTATTACCAGGACGGTCTTAAGTACCTTCGCAAGTGCGACGATATGTATGACCTTATCATTAACGACGTAACAGAACCCTTAGGACATGAGGCGGGGCTCTTTACAAAAGAGTTCTATGGAAGCTGCTACAAGGCGCTTCACGACGATGGAATCATGGTTTACCAGCATGGAAGCCCATTCTACGACGAGGATGAGGAGAGCTGCAGAGCCATGCACCGCAAGGCCTACAGGGTATTCCCTATAAACAGAGTCTATCAGGCTCATATTCCTACCTGCCCGGCAGGATACTGGCTCTTTGGTTTTGCCAGCAAGAAATACCACCCACTTAAGGACTTTAATCCGGATAGATGGGATGAGAGAGGAATCAAGACCTGGTATTACACAACTCATTTGCACAAGGGAGCGTTCATGCTTCCAAAATACGTTGAAGACTTGCTTCAGGAAGAGGAGGATATGTCCAGATGAGCAGATTATTAGTTATTGGATGTGGAGGAGTAGCACAGGTTGCAATCCAGAAGTGCGCTCAGAATAAAGAAGTATTTACAGAGATGTGCCTTGCAAGCCGCACAGTCAGCAAGTGCGATGCTTTAAAAGAGAAGCTTGAGGGACAGGGATATCCCGTTAAGATCACTACAGCTACAGTTAATGCAGACGATGTAAATGACCTTGTTAAGCTTATTAAGGATTACAAGCCAGACGCAGTTCTCAATGTGGCACTTCCTTATCAGGATCTTACTATCATGGATGCCTGCCTTGAGTGCAAGGTTGACTATATCGACACAGCTAACTACGAGCCAGAGGATACAGACGAGCCTGTATGGCGCGCAGCATACGAGAAGAGATGCAAGGAGAAGGGCTTTACAGCATACTTCGACTACAGCTATCAGTGGGCATACATGGACAAGTTCAAGGAGGCTGGAATCACAGGTCTTCTTGGAACAGGCTTTGACCCTGGTGTAACCAGCGTATTTACTGCTTATGCCAAGAAGCATTATTTTGACAGGATCGATACTATTGATATTCTTGACTGCAACGGCGGCGATCATGGCTACGCCTTTGCTACAAACTTTAACCCTGAGATCAATCTTCGTGAAGTTTCCGCCAATGGAAGCTACTGGGAAGACGGACACTGGGTTGAGACCAAGCCTATGGAGATTAAAAGAGAGTACGACTTCCCTGAGGTTGGCATGAAGGATATGTACCTTCTCCACCACGAGGAGATCGAGGCCCTTGGCAAGAACTTCCCTGAGGTTAAGAGAATCCGCTTCTTCATGACATTTGGCCAGTCTTATCTTGACCACATGAGATGCCTTGAGGACGTTGGAATGCTCTCAACAACTCCAATCAAGTTTGAGGGAAAAGACATTGTTCCTATCCAGTTCTTAAAGGCTCTCCTTCCAGACCCTGCAAGCCTTGGACCAAGAACCGTAGGTAAGACCAACATCGGATGTATCTTTAAGGGCGTCAAGGACGGAAAAGAGAGAACTATCTACATCTACAATGTGTGCGACCACCAGGAGTGCTATAAGGAACTCGGAAGCCAGGCAATCAGCTACACAACAGGTGTTCCAGCTATGATCGGAACAGCCCTTGTACTTACAGGCAAGTGGAAACAGCCTGGTGTTTATACTACAGATGAGTTTGATCCAGACCCATACATGGAGATGCTTAACGAGTACGGACTTCCATGGGTAGTTGATGAAGCTCCAAAGCTTGTAGATTAAGAATCAGATTTTGAGGGGACATTATGAAATTTGACGAGATCCGCACACCTGCATATGTGATCGATGAAAAGAAACTTAGGCAAAACCTGGAGATACTTAAGGATGTCCAGGAGCGCTCAGGAGCCAAGATCCTTCTTGCTCAGAAGGCTTACTCCGCATATCAGACCTATCCACTTGTGGCCCAGTATCTTGCTGGAGCTACAGCTTCAGGACTTTTTGAAGCAAGGCTTGCACATGAGGAGCTTAAGACACTTGATGGCAGAAGATGTGAAAACCACGTTTTTGAGCCTGCCTTCAAAGATGAAGATATGACAGAGATCTGTGAGATCTGTGATCACGTTGTTTTCAATTCCCTGGCGCAGCTAGAGCACCACAGAAGCGTGTGGGAGAGATATGTATCTGAGGGGAAACTTTTGGTTGGACTTAGGATCAATCCCGAGATAAGCGCTGAGGATGCCCATGAGATCTATGATCCATGTTCCCCGGGATCCCGCCTTGGAATAAGGAACGAGGATATGCCAGAGGCACTGCCTAAGGGAGTTACAGGAATTCATTTCCATAACCTCTGCGAGCAGGGCTTTGAACCTCTTGAAGCTACATTCCAGAAGGTTGAAAGAGAATTCTCAAGGTTCTTCCCTGATCCTGAAGCGCCAGCTGAAGGCAGGATCAAGTGGATAAACCTTGGTGGCGGTCATCACATCACAAGAGAAGACTACGACAGAGAGGGACTTATTAAGCTGGTTCAATATATCAGAGAAAGATATGATGTTGAGGTGTATCTTGAGCCAGGAGAGGCCATAGCCCTTGATGCGGGATACCTTGTCACTACCGTAATGGATGTTGTAGAAACTGAGAGAATTCCAGTGCTGATCCTTGATGCATCTGCAGCCTGCCATATGCCGGATGTTCTGGAGATGCCATACAGACCACCTCTTAAGGACTCAGAGGAGCCAGGTGAGATGAACTTTACCTACAGACTTTCATCCTGCACCTGTCTTGCTGGAGATGTGATAGGCGATTACAGCTTTGAGACTGAGAAAACAGTAGGCGACAGACTTGTGTTTGAGGATATGGCGATCTACAGCTTTGTTAAGAACAACACCTTCAATGGAATGGCACTTCCAGATATCGATATCCTTCATGAGGACGGAGAAGTAGAGGTGCTGCGTCGTTTTACCTACGATGATTTTAAATCAAGACTTTAACGGATACGCGGATGAATAAACTTTTAAGATCAAATCCCATATCAGACGGATTTTTCATGCCGGGAGAGTTTTCTGAGCACCTTGGCACCATTATGATCTATCCCACAAGACCAGGCAGCTGGGGGAAAGACAGATCAGATACCCTATGGAGCTTTGGCCAGGTTTTTCTGGAGATTTTAAAAAGAGAAAATCTCTATCTTCTTGTTGATGAAGCCAATAAGGAAGAGGCCAGATCTTTCATGGAAGATCTTATACGCTCTGCCAATGAAGAGGAGAGGTACGACGACACTCTTTTTCGTAGGCTCTATCTATGGACCATAGATTCAGATGATTCATGGGCAAGAGATGTGGGACCAACCTTTGTAATTGATAAGGATGGCAACAGACGAGGCATTAACTGGAGCTTTAATGCCTGGGGCGGAGAAGTGGACGGCCTCTATGCCAGCTGGGATAAGGATGATAAGGTAGCTGCTTCTTTTTGCGATAAGCTTTCATCAGACTACTATGATGCATCACCCTTTGTTCTTGAGGGAGGCAGTATCCATTCTGACGGCGAAGGAACAGTAATGGTCACTGAGAGCTGTCTGTTAAGCCCCGGCAGGAACCCTGAGCTTTCCAAAGAGCAGATAGAAGATAAGCTTAAAACCTACCTTGGAGCCAAAAAGGTTTTGTGGCTTCCAAAGGGAATATATAACGATGAGACCAACGAGCATGTTGACAATGTATGCGCTTTTATAAGGCCTGGAGAGGTTGTTCTTGCATGGACTGATGATGAGAGCGACCCTCAGTATGCAATGTCAGCAGCTGACCTTGAGTATCTTGAAAGCGTGACAGATGCAAAGGGAAGGCAGATCATAGTCCACAAGCTCCCTATTCCTGAATACCCTGTTCTTGTTACGGAGGAAGACCTTTCAAACTACGAGTTTGAAGAGGGAGAGGACAACAGGGAAGCTGGAGAGAGACTTGCTGCCAGCTACGTTAATTTCTATTTTGTAAATGGCGCTGCCCTGGTTCCACAGTTTGGCGGCGTAAACGCTGTAAGCGATAAAAGAGCTCTCGGTATTCTTAAAGAGCTTTGCCCTGAGAGGGAAGTGATCGGCATTGATGCCCGTCCCATACTTCTTGGTGGCGGCAATATTCACTGCATCACACAGCAGATACCAAAGGCACAAAATGATTCTATAAACTTAGAATAAGAGGTGGATATGTCAGATAAGGTTAAGGTTGCATGCATACAGTTTGCGTGCGGAGCGATAGCGGTAACTGATGAAGATCAGGTCAGAAGAAATATAGAGACAGCAGACAGATATGTGAGAGAAGCTGCGGCTAACGGAGCCAACATCATCCTGCTTTCAGAGCTTTTTGAGAGGAAGTATTTCTGCCAGGAGAGAAACTACGACTACTATGAGCTGGCTCTTCCAATACTGGAGAATCCTGCAGTACAGCATTTTACCAAGGTTGCAAAAGAGCTCAATGTAGTACTTCCTATAAGCGTATTTGAAAGAGATGAGAATGTCTTTTACAACTCTGTGGCAATGATAGATGCAGACGGACAGATAATTGGTGTCTACAGAAAGACCCATATCCCGGATGATCACTTCTATCAGGAGAAGTTCTATTTTACTCCTGGTAATACAGGATTTAAGGTATTTGAGACACAGTATGGAAATGTGGGTGTTGGCATCTGCTGGGATCAGTGGTTCCCGGAGACTGCAAGGAGCCTTGCTCTTATGGGAGCGGATATCATTCTTTATCCAACTGCCATCGGCTCAGAGCCTATTCTTGATGTGGACAGTTCAGGTCACTGGATGAGGACCATGCAGGGACATTCAGCAGCCAACATCATTCCTGTGGCTGCTGCAAACCGTATAGGAAAAGAGATCGTAACTCCAACGGAAGAAAATGGTAAGCAGAGCTCATCCTTAACTTTCTACGGATCAAGCTTTTTGACAGATGAGACTGGAGATATCCTGGCAAAAGCAGATAAGGAAAAAGAAGAGATCATCTACGCAGAGTATGACTTTGCAGAGAATCGCAAAAAAAGAGCATCCTGGGGACTGTTCAGAGACAGGCGTCCAGAATGCTATCATGCACTTACTGATTGACAGTAGGCAGATTCCATTTAAAGTGCATTGCCAGGAATCTTATTATTACTATAGTAAAGAACCCAGCCAGTGAGCTAATTAGTTCGCTGGCTGTATATCTCCAAAGGATTACCAAAACCACCGAGCCAGCTATGCAGGCAATGGCGTACACGTGCTTGGTAAGTACAGCCGGGATGCTGTCTGCAAAAACATCCCTTACAATTCCACCACCGATTCCGGTAACTATTCCAAGAAAAGCAACTAAAAAGAGATTGTCGCCGTAAGGTGAATTGATCCCGGTAAAGGCACCATCTACTGTAAATGCCGCAAGTCCAAGGGTATCCAGCCAGAATATAAGAGAGTCGTAAAGAGGAGTCACAGCCTTGGGAATAGACATGTTGCGTCTCATTACTAAAAAGGCGATGTTGGCTGTTACCAGTGTGATCACTGTATACTGGGGATTTACAAACATGGCAGGAGGTATGTTGTCGATGATGATATCCCTAATTAGTCCGCCTCCAGTTGCAGTAACCATAGCCAGGAGATTTATTCCAAAGATGTCCATGTCCTTCTTGGCAGCAACCACAGCTCCTGACAGAGCAAAGGCAATGATACCTATATTTTCAATAAGAAACATTATTGCTGAGTTCATTTAGTTTTCCTGTCCGTTCTTATTTTTCTGGATTTTGGCTTTTTCTTTTATCTCTTTAAGTTCATCTACGCTAAAAGTGTAAGCTTTGTTACAGAAGTGACAGCGCAGTTCTATCTCTTTTCCCTCATCGATCATATCCTGGATCTCTTTCTCACCGATGAGCATAAGGGCTCTCTCTACGCGGTCCTCGTCACAGTTGCAGTAGAAATTAAGATCTACTGTGTCTGTAATCTCAATATCAAATCCATCAAGAACTATGTTAAGCAGTTCTTCAGGAGTCTTGCCTGCCTTTAAGATATCTGTAACGGAAGAGAACTTTGTAAGGTTTTCTTCGAGCTTAGTAATGGTAGCTTCGTCAGCGAAGGGCAGAAGCTGGATGATAAATCCGCCAGCTGCGATTACGCTAAGAGACTCTCTTTCAACTAAAACTCCAAGACCAACTGAGGATGGAGTCTGCTCAGACTTGGTGAAGTAGTAGGTAAGATCCTCTGCAACTTCTCCAGTGTAAAGAGGAACCTGGCCAACGTAAGGCTCTTTCATGCCCATGTCTCTTATAACAGTAAGATTTCCTTCACCGATTCCGCCGCCTACATTGAGGTGTCCCTGTTCATTTGGCTCCATTATCACATAAGGATTACTTACATATCCTTTGACGTTACCCTTGTTGTCTGCTGTGGCGAGAACGCTCTTAAGAGGTCCGTTACCGTCCATCTTGACTGTGATGAGGTCGTCATCGTTATCCATCATGGTGCCCATCATAACTGTGCCTGTCATAAGTCTTCCAAGGGCAGCTGCAGCTATAGGTGATAAACCGTGGGCTTTTCTTGCGTACTCTGCAAGATCTCTGGTTGTAGCAGCAAAGGCTCTTATCTGGGCATTTCCTGCTGTGGCTCTAACCATATAATCCTTATACATCTTGTGTTTCCTTCCAAATTAAATACTATGCAACTATGAAATGATAAGTCTTTTTGAGGCAGATGTAAATACAATTATATTGTATGCTCACGCGTATTGTTTTTATCAAAATTTTAGAAAGAATTTTGAGGATATAATGCCCTCCTCTAGTATAATAAAAGAAGGGATTTATTTTCTGAATATTCGCATATATACTCAAATAGACAGACTATTTTAAGGAGGCATAATATGGAATCAAAAGTCAGGAATGGAAAGGTGGTACAAAAGCTGATATTTGCTGCGGTTGCAGCTATTGTTGGCATAGCGACAGTGCTTACTATCATAAGTGCTGTTCAGATCAGTAACACTTACAATGATATGGTGGAGGAAGAACTTAATGTTGCTGTTACGCAGCTGGCAAGTGAGATGACCACTATGTGGGATGGCGACTGGCATTTGGAAGGCGGTCAGCTCTATAAGGGCGAAGAGAACGTCATGAAAGAGTATGAGGAGACCATGGATGAACTCAAGGCTGAAACAGGTATTGAGTATTCGCTTTTCTATGGACCTCAGAGACTTATCACCACGATGACAGATGCTGCTGGAAACAAAGCTGTAGGATACAATATTTCTGATAAGGTTAAGAATACTGTAATCACTGGCGGTCAGGGCATGTTCCTTAAGACCGTTCCTGCAGGTGCAGCAAAAGAGTATTATTGTTACTACGTTCCTCTTGAAAATGAAGACGGAACAATAATTGGAATGGCATTCTGCGGAAGAGAGAGCGAGGATGTTGGAGCGGCTATCAGAAAGATAATCGTAACCATGGTCATCATCTCAATTATTCTTACCATAGCTCTTTCAACTGTTGGAACACTGGTTGCCAACACTGTATCAGTTAAGATGAGATCAATCGCTACCGAGCTTGGACAGCTCTCTTCTGGAGAACTTAAGCTCAATATCGATGATAAGTGCCTTAACAGAAACGATGAGATCGGTCTTCTTGCTGACGGAGCAAGAACCCTTAGTGATAAGCTTGGCGAAGTAATTAAGACTACAATGGATATGTCCAGTGAACTAAAGAGATCCGGAGCTGAGCTTTCTGATTCAGCAAACCAGGCATCCACCGCTTCAAACCAGGTGAGCCAGGCAGTAGATGATATCAGTAAAGGCGCTGTAAACCAGGCAGAGAGCGTAGAGAGCGCTGCTGGAAATACACAGGATATCGGAAGAGATATCGATGAAGTGTCTGAGAATGTAGAAGAACTCAACGCATATTCAAATGAGATGAAGACAGCCTGTGATGCTGCTATGGATGCTTTAAATAAGCTTATTGAGCAGAGCACAGAGGTTCAGGAATCTGTTCATGAGATTGGACAGACAATCGATTCTACTAACGAGTCTGCAAAAGAGATATCCAAGTTCTCAGAAGCTATCACAGAGATCGCTTCCCAGACAAATCTTCTTTCACTCAACGCCAGCATCGAGGCTGCCAGAGCAGGAGATGCAGGAAAAGGATTTGCAGTTGTTGCTACAGAGATTGGTCAGCTTGCTATTCAGAGTAGCAATTCTGCAGAAGAGATCAAGAAGATCGTTGAAAAGCTGGTTGCTGATTCCGAGGCTTCTGTAGAGGTTATGAGTAAGCTCAACAGCAACTTCGCGCAGCAGTCTGAGCAGCTTGATGATACTAAGAACAACATGCAGAGCATGGCAGCAAATGTTACTAACGTATCTAACAGCACAGAGTCAATCGCAAGTCACATTGGTCAGCTTGGTGCAGCCAAGGATAAGCTTGTTGAGATCATCGCAGATCTATCAGCTATTTCCGAGGAGAATGCAGCATCAACAGAAGAGACCAACGCTTCTATGCAGGAACTCAATGCTACATTTGCCATCATTACAGAGTCTGCTGATAAGCTTCAGGAACTTGCCAGCAACATGCAGGAAACTATCAGTTATTTCAAACCATAATAGTGGCATGAACATATACGCCCCTGACTGTGGAAAGCCCATGGTTAGGGGCTTTTTATGCGGTCTTATTTAATTGACATATATTTAACGTATAGATATAATTATTGTTAGGGCATTTTACTTTAGATTATTCAATTATTCCTTAATATATGGAGAGGGTTATGGCAGATAAAGAGATTTCTCAGGCGGTCATCAGCAGACTGCCAAGATATTTTAGATACCTGGGAGACCTTAGGGAAAAGGGCGTTGAGAGGATCTCCTCTCAGGAACTCTCAGATATCATGAAGGTTACCGCTTCCCAGATCAGACAGGATTTTAATAATTTTGGTGGCTTTGGCCAGCAGGGATATGGATATAACGTAGGTTATCTCTATGACGAGATCGGCAAGATCCTTGGACTGGACAGACAGCACAGTTTGGTAATCATAGGAACAGGCCATCTTGGCAAGGCTATTGCCGGATATACCAATTTCACAAGAAGAGGCTTTGTATTCAAGGGGGCATTTGACAAGAACCCTGAGCTTTACGGAACCAAGATCGGTGACGTAGAGGTAAGACCAATCGATGAAGTTGAGGACTTTGTAAGAAAGAACAACATTGAAATAGCAGTTCTTACAATTCCTAAGGATCAGGCAGTGCCCATGGCACACAAACTTGCAGAGTGTGGAATCAAGGCTATATGGAACTTTGCCCATGTTGACCTTGAGGTTCCTAACAATATTCAGGTAGAAAATGTACATTTATCTGACAGTTTGATGAAATTATCGTATAATATTGATAGGTACGAAAAATCATTATAATTACTGGAGAGTTCCATGGCTAAAGGCAAAGGCGGCGATGAAGTGTACATGTCAGCCCTGGAGGGAAAGAGTATTCCCATCCTGACGCTGGACAATAAGTGGCATCAGCTTTTTACCCAGACGGAGATGACGCCTGAGATAGAGGCCCTTGCAGATCAGCTCAATGCACTTGTTGAGCGTGATGGCAAGATCCGTACTGATACCAAGAAGATCAAGAAACTCAAGAAGACTCTTTTATCTGAGATAGTTCCTCTTCGTGATCAGGCCAACAAGGCCGGCGGAGCAGCGGCTTCCATAGAAAAAGAGATTTCAGAGAGAACCAGGCTTATCAACGAATGCAATGAGAAGCTTGGCGGACATGATGATGAGCTCCTTGACCTTTCAAGAGAGATCTACGACGTAGATTACAAACTGATGATTGAGACCATGAAGGTGTGCTACGAGACCCTTCATGAGAATACAGAGTACATTCAGGGCCTTGACGAGTGGATCACTAAGGTCAGAGTTGAACTTAAAAAGAACGTAATCAGACTTCAGGAAGCAGAGATGGAGAACTACAATCTCTATTCCTACATGCATCAGATATTTGGACCTGATGTGATCGATATTTTTGATATGCAATATGATCCCGACAAGAGACATCCTATCAGACGACCAGCAGATGGTTCCGGGGATGAATATGTGGGATGACCAAAGAGTAATTAGGCTGCCTTTCCTGGCAGCCTTAACTTATACCCTGACTTAATGACACAGGATTTTTGTGGTGGATTGGAGGAGACCCATGAAATACGCTGTTTCAAGTATGGAAATGAAGATCTGTGACCGGAACACTTCAGAGCGCTTTGGCATAGAGCCCATGGTGCTCATGGAGAGAGCAGCTCTCTCTGTCTGCGATGAGATAGATAAGTGGAGAGATAGTCTTGAGCTTACAAGGCATTTAAACGTGGCAGTTTTTGCAGGTGTTGGCAATAACGGTGGAGACGGAGTTGCCATAGCCAGGCTTCTTAAACAGCGTGGATACTATGTGAATCTTTGCGTGGTGGGAGATCCTGTAAAGAGCAGTGACCTGTTTTTAAAGCAGCTGGACATAGCTTCCAAATACGATATTTCACAGGGCACTTTTTCCAATATAAGAGACAACAAAACGGCTACAGGCTTTGATATCATTGTAGATGCCATGTTTGGTATTGGCCTTTCAAGGCCTGTTACAGGAACGAATCTTGAGGCTGTAAGCTTTATCAATGACCTCAAGAAAGAGCAGGGAAAAGACCTGTTGGTAATTTCTGTAGATATCCCTTCAGGCATAAGTGCTGACAATGGCCAGGTTCTTGGAGATGCTGTAAGGGCTGATAAGACAGTTACCTTTAACCAGGTCAAGCTTGGACAGATCCTTTACCCGGGCTGTGAGTACATGGGTGAACTGGTGGTAGCTGATGTTGGAATTACAAGTGAGAGCTTTATGGGAAAAGAACCTTTGGCGTTCTTTTACGATGGCAATGCCCTTGAGCTTATTCCTGAGAGAAAGAGGGATTCCAACAAGGGAACAAATGGCAAGGTCCTAATTATAGCTGGATCAAGAAATATAAGCGGAGCATGTATCCTTGCTGCATCTGCGGCTCTTAAGGCAGGAGCAGGGATGGTAAGAGTCTTTACTGCTATAGAGAATGCAGAGGTGGTGAAAGCTCTTTTACCAGAAGCTATACTTGATACCTATGAGGACTTTGAACCTGTAAGGGACAAGTTAAAGGCGGCATTTGACTGGTCAAGCCAGGCGGTGATTGGACCTGGTATCGGAACTGAAGGTAAGGGAGTAGAGCTTGTGACGGCAGTTCTTGAAGACTACGACAAGCCTCTTGTTATGGACGCTGACGCCCTTAACATAATTGCTGAGGACGAGGAGCTTAGGAAAAAGGCAGCCAACTATGCTACAGGCAGTAAGAAGCTTATCCTGACACCACACATGGGAGAGTTTGCAAGACTCAAAAAGTGCAGCATAGGTCAGTGCAAGGTGAATCTCCTTTCATATCCTGGAGAGCTGGCTGGTGATCTTCACGCCACAGTCATCTGCAAGGATGCCAGGAGCATTGTGGCTGACAGCAATGAGAAAAAGATATATATTAATATAAGCGGCAACGACGGAATGGCAACGGCGGGATCAGGAGATGTGCTCTCTGGCATAACAGGGGCGCTCATTGGTCTTTCAATGAGCGGTTTTGAAACAGCCATTGCAGCGGCATATATCCACGGATGTGCAGGAGATATCGCAGCAGCCGACCACGGAAGATATTCCATGATTGCATCGGATATAGTGGGTGCCCTTTCCAAAGTGCTGGAGTAATTAAGGAAGTATAGAGATGATAGAGAACAATCAGTATTCAAGGGTTTGTGCCAGGATAAACCTTAAGGCAATCGAGCACAATCTCCTTGCAATGAAGAATAATATACCTGATGGAACCAGGATCATGGCTGTTATCAAGACAGACGCCTACGGTCATGGAGCTGTAGAAATTGGAAGATTCCTTGAGGGTAAGGATTATATCTGGGGATATGCGGTTGCTACCGCTGAAGAAGCCTTTGAACTCAGGGATGCAGGTCTTTCAAAGCCTATCCTGATCCTTGGATATACTTTCCCATACGCCTATGAGAGGATGATAAGGGAGGACATCAGACCAGCAGTATTCAGACTTGATACGGCAAAAGAGCTGAATGCTATCGCTACAAAGCTCCTTGAATATGGAGAGATAAAAGAGCCTGCACCTATCCATATCGCAGTGGATACAGGAATGAGCAGGATTGGAATAACACCTGATGACGACGGAGTTTCTTTTGCAAAAGAGGTTCGCCTTATGACGGGACTTCATATTGAAGGCGTGTTCACTCACTTTGCAAGAGCAGACGAAGAGGACCTTACCAATGTCAGAGAGAGGGAAGAGGTATTCAAGAGCTTCCTTATGAGCTTTGAGGAGGAGACAGGATATCGAATCCCCATCAAGCACTGTGCAAACTCAGCCAGCATAATTGCGGTTCCTGAGTCTTCGATGGATATGGTAAGAGCCGGAGTTACAATGTACGGTATGTGGCCCTCTGATGAGGTGCCAAGGGATATCATTTCCTTAGAGCCAGCTATGGAGCTGCTTAGTCACATAGTTATGGTCAAGGAAGTTCCTGCAGGAACCCCTGTAAGCTACGGAGGAACCTTTGTTACTGATAAGCCAACCAGGATCGCAACGATCCCTGTGGGATACGGTGATGGTTATCCAAGGAGCCTTTCCGGTAAGGGATATGTCCTTATTAACGGCCATCACGCCAACATCCTTGGAAGGGTCTGCATGGACCAGTTTATGGTGGATGTAACAGATGTCCCTTATGTAAAAGAGGGGGACGAGGTGGTTCTCATGGGTAAAGATAAGACCACTGGCGAAGAGATCACAGCGGAGTATTTAGGAGACCTTAGCGGCCGCTTTAACTACGAGCTTACCTGTGATATCAGTAAGAGAGTGCCAAGGTTATTCATAAATAAATGATAGTTATCTCCTGTAATCGAATGTTGCTATTACGAACAAATGTTTGTATAATAGTAACATACAGTTTACAGGGGATTTTTTTATGCAGGATATTTTACAGAATCTCAATGAAGCGCAGAGGGAGGCGGTTACCACAACAGAAGGTTATGTCCGTGTTGTGGCGGGAGCTGGAAGTGGCAAGACAAGAGCTCTTTCAAACCGCTTTGCCTATCTTGTTAATGGTCTTGGCATTATGCCAGGGCATATTCTTTGCGTGACCTTCACCAATAAATCAGCCACAGAGATGCGCCAGAGGATCCACATGCTTACTGGCGACAACGACACGGGCTATATCAATACTTTCCATGGTTTTTGTGTATCTGTCCTCCAGGAGGACTCCCATGCAGTTCAGTATCCCAAGAGCTTCATGGTCCTTGATAATTCCGACATCGACGACATACTCAAGATCATCTATGAGGAGAGGGGATTATCCCTTCGTGACATGACCTTTGGAATGGCAAGGGACATGTTCGAGATGCGCAAGATCTTTGAGGAGCCTGACTACTACATTGACATGATCAACATGTCTCCTGAGGTACTTAAGGAGAAATACGACAAGGCAACAGAGGCCAGAGACATTCTTTTTTACGGATATCTCTATCAGGAGAAAAAGTGCTTTGGTCTTGATTACAATGACCTTATCAAGTTCGTTTTGTATATCTTTGAAGAGCATGAGGACATTAAGCTCAAGTGGCAGAAGCGCCTTGAGTACATAATGATAGATGAGTTCCAGGATATAGACTCCCTTCAGCATGAGCTTATGGAGGTTCTATCTGGCTATCACAAGAACCTTTTTGTGGTGGGTGACCCTGACCAGACCATCTATACCTGGAGGGGAGCTGATGTGCACTTCCTTCTTGATTTTGACAAGAAGTTCCCTGGCACCAGGACCATATATATGAATGACAATTACAGGTCCACGCCTCAGATCTTAAGTGCAGTCAATTCCCTTATAGACAAGAACAACATGAGACTAAAAAAGGACCTTGTGCCTGTCCTTCCAGGCGGAGACAAGGTAGTCTGTCATCTGGCTCCCGATACAGCAGATGAAGCGGATTATATCACTGGAGAGATACTGGCTCTTAAGGGCATGGGTATTTCCTACAGGGATATGGCTGTTCTCTACAGGGCCCACTATGTCACCAGGACCATAGAAGAGGGTCTGTTAAAAGAGAAGATTCCTTATACCATTTATTCCGGGGTTCAGTTCTTTGGAAGGATGGAGATCAAGGATGCCCTCTGTTATCTTAAGATGATAGTTTACAGGGATGATATCTCCTTCCGCAGGATAGCCAATGTTCCCAAGAGAAATCTTGGAAAACGTCGCATGCAGTTTTTGGAGCAGTACTCAAGGGACAAGGAGTGCAGTCTCTACCAGGCTCTCTATGAGAACCTTGATAATGACATTATGAAGGGCACCAGGGCCCGTCAGTTTATAGATCTTATTGAGAACTACTCTGAGAGCTATGAAGGACAGATGGTTTCTGAAGTCTTTACCAAGATCCTTCATGACAGCGGATATGAGGAGATGTTAAGGACTGAGGGAGCCCAGGAGAGACTTGATAACCTGGCTGAGCTCAAGCAGGCAATATTTGAATTTGAGACCACCTGCGGCGAAGAGGTGGGACTTGAAGATTACCTTAAACATGTAGCTCTTTTTACCAATGCAGATTCTGACGCAGGAGTTGGAGACAAGGTCAAGCTCATGACTGTTCATGCTGCCAAGGGACTTGAATTTCCTTATGTGTTCCTGTGTGGTATGAACGAGGGTATCTTCCCATCAAGGAAGATCCATACTCTTGAGGGAATGGAAGAGGAGAGACGACTGGCTTTTGTTGCCATGACAAGAGCCCAGAAGAAGCTCTTTATCACCGAGGCTGGAGGCAGGAACTTTGAGGGAATCCCCAGATATCCATCGAGGTTTATCATTGATATAGACAGGGACCTGTTAGATTTTACAGATCCTGGGGCTGTTCATCTTCTGGATGATGCAAGGAAGTTTATAGACAATGATTCAAGACATCTTAAGGGAGCAGAGAAACTTAATCTCCTTGAACCAGGAACTCAGGTAAGGCATGCGATCCTTGGGGAGGGCACGGTGGTGGAAGTCAACGCCAAGGAGGAGAGCTACCTGATAGCCTTCGAAGGCATGGAGACACCAAGAGCTATCTCATTTAAGGTAAGACTTGAGAAGATATAATTAGGCAAAAATAAAGCCAGGCGATTTTAGCCTGGCTTTTGTAATACGCTTTATCATTCAAATTTCAGATACTTGTGTGCTTTGTTGAAAGAGAAGTTAAATCTTCTGAATCCAGTGTACATATCTAGGTCATCATCGTGGTTGTATTTGTTATACTCCTGGAAGTCCGCAAGCATCTCCTGGTTACCAGCATATGCAGGAACTGCATCATAGGAAAGCTCTTCTGTAATATAGTCTGCAACAGAAGTGTACTCGTTTTTGCCTATCTTGGTCTCAGTTGCCTGAAGGTCATACTTTGCAACCTGATATTCAGGATTGCAGTAGGTAAATGCTATAAAAGCAATGGTAATAACTACCATGCAGGCCTTGAACACAGGGAATTTCCTTGCATAGAGGCTGATGATGAGAAATGCCAAAAAGAAGCACAGCACTGCCAAAAACCACAGGACAAAGATCCTCATGAAGGTCAGATGATAGACTTCGATATAGAGAACCATTCTCATGGCTGATGATGCGATCATGATATAGGTGCATACACCGATCACTGTTAAAAGAGCTGTCAGAACCTTGGAGTGTTTGAAGAATGCCTGACAGATTGAAACCATGACAATGTTCAGAATGCAGACGGCAAGGAGCTGATAAAAGCCCTCATGAGCGTATTCTGCATAGGTGTATCCTTCTGGCAGAGCCATCTTGCCGCTAAAGAGGTACAGAAGCTGGATGGCGCAGAAGATAAGGTAAACAATACCAATGATGCTGGTAAATGTAATGGCAATAACAGGGTTTGTCTTGCCGTCACCCTTAACCTTGATCTTGAGCTCTTTTGCTGCCATAGAAGAGATAATGGTATATGCGCACCAGAATCCAAAGACCATAGTGATAAGCATCATGAATGAGTGGTAGATATATTTAGGGATATCAATGTCCTTAAAGATGGTTGAGAGCATATTCTCAAACACGGCGTCAGCTGAACTAAGAAGCGGAACGATCACAAGTAAAAGAGGCACTGTTATTGCAAGTCCAATAAGGACCGCGTTTACAGTTTTCTTTTTCTCATTTATCTCCTCGCCAGCTGTTGAAAGCTTGTAGGCACGGCGATCAGAGAAAGGATCTCCAATGTGCTCGATAGGCTTTACCACTGTGACTAATATACTAAGAAGCCATGCGAAAATGTCAAAGCCGGTTGTGTCATTATACAGATAAATGACGAAGCTAAAGAGCAAAAGGAAAATAGCAGTTCTCTCAAGGAAGTGCAGAGTAACGCTTGTTGTCATGCATCTGTGGATGGAGAGCAGTACCAGGGAAACAACGTAGAAGATTCCGAGAGCTCTTTTGCCATTACTGTCTGTAATAAGAGAGAGACCGTCCTTGGCCCTTGCTATCTTTAGGATCACCAGTGCAGCGATCATGAAAATAGGATATGTGATGCTGGAGTGGTTATTGTAGAGGCAGAATCCGTAGATAAGACCAAATATTACCGACAGAGAAAAGTACTTTCTGAAGGCCTCTGCATTGCCTCTAATTACTGGTGGCTGTGGTTGCTGAACATTAGGGTTGTTATTAAATTGTGGTGCCTGAACAATATTGTTGTTATTATTCATCTGTGGTGTCTGCATATTATTAGCGTCCATAATCATTCTTCCTTCTGGTCATCAACATATTCTAGGATATCTCCCGGTTGACAATCCAATGCCTTGCATATTGCGTCAAGGGTTTCAAGCCTTACGGCTTTTGCTTTGTTGTTCTTAAGGATAGACAGGTTTGCCAAGGTGATACCGACCTTGCCTGCCAGCTCCGTCAGACCGATCTTCCGTTTTGCCATCATTACATCGAGATTTATTACAATCATATTCTTCACCTGCCCTGTTAAATGGTTAAGTCGTTTTCCTGCTTGTAGCTCACGGCTCTGTCAAAGACTCTCGCCAGAACCTTGCTGAACAGTCCAGCAAAAAGAAATACTCCGGCGATAACCATTGCAGCGGGGGTGAAGTACACGAAGCACCTCAGGGTCTTGATGCCTGTTATTACAAATGCATAGGTCCCCATGTGGTAAAGGCTCTTTACATTGGCTTCTACAAAGCAGTTATCCTCAATAACCGTTTTCATCATCTTACGAAGCTCGTACAGGATGAGAAGAGTGAAGACTCCCACGGCCATTATTGATACAACTGCGTACCAGAAATGATCTGCGATGGCAGCATACTCTGTGCTGTCTCCAAGAGCGTTTACAGTCATCTGAACTGCGAATCTTAACGTGAAGGGGACAGATGCAACTGCCAAGAGGCCAAAGTAAAAACATAGATCAAGGATGGTCTTAACGAAGATGTTCAATTTGTTATTCATGGTATCCTCCAAGTACTTGTATATTTTGTTTATAACATGGTTCTTTTTGAATTGCAATATAAATTTATTGTAAAACAATAAATATTTTTCGAAATGCATAAAATCAAATATAAAAGGAGCTATCTCTAAGTCAAGATAGCTCCTTAAGTTTACGCTATTAATCTGGTAATCACCCTGGCCACTTCTTTTTGGCCTGGTCGTATTGAACGTTGATCTCCTGAAGGGCAGCTGTGTCGCCATCCATGTTGTCAGGGTGGTAGAGCTTAACAAGAGAGCGGTACTTCTTGTCTACGCTTTCTCTTGAGGTGCATCCTGCGAAGAAGTCGAAGGTTGACATTGGAGAGGGTTTTTCTTCGATATATTCCTCGTCGTATTCTTCATATTCATCGTCGTAATCATCTTCCGGATAGTAGTCATCCTCGTCTTCGTAATCATCTTCAGGATAGTAGTCGTCCTCATCGTCGTACTCATCCTCGGGATAATAGTCCTGCTCATCATCTTCATCGCCGTAGAAATCATCGGCTTTTAAGCGGCGGTGATCACGCATTTCTTCTTCCAGCATTTTGTTACGCTGCTTGAGGAGCTTGTCGTATTCCCTCTCTTCATGTTTTCTTCCGGCTTCAGGGAAGAACCTGTAGTAGCGGGAGAGAGCCTGATGAACAAAGCTCTGACCGATAAGGGCCCTTAGAAGATAGAAGACTGCGTCAGCAAGTACTGCATAGAATAAGAGCTTTCCAAAGGATACAAACACTGAGAAAGCTATGAATGCTGTCATGACAGGAATAAACATCAGGATAGACAAAATAAAAAGCAGGATGTAAGATGCCTGTCCCTTATATGCAAATATTGACTGGGTCCACCATACCTTTAAGCTATCAAATAAAGAAATGACCGCAAGGGAAGTCTCTTTTGACCCGAGAAGCTCCTGTGGAACAGGATTTATACCAGAAAAAAGGATATAGATACTAACGCCAAAGAGAATAGAGAATGATATAGCTGTTATGGGGAGAACAACAAAAAAGAGCTTCAGGCCCTTCACAAATGCCTTCATAAACCAGGTCAGAAGTGAAAAGAAAGCCTTAAGCGCATACAAAATGGCATTGACTATTGATTTGATCCCCATTGATAACAAAGAACCCATCCAAACAAAACCTTTCAAAAAACTACTTCTCATTATGAACATAAAAAGTGAAACGGGCAAGTCCACTATTAAAACATCTAGTGCAGGGATTTAAAATGTGGTATAGTGTAATTTGATATTTTGCGTGCATTTTGGTTTATAGGAGGGACAATTATGGACGAGGGCTTGCCTTCAGCCAGTATTTTAGCGTTTTTTATCATTCTTATTATTGATATCTTTGTACATGGTTTTGGCATTGCCATGGATCATGTCAGCAAGGATGAGATTGAGAAAAAGAGCGCTTCTGGGAAAGACAAGACAGGAGAAAGGCTTCTTAAGCTTTTTAGCAACGAGTCTGTTCATATTGAGAGGATGCAGATCCTTACCATTGTGATCAACATGATCCTTGGAGGATTTGTGGCCTGCAGGATAAGTGACTATATGACAGCGCGCTTTGGTGCAGCTGATAGCTCTTTTCCCTCATATGTATTCTGCATAATCTCCGGAGTAGTGATCACTTTGCTCATCATGTGCTTTGGCATCATAATTCCAAGGCGCCTGGCAGCAAGGAATCCTGAGAAGTGGGTCTATGCCTGCTATTATCCTGTGTACTATCTTGGGATTGTCTTAACGCCGTTTACTTTTCTGGCAGGAGTTGTTGCCACAGGAGTTCTCTACATCTTTGGTGTGAGAGGAGATGACAACGTAAGCGACGTGACAGAAGAGGAGATCAGGGATTCCATCGAGAAAGGTCAGGAGCAGGGCGTTATCCAGGAAGCAGAGGCAGACATGATAACCAATATCTTCGAGTTTTCCGACAAGGAAGCTCAGGATATCATGACCAACAGAAATGCCATGGTTGCTATCGATGCCAATGTAAGCCTTAAGGAAGCAGTGAATTTCATGATGGATACCAACAATTCCAGATTCCCTGTTTACCTTGATGATATAGATCACATCATTGGTATCATGCACATAAGAGACGCCATGAAGAAGCTCTCTGAGGAGACAGACGAAGAGCTTCCTATCAGGAAGATCAAGGGACTACTTCGTCAGCCCAAGTTTGTACCAGAGACCAGAAATATCGACTCTCTTTTCCACAGCATGCAGTCATCCAAGACTCAGATGGTCATCGTCATTGACGAGTATGGCCAGACAGCAGGCCTTGTATCCATGGAGGATATCCTCGAGGAGATCGTAGGTAACATCATGGATGAGTATGATGAGGATGAGAACTATATCAAACCTACCAAGAACCCTATGGAGTTTACTGTAGATGGCAAGACTCCACTGGAGGTACTTGAAAAGAAATTCGACATCTCTTTTGGCGAGAGCGAATTTGAGACTCTCAACGGATACATTATCTCCAAGCTTGACAAGATCCCGGATTCCGATGAGGAGTTTGAAACAACAGTTGATGGCTATAATTTCAAGATCCTGTCTGTTCAGAACCACATGGTGAGCAGTGTTCTTTTGACCAAGCTCCCTGAGGAGACTGAAGAGAAAGAGGAAGAAGAATTAGAAATAGCAAATAAGTAAAGATTTATGAAAGGAAGTTTTTATGTCAGGACATTCAAAATTTGCAAACATCAAACACAAGAAAGAAAAGAATGATGCTGCAAAGGGCAAGATTTTTACAATTATTGGTAGAGAGATCGCTGTTGCAGTTAAAGAAGGCGGACCGGACCCTGCCAACAACTTTAAGCTTGCACAGGTAATTGCCAAGGCTAAGGCTAACAACATGCCTAACGATACTATCGATCGTGGTATCAAAAAAGCTTCAGGCGCAGAAGGTAACGTTGATTACAAGAACATTACTTACGAAGGATATGGACCTGGCGGAACAGCTATTATCGTAGAGGCACTTACAGACAACCAGAACAGAACTGCATCTAACGTTAAGGCAGCATTTTCTAAGGGAAATGGTAATGTCGGAACACCTGGATGCGTATCATATATGTTTGACAACAAGGGTCAGATCCTTATCGACAAGGAAGAGTGCAGCATGTCATCTGATGATCTCATGATGCTGGTTCTTGACGCTGGTGCTGACGACTTTAATGAAGAGGAAGACAGCTACGAGATCCTCACAACACCTGACAATTTCCAGGCAGTTGTAGAAGCATTAAATGGCGAGAAGATCGTTCCTGCTTCTGCTGAGGTTACTATGATTCCTCAGAACTACGTAGCGGTAACAGATCCTGAGAACGTTAAGCTCCTTACAAGAATCCTTGATCTTCTTGATGAGGATGACGATGTTCAGGCTGTATATCACAACTGGGAAGAGCCAGAAGAATAATCTAAAACTTTACGGGGGTCCTAAAAATGAAACTGAGGCGAAAATGGCCAGCAATATGCATCTGGGCAGTATTCCTACTTTTTGACATTGTGATGGTGGCAAGTTTATGTTTCTTTTTAGGACTTTTTCCGTCTGATAAAGCCCTGTATTATAGCGGCGGAATTGCGCTTTTAAGCGCTCTTATAATGTCTGTAGTCACCCTGCTTCTCAGTAAACTGAGCGATACCATTGATTTTAAGGGACTGGGTGAAAAGACATTCTTTAACATTCTTTATTCAATTCTCATAGTTCTCTTAATTGCTGGCGGTGTTTACTACCGGATTGAGATCCTCTCATCCGCAACTGGTGATATTATCGGCAAGTACAGTCTCTATGAGAATGCCATGATCGGCGGACAAAATGTAACAGCGGAGTATGATCTTTTATCAATTCTTTACTCGACAATACTTAAAGGCATTTTGTTCTTCACAGGAAACATCATTTCTGTTCCATTCTTTTTCCAGATAGCATGCTTTACCATTTTCATGATATTCAGCTACTTTACTGTTAAAAAGCTTTTGGGAAGGGCTGCAGCTTTTGTTTACACAGCTTATGTTGCTTTTATGCCAATCTTTACCATAAGCTTTACAGGCCTTTCGCTTTCTACTGACTATCTGTTTATGGCTATGTTCAGTATTGAGTTCTTTATTGTAGCTCTTTACCTGGAAGGTTCCTACAAGGGGCTCTATACTTCACCGGCCTATATGCTGTGGTATGCCTTTGTTGGAGCAGCAGTGGGCTTTATGGCCTATGTTGATGCCGGAACTATTATAATGATCCTTCCATTCCTTGTGGCAGTGCTGTTTCTTTATGGCAAGGATTACAGATATGATCTTGTAAGACTTGTATTTGTGATCATTGCGGCAGCTTTAATGTTCTTTGGAATGATAGCCCAGGAGAAGGGCTTTATGATGATGGATGTTCAACTTTCTAACTGGGCATCATATTACTTCCACAACCTCAACACCTTTAGCATGTTCTGGATCTACACAGACCATAAGATACTGTACCTTATTACAGCTATCGCCATGTCTGGAGTTATTGTGGGATTTTGGAAGAATCGCATTTTTGAGAGAGTTTCACCATGGCTTTTGTCCATGCTATTTATCTTTGCCACAGTGCCATTTATGGGCGCAACCAGAATGAATACGCAGGCATTCGTGACAGTATATTATGCTTATATCCTTGGCTGCGTGGCATCACTTATCATCACTCCTGCAGATGAGGAAGGCGAGTTCGTTGCTCCAGCTCTTACTGATGAGGAGCTTGAAAAGATGGAGCAGATGTCAGAAGCGGCAGACGAGGAGCTTCCTGAAGAAGCTGAGGAACCTGCAGAGGAACCTGCAGCAGAAGAGCCTTCTGTTCCCGAGAACTTCACAACAGCTGAAATTGAAACAACAGAGGAAGTTCATGTTGTTAAGCCAGAGCCCGTTATCCCTTACGAGCCTGAGCCTGTTCCTGAGCCAGAAGTGCCAAGGCAGCGCTTCATCCCTGAGGGAATGGTCCTTCCAGAGGACGACGAAGATGTGGATCTTACTCCACGCATGAAGATGCCGGAATTTACCGGCAAGATCAGCCTTGATGGCGGCGAGAAGCTTAAAGTTAAGGCAAAAGAGGAACCGGCACCTGAGCCTGTTCCAGAACCAGCAGACGATTTCGACATCGCGTTCACTGAGGGCGATGATTTTGATATTAAATAAACCTAGGAGAATACCACTACATGAGATTAGAAGAACTTTCTTCATATGAGATTATTGAAAGACGCAGGATTGAGGACCTCAATTCCGAGAGCTTTCTTATGAGGCATAAAAAGACCGGAGCGAGAGTAGCTCTTTTGTCCAACGACGAAGAGAACAAGGTCTTCTCAATTGGCTTTAGAACACCACCCAAGAACTCCACAGGTGTAGCTCACATCATCGAGCACACAGTTCTTTGTGGTTCCAAGAACTTCCCTGTTAAGGACCCATTTGTTGAACTGGTAAAGGGTTCCCTTAACACTTTCCTCAACGCAATGACATACCCTGACAAGACCGTGTATCCTGTTGCCAGCTGCAATGACGCTGACTTCCAGAATCTGATGCACGTTTATCTTGATGCGGTATTTTATCCAAATATCTACAAGACTGACAAGATCTTCAAGCAGGAAGGCTGGCACTATGAGATGGAGGATGAGTCATCAGATCTTACCATCAACGGTGTTGTTTACAACGAGATGAAGGGTGCTTTTTCTTCTGCGGATGATGTGCTCACAAGAGAGATCATGAATTCTCTTTACCCTGACATCACTTATGGAATCGAGTCAGGCGGAGACCCTGATGTTATCCCAGAGCTTACATATGAAGAGTATCTTGATTTCCACAGAAGCTACTATCATCCATCAAACAGCTATATCTACATGTACGGCAATATGGACATGGCAGAGAAGCTTGATTACATCGACAAGAACTACTTATCCAAGTTTGATCGTATTGATGTTGATTCAAGGATCGGCGTTCAGAAGGCCTTTGAAGAGCCAAGGCTTGTGAAAAAAGCTTATCCCGTTCTTCCAGAGGATGAGATCAAAAAGAACACCTATCTGTCCTATAACTGCAGCGTAGGCTCAACTCTCGATAAGAAGCTCTACATTGCCTTTGATATTCTTGACTACGCCCTTTGCTCTGCACCTGGAGCACCTATCAAGAAGGCTCTTATCGACAAGGGAATAGGTCAGGATGTTTACAGCGACTACGACAACGGCATTCAGCAGCCTATTTTCTCCATTGTTGCCAAGAACGCCGATTCAGACCAAAAGGACGAGTTCGTTAAGACTATCAGGGAGGTCCTTCAGGAGCAGGTAGAAAAGGGAATTGATAAGAAATCTCTTTTGGCTGGTCTTTCATATGACGAGTTCAAGTACAGAGAGGCTGACTTTGGAAGATTCCCTAAGGGACTACTCTATGGCCTTCAGGTATTTGACAGCTGGCTCTATGACGACAACTCTCCATGGCTCAACGTGGAGGCTAATGATACCTTTGCTCAGCTCAAGAAAGAGGCAGAGGGCAGATACTTTGAGGACCTTGTTCAGAAGTACCTGCTTGATAACCCTCACAGAACTGTAGTTATGCTTGAACCCAAGCAGGGACTTACAGAGGAAAAGGACGAGGCACTTAAGAATAAGCTTAAGTCCTATAGAGATTCTCTTTCAGAAGAGGAGATCAAAACTATTGTTAAGGAGACTAAGGAACTTCGTGAGTTCCAGGATGCAGAGGATGCTCCTGAGGACCTTGCCAAGATTCCGCTTCTTACTCTTGCTGATATGAAGAAGGAGTCAGAGAAGTTCATCTATGAGCTAAGGGATGCTGCGGGCACGAAAGTTCTTTTCCATGACATCTTCACAAATGGAATCGCCTATATCAGCTTCGTGTTTGATATGCAGACCCTTGACCCAGAGCTTCTTCCATACGCTTCATCTCTTAAGAAGGTTCTTGGAATGCTCAACACCGAGAACTACGAGTATGGCGACCTCTACAATGAGATCAACATAAGGACCGGCGGAATCAGCGGAGCTATCAGCACCTACACAGATTCTCAGGATGTGAAGACGTTCCAGACCAAGTTTGAGATCAGCGTCAAGGTTCTTCATGAGAATATGAACTACGCCTTTGACCTGGTAAAAGAGATCCTGACAAAGACTAAGTTTGACGACGTAAACAGGCTCAAGGAGATCTTCTCTGAGCAGTATGCACGCCTTCAGTCTGACCTTGCTTCCTCAGGACATCAGAGCGCAGCTCTTCGTGCAATGGGATACGTTTCACCAGCTGCATCTGTTTCAGACTCTACCAGCGGAATCGGATACTTCAGACACCTTGAGAAGATCCTTAAGGCCCTTGATACAGAGGACGGGGCAAAAGAGCTTATCGCTACATTAAAGAGCCTCTGCAAGCTGATCTTCAGACCAGAGAACCTTCTTGTGGACATCACAGGAACCGAGAAGGAATACGCTGGAATCGAGGATGAGACTAAAAAGTTTGTACCTTCTCTTTATACTGATGAGGTTAAGAAGGGAAGTCTTGATATCACTACTGTTAAGAAGAACGAAGGCTTTAAGACAGCCGGACAGGTTCAGTATGTCTGCAGAGCCGGAAACTTCGCAAGCAAGGGCTTTAAGTACAGCGGAGCTTTGAGAGTCCTCAAAGTCATGATGAGCTACGACTATTTATGGAAGTTCATCAGAGTTCAGGGCGGAGCGTACGGATGTATGAGCAGCTTTGCCAAGAACGGAGACGCGGCCTTTGTGACCTACAGAGATCCTAACCTTAAGAACAGTATCGATGTATTTGAAAAGGCAGCTGACTATCTTGAGAGCTTTGATGACGATGACAGAGCTATCCTTCAGTACATCATCGGAGCTATCTCAGATCTTGATACACCTAAGACACCTTCAGCTAAGGGATCTTACGGACTTACTGCATATCTGTGCAACGCCAAGATGGAGAACATCCAGAAGAACAGGGATGAGCTTCTTGCTACAACCAAGGAGACCATCAGGGGACTTGCCGAGTACGTCAAGGCCTTTATGTCAGATGAGTGCCTGTGCGTAATCGGATCAGCAGAGAAGATCGAAGAGAGCAGTGACCTCTTTGATAACGTAGAGCAGCTTATTGGCCGCTAAGTAAGCCTGATATTTTCTGGCAAACGGGGAGGAAATGTTATGAAAAAGAGATTTATGCCTGGTAAGGTACTGGCAGCTATTTTGGGAACAGCACTTGTCATTGCAGGATGCGGAAGCTCAGGTGCTACTTCAGATTTTGCAAAGAGCGCTGTTGATACAGCAGAGTACGGAGTTTATGAAGAAGCAGCTATGGCTGATGAAGCTGGCGGCTCCTTTGAAAATGGCGGCGAAACAGTAGCTGACACAAGCCGTAAGCTCATCACAACAGTTAATCTTACTGCCGAGACAGAAGACCTTACAGTAACCATGACAAACGTGGAAAAGAAGGTTTCAGAGCTTGGCGGATATATCGAATCCAGCAACATATACAACGGAGCCAGCTATTCTGGATATTCAAGCTCAAGAAGTGCAGACCTTACAGTAAGGATCCCTGCAAAGAACCTTGATGCATTTGTTGATTCAATTGAAGGAAGCAACAATATCACGAGGAAGTCTGTTAACGTTGAAGATATCACTCTTTCATATGTAGATACGCAGTCCAAGAAGAATGCACTTAAGACTGAGGAAACAAGACTTCTTGAGATCCTTAAGTCTGCAGAGACAGTAGAGGACCTTGTGACCATCGAGGATAAGCTTGCTGATGTCAGATACCAGCTTGAGAGCATCGAGTCTCAGCTTCGTAGCTACGACAACCTGGTAGATTACAGCACTGTATACCTTAGCATCGAAGAGGTGGCAAGATTTACTCCGGTTGAAAAGGAAAATGCCTTTAGCAGAATGGGCAAGGGATTCATGGAGAACTTATCCGATGTTGGAGAAGCTATCGTAGAGTTCTTCGTATGGGTGGTTTCACACCTTCCTTCAATCATTCTGTTTGTTCTTGTGATCGTGGTTATCATTGTGATCATCAAGAAGGCAGATGCAGCCAGCAAAAAGAAACGCATGAAGAGAATGGCAATGATGCAGCAGCCTGTAATGAATCAGCCTGTTATGCCAAACCCGGTAAACAATGTGAACACTCCTGCAGGTCAGGAAAAAGGACAAGATGGAAATAAGTAATAGTTTTAAGACAGGTTTTATAACCCTTATAGGACGCCCAAATGTAGGTAAGTCAACTCTGATGAACCACCTAATTGGGCAGAAGATAGCAATAACTTCTAATAAGCCTCAGACCACCAGAAACAGGATCCTTACAGTCTATACTGACGATGAGTGCCAGATGATCTTCCTTGATACTCCTGGCATTCAGAACACCAAAAACAAGCTTGGTGAGTATATGACCAAGGCAGCCAAGAGCACTATCTCTGAGGTGGATGTGGTACTGTGGCTTGTGGAGCCAAGCACTTATATCGGAGAAGTTGAGAAGTCCATAGCAGAGGACCTTCGTTCCTGTAAGAGCCCTGTTATCCTTGTTATCAACAAAATCGACACGGTATCTGAGGAGAGCCTTTCAAAGTTTGAAGAGGCCTACAAGAAGGAGATGGACTTTGCAAAGGTTGTTCGCGTAGCAGCTCTTAAGGGTCAGAACATCGATGAGGTGATGGGAGCCATCAAGCAGTTCCTTCCCTATGGACCTCCATTCTACGACGAGGACACCATTACTGATCAGCCAGAGAGGCAGATCGCAGCAGAGATCATCAGGGAAAAAGCCCTGCGCCTGCTTAGAGACGAGGTTCCCCATGGAATCGCTGTCACTATCGAGAAGATGAGGGAAAGAGAAGATAATCCGGACCTCATGGACATAGAAGCCACCATAATCTGTGAGAGAGATTCCCACAAGGGCATTGTTATTGGTAAGGGTGGCACAATGCTCAAAAAGATCGGGTCAGCCGCAAGAAAAGATATTGAAGAGATGGTTGAATGTCAGGTCAATCTGCAGCTTTTTGTTAAAGTCAGAAGAGACTGGAGAGATGACAAGAACCAGCTTAAGAACTTTGGCTACGACTCCAGAGATTTCAAGTAGGAGCTTAGATGCAGGATTTTGTTTCTGTAAGAGGAATAGTTTTAAAGCATACCCCAAGCGGGGACTACGACTGGGTTGCCACAATCTTTACTGCTGACAGGGGCAAGATAACAGCCTTTGCCAAGAGTGCAAGAAAGCCAGGCAATAAGCTCTCTGGTTGTGTTGAACCCTTCTGTTTTGGAACCTTTAAACTCTTTGTTGGAAAGAGTTCTTACAATATTATTGAAGCGGATATTGAGAATTACTTTGAGGGCTTTCGATCAGACCTTGAGGGAGCCTGCTTTGGAACTTACCTTCTGGAAATAGCATCCTACTATACAAGAGAGAACAACGAAGACGTAGAGCTTCTTAATCTTTTGTACCTATCGCTACGAGCTCTTTTAAACAGCTCCATTCCAAACAGCCTGGTCAGATGCATATTTGAACTGAGGGCACTTATTATAGAAGGAGAATACCCTGGAGCTCCTGATGGCATAGAGCTTTCAGACTCAGCAAGATACGCTCTTTCCTTTATAGAGACAACACCTCTTGAAAAGCTCTTTACCTTTAATCTCAAGGAAGAAGCCCTTTCTGAGCTCGCCAAGGTCACAAGGCTCTATAGAAATAAGTTTATTGACCGGCCACTTAGGAGCGCAGAGATGCTAGAGGGCTTTGATGCTTTCTATTGAAAAAGAAAAATGATTTGGATATAATTACCTTGTTTGTGAGGTGGAAGATTTTGGGTTTTTATAGTAAAACAGCCGCAAAAGGCTCTTTTAATAAAATAGCAGTGGCAGGAAGTGCGGCCATTATCGGCGCACTTGTTTTGTGTGGATGTGGTCAGTCAAAAGAGAACGTATCCACAATGACAATTGATTCAGAAGGCAAGGTTTCATACGTTATCTTCGAGGACTTCTCGGAGGATTACTACAATATAGATGAACTTTCCCAAATGGCTGAAAAAGAGATAGCTGAGTATAACTCAGAGTATATAAGCCCCAAGATAGCTCTTGAGGGAACAGAACTCATAGAGGTAGAAGAGAGTACTCCTATTGTTAAGATGGCTCTTACCTTTGACAGCTACTCCGATTTCTCTAACTTTAATCAGGAATCTCTTTTCTATGGAACTGTAAAAGAGGCAAGAGAAGAGGGATATACAATATCCACTGGTCTTGTGGATGGCAAGGGAGAAAAACTTCCTGATTCCTACCTTGAGGATCATCAGGACAGGCATATAGTCATTACCAATGACAGAGCACATATCAAAACCCCATATAATATAGAATACATGTCAAACGGGGTTAATCTAAATGGCAAAAAAGAGGCTGAAGTTTCAGCGGTTACAGCAGATACTGTTCAGCTCCTTCTTTCAAAATAAGAAATAATTATAGAGAGGATTATTTGATCATGGAAAAATCAGCTAAGACAATGGATAAAATAGTTGCGCTGGCAAAGGCGAGAGGATTTGTTTATCCTGGTTCAGAAATTTACGGCGGTCTTGCAAACACTTGGGATTACGGTAATCTCGGCGTTGAGTTCAAGAACAACGTTAAGAAAGCATGGTGGCAGAAGTTTGTGCAGGAGTGCCCACACAACGTAGGCGTTGACTGCGCAATTCTTATGAACCCACAGACATGGATCGCATCAGGACATCTTGGCGGATTTTCCGATCCTCTTATGGATTGTAAGGAGTGTCACGAGAGATTCAGAGCTGACAAGATCATCGAGGATTTTGCAGCTGAGAACAATATCGAGCTTGAGTCATCTGTAGACGGATGGTCTCACGAGGAGATGGAGAACTTCATTAAGGAGCACAATATTCCATGTCCTTCATGTGGCAAGCACAACTTCACAAGCATCAGAGAGTTCAACCTGATGTTCAAGACTTTCCAGGGTGTTACAGAGGATGCCAAGGACACAGTTTACCTTCGTCCTGAGACAGCACAAGGTATCTTCGTAAACTTCAAGAACGTTCAGCGTACATCAAGAAAGAAGGTTCCATTTGGAATCTGCCAGGTTGGTAAGAGCTTCCGTAACGAGATCACACCTGGTAACTTCACATTCCGTACAAGAGAGTTTGAGCAGATGGAGCTTGAGTTCTTCTGCAAGCCTGGAACACAGACTGAGTGGTTCGAGTACTGGAGAAAGTTCTGCTACGAGTGGCTACTTAGCCTTGGTATCGACAAGGAGAACCTCCGTCTTCGTGACCATGATCCAGAAGAGCTTTCATTCTACTCAGATCACACAACAGATATCGAGTATGCATTCCCATTCACAGACTGGGGCGAGCTCTGGGGAATCGCATCAAGAACTAACTATGACCTTACACGTCATCAGGAGACATCTGGTGAGCCTATGGATTACTTCGATGACGAGACCAATGAGAAATACATCCCTTACGTTGTTGAGCCATCACTTGGTGCAGACCGTGTAACGCTTGCATTCCTTTGCGAGGCTTATGACGAGGAGAACATCGGAACAGAGGACAAGCCTGACATGCGTACAGTGCTTCATTTCCACCCAGCACTTGCACCAGTTAAGATCGGTATCCTTCCTCTTTCCAAGAAGCTCAACGAGGGTGCTGAGAAGATCTATGCTCAGCTTTCCAAGAAGTACAACTGCGAGTTTGATGACAGAGGAAACATCGGAAAGAGATATCGTCGTCAGGACGAGATCGGAACTCCATTCTGCATCACATACGACTTTGATTCTGAGACAGACAACAAGGTTACAGTAAGATTCAGAGACAGCATGGAGCAGGAGAGAATTGCTATCGATGAGCTTGATGCTTACTTTGCTGACAAGTTCGATTTCTGATTTGAACTACTAGATTTATAGATGGGAGATTTGTATTAATGAGATCATTTACAGCTGACGAGCTGCGTAAAGCTTGGAAACAGTTCTATATTGACAGAGGACACGTTGACTGTGGCGCCGTTTCACTGGTTTCTGACGGTTCAACCGGTGTTATGTTCAACGTTGCTGGTATGCAGCCACTTATGCCTTATCTTCTTGGTAAGAAGCACCCAATGGGAACAAGACTTTGCAATGTTCAGGGATGTGTTCGTACCAACGATATTGATTCAGTAGGTGACAAGAGCCATGGTACCTTCTTTGAGATGATGGGTAGCTGGTCTCTTGGTGATTACTTCAAGAAAGAGCGTTGCCAGTGGAGCTACGAGCTTCTTACAGAGCTTTTCGGATTCGATGCTGATCATCTTGCAGCAACAGTATTTGCTGGTGATGAGAACGCTCCAAGAGATGAAGAGGGTGCTAAGTATCGTATCGAGTCAGGTTTTAAGCCAGAGAACATCTTCTACCTTCCAGCTGAGGACAACTGGTGGGGACTTGAATATGGCCCATGCGGACCTGACAGTGAGATGTTCTATGTTAAGGATATTCCTGATTGTGGACCTGACTGCGGCCCTGGATGCCACTGTGGCAAGTACACAGAGATCGGTAACGACGTATTCATGCAGTATGAGAAGCATCACGATGGCAGCCTTACTCCTTTATCACAGAAGAACGTTGATACAGGTTGGGGACTTGAGCGTATCCTTGCATTCCTTAACGGCGTAGATGATGTTTACAAGATCGATCTCCACGCTCCTGTTATCTCATACATTGAGAAAGAGAGCGGTATCAAATACGAGGCTGACGAGAAGACAACAAGATCCATGAGAATCCTTGCTGACCACACTCGTACAGCAGTTATGCTTATCGGAGATGTAGCTAAGCTCCTTCCTTCTAACACAGGTGCTGGCTATATCCTTAGAAGACTTATCCGTCGTGCAGTAAGACACGCAAGAACTCTTGGCCTTAACAAGGATCAGATCCTTGGCGTAGCTACAATCTATATCGATGAGTATTCAGACAGCTACGAGCACCTCAAGAACAACAAGAAGTTCGTTCTTACTGAGCTTGAGAGAGAGATTGTTCGTTTCGAGTCAACTCTTGAGAATGGTATGAAGGAGTTCAAGAAGATCCTTGATCAGACTTCTTCAGAGGGTAAGAAGGAAATCGCTGGTAAGGATGCATTCTTCCTTTATGATACATTTGGATTCCCTGTAGAGCTCACTGTTGAGCTTGCAGAGGAGGAAGGCTTTACTGTAGATGAGGAAGGCTTTAAGGCATCTATGGAAGAGCAGAAGCAGAAGGCAAGAGACAACCAGAACTTTGCAGCTAACCTTGAGTCTGGTGTGTCTGCATTTGACCAGCTTTCAGATGACGTTACAAGCGAGTTTGTAGGCTATACATCTACAAGCTGTGATGGCAAGATTGTTGCTATCTCTGACGGAGCGGCTCTTTGCGATGAGCTTTCAAAGGGAGCAAAGGGAACAATCATCACTGACAAGACACCTTTCTATGGAACAATGGGTGGTCAGGTTGGCGATATCGGTGTTATCGAAACATCTGATGGCGCTAAGTTTGAGGTTACAGAGACTGTACATGTAGCAGGCGGAAGAACTGCTCATGTTGGTCAGGTTATAGAGGGATCATTTAAGAATGGCAGCCAGGTTAAGCTTCTTGTTGATGTAGAGAACAGAGCTAAGACCTGCAGAAACCACTCAGCAACTCACCTTCTTCAGAAGGCTCTTCAGGAGGTCCTTGGAGATCATGTAGAGCAGGCTGGTTCTTATCAGGATCCAGACAAGACAAGATTCGACTTCTCACATCATCAGGCTATGACAGCTGAAGAGATCAGGAAGGTTGAGGATCTTGTAAATGCCAAGATTGCAGAGGCACTTCCAGTTGTAACAGAAGAGATGACAATGGAAGAAGCCAAGAAGACAGGAGCTATGGCTCTGTTTGGCGAGAAGTATGGCGACGTAGTAAGAGTTGTTAAGATGGGAGACTTCTCAATTGAGCTTTGTGGTGGTACTCACGTATCTAACACAAGCCATGTGGGAATCTTCAAGATAGTTTCTGAGAGCGGTGTTGCTGCAGGCGTTCGTCGTATCGAGGCCCTCACGGGAAGCAATGCAAGAAATTACTACATCGGTGTTGAGAACAACCTGGATGAGGCAGCTAAGGCATTAAAGACTAATCCAGCAGATATCACAACTCAGATCAAGAAGCTTCAGGAAGAGCTCAAGGCTCTTAGAAGTGAGAATGAGTCACTTAAGAGCAAAGAGGCTCAGGCTGCTCTTGGCGATGTAACAGATCAGGTTGAGGAGATTAATGGAGTTAAGATCCTTGCAACTTCTGTTAAGGGCGTTGATATGAACGGTCTTAGAGATCTCGGCGACCAGATGAAGGGCAAGATCGGTGAAGGTGTTGTAGTTCTCATCTCAGAGGCTGATGGCAAGGTTAACCTTGTTACTATGGCTACTGATGAAGCTATTTCAAAGGGTGCTCACGCTGGAAACCTTATCAAGGCAATCGCTCCTAAGGTAGGAGGCGGCGGTGGCGGACGTCCTAATATGGCCCAGGCTGGTGGTAAGAATCCAGCTGGTATTGCAGACGCCATAGCTGAAGCCAAGAAGGTTCTTGCAGAGCAGATTGGTTAATGTCGTAAAAAAGTTCTTGACGGCAAATGTTTTTATGATATAATTATTGATGTTATGTGAGTCAAAAGGGCTCAAAACATAGCAAATAACCCAATCAGTCATGTACTTGAAGGGACTGAAGGGAGGGTAAGAGTAGAGATGTCAACTGTAGTAGTTAAAGAGAATGAGACTTTGGATAGCGCACTGCGTCGTTTCAAGAGAAGTTGCGCCAAGGCTGGTATCCAGCAGGAGATCCGTAAGAGAGAGCACTACGAGAAGCCTAGCGTAAGACGCAAGAAGAAGTCTGAGGCAGCAAGAAAGCGCAAATATAACTAAATCAAAGAGAAAAGTCCTTGGATGTTTTCCAAGGATTTTTTTTTAGAAAGTTTGGAATTATGTGGATCATAGTTTTAATTGTGATAATAGCAGCTTTAGCGGCTGTGATATATCACGACACCCACAATTTCAAGATCTATGAGTATGAGGTGTCAACAGACAAGGTTAGTGGCAATTACACTTTTGTGTTTCTCACTGACCTTCATAACTATGTCTTTGGCAAGGACAATGAGAGACTTATTGAGGCCATAGACAACATCCATCCGGACGCTGTTATATCCGGTGGAGATATGTTTACAGCTCATACAAGGGACGGCAAGTTCCACTCGGAGATAGCTTTTTCTCTGCTCAAGAAGCTTGCTAAGAGGTATCCACTTTACATTTCAAACGGCAATCACGAAGAAAAGATAAAAGAGCTAAACAAGCTCTATGGCAATGCTTTTGAGAGATACAAGAACAGTTTAAAGAGGGAAGGTATTGTTTATCTTGATAATGAGTCAGCTTACTTTAATGATGATATCAGGATAACAGGACTTTGCCTTCCAACTGCTTATTTTAAAAAGATAGTAAAAAAGGAAATGGAAGAGACTCTTTTATCTAAAAAGATAGGCGAACTGTCTTTGGCAGATAAAGAGAAATTCCAGCTCCTTATTGCCCATAACCCTTTGTATTTTGATGAGTACAGAAAGTGGGGCGCAGACCTTACGGTTTCAGGACATGTCCATGGTGGCATCATAAGACTTCCCCTTATTGGTGGAGTGATATCTCCTGCGATAACTCTTTTCCCCAAATACGATGGTGGAAAGTACGAGAAGGATGGCAGGACCATGATCTTAAGTCGTGGCCTTGGAACCCATACCATACATGTCAGATTGTTCAACCCAGGTGAGGTTTCTGTTATTAGAGTGAGGGGTAACTAAGATGTCACTTGAAGTTAAACTGCAGGTGTTTGAGGGACCACTGGACCTTCTTATGCACCTCATTGATAAGAATCAGATAGATATTTATGATATTCCTATTGTGACCATCACTGAGCAGTACATGGAATATATTAATGCCATGCAGAAGGAAGACATGGAGGTTACTTCAGAGTTCCTTGTTATGGCTGCCACGCTTATGAACATCAAGTGTAAGATGCTTCTTCCCAAGGAAGTCAATGAGGACGGAGAGGAAGAGGATCCAAGAGCAGAGCTTGTTGAGAAGCTCCTTGAGTACAAGATGTACAAGTACATGGCTTATGAGCTTCGTGATAGGCAGATGGATGCTGATCTTCAGTGGTTTAGGCAAAAGAATCTTCCCCAGGAAGTTAAGGACTACGAGATGCCCATCGACTTTTCTGATCTCATAGGTGATACGACGCTAATTAAACTCAATGAGATATTCCAGGATCTGTTAAAGAGACAGGAAGATAAGGTGGATCCAATAAGGAGTAAGTTCGGCAATATCGAAAAGGAAGAAATCGATATGGATGCCAAGACTCTTTTCATCAAGGCTTATATCCGTGAACACAAGAAGTTCAGTTTTAGGAGCCTGTTAGAAAAGCAGAGCAGCAAGACAGAGATAATCGTCACCTTCCTCGTTATCCTTGAGGAGATGAAGTTGGGCGAGATCGAGATAGAGCAGGATGGTACCTTTGGGGACATCTTGATTACTTCAAGAAAGGCAAGCTGATATGACCAGAGAAGAAGGCGCAAGCATAGTAGAAGCGATCCTTTTTACCATGGGAGATTCAGTTGAGATATCATCACTGGCTAAGGCCATGGAAACTGATGCCAAGCAGGTAAAGGATTATATTGCATATTTAAAAGAAAAATACGAGAAGTCCGACAGTGGAATCGGCATTTTGGAGCTGGACAAGGCTGTGCAGCTGTGCACCAAAAAGGAGATGTACGAGTATCTTGTTAAGATCGCCAAGGCTCCCAAGAAGGCGCAGCTTACAGATTCCCTTATGGAGACTCTTTCAATAATAGCATACAAGCAGCCGATCACCAGGCTTGAAGTAGAGAAGATAAGAGGCGTAAACAGTGATCACGCTGTTAACAGACTTGTGGAGTTTGGATTGGTTCAGGAGCTCGGAAGACTTGATGCTCCAGGTCGACCTCTTCTGTTTGGAACCACCGAGGAATTCCTTAGAAGTTTCGGCGTTCGCAGCCTTGATGAGCTTCCAGTTATAGGTACTGTGCAGGTTGAGGAGTTCAAGGCACAGGCAGAGCACGAAGTACAGCTGAAACTTGATATTTAAAAACTATGGGTAGAATGTGAATTATTTAGCATTCTACCCTTTTTTTTGAGAATTTTTATGGTATACTATAACGTGACTAAAGTTGCGATATTTGTGCATAAAAATATATTTACGGAGGTAAAGAAATGAGTAGTTCTTCACAAGCGAGTCAAAGAATTAATGCTTTGCTCGATGAAAACAGTTTCGTTGAAATTGGCGCACTTGTGACCGCAAGAAGCACAGATTTCAATCTGAAACAGGAAGAGACACCTTCAGACGGCGTTGTAACCGGCTATGGTGTTATCGACGGTAATCTGGTTTATGTATACAGCCAGGATGCGTCAGTACTTGGCGGATCAATCGGTGAAATGCATGCCAAGAAGATCGTTCGCCTGTATGAGCTGGCCATCAAGACCGGTTCACCTGTAATCGGACTTATCGATTCAGCAGGACTTCGTCTGCAGGAAGGCGCTGATGCCCTTAACGCATTCGGAGAGATTTATCTTAAGCAGGTGGAGGCTTCTGGAGTAGTGCCTCAGATTACTGCAATCTTTGGCGCGTGTGGTGGCGGACTTGCACTTGTTCCTTCTATCACAGACTTCACATTCATGGAAGAGAGCAAGGCTTCTCTCTTTGTAAACTCACCTAACGTACTTGAGGGCAACTACAAAGAGAAGCTCGACACTTCAAGTGCTAAGTGGCAGAGCAGCGAGACAGGCAATGTTGACGTTGTTGCTGACGAGGCTTCTGTTTACGCACAGATCAGAGAGCTCGTTTCTATGCTTCCTTCAAATAATGAGGATAGCGATTACTTCGAGGATTGCACAGACGATCTTAACAGAGCATGTGAGAACCTTGATGGCGCTACAGCTGATCCAGCAGTTATCGCTGGTCAGATTTCAGACAATGGCGTATTCTTCGAGACTAAGAGAAACTACGCTAAAGAGATGGTTACAGGATTTATCAGACTCAATGGTGCAACAGTGGGTCTTGTTGGTAACCGCACAGCTATCTTTGATGAGAACGGCAAAGAGGCAGAGAAGTTCGATGATAAGCTTACAGCTCACGCTTGTGAGAAGGCAGCTGAGTTCATCGAGTTCTGCGATGCTTTTGATATCCCAGTTCTTACACTTACCAATGCAACAGGCTTTGGCTCAACCAAGTGCGATGAGAAGCATGTTGCCAAGGCAGCTGGTAAGCTTGTATATGCACTTGCAAATGCTACAGTACCTAAGGTTAACCTTATTACTGGTAAGGCTTTCGGAAGTGCATATGTTATCATGAATTCCAAGGCTATCGGCGCTGATGTTACAATCAGCTGGCCAGATGCTCAGATCGGAACAATGGATGCTTCTCTTGCAGCTAAGATCCTTTGCGATGGCAAGGATGCAGAGACTGTTTCCAAGACAGCCACTGAGTATGCTAATCTCCAGAACAACGTAAGAAGTGCAGCAGCAAGAGGATACGTAGACGAGATCGTTGAGCCTGCTGACACAAGAAAGTATGTTGTTGGAGCTTTCGAGATGCTTTTTACAAAGAGAGATGAGCGTCCTGCTAAGAAACACGGCACAGTTTAATGAAGGGAGCACTCAAAATGAAACATAAAATTTTGGTTTTGGGCGTGATGGTTGCTTCCCTCCTTGGACTTACTGCCTGTGGCAGTGATGAGACCAACTACAACACAGTAGAAGGTAGCAGATATCACTCCGAACTGTTTAAAACGGAAAACATCACGGACTATGCTAAGTACGTAGAGGATCAGGCCTTTGAAACATGGTTCCTTAGCGGTGTTACTCCTGACAATTTTGAAGAGAAGGCATACTTTGATCTTGCCATGAACTTCAATAACATGACTGGTGAGCTGGATATCAACGATGCTTACTATGAGGTAAACAGGTCAGGTTATGACAGCTGGTACAAGGCCATTGAAGATCTTGGCTACAATTCCCTTGAGACATTACAGTCTGATGTTGGTGTTACAGATGTTGTTTACTACATAAACAAGGAAGGCGTTCTTGTAATTGACGCGACAGTACAGGGAACAAAGAGAACAGCCCTTATGGAGATCTATATGGGCAACGATTTCGTTCCAACAGACATCGGTGTTACAGTAAACAGAACAAACGGTGAGAAGCTTGAAAATGCCGGACTTAATACACTTCTTGGTATGGGAATGGCTTTCGCAATCCTCATCCTAATCTCACTTATTATTTCACTCTTCCCACTTTTATTTGGTGCCAAGAAGAAAAAGGTAAGTGACAAGCAGATTGCCCAGCAGGCAATTGACAACACAACTGCTCAGATTGCAGACAAGGAAGATCTTTCAAACGACGCTGAGCTCGTAGCAGTTATTGCAGCAGCAATCGCAGCTTACGAGGGAAGTGCAAGCACAGATGGCTTCCAGGTAAGATCAATCAGAAAAGTAAATACAAATTGGAAAAAGAATAGATAAGATTCTTTGAAAGGAGAAACAATGAAGAACTATACAATAACCGTTAACGGAAACGTATATGATGTAACAGTAGAGGAAGGTGCAGGATCAGGCGCAGCTCCAGTAGCAGCTAAGGCTCCTGCAGCAGTTAAGGCTCCAGCAGCTCCAGCTAAGAAGGCTAGTGCAGGTGCTGGATCAGTTAAGATCGAGGCAGGTGCAGCAGGTAAGGTTCTTAGAATCGATGCTAACGTTGGACAGGCTGTTAAGAAGGGTGACACAGTAGTTACTCTTGAGTCTATGAAGATGGAGATCCCTATGGTTGCTCCTCAGGACGGAACAGTAGCAAGTATTGACGTAGCTGCAGGCGATGCTGTTGAGGCAGGAAGAGTTCTTGCAACACTCAACTAATTATGGTTTGAAATACGAGTTTGAAAAAACAGAAAGAGGATACGAATGGATTACATAGTTAATACATTATCTAATCTCTGGCAACAGACCGCATTTACAACTATGTCACCTGGCAACTATATCATGGTTGTAGTTGCACTTGTTTTCTTGTATCTTGCGATTGCCAAGGGATTCGAGCCTTTGCTCCTTGTACCGATCTCATTCGGTATGTTACTTGTAAATATTTATCCAGACATTATGGCTGAACCAACAGCTGGTGCTGCAGGTGGACTTTTACATTACTTCTATATTCTTGATGAATATGCCATCCTGCCATCACTTATCTTCCTTGGAGTTGGTGCTATGACAGACTTTGGTCCCCTTATTGCTAACCCTATAAGTTTCCTTATGGGTGCCGGAGCTCAGTTTGGTATTTTCTCAGCTTACTTCATGGCTATCTTTTTTGGCTTTAACGATCAGCAGGCTGCTGCTGTATCAATTATCGGTGGTGCTGATGGCCCTACATCAATTTTCCTTGCATCCAAGCTCCATCAGACATCAATCCTTGGACCTATTGCCGTAGCAGCTTATTCCTACATGGCTCTGGTTCCAATGATCCAGCCACCTATCATGAAGCTTCTTACAACTGATAAGGAGAGAAAGATCAGAATGCAGCAGCTTAGAGAAGTATCTAAGCTGGAGAAGATTCTTTTCCCTGTTATCGTTACTATCGTTGTAAGCATGATCCTTCCAACTACAGCACCTCTTATCGGTATGCTGATGCTTGGTAACCTCTTTAGAGAGTCTGGTGTTGTTCGTCAGCTCCAGGAGACAGCTTCTAACGCACTTATGTACATCGTAGTTATCCTTCTTGGAACATCTGTTGGTGCTACAACAAGTGCTGAGGCTTTCCTTAACACAACAACACTTATCATCGTTGTACTTGGACTTATTGCTTTTGCCTTTGGTACTGCCGCAGGATGCCTTCTTGGTAAACTGCTGTGCCTTATCACAAGAGGCAAGATCAATCCGCTGATCGGTTCAGCTGGCGTTTCTGCTGTACCTATGGCTGCCCGTGTTTCACAGAAGGTTGGTTCAGAGTATGATCCTTCCAACTTCCTGTTGATGCATGCGATGGGACCTAACGTTGCCGGAGTTATTGGTACTGCGGTAGTTGCAGGTACTTTCATGGCAGTATTCGGAGTTTAATTATTTAAAAATATTACAGAAAGGATGAATATAGATATGGCAGAATTAGAGAAAAAACCAGTTCGCATTAATGAGACCGTTCTGCGTGATGCTCATCAGTCACTTATTGCAACCAGAATGCCTACTGAGATGATGCTTCCTATCATCGAGACAATGGATAAGGTTGGCTACAATGCAGTAGAGTGCTGGGGCGGTGCTACATTTGATGCTTCAATGAGATTCTTAAAGGAGGATCCATGGGAGAGACTTCGTAAGCTTCGTGCGGGATTCAAGAACACCAAGCTTCAGATGCTTCTTCGTGGACAGAACATCCTTGGTTACAAGCACTATCCTGATGACGTTGTAGATTACTTTGTTCAGAAGTCTATCGCAAACGGTATCGATATTATCCGTATTTTCGACTGTCTTAACGACCTTAGAAACCTTGAGGCTTCTGTTAAGGCTTGTAAGAAAGAGGGCGGACATGCTCAGATTGCTCTTGCTTACACACTTGGTGATGCATACACTCTTGATTACTGGATGAATATCGCTAAGGATATCGAGAACATGGGTGCAGATTCAATCTGTATCAAGGATATGGCAGGACTTCTTCTTCCTTACGAGGCAGAGAAGCTTGTTAAGGCACTTAAGAGTGCTACAAAACTTCCTATCGACCTTCACACACATTACACCTCAGGTGTTGCCAGCATGACATACATGAAGGCTGCTGAGGCTGGTGTTGATATTATCGACTGTGCTATTTCTCCATTCGCTCTTGGAACATCACAGCCTGCTACAGAGGTTATGGTTGAGGCATTCAAGGGACAGCCTTTCGAGACTGGCCTTGATCAGAAGGTTCTTGCTGAGATCGCTGACTACTTCAGACCATACAGAGAAGAGTGCCTTAAGAGTGGTCTTATGGATGCTAAGGTTCTTGGTGTTAATATCAAGACTCTTATGTATCAGGTTCCTGGCGGAATGCTTTCTAACATGGTTAGCCAGCTCAAGGAGCAGAATGCAAGCGACAAGTACAATACCGTTCTTGAGGAGATCCCTCAGGTTCGTAAGGACTTCGGTGAGCCACCTCTTGTAACACCTTCTTCACAGATCGTTGGTACACAGGCTGTTATGAACGTTCTTATGGGCGAGAGATACAAGGTTGCTACTGACCAGACCAAGGACCTCCTTGCTGGTGAGTATGGTAAGACAATCAAGCCTTTCAACCCAGATGTTCAGAAGAAGATCATTGGCGACAGAGAGGTTATCACATGCAGACCTGCTGACAAACTTGAGCCAGGACTTCCTAAGTTCGAAGAGGCTGTTAAGCAGTGGAAGCAGCAGGATGAGGACGTGCTTTCATATGCACTGTTCCCACAGGTTGCTACAGATTTCTTCAAGTATCGTGATGCTCAGCAGAACAAGGTTGATGTTGCAGCAGCAGATACCAAGAATGGCGCATACCCAGTTTAATTATTGCGAAGCGCTAAACTGAACGATTGAAATAAAAAGAAATGAAATTTTGCTATGATAGCATACAAAATTTCATTTCTTTTTTATGTTTTGCAAGGCACAGTGTGATAAAATTAATCTATGAGTATGAACGAGTACCGAAGACACAGGCAAGGAAAAAAACCTGTCGAAATTGGTGAGAGACAGGTCAGAGAGCTTAGAAAAGCCGAACTTGGTCGTCAGCTGCTTGCTCTTGACGAGATAAATGGCTTCAGGATCAGACCAGGCTTTTATAATATCAATGGCGCCACCATGCTTACAGATGGCGTTAATTTTACTGCCTATTCCAACGGTGCTACATCTATCACACTTCTTCTCTATAACAGAGGCGAGAATAAGCCTTTTGCCCAGATTCCATTCCCAGAGAGCTATCGTATAGGTAAAGTCTATTCCATGATCGTTTTTGGTCTGGATATTGAAAACCTTGAGTACAGTTACAGCGTTGATGGCCCTTGGGAGCCGGAAAAAGGTCTTTTGTTCGATAAAAATCACCTGCTCCTTGATCCATATGCAAAGGCTGTTAGCGGACAGCGTATATGGGGCCAGAACCCCAACAAGGATGGGGCTTACAGGGCCAGGGTAGTAAGAGATAACTTTGAGTGGAATGATACCAATTCCCTGAAGACTCCTATGTGCGATTCAGTTATCTATGAGATGCACGTAAGGGGATTTACCATGGATCCTTCATCTGGAGTAAGATTCAGGGGAACCTTTGATGGCATCAAGGAGAAGGTTGAGTATCTGAGGCGCCTTGGCGTTACAGCAGTTGAGCTGATGCCTATCTTTGAATTTGATGAGACGAGAGATAAGAGAGAGGTCAATGGTAAGATCCTCTATGACTACTGGGGATATAACACCGTTAGCTTTTTTGCCCCAAATACAAGCTATGCCTCCCAAAGTGAGTACAACAAGGAAGGCGTTGAACTTAAGCACATGATCAAGACTCTCAAGGACAATGGAATTGAGGTTATTCTTGATGTTGTATTTAACCACACTGCAGAAGGTAACGAGAATGGTCCGTTTATCTCATTTAAGGGCTTTGATAACAATATTTATTACCTTCTGACTCCACATGGCCAGTACTACAATTTCAGTGGCTGTGGCAATACCATGAACTGTAATCACCCTATGGTGCAGGAGTTTATCGTAGAGTGCCTCAGATACTGGGTAGAGGAGTACAGGGTAGATGGATTCAGATTTGACCTTGCAAGTATCCTTGGAAGAGATCAGGACGGCGCTCCCATGGAGAAGCCACCACTTATCCAGAGACTTGCTTACGACCCGATTCTTGGTAATGTAAAGCTCATTGCTGAGGCCTGGGATGCAGGCGGAGTTTATCAGGTTGGTAATTTCCCTGCCTGGAAGAGATGGGCTGAATGGAATGGTAAATACAGGGATGATATCCGCTCTTATCTCAAGGGCGATATTTGGGCTGCGCCAGAAGCGGTGAAAAGAATTACCGGCTCTATGGACCTTTATGGCGGAGCATATATGGGATATGAGTCATCGGTTAACTTTATTACATGCCACGATGGCTTTACTCTCTATGACCTTTATGCATATAATGGTAAACACAACGAGGATAATGGCTGGAACAACACCGACGGAGCCAATGATAACAGGAGCTGGAACTGTGGAGCTGAGGGCGAAACAGAAGATCCTGCTGTTAATGAGCTGCGATTCAGGATGATGAGAAACGCCATTACCGTTCTTATGTGCAGCAGAGGAACCCCTATGGTCTATGCGGGGGACGAGTTTGGAAATACTCAGTTTGGTAACAACAATGCCTACTGTCAGGATAATGAGATCTCATGGATGAACTGGAATCTGCTTGAGAAGAACAAGGGATTCTTTGATTTCTACAGGAATATGATCCAGTTTAGAAGAAAGCATCCATGCATCAGGAAGGATCTTAAACCTGCTCTTTGTGGTTATCCTAATATTTCTGTTCACACAGAGAACCCAGACCATGGTAATATATCTAATGACTCCAAAGTTATCTGCGTTAGATTTGCAGGCTATATCAGAAAGAAAGATCATGATGATATAGTTTATCTTGCTATCAACGTATTTTGGGAAGATGTTCAGATCACACTGCCCAATCCACCAGATGGCGCATACTGGTCACTTTGCGTAGACACTGGTGATGAGAGTGGCAAATACTTTTATAACAGACCTAAGCCTTTGACATGGCGCAATAAGACCATGAAGGCTAGAAGTGTCAACGTATTCATTGCGTCGTACGGAGCAGAATATGGCAGCTGATGGAAAAAATGGTAATGACAGCTATATAGTGTGCGGCTTTGATTTTATGTCTGAAAATGACGCCCAGAAGGCCGAAATGGACCTGTCCAAAATAAAGGTCCTTCAGACCAGGGTTAAAGCCAGTCGCCCTAATGATATTAAGGCTGTATATGAAAAATCTATAGAAAATAAGATCTTTAAGACCCCAATTGGTTGGGGATATCTATATGGGCTAAGGGATCAGCTCCTTCAGAGCGGCTTTACAGAGGATGATCTCATACCCATACCTATCAACGTATCAATGACCAGACACTCCGCCATGGAGAACCTGACAGTTAAACAGAGGATTAAACCGGAAAAGAAAAATCCTGAATTTGGCAGGATTTTTCCTATAGTCCTCAATGTGGTCCTTGCAATACTGGTCATAGTGATGTTTCTGATTGCCGCTTCTGGCGAGAATGACAACATTATTAACTACAAGCGAAATGTAACCAACAGGTTTTCCGCCTGGGAGCAGGAACTGACCGAGAGAGAAAGAAAGGTCAGAGAAGCTGAAAAAAACCTTGGCATAGAGAGCCCTGAAGGGTATTATGAGGATACAGAGTCAAATTGACAGGAGGAATAACATTGGAAGATCTTAAGATACTTGTTGTTGACGATGAGAGCAGAATGCGCAAACTCGTTAAGGATTTCCTTAACAAGGATGGTTATATAGTTGTGGAAGCTGAGGATGGTCAGCAGGCCCTTGATATCTTTTATCAGGATAAGGACATTGCTCTTATTATCCTTGATGTTATGATGCCCAAGAGAGATGGCTGGGAAGTGTGCAGGGAGATCAGAGAGAACTCCAAGGTACCTATCATCATGCTCACAGCCAAGGCAGAGGAAAGAGATGAGCTTCTTGGCTTTGAACTTGGAGTAGATGAGTATATTTCAAAACCTTTCAGTCCCAAGATTCTTGCAGCCAGAGTATCAGCTATTTTAAGGAGAACCAATCAGACCTCCAACAACGATGTTTTGGAGATTGATGGCATTATCATCAATAAGGTGGCTCATAGTGTATCTGTAGATGGAAAAGAGATTGACCTTAGCTATAAGGAATTCGAATTATTAACATATTTCTTTGAAAACAAGGGGGTTGCTCTTTCAAGAGAGAAGATCCTTAATAATGTATGGAATTACGACTACTTTGGTGATGCCCGTACTATTGATACCCACGTAAAAAAACTTCGTGGCAAGCTTGGAGCAAAAGGCGACAAGATCAAGACAATATGGGGAATGGGCTACAAATTTGGGGAGTAATATAACTTGAAGAATAATAACAAAATCCACTCCATAAGATTTGAGATAAGTGTAGTATTCCTGGCGATAATGGTTGGAACCTTCGTTATTTGTCTGTTCGTAAATATCTTCTTTATGGAACGGTTTTACATTCAGAACAAAAGAGAGGCAATCATTGCCGCTTATAGGAGCATTTCTAATGCTATCCAAAATGGCGATATTACATCTGCGGAATTTGACGAAGAGATCACTCATATTTGCGAACGATATAACATTGAGATGATCGTTCTTGATGCTGACTCAAAAACCGTCAAGACTTCCAGTAATAACCCTGAGCTTTTAGCTAAGATCCTTTGGGAGAACATGATCAGTCCCTCCCAGGGTATTTCAGTTATAGAAGACAGGACTATTATTGACAGTGGAGAGGAATACACCCTGCAGATAGACGTGGACAGATCCACAGGAAGGCAGTATCTGGAAATGTGGGGTATTGTTGGAAATGGTAACCTGGTGCTTCTTCGTGCAACCATGGAGAGTATTAGGGATAACGTTACTATTTCCAATACTTTCATGAGTTATGTTGCTATCATAGCTATCGTTATTGGTTCAGTTGTTATTGTGTACATTTCCAAAAAGGTTACAGACCCGATCAAGAGACTGTACCTTATTTCCGATGAGATGAAGAGGCTCAACTTTGAGGCCAAGTATACCTCTGAGGAGCCATACAAGAACGAAATAGATGTCCTTGGACAGAACATGAACGAGCTTTCTGAGACCCTTGAAACTACCATCAAGGAGCTCAAGAATGCCAACGTTGCCCTCAAGCAGGATATTGCCAAGAAGGAAGAGATAGATGAGATGCGAAAAGAGTTTCTCTCTAACGTATCTCACGAGCTCAAAACTCCTATTGCTCTTATTCAGGGCTATGCAGAAGGTCTTAAAGAGGGTGTCAGCGATGACGAGGAGAGCAGGAACTTCTACTGTGAGGTTATCATGGATGAAGCATCCAAGATGAACATCATGGTTAAAAAGCTTCTGACCCTTAATCAGCTTGAATTTGGCAACGAAAGCGCCAATATGGAGCGATTTGACATAGTTGATATGATCAAAAACTATATCAAATCTGCGTCTATGCTTGCAAAACAAAAGGATGTAACGGTAAAGTTTGACGATTATCCGCCGATATTTGTATGGGGAGACGAATTTAAGATAGAAGAAGTTCTCCAGAATTATTACAGCAATGCCCTTAACCACATCGATGGTGAGAAGATAGTTGAGATCAAGCTTCTTCGTAAGGATAATCACGTAAGAATATCAGTGTTTAACACTGGAACTCCTATTCCTGAGGAGAGCGTACCTCTTATCTGGGACAAGTTCTACAAGGTAGACAAGGCAAGAACCAGAGAGTATGGTGGAAGTGGCGTTGGCCTTTCTATCGTCAAGGCCATCATGGAAGGAATGGGACAGGCCTATGGCGTTAACAATTATGACAACGGCGTAGAGTTTTATTTTGAACTTGAGACAAAATAGTCTATAAGTGAGGACATAAGTATGAGGGGAAAAAAGTATATCGCAACTGCTATAGTGTTTGCGCTTAGCTTATCACTTACAGGATGCGGAGAGAAGTTTCCTGATCTAACTGAAGAACAGTATAAACAGACCGTTGAGTATGCAGCTGGTCTTTTGATGAAGTACTCCAATAACGGACAGGAGAGGCTTATCTATGTGGATGCTGCTGAGATTGAAAAGCAGCGCGCCAAGAAAGCAAAAGAAGAAGCTGAGAAGGCTGCAGCAAGTATTCCAGAACCAGAACCAGCTCCTGTGCAGCAGGTTCCGGCTCAGATCGTGGAAGAACCAGAGCCTGAAGAGCAGGTACTTACCGGAGAAGACTTAGAGGAAGGTGACGTTACTGAAGTCGCCGTAGAAGAAGGAGAGGCAACAGAGGTTCAGGAGCAGGAACCAGTGGAGGATTCTTCAGTTGCCTTTACAGACTCTGATGCGATAGTTTTATCCTCTGATCAGTCCCAGGAGATAACTCCAGACATATTCCTGTCATATCAGGGATATGCTGTAACCAATACATATCCAGAGAGCTCCAAGAGCTATGTGGTCAATTCTGATAAAGGCAAGAAGCTACTTGTCCTCAGGTTTGACCTGTACAATGGAACAGACAGTGCCAAGTCAGTTAATATGATCCCTCAGAACCTGTTGTTCCAGATCATACTTAATGGCAAGAATATTGGATATTCCTCTGTTACATTCCTGCCAAATGACCTCTCATCCTATTCGGGAACCATTGATTCCAGAGCCCATGAGAGCGTGGTTGTTCTTACGCAGATAAGCGAGAGTGAAGCTAAGCATATCGATTCACTTGGTATGATAGCTACCATCAGAGGCAAGGATCAGAAGGTTAACCTCAAGTAAACAAATGGCTTAAAATAGCGGTTTCTGGCGCGATGTGTTCGTGCCAGAAATTTTTTTTGAAAAAATTTGAAAAAAGGTGTTGACATTGTTTTTGGTAAGTGATAAATTATTATTCGTTGCGGCGCTGCGATAGAACAGCGACAAACGCAGCAGTGGAGCGGGTTTCAGGCTCCTTGTACCTTGACAAATAAACAGTAATGCAACCCTGAAAAATTCCAAGAGAATTATTCAGAATTAACAAACCAAAAGTAATA
>NZ_RAIR01000025.1 GCF_003625485.1 Butyrivibrio sp. CB08
TGGATCTTCGATGTCGATTATAATCGTAGTTTCTGATTAAAATCTTTCATTTCAGTATTCGGTTTTCAAGGTACAATGTACAGCTCCTTTTAAAGGAACTGAGTGGAGATGGAGAGATTCGAACTCTTGACCCCCTGCTTGCAAGGCAGGTGCTCTCCCAACTGAGCTACACCCCCACGGTGCCAATTAGTGCTTTTTAAAATGGGCTTAAGTGGACTCGAACCACCGACCTCACGCTTATCAGGCGTGCGCTCTAACCGGCTGAGCTATAAGCCCGCACTAATCTTATTTTTTATAAATCCGGCAGCCACCTATCCTCCCATACCGTTGCCAGTATAGTACTTTCGGCCGCTTACGTCTTAACC
>NZ_RAIR01000012.1 GCF_003625485.1 Butyrivibrio sp. CB08
TATTACTTTTGGTTTGTTAATTCTGAATAATTCTCTTGGAATTTTTCAGGGTTGCATTACTGTTTATTTGTCAAGGTGCTTGTTGCCGCTGTCCTCAGCGACAGCTTATTTAGAATAGCATAGGTGATTTTGGCTGTCAACAACTTTTTTCAAATGTTTATAATATTTTTCTAATTTTTGCCAAAACCCAGTCACAGCAAGGATTTGATGTACTCATAAAGCTGCTTTAAAAGTGATGTTACAGGGCCAAAAATATCAAAGCCCGTGACGTACACAATTATATATACGATTAAGTATGCCTCTATGGCACCCAAAACTGCACCAAGTAATCTGTCAAATCCTCCCAGGATTGGAATCTCCTTGATGCCCCTTACTGCTTTTCCAAGTGCGGTCATTGCACCATATACAAGAAACGCCACGATCAGATATCCAATCTTTGGGATAACCTGACCAAAGTTCGCAGTCGCAACATTGCCTGCGATGTTCATTATATAGTAGACAGCCGCAAAGGCCGCAATGACAGCAATAAGGCCTGCTGCTTCAGCAAACAGGCCATTGTTGGTTCCATATGATATTCTCCAAAGAAACAGTATGACAACCACTATGGTTATCACTACCTGAGATATGTCTATATTCATTCTTTTCCTTATTTAAGATTCATTGTCTGAATGTTTCTGGTTGTTACAAGAAGGAACTTACTGCGAAGACTGGTTGGAACCATTGTCCTTACAGGTACATCAAAGCCTCCCTCATACTTGACGTGTCCATTCATATCCATAACAAGACAACCGTCTTCATTATATATAATGATCTGTTTGTTGTTAAATATGATATCGGAATACTCTATATCAAAGTATGTGGTAAGTACGTTGTCTCCCTTGTCGCTGTAAACCTGAAGTCTGTATGCTCCGTCAGCTGTGTTGTTGGGGAATACCACTCCCATGTAGGTGTCTGAGAAGTAAATTGACTTGATCTCCTCTTCTCCAGTGAAGATCTCAGCCTGGCTCACAGGCTTCTCACTTCCCTGATAGAACATGATCCTGTCATCAGACACTGCAAAGCATGCATTACCATTCATGAACTGCACATATGGAACTACCACCTGAGGATAGTCATATCCGCTAGCGTAGTTGTCGATGGAGTTTTGTCCAACTGATCCAAAGTTAAAGAAAGCCACGCTGCTCTTTAAGCTTCCTTCTTCAGGATACAGGTAGGATACACACAAAAGCTCTCCGTTTGGAGATATGCTGACAGATATCGGATATCCACTGTCCTTCATGGTTGTCTTGAAGTTTGCCAGAGTATTGCCCTGGGCATCGTACAGATAGATCCATGTGACATCTGTTCCATCAAGAACTGCTGCCACTACTCCCTGGGATGATACACAGAAATCTCTTATAGGAAGATTTGTATCCACTTCTCCAAGGGATCCGCCAACATTGCTGACGTAGATGTTGTGTCCGTTGTAGTCTCCAACAGCCACCACCTGCTCACAGGTTCTGGCAATCGGAGTCTGCATCTCGTAGGTCTGGTTCCACAAAACCTTGCCATTTGCATCAATACAGCTGACACCATCCTTACTGTACTGGACAATGTATCCGCCGATACTAAGAACCTTGGAATCCTGTCCATTGGTAATGGACTCTCCCTGGGTTATAACAGCCTCGGCATATTCCTTGTCTCTCCAGTTGACGTAGATCACAAGTACAAGAAACACCACAGCTGCAGTTATTCCTACAGTTTTAAAGATAACTGCCAGCCTGTGGTTTCTTATCTTTTCCTTATAAGAAGGTCCTCCCTGGCTGCTCCTGCCCGAGTCATCTCTATTAAATTTCCCCGCATAGGAGGCAAAATCACGTACTTCAGCCAAAGGGCTGCCCTCCAAAAACTAATTATTTAGAGAATTTGTAAACAGTTGTGTTGTCGTATTCTCTGTCTGGACCATATACGCAGTCAGGGAATCCTGCCTCGTTGATAGAGTTAGGATAAACCTGAGTCTCAAGGCAGAATCCATCTCTTGCCTTATATGTTGCGCCGTCCTTAGCACCATCTGCCTTAAGGAAGTTACCAACATAGAGCTGGAATCCTGGAAGGTTGGTGAAGCACTCCATCTTGATACCTGTCTTAGGTGAAGATACAGTGCAGAACTGCTTCATTGTCTTCCAGTCATAACCATCAACCACATAGTTGTGATCATAACCGCCAACAAACTTAAGCTGCTCTTCATCAGCATTGACATCCTGTCCGAATGTCTTGGCTGTTCTGAAATCAAACGCTGTTCCTGCAACATCAGCGATCTCGCCAGTAGGAATAGCCTCTGAGCTGCTAACTGGTGTGTACTTGGATGCGTTCATCTGCATTGTGTGGTCAAGGATGCTTCCTGAATTGTGTCCACCAAGGTTAAAGTAAACATGGTTTGTCAGGTTCATAAGAGTCTTGGCATCACTTGTTGCATGGTAGTGGAGCTTAAGCTCATTGTCCTCTGTAAGAGTGTAAGTAAGCTCAAATACTCTGTTTCCAGAAAATCCGATATCTCCATCCTCTGCCTTAAGTGTGAAGGTAACGTTGTTATCACCCTCTGTTGCGTCCCAGATTCTCTTGTGGAATCCGTTGTTCATGTCGGTATGCAGATTGTTTGGTCCATCGTTGATCGGAAGAATAAACTCTTTTCCATCGATAGTATACTTAGCCTTGGCAATTCTGTTAGCTGTTGGTCCAACAGTTGCACCAAGGAAACAGTCGTTGTCAAAGTACTTCTTGTAGTCATCATAGCCCAGCGCAACGTCTACTCTTTTGCCGTCCTTGTCTGGAACGATGATGTTCTTGATAGTAGCGCCAAAGTTAAGAACCACCGCCTCAACGCCGTTTGCGTTTGTGAGGTGGTATTCGTATATTGGTGCTCCAGTAGTTGTTTCTCCGAATTGCTCTCTCTTTACTGCCATAACAATACCCTCCATATTAGTCTGTGTCTGTTCTTATAGCTCGGTCCTTCCCTCTAAGGCCCTTAAAAGTGTAACCTCGTCTATATACTCAAGATCGCCTCCAACCGGAACTCCGCTGGCGATCCTTGTAACCTTTACCCCCGTTGGCTTAATGAGCTTACTGATGTACATAGCAGTAGTCTCGCCCTCGAGACTTGAGTTGGTGGCAACAATAACCTCGTCCACTTCCTCGCTCTGAAGTCTGGTCATAAGCTCTGTGAGCCTGATATCCGAAGGCCCGATACCAAGCATGGGCGAGATCGCTCCATGAAGTACATGGTACACTCCCTCGTACTTGCCAGTCTTCTCATATGCTGCTAAATCCCTCGCATTCTCCACTACCATGATAGTGCGATGGTCTCTGTTGTCATTGCTGCAGATAGGGCAGATGTCCTCATCAGTCAATGTACAGCACTCCTTACAGTAATGCACATTCTCCCTGGCGTCTGTAATGGAATCAGCCAGCCTCTTAACCCTGTCCTTTGGAAGGTTGATGATATAAAAAGCCAGCCTCTGGGCAGACTTCCCCCCTATTCCCGGAAGGGATGCCAGCTCATCTATTAAACGGTTAATGTGTCCGCTGTAAAGTTCCATCAGAAAGGAAAGCCTCCGCCAAGTCCGCCTGTCATCTTGCCGAGCATTGCGCCGTTAGCTTCCTCGGCCTGCTTCATAGCCTCGTTAACTGCAGCAACGATCATATCCTGAAGCATCTCTACATCATCAGGGTCAACTGCTTCTGGAGAGATAACTATGTTCTTCAGGGTCTTGTTTCCAAATACTGTGGCCTCAACTGCTCCGCCACCAGCCTTAGCTGTAAACTCCTTGGTCTCGAGCTCCTTCTGGCTCTCCTCCATCTGGCGCTGCATTCTCTGCGCCTGCTTCATAAGATTGTTCATGTTACCTGGCATTCCACCAGGAAATCCACCACGTTTAGCCATTATAAATTCTCCTTTTCATCGTCGTCCTCGGTAACCACATCGAAATTGATGCCGTCCAAAAGATTGACATAGTTTTCTTCAAAATTCTGCGCGGGCTCTAAGAATCTGGACTCGTACTCCACATGCTTGCCCACTATTTCATCAATGAAGTTCTGAAGTTCATCAGCACTCTCACCATGTGAGTATTTATCAGCCAGGGCCTTGCTGTCAAATACTATTTGCAGCTTGTCGTTGTTTCCAAGGCTGAGCCTCGCTTTCTGCATATAGCTCTTCATTGGATTTAGCATTCGCAAAAGAGCTTTCGGCCACTCTGACACCAGTTTCTTAATGTCATCTGGTACCGCCTTGTCCAGAACCTTCTTTTGAGCCGGAGCTGCTGCCCCCACTCCCTTAGCTCCTGCCATGGGAGATGCTGCAACTGCTATCTGTCCCGACTGGATCCCGCCAAGGACCTTGGAGTTGTTCTCATCATGCTCCTCAAGGATCCTGAGTCTGTCTTCAAGGGAATCCTGCTGCCCCTTATCCATCTGAGGCTTGCAGAGCCTTATGAGTGTTATCTCTATAAGTATCCTCTTCTGAGCGGCATACCTGATGTTGGTAGAAAGCTCAGAGAATATCCTGATGAACCTTAGTATCGATTCAGTGTCTGCCTTGTCCGCCTGCTCTTTTAAGACCTTGAGATTGTCAGTGGACATATCCACCACATCCTCCATCTGATCCGAAGCCTGGATCAGCATAAGGTTCCTTAAGTACCACACAAAGTCGTTGACGAACTGGGTAAGTTCCCTGCCCTGAATGACCACATCTGACAGGATAGTCAGTGCCTCGTTGACATTCTGTGTATAGAGCGCGGAAAAGAGCTTTGAAAAGACTTCAGTATCTACCGCTCCAAGGACACCCAGAACCTTGTCATAGGTCAGCACTTCTCCGTAGTTGAAGGCAATGCACTGGTCAAGGAGACTAAGAGAATCTCTCATGGATCCATCAGCGGTCTTGGCGATGTAGCGAAGAGCCTTGTCCTCCACCTCTATGCCTTCTGAAGTTACTACCTGCCTGAGTCTGTCCTCAATAGTGTCGATGGTGATCCTGTGGAAATCATATCTCTGGCATCTTGAGAGGATCGTGATTGGAATCTTGTGAACCTCTGTAGTAGCCAGGATGAACATTACGTATGAAGGTGGCTCCTCCAAAGTCTTAAGAAGCGCATTAAAAGCACCGACAGAGAGCATGTGTACCTCGTCGATGATATAGACTTTTCTTTTTCCTTTTGTAGGGGAATAGGAGACCTCGTCCACGATCTCCCTGACATTATCAACGCCGTTGTTGGAAGCAGCATCGATCTCGATGACATTCATGCTGTTGCCTGCTGCGATCTCTTTGCACATCTCGCACTGCCCGCATGGACTTCCGTCCACTGGATGCTCGCAGTTAACCGCCTTGGCTAAAATCTTCGCAACAGAAGTCTTACCTGTTCCACGAGTTCCGCAGAACAGGTAAGCATGTCCAACCCTATCTGATCTAATCTGATTCTTGAGCGTTGTAATTATGTGATCCTGGCCCTTGACGTCCTCAAAGACCGGTGGTCTGAATTTCCTGTAAAGTGCTACATAACCCATTTTCTAAACTAAAACTCCAACAAAACTTATACTACCCGAAGCTGCCTTAATCCCCGAAGCATACTCCAAGCATCTTGGCCTCTTTGATGATGCTGGCATCAGGTGAAACGTATTTCAGCTTGCCTGCGATCTCTGAAAGAGGAACCTTGACGATCTCTCTGTTCTTGTAGGCTACCATGTAGCCAAATTCCTTGTTGAGGATAAGCTGTCCAGCCTCCGCTCCAAGTCTTGATGCAAATACCCTGTCGTAAGGATCAGGCATTCCGCCCCTCTGCATGTGACCAGGAACAGTAACTCTGACTTCATGTCCTGTCTTTTTCTGGATTGCCTCAGCTATCTCGTAGGATACAGATGGATACTTGTAGTTGGCCATCTTCTCTTTGTATTCCTTCTTGGAGAGTTTGGCATCCTTCTTGGAAATTGCGCCCTCAGCCACAGCGATGATGGTGAACCTGCTGCCCCTCTCATCTCTTGCCTGAATGGCATCACAGATCTTGCCTATATCGTAAGGGATCTCAGGAATGAGGATAACGTCCGCACCGCCCGCAAGACCTGCGTTAAGTGTCAGCCATCCAACCTTGTGTCCCATTACTTCGATGATGAATACTCTGCCGTGAGAATCAGCTGTAGTGTGAATGTTGTCGATAACGTTAGTTGCCACATCCACTGCACTCTGGAAACCAAATGTCATATCTGTTCCCCAGAGGTCATTATCAATGGTCTTTGGAAGAGAAACAACGTTGAGCCCTTCCTCTGAGAGAAGATTGGCTGTCTTCTGAGAGCCGTTGCCTCCAAGAACCACAAGGCAGTCCAGCTGAAGCTTGTAGTAGTTCTGCTTCATTGCCTCTACCTTATCAAGTCCGTTCTCATCGGGTTCTTTTATAGTCTTAAAAGGTGTTCTTGAACTGCCAAGGATAGTTCCGCCCTTTGTGAGGATACCAGAGAAATCCTTGGAAGTGAGCATCCTGAAATCGCTGTAGATAAGTCCTCTGTAGCCGTTCTTAAAGCCATAGAACTCCACCTCAGCTCCACTGTGCGCAATACACTTAACAACGCCGCGCATTGCTGCATTCAAAGCCTGACAGTCGCCACCACTGGTCAACATACCAATTCTCATCATGTGAAAAAGGCCTCCTTTGAATTAACATTTTTGTAACTGCACACTACTGTTAATTATACAAAATAAAAGAGTCCGTGCCAAGTAATCCGGTTGACGGTAAGGTATTAAAAAAGTATAATAAAAAACGCTTTGGAGCTAGGTCCAAAGCGTCTGGAGACGTATCAAAGTGGTCGTAATGAGGCGCACTCGAAATGCGTTTGTCCGCAAGGGCACGCGGGTTCGAATCCCGCCGTCTCCGCCTCATGGCTCTATCCCTTGGGATGGAGCTTTTTTCATGGCAAAAGAATTATTTACCGGTCCATAAACCACCGCACTTCTTACAAACCGTTCTTCCTCCAGAATAACCAATAAAGATCATCTCTTTTCCGCAGTTGTTACAGAAATGCTTCTCAGTTGCCTCGCTCTTGTCCTGGCTGTTTGTACCAGTTCTTCCAGCTGCACTGCCTCTCAATCCGCCGCTGACTTTTTCAAGCTCATCCTCGTTCAAAACGTTCTTTTCCTTATCGATCATGGGTGTGTACCTCCCTTCAAAATCTCTATATTTTTATACGAACGGACATCTCTTTTGGCAAAAGAAATATCCCTTCCCTAGAATGTATACTTAAGGACCATCTCGCTCACAGTCCTGTACTTGCCTCTTGGAACCGAGAACTCTTTTCCATCCTCCATGACAATGACGTCCTTGGTGATCTTAAGGACCTTCTTGAGATTGATAAGGCTCTTTACCCCAAGCTCATAGAAGAATGGTTCATTGAGCTCCTGCCTTATCTCCTGCATGGTGCTGCGGACAAGAAAGCTCTCATCCCCAACCACTATCCTCTTGTAGTGATCCTCTGACTCCACGTAAAGGATGTCAGATACAGGAACCCTGTGGACCTCTCCGCTGTCCCTGAAGGTGTAATAGGCGTTGTCTTCCTCAACAACGCACACCCTGTCCATGGCATCAAAAAAGTCTTCTTCCAGGATTGGCTTTTCCAGATAGTGCACCGCATGGATTCTGAATGCATCCTTGTAGAAAGCATTGGAAGAAGTCATAAAAATGATATGTGCATCTTCGTTGTTCTTTTTGATGGCCTTGGCAATATCTATGCCATTTATCTTGTCAATGTAGATATCAAGAAGGTAGATATCGTAGGCCTTCTTTTCAATGGCAGTTAAAAGATCTATTGAAGTATAGAAAATGTCAGTCTCAAAATCCAGATTTCCACGACTTTTCCTATATCTCTCCAAAAGCTCTGCCGCCTCAGCAGCAGAGCTTTTTTCATCATCACATATTGCTAGTTTGAACATGAACCCCCCAAATACAATTTATCCCTTAAAGTCTATGGACTGTCCCACAGACATTTCCTCCGGCGTCCTGATGGAATCCGCCCTGACGCTGAAGTTAAAATCATCTATCTTCTTAAAGAGCTCCTCTATGGAGTCGGCCATGAGGATCTCGTAATCCTCCTCATCCTCGTCCCTTGGAACCTCTTCAGCCTTATGGCCCTCCCGAAGTTTTTCCGCCTGCTCCTTCTTGGCTTCCTTCTTGGCCGCTGCCTTTTCAGCCGCCTTCTTGGCTGCTCTCTTTTCCTGGAGCTTCTGGGTCATCTCGGTATTGGACTTGCTCATAACAGCGAAGAAAGATGCCTTGCCATCGTCGCCAACCTGCATTCCGATGGTCTTGATACCTGGCTTGGTCTGCATTGCAGCCTGAAGCTGTGGCATCTTGGCCTGAGCATTTGCGATAAGTCCCTCATACTTAGCTCTGAAATCCGCATCAGTAGCCATTCTCTCGATCTTTTCCTCGTCGATGAGAACTACCATTCTGTTTGGATTGCCAAAGGAGCTCGCGTTCTGCTTGGCGTAGTCCTTCAAGTCCTTGCTTACAAGAACAAAATCCATATTGCTGTATTTCTTTTTAAGTTCCTCATAGTACTTGGCGCCTTCCTCTGAAAGCTGCGCCTTTCCTATCATCTTGCCATAATTCCCGGTAGTCTTAGTGGTCTCTTTAGTAGCACCCGTCTTGGCTGCTTCATAGGCTGCTCCACTGCTTGCCATAACATCAGAAATATTACTCATGGGTCCCTCCTTGTCTCGAGTGAATCTCGCTGGCCTCCGTGCCAAACATATCTATATGTTACTCTACCTTTTCTCCAGTCTTAGCACTGTATATAGACTTTTCAACCTCATCGCCTGTGTCGTACTCAGTCTTGGAGAATATTATCTGTGCCTTCTTTTTGTCGTAGTCTGTCTTATATATATATCGGACATCTTTCTCAATAACTTCACGTTCTCCGAGCCAAAATGGACATTTATTTTCAAAAGAATCTCCAGACTGAACATCAAGCATTGCATTGGAAATATCTTCCTTGACACCAACGTCAGTTAAAAGCTCATGTTCATAGTCGCCGTAGTCGCCAACCTCAGCATCTTCGCGGCCTATGGTGGCAAGATACTCCTCGGCGTAGGCATTCTGCATCTTATCAAGCTCAGATCTGTCCTCATCCTCGATGGTGATACATCTGCTCCAGTATTTCTCCGGGATGTTTTTCTTGATCCAGTCTACAAAATCTCCGCCGTCAGCTGCAGGCTCTAAAGAAACGTAGTTGTACTCGCCCTCTTCGTTGAGCTCAAGCTTAACAACACATGGGATGACTCCGTTACCTGCGCAGCACACAAAGTTACCATCCTGAAACTCGTATCTGCCGTAGGTTGAAAGGATGTAGCATGTCTGCTCGCCCTTGTCGTCACCCTCTTTGTCCAAAAGAATGTGTCCCTCGCCAGCCACTTCTCCCTGGTCGAAGTATTCATCGTTGTATGTAAAAACTGCAAGGCCTATGGCATCATCAAGGGATGTTGGTCTTGCCTCCTGAATAACTGAAGCCTCCTGAGTGCTGGCTTCCTGGGCAGGTTCTGGAGCTGGTTCCTCTACAGATGCCTCCTCAGCAGCAGGCTCTGGAGCCGGCTCAGTTTTCTTACCACATCCTGCCAAAAGAGATATGGCCATGACCGATACTAAAGCGGCCGAAAAGATCTTTTTTCTCATAATAATTCCTCCTCATAGATCATCTGGTCACCTATATTGTACCATTTATTACATCTGATGTCTTACAACCTTATACTCGTCGCCGTCCTGGTAATAAGGGCACTCGCTGGCATTGCCACTCATAAGCCTTCCGTAGTCGTCCTCGTCCATGTTCACCATACAGGTGTAGCACTCCCAGTCCTCATCATATGCATAGTTAGCGCAAGTATCACAGATCATACAAAATCCTCTCTCATTGGGTTGAAGATATCAAGGAGCTTGCCTGCCTCAAGGCATACGCATCCGTGAACAACATCGTTCATCTTAAGCATTGTATCTCCGGCCTCAACAACCTTCTTAACACCGTCGATCTCAAACTCAAATTTGCCGCTGACAATATATGTTATCTGTGTGTGAGGGTGGTGGTGAAGTGCGCCAACTGCGCCCTTTTCAAAGGTGTTCTCAACACACATAAGGTCCTTACTGTATGCAAGGACGCGTCTTACAACGCCGTTTCCCTGATCCTCTGCCTTCACATCCTTGTAAAATACCCATCTCTCATCTAACATTTCTCTTTCCTCCCTATTCTTAAAAGTTCATGGCTTCTATGTAGTCTGTATCAAATTCATCAAGGGTTGCAAGCTCGATGACTGTGGCGCCTTCTGCTATGGCCATCAGCTCATCCCCTGCAGCTTCTCTTTCCTCTTCTCCCATAAGTGCTCTTTTGGAAAAAGAGATCGCTCCCTTAAGTGAAGTGTTTCCTACAGGTACTATCTTACCATCAAATCCTTCAGGAAACATCTTAAGATTCCGTATCCTGTCCATATCTATATGGCTTCCAAAGCCGCCAGCAAGATAGACTACATCAGGGCTCTTTCCATCAAGAAGAGTATTGGCTCCGGTAAATATGGCAGCCTTGGCAAGCTGAAGATTCCTGATATCCTTCTGGGTAAGCCTTACCGCTCCGTCCAAAGTAACCGGAAGTCCCTCGTCAAAGTATGGATCTGCAAGAAGTCCTGTCTCGTCAACGGCTCCTACTCTTATGGCCTCGGAGACAAGCTCCATCACTCCCGTTCCGCAAAGACCAATGGCTGGCTTATCCTCTATTGTCTCGTAGTCACAGATAATGCGGTCCCCGTCCTTCTTAAGTCTTACGTGGCATATAGCTCCAGGAACGGAAGGAACACCGCAGGATATTCCGCCAGCTTCAAACACAGGACCTGCTGCGGTTGACGTTACTTTTATCTCATCCCCGTCAAAGAACACCATCTCTCCGTTGGTACCAAGATCCACAAACAGAGCGTTTTTGGTGTTCATGCCTTCGCTCTTAAGGTAATAGATCCCGGATACAATATCCGCTCCAACGAAGGCAGATATTCCGGGAAGGTTAGTAAGCAGCTGCTCCCCATAGCCTTTAAAGGTAAGGTCAGCTATCATCTGCTCAAAGCCAAGGCCAAAACGTGGCGGAGTGTAAGGGTAAGTCCCAAGCCAATCTACCTGCCTCTCATTAAAGAGGTTCATCATGGTGGTATTTCCTGCAACAGTAATATAGTCAAGGCGTCCTGTAAGCTCTCCGTCTTCCTTCTCCGGATCAAGCAGCTTCCCCATAAGGCCTTCAATATCCTCCACCACAAGCTTTGACATGTCCTTAAGCTTATCCTTATCATCAGCTGCAGCTATCCTTGAGATGACATCTGCGCCGTATCCGCGCTGACGATTAACGCAGGAGGCTGTTCTTGTGACATTAAACTCATCCCCTCGCTTTTCCAAAAGGGCCGCAGCGATGGTGGTAGTTCCAAGGTCTATGGCGATAGCAAAGGTTCTGCCAAGATCTCTTTTCCCAAAGTGGTCCCAGACAGCCTTGGTATCAGTCTCTTCGATGGCCATGTCCCGGCTCTCATTTTGAAGCTCTATCTCGCAGTCACCAGAAACTATAGCACGGCAAAAGAGCCTTAAGCCCTCCGACAGCTCTTTTCCCGAGAGGAATTTCCTGTCGAAATCAGAAGGATCCGGCGCTCCGGATAAGAACTTCACCCGGCACTTTCCGCAGGTTCCAAGTCCGCCGCACGGACGCTCGGTGCTTAAGCCATTTTCAGCAAGGATATCTGCCAGAAGCCTTCCATTTTCGGCATTTATCCTGGTCTGCCTTCCATATTCATTTACGATAATTAGTGCACCATTAGATTTCATACACCCTTAGTTTAGCATGAATCGCCTATAAAGTAATGGAATTTTAAGCTTAAATGTGCGAAAATAGAAGGTACGAAATATAGTTTTTTAGTATGAAAGGAGATAGTTATGGGGCTTATATCAGCAGCGCTTTCAGCAGGCGGCAGTGTACTTTCTGATCAGTGGAGAGACTATTTCTACTGCGAATCACTCAGCACTGAGGTGCTTCTTACCAAGGCTAGAAAGAAACAGGGAAAGGGTAACGACAACATCATTTCCAACGGATCTATCGTAGCTGTCAACGAAGGACAGTGTATGATCCTTGTTGACCAGGGACAGATTACTGAGATCTGCGCAGAGCCAGGTGAGTTTGTTTATGACACTTCAACTGAGCCTTCTATTTTCTACGGAGATTTAGGTGAGAATATCGTCAACTCCTTCAAGGAGTTCTACAAGCGTCTGAGCTTCTCTGGCGGAACTGCCAAGGATCAGCGCGTTTACTACATCAATACCAAGGAGATCATCGGCAACAAGTATGGCACAGTTAATCCTGTTCCTTTCCGTGTTGTTGATACTAACGTTGGCCTTGACATGGATATCGATATCCGTTGCCACGGCGAATACAGCTATCGCATCGTTGATCCTGTTCTTTTCTACAAGAACATCGTTGGCAACGTAGATGGCGAGTTCAGAAGAGACAAGATCGATTCTCAGCTTAAGAGCGAGCTCCTTACAGCTCTTCAGCCAGCATTTGCCAAGATCTCAGAGATGGGAATCCGCTACAGCGCGCTTCCTGGACACACAACAGAGATCGCAGATGCACTTAACGAAGTTCTTTCCAAGAAGTGGACTGAAGTTTACGGAATCAAGATCAGCTCCTTCGGTGTAAGCTCAGTTAACGCATCTGAAGAAGATGAAAAGACAATCAAGGAGCTCCAGAGAGCTGGCGCTCTTAAGAATCCTAATATGGCAGCAGCTACTCTTGCCAGCGCTCAGGCACAGGCAATGCAGGATGCAGCCAAGAATACAGCTACAGGCCCTATGATGGCATTGGCTGGAATGAACATGGCTCAGCAGGCTGGCGGCATGAACGCACAGCAGCTCTTTGCTATGGGCGCTCAGCAGCCACAGCAGGCAGCTCCTCAGATGGCTCCTCAGTCAGCAGGCAATTCCTGGACATGCTCATGCGGCAATGTAAACACAGGTAACTTCTGCCCTAACTGCGGATCACAGAGACCAGCAGCAGGCTGGACATGCTCTTGTGGCACTGTAAATACAGGCAACTTCTGTACAAACTGCGGATCACCTAGAGGATAATATGGCCCTACACGAATATGAATGCCCCGCCTGTGGCGGGGCAATGGAATTTAATCCGGGCACCCAGAAGCTTAAGTGCCCATTTTGCGACTCCGAATTTGACGTCAAGGACTATGTTGCCAATCACAATTCAAACTCCACTGGAGAGTCAGCGGATACATATGAAACTAATGGGGGGAGTGAAGATAACACCCCCATGTTCATTTATAGCTGCGGTTCCTGCGGAGGCGAGATCCTGGCCACTGAGTCCCTTGGCTCCATGAAATGTCCCTTCTGCAGCAACAACGTTGTGGCAGCAGAGAAATTCACCGGTGCTTTCAAGCCTGATTACATCATTCCTTTTAAGAAGACCAAGGAAGACGCTATGAAGGCTTATTCAGGTTACGTCAAATCCAAGAAGCTCCTGCCAAAGGTCTTTTTCGAGCAGAACCACATCGATGAGATCAAGGGCGTTTATGTTCCTTTCTGGCTCTACAACGCCACAGAGAATTACACCGGCGTCTTTGAGGGAACCAAGGTCAGAACCTGGAGCGATTCCCGCTACCACTACACAGAGACCAGCTTTTATGAGATCTCCCGCGCAGGCAATGAGGACTTTGAAAGCGTCCCTGTAGATGGCTCCAAGGAGATGCCAGATGATCTTATGGAATCCATAGAGCCCTTCGACCGCTCTGAGATGATCCCATTCAACATGGGATACCTTGCAGGCTTCCTTGCCAACAAATACAACGTCACAGCGGACGAGGACAAACAGCGCGCTGAGGAGAGAATGACAACAAGCGCAAGGAATGACTTCAGGAGCACCATTGTTGGCTACAACTCACTTCGCAATATATCTGAGAGGATAAACACCACAAGAGAGACCACCAAGTATGCTCTCTATCCTGTCTATGTCCTTAACACCTCATGGGAAGGCAACAACTACCTCTTTGCCATGAACGGACAGACCGGCAAATTTGTAGGTAATCTTCCATTCTCAATGAAGCAGGCGGCCAAATACTACTTCCCTATCGCAGCCGCGATAACGGCAGTAGCCTTCGTCTGTGCGATGATGTTTCTGTGACCCAAATTTCTTTTAACAAGCGGAAAACCACATGAATACTATGACTAAAATATCAAGGGCAGTGTCAAAGACAATCCTCTTAATGATGATTTTTGCATTTGCTCTTACATTTAAAACCTATGCTGCCGAAATATTATGGGACAGCTATGAAGTTCCTGCTACACGTCAAAAGCCAAGACTTGTTGATAACGCTGACCTTCTTACTGACAGTGAGGAGACAGCTCTTTTGCAGAAGCTGGATGCTACCAGCGAAAAGTGGCAGAGCAACATAGCCATACTTACCGTGAATTCCCATAATGGTCCTATCCAGGATTACGCAGACGACTACTTCGACTACAACGGATTTTGCTCGGAGTATAACGAGAGCGGAATCCTGTTCATGCTGAGTATGGAAGACAGAGAGTGGGCCATCAGTTCTTCTGGCAGCGCACAATACGCTTTTACCGACTATGGTCAGGATTACCTCTTTAATGAGATGAGAGGCGACCTGTCAGACGGCGACTACTATGACGCCTTTAACACCTATGTGGAGCAGTGCGACAGGCTTTTGTACGCATACTCTCAGGGAACTCCTGTTGATGTAGGTGTCAAGCCACCTAAGACCACTTCCGATATCCTTGGATATCTTGTTGGCAGCATCGCTGTCGGCCTTGTAGTAGCTCTTTTCCCAATCCTTAAGATGAAGTCAGATCTTAAGACAGTTAAGATGGCTGGAAATGCAGCAGGCTATGCTAAAGGCAAGCTTCACATGAGCATTCAGCAGGACCGTTTCGTGAGAAAGACTCTTTCCAAGACAGAGATCCCTCGCGACAATGGTTCCAGTAATGGCAGCAGGGGCGGCGGCTTTGGCGGAGGCAGCACCCTTCACACTTCAAGCTCAGGACATTCACACGGAGGAAGCCACGGACATTTTTAATAAGCAGGAGGATTAACTTCAGTGACAAAAACTGCAGCCACAATCCGCAAAGCTTTATTAATTGTACTTGCAATAAGTATCGTGACCGGTACCTTATTGCTACTTAGCTCAAGCAGATTTAATACTCCAAATCAGTTTGATCTGGTCCAGCTGGACACCGGCTGGACTATTAGTCGTGGAAACAATGTGTGGGAACTGGACAGCGTCAACGACGCAAGCGTTGGAATGGCCAATAAAAACGACACTCTGATCCTTACCCGCACTCTTCCTGATTCAGATATATCTCCTGCAACCCTGCATTTCCGCTCCATCCTTTCATCGGTGGAGGTCTATGTAGACAAGGAGCTTGTATATACCTTTGGCGATGAGTATGTTGCCACAGGCCGCATGCTCCCTAAGATGGAGAACTTTGTTCCCCTTCCGGCTGATTATCAGGGAAAAGAGCTGACGATAAAGATTACAGCTCATGAGGACAAGGCATTTTCTGGCCTCTCACAATTCCTGTTCGGAAACTACAACGACATCAAAAACAATCTGATACATACCAAGCGCCTTCCTCTGGTTGTTGGCGTCTATCTGTGTCACCTTGGTTTTATGCTCCTTATTCTGGCTCCATTTCTTGCCTTTTCCAAAAACAGTGACTTTAGTATCTTCTTTAGTGCCGTCACATCGCTGATGATAGGTGCCTACATTCTGTGCTATAACGATGTATTCTGGTATCTCTCAGACAATCCATACTTCTACACTTTCATAGAGTACTTCTCATTGTTCTCGATACCGGTGGCCATCCTGGGCTTTATATGCACTTCTCATCAAGCGCCATTTAAAACCCTGGGACTTATCCTGCTCTACCTAAGCAGCTGTTTCGTTGTTGCCACATCATTCCTTCACCTTACCAGCAATGTACATATCTGCCTGTTTGTATCCTGGTTCCATGTCTTTACCATTATTGAAGGAATTTACGTTATCATTTCACTGATAAAAGCGGTGATACATGAATCCGGGGTCGCTGCGGATCTTCGCACCAAGACCTCTTCTACCAAGATCCTCATTGCAGGTCTTATTGTCTTCACCTTCTGCTCAGTTATAGACATCGTCAAGTTCAACGTCATGAAGTTCACCAAAGTCGGTGAAGTCAACGCCCACATCAACTTTATGACCGTGGGTGCTCTTATCTTTATCATGAGCCTTCTTCTGAACTACTTCTACCACTGCATCGAATACATCAGTGAGTCCACTGTAAAAGTACAGCTGGAGGGCCTTGCATATACTGACGCCCTGACAAATCTCTCGAACAGAGCAAGGTGTGAGCAGTATCTTGCCGATCTGTATGGCGACTTTACAGTCATAAGTCTTGACCTGGATTACCTTAAATATACCAACGACAACTACGGCCACGACCAGGGCGACAAGCTCCTTAGTGGCTTTTCAGAAATAATGCTGGGATGCTTTACAGACGCTTCTCTTGTAGGAAGAATGGGCGGCGATGAGTTTATCGTTGTTCTTCCTTATGTGGACGAAGAGAGGACGGAGAGGGATATTCAGTGCCTCTCTGATCAGCTTGCCTACAGAAACAGTCAGGAGAGCAAACTGCGTTTCTCTGCATCCTGGGGCTACGCTGACAGCAAAGATAAGGAACTTGGTGGAAACCACAGCGCTCAGAACGTCTACCTTCTTGCTGACAAGCGCATGTATGTCATGAAGAATCAGCATCACAAGCAGTCTCTCGGAAGACTCTACGACGACCTTCTCAACAAAGTGCTGGGGGAAGGAGGTAACGATGAAAAATAAGAAAAAGTTACTTCCTGTAATCCTTTCTGTTGCCATCGCGATCTTTGTTTCATGGTTCATTGGCATCTGTCTTACCTGCAATACCAAATATCCTGTAAAGACTATGGACTGGGGCTATGAGGTCACCATAAATGGCGAGGTTTTCCAGGATGTTGAACCATTTGATATCTACAAACACCTGGACAGAAGGCTTCGCTATGGAGATGTAGTCTCCATGAAGACCACTCTTCCTGACCTTGGAGATATTCCTTTCCCTGTGATCCTCTTCAGGAGCAGATACTCCGCCATGGATGTCTATGTTGACGGAGATCTAATCTACACCTTTGGAAAAGATCTTTATGCGAAAAAGAAATTTATTGGCAAGATGTATCACTTTATTACTTTGCCCCTGGATTATGCCGGAAAAGAAATTGAGTTTAAGATGATAGCCGGTGAGACTGATGCTTTTTCAAGCCTTCAGCCTCCTAAGATAGGCAGTCAGCCAGATGTTGAGAGCCAGTTTGTCAGAGATCACAGAATGATCATTGCCACTGGAATGTTCCTTATTATCTTCGGTATCTCTTTTACCCTTATCACAATGTTCTTCGTTGTGAACGTACCGGATATTGTCAGCTTCCATGTGGGATCACTTTTCTGTATCAACCTCGGTGTCTGGATAATGTGCTACTACAACGTATTCTCACCATTTATCTACACACCATATGAGACCCAGTGGGAATACCTGACCATGTATCTCATTGTGCCATTCTGTTACATGCTGGTTTACTTTGCACAAAAGATTGAGAAAAAAAATCTCTACATGACCGCCGCTGGTCTTTCCTGTTTTGTGACCTTCTCTCTGTACGTTCTGCACTTTGGATTTAACATCCATTTGAGAGAAACCATCATGGTTTACCACATAACTGCGGTTTTGGGATTTGGACTTATCTCATACTTCATTGTGAGAAACTTCGTCAAGAAAGACATCTCCAGGTCTGGAATGATACAGATGAGCGGACTTGTAGCCTTTGCTATAGCTGAGCTCATTCACCTTGTAATCTATATCATGGATACCAACCACATCAAGAACAGCTACTTTGCAAGTATCATTACCATCGACACCGGCTGTCTTATCTTCGTGCTGTGCCAGCTGGCAAACTACATGCTCTTTATTACCCAGTCCTACGCCCAGAGACTTGAGCATGAATCCCTGTCACACCTTGCTTACGCCGACGGTCTTACCAATCTGGCAAACAGAGCCAAGGCTGATAAGGTAATGGAAGACCTAAACCATGTGAATACCGATTACTGTATCATAAGTATCGATCTAAATGGTCTTAAGATAGTAAATGACGACTTTGGTCATCCTTCAGGAGACAGATATATCAAGGATTTTGCCAAGGTCCTTACCACAACCTTCTCTGAAGAGGGGCTCTGCGCAAGAATTGGCGGAGATGAGTTCCTTGTAATAATAAGCGACTCCGTTGGAAAAGACATTGATGCCCTCATAGGCAGAATGACCAGTGCCCTTAACGTAATGAACGCCCTTTACACCGAGTACCACCGAAGCGTTGCCACAGGCTACGCCTACAAGCACGAGCTGCCAGGCGCCTCCTCCCACGAGGTATACCTTTTGGCCGACGAGCGAATGTATGCCGTAAAACGCCGGATGCACGAAGAACTTGGAATACATAACAGGTTGTAAGATGTGAGATGAATATCTCAGATTCAATTTCATAGCCACGCTTTAAGAATTATAAAGCTGCTGCAAATGCCTACCAATGCCCTTTCGCGGCATATCCTCGCAGGTCACGGGAGCCTCTCTCCCATCAATCCTTTGTTGTGACCTGCTTCGGTATTCCACGATGACATTGACAGCCATTTGTAGCAGCTTTTCATTTGTGATCAAGCGGGGCTATGAAATAGTGTTGCCCGGAAGAAGCTCGGCGCACCTATGCCCCCGGGAGGATTCTCCCCGCAGCGCGCCTCCCTATGGTCTTCCTGTCCCTGTTTAGGACGGGCAATTTGCCCAATTACGGACCAGGAGCCACTTTACCCTCGTTTGGTCTGTAGTTTTTCAGCCAATAACCACTGATATTTTATAAAATTACGGACCATTCACTATATTTTCATCATTTGGTCTGTAATTTAGCAAGGTTTCTAGTCTTAACTTCATAAAATTCCCTGAAAAATTACGGACCAAACACCACTTTTCATCCATTTGGTCTGAAAAAGCCATGTTTTTCAGTTTTGTAACATTAAAAAATTACATATCATATGAGCAAAAAACACGATTTGGTCCGTAGTTAATATCAGACACCCTTCCATTCCTTTCTGGTACTAATTATTTCCATCTTCCAAAAAAATTTTGAGGTACATTTAGTACCAAACATCTTAAAGACCCTGTCTGATACTAATATTCTCTCCGTATAGAGAGAACTACAGCTCAGATTTTTAATAGAAATTAGTACCAAGAGAAAGCAGCGCCCATGCAGATACTAATTATCTTTTAATTTCAATTGTTATAACCCAAAATCCTTAGTACCAGAAGCCCACTAAGCGGCTCCAGGTACTAATTGCTCCTTTTGCCAGATAAGCGCGAAGAGCTCTACTCCTTATCCCGCTTGATTACCCACTGACATGGGAGAGGGGAGCTGTCAAGAGGACCGTGGAATACCGCAGCAGGCCTCCACAAGGTCCTTTAGTCCTACTCTAGCCCTCCGCGGCCTGCGAGGATATGCCGCGAAAGCCTCTTGACTGCTGCTCTCCCCATGTCACAATCTTGTCCCGCGGGATACATCTCTTTCCCCTTTACATTCTTCCCAACAGGATACCCCCTGTCTTTTCCCTCAACTAAAAAAGATCCGTCCACATATTAGTGAACGGATCTCCAATAAATGTCATATTCTTAGATCTTCATTGCGATGTCCCATGCTCCCCAAATTGCTGAACGGATATTTCCGACTTTCTTGCAATCTCCAAGGAGATGTACATTCTTGGCAGCCTGAAGCAGAGGGATTGGATGATATCCTACTGACATGATAACGTCGTCTGCAGGAAGCTCCACAGTCCTTCCATCTTTAAGGTTAACCTTAACGGACTTATCTGTGATCTCTGCAACTCCTGCATTGAGATATACAGGAACCTTGTTGGTCTTGAAGCAGTCACGAAGGTAACTTGTGTTAGCAAGACACATATTCTTAACCGCGATGAGGTCGTCCTTCATCTCAACGATCTGAGGGTTCTTGCCCTTTCTGAAAAGATCCAGCGCGATCTCACAACCTGTAAGTCCACCGCCGATGATTACTACATCTTTGCCAACCTGTTTTCTTCCAAGAAGATAATCAGTAGCATCCATAGCGTAGTCAGCTGCTCCAGGAATTGGTATCCTGTTGGCCTCTGCACCTGTAGCGATGATGTACTCATCTGCTGAAGGAAGTGAATCAGGCTTAACTTCGTAGTTGTAGTGTATTTTAACGCCGAGCTTTTTAAGCTGGTGTTTTTGCCATGCGATGAGCTGCTTGTCCTTCTCCTTGAATTCAGGAGCTGCTGCTGCGATAAATACGCCGCCAAGCTCGCTGGTCTTCTCGTAGATCTCAGCCTCATGTCCGCGGAGAGCAAGGATTCTTGCTGCTTCCATACCACCGACACCACCGCCGATGATGGCAACTCTCTTTGGCTTATCTGTAGGTTTAACCCTGTACTTCTTGCTCTGCATGCTTCGTGGGTTAACTGCGCACTTACACATTCCAGCAGACTCAGTAAGATCCTGGTCATTGGCTGTTCCGTTGTGCTTGGTTAAGTTAAAGCAGGCTGAATGACAGCAGATACAAGGACGGATCTCCTCTTCTCTGCCCTTCTTGATCTTGGATACCCACTTAGGATCTGCAAGGAACTGTCTGCCTACTGCCATAGCGTCGATGCCGCCTTCTTTAACGGCTTTGGCACCAACATCTGGCTCCATCTTTCCGGCGCATACAACAGGGATGTCAACAAACTTCTTGATATGTTCAACATCCTCAAGGTTACAGTTCTGAGGCATGTACTGTGGTGGATGTGCCCAGTACCATGCATCGTAGGTACCATTGTCACAGTTGAGCATGTCGTAACCTGCATCCTGCAGGAACTTGGCTGCTCTCTCTGACTCTTCCATGTCTCTTCCGATCTCTTCAAAGTCCTCTCCTGGCATAGCGCCGTACTGGAAAGCCTTTGTCATGGATCTTACGGAATATCTTAAGGATACCGGGAAGTCATCTCCGCACTTATCCTTGATCTCTTTTACGATTTCTGCCGCAAAGCGGTAGCGATTCTCGAAGGATCCGCCGTAGTCGTCAGTTCTCTTATTGGTGTACTTTAAGGTGAACTGGTCAAGGAGGTATCCCTCATGTACAGCATGGACTTCAACGCCGTCAACGCCAGCCTCTTTGCAAAGTCTTGCTGTCTCGCCGAAAGCGTAGATGATGTCCTTGATCTCTTTTTCAGTGATAGCTCTTGTTGTTACATCGTCAGCCCAGCGGTTAGGAAGAACTGATGGTGCAGCTGTCAGGTACTCTGCGTCGATGTATGGCTTAGCCAGTGTGTTAAGTGCCTTGTTCTTGGCAAGCATAGCCAGTGGAGCTGTGAGGGCAAAAGATCTGCCAAAGCCGGCAGTCATCTGCACAAACATCTTGGCACCAGTTGCGTGGAGCTCATCCATAAACTCTGCAAGTTCTGCGAACTTACGCTTGTTCTGATAGAGCCACTTGCCACCCAGCATGTCCTTTACAGGAGCGATACCAGGGATGATAAGACCGCAGTCATGCTTGGCGATCTTAAGAAGAAGTCTTGCAGCTTCTTTATCAAAGTGGCTTCCCCCCGGCTCCATCCAGCCAAAAATACATGTTCCTCCCATAGGGGCCAGCACTATACGGTTCTTTATTTCCAGGTTCCCAATCTTCCATGGGGTAAATAAAGCTTCATATTCCTGCTTCATATAGCCTTTTCCTTTCGTTAATGTTTCTTACCCAGATGTAATTCTTTCATACCTTCTACTTCGTCGCAGACCGGTTTCATGCTGCAGTGACCACAGTCTGTTGGCATTCCGTCAAGGATGTGAGTCAGTGTCTTTGTAATGGCATCGACCTTGTCTGCGTTTGGAAGAATCTCTTTTACCAGATCGGATTCAGTGATAAAGATGATCCTGACATTCTTAACACCTTCAACCGCCTTATATTTCGCAATATAAGCTGCTCCCACGCTGGCAAAACTGATTCCCTTTTTGAGAGCTTCCCTGCTGATACGAACCTGTTCCTGATTGCTCTGGGATGACACCCTTACCATGTACCCTTCCGGGAAAACGTGGTATCTGACAAACTCAAGGTTCCTTATAGCCTGGAAAGCTTTCTCTGTATCTGCCTCTTCGCCAAGGTCCTCTGTCTCAAGGACCACAACTCTGGCAAATCCGCAGCCACCTGTGATCTCACTAATATCCCTGCCATAAACAAGGATCTCATCCTCTGTAACCTTACCTGAGGTTGAAACACAGGTATAATTAACCGATGGTTCTGGTGCGCCGCCAAGTTCAAGTCCTGCATCTCTCTGCATGATAAACTCGGAATTATCAAGGCATTTCCAGGCACTGACCGAAGATCCAGCAACTCTTTTGCCCTGAGAATGTGACAGCGCCTCCATTGTCACATCGATCATATTGTCATATAACTTCATGGCCAGATCTCCTCTTAGAACTTAATATCTGCTTTCTTACGATCAAAGATCCTGTTGACCTGTGTGTAGGCCCATGCCATGAGCTTCTGATCAAGATTCCAGAAATAGATCACAAACAAAACACTTGTGACGATAGTAAGGATTTTTATTATTTTGAGAATGATCTTTATAGTCTTGCTCATCCTAAAAGTCCTTTCTTGTGGGGAAATGGTTTATTTTGCCATTCCCTTCTGTCTAGCGTACTCAGCAGCACCAAGAGCACCCATAAGCTGAGGGTCGATTGAAAGCTCAACAACCTTGAGCTTAAGAACCTGCTCGATAGCAGCCTTAAGTCCCGCATTCTTAGCACATCCGCCTGTAAGTGTAATGGAATCTGTAGCGCCAGCCTTCTTGGACATTACAAAGCATCTCTTTGCAACAGCCATCTCGATACCAGCTGCGATCTCATCCATAGGCTTACCTTCACCAACAAGGGTGATAACCTCAGACTCAGCAAATACTGTACACTGAGCTGTGATAGGAATAACGTTCTTAGCTGAAAGTGAAAGATTTGAAAACTGCTCTAAAGTCATCTCGAATGATCTTGCCATAGCCTCGAAGAATCTTCCTGTACCAGCTGCGCACTTATCGTTCATAGCGAAGTTCTTAACTGTTCCGTCTGTGTCGATGGAGATACCCTTAACGTCCTGACCACCGATATCGATGATAGCCTTAACTGAAGGGTTTGTTACATGTACACCCATAGCGTGGCATGAGATCTCAGAAATGTTCTCATCAGCAAAAGGAACCTTGTTACGTCCATAACCTGTACCAATGAGGTACTCAAGCTCCTTGGAGCTGTTAAGTCCATCAACCTGGCTGCAAACTTCCTTCATTGCCAACTCAGCTGACTCCTGAGCAATGATCTTACTCTTTATTGTTGTACCAGCAACCATCTTGCCGGTCTCATCAACGATCACCGCCTTTGTGTAGGTTGATCCCACATCACATCCACCAAAATATTTCATATCTTAAAAATCCTCCTTAAAATGTTTACTATTGTTAATTACCATGTTGTGTCATCTTCGAAGTCGAGAAGTGACGGGTCAACCGGTTCTGCCTTCATGACAGTTCTCATGAATTCATTTACTTCTGCTCTCATGTCTTTTCTGGATACTGTTCTTGGATCCATCAGGTCGTGGCTGCACCAAAGGAGCTTGATTCCACGCTCTCTTGCCTGATCTTCGAAAAGTCCCTGAACAGTTGCCATGTTCTTACATGATACGTGCTGATACATAAGAACGAAATCTACGCTCCATGCTTCACACTGTCTCCAGAGCTCTGTTACAACGTGATCATATCCACCGTTGGTATGTCTTCTCATAACCATTCGCTCGTAGAGTCTTGCAAGGTCCTTAAGAGCCTCTTCCTTGTTCTCTGTCTCAAGAGGTTTTGTGAAGTTCAGTGACTCCATCTCAACAAGGATATCTACGCCCCAGCAGTTTGCAAACCAGTTGGAGAAGTTTGCATAGTAGTGAGCTGGTATAGACCAAACGATAGCTCTGTATTTCATCTTGCCGCGCCAAGCTTCATCCTTGTGCTCGTAAGCCTTAAGCATGAGCTTGTCGACTTTTTTGAAGGTGGACATGATTCTTGGATCAAGTCCGCCGTCCATCTCGTAGTTCCATTTTCTGAAGAGCTCGTAGCAAGGTCCAATGAGCTGTGGATGAGGGGTCTGGTTGATCTCCCATTTCTGAAGCTCGTACTTGGTCTCTTCATTGAATCTGGCCATGGCTGAGAAGTAAGCATCCCAATTCCACTTTGCGCCAGTGTTTTCTTCGATAAACTTAATGCAGCCCTCAATATCTTTTACCGCTGCATCCATAATGGACTCGTCCTCATACCTTACAGGGAATGCCAGGTGGTATGTAGGAAGATCCTTGAACCTTCTGCTGGTGTAGGATGATGCCATAACTGATCCGTCGCAAGGCATTGAGCTTGAAATGAAGCAAGCGCCCATGTGAGGAAGGGCATCCACAACAACTGAACCGCACTCTGATGAAGGAACAGGACATGTATCTGACGGAAGTCCATAGGACTCAATGGCGTCAATATATGGCATACATGCCAGCTGATCGATCTCTGACAAAAGAAATACTGGCATCAGCTGATAAGGAATTCCGATAAGATCAGGGAATCCAGCCATGATCTGTGACATTGTCATCTCATCGAAAAGAACTACCTTCTTGGAAAGAGCTGTTGAATTACCAACCTTCTCGTCGGCCTTCATAAGAAGTACCAGGTTCTCTGCAACATATCTGAATATTGCATAGATGAGCTCGTGGTGCATCTTGAGGGCTCTTCCTCTAAGACCCATGGTGTTCTTGTCCATAAAGGAGTGGCAGCAGAAATAGGAGATCATCCATCTGTAGTGAACAGCACCCATCATGGCAGGAACCAGGTCCTTGGAGAATGTAGCAAGAAGCATTGCCCACATTCTGCCCCATTCGTAGAAGTCTACGCCAGTGTCCTTGACACCACGCCACTCACGTCTTACTGTTGCCATCTTGCCCTTGGCATAGAGCTTACCAAGCTGCTTCTCGCCGTTAAGAACAAGATCCTTTATCTCTTCCGGAGACATATCTTTTAACAGATCTGCCTCGTGGGTAAGTCTCTTTTTAAGGAGCTTTGCATCATTGCCTACTGACTTGGCAACGTCCTTCCAGTCTGTTTCCTTGATGAGGTCAGCAACGATTCCGCCGATCTCTTTCATGTTCTCAGCCTGGGCCTTCCAGTTTATCTCATCCTTTAATCTGAAATTCTTGGGGTCAATATATTTCATACCGGCACCTCCTGTTTCTCTTTCTGCTGGCTCTTGATCCTCTTGATCTCAAGGGCCTCAACAAATGCCTGGAAGCGGGTACGAAGCTGACCGGAGTTGTGTACGTTGTATGACCTGTCGATTGACAGTGTAGGCCATCCGTACTCCTCAGAGAGGATGTGGCTTGCAAGAGGTCTTTCAAAGGCCCAGAAGTCGCAGTACTTAACCTGCTCGTAAATAATTCCGTCAGCCTTGAACTCTTTTGCCAGCCTGTCAGCTGTATCTCTTCTTTGCTGAATCTTGTAATCAGCCATGTATCTTGGACATTCAGAGGTCTTCATGTAGTGTCTCGCGATCTGCTTGACTACATCCTCCTCGTCGTTAAGCACTATCTCTTCCCTTCCAGGGAATGAGCCGTAGCAGTATCTGTCTGCCACAACCATAGCGCCTGACTCCTCAAGAAGTCTTGTGAAATCAAGGTCATCAACCTCAGATCCCACAACGAGAACCCTTGCTCTGAACCATGGCTTAGGATCTGTCTTTCTCTTTTTGATCTCCTCAAGAGTTTCCTTGAGAAGTGGAAGGATCTTGGCTGTTGGACATACATAGCTCACAAGACAGATAACATGGAACTCGTATCCAGTCACTGGCGGATTGTCCAGCTTGCGGAAATTGCCGATCTCTGTGATGACTCTGCAGAGCTCGTTATGCTCCTCAACTGCCTTCCTGATGGCCTCGTCAGATACGTCGGTTCCAAGCTTCTCATGCATCACGTCAAGAACACGAAGGCGCATCTGTGTAGCCACCTGGTCTACGTTGTAGTCCTCAACTTTGTAAGGCACATCAGTGTGCGTTACAAAGAAGTGAGGCTTTTTGTTGCAGTCAAGGATCTCCAGATGCTCATAGCATCTGTTCATCGCTGAGCAGGCGTCAACACCAGCGATTCCATCAAGGTATTCGTATCCTCCCTCTATTCCTCTCTCCAAAAGAGATCTTGAAAATTCACAGGTGTAATTGGACATGTAGTATGTAGAAATGTCGATAGAACCTGTCCTGGGTGCCCTCATGCGGGTTGAAAAGCAATTGTCTACATTTAAAAGAACTTCTGGCATGTGATAGCAGGTGTATCCGATAGCATACTGCCCTTCCTTCTGAGCTTCCTTGACCAGATCATTGGCAGCGTCATCCAAAAGATTCTCGAATGTGATCATGTGTTTTAAATCCTGCACGGTTACCTCCTTTCTATGCCTTTAGAGTATTTTTAAATTCAAAAGAGCTTCTTGCGCGCCCTTTAATATTCCAGTGTCTTCAGGTAATTCAAAGATGCTCTTACCTTCGATGTCGTTCTCTGTCATGGCATCGTCCTGGGGTATAACAGATATTACCCTGACGCCGCCAATCTCTTTTTCCGTGATCTTCTCCGGAAGTGGAGCCCTGTTGACAATAAGCCCGATATCGTCGTACATGACAAGCTCATTTGCAACATCCTTGATAGTCTCAATTATGGAAAGGCCCTTACGGCTCTGATCTGAAACACAGATAAGATGTGTTACCTTCTCCATAACCCTTCTGTTTATCTGCTCAATTCCTGCTTCGCCATCTATGACAACATAGTCAAAATCGTCCACCAGCATCTCGATGACCTTTTTAAGATAAGTGTTGATAGCGCAGTAGCATCCTGCAGACTCAGGTCTTCCTATAGCCAGAAAAGCAAATCCCTTCTGCTCATCCAGAGCATCGTACAATCTGAACTTGGCCTCAGCCAAAATGTCCTGGGTATCCTTGAGTTTGCCTGTAACATCCTCAGCAACTCTCTTCCTGATCTGGTCAAGGGTTTCCGTAGCCTCAACCCCTAACGCAACAGAAAGACCTACCGCCGGATCTGCATCAATAGCAAGGATCTTAGCGTCAGGCCTTTTATTAGATAAGAGTCTCACAATAGCAGCAGAAAGAGACGTCTTACCAACGCCACCTTTTCCTGCCAGTGCAATGACTGTCGTATGGTCCGCCATATCTCCCCCTCAAAACTAAATTTCGCCTAAGGTTAATTATAATAATTTTGGCCAAATTTCACAAGAAATCTTCACGAATATTTTGAAATTTGTTAATATATGATATGTGAGAGCACGTTTTATTGTTAATTTTTTAGCAATTGCCGCTATTTCTCGCATTTTCCTAAACTTTGATAACTTAAACTAGGGGGAGGTTTTAACTTAAAATGAAAGATCTCGTGCACATTTTTGAGCTCGAGGATCTATTGCAGGAGGCTAACAACAAACTTGTTCGCCAGGCAAAAGAAGATGGAAAGAAAGCGTTGGGTTATACATGTTACTTCATGCCAGAAGTACTTCTTGACCTACCAGGCTGCTTTTCAGTTCGTCTTCGTGCGCCACGCAGTGGTTCCCCGGATATGGCTACATACTACATGTCAAACCGCACCTGTATGTACGGCAGGTGTCTGTTAGAGCGCGCTCTTGAGGGAGGTTTTAACTTCCTGGATGCCCAGATGGCAACTGAAACCTGTACTGTAACCTGTAGGTTCCAGGAGCATCTTCAGCTTATGGACATCATCAAGAATCCGGATTTCTTCTGTGAATTCACAGATGTTCCATTCAAAAAGAATGAAAACTCCATCGATCACTACGAGAAGCAGCTTCAGGATCACGTTCTTGATAAGCTCTCTGATCGCTTTGGAATAGATACCAGCGACGAAGCTCTTCTTAAGGCTATTGAAGAGCACAACGAGATCTGTCGCCTCATCACTGAGATTGGCCGCTACAGAAAGCTCGACGAGCCCACCATTACCGGATGGGAATTCTCAGTCATCCAGCTTGCAACCTTAGTATGTCCTAAGTATCTCATCATAGATATGCTCAAGGACATCGCAGAACAGCTTAAGACCAGAAAGCCAGATGCCAAAAAGACCTACCGCTGCAAGGTAGTCCTTACAGGTTCTGAAGAAGATGATCCAAGCTTTATCAAGCTCATCGAGGAATGCGGCGCACTGGTTGTTGCAGACAGGCACTGCTATGGCTCTCTTCCAGGACGTGAAGAGATCATTGTCAAAGAAGGCGAAAGACCACTTCGCGCCATCGCCCGCCACTATATCGAGACCAGCGAATGCCCACGCTTTATGGACCAGCATATCATGCGTGAGAGGAAGCAGTATCTTGCAGATGTGGCAAAAGAGTATAAGGCTGACGGAATTATCATCTCCCAGATGAAGTTCTGTGAGTACTGGAGTTATGAGAGAACCATCGACACTCTTATTCTTCCAAGAGACTTTGGTTATCCTGTTTGCTCCATCGAAAAAGAGTATGTCAACAATGCGGTTGGACAGCTTCGTACCAGATTCCAGGCCTTTGTTGAGAGCATAGAGCTCAAGAATATTCAAAAGGAGGCCTAAGCAAATGGGTATTACTTTAAAAGACATAAAAGCAAAATACCGTGAGCTCTTTGTTGTAGAGAAGAGCCCCGAAGAAAAAAATAAACCCTTTGATCCTAAAAAAGCTGCCCACGACTTCTGGTATGGAAAAGAGCATGAAGAGAGACGCCTTGGCGATCTCTATGTAGGAAACACCGGACTTTACAAGCACCGCGAGTGGCGTGGTGTTAAAGATACCATGTACTACTTCAACATGATCTGGCTTTACAACTATGCTCACATGGTTTCAGATATCATGAAGTACGGCGATGGCCCTAAGGCCATTGTGGATTTCACAAAGGGTACCCTTCGCTACCGCTGGATGGGACAGACATATCTTACAGTTATGCACTGGTTCGACAGAGGTCTTGAGGGAACAAGAGGCGAAGCAATGAAGGCTTCTGCCTGGCACTACCGCGCAATGGTAAGTGAGACCATCAGGCAGTTCATGAGAATGTTTGAAGCCGACAAGAAGATCCATGGCGGTGAAGCTCCTGAAAAGTGGAACAAGACCATCGCCCACAACGAGACCTTAAGTGGAAACATCTTCTACGGCTGGAGAGATCAGCTTGATGACGTAGCTCTTGAGATGATCCCATACTTCGTTTCAGTACACGTTAATAACCACACAGTTCTTAATTATATTGATGCTGCTCAGTCAATTGGACTTCCTTCAGATCCATGTCCAATGTGTCAGGCAGAATATGGTCTGTTCGTTCAGGACGATTATCCTGATTACAGCCCGGTAATGCTCACATCCAACGAGGCCTGCGACGGCTCTGTTGCCACATCAGTTCTTCAGGACTGGTTCCTCAACAGACCACTCTACGCAATGCCTCAGCCTATGAGATACGACGATCCTCTGGTTCAGGAACACTGCCAGAAGGAGATCGAGGGTGCATGGAAGTTCGTGGAAGAACAGTTTGGCATCAAGATGGACTGGGATCAGTATGTTAAACACGCCCAGAGCTTCAACAAGCTCACAGAGTTTGAGTGGGAAAAATGGGATGTTGCAGCCAACACTCCTTACTATCCTATCAATGGTGTTGCTCAGGCCCTTTACAGAATCTACTACTCACAGGATGGTGACAGACCTATCTGGCACGAGACTGATGCAAGGGTTAAAGCCATCATGGAAAAGACAGTCAAGAACAAGATAGAGTGCTTCCCAAAGACAAGACACCGTGCAATCGCATGGAGCTGCGCACCACTTTATTACTCCAACTGGTGTACATGGGCTTACAACTGCTGGGGAATCAACTGCGTCATCAACATGGATTCACTTATGTTTGACCAGTACCTCAGAACTGATACTTATGAGCACGCCCTTGAAGATCTGTCCTGGTTCAATGAGAAAGCCCCTATGCGTGCCATGGCAGTAGGCGGACACGAGCACATTCTTTCCCTGTTCGATTACATGGAGAGATTCAACTGCGATATGGTCATCATGTATGATCAGCTTCAGTGCAAGGGAATGCAGGGTATTCACGGTGTATTCGAGGATGAGTTCAGAAAGCGTGACATTCATGCAATCTGGATCCCTCACGCTCTTCCTGATAAGAGAACAGTTTCAAGAGCTGAGATCCGTGATATCATCAATGACTATATGACAACAGTAATGCGAGAAGAGCCACTCGATCCTTCACTTCTGGATTTCGACGACGCAATGAGCTGGTAAGGAAGGGGGATAAGCATGAAGGCTATTGGAAAATTCTTTTTCAAACTTTTGAAGTTTGCAGCAATCGTATATGCAATACTCTTTGCTGTGTTCTATTGGGATCTTGATGGAAAGTTCCTCTACTACATCTGGGAGCCGCTTATGATAAAGCGCTTCGACAACATGAAGAGAGCGGATAACACCATGACTCCATATTCAATGAAAGATCCGGTTGAATAAAACAAATAAGAGCTACTCACCATTATGGCGGGTAGCTCTTTTAATTTACATACTTAGCAGTCTATTCTGATAACTGCTCCTGTAAGGTCAGCAAACTTAAGGCTTCCCTTAAAGGTCTTCTGTTCGCCCATAAGATCTGTCAGAGTGATGTTCTCCCCATCGATATTGATGGAGCTCACATATTCCATCAAAACCTCATCAGGATTTGAATCACGAAACGCTGTGGAAAGGCACATATCTCTACCTCCTTACTCAACTGAGTTGATAAGGTCCAGGATCTCTTTCTTGATGTCTCCATTTACCTTGAGGGCATCCTCTCTGGACTTCTGGTCTGAGTAGAAGTAGAACTTGATCTTAGGCTCTGTTCCACTAGGTCTTACAGCGAACCATGAACCATTATCGAGGAAAAGTCTGATGGCATTCTGTGGTGGAATATCCTCGTAGCCATTGATGTAGTCGATAACCTTATCAACCTTTGCTCCGGCAACCTCAGCAGGAATGTTCTCTCTAAAGAACTTCATCATGCGCTGGATCCTCTGCTGTCCTGCAATACCTTCAAGTACAAGGTTTGGTTCATCCTCAGCAAAGAAACCATACTTGGCATAGATCTCGTTGAGTACATCCCAAAGAGTCTTGCCCTGCTTGCGGTAGTAAGCTGCTGCCTCTGCAACCAGCATACCAGCTGAGATTCCGTCCTTGTCTCTTATGTCCTCACAAGCTGCATATCCAACTGACTCCTCATATCCAAAGAGATATTCGTAGCCATTTTCATGAAGGTAAGGGATCTTACCGCAGATGTTCTTAAAGCCTGTAAGGGTCTCGTACATCTCAACACCGTAAGCCTTAGCCATGATTGTTGAAAGAGTTGATGTAACAATTGACTTGACCATGGCTCCCTTAGCTGGAAGTGTGCCTGCACTCTTATGTCCCTCAAGGACGTAGTTTACAAGAAGATATCCTGTCTGATTGCCGTTGAGAGGAACATAGTTGCCATTGTCATCTCTTATCTCGATGGCGAATCTGTCTGAGTCAGGGTCTGTTGCCATAAGAAGCTCAGCGCCAAACTCTCTTCCGTATTTCTCTGAAAGAGCGAAGGCCTTAGGATCCTCCGGGTTAGGATAGCCAACTGTAGTAAAGTCAGGATCTGGATTCTCCTGCTCAGGAACTATCTTCCAGTTTGTAAATCCTCTGTCTGTGAGCATCTGTCTGAATGGGATTGAACCGCATCCATTAAGTGGTGTGTAAACAAGAGGAATTGAAAGATCAAGCTCATCTCCCTCGTGAATAGCGAGGCTCTCGATCTTATCAAGATACTCCCTGTCATATTCCTCACCAAGTACGATTATCTTACCTGCCTTGACGCCTTCGTTGTAGTCGGACTTCCTGATGCCAGTCCATATATCAACAGCATTGATGCACTCTGTCATGCCATCAGCAACCTCTGCTGAAACCTGACATCCGTCATCCCAGTATGCCTTGTAGCCGTTGTAATCCTTAGGATTGTGAGAAGCTGTGATGTTGATTCCTGATACTGTTCCAAGGCGTCTTATCATGAATGCCAGCTCTGGTGTTGGGCGAAGGCTTGGGAAGGTGTAAACCTTGATGCCATTAGCCGCAAAGATACCTGCTGCCAGCTCAGAGAACTCCCTTGAAAAATGTCTTGGATCATGGGCGATGATTACGCCCTTGTCCATAGCTTCCTGTCCCTTTGAAACGATATAGTCAGCAACACCCTGAGAAGCCTTACCTACTGTAAGGAAGTTCATGCGGTTAGTACCTGCACCAACCTTGCCTCGAAGGCCTGCTGTACCAAAGGAAAGATCCTGATAAAATCTCTCCTCCTTGTCCTTCTCATCTCCTGAGATTGCAAGAAGCTCAGCCTTTAATGGGTCTGAATCAGATAGTTTCTCAAGCCACTCCTCATATCTTGCCTGATAATCCATATTTTTCCCTCCGTGTAAAAAAGTTAATCTAAGTGGAAAAGAACTGGCAGATCAACCGCTACCGGGCTGTTGTCCGGATTGGTCTCCATAATGTCTGCCATGAAATCCCACCATTTCCTGTTGATCGCTGTGTCAGCACCTTTGCTCCACAGCTCCTCGTCTTCGATCTCGATGTATCCAAAAAGTGTCAGAGTCTCCTTGTCCAGGCAGATGGTATAGTTCTTGCCACCATGCTCGTGGATCATGTCGATCATCTCTGGCCAAAGCTCATTGTGGCGCCTCTCGTACTCTTTTTCCTGGCCCTCATAGAGCTTCATCTTGAATGTTTTGATCATTTGCTCTTTCCCCCTTTTGCGGTCTTAACCTTAAGCGTCCGCAGATATTCTTTTTGCTCTGGAGTTATGCGGTAGCTCTCAATGGCCTTCTGAATGGCCTTGTTGTGAGTCCAGTCCTCCAGCTTTTTCCCCTCAATATATGGCAGTATGCTATCATACTGCTTGGCAAGAGCGGTTGCAAAGTACCAGGCGATCATCATGTTGACGTAGTACTCGTCTGACTTGACTCCCGCCACCATCTTGGGATATTTCTCGTCGTACTCGTCGTCCAGAAAATGCTCCATAAGCATTCCGATGCCAAACCTTACAGTATAGGTGTGATCAGACTTAATCCACTCCTTCACATGCTTAAGAAGATCAGCCTTATTTTTCTTAAACACCTTGGGTGACATCTGATCGCAGGTTGCCCAGTTGTCCACATAAGGAAGGAACTTTATAAGCTCCTCCATGCAGCTGTCGTAGTCCTTGATCTCTGAGATTATAAATGCGTGGAGCTGGTCCTCATCAAAGTATTTGTGGGGGAGATCAGTAAAAAAATCCTGATACTGTCCGCTCTTACATATCTCTTTTGCAAGCTTACGAAGCTCGGGCGTTCTGACACCTATCATGACCTCCGATGTCTTACCCGGGATCAGTCCTCCCTGGAAGTCACGATATTTCTCATCCTGCCTTTTAAACAGCTCTTCCTGAATCTTAATTGTATCATAATTCCCCATTCTTTATGACCCCCTCGCAGTCAAATTCCGGTATAAAACTCTCGTCCGCAGTGTCCCCAATCTGAACGAAAGCTCTCTCTATTCCAAGGCCCTGTGCGTACTCCACAAGGCTGTCATATTCTCTGTCTGTGACCTTTCTGTTTATCTCCGGAAAAGCAGAAAGCTCCTCATTTGGCGTGTACTGATTCATGAGGCTGAGGTAGATGTTATCTCCATAGTTCTCATGGAGGTACTTAACTATGAGCTTTGCCTGTATCAGCATGCCTGGCATCAGAAGGTGCCTGACCACCACGCCGCTCTTCATAATAGTGTCACCATCTTTTTCAGGGAAAAAAGTGGGCTCCGGCCTCTGCCTTACCATCTCAGCGATAGCGTTTTTCGCTGCCTCCACATACCCTGGAGCATTGCTGTATCTAATCGCATCCTCATCCCTTATGTACTTAAAGTCCGGAAGATAAATGTCTATAAGGCCATCCAGGCTCTTTACCACATCAAGGTTAAGGTAAGAGGATGTGTTCAGAAGAAATGGCAGATCAAAGCCCTTTGACCTTGCATCCTCTATAGCCCATCTAATGGTCGGGATGAACATATCCCCTGTCACCAGGTTTATGTTGTTTGCGCCCTTGTCCTTAAGCTCAAAAAAGATCTCCGAAAGGCGCTCTTTATCGATAATTTTTCCCACTTCGCCGCGGCTTATCTTTCTGTTCTGGCAGAAGACACACCCCATGTTGCAGCCAGAAAAGAAAACGGTGCCAGACCCTCTTTTCCCAGAGATGCAGGGCTCTTCCCACATGTGAAGAGCTGCCCTGGCAACGCACAGTTTGTCGCTCTCGTGGCAATATCCCCTCGTTACGCTTCTGTCGACGCCGCAGTTTCTTGGGCACAATTTGCAATTTTTATACTCAGATTCTGTCATCTATTCTTTCCTGTCAGGCCAAATACCTTTATAATAATTATAATTTATTGAAGTATATTGGGGAGACATAATTTATGAATAATTTCTGGGATTACAGCGTGTGGGGGACACTACTTCTTGTTTCAGTTCTGCTTCTTAGCGTCATCGCTGCCAACACCATAAAGCGAATGATACCATTCCTTAGGGGATCTCTGGTTCCGTCTTCAGTTCTAGGCGGAGTTATCCTCCTTCTTATTTCCGTTTTGTACAAAGGCATATTTGGCGAGAGAATGTTTGATACATACTTCTTCGGAACCGGCGGAAGTGATGCCCTTGAGATCATTACCTACCACGCCCTTGCCCTTGGATTTATTGCAACAGCCTTTAAATCCTCCCAGGTCAAGGCTTCCAAAAAGCGCATGAAGGAAATCTTCAACACCGGTGTTACAACGGTTTCTTCATACCTCATCCAGGGTATTTTAGGTCTCGTGATTTCCATCGTAACAGCCTTTATCGTTCCTGGATTTTTCCCGGCAGCGGGAATCCTTCTTCCCTTTGGCTATGGACAGGGAACAGGACAGGCTTTAAACTACGGCAATCTCTATGAAAATGAATGGGGATTTATAGGCGGAAAGAGCTTTGGACTTTCTATCGCTGCCATGGGATTTTTGAGTGCCAGCATCGGCGGCGTTATCTACCTCAACATCTTAAAGAGTAAGGGCCTTATCGCACCTAGAGAAAACAAGGACAGCACCCTTCACTCAGAACAGATCCAGGGCAAGAACGAGATCCCCATGCAGGACAGCATGGACAAGATCACCATCCAGATCGCCCTTGTGACCACAGCATACATGATCACCTTCCTGTTTATGAAAGGCCTTGGAAACCTTCTTCCAGGAATGCGCTCTGTAATTTATGGCTTTAACTTCCTTCTGGGAGTTCTCATCGCAACTGTAATGAGAGTTATCATCCAGTCTCTCACAGACAAGAACATTATTCACAGAACATATATCAACGATTTCCTTATGACCAGGATCAGCAACTTCTTCTTTGACCTGATGGTTGTTGCAGGAATTGCCGCTATCCGCCTCCATGTAATACAGCAGTACTGGATCGTTCTTCTGCTGATGGGAGTCCTTGGACTTATCATAACCTTTGGCTACAACCACTTCGTTGCAGACAGGCTCTTCCCTGAGTACAAGCGCGAGCAGTTCCTTATGATGTATGGAATGATGACAGGAACCGCTAGTACAGGAATTATCCTGCTTAGAGAGATCGACCAGAACTTCAAGACTCCAGCCGCCGACAACATGGTTTATCAGAACTTCCCGGCTATTGTCTTTGGCTTCCCGCTTATGCTCCTTGCAACCATGGCTCCGCAGAAGCCAACCCAGACCCTGATGATCCTTGCAGGATTCTTTGCGGTGATGAACATCATCCTGTTCAGGGACAAGCTGTTTCGAACCAAAGCTGGTACTTGACCGCGTTAAAGGTATCATCCCCGGTAAACTCCAGATGTCCTGACTCACCCTTTATATGGAGCGTGAGCCTGTTTCTCTGGACTATATCAATGCTTGTAATACTCTCTTTGGGAAAAGAGCTATCGCCAGCCTTAAGGCAATCTGGATACGCCAAAAGAGTGCAATCCTCTTCCTTAAGAACTTCGTGGCCGGTAGACAGCTTCATCATCTTAACATTATCTGACCAGAGCATATCCTCCTTGGGGCCTTCAAGACGGGCTTCAAGGAGTTTTTTCTGCTCATCAAAAAGTTCTGTTATGGAGTGCTTATCTCCCTTATCACCTGTAAGATATCCATACTCATCCATGGTCAGCTGGTACCCACAGCTGCAGGAGAGCTTATCTATTTTAGAGGACAGGGCTCCTATCTTTTTGCAGGAAGGACAGATAAATAAGAGGCTCTCAAGATACTCTGCAGGAGCCTTGCTCTCAAAGCGAACGTTCCTTTCTTCCTGCTCTTTATATGCGTCAGTGTAGAGGCCTTCCACGATGATCTTTTTTACCTCATCTGGCTGCATGGACTTTAATTCTTTTGCCTCGATGACTCTTATGACCTTGCCTTCCATGCTGCCTTTTCTGATCTTGCTGCCCCACCTTGGGGTGGTGAAATATCCACCTGTGAGCCTGTATACCACAAGGCTTGCGCCGGTCATTTTCGCGATCTTGCCGATGGCGTCAGAGACATCTCCTGTTCTTCCATCAAAGGAACGATTGCCCTCCGGGAAAAGAAGTATGCTCCTGCCCTCCTTGATCCTTCCTACCATCTGTTTGATGGTGGCTGCTCCTGTAGAGCCCTTGTCGTGAAGGATGGGCTTAAGCACCTTTACCACCAGGTTAAAGAACCTGTTCATACGAAGCATTGTTTCCGTCACCACAAAATCTATGGATTCATCACTTTTGGAAGTAAGCAGAAGAAAATCAAAATCAGTATTGTGATTACACAAAATGAACCTGGGGCCTATCCCTGTCGGGAGCTTCTCCCCGGTAAAGTGCGCCCTTTTTGCAAGGAAAGGGCAGATAAATCTCTTTGTAAACTTGTAGAATCTGTCGTAGCCTTTATAGAATCTCGGATTCATTTATTTCTCCAGATTTTTTTATTTAGTATTATATCAGTTTCCTTCCATCTGTGTTATTATTGTTTCCGTAATCGTTTATCATATGGTAACCAAGGAGGATTCCATGGGAGGATTTTTTGGAGTTGCATCTCGTGAAAGTGCGGTTTTTGACCTGTTTTACGGAACCGACTATCACTCACATTTAGGAACCCGTCGCGCAGGAATGGCTGTGTACGACAAGAAAAAGGGATTTGACCGCTCGATCCACAACATTGAGAGATCATATTTCAGACCGAAGTTCGAAGACGATATGCTTAAGATGGAAGGCCATCTGGGGATTGGCTGTATTTCCGACTTTGAACCACAGCCGCTTATCGTTCGTTCACATCACGGCACCTACGCCATCACAACCGTAGGTAAGATCAACAATATCGACGAGATCACTAACAAGCTCTTTGCCGACAATCGCTCACACTTTCTTGAAATGAGCGGCGGCGATATCAATCCTACCGAGCTTGTCGCTTCTATCATCAATCAAAAGGTAACCATTGTAGAGGGTATCCGCTACGCTCAGGAGATCATCAAGGGTTCTCTATCCCTTCTTCTCATGACTACGGAAGGCATCTATGCTGCCAGAGACCGCTACGGAAGAACACCAGTGGAAATTGGCCACAAGGACGAAGGTTACTGTGTCTGCTTTGAAAGTTTTTCCTATTTAAATCTTGGATATGACCCATACAAGGAACTTGGCCCCGGAGAGATCGCTTACATTACTCCCGAGTCAGTGGAGATTGTTGCTCCTGCCTTTGACGATATGAGGATCTGTACCTTCCTGTGGATCTACTATGGATTCCCTGCATCTACTTATGAGGGCCTGAGCGTAGAGACCATGAGATATGGCTGCGGAGCCAAGCTTGCAGAGCGCGATATGCAAAGAGGACTTCACCCTGACCTTGTAGCCGGAGTTCCTGATTCTGGTGTGGCTCACGCCATCGGATATTCCAACACTTCAGGAATCCCATACTCAAGACCATTTGTAAAATATACACCTACATGGCCAAGATCATTTATGCCAACAATTCAGTCAAGACGTGATCTTATCGCCAAGATGAAGCTGATACCTGTTAATCAGCTCATCAAGAACAAGAGCCTTCTTCTTATCGATGACTCCATCGTAAGAGGAACACAGCTTCGTGAGACTACAGAATTCCTGTATAAGAGCGGCGCAAAAGAGGTTCACATCAGACCTGCATGCCCTCCTCTTATTTACGGATGCAAATACTTAAACTTCTCAAGATCAAACACAGAGATGGAGCTCATCACCAGAAGAGTAATCGAAAAACTCGAGGGCTATCCATCACCAAGTGAAGAAACAGTCCGCAAGTATACAGATCCAGATTCTCCTCAGTATGAAGCAATGCTGGAAGAGATCCGCAAGGAACTGAACTTCACCTCACTCCACTACCACAGACTTGATGACATGGTTGAAGCTATTCCTATCGAGCCATGTAAGTTATGCACATACTGTTGGAGCGGTAAAGAATAATTATCAACAAAAAACTCCCATTGCCTCAATGCTAATCGCTTAACCTCGGCAATTGGGAGTTTTTTTGTTTTCAATTATTTCTTTATCCGCTCCAGCGGTATTGGCAAAATTTACATAAATGGAAAAGGAATGGTTTTAGTCCATGTCGTCGAGCCACTTCTCGAGTGCCTGTTCTAAGGTAATAGTCATGTCTTTGATCTCCATTCCATCCTGGGCGAAGTAGAGCTTGAGATAGAAGGTGGAGAAGCTTGGACTGATGTCCATATCAATGGTTCTCCATTCCTTATCATGGCCGGCGAGGGTTATCATGCCAACTACTTCTTTGTCCTTGGTGATGGTAAGAGGTATCTGGGCAAGTTCGCTCTTGGTGTTGGCTCTTACTGTCATGTGAAGCTTGTAGTAGCCCCACTTCTTGAAGGCTACAGAGATCATGTTTGTGGTGTTTCTGGTGGTTACGATGCTGCTTACATCAACCTTACCAACGCCGTCATCACCGACTCTGCAGTCGATCATCTTATCAAAGAGAAGCTCTTCTTCATCAGCATCCTCTTCAAGTTTAATATCAAGCTCGTTGCCTTCTCCGATATATCTTGCAAATACAGGCTTGTTCATCACAAATCTGCAGATGTTTGCTGCACATCTCTGGAACTCAGCTCTTGTAACTTCTCCTGCTGCAAGGGCCTCGTCAGAGTTATCTCCGTTAGAGTTTGTAGCAGAATCTCCGCAAACCATGTAAAGGTCATTCTGGGCTCTTACTACAGAGGCGGTATCAGTTCTTTTGCCCTGACCGAAGGTTCCTGCTTCAGCCCACCAGTCGGTCATGATGATGCCTTCAAATCCCCACTCATTTCTGAGGATCCTGGTAACAAGATCATAACTTGACGATGTGTAGTAGCCGTTAACTACGCCGTAGGAAGTCATTACAGCGTGGGCACCTGCCTCTTTTACTGCGATCTCATAGCCCTTAAGGTATATCTGTCTGATGGCTCTCTGAGAAGCTACATGCTCAACAAAGCGCCTTCCTGTCTCCTGAGTATTAAGGGCAAAGTGCTTGATAGTTCCTGTAACACCTATCTGATGCATACCCTTAAGCTGGGCTGCAGCGCTCTTACCAGTAAGGAATGGATCCTCTGAGAAATACTCAAAGTTTCTTCCGTTTAATGGATGTCTGTGAAGGTTCATTCCAGGTCCTAAAAGGACATCGATCTTGTTCTTTCTAAGCTCAAGGCCTTCCCACTTGTACAGCTCCTCCAAAAGGTCCATGTTCCATGTAGCTGTAAGGCAGGTTCCGTTTGGCATTGCAAAAGCAGTCTTACCTGAGTCCATTCTGATTCCGGAAGGTCCGTCTGAACAGCACGCTACAGGGATACCAAATCCAAGAAGAGAATCTGTAACGCCGCCAAATGCTCCGCCGCATCCAGGAGTAACCTTAGGAGAGCTCATGCCCTCACCTCTGCAGATGCAGGTAAGATCAGCATCTGAAAGCTGTGCTATGAATTCATCCATGGACACCTTGCCATGGTAAACATCTGAAAGTTTGTATCCCTTGTCGCCAGTCTGTGCGATCTCCTCAGGAAGCTCAGAAAGTCTTACATCCTTAGGATCAACAGTTGCAACAGGTACATCCTCAAAGTCTACTGTAAAGCCATCGCCAGAAGCAACGGCCTTCATTCTCTTATAGCCAATTGTTGGAGCAAGAGTCTCTGTGAGCTGCTCTACAACAACTGCCTCTGGAACTTCATAATCAGCAGCCTTGCCTGCGCTTCTTACGTCGCTTCCAACATAGAATGAGTAATTTCCCTTTTCAAGGACATAGGCGTTCTTGTGTCCTGTAACTCCGCTGTCATCAAAGCTTGCAAGATCATATGCTGTAAGATCAAATACGAAACTCTCAAACTGTCCAGGCTCAAGCTCTTTTGTCTTATCAAAAGCTACCAGCTCTCTTGCAGGATTGCCAAGGCCATCATGTGGCTTTTCTACGTAAACCTGTACAACCTGCTGACCAGCTCTTTTTCCTGTATTGGTAACTGTAACTTCAATAGAAGCTTCAGCGTCTGTGCTGTTAAATGACTTAACGCTTGTTTCAAACTCAGTATAAGAAAGTCCAAATCCGAATGGATAGAGAACCTTGTCCTTGGCAAAGGTCTCGAAATAGCGGTATCCAACGTAGATATCTTCCTGCTGGATGTTTCTCTCCTTGCTGCCAAAGGATGCATCTGAAGGGTAGTCCTTGATGTCTTTTGCTATTGTATCAGTAAGTCTTCCGGAAGGATTAACATCGCCGGATAACACATCAACTGCGCCGTATCCGCCTACCTGTCCGCCCTGCCAGATGTACATAACTGCAGATGGGTTAAACTCTGAAACCCACTTCATATCTATGATATTGCCCACGTTCAAAAGAACTACGCTCTTTTCAAAAGCCTTGGTGACAACATCAATCATCTTCCTCTCTTTTTCTGTGAGAAGGAAGCTTCCGCTCTTGGAGCTGTTGTCCTGATCTTCTCCTGCAGTTCTTCCAATAAGGATAACAGCAACATCGCTCTGTCCTGCAACCTTAGAAGCAAGCTCTGGAGTGATATCCATCTCCTCCTGGAACCATGGCTCTGAAGCCCAGCCCTCACCCTTGTCAAATGGATGGTCCCCTATCCAGGCATCATAAGTATCCTTAAGCTCCTGGTTTAAAGTAAATCTCTTGTCCTCTTCAAGGGCTTCCTTAACACCAATAACATACTTGGTGTTTACCATACCGCCTGAACCTGTACCACTCTTGTAGTAGTTGTACTGGCTTCTTCCAAAAAGAGCGATCCTTGTGCCCTCACCAAGTGGGAGCACATCCCCATCGTTCTTAAGAAGGACTGCACCTTCAGCTACGCTTCTGCGTGCAACCTTTGCAAATTCTTCAGTGTCAAAAACCTTACCTGACATAAATCCTCCAAAAATCCTTTTATACTAAAGACGTCTGTGCAATCATTTTGCTTAACGTCGTCTGTCTTTCCCCGTCTGAAGATAATAACGCTCTTTGTCGTCATACATCTTGTTTTCTGCTACCTTTATGACTTCCTTAATATTCCCGCCTTCACCGAACTCATAACCGATAGATGTGAACCAGTCATTATCCATAATTACTTTTCTAAGTTTTTCCATCTGCTGATCGAAAGAAGTTTTATCAACATTTCTTACGATGCAGACAAATTCATCTCCGCTTATCCTGCAGGTTGTGCCTTCAGGAACTGTCTCTGATAAAAGATTGGCAGCCCGGATAATGAGCTTGTCTCCTGCAGCGTGTCCCTGTGTGTCATTGACCTCTTTAAGGGAATTAACATCAGAAAAGACTATGCCCACTGTCTCATCCTCTGAGATGCCATCCAGTATCTCCAAATAACCCCTTCTGTTCATGAGGCCTGTAAGAGCATCCTTGACGGAAATCTCTTTATTGATCCTGACATCGACAAGTGCATCTAAGATGATCCTGGATTGGATAACTACATATACAACATTCATGGATACAGCAGTGCCAACAAAATTGAATTTTATCGCGGAGTCCATGTTTCTGATGATAATGGCGAAGGTAGGAACTATAACTATAAGCACCAAGAATAAATAGCTACGAACCCAAAAATACTTGTACTTGGTAGCATATAAAATAACCATCAGGAAAAAGCATAGTCCTGATATGAGATCAATATAGCCATACCATGGTCCCTTGGTAAAGTACCCTCCCTGGATAGAAAATAATCTGCCGGTTATAGTACCGATGGTAATAAAGCACACATCTAACACACACAGAAACGTGATCATGAATGCAAATCTTCTGGAGAAGTTTTGCTCTCTCTCTGCAATGAGGGCACACATATAAAATCCATAGACGCACACAATAAGATCAATAAGCACAAAGCCCAGATAATTCAGAAGCAGAAGGACTGTGCTCAGCTCTTTTTGTCCGTCCAATGTATATGTTACCGTCTCAACAATGAGGCCTACCAGGCAAAACCACAGACAGTTTCTAAACAGCCTTGTGGATTTTAGCGCTTCTCTTGGAACTCTATATAGCCCCATCAGAATGGTAAATATAAATAGTGAAGCAACAAGATCAGTGGCAGTTAATACTGTTGACACAAATACCTCCTTATTCCATCTCTACTGTTCCAGGTGGCTTGGAAGTGAGGTCATACATTACGCGGTTAACGCCCTTGACCTCGTTAATGATACGGCTCATAACCTTCTGGAGAACCTCAAATGGAATCTCAGAAGCCTCTGCTGTCATAAAGTCTACTGTCTCTACTGCTCTAAGAACTACCGCGTAGTCATAGGTTCTCTCATCACCCATAACTCCTACGGAGCGCATGTTTGAAAGTGCTGCAAAGTACTGATCAGGAAGCTTTTTAAGTCCTGCTGCAGCAATCTCCTCTCTATAGATAAAATCTGCATCCTGAACGATGCGAACCTTCTCTGCTGTTACTTCTCCAATGATACGGATTCCAAGGCCAGGGCCTGGGAATGGCTGTCTGAACACAAGATACTCAGGAAGACCAAGCTCGAGACCAGCCTTTCTTACTTCGTCCTTAAACAGTGAGCGAAGGGGCTCGATAATCTCTTTGAAATCCACGAAATCAGGAAGTCCTCCAACATTGTGGTGGGACTTGATAACTGCGGATTCACCGCCAAGACCTGACTCAACAACATCCGGATAGATAGTTCCCTGCGCAAGGAAGTCTACGGCTCCGATCTTCTTGGCCTCTTCCTCAAATACTCTGATGAACTCTTCTCCGATGATCTTTCTCTTTCTCTCAGGCTCCTCTACGCCTTTAAGCTTAGCATAGTAGCGCTCTGCAGCGTTTACTCTTACAAAGTTTATATCGAAATTGCCGCCTGCACCAAATACGCTCTCAACCTCATCTCCCTCATTCTTACGAAGAAGACCGTGGTCTACAAATACGCAGGTGAGCTGCTTGCCGATAGCCTTGGCAAGGAGCGCCGCAAGAACTGATGAATCAACACCGCCTGAAAGAGCAAGGAGAACTTTACCGTCTCCAACTCTCTCTTTTATCTCTTTGATAGTATTCTCTACAAAAGAGTCCATGCGCCAGGAACCTGATGTCTCACAGATATCCCTTACAAAGTTATGAAGGATCTCTTTTCCCTTAACTGTATGAAGAACCTCTGGATGGAACTGGATCGCGTAGAGCTTCTTGTCCTCGCAGCAGGCTGCAGCTACCGGGCAATCTGCTGTATGAGCGATAATATCAAATCCTGGAGCAGCCTTGCTGATGTAGTCAAAGTGGCTCATCCAGACAACAGTCTTATCTTCAACGCCCTTAAAGAGCTTATCCTTGCTGCCATCAATGAAGGTCTCAGTCTTACCATACTCTCTTACTGGAGCCTTCTCGACTTTACCTCCAAGGATATGCATCATGAGCTGCGCGCCGTAGCAAAGGCCAAGAACAGGGATTCCAAGTTCAAAAAGCTCTTTGGTGTAAGTAGGTGCGCCATCCTCGTAGCAGGAATTAGGACCTCCTGTTAAGATGATTCCCTTGGGGTTCATCTCCTTGATCTTGTCGATTGGTGTGCGATAGGAATAAATCTCGCAGTATACGTTGCACTCTCTCACACGCCTTGCGACCAGCTGGTTGTACTGTCCGCCAAAGTCGATGACTATGACTTTTTCTTCTGTAGCCATGGCTCCTCCTGATTATAAAAATCTTCTGACACTGATAATGGATCTGTATGTTGCCGGACTGTACTTGATTCCGGTCTTCTGGGTGCTGGCGTGGACAATCCTGCCTCCGCCAATATATATTCCAACGTGTCCGCCGTAGTAGATTACATCTCCCGGCTGGGCATCAGAATATGACACTTCTCTTCCATAGGAACCCTGAGCCCAGGATGTTCTTGGGACAGATATTCCAAATGCTTTATATACTGACATTACAAAGCCTGAGCAGTCTGCACCGTCGGTAAGGCTTGTTCCACCTGCGACGTATGGATTTCCAACAAACTGACAAGCGTAGTTAGCTATGTTCTGACCTGTGGCACTACCAGGTGCTGAATAGGATTTTGACTTGGAAGAACTTGAAGAACTGGAGGATGAATAACTGTAACTGGAATCCCCTGACTCCGAAGCCCTTGCAGCCTCTTCCGCCGCCTCTGCATCTGCTGCCGCCTTCTTGGCTGCGTCAACTTCCTTCTGTTTTGCCTCTATCTGTTTCTGAAGACTTGCGATGCTGGCCTGCTGACTCTTGACCTGAGCTGTGTAAACTGCAGCGTCCTGTTTAGCCTTGGCAAGCTTGACCTCGTAATCTGCATAGGTTGCCTTGTACTCTTCAAGAAGCTCTTCCATGTAAGCTTCTTCCTCTTCAAGCTCATACTGTGATGCCTCAAGCTCTGACTTTTCCTCTTCAAGCTGAATTCCAAGAGCCTCTGCTGCCTCTTTTGCAGCAACAAATTCTGCCAGCTTGATCCTGTCGTATTCGTAAAGCTCTTCCACATAGGAGGCTTTATTTAAGGCGTCAGCGTAGCTGGTAGCTGTTAAAAGAATCTGTACATACGAAAAGTTTCCCTTCTCGTACATAAACTTTACTCTCTGAACCATTGCTTCGTAAAGAGTTTCTTCCTGATATTTTGCCTCTTCATATTTTGCATTGGTATCTTCAATCTGGGCGACCTTTTCAGCGATATCTTCCTTGATAAGCTCAATGTCAGTCATAAGTCCGATGATCTCTGCCTGGGTCTCATCGATGGCTTCCTGGGTCTCTCCCATGGCCTCTGTGTTTTCGCTTATCTGGCTGTTAGCCTGATTGAGCTTGTTCTGGCTGGCAGCCTTCTGACTCTCTGCTGCCTTCTTTTGCTTATCAAGAGCTTTCTTTTCTTCCTCCAGTTTCTTCTGGGTCTCTTTTAATTCCTCGCTGCTGGTAGCATAAGAGGACACTGGAGTAAGCATGAAAAAAGCAAGGGAAAGTATTATGGCAACGACAGAATAAATCTTTTTCATTCCAATACCCCCTTGCTTTTAAAATTCAGGTTAATTACTACATTTAGTATAGCATATAAGTTTTGTTGTCAAAATATGGATTAGAGGTCGCAGTTTCCTACTGTTCTTGGGAAGGACTCAACGTCTCTGATGTTGCCCATACCTGTGAGGTACATTACGCAACGCTCAAATCCAAGTCCAAAGCCTGCGTGACGAACGCTACCATATTTTCTAAGATCAAGATAGAACTGATAGTCCTCCTTCTTAAGTCCAAGCTCGTCCATACGCTTCTCAAGAGTTTCCAGATCATCCTCTCTCTGGCTTCCACCAACGATCTCTCCGATTCCTGGAACAAGGCAGTCAGCAGCTGCTACAGTCTTGCCATCCTCGTTGAGCTTCATGTAGAATGCCTTGATCTCCTTAGGATAGTCTGTTACGAATACAGGCTTCTTGAAGATCTCCTCAGTGAGGTATCTCTCGTGCTCTGTCTGGAGATCGCATCCCCAGCTTACCTTGTAATCGAACTTGTCGTTATGCTTCTCTAAAAGCTCAACAGCCTCTGTGTATGTGATCCTGCCAAAGTCGTTCTCTACGACGTTCTTAAGTCTGTCGATAAGTCCCTTGTCGATGAACTCGTTAAAGAATGCCATCTCCTCTGGGCAGTGCTCTAATACGTAGTTGATAACATACTTGAGCATAGCCTCTGCTGTATCGCAGTCGTCCTTAAGATCTGCAAAGCACATCTCAGGCTCGATCATCCAGAACTCAGCTGCATGTCTTGTTGTGTTTGAGTTCTCTGCTCTGAATGTAGGTCCAAATGTGTAAACGTTCTTGAATGCAAATGCATATGTCTCAACGTTGAGCTGTCCACTAACTGTCAGGTTAACTGGCTTACCAAAGAAGTCCTTGGAGTAATCAACAGCACCTTCCTCAGTCTTAGGAACATTGTTAAGATCCATTGTTGTAACCTGGAACATCTCACCGGCACCCTCACAGTCACTTCCTGTGATTAGTGGTGTGTGAACATATACAAATCCTCTCTCCTGGAAGAAAGAGTGAATAGCAAATGCTGCTACGCTGCGAACTCTGAATACTGCCTCAAATGTGTTTGTCCTTGCTCTTAAGTGTGGGATTGTTCTAAGGAACTCAAGGCTGTGTCTCTTTGGCTGAAGAGGGAAATCAGGTGTTGAAGGTCCCTCAATCTCAATTGTGTCTGCCTGCATCTCGAAGGGCTGTTTAGCCTCAGGTGTTGCTACGATTGTACCTGTGGCGATTATGGCTGCACCAACATTGAGCTTAGTAATATCAGCAAAGTTTGCAAGTGCATCTGTATATACCACCTGAAGTGGCTTAAAATATGTTCCGTCATTTAATACGATAAATCCAACAACCTTTGAATCACGGGAATTTCTGATCCAGCCACCTACTGTGACCTTCTTCCCAACATAGTCTTCCTGTTTTTCAAACAGGTCTCTGATATCTATTAAGTCCATAATATTCTCCCCTTCTGACTATTATCTTATGATCATGGAGTAGCGAGAACAGCGTTCTCTACAATAAAGTCTGCTACCTTTTCTGCCATGATCTGTTCTCTGTAATCCTCTGAGTCAATTGTCTCCTTGTAAGCATCAACTGTCTCATAGCCCTGATAGAAATATGTATCGAAATCCTGCTGAATGTACTCATTAACTACATCTTCAGTAATCTCAATATTCTCCTTGTTGGCAATGGCCTGAAGCACAAGGCATCTCTTAGCCTGCTGATTGGCGATATCACTAAGATAATCCTCTGGTCCTCCAGTAACACCGTTGCTCTGCATAATGTTCTGGATATACTCTTCAACAGAAACCTCTACTCCATATGCTGCCTGAAGCTGCTGAATATAGCTCTCTACTGATTTGTAGATCATTACAAAATATCTGTTGTAGAGCTCTTCTGGGATCTCATCTGCTGTAGCATTGTCAACTACGATTTCCACTGCAGCATTTTTAACTTCCTCATCAAAGGACGCCTGTGCCTCTGCCTCAAGGTCTTTTCTCATGTAGTCCTTGAGTTCCTTAAGGTTAGTAACACCTTCAGCTCCAAGGCTCTTAGCCCAATCATCAGAAGGCTCCTTGGCTGGAGTCTTGATTGAGTTAACCTTTACAGTGAAGATAACGTCTTTACCAGCAAGATCTGCGCTGCCATAGTTATCTGGGAACTTGAGATTAAGATCTACTGTCTCGCCCGCCTTAACTCCAACAAGTCCATCCTCAAATCCATCTATGAACTGACCAGAACCGATTACAAGATCAAATCCTTTCGCTGTTCCACCCTGGAAAGCCTCCTTGGTATCAGCATACTTGCCCTCGTAATCGATATTGGCTGTATCACCTTTTTCGACAGCTCTGTCTGTAACTTCGAGCATCTCTGGATTGGCTGAGTATGTGTCATTTAAAGCATCCTCAACATCCTGATCTGTGACCTCTTTCTTTACAGTATCTACTGAGATTCCCTTGTATTCACCAAGCTTAACAAGGCTGTCCACGTCAACATCAAGAAGGTTTGTTGTCTTTAACCCCTCAATATTGATCTTGGGAAGCTCTGTATTCTCAGCATCCTCGGTATTTTCTGTTGTATTATCTGCAGAATCTTCTGTTGAAGCCACTGTCTGAGTATTTGTTTCTGGCTCTGTGTTTGCATTAGAACCGCAGGCTGTCACGAAAGTAACAGTTGCTGCTAACACCCCGTAAAACAAGTAATTCTTTTTCATAATTATTACTCCTTTGAACAATATTTTTTATACTACCACACTCTTCCTTCTTATTAAAGTATTTTTATTGCCTAACTTCCCAAAGAATGGTAGAATATGAAATGCATTTCAAGTATTGGAGGATAGTATTTTGAACACCGGATTGATCGTACTTATCGTATTGGCTGTCGTTTTGGTAGCAGCCATTGTTGCACTGATAATTCTTGGCAAGAGAGCGCAGAAAAAACAGGCAGAGCAGCAGGTTCAGCTGGATGCCATGAAGCAGACAGTTACCATGCTCATCATTGACAAAAAGAGAATGAAGCTCAAGGACGCAGGTCTTCCCCAGGCAGTTATGGATCAGACCCCCAAGCTTCTTAGAGGCAGTAAGCTCCCTATCCTTAAGGTAAGAGTTGGAAACAGAGTTATGAGCCTTATCTGTGATGAGAAGATCTTTGATTCAGTTCCAACCAAGAAGGAAGTTAAGGCTTCAGTTAGTGGAATTTATGTAACAGAAGTTAAGGGTCTTCACGGTAAGGCCCAGGCTCCAGAACAGAAAAAGAGCTTTTTCAAGAACCTTGTTGCTAAGGCCCAGGAAAAAGCTGGAGCTAAGATGGTTAAGTAATTTAATACCAAAAGTAAAGCGGTGGCATTTATTGTGCCACCGCATTTTTTATGTCTATAACTATCATTGACCTTGAGACCACTTCTCCTCCGATCTCCAGATCATACTCCGCAACCACCTTGATTTCTTCGTCGTTTCGGTTGCTGTAATCAAAGTCAGTGGTCCTGACCTTCATCTGCATAGCGCCGTAAGGAGTTAAGTACTCAGTGTCGTACTCAAGCTCCTGCCCAAAGAAGAGCTTTGAACTTGTGGCCCCATCCCTTACAATGGCCATTTTATGACCATCAGGCTCTATACTTACCCTGTTGTGAACCTTCATGGAACCCTCTTCGTCCTGATGTTCATCATATTCAACAACTCTGCTGCCATCCTCTAAGATCTCAAAGGTTCCGGTGGCATTTGTCTCCACCTTCTCAGTAGGTTCACCTTCTCTTACATGTATGCCTGTGACAAAAACTTCTACTTCTTTGTTCATGTTCTTCACCTTCATACGCGTCCTGGATCAATTGGTTTTGTTAAAAAGAGCTGCCACGCAAGGCCACTTTTTTTAACTGCATCAAATCCTACTCCTGCCTTTTTCTCATCGTCAAAAACTGCAAATACTGTGGGTCCGCTTCCTGTCATGAACGCCTTAACAGCGCCGTTTTCTTCAAGGATCTTTTCTATATCCTTTATTACGTCGTACTTTGCTGTGGTCACTGGCTCAAGGACATTGTGGATGTTGTCACACATTCCCTGTACATCTCCCTCTTCGAGAGCTCTTTTAACAGCGTCTATGTCAGGATGTCTTGATATCTCTGTACTGTCAAGCTCGGTATATACCCAGCCTGTGGATACCATGATGTCAGGTTTTGCCACCACCAGATGATAATCCGCCCTGGAATCGATTGGGGTTAAGACTTCGCCAATACCTTCGGAAAGAGCTGTTCCTCCTACGATACAGTATGGAATGTCTGCTCCAAGCTTAACCGCCAGCTTGCAGAGCTCCTCATCTGAAAGCCCAAGATTCCAAAGCTCATTAAGTGCCTTGTAAGCTGCTGCCCCGTCTGTGCTTCCGCCAGCCATGCCTGCTGCCACAGGAATTCTTTTTACAAGCTCAATCTGGGCGCCCTTGGTTACGCCGTAGGCTTCCTTAAGCTGTCTTGCTACCTTGCAGATAAGATTGCTGTCATCCACAGGGATATTTTCGTCGTTGGCCGAAAGAGTTATGCTTCCATCCTCTGTATCCCTGAAGGTCAAAGTATCGAATATATCTACGTTCTGCATGATCATCTTTACCAGATGGTAGCCATCATCACGCTTTCCAAGGACATCAAGTCCTAAATTTATCTTGGCGTAAGCCTTTTTAGTTATCTCCATGTCAAAACTCCGCTTGGTATCCGTAATCAGAAACCTCATAATACGCTTAGTTCCTGCTATATCTCATCTTCTCACCTCGGCAATTTCAATACAAGAAAAAAAATCCAAAAAAATTAAAAAATTTTTGTTTTAGCTCTAAAGTTTTGTAAAAATTTGCCGATAGGAAGATTAGGTAAACTATAGTTTCGTTTCAGCGCGGTACTTAGATAACCTGTCGCGGAAAAGGAGTTCAATATGGGCGTAAACGGAGTTACCGAGGTTACTAACAACATCGCGACGGCCTATGCTTCCAGTCTTAATGCTCCCGCGGAGAGCAAAAAGAAGGATGAAGAAGAAGTAAAGGTCAAAGCAGAAGCGGCAGCAGTCTACGAAAAATCCGATGAGAAGGAGGCTGACAAGCCAAAAGTCTCAAACAAGGAAGCAGACAGGACCAAGATCATCCAGCAGCTTAAGGCGGATGATGCGCTTCGCCAGCAACAGCTTTTGGACATCGTCCACAAGATGATGGGCAAGCAGGCCAAGACCTATGGCATCGCCAATTCAGACAGCGATGACGAGTCTATCTGGAGATTCCTTGCAAAGGGTGATTTCACAGTAGATGCTGCAACCAAGGCACAGGCGCAGGAGGACATTTCCGAGGACGGCTATTGGGGTGTTAAACAGACCTCAGAGCGTATCCTTGATTTTGCCAAGGCGCTTGCAGGAGACGATCCTGATAAGCTCGAGCAGATGAGAGCTGCATTTGAGAAGGGCTACAAACAGGCTGAAAAGACCTGGGGTGGCGAACTTCCAGAAATCTCCAAGAACACATTTGATGCTGTTATGAAGGGATTTGATGAGCTGACAGGAAAGACTCAAACTGAATAACTGTTGTTAGCAACAAAAGAGGAAGGGCCGCCAAAAGCTCTTCCTCTTTTTTTATTTACATATGATTGTCAATTAAAGAATCTTGCGAAGCTGGTTGATATCTTCTACGCCCTGCTCCTGCATGTACTTCTCAATACCCTCTACAACCTCTATTGTCGCATAAGGGTTATGGAAGTTCATGGCTCCAACTGCAACAGCTGTTGCTCCTGCCATGATGAACTCAATGGCATCCTCTGCTGTTGCGATTCCGCCCATTCCTATTACTGGGATGTTTACAGCGTGAGAAGCCTCGTAGACCATACGGACTGCCACAGGCTTAATTGCCGGGCCTGACATTCCGCCGGTTTTGTTGGCAAGGACGAATTTCTTTTTATAGATGTCTATCTTCATACCTGTGATGGTATTGATAAGGGAAATGGCATCTGCTCCTGCTGCCTCTGCAGCCTTTGCCATCTCCGCAATGCTTGTTACATTGGGGCTGAGCTTCATGATAACTGGCTGCCTGGCAACCTTCTTGATTTTCTCTGTGATGTCAAAAAGTGCGTCTGCCTTTTGTCCAAAAGCAATCGCTCCTTCCTTGACGTTTGGGCAGGAGACATTGATCTCAAGCATATCAACTCTCTTCTCATCCCCGAGGCGCTCCACAACTTCAAGGTAATCTTCAACAGTCTTGCCACATACATTTACGATTACCTTTGTATCATATCCTTCAAGGAACTTAAGGTCTCTTTCGGCAAACACCTCAACTCCGGGGTTCTGAAGGCCAATGGCATTAAGCATTCCGCCGTAAACTTCTGCTACTCTTGGAACAGGGTTCCCCTCCCATGGGATATTGGCAACCCCCTTGGTCACAACAGCACCAAGTCTGTTAAGATCCACAAAATCTGAGTATTCCATTCCGGATCCAAAGGTTCCGGAAGCTGTCATCACCGGGTTTTTAAATTTTACGCCTGCTATTTCAACTGATGTATTCATATACAAACTCCACCTTCTATATTCATGCTGCGCTTAGGGTTACATATCAAGATCATCTGCATCAAACACAGGACCGTCAGTACAGATCCTGGCGTTCTTAACATGGGAATGCTCATCCACGTTTTTGGTCTTACAGATACATCCAAGACATGCTCCAACACCGCAGGCCATTCTCTCCTCCAGTGACAGATAAGCCTTGATGCCATTTTCAGCTGCGTATGCCTTGATACCCTTAAGCATTGGCATTGGTCCGCAGGCAAAGATCACATCGCAGGGAACATTCTGTTCCTTCATGGCATCGATGACATTTCCCTTCGTTCCAAGGCTTCCGTCCTCAGTTGCCACATAGAGCTCTGAGAAATTAGCAAACTCATCATCAAGGAATGTGTCGCTGTTTCTATAACCCATAACAGCGCTGACCTTTTCTGGAGCCTTACTTCCCTTCATGGCTGACAGGCGCTTTGCTGTCTCAAGAAGCGGCGGAACACCGATTCCTCCGCCGATGACAACAGCTCTTTTCCCAGCTGCCGCCTCAAGTGGGAATCCATTTCCCAAAGGTCCAAGGACAAGCATGTAATCCCCAGGCTGATAGAGGGCAAACTCTGCTGTTCCAGAACCCACAACTCTGTATACCAGCCTTATTACGCTATTCTCCCTGTCCACTTCGCAGATACTGATGGGTCTTGGAAGAAGCGTAGCCTTATTGAGTGGAAATACCCCCACAAACTGTCCTGGAACCACGTCCCCCGCAAAAGGAACCTGAAGACGAAGGTCATAGATTCCATCTGCCAAAAGCTCCTGGCTTTGTACTTTTGCCTCGCATTTCATTTTCTTAGACATACACATTATCTCCTACATTTATCCCTGATAAACTATCCTGCCTTTGCAGATAGTCTCATATACCTTGCCTGGAAGCTTCTCTCCAAGAAATGGTGTGTTTGATGCCTTGGAAAAAGAGCTGTCAAACTCCCAAGTGTCTCTCTGACCAAATATCACAAGGTCCGCAGGCCCGCCTTCGTAGATCCTGCCTGCATCAAGCTCATAGATCCTGGCTGCGCCAACAGTGAAACGCTCAATGAGCTGCATCATTGTCATGAATCCTGGCTGAACCAGTTCCCTTATTCCTAGGGAAAGAGCTGTTTCAAGCCCTGTGATTCCGCTTGGAGCCTCTCTAAGAGGTTTGTCCTTTTCCTCTTTGGAATGAGGAGCGTGATCTGTGGCGATGGCCTCTATGGTGCCATCCTTAAGGCCTTCGATTATGGCCCTTCGGTCGCTCTCAAGGCGAAGCGGCGGATTCATCTTGGCCAGTGTCCCGTGCTCAAGAACCGCATCCTGTGTAAGGGTGAAGTGATGGGGCGTAGCTTCCGCGTAGATCTTAAGCCCATCCTTCCTGGCCTGTCTTATCATGTCCACAGCTTCCGCTGTACTAATGTGCTGCACAGTGAGCCTTGCGCCGGTTTTCTTTGCCAGCTCGATATCTCTTTTGACCATGGAGATCTCTGCTTCCCTTGGAGATCCAACGATCCCAAGCTTATCTGCAACCTCTCCCTGATTTATTCCGTTATCTGTTATGAAGTTCGGATCTTCTTCGTGGAGGCTTATGACCTTGCCAAGGGCCGCAGCTCTTTTGCATGCCTCCTCCATAAGTCCCTCATCTGTAATGGGCTTACCATCATCAGTAAAAAGAACTGCTCCCGCCTCTATAAGCTCTTCCATAGGCGTTAGCTCTTTTCCTGCCATATCCATGGTGACGTTGGCACAGGTGTAGACCTTTATGCCAGTTGCTGCGCCGCGCTTAAGGACGTCTTTAATAGTAGCGACGTTATCCATGTGGGGATCAGTGTTTCCCATCATGATAACGCTGGTAAAGCCGCCTCTTGCTGCCGCCCTTGCGCCAGTCTCTATATCTTCCTTGTAGGTAAAACCAGGATCTCTGAAGTGCACGTGTGGATCCACAAGGCCTGGAGCAACCGTTTTGCCAGTCGCATCAATGACCTGGGCTCCTTTCGAAATGAGCTCAGATACCTTACTGCTTCCTTCTTCATATATCCCGGCTATTTTATCGCCGTCTATTACTATGTCCCTGATGCCCTCAGTTTCTGATGCGGGGTCCATCAGGTAACCACCTTTTATAAGAACCATAGTTTTCTCCTTGTCCCTACCGTATCTCATTGTAACAGTCTTTTGGCCCCTGTGCTATTACCTCTTTCATTTTTTTGCCAACCATGAGAAAATAAACAAGGAATTTTTATCAACTACGAAAAGAGGCTTAATACATGATACGTCTGATACTTGCGGTATTATTTGTCGCTATCTTTCTTATAATATCCCTTCCGATCCAGCTTGTTCTCTGGATCATAAGTAAGTTTAATGAGAACGCCAAAAAGCGCGCATCCCTTGCTATCGTCAGCTGGGCTTTCAACGTTGTTATCTTTATCTGCGGCGTTAAAAGAACTGTCATCGGAGAGGAAAATGTTCCCAAGGACACAGCTGTTCTCTACGTTGGTAACCACCGAAGCATCTTCGATATCGTGCTTTGTTACCCAAGAGTTCCTAATCCAACAGGCTTCATCTCCAAGAAAGAGGTGCTAAAGATTCCTCTTCTCAACATCTGGATGATCTTTATGGACTGCCTGTTCCTTGACCGCAAGGATATCCGAAAGGGCCTTGAGATGGTACTCTCAGCTATTGACAAAGTTAAGAACGGTATTTCTATTTTCATCTATCCTGAAGGAACAAGAATCAAAACAGACGAACCTATCGGAGAATTCCATAAAGGAAGCTTTAAAATTGCTCAAAAATCCGGATGTCCAATTATTCCAGTTGTAGTTAACCACACGGAAGAAATCTTTGAAAAGCACATGCCATTTATTAAGAGTACTAATGTAACGATCGAGTACTGCAAGCCAGTTATCATCTCTGAGCTTTCTAAGGAAGACCAGAAGAATATTGATCAATACGTAAAGAGCATAATTGTAGAAACCTACCTGAAGAATCAGGAACTGTAAAGTAGGAGTGGAGGCTTCTTGCTTTGTGAGAATGTGGGAAGCTCCATACCAGGAAGATCTATTTAGAACAAAATATACCTTCAGAAAGAAATAATCTGTTCTGAAGGTATATTTTTTTACTTGTTCTGATTGGACACTATCTGCGAATATACCTTCAGCGCATAAAACTCTCTCTGAATGCACTAGTCAAGTAAAAGTAGACACAGTTTCAAAAAAACTCCACACTTGTTTTTAAGCATAGTACTCCCTGTACTG
>NZ_RAIR01000026.1 GCF_003625485.1 Butyrivibrio sp. CB08
GGTGGAACACTACGCAGCAGAACTTTGCGCGCTTTGGCGGCTCTGGTGGCAATGGCTTGCTTGTTGGGCGCGCGTTGGCTTTGTACTATGCGCTTTCGAGCTCGAATTGGGATTTCGGGCTTGCCTTGACTTGCGAGCAACCTTTAGCGGCTTAAGCCGCAGGGGGAACGGGGGAGACTTCCCCCGCATACCCTTTGCGCTTTCATAGAGTAAACATAATAGGGGTTTAAGGGCACGACAAAGCAGGGCTGCACTCTTTGCGCGCTTTGGCAGCAATGGTAACAATGGCTTGCTTGTTGGGCGCGCGTTGAATTTGAACAATGCGCTTTCGAACTCGAATTGGAATTACGGGCTTGCCT
>NZ_RAIR01000027.1 GCF_003625485.1 Butyrivibrio sp. CB08
CCCTTTATCACAAATGGCCTTGCACCAAAAGTGTTTGCTACAGCAGCTATGTTGTCTGTTCCGGGATCTATGGCCATTACTCTCAAGCCCTTCAGATCTGATACGTCCGAAAGGTCAGCGAGGATATCTTTATCAGCAATTGGTATTATCCCCATATCAGGAACAGATAGGACTACATCCAGGGCAAAGCTGTTTCTACAGGGCTTTATACGCACTTCCTTAAGGCATACTTCTTCAGGGAGCTGACCAAGAGACAGCTTATCCTTTGTCCCCGGAAACTTTAGATACCCATCCTTGATCCTGCATATCTGATTAGTCAGGACAGCTGTCTTGAATGATCCCTGTGACATATATCCC
>NZ_RAIR01000028.1 GCF_003625485.1 Butyrivibrio sp. CB08
CCCTTTATCACAAATGGCCTTGCACCAAAAGTGTTTGCTACAGCAGCTATGTTGTCTGTTCCGGGATCTATGGCCATCACCCTCAAATCTTTCAGATCCACTACATCTGACAGGTCAGCGAGGATATCTTTATCAGAAATTGGTATTATCCCCATATCAGGAACAGATAGGACTACATCCAGAACAAAGCTGTTTCTACAGGGCTTTATACGCACTTCCCTAAGGCATACTTCTTCAGGGAGCTGGCCAAGAGACAGCTTATCCTTTGTACCCGGAAACCTTAGATACCCATCCTTGATCCTGCATATCTGATTAGTCAGGACAGCTGTCTTGAATGATCCCTGTGACATATATCCC
>NZ_RAIR01000013.1 GCF_003625485.1 Butyrivibrio sp. CB08
TCCGTAACCTGCGAACATTAATACAATGTAACTTTGAACCCCCTTCCATATTAAGACGGTTTCAGGCATAAAAAAGAAGCCCTGTGTCGCGTTTTTAGGATCTTTACTTGGACTATTCCAAAACTTCAATCCTGAAATCGCCACACGAGGCTTCTTTAAAATCACCCATCATACAGCTTTATAAAGCACATCTATCTCTGCAATCTCTGTCTCCATTTTTTTAGAAATTTCACTATCGATGAACTCCTTCTTTATTCTAGTAATAAATCTAATATCAGAAAAAAGATGTGTAACCGTATTTAGAAGACTTCCTATGTCCAGGTTCTTTGGATTTTTTGTAATTGCAGTATTGATGATTGTACTTGTGGATGCTATCGAATTAGAAATGAGTAATATTTTCCTTGTCCTCACCTCATACAAATCTTTATCTTCATTTTCTTTTCTAAAAAGTCCATGTGCCAGTGCTATTATCATATCGAACAATTTAGAAACGACAAATGATGCTCCTATCACTTTTACATCTCGCGCCAAACACAACGCATCATAGTGTTCACTATAAAGCTTACTAGCAAATTCTTCATTTATCGTTTCTAACAAAGGAACTGGTAAACCAAGCTTTGTAAATGAATCAGACTTGAGGTGTTGTGCTTGGGCAAACAAAGCTGCTGGTAGATTTAATTTATCGCCTCTTATTTCCTCATAGCATTCTTGGAACATAAGCGGTAACGGAACAACTTCTGGTGTGATTTTCATTTTAGCTGCTCCAGTAATTGGATCCACTCTTGTAATTCTATTAGTATGAAAATTATTAAAAGTTATACAGTCTGTTAAAATATTTGCTGTGCCAAAAATCCATCCCAAAATAGGATCATGTCCCAGTGTATACATGCGATGGTAACGCCCGCCCATATTTATGCCCAATTCACCGGATCCCTTAGTAATATCATACGGAACCGTCTGATATAAAATATTAATCCAATGACCTGTTGGATTTCTTTTTAACTTTTCATCCCTAAATTTATCATTCGCTTCCCTATGCGCTTTTTCAATTGATTTATCATTGTGGTCTAATCTTTCATCTGGATCAAAACTTTCTCCATATCCAATTTTTTCAGCCACATAAGGGAACACCAATGATTTTGTAACCTGCAATGCTGTTGCTATAGCTAAAAATGCCAAATCTGATTTATTTACAATACTTGTCTTTTTTGAAAACAGTGCTTCAATTTCATCTAGCTCTGAAAAAGCATCCTGTATCTCACTTTCAGACATAATATCTTCTAATTCAACCACTTGTGGTTCACATAGATTAGCAGCAGCTACAATTTCATCCCAACTCTCAAGAACCGGTGAATGCTCCAACTTTCTGCATTGATTCCGCTCAGTAATATCTGTAGCTAGTTTTATGACATCCCGATTCTTTCCTAGTGATCGAAGTAATTCTATAGATGATTCTATATTTGAATCAGCAGTCTGCCTTGAACTACCCAACTTACTATCATTAAGCAATTCTTTTGACATGTCCTGATTCATTTTTAAAACTTTATTAATCTCAGCCTCTTCATCAGAATACTTAAATTTGCCCATATAATCCTTCCTTAAGCAGAGATACCTAAGTCATGTTGCAAATCTTTTATTGCCGCCTGAAGCATTATGTTCAGTCCGTTCAAATAATCTATTCTTTCTTTATCTGCATTACTCTCTTCTTTAAGAGCTTTTAAAATAGCAGTTTGTTTTGCTAATGCGTTTTTATATAGTAGCTCTTTAGCATCGTGAAGTCTTTTGTTCTTTACATGTGATGCCACGCCTACTGCAGTTCCTCCAAGAATCACTGCTGGTGCAGCTAATACAGCAACTCCTGCCGCCATTCCTCCTCCGATAACTGCACCAGCGGCAGCCAACCCGCTAGTAATACCTGCAGCACTTAATCCAACAACTGATCCTCCAAAATACAAAGCCGCAAAACCCACACCAGCACCGACTCCAACGCCCAAAGCCCCGGCGATAGTCTCATTCAGTGGAGAATCTTTCAATTTTCGTGATTTATCCTTTAATGCCTTATCTGCATCATCAATGACAGCTTGTACTGTCTTCAATGCTTCTTCGCTCTGAAACTTCATGTCTTTTTTCTTTTTTACATATTCGCCCATTAATAATCCTCCAGTTTTCAACTACGAATTAAACAATATGCGAAAAGCTACAGTCATATTATAGAATATGTAGTTTTATATCCCATAAACATTTTGTTAATTTACCATTAAACATTTTCTTTTCCACCACTGCGGTGAGCTATAAAATTACTAAAGCCCTGTGTCGCGTTATCAGCCAGATCGTTTGGACAATTCCGCAACGCCAATCCTGAAATCGCAACACAGGGCTTCAATTATTCTTATAATATTTTTGAAATATAGGGCTTAAACAAATCTCTTAAGAATACAGCCCTATCAATCGTAGTTTGGATCAATTCATCATAATTGTCATGATTATCAAAATCCAAATCTGGAATCATGGTGAGTATTCTCGATGCCTTCTTATTATCAAGCCTCATCCACTTAAGTTCTACGTTTCCCGCCTTCTGATTAATCTCATCTTTGTACTGTGCCAACTTATCATAGAAGTCTTTGTTGTCCGGTATATAAATTGAAACACCTATGTATCCTTCTTTATCTATAAGCGTAACAGAAATATAAGACTGGGAGTTTCCTATCGGAAGATTACAAAAATGATGAGTTGACACCTTCTTTGGATTAAAGGCTTTTGTTTCTCTCAGGCGCTCCTGAAATCTTGTCCAGAATATCATTCTCTCCGACTGAGAACGCCTAAGCTCGGTATCGCCATTATTGGTATTGGCCTTCGAACTCTTTATGAATCCATTAGGACTCTCCACCACAGCAAACTTTGCTGCAGGTAATGAATCCCCAATCTTATAAGCATGTATTTCTATAAGAAAGAAACCTATCTCTTCTGAAGTATTATTATTAAGCCATTCGATAGCACTTTTATGTTCTTCTCGCGCCTCCCGAACAACCCACACAATTATTTTTGCATCAAGTCCAGAAGCATATGTGATGAGCTTTCCCAGATGTTCATGATTTGATGCCTCCAACTGATTCTCGATAATGATCTTGTCCCCGGTAGTCTCATCAACTCCAACCAGGTCACAACGATAAGCACCGACAAACACTTCTTTTTCAACCTCAGTAAGCGAGGTTCCTATTTCTTCATTCAGCAGCTCAAGATTCTCTGGATTTGATAACCACTCTGAAAAGTCATACTGTTCATGAGACCAAAGATCTCTAATATCAACTTCCTCAAGTTTTCCTATTGAACTTATCATGGCACTTTACCCCACATTTGTTAACGTTATACCCATATTCATATTATACCCACAGAAAAAGCAGCCCACAATCAAAACTGATTGAGCACTGCTTCAATGTGTTCTTGCATTTCGTCTTGCTTATATCTAGTTATTTTCTATTAGTTGTGTTCTATAAATCACCAAAACAAAATGTTGTAGTCTGCATTTATAAAGAATATGTAAACTTGCATTTTATAGCTGTTTTAGAAAGTTTCCTTGCATTTTCATGTCTTGATTCTCATCCCGCTCTTCAGATTAAAAGTGATATCTCCATTGACCTCAAGCGTCATACTCTCTACCATGCTTCCCCAGAGCCACATATCAAATTCCCCGGTAGGTGTCTTCATCTGTTTGAGCGTCTCAATGAACTCATCGATTGCTGCAGCTCTTGCCTTGGCAGTATCAAGCTTCTTTATAAGATTCTCTTTCTCTGCAACCTTCTCTTCATATCTACCTGCAGCTTCCGCATAAATCTTCTGGTATTCATTCTGATCCTTGGCGCTTCTGGCATTATCATAAACCAAGGATTCTACTTCTTCAGCCAATACCGGCAATTCCAAATCCACCTCTTTTATCCTAGCCTTGATGTTCTCAAGCTGTGTTGCGTCCTCTTTGAGAATCTCAATGTCCTCGATGTAAGTGTCCTTGTCTTTCCATAAAAGCTCCATTGCCCTGTTGAAGCATGCCTTTATCTCATCCTCTGTAACGTGAGGAGTCTTGCACTTGGTAGGGTGATAATATCTCCCATTACACTGCCAAACCACCCTTCTGTACTTATCATTTGAATGCCATACTCTGGATCCGTAGAAGCATCCACACTCTCCGCAGATGAGTTTTGATGCAAAGATGTTACCTGCCACGTACCTATGTGGAAGGCTCATCCTTCTCTCAATCTCCCTCTGAACTCTCTCGAACACCCCTTCGCTGACAATCGGTTCATGATGATCCTCTATATAATACTGAGTGACGGTCCCATCATTCTTAGCCATCTTTTTGGTAAGGAAGTCTACTGTGTAATACTTCTGCAAGAGGACATCCCCCTTATACTTTTCATTTGTAAGGATGCTCCTTACAGTTCCATCATGCCAGTTCTTACCTCCCGGAGCTTTCCTTCCCTGATTCTGCAGTTCCTTGGCAATCGCGTTATATGTCAATCCTGCAAGGAAGAGCTTGTATATGAGCCTTACCGTTTCAGCTTCTTCTTCATTAATATGAAGCTTTCCATCCTCGCCCATGTCATATCCAAGGAACATATGGTAGTTGAAGCTGACTTTGCCATCAGCCATCTGCTTTCTTCTGCCCCATGTGGTATTCTCGGAAATGCTCCTAGATTCCTCCTGCGCAAGAGAAGACATGATCGTTATAAGAAGCTCTCCCCTCGCATCAAATGTCCAGATGTTCTGCTCCTCAAAGAACACCTCTACACCTTTTTCCTTAAGGCTTCTGATGGTCTTTAATGAATCAACGGTGTTTCTGGCAAATCGGCTGACGCTCTTTGTGATGATAAGGTCTATCTTCCCGGAGAGAGCATCGTCCACCATCCTGTTGAATCCATCTCTTTTTTTGGTGGATGTTCCGCTCTTAGCCTCATCTGAATACATTCCTACAAACTCCCAGTCATCATGAGCCTTGATGTACTTAGTATAGTAATCAAGCTGAGCCTCATAACTGCTCTGCTGCTCTTCATGATCCGTACTGACTCTGGCATATCCGCATACCCTCTTTTTTCTAGAATCTGCTATGGGGATGTTTGTATAAAGCTGTTTAGTTGCGGGTATCCTTGTTATCTTTTTTGCCATGTCTTCCTCTCCATGCTTCCTGTTTCTGTGAGTAATACTCTACTCCCTTTGCCCTTCCATCCTTGAAATGGATTATCATATGGCAAGGTCTGTCCATATCGATGTGGTCTACTTCTTCCCTGAACTTATCGAACGAAAACTCATCCCAACCTGCTACCTCTGCTACCCTGAACTTAAGTACATTCTCATGGATGAAGCTGTTGTCAGCATTGACTTTGCAGTTCCAAGTGACTCTGCGGATTCCGTTTTGATTGAGGCAGATAGTTCCAAAGTACTCTCCACAGCATCCACAGATAAGTTTCTTGGAAAAGCAGTTCCTATTGATAGGCTGCTTCTCCACCGAATCCTTCAAACCTCTGAAGTAATCCTCATAAACAGTTCCATCCTTTTTCTTTATTGTTATCCTTCCATCTTTGGGAATCTCGATGACCTGTACCTTTTCTCTGACTATTGACTCATCAAATTCATCCATATCAAGAGCCCTTTTACAAGCCTGTTTTAAAGCCAAGTCCGGTACTGGCTTGATACCACATTTTCCTTTATATGGACAATCTCTTCTTTCGCAGCTCCAAGATCCGTCATTTCCATATGCCACGCTTCCTTGTGGTTGGTGTCTTAAAGACATCCCTGTCTGTCCACATTTTATGATGAAAGTAAAGGTCTTCCTTCCTTCAAACTCAAACACTCTAGAATCCCAGTCTGCCTTCCTTCTTTTCATCTCCGACTGGACCGCGTCCCACATGGCAGGCTCGATGATAGGCTCATGATTTTCTTCTACAATGACCTTGGGAAGTTCTCCTGTGTTCCATCTCTGGACCTTTGTTATAGGATCTTCTATGAATGTCTTCTGAAGGATCAGGTCTCCTTTATAAAGTGGATTCCTAAGAATTTTATACACGGGTCCCTCTTGAAACCAATGCCCGCGGATGGTCTTTATGCCATCTGCTTTGAGTCCTTTACATATCTGTCCGGGCGATTTCCCATCAAGATATTCTCTGTAGATTCGTCTTATTATGTCAGCTTCCTCAGGTTCCTCAACAAGTTCTTCGCCTTCCCATCTGTAACCTGTGACCTGCATCCTTATCGGAGCTTCGCCATTGTCAATCCTTCGCTTCCTAGCCCAACGTACATTATCTGAAAGGCTTCTGACTTCCTCCTGGGCAAAGGCGCCTGTAATGGTCATCAGAAGCTCTCCATCTCCGGACATCGTGTTGATGTTCTGCTCTTCGAACCTGACCTCTACTCCAAGATCTTTGAGATGCCTGACTGTCTGCAGAAGGTCAACTGTATTCCTCGCAAACCTCTGGATGGACTTTGTAAGGATTATGTCTATCTTTCCCTCCTCACAATCTTTTATGAGCCTGTTGAACTCATCCCTTTTCCTTATCAAAGTTCCTGTGATAGCTTCATCTGCATAAACCCCGACAAACTCCCAAGCAGGATTTTTCTGGATCAGTTCGCTGTAGTAGCTGACCTGATTGGAAAGGGAATGTAAAAGTCTTTCGCCATCTTCAGATACTCTCGCATAGGCAGCTACCCTGAGTCTTTTCTGAATGGCCGGGACTTTTTTCTGTAGTTGTATTATTCTTGGCATGGTCACCCCTCCTTTCAGATAGCATATTCCCGTACAATCCGCATGAAATCAAGCTATTCAGGCACTTTTGCCCCAGAATATATCCGAGAATTTTGGCTTATATTTCTCCCTCATCCTCAGCTCAAAGCGATCAAATTCTTCCTCGTCTATCAGTCCTTTTTTAAGCATGTCTGATGCGATGGTCATTGTGATCTGATAGTGGTTCTCTCTCTTTGCTTCCTGCTTACTCATCAACGCCACCTCCGAACCTGTCCTTTATGTAACATTCATGGGAGCAATACTTCCTCGTTGAATTACCATAGACCGTAAATGGCTTATTGCAGCATGCGCAGGTGTACTGATAGAATGCTTTCTTATTTACCTTGTCGAGATTATTGTTCCACCAAGCCATCCTGCACTTGTCAGAGCAGAACCTCTTTTCTTTGCGCTTTGGATTCTGTACTATCTTTGCCCCACAGCACATGCACATCCCCATCCCCTCAGGGATTGCTGTCTTTACAGAAACAACACCTTCCCTTCTGCAGTAACTCTTGATGGTGGATGTCGGAAGTGCAAGGCTCGTTGCAATCTGGCCAAAGCTCATGCCTCTCCCACGCATGTCCCTTATCTGTTTCTTTACACTCTCTGTCATAGCCTTATTCTCCTTTCAGCGGCTATGTATCCGAAACGTTAGATTTTAAGGTTTTTCAAAAAACTTTTATCCATAACCGCTCGGATATAAAGCGCCCGGAAAAATGACGATTTGAACCTAAGCCGTTAATTTTTTTAAACTATTTACATAGTCGCTCATATATAAAGCGTGCGAAAAAAAGCCCAAAGGAAAAAATAAAAAACTTTTTAATCTGGGTAGTGCTATATTCGGATTACTTTTCCCAGAACTGCAGTCCATTACTGGCTTTTGGGTAAAAAAATGCACCTATAGGCGCATATACCTATAGGTGCATTAAAAACTACTATTTAATTATCTACCAGTTGGTTACTCTACATCACTTGGAGGTGGAACTTCACCTTCAACTTTCTTTTTTCCAGTTATAAGTGCTACTACTGCAAGCGCAGCATTGATTAAGCACCATCCAGACCAAATTGCCAAGTCAGAATAGCTTCCATAATTAGCAAATCCAATCAAAGCCGCTAAGCCAAATAGAATTATAAGTGCAATATTACCGCCCTTTTTAACAGATTTCCTCGTCGCAATAGAAACAATACCACCTGCTAACATAAAGATTGCAACAAGGAATCCTGCCGAACCAGATACTTCCCCATTTTCTTCTAGTGCATTTGCAACGCCTGCCGCACATGACTGCAGCATTACAATTAAGCAAAGAACAATAGATAAAATACCTGCAACCAATTTCCAAATCTTCATTTCAATACTCTCCTCTCTCTCTTTTACTGTGCAGTAAATGTTATAGGATCTGTGTCCTTAATTGTATCGTATGTATCTGCATTATAAATGTGGAACTTAAGTTCTACTTCTTCAATTGCAGAAATGCTATTCTCTTCTAATTCTGATGACATGATTGTAATATCATCAAATGCCTTCTTACCATCATAAACTGTCGTCGAGAAATAAGGTGTCATCATGAAACCATTGATAGACATATCATCAACATTAATTCCAACATTCTTTCCAGAATTATTCTCGATATACAGAAGGATTGCGGTGCCCCAGAAGCTATTCTCATCAACTGTTTTACCAACAATTCTGATTCCGTCCTCATTATACAGCTCAAATCCAGAATCATCTGCGCTTGTATCCATATGATCATATGCGGAAGTCTTGATAGTAACTACGTCAGGATTAACAACATCAGTCCAATCATCTGAATTATAGATGTGGAAATAAATCTCAACCTGACCTACAGAATCAATTCCTGCAGCCTTGAGCTCACTGCTTGAAAGGTGCATTGTCTCGTTAGCTTTCTTTCCAGGCGCAACCTCAGATACAAACAGGTCACTGATCATGAAATCATTAACGATAAGTGCATTGCATCCTACAGTAACAGTTTTATCTGATTCATTCTCAAGGAGTAATTTAATACCATCACCCCAAATACTATCTGTCTCATAGCCAGTAGCTGTGACCTTGATACCTGCCTCATCAACAAGCACCTGCTCTTCCACGGTAATTTCCTCTGCCTTAGCCTCTTCTGCCTTAGCTGAACTGTCAGAAGAATCTTCTGTCTTTGTGTCAGACTTAGCATCAGAATCAGCAGATTGATCAGTACCGGTTATCTCTTTTTTATCATCGGAGCTGGATGAACCACTACCGATTGCCATTGATGCAAAAAGACAAAGACATAATACCACTGCTAACCATTTTGTTTTGTTTCGCATATTTTCATAGCCTCCTAATAAGAAATAGTTTGATTATAATAAAAGCAGCAAATGCCTCAGCAAAACCTTCTATCACTATATCCCAGATATCAAATACACCAGGAACTATAGCAGTAAGTTGGAGTAATTCCATTGCTGTAGAGAATAAAAAAGCTATTATGAATACTTTTCCTATTGCTGCATTATTACCTAAACATAAGAATAGAGCAAAAACTAATGCATACCCCCAAAGTATGTCCATCAAGTAGTACCTTACGAAATAATCAAAAGCCGTTTCAGGCTGGCTAATGCTTGTAACTTCATTCCCCAAAAATGATCCTAAGGCTCGAACGAAAATCACATCCGGAGCAACGATAGCGTACAATATTGCACCTACGACCAAAGGAACTATGATATTGGCCAACAACAATACTTTTTTATCCACCTACCAGTCTATTGTTATCCTCCTTATCAAAACATGTTATAACAATATTATAAACGTTATTACGATTATATCCAAACTATTCTTGTAGCCCGCTTGTCCTCAATGGTGCCATCTTCTTGCTCTTGAGGACACTGTTAACGTCAATAATGCTGCCTGGTCTTTCATTAAAAATAATCATAAGCATTGCATCTCGAGGAACTTTAGCATACAACTCAGGCATCTCATATTTTTTTAATGCCCTCTGGGTCTCATCAAGAGTCATTTCCGAAGCATAACAGATTCTTAAAATCACATCCCTTTGTTTAGTGCGCTTTTCTCCGGAAAGCAACTTATAACCATAACGCTCGGGAATATCCGCATTTACAAACACTGACTGCTGTGTTATACCTCTTTCTGACATAATTCCCTTTACATAAGTCGAAAAGGCACTGCTCTCAGTATTTAAGCTATCTTGATTCTCTTCACAGTATTTGTCGAACTCTTTAAGATGAGTCTTACCTAATACTTCTTCCAACTCTCGTGTACTTTTTTCTTTCATACGTTCTCCGCCTGTTTGAGATATAATAAATAAAAAACATAAAACGAGGACGATAACATGGATCCAACATATCATCCGAACAATTCAAATTACAAAACCATAGCCATTCTTAACGAATCTCATGGTATATATCTGGTTCAAAATCAATCAACGAACAGGATTTTCGTCAAGAAGATACTTGATGTTTACAATCCTGATATCTATAAAAAGCTTTATTCCACTCCTGTACCAGGAACTCCAAAAATCATAGAGTTTTTTGAACAGGACAACCAACTTACTATCATTGAAGAATACATATCCGGAACACCACTTCAAGAAAAACTCCAAGAAGGTGTTAGATATAATGATGTCATGAGCTATATAACAGATTTATGCTCTGTTCTTAAAAGGCTCCATGCTTTCACTCCTCCTATAATCCATAGGGATATCAAGCCTTCAAATATCATCATCACAAACTTCAACAGAGCAATCCTGATCGATTTTAATGCAGCAAAGAATTTCTCATCCGCTGCATCAGAAGATACAAGATTATTGGGCACTCAAGGCTACGCAGCACCAGAACAATATGGTTTTGGTTCATCATCACCTCAGACAGATGTTTATTCTCTAGGCATCGTCCTAAAAGAAATGCTTACCTCATGTCAACAATACCCTTCTGAGTTAGACAGGATAGTCGCAAAATGTACCCAGATGAATCCTAAAGAGCGCTACTTAAATATCAATGAACTCGAAAGAGCACTACAAGCGATTTCATCACCAAATAACACTCATGTAAAGCAGGACTCTATCAAGGACTTTATCCCGCCGGGATTCAGAACCCTGACTCCTTGGAAGATGATCATCGCAATACCTGTATATACTCTCATACTGTGGCTATGTTTAACATTAGAAGTAAAAAATGTCTACGGATTGGCCCTGTGGGTAGAAAGAATCTTTTGTTTGGCAATGTTCTTGTCAATTATCTTTGGGTTCTTTAACTACCGTGATATCCAAAGGTTTATTCCTTTGTGTAAACACAAGAATCCTGTTGTAAGATTCTTAGGCTCCGCTATACTTGTTGTAGCCATGGTATTTACCCTGCTGATTTCAATGATTCTCATCGAAATCGTGTTTTTTCACGTGACATGAGAATTATAGCATTTATATTTTTCATCCGTTGCCCCCGCTACGGTGGCAATTTTCATTTTTTAGACTTTTTTAATCTAAGCAAATTTAGTATAACATTGTAAAATAAAACATTTATAAACGGTGTATAATCATTTTCTAACCATACACCGTTTATTTATGCATTGGGGAATACAGCAGACTTACCATTTTCAATGATCATAATCATCAGACGAGTCAATGAAATAAACATTCCACTCCAAGAATTTAATAAGAACAACATTCCAACCACTGTGGCAATAGTTAGATTTGAATGAATCAGGCAGAATCCACAGATATTATATAAAGCTAGTAATATCAATATATGAACAAATTTCTTCATGTTACACCTCACACCATTGCTGACAATAGCTGAAAATTAGAGAGTTTAGTGATTGTCTTCCTCTTAGCCTCTCTTTTCAAGATATATCTATCGTGCTGTCTTATCTCAGAATATGCCAATAAAGCATTGTCTTGTCCATAAACAAAATGAACATGGTACTTTGAATGCTCACTGTGCTTATGATATAGAACAACTGGAGGATATCCTGCCTGATCAAACTTACGGACAAGCCAAAACTGTCCAGTAGCACCACTCTGCATCTCTATCTTATTGTCATCCATTGAAATTATTACAAAATCTCCTGCCAAAAAAGCAGACTTCTCTCCATTAGCAAACATATCTACAACTCCAAGTAAATCTAAAGTGGGTAAAAATTATTCCTGATTGGAATAATTACAGCTATGAATTAGCTGCGAGGGATACTATATCAAAAAGAAAATGATTTGTAAATAGATACTGAAAATAAAAAAGGCTAGGATAAAAATACCCCAGCCTAGCAAAGCAATTACATATGCCTAAAGCCAATAATCATCAGCGCGAACATCAATATAATACCAGCAAACATAGCTAAAAGAAAAATGGGAACTTTTGCCTTTTCCTTTTTCACCTGACGCATCTTTTCATTATAGAATTGTTCTGCCCTGTCAATTTTATCCTGCTCCATTCCAAGAACTTTAGCCTTCTGAACAGCCTGCTGATATTTAGAAATCCAAGCTTCAGATAGATGCTTATCAGTTTCTTTTTGCACATTTGTTCCATTGAATTCATCAAACGCAGATGGAACAATATTTGAAACCGCAAGTATTAAGAAATCCAAAATGTCTGCAGTATTGTTCGGAATCGCATAATTTCTTATTAGCTGAATTGCTTTCTTGGCATTCTCATCTGGTTCTATCGCATCATACCATTTGCGTTTTGTTTTTTCTTTTGGAGCGTTCAATACTTCAGTCAGCTTCTTTTCAAAATCCTTTACAGAATCAGGAATATCTGCATCAATTTCATATCCACAAAATTTGCACTTGGTCTCTAATGCATATATTAAACCACCACAATTGGGACATTTTTTTGTATCTTTCTCATATTGGATTTTACTATGAACTTCGCTTCCGCAATACTGACAAAACATAGCATCGTCTGCTATTTGCTTACCACATTTCTGACAATACATACCCTCATCCTCTTTTATTCGTAAAATAAAGACAAGTAATTTTAGTATCTATATATCACAAAGTCAATAATTAAATCAAAGCTAATTAAGGTAAGAACATGACCTTTCCCATTAAAAATCAACACTATAATTATATCCTTTTTCTCAAACAAAAAAAGAGGACCGCAATGGCGATATCGCTACCATAATGGTAACTCCGCTGTGCGAGTCCTCTCTTTGAATTGGATTATACAGTTTTTACTTTTTTGTGCAAGTACTATTCTACATAATAGTTCCCACCATACTTTAGAGCCACATACCCATCTACTGTTTTTCCCCAGCTCTCACTTACTGACTTCTCGATAGTTTCAAGTACCTCGATGGTCCTTCCCTGTCGATAAACAGCCTTTCCAAGAATGTTGCTCTGAGCAGAGACACAGTCCTTTGCTACTTTCTGTGGGAACTCAGTACCTGCTCCTTCACGGATCTTGATGGCAGATGCTGTGACCGTATAGACCTTGGAGAGCTTCTTAATCCCCAAAACATCCCTGTCATAATCATCAAGGTCATACTGCTTAATATAGTTCTTGAGGTTCTGAGCATAAGAAAGGCTTGTAGCCCATCCGTCCTGTCGGATAAGGTCACAAGCCTTGTTATAATCTGTCACTCCCCTTAAGTTCTGGTATCTCTTGTACTGGAGAAATTCATAATACCCTTTTATCCCTTCAGCCACGCTTCTATATTTCCTGAACCGAGCAGTGATTGTCACGTAGGATCCATCCTTTCTCTGTTCCTTTGTCTTATACTCCTTGTAATCACAGCCACATCCCTTTGACCATTTCATTCCAAAGAAGTTATAGCAGTCTTTTGAAAGACCGCTCCTCCCCCAGTTGGATTCAAGGATTGCCTGCGCAATCGTGAGGGACGGCAAGATGCAATAGTCCCTATAGTAGCTGACTGCGGCATCTCCGATCATCTTAATGAAATCACTCTGAAGTTTTGTCATCTTCATCACCGTCCTTTATCTGCTTCAGAACCTCTACAAGCTTTTTAGGGATAGGCAGCTCAAGCTTTGCAGAATTCTCAATGATGGAAACCCCCTCATTTGAAAGATAAAAGAATATGACTGCATTCCTTAAGATTGCCCCGGTCTTAAGTATCTCGATATCGATGACATTACCGATACCTACAAGAAGGAAGATAGCAACCTTCCTTGCAATACCCTTGAAACCGACCTCGCTTGAAAGCTGCTTTGTGTAGATAGCTGCCATTACTCCTGTAAGGTAGTCGATAACAACAAAAGCAATCAGCGCATACAGAAAACCATCGAGTCCACCAAAAATCCAGCCCATAACACCTCCAATCCCAGTAAAGATATACTGACCTACAGTTACTACATTTTTCATACGTGTTTCCTCCTTCTTGCAATAAAAAAGCATCCTCGAAGGATGCAGATTGCCATGATTATTTAATTTGTCAGCTCTGTGTAGATTCCATTTTTATTCGTGTAATATATGTGCCCCGGAACAAGCAATAAGTCCTTTGAGCCATCTGTCATATGTATCTGCTGTGAGCCGCTAGAAGTGTTAAATCTGATACTCTGGCTACCACCATCAGTAATAGTCAGACATCCTGACTTTATTGTTATGGTTCCATCGGATTTTACGATAAAGTTGCCATTATTGTTGATCGCAATGGAGTTCAGAGTTCCTGTTTTTATCTTATCCGCAGATATTGTTCCAGACTTTATCATGCTCGCATTGATGCAGAGCTGACCGGAGCTGTTGATATAAAGCCCCTGGTTCGAATCAGTCGAAGTACCACCTGTCATGGTAGAAACTATCGAGTCCTTCAGCATGGAATCTGAACCATTCGGTGCCCATCTGACTGAGGCTGAAGCAGTCTTGGCTGTGTCATTCCCAGAAAGTCTCGATATCATCAGTCCGCAGAACTCTACCGAGATACCATTGCTCATGCCCACACGCATCTTTGTCTTAAACTTTCCTGTCTCATATTCCCAGAAATAGTTGGTGTTCTTCATATCCCACTTATTACTGGTATCCTTGTTCTTTAAGAAAGTATCCTCTCCGACAAATCTGTTCCATTTTCCTGCTTTGATATCGGCTATAGAACTGCTCACCGTTGAATAGATACCATATGAAGAACCATTTCCCCACCTTCTGAAAACACGGAAATAGATAAGGTCTGATTCCTTGTATGACGCATCAGCAGTATTGGGAACATAGGCAGTACAGTAATCTGCTTCCTCAAGCTTCATGCAGGCAAACTGGACACTTCCTGCTCCGGAAAGACCGAACTGGATGTTTGTTATCTCACTTGTCTCACTCGTTGCAGTGAATACCACACATCTTCTTTCCCATGCTGTATTCGTAACCTTGGAATTAAACAAAGTCAGTTCACATGCATTTGTTGTAGTATTCCAGTTGCGGATAAGGAGCGTAGCTGATGTACAGTTATTAACAAGCCTTGAATACCAAGAGAGGACATACTTCTTTCCCTTTGTCAGCTTAACTTTCTGCGCATAGTCCCTGTTGCCAGAAGTATTTCCTTTAATCTCATAAGCAAGCGGATAAGGAAGGACAAACTTATCTGTCGTTCCAAGGTTGTTATAGCCCGTGATGACAGAGCCTGTTCCATTGCCGCCGGAAGAAAGTACCCATCCTGTATCTGTGACTCCAGAATCAACTTTCTTATCTGCAGTATTCCTTAAAAGGTTAGGATTGAGCTTAGCCCTATAGTAATACGAGAACATATACTTGCCCGCATCGATAGGGATTGCCTGTCCTACACAATGCTGACCCATGTTATAAGGCTTTATCCACAGTGAATTAGTAACAGGCACACCGTCCGGTGGAGCAGGTGTGATATCACACAGGTCGATAGCACAATTCGATGAGTTATTACTGTCTCCCATCCAGTTGCCCTTTTCACATGAAGCAAAAGTAAGCCACTCTGTTCCTATCTTGCTGAAGGAAGCCGTATTCCTCCAGATATTACTTGGAGTCGTACCTACTACTGAAAGGGATGTGGCTTTCATATTCAGGATCCCGTTCTCAAGGTCAAGATAGAACGTCTCGCCATCCTTTGACTTAAGTATCCCCGAAGCAATGTACTCAGCATTTATATAGAGCTTTCCATCCTTCAGATAGATTCCCTGTGTCTGGCCATTATTAGTGAGCTTATTGAAGATATCGCTCTGAGTCTGATTCTTCACAGCTGCGGCTGCTGCCTTGTCAGCATAATCCTTTGCCCCATCAGCTGCTGTCTTTGCACTGTTAGCTGTCTCTTTGGCTTCATTGGCAGCTGTGCTTGCAGCATTGGCTGTGTTCTTTGCTGTGTTGGCATTCGAATTGGCAGTATTCGCTGTTGTATTAGCAGAATTGATGCCATTGGCAAGCGTAGGAGTCGTATAGGTCGTGGTCTTATCTGTCCATGTGACTGCGCTCCTAGTCCAGATATAATAGCCTGACTTCCAAGCAGGACATGTTGTCTGCCATGAGCCTCCTGCCTGTGATGTGTTCGATGATGAAAGATAGTACTGCTCCACGATGGCTGTGACACCTTTACCATCGGATCCATTCTTTCCGTCCGTACCATTCTTGCCATCAGCACCGTCTTTTCCAGGAGCACCGTCTTTTCCGTTGGTACCGTTTGTACCATCTTTTCCATCTGCTCCGTCCTTGCCTGGAGCGCCATCTTTTCCATTGGTGCCATCTTTTCCGTCTTTTCCGTTTGCTCCATCCTTCCCCGCAGCACCTGTAGCTCCTTTTGCCCCAGTTATGCAGGTCGGTTTGCTGTATTCAGACTTGCCATCTGCTGTGGTGGTCTTAGTCCTCTGCCATATGAACTTGCCATCCACCCATGAAGGTGCTGTCGTGCTCCATCCAGATGTAGGCGCTGTTGTGGAAGAACTGTTCTGGGCATACTCAACATCGACATCAATAATGCCCTTTGTGATGGCGGTCTCTATGTTCTCGACAGAAGTATCTCCAATCGTTCCTGACTGAAGGCAGAACTCTCCTGTTTCCATGTTCCAATAGTTACGGCCTTTCTCATCAGAGATTATGCCTGTCTTGATGAGGTTGGCATCAAACTTTCCTGCTGTGATGTAGTCAGCTACTATCGCTCCATCCTGAGTTATCGCTACAGAAAAGCTTCCATCATATCCTTCCTTGGAAAAACCAAGGCCACCCTGATTCCATCTCCATATCTTCTTGGCGGTCCTCTTATCGTTGGTATCCATGATAAGGATCTCGTTTGGCTCAACAACCACATAACCATGCGTAGCTTCATGGATGAGGTTCGTTGCATTCCTTCCTGCCTGTGCAAGAACAGAATCCATGTCAGAAACACTCTTTATCTTCTTGATAATCTCAGCATTTGCTTCCTGTGAAGCTCCCGTGAATGTCCTGCTCCTCTCATTAGTACCAAGCACAATGACGTTATCAGCCACATTATCAAGAGAAAGGCTGAGGCTACTCACCGGGAATCTCCTATCAAGGCCGTGAGGACCTGAGATGACCCTTACATACTGTCCGACCGAGAAAGCAGGGATGCTCTCGTCAGCGTAGTGAAGGTCTATTGCCCTACATTCGATAGTCATGTTATCGAACTGTGTCTCCTGCAGATATTTCTTTCCCTTTGAAAGAAGGGCACTCGCTGTAGTGACATCTTCCCAGATGACTGTCTTAGTGATGATGCCGAAGCTCTCTATGGCCTCTGCGCTCTCGACATAATCCTTGCCATCATTGATATCGCTAACTGTCAGCCTTTTCCTTATCGTTTCTGATGATTCCCCATCAAGGAAAGCTCCAAGCGGGATTATCCTTGTAGCAAGGTCTGCAGCATTAAATCCTCTAGTGAAATCAAGAAGATTCTCTCCGAATTCTATCTTCTGGTCACTAAGGTCAAGATAATCCTCAAGGTAATCAAGATACAGCTTCCCATCCTTATTCCTGACAAACAGATATCCGCCAAGGTTTTCAAGAAGATCTTCCTTCATCTCCTCAATAGTGCTGTTATAATTTGTAAACCTATAAAGTGAATCATTTGCATCCCTAGCTGTAACAATCCCTACTGTAAACTGTCTGTCTGCCTCCACTTGGCTGTTATGGATCTGTACCAATTTCTCAAGGTATCCACGTACCGTGATACCATGATATTCAGCTAAAGGCTGAATGGAATCATTAAAAAAGGCCAATGCACCTTCACAGTACACTGACCTTCTGTTATGGAAATCATCACTTATCTCTGTTGCCCTTCCCGTGAAGATTATCTCGGAATCCCTGTAGACAGTTATCGTAGACTTCATCCTCTTGATGACATCCTTCAGCTCATTTCCCGGAAGCATGATGAAAGTAAGGCTTCCTGCCTTATTTACTTCTAGCTCGACTGTCGGATTCAATATAAGCTTCTCATCATCTCGGCTGTCATATATCAAATTGCCATCACATAAAATCTTATAGATCATAAGCTCTGCACCTTAAATTCTACTTTCACGTTTCCTGTTCCGCTGAATGTCAGCTTGCTGTCCCCTTTGGGAAGAAGGATATCAAATATCCTGTTCTTACCAGGAGAAAGGTCATAAGACTTACCTCCGAAAGCTACTGTCATTTCCTTATCCACTGTCATCGTAGGGACAACAGGGATCCCATTATTTGTTACTGTAAGAGCCTTTGTCCCGGATACTGCTACCGATTTTGAGACAGAAGTCTTATATGTTTTCTTCGGATTCACTATACAGATGATTGCAATCTCCGCAAGGCTTCTGTTCGTAGCAAATTCATCAACACTCACCCTGCCCGTGTATGTGTTGTCAGGATCATCATCGAGTACGATATCCATCTTCTTTCCATGGATATTATTAAGCACTCTTGAGTAGGTTTCTGCCCACTCTTCCTTGGGATTCGGAACCCTGAACACGAAAGATATCTCCCTGTCCTCATACATGACCCTTCCCGTGAGAGCTTCCGTGATGTCGAGATTTCCATCTCTTCCTGGAACGTCAACTGTAGTAGTCCTTGCCTTTGGCGGACTTATCTTTTTCGAATAAAGAACAAGGCCAAGGTCCGTATCAGACCTCAGCCCTCCAAACTTTACACCTTTCATGTCCTTGATGCCCTCCATGCTATGTTGCCAAGCGCAACGTCCATCTTTGGAGCTATACCTCCTACAAGCTCTCCGCTGTCGAGGTATACCCTCATGTCCTTATCTGCTATAACTTTAAGAAGGTTTACTATCTGTCCGTCCTGACCTCTCATGCCATCTGCCACTGCATCAGCAATATAAGTTTTGAGCGCATCAAGAGGCGCTACCGCTTCCTTGCCTGCTTCACCGCCTCCGAGAAGCCTTCCGTTCTGCATTCCGAAGATTGTAGGACCATCAAGGATACCACCGTTCTTATACCAATCAACCGAAAGATGTGGCACTGAAGGAGGATCCAGAGAGAAACTACCACTGATACTGAAATGTGGGAGCTTAAGATGAGGAAGGCTCCAACTGAAGTTAAAGAAGCTCTTTATGCGCTCGATTGCTGAATGCACAAAGTCTGCTGCCTGATTCATCTTGCTCTGGAATGCCTGCTTGATGCCATCAAGCTTTCCTCCTGTCAGGGCATTAATGGTATCGAAACCGAATGTGTAATACTCCTTTATCCCGGTCCATACCGCTGCGACTGTACCTTTGATGCCTCCACCGTTGCTCTCAAAAGCCTGCTTTATATTGTTCAGCTTCTGGGAAACCATGCTCTTAAGATTATCTGTAGTCTTTGAGACATGGTCCTTTATATTGTTCCACACCTGTGAGGTATTCTCCTTAAGCTCTGACCACTTCTGTCCTACAAAGTCCTTAAGCTGTCCTGCCTTTTCCTTGATGGTATCCCAGTTCTTATAAAGAAGGACACCTGCTGCCACCACGGCTCCTATTATCGCAATGACCGGAGCAGCAGCAACGACTATGCTTCCAAATGAAGCAACACCTGCTGTAACTGCCGGAACTATTCCACCACTGAAGGCAAGGGATAATAGCTTGACCACCGATACGACCTTCGGTATCACTGTAAGTATCGTACCCACAGCAGTTATGACTTTACCTACGACAATAAGGACAGGACCAAGAGCCGCCACCACAAGTCCTACTGTGATGATCGTCCTCTTGGTCCCTTCATCCATATGATTCAGCTTATCCACAAATGACTGCACATGCTTTACCACATCCCTTATGACAGGCATCATCGTATCGCCAAGTGAAATGGCAAGTTCCTGAAACTGTGATTTCAGGATAGTCAGCTGACCTGCGAGGTTATCCTGCATCGTCTCAGCCATTCTTTCCGATGTTCCATCACAATTTGCTATCGCTCCACTCAGTTTATTTATATCTGAATCAGCTGCATTCATGATAGCAAGGAATCCAGACATGGCATTCTTTCCTACAAGGGCTTCTGCATTTGCAGCCTGTTCGGATTCTGACATCTGAGAGAAAGCATTCCTACAGTCGGAAAGGATATCAGAGAGGTCTCTCATGGATCCGTCTGCATTTGTAGTAGCGATATGCATCTCGCCAAAGGCTGCTCCCGTGAATGAAACATCCCCGGCAAGGTTGTTCATGATGGAACGGAGTGCTGTTCCTGCCTGTGATGACTTGATACCTGCATTGGCCATAAGACCTATCGCTTCTGCAGTATCTTCTACAGAAAAACCAAGAGCTCCTGCGATAGGCGCTGCATACTTGAAGGTCTCACCCATCATCGATACATTCGTATTTGCATTACTTGATGCTGCAGCAAGGACATCTGCAAAGTGTCCAGAGTCCTCTGCGGAAAGTCCAAAAGCTGTAAGAGCATCAGTAACGATATCTGATGTGGTAGCAAGGTCTTCCCCGGAAGCTGCTGCAAGATTCATGATACCCTCGATACCACCGAGCATGTCCTCGGTCTTCCAACCTGCCATAGCCATGTAATTCATAGCATCTGCTGCCTCGGAAGCTGAGAACTTTGTCTTGCTTCCCATCTCCCTTGCCTTATCCCGGAGCTTATCAAATTCCTCTCCTGCCGCTCCAGATACAGATGCGACCTTGCTCATGGCAGAATCAAAGTCCGCTGTTGTCTTCACAGCGGCTGTACCCAAACCCGTAACAGCCATTGAAACAGGCATCAGCTTCTGACCGACACCGGATATCGAACTTCCGACATCCTTCATCTTATTTCCGACAGCAGTCATCTTCTCAAGAGCAACTCCTGATTTTGAAGCCTGCTCCTCAAGGTCTTTCAGTTTGAGTGTAGTATCTTCAATCTCCCTCTGGAGCGAATCATACTGAGCCTGTGAGATCTCGCCATTCTCAAGTGCTGTCTTAGCCTGCTTCTCTGCTTCCTTTAAGGCATCAAGCTTTTCCTTCGTCTCCTTTATAGCCTCGCCAAGAAGCCTATACTGCTGTGCCGCAAGAGTGCTGTTTCCTGGATCAAGCTTAAGAAGCTTATTCACATCCTTAAGCTGAGTCTGGGTCGAATGAATATCTGTATTTACTTGTTTCAGTGATGCCGACAGCTTTGTAGTATCGCCACCGATTTCAACTGTAATTCCCCTTAATCTGTCAGCCATAATCCCTCCTAAAGAAAAGTATGAAAAAGCACCTACCCTTTGACAGGTAAGTGCTTTGTAAATCATATTATTTATTTAATTCTTGTTCATAATACTCTTGGAGTCCTTTATCCACAATCTCTGTGATTTCAGCCATGATGGTTTGAAGATTGACTGTAACATAAGGATTTCTCAAAAATGATTCTATATATGCTGCCTCTCCCCAATTATCACTGTTTATTCCCTCAGATACATCATAATGACAGATAAACTTATCTGCTAAAAGCTTTATAGCCGTTCGTATTGTCATATCAGAAACGTCTGGTATAAATTCCCTGCTCAAAATATCATCTAGCGCATCTGCATAATCATCTTTTCCAATCTTTCTCATTACATTTTGAAGAGTATAGTTATTCTTTAGGCTAGGGCTCTCTATAAAAATAGCCCTAAGCTGAACAATTACCATATCAAAATATGTACCAATATCAAGATTGTCATCTAAAGGATTATCTATTTCCTTTAATCGTTCATACCTTTTTCTCAGTAAATCATATTGAATCTTAAAATGCTTAAGGTATGGCTGTAATTCTAATTGTGCTTTTAGGTCTTCACTGATGTCCATAATAATTTCCCCTTTTAATCAATACTTCTTCTTGATTCTATCATGGGTACATTGTCGTTAAAAGAGGTATCAGAAAGAGTCAAAATCGTCCTGTGTGGCCAGAACGTCATACTCACAGTTATCATTACTGCTCTCAACATACATATCATTCACTGTTCCGATAGTGATAAGGTCGAGATCCCTTATGGAAATCCCGACCTGTACACATCGAAGTAGGAATAATGCAGTTGTCATTTCTCTGTCAGTTGCTGGAAGTTTTTTTTAGATTCTTCCTGCTGCTGAATGTTCATCCCCCAGAGCGATATCAGTTCCGGAAGTATTTCATAAATGGAAAAAGTTGAGAACTGGTCGAGCCATTCATCGGGAGAGCTGAACTTCTTATCAGGCTCACCCTGCTTTGCAAAAACATAGGCGAGATTCTCGAACATCTCCAATGAAAACATGTCCAGATCATCCTCACCATTCTTATCGATGTCCTTCTCAAGCTTTGAAAGGTCCTTGAAGATATCCCTTCCAAAAAGATTACGATAGATTCTCGGAGTCGCTGCACTTGCTCTGAATGTCACATCCTTATCATCTATCTTAATGACTTTAGTTACTGCCATTACTCATCCCTCCTCATGACTTACCGCCAGTGCCTGATGACTTTGCTGTAGGCATATAGACGTTTCCGAACCAGCCTTCATAAGTCGCATCAGTAGTATTGGTTCCTGTCTTTGCCTTTACATAACCACCATTGATTGATGTGGCAACAACAGAGAGCTTATCTGTCTTAGGCTCTTTGCTGTTCTCTGTAGTTCCGCTTGCGATACCACTTCTTGATGCTGTGCAGTTATACAGGCAGTGACGGATCTTTCTCTGATCACCCGAGAACTCGAAAAGCAGAGCGAAATGCTCTGGCTCTACATCCTTATTCTCCACAAACACACCATTGGCATCCTCTTCCTCATGCATGATGTCTGTTGAGAAAGACTCCGGGATGATGGCAATCTCAAGGTCTCCCTTGTAGCCATTATTTGCTGCGATAGCATAATAAACACCATCGTCTGCATAGAATGAATCACTCTCACCCTCTGCATCAAGCGAAAGGCTTACTGCGCCAGGAATAGGTACAGGCTTTGCATAAGTCACACTTCCATCTGTAGCGAATGTGGCCTTGGCATAGTGGCAGTTCTTCAAACCGAACTTCACCTTATTTGCATTCTTCATGTTAACCTCCTTCACACGGTCATTTCATACCGCACTTCATATAATCTTTCTGAATCTATCCACACTTCAGACCTTGTCCACACAATCTCATGCCTTGTTAACACGTCCTCGACCCTCTCCTCCAATTCAGGAGTCTTCAAATCCGTATAGAGTTCTAGGACGAGCCTGCTTAGTTTTTCATAGACAACATCATCAGCATGGAAGTTATCACTTCCAGGAATAAGAAAAATGCAGAAAGGCGGATCCGGAGACTCACCCTCTGCAAAATGGTCATAGGCAAATGGAATTCCTGTTTCTTCTATCATTTCTACTATCTTGTCATACTTCATCATCTGAGTTTCCTCTCGACCTCACTTATCAACTGATCCTCGCCCTTCTTTTCAGCAGGAGCGATGTGAGGCCTTGCAGCTACCCTTCCACCGCCTCTCTTTGCATGACCATTTTCAAGAAGATGGGTCAGCCGATACCTGTCTTTGGAGTGGACTACGACCTGTATGGAATCCGAAGTTTCCTTCGTTTTCTTTACTGCCCAGGATTTCCTGTACTTCCCGGTCCTCTTGGGAGCAGTCTTTTCAATCTCATCCTTTGTGGTATCGCCTGCATGCTTCACAGCTTCTTTAAGGTCATCTGTAGCAAGCTGGGCGTATTCCTTCAGACCTTTCATGACTTCATCAGCAAGGTCATCAATCCTTACTGTTGCCATATCATCTCCTCACTTTCCTGCATCTGAGCTTCATGCACTTTTTCTTGTAGTTCATAGGGTCGACCGCCATAATGTCATATATCTCATCATGGAATATGACCCTAAACCCTGTAACATCAACACCTGCCACCTTTATGCAGAAGCGCACAGTAAAAGAAACGATGCTGTCATCAACTGTCTGTCCTGCGGATTCCTTCTGAGCACTTTCTGATGAACCACTCACTGTCGCATGGCATGAATAATAATCTGCCCATGTGTTTGTATGGTTCCCTATTCCGTCCACTGTGACTTCATTTTTCTGTATCACTATCCGTTCGTTCATAAGTGCTATATTCATCAGAAATCCACCTTCCTGTTCCCTGAAAGAAGTGCCCTTAAAGAAAGCGTGAGCTCATGGTGGTCAGCTTCCTCCCGGTGCTCATAAAGATATGCCGTGGAATAAAGAACCGCTGTCCTTATGGCTTCATTCTCGGATTCATTAACTGCTTCCACATCGAGCCTAGAAACAGCGGAGACAATCTCCATTGCTCCTTTTATCAGGGATTCTATGAGCTGATCTTCTTCATCATAATCAACACGTAGGTATTTCTTTGCTTCTTCTACGGATACGAGCATGTCTCCCACCTTTCAAATGAAGAGCCGCCCCTTACGAAGCGGCTCTAAAACTAGCCTCAGGCCTTAGCCTTGATCTTGAGGATCTGTACTGCCTCAGGAAGTACAAGCTTTCCATCGACTCTCTCCTTGGCAACGAAGCCTACCATGCCGTTTCCAGCGAACAGCTCCTTGAGGATTGAGATGGATCTTGTTCCACGGTCTCCGATGTTATAGAAGCTATAGTCACCGAATGCTACAGCATTTGTTGGAGCGTATGCTGAAGTATGGAGTGAATAGCCGAGGATCTTATCAGGCTCACCTGCCTGGTAGGAAGGCTGCCAGAGGTAAGCACCATTGTTATCCTTGAGAGTCCTGATCTGAGCAATGGTCTTGTCATTAAGGATGAAGGCAGCGTTCTTTCTGTAAGGACGCTTAAGTCCATAGATAAGACCGATAAGCTCATCTGCTGTGACCTTATCCTGTGTGGCTGTAGTTCCGAATACCTGACCGCCCTTTGTGGCATTAAAGATACCAGTAGGCTTTCCGGTACCATCGCCATTGAGGAACGCATCCTCTTCAGCATTTCCGAGAGCCTTGCCGAACTGTGTGATGATGTAGTTCTCAAGACCGAAAGCGTTGTCATAGAGGAGTTCCTCTGTGACCTTGATAGCTACATGGAGCTTGTGTGCATCAAGGATCTTCTGGTCGAATGTGGCATCACCGAAAGTGAGCTGTTCTCCCTCATCGATCCAAGCTGCAGCAGGCTTTGTAGCTGCGATGTTGATCTTGTGCTCTCCTGAAGTTGTGATTGTTGTGGCAAGCCCTCTGAAGATGTTCTCTTCTGTGAGGACATCGATGATTCTCTTGTCGTACTCCTCAGGAACAAGGTAGCCGCCGTCTGCGTCTACGCCTTCCTGAAGAACATTAGATACCTGACGGAAGTTTGTGCGGAGTGCTGTGAGCATGTCACGTCTGTACTCATCAGAAGCACGTCCTGTCTTAACTTCCTCGGTAACATTGCCCTTGCCGGGCTTTGCAGTAAGAGGAGTGTTCACAGGCTTATTAAGCTCTGCCTCCCTCTCCTCTGCTCTTCTCTCACGGTCGATAGCCGCTGTGAGGTCAGTGATCTCTTTTTCCATCTTCTCGTAAGCAGCGGTATCCTCTGCTGAAAGAGTACCGTTCTCCTGCTGATGTGTGTCTACGAAAGCCTTAGCCTGCTCCCAAACCTTAGCTCTCTGGTCAATAAGCTGCTGTAATCTCATATCCTTATCCTCCGTTAAATAAAGTTTTTGATAATAGAAAGACGCTCGGTAATCTCTGCTACCGAACGTCCAGTATCTGTTTCCTGCACAGGTATCTTTGCCTGCTGTGCAACAGGCTTATGTTCCTTCTCAAACTTGGCTGAGACCTTATTCATGAGGGCATTATCCACAGCCTTTCTTGAAAACATCATGGATACTGACGGATGCTCTTCATCAGAGACATTCCTAGTCAGGATCTCATCTGCAAAACCAAGCTCAACAGCTTTGTTTGCATCCATCCATGTCTCAGCATCCATAAGATGTGAGAGCTTTGCCCTTGACTGCCCTGTCTTCTGGGCATATGCATTGATGATGCTTTCCTTGACCTGCTCAAGCATATCGATTGCCTTCTGCATCTCTGCATGGTCACCGAAAGCTATAGTCGCAGGATTGTGGATCATCATCATTGAAACGGGAGACATATAGACCTTATCCCCTGCCATAGCGATGACCGATGCTGCAGAAGCAGCTATGCCATCAACCTTCACTGTGACCTTTCCCTTATACTCAGAAAGCATGTTGAAAATCTGTGCTGCCGCTATGCAATCGCCACCCGGTGAATTGATCCACACCGTGATATCGCCTTCCCCGGAATCAAGCTCATCACGAAATAAAGCCGGCGTGACGTCATCGTCATACCAGCTTTCTTCAGCAATAGTTCCGTTAAGACTAAGCACCCTCTCTACGCTTTCGTTTCCTTCCTGGTCCGTCACCTTGTGGCTCGTCCAGTTCCAGAACTTCTTGTTCTTCATCGGATTCCTCCTTTCCTTTATTAGCAAATAGACCTGCATCCTCAAGCTTGGTCATGTTTCCATTTATAAGATATAAATCCCCGCCCTGCTCTTCTGGGATACGGTCTAGATCCTCTAACTCCCTAATGTCATTTGCACTCATCCATCCATTCTGCCTTCCGACAGCATATCCATTCATCCTCGACTGATAATCACCTCGAAGAAGCCCATCAACATTGAATCTGAAGAAGTACCTCTTCTTCTCTTCCTCTGTGAACAGCCTTCTATACATAGCTTGTTCAAGCCTAGTAAGCCAAGGGCGGAGCGTATACTGCACATACTCCAATGACTGCTGCTCTATGTTGCTGAAAGATGATTTATCAAGGTCAGCTACCATATGAGGCGGGACGCGGAAGATACGGCAGATTTCTGTGACCTGAAACTTCCTCGTATCAAGGAACTGTGCCTCAGAAGGGTTAATGGAGATAGGCGTATACTTCATGCCTTCTTCCAAGACCGCAATCTTATTGGAGTTTGCTGACCCACCGAATGTCTGAGTCCAGCTCTCCCTTACCTTGGAAGGGTCCTTCAATGTTCCCGGATGCTCAAGCACACCGCTCGGAGCAGCTCCGTTCGCATAAAACTTGGATCCAAACTCTTCTGCCGCAATCCCAAGCCCTATCGCATTCTTTGCCATCGCTATCGGGCTGTAACCTATAAGACCATCAAATGAAAGCGATGGTACATGCAGGACATCTTCAGGCTTTAATATCACCGATGAGGATTTTGATTTCATCGGATCATCACATGAGAGTGTGTACTCATAGTAGAGCTTTCCCTTCTCATCCCTGTCGACCTGCATCCTGTCAGGCATCAGCGGATATAATGAAACGACCTCGCCTTTTCCATTCCTGATGATTTGGGCATAAAAATTCCCCCACAGCAGCATGTGCGTGAGGGCAGCTTCAAAGAATGAATATGCAGTCATCTCTGGGTTAGGTTCATCATGGAGCAGATGATACAGCGGATGGTCTATTGCCTTTTCCTTTCCACCACCATCCTTATATCTGTACAGATGGAGTGGAAGGCTTGCTACCGACTCTGAAATGACCCTCACACATGCATACACTGCGGAGGTCTGCATCGCTGTCCTTTCATTTACTCTCTTCCCTGCGGCAGATGTTCCCATGAAAAAGCTATAGGCACTGCCTGCAGTCCTGTTTGTTGGTGCTCTTGATTTGAATATTCCGTTAAATAATCCCATTCTTCCCTCCTATGCAGCGAACCATCTATATGGTATGCCTTTGTAAAGATACGAGGTCGTACCAGATTGGCCGTGGATATAAATATTATTTTCATCTGCCCTTATGATAGGGACGTTCGTATTCGAATCAACAGTCGTAGCACTTGCAGAACCATTACCATTGATCCTTGTACCAGATTGAAAAAATCTCCATGTATAATTTGGGTTACTATCTAATATCAATCCCATGCAGCTTTGATAAGCACTTGTCTTAGGCACTAAAGGACTTGACGGATCACCGCCTTCAAGCGTGTTGTCGTATGTAAAGCAGACAAAGAATGGTCTTCTTTTCAGATTATGCGGTATCGTAATAAACTGCTTTTCATAAACAGTCGCTGTCCTCTGCAAACTTATATTTTTTTCTGGATAATACACACCTTCATCGATACATAGCCTTGAACCATCGCCTCCGCCTTCTGACTGTTGAGGGATACTCAGTATCATGGAAGCAAATTCCAGAGCGGGAATCTTACCTGTAGTCCCTGTCTTTTCTCTTATGGCATCTGCTACAGATGTCAGATAATCAGTAAGAGCCATTCAACACTCCTCCAATCTGCTCATCAACATAAGCCTTTATCTGTGCAACATCCTCATCAGTCCAATAATCAGTTCCACGGACAGGAGTGTACCCATCTTTGCCGGCAGCTCCTTTTGCACCTTGTTTCCCCTGTGGTCCAGTATCTCCCTTTTCCCCAGGTTCGCCTTGTGGCCCTTGTATGCCTTGCTCACCTGGATCTCCTTTAGGACCTTGCTCTCCAGGATCACCTTTATCGCCCTGAGGACCTTGAGGTCCCACATCACCTTGAGGACCGGTTGCTCCAGTATCTCCCTTCGCACCTTTAGCTCCTTGTTTTCCTTGTGGGCCAGTGTCTCCTTTGTCTCCCTTGGGTCCTTGGATTCCAGGCTCACCTTGCGGTCCCTGTTCTCCAGTATCGCCCTTATCTCCTTTAGGGCCTTGATAACCACGAGGACCTTGCTCCCCAGTATCACCTTTATCACCCTTGGGACCTTGAGGACCTATCTCCCCCTGATCCCCTTTGTTTCCTTTTAGACCTTGTTCTCCCTGTGGACCTTGGACACCTGTGTCTCCCTTATCGCCTTTCTCTCCCTGTGGACCTCTTTCACCTTGAGGTCCTTGGCTTCCTGTATCACCTTTTTCTCCCTTGAATTCATCACGATGCTCACAGACATATGTATCAATCAGTTCCTGCACCCTGCTTTCATCAAAGCCATCAATAGGATGTTCATCAAGATAGTTTTCAACAAACTTTGTGATTACAGCTTCATCTATCTTGTCCGTCTGGATTGCTTCAAGCTTCTGCATTATCTGCTCGTAAACGTTCTTTGAAGGCTCTCTAGGAGTCTTTCCTTCCTCATAGCCTGTAGCTGCCACTTCAACGACAGCCCTATCCGATGTGATAAGGTCCCCACAGAATGTTGATACATAAAGCTTTCCTTCAGTGATAACTTCCCATGGAACCCTACAGATATTTGTCTTTTCATCTATGACCTGCGTAACCACATTGAAGCCATTTCTGAATATGGCAGTCTTTATCCCAGTCCATTCTTCAGAGAAAACAAAATGAGCATCAAGATAGTTCTTGCTTCCTGCCACTACCTTCTGCCCATCAATCCTGACTATATGTTGTTGTTTTATAAGGAATTCTATCTGCATCAGTAATTCTCCATCTGATTCAAAGCTTCACGGATCAACAGAAAGCCTATTATCGAAAGGATTATCATAATCTCCTCCCTTTTTATGGCACGAAAAAAGCACCTCTTAAGAGATGCCTTTCCGGGATGTTTTTTTAGTTTGTTTTCTCCTTACTTTCTGCTTGATGCGTAAGCAGAGTTGTTAGGATTACACTGATTGCTATGATTGTTCATGCCAGCAGTGTGAGCAGAATTATTAGGATTTCCCTGATTTGAATGATGATTGTTCTGGCTCACTGTATGGCTAGAAGTGTTGTACTTACTCATTTCAGATACCTCCTTCTTAGTTAGTGTGCCTTGCTGCAAGTCATATAAGAGTCCAAATTATCACAGCATTTTCACTGCGTCTCCCTATAACCCAGAATCCTTCAAACTGCCCAAAGGCTTATCTATACCTCTGAGATTATTCTATCACTAATCTATCGAAGAAAAACACTCTCTTTTAGAACACTAATAGCCCTCTGCTGTCATATACACTCTCCCCGGAATCTAGGCCACATCTGATTGCTCTGTCTAAAGCCATGATTGTTGCAACCGCTCCATCGATACGCTCCGTGGACTTTTCCTTGTCTGGCTTGATGTTTCCTGCCGGATCCGTTCGTATGAATATGTTGTCGAAGTTCCATCTGAGTATCGGATGACCGCCATGTGCTATCCTCTGCTCAAGTACAAGCTTGAATATCTCTTTGGAAGGAGGGCTCATGTCCTTGAACCCCTGTCCGAAAGCGGCTACCGTGAATCCCATCTCTTCCAAGTCTTGAGATAACTGGGTCGCTCCCCAGCGGTCGAAGGCAATCTCACGTATATTGTAGGTTTCACCGAGCTGTTCAATGAACTTCTCGATGTAAGCGTAATGCACGACATTTCCTTCCGTTGTCTGGAGGAATCCAAGCTTCTGCCATGCGTCATAAGGAACATGGTCTCTTCTTACCCTCTGGTCCAATGTATCCTCTGGAACCCAGAAAAAAGGCATGATGTAATACTTATCCTCTTCGTCTATCGGAGGAAAGACCAGGACGAAAGACGTAAGATCGGTCGTGGAACTAAGATCCAAGCCTCCGTAGCATACACGCCCTTCAAGCTCTTTAGGAAGGACTGGGAATGCACATGCATCCCATTTATCCATAGGCATCCATCTGACGGACTGCTTTACCCATTGGTTCAAACGGAGCTGTCTGAAAGTATTCTCTTCAGCAGGGTTCTGCTTTGCCTGTTCACAGGCATCCCTTACCTTCTCCATCGTTATCGTTTCTCCAAGGGAAGGATTCGCTTTCTTCCACACCTCAGGATCCGTCCAGTCCTCATCCTCTGCTGCTCCATAAAGAACAGGATAGAATGTTGAGTCTATCTTTCTGCCCTCGATGATGTCTAAGGCTTTCTGATGTAATTCGTAGCAGATGCTGTTCCTATCTGTGCCCGCGGTCGAAATTAAAAAAAAGAGCGGATTTTCCCTAGCGTCTCCCGAGCCCTTTGTGAGGACGTCATATAATCGCCGGTTTGGCTGTGCGTGGACCTCATCTAGCACCAGACCTGAAACATTCAGGCCATGTTTTGTACCGACTTCAGCAGAAAGTACTTGATAGAATCCATTATTTAATCCACAGGTAATCCTCTTGTTTGCTCCAAGGATTTTACTAGCCGCTGACAAAGTCCTGTTCTGGTTTACCATCTGCCTTGCAACATCAAAGACAATCGATGCCTGTCCTCTATCGGCTGCTGCCCCATATACCTCAGGTGAAGCCTCTCCATCTGCGTATAAAAGATACAATGCAACGGCAGCTGCAAGTTCTGACTTGCCATTCTTCTTGGGAATCTCTATATAAGCGGTATTGAACTGTCTGTTCCCATCCGCCTTAACCACCCCAAAAATATCCCTTATTATCTGTTCCTGCCAAGGGAGCAAGATGAACGGCTTTCCTGCCCATCGTCCTTTTGTGTGGGATAACTGCTCTATGAACATTACTGCAAAGTCTGCAGCTTCCTTATCGTAATGGCTACCTTCTGCCATAAAGCGTGTGGGTTTATAGTTTTTCAGCTTTCCCATCCATATCATCTCCAACTAAAAAAGAGCCCGGAGGCTCCCAAAATCTATCTGTACAAGAAAAAGAGCTCTCGCTCCTTTCCTCTTTTTCTTCATTTTTCTTTGATTGCCACGAACCCGAACTGATCAAAAAAGCCGTGGGTATCAATCTGGTAAATCTCATATCCGTCCATCTTCCCGATGTAGCGCTCCCCACCGAGGAGCTGCTCTACTATCTTCGCATGGCATCTTGTGTTGTTGTAGGAAAAAATGATCTCTTCTTTCATGGCCGCCTCCTTAGTTGTAATCATGCATGATTATCGAAAATGCTGCCATTGTGAGCTCATCGTTTTCATCGGGCTCCAGATCCCAACCTCTGTCGTAGGCGAGTGTTGTCTTTCCGTCTACCTTGATCATCAGCTTGGAGATCCTTCCGTTATCGATGCCGTATTCGCTAGGCTCGTCATAAACCTTCGCCCAATAATGTGCTACTCCCTTGTGTTCCTTTGTGAGCAGCCCGATTGTTCCTTCCTTGAAAAGCCTCTTGAATTCCTGTTCTTCTCTCTTTGTCATTGCCCTGACCTCCTTTGGTTTTGGTAGGTACATAATCCCGTATACCTGCACATACAGCAACGTGCATTACCACCAAGGATCAGTCTGTATTATTGTATAGTTTACTTATCGCCATAAAGGATGAACCTTCCGTATTCCTTCTGATGTTCATCAAGGAACTCTATGAGTTCTGGCATATCAAATTCTACAGCAAGCTCTCTGACGCGCTTTAAGTCGAACATATTTGTAAGGCCTGTGCTCCTGATATAAAGGATCTGCTCTCTTACCTTCTCACTCATCTGCACACTCCTTCTGCCCCGCCTTGAGCTGAGCTAGGATCATTGTGTATCTTTCACACTCATGGCTGTTAGGGTCACATCCAAGCTGTGCCTCTCTGTAAAACCTGATGGCATCTGCCCTATCCTCATATTCATCGGTCTTCCTATAGCAGGTTACCTTGACGGGGTCGAGCTTCCTTACCACATCCTCGCCATAGACTACATTGAGTCCGCTGCCGTTATCCCAAGACATCAGAAGGGATCCCGTATCATCTACTCCATCGACCGTCCCCTTGGTCCCAACTGGAGGTGCCTGTGGATCATCCATACTTACAAGTGCTACCCTCGTTCCGACAGGGTACTGTTTACGCACCCTGTCGACTGTCTCTCTTGAAGGAAATCTCATTCTGCTACCTCCTCTTCTGAAACCCTGTCAGCTTCCCTTTTTGCTTTCTGCTTGGCTGCAAATTCGTCTGCTGCCTTCTGTGTAGGGAAAGCTGCGCTTCCAGTCAGGTTCTGCAGAAGGATGCGCCTCTCCTCCTTGTACTCGTTCCCGATGAATCCGAGCCTTAAGAGAAAGCATCTGAATGCGAATTTCTCGCTCTCGGCTTCCTTTGCCTTGGCTGATATCCTCTTCTGGGTCATCGCCATGCTGCAGAGGTTTGATATGAACTTGGTGTAGGCTGATGTTGTATCCGCATCCCCTACCTTGAACCAAGGGAAGGAAACCTTCTCATCCGTTACCTCTATCGGAAGCTCATCTGCTCCAAAGGCATGCTTCATGATCTCGCCCTTGCTTTCGATTATCTTGTTGAGGTTGCTGATTGCCTCTTCTGTTAGGCTGTCCCTTGGGACCTCTATCGTAAGCTTGTCTCCCTCTGTCAAAAGCTCTGCTCCTTCCTCATTCTCTTCAGTAGGCTCTTCCTCAACCTCTTCCATCTGCTCGCCTTCAAAACCCTGTTCTGAAAGCTGTCTGAGAAGTTCGTCTGAATCCTCTCCGTCCGGGATTGTAAGGATACCCTCTCTGCTGACCTCGAGCTTTCCTCCAATTATGTAGGCAAAACTCGGAACTCCGAGGTACTCGATCTCCTGTCCTGTGATTCCTGCGATTGCCTTTACCAGTCTCTTCTTTTCATCCTTTGTTACGCTGTAATTAACCTTCATTGTTTGTCTCCCTTCTTTGTGAGCCCTAAGGCTGTCTGTTTTGTTACATACATTACTCACTCATCTGCCCTGGTATAGCAATGTCGTTAGGAGACAAACATATGAAGAAATTACTGTGCATAGTAGACAATGCCTGAAAGCACGAAAACCACGCACGGAAGGGCAACTCCATTGCCCCACATCTTATAAGCAGCACTATCGGAATAAGGCGATTTGAGCCATTTGCGGATCTGATTCTCCGTCTTTGGCTTTGTTTCTAATCCAAGTGCTGTCCTCTGGGTCTCAAATATCTCTGACCAGCGCTTTACCTCATCTTCGGAAGGATCCTCCGAAGCAAGGTCATCAGTCCACCAATCTGGAAATCCCTGAAGCCTTGCACACTCTGTAGGAGTCAGCCTTCGTACTATATAATATGGTTCTTCACTGACCGTAGGCGGATCCTTATAGTCTGTAGCTACAAGGGTGTCGACCGCCTCTCCATCAGAGAAGTTCGTATGATAACTGTTCTTTGATGAGTGGAAGGGATGTCCGACTGCGTTAGGTCCTCTTGATACCATCGCAGGCTCAACTTCTTCATCCACACAGAATCCAAACTTGGCATTTGCACCCTGATTGAATGATGCCCTGTCCAGTCCGTAGGAAGGTTCTGCCACGAAGTTCTCCTCGGGATTACCAAGCTGCTGACTCGAAGGACCTTTAGGTCCATCGCCTGCTGAAAGGGTGGCTGACTTATCTGCAAAAGCTACGGAGTGCTGTTCCACAGTATTGAGCGTGTACATCACATCGCTTTCCTTATAGCCATCACCTCTGTGGCTTGGTCTTGATCCGTTACCTTCAAGGGCTATGACTGCTATGCCACCCTGATTGCATGTAGGATTACCTCCATTGGCATCAAGGCATCTGGAAGTATCCGCTTCATAGAATCCGCTCTTGGGATTATCACTCATCATGCTGTTACTGTTCTTTGCGCATACTCCAAAGGCTGTAGGCTGGAACAGCGTCTGGTCATTATGTGTTCCTAAAGTCGCTGACTTATCCTCCTGGATTAAGGCACCCTTTCCACCACCTTCGCATCCGCTTCGGATCTTAAGTGTCAAAGGCTTTCCCCCAGGAGTCATGATGAGAGGAACGTTTCCACCTCCTGTTCCCATGCGTCCTGAAAGCGTCTGAATGGCATCGCCCTCTTCTATCTTTATCCTTGAATCATTCGGATGATGCTCAAGTGCAATAAGTGGCTGATGGCCATGAGCTTCTGCACGTAGCGTACCTGTCACGTCTGTACTGACACCCATGACAGAACCGCCCTGATCATTCAAGCAAAGGCAGCCTGCCTCTCCAGAGCATTCTTTAAGACTATTGGCAGCTCTTTGCCACGAGCGGAAGCTCTCCGCAGAATACCCTGACAGGCCTTCGCTGACAAATAATATATCTCCGGCACTCTTGCCTCCAAAATCTGCGACAGCGTAGATACGTTCTCTTCTCTGGGGCACACCCCAAAACTGTGCATCGAGGAGACGCCAGGCAACAGATGACGACTCTCCCAGAATGCATCCTGCGTTCTTCCACCTGTCACATCTAGGAACTGAAATGTCTGGTTCCGTAACATGGCAGAACTCTTCGAGGACCTGTCTGAAGTCTTCTCCTTTGTTTGAGGAGAAGGCACCTTTGACGTTCTCCCATACTGCATATCTTGGATATTTTCCATCTGTCGCTTCCCTCATTTCTCTGATGATTCGGATTGCCTGATAAAAAAGACCTGAACGTTCTCCGTCCAAGCCTTCTCTTCTCCCGGCTATGCTCATGTCCTGACATGGGCTTCCGAAAGTTATTATGTCCACGGGCGGGATCTCCGCTCCGTTTATCTTTGAGATATCTCCATAGTGCTCCACAGTCGGGAGCCTTTTCTCTGTGACCCTTATAGGGAAAGGTTCTATCTCCGATGACCATATAGGCTTTATCCCAGAGATTATCCCTCCGAGAGGAAAGCCTCCAGATCCATCGAAGAGAGACCCAAGGGTCAGCTCTTTATTTTTCATCACGCCCCTCCACCTCTATAACGAGGTCAGAGTACATAAGTTTCTCTCCGTTTCTTTCAACGTAGACTTCATCTGCCTTTCCTGTATCCTCCACGAATCTTCGAAGGATTACGGAAGCATACTTTTCATCAAGTTCCATGGTGTAGCATGTCCTGTTCATCTGTTCACAAGCTATCAGAGTGGATCCGCTACCACCGAAGGTATCAAGGACGATACCGTTCTCCTGCGAGGAATTGCCTATCGGATATGTCATGAGGTCGATAGGCTTTGATGTTGGATGGTCATGGAAAGATGTCTGCTTGTTGAACTCCCACACCGTAGTCTGCTTTCGGTCTCCATAGAATTTGTGTTTCGCATTTTCCAGATATCCGTAAAGCACAGGCTCGTGGCGGTATTGAAAATCGCCCCAGCCTGGAACGAGGGCATTTTTGACCCACACACAGACCGCTGACAGATGGAAGAACTTCTTGAAAGCTGTCCTGAATATCTCAGTCAGTGAATCTGCATGGAATACATAACAGGATCCGCCCGGAGCAAGGTGTGCTGCGATGTTCTCAAATGACTTGGTAAGGAAATCAAGGAACTCCTCATCCTTAAGGGAATCGTTCTTGATCTCGAGTCCGTCCCAAGACTTGAATGAAACACCGTATGGAGGATCCACAGAGCACATATTTGCCACAGCACCATCCATCAGCTTATCTACATCTTCTGCAGATGTAGCATCACCGCACATAAGGATGTGCCTTCCGACATGCCATCTGTCTCCCTTTTCAACAAAGGCTGCTGCCTCGAGAGCCTTGGTAAGGTCAAAGTCATCTTCCTCTGCTTTCTTCTCCTCATCAAAAAGAGATGCTAGTTCCTTCTCATCGAAGCCTGTAAAGGAAACATCAAAGTCCATTCCTTCCAACTCTTCGATCTCGGCTTTCAGCATCTCTTCATCCCATCCTGCATCCTGGGCATATCTGTTATCAGCAAGTATGTACGCTTTCTTCTGTGCCTCGGAAAGGTAATCCACAAGCACACATGGCACTTCTTCGATGCCCTCTTCCTTCGCAGCCATCAGTCTTCCATGTCCTGCGATGACATTATTCTTGCTGTCGATGATTATCGGGTTAATGAATCCGAACTCCCTAAGGGATCCCCTGAGCTTATTTATCTGTTCCTTTGAGTGAGTCCTTGCATTGTTGACGTAAGGTATCAGCTCACTCACAGCTACCTTCTTCATTTCAGATGTTGATTTCAATCTCTCCTCCTCGTCCTAAGGAGCATCGCCATCACATCATCCTGTGGTGTGGAAGTCACAGCTTCCGAGCACTGCTCCTTAACTATCTGATAGATTTCATTCCAGATGGTATTCACCTGCTTCATGTAGCTCTGAGCCATCGCCACATAAGGACTTGCAATTGCCTGCCCTGTGGTAGGGTGCTTGGCAAGGTAACCTGTCCTTGAGATTGTCTGCTCACAGTGGATCCAACGTCCTACAGACATCGCATACTGCTCAACTAACTGTGGATTTACAAATGCCTGGCACTTGCGCTCCTTGAGCCACTTGTATGTCTCCTCATATATCTCTTCAGAGCAGAGCTGAGAGCCATCCTTCTGTTCCTCGGTAAGAAAGTCCCTTATCGGAGGAGTGTCCGCTCCTTCGAGTGCTGCAGGGACCATCATTACATTTGCTTTCTGTCCGTCCTGTAATTTATCTGCAAGAGCCTTCCTCGGTCTTCCAGCACCAGGACGTGCGCCTCCACGGCGCGTACCATCTTTCGCCATGTCGGCCTCCTTTTCTTTGATTTCCATTGAAAAAAGCTGTGCTAAATTCAAACACAGCTTTTCATTCCAAAACCTCTATCCATCTGTTCCCGGGACCTATTTCAACAAGGGGTCAATCCCCTGTCTGAAATCCCATTTTTGCACGCGAGAGTCCGGCCCGGTCACGTAACCATGCGCCTTTAGAGATTCGACCCGCCCCTCCCCATGCGCTAATAGTGGTAAACAGGGCATTTATCTTCTGTCCACGTTTTCCTATCATGACAGGGCTTGCATAAAGCCTGCCAGTTGTCTCTGTCCCAGAAGAGCTCTTGGTCTCCTCTGTGCGGCTTTATGTGATCCACCACCGTAGCCTTCGTGTACCTGCCATTCTTTTCGCAGATAGCACAGAGCGGATGAGCCTTCAAGAATATCTTCGATTCTCTTCTCCACCTAGAAGAATATCCACGTGTAGAAGAATTCCTTATCTCTTCCGGATGCATCTTCTTATGTTCATCACAGTACTTCTGACCATGAGGGATTATCTTCGCACACCCACTTTCAAAACATGGGTGGCCTGCTTTATATGGCATAAGCAACTCCTTACACGACAAAAGCCCCAAAGGTCATAGGTCCCTTTGAGGCTTTCATCATTTTCGACTTTCGTCAGTATAACAATATCATTTTCCCTAAGTGAAAAATAGTGAAAAAGTGTGCAACTTACATTTCATGAGATAACAACATGCTCGAGTGCCCTGCTGTGGACGATGTGGACATTCCTTACAGAACAGTCCATCTTCACTGCGATGTCCTCCCAAGAGAAGAAGTTCAGGTATCTGAGGTTCAGTACCAATGACTCCTCCGGGTCTGAGACCTCATTTATCACATCCATGATATTACCTTTCAGTTCCACAAGCTTATCAATGTCTGCACTTATCTCCGACTCCAGATCCGCTATCTTTACAAGGAGCTCTTCTATCTTTGACTTTCCCTTATTCGGATCTCCCGGCATATCGGAGAGGGTAACGCTTGTCTTTGTAGCAAGGGTCCTGAGCATCGCTATCTGTTCTATCTTGGAATCGATACGTTCATTTATAAGGAATCCCTGATTCAGATATTCTTTTGCATTCATTTCTTCATAGCCTCCTCACGTAATCTGTTAATGAGCCACTCTCCTTCAACGGAAGTAAGGGATGCGTACCAGCTGCTGCGGAAGAACTTTTCACATTCCTTTGCTGTTGCAGAAGAAATCTTACTGTTCGGATTCTTCCGAAGCTGTCTCACGGCCTTGATGTAGTCCTTTGAAGCAAGGACGATTATTCCGTTTATGAGACTGTCACATCCGTACTTATTAAGTTCATCCTGCTTCAGCAAGGCTCATACCTCCTTATCTATCTCAAGGATCTCGATGCATATCCCTGTCGGGACATCCGACCATGCCTTGCCGACTATCTCCAGGACAACCTGTGCATCATCATTCCAGAACCCCACCTTTGTCATGCAGTCCTTGAGCATCTTCTGAAGGTTGTCTGTATCGGGACGTGTTGTCCTCCACTCTCCTGCCTTATGTGACTTACCCTTGGGAAAGAGCCATAAGACTTTAAGTGCTACCGCTCCTTCGAAAGGTTCGTCAGGAACGTTATCTGATAAATGTCCCATAAGGAGCTTTTTAGCCTCCTTCAACCTACTAGGCTCAAAGAACACAGGTCTTCCGTGTATCACCCTTACGCTCTTTTCCTGTGCCGTAGCGGTAGGTGGTTCCATTTCCATAAAAAATCTCATTTTTCTACACCTCCCTCTTTCGGTCTTGGTCTGCGCTGTTCTAGTTATGTTGGACTACTCGAATAGGGTAGGGCGGGCTATTTAGCCCTACCCATATTCGGTAGTCTAACTTTCTATCTGAATATATTTATATATTCAGCGTAGAAGAAGAATTTTGCTTTACTCTTCTAAAGCGTGATCAAGCCTCATAACTCTGCCCTTTTTGAGGATGAACTCACCGTTCATCTTCTTGATACGGGCGTATATCGTCTTGTCGCTGACTTCCATGTAAGACATCATGTCCTGTACCGTGACATTCCCGGTCATATTGCATGCATCATATGCTTTTCTGAATTCTTCTTCAGCTTCTTCTGTAGACTTAGAATTAGAATTCTTCATCTTGCCTGCTGCCGAAGTACCCTGTGCAGGCATCTCTCCGAGGACACCTTTGTCATCAAGTACATGGAGCGGATATTCGAACCAGAAATTTACAGGCACGATGTTCGGAAATTCTCGGAGTGATGACTCCAATCTCCAGGCTGATGCATTGCCATCCCGGACGTTGTTCTTGATGTCATCTGAAAGCTCAAGCTCTATCATGTCCAACTGTGCATCGGGATCCCTCGCAAATACACCGGACCCTGATGCTCTGTCCATTGCTTTCTTAGCACCCTGTGCTCCCTTTGAGTGATGATGACAATACACAGTTGAGCAGCCTGTGAGGTTACAGATCTTATCAAACTGATTGCAGAACGCACCCATGTCCGAAGCCGAATTCTCATCACCCGTTATGACCTTGTAGATAGGGTCGATTATGATGCAGTCAAAATGTTGGTCCCTGACCCTTCTTATGAGCTTTGGTACTAACTGGTCTAACGGAACCGCATGTCCCCTTAAGTTCCAGAGAACGATGCTGTCTGTGTTTGCCATAGGGATGCCCAGAGCCTCGTAAATCTTCAGGAATCTGTTTATGCAGCTAGGTGGGTCGATCTCAAGGTTCACATACAAGACCCTGCCCTTCTGGCATTGGAATCCAAGCCACTTACGACCTTCAGCTATGGCCACACACAGCTCCATGAGAAGGAATGACTTTCCTGCCTTCGAAGATCCTGAGATGAGCATCTTATGTCCTCGTCTGAGGATTCCCTGGATAAGTTCTTCCGGAAGTACGGGAGGGTCATCCTTGAAAGCTGAGAGAGGCTCCATATCTGGCATCTCATCATCTATACCTTCCGCAAAATCCATCCATTCAGTCCAACTCTTTCTGCCGATGTTCATATCCACTATGTACTGCCTGTTCCCGTTACGAGTCACACCCGGCAGCCTCGAAAGGCGGCTCGGATTGCGGTTCTGCTTATCTATGACGCATCCCTTTTCTTCCAAGAAGGTGTAGAGGAAATCCACTCTCCTCCTATACTCCTCATAATCGGGAGCATCGACCTTCACTATCGCATGGAGCGATTTGCCTCCGCTATGCACAAGTACAGCTATAGGAAGCTCCAACTTTCTGTACAGGAGGTCCTGCTCTGCTATGGGAAGGGTATCTGACTCGACAAGGGCATACTTGAACCTCGTCACGTTTTCATTCTTTACGCCTTTGCCATCGAGGGCATTGAACCTGATCCAAGCACCCACGTCAGGTTTCCAGTCTCCGATAGTAGCTCCGAGGTCATCCTTATACTTATCAAGGGATGCCAGTATCTCTTTTGCCTTCTTGTAATAGACACCTTTGGATGGAACCCATCTTCCGTCTGTGTCCTGCCATACGTCATTCGTTACATAGCCGACATAGTCATCCGGCTCAAACAGCTCAGAGATATATCTCTTAAGGTCCTCTACTCCGTTCCAAGCTGCCTGCGGAGTGAATCCCGTGAAGCTCTCTCCGTCATATTCGATGGCATCATCCCATCCAAGGGCATCCCCGATGTCAGGACCTGCTGTCCAACCTCGTTCCTTTGCCATCTGGACTATCGAGCCTGCCTTCACGGGCTTTCCGGATCCGTTGAAGGAATCCCACTTCTTTTCACACTCCCCCGGATGATAACGGCTGTCATCACGTGACCAGTCATCCCAGACAGAGCATGGGAATCCTGCATCCTTTAGGGCCATGCCGACTTTTATCCAGTCGGCACGGTCAAGATCTGATACAGGTATGGATCTTAGCGCTGATAAAATCTGCGTATCCATCAATCTCTTCCTCCATGAGCCAGAGCATATGCCTTACACTCCTTGGCTACCTTCTTCATATCGACCTCTGACTTCGGCTTATAAAAAGGGCAGTCCTTCCTTCCGAAATCATTCTCACTGAGGCATACACACTGACCATTCTTATTTGCAAAGCAGTCATCATGTGTATCACATTGCGGCTTAGCGCCTATCGTTCTTCCCATAACGGTTCCTCCTATGGTGTGTATAATTGCGGCTGCATGCCATAAGGCACTCGCCAGTTATTGCCTGCAAGAAGACTTATCATCTTGCTTGCCATATCAAACTGCCATGTCCCGACCCTACGGAATCCGTATCTCTCGAGACACCTTATCTGCTTGGGAGTCGCAAGTCCCTCTTCCTGCCTGCGCTTCAGCCTGTCTATGAGAAGTGATGCCATTCCACAGTTTGTTACTGTCTCTGGGAATATCCCTCTCCTCTCAAGGAAATCGAGCTGAGCCTTTGACGCCGGTCCCATCTCCCATGCAAAAGTCGGTTCATAGTTCGTTAAGTCTTCTGCCGATATCGAGAGAGCATATTGGAGCGGGTCCACGAGCTGCCTTTTGCGTTTGCGCATGGCTTCAAGTTCTCTTGCGAGTGCTTCTTCCCTTTCAGAAAGGACATCCCTTTCTGCTTCTTCCTCTGCCTGTAAAATGTCGATTTCTTCATCGTTACCCTCAACCTTCTTATCAATCATCTGTGCTATCTTTGCATCCTTTGATACAAGGGATGATGGCCTGCACAGGTCATGTCTTTCCGAGAGCCAGAGGAAATCCAATATGAGAAGGTCCTTCTTTCCCGGATAGAGCCTTGTACCTCTTCCTACCATCTGCTGATAAAGTCCTCTCACTCTGGTAGGCCTTAATACCACGATGCAGTCCACAGCGGGATTGTCATATCCTTCAGTCAGGAGCATCGAGTTGCAGAGAATCTGATACTTTCCATCCTCAAAGTCCTTAAGGATCTGCTGCCTGTCTGGAGAATTGCCATTGACCTCTGCTGCCCTGAATCCTCTTTTCTGTAACATCCTGCAGAACTTCTGGCTTGTCTCTACAAGCGGAAGGAACACCAATGTGCGCTCCCTTTCCTTGCAGTAACGGACCATCTCATCTGCAATCTGCTCTAAGTACGGCTCCAAAGCACATCCGATATCTCCTGCCGAGTAATCTCCGTTTGATACCTTCACATCCGAGAGGTTCAGCTCCAAAGGGATCATCTGGGCTTTCACGGGAACAAGGTATCCGTCCTTTATCGCCTGAGACATCGTGTATTCATAAGCCATCGAATCGTAGTATTCTCCAAGATTCCTCTTATCGCCTCTGTCTGGTGTCGCTGTAAGTCCAAGGACATCTGCACTGTCAAAGTGCTTCAGCACCCTCTGATACGTGTCCGATAAGGAATGGTGGGCTTCGTCTACGATGAGTGTTTTGAAATAGTCCTTAGGAAACTGTATGAGCCTTTTCTCCTGTGCTATGGACTGGATAGAAGCTACAGTTATAGGAATGTAAGAGCCATAGCTCCTGCTCTCTGCTTTTTCAAGGATCGTATCCCTGCCTGTAAGTTTCTTGATCTTGTCTGATGCCTGCGTGAGAAGCTCTTCACGATGTGCAAGCACAAGGACTCTGCCGCCCTTATTGACTTCATCATCTGCAATCTGCCCCATCACTATTGTCTTGCCTGTCCCGGTGGGGAGATTAACGACCGTCTTATGACGGCCGCCATCCCATTCCCCGTGGGTGGAATCACAGGCATCCTTCTGATACTGCCGGAGTTCCATGACGCACCTCCTTAATCAAAAGGAAGCTCATCTGCGCTGCCTTCCGGTACTGTCATGAACATGGCATCCCCGTCATAGTCGTAATACTTGGAAACCTTGTTGTTCTCTCTCTGTGAACCATCCTTGGCAGTGTACTTGTTCACGATGATGTGGACCCTGCCTGAAGAACCTACGACCTTGTTCCAATCCATGACGAGGCGCTCGCCCTTCTTTTTCATTCCGATGGCTCTGAAGAACTGTGACAGCTTCCACTCCATCTTCTTGTGGAGGATCAGGTCATCAAAGACATTCACTGTGCCATGCTCGGCATCTGTGATTTTGAGTGTGAGCGTTGCCTTTGCACATGCACACATCTTCTCACTGCCAGGGAAGGATCCTCTCTCCATATTTGTTACCTCGAAGATGTAATCACCTTCAGGCAGGACGATAAATTCGGAGCCATCATTCTCCAGGACACCGTCCCAATCCAAAGCCTCATTATTGAGCTCACCCATAGTTTTTTCCTCCTTGGGTATCTGTGTAGGCATATTGCCTGTTTACTGTTACAGGTATAAAGCTCTTGGGAATTTCTCATTCTGAAACTAGATAGAAGAATTTTTGAAAAGAATTTTTGAAAAAGTTTGGGACCCGGCAGAATACCGAGTCCCGATGATAATCTGAACCTATCACTTGTACTCAAGGATGCTCTTCATCTCCGAGAGATCCTCTGAGATGCTCTCAAGCAGTTCCATGACAGTCTTGAGCTGCTTCTGTCTCTCACGCTTCTCAGCATTCCTTGTCTTGACCGCATCAGCTAGTGCAGTAATAAGTACAATGATGACTGCACAGATGCCTATACCGCATAAGATAACCTCGATAGCTTCAATCATTTTGAATCACCGTCCTTTCTATTCTTCTCTACGATAGGAACTATGTCCTTCCAATACTTGATGACCCAGCCTGTAAGAAATGCAGGCTCATACTCCTCGATAGGAGTCTCCGGAGGATACTTACCCTTCTTTACCACCACATCTCTGAGTTCTTCATCTGTGATTCCTGAATCAGTCATCAGCTCATGGACCTGTTCTAATGGAGACTTGGGTCTGGGTGCTTTGCTATTAAAGAGATGTGCGATGCTCTTGAAACTGAAGTCCATCTCATCGGGAAGTCCATGCCTGTTCTTGGCATCCCAAGAAGCTGTGTGCGATGAATACATGACTCTCTTGGTACCGCCTGTTCCCTTGTGGTGGTTCTTGTTATTCTCTGTAGAAACCACATAGGTCTTGAAGTTGGCAAAAAGCTGTATGTCACACCACTCCCTTACTAGAGGAGACACCTGCTTGGAAAGCTTGAGTTCATATCTGTCATAGGCACCCTGTTCATCAGGAAGCTCAAATTTCTTTATCTGTGTATGGCAACAGATGACCACGTTCACACCTGCTTCGATAACTGAATCCAATGCCTTAAGGAAATCTGCAAAAGCCTCACGAAGATAGGTGTAGCCTTTGCCGTAGCCGATATCCTCAATGCCGCTAACATGCTGGCTTCGACATACATATGCCTCACAGAGATGTTCTGCCCAGTCCCCGGTATCCACGACCAGAGTCCTGCATACAGATGGATCCGCCACGACATCCTTAGTAATCTGTAACAGCTCCTCCCAAGTCTCTGGCATCTGCGTTCTCGCTACATCCATTGAATCTGTACCTTTTTCAAGGTCAATGAACAGCGGATCCGGAAACTGCGCTGCAAATGTTGACTTGCCGATACCCTCGACTCCATCAATGACTACCCGGAGCGGTCGTGCTACCTTACCTTTTGAAATCTTTAACATGAATCATTCCTCCTTATCTAAGTGAACAGTTATTTTTTGTTACTAAGCTGACTCCCGGAATCTCGGTGTCATTCTTTACAAGCTTCTTTACCGCATCCTTCATGATCTCTGGAGCAGGTGTGCGAATGCAATCATCGTGACCATTATCATGGAGCCAAGAGATTGTCAGCGCCTGATCAGTGACCTCAAGGCTCTCTGACTTCCTATATGAAAGAGTCGCAACTCCGAGGTCTTTCTTTACTCCTGCGCATTCCCTGTCAAGGATTCCTATGAGACGCTCTTCCTTATGTTCAAGAATCTGACGCCTTTTCTTAAGCCTGTCCTCTTCCGCTTTGATAGCTGCTACCTCTGAGCGGGTGTTGAGTGCTGCCTTCGCAAGATACTCGAGGATCCTGTCACGCTCCATCTCAAGAGTATCCAGTTCTTCCATCACCTGCTCTGTAACCTCATTGACCTCGCCATCTGCTTCATCAAGAATGTCTATTGCCTGCATTATTGCCGCATTTACTTCGTACAGTTTCATTTCTTCTCCTCTCCAGATAATCCTCATCAAGGGATATATCTATTTGACACTTAAGCACCTTGAACCCAAAGTTAAGTGATACTGAAAAAGGATTTTTGTCAGTACACTGTGGTTTTGGGGTATTTCTTTTCTTACAGACTGTTTTTTTACTTGCCATGATGTTCTCCTTATTTTTCATTCTCACTAACTTCATGTATCTCAACCGACTCAATGTTCTGTCCGGGTTTTAACAGATAGACTGTTGTAAAGTCTCCGAACAGGAATTTTAGTAATCTGACTGGAAGTCTGACATCTGCTCCTTCAAGAACTCTGTCTTTTCCTTTGCCACCGTCAGTAACATTGATTCTTACCTTATGTTTCTGTAGCATCGCTGCGCACCTCCTTCTTCATTGGTAGGAGTCCTCTGCTCCCTCGTATATAAAGCACCCAGACTTTTTTCAGTTTGAAACTACACCCTAAAAAATCTTTTGATTTCTGCATTGTTTCTTATCTTTTCCACAATTCCATTCCAGATACGTCCTGCATATTGTCCTGAAGTCCCGATTACTTCACCCATCTGCTCGTTGGTCATCTGCTTACGAATCTTGCAATCATAAATAGTACGTTCCCTGTCACTGAACAACTCCGAAGCCATAAGTTCCTCCATGCAGCTGATAGGAGTCTCCTCTTCCTCAAAAAAGTTTGCTGTCTCATCAGGGAGGATTTCTCCTATGGTCGCACCGCCTGCAGCATCTACAGGAGCCTCCAGAGAAACATGACTTCTGTGGCTTCCTTCTGGTAGCTCTTCCTTACGAGGATCCCTACCATACTTGTCTCTGAACTTCTTTCTGAAAGAATCCACAGTCTGGTCATATTGCATCTGTGAGAAGGGATCCAACTTACGTTCCTTATTGTTCTCCCTGACTTCTACATCATCGACCTTGGTATGCATAAGCTTTGTAATCCTTCTCTTCACATCGATGGTCACATCCATAGTGGTATCTGTTTCAGGGTTGAAAATTGCTACGACATGCCCTTCATCATCAAATACTTTGTATGTTGCCCTTGGGTCTTTCTTTCTGAGTTCTGTCTCCTTCTCAGGATGCAATCTGATCTGCTCCTCTAATTCTTCAAGCTGTTTCTTGCTAAGGCATGGTGTTCTGCGGAACCTCATAACGGGTCTCTCCTTTCGTTTTTGAATGGAGGGATAGACCCGACGTGTATTCCGCTATGGCTTCTGGCCATTACAAACAGGAATAGAACTGTCTTGATTCAGCTTTCCAGACCACTTCGTTAAAATGTTTATGTCTGTATTACTGAAATAGATCTATCCCTTTGGCCAAAGTTATTAGCATCTTGCGATGCTCATCTGACTTTCCAAATGAAATGGGAAGCCAGATCAAGACCGCAAATCTCTATCGTTAAGCTGTTTATGCCACAAAAAAACGACCTGATACCCCTTGTCCGGAGTTTCAGGCCGTCTAGCGACTCGACGAAACTTAATCTTTTACTTCTGTGTCTTTAACGTCATATGTACTTGTAATAGGATGAAGCCAGAATACTGATTTTACCCTGTCTCTCACGATTTCCAACTTCTTTTCCTTCGGATACCAGACTGCCCTCAGCTTGTCCCCCTCCGATCTGAGTTCAACCTTTTCTTCGTTGTGTTGGAAACTTTTTCGAGAAAACTTAACCAAATTGGAAAGTCGATGATCAAAAAAAATAGCGTCAAACTCTTCGAAATCCAATCCCAGAGCATCTGCTATGCTGATCATCTCATCAGCTTTAAACTTATTTGACTCACTGCATTCCTTTTGACACATTGATTTTTCTGTAAGATGCAGCATCTTTGCCAGGTCTTTCTGGCGGATATTGCGCTCCACGCGCTTCGCTTTTAGAAGTCTTATGTTCATACACATCTCCTCCTCGTATTATACGTACATTATACTTTCCTATCTGGAAAGTGTCAACACCATTAATAAATCCCCGTTTCATGCGCTTACAATTAATTTATAATTATATAAAATAAAATTTTATATAATTACAGTTTTCCATATTGACACAAATGGAAAGTTTTATTATACTTTTGGTTAAGTTGATAAAGATCCTCCTCATTAATGATGGATAATAATGATAATGATGAAGGTTACTTCTGTCTTAGTCAATGCGCATAAGCATAAGGCCAGTAAAGTATAACAGTGATAGAAACATAGGGAGAAGTATTGGAAAAGGTTACCCGGGAATATACACTACACTGCTAAAAGGTAAGGCAACTGACAAGCGCCAAACAGAGCAGAATTTAATTAGAAATGAGGATTACGCATATGGAAAATAATAAGAGTGATATGGGAGGCAGGATCAAAGCTCAACTCGCAGCTATTAACAAATCACAAAGAGATCTGGCAACAGAGGTGGGTATTACAGAAGTGTCTCTTTCCCGTTATATCGCAGGAATAAGAGAGCCCAACGGTTCTACTCTCGCTAATCTTGCAAAGGCTCTCCATACCACTACTGATTATCTTCTTGGTAGAGAAGTCGGTAATGATTTTGACTCAGAATTTGAAACAACAAGGGCATGGATTGCCAGAAATGCAAAGAACATGAGCCCAGAACAGCGGATGTCTCTTGTAGGCCCTCTCTTCCAGACAAAGGAAGGATGATTCTATTGCAGTTAACTGGTGTGCGCCTAACAGGTGCTCGCTACGATGAAATCGAAAAGCTTGTCGTAGACATGTATGAAGAATGTGGATTGTACGCAATTCCAATCGACTGCTTTGCAATCGCACAGAAATTAGGGTATATTTTAATCCCTTACTCATATCTCTCTCCATTTGATCAGGCTGAAGCCTTTGAAAAGAGCGATGAGGGATATTCAGAAATCCATTGTCTTAATGGGATGTATCGTTATTTTATCTATTTTAACGATTATGAGCCAAACCACAGGCGTGTCCGATTTACCATCTTTCACGAGATAGGACACTGCTACCTTGGACATCTCGATGATGACAAAGGAAAATCTTACGCAGAACTTGAGTCGGAGGCAAATTTCTTTGCACGTACTGCAATCGCCCCACTCCCGATTATCTGCACCATGGACCTTGATTATGTAGAGCAGATCAGCTGTGAATTCGATGTTTCATATACAGCATCCTGCCACATTCTCAATGCATACAGGCAATGGCTCAGATATGGAGCCAGAGATTATCTGGAACATGAGATTAAATTATTGGATATGTTCGGCTTAAGAAAGGCCGCATAACGGAAAGGAGGAAAGACCAATGGGCAGAGAACATGAATCAATTTCAGAAGCAACAGATACTATCATAACTATGCCTGATAGCTTTACAGAATCTTTGAGTCTCAGCGTACCTACAGTCACTATTCCTCCAGAGGTTAGCGAAGGCATCGCTGCTTCTCTTTCCGGACTTTCAAGTGCCATCAGCGCAATGATGGCTAATGTAGACCTTTCAGGCATGACAACAGCCATAGAAACTGTTGCTGCTTATACCGCAGCATCTCTTCCAGATACAAGCACTATCGCCGCATCTCTTCAAGCAGCTTGGGAAAACGTCGAAGCTACTACTAATATCATAAAAGAGGCTGCTCAACCTATCAGAGCATCTTCTTCTATGCTTTTAGATGCATGCGCACCTTTGATTGGAACATCTGCATTTAACAATCCCATCATCATTGATGAAATAGAAGCTTCCATTCATCCAGCTGTTGTTGAAGCCACAATTGATTACTTTAGTATTTATTCCAGAATAGAAGGCAAGATAATAGAACTGGTTCGCACAATTGAGAAAAAGTTCTCATTCTGCCATGAGATAATACATAAAGCATATCAGATAGTACAAAAATGGCTTAATGAAAAAATAGCCTGTGCTTTTGCACATGCCTTTTACTCATTAAAGCATATCCTTCGATTTTCCACGCATACTCCGCGGGTAGTTTTACATTACGACATCCGCGAGCATATACAATCCCCTGAACTAATATTAGCGAGAAGGAAGTTCATGGGTATCGCACCTCGCATTAAGGAGCAGTTCCTGCGTCATTGCAGAGAACGAGGTAACGATTCTGACCTCTCAGATTATGTTGCATTTATTCCCACTACAACATAGTCTAAGGAGGTTTAATAGCAATGCTTATTGAAGCAATCGAAAGTACTTATGATAAGGCCATGGTATCTTACTACGAGTCTGAGGAGTTTAAAGTATTAGACTCTGTAGCAAACGACAATTATGAAAGGCTTCTTACCGCTTTACCCGACTCACTCCAGAAGGAGCTAGCGGCTTATAAGGAGTCAATGATGAGCCTATTAGCATCAGAAGCATGTAATGCCTATACAAAAGGTGTTCTCATCGGTCTATCAGAAAAAATATAATATAGCCAAAAAAGGAACCGAGAAATCACTCCCGGTTCCTTTTTTGTATGTATCACTTCTGTTTTAACCCCTTGGCATATTCCACCAATCTATTACTTCCATTATTTCCAATATAGCCCTCTGCTTTTACCAATGATCCTGCCACCTTAAACAAACCGTATACGTTCTTTTGATGGTAGTGTAAATTGTTAACATCTGGAGCAAAGAATGAATTCTTTGGTACAAAAATCTGTTTCTTGTCATACTGTTTAAGATATTCGCTACTAATATCTGGATGCACTCTTACACATAATCCATCATCTATAGTAAACATACCCTTGTCAAACGCCCAATGCATATCACGGCACATAGCGATACCATTAGAGGGCAAATACAATCCTTGATGAGATCTTGGCTGAATGTGTGCTGCCTCCAAATTCATAAAAGTCCCATATCTAATGACATTTCGAGTAATGGCACATTTATATTCATATCCATTCATTACAAAATCCCTAAAGGAAATCGAATTGAACAGATTGGCCATTGAATCAACATCACCATCCTGGGCCTTGGCAGTTACAGTATCATCAATTACAGCATCTATTGATTCTGCATCTTCGCCATATATTTGTGCAATCTTTTCTTCTACTTTCTTTATTTGGCCATCATAAATAGCATGCCCACCGCCTCGAATAGTGGAGTCATCTATTACCTTACTACAAAAAGAATAAAGATCATCTTGAGGACAGCAAAGATAAAGAAAGTACATCTTGGCATTATTTTCATAGCCCCATGATTCTTCAGAATCTTCGTCTGTATTTTTCTTTTCTTCTGCGCGGAATATTAGAATATCTCCGGTTTCAAATAAGAGCTTGTTATTCTCCAAAGAAGAGTTGCTGTAAATTCTATATTCGTCTCTCGTGCCACTACTTGTGCTGAACTTATCATTATGATAGATATAGTTACAATAAATCTTTAGCCTACTATCACCATATAAAGGAATAATTGGTAACACAGCCGAATCATTTACAACTGTTTTAGAAAGCTGTGGAAAAAAATCCAAAACATCAGAATCCTTGGAGATATAAATATACCTCCCCCTCTGAGCTTTCCCATTCTTAACACTTCCCAATTCTTGGCTTCCAAGCTTTTTCAGATAATATCGCATGTCTACTCCTCAATTATCATTTAACAGATTACTCAATGCTTTAGCCACTTTGCTTGCAAACAATGGAGGGACCGCATTTCCTATCATCTTAAACGCATCCGTCCTACTACAGTCAAAAATGTAATAGTCTGGAAATGTCTGTAGTCTTGCTGCTTCCCTAACAGTAATTGTTCTCGCCTGCTCTGGATCTGGGTGTATATGCCTTAACCCATCTTTATACAAATGAGCCGGGATCAGATTACTTGGCTCATCCCATCTTAAAACATGGTATTTATGAACATTTGACTCTTTTCCCGTTTCTTTAGTATATAGTTCTTTTAAGGCATTAGCTGAAACGTACTCATTCCTTCCACTAGCAATGTCATTGGTCAGCAATTTGAATATCTCAATATCTCTTTTACTATGAAATCTAGAGATGTGCCCATCAATATCTGGATCAGGTAAAGAATGTGATATTTTTAATGCTCCTACTCTACCTGGTTGATCAAGCGGATATAGTTTTGGAAGATCTGAAATTGCATCCCTAACAGTCTTTTTCTTTTTGACTTTTTCAGATGGTAGGTACTTTTCATAAAATAGCTTTACAAGCTCACTCGCCTTTTCCCCATACTCTTCCTTTGATAATCCTAAAATAATGATCCTTTTTCTATTTTGAGGCACACCATAATTGGTCATATCAATTACAGCTTTATCCAAGTTCTCTAAGACACAATATCCCGCCTTATCAAACTCCTCTCTTATAACCTCAATTATCTTAAACGATCCATCCCCAGGTTTAGCAGATAAAATTCCGGGTACATTCTCAAAAATGAAAGCTTTAGGTTTATATCTTTTAACTACTTTCAAATAAGATTCAAACAGATAATTCCTATAATCATTCTTCATTCCATGCTCATCTCTTATTCTTCCGGCTATTGAATAAGCTTGGCATGGAGGACCACCAATGATTACATCTACCTTTTTATCGCCAATTAAATTATCTAGCCCTCTTGATATTCCATACTCTTCATCGTTCCACCCAGAAAACAGCTCGTCCGTGCGTTGAATATCAAATCTCAAAACCTTATCATCAGCGTCTTTTTCTTTCCATTTATTTTTTAATGTTTCCCTTAAGACGTGCACAGGAGATGATTCCCATTCCACAGCGCCTAACATATTGTAAAAACCTGACTGCTGAAATCCTTCAGTTAATCCCCCACATCCAACAAAAAGGTCTATTGAATTAAATGTTTTTTGTTCCTTTTTCAATTATTTCCCTCAACTCCTCTGCTAACACTTTCCCCAAAAGTGGTGGTACCGCATTACCAACCTGTCTTTCCTGCTTAGTTCTACTTCCTGTAAATACAAAAGAATCAGGGAAAGACTGTATTCGAGCACTTTCTCGAACTGTCGGAACTCTGTTCAATTCATAATGAAACAGATTTCTATGCCCAGTATCTACTGTTCTTGCAGGTGTTCTTCCATCCAATCTAGTCCATGCCATATGGAATGTTCTACTTTCACCCACTCCTGCAGGTAAATCCTTATAATTGCCTCCTTCAGGAACTTGGCTGATAGTTTCGATCACAAAATCCTTATGATTTGTAGCAACATGATTACTCAAAACATCACAGTTACCTCTCATAAGCTTTTGATATTCTGTCACAGCCTCACTTGTATACACATCAGTTTCTTTTCCTAATTCGCTTTTTCTTGTTGGCAAATCGGAGATAGCTTCCCTACATGTAACATATGGCCTTGATGCATTGGGTCCATACTGAGGAGCTGGAAAATGCGGCTCTCCAATATCTTTTCTTACTCCCATAAACACTAAACGCTTTCTCATCTGTGGCACACCATAATCACATGCTGTAAGTATTTTGCAGTCTACGTTGTAACCCATTTTTCGAAGGCGCTTTAATACTTCATCCTTAACTTGCCCCTTGTACATGTTTGCCATGCCAGGAACATTTTCTATAATAAAGCCTTTAGGATTATACTGCTTAACCATGTCTATTACAGCAAGATATAGCTTATTTCTTGGATCATCAAAGTTTCTTGGTCCAGTTACACTAAACCCCTGACATGGAGGCCCTGCAATCACAACATCAATATCCCTTTTCCCAGCTATTTCTATTATTTTATTAACTGTTTCTTTTTTGGACAGATCCGCATTAAGGCCAATCGCCCCAGGATGATTTAACTCAAAAGTATCCAGTGCTGCTTGCTCATTATCCACTCCAACAATTATTTCGTATCCGGCATCTTGAAAGCCATATGACAGCCCTCCTGCGCCACAAAATAAATCAATTGCATTTAACTTCTTCATACTTTTTTCCCTTTACTACAGTAATCTTCCTAATTATATCAGTTTTTTATTTTAATAAAAATACATGCTTATTCCTTATTTTTCATATATTTCCCAATCAAAAAAGCTGAAGAAATGTCTCCAGCCTTTTTCTGTTAATATTTATATTTTTTTACAATGTACTTATTTATATCTATCTTACTGTACATGTCTATAAGTGTTTTGGGATGTATGTTTATATCAAGCTTATCAGGCATATCTTTTCGAAGAACAAAAATCCCTGCCTTTTTCTTGATTCCGCTTTTTACTGTCTTAGCAGGTATTAAAGCATGTATAAGTTCCCTGTTCTCTGTGTCATTTAAAATAATATTCCAATCGTTTAACAATACTTCTTTCTTTGGATTCGCCCAATACTTGACCTTTTTCCTACTAGCATAAGTGCACTCGCGATCTTTCAATTCCAGACCATTCTCCTTCAAAAACTGAAGAGCGCCCTTCTTATCAATAATCTCAGTATTTGTATTATCTTTTATGCTACTTGGTTTATTTTGCTTTTTCTTACTTACAGTTTCTTTGAAAGACTGCTTGTTTGAATCATTAGTGCTAAAAGCATAAACACCTAAGATTCTTTCTAACAGAAAGATTGCTCCTTCTATAAAGTCATCATGTTTTAGCTTATCGACAGATTTTATCTTTGCCGTCTCGTTTTTAACATTGGTACAATTATATCTCTTATATTTCTTAGCCAAAGCAATGAAACGAGCTTCAATATAATCAATAGCATCATGTGTTAAATTATCATCTTTTGTAGTGAGAAGAATTGCATGTTCCCACCAATCTTTATTAGATATATGATTCTTAATCCTGGCCTTTAAGTCCATTGCTTGCCCAACGTAAATTGTGGTATTTGAAAGCAAAAAATATACGCCTGAATTATTACTATGCTCTAATTCAAGCAGTTGAGTCACTTTTTCTCTTGGAGCAGAATACATTATTCCAGATACCCATGAAAAATCATCGACCTGAACAATGCCATCAATATCTCCATCATGAAGTAAGACATTAATACTTTTGTATTTTCCTGCCATGATTATACTCCCTTGAGTTCTACGTAAAATCATTATAACATGGCACTTGTTATCGTTAAAGATCTAGCAAGTTAAGACACAAAGCCTATTTAACGTTTTCACACAAACGTTGAAAGATAGCGACATATTCTCGTAAACTACACTCATCATCCTGCTCACTACAGTTCTTCTGAAACGCCAAAATTAAAAAAAGCCCTAAAACAGGCAGTTTTAGGGAATCCATTCTCGTTACATTGTATTATTGCTTGCCTTCACACGTC
>NZ_RAIR01000014.1 GCF_003625485.1 Butyrivibrio sp. CB08
TTACTCTAGTGTAGCAGCAAAAGGTTATTCCTGTTTACAAAAATAAGTTAGGTGTCTACTTTTACGTTATCACTTCAAAATCATGCTCTGAAGGTATACTCGTTGAGAACTCTAGCTCAGAATCACAAAAAAATATACCTTCAGAACCAGTTTCTTCGCTCTGAAGGTATATTTCTTATTTTTCTCAAGGATGCGATCCAGCCCTCACAGTCTCACATTAGAATCCAAGCTGCAGGTCACGAAGAGAACTAATCTATCTTCATCGGAATGAGCTGAAGGTTCCCAGTTCCAAAGAAGAGGGAGTTTCTGATCATTCCGATTCTGTAAAGGCTTAATACATAGAACATCATACACATGATAGTTATCAAGCCAAAAGAGCTAATGAGTTCCTCTACTGTTGGCGGATAGCCGCGTCTTCTTGTGTAATTACCCACATATTCTGCAATTTCTGCTTCTAATCTTCCCATATTCATAATCCCCTTTGTTTCCATAAATAGTGTGCATCCCACTCGTTTTTTACTAACTGATAATAAATAGTTTACCTGCCATAAGTGTTCCAACTGTGGCGCGTAGATAAAAAAACTATAAACTCTTATGGTTTTAAGTGTTTTTCTACTAATATCATGATACCCCCATAAAACAGTGCAAAACATGACAGAATCAGTGAAAGAAAGCCCTTATTTTGCTGAACATGGTAAAATAGGTAAAAAGGCAGCAAAGTCGCATCAGAAGGGGAGATACAAATGGGGTACATAATTAGAGAAGCGACTGCAGCGGATGATAGCAGGATCAGAGAGCTGTTCATCGAGATGCTGCAGACAATCTACAACACAAAAGATGTTAAGGGGTATGAAGAAGGTTATCTGGACAGATACTGGAAAGAAACCCAAGAGAGAATCTTCGTTGCAGAAGACGAGACAAGTCATGAGGTTATAGCCTATCTTTCAGTTGAGGTTCACAGAGAAGAGCTGTACTACGTCTATCTTGACGACCTCTCCGTAACGGAAAGTGCCAGAAATTGCGGCATTGGATCAACGCTGATAAAAAGAGCTGAAGACTACGCCCAGGAAATTGGCTTTAATAACATTGTCTTCCATGTTGAAAAGAGCAATACCGCTGCCTTCAGGCTCTATGAGAGGCTGGGATACAGGATATTCCGCGAGGAAGAGACCCGATTCCTTATGAGACTAGAGAAACTCTACATAAAGCAGCTTAAGCCCTATCTGTATCTGTTGGATGAACAGCACGATGCCACAGGCTACATCGTTGTGGGCGAGGAAAAGGTCTGCGTCATCGACACCATGAATGGCTACAACGACCTTCACAAGGTGGTCCGCGAGATCACGGATAAGCCTATCATCGTAGTAAACACCCACGGTCATCCAGACCATATATTTGGAAATATCTACTTCGATGAGGCCTACATGAATCCTAAGGACCTTGAGCTTGCAAACATGTTCACTACAACCGACGAATTCAAGGCGTTCAGCAAAAGACAGGACGGTAAGATGCCAGAGTTTAAGCCCATCAAGGGCGGTGATGTGATAGATCTTGGCGGAAAAACTCTTGAAGTCTATGACCTTCCTGGCCACACACCAGGCGGAATTGTGCTGCTTCTTAAGGAGGACCGAATTCTCTTTTCCGGAGATTCCATAAACCATCACCTGTGGATGCAGCTTGATGGCTGCTCCAAGATGTCAGAAATGGTTAAAACCCTGGATTCTGTCATGTTCCTTGAGGAGAAGGCAGACTATATCCTTCACGGACATGCCCAGGACTTCGATGACATCTCCCTGCTTCGCTGTATGAGGAACGGAGCCCAGGAGATCTGTGATGGCAAAACAGAAGGCGACAAGCCATTTACCTGGTTTGGCGGAACAGGTCTGCAGCACCCATTTGAGCTTGTCCCAGGTAAGCATTATGCATGTCAGGAGAGCGTAATCTGCTACAGAAAAGAAACTCTATAACTGGAGGAAACAAAATGCTACGATTAAGACCTTTTAGAAAAAACGACGCAAAAGCAATAATTACCTGGACCAGAACCCCAGAGGAGTTCTACAAATGGTCAGCTGGAATCCTTGGAGATTTTCCACTCACTGAGGATCGCATGATCGAGTCCACATCCGGAAGGGACGACAGCGAGCGCTTCTTCCCATTTACAGCCTTTGATGAGAGCGGTCCTGTAGGCTATCTCATCCTCAGGATTCCTGGAGAAGATGACAAAAGAGTCCGTTTCGGCTTTGTAATTGTTTCCCCTGAAATGAGGGGAAAAGGATACGGAAAACAGCTGCTTAAGCTTGCCCTTAACTACGCCTTTGATGTGTACGGCGCAGAAGCAGCAGAGCTGGGCGTTTTCTCAAACAATCCAAACGCTTATCACTGCTATAAGAGCGTAGGCTTTAAGGAAACCGGAAAGCGCAAAGACTACGAAATTCTGGGAGAAACCTGGACAGATGTTGAGATGGAATATGACCCAGGGGAGGAAAATTCTTAAATTTTGCCAAAATCTCTTTTTCATTCGTATCAATAAGTGAATTATGGTTTATAATGAGAGTAGCAGGAGGAGAAAGAGTATGAAGAAAATCATCAGAGCATTAGCAGGAACAGCAATGTCAGTAGCAATGGCACTTTCATCACTCTCTGGAATGACAGTTATGGCAGCCAGTCCAAGTTCAATTGATGTGACAAAAGCCGAGTTTGTTGAGGGATATCAGGCAGTAGATGCCAAGGATTTCACTGAGATCGTTTTCTCAGTATTTGAGTACAAAGATCAGCTCTACGCTTACGTACACAAGGGCGATGAGGATGCATTCTTTGCAGAGGTTGAGATCAGCGAAGCTGAATACGAGAACATGACAAACTGCAAGATGTACTCCATGGCAGATCTCAAGTACGTGATCGGTTCTGGAGAACTTGAAGATTGCACTTTAGTTCTTAGAGACAACGACGGATTCATCGGATCTGGAAGAGAGATCACTGAAAAAGAAGCATTGAAAGACATAGACAATAAATAATTTCAAGAAAAAAGGCTGAGCATTAAAGCTCAGCCTTATTTTTTTACTCTACAAGTTGACCGTAGAAGAGAAGTTCAGGATTTTCGTCATCTGTCATGATCATGTACTTAAATGGCTCGTCGGCGATAAACTCTTTTTCCTGAGGCTCTATCATAATGCAGCCTTCGGTCATCATGACCGCTGTAGCAGCGGCTGCTTCTATACCTGTCTCGTCGACCTTGATCTTGGTCTTCTGGATGATGTCTGAGATGTAAAGAGACATTTCCTTGCTCATAAGAGAGAAGTCAGCATCTTCATTAAATGCCTGCACGGCGCCTCTTTCCATGCAGAACTCAATGAGCTGGTTGTCAGAAAATGTGGTCTCAGTCTCAAACTTAGGGATCTTGATTGCAACCTGTTCATAGGAAGCGTTTGCCATCTTTCCTGCCACGTCCTCAACATCTCCAAGGATAAATACAGCATTTATGCCGCCATCCATAGGCATAACCACGAACTTACCATTCTCATCCTCGTAGTAGCGGAAACGGGTGGTCTGGCTCATAAACTCCTTCTTCACTACGTCTCCTGAAATCGTCTTAAACTCGCCTTCCTCAGTAAGGTAATCCTCAAACTCATTGAGCCATGCGGTCCTTAAGTACAGGGTGTTTACAAGTACAAGGTCGGCGTAGGAGAGATCGCTGCTGATCTGTGGGATAAGACCATTGGTGCTTTTGTTGATCCAGCTGTTGACCTTGTCTGTGATCTGGTTAGCTGAGACATTCTTAGCAGTAGCGCCAAAGTTCTTTTTGACGTACTTCTCATATTTCCTTGAAAGCTTTCCTCTGGACTTGGTATTTTTCCAGATGGAATTCTGAAGATCTGCAGAAGAAGCAGAAACGCCTTCATACCAGGTGATCACTTCATCCATGCTGCTAAAGCCCATTGCCTTTAAAAGCTCATCTTTGGTCTGGTTGTCAGCACCTGCTACAGCCAGAGCCAGGGCCGCTCTAAAGGAAGTAGGGGATATCATGAAGTTCTCATCTTCAAATCCACTTTTTTCAATGAAACTGATAAGTGCGCTGTTAAATTCCATATCTTCAATTGACTCCGTGTAGGCAACAGCAGCTTCTTCTGTTTCTTCGATGACCGCTCCCATTGTCATGACTGAATCCATTTCTTCAATTTCACTCTCTGGAACCACAGGTACCATGCCGTTTCTAATAATAACGCCTGCTACTATAAGGAGTAAAAGACCTGCAGCAGCCAGGTAGTATTTCTGGAAAGCTACAATCTTACTTCGTTTAACCGGGTCCTTGTCAGCCTCCTTAACGAACTTTGAGTCGATATCGCCAACGGCGTCTAATAAATCATGCTTATTCATACTATATATCCTCCGTCTGTGAGATGATCTTTAAGTTTTTCTCTCATCCTGAAAAGTGTGGTTTTGACCTTGCTCTGAGGAAGAGAGTATTTTTCACAGATCTCAGCTACGGAATCGAAGTACCAGTATCTTCTGACAAAAATGTTGCGCTGTTCATCAGAACAGGACTCCAGGAACGTATTTATGAGCTGTGATAGCTCTTTTGCATCAATCTCCTGTGAAACATCACTGTTTCCAGGGATGCATTCCTGCATTTCGTCAGTAAGCTCACAGTACAGGGCGTATCTCTTTTGCCTGCCCTCATGCCTGAGCCTGTCGATAGCCAGATGACGAACGATCCTGCCAACAAACGCAAAGAGGTAGGTCCTTGGCTCGTTTGGCGGTATCAGGTTCCAGGTCTGAAGATATGCGTCGTTTTCGCATTCCTCGGAGGTTTCCAGGTCTGATAGCACGTTCTGGGCGATCCTTCGAAGTTTGCTTCCGTATTTTTCTGATGTCTGCGCTATGGCAGATTCATCTCTTGTTAAGTAGAGCTCTACAATCTGTGAGTCATCCATGAAGAATGATCCTCTCTTTCTTTTTTGGCCTTCACCCTATATAGCGACATTAATCATAGCATGGTTACACATTTGTCTAAATATTTTTGAAATTATTTCTGGTATACGGAATTTTGTGAATTAATTTAAGCTTTTTTAATACAATCCGCTTGTATTTCGCTTATAATATATACATAGCTGAAAATTTAGGCAAGGATGGATAACATGAACGACGTGCGACCCCTTAGAAAAAGTATAGTGACTGGCTGCGTTCTAATGACAGTAGTACTATGTCTTAGCCTGGCCATAGCTAACTATATCGGATACAGAAACACCTTGTACGTAAGGTATGAGGCGTATATTACTGACCTTTTAAGGTTCGCAGCCGATAATATCGACGTTGACGACATGGAAGAGTGCCTTGAAACCGGCGTGAAATCCGAGAAATTTGAGGAGACGCAGGCTCTTTTTGACAATATCAAGGACACTCACAACATCGATTTTATCTACGTTATCATCCCATTAAATACAAAACCTACCGACAATATCATGAACGTCATCGCCGGAATGTCTACCTATGAAAAGAAGTACATCCCGGAAAATGCAGTAACTCTGGGCGGCCTTACAGGCACGGATTACACCGCCAAGACCGCAAAGCAGTATTACGACGCAGTTGATTCTGGCGACAAGATCTTTTTCTTTGAGGAATGGGCTGACAGATGGGGCCGCGACTACACAGGCATCATGTCACTTTACGATTCAGAGGGCAACTACTTCGCTGAGCTGTGCGTGGACGTTTCCGTAAACGATATTAATAACGTAATAAGATACCACGTTATGATCTGCGTACTGCTCATCGTTATCATCAGCCTTCTGTTCACGTTTATATTCCTGTCCTGGACGAAAAGAAATATCACTGACCCGATACAGAGCATCGAACATGAAGTGGTGGCTCTGGCGCAAAAGAGCCGTGGACAGGGTAATCCTGACGAACTGGTCATCAACATGCCCAGGATACAGGCTAAAAATGAGCTGAGATCTCTTTCTACTGCTATAACTACGCTGTCAGAGGATCTTAGAAACTACCTTGTAAACGCACTGTCTGCCAGGGATGTAGCTCTGGCAGCCCAGAGAAAAGCCAGAGAGCTTAGCGAGCAGGCCAACAAAGACTCCCTGACCGGCATAAGAAACAGACAGTCTTACGATACTGAGGTCTCTAAAATTGAGTGGAATATAGAGAGCAAGGGCTTTACCAGATTTGGAATTGGTATGGTCGATATGAATTTCCTAAAGCGAATCAACGATACCTACGGCCATGAAAAGGGAAATCTCGCCATCATCAAGCTCTGTACAGTAGTCTGCAAGACATTCGCACATTCACCTGTATTCAGAATAGGCGGCGACGAATTCGCCATAGTCTTAGAAAACGAGGACTATGAAGATGCTGAAGCCAGAGTAGAAGAGTTCAAAAACATACTGAAAAAGCTGGAAGAGGACGAGTCCTTAGAGCCTTGGGACAGAGTATCTGCAGCTATCGGCTGGTCACTCTTTGACCCGGCTACAGATAAAAAAGTGGAAGACGTATTTAAGCGCGCCGACAGTAACATGTATGAGAACAAGAAAGCCATGAAGGCCATGAGGGAAGCTTGATATTTCCTGCCTTAGCGGAGGCTGAATGATATGGTAAGAACTGCTTTCATAATTATATTTGCCTTGCTGATCGCCACATTGCTGATATGTGGCCTTGCTTCATGGCGTTCAGAAAAGCCTATTGGCAAGGCAGTTTGTCTTCTTTGTATTTCACTTATTCCTCCTGTACTTGGAAATATGATAATCATTGCTGCGACCACAAAGGCCGTGGCTTACGTTGGCTGCTATATTTATTACATTGGCATGGATTTTGTCATGTTTGCTCTGATAAGATTCACTGACAAATATTGCCGCTATCAGGTTGGAACACGCAGGAAAAAGTACAGCGTTCCTATCTGGATAAATCACCTGCTTGGACTGGATGTGCTCCAGCTGCTGCTTAACATCGCATTCGGACACGCTTTTGTCCTTTCAGAGATCGAAGCCTACGGAAAACCGTACTTTATCATGACTCCTCTCTTGGGACAGACTTTCCACCGAATCATCTGCTATGGCGCCATGGCTCTTACCATAATCGTCTTTATCATCAAGAGCATTCAGGTTCCAAGGCTCTATAAAGAGCGCTATATCGTCATACTCATCAGCATGATAATCGGAACCATGTGGCAGACCTTCTATATCTTCTCAAGGACCCCTATCGACAGGTCAATGGTGGGCTTTGCGGTATTCGGACTTCTGATCTACTACTTCTCCATGCACTACAGACCACTTCGCCTTCTGGACAACATGCTTGCGGATATCATCAATGACACAAGCGTTGCGGTGTTACTGTATGGTCCGGAGGGAAGATGTATCTGGGCAAATGAGCCAGCCAAAGAGCTTACTGGAAGAAAAAGTGACGAGCCGGAAGGCATTTCCGCTGCGCTGGAATCTCTTTTTGGAGAAATAAAGAGTCTCCCTGATGACCAGGACACTGAAATAACCAGGGGAATAGCGGATAGTGAAAAGAGCTATATGATAGCCCGAGGCGGATTCAAGGACAGATCCGGCAAAGATCTTGGATCCTACGTCCGCGTAAGAGATATCACCCAGGAAAAGAAGCGAATTGAAGCCGAGATGTACGCCGCCAACCACGACGCACTGACAGGCTTATATAATAAGGAATATACATATAAAAAGATCAACGATCAGCTAAAGTTACACACTCTGGATAATTTCTACATCGCCACGATCCACCTGTGTGACTTCAAGGTGTTTAATGATGTATTCGGACACGAGTTCGGCGATGCAGCTCTTAAGCAGGTCGCTGACTGGATGTCAAAATACTCCGATGATAACTGTATTTACGGCCGTATCGCCGGCGACAGATTTGGCTCCTGCCTTCCTAAGAATATGATGGTGGAGGAACTTCTTGAAAGCGACCTGGCTCACTTTACCGTTAAGCTTGGTGACATTGAGCAGAATCTCACAGTGCACCTTGGATTTTGTGATGTAGACGAGGACGTACAGGACGCAGCTGTTTTATTTGACAGAGCCTACATAGCCCTGGATTCCATTAAAGACGACTACAGAAGGCACGTGGCTTTCTTTGATAAAAAGATCCGCGATAAAATGATCTGGAATCAGGAGATCTCCGCACAGCTGGATAACGCCATAGCACAAAACCAGATAATTCCTTACCTTCAGCCTATAGCAGACAACAGCGGCAAGATTGTTGGCGCCGAGGCCCTTGTAAGGTGGATCCACCCAGTGAACGGCTTCATGTCTCCCGGTGATTTCATTCCGTTATTCGAAGAAAACGGCATGATTGCTGAGCTTGATAAGCATATCTGGAGATCAGCTTGTAAGATCCTGTCAAGTTGGGAAAAGAAATATCCAGGTATCTTCATTTCTGTGAATGTTTCACCAAAAGACTTCTATATGACAGATGTCTATGGCGAGATCACAAGCTACGTCCAGGAATATGGCATAAATCCTCACAATCTGCGTATCGAGGTTACAGAGAGCAGTATGATGCGGGATACCGACGACAGGATGAAAGTTCTGGAAGACTTCAGAAACGACGGCTTTATCGTGGAGATGGATGACTTTGGAAGCGGATATTCATCACTGAACATGCTGAAAGATATGCCTGTTGATGTGCTTAAGATCGATATGAAGTTTCTTGGTAAGTCCAACGACGAGCAGAAGGCCAATATCATCGTTAAGAACGTCATCAGATTGTCAGAAGACCTTTGCATCGTATCTCTGGCTGAAGGTGTCGAAACCGCAGAAAACTTCGACCAGTTAAACGGCCTTGGCTGCGACCTGTTCCAGGGTTACTATTTCTCAAAGCCAGTTCCACAGGCTGATTTTGAGGCAATGCTGGACAAGGAAAGAGGAAATGCCTGAATAAGCCAGACTTAAATGTGTATTGGAAATTTAGTTCCGCCACGGGATTAGCGTGGCGGAATTTTTTTGCTATTTTTGGAGAAAAACAAGCGGAAACTCGCTGTAATAGTCATGTATTATTCGGTTTTTCGGACATATACTTTATACATAAGTGAAAAACAGTGCAAGATGAGTGTATTTGATGGTCACGAAAGTCATATCTGCTATTGTGCTATCAGAGAGAACACAAAAGGAGGAATGAGAGATGAAAAGAAGAAAACTGTTAGCACTTTGCATCGGCATTATATGGGCCATCGCATTTTTAAAAGTAGATATCAATTTTGCAGTAATTATGGGCCTTGCCCTTGCAATGATCTTTGGCTTATTTGATTCAGAAAAAGATGACTCTATTAAACAGATTACAATGAAGGAGGAAAAAGGTAATGAAGAAGAAATTATACAAAAGCAGTGACAAGAGGATCGCAGGTGTTTGCGCAGGAATCGCTGAGTATTTCGACATCGATCCAACAATCGTAAGAGTTTTATGGGTAGTATTTACACTCTCAGGCGGTGCTGGTCTTTTAGCATACCTTATAGCTGCACTGATCATGGACGAAAACCCCGGATACGTTGGTTGATCGCCCGATCATATGGCTAAAGAGGAAAAACATCTCCTTCAATGATGTTTATATATGAGCTCCGGAGCTTAGGCTTCGGGGCTCAATTTGATTAATTCAGGTTATCGTTTTATGGATAAACCACCGGAAAACGTGATAAAATCAGATTATCTTATGAATCCAAGGGGGATTTATCACATGGTAGAAGAAGCAGAAGAGTAAAGCATGGAACTTAAGAAACTGTCAAAAGAGCTGATAGCTGAAATCTACAATACTCGCATGAAGACGGACTTTCCACCTGAGGAGCTAAAGCCCTTGTTTGTCATCCTGGATGGCTATGATAAGGGAATCTACGAGGGATTGGGGCTGTATAATGGCGTGGAGATTGTAGGATATACATATCTGGTCAAGCAGTCCACCAATTATTTGGTAGACTATCTCGCCATATTTCCAGATAAAAGAAATACTGGCATCGGAAGTTCGCTGATAACGCTCCTATCTGAGTACATGGGCGATAATGGCCGTATTATAGGGGAAGTTGAAGACCCAGAGTATGCACAGGATGCTGCGGATAGAGAACTTCGCACAAGGCGCCTTAATTTCTATCTTCGTAACGGATGCCGTGATACTGGAGTCAGAGTTAAGTGCTTTGGAGTGGAGTTCATTCTTTTGACCATGGGAAACCCAGACCCTGATAAGGAAAAGAGCTGGGAGGTGTACTCATCGCTGTACAAATCCATCCTTCCACCTGGAATGTATGATGAGAACATCAAGCTTTTGGGATATACTAACGATTGAAAGGTTGGAGCAATATAAATGACTAGAAGAGAAGCGGCAATGGAAAATTTCATGAAGGGATATAACTGCTCGCAGGCATTAACACTGGCTTTCGCGGATCTTGTTGATATGGATGAGAAAACTCTGTCCAAGCTGGCGTCATCCTTTGGCGGCGGAATGGGAAGACTTCGCGAAGTATGCGGATCTGTCAGCGGAATGTTCATGATAGCAGGCCTACTGTATGGCTATGATGGCCCGGAAACAGGCGACATTAAAGCTGACCACTACGCCAAGATCCAGGAACTTGCTAAGAGATTCGAAGAAAAGCACGGAACAATCATCTGCAGAGAAATGCTGGGACTTGACGTCCGCCACGATGTTCCCACACCGGAAGCAAGAACCAAACAGTACTACGAAAAGCGCCCCTGCCCTGAGATCATCGGAAACGCAGCGGAAATATTAGACCAATTCATCAAAGAAAACCCTGTAGAAAGAAAATGACATGAAAATTGAACATATAGCAATGTACGTTAACGACCTGGAGGCTGCCAGAGACTTTTTCATCAAGTACCTTGGCGGAAAATCCAACGACGGATATCACAACAAAACCACGGACTTCAGGTCCTTCTTCATCACCTTTGACGACGGCGCAAGGCTGGAGATAATGAACAAACCCGGGCTCGCAGATCCGGAAAAGAACTTAAACCAGACGGGATACATTCACATCGCATTTTCCCTTGGAAGCAAGGAGAAGGTGGATGAGCTCACTCTTAAGCTTAAAAACGACGGCTACGAAGTTGTGAGCGGCCCAAGAACCACTGGCGATGGCTACTACGAATCCTGCATCGTGGGAATAGAGGGAAATCAGATAGAGCTTACAGTATAACGGAGACATAACCAGGAATGAACAGATCAGCCCAGCTAAAAGAAAAATACAATCTCGAAAAGCACCCTGAAGGAGGCTGGTTTTCCGAGGTTTACACCGCACCCTTTGACCATGATGGAAGGCCACTTATGGGAAGCATCTACTTCCTTCTTGAAGGGGACGACATTTCCCATTTTCATCAGATAGACTGCGATGAGATCTGGTATCACCACGAGGGCACCGCTCTTAAGATCACCATGATCATGGATGGAGCGGTAAAAGAGACTGTCATCGGCTCGGAAGATGGCCAGGAAGCAATGGCAGTGATCCCAAAAGGAGCCATATTTGCAGCGGAAAACCTGGATAAACGCGGATACTGCTTTATGTCCTGTGCCACAACTCCGCAGTTTACCTACAAGGGCTTCAGGCTGGTTTATGAGGATGAGATCAGGAGCCTTTGTCCGGACAATTTCGATAAAATAGCACATCTGGCTTTTACAAATAACTAATGGGGGATTAAATACAATGGAATCAGAGAGAACTACAGAAGTCACATGCCAATACTGCGGGGCACCAGTAAGGACCGAGCTATGTCCCTATTGCGGAAAGCCCACAGGACTCAACACAGCAACAGCAACAATGGACTATCCTGAGGTAGAATGCAAAGAAGCACACCTGGATTTCTGGGGGATCATTTTCCCACTGATATTTGCTGTAGCATTTGGCTTCTTTGGGTTTATCTTCCCAATCTTCTTTAGAGACATGACAAGCGAAATGCCAGCTATGAAGCTTATGTTCTTGCCGTTTATGCTCATCGGCCTTGGCGCAGCTTTCATCGTTCTTCGAAATCTGTGGAGATACCTTAGTGTCTCCATGTTTGGTAAGGAGATCGAGGGCACTGTTTACGGCTATACTGATGACGTAATTACCTACAACGACCAGCCGGGGCAGGTTTGCAAGATCATGGTCAACTCCGCCCACGGCAAGAGATTCATCATGTATCAGCTTAAGAGCGTCAAAAAGCCCTACAAGGTAAACACCACCTTACCCCTTAAGGTCTACAAAAACTGCTTCATGATCATCGACAAGCACAAATACGAAATCTGGGAATAATGCAGACATGGACGAAATCACACTAATCTTAGCCATAAAAGAAAATGACCTAAAAACAGTAGAACACATCCTGGTGCAGGATCCAGCTCTTGTCAGTAAGGAAGCGCTTTTTTGTGCTGCCAGAGAAGGGCACATGGATATCCTTAAGTATCTGGTTGAATACTCCAGAGTAAGCCTAAACGAGTACGACGACGAGCACAGGAACGTTCTTCATTACGGCGCAGAATCAGGAGACCTGGAGGTTTTCAGATATTTAGTTGAGAAGTGTGGCATGGATCCACTTGTGGGGGACAAGAATCTCGAAACTCCCTGGGATCTGGTGCATAAGCGCCACAGCGAAATCGAGCAATATCTCGAATCCCGCTACGCCCATAAATACGAGGATTTCTACCGCAACCCGATCCGCACAGGCTTTTTCCCTGACCCTTCAATCTGCAGAGTGGGAGAGGATTACTACATGGTAAATTCCTCCTTTATCTTTTTCCCCTGCATTCCGATCTCTCATTCCAGAGACCTGATTCACTGGGAGATCATAGGTCACGCCATCACAAACCCAGAGTGGGCGCACCTTGACGAGCTTGAGGGCGGAAGAGGCTACTGGGCTCCCGATATCTCTTTTTACAAAGGACGCTTCTATATAACCGCTACCTACAGGCTAAACGACGTTCCGCCAACCTACAGAAGGCAGATAGTGGTTTCTTCGGACAAGCCCGAAGGGCCTTATTCGGAGCCTGTATTTATCGACGAAGATGGAATAGATCCCAGCATTTTTAACGACGATGACGGGAAAAGATATATGCTCCTCAACAGGGGTGCCAGAATATTTGAACTGGATGAGTCCGGGACAAAAAAGATCTCGGATGCCCAGCTTTTGTTCTACGGAGATCACAAGAGAGCGCCCGAAGGGCCGCATTTATACAAAAAAGATGGCTATTACTACCTTCTTGAAGCGGAGGGCGGAACTGGTCCAGGCCACAGAGTGACTGTTTCCAGGGCAAAAGAGCTATTTGGCAACTATGAACCATGCCCATACAATCCGATCATGCGCCAAAACGATCCTGACGCAGGAATACAGCGCTGCGGACACGGAGACCTTGTGGAAACCCAGGACGGGCGCTGGTACATGGTTTACCTCTGTGGAAGAATGATAGGAGATGGCTACAGCCTTTTGGGAAGAGAGACTGCTATTGACCCTGTGACATGGACTCCTGATGGCTGGCCAATTGTTAATGGCCTTAAGGGTCCATCAACCATGCAGGTTAAGCCATTTGCTGGCGCTGGCACAGCCACTGAAAAAACAGGCATTTCCCCTTGCGGACTGCCCTTTGACTACATGACACCAAGGCCCTTTACACCTGGGGGTGTGAAATTCTCCCCAGAAACAGGGCGATTTGAGATAAGCGGCAGTAAAGCTCCACTTTCCAGCGTGGACAGCCGCAACATTGTCCTGAAACGACAGACCTCATTTGAGTTCCAGTATGCGGCCACATTAGAAATCCCAGCTATGACAGAGGGTCAGACCGCTGGAATTACTGGATATTACGACGAGAACACATTTTTCGAGTTTGGAATTACAAGCCGAGGCGGGCAGATTTACCTCTACTCCAACGAACATGTGGGAGATGATGACAGAACTAAGATCTCTGATGAGCCAGTTCCTGCAAACGTAACCAGCATAAGACTCATCATGGATACAAGCTATCTCACCCGCAGGCTCTCATATCAGTACAATGCAGAAAACGGCTCGGAGACTGAGTTTATTACATTAGATAACGTTTGTTATCTATGCGATGAAGGCCTTAAAAAGGGCAAACGTTTCACCGGAGCAATGGTTGGAATGTACTCCTACGCAAGTGAAAGCGATTTAACGGCGGTATTTCATTCATCAACACATATAAACAGATATTTGAAATAGGTATGCTCATCCTTCTGATACAGGTTGATGAGGCTTATTATGTACAGATCAGAACAGGCTTTTAGCCTGTTCTTTTTTATGTATGCGAGCATTTTCTTGTAGGTTTTCTCGATTCCCTGAGAGCGGCTTTCATGCTGACAGCACAGCGCTTTCCTGGTGGGAAGGGTCATATAACCCGAGGAAGGATCTGCAGGCAGGAGAGAGAAGCTCACTACACTGTTATAGGTATAGTTCTTTTTAAGAAGATCCTCATAGGAAATGGTAACTCCTGAAGGAAACGAGGAAAGACTGCCGTCTGCGGTGGTTTTTGACAGGTGCACCGAGATGTCTTTTGCAATATCCGCAGTGTGATGGGCCTTCGCCTTATCACTGATGGGGGTCTTGATGATGCTAATGGACGGGATCTCCTGAACAAAGGGCGAGCCCTGGGCGTGGCTATCGAAGGTCTCCAGGATCCACATGCCCATGTGCAGGGCGCTGATCCTCTTGTTTATCAAAAAGAGCTCCCTCTGCATATCCAGGATCTTGGCGTTAGTAAGGCGCTTTATTCCCTCTTTGGAAGAATTGTGAATAAGGTCGCTTATCTCTTTTATGGAGCAACCAGCCTGACGCATGGTAGTTATAAAGTAGAAAGAGCTTATCTGGGCGGCAGAGTAGTAGTGATACCCGTTTTCCGGATTCACCTTTGGAACGATTATCCCCGACTCATAGTAATGTCTTAAAGTATCCCTTGTTGTACCGCAGAGCTTGGCGAACTGCCCGACACTCAGGGTGTACTCTTCCTCGGAGTCTCTCATACTACTGCCAAATAATTTCATATTTCTCTCCCCAAAAATAATTTTCAAATAGTTGTTGACCTGGGGGTTACCCCCAAGACTATTGTAACAAAGAAATTTAAAACCACAAGCCAAAAGGAGGCAGAGAAAATGAAAGACGTTAAAGGAACAATCATCAGAATAATCGCAGAATACCTTGATAAGGATGAGAACGAGTTAAGCGGATCAAGCTCTTTTACAGAGATCGGTCTTGATTCACTGGATATTATGGAGCTTGTTATGCAGATGCAGGAAGAGCTTGACTGCAAGATCGAGCTTTCTCAGGAGATCACAACAATCGACAGCCTTGTAGCACTTATTGAACAGGAAGGCGCAAAAGAGGCTACAGCCTGAATATCATGGGGAACAAAATGGAAAACAACGAAATTTGTAAATTGCTTGGCATAAAATATCCGGTTTTTCAGGGCGGAATGGCGTGGATCGCAGACGCGGAGCTGGCTGCCGCTGTATCTAACGCAGGCGGACTTGGGATCATCGCAGCCATGAACTCAAACGGAGAGCAGCTAAGAGAGCAGATCACTAAGGCAAAAGAGCTAACGGGCAAGCCCTTTGGTGTAAACCTGATGCTCATGAGTCCATTCATCGACGAAGCTGTGGATGTTGTGTGTAAGGAGGGCGTAAAGGTCGTTACAACTGGCGCCGGAAACCCTGCAAAATACATGGAAAAGCTCCTTGGAGCAGGCGTAAAGGTCATCTGCGTAGTTGCCAGCGTCGCCCTTGCTGTAATGGTTGAGAGAATGGGCGCCAGCGCAGTTGTTGCTGAAGGCTGCGAATCCGGCGGACACGTGGGCGATACCACAACCATGGCGTTGGTTCCACAGGTGGTTGATGCTGTAAATATCCCGGTCATAGCTGCCGGTGGCATCGCTGATGCCAGAGGAATGGCTGCAGCTTTCATGCTGGGAGCCAAGGGCATTCAGATGGGAACAAGGTTCCTGACTGCGAAAGAGTGCAACGTCCACGCTAACTACAAGGAGAAGGTCTTAAAAGCCAAGGACCGCGACACTATTGTTACGGGAAAGAGCCTTGGACACCCTGTAAGAGCCCTCAAAAACCGCATGACAAGAGAATTTACGGAAAAAGAGAACACTCCCGGAACAACCCCGGATGAACTGGAGAAAATGGGTGCAGGAGCACTTAGGCGCGCCGCCATCGAGGGCGATGTAAAGTACGGCTCATGCATGTGCGGCCAGATTGCAGGCCTTGTAAATTCAGAGGACACCTGTAAGGAAATCGTAGAAGGGATCTGCAGCGGTGCCTACGCGCTTCTTGGGATCTGAAAGGAGACGGATATGGGAAAAACAGCATTTTTATTTGCAGGTCAGGGAAGTCAGTATCCTGGCATGGCTAAAGACCTCTACGATACAGTCCTTTCAGTAAAAGAGCTTTTTGACGAGGCAGAGAGCATCCGCCCCGGAACCCTTAAGCAGATGTTTGAGGGAAGTAGCGAAGACCTTAAGAAAACCATAAACACTCAGCCCTGTCTTTTCCTGGCGGATCTTGCGGGAGCTGTGGCACTAAAGAGCCTTGGAGTTAGCATCGACGCAGTTGCGGGCTTTTCCCTTGGGGAAGTGGCAGCGCTGTATTTTTCTGGAGCTCTGAGCTTTAGAGAGGCCTTTAACCTGGTGTGTCTTAGAGGAGAGCTGATGCAGAAAGTCGCTGATGAGAATGAGGGCAGCATGATCGCAGTCCTTAGGATGGACAAGGCTGAGCTTGAAGCTCTGGGAAAAGAAACTGAGACTTTCCCTGTAAATTACAACTGCCCAGGGCAGATCGTAGTTTCTGGAAAAGCTGAAAACATCAAAAAACTCTCAGAGATCCTTACAGAAAAAAAGGTCAGATTCATACCTCTGGAGGTGGGAGGCCCCTTCCACTCACCATATATGTCCGAGGCCTCAAACGCGCTTAAAGAGGCACTTTCAAGTCAGGACAGGTTCCACATTGAAAAGCCGTCGATAGCTCTTTTCTCCAATAAGACAGCAGAGCAGTACCCACAGGATAGAGACGGGATAATCGAGACCATCTCCATGCAGGTATCAAACAGCGTACAGTGGGAGGACACCCTGCGGAACATGGAGAAGATGGAGGTTACAACCTTCGTTGAATGTGGTCCTGGAAAGACGCTCTCAGGATTTGTAAAAAGAACTGTTCCTGGGGCGAAGATACTAAATGTCAGCGACCTTGAGTCGCTAAATAACGCTTCTAAGGAGTTAATGAACGCATGTTAAAGGGAAAGACAGCCGTTATAACTGGCGGAACAAGAGGAATTGGAAAAGCCATCGCAAAAAAGTTTGCAGAAAACGGCGCAAACATCGCTATTATCGCAACTTCAGACAATGACAGTGCAAGGCAGACAGTTAAGGATCTCCAAAACCTGGGGGTTACCGCCATGCTTTACATCTGCAACATCAGAAATCCCGAGGAAGTTGAATCAGTAAAAGAAGAGATAATGGCAGATTTTTCAAAGGTGGACATCCTTGTGAACAACGCAGGAGTCACAAGGGACAACCTTCTGCCTGGTCTTCGTATCATGGATATCGATGACGTCATAGATATAAACCTCAAGGGAACACTGTTCATGACAAGGGCGTTTATCATGGATTTTGTCAAAAACAGAGGCGGAAACGTCATCAACATAAGCTCAGTTGTGGGGCTGATGGGCAACAAAGGACAGGCTAACTACGCCGCATCAAAAGCGGGGATCGTGGGGCTTACCAAGTCCGTTGCCAAGGAGTACGGAAGAAAGAACATCCGCTGCAATGCCATTGCTCCGGGTTACATAGAAACAGACATGACAGGAAAGCTTAGCGATAACCAGAAAAGAGATATCGCATCAAACATTCCTATCACCAAGCTGGGCAAGCCAGAGGACGTGGCAAATGCAGCGCTTTTCCTTGCCAGCGAGCTTTCAGGCTATATCACGGGGGAGATTTTAAAAGTAGATGGAGGATTGTATGTATAGAGTAGTTGTCACCGGTATGGGAGTCGTTTCCCCTGTCGGTAATGATCTTGGCAGCTTTTGGAGCAGCCTTAAACAGGGAAAATGCGGCATCGACAGGATAAAAAGATTTGATGCCTCAAACCTCAAGGTGTCCTTGGACGCAGAGGTTAAGGATTTTGAGCCAAAGAATTACTATGACACGGTTCAGGAAATAAGAAAGTCAGATCTTTTTATGCAGTATGCCATGGCTGCAGCCAAGGAAGCTGTTGAGGACAGCAAGATCCTTGAGTCAGACCTTGATAAGGAGCGCTTTGGCGTCTACATCGGCTCTGGTATCGGCGGCATTGGCACAACTCTAAGGGAGACAAAAAAGCTGACGGAAAAGGGACCTGAGATGGTTTCCCCATTCTTTGTTCCAATGATGATCAGTAACATGGCTGCAGGGTCAGTATCCATAAGGTTTGGCGCCAAGGGCCCTACACTTCCTGTAGTGACAGCCTGTGCTACTTCAACCCACACCTTAGGTGAAGCCTACAGGGCAATCAAGCACGGCTACGCAGATGCGATAATCGCCGGCGGTTCCGAGGCATCCATCAATGAGCTTGCCATGGCGGGCTTTATAAACTGCCAGGCCCTTAATCTCTCCGAAGATCCAAAGGAAGGAAGCCTTCCTTTCGACAAGAGAAGAGGCGGCTTTGTCATGGGAGAAGGCGCAGGAATCCTGGTCCTTGAGGAATACGAGCATGCAGTAAAGCGCGGTGCAAGGATATACGCCGAGGTTGTGGGCTATGCCAACACTGCAGACGCCTACCACATCACAGCTCCAGACCCTGAGGGAAGCGGTGCCATAAGAGCCATCAAGGCAACTGCCGACGAAGCCGGAATATACGACGCTTCCGAGGTCTATGTAAATGCCCACGGAACCGGAACCCACTTAAATGACGCCATGGAGACCAAAGCCTTAAAGGCCGTCTTTGGTCAGAGAGCCTACGAGCTTCACATAAGCTCCACCAAGTCAATGACCGGACATATGATGGGCGCAACCGGCGCAGTTGAGGCCATTGCCTCCGTAAAGGCAGTTCAGGAAGGTCTCATCCCGCCAACCATCAACTACAGGGAAAAGGACGAGGAGTGCGACCTAAACTACACTCCAAACGAAGCTGTAAAAGCAAATGTGAAGTTCGCCATCAGCACATCTCTCGGCTTTGGCGGACATAACGCATGCATAGCATTTAAGAAATATGAGGCATAACTATGAATTCACTTAAAGAATATGGTGATCTTTTTTTGAAACTGAATCTGTCGGAGCTCTCCATCCAGGAAGGGGATTTTTCTCTTGTTCTTAAGAAGAGCGATTCTGACCAGGTCAAAAGAGCTGTCGCCCCCGCCCAGACCCATCCAGATCCGGAAGCAGAAGAAGCACCTGAAGTTCCAGAAACAACAGGAACTGCCGTAAAAGCTCCGCTTCTTGGCATCTTCGAGGAACTGACCGGAGATCGGATCCCCATAAAAGAGGGCGACCACGTCAAAAAAGGTGACGTTTTGTGCACCATCGAAGCCATGAAAATGCTCAACGAAGTCGTGGCAACAGCAGAGGGCACAGTGGTTAAGATCTGCGCAAATCCAGGGGATCTGGTGGAGTACAACCAGGAGCTTTTTATCATTGAATAAGAGGAATGACAGATGAACAGAGATGAGATAAAAACAATTCTTCCCCACAGGGAACCAATGCTGCTTCTGGATGAAGCCCATCTTAACGAAGATGGAACTGCCACTGGTTACTACACGGTAAAGGGCGATGAGTTCTTTCTACAGGGGCATTTTCCAGACAAAAAGGTGGTTCCCGGGGTAATTCAGTGCGAGATCATGGCCCAATCAGCCTGCATATTGTTCGCAGATAAGATGCAGGGAAAAGAGGTCCTTCCTCTATACACGGGCCTGGACAAAGTGAGGTTCAGGGGCATGGTGCTTCCAGGGGACAAGATAAGGATTGACACCAAAATCCTCAGAGAAAGTCATCCCATGTACCTTCTCCACGGAGAGCTTACGGTGGAAGGCAAAAAATGTATGAGCGGCGATTTTTCTTTTGCCATCATGAACAACAAAGAGGAAAAGTGATATGTTTTCAAAGATTCTGATAGCAAACCGATCAGAGGTGGCAATAAGGGTCATCAGAGCCTGCAAGGAGATGGGCATTGAGACTGTGGCTGTGTATTCAGAAGCAGATTCCGGCACTCTCCACGCCCAGATGGCGGACGAGAGCTACTGCATAGGCGGGCCTCTTGTAAGAGACAGTTACCTTAACATGGACGCAATCCTGACCGTGGCTAAAAAGGTGGGGGCTGAGGCCATTCACCCGGGATATGGAATGCTGTCAGAAAACCCGGAGTTTGCCAGAAAGTGCGAAGAGAACGGCATTACTTTAATTGGCCCTTCATGGCAGGTCATGGAAATGATGGGCCAGAAGGAGCTTGCAAGGCAGATTGCCGTTAAGGCCGGGGTACCAGTAGCCATGGGAAGCGACATCCTTGAAAGTGCGGATGAGGCCCTTGAGGCAGCTGAGAAAATAGGATATCCAGTCATCCTGAAAGCCAGAGCTGGAGGCGGCGGAAAGGGTATAAGGATCGTAAGGAATAGTGAGGAACTCATTCCGTGCTTTGAGCAGGTGAAAAAGGAGGCCCTTAGCTCTTTTGCCGATGACAAAGTGTTTATGGAAAAGTACCTGGAGAAAGTCAAGCACGTGGAAGTCCAGATCCTTGCTGATAAAGACGGTAAGGTCATCGTCCTTGGGGACAGGGACTGCTCCGTCCAGCGAAAGAACCAGAAGCTCATCGAAGAGTGTCCAGCGCCGATCCTTGATAGCGAAGTTCGGGAAAAGATGTACGCGGCAGCCAGGAGCCTTGCCACAGAAGTTGGCTACACCACAGTAGGAACCGTGGAATTTCTGGTGAAGGGCCAGGAGTTCTTTTTCATGGAAATGAACACCAGGCTTCAGGTTGAGCACTCCGTCACTGAGATGGTATGCGGTATCGACATCGTTGAATGGCAGATAAGGACTGCAGCCGGGGTTACGATTCCCTTTGAACAGAAGGATATTACCTGCAAGAGACACGCCATAGAATGCAGGATCTGTGCTGAGGATGAAAAGAGCTTTAAGCCCGCTGTAGGGAAGATCAGCCTTTTGCACATTCCTGGCGGCGTTGATGTGAGGTTTGATACGGCTCTGTACCAAAACCTTGAAATTACGCCATTTTACGACTCCATGCTGGGAAAGCTTATTGTGTGCTCGGATACCAGGGACGGAGCCATAAGGAAGATGAAATGCGCCCTTTCAGAGTTTGTGCTGGTGGGCGTTGACAACAACAGGCATATGCATATGAAGTTCATGGAAAATGAGTTTTTTGTGGATGGCAACTACGATACGGGCATTTGCCGAAAGGTGCTGTAAATGGAATTTAGGAAGTTTTTTTTGAAGGCAAATAATGAACTTGAGGGCGGAAGTATCCTCCCAAGGGCAAGGCGCATTACCTGCAAGAAGTGCCAGAAGCAGGTCCTTGTCTCGAAGATCAGGAAGAACTACTTTGTTTGTCCGGAGTGCGGCAACTATTTTTCTGTAAGATGCAGGCGAAGGGCACTGATGCTCTGTGACAGAAGAAGCTTTCGAGAACTCTATGGCGAGCTGGAATCCAGAAATATCCTGGATTTTCCTGAGTATGATAACAAGCTAGCAGCAGCCATGGAAAAGAGCCGTGAGAAGGAAGGCGTGATCTGCGGAGAGGGGACAATTGGCGGAATCAGAACCTGTATTTTCGCCATGGATGCCAACTTCATGATGGGCTCCATGGGAGCTATAGTTGGCGAAAAGATAACACGGCTCTTTGAGTATGCCTGCGACCATTCCCTGCCTGTGGTTGGCGTTACCGTATCAGGAGGGGCCAGGATGCAGGAGGGGATGATTTCCCTGATGCAGATGTCCAAGGTCTCAGCAGCAGTAAAGAGGCACAGCGACAAAGGAAATCTGTATGTAGTTCTTTTGACCAATCCCACAACTGGCGGCGTTGACGCAAGCTTCGCCATGCTGGGAGACATAACCCTGGCTGAACCAGGGGCGAGAGTTGGCTTTGCGGGCCCAAGAGTAATTGAAAAGACCCTTAACCAGAGCCTGCCAAAAGGTTTCCAGAGGGCAGAGAGGGTCATGGAATGCGGCTTCATCGATCAGGTGGTGCCAAGAGATAAACAGAAGGAAGTTTTGGAGCGGATTCTGAAGATACACAGCATCTGCAGATGATTGGGATGAATATGGAAGATTACGAGATTGTACTTAGTGCCAGAGCCGATGGAAGGCTCACGGCCAAGGATTATATAAACGGACTAACTACTGATTTTATGGAGCTACATGGAGACAGGCTGTACGGCGATGACAGAGCAGTCATCGGTGGAATTGGCCTGATCCAGGATATCCCGGTTACTGTCATCGGGATCGAGAAGGGCAAGAACACTCAGGAGAGGATAGAGCACAACTTTGGAAGTGCAGGGCCAGAAGGGTACAGAAAAGCTCTTCGTCTCATGAAGCAGGCTGAGAAATTCAAAAGGCCGGTTCTGTGTCTTGTGGACACCGCCGGCGCCTTTTGCGGAATTGAAGCAGAGGAACACGGTCAGGGAAGGGCCATAGCGGATAATCTCTATGAAATGTCCACCCTCAAAGTGCCCATTCTCTCTATCGTTAATGGCGAAGGCGGAAGCGGAGGGGCTCTGGCTCTTTCCCATGCAGACAGGATCTGGATGCTGGAGGATGCCTACTTTAGCGTTGTATCCCCCGAAAACTGCGCAAATATCCTGTGGAAGGACACAGGAAAGGCCGCGGATGCGGCAAGAGCGCTGTCACTTACAGCCCAGAAGCTCTTTAAGGCTGGTCTTATCGACAAGGTGGTAAAAAGCGGCGATATGAAGGGCCTTGCAAGTGATGTGTATAAGGAGCTGCATAGCCTTATGCAGAAGAGTACAGAAAATCTAATTGACGACAGATACAGAAGATTCAGAAAGGTCGGTTACTAAAATGGCTTTCTTATATGAGGAATTCTATAAAGAAATAATCGGTAAAAACGGCGAGATAGAACGCATAGATACGAGGCTTGCAGACAATTTCAACTTCTCCTACGACGTAATAGACCGCCTTGCCAAGGACAGGCCAGACAGCGTTGCCCTTGTACACAGAAACGCTGAAGGAGTATCCAGAAAATACACCTTCTCCGATATGTCCAGGCTCTCCAACAAGGCAGCAAATATGCTAAAGGGCCTTGGAGTTCAGCATGGCGATGCGGTCATGCTTCTTTTAAAGAGGCGCTTTGAGTTCTGGATCAGCATACTGGCCATTCATAAGCTGGGCGCAGTTGCTATACCCACCTCACACATGGTCTCTGCTGAGGATATCACAGAGAGGGCAAAAAAGTCCGCGGCTAAAGCTATTATCTGCGTAAATGCCGACAACATATGTGAAAAGGTCCAGGAAGCCTGCGATGCCACGGGAATGCTTCAGATAACCGTAGGGGAAAAATATGGAATGAGCGTAAGCTTTAAAGAAATGCTGGATAGAAGCTCAGAGGTGCTCTACAGGGTGCCTACAAAGATAACAGATGATATGTTATATTATTTTACCTCTGGAACCAGCGGAGAACCCAAGGCTGTTATCCATGATTTCTCTTACCCCATAGCCCACATCTACACCGCCAAAAACTGGCATGGAATAAAGGCTGGCGACCTTCATCTTACAGTTGCTGACTCAGGCTGGGCCAAATCCGCCTGGGGCAAGCTCTACGGCCAGTGGCTCATGGAAGCTGCAGTTCTGGTCTATGACTACGACCAGTTCTACGCAGGGGACCTCCTGAAGGTCCTGGGAGAGGAAAGAGTTAATACCTTCTGTGCTCCGCCAACCATTTATAAATACCTTATTCTTGAAGATTTATCTGCCTATAACTTAAGTAGCCTCAGACACACTACAACAGCAGGAGAGCCAATGCCAGAGGAGGTTTCAAGAAAGTTTACCAAAATGACAGGCCTTTTCGTCAGGGAAGGATTTGGACAGACGGAGACAGCTCTTTTGATATGTAATTCCCTTGGTGAGGGCAGGGACGCCACATCCGGTGGCTCGATTGGCAAAGTGTCTCCTCTCTACAACATAAGGCTTGTGGACGAGAGCGGAAGAGAAGTCCCAAGAGGGTCAGAGGGCGAGATCGTTATAATTCCCCAAGATGGCAAAAGACCTCTTGGTGTGTTCAAGGGATACCTTGAGGATGACGCGCAGTACCAGGAAGTGTGGGAAGGCGGCGTTTACCACACAAAGGACAAGGCTTTTCAGGATGAAAATGGGAACTTCTACTTTGTTGGAAGAAATGACGATGTGATAAAGTCCAGCGGCTATCGCATTGGCCCTTCAGAGGTTGAGGATATCCTGATGAAACATCCGGCTGTCTTTGAGTGCGCCGTAACGGGCTTCCCATCTAAGACAAGGGGCTCTGTTGTGAAGGCTTCAGTGATACTAAACAAGGGCTATTCCAGCAGCAAAAAGCTTGGCACAGAGCTTCAGGAATACGTCAAGAAAAGGGCAGCGATATATAAATACCCAAGGATCATCTCTTTTGTTGACTCTCTCCCAAGAACATCAAATGGAAAGATCAGCAGAGCAAAAATCAGGCAGATGGATGCAAAATGTAGCAATGATGCGGGAGTCCAGGCTTAAAAAATCTGATATAATCAGAAGAAGATAGAAGGAAGACTGAGGTGAGATGATGGACTACATTCATACAGTGCAATACTACGAGACAGACAAGATGGGCATAACCCATCACTCCAACTACATCAGATGGATGGAGGAGGCCAGGATCGATTTCCTTGCCCAGAATGGCTGGGACTACGCCAAGCTTGAAGAGAAGGGGATCATTTCACCGGTTTTAGCGGTAACATGCGATTACAAGCGCACCACGACCTTTTCAGATAAGGTTTCTATCTGCGTTTCGGTAAAAGAGTTTAAGGGCGTCAAGTTACACTTATCCTACGATATGAAGGATGAAGCCGGAAATATCGTGTGCCAGGGCACATCCTCCCACGCATTTCTTAATACCGAGGGAAGGCCCATCAGAATGAAACAGGAACAGCCAGAGCTTTTTGAGTCACTTTGCAAGCTGGCTGAAGAGAATAACAACTAACGGGGAGGAGAGGAGTAGCTATGACAAACGAAACACTTAGAAATTGTCTTGTTGTTGTCCTTGAGGACATGAAGAATAAAGCCCATGAAATGGGGATTCAGGGCGTTGCAGTTGCATCAGTCTTAAACAGGGGCGAAACTGTGGACTGGATCGGCGAAATGAAAGTAGTGGACACTCCTCACAATAAGAAAGAAGGCTGGAATCTTGTGGCTATTGCATGGTCCAAGTGCGGCGAATCAATTGCCACAGAGGCTGACAGCGGGAATCCAGACCACAAGCCAATTCTTGGAGAGTACGGCTTTGTGGGCGGGGCGTATGAAGAGTTTGAGGGCTTCAAGATGTCTTTTGCCTTCAGCGGAGCGCTCTCTGAAGAAGACCTTGAAGTAGCAAAGTTCGGCATCAGCAGAATGAAGGAAGAAATAGCGAAGAATGAGTGATTACGACTCAAAAGTCATCAGAAAAGCCATAACTGTATATGGATCCGTGCAGGGCGTAGGCTTCAGGTACAGAACTGTCTATGCTGCAAACCTCGTTGGCGCAACCGGCTGGGTTTCCAACAACTACGACGGTTCAGTTTCCATGGAGATTCAGGGCACAGAAGCCCAGATCGACAAGGTTTTTCAAATGGTGGAGCAGGGGACCTTTGTATCCATCGAGGGTATGCAGGTGGAAGAGATACCTGTCGTTGCTGATGAACGAGGATTTAAGGTGTGAAGTCTTATGACAAATTTGAAAAAGATTCGACTTGCTTTTGTGCTTGTTCTGGCGGCAATTTTTCTAGTTTCATGCGATCAGAAAGAAAACAAAGCATACGGTGTCTTCCTGGGATCAGAGGGTGGTCTTGATCAGTTTAAAGACTATGACCTGGTGGTGATCGATGCCCAGTATTACACCAAAAACGAGATAGAAAGCTTTCAGTCCAGTGGACATGAGGTCTATTCCTACATTAACATTGGCTCTTTGGAAGAATTCCGAGATTATTACGACGAATACAAAGATCTGTCCCTTGGAGCGTATGAAAACTGGGACGGAGAATACTGGATGGATGTTTCTAATGAAAGATGGCAGAATTTTCTAACTAAAGAACTTAAGAAGCTTCTACTGGAAAAGGGAATAGATGGATTTTTCGTCGATAACTGCGATGTGTATTATCAATATCCCTTGCAAGACATCCTCAACGGAATTTCAGCAATAATGTCTGACCTGATTCAAACTGGTAAACCTGTAATCATAAACGGCGGCGATGCTTATATGGATGCTTACTGTGAGGCAGGTGGAATATGGAGTGACGTCATTACAGGTATCAATCAGGAGTCAGTCTTTTCCAGGATTCTCTGGAATACTGGCACTTTTGGAACTGCCCTGGATGAAGATCGAAGTTATTTTCAGGAATATTTGGAAAAATACGCTGCCAAAGGCGCAGATATCTACATTTTGGAATACACAAAGGATGAGGCATTAAAGAAACAGATTGAAAGATACTGCAATGATCATGGATTCACATGCTATATTGCCAATTCAATTGAACTTGATGCCAACAATTAACCACCGCAAGCTTACGGAGGAAATTGATGCCTACAAAGAATAATCCCGGAAAAAAAGCTGAGATAAAGATCAAGGAGAACCCTCATGCTGCAGTTATGAAAAAAGCCCCGGACGAAATCATCGCCAGGGCTATACATGATGCGCTTGTTAAGGAGCACGAAAAGAAAAAGTGAGAGAGTGCTTTATTCTGCAGCTTGTTGCTGTTTGCTCCACTTATCAACTTTTCTACACATAACTATGATAGCTACGATCATCGCAATTCCCGCAATAATGGTGCATGCTGCCATAGGAATAATGTAACCTGCATATGGCAGCTGCATTATCTTCTCATAGTCATCTGGAGTAACTTCATCGAGATTTCCAATAGAGAACTTCAATGCAATAATGAAGGTATCATACAAAGTGTGAACTAAGATAGGAATAGCAAGAGAGAGCACATGGTACTTTTTCTGCCCCGTCTGTCGCGCTTTTCCGTAAAAATATCCCATAATCAGCTGAAACAGAATATGACCTGGAAGAAAGGCTCTGGCTATATTTGAGCTGCCTATAATTGCAAACTCCAGATCCTCCAGGATACAGAAACCGCCGCCAAAGATGGCTGCTGCAATTGTGATATCGAGCCAGCTGACAGCCTCAGTGTTTTTATGAAGTGCAAGGCGCAAGAATATGTATTTTACTACCTCTTCATAAAGAGAAGCTGTTAAAAGAGCTGTGACAAATCCTGCCAAAAGTGGATTAAGACCGTAAAATGCGTCATCTTTAATGGATAAAACCATAGAGATTACCAAGGCAACGATCAGCGCTAGACCGCCAAATCCAAAGAATTTTGCCACAGCTTTCTTGGAAAATGGCTCGCCAACTTTTCTCTTAATGAGAAATTTAAGGATCAGAACACATACAATTAGCTGCACAACAAACACTAAAATCATTTTTACTCCTCCTCAAATCGTTGAGATAGCAGGGTTTTAGCCCCATTTATAACTATTCGCAAAAAAAACCCATGTTTTACGAATAATCCAGCTTCAAATTTAAAAACCCTCATTAATCATACCATGAATAATGTACTCTAACGAAATACAAAAAAGACAGGCACAAAACTTTGTGCCTGTCTTGTCTGAATAAGGTATTAGTGATATGATAAGCACATCAATCAGGAAACAAGGGCGTTTCATCCGTTTGAGGATGAAGCGTCTTTTCTTTTTTATTTCTGATCATTTCATGACAAAAATCAATTGGAGAGCGGCACAAAATATGTATTGCAAAGCGTGTTCCGATAACATATAATTGATTTAATACGTCAAAGCGTTGAAGTGCCAATGCAAAGCGCAGATCATGCCGGCTGATCCGGTGGAGTAAAGATAAAGAGGAGAATGATTATGAAAAACAGAATGAGAAAACTATTGAGCTTAGCCCTGGCTGCAGTTGTAGCTGTTTCAATGGCTGCCTGCGGCGTTGGCGGAACAGCTGCTGCAGGCGGGACCGCTCAGGCTGACGAGAACAAGGAAGAGGCAGTTGAAACGGCTGCTGAATCTGCTGCGGATACAGAGCCAGCTGCGGATACGGAAACGGAAGCTACTGATGAGTCAGTGCACTACACTGTCGGGATCTGCCAGCTGGTACAGCATGTGGCGTTAGATGCAGCAACGCAGGGATTTAAGGATGCGATTACGGCAAAACTCGGTGAAGATGCCGTTACATTTGATGAACAGAATGCGGCAGGAGACAGCGCACAGTGTACGACGATCTGCGCGGGATTTGCTTCCGACGGCGTGGATCTTATGCTTGCCAATGCCACTCCGGCACTTCAGGCTGCAGCTTCATCAACTACGGAAATTCCGATTCTCGGAACTTCGATCACAGAGTATGGTGTCGCGCTTTCCCTGGATGGTTTTAACGGTACGGTAGGCAGAAACATCTCCGGTACATCCGATCTTGCACCGCTTGAGAAGCAGGCAAAGATGATCGAGGAACTCTTCCCCGAAGCCAAAAATGTCGGCATTCTTTACTGCTCTGCGGAGGCAAATTCGGTATATCAGGCAGATACGGTAAAAGCGGTGCTTGAAGGAGACGGTCTGAAAGTGACCGTGTATACATTTGCGGACTCCAACGATGTGGCAAGTGTCACCCAGTCTGCATGCGATGAAAACGATGCACTTTATATTCCGACCGATAATACCGCTGCTTCCTGTACAGAAGCGATTAACAATGTTGCGCTTCCTGCCGGGGTTCCCATTGTGGCCGGCGAAGAAGGTATTGCAAAGGGCTGCGGTGTTGCCGCACTGACAATTGACTACTATGAACTCGGAAAGACCACGGGTGAAATGGCGGTTAAGATTCTGACAGGGGAAGCGGATATCGCAACCATGCCGATCGAATATTATGATAATCCGGTCAAGGTTTATAATCCGGTCATTTGCGAGAAACTCGGTATTGAGATCCCAGAGGGGTATACGGCAATTGCCGAAGAGTGATCGGACGAGGAAAAAAATCTATGGATATCACAGCTTATTTTCAATCATTAACACCGCTGACGCTTTTAAACCGGTTGCCGGCAGGTATCGCGCAGGGACTGATCTGGGGCATTGTTGCGCTGGGTGTTTATATCACGTTCCGTCTTCTTGACATAGCGGACCTTTCCGTTGACGGCACTTTTTGTACCGGCGGAGCAGTGACAGTCATGCTGATCTTAGCGGGATGGAATCCTTATGCGGCTGTTCTTGTAGCGCTTGTCTGCGGTCTGATCGCAGGAGTGGTGACCGGACTTTTGCATACGCTTCTCGGAATCCCTGCGATCCTTGCCGGAATCCTGACTCAGTATGCACTTTATTCGCTGAATCTTGCCATTATGGACATGAAGGCAAATCAGGCGGTAAGTGTCGATAAATTTGTGCTGATGCTATCGTCCAGATTTGTCACCTATTCGATCGTTGTCGGTGTGGTACTTGTAGCGGTGATCATCGCGGTTTTGTATTTGTATTTCGGTACCGAACAGGGAAGCGCGATCCGCGCGACAGGCTGCAACCAGCAGATGGCAGGTGCCAACGGGATCAATATTAATCTGATGAAGGTGATCGGGCTCGCCCTGTCAAACGGGATCGTGGCACTGGCCGGTGGGATCATGACCCAGTTCCAGGGATATGCGGACATTAATATGGGCCGTGGTGCGATCGTGATCGGACTGGCCGCTGTGATTATCGGAGAAGTGATCGGCGATGCTCTGTTCAGGAAACACATGAACTTTGCGCTGCGCCTCACATTTGTCGCGCTTGGCGGCGTGATCTATTATATCGTAGTTGAGATCGTTCTCTGGCTCAAACTGGATACAAACTATCTGAAGATGTTGACAGCGATCATTGTAGCCATTTTCCTTGCCGTGCCATATCTGCAAAAGATGCGGATCTCATCATTCAAGAAAGCCGGTAAGAACGCACAGCAGACGCAGAATGACGGAAAGGAGGCCTGAGAGATGTCAGAAATAATGCTTGAGATCAAAGATGTACGCAAGGCTTTCAATCCCGGAACGATCAATGAAAAAATTGCCTTGGACGGCGTTGATCTGACCCTTGAAAAAGGTGATTTCGTAACCGTCATCGGCGGAAACGGTGCGGGAAAATCGACTATGCTGAATGCTGTGGCGGGCGTATGGCCGATCGATTCGGGAAGCATACAGATTGCCGGCATGAATGTGACGGGGCTTCCGGCATTCAAGCGGGCATCACTGATCGGAAGAGTTTTTCAGGATCCGATGACCGGAACCGCAGCGACCATGCAGATCGAGGAAAACATGGCGCTGGCTCTGCGCCGCGGAAAAGGACGTTCTCCGTTCAGACCCGAGGTTACACGCAAAGAAAAAGAAAGATTCAGGGAACAGCTGAAGATCCTGGATCTTGGTCTTGAAGACAGGCTGACTGCCAAGGTGGGCCTTCTGTCCGGTGGACAGCGGCAGGCGCTCACGCTTCTTATGGCGACGCTGCAGACACCTAAGATCCTGCTCCTTGATGAGCATACGGCGGCACTTGACCCGAAGACGGCGGAAAAGGTTCTTGCCGCGACTGAAAAAGTGGTTTCAAAAGATAACCTGACTACGCTGATGATTACACATAACATGAAAGATGCGATCGCATACGGAAACAGACTGATCATGATGAATGAAGGCAGAGTAATCCTGGATATCCGGGGTGAAGAGAAGGCCAGGCTGACCGTTGAAGATCTGCTTCACAAGTTTACTTCCGTATCAGGCGAAGAATTTGCCAGTGACAAAGCACTGCTCTCATGAAGAGTACAATCCGTTCATATCTTCGTTTTGGGATTTTTGATATAATTCGTTAAGAGATTATATTACAGTCTGCAAATAAAAAGTCGATAACAAGGAATAGGAAGTCTTGTAAACAAAGTCGGATAACAGTTTATATCGAGGGAAGATTAAACTCATTAGTTTTATAGGAACGTACAAAGATGCACGTTACACAAGAAATGCTGATGTGCGATAGTGGGTTTTATCGGAAGATAAAAATGTATAGTTGTATGGAGCAGGTCTTCGGACCTGCTTTTTTTGACACTTATTTGCGACTGAATTGCGACCCCGTTGGTACTGACTTCAATATATCTGCATGCTATCCTCTTAAATGCAGGAAGGAAAGAGGAAGATGAAAGGTGGTTTCATTCACCATAATACATCAGTAAAGACAGAGATATCACGATGATTGCCATACTAAACGCACACTTTTCGTATTACGAATAAAGCTTGTGCATTTCAGGTAATATCAGTATTTGTGGGGATTATTATGAAATAGTTAACGCAACCAATACCACGAACAGTGAAGAGGTTATCGCAACTATCGCTTTGCGGGACATTCCATGTACATATATAATAGTATTATATCAAGTCATAAGGTTAGCAAAGAAACTGATGGCGTCGTATACAAGATTGAGAGGATAGCCTATGGCATTTTCTGCAGAGAGATATCTGATTCACGTTGAAAGTCCTGAAATAACCCCAAACGAAAATAAAAGAACTCAGGTGATTGATTGCATTATGAAATACTTCGGCATGCATCCAAATAGTCTTCTGAGTAAAGAAAGGTTGTCTTGCAAAACATACATTGAAAGCATACTTTCTGAAGATGTGCTGTACGAGCATAGCGTTGAGGATCTGGCTGTTAAAAGCATCATTGAGGCTGCTGAAGGGTATTTGAGAAGCGAAGGCTTTGACGCAAATAACCAGGCATTCAATGATGAGCTGTTTGCAATATACTGTTCTGGTGTATCGAAATATATAGAGTTTGGAGGAATTACTTATGAAGAGGGTATTGCCAAGATAACAAAGTGGCATGAGAAGTGCAATATAAGTGGAGATAAAGAAGAACTAGATTCACATGAGCTGGAAGCTACTACCGGTGGCATTGCAGGAATTGTTGATTGGCTACCCGATGCACTCGAGAATAAAATTACAACTGTAGAAAAGCCAAATCTGCAACAGTAGTTGCGGTGATGAAAGGCGGTCCTGAAGGGCCGCCTTATTTTTGTCATAGTAAACGCAACACTTTTGTATCACGAATAAAACATGTGCAAATCAGTAAACATCGACATTGCCGGAGTTTTTATGAAATAGTTAACGAGACTTACATTACGATAATTGAAATAGTTAACGCAACTTTTATGAGCATGGGAATGCTAGAAATGCAGATAGATACTGGCTTCTGAGAGGGCGCTCGCTCGCTTCTCATACGTGCAAACTATTCGCAAAACCCATGTTTTACGAATAATCTAGCTGTAAATTTAAAAAACCAGTAAAATACCATAATAAACGCACTAATCCTAGATTAAAAGCAACAAAAATAACTGCTGTTGCATTTAGTCTGGGAT
>NZ_RAIR01000029.1 GCF_003625485.1 Butyrivibrio sp. CB08
GTCGGATAACTGGGGTGAAGTCGTAACAAGGTAGCCGTAGGAGAACCTGCGGCTGGATCACCTCCTTTCTAAGGAAATAGGAATGAAGTAGGGAGTTGTATTACTGTCTAGTTGTCAAAGTGAGCGCAGGAATTTCACTTTGCAGATGCACATGAGCTTGCTCAGATGTGCAGATGAAAAGAGAAATTCGTATGAGAGCGTGACCGAGCAGCAAGCGACGAAGTCGGTTGCGGTGAGGAAACAAGCGACTGCGCGAACCTTACAACACACTTTTCCGGTGGCGATGCGCTTATGGGTAACACCCGTTCCCATCCCGAACACGACGGTTAAGACGTAAGCGGCCGAAAG
>NZ_RAIR01000015.1 GCF_003625485.1 Butyrivibrio sp. CB08
ATCCTCCTTAGCTCAGTCGGTAGAGCATTCGGCTGTTAACCGAAGTGTCGTTGGTTCGAGTCCGACAGGGGGAGCTAGATCGAGACAGCGATCACCAAGCATTGGGCTCCGTGGTCAAGCGGTCAAGACATCGCCCTTTCACGGCGGTAACACGAGTTCGATTCTCGTCGGAGTCATTTATCAGGAGCTTTAGCTCAGTTGGTTAGAGCAACCGGCTCATAACCGGTCGGTCCCGGGTTCAAGTCCCTGAAGCTCCACTCTGGTTTTTTAATAGTATATTGAAAGACCGCGTATTAACCCAGTATATTAAAGAGGGGTCTTAGCTCAGCTGGGAGAGCATCTGCCTTACAAGCAGAGGGTCACAGGTTCGAGCCCTGTAGGCCCCACTCACGCGATATGTAGCAATTGCATATCGCGTATTTTTTACCACAACACAATATGGTAAATGCCGGCGTGGCGGAACTGGCAGACGCCCGGGACTTAAAATCCCGTGGGTAGTAATACCCGTACCGGTTCGATCCCGGTCGCCGGCAGTAATATGTGTGGCTGTAAGCTTAGAGTTTATCTGAGTTTACAGCTTTTTTCTTTGTTTAACTAAAGTGGTCCATTTCGGTCCAAATGTGGTCCATCTCTTTATAAATCTGTATTTGAAGGAAATTGATTTCTTAAAAACACAGATTGTTTAGCCAATACTTAGAGCTCTATCAGGCTGTCCTTCGATATCTTTAGGCTCTTTCACTTCCTCGAAGATATAGTGTTCTGTCATGGCTCTATTAGAATGGCCTAAAGTTTTCTGCAAATAAGCTGTTACAGAATCAGCAAGGCGATTATAGAGTTTCTTTAATGGTGATATATAAAACGCTCAAAGATACGAACTGAATTGGCAAAACATGCATTGCAGAATTCAAAAAATTAAGCAGAACAATTGGCGGAAACATTGGGCGTAAAAGTAAAGGGAATCGAACGAAGGGTAAAAAAGTCAGAAACCGCATAAAATCTAAGTTTCATGTTCAAAAAAGAGGTTTACCAGAGGTTGCCTCATAAGTCATATCGTCAGCTTGTTAGCTGGCGATTTTTTTGTGTGACTCTTTTGTGTCCTTTGGGTTTGTATTATATGACCATAACAACCGACCGGAACAAAAAAGTAATGAAAAACATGTGTGACCGTTCTGTGACCAACAGGTTGCTAAGATGAGATCACAAAGTAACAAAAAACAAAAGCAAACAACAAGCGAAACAAACCGATAAAAAATCAAAGAAAAAGGAGATTAAGATTATGGCAAACAGAATGAACAGAGTAAGAGCATTAACCGGTGGACTTGCAGCAATAATGATCATGTCAAATGTGGCAACAGTCACAACATATGCAGCAGATCCCGAAGAAGTAACAGTAGCAGTAGAGCAGGCAGCAGCACCTGAAGAGGTAGTACCTGAGACAGCAAAAGATGATGAAGCACCTTCAGGAATGCAGCCGGCACCTGAATATGCAGAAATAGAAGAAGCACAGGTAATTGAAGTACCTGCACCTGTAGAGATGGGAACAGCAAAGGCCGGTAACTTCGAAGAAACCGAAGAACCTGAGGCACCTGCACCTGAAGCAGTAGTACCTGAGACAGCAAAAGATGATGAAGCACCTTCAGGAATGCATCCCGCACCTGAATACGCAGAAGTAGAAGAAGCACCGGTAATTGAAGCACCTGCACCTGTGGAGATGGGAACAGCAAAGGCCGGTAACTTTGAAGAAAACGAAGAGCCTGAGACAGCAGCACCTGAGGCAGCAGAAGCAGAGGCAGTTCCGGCAGAAGAGGTGGAAGTTGTAGAGAATGCAGCTCCTGTTAAAGAGGTTGCTACAGTTGAAGAAAAAATTGTTACCACAGCCGACGAGGAAGTTCCGGTAGAAATCGGAACAGCAAAGGCCGGAAACTTCGTGGATGACACTGATCCTGATACAGTACAGGGAGAAGCTGACGGCAACCTTCCTACTATCGTAAGATCAGAAGAAAATTCTACAGATCCCATTTCTGCTTTTGGCATTCTTATGAGACCCGGTATGAAGACCAGAGTGGATTACTACAGCAATGGCGAGGTTATTCAGACTGTCATGATGACTGACAAGGATGGAAACGTCGTTGCAACAAAAATGTTTAGATTAAAACCCGGAAATACAGAAATAATCGAGTCCGGAGATGTGAGTGAAGTTTTTGCAGATAAACAGGCAGAGAGAATAGACGCAGAGCAAAAGGCAAGGGCAGAGGCTGAAAAGAAGGCTGCTGAAGAAAAGGCCAAGGCAAAAGCAGAGCTTGAGAAGAAGGTCAAGGGCATGTCATTGACCGAGATCATGGACTACTATAAGAAGCTCAGCACAGTAAATACAAAGCTTGCTGAAAAAACCACAGAAGGCGGTCAGGTAGAGCTTACCGAGGAAGAGCAGAGCCTTGAAGATGATATTGCAGAGTTCGGAATGGATATGCTTAAGGAAGTAGTTTCAAACGGCATTGACAAGCTCATTGAAAAGGTTCCCGGATCAGATATCTATGGTGGTCCGATAAAAAGTCTTTTCAAGAAAGGCATTGGACTTGAGGAGGACAAGGGGCCTGATCTTACCCAGACTGTTCATGAAGAAGCTGACAGAGTCATTGGTGAGCTTAAGCAGATGCAGAAGGAAATGAAGGATGACAATATTAACGCAGAAGCTTTCCAGTCATATAATAATACACTTAATGCTTTTGATGAATATGTTGATAACAGAGTTAAAGAAATTGAGTTAACAAATCAGGTTAACTCCTACAGCGACACCGAGAAACTTATCAGAAACGCTTATACGATCGGTGGAGAGGCTGACTGGCTCAGAGGAGATCTGAGTGTATTCGATTACCTCAGAAATGCAGGAAAGGTTCTTCAGGGCGGAAAGACATCCGACAAGGACGACAGAAGTTATTTTGATCTTCTCTATGATTATCACAAAGACAGCAGCCTGTTCTCTGGAGAGGCAATGCAGAAGGCAGAGAAGTACATTCAGGCAAGACTTCAGAGATTCACTGAATCCTGTAACAACGTTCTTCAAATCCTGAACATGCAGAAGCAGGTATGTGACCTTAGCGAGGATGAGGTTAACAAGCTGGATGAGAAAACCCGTGAATACTACAAGGCCATTAAGACTAACAAGGATGCCATCCAGGTAAGAATAGATTTCATCACAGGAATCTTTACAAATCCGGTTAAAACTGATGCATCAAATGATCTGGTAAAGTCCAGAACAAGGGGAATCTTCTCTACAGCAAAAATGTATTACCATAAGGCAAAGACAGTTTATATCGGAAATAAAAACAATAAGGAAGGTGTATGGCTCTGTGACAACCTATGCAGTTTCAAAGGAGATGACTATAACGGTTATGTTAAAGACGATTATGAATATGAATCTTCAATCGACAACAAAGACGTATATGATGAGGTGAAGAAAGATCTCAATAAAGGTAAGCTCACAACTGAGGATATCAAGAAGATCGCAAAGCAGGCAAAAGCTATGAACATGACAATCAAGGATTACCTTGCATACTGCGGATTTAACGTACAGACAATGCCCGATGGCGGAATCCTGGTATCAGAAGCAGTAAACAGAGAAAGCACATTCTGGAACAGAACCGAGAATTCTTGCGGAGTAAATGGATATAAAGTAGATGATGTAAATGCAAAAGAGAACTACACTGTTCTTCTTACAGACAGAAGTTACGAAAATGCACAGAACAAGGGAGCGTCATTCATCTACTTCAGAACAAGGTAATAATGTAGGATCATCTTAAGTGAGAGCACCCTGTTCGGGAAACCGATACAGGGTGCTTTTAAGCTTTGATGGATTAGGAAAAAGAGATTTCAGCCTGATAACAGCATGGATACCTGTATCGAGAAGAAAAGCGTATTCAGGACGGTTTACTTTAATCCGGGCGTAGCCCTTTACTTCGTGATCTGCACCGCTATTATTATCACGCAGCTTATGAATATTCAGTTATTTACTGTCTAATAACTTATCTACCAAAAAGAGCCGGTCAGATGACCGGCTCTCATTCATTCTACTGTTAACAGTTCCAAAAAACCAATGGTATCCAGAAGCTCTTTCACTTCGTCATTTACATTGACAAGCTTCATGGTACCGTGCTTTTCCATTGTCTGAAGCATCAGCAGGATTGCCCTTACGCCTGCGGATGAAGTGTAGGGCATCTCTTTAAGATCAAGGACGAGCTCGTCGATATTCTCAAGGGCGTTTTCCAGTTCTTTTAACAAAAGCGGAGAAGTATTGGTGTTAAGGGAACCAATGACTTCTGCCGTTAGCTTTTTTCCGTCTAAAGTCTTATTTACAGAGAAATCCATAGAAACTCCTTTCTATGTTTCAATGATAACATATAATCGTATAAAGGTGCACAAAACTGCTATAATAAATGTATGGTTAAAAACGGGAAAAAACAAAAGAATACTCTGTTGGCGAGACGCGTGACCAATACAGCGGTGGCGGTTTCACTTCTTGTGGCCTTTATAGGTCTTATTGTGGGAACGGTCTCATTTTTCTGGACGCTGCTTGCAGAAAATATGACAGATACTTTTTATATGTTGGGGACAGCCATCGTTGCGTCTAAGGATTTTGCAGATACAGAGGTACTTGCCGAAGATGCCGTTACTGCGTATAGGAGACTGTCCGAAGAGGAAAGAGCGTCTACGGGCACTGATGAATATCGACGGCACTTTTCTCATGTCTGTGAACTGGAGGATTATAAACAGCTCACAGATTATCTCAAGCATTACCAAAGTATAAATTCGTATGAGAATATATACTTTGTGGCCTATGACAAAGACACAAATGTGTTCGTTCATGTAATCGACACGGGGCATTATGGTGATACCACATATGAGACAGGGGACTGGGAGTATATTTCTCCTCAGGAAGTAGAAAAACTTCAAAGCATTAGCATTACTGTTCCCTGCAGTATTCGCAGGAACGACAGGGGAGACTGGATAGCTGCAACAGGCGTCAGGCTCAGAGATTCACAGAAAGCCACCTATGGTTTTCTTATGGCGGATTATGCCCTCAAAAATATGGCCTTTGACATTGCGATGTTTCTTATCCGCTATATCATTGCCATTGTGGCTGCTTCGATTCTTTTTGCCTTTTTACTTAACAGGCATTTTGCCAAAACACTGGCAAAGCCGATCAATACAATATCCACCGCAGCGAAGGATTACATAAAAGACAAAAAGGCAGGGATTTCAGACTCTCAGCATTTCTCTTCTCTTGATATAAATACAGGAGATGAGATTGAGAAGCTGGGAAGTGTGATGGCAGATATGGAAAAAGAGCTGTCGGCCTATGTTGAAAGTATTAAAGACATGACAGCTAAAGAAGAGCGTGCCAGAGCAGAACTTGACATGGCAGCTCAGATCCAGAAGAGCGCACTTCCGGATATCTTTCCTGCTTTTCCGGACAAAAGAGAATTCGATATCTATGCAAGTATGGAGGCAGCCAAGGTTGTCGGTGGTGATTTCTATGATTTCTTCCCTGTTGATGATGATCATCTTTGCTTTGCTATAGCAGATGTGTCGGATAAAGGAATTCCTGCAGCGCTTTTCATGATGTCTGTTCAATCTGTCATAAGAAGCAGTGCAAGGACGGATAAGTCACCGGCCCGGGTCCTTACAGATACAAATGAAGTTGTCTGCGAAAACAACAAACTGAGAATGTTCGTAACAGTATGGCTGGGGATCCTTGAAGTGTCCACGGGGCGCCTTATCTATGCAAATGCGGGACATGAACCGGCAGCATTTTATATGAAGGAAAATAGCTTTGAGCTGGTCAGGGGCCAGAAGAAACCTGCTATAGGTATAATACCGGGGATGAAATATGAGGAGCAGGAGATAGCGCTTTTCCCTGGAGATAAGGTATTTTTGTATACGGATGGCGTGCCGGAGGCATCCGATGCTGAAGGAAAGTTCTTCGGGCGGGATGCGCTGCTTGAGGCTCTCAGGAATCATGAGAAAGATGATCCGGAGACAGTTGTTAAGGGTGTTTCGGACGCCATTAGCTCTTTTACCAAGGATGCGGAACAATTTGATGATATGACCATGCTGTGCCTTTCATATAATGGCGGAAATGACGGAGGAATGATCTGATGTCTGAGACAAGGATTGACAGGAAGTTCTATGAGGCGATACTGGATTTTGAAAAGAGCGAGCATGCTCAGGACTATTACTATGAGGTAATGGATTCGTTCACCGGAAAGATCTGCAGAAACGGAGAAAAAGAGACTGTAAGGGACAGGGTTTTAAAGACCTATGGACTTTTGTTTTGTGAGGATACCGGACTGAAGATCGGAGAAATCGCCGGAGTTGACGATGTAGCTGATACGGCTGATCGCCTTTATATCGGTGAAGTGGGATATGACTCGGCGCACTGGTACAGGATGAAGCACGAGTTTTATGTGATAGATGAGGATAATTATGACAGGTTTGCGGCCCTGGTAATAGCAGATCTTCGCTGCGGAGACCTTCATGATGCCGCACAAAAAGACAGAAAAATGCTTATTGTTGGCGAGGCAGATCCTTTGCATATGACTACGGAACAGAGGAAGAATCAGCATATTTCTTCAGTATCTCTTCCCAGAGGAGGTGCCTGATGAAGGTTATTGCCGTTGACGACAACAAAAAGGATCTGAAGCTCATTTCATCGATCGTTGGAGAGGTTATTCCGGACGCAGATTTTACTGCCTTCGACAATCCCCTTTCTGCTTTGGCCAAAGCCAGAGAAGAAGAGATAGACATGGCAATCCTTGATATAAATATGCCGGAACTTGACGGCGTTGAGCTGGGGCTTTATCTGAAGAAGATGAATCCTTTCATGAATATTATTTTTCTTTCAGCTCATAAGGAGTATGGCTTTGAGGCCATGGACATGCATGCCAGCGGATATATGTTAAAGCCTGCCACAGAGAGCAAAGTGAGAAAAGAGCTGGCGGAGCTTCGTTATGCAGAGAAGTTTGGTGACCATAAGAGGGTATTTGCCCAGACTTTTGGCAATTTTGAGTTCTTTGTGGACGGAAAGCCCATAGAGTTCAAGTACAAGAAGACAAAAGAGATTGTGGCCATCCTTATTGCCAATAAAGGCGCCCAGACCACCAACGGTGAGCTTATCGCCAACCTTTGGGAAGATGAGGGTGATCCCGAGAAAAAGATGTCCTATTTAAAGAACCTTAGGCAGGACCTTCAAAACACCTTTACAAGGCTGGGGCTTGAGGGAATCATCCTGAAACAGAGAGGAAGTCTTTCTATAGCAAAAGACAGGATAGAGTGCGACCTTTATGACTGGCTCGAAAAGAAGGACGCTTCAAAGTACAAGTATATGGGGGATTTCATGAAACAGTTCAGCTGGTCTGAGTTTTATATGGCTGATCTGGACGAGTTTGATTTTGATGAATGAGTGGTTGAAAGCAACAAAAAAACTCAGAACAAATTTGGAGTTTCAATAGGTCTACTTGTAAAACGAAGTAAAGTGGTCCACAAAGTGGTCTATAAAAGAGACAGGGTCGGCGAAGCCCCCTTTCTCTGCGGATTTGCGGGATTCCGAAAAGTTCGATCCCGGTCGCCGGCAGTAATTTCATGTGGCTGTAAACTTAGATAATATCTGGGTTTACAGCTTTTTTCTTTGGTTAACTAAAGTGGTCCATTTTAACGTGAAATGTGATGTCTGTATTCCCTGTCCCGAAACTGCTTGGGAGTTACTCCGTTCTTTTTGCGGAAAGATTCTGTAAAGTGACTCTGTGAATTGAAAGCAAGAAAGCTGCTTATCTCAGCACAGTTATAATCAGAATTTTTCAGCATGTTTTCAGCGACTTCCAGCTTCCTTCTCAGAATATAGTCGGATACTGAGAGGCCGGTTTCTTTTTTGAATAATACAGATAGATAGCTTGTGTTTAACCCGACATGAGTTGCCAGCTGTTCAAGCAGGATCTTTTCATTAAGGTGCCGGTCTATATAATCCAGGCATCTTGAAACATGTTTGGATATTATGTTTTCCTTTTTCAGGTTCTGCATGCATTTGGTGAAATAGGATACCATCTCGTAATGGAGCTCAAGAACCTCATCCACGGATACGCATTTGTTCATGTTATAGATGTAAAGGTCACTGGTGTTATATGCAGTTTCTGAATTAAGTCCGCCCTCTATCGCAAATCTGGTCATGAGAGTGGCATTACAGATAAAGAGGTATTTCATGTGTGTGACCGGATCATCTGCAAGCTTTGAGGTTTTGGCACCCTGAAGCATCATCCTGTGGCTTTCCTCTGCAGCACCATCATCACCTGCTTTCATCATCTGGTACTGCAGCATTTCTTTTTCATATTGGAAATGAATGAAATTGTTCTCGCGTCCTATGAAATTCATCATGGCGACCTGCGCATCAGGCTGTTTAACTCTTTTTGCCATATCTGATCTCCTCATATGATTCATCCACAGTTTTCAAAACAATTTTAACACATATAAACGATAAAAAGACAATATAAATGATATTAGTTTTCTGCTGCTGGCGGTATAAATGAATTAAGAACTGAAAAGAAATAATGACAGGAGTAAAAGTGCCATGCAGAAGATGAAAGAAAAAACTGTTGATATGACAGAGGGAAGACTTTTGGAAAAGATAATAAGGTTCGCAGTTCCGGTATGTCTGGGACTTTTGTTCCAGCAGTTATACAACCTTGCAGATACAATAATCGTAGGCAGGATGCTTGGAGTCAATGCACTAGCCGGAGTAGGATCAACGACAGGACTTACCTTCTTTGCATTCAGCATATCAACAAGTCTTGGCAACGGATTTTCAGTTTCAATATCTCAGAGATTTGGAGCAGGTGATGATAAAGGAATAAAGAAGTATTTTGGCAATGCCCTTGTTTTATCAGCAATCTTGTCAGTTGTACTAACGATTATAACTACTTTCCTGGCCAAGCCTGTACTTGATCTTACAAAGACACCAGATGAGATTCATTCTTTTGCATATAAGTATGTTATCGTGATATTTGCAGGTCTTGTCTGCACTGTTTTTTACAATCTGCTGGCTGCATCACTCAGAGCACTTGGTGACAGCAGAACGCCTGTGATTGTTCTTATTATTGCTTCTGTGGTAAACATCGTACTGGATATAGTCATGATAGGCACTCTGAAAATGGGAGTAGCAGGCGCAGCGCTTGCTACTGTGGCATCCCAGTTGATTTCCGTATTGTTCCTTGTGAATTACATTGTTCATAATAATGAAAGCCTCAAGATAACTACTAAAGATCTTCGTATAGGACATGACGTATCAGCAGAACAGCTGATGACCGCAATACCAATGGCTCTTCAGGGGGTAGTTATCGCTTTAGGAATACTTATAGTTCAGGCTGCGATAAATGCAATGGGTACGGTATATGTTGCAGGAAGCACTGCAGGTAATAAGCTTTATGGGATAATGTCAGCTTCAATCGATTCTGTATGTCAAGCCATGATTCCGATAGCTGGTCAGAACTACGGTGCAGGAAAACATGACAGGATAGATAAGGGACTGAGGCTGGTCAATATCATTGGCTGGTCACTTACAATAGTGCTTTCTGTTTTTGCCTACTTCTTTGGACCTGCAATGATGGGACTTTTTATAGATACTGCCGAAGCAGAGGTTATTACATATGGACACCAGTTCCTGCTTTTCTATGTAATGGGTTACGGGTTCCTTACTATACAGATGAGTTTCTGCTTTGCACTGCAGGGAAGTGGGAAAGCTAAATTGACTGTGGCGTCCGGAATACTTGAAACTGCCGGTAGACTGGTCGGAGCAGTAGTCATAGCCGGGATGTATGGCTATATCGGAGTTTGCCTGGCGTTACCTCTTGCATGGGTATTTACTTCAGCATACATCATTCCTGCGTATATTTTGTGCAGAAAACGTATGACAGGGAACAAGACTAATTTTAATAGCGAAGCTGCCATCATATAAGAAAAAGAGAGGAGATCAGGTTGATGACTGAACTTGAGAAGCTGGAAGCAGGGCTTGAGTACTGCTATGATGATCCGGAAGTTGAGGTTCGAAAGGAAAATGCTATTTTACAGTGCCGTGAATACAATGCAATAGATGACACAGATTACGAAAGCCAATATGCGAAGCTAAAGGAAATGCTTGGAAGTGTGGGTGAGAAAGTATGGATTGCCAAGACCTTTAACTGTGACAATGGAAAGAAGATCCATATCGGCAATAACTTTACGGGAAATTACAATCTGACTATCCTGGACATTAGAGAGGTTTATATAGGGGACAATGTCATGATCGGTCCCAATACCTTGATTACTACTGTCAATCATCCTCTCACACCCATGGGAAGAAGGAAGCATCTGGGTATTGCAAGGCCGGTGCATATAGGCAATGATGTCTGGATTGGTGGGAACGTAACTATTCTCCCTGGGATTACTATAGGAAATAACGTAGTTGTTGCTGCCGGTGCAGTAGTAACAAAAGACATTCCTGATAATACCCTTGTAGGAGGTGTTCCTGCTAGGAAGATAAAAGATATAGAGAATGATGTTTAGAAAGAGAATACTAAAAACGATCACATGAAAGTGGTCCACAAAAAGTAATTGTTTGTAGCTGTAAACTTAGATAATATCTGTGTTGACATTATAAGATGATCTTTGCTAGAATCATTTCAATAACATAAGAAAAGCGTTGACGGAAAGAGTAGTTTGTGATGAATCATCCAGAGAGAGTGACACTTGGTGGAAGTCATTTATGAGGATAACAGACGAAAACCATTCCTGAGCTGCAATGCTGAACAACAGTAAGCGTTGCCGTATGCCTGCGTCAAAGGATAGGATTTGTTAGAATCTGAAGTAAAAAGTTAAGGTGGAACCGTGCATAATGCACCCTTAAGATCAGTGGATCTTTTGGGTGCTTTTTTATTTTTTGACACTATTTCTTATGTTGTTGCAGATACTAATAATTCTTTTTACGAAAGGAGCAACACATTATGAAAGTATTACAAAGAGATGGTCAGGTAATGGAAGTATCTTTTGATGAAAAGGAGGGAAAGGAGGCTTTATGGCATACAAGTGCCCATGTTCTGGCACAGGCTGTTAAGCGGCTTTATCCACAGGCAAAGTGTGCTATAGGATCAGCAATTGAAAATGGATTCTACTATGACTTTGATTTTGGCTTTTCTTTTAACGAAGAAGACCTTGGTGCAATAGAAAGAGAAATGCGCAGAATCATCAAGGAATCCTTGTCACTTCAGGTGTATGAGCTGCCTAAGAAAGACGCTCTTTTCTATATGGAGAATGCAAATGAGCCGTTTAAGCTTGAGATGATAAGGGAGCTTCCTGAGGGCGAAGTAATATCTTTTTACAAACAGGGTGACTATGCGGAGTTCTGCGCCGGCCCTCATATCGTTAATGTAAGTCACATAAAGGCAGTCAGGCTCCTCTCAGTTGCAGGGGCATACTGGCGTGGGGATGAACATAATAAGATGCTTACAAGGATATACGGAATCTCTTTTCCAAAGGCATCTATGATGGATGATTATCTTCATCAGCTTGAGGAGGCAAAGGCAAGGGATCACAGAGTATTGGGAAAAGAGCTGGAGTTGTTCGCATTGATGGATGAAGGCCCTGGACTTCCTTTCTATTTCCCAAAGGGCCTTATACTTAAGAATCTGCTGATTGATTACTGGAGAAAAATCCATGTCCGTGAAGGCTATCAGGAGATATCCACACCAATAATGCTGACAAAGTCACTTTGGGAAAGGTCAGGCCATTGGGAACATTACAGAGATAATATGTATGTGACAAGCGTTGATGATGTGGATTATGCCATCAAACCCATGAACTGTCCTGGAGGCATGCTGGTTTATAAATCAAAGCCTCATTCATACAGGGAGTTTCCAATCAGATGTGGGGAACTTGGAATTGTCCACAGAGCAGAAAAGTCCGGGACTCTGCACGGCCTCATGAGGGCAAGATGCTTTACACAGGATGATGCACATATTTTTATGCGTGAAGATCAGGTTTTATCTGAGATTCAGGGTGTTATGAGACTTATAGATGAGGTTTATTCCAAGTTTGGATTTCCTTATGAGATAGAGCTATCCACAAGACCGGAGAATTCAATTGGAAGTGATGAGGACTGGGAGCTGGCGACAGAGTCTCTTAAGGCGGCAGTAGAAGGAGTGGGAAAACCATATAAGATCAATGAAGGTGATGGCGCTTTCTATGGCCCTAAGCTTGATTTCCACGTAAAAGATTCCATTGGAAGAACATGGCAGTGCGGAACAATACAGCTTGATTTCCAGCTTCCTCAGCGATTTGACCTTGATTACATTGGTGAAGACGGCGAGAAACATAGACCGATCATGCTTCACAGAGTTGTATTTGGCTCGATTGACCGCTTCATGGGAATTTTGATTGAGCATTATGCAGGAAAGTTCCCCGTTTGGCTTTCACCAGTACAGGCTAAAGTGTTGCCGGTATCTGATAAATACCACGATTATGCAAAAGAGATCATGGCAAAACTCTATGAGGAAGGGATACGCGCAGAGCTTGACAATCGCGATGAAAAGCTTGGCTTTAAGATCCGTGAAGCAAGAATGCAGAAGGTTCCTTATATGATCATAGTCGGGGAAAAAGAAAAGGCTAGTCATCTTGTATCTATCAGACAGCGTGACGCTGAAGCAGATAAGCAGGAAATGGGTGAGATGGAGTTGGCTGATTTCATAGGTTTGATAAGAAGGAGTTGATGATTAAGATGTATTCAAGAGGATTTGAGCTATATCGGTTAAGGCGTAAGCAGCTTGAAATGACTTTTCTTTGTTTCGATTATTCCTTCTTTCTGCATCTTGCCTAGTTCCTTAGAAAGGGCACTTCTTTCAAGGTTGAGATAATCAGCGAGCTGTTGGCGGTCAAAAGGAATGTCAAACTCGGTACTGTCATTCTGCAGTGCGAGAGTGTTTAGATAGGACATAACACGCTCACGGATTGTCTTAGGGGAAGTATGAAAGCTTCTGCCGGATAGATTCAGGTTTTTCTTTGAAGATATTAACAGAAGATTGCGCAGGAATTTGTAATCCCAGGAATTCTGGCTCTCAGATGAGCTCAGGATTCCTTTTGTTTTGAGCAAAAGAATAGAGCAGTCTTCGTTGGCTATGACATCAACCAGCATGGGAACATCCTCAAGAAGGGCGTAGGCCTCTGCAAAAAGCCCACCCTTTTCTACATGGCTGAGGATTGTCCTGTTTCCCCATATGTCATCACTTAAAACTGTGACACTGCCGGATAATACGATCCCTATGACTCCGGGATTGGAACCTGCATGGAGTATTGTATCGTTCTTTTGATAAGACTGTATTTTGGCATTCAATGATTTAAGCAATTCCTGAAGTTCTTTATCTGTCATTCCTCTGAAAAGAAGCATTTTCTGTAGAATTGTGATATCCATTTGAACTCTCCGACTTAGTTCTGAACCTTGCTCTAAATTTTTTAAAAAGTGGTTATAACAACATACTTATATTGTAAATCATATTAAACTGACATCATAAAAGCAAGGAGGTCTGTTTAATATGGTACGTAAGATAATAAAAATAGACGAGGAAAAATGCACTGGGTGTGGGATTTGTGCGAATGCCTGTCACGAAGGTGCTATTGAAATGGTTAATGGCAAGGCAAAGCTTGTAAGAGAGAATTTCTGTGATGGATTTGGAGACTGCCTTCCATCATGTCCAACAGGAGCGATCACATTTGAGGAGAGAGAAGCCCCTGAATATGATGAGGCTGCAGTTAATAAGGCAAAAGAGCTAAAGGCCTATCCTGAAGATCATCGTGAAGGGCATACAGGTGGATGCCCCGGATCAAGATTTATGAAGTTCAAGAAAAAAGAGGATTCAAAGGAGGATACAAACTTTACATTGGCAGACAGATTTGTTTCACATCCTTCAAGGCTTGAGCAGTGGCCCTGCCAGATAAAGCTTCTTCCTACAACTGGGGATTTTTACAAAGGAGCTAAGCTCCTTATCGCCGCAGACTGCACAGCTTATGCTTATGCAAATATGCATGAGGATTTCATGAAGGGCAAGATCACAATGATAGGTTGTCCCAAGCTTGATGAGGGAGACTACACTGAGAAATTGACAGAAATTATCAGCAATAACGACATTGCAAGTGTTACGATAGTAAGGATGGAAGTTCCATGTTGTGGCGGACTTCAGAGAGCTGCTGAAAATGCTATAAAGAACAGTGGTAAGTTCCTTCCATGGCAGGTTGTGACAATCTCAAGAAATGGTGAAGTTATAGAATAAATGAAATTTATAAGGTAGTGGAAAAGGAGAAATAATAATGGCTGGATTAAATTACAGAAAGGTAGCTGTTATTGGTTGCGGATTTGTGGGTGCTGCTTCAGCATTTGCAATCATGGAAAGCGGTCTTTTTTCTGAGATGGTGTTGATAGATGCCAATAAGGAAAAGGCTGAAGGCGAAGCTCTGGATATCAGTCATGGACTTCCTTTTGCCAAGCCGATGAAGATATATGCAGGTGAATACAGGGACATAGCAGATGCATATATTATTGTGGTGACAGCAGGCGCCGGACAGAAACCAGGAGAGACCAGGCTTGATCTGGTAAAAAAGAATGTAGGCATCTTCAAGTCCATCATACCCCAGATAGCTGAAGTCAACAAAGACGCCATAATGCTGATAGTCGCTAATCCTGTAGATATCCTTACTTATGCTGCGAAGCAGCTTTCTGGTTATCCTGAACACAGAGTGTTTGGATCAGGAACAACTCTTGATACAGCGAGATTTAAGTATCTTCTTGGGGAGCATCTTTCTGTGGACAGCAGGTCTGTACACGCTTTCATAATTGGAGAGCATGGTGACAGTGAGATTGCAGCCTGGAGCAGTGCGAATGTTTCAGGAATTCCAATCAATGATTTCTGTGAGATGAGGGGACACTTCAACCATGAAGCTGCTATGAAGGAGATTGCTGAGAATGTTAAGAACAGTGCTTATGAGATAATCGAGAAGAAAGGAGCTACTTACTACGGCATTGCAATGTCTGTACGCAGGATATGCGAAGCGATCGTTCGAGATGAAAAGACTATCCTTCCGGTATCAAGTTTGCAGCACGATAACCATGGCATTTCTGATGTGGCACTTAGCATGCCTGCAATTGTTGGAAAAGACGGTGTAGAGAGCACAGTTCCAATAAGCCTTAATGATACGGAAACAGAGGCTTTAAGAGCTTCTGCTGATACATTAAAAAATGTAATAGAGGAAGTACTTTAAAAAGGTATCTAAGAATATCCAGTAAGAGAGAAGCGTAAGTAGATGGCGCTTCTTTTTTTTGTTATATTGTTTTATATGGGATTATGATACAAAAGAATCTATTTTTGGTGGAAAGAAAAACAACCATGAAAAGAAGAAATGAAGCTGTTTATTCAACCATAGAGCAAGGTATATGCATATTAATCCTTTTGGTTTTTGTGTTTTTTTCAATTGTTTCAGGCAATCAGGAAAAAAATACAGATTCAGCCATGTTTGGGGATATTAATGAAGGCTGGGTTGATGAAGACGGACAGACAGTTGATCTTTATGATCTGGATCTGGGCAGCCACTATGTTACATTGGACATTAGTAAACAGAACACTGATGGTAAGGCTCTTTGCTTTAAATCTATCGATACCAATTTTAAAGTATATGCTTCTGATGAGCTGATTTACGATTATAATCCTGAGATACCAAGGTTTTTAGGTGCTTCGTATGGTATGCAATTTCACACCATTGCAATTCCGGAGGGAAGTTCATCTTTATCGCTGTACGTCGAGCCAGTATTTACAAATACGCCCGCAGGTATAGGAGAAATAACTATTTGTGATGAAGGGCAGTACATGACAAATGTCTTTAAGAGAAATCTCCCTTCTTTTGGACAAGGCGTGGTAACCATAATTATCGGGATTCTTTTTGTTATAGCAGGAATTACAGGCCAAATAGTAATGAAATCAACAGGCATTGATTTCATATCTTATGGTATAGCCTGTGTAATGGTCGGATTTATTGGGCTTAATGATACACTTCTTCTTCAGATACTAACAGGTCGTCCTGATCTTATCAGAGTTACAGAATATATGTGTCTGGTATTCATTCCATTGCCTGCGCTGGCCTTTTTTTCCAGTACCACCGGAGAAACCCATCTGAAGCTGTTGACGGGCATGTTTGTGGTATGTCTTTTAGATTTCTTCCTTCAGGTTGGACTGACAATAGGCAGGTTGTCAGACTATTACTATCTTGTTTATATTTCGCAATTTATAATATTAGTTTCTTTTTTGATTGCTGTAGTTGTAATTGTTAAAGCTATACGCCAGGGCAAAATTAAAAAGACACTTTTGCGAAGTGTGGCTTGGGGACTTGGTGTCTGCCTTTTTGGTACTGTAATTGACATATTCCGTTATCAGTTTTTCAAAAGCTATGGAAACTTAACCTTTACACGCCTTGGAGTGCTGGTGTTTACAGCACTGATGGGGATTTATCTATATAAGGACCATATAGATTCCTTGAAGCAGAAGCAGAAGGAAAGTACTATACTTGCATCCGAGGTATCTGCCGCTTTTGCTAAAGTTATAGATATGAAGGATCCGTATACCAATGGCCATTCGGAGAGAGTGGCAAAATATACAGCGATGATTGCCAAAGAGATGGGGTATGATGCTGAAACTGTAGAAAAATATTACCGTATTGGTCTGCTACATGATGTAGGTAAGGTTGGCATCCGCAATGCTGTGCTCAATAAGCCGGGAAAGCTTACAGATGAAGAATATGACGAAATCAAGTCACATACTTTAAAGGGATACGAGGTACTTAAAGATATAAGTGTTGTACCTGAACTTGCAATAGGTGCACTAGCCCATCATGAAAGACATGACGGAAATGGATATCCCAATGGCCTTTCAGGCGATGAAATTCCGCCGGCGGCACGTATTATTGCGGTCGCAGATAGTTTTGATGCAATGTATTCTGACAGGAAATATCGAAAGGGGCTGGATTTTGAGAAGGCGATATCAAGAATTCGAGAGGCCTCCGGAACCCAACTTAATCCTGAAGTGGTAGACGCATTTTTCAGGCTCGTTGATAAAGGAGAGATAAGACCATAAAAATGCAAAAGAGTAAGAGAAGCAGAAATGCTTCTCTTATTTTTTATTTATATATATTTAAGAATAGAAACTAGCGGAATATAGTATTATTTATATTAGAAAAATGTTTATATCCATAACTATTTCTGCAAGGAGGAATGCTATGTCTGGAAAGTTGAATAACATATTTCGCAAAGCTCTGGTAGTAGCGATTTTTCTTGGCGTTGCAGTTACCAGCACTGGTTATTCTACGGATACTGGGATAAATGTGGACGATTCCGATAGTGTAGTAGATTTTGTACATAGTCTCGATGATTATGAGCCTGCTAAAGACAAATACAATTTCTATTTTACATATAAGATAGTTCATCCCTGGTGGGATGCTGTTGCGCTTGGAATGGAAGATGCCCAGAGAAAATATCTTGAAAAGGGCATAGTTATTACTTACGAATATATGGCTCCGGATGCAGCTTCTTATGAAGATCAGACTAAAAGATTGCTGCAGGCTAAAGAAGGCAATTATGACGTAATTGGAGTAGATGTGGCTGATGAGGAGAAGATCTCTCCTGTGCTTGACAGTTTGATGGAATCAGGCAATAAGGTCATGACGTTTTCAAGCTCTGATGCATCTCTTAACTGCAAGAGGATTGCTTACGTTGGGAATACCCATAACTATCAGGACGGAGTGGATCTTACAGAAGCACTTTGCGAAAAGCTTGGCTACAAGGGCAAGGTGGGGATTCTGGTTGGAAGTCACGGGGCTCCTTGTCATGAGGACAGAGCAAAGGGTGCAAAAGACGCTATCTCTAAATATAAAGATATGCAGATAGTAGCAGTTGAGTATGATAATGACTCTATTGATACAGCTTATGACCTGGCAAAGCAGATGCTAAAGGACAATCCTGATATTGCAGGTTTTGTATGCTGCAACATGAGTAATCCTGTTGGAACAGCCAGAGCAGTTACTGAGCTTGGAAGTAAGGCTGTGATCGTGGGGATGGACCATGATCAGGAGGCACTCCGTTATCTCAAAGATGGCGTTATCTATTGCCTTGGTGTGCAGGATTGCTATTCAATTGGGTTTGATACTTTGCAGGTTGCGGTAATGATAGCAGATGGAAATCAGCCAGGAGCTCTTTTCCCAGAAAAGACTGATGAAAGAACAACTATAATCTATCAAGAGGATGCAGCACCAATGCTTGAAGTCTTGTATGGAGACATGGCGCAATGAAAAGCAGGAAGATTACTGAAAAGGCAGTGACTATAACTGCGGCGATAGGAAGTGCTTTTATCATGATAATGGTTATCGCCAATACCTATTGGGCTTCTAAGCAGGCTATTTCGTCTACAAATCAGGCTGTTTCTGCGGTAAGTGCTTTTTATCTTGAATCCATGGCAGACAGGCGTTCTAAGACAATTGCTAACCTGATCAACAATAATTTTGACTACATGGAAAAGGCTGTTAGTGTCATAGATGAAGCAGATATAAAATCGCAGGATGATCTTCGTAAGGCCATTGGTAAAATTCAGAGCCTTTTGTCTCTTAACCGATTTGCGCTTGTAGATGAGGATGATGTGGTATATACGCAATACACCACATATACTGGTGGCAGCAGACATGCTTTCCTTGCGAATAAGACTTTGAATGACAGGGTGATAAGCACAGTTTTCCTTTATGGCTCATCCAAGGAACTCTGTCTGGCAATCCCTATTGATATAAAGATCATGGGCAAACAGTTTAAAGCATGTTTTGTTCAGATAGATATCAATGATATTGTTGATCTGCTTGCTTTTGATGATCAGGAAAGTACGCATTTTGCACTTTATTCTGCAAATGGTGGAAACATATCTGAGACCGAGCTTGGTCCGCTTATTGGGACAGATAATATTTTTGATGCCACAAAAGCGAATGTTTCTGAGGAAAAGTGGAATTCATTTCGCTCTGATTTCGCAAACCATAAGAGAGGAACGCTGACCTTTACTATAAATGGCGTTGTAGATACTATATGCTACGAGCCTGTGCCAGACACCGGATGGGAGCTGGTTGTAATGATCCGTGAGAGCGTTATCCAGGATCAGATTCAGGAGATCAGTGATAAGAGCCTTTATAATAATCGCATACAGATATTATCCCTTCTTGCAGTAGCCACGCTGTTCTCCGCTATATTGTTCTACATGATAAGGCGTGTTGCTAACGATAAGCTTCATGCTGAAAAAGAAAACAGTAAAGCATTCAAGAGCATGGCGAATACTGATTCAATGACAGGAGTCAGAAATAAACATGCCTACATGGAGACTGAAGCTCAGGTAAACAGCTGGATTCGCGAAGGCGCTGTTGATAAGCTTGCCCTTGTTGCATGTGATATAAATGGTCTTAAATATGTCAACGATACAAAGGGACATGCTGCCGGCGATCAACTTATCAAAAGTGCATGTGACATGATCTGTGACATTTTCGTTCATGGTTCCGTGTATCGAATTGGTGGTGATGAGTTCGTAGTTCTTTTATCTGGAAAAGGATATGATACCAGAGAGGAAACAATTGCATCCTTTAACAGAGTGGTAGAAGAAAATATCAAGAAAGATGATGTCGTTGTTTCTATTGGCTATTCAACTCTTCAGCCAGAGGATGAACGGTTACATGACATCTTCGAACGAGCAGATCAGATGATGTACGCCCGCAAAAAAGAATTAAAGAGCATGGGCGCACGAACTAGAGAATTTGATGAAGCAAAACCGTAACGACGGGTGGAAAAGAGAAGCAGAAATGCTTCTCTTTTTATTTGGGGGAGGGTAAGATGTAAAGAGAAATTATAGTTATAAACATTGTGCAAGAAAACCCCTTCCGATGAAATCGGTTGCGGGATGAATCGCACTAGCTTTTCTTTTTGTACTTCCCCGTCTTAATATATTTGCGTTTGTGTTCCTCTGTTCGTTGATCTTCAATGTATTTCTTGACAGTATCAAGAGAAACACTTCCGGTAGTGGCACAGAAGTAACTTGCACTCCAGAAGGGTGAATCTCCCCATAGGTATTTCTCAACGTGTGTTCTATATGT
>NZ_RAIR01000016.1 GCF_003625485.1 Butyrivibrio sp. CB08
CAACGCGCGCCCAACAAGCAAGCCATTGCCACCAGAGCCGCCAAAGCGCGCAAAGTTCTGCTGCGTAGTGTTCCACCACGCGCCGTCTGGTATATATGTGCTGTCGCTGCCGCTTACTGTAATAGGCAAGCAGCCGTACTCAGACATATTATGCGCTGACTGGTAGCCGCCACTTGTGCCGCTCATACCAAACGCCGTAGCAGTATAGCCGCTGCCGCTGGTGTTGTATGGCGCTTTCATTTTTACGCCGTACTTGCCTGTAGTGTTGTATACAAGCCCCTGCATAATTTTCCAGATATTGCCCCAGAAATTTTCTGTATGAAATACCTTAACAACGTTGTTTTCTCTCTTGCCCCAAAACTGCCCCTTAGTATTGCCTAAGCCTGCTGCCTTAAGGTGGCTAGCCTGCGACATGCCAGTATACCAGCCATAGCCCCACGCTGTCTGTACGTCGTCGTTAAGCGACATAAGGGTTAACAAATCCCAAATAAGGGCTACCCTGCTCCATGTGTCGCTATCCCACAAGCTGCCGTTAGCCTGTGCGTAGCTAAGCTGTGTGCCGCCTGCTACTGTGTTGCAAGGTGTAAGCCCGCTTATGCTGCGTGCCTTGCTACCTACTACGCCTGCGTCATAAATAGAGCGTGCAAACCACTCCATAATGCTACCGTCTGCTCTCTCGTGTGCGTATGCTTTAAAGTCGCTGTTAAGCTGAATATTGCACACTTGGAAATACTCGTAAGTACTATCCTGCCAACGCTTTACCCAGCAAGTAGGAAAGAGCGCCATAGCGTTACCGTCGTAGCTTGTGTTTGCTACGTCGCTGGCTGTGCCGTCTAACTTCTTTGTGTAGTCGTTAGGGTTAAGCTCGTAGTCTACTGTGCCGTCTGACTTCATCATAACGGGCTTATTGCCAGTAACAAACCACGCATTAGCCCAGCCGCCTAAGTCTATTTCGCCTGTGCTTGCGTTCATGCTGGCGGGTGTTACGCCTACTGCCATGTCTGTAGCTGCTACTCTTGTAGCTGGGTTACTGTCTGCTTTAGTTCTCTTAAAGCCGTAAAGTACGTACTCCTGCGGTGTAGCTGTCGCTCTGTTAGGGTGGTTGCCTGCAAGTACTCTTAAGCCTGCTGCCCTGTTAACTACCTTATGATCTGAATAAGGGAAAGCAGAAAAGTAGTACTGCTGGTCGTTTGTAAGTCCTGTTACCTCTTCTGTTAAAGCGTCGCCAGTTGCTACGTGATTAACAACTACGTCGCCGTCTGTCTCGTCTACTGGGTAGTGGTCTGTGTTCATAACGATAACAAAGCCCTTGCAGCTGCATACAAGCTGCCCGTCTACCTCTGTGTCTGCTGGCTCTAAAGCCGTAATAGTTACCTTTGCGTCGCCTGCAGAAATATTAAACTGCTGCATGTTTGCGGGTGGCACTCCTACTGCGGCTTTGTCTATAACCTCTGTTAACTCGTCAATAGTAAATTGCTGCTCTGCATAACTCATTCTACGCTGTACTCCTCTCTGATACGCTTTTTAATTGTGTCTGTCGGTGTTGGTATAAATGTAGTTACCTTTGTGTAAGTCTTGTTAGGTACTACGGCAGTTGCGCTGGTTTCTAAAACCTCTGTAACTGTTTTGTTGTCGCTAGCGTCCACGCCCTTAGTAACTGTTAGCGTGCCGTCGTCATTAGTTACAATGATCTGCCCGTTAGCCATAATATCTGTCTGGCTTTCTTTCATACCATAAAAGCGCTCGAAAGCGTCTTTAGCGTTTGCCTCTATTTCTAGCTGCAAGTGCCCAGCTGTCGCCTCGTCTAAAATGTCTCTTATAGTGTCTACCCAGTCTGTAAACTCCTGCTGCTGCGCTGCGCTCCATGATGTAAAAGCGCTTTCCTGTGCGCTCGTCCACTCGGTAATATCCGCAATGTACTGCGCCTCAAACTGCTGTAAATAGCTTTCAAACTGGTTAAAAATGTCTGTCGTGTCTGCCTGCTCAATAAGCCCCGTTACGATACCGCAAAGAGTTGTATTAAGCCTCTGGTCTGTAATAGCTGCCTGCGTAATTGATGTTGCACCAGCTGCTACGTAAACGTCTGCAAGTGCCAGCTCGTAACAGTCTGCGTTACGTGTAAGCGCTGGTGCTGTAGGCTGTGCAGATAAGCTACCCTGCTTAACTGCTACGTATACGTCACGCTCTGTATAGCTGCAGCGTAATACTACTCTGTCGATACGGTTAAGCGCGCCGTCTGCATTTGCAAGCGTAAGCTGTAGCACACTGTCGTTAATATATCCTGCGCCAGCTATCCAGCCTGCGCCTGCATTTACGTTAACGTGCATGCCGCTGTTTTCTACTACCTTAAGTGCATTAGCGTTAGCATAAAATACGCCGTTACCGATAAACTGCGCAAAGTATGCCCTAAAGTCCTCTGCTTTATACACTCTGTCGCCGCTGTCGCTGTTAAATGGAAAACATTTTTGCGCCATGTTTTTACCTCACTTTCTTTATCTTATCTAGCAGCGTTGGCATGCTCTCGCCAAAAGTTACCTCTAACGTGTGCTTGCCGCTCTGCCATGTCTCGCTTATTTTGGTTATACGCGCGTCTATCCTTATGCCCCAGTTCTTTTCTATCGTGGTTACTACGTCGCCTACGTTAAAATCTTCCTTGTACTGCAAGTTTTTACTTGTGTTAATGGTACTTTCAAACGTCATAAGCTCGCCGTAGTCGTCCAGCTGCGCGTATGCCTCAGTGCTCATAAGCTCTAAGTACTGCTCTGGCGTTAGTCTCGTTTCCTCGCCCTGCTCGTCCTTAACAGTCCAGCTTATATTAGTCATGTCTACGTAAAACTCGTCGCGATCTATGCCCGTTTCGGTTTCGTTCTCTACCTCTTGCGCATATATTGTGCCGTCCTCGTCTGCAGCACTGGTGCAGTAGCATACGTTTTTCATGTTCTCTATGCTTTCTGTGTAGTCCTGCTCTGTGACGTTATCAAAGTCGCGGCTAAAGATACAAGGCGTATTGCCTGCGCTGTTGCCGCTCGACATGTCCGTACCTTTGTAAAGCCAAAAGCCGTAAAGCTGGTTTCTTTCGTTTACGAGTATGTCGTAGCCCAGCTTACCGCTTAAAGCTCTCTCGTAAATCGCGTCTGCTAGTCCGTCGCCGTACTTGGTCGTATAGTCTACGCTCTCGCCGCCTAAGTCGTCCTGCGCCAGCATAATAAAGTTTTCAAACTGGCGGGCGCTTATTGCCTCGTCGCCCACGTTGTTAGTAATCAGCTGGTTAATAATCTCTTGGTTAGTTCCCGTTATGATCTGGTTAGAAAGCAGCACACGTTTACTAAACCATTTCTTTAAAAAGCAGCCTTGTAACTCTATTTGCTCGGTGTTGTTTTCGTCCTTAGTGATGTGCCTATAGGTTATTTGCATAGCCCTGCGCCACTCGCCCTGCTCGTCCGTAAACTCTGCTGCCTCGCCGTGTAGTACTACAATGTTGCCCTTAACCAGCAAGGTGTTATTATTCTTTGTTACGGGTGCAAGTAGCTTGCAGTCGTCGTAGTTGCCCTGCTGCCAGTATGTAGGCTGCCATATTGTGCTTATAAGCTCGTCTACAATTCCTAGCGGCTCTAAGTCTCTTGTAAATACTCTTAGCTCCATGCGTTACACTCCTAAATACTTAGGGCTGTAATAAATAGATACTTCTAGCTGGTCTAGCCCGCTGCTGGCGTTGTATCTAAATACGTTGTCGCCTATTTTAAGCTGCATAAATGTGCTGTCTACGTCAATGTATCTAAAGTAGTCGCTCTCTACGCCGCCTCTTGTAAGCGTTGCCCCCTTGCTGCCGTAATCGGTGTTTACTACTACCGTGTCGCCTGCTACCAGTGTTGCGTTTACCTGTATAAACTCGCCCGTGTTGATGTTCAATAAAAGCGGGTTTTCTACAGTTCCGATAGCCTTAAACGCTACGCGCATGCCTGTGTCTACGTCGCCCTCGTTGTAAACGTCTACAATAACGCTAGGCTCTCTGTAGCCAAACTGTATGCCCTCGTCTATAGGTATCTCTAACGGAAAGTAAAAGCTGCCTATCCAGCTCGCAATATCTTTCTTAGTTTCCTGCTGGTCGCGCCAAAATGGAGACGGGCAGCTAAACTGTACTGTAAACTGCTCTAATACTGCCCCGCGCTTAAACACTGGCGCATTGTCTACCTTTACGTCTATAACCTTTACAAAGTCGCCGTAAATGTATGTAAGCGTAGCCTTAAGCTCTGGGTTAAGTATCTTTTGCATAGCTCGGCGCAGTGTAAGCATGTTGTCTTTGTCTTTCCTGTTAATCACGCCTACTATGTCAATGTCTCGGCTGTTAATTTTCTGGCTTATAAAGGTTTCGCCATGCTGCCCCATAGAGCTAGACGTATACAGCGTGTTTCTTACGTCTGCAATTCCGTTTACGTCCTTAGAGACGTTAACGTAAAAGTCGCTGCCTACGCTAAACTCTATAGCGCCGCCGTTTTCGTTCTCATATATAAGCCGCTCATAGTTAATAAACTTTGCCATGCTTATACCGTCCTTGCGATCATTCTAAAGTTTTTCTCTGCCTCTCTCTGCTGCTTAGCGTAATCTGTCGTATTAGCGTAAATATTCTGTATAACGGTAATGCCTCTGCTCATAATGCTTGTCTGCTGTCCGTTGTCTGTTACAACCTCTGCAGCGCTTAAGCCTGTGCTTACATGTGGCGTTACGTCAAAGTCTGTAGGTATAGCCTGCTCTATCTGCTTAGAAACGCTCTGCATTTCCTTTTCAAAGCCTACGCCGATACCCTGCGCCATAAATACGCCTACCTCGTCTCTGAATTTCTTAGACGGGCTGGCAATTCCTAACGCGTCCTTTGCTGCGTCTAATAAGCTGCTGGCAATGTTGCTTACTTTCTCTTTAAGCCAGTCCCAGCCCTCGGAAATACCGTTCCAAATACCGCTTACAATGTTGCTGCCTATGGTCTTAAACTTCTCGCCGATATTGCTAAACACATTAACAATGCCATTAAGTACCATTTGCATACCGTTTTTAGCAGTCTCTAAAACTCTCTGCCCCCAGTTCTGTACTTGCTTTACTGCGCCTATGATAGCGTTATAGAGCTTTGTAGGTATCTCTTTAGCTGTGTTAATAATGCCATTTACAAAAGCTGTTACGCTGGCAATAGCCTGCGAAAGCATGTTACTGCCCCACTGAATAACGCTATTAAGCACGTTACTAAAGATAGTTACAAAGCCGTTAAGCATATTAGCGCCCCACGCTGCCAGCTCTGGCAATACTGCTGCAAGTCCTGTAGCAATAGCCTGCACTATCTGCGGCAAAGCGTTAATAAGTGCCTCTACAATTACTGGTATAGCCTCTAAAAGTGCCATAAATAACTGTATGCTGCCCTCAATAATCATAGGCAAGCCGTTAATAAGTCCGTTAACTATTGCCTCTATGATCTGCGGCAAAGCTGCTGTTAATGCCTCAATAATTACGGGTATTGCCTGCACAAGTGCCATAAAGAGCTGTATAGCTCCCTCGATAAGCATAGGTATGCCCTCGATAAGCGCGTTAATAATGCTAGTAATAAGCTCTGGTAACTTTGCGATAATAACGGGTATTGCCTGTATAATGCCCTCAGCTAAGCCCATAACGAGCTGCAAAGCTGCGTCAATAAGCAATGGTACGTTATCTATAAGCGTGTCTACCATTTCTAGCACTACCTCTACAATTTGAGGTATAAGCTGCGGTAATGCCTGCGCAATGCCTTTAGCAAGGTTAGCAATAATCTCTATGCCAGCCTGCAAAAGCTGCGGCAATAACTTAAGCAAAGCTGCTGTAAGTTTCTCTATGATCTGTAGTGCACTCTCTGCAAGTGCTGGCAGCTCTTTAATAATTCCGTCTGCCAGTGCTGCTAAAATGTCTGGTGCTACGTCTGCAATAGCCTGCACTAACGTGCTAAGCATGCTGGTTAGCTGCGGTATCATGGCTGTAACGTTATCAATAACGCCCTTAACGCCCTCTTTTACCTTTTCTGCTGCGCCGTCTTTGCCTGCTAGCATGTCGCTAAAGCCGTCCATAAGAGTAGTTAAGCTAGGTAATAGCTCGCTTACGATACTGTTTTTAAGCCCAGTAAATGTGCCCTGCAGTCTCGTTAAGCTGTCCTCGAAAGCTGCGCTAGCTGCTACCGCGTCGCTGCTCATTATCATGCCGTACTCGTTTGCCTCAGCCATAAGCTCTTTAATGCCCTCGCTGCCGCTGTTAAGCAGTGGTAAAAGCTCTGCTGCGCTCTTTCCGAAAATCTCATTAGCTGCAGCGTTTCTGGCTGTCTCGTCGTCCATAGCTGCCAGTGCGTCTATGCTTTCCATAAGCACTTGCTCTGTGCTCTTTAAGCTGCCGTCTGCATTATTCAACGAAACGCCCAGCGCCTCAAACTTAGCGCCTGCGCCCTCTACGCCGTTCTGTGCCTTGCCCAGCTCGTCCGTGATGTTCTTAACGCCTTTTTTAAGGTCGTCTATGCTGCTGCCGCTGCGCTCGCATGCGTAGCTAAGCTCTTGGTAAAGGTCTGTGCTAATCTGCAGCTTTTGGCTCTCTTTGTCTATCTCGTCGCCTGCTGCCGCTACGTCGTTTGCCATATCCCAGATAGCTTTACCAGCTGCCACGGCTGCTGCCGCTATAGCTGCTGTAGCTGCTGCAATAGCTGCGCCTGTAGCCTTAAGCGCGTTGCCTGCTGCCTCGAATTTGCTAGCGCTGTCCTTTGCGTCGTCGCCGCTCTTCTTAAGCTCTTTGCCTGCGCCGTCTGCCTCGTTCTCTACCTTGTCTAGCTCTTCTGCAGTCTTTCTTAGCTCGCCCTCAGTGCCAACTAAAGCCGCTTTCTGGTAGTTAAGCTGCTGCTCTAACTTCTTGCTCGCGTCGCTGTTCTCGCCAGTCTCTTTGCGTACTTTCTCTAGCGCTTTCTCTGTAGCCTCTACTTTAGCTTTTTGCTGGTCGTAGACTTTCTGCAGCGTCTCTTGTTTCGCTTTCAAAGTTTCAACGCTAGCGCCGTTAGCCTTGTACTCTGCGGTTACTAACTTCATTTCGCTATTAAGCGTTTTAAGGTTGCTGTTAATATCCGCTACGGCTTTCTTATAATCTGCCTCGCCGTCGAAACTTATTTTAGTTTTTATCTGTTTTTCTACTGTATCTGCCATTTAAAAGCCCCCTAGTGCTATGTCTATTGGCGCTAGCTGCTCGCCTTTGGTGGCTGTCTGCTCGTTCATGCCGTTATATTCCTTATGCAGCCTAAATAGTCGCATGATCTGGTACGGCGTTTTTTTCCATGCCTCGTGCTCTGGTAGCCTTAGCATTACTATTGCTATGTAAATAAGGCGCGCAGTGTCTAATTTTCCTGCGCGCTCGTCATGTTTCCCTCGTTGCCCTCGCTAGCGCCTGCCTCGTCTGTTGTTTCCTCGCCGCCAGTTGCCCCGTAAGCAAAAGCGTTAATAATGCTGCCCTTAATCTGGTTAAGGTTGCCTACGTGAATTAGCTTACCTACTTGCTGCTCTGTAAGCTCTGGCTCTTCGTCTGCTCTACCCTCGTTAAGTAGCAGGGTAAATAACCAACGAATATTTTTAATCATGTCTTTACCTTCAGACATTGCAACGTCTAACTTGTCGTAGCCCCCAAACTTGTCTTGAATTTCGTCAAGGGCATTAAGGCTAAAAAGCATGTGGTACTTTTTGCCGTTAAGTTCAATTTCATATCTACCGTCTTTAATTGCACTCATTTTCTTTTACCTATAAAGGGCGCAGCTTATCTTTACTGCGCCCTCTTTACCTTTCTTATGATCTGGTTAACTGTTAGGCGCTTGTTACCTTTTCTGTCTTAACTGATGTAAACCAGCTAGACGCTACGGCGCTTGTAGGCAGTCCTGTATAGTCTGCTTTCCACATACCGTTTTTAATGGCTTTCATAAAAGTGCCCTCAATTTCTGGTGTCTTAAAGCTAATGCTTTCGCCCTTAGTCTCAAAGCTCTCACTAGGAATTTTAAACTGCACTTTCTGCAGCCAGATATAACGGTAAATACCGTTAATCTTTGCGGCTCTGAAACCTACTGCAACGTAAGGCGCTACGTCCTCGCCGCTTGCCCATGTAATGCCTGCTGCGTCTGTAGCCTGTCCTAATACGCTTGCCAGTACGTCTGCTGCAAGGTCTGCAACGCCCAACTTAATAGTGCCGTTGGTAAACTCTTTTACAGACTGGTTAAGCGCGTCGTCTGCGTAAAGTGTAGCCTCTGCCACGTTTACGCTAAGGTCTGCAGTAATTGCCTCTGCAAGTTTCTGCGGCTCGCCCCATACTTCCTGCCCGTCTGTCATTGTGATAGGTGCAAAGTAAAGGTCTTTTAATCCTGTAGTCATGGTCTTTTACCTCTCTTAACTTTTGATAGTTTGTACTGTAATAGGTATCTTGTAATACCCTGTGTCTGTCTCGTAGTCCTCGCCCTCTACGGCGTTTATATAAAAGCCTGCTGCCACAAGAGCTGCTTTTATAGTCTCTAATGTGCTTTCGTAATCGGTCTTGCTAAAAAGCGTTACCCTATAGGTAATTTGCGCCTGCTTTTCCGTATCGTCTGCACTAAGCGCCGCATTTTCTAACACTCTTTGAAAAGTGCAGTAGGTGCGTGGCTTGTCTTTTCCCGTGTATATTACCCGCTCTGTAGGTAATATAGCGGCTAATATCTCGTTAATGTTGCTCATGCTGCGCCCCTCTCTAGCTAATGGTACTGCTAACGTACTTTTCCCATATTTCCTGCGCTTTGCTATACGCTGGCTGCTCGCCCTGTAATAGCCCTTGCGTGTGCCACGGTCTAGCTGCTAGGCTGCTCGTGCCATACTCGAAAATATAGCCGATAGTGGCGTAGCGTACATTGCCTTTTTGCGCTTTTCCTTTTCTCTTGTTACTCATGTTGGAATAGCCGCCGCCATAGTCCGCGCCATGATCTGCGCGCCCCTCTGGTACAATTTCGATACTTTTAGCTGTGCCCTCGTCCTTAATCTTGCCTGCCTTTATGCTTTCGATAAAGCCGCCAGTCTTGCGGATATTGTAGCCTGCTGCTGCATGCTTTAAGGCTTTTACGTACTCGTCTGCCTCAGCTTGTAGCATGTCCTCTACTGCCTTGTCTGCTGCCTGCTCGTGCCGCATAAATGCGCTGCTTAATTCCTCTAGCCCCGTGGTGTTAATCTCTGCCATAATAGCCCTCGCTTTCTAGGCTAAGAGCTGGTACTAGGTTGCGGCTCGTCTGGCTGTGGCTGTGGCTCTACGTTCGTTGCCTGCTGCTTTAAGTCGCTTAAGGTAAGCTCTATAAGGTCGTCGTTAATTTCGTAGGTCTTAAGCACGCTGTAGCGCTTGCCCTCTAGCACTACTAATAACTCGCCCTCGTAGTCTACCTTGTATAGCTCCACTTTAAGGCTGGCTGTAAGCCCTGCCTGCTGGCTGCTAAAGTACTCTGCATAGCCTACGCTTTTTTTGTTGCAAAAAACTGTACGCTCTGTAGGCTCTGTGGCTATTGGAAAGCCGTTACTATTAGTACGCGGCGTAGCCTCTGCCTCTTTAAGTAGCGTAACCTCATGCGCCCACATTGCCATAACTTAGCCCTCGCTTTCTGGCGCGGTGTTGTAGTCAATGTCTAGCGCTAAGCTCATTTTCTGCATGTCGTAGCTGTTCCTAAACTGCTCTGCTTTGCCGTTGTAGTTAAACTCACTACGGGCATAGAGCTTTACGGCTCTAATAATAAGCGCGTCGTCTTGGTCTAGTTTTACTACGCCCTGTGCGCTAAGGTCTTGTAAGCACGCCTCTATAGTGTCGTTAATTTCTGCGGTTATTGCCTCGCTGGTATTAGAGATACGCAGCGCATTTCTAACCTTTTCTGTTAGTGTACTTGTAACTGTTATTTCCATGTCTGCGCCCTCTTTCTAGCATTATAGGCGGGTAGCCCATGAAAGCCGCCCGCCTGTTGCTCTTATACTTTCTCTACCAGTCCTAAGCCGCTAAGCAGTTCTAAGCGTTCCTCGTTAGTCTCGAAAGTCTCGCCCTCTGCTACGATACGGTTAAGCGCTACGTCAAAGTAAAGCGTAAGTGCTCTTACCTCGATAGCTGCAGCTGCTTTCTTAGCTGCTGCCTTTGGCTGCTCTTTCTCTTCTACGGGTGCTGCTGCGGGTTTCTTTGCCGCGCTCGTTGCTTTCTTAGTTGCTGCCATAACTTAGCCCTCGCTTTCTGGTATTACACGCTTGCAATCTTCTTAAGGGTTACAAGTCCGTAGTAGTCTACTACCTTACCGTCTGCAAGCATGATAGCCTTAGTGATCTGGTCGTCTGTGTCGTTGTCCTCGTACTTCTTAACGCCCATAGCATAGTTAGTGTTAAGGTCGTAGTTAGTGAAGTCGAAAAGGAAACCAAACTTAGCGTTAACGTCTGCTGCTGCAAAGCTAGGTAAGTGCTGTGTGCATACTACCTCTCTACCGAGCAAGTAACGCTCTACCTTGCCGTCTAAGCCGTGGTTAACGCGCGCAATAGGCTGCCCCTGCTCGTCTGTAAGTCCAATAAAGCCCATAAAGGTCTTTTTAGACATACACCACTTAGCGTTACCCTCGTACTCTTCTGGAAGTTCTGCCTCAGCGTCGATAAGTGTAGCGTATGAAAGTGCAGCTACGTTTACGTTTGCGATAGAGTCGCCCTCGTCTGCTACTGTGTTGATGATACCCAAAGGCTCGCCGCTGCCGCTGCCCTTAATAATGCTCTCTTCGAGTTTCTTAGTCATAGCCTCTACGATAACTCTTACAAGGTATGCCTCGAAAGCTGCAATAGACATAGTGTCTACTTCAAGAGATACGGAAACTGCACAACGTAACTTATGGTATGCAAAAGTAACGCTGCCTGCTGCAAGTTTCTGCTTGTCGCTGCCTGCTCCCTCTGCTACCCATGTAGCTACTGGCTTAACAGTGTTCTTAGGGATAGCAACGCCGCCCTTGTAAGCTGTCTTGGTAACAAGTGCCAAAATGCCGCCTACGTTTTCGAGCTTGCTAATGATCTGGTCTACTACGGTTGTAGGAATTACGTTTCCTACGTCTGTAGACTTAGTGTTAGCGTCGCCTCTGTACTCTGCAGGAATAGCAGTTCCTCTGGTTACGTACTGCATAAATGCCTTACGGTAAGCCATTGTAGCGTACTTGTCGTCGTCTGCTGCTGCCTCTGCGCCGTTAGGTGCTGCGAAAGTTCTTACAGTCTTGCCCTCGCCTGCTGCAATGTTTGAAAGTGCAGCGTTTCTCTTTTCTGCTGCGTCTACGAGTGCCTTGCGCTGCTCGTTAAGCTGCTCTGCCTCGTCTACGAGCTTGTTGCTCTCTTCTACGGAAAGCTCTGCGCCTCTTGTTTCGAGTTCGTTCTTAATTTCGGCAATGCGTGCCTCAATTTCCTTTAAGTTCATGTCTTTACCTCTCTTTTTCTTTTTTCTTGTGATCTGGTTTTTAAAGTCCTAATGTGTCTACCTTAAGTTTTGCTACACGCTTTGCCAGCTGCTCCCGCTGTTCTAGTTCCCGTCTCCCGTTAACATAGTTGCGCGCTGCTATAGTTGTATCGTCGTTAGCTGGGATAGATACCGCGCTAACGTCGTATACTTTCTTAACCTCTAGTACTGTACGTGTGCGTGTTTTCTGGTCGTAAGCGTCTTTTGTTACGACGAAAGCCCACGACATTTTAGTAATCATGCCTGCCGCAATGTCCTCGTACAGTCCTTTTGCAAGTTCTGTGCGGCTAAGGTCTGCTGTAACCTTAAAGCCTGTGTCGTCTAAGCCTAACTGCAGTGTGCCGTTAGAATTTCTAGCAAATACCCTGCCGTTATGGTCGTACTGCATAATAACGTCTGACATGTCCGCGTTGTCTAACGCGTGTCTGTCTATCTGTTCGTAGTACTTTGTGCCGTCGTAGTCCTCGAAAAGCACGTAAGGCTTATCGAAAGTAGTAGCGTAGCCCTCTACAATGTAGCTAGGCTCGTCGTTTTCCTGCTTTGCTCTGACTGCTAGCGGCTGTGCTAGTTCTCTATACTCTCTCTCTTTTACTACTGGCATTATTCCTGTACCCCCTCGTCTGTAGGTGTTGTGGTGTCCTCTGCTGGCTCGTCCTGCGGCTCGTCGTCTACTGGCGTGTTGTCGTCGCTGCTGCCGTTATCCAGCTTAGTAACCTCTGTGTACTCTTTTCTGATGTAGTACTTGTCGCCGCCGTCTACGTGCGGCATGTTCCAAATATCCATAACCGTATTACGGTTAATAAGCGCTCTGTCGAAAAGCTGCGTAGATACTTGCAGCTTAGTAGCGTTGCTGGCGTACTGTAAACGGTTTGCGCTAAATGTAATCATGTTGCCAGCTGCTAGCTCACGATCTGTATAAACCATGTTGCTAAGCACAATGCTTAACTGAATTGCAAACGGCTCTATTTTACCCTCGTAGTAAGCGTTCCACTGTTCCTCTGTAAAGTCGTTCTGCAAAATGTGCATGTTAGTGCCAAAGTGTGTGCAGACATTCTCGTTAATTTGCTGTGTCTGCAGCGCGTTTGGTGTATACGGCTTGCTCTCGACTTGCTTAAGGTCGCTAAACTTGCTGTCGTAAATAATCATGCCGCTAGTGTTCTCTGCGCTTAAGTTATCCTCAGTAAAGCGCTCGCGCTCTTTCTTAATGTCCTCTGGCTTAAGCATGTTTGCCACTTTAGCCATGAAACGAATATTAGCGCTATTCTTAACGGCGTTAATAATACCCTCGTTGCTGGTCTGCATAAGCTGCATTGTAGGCTTAAGGGTTGTGTTGCTCTCTCCGAAAAGGTCGTTACGGTACTGGTGCGTTGTCATAATGCCCACGCGCTCAAACTCAATAGCGCCGCGCTGCCCGTTAGAGAAAGTGTAGCGTAAGTATAACTGCCCCTTAACGTCTACTACCTCGCAGCTACTAGGTAAGAGCGGGTAAAAGCCTACCAGCTCGCCGTACTTGTCCTCTACTGGTGCAATAAAGCAAGTGTGCTCGCACTCTAGTATTGTTGCGATACGAGCTATAAACTTTGGCGTGTCCGTAAAGTAGTTAGGCTTAAACTCTAGCGCCCTTAATAGCTTTCTATGTGCGCTGCCGCTCATTTCTGGCTTAAGTTTGCTGCAATGTGTCGCAAAGCTGTTAATAGCTGTGCGCGTTAAGTCCATTTCGTATACGCCGCCGTCGTAGGTCGTAAATACTGGGCTGTAGGTGTTAAGCATTTTAAAGTACTCGCCTAACAGTGCCTCGTTCTTTTTCTTGAAAATATAATCAAAAAGCCCCACTGCGTTACCTCTCTTACTCGTTCTTAAGCAGCTGCCCTATTTCCGTGTACCATTTCTGCCGCACTGTCATTGCGTCTATAACTGATACAAAGCCGTCTATATGTGCTCGCTGCTCTATTTTGACTGGTCGAAACTTTCTTGTTTCCATGTTCTGCTTAAGTGCGACGTTTAAAAAGTGGCTCTTAAGCAAGTTGTTGTTAGCAATTTTAAAGTTGCCGTCTTTTATAATTCCCTCAAACTCTCGTATAACTGGCGTTAAGTTCTCGCCTTGAAATACGTCGTCTGTGTGTAGCCCTGCGCCCTCTAGCTGCTCTATCAAGTACTTAGCGCTGTATCTGTCGTAGCCTATCTGCAATATGTAAAGCTCATACTCGCGTATGATCTGCATAAACCAGTTGTAAACGTCGTTATAGTCTACGTAGTTGTCGCCGCTAAGTGTTACGTTGCCCTTTTTAACGAAAAGGTCGTAGGGTACGCCGTCCGTAGCTTGCAATGTCTCTAGCCTAGACGCTGGCATAAAGAATTGAGTAAAGGCATATAATATGCCGCTCTTTTCAATTACCACGCTGGCTGCCGTTAAGTCTGTTGTCTGGCTAAGGTCTAAACCAGCTACGCAGTAGCAGCCCTTAAACTGCTCTAGCGTTACGTCTGCTGCTGCCTGCTCGACTACCACGTAGTCTAAGAAAGCAGTACTTGCATTTTGTTTGATGTTGCAATATTTGCAAAGAAACTCGCTGCGCTTGCTTAAGCTCGTTTCTGCTACGGCTATTTCGTCTTTAAAAAATTCCTCGCTAACGCTTACGTTTATGTTAGGGTTAGCTTTTCGCAGCTCTGTTAGGTCGTTCCACTTGTCTACGTCGTCTATGGTGTAAAGCAACGGCAAAAGCCTGCGCTCTTTGCTGCCGCCTTTAAGTACGCCCGTGGCTCTCTTGAAAAGCTCGTCGTATATTCCGTCGTTAACGTAGCCTGCTGTGGTAATGCCCAGTATAAGCGGCTGCCTACGTGCGCCTAGCGCACTTTTCATTACTTCGTATTGCTTAAGCCCACCGTCTCCCTGCCACGCTGCTAGCTCGTCACATATTACGAGCTGCGGGTTAAAGCCGTCACTTTTCCGTGCGTTAAAGGCAATGGGCTTAATAAACGTGTTATTGTCCGCTATGTAAATATCACTGCGGCGCTTTTGTGCCAGCTCTTCTAGTTCTGGCTCAGCTATAACCATTTTGTAAAAGCCGTCGTATACGAGCGCTGCTTGGTCTAGCTTTGGTGCTAGGCAGTAAATTTCTTGCCCGTACTCTGGCTCTAGGTAAGCCATGTATGCAATTATGGCGCTGGCTAGTAAGCTCTTTCCGTTCTTTCGAGCTATAACTATAAATACCTCGCGGTATACCCTAACGCCGTTGTCGTCTACAATTCCAAAGATAGCGGCTACTGCTGCCTTTTGCCAAAGCTCTAGCTTTAGTAGGTCGCTGCGTCCTTTGCTGTGGTGGCAAAAGTTTTCTATAAACCTTATTGCCTTGCTTACAGCCTTAGCGTTGTAATGCGTAGCGCCTTTTTCTAGGTCGTCTACAAGCATTTTGTATGCTAGCTTTATCCATTTTCCTACGACTACCTCGCCGCTAGTGATCTGGTCGTAGTACTCGTAAATGTAATTGTGTACTGCTGCCACGCCTGCTGCCTTACTCGTCACGTAAAGCGGCTAGCCTGCTGGCTTTTCGCTTTGGCTCTGGTACTAAGTCCACTAGCTGCTTAATTACTGCGGCGTAATTTTTTGATAAAGCTATGTAAGTGTCTGCCTCTGGGCTGCGCTTTGTGCCGTACTGGTTTTCGCCGTTCTTATACTCGCTTATCCAGCCGTCATGCTCTAAGACTTTCTGCAGCTCGTCTAGCTCTATGCTCATAAATGCCGCCTTATCAATTAGCGGCGTTACTAACTTTTTCTTGTTTGCGTCTAAGTCCTTAAAGATACCTCTAAGTCTGCGCTGCTCTTTCTTAATCTGCTCTTCTTTGGTTAACTCTTTCTTTTTTGGCGCGCCTTTTTTGGCTGCTGCCGTTTTTGTTGCTGTCGTTCTTGCCATGTTCTTACCTCTCTACCCCCG
>NZ_RAIR01000017.1 GCF_003625485.1 Butyrivibrio sp. CB08
TATTACTTTTGGTTTGTTAATTCTGAATAATTCTCTTGGAATTTTTCAGGGTTGCATTACTGTTTATTTGTCAAGGTGCTTTGTTCTTGCGACCGATTGCCGCAACTCATTTAGAATATCATGTGGCAGATCTTATGTCAAGAACTTTTTTAAATTATTTTTCAACCTTTTCAGAAACGGCTTGTTTCTGCGGTTTAGCCCGCCCTTTCGAGCGGGCAAAAGTTATTATAGCAAAGAGAATTTTCAAATGCAACACCTTTTTTGATGAATTTTTTAGAAAGATTTTCCACCACAAAATGTTGGGTCTTCTTCTATTAATAATATCTATCAGTTGTGTTTATTATCCTTATCCAGATCTACTGCTATACCCTTTAGAACTGTATTGATACAAGAAATCTGTTTTTTATGCACAAAAAAACTCCCAGGACTACTGTCCTGGGAGCTGTCTGCTAAACGGAGAAAGCGGGATTTGAACCCGCGCACCGCGTAAACGGTCTACACCCTTAGCAGGGGCGCCTCTTCAGCCACTTGAGTATTTCTCCATGCCTGAATCCCTCTACCAATATGTGGTTCGAATTCATGTGCGTCCGGTAAAACCTAAGACGCAAAAGTAATTATACAAAGCTGTATATGCTTTGTCAATTCTTTTATTCCAATTCACTGTTATACTGCGTAATTGCAGTCTCATAGAGGTTGTTTCCCTCAGAGTCTATTACAACTATAGCAGGGAATCTTTCTACCTGAAGTTTCCTGATGGCTTCTGTTCCAAGATCGTCATAGGCAACTACCTCAGATGCTACTATGGCTTTGGATAACAGAGCTCCCGCTCCTCCAATAGCAGCAAAGTACACTGAACCATTTCGAACCATGGCATCAATTACCGCTTTGCTTCTCTTACCTTTACCGATCATTCCGCCAAGTCCGAGATCCAACAGCTTTGGCGCGTACTTGTCCATACGGCTTGCGGTGGTTGGGCCAGCAGATCCAATGGGTCTTCCCTCTCTTGCAGGAGAAGGTCCCATATAATAGATGATATTCCCTTCCATATCGATAGGAAGCTTCTCGTTGTTTGAAAGAGCTTCATCCATTCTCTTGTGAGCAGCATCTCTGGCTGTATATATTGTTCCCGTGATATAAACCATATCGCCGGCCTTTAGCTCTTTTGCCAAAGCCTTATCTATTGGCGCCTGTATCTCTTTATCCATTCTATAGTCCCTTTAATCAATGCACATTATTATAGAAAGAGCTTTGCTCAATCATATGATGACAGATGCATGTCTGTTCACATGGCAGCATATATTAACTGCCACAGGAAGTCCTGCTATGTGAGTAGCAAAGGTGTTGATGTTTACAGCTAGTGCTGTCACTGTTCCGCCAAGTCCTCCAGGACCAATTCCTGTCCTGTTGATCCTGTCCAGAACCTCTTTTTCCATATCAGCTACATATGGAATATCTGAGTGCTGACCCACAGCCCTTGTAAGAGCCTGCTTGGCAAGGATCGCACATTTCTCAAAGGTTCCGCCAACTCCCACGCCTACAACCATAGGTGGGCATGCGTTGGGGCCTGCATCCTTAACCGCCTGAACGATAGCATCCTTAACTCCCTCTTCGCCGTCGGCGGGCTTAAGCATGAATACGCGGCTCATGTTCTCACTTCCAAAGCCCTTTGGTGCTATGGTTATCTCGACCTTATCTCCTGGGACGATGTCGTAATGAATGATCGCCGGGGTATTATCTCCAGTGTTCTTTCTTATAAGAGGGTCTCCCACAACGGATTTCCTAAGGAAACCTTCAGTATAACCATCATGAACTCCCTGATTGATCGCATCAGTTAAGCTGCCGCCAGTAAGATGAACATCCTGGCCCACTTTTACAAAGAACACAGCCATCCCTGTGTCCTGGCAGATGGGAATCATGTCTTCTTTTGCTATGTTTAAGTTCTCTTCAAGCTGTCCAAGGATCTTTTTGCCAAGGTCAGACTTTTCCTTGTCTTTAGCATCTAAAAGAGCCTTCTGCATGTCAGGCACCAGCTTATGGTTGGCATCTATACACAGCTCTTTTACCGCCCTGGTTATCTGGGCCACATCTAATTCGCGCATAAAATCTCCTGCTTAAGCACCAATAATGGTGTTCTTGATCTCAACAAGTTCTTCTGCTGATGGGCTTGTTGGCTCCCACAAAATGTGCGCTCCATCATTCTCATATCTTGGGATGATGTGAAGATGGAAATGCATAACTGTCTGGCCTGCTGCCTCTCCATTGTTCTGAACAAGGTTGATTCCGTCGCAGGAAAGCTTTTCTTTTACGTTAATGGCAACCTTTTTGGCAACCTTAACAGCTTCGCCAAGAAGGTCATCTGGCATTTCAAAGACATTGGCATAATGCTCTTTTGGAAGCACCAATGCATGTCCCTTTGTGGCAGGGCCATTATCAAGGATAACTCTGAACTTGTCGTCCTCATATATTGTGTTTGTAGGGAATACCCCATTTGCTAACTTACAAAAGATGCAATCGTCCATTACGCCAAACCCTCCATATTCTTTTCGTTTTTAAGAAGTACTATATTGATTATTCCAAGGACAAAGCCCGTCACGAATCCGCCAAGATGAGCAGCCGTGTTGGCCCCTGCCTGGAAAAAGCACGCATAGATCACAAAGGCAGCCAAAAAGCCAAGTCTTATCAGAACGCCTCTGCTCCTGATGAATGTCTTTCTATTAATAATGATCCATACAACAACGAAACCAACAAGGCCCATTATCGCGCCGCTGGCGCCAACAGACACCCAGCTAAGGCCGTGGTTTATCTCGTATGCCATGGATATCATGTTTCCAAACAGTCCGGAAATGAAATATAAGAAAGCAAAGAATGCATGTCCCGTGTAGTTCTCTACAATTGCACCTACCAGAGCAAGGATCATCATATTGTTGAAGAGGTGCTGGACATCAGCATGAAGAAACATAGCTGAAAAGAGCCGGTAATACTGACCGTCTCTTAGAACTATCTCTGTTATCATTGCCCCTTTTTCATACAACCACAGCATTGCTGTACTGCTAAGAAGAAAAATAATGACATTTGCAGCAAGCAGAGCAATGCTTACATAAGAACGCTTGTAAATGCGCTCCTGGTTCTCCCAATAACCAGCTTCTACAGCACTGTTATCCTGCATATTAAAGTCCCCGATTGTTAATCTGCCATAAGGTCAAAGAGCTGATCAAGACTCCTAAGTAGCTTGAAATCGCCTTTCAGCTTGACGCTTCCTGCCATAAAGGCTCTCTGGAAGGTCATTCTGCCGCCAATGATGTCTTCAAAGGTTCTCTGATCTGCTGAAAGAGCCACATCGCAGCCGTCCTCGTCGCCAACGCGGCAGTCACACTTGCTGCCGTCCACGTCAATTACAATAGGACGGAGCTTTCCATTGTCGGAAAAAGAGATCTTGTACTTGGCAGATACACCTGCAACTGGTGTAAATGTCTTTTTCAGGGTCTTAACGTATTCATCGGAACTGCCGGATGCTTCATCCTGTCCCATCTTGTCTCTGAAGATGCTGGCAAGTTCCTGGAGATCTTCCTTTTGTTTCTTAACATACTTGTCGTCGGATGCGTATTCTGAGAGCTGTTCTGACTCCTGTGGTGTCAGATCCATGCTCTGGGATACACCGACCTTGTTTATTACAGCCTGGTTGCTGGCTGGGAATACAGGCATCTTCTGATTGATAGTCCTGTAAATATTCTCTGTCTTTTTATCAATTATCTTGATATATTCAGGGCTGTTCTCAAGCTTGGTGGTATCTGCGATATATCCGCACATTCCGTCACATGGAAGTCCTCCAAGCATCTCCCAGGCGCTGGCAAGGCTCATCATGCCCTCGCGCTCTCCGTGGGTGGTGGACATGACAACTGGTGCCATGTATATCTCTTTTATGCGGTCCTTGTCACCATAAAGCCAGCAGGCATCCAAAAACTGCATCATATATCCGCCGATGCCAAACCACTCAACTGTGGAAGCAAGGATAATACCGTCCGCGTCCTTTAAAGTGTTAGGCAGCGCAGTGATGCCATTTCTCTGCTCGTAGAGGTTGTACTGCTGTACCTTTACATTAAGTTCCTGTAAAACTGTGGTGATCTGTGAGATTACAAAAAGTGTTGGGTCGTCAATGATCCCTCGACCGCCGTAATAGATGTTTACCTTCATGAGAACCCCTCCCATCGATACTGGTATTATAATACCACATCCAGCTACCTACAATCAAAACAGACTCTGCCAATTCTAATTTCATCTCCCTCATCGATCTGGACCATCTCCTGGACCTTTAATCTGAGCCCATTTCTGAAACATCCATTCGTACTTCCGAGGTCCCTGATGCAGACTCTTCCCTGTTTTTCTTCAATCCTGCAGTGCATTCTGGATACAGATGGGTCAGACAGCATCACATCAACACAGCCTTCCATTTTGCCGATAGTCACAGGAAGATTTTGGAGTGGGATCCTGACTGTCTTATCAAGATTTCTGCTAAAGAGCGCCAGCTCCTGACTTTCTTCCTGATCAAGGACCACTGTCTCCCCAGATACCATTCCTCTCTTAGGAAAAGAAACTGTCTCGTTCTGAACACTTCTGGTAAACCTTGCTGTATCCTCGCCCTCATCTTCCCGGTCAGAAAAATAGTCTTCTTCCTCGTAGTCTTCATCAAAGTCATCTTCGTCATCTTTTTCAGATGCATCCTTTGTGGGCGCTTCCTTTTTCATCTCCTTAAATCCGCCAACAAGAGCGATCGTTCCGGTTATAGCCGACACTACCATAACAACAATAGACAAAATGTTCTCTTCGCTGGAAAGAATATAGTTCATCCTTATATAAACCATGGCTCCAACCAGGAACATGAACATCAGGGAAAAGAATAGCTGGAGCTTTCCAGACAGTCTCTTATTCGCTTTTTTGAGCCTGGACTCTTTTTCCGCTGGAGGATCTTCTATTTCATCCTCTTCAAAAAAGTCATCATCGAAAACCGGCTGCTGTCTTGACGGCTTCACATCTTCATACTCATCCGCTTTTAGTTCTGCTTCCTCCACTTCTGTAACACTTTCTATTACTTCATATATGAAGTCGCCCCTGTTTGCGCTCTCCTCGCAGAGCCTGTAGATCAGATCAGTTGCCTGCTGGTCACCTTCATCCACGATATCCAAGAGCTCCATGGCAAAATCCGAAAAGCTCTTTTTCTCATCAAAAAACGGACAGTAAAGAAACTTATACTCACCAGTTGCAAGGTCCGTAAACACACTTTGAGCGTTAAAGACAATCCCCTCCTGTCCCAGAAGAAACTCAGAAAGTCCGTCCATAAGCTCTTTGATGTCAGACAGAAGCCTTTGCAGCTGCTGATGATCCATTTTGGTAGCGCTAAACCTGTCCTTTATGCTCTGCATGGAGTTGATCTCATAGTAAAAGAACTTTTCTCCATTGATATTTCTCCTGGCACATGGCACAAGACTTTTTATCCTTCCACTCTCCATGATCCTGTACTGGTATCTCTCGTCACTGGTCTCTTCGTTCCTGTTTTCAAAAACAAGATAATTGTGCTTTAACTCTCTGTAATATCTGTATTCCATAGTTATTCTCCTAAATCTATCAGCTCTCTTCCAAGGTCTTTTAGCCTGGTCAGAGTTCTTATGTGCTTAGCGTATTTGCGGTTCTTGGCCCTGCCTGCTGCCTCGTACCCCCAACTTCCACTTGGTTTAAGAAAGTACCTTCCCATGGCACGGTGCCTGGTTTCACTCTTTCCAACAACCCTTACTTCTTTTCCACTGACCTGTGCCTCAAAAGATGGCTTCTGGTTTCCAAAGTACTTCTTTCCTGCAACCTGCTCAGATTTTTCCTGTACATATCCAAAAGGGTCGTACTCTCCTGTTCCCATGTCCGAAACACTTGCCCGAAATGCCAGAATATATGAGTCCTCAGAAATAATACAGCGACCGTACAGGTAGTAAGTAAAGTAGATAAGAAGCGCCAGAACGCATATCACCATAGGCATTAAAAGCGTCGCCTCAAGGGTCATGTATCCCTTAAATCTCTTCATATTTTTTACCTCCATCCAAAGGATCCCAGCATTGTCACAATACTGCCCAGTGCCAGAAACGGCATAAACGCTATCTTAGTCTTTTTCCCCGCTCTTCTTAGTATCAGAAGCGTTCCTGAGAAGAGACTGCTGGCAAAAAGAGCTGTCACCACCGCTGCCATTATCCCCCATGCCCCAAGCGCAGGTCCCATGGAAAGAATGATAAGTCCATCTCCAAAACCAATTCCCTGCCTGGTAACAAGAGCCAGAACAAGCAAAACAGCGCCGGGAAGAACCGAAAGCGCAAGCATCCCTGGATCAAACATCCCACTGGTGCAGTCCAAAAGCACTCTTACTACAGAAACAATCCCGCAGGTTCCTATCTCCCAAAGCAGTATCTCCTTTTTGCGGATATCTTCTATAGAAGAGATGATAAGGATCAGTAAAATTCCAATTTCAAAAAACATGCTATCTCCCATCTTTATACTTCACCCACAGGCACTGCAGGGACGCTTTCCTCCAACCTCTGAAATGGGTATGGTGTATATCTTTCTCTTAATCCCAGGGCAGTTAACGCTGGTATGGTACCTGGTTCCATAGCCAGTAATATATACATTCCCGGCTCCTGCATTTCCCCCACAATACTCGCAGGAGTAATAGATCTTCCCATCCTTGTTTCGAAGATGTGACAGATCCTGCATATCAACGCTCTCTACCTTTACTCTGAGGTGCACGCAGTCCACATCCCTGTGATAGACTTCGCCGTGCTCTGTAACGTAGACCATCTCCTCCTCACTGCCCTCTGTCACAAGCCCCTGAGAGATGTCATATCCAGTCCAGGCATGTCCATAGAACCTGCCTTCCACCGGGATTTCTTTAAACCCAATGACAGGGATCATCGGATGCACCTTGTAATCCATCACAAGATCGATGATGTCATTGCCCATCGTCACCTGAGACTGCAAGAAGCTTATCCCGTCGAACCCTCCTGTGATACAGCTTTTATCAATTCCATCACCAAGGTACTGCCTTATTTTCTCTCTGGAAAAGAGAAGTCCTCCTGCCCCTGCGATAGTATCAAGGGCCGAGCCATCCCCCTCTCCACCAGCTGCTCCTTCACCAAACCGCAGGTCAAATGCCATAAGGGACAGTTCACTTCCTGTCTGATGAAGTGCAGCTTCAATATCCACCTGCACTTTCAGAATGTTGAAAAGAGTCATGATGTTCACAAAGAAAAAGATAAAGAGCGGAAGTGCCATAGAGGCCTCAACAGTCATAGAGCCTTCAAAAGCTCTTTTCTTAATACTCATATCCGTATATCCTTTCTATCTTTGCGTCGTACCCCCAGTAGGTCCCAATATGGATCTCGGCTCGAAACACATCCAGGCAATGATCGATCATGAAGTTTCCGTTTCCTTCCGTCCTTCTGATATCCATTTCAATAATGTCCGCCATTCTCCTGATCTTTAGGTCAGAAGAAGTCATAAACAGCCTGGCCCTTAAGTAGTCCTTGTAATAGAGCCCCTCTCCAAGGTCTCCTCCACTTAGATGATCTCTGAAATTCAGCATGCCCATAAGGCTCAGCCTCCAGGTTGAATCGCTCTTAAAAAGAGGCACTCTCCCTCCGGAAAACAGGATATTCAGGTCTGAGATGCTCTCAGCAAAGGTCCAGGCAAAAAGGATCGAGTACTTGACCGGGTCCTTCAATTCTGGCACAAACAACACCGCCGTCAGGGCGCCAGCCACCAGCTCTGCCTCAGCCACCTTGGATTCGCAGCCAAACAGATACAGCATATTAGCTGCTTCCCTGATAAACAAAAGCTCCGAAGCCATCTTGTCCAGGTTGTCCCAGTCGCTGTCAAACCCAAAAGCCAGGTATTCAAGCTGATATTTCAAAAGAGACTTATCCATCTCATCAAGGTACCTCGAGCACTTCTCGTAGTAATACTGATCCAGCAGGAACTTTTCGGTAAAAGAAATATCCTCGATATCATCCAGCCCCGTTCCCTTATTAAGGTTTCTTCCTGATGAATACAGTCCTAGATCAACCCGCTGCTTTGAAATACTGCTCTTGTCCTTAACTGCAAGATTAAGAGCACCTATCCCTTTAAGGGAATGAACTGCGTCCGCTGGATTTCCAAGGGACAGCTCCTCTTCCTCTCCATCCTCATTGATGATGGTTGGAAGCTCGATAGAATCTATAACCTCCTGGTTTTTTCTGGCCATAGCCTCTACATCAGTGGTGTTAAGACCGCTCCCTTCTATCATGTCCACATTTGAAGTGACATCAGACAAAAGCCCTTCCAGCGGCTCTGCTGCCATGTAGGACAGGATATTTCTCTTAAGAACAGCGGCGTTATTGTCCATGGCAAAAGAGCTGCCGGTGATATGAAGGTCTTTTAAATACATGGAAAAAACGCTGCTGCTCCCAAAGAGCTTTCCTCCCAGCTTTCTGTCCAGATTCTTTTTCACGTAATAGCCAAGATGTTCCTCGGTGTTGATTATTGATGGATTAGAGGTTCCATAGGATGTGTCCACCATCAAAAGGCCGTACTGCTGATACAGCTCTCTGCTATACTCTGCAAGAACAGAGTTCATGGCTATATCAGCGACTACCTCTGTCTTCATTTTGACTGCTCCGATCCTGGCCCCCTGGAAGAGCACCAGGATAAGAGACATGATGATCATTATCGATAAGGACAGATAAACTGTCAGATACCCCTTAGTTCGTGATGACACGGGTATCCTCTCTGATGGTCTTAAACACATCCTCAACAATTCCAGAAATCTGCTCCTTAAACACAATGACAAGTCCAATGAGTACTACGATGATGAGAATTACCTCCACCGTACCCATTCCGGACTCATCCTTCCAAAATTTCTTTACTCCCTGGGCAAACTTTCTTCCCAAATTCTTTAATTCATTCATTTTTATTTCCTCCAATTCATTTTTTAAAAAGCCATATATGCTGGTATCATGATCATTGCCATGACAATGACCAGCATGATTATCATTGGTAAAAGAAGCTTCGTTCCTGCTTCTTCACCCGTTTTCCTGACCTTATCCATTCTCTCTTCAAAGGCCTTTTGTGTTTCCTCAGTCAAAAGAGTGAGCAGCTCGCTGTTACCTTTCCTTAAGTTCTGGGACAAAAGAGTAGACAGCCTCGTGTACTGCTTTACCCCGCACCTTGACCCAAACCTCTCGTAAACTTCACTCTCTGAAGCTCCCGTCATAAGCTCTCTGTTGACCCTCAGAATCTCCTCATAGAGATACCTTTTTGAGGCGCCACTTTCTCTCTTTTTCTGATAGGTTCCAGACAGCTTGTTAAAGACATTTCTCACCGTCATACCAGCTCCCATGTACAGCACAAGCTTTGACACGAACTGAGGATAATCTGCCAAAAGCTCCTGCTCTCTTTCTTCCATGGTCTTTTTCAGCTCCTTGTCCTTCATGACATAAGATGCTGCTCCGCCAATAAGGGTCAGGAGTAGTAACAGAATACTGTTATCCGTAACCTTTTCGCTCCAGATGATTTGTCTGCCCTCATAGGTTTCCGGCAAAAGAATCTCATCCTCCTTGGCGGAATCCTCATTAGAGTCCTTTAGCATCCTCTCAATCTCCACAAAGGCCCGCTGGGCTGGATTTAAGACCCTTGGCATGACATTTGCGTAAAACACCTGCTGCCACCTTAAGTCCCTGTAGCTGTAATTTGCTACAAGCTCAACCACCACACCCTCATCCGGGATCATATCTTCAATGAGCCTTCCATCAAAGTGCATCACCTCGTAGTTATCAAGGCGCCACCTGATGTTAAACGGATATCCAGGGATTGTCTCAACAAGATCAAGGTCTGACCTGACTTCGTCAAAGCTTCCATTGTCCTTAAGAACAATAGCTTCAAGCTCACTGCTTGCACTCTCAAAGAGTTCTGCTGCCTCTTCGTCAGTAAAATCCCTTGTCTCAACTTCCAGTGTGTACTGACCAAGTTCATTCCCCGCTTCATCACTGGCAACAAGCTCAACCCTGTAATCATCATCGCCAAAAGCTCCTCGCTTTAGTGTTCCATCCTCAGCAATCCTGCTCTCGTTGCCACTACTGATGCAGAGCATCAAAGACAGAAAACTTCCCGCCGTCGCCATTAAAAGAACTATGCTTATCTTCCTGATGAAGTACTCAGTTTCAATGCTTTCAAGGTCTTTCCTGCGCTCCAGGGTTCCCAGATAGCTTCGTATCTTTTCTCTGGAAAAAGACTTATCGCTCTTTTTTACATGCTGATAAATATATAAGGAGATCTTTAGGAAAGCTCTGCTGATGCCCGTGTCCTCAATTTTGGAAGGGAGCTCTAAATCCTTTGAAAGAAAGAACAGTATCACCATGAAAAGGGGCATAATAAGATACAAAAAGAAAAGCTTAGACATTGATGTTCACTATCCTTTCTGACATTAGATATGCTGTCACGTATAACCCTGCGCAGACAGTCATAAAGATAATCCCAAACACATTGTGATAAAGGGGATCAAAAAAAACAGAACTGGTCAGACTGATATAAAAGATAATAAAGAAGGGCACAAGATTCATGATCCTTGCTTCCATTCTCTTTGCACTGATAAGGACGTCAATCTCTTTCTCAACGTCCATCTTCTGTGAGATAACCGTGATGGTCCTGCCGATGATCTGTGTCATATTTCCGCCGCTTTTCTTGGCAACTGCAAACACTTCAGCAAAATCCATAATGTCAGGATTTCCTGTTTCCTTACCCATTTTATAGATCAGCTTTTCAATGGGGACATTGTTCTTAAGACCCTTTTTGATCTTACCAAGAGCATTACAGATAAGACTCTTTTTCCCATAGAGCATTTCCATATCATGGAGGGCTTCAACAAAGGCGTTCTCCGCAGAGTATCCCGCCTTCAAACAGGTAAGTACAGAGCTTATAGCGTCTCTGAACTGTATCCCCACGATCCTTCTGTTTCTCTCACTCTGCCTTCTTTTCTGGTACACGAACCAGAAAAGGCTTACGGGAGAAATAATAAGGACCGCTATCAGAGAGTCGTAAAAGAGCTCTCCAAACATGAAGGCTATAAACAGCCCCTGAAGAAAAATCGGCCAGTCACTTACACTGGGGCGGCAGTCTAAGACCTGCTGCCAAAAGTTTTTCAGTAGCTTTAAGTTCACCAACCTTCCTCCATTCCCCAACAACTTTTGTTTTGCTCATACTCTCATTCTCCTCAAACTTAAACAGGGTGTTCACTTTTATCCTTCCCGTGCTTCCATCAAGCTCTTTTTCAAGCTCACAGATCTCTAAAACCTTCCTGGTCCTGTCACGAAGCCTGCCTAGATGTATCACAATATCAATTCCAGAAGCTATCTGGCCTCTTACTGCCGCAAGAGGAATCTCCATGCCCATAAGTACCATGGTCTCTATTCGTGAAAGCATATCTGCAGCACTGTTGGCATGTCCTGTGCTCATGGCCATGTGACCTGTGTTCATGGCCTGAAGCATATCAACACACTCATCTCCTCTTACCTCTCCAACCACCAACCAGTCTGGGCGCATTCGTAGTGAGGATTTAATAAGATCCCTTATGGTTATTGGTCTGCAGCCTTCAACATTGGCATTTCTTGCTTCCATCCTTACAAGGTTTGGAACGCCTCTTATCTGAAGCTCGGCATTGTCTTCGATTGTGATAAGTCTTTGGTCTTTTGGAATAAAATCAGATAAAGCATTGAGAAAAGTGGTCTTTCCAGACCCTGTTCCTCCAGAAATAAAGATGTTATATCCAGCTTTTACCAGCACTTCGACATAACTTTTTAGGTATTCAGAAATTGAACCAAGCTCGATGAGCTTTTTCATGGTGATGGGCTGATCAGGAAATCGTCTTATGGTGACGATAGGGCCATTTAAAGCTATCGGCGATAAAACCACGTTTACTCTGGATCCGTTTTCCAGCCTGGCATCCACTATGGGCGAGGATTCATTGACAACTCTGTTACAGGATGCAACTATCTGCTGTACCACATCCTCAAGTCTTTGTCTTGATTCAAACCGGGTTCCGGACTCCGTAATAACGCCGTCCTTCTCGATAAAAATATTATCTGTGCCATTGACCATTATCTCCGTAACCTGCGAACATTAATACAATGTAACTTTGAACCCCCTTCCATATTAAGACGGTTTCAGGCATAAAAAAGA
>NZ_RAIR01000018.1 GCF_003625485.1 Butyrivibrio sp. CB08
ACCTTGACAAATAAACAGTAATGCAACCCTGAAAAATTCCAAGAGAATTATTCAGAATTAACAAACCAAAAGTAATAACGGACAGAACGAAAAGCCAAGCTTAAGTTCTGGCCAGATTGAAATCTTAAACGTGAGAGTTCGATCCTGGCTCAGGATGAACGCTGGCGGCGTGCCTAACACATGCAAGTCGAACGGAGATTTAACGCTGATGAGGCTTCGGCGGAATCTTGTTAAATCTTAGTGGCGGACGGGTGAGTAACGCGTGGGCAACCTGCCTCATACTGGGGGATAGCAGTTGGAAACGACTGATAATACCGCATAAGCGCACAGTATCGCATGATACAGTGTGAAAAACTCCGGTGGTATGAGATGGGCCCGCGTCAGATTAGCTAGTTGGTAAGGTAACGGCTTACCAAGGCGACGATCTGTAGCCGGACTGAGAGGTCGGACGGCCACATTGGGACTGAGACACGGCCCAAACTCCTACGGGAGGCAGCAGTGGGGGATATTGCACAATGGAGGAAACTCTGATGCAGCGACGCCGCGTGAGTGAAGAAGTATTTCGGTATGTAAAGCTCTATCAGCAGGGAAGAAAGGCCCGCAAGGGAGATGACGGTACCTGACTAAGAAGCCCCGGCTAACTACGTGCCAGCAGCCGCGGTAATACGTAGGGGGCAAGCGTTATCCGGATTTACTGGGTGTAAAGGGAGCGCAGACGGCCTGGCAAGTCTGAAGTGAAACCCCACGGCTCAACCGTGGGCTTGCTTTGGAAACTGTCAAGCTAGAGTACTGGAGAGGTAAGCGGAATTCCTAGTGTAGCGGTGAAATGCGTAGATATTAGGAGGAACATCGGTGGCGAAGGCGGCTTACTGGACAGCAACTGACGTTGAGGCTCGAAGGCGTGGGGAGCAAACAGGATTAGATACCCTGGTAGTCCACGCGGTAAACGATGAATACTAGGTGTTGGGGACCATAGGTCTTCAGTGCCGTCGCTAACGCAGTAAGTATTCCACCTGGGGAGTACGTTCGCAAGAATGAAACTCAAAGGAATTGACGGGGACCCGCACAAGCGGTGGAGCATGTGGTTTAATTCGAAGCAACGCGAAGAACCTTACCAGATCTTGAGATCCTACTGAATACAGGGTAATGCCTGTAGGCCTTCGGGACAGTAGAGACAGGTGGTGCATGGTTGTCGTCAGCTCGTGTCGTGAGATGTTGGGTTAAGTCCCGCAACGAGCGCAACCCTTGTCCATAGTAGCCAGCAGTAAGATGGGAACTCTATGGAGACTGCCAGGGATAACCTGGAGGAAGGTGGGGATGACGTCAAATCATCATGCCCCTTATGATCTGGGCCACACACGTGCTACAATGTCGTAACAAAGGGAAGCGACGGAGCGATCCTGAGCAAATCTCAAAAATAACGACCCAGTTCGGACTGTAGGCTGCAACCCGCCTGCACGAAGCTGGAATCGCTAGTAATCGCAGATCAGCATGCTGCGGTGAATACGTTCCCGGGTCTTGTACACACCGCCCGTCACACCATGGGAGTCGGAAATGCCCGAAGCCGGTGACTTAACCGTAAGGAGAGAGCCGTCGAAGGCAGGTCGGATAACTGGGGTGAAGTCGTAACAAGGTAGCCGTAGGAGAACCTGCGGCTGGATCACCTCCTTTCTAAGGAAGAGGAATGAAGTAGGGAGTTGTATTACTGTTTAGATGCCAAGGGCATCAGGATATTTCCGGTGGCGATGCGCTTATGGGTAACACCCGTTCCCATCCCGAACACGACGGTTAAGACGTAAGCGGCCGAAAGTACTATACTGGCAACGGTATGGGAGGATAGGTGGCTGCCGGATTTATAAAAAACAAACTCACCTGAGTATTGATCATAGATCAGAAGCCTTTCTGGTCATTGATGACTGCTCAGGCAGTCAGAAGATTGTACCTTGAAAACCGAATACTGAAATGAAAGATTTTAATCAGAAACTACGATTATAATCGACATCGAAGATCCAGAAACAACAAAACAAACATCTTTAATACATAACGCTATATGAATTAAAGACGAGAACAAGAAGTTATCGAAAGATAACGGACAGTTTCTATATTGCTTGAATGAGGAAACAGACACTTCGGATTGCATGGTTATCCATCAAATGCTACGCATTCGCTGGATAAAAGACTTCGTCTTATGCATCCGATAAGAAATGCAAAATCATGTGTAAACACAGATTTTGATTTCATTATCGTCTGCGCAATCCTCAGAAGGTTAAGCTATATAGGGCGCAGGGCGGATGCCTTGGCACTAAGAGCCGATGAAAGACGTGATAAGCTGCGAAAAGCTGCGGTGAGCTGCAAATAAGCCTTGACCCGCAGATATCTGAATGGGGCAACCCGGCTAGGAAGACCCTAGTCACTGCATGATGAATCCATAGTCATGCAGGGGGAACCCGGTGAACTGAAACATCTAAGTAGCCGGAGGAAGAGAAAACAAAAGTGATTCCGTAAGTAGCGGCGAGCGAACGCGGAAGAGCCCAAACCAGGGAGCTTGCTCCCTGGGGTTCGGACTGCATAATCGATGGAGGTCTTTAGTAGAAGCCGCATGGGAAAGCGGCGGCAGAGAGGGTGAAACCCCCGTATACGAAAAGGACCAAAGCGAGGCAGTATCCAGAGTAGGACGAGACACGTGAAACCTTGTCTGAACGCGCGGGGACCACCCCGTAAGGCTAAATACTACTTAGTGACCGATAGCGAATAGTACCGTGAGGGAAAGGTGAAAAGGACCCCGGGAGGGGAGTGAAAGAGAACCTGAAACCCTGTGTCTGCAAGCTGCGAAAGCTCCATATGCGAGCGATCGCGTACTTTTTGTAGAACGGTCCGGCGAGTTATGTGATGTGGCGAGGTTAAGTACTTAAGGTAAATAGCCGAAGGGAGACCAAGTCTGAATAGGGCGAAGAGTCGCACCACATAGACCCGAAACCGGGTGATCTATCCATGGACAGGATGAAGCGGCCGTAAAAGGCTGTGGAGGTCCGAACACACATCCGTTGAAAAGGGTGGTGATGAGCTGTGGATAGGGGAGAAATTCCAATCGAACTCGGAGATAGCTGGTTCTCCCCGAAATAGCTTTAGGGCTAGCCCTGTATCATTCCTTTTGGAGGTAGAGCACTGAATATCCGCGGGGGCTTCACCGCTTACCAAAGATTATCAAACTCCGAATGCCAGTAAGGATAAGAACAGGAGTCAGACTGCACGAGATAAGTTGGGTAGTCAAAAGGGAAAGAGCCCAGATCCACGGCTAAGGTCCCAAAGTGCGTGTTAAGTGGAAAAGGATGTGGGATTTCATAGACAGCTAGGATGTTGGCTCAGAAGCAGCCACACATTCAAAGAGTGCGTAATAGCTCACTAGCCGAGAGGTCCTGCGCCGAAAATTACCGGGGCTGAAACACGACACCGAAGCCTGGGGATGGTTAGTATCTACGGGTACTAATGATCGGTAGGGGAGCATTCACACTGGCGATGAAACTGTACCGTAAGGAGCGGTGGAGTAGTGTGAAGAGAGAATGCCGGAATGAGTAGCGAGATGGAGGTGAGAATCCTCCAGGCCGAATATCCAAGGATTCCAGGGTAAAGCTGATCTGCCCTGGGGAAGTCGGGACCTAAGGCGAGGCCAAACGGCGTAGTCGATGGACAGCAGGTTGATATTCCTGCACTTATGCATATCAGAACTGTGGGGACGCAGGCACAGCGTGTGAGCCGGAAAAGGAAAATCCGGTCCCGCAAGGGGGAACGAACTTAAAGTAGTGAAGCACATCAAGTGACTGCCAAGAAAAGCCACTATTGCGTATGCATAACCCGTACCGTAAACCGACACAGGTGGATGAGGAGAGAATCCTAAGGCCGACGGGAGAAGCATTGTTAAGGAACTCGGCAAAATGTCCCCGTAACTTCGGGATAAGGGGAGCCCACGCAAGTGGGCCGCAGAGAAGAGGCTCAAGCAACTGTTTAGCAAAAACACAGGTCTATGCGAAACCGAAAGGTGAAGTATATGGGCTGACGCCTGCCCGGTGCTGGAAGGTTAAGAGGAGAGGTTAGCGCAAGCGAAGCTTTGAATTTAAGCCCCAGTAAACGGCGGCCGTAACTATAACGGTCCTAAGGTAGCGAAATTCCTTGTCGGGTAAGTTCCGACCCGCACGAAAGGCGTAATGATTTGAGCACTGTCTCGGCAATGCACCCGGTGAAATTGAAGTACCAGTGAAGATGCTGGTTACCCGCGCCAGGACGGAAAGACCCCATGGAGCTTTACTCCAGGTTGATACTGGGAGCCGGTATTATATGTACAGGATAGGTGGGAGGCTATGAAGTGATGACGTCAGTTGTCATGGAGCCGCTGTTGGGATACCACCCTTATGATGCTGGTTTTCTAACCAAGGACCATTATCTGGTCCGGGGACAATGTCTGCCGGGGAGTTTGACTGGGGCGGTCGCCTCCGAAAGGGTATCGGAGGCGCTCAAAGGTTCCTTCAGAATGGACGGAAACCATTCGCAGAGTGCAAAGGCAGAAGGGAGCCTGACTGTGACACCGACGGGTGGAACAGATACGAAAGTAGGACTTAGTGATCCGGTGGTATGAAAGTGGGATTGCCATCGCTCAACGGATAAAAGCTACCCTGGGGATAACAGGCTTATCACTCCCAAGAGTTCACATCGACGGAGTGGTTTGGCACCTCGATGTCGGCTCATCGCATCCTGGGGCTGTAGCAGGTCCCAAGGGTTGGGCTGTTCGCCCATTAAAGCGGTACGCGAGCTGGGTTCAGAACGTCGTGAGACAGTTCGGTCCCTATCCGGCGCGGGCGTAGGATATCTGAGAGGAGCTGTCCTTAGTACGAGAGGACCGGGATGGACGGACCGCTGGTGTATCAGCTGCACCGCCAGGTGCATAAGGCTGGGTAGCCACGTCCGGAAGGGATAAACGCTGAAGGCATCTAAGCGTGAAGCCCCCCTCAAGATGAGATATCCCTGCTTTTAGCAGTAAGACCCCTTGGAGAGTACGAGGTTAGATAGGCACAAGGTGTAAGCATGGTAACATGTTCAGCTGATGTGTACTAATAGGTCGAGGGCTTATCCAA
>NZ_RAIR01000019.1 GCF_003625485.1 Butyrivibrio sp. CB08
TTACTTGTACTGCCTCTCGCACTTTTTCTGGGCTTGTGTTTTCTCTACAGTAACCCTCTTGCCGTCCATGATCTACAAGAAACGGCAGCAGCGGGCATATATCGCAGCCATATTGCAACTGACATGCTGCGCTAGCTGCTAATATCTTTACTGCCTCGTCGTGTGACATTATACTACAAGCTCCCAGCCCACTACAATATAGCTAGCTGTAATCTTAGGGTACTTGCTGCGGTTAGCCAGTACGATAGCGTTAACGGTTGTGCCGTATTTCTTTGCGATCTGGCTAAGAGTGTCGCCCTTTACTACTTTGTGTGTGCGTGTGGCAGCAGGCGTGCTGCTGGTGGTCTGTACGTTCTTAAGGTAGTTGCCAGACATATAGCCCACGGTATTACCATATTTGCAATGATACCAGCCGTTAACTACTGTGCCGTCTACTTGTACGGTGCAGCCCTTGTTAACTACTAATAGTGTGCTAAAGCTCGTGCCAGCTCCCGCCCTCATGCGTAAGTTAGCTGTCGTAACTGCTGTGCCTGTCGCTTTAAATGTAGGCTGCTGCACTGGCTCGTTATGATCTGGTGCACTGCCGCCTAAAATTTTTGCTACGTCTGCTAAAAACTTAGCCCACTCTGCGTTATTTTCGCCCGCCATTTCTGCAGGGCATTTCTTGCCCGTTACGTCGTAGTGTCTTACTACGTACTTAATTACTGCGCCTGCTGCAATGCCCAGCATTTTGCAAAGATATGCGCACAAGTAAGCTGCGTTTTCCTTTGTTTTAGCCGATATTTTGTAATTGCCAGCTGTGCAGCACATTTCTATACCAAAGCTGTTAGAGTTTCTGCACTCTTTATGGTAGTAAGTGTTACTGCCGCAATGCCATGCGGTATTTTTTAGCCCTACGCTCTGGTATATGTTGCTGTCGTCTACAAAGAAATGCGCGCTAGCTTGCCTGCTGCCATTGGCAAAGTACTTAGCGTTTGCTACTGCTGTGTCTTTCGTGTTTCCTGTGTAGTGCATAACAATATACTTTACGCTGCGCTGGCTCTCTGCTTTGTAGTTCGCTGCAGCAGCCTTAACGGTGCTGTTAATTGCTATGCCGTTAATATTCCCTGCTATAAAATCTTTTGTAATCATTTTGCCGCCCTCATTGTTAGCAGCAGCCGTACTGCTAGTTTTTGTGTATCTGTCGTAGAAAGTCTGACTATAACCAGCTCTTTTTACTCTTGCTGCCTCGCTTTGGTCTGCTGGTCTTTCAAACTTAAGTAAAATACAGTCGCTAGCCTCTCTTACAGTGTTAGCCTCGCGTAAAATATCCATAATTACTACGCTGCTAGCTAGTTCTTTGTAAAGATATTCTAGCTGCATGTCTAAATCTGCTATACTTACGCCTTTTGCCTGCGCATAGCTTAATAAGTTCTGCTTTCGGCTGTAATAAGTCCATTGTGCAAGCCCGTAGCCTGCTTTGTCGTGTACAAAGTTCGTATAGCTGCCGTTATCTACTGCAGCTGTGTACTCTGCGTCTGTTAAGCCTAGCTTTTTCTCGTAGCTGTTCTGTAGGTTGTCTGGTCTTATGCCGCTTTCTGCATAAAGGTTGCCCATAATGCCTGCTGCTGCATAATCGTTAAAGCCTTTAGACTTAAGGAAAGCCCACGCCCTCTGCTCATTACTAGCCATGATCTGCGCCCCCTTATTCCTTATTTACAATGTCTTTTACTGCGTTGTTGCTCTCTAATAGGCGTTTCATTTCCTCTAGTGCCTCGTCTACCAGTGCACTAAACTGCTCGAAAGTAATAACCTTTGCCAGCCAGTTAAACTTAGTTAAAAACAAGTCGTACACGTAGCGTAGCTTTAGCTTGCCAGTGCCGCCGCCTAGTTCTTTCTCTGCCATAGTCACTGCATAAAGCAGCCACTCTTTTACTTTTGCGATCTGGGCAGCTGTTGGCATGTTTGTAAACTTAATTACAGCTGTTACCACTGATACTACGAGCGCTACTGCTGCAATGATAAGCGCCCAGTTGTTAATAATCTGCTCCATGTTCTACCTCTTTTCTATTATCCTGCTATTTCGTCCTCGTCTGTCGTCTGGTGTCTGTCTTTGTATATCTTGGTGGCGTTCTCTACCCCTGCTTTAATCATGTAGCCGCCTACTACTACTCTAAATGTTTCGTTAGTCTCAGTAATAAGCGTTGCTAATGCTGTAGTGTCTGCTGCCTGCTCTAAGGCTAAGCAGCAGCACACCATAGCATAGATAAAAGAAATAAAATAGAGTGCCGCCATAATCACTACTACACGCTTGCTAAATTCCCATAGCCAACGCGTAGCAGCTCTTATGCGTTTTGTCATGCCCTCGCCTCTACTTTCTAAGTGCCTGCTCTAAGTCGTTAATGCGCTGCTCGTGCTCGTCTATACGCTTGTGCATGCTTTTTTGACTTTCAAGAGCTATAAGTAGTTTGTCGTGGTTGTCGCGGGTGTCCTGCTTAACCGTGTCTATCGTTCCGTCTATCTTGTTAAGCTGTTTCTCGATATTGTTAAGGGTAAGCATTACTTGGGTGTCTTTCGCCTGTTCTTCTCTGGCGCGCTGCGCTCTCTGTTCGTCCTCTGCGTCGTCTGCTCGCTTGTTTGTTGCTTTTCCGTTCTTGATGTTCACAAAAGCCATGATACAAGAAACGAGTAACGCGCCTATACTTATGTAATTTGCTACTGTCATGTAATTAAGCCTCGCTCTCGTAAGGCTCGCCAGTAATAAGCTCGTACTCTTCTGGTGTAATGCTACCCGCTCTTACGAATACTGCTACGTCTGCCTCGTCGTAAAAGCCTTTGTCGTAATATCTTTTTACGGTCTTGTAAAGTCTGCTCATGGTTTAAACCCCCTGTACTGTAAGTAAAATGTCTGCTAGCGTCTCGTCCTGTTCCTCTAGCGTTGCCTGTTCCTCTAGCGTTGCCTGTGCGTCTGCCTGCTGTAAAAGTACGTCACTGTATACGCTTTCTGCGCTAGCTGCCTGCTCAATCATAACGACAAGCTCGCTATAAATTGCCTCGTTTTTCTCGTACTCGTCGCGGCTAATAGCTGCCTCGTCGTACTTCCAAACGGGAATTTTAACGCCCTCTGCGTCTCTTACTGTCGCTTTGGTAATGTTCTTTCGTATGTAAACGGTACTAGGGCTGCTGGTTAAGTCTAGTACTGCTGGCTGCTGTGTCTGTGTTCCTGTCGACTTTCTCCACTCCATTTCTTAGCGCTCCTTTCTTAGCTCTTTTTGATGTGAATTTCTTAAGTTTTCCTATATTTACATACGGTCTTATATGCTCTCTGTAAGTGCCGTAAGTGTCCGTATGCTTAATATAGCCCATGTAACTTATCATACCTTGCGCGCCCTGTATGGTCGTGTGTTTGCCTACGTGCCTTGCTTTCCTCACAATACGTAAGTAAATACTCTCGCGTAGTATGGTTTTCTCGCGGTAAAACTGCCAGCCCATAAAGTCTAACGGTCTGCCGCGCTCTTTGCCGTCTCTGTCGTAATACACAAGCCTAAACACTTGCCAGTTTTCCTTAATACGCAGGTGTAGCTTTTCTGCTAAGTATTTCTCTATAGCTTTATGTATCTTGTGCAGCTGCTTTTTGTTGCCGCCCAGTATTACTATGTCGTCCATGTAACGCATATAGTACTTAGCGTGCAGCTCTTCTTTAATGTAATGATCTAGCGGCGTTAGCATAAAGTTAGCAAACCACTGGCTAGTATAATTGCCTAACGGTAAGCCCTTTTCGCAGCTATCAATAACCGCGTATATAAGCTCTAGCGCCTGCCAGTCTTTTATTTTGGCTCTTAGCATGTCCTTAAGTACTTTCTGGTCTACGCTCTCGTAAAAGTGCTTAATATCCATTTTAAAAACATACTTAGTGCCCTTAGCGTCTTTTCTTATCCACTTTTCTAGCCGCTTTTTGCCGTAATGCGCGCCCCTCTTTGGAATACTGCCGCAGCTGTACTCGTACATAGGTGCGGTTAATATCGGCTGTAGTACTTGTATAATGCAGTGGTGTACTATCTGGTCGTATTTATAATGTGGCTTTCGTATGCGTCTTACTTTGTGGTGCGTGCCCTCGTTAACAATGCAGGGCGCGTCTACGTGTGCTACGTAGTTACCACTTATTAGCATTTCGTGTACTACGTCTACGTGGTAGTCGATATGCTCTATAACGTCTCTTACGTCTTTTCTATGTCTTTTTCTCTTGCTTGCGTTTAAAATTGCTTTCCTTACGTTTTCTTTGTCCGCGATCTGTACTAAAAGGTGTTTGTAGGTTTTCAAGTTGTGACTTATTCTCCTAAAGGGTTTTCGCTATTGCTGTGTTACTAGCCCTTACCTTTTGCGGGTGTATTTCCACTTGCTAAATAGCTAGGCGTGTTGCAACGTCCTGCGGTGTAGGATAAAAGGGCACATTTTGTTAATGTTCCATAATTAGAAAAGTCTAGGCAAGCCCGTAATTCCAATTCGAGTTCGAAAGCGCATTGTTCAAATTCAACGCGCGCCCAACAAGCAAGCCATTG
>NZ_RAIR01000001.1 GCF_003625485.1 Butyrivibrio sp. CB08
TGCAACAGTGTGGAGTGATATATGCTAAGGCGTTTCCTATAGAATATTGGGGGATTGATTGGAACCCTGATAATGCAAAAGAATATTTATTGGATTATTACGAGCAGAAAAGATTTGTGGGATATGTGTATGAAGAAGATGACGTGGTAATTGGATGTATATTTGCATTAAGTAAGATATCAGGAAGTAAAAAAGAAATATATATTTACGAAATGGCAGTTTTACCTGAAAGACAGGGCCAAGGTATTGGCAGGCAATTACTGAAGACGCTATTAGATTATAGTAAGGAATCAGGATATGCTGGAGTTGTCCTTTATACCAGTGAATATGCACCGGCTTCCAAATTCTATGAAAATAATGGTTTTAAACTGTCACAAGGAACTATCTGTATGTATTATGCGTAAGTACCAGTTTGTCTAGGGGGAGTTTTTGTGATTCAAGTTGCCACCAGTTGTGTACAGTAGTCCTGAGCTTTCTACCGTACACAACAGGTAAACAGCAACTAGATGAAGAAATGCCTCAAATACGGCATTTTCACTTTATTAATCGTTCTCAAAGAGATGATCAATCTGCTATTGCAGATTTCAGAAGACTCGGTACATTGTACCGAGTCTTTTTGTGTGCTAAAAGTGGACTAGGGACAGGGGTTCTAGCTCATTTTGGAATGTACAAAGGCTTGAATATTGGAGAGTATAGAGGAAATACTTATACTATAAATTATTGATTATAGCGTAAGGCTTATATATGCAAATCGGAGTTTATGGAGATGTGAGTCGGCTTTCAGGCCAAAGGTATCGGTTTTCAGGAACCGGCGCGTTTTTAGGAAAAGAAGGTTCATTCGAGTGTCTTCGTGTGAAGTCGGGTATGAAGCTGATTTTTTGCAAAAAGGTATTGACAGTAAACATTTTACACTATATACTATTAGCCATAGCAGCAATGGATAGGAGAAAGGCAAATGGCAATAATAAAAATACCGATAGACGAATCTCTTCCGGCCTATGTCAATGAGTCCATAGTGACGCTTGAGGAACTTGTGCGAAGCGACCATTTCAGTGCGTTTGAGAAACTGGCAAGGCTTTCCAAGGGCGAAATACTGGTGCTTAAGATCCTCCTCCTTCAAGGGGGCATGGCAACACCGACCGAGATCAGTGAGGCTATGAACAGTACCAAAGGCCGTGTATCCGCCGTCCTGAATGCGTTGGAAAAAAAAGGTGAGGTTACACGAGAGATCGATAAGGACAATCGCAGAAATATTATCGTGACACTCACAGATTCCGGAAGAGAGCATGTCATGAATGAGCTTCAGTCAGGTTACAGAACCATGACACATATCTTTGAAGAACTGGGGGAACAGGATTCCGGGGAGTTCATCAGGATGCTGACGAGAGTATTTAAGCTGATGAATGAAGCAGACTAAACCATTGCAGGCAGTGACTTGCCTGCAAAAAAATGAAATAAAGTATACACTGTAAAAAATTAACAATGAAAAAGGAGAAAACAAGATGGAAAAGAGAACAGTGATCGTAACAGGCGGCAACTCAGGACTTGGTTACCAGTGTGCAAAAAATATAGCAATGAAGGACAAGGATTATACGCTGGTGCTTGCCTGCAGGAACCCGGAGAAAGCGGCTAAGGCGATACAGGATATGAAGACTGAAACAGGAAACGAAAATATCTATTCCGTGGCACTTGACCTTGCGTCGCTGGATTCGGTACGCACTTTTAAGGAGCTTTACAAAAAGGAAAACTTTCCGCCGCTTTATTCCATCGTGTGCAATGCTGGACTCAATCGCACTCCGCTGGAATATACAAAAGATGGATTTGAGATGACCTTTGGGGTATGCCATTTAGGACATTTCCTTCTTGTGAATGAGATGCTTGATATGGTGGCTGAAGACGGCAGGATTGTTTTTGTGGCCAGCGATATGCACAGGCCTCCGATCATGATGTCGCTTACGGCACCAGCATTTACTGATGCATACAAGCTGGCATATCTTGGGAAAAATGAGAAGCCGTCCGGCAAGGATATGAATCTCAGATATTCCATGGCAAAGCTGTCCAATATCCTTTGTGTCTATGAAATGGCTGACAGACTGAATGCTGCCGGAAAGAAGATCACGGTCAACGCCTTCAATCCGGGGCTTATGGCGGATACGAATTTCATGCCGACGGGCAGCAAGGTAAAGAAAGCCCTGATTAGTGCGGGATCAACAATGGTGGCCAAGCTTACGAACCGCTACGGGAGTGGACTGACTTCCGGGAAGGAGCTTGCGAAAATGATAACAGAAGAGAGTTTTGCAGGTGTAACCGGGAAGTATAATGACCGGGGTACGATCACGAAAACTTCGGAACCAAGTTATGATAAGAAGGCTGCGAAAAAACTGTGGGAACAGAGCGCGGAGCTACTGAAGATGAATCAGGACGAAATGATCCTGTAGACGGGAGGCACTTATTATGGATATGAAAGAGGCAATGAAAGCCAGACATATGGTTCGAAAATATACAGGCAGAACGATTCCTGCAGATATTGTAGATAGGCTGAACAAACGTGTCAGAATCAATAATGAGCAGCATGGCTTGTCCATCAGGCTTATGATAAACGATAAAACTGCGGTTCCGGGCGTAATCAGGTTGATCCTTGCAAAAGGAGTGAATAACTTTTTTATCATGGCGGGTCCTGATGGCGCGGATGAACTGTGCGGTTACTGCGGTGCTGATCTGATGCTTTATGCACAGACGCTTGGTTTGAATACATGGTGGGTAGGCGGTACCTATAACCGGAAAGGAGCACAGGAGAAATCCGAAGGTGCAAAGCCCGTAGGAATCATCGCTGTCGGCTACGGTCAGACGCAGGGTGTTCCTCATAAGACAAAGACGGCAGAACAGGTCAGTTCATACGATGGAGAAGCACCACAGTGGTTTAAGGACGGCATTGAAGCAGCACTCTTAGCGCCTACCGCACTGGCAAAGCAGGCATTCACCATCAGAGGTAAAGGAAATAAGGTTTCAATTTCCTGTGATAACGGCATCTTTACCGGTGTGGATACAGGTCTTGTGAAATATCACTTTGAACTGGGAGCCGGAAAAGATAACTTCGAGTGGGAGTAGCAAATATGGATCAGCAGGTACAAACACTTCAAAGATTGATTGATGAAAGTAATTTCACACTGGTAATTACGGGCGCAGGGATATCTGTTGCCGCCGGCATTCCGAGCATGCATGGACTCAATCTGGCAGAGACTCTGCAATTTGCTTCCAATACCGTGCTGAAGGCAACGCCGGAGCATTATTACAGAGTCGCCAGGCATTCTTTTCTCGACGCCATGTTTCAAAATGGTCCGAGTCTCTCGCATAAGAAACTGGCTGAATTGGAACAGAAGGGAAAGATCCAGGGGATCATAACGACCAATCTCGATCATCTTCACAGTCTTGCCGGCTCGAAAAATGTGGCTGAGATTCAGGGAAGCTTTGCCGTGAATACCTGTCTTAAATGTGGAAAGCGAAACTACGATGTGAATATCTGGAATAAAGGGAAAGCACCAAGATGTGAGTGCGGAGGATTATATTCCTGCTGGCCTGTTTATGCGCATGTGGGGCTCTATAATGAGGATGTGCTAAAAGCTCAGGAATGGGCGCGAAAGGCTGAACTCGTCATTATTGTAGGCGCTATCGGGAACTATGGAAGCGTATATTGGAATCACATAAAACCGTCTGCAAAGATCGTACAGATCAATCCGAAACAGACAGGGTTTGATTCTTCGGCCTTTCTGAATATCCACAGTACCTGCGATGAGGTTTTTGCCGGGTTGTCATAGGAGGATGCATTGATGATACGGTGTATTAAGGGTGATATAACAAAAGTTCATGGTGTGGATGCCATTGTCAATGCCGCGAATCGCACCCTGCTCGGAGGAGGCGGAGTGGATGGTGCGATCCACAGTGCTGCAGGACCGGGACTTCGGGCTGAATGCTTTAAATTGCATGGCTGTAAAACGGGAGAGGCAAAGATCACAAAGGCATATAATCTCCCGTGCAGGTATGTGATTCACACAGTCGGTCCGGTATGGCATGGCGGAAAAAAGAATGAGGATAAGCTGTTGGAATTGTGTTATCGAAACTCGCTGCAGGTTGCCAAAGAACAGGGGATACGCAGCATAGCATTCCCCTCCATTTCTACAGGTGTGTTTCATTATCCGGTTGAGCAGGCTGCGAAGATTGCAGTTAAGACCGTTCAGAAATATATGGATGAGAATCCGGATGCATTTGATTTGGTGATGTGGGTGCTGTTTGATGACGACACATATGGAATATATTCTGAAATGATTCAATGAGAGATTGCCTGCAGGTTTATTTTTTATCTCTTTTGTTGCCCAAAGGGCAGGCGGTAAGAAGCTGTATGTAAAAGTGGTCACAAGAGAGGAATTTGAAACAGCGTCGCTGAAGATGAGATTTCACTGCTAGGCAGGATGCCGGGCACAAACTATCAGGATTATGCGCTTGCAGGGAACAACGGAGAAGAGGCTCTGTCTCCGGAAGAGCTGGAAAAGGTTCTTGGACGTGAAATCACGCCGCTGGCGGATGCGTTGAAGGAATTGATATAGGAGCATCTGCATTGATGGGGATATAGACGACGAGCTTACGAAAATATAATTAAAGAATGAATGAAGGATATACCGGAAGTTAATCGCACAAATTCAAATTTGTCTGTATGAAGGCATAGCCTTTTATCTCGGAATATATATCGGAAGATAGAGGATGCAATGAGACAGTTTCTAAACAATTTATAAACATTGAAAAATTTAGAAAATCTTTTAACTATAATTTAGGTTTCTTATTCATAATCCATTCCAACAACAAACACATTTTCCCTGATAAATGTTCAGGAATTACAAAGGAGTCTAATTATGAAAAGAAACGAGTTAAAAAAGATCTTATCTTTAGCAATAGTAACAATCATGTGCGTAGCTGTCACAGCATGCGGACAGACAGCCACATCAACCGAAGGAACTGACACTGTAGTTACACAGGAAAGTACAGTTGAAGAAAGCAGCAACCCTTCTGATGCACCTGAAAAGCCAGACGGCGAGGCGCCTGATGGAGCGCCTGGTGATAAACCAGATGGAGAAGCACCTGGAAATCCTCCCGAAGGTGGCGGCGGTTTTGGAGGTGGAAGCAGCAGTGCTGATATCGATTATCAGGGAGCGATAGAAGTAACTGGCTCAGATACTCAGGATGGGAAGACCTATGCCAGCACAACAGCAGATGAGAGCGCACTTCTGATCAGCACAAGCGACGACGTAACCATCACCAATGCAACTGTTACCAAGACCGGCGATTCAGATGGTGGAGACAACTGTAACTTCTATGGCCTTAATGCAGCTGTCCTTGTAAAAGACGGATCTACAACCACTATTACCGGAGCAAACATCACTTCTGATGCTGACGGAGCCAATGGCGTATTCTCATATGGTGGAAATGGCGGAAAGAATGGCGCTGAGGGTGATGGTACAACAGTCATAATTTCAGACAGTACTATCACAACAACAGGTGATGGCTCAGGTGGCATCATGACAACCGGTGGCGGTGTGACAAAGGCATCAAACCTTACAGTTGAGACTAGCGGAAGATCTTCAGCAGCCATCAGAACTGACAGGGGTGGCGGCACAGTTACTGTAGATGGTGGAACATATACAACAAACGGTCTTGGCTCTCCTGCTATCTATTCAACTGCAGACATCACAGTTTCTAATGCAACTCTTGTTTCCAACCTTTCAGAGGGAGTCTGCATTGAGGGTGTTAATTCAATTACCCTTAATGACTGCGATATGACCGCAAATAATACTGATACCAACGGAAATGCAACATTCTATGACACAATCATGATCTACCAGTCCATGTCAGGAGATGCAGACAGTGGTACATCGGTATTTACAATGAATGGTGGAACACTTACCAGCAAGAATGGCCATGTTTTTCACGTAACAAATACAACTGCTGTTATTAACCTGGATAATGTAAAGATTGTTAATAAGGATTCAGAGAATATCCTGCTTTCAGTATGTGCTGATGGCTGGAATGGTGACACAAACACAGCTACACTTAATGCAACTAACCAGACCCTTGAGGGAACGATCCTTGTTGGAAGTGATTCACAGCTTACACTTAACCTTACTGATGGATCCAGCTTCACAGGCACAATAGGCGGAAACATCACTAATGCCAAGGGCGAAACAGTTTCAACAGAAGTAGGAACAGTAGCTGTTTCTATAGATAAGAGCAGCACCTGGACACTTACAGCAGATACCTATATCTCATCATTTGATGGAGATACTTCCAGTGTAGATACTAATGGATATACACTTTACGTTAATGGAGTTGCCCTGAACTAATACAACAACAGGTAAACAGCAAATGATATAATTAAGTGAAATTCGGGTCGTTATCTGTGTAGATGACGACCTTTTTTGTATTGTGTGATAGGCTTGTTTATGCGGATTATAGATGTGCTTGCGATGATAATGATTATCCTGCCCATATATCCCAATAGGATTGACGGTGCCTATTATGCGGTGAGTCTTCCTGATTATGTTCAGGCGGGAAGCCTAAAGTGCACACTTTATTGGGCTGTGTTCATTTTGCTGGTGATCATCGGAGCGGTGAAGATTCTTTTGACCAGATTGAAGCAGGAAAAAGCAGGGAAAATCGTAACGGTCATATCGATGATCGTAGGAATTATTGCAGTGCTTCTTCTTGCAATGGGAAGGGAAACTTACGGAGTATCAATAATGTTTATGATGATTGTGGCAAAGGGAATTTTGATCTACAAAATGAGATAAATCATGTGTTTCAGGAGGGGATTATGTCAAAGCATTTAGTAAGGAATACGGTTTTTGCAACAGTTACGGTCCTTTTGTTCTACTTTGCCCAGGGAGCTGCGGTGGTCATGGGACAGCTTGAGGGACTTAAGGCTATTGCAGCACAGGCAACTATTATATGGAGCTGTGCATTAGTTGCAATTGTATTTTTTCTTATCAAGGATCACAGCCTTAAAGGACTGGGGTTCCGGAAGCCTGTAAGCGGTATGGCTGTAAAATTTCTATATTACATTCCGCTTATAGTTGTAGCTCTGGCTGCTTTTGCCGGTGGGATCATGTTTGATAACAGCGGACTGTTCATTCCGAACCTTATATTTACACTTGGAATAGGACTGACAGAGGAACTATACTTCAGAGGCATTATTTGCAATATGTGGAAGGATAATGAGACGAAGGCCATTATTATTTCATCAGTTCTTTTTGGTCTGAGTCATCTATTGAATGTAATGGGTGGAGCTGGACTTGCAGAAACACTTTTGCAGATGGCGTTTGCATTTACCTACGGAGTTGTAATGGCTTTTGTGATTCTCAGGACACAGAGTATCTGGCCATGTATTTTGCTACATGCATTTCATGATTTCTGTGGTTTTATCACGATTGAAGGTGATATGAAAATGAGTATAATTGTTGGAACCATACAGTTTGTAGTGCTTCTGGGGTACTGCATATATCTGATAGTTAAGTTAAGGAGAGAAAACAATGACAGGTCATTGTGAAGAATGTAGCGTTAATGGAGTCAGCTATGAGATTAAGAAACTCCTTGGCAAAGGTAAGGGAGGATATTCATACCTGGCAGTAAAGGATGGCCAGGAGTATGTCTTAAAACAGATCCACCACGAGCCATGCGCATATTATCAGTTTGGTGACAAGATCCAGTCTGAAATAAATGATTACAAAAGACTGACTTCGATTGGAATCCGAATGCCTAAAATGATTGATGTTGATATTGATAAAGAACGCATTGTGAAGGAATACATAGACGGTGAGACCATTTATGAGCTTGTCGCCAGAGATCAGATGGATCCTGATTATATAAGACAGGTAAAAGCAATGTGTGAACTACTATATCCTGCGAAAACCAATATTGATTATTTCCCGACGAATTTTGTTGTTCATGATGGAGAGCTTTACTATATTGATTATGAGTGCAATGAATATATGGAAGAGTGGGATTTCGAGAACTGGGGAATAAAATACTGGTCTAAAACCCCAGAGTTCATGGAATACTGTTTATAGGGAGCAGAAATAATGTATTTCAAGAAATATACAGATCATGATTATGAGGCAGTATGTAATTTCCTTATTGAACTAAATGATTGGGATACGAGCCATATTAATTGGAACTGGGCAAGATTTGAGTGGATGTATGAACATCCGGAATTTAATAAGGATTTAATAGAGTCCATTGGACTTTGGCTGGATGACGGTAAAGTGGTTGGTGCAGCAATCTATGATATGTATTTCGGTGAAGGCTTTTGTGGAGTCTTACCGGAGTATAAGAAGTTGTATTCTGAAATACTGGATTATGCCTGCACTAATCTTAAGGATGATTCGGGATTTTCCCTTGCTGTCTGCGATGAAAACACAGATGAAATAGACATGGTCCGAAACAAGGGATTTATCAAGAATGAGCAGACAGAAAATATCATGGAACTGGACCTGGAAAGGGATTTTGTTGTTGCATTGCCGGAAGGGTATAAGTTTGTAAATCCTGATCCGGTGAAGGACATTTATGAGCTTTCATGGCTCTTCTGGCAAGGGTTTGATCACGGCGAAGATAAGACAGAGTTTGAAAAAGAAGGAATCGATACTCCAAGGGCGCGTAAGCACTTTAACAGGGATCTCTGTGTGGCTGCATGCAATGATGAGGGCGAACTGGTTTCCATATGTGGACTTTGGTATAACCCCAAAACGGACTATGTGTATGTAGAGCCTGTCTGCACCATCCCAAGTCATAGGGGAAGAGGTGTAGCCAAGGCTGTAATTTATGAAGCTTTGGGAAGAGCAAAAAGGTTAGGGGCTAAGAAAGCGTTTGTAATATCAGACATGGATTTCTATACCGGACTTGGATTCAGAAACAAATACCACTACAGTTTTTACCAAAAATGAGAAATAAAGCTTTTATCGATGCCGAAATCTATAGTATGTTAAATTTTAATATAACTGACTAAGACTATAATCGGGATTTGGGAGGAGCATTGGGATGAAAGAAAACATCGTACAGAAGCTTACATCAAAAGATGATAAATATGCCTGTGCCTTTACTGATAGAATTGTTGCAGAAAGCCATGATACAGATGAATGGTATAAATACTTTGAGGATGTTGCTTCGTTGCTCGACCATCCAAAGTCATTGGTAAGAAATCGAGCTTTGTATATTCTTGCGGCAAACGCACAGTGGGATGAAGAAAACCGGTTTGATCTCATCCTTCCGGATTATCTGAAACACATCACCGATGAAAAGCCCATTACCGCCCGACAATGCGTGAAGGCACTTGCTCAAGTGGGACTGGCAAGGCCGCAGTATATCCCGCAAATTCTGTCTGCTCTGCGTAGCGCTGATTTGTCCAAATACAAAGACAGTATGCGTCCGCTGATTGAAAGGGACATGGAAGAAACGGAAAAGATACTGATGAATTCCGGTTTGACGATTAGATGAGAAGAGGGAAAAATGAGTGAACAGAAATATGCAAGTTGGAATCCTTGGCACGGCTGTACGAAATACTCGGAAGGATGCCGTTTCTGTTATGTTTATCGGCAGGATGAAGCGTACGGCAGTTCGTTTTCGTCGGAACAATGCCGCAAAACACAAAACTTTAATCTGCCGATAAAAAAGAAGCGGGACGGAACGTCGAAGATCGAGCCTGGTTCTATCATTATGACTTGCTTTACGTCGGATTTTTTACTGAAAGATGCAGATGAATGGCGTGCTGAATGCTGGGAAATGATAAAGCGTCGCAACGATTGTATGTTTTACTTTTTCACGAAACGCATTGAACGCTTTTCGGAATGTGTGCCGTTTGACTGGGGAGACGGCTATGATAATGTCATAGTAGGTTGCACTTGTGAAAATCAGGATCGGGCGGATTATAGGCTGCCAATATTTGCGGATTTGCCTATCAAGCACAAAACGGTTATCCTCGGTCCCATGCTTGGTCCTGTCAATCTTGAAAAGTATCTTGACGGCAGTATCTGCGAGGTGGCCTGCTCAGGCGAGTCGGGCATAAACGTGCGGCCGCTCGACTATGAATGGGTGCTGGATGTTCGTCGCCAGTGTATGAATAAAGGCGTCCCATTTCAGTTTCATCAAACGGGAGCCTATTTTATCAAAAACGGCAGAATGTACCATATACCCCGTCGTTTTCAAATATCGCAGGCTCGAAAAGCGGGGATTGATTATAAAATTGTGGATGGATTTATACCGGATTATTAGACTCGAAATGTTCTTTAATAACACTACGAATCGGTATTTGGAGGTAAAGCATTATGACCACAGCAGAATGGATCACAACTTCATTGGTATTTATAATTGCGGCTATTCTTGCAGTTGTCAGTATCAGGAGCTTTCAAAATAAAGGATTCTTATTCAATAATGCATATATTTATGCCTCAAAGGAAGAAAGGGGAAAGATGGATAAGAAGCCTTATTATAGGCAGTCAGCGATTGTCTTCTGTATTTTGTGTGCAGTTTTTCTTGTCATTGGCCTATCTCTTTTGCTTCATAAAGACAAGTTGTTTCTGCTTGAGATACCCCTGATAGTTGGCGTTATCATTTATGCAATTGTATCGACGGTGCAGGTCAACAAGAAGACAAAGAGATAGACAGATTCCAGTTTGACGAAAAGATTTAAAACTATATTGTTGATTGATGAATGGGGTAAAAATCGTCATGATTGAAAAATTGTATGAAAAATATCTGATAGAATGTTCAAATAACTCAATACTAGAAGCTGTAGCATTTGAATTATTTAAAGAAAAGATATGTGATAAATTATCTTATATGAACAGCATTGCTATTGATAATGGAGTAGATGAACAAGGTGTTCTATACTATTCTTTATGGAGTAATGATGGAATTCAAACTTGCAATGTGCCCGTGTATGGGTATTATGCTTCATCAGAAAAGACCCTGTCAAAATTATTCTGTAAACTATCAGACACAGTAATAAGTAATGGTGATACAAAATTTCAAATAAATCTGTATGCTCATGATTATGAAGCATTAGCATTGTTTTCAATGATGCAATTTGGCTATATTTACGAACAAGGCAGACTTGAAATTACAGATTATCCTTACCAATTTAACGATACATATACAATTAAGACTTTGGAGAAAGATGAAATTGAAAAACGCTGGGATGAAATATGGACACTGACAGATGCAATAATAAAACATTTAAAACAGGCACCTGTTTTTTATCCAGGTCATGAATTTACAGAGCAGGTATACAAAGAATTTTTTATGGATTCAGAGACGAATCTTCATATTGCTCTTTCAAAGGATGATGAAATAATTGGAATGATAGAAAGTAATAGTGAATCAGATGTGTTTGCTTTTCATAGCACCAAATCGGTAAATGTAGGGGAAATATATGTGATGCCGAAATATAGAGGAAGTTCTCTTTCTAAAGATTTGCTTCAATTTGTCATTGAACATGAAAAACAAAAGGATGCCAGATATCTATGGGTTGGACACGGAACGGCTAATCCGAATGCACGAGGATTCTGGAATAAATATTTTAAGACATATCAATATGAACTTGTAAGAACAATCAAAAATATTAAGTTTACAAATTCAGTTTGACAAATTCCAGTAAAACGCTCCACCTTCTAGGGCGTTAGAGCAGAAAATTTGAAAATATTTTTCAGGATAAAAGGATAGGTAAACCTGATGAAAGGTATATTTATGGATTGGATGAAGTGGAGATTAACGGAGTATGAAAGAGCAGGTTATTTTACTTAACGGCCCGTCCAGCAGTGGAAAATCTACTTTGGCAAAAGCACTGCAAAATCTGATAAATACTGAGGCTCACAAAAGATGTATAGTGGTTTCCATAGACGATTTTATGAAGCTTTCTCAGACAGAAACCATCTATGAGGATGATGTTTTTGAGATATCAGGCGATATGTGCGCAAAAGCATTAGAATTGCTTGAGGCAGGCTTCGACATAATCATTGACCACGTGATAACAAGTGAACGGATTTTTAACCAATTGGTCGGGAGCCTATCTTCTTTTTCCTTGAGGAAGGTGCGGATTACCTGCCCGTTGGATATTTTAAAACGCAGAGAATTGAAGCGCGGGGACAGGTGCGTCGGATCTGCGGAAGCCTCTGCAGAGTACTTGTTTCCGAAGGAGGGATATGACCTGGTCGTTGATACTGGGGGACAATCTCCGGAAGAGAATGCACGGCTGATTTTTACAAGCTTTTTTGATTAACAAATCGGCAGTTTGTCGAGCTGTTAATGGAATCGTGAGGTGCTTATGGGGCTTCGGGTTGTGAATTGTCTGCTCTATATGGATAAAATGTTAAAGAGGGCAGACAGAAAATGCCCATAATGTCTGCTGTAAACAAGCAAACTACGGGAATAGGCAGACAGAAATCGCTGGTATAGTCTGCTGCAATTGAGAAAAATGCAGTTATAGGCAGACATAAAACGCTGGAATAGTCTGTCGAAATTGAGAAAAGGTGGATTTAGGCAGTCCATAGGTCCCAAAAAGATCTGCCTAAATTGAAGAAAATGTGGATTTAGGCAGATCGACAACACTAAAACGACCTGCCCAAATTGCTATTATTCGGATTTGGGCAGATTTTTAGTGCAGAAGATTATCTCATCAAATTCAAGTTGCCATAAGGAATCATAACACAAAGAAGTGAAAAACAGACTTATTTCCGTGTAAGGAGAGGTCTGTTTTTTTATTGTGGTATTTTTATTATGATGGGTACTGAACAAATGATTGTTGCTTTAACTGTATATTTTGATGATCCTTTTTGGATAGGAGTTTTTGAACGCATAGAAAATGGAAAATTGTCTGTGTCAAAAGTAACTTTTGGTGCAGAACCAAAGGATTATGAAATTCAGGACTATATTTTCAGGAACTATTATAAACTGAAATTTAGTCCTGCGGTAGATGTTGTGGTCAAGGAAGGGAAAATGAATCCAAAGAGATTACAACGTGATGCGAAGAAAACGGTTCTGGAAAAAGGTGTCGGTACAAAGTCTCAGCAGGCGCTAAAACTGCAGCAGGAGCAGAACAAGCTTGAACACAAGATTAAAAGCCGGGAACAGAAAGAAGCAGAGGCATTAAGACTTTTTGAACTAAAGCAGCTGAAAAAGAAAGAAAAACACAAGGGACATTAGGACTACAAATAAAAATTATGGAAATCAGTAAAATGAAAAAGTTTTTAACATTAGATAGCAAAGCGATAGAAGGTCAAAATATATCCTATAGCATATTTGGCGAGGGAGATATTGATTTAGTGATTGAAATGGGACTTGGTGCAGTTGCTGGCGAATGGTGGCATATTGCAGCGCAACTGTCAAAACAATTTACTGTTCTTTTGTATGAGCGCGGAAGAAATATTTCCAAGGCGCGCTCGCCCCGAAATATAGCCGAAGAATTGCATGCTTTGTTAATGAAATTACCGTGTAAAAGTAAGGTTACATTTTTGGCTCATTCGCAGGGAGGCCTGTATGCCCAGCAATTTGCTAGAATGTATCCGAATATGGTTCGAGGAATTGTGTTTGTAGATCCCTTATCTGCAAATGATAATACATACAAATCAGTGTTTTTGACAGCGCAGGAGCAGAAAAAGAGCGGATTTAATAAATCAGAAAATCTTGTAATAATGAGAAAATTGGCTTCTTGCCATTTGGGATTTGTAATAAAACTGATTATGAGAAAAGCACCGCCGTTCTATTACTATAATCAATTTTCACCAGAAGCAAAGAAATATATTTTAGATGAATTAACAAAGGTAGAGCTTCACGATGCGGCATTAGAGGAATACCGTATTGCACATGAGGAGAAAGAAATCTGTCAATTAAAAGAAAAAGGGAATTTTCCACAGATTCCTATCGTGCTTATAACACATGGAAGTGAATTTGAAATAAAAGAAATCATGGAATTTTGCCAAACTACAAAAGAGTTTGCAGAAAAGGTTGAAGAGCTGTGGCAGTCGTTGATGCAGGGATATCTTACATTTTCTGAACAGTCAGTTTTGTTAAGAGCAAGTAATAGCGGACACTATATCCACTTGACGGATTTTGAAGTAATTAAGCTGGCATTGCTGCGCATATGAGTATAGATTATTGAATTTCCTCAGAAATTCAATGATTGTATTGGACTAGGCCCTCGCAGAGCGAGGGGCGTATCCTGCGGAATGCGGATTCTTGAACGCATTTTTCTTTTTGCGTTCAAGAAGTCATAATGAGTTAGATTGTGATTGAAAAATGAAAGAGATAAATACACAGCGTCTTATTCTAAGGGCATTCAGAGAAACTGACTATGATGATCTGTTTGAAAATCTGTCACAGCTTGAAGATGATGAATTTGAATTCAGGAAAATAGATCTTTGGACAAAAGAAATAGAGAAGAACTTCAGGGTTATAAGAGCGGAGAAATATGAGGATGTTATCAAACGGATTTAGAGCTGATGATGATATTCGGGCGGCATTAAATAAAAAATCATTCGAACTGAATTATAATGGCGGGACTATATGGTGTGAGCATCTCGATGGAATGGGAAACCATGAGCAGGAAGTGATTGAAAAGCTTAAAGGAGATTTGCCCAAGTTGATGAGACCTTCGGTTTCATCCTGTATGATTATTAACTTGGATGAAACGAAGATAACAGAAGATATAGCGAATGCGATTGTGGATGGTTTGGTTGGTGGTAACAAGAAGCTTAGAAAGATTGCCTTTGTAGGTGTGGGTAAAAGATACTATGCAGTATTCAATGAAATTCATAATCGAAGTGGAACAATTGTAAGATTCATAGCTGATTATGAAAAAGCAAAAGAGTGGGTATTGTAACAAAGAACTATATGACAACTGAGTTCTATTTTATAGGAAAACGGATGAAGAAATATATATAGTGTGCACAACAGAGGGATTTACAAATTCCAATTTGTGGAGGGATTATGGCTTTTGATTTTAAGAAAGAATACAAAGAGTTTTATATGCCAAAAAATAAACCTGAGATTGTAAATGTTCCAAAAGCAAATTACATCGCAGTCAGGGGGAAAGGTAATCCAAATGAAGAAGACGGGGCATATCAGCAGGCAATAAGCGTGCTATATGCTGTTGCCTACACTTTGAAGATGAGTTATAAGACGGATTACAAAATAAAAGGTTTTTTCGAATACGTTGTTCCGCCACTTGAAGGATTCTGGTGGCAGGAAAATGTAGAGGGTGTTGATTATACAAATAAATCCGAGTTCAACTGGATTGCAGTTATTCGCTTACCTGACTTCATTACACAAAAAGATTTTGATTGGGCGGTGGAAACAGCGACAATGAAGAAGAAGTTGGATTGTTCAACAGCAGAGTTCTTAACGATTGATGAGGGACTGTGTGTTCAAATCATGCATCTCGGTTCTTTTGATGATGAACCGGCCACAGTTGCTTTAATGGACGATTATCTGGAGCAAAACGGATATGTAAATGATCTGACGGAGATGCGATTGCATCATGAAATCTATATGTCCGATGCAAGGAAGGTTCCTCCTGAAAAGTGGAAGACGGTTATCAGGCATCCAATAAAAAAGAAATACGCAAATTCCGGTTTGTTGAGATAATTAGGTGTAAAGGACTATAAGAGAGATGGTAAAAGAAATAAAACCTGAGGAAACCAGCAGAGAGTCGGCATTTTATCTGTGGATGAAAGCGCCGAATCCAATGGTGACGCTGTTTAAGAAAATCAATGTTACGAATCTTGTGAAAGTCAGTAAAAAAAGACGTCTGAAGTTTAATATGCTGATGGATTATTGCATTGGTAAAGCTGCTTCAGAAATTAAAGAATTTTACATACTTCCGGTTGGCGATAAGTTGATTCAATATGATGACATTGCTGTGAACACTATCGTAAAGAACAAGAATGGTGAAGTTAATTCTTGTGATCTATTGTTTTCAGAAGATATCGAAGAGTTCAATAAAGAATACCTGAAAAATACTACGGAAACAGCAGGAAAATGCATGGATAGGGATTTATCAGCAGATCATATGATAATAGGAACTTCAACAATTGTAGAGACTGAAATCGAAGGGGCTGTGAATATCTACAGTGGATTCAACAATCCGTTCATTGTATGGGGACGTTATTCCAAAACGCTATTTAGCTATCATATGATGTTGTCCTTCCAATTTCATCATACGCAGATGGATGGAGCACATGCAGGAAGATTCCTGCAGAATCTGCAGAATGAGATTGATTCTTTGAAGTGAAAAGATAATTTATATTGCACTTTATACTTGAAATAACTAACATTGTTAGTATAATATTAACTAACAATGTTAGTTATTTTTGATTGGGAGATGTTATGCCAAGAACAGGATTATCAAAAGAAGAAATAGTAGAAAAAGCTGCAGAACTGGCCAACGAAAAGGGGCTGTCTTACTTGTCGGTTACTACACTGTCAGAATATTTAGGAATCAGGAAGCCTTCATTGTACAACCATATGAAGACCATAGAAGATATGCACAGAAGTCTTATGATATATGGTTGGCAAACTGTATCGGAAGACGTTGTCAGAGGAATTGATTCTTCAGATGAAAAAGCAAATCTATTTGATTACGGAAAAAAATTCTATAAGTTTGCAATAGAGAATCCTGGCGTATTTGAAGCTATGCTCTGGTATAACAAATACTCAGATGATGCGCTGCTTTCTGCCACAGAAGGATTATATTCTTTTTTCTTCAAGCAGACAGATGGCTTAGGGATAGATCGTGAGATCGCTAATCACTTGCTTCGAACATACAGATCTTTCCTGGAAGGTTTTATTATGCTTCAGATTCATAATTCCTTTGGAAATCCAATATCATTGGAAGAGAGCTTTGAGATATCACTTAATGTGATGATATCCGGGATGGATGGGTATAGAAATAAGAGGGGTAATAAAAAATGATTGAGTTCAGGAATGCTGAGGTGGCTGATGCAGAGTTGGTTGTAGATATATATAACGCTGCGTTTTTTGATGATTATGTAAAGTATGGTGAATGTCCGGCGTATGGTAGAACAAAAAAAGAGATGGAGCAGTCAATAATTGATTATCCTAAATTCATAATTCTTAATGAAAGTAAACCGGTTGGCGTCATTTCATGCAGGGAGCTGGAAGCTGGTAATTATGAAGTCGGATGTTTATGTGTAATTCCTGAGTTTCAGGGAAGAGGAATAGGAACGACTGCAATGCGATTTGCAAAAACACATTATTCTGATTGGAATACATTTACATTGGTAACACCTGTGGACAAAAGTCAAAATGTAAAATTCTATACAGAAAGATGCGGCTTTGATATCCAGTCTGAAGAAATGGATGGAAGTGTTAAAGTATACAGATTTATATTGAGGCGGATATGATGATAAAAGAAATATTTGGAAAAGTAAAAATATATAGGCTCCATTCGCGTGTTGATAACCGTGGATCTCTGGAATATGTTTTTGATGAAAATACTGCCTGTTTCAATGCTCGGGAGACAAGAATCTATAGCATGCCCAAAGAAGGAACTTTTTTTGGAATTCACTACAGAGAAGAGAGTAGCCCAATGACGAAGTTTGTGACAGTCATAAAAGGCAGAGGTATGGATTACGTTATTGATTTGAGAAAAGACTCCTCAACCTATCTTCAATGGGAGTCATTTGAACTGTCAGAAGAAAATGCACTGGCAGTACTGATTCCTGCAGGTTTTGGGCATGCTTTTATTTCATTGAAAAATGATACGATACAGCTTTATGCTGTGGACAGAAGTGGCAACAATGCTTATTCAAAACATATTAATTACATGGATTCCAAAATCGGTCTTAAACTGCCCGTACCCATTTCCGAAATCTCGGATTATGATTTAAGCGCTCCTTTTGTTTCAGAAAACAGCGAAGAAATTAGTGAAGAGGGTAAGAGGAAAAAGGATATACATATTCAACTTGCAGATATGAAATATCTTGATAGCTGCATAGACATTTTGCAAAATTCTGATTTAGGAAGAGCGTATTTCAGCGATCATGAAAAGGCAACTAATATGCTTACATATGCAGTGGGACAAAAAAACGTATATGTAGCACTGGATGAAAATGAGAAATGTTTAGGATTTATTTACTACATGACAAATGGTGTTTTTGGAAGCTATCCATATCTTCATATTGTTGCAGTAAAGGAGGGATACAGGAGTTATGGTATCGGTAAACAGCTGATGAAGTATTTTGAAGATAATGCTTCTGATGCTCCTACAGCAAAATATTTTTTAACTGTAGATGATTTTAACCCGAGAGCGAAGAAATTATATGAAAATCTGGGATATAAGTGTGTTGGAGAACTAACTGATTTTTATAAAAATGGGATTAACTGCTATCTGATGATGAAAAGAAGAGGGTAAAGATATGAGCCTACAATTTGTAAAAGCAAGCACTTCTGATGCTTTGACACTTAATGGAATATCTAAAAGAGCCTTTGATAGCGATGTTCAGGTTGGAGCACCTTCAGCTGGTGGGCCACCTGGATATATGTCTGTTTCTTATCACACAAAGATGGCCAGAACAAATCACTTGTATAAGCTCACGGACAATGGACTAATTGTTGGCGGTGCGATTCTATTTTTGGAAAAAGACAAGTTGAACATCGGAAGGATCTTTGTAAGCCCAGAGCATTATCGCAAAGGCTATGGAGTCTACATGATGCAGGAAATTGAGACAATGTTTTCAGATGTAAAGGAATTTGTTTTAGATACGCCCATTTGGAATGTCAGAACAAACGCCTTTTATACCAAGCTGGGATATGTGGAAGTGAGTCGGGATAATGAATTCATTTATTATATTAAGAAATGTGAGTGATGAAGGAGGAATTATCATGACAGCTGAAAAGATGTGGCGGATGTCGGGACTTGAGGGCGAATATAAAGCATGGGCATTTGGAGGCGATGCAGACGAGCTTGCTCAATTAGTTAAAGATGGCAAAAAAACAGCGACTTGTTCTGCTCTTGTTTTTTATAAGCTTGAAAACGAAGAATTGCCGCAAGTGGGTGAATTTAATATCATATTGGATTCCGAGGAAAACGCTGTCTGTATTACCAGAACTACTAAAGTATATGTGACAACATTTGATGCTGTCTCGGAGGAGCATGCTTTTAAGGAGGGTGAAGGCGACCGTTCCTTGGAATATTGGAGAAAGGTACACGAAAAATTCTTTGTTGATGAATTAAAGACAATAAACCAGCATTTTAATGAAAGAATAGAGCTGGTATGCGAGGAATTCGAGGTTGTCGGCTAAACAAATTCATGATTGGATCAGGAATGCTGATGATGAAAACGGAGGTAAATAACGATGATGTTTAAGGGAATCGGCAGGACTTTTTCCACGGAAAACGATCAACAGTACGAAACGATCGGAGCTTTCTGGGACGAGTTGGCAGCAAAGTATGGACGAGCGAATCTACAGGGGCTCGGTTATGGCTGGACGAATCGATCCATTGAGTATGTCATTGGATTGATCGACGGAGAGATCGACGGAGCGGACCGGACTGTGGAATTGCCAGATACGGGTTGGGTTACGGTTCGGGGAAAAACAGCGGACCTTGGGAAAATCTATGAAAAGATTTATCAGGAAGGCAGATTGAGCAATGAGATCGAGCGTTTCACCGACAGTGGTGACTGCGAGATCATGTATCGCCGATAAACCATCCTGGGCAAGTCTCCAATGATTCCAGAAGAGCAGTATGCAAGGATTGTCAATCAATGAGTTCAGATGGAAAGCTTTTGCAATTCTGTATGCAGTTGGCATACTTAACGAAATAAGGTAGGCATAATGGAAGGAATAATATTATATGGAAATTTTGCTTGTTGACAAACATAACTTCACGCGCGATTCACTGAAAGACTTTCAGCGATATCAGGAAGTGAAGAATGTGTATCGTCTGCATGATGGGAAAATGATATTGGTTTACAACCCTTTCACCGAGGATTGGGATGCTACACGCCGCCTGCAAAAAGCTGAGGATATTCTCAGTGGGAAATATGTGACATACTGTGCGTTTGAGGGAAACTGTGTGGTTGGCGAGATTATGCTGATCCCCCAGCTAAATAAAGGGCGACTCATCATAGATAGCTTTCATGTGTCCACGGATTACCGCCGTCGTGGAATTGGCAGATTCCTGCTTGAAGCTGCCAGACAGGAAGCCCTGAAGAGAGGAGCGCATGCCTTGTATGCATCCTGTTGTTCATCTGAGGAAACGATAAACTTCTACTCCGCTATGGGTTTCCGTCTCAGTTCTGACCCAATTTCATCTTATGTGGAAGATGAGCCATATGATCTTCAGATGGAATGTATTATTAAGTAAGAGCATAAAGTCATGAGAATAGTGGGTGATTTAATTGAAATATATGTATATCATAATACCTTTAATACTGATCACTATCATATGTGTCTTAATTCCTCCAAGTACCGGGCAACTGCCTAAGGGCCATGCGATAAGTGAGAAGACAAAATCAGACATAAATGGCACCAATATAGGGACGATCATCTTATCTGATAATGTTGACAACCCTGCTGTAGTAAATGAAACAATAAAGATTTTTATTGAGAACCTGAAATAAACAAATTCCCATTTTTCGGGATGAGGCGATAGTGAGTTAACTCGCAATTTTGTGAAGCACACGAGGTGATTTTTATGATAAGAAAAATGAAAGAAGAAGATATGCAACAGTGTGGAGTGATATATGCTAAGGCGTTTCCTATAGAATATTGGGGGATTGATTGGAACCCTGATAATGCAAAAGAATATTTATTGGATTATTACGAGCAGAAAAAATTTGTAGGATATGTGTATGAAGAAGATGACGTGGTAATTGGATGTATATTTGCATTAAGTAAGATATCAGGAAGTAAAAAAGAAATATATATTAACGAAATGGCAGTTTTACCTGAAAGACAGGGCCAAGGTATTGGCAGGCTATTATTGAAGACACTATTAGATTATAGTAAGGAATCAGGATCTGCCGGGGTTGTCCTTTATACCAGTGAATATGCACCTGCTTCCAAATTCTATGAAAATAATGGTTTTAAACTGTCACAAGGAACCATTTGTATGTATTGCGAGTAAATTCCAATTTCGGGATTTGCAGAAAGGGAAAAATGATCATTCGAGACTTTGAACCGAGACATATGGAGGAAGCAGCGGAAATTGCCCTTGGCGCATATAATTATGAGAGAGCATATACACAGGAACTTCCGGAAATATCAAGCATTCCAATACTGAAACATTTATCCGGAAATGGCTTCGGTGTTGCAGCATTTGAAGGCGGAAAAATGGTCGGATTTCTTTGCAGTGTGGAACCATTTGAGAATGCTTTTCGTTCCACTGATGTGAGAGGCGTTTTTTCGCCCATGGGTGCGAATGGCGCGGTTATGGAGAATCACGGCTGGATTTATGCGGCATTGTATCAGGCGGCTGCAAAAAAGTGGGTAAAAGCCGGAGCGGTGTCACATGCAATTTGTTTATATGAACATGATGAGGAAGCAAAACGGCAGCTCTTTCGGTATGGATTTGGCATGAGGTGCGTAGATGCCATTCGTCAGATGGAAACAATCGATTGCGTTGTATGCAGCGGATATGAGTTTTTGGAATTGCCCAAGGAAGATTATGCAGATGTTTATCCGCTTCATTTGGCACTGAATGAGCATTACTGCTCCAGCCCTTTTTTTATGAACAGAAAACCAGATACACTAGAAGAGTTTTTGGATTTTTCGGAAAGGAATAAGGAACGTTACTTTGCAGCGAAGATAGGCGGAGAATTATGCGCTTATTTGGAAGTGTCAGAGCAGGGTGAAACCTTCATTGCATCAGGGAATCTTTATCGCCATATCATGGGGGCATATTGTATGCCGGAACACAGGGGCAGGGGAGTATATCAGAACCTGTTGAATTTTGTGGTAAATACTTTGAAAACGGAAGGATATACCAGACTTGGCGTAGATTTTGAAAGCATCAATCCGTCAGGCAGCGGGTTTTGGCTTAAGTTTTTTCATGCCTATACCAACGGCGTTGTGCGCAGGATAGATGAGCGGATCATGCAGGTTTAATCTGTGCAAAACCGTTTGAAATCAGTGTAATTTATACGGCCTTTTTTATGTGTGATACTGTAGGGATGAAAAAAAGAACAGAGCGTAAAGAAGGAGAGTAAAGCGATGGAACCTATAAGGATACGAGGACTGAAACAGAATAATCTTAAGAACATTTCGCTTGATATACCAAAGAATAAGATCGTGGTTTTTACGGGTGTATCAGGTTCAGGTAAGTCAAGCATTGTCTTTGATACCGTAGCCGCTGAGAGCCAGCGGCAGATGAATGAAACATATACAGCATGGGTAAGGGGAAGGCTTCCCAAGTATGAAAAGCCCCACGTAGAATCAATAGATAATCTTAACCCTTCGGTTGTTGTCGATCAGAGCAGGCTGGGAGGTAACGCGAGATCGACAGTCGGAACCATAAGTGATATGTATTCGGTGCTAAGACTTCTCTTTTCAAGGATAGGAACTCCGTCTATAGGTCCCGCTTCTTATTTTTCATTTAATAATCCAAACGGAATGTGCAGGACCTGCGCCGGTATCGGTAAGATCATGGATCTGGATATGTATAACCTCATAGATGAGGATAAGAGCTATGACGAGGGATGCTTTAAGCTTCCGGCCTTCGGGGCAGGGAAGTATTATTGGAAGGTTTACAGGCATCCGGAATATTTCAGGACTGATGTGCCATGGAAGGATCTGAGTGAAAAAGAGCATAATATCCTGCTGTACGGATCATACACCAAAGGCGGCAAAAGGATCGATAAGAAGATCGAGGGTGTATACAATCAATTCAAGAGACTGGTACTGATGAAGGGTGTAGAAGAGCAGACGGATTACACTCTTAAGAAGATCAGTCAGTTCATATATGAGTGTGAGTGCCCTGACTGTAAGGGAAAGAGGCTTAACGAGCAGACCCTCTCGTGCAGGATCGGCAGATATAACATAGCGGATATGTGCGATATGGAATTCAGCACTTTGCGGGGTGAACTAAAAAAGATCGATGATGAGAGGGCAGTAACCCTTGTTAAGCAGCTTACGGATTCTCTTGACAGAATGATAGATATAGGTCTTCCATATCTTTCGATGAACAGGGAAAGTTCCAGCCTTTCGGGAGGAGAGGCCCAGAGGCTTAAGCTGGTAAGATATATGGGAAGCTCTCTGTGCGGAATGATATATATTTTTGATGAGCCAAGTACCGGCATGCATCCGAGGGATGTCCACAGAATGACCAGGCTTCTTAAAAGCTTACGGGATAAAGGTAATACGGTATTGGTGGTCGAACATGATAAAGATATAATCAGCATAGCGGATGAAGTTATAGATATAGGGCCGCTTGCAGGTAAGAACGGCGGACAGGTGCTTTTCCAGGGAACATATGAAGATCTGCTTATAAGTAATACCAGGACGGGCAATGCCTTAAAATCGGAGGTTAAGGTTAAGGAAAAAGTCAGACAGCCGAAAGGATTTCTGCAGGTAAGGGGAGCTAACATCCACAACTTAAAGAATGTGGATATTGATATCCCTACAGGTATACTTACCGTGGTAACGGGAGTTGCGGGAAGCGGAAAATCATCTCTTATAAGGGATGTCTTTGCAAAACAGTATTCCGATATGGCCGTGCTTATCGATCAGAGTGCAATAACGGCTACCGGTAGATCTACGGTATGCACTTTTCTTGGCTTCTTTGATGAGATCAGGAAGGTGTTTGCCAAAGAGAATGAAGTAGACGCCGGATTGTTCACATTCAATGGCAAGGGTGCATGTCCGCACTGCAAGGGCCGTGGATTTATAACCACGGAACTTGTGTTTATGGATCCTGTCACAACTGTATGTGAGTATTGTAACGGTTCAAGATACAGTGAAGAAGCGCTCGGTTACAAATATAAGGGTTTGACGATAGAAGAAGTTCTTTCGTTGAGCGTAGAAGATGCTCTTGACTTTTTCAAAGACAACAGGAAGATAACAAAGAATCTGAAGGCTCTTATGGAGGTGGGACTTCCTTACATCTCATTGGGTCAACCCTTATCAAGCTTTTCGGGAGGAGAACGCCAGAGGGTCAAGCTTGCGCAGAACATCGGCAGGAGGGGAAACATATATATACTTGATGAGCCCACAACAGGACTTCATGCAGCAGATATAGAAAAAATAGTCGGTATACTTGAAACAATAGTCGATAAGGGTAATACTGTAATAGTAATAGAGCATAATACAGATGTCATGAAACTTGCAGACTATATAATTGATGTCGGACCTGACGGAGGCACAAACGGAGGCAGGATAGTGTTTACCGGGACACCCGAAGAAATGATCAGGAACGGGGAAACGATAACTGCAAAATATCTTCGGAAAAGAAAGGAGCAAGATTAAGGACATATATAGATGAAAAAGTAAAACTTACTATTGACTCTCCCCTATAGGGGAGGGGTTAGAATCCTCCTTGGAAAACAGAAAGGAGGATTTTTTTATGTATGAAAACGCTATAGTTGTAGAGAATCTGGAAAAAGCTTTCGGAAAAAGGAAGGTGGTTGATAACCTGTCTTTCAAAGTCAGGAAAGGCGAAGTATTTGGTCTGCTCGGCCATAATGGCGCCGGAAAAAGTACCACTATCGATCTGATTCTGGGACTTAAGAAAGCGGATGAGGGAAGATCGGTCATTCTGGGGATGAATGCGGCTGTAAACAGAAAGGCTGTATTTGAAAGAGTCGGGGTACAGCTTCAGCAGACTAAATATCAGAGCAGCATCACTGTGGAAGAGGCTTGTATCGAATACGGGTCTTTATACGAGAAAGCTGCGGATCATGAAGAACTTCTTCGTCAGTTTGGACTGACAGAATTGCAAAAGAGCATGGTCTCAAAACTGTCGGGTGGGGAGAGACAGAAGCTTTCCATAGTCCTGGCGCTTATCGGTAATCCTGAGATAGTATTTTTAGACGAGCTGACAACCGGTCTTGATGTTGAGGCCAGAAGAGAGGTGTGGCGAACACTTAAACAACTTAAGGACAAAGGACTGACTATTTTCCTGACCACGCATTACATGGAAGAGGCAGAAGCTTTATGCGACCATGTCTGCATAATAAAGTCCGGCAAAAAAGTTGTTGAGGGAACAGTCGCTGATATTGTAAATAATTCGAAGCAAAAAAATCTGGAAGATGCATATCTGTTTTATATGGAGGAGGAACTGTAATGAGATTCTTTAAGATGTATAAAGTTGAACAGAAACTTTTTATGAGATCACCTGATGTGATTCTCTTTAATCTGGGAATGCCGCTTATTGTTCTGATCCTGATCTCGCTAATAGCAGGGAATAAGGAAGCCGGAAACTCAGGGCTTACATTTCTTTCAGGATCATACGTTGCCCTTTCAACAGTCGGTATATGCTGTAGTGCATTTATGAGCATACCAATCTCTCTGGTCGAATACCGTTCACAGGGAGTACTCAGAAGGATGTATTGCAGCCCGTGCTCTCCTGTAAGGCTGCTTGCCTGTGATACAATAGCCAGTGGAGTGATGGCGGTTATTTCTACAATGATTCTCTCAGTAACGGCAGTATTCTTTTTTGGATACAGAATGGAAGGAAATGTGCTGCTCTATATCTTTGCCTGGTTACTTACCATGATCTCCATGTTTTCGATAGGACTGATGATCGCAAGCCTTTGCAGAACGGTAAAATCAATGAATGTAGTTACGAGCCTTGTGTATTTTCCGATGCTTTTCTTCTCGGGGGCTACGGTTCCCGCAGAGATCTTTCCTGAAAAGCTTCGGGTCTTCTCAGACATTCTTCCTCTGGGGGTAGGCATAAACCTGTTAAAGGATATATCATTGGGTATATATGACCGGATGCTCATACCGGTTGTTATCCTGATGATAATAACCGTGATATGTTCTTTTGTTTCAGTTAAAACTTTTAGATGGGAGTAGAGTATATGGAATTAAAAGAAAAGCATGAAGCCTGTGTGCCGGCAGAAGATGAAATATTATATAAAATTGGAATGTTTGCCGCGATGAACCATGTTACCGTAAAGACTCTGAGGTTTTATGAGGAGCAGGGATTATTGATCCCTGCCCGAATAAATGATGAGAACGGATACAGATATTATACAATGAACCAGATGGCGGTCATTCATCAGATCACCGCCCTTAAGGAAGCGGGATTTACCCTGGATGATATAAGAAGAATCAATGCGGGCTCCGATGAGGAAGCTGTGATACATAAGAAAAAATCAGAATTGTTGTCGAAGATTGCGGAACTGACAAGACAGGTTAGTATCCTTGACGGGTATCTTGCAAGGAACAAGGGAATGCTTTCGGCACCTGTGCTGGTGAAAACAATACCGGAATCAACAGTGGCTTATTTAACAGAGAGAATAGAATCGTATGACTGTCTTTTTGAGATGATGCCGAGACTGGGTGAATTGATGGAAGAAGCCGGGTGTGAATGTGCCTTACCGGAATACTGCTTTACCTCATATCCGGAGCCGGGATATAAGGAAGATGAGATAGCGGTGGAAATATGTCAGACAGTCACCCGGAAAAAGGAAGATACGAAAGAATTACATTTTAAATGTCTTCCCGAGATTAATGCAGCATGCATATTTCACAAAGGCTCATATGCTGATTTTCCGGAAAGTTATGAGATCATTCTTAAGTTTATTGAAGAGAACGGATTTAAGATCGCAGGACCGATACGTGAAAAATATATCGATGGTGTATGGAATAGGGAGGACGAAAGCGAATGGCTTTCTGAAATTCAGATCCCGATCAGGCAGGTTTAATCTGTGCAGAACCGGTTAAAATCAGTGTGATTTTGGCCGGCTCTGTATTTTTTACTATATATTAAAGTCAGAAAAAAAGAGCTGCAATGGAGAAAAGGAACATGAAAAATCAGACGAATCTCAAAAAAAATTTTGTAAAAGCATCTGCCTCGGATTTTGAAAAAATAAAGTCGGCATACATCGACATAATCAACCGCACGCCGAGTATGAAGGAATACGCCCGCTGGGAATACGGAAAGCATCCAACCGACGAAATGATTCAAATGTACATCGACGGTGGAAACATGTACCAGTTTATGGAGGATGGGAATCTTGCGGGAGTGATCGCAATCACGTTCTCTCAGGGAGAAGATTATCATCCTGTAAAATGGCAGGTTGAGGCAAATGATGACGAGGTGATGGTACTTCATATTCTTGGAATCATGCCGGATTTTCAGGGAAAAGGAATCGGAAAGAAAATGATTCAGTCTGCGCTGGAACTTGGACGGACTAAAAAAATGAAAGCCTGCCGCTTTGACGCACTTTCTTCAAATCTTCCTGCTCAGAAACTGTACGAAAGTCTTGGTTTTGTATTTTGCGGGAAGCAGCATTGGTTTGCCAACAACACCGGCTGGACTGATTTCTATCTTTATGAGAGGAAAATGTAAAATAAGGAAAAGATAGAGAAAATATCGTAGGCAATATCCTGATCCCGCAATTTGCTTATTTCGATTTTAATCATTTTTTATATTTTCATTATTTGCTATCACAATGCTCACTCCTAAATGTTGATGGAGTGCAGCCGTATTTCTTCAGAAAGCATCGGTTAAAATAACTGATATCATTAAACCCGCATGAATAAGCTATTTCAGATATTGATGAGTCAGGGTATAACAATAGTTCTTCCCGAATCTGTTCCAGACGATACTGAAGAACATACTGAATCGGCGTGGTATGAAGAATGTCGTGATATAGCCTTAACAAAGTACTTACACTTATGCCTGCAGATGCAGCAATAATATCAATCGTGATCTGCTCTCGATAATGTGTTTCAATATAATAAAGAGTTTTCTTAATCCGAAGTTCATCCCTTTGCGTTTTAGACGTGAAGGGATGTTCTGTTTCTGTATCGATATTATGGATGATAAGAGAAGAAATCTGACTTAATGCGAAACGGACTGTAAGAGCATAATCCGTTTTCTCGTTGGCCCCGGCAAGCCAGGCTTTCTCCGACAGGAAAAGGACCTCCTTTTGCCAGGGGATTTCCGGTGACAATTTGATAAAGGGAAGATTATCTTTGGAAAGGATCGGTAACACATAGTTATTCCATATGATATCATCCGGTGTTGCTATCACGCGGGGATTAAAGACCATGCAATGCTGCCATCCGGTTTTTGAATGAAGCTCAGATGAATGAAGAATCCCGCTGTTAGCAAAGTAGCCTTCTCCGGCTTTAAGATTAAACTCACATCCGGCGATAAATACACTCACTTCACCTGAAAGGATCACTAATAGCTCCAGTTCATTATGCCAGTGCCAGGGGACCTTGACTTTAGTGAGATCATCGTCAAAAAAAGCAATTGGGAAATCAGGTGTTCCATACGTGAGCAATTCTTTTCCGGTTTCATCGGTTTTGTCAGTAGAGTATGAAAGTCCCATGAAAACTCCTTTGAAGATTTTGTCCTATAATTTGCCTTATTATATGCGATTTTATTCTATATGTAAACATAGATTGAGTGATATACTCTCATAAAAGACGTGATCAGCGGAGGTTAACGCTATGTATTCTCTATTACTGGCTGTAATATATCTGATATTTATGAGTCTGGGATTGCCGGACTCACTTCTCGGCTCCGGGTGGCCAACGATGCAAGTGGCTTTCGGAGTACCTTCTTCATATGCAGGGTATGTTTCGATGGCAATATCGTTTATGACGATAATATCGGCGCTGATAAGTCCGCGAATGATAAGGAGGTTTCATACAAAGTGGATCGTGATCGTTTCCATCCTGCTGACTGTGTTTGGCCTTTTTGGTTTTTCGTTCTCGACATCTTATGCGATGCTGTTTCTGTTCGTGATACCTTATGGCCTCGGTGCCGGTGCAATTGATGCATCCGTAAACCACTACGTGGCTAACAATTACTCAGGTTCTGTTATGAATTTCCTTCATTGCTTTTATGGAGTAGGTGCTGTTATCAGCCCGAACATCATGGCTTTGGCATTAAGTAAAGCAAGGTGGAATGAGGGATACAGATGGACGGCGTATCTTCAAATGGGGATACTGCTTATATGCATCCTGTCTCTACCGCTTTGGAAAAGGAATGAGAGTAATGCGGAGGCTGAGGATGAAGCGGGAGCCGGCATCAGAGAAGCACTGAAGGTTCCCGGAGTGATACTGACACTGATCGCATTCTATGCATACTGTGCGGGAGAATGTACCTGTTTCCTATGGACATCGAGTTATTTTGCAGGAACTAAGGAAGGACTTTCCGACGGACTGATAGCTTCGTTCGGATCACTGATATTCGGCGGACTGATGCTTGGCAGGCTAATCTCGGGATTTATATCAAATAAGCTTGGGGACAGGCTGCTCATCAGGATAGGAATCACTGTGGAGCTGATCGGTATTATTATGGTTATGCTTCCAATCAGTCATTATCTGCCTGCGGCGATCGGTTTTGTGATCATAGGAACCGGTATGGGCCCCGTATATCCTGCCATACAGCATATGGCTCCGACCAACTTCGGAAAAAAGTACAGTGCGGCTGTAATCGGACTGCAGATGGCTTCTGCCTATGTTGGAAGTACCTTTATGCCGATGTTTTTTGGGATTCTGCAGCAGAATATCGGGATCGGAATCATGCCGTTGTATCTTTTGATCTTTGCGGTTCTCAATATCGGATTGTTGGAGAGAACTTATGTTGTTCTGAGGAAAGAGTTATAGGTGAGCGACGTGGTAATAGAGACTGATAGATTGATAATTAGAGATGTAACAATGCCGGACGGAGAGGCGTTCATTCATATGGCTTCCGATGGGAGCTTGAATGATGTAGGCTTTGACAAAGATTGTAGCTCGTGGATGCATGACTGGATTATAGAAGCACAAAATCTGGTGCGAGAGGACAATCCTCGAAAAAATTATCTTGCTTATGTGATTGAAGATAAGAGAACAGGTTCGCCTGTCGGCGCTGTCGGATGTTCATATTATGAGGATTTTGGGAAAGTGGGTATTACTTATTTTATCGGAGCAGATTTTCGAAATAATGGATACGCTTCAGAAGCAGTAAAGGCGTATGTTTGTTATTTCTTTGAGCATTATGATGAAAACGAGATGATTGCCACTATCCGTGAGGATAATCTCCCATCATGGAAAGTGATAGAAAGAGTAGGTTTTTTATTTAAAGAGAAAAAAATGTACAGAGATGTCAATGATGCAAACGAAGAACTATATCGATTTTATTTGGCGCAAAGATGCGATGGTTGAGATCCCTGAAAAAAGAAAGCGTAAGATTCAAAACCTGGCGAATAAGGGCTGTGAGGTCAAAGAACTTAAGGATTATACAGGAGGGAAAAAGATGAAGAATTTTTTTGATAAAACGAATAGGAAGAGAATAATTAACTGTTACAGCAAGGCAGAAATGGAAAGGCTTCACGATAGTTATATTGAAAGGGGCGTTATGGCTGAGGAACTAATATGTGTTATACCTTGCAGCACGGTAAATTTATATAAGCTTATTGTTGAAGAATGATAAATAGAGGGAGAGAGTTTGCCATGATTGAAAATGAGCGTATCAGAATATATCCTGCAGAGAAGGATTATATTCCAGTATTATGCACAATTGTAAATTGGGATTGAATGGGGGATGATTATGAAAATACTTGTTGTTGGTGGAACGAGATATTTTGGGATACCTATGGTTAATACCTTGCTCAAAAAAGGGCATGAAATCACAATCGCAACAAGAGGCAAATCAAAGCCGGTATTTGATGGCACTGTAGAATATGTTGTCATGGATAGGATGGATTCTGCAAGTGTTAAAGAGGCTTTGAGCGGAAAGCATTTTGACTTGATAATTGATAAGATTGCCTACAGTTCCAATGATGTTAAGGCACTTTTGGAAAACGTAAGCTGTGACAGATATATACAGATGTCTACATGTTCTGTTTATCCTAAAGAACATGCTGATATTACGGAAGATGAATTTAAACCTGAAGAATATGAGCTTCACTGGATAGACAGAATCAAGAACTACGAAGAAACTAAGAGGCAGGCGGAAAGAGCAGTATTTGAGTTCATGGATCCTGCCAATATTTCTTTTGTCAGATATCCAATAGTCATGGGTGAAAATGATTATACAGGCAGACTGGATTTCTATATTGAGCATATAAGAGATCAGAAACCTATGAATATCGATGATATGGATACGAAGATGGCATTCATATACGAGAAAGATGCTGGTGATTTTATTGCATATCTTGCTGAACACTTTGTTCCGGGACCGATAAATGGATGTTCAAAAGAAGCGGTTAAGATATCAGATATAATTGAGCACATAGAAAAACGTCTTGGGAAGAAAGCTGTGATTAGTCAGACGGGTGATAATGCCCCATATAATGGAATTGAAGATACACTCAGTTTTAGCACTGAAAAGGCTGAATCAATTGGTTACAGATTCCGTGAACTTAAAGAATGGCTGTACCCGTTGATTGACTTCAAGACGGCAACATCAAATTTGTTTTATATTGCAGTTTAATGGAGCCTTCGTAAATGACCAGGTATAGTATATTGAAGAAACGGAACTTTATGGTGATTCCATAGTACTATACTATAAAGACGATATAAATCTTGCAAAACCGCGTGTAGGTGTGGGAACCTGGATCAGGTCTTATGTATTATTTGGCATTGCTTTTGTACTTATATCTACAAGATTGATATTCATCTATAGGTCTTATCACAGCGTTCATTACGTTGAACGTGTTGCTGTAGGCGAGTAGGTTCAAAATCTTGACGTCATACAATACAGGTGCTAGTATCAAGACAGACAAACAATTAACAACAGAGGATAATTTATGTTAAGCGTGGTGGGTAAATAACCCATATCATTAGTTGAATAAGATGATATGTAAAGCTGCAAGTTCGTGCAGTGCAGCTTTAGTGGTACGAATTCAGTTAACTAGAGTGATCGTGTTAGCTTTATTTCATTACGCTTAATACATAGATTGGTTGAGACCTCGTTGAATATCCAGAGAATATGGTACTTTGGACGGTATGTTCAATAACATATAACCTAGAACTACAGCGTGGGTTTGAAATAGTTCTTTTTGCATATAACCATGATATCTTAAGCGTAAGGTATCATGGTTTTTTTGATGCACTTTTGATGAACAATGTTTTATGGAACCTTGAAGGATAGGTTCAAGAATGTAAATGTAGTCGAAAGGGCGCTTAACAGAGATGATAGAGAATCAAATTGAATTTAATAGAGTAAAAGAAATATGGTCAGGCCTTGCAATAACTAGTAAGGCGAAACAGCAGATAGAACTGAAGTGGATTATTCTGGATGAGACCACGCTTAGAAGAGAGATAAAAGATACTACGGATGCAAAAGAGCTGATTAAAAAGCTGGGGAATCCGCCGCTGCAGGATGTGTCGGAGATATTGGAAATACTGGAAATAGCCCAGAAGGGAGATTGCCTTTCACCTTATCAGTTAGAGCGAGTAGAAGGAATTCTTACTGTTTTAGACAGATTGTCATCTTATCTTAAGAGAGGACATCAATATCAGAATGACCTTAGCTTTTATGATGAATCTCTTTATACACAGGAGGAACTTAGGGAAGAGATTGCAACACAGATCAGAGGGGAAAGAGTTGACGACCACGCTTCAAAACTGCTTTTGGAGATCAGAATCAAGATTCAGCAGCTTGAAGATGAGATGAAGAAAAAAGCAGAATCAGTTATTTATAACAATCGCGACTACATGGCGGATAATTTCTATACCACCAGAAATGGCAGGATTTGTGTGCCTGTAAAGAAGGAATACAAATACAGAATTCCAGGGAGTCTTGTGGACAAATCCAGTACAGGAAGCACGCTATTTGTGGAGCCTGAGGGCGTAATAAAGATTGGCGAAGAAGTGCAGAGCCTTCGCATAGATGAGGAAAATGAGGTCTATCGCATTCTGTATACTTTGACAGCAATGGTGGCAGACTGCGCAGAAGCCCTGACAGAGAGCATACGCATTATCGAGAAGCTGGATTACGTTTTCTCAAAAGGAAAGCTCAGTATAGAACTTGACGCTAATGAGCCTCAGATAAACCTTGATAGAAGGATCGTTCTGGATGAGGCAAGACATCCTTTAATGGATCCACAGATCTGTGTTCCCCTGAACTTTGAGCTTGGTACAAATAACAGAGGTGTCGTGATAACTGGCCCCAACACAGGCGGCAAGACAGTTTCAATCAAGACCGTAATGCTCAATGCCGTCATGGCTCAGTGCGGCCTTCATGTTTGCTGCAAGAGTGCAGATCTCTGCATGAATTCAGGATATTTTTGCGATATAGGAGATGGTCAGGACCTTACTGATAACCTTTCCACCTTCTCCTCCCACATAAAAAATGTCTTGAATATCCTCGCGGAAATCGACAAAGACGGCTTTGTTATCATGGATGAGCTGGGCTCCGGAACAGATCCACAGGAGGGCATGGGAATTGCAATCGCCATACTGGAAAAGCTTCGTGAAACCGGAGCTAACTTCCTGGTTACCACTCATTATCCTGAGGTAAAAGAGTATGCGGCTAAGAGCGATGGTATTGTAAATGCCAGAATGGCCTTTGACAGGCAGACACTAAAGCCTACCTACCAAATGATCATAGGCGAAGCTGGGGAAAGCTGCGCATTTTATATTGCCGACAGGCTTGGTATGTCGAAAGAGATGCTGAAAATCGCGGTGGCAGCAGCTTATGGAGAGGACGCCGTTAGCTCTTTTGACTTCCAAAATGAGGAGCGGAAAAAAGCTACTTCAGGCCCCAAGATAAGCAGAAAAAAGGCTAAACCTAAGACCACTAATGTGACTGACAAGTTCCAGATTGGGGACAGTGTTATGGTGCTTCCGGATAAAAAGATTGGCATTGTTTGCGAGGAAGTAAATGAAAAAGGCGTTCTCAGAGTTCAAGTGGCAAAGCGCAAAATTTGGATCAACCACAAGCGGGTTAAATTGCATGTAAAGGCCCAGGAACTGTATCCAGAGGATTATGATATGTCCATAGTCTTTGATACCGTGGAAAACCGCAAGAAACGCCACGATATGGGACGAAAGTACACCACAGAAGTAATTGAGTACAAGGAGAATGATCTGTCGGGTACGGAGGATTATTTGGGATGAGTAACCTTGAGGATAAGATACTTTCCTATGTGAAACGGAATGGATATATAATGTAAGCGGTTGATACCTGTCGATTTTGACTTACGAGGAGAATAAGGGGGATTTATGCCTGAATATAACAGTAGTAAGTTATCTTGGAATATAAATGGTTAAGCAAATCGAGATTTGTGAGGAACAGATATGAAGACAATATATCTGATCGGCGGTACAATGGGCGTCGGTAAAACGACGGTAAGTCAGCAGCTGAAAAAGGAGTTGCCGAACAGTGTTTTTCTTGACGGCGATTGGTGTTGGGATGCCGATCCGTTTCAGGTAACAGAAGAAACAAAAGCCATGGTCATGCGCAACATCTGCTTCTTGCTGAATAGTTTTCTCCACTGTACGGCCTATAAAAATATTATTTTCTGCTGGGTAATGCATGAACAATCCATTATTGACGAAATAATCAATAGTCTGAACACAGGAGATGCGAGAGTCATAAAGATTTCGCTTATGATCGATGAAACCAATTTGCGTAAAAGACTCTCTGCTGACATCGCCAGGGGGATCCGCAGTAACGATGTAATCGACAGAAGTGTTGCAAGAATCAACATGTATCAAATACTTGACACCATAAAAGTGGATACAGTCAATAAGAACATTTGTGAAATCGTGAGTGAAATACTGACGCTTTGATATCAACAAATTCCGGTTTATAGAGGTGAAAAAGATGGTAACACATATAGGAACACAGAAAATTGAAACTGAACGTTTGATTCTTCGCCGGTTTGATTACGCAGATATTGATTCTATGCTTCGAAATTGGATTGCGGATGAGAAGACCCAATGGGATTATGGTGAACCATATTATTCAACTCCTGAAGCTGTAAGAGAATTATTTGATACCAAGTATATCGCTTCTTATTCAAGGGATGATTATTATCGATGGGCGGTGATTGAAAAGGAATCACAAGAATGTATCGGGCAGATCGCGTATTTTAAAGTGGATACCGATAACCAGCATGGTGAGATTGAGTATGTTATCGGACCGTCATTCCAAGGCAAGGGATATGCCACAGAGATGACAAGAGCTGTCATTGCATATGGATTTGAAAAAATAAATTTCAATAGAGTAGAGATTGACTGTCGTACTGAAAATGAAGCATCACGAAGAGTCATTGAGAAGTGCGGGCTTACTTGTGAAGGGGTATTTCGTGATTTTTTCTGGCGAAAAGACCACTTTGAGGGGAGAAGAGTATTCTCTATTTTAAAACAGGAGTTCATGTATAACAAAAGTAGCAAAATAGCAACCAATGACTGATGTATCTTTGCGGCGATGAATCGTACACTAGTCTTGGAGGTGATGAATATGATCTTTTCAGAAAAACTACAGTTAATCCGCAAAAATAAAGGATTAACCCAGGAGGAACTTGCTGAGAAGCTTGATGTATCAAGACAGGCAGTTGCGAAATGGGAATCAGGCCAGGCTTATCCGGATATCAGCAATCTTATACAGATCAGTAATCTATTCAATGTTACAGTTGATTATTTGGTTCGCGATCAGGAATGTATGGTCAATTGTGCAGTGGATGTAGAAAATGATATTAGCAAGCTGATTGACTTTAGATTAGAAGCAAATGTAAATACATATGCTGCATATATGAATGAAACCACTGCAACAAGGCTGGATTCCCATGATTTCACATACAGCAGCGGACCGTATACCTATCATGACACATATGTGGGCGGCGAGAAGTTTGCCGGAGAAGAGGCAATATGGCTTGATGGTAAGATTCAGTACGCCATGAATTATCTGGGACGAGTACTGGATCAGCAGTTCAGCGGAGATTTCTTAAAAGAAGCTCTTAGAAAAGCTGATAAGAATATGCCTTACAGAGGACCTGAGTATTTTCAGTCCGGTGAATATACTTATAAGTGCAGTGTTACTGGGGATTTCACCTGGTTTCAGGGATGCGAGGAGATTTATTGCAATAATACCAGAGTTTATGAATGCTATTTCCATGGGGGAATAATGAAGTAGTCAGAAGGAAAAAAAGACTTACACGAAAACAAAATATCTGCTATAATCTGCAATTGCTGATAAAAAATGAAGATTTCGAGGTATTATTGGAAACGCACATCCTGGCCGGGTGATAACGAACAACACGGAGGTCTTCCCTATTTAAGAAAGAGAGGAACCCCTATGTTACCACAGAGCAAATTACAGGATGTGTTTTTTACTGCCTTTATGGCATTTGTCATGGTTTATGCCATGATATGCTACAACATTTCACTGAATGTTGGCGGAATGCAGAACTTTATCTTCCTTGCAGCATTCAAGGAAATGCTTATCATGTGGCCGATAGCCATGGCGCTTGAACTTTTATTTGTAGGAAAACTGGCTCAGAAGCTGGCTTTCAGATTCGTCACTCCGGGAAAAGACCCTATGATAATGATCATACTTGCCATCTCATCAATGTCTGTGTGCCTCATGTGCCCGCTTATGAGCATGGCAGCGACAATCCTTTTTAAGGATGCAGGCAGTGAATTCGTGGCTGTATGGATTCAGACGACAGCGTTGAACTTTCCTATGGCTCTTTTCTGGCAGATCTTCTTCGCAGGACCGCTGGTAAGAAATGTCTTCGGATTTGCTATGAAAAGAATAAAGCAGAAATAAGAATTGGCGAAAAACAGACCAAAATCCGTATACGGAGCTGGTCTGTTTTTTATTTTACGTTAATATATAATTACAGGAGAGGATGACCATGAAAAAACTTACAGACTACAAGAAGATCAGGCATTTGACCGATCAGTTCAGCGTTGAAAAAGTATACCCGCTCTCAATATTAGAGGGGATTCAAAGTGGCGAGATATATGTTGATGATACTGATTTTCCGAATGCCGCACTAATCTGGCACTACTGCGGATTTGCCAATATCCTGGGGAATTATAATGAGAAATTCATTGAAGAAACCATGACAATGATGCTAAATCCGCCGGAGGGTCACTCTGGACGCATGGCGCTGCAAGCAGAAAACGATCCCCGGTTGCAGGAAATGATACTGAAGACTCCGGGAGTTTCTAAATATGATAGGTATATCTTCGATTTCGCTGGGAAAAGAGATATCATCTCACCCACCATGGAATCAAAGCTGGAAGAAATAATCCCCGATAACTACGATCTGATGAGCGGAAAGATAATACCTACATTTTCCTGGGAGGATAAGTGCACTTTTTTAGAAAAGGGATTCGGATACTGCCTGATCGAAGACGGACATATGGCAGCCTGCGCGTTTTCCTCGGGAGTCTCCAAGGATTATGTGGATATCGGAGTAGAAACAGCAGAAGAGTGCCGCGGAAAAGGATATGGCAAGATCGTTGCTTACGCAATGGTAAAAGAAATTCTTCGAAGGGGAAAACTCCCCGTGTGGGACTGTGATACAAGAAATGAAGCATCCATGCGACTTGCCTGTTCCGTTGGATTTGAAATAACCGGAACGCATCCGTGGTACAAATATGAAGGGTAGATAGTGAGCTTATGAGCAAGAAATATATACCACAGCAAATGATATCGCAAAGCCGGTTCATAGACCTGTATAACGATTGGAGATCTTAAATATCATACAATATGCTTTTTCCTGTATCTTCCAAATAGTATTCCGTCGTCGACCACCTGACTTTCTTCGGAAACCCATACTGGGAACTTACCTGTGGCAAGGGCTGTCTGGGCGTTTAGCATTCCGGTGTGGAAGGATAGATGTCTGTACTGACGAAGAACAAGTTCCATCCTTGTATATGGGCAATCCTTAGGCTTTTCATAGAGCATTTCGTCAGTAAGGCTGTCCAGATAGTCCAGTGTCTTCTTTTCTACTTTATCCAGATATTCCAGCAGCATCTTGTCGCACAGTACCACATTTGTTGGATTATCAGGATTATCCATACCATCTTCATGGAAATCCGGTTCATCATAATCGTAAGGGTTGATAAACCACTTGTCGGCTGAGTGCAGTGCGTGATATGCCCATCGCCAGCAGGGAGCTCCGCAGCAGATGGCGTTTCTGTCATAGGTCAGAAGTGAAGTTCTGATGTTGATGAAGTTAGGTTTTACTGTTTCTTTGATGATCTTAACTAATTCGTTCATTTTTCATATCCTCCTGTTTTCCGGGTTGTTTTTGCTTTTCTTATCTCGTATAATATCAGCAAAAGAGCTATCGGAAAAATTGAAATAAATAATGTTAATGATAGAGGAAATTGATAAATGACAATTACGCAGCTTGAAACATTCCAAAAGATAGCAGAGACCAGGAATTTTACAATGGCCGCCAATTCCCTTGGTTATGCCCAGTCTACAGTAACTACCCAGATCAAGCAGCTTGAGGAGGAACTGGGGTGTTTGCTCTTTGAGCGCCTTGGCAAGACAATAGTGATGACTCCGGAGGGGAATCGTCTTCTTCTTTATTCCGGCAAAATGCTCCAGCTGGAGAGGGAAGTGTTCATGGAAGTTCCGGGGAATTCAGACCCATCAGGTGTTATTAAGCTTGGTGTTTCCGAGTCGCTTTGCTATGACAGGCTGCCGGCTCTTTTGATAAAATACAAAGAGAAATATCCCAAGGTGGACTTAAGGATCCAGTTCGTGATGCACGATACATTTCCCGACCAGCTAAGGAAGGGAGAACTGGACTTTGTCTACACGTTAAATCCCCTGATAGAGGATGACAGCCTGAATCTATTGTATAAAAAAGAAGAGACATTGGGATTCTATGTATCGCCTTCACATCCACTAGTCAAAAAGAAAAAGGTGGATGAACAGGCGCTGCAGGATGAAGTTCTTTTGCTGACGGGGCATAATTGCAGCTTCAAGCATATGCTCCTTAAGGATCTTGAGCAGAAGGGGGTTACATCCAAGATTGCCATTGAGACCAGCGCCAAGGAGGTTTTAAAACAGTTTGCGGCAAACGGTTTGGGAGTGGCATTCATGCCAGATATGGCAGCGAAAAGAGAGATTGAGGAAAAGAGTCTTGTGAAGCTCAACTGGACTGGCGAGAAATTTCCAATCTATTCACAGCTCTTTATACACAAAGATAAAAGAGTAAACAGTGCGATCAAGGGCTTTATGGACCTGATCATGTAAAAAAGGATTGTCAAAATATGAAAACACGGCAAGAAGCCCTAAGCTACGGGCTGTCATTTCCAGACACATACCAGGAGGCGCCATTTCATGACCCCAACTGGCAGCTTGTCAGGGTAAAAAAGTCTAAGAAGGCTTTTTTGTGGACCTATGAAAAAGATGGCTATATCAACCTTAATGTAAAGGTTGATACAGAGTGGCGTGACCTTTGGAGAAAGACATATGACGCAGTACTTCCTGCATATCATCAGAACAAGGAGCACTGGAATACCATAGTGCTGGACGGTTCAATTCCTGATGATGTGGTAAAGAGGATGATCGCTGAGAGCTATGACCTTGTTACTGACTCTCCAACAAGAAGGATCTATGAGGCAGTTAAAAAGATCCCCAAAGGTCAGGTTGCTACATACGCAGATGTTGCAGAAATGGCTGGCGACAGGAAGATGGCAAGGGCTGTTGGCAATGCACTTCACAAGAACCCTGACCCAACTACGATTCCCTGCCACCGGGTTGTGAATTCCAAGGGAGAGCTTGCCGGCGAATATGCCTTTGGCGGAGCCTGGAAGCAGGCAGAAATACTGAAGAGCGAAGGCGTTGAGATCGTTGAAGGCAAGGTGAAGCTGGAGAAATACAGAATAAAATTCTAGAGGCAAGACTTAATTCCAGGGGCGGGAATTTCCCGCCTCTTTTTAAATGCCTTTCAACAAAAAATAATGTATAATCTAAACATGACATACTGATGACATGTTTACCGTCGTAAGATACATACAGAAGGTGATCAAATGAAGATTGACAGACTGATCGGAATACTTTCAATTCTTTTGCAAAAAGAGATAACCACAGCTCCAGAGCTGGCTGAGCACTTTGAGGTGTCAAGGCGAACCATCAACAGGGATATCGAAACTCTGTGCCAGGCGGGAATACCTATCCAGACAACCCAGGGTGTTGGAGGCGGTATCAGCATCATGGATGGCTACCGGATGGATAAGACTCTTTTGACCTCCAGAGACATGCAGATGATACTGGCAGGCCTTCGAAGCCTTGATAGTGTCAGCGGAAGCGGATACTACGGACAGCTCATGGAAAAGATCCAGGCAGGGTCCTCGGAGTTCATTAGCGGAAGAGATTCGATCCTCATCGATTTATCCTCCTGGTATCGGGACACGCTGGCACCAAAGATTGCCCTTATCCAGGATGCCATTGAGCTCCAGAAGCGGATCAGATTCGACTACTATTCTCCAGGCGGAGACAGCAAAAGAGAGATCGAGCCCTACTACCTTATCTTTAAGTGGTCCAGCTGGTACATCTACGGATACTGCCTGCTGCGTAAGGATTTTAGGCTCTTTAAGCTAAACAGGATGGATGGAATAAGGCATGGAAAGGGCTTTGAGAGAAAGAGCGAGATCCCTATGCCAGACCTTTCCAATGACAAGGTTTTTCCACCAAGTGGAAGAGTCAAGGCGGTCTTTGACCCCTCCATGAAGTGGCAGCTTGTTGAGGAGTACGGCGTTAGCTCTTTTACCGAGCAGAAGGATGGAACCCTGCTCTTCGAAATTGATTATCCGGATGACGAGGGACTGATAGCGTGGATCCTGTCCTGCAGGGATAAAGTGACGGTTCTTGAGCCGGAGTCTGTCAGGGAAAAGATACTTAAGATCACCAGTGACATTGAGGCTAAATATAGAAAGACGGAGAAAAAACATGGAAAACAAAGCACTGGTAGTAATCGACATTCAAAATGACATAACAAAAAACTACAGAACGATCATTGATAAGCTCAATCAGGCAGTGGACTGGGCAGTGAGTAAGGACATGCACGTGGTCTACATCAGGCACTACAACCTGTCCCCAGGAACCAGAACCTTTAAGCCCGGGACAAAGGGGGCAGAACTTGCCCCTGAGCTTAAGAAGGTTTCAGATAATGTCTTTGAAAAATCCAAGTCCAATTCCCTCACAAGCGAGGGCTTTGCGAAATTCATAGAAGACAACGGCATCAGAGAGTTCTACATCACAGGGGCGGATGCCACTGGCTGTGTAAAATCTACCTGCTTTAACATGACCAAGGCAGGCTACACAGTCCACGTAATATCTGACTGTGTAACAAGCTATGATCTTAAAAAGCTTGATGAGATGTACGCCTACTACGCAGCTAAGGGCTGTGAAGTAAAAGAGCTTAATGATTATATAAATGCATAACATATGGAGGACAGGATTATGAGATTAGATGGTTTTGGATTACTTGTTGAAGACATGGGGAAGATGGTCCGCTTTTACAGGGACGTGCTTGGCTTTGAGATCAAGGAAGCAGAAGATACTACAAACGTGTACCTGGTGAAGGATGGGACTCTTTTCCTTCTGTATGGAAGACAAGATTTTGAGAAGATGACAAGCCGCAAGTACGAGTATTTAAAAGGCCTTAATGGACACTTTGAGATCGCTCTTTATGTGGATACCTTCGATGAAGTTGACGCGGCATTTAAGAAGGCCGTAGCCGGCGGCGCGACACCAGTTCTTGAGCCTGAGCTTGAGCCCTGGGGCCAGAGGACCTGCTATATCGCAGATCCTGAAGGCAACCTTGTCGAGATCGGTTCCTGGAACAAGCCCTACGAGGCAAAAGACATCTCAGAGGAATGAAGATCTCTGAACTCTACTTTCCGTAGGTGGAAGCTCTTTTCCCGAAGGCATACAATTTGGATTCAGGGAAAAGAAATATCGAATACGGAAGGAGATTTGACACCATGAAAATATTAGTGCTTAACGGAAGCCCCAAGGAAAAGAGCGATACGATCCGCATGACAAAAGCGTTTCTCGAAGGACTTAATAGGAGCGGTAACCATGAAGTAAACATTGTAAATGTCATCGACAAGAAGATTGTTCCCTGTAGAGGCTGTTTTGGTTGCTGGCAAAAGGGTGATGGACACTGCATTATAGAGGATGACCAGAATGAAATTCTTGATATGTACGTAGGCGCAGACATAGTCATTTGGAGCTTTCCGTTATATTGCTATTCAATGCCTTCGCACCTTAAGGCGGTCCTGGACAGGACTATTCCGCTGGTGCAGATGAGAATGGTGGAGGAAGCAGATGGCAGTGTTCACCACATGCCACTGGTGGACTTTTCAAAGATACACACCATTGTCATCAGTGGATGCGGGTTCCCAAACTGGGAGGGTAACTTCGACGCATTGAGAATCATGTGCGATCAGTGCTTTCATGGACCGGATATGGTGTGCGTTCCGGAGGCACCTCTTTTGAACATCCCTGAAGCGGCCCCTGTTGCCGATACCCTTCTTGATGAATTTAGAAAGGCCGGAGAGGAGTATGGAAAAGAGCTAAAGCTTTCCCCCGAGACAATCGCAAGACTAGAAACACCAATGATCCCCAAGGAGGACTACATCAAAGGGGTAAATGGTGAAGCATAAAAAAGAAAGGACTTATCATGGAATATATAAAGCTAACAAAAGACAACCTGGAAAAGGAGCACATCTGCTGCGCCATATCAAACAACAAGGATGTGCAGGTGGCGTCCAAGAAGGCGTGGCTATCTGACAGACTGGAGGAAGGGCTGGTGTTCTTAAAGAGTGCAGAGAGAGGTAAGTGCTTCATCGAGTACATTCCTGCGGAGTATGCATGGAATCCCATAGACGCGGAAGGGTACATGTACATCGACTGCCTGTGGGTGTCAGGATCCATGAAGGGTCATGGATACTCCAGCGAGCTCCTCTCCGAATGCATTAGAGACAGCAAGGAGAAGGGGAAGAAGGGACTGTGCGTTCTGGCAGCTGCTAAGAAGAAGCCATTCCTGTCGGACCCTAAGTTCCTTGCCTTCAAGGGATTTGAAGTTGCTGATGAAGCTGACAACGGAATCCAGTTGTGGTACCTGCCTTTTGACAAAAACGCTAAGGCGCCGGCGTTTAAGGAGTGTGCGAAGCACCCGCATATAGATGAAATGGGATTTGTTTTGTACTACACCAACCAGTGCCCTTTCAACGCCAAGTATGTTCCTGTCCTTGAAGAGACTGCCAAAGCCAACAAAATACCATTTAAGGCAGTTAAGATCGACACCAGGGAGGCGGCTCAGAGCGCTCCCACACCAATAACAACCTATGCATTATTCCATGACGGAGAGTACATAACCAATGAGCAGATGAACGACAAGAAGTTCCTTAAGCTCAGCGAATCCATATAATACGAAAATCAGTGCAAAGCGGTCTCAAATGAGTGTATCTGGAGCCGCTTTGTTTTGTTTTGTGGTAAATAATATAGTGGGCAGTAATAGATTTTACGCTGAAAACTAAGAGCTCGTTAAATTCGAAATTACAAGGGGAAAAGAGCTATGGACAACAATTACCTTCAGAAATTAACCGACCAGTATCAGATAAACCAGATCCTAAAGACCAACGACGACAGCAGGGAGCATGGCCTTACTCTCACAGAAGCGGACGCTGCAGCTCTTGCCGTAGCCCGCAGGGATACATTGCAGAGCGAGCGCCGTGTGGAGTTTGGTGAGGGCATAATGCCAAAGCTTATCCGCACTTTCTGCGACTCCACATTTATCGATCAGGATGATTATCAGGAGACACTTTCAAGGCTCCAGGATATCTTTTACCTGTACAAGAACGAGTCAATGGATATGGTCACGGACGACGAGCTTCTTGCCATGATGAAAAGAGCTTTCGAAGAGGAGTCAGGGGGAGACCTTGAATACCTTGAAGGAACGGCCCTTGAGGATTTTGCAAGAAGGGTAAGAGCTGGAGAAAACTGGGCTGACAGATATAAAAGAGATAAACTTAACCTGGAGGATAGCGATGAATTTTGAGCCGGAAGAGCTGATACCAATAGTTGCAGAACTTACAGATATGTATACAAAGGGCGAGAGCACCTCAGTTACCTACGAGGCGGCCCAGCACCTGATGGAGGCGGTACTTTACTGCGTTCATGAGGCCGAGACCCTTGGAGGACTGGTCACAGAAAAACCAGATGCCAGAACCCTCTACGAAGCTGGCTATCAGGAAGTGCTAAGCAAGCTTGAGCGCACAAAAGAGAAATACAAAGCCCTGATATCTAACTTTTCTTCCTACGGAAATCGCAACTTAAATGACACAGTTCTTAAGGCTATTCCGGGGTTTTTTAAGCTCTACAATCCCCGGTTTTCGCCTCAGGACACAATAATAACCATGGATTATCCCACAGTGGTGCCGATCCAGGATAAAACAGGAATCGACGCCATCGAAGAATACGTTGATAAGATTGCTGCCGAGCAGCATTTTCTATCTTCCTTTGCGCCGGGATATGTGGAAGAAGTGCTTAAATCCTACACTCCCGACTATAAGGATCAGTTTTTTAACCTGTCAGATATTATACTTTCTTAAGAATTTGCCGGTCTAAGTTATGATAAAATTTGAATATATAAACGTTAATTCGATTATAAGTATTTGGGTTTTGTGAATGAAGAAACTTGACCAGGCAACTAAATATACCGTAATCATCTGCATAGGAATCGCATTATTTAACCTGATCTTTGGCTACAGCCTGACCCGGATCTCAGCTAATGCCATGAGAACGCTGATCGATGGGCGTATGCTTGATGTTTCCAACACTGCTGCGGCAATGTTAAATGGAGATGACCTTGAAGCGCTCAACAAGGATGATTATGATTCCCCTGAGTATAAGAGAGTTATGCAGACTCTGACGTACTTTCAGGACAACATCGAACTGGAATACATATACTGTATTAAGCAGGTTGGAGAAAGAGAGTTTGTATTCAGTGTGGATCCAACGGTTGAGGATCCCGGTGAATTTGGCACTCCTATCGTATATACAGATGCGCTGTATAACGCCAGTAAGGGACAGGCTGATGTTGACGACGACCCGTATCATGACAGTTGGGGCTCTTTTTACAGTTCCTATTCCCCTGTGTTTGACTCAAAGGGCGAAGTGGCTGGAATTGTGGCTGCGGATTTCAGTGTGGACTGGTACCAGAATAAGATAAGACTTATGTCACTTATTGTTGGTGCATTTGTGGCAACTGCCTTTGCTTTTAGTATTCTGATCGCCATCCTCATCGCGACCCAGTATAAAAAATACTTCCTGAAGCTTACAGATAAGATGAATGAGCTGTCAAATGGTATAGACACTCTGATCAATGAGGCGCTTCCGGGAGTTGATACCAGAGAAGACTCCCAGATAACAAAAACGGATAAAAACGTCAACATGAGTGATGCCATGGAGGTCCTTGGAGAAAAGATCGGTGTCATGCAGATGCGTCTTTCAAGGCAGATAGAGAACATCCGATCCAACGCTTATGTTGATGCTCTTACAGGGCTAAACAACAGAAATTCCTATATAGAATATCTGCAGATTCTGGAAAAGAAGATCGCTGAGGATGCTAACTACATCTTTTCAGTTGTAGTATTTGATATCAATCAGCTAAAGGTCATTAACGATGACTATGGCCATGATACTGGAGACAGACTGATAGAATCCATAGCGGGAGATATCAAGGTGGCTTTTGCTGGAGGCAGGATATACCGCGTTGGCGGTGATGAGTTTGTGGCCATCTTAGAAGAAGCGGATCTTTCAGACAGGATAGCAACTCTTCGGGAAATAGTAGCAAGAAAGAACAAAGAAGCCCCGATAACGCACAACCCTGACCTGGATATAGGCGTATCCCTTGGCTGTGCAACCTATGACCCCAAGATGGACAGAACCTATTCAGAGGTATTTAACAGGGCTGACGATGCCATGTATGCTGATAAGCGGGAATTCTACAAGACCCATGAGGACAGAAGAAAAAAGAGATAAAAAAACCAGGTGCCTAAAAGCTCCTGGTTTTTTTGATTACATTTTAAACAGAGAACTGCTGATGGGTTCAAGGGCGATCAAAAGAAGGATTCCAAGGATATAGCAGGAAATGATCTCTCCAAGTCCCACGGTTGCAGTAAAGAACAGTAGTGATCCAGGTATCTGATAAACCCTCATAAGAAGCTGAGGTACGATGATCATGTTTGCCACGATGGGTGGAATCGGGCACAGCCACTTAGCAAGAGGCTTTTTAACCTTTCCGCCGATGATGTAGGTGCCAACTGCTCCGATAAGAGTGGCCAAAGACCCAAAGATAACATCAAGGGTCATACATCCTGTCAGAAGATTACTTAAGATACATCCCACAAAGAGTCCGGGGATGGCAGCAGGTGTGAAGTATGGAAGTATTGTCAGCGCCTCGGAAAATCTTACCTGTACTGCGTAGTTTGCAAGGCCCATGGCATTTGCCACAAGGGTCAGGACTACGTAAAGAGCTGCTATGGCAGCAGCGTGTGTTATAAATACTACGTTTTTGTTTCTCATAAAAATCTCCAGTCTAATTTGTGCTACTGAATTGAGCAAAAATATGCTATTACCATTCTGTCCCATTATGATATCATTTTTCCGAAGGTAAGAGTATATCTGATTGGGGAATTGGGTATGAATAAAGGAAAGTGGACTATGCGCCAGGCCGTTCTCGGGCTGGTTATCGGTTGTACGCTATTTGCCATCGTCACGCAGACGGTGGTTTTTGAAGTGATCTCAAGGCAGCAGATAAGGCGGGAGTCGCTGCTAAATAACGACGAGACCCTGGAGAGGATTGAGTCTGAGATCAATTCCTATATTCACAGCAACATTGTCAAAATGCAGGCCATCTACAACGAAGAGGACCTGGTTTATGCCATGCGTCATTCTGACAAGAATAGAGAAAGACTCCTTGATTACTACTTTACAGCATGGCACATGTCGGAGCGCCGCTTTGATTCATCGGATCAGCTCCTTGCCATGTACATCTACGACAAGAATGATCATCTTGTAAGTTCTCACAGAAAACAACCCTATAATTATCCCCATGACCTGTACGAAACAGACCAGTACGTGAATGCATCTCACCTTCAGAGTTACCTCGAATCAGATGACTACGCAGTACTTCTGTCTGGCTACCATAATGAGGTGGCAGACCAGGATGTAATGAGACTTGTCCTTAAGCTCCACACCTACGGAGATGACAGGTCCCAGTTTGGCTACATGGTCTGTGATTTCTCTACCTTCAATATTTCAGAGATCATGAGTAAGTACATCTCATCAAGAGACGTGTATGTATGGCTTCAGCCCCAGGGGGATGCCCCAATCGCCCAGGTTGGCAATACAACCAAGGAGGAGAGTAAGCTCTTTTCCCAGCTTACAAAGCTCGTTGCCACATCTTCAGAGGAGTTCCCACAGCTGCGGGACGAATCAGGCTCTTTTTACTTAAACAGCAGACCCTTTTCAGATTACAACCTTCACATCATCATGCTCACTCCCCAATCGCTGATGATGCACACTCAGAGCGCCCTGGCCAGAACTCTTGCCGTTATCGCAGTATTTATCATCCTGGTGACGCTCCTTGTGGGAATAATCTTTTCAGGATTCATCTACAGGCCTGTGGAAGAGCTCAGCAACACCATCATCAAGATCAAGAACGGAGACACGGAGCTTCGTGCCAAGACCGATGGCTGGAGTCAGGAGCTGAAGGTCATGGGCGATGAGTTCAACGAGATGCTGGATCAGATCGGGCAGATGGTTCAGGAGGAGTACGAGGCCAAGGTACTGATGGAGAGGACTCAGTACAAGGTTCTGCAGGCCCAGATCAATCCGCATTTCCTGTTCAACACACTGGACACCATGAGCGGAATCGCAGCATCCCAGAACTGCAACCTGGTAAGCGGCCTTTGCCAGTCCCTGTCTGCAATCTTCAGGTACAGCCTGGATATTTCAGACACCCAGTCAACGCTCCAGCAGGAGATGGCCCACGTCCGCAACTTCCTCTATGTTATGGACGTTCGAAATGGCAACACAGTTAAGTACAACTATCAGATCGATTCAGACACTTTGGATGACAACATTCCACGTATCACCCTCCAACCAATCGTTGAGAATGCGCTGCAGCATGGCCTTCGCAACACCAGGAGGAAGGATAAAGAGCTGACAATAACCGCAAAACATGAAGGCGGGGAGCTTGTCATCACCATAGAAGACAACGGCGCAGGAATGGACGCCGCAGCAATGAACGAGCAGCTTGAAAAAGCTGACATTGGAAGAATAGAGATGGGCCGCAGCATCGGGGTTATGAACGTAAACGCCAGAGTAAAGAGCGTTTACGGAAGCGGCTATGGAATACATTACGAAAGTAGTATTGACGAGGGGACCAAGGCAGTCATAAGGCTGCCCATAGTAAAACAGGAGGTAAAAGATGGGGGCGAAGTACAAGGTTTTGTCAGCTGACGACGAGTTGTGGAGCCGTGAAAACATAAAGAGAATGCTGTCCTGGGAAGACTATTCCATTGATTTTCTTGAGCCTGCCTGTGACGGAGAAGAGGTCCTTGAGAGGATCCCCAAGGAACAGCCAGACATCGTCATAACAGATATCAACATGCCGTTTTTAAGCGGCCTTGAGCTCATAGACAAGATCCATGAGGACTACCCTGACATCATCACCATGGCAGTCAGCGGCTACGATGATTTCCAAAAGGTAAAGGGCGTGTTCATGGCAGGAGGTATCGACTATCTGCTTAAGCCCGTTGGCCGCGAGCAGCTGGTGGATTCACTTAGTAAGGCCTTAAAGACCTTAGAGGAGAGGGAAAAAGAAAAGGCTGCCATGCTGGACAGTAAGCTCAGGGAGAACTATGTCTCCTCCTTTTTAGAGGACGATGAATTCTCATCGCTCTTAAATGGCAAGCTCTTCAGACCCGGGCAGGAATCCCATGTCCCAAGCACGAAGGTCTTTTCCGAGATGTCCACAATCCTTGTTAAGTTCCACGATGTGGAGGTCTTAAAGCAGAGCTACAACAAGGATGTCCTTCGAATGTCCTACAGCATGAAGGAGCGCCTAAGGGAACTTATCGACGTTGAGAAGTCCATTGTCTTTAACTATACGGACAAGGTCAACGAATTCATCATAGAGCTTAACGCCACACCAGGAAGGCTGCGTCTTATCGCAGACAGGATCCTCACCGCATTTCCTCTGGAAAAGCAGGGCCCGGTAACAATCGTTATCCACGATCAGGCAAGCTCTCTTGACGACATCGCAACAGTTTACAGGGAGATGATCGCAGACCTTGTGACAAGACCTTTTGACTGCAAACACAGCGTCATCACCTGCTCCAATGATAAGGGATACTCTAAGGTTACTGTGCGCTTTAATGACAGGATCGAGACCCAGGTCATTGACAGCTTTACTGCTGGGGACATCAAGCGTGCCCGCAGTATCATCATGGATAAGGCAGGACTTTCAAAGTGCGACACTGCAGGCTGGAGCCTCTTTGAAGTGACCCAGTTTACTTCAAAGGTCATCAACAACCTGGCAGCCATAGGTGATGGGAACGATGCAAGGACCTACGAGGAAGTCCAGGATGCCCTAAACTACGGCCTCCGCTCCCTCGATAAGCAGACCATAATAGACAACATCGACCTTGCCCTTGAGATCGCAACAGGCGGGGACACCAAGGAGAACGCCTCCATTAACAGTCAGGTTGAGAACATCCAGCAGTACATCGGCGAGCACTACATGGAGCACCTATCCCTTGCTGGCCTTGCGGAGCAGTTCTTCGTTGAGCCAAGTTATCTTTCAAGAAAGTTCTCCCAGAAGTTTGGTGAGACCATTACTTCCTACATAACAAGGTGCAGGATGGACAAGGCAAAAGAGCTGATGGCTGATGAAGAGAATAAGCTTGAGGTCATCTCTTTTGAAGTGGGCTACGATGACTATAACTATTTTAGCCGCGTATTCAGGCGCTTTGAGGGCACGAGCCCCAGCGAGTACCGAAAAAATATCCTTGCATGATTTTTACAAACTAGTCAAAAAAGTGATAATCAGTTTTTAAAATTCGTGCTAATAGTTCCATAAACCAAATTGATAGAATAAGCTTCGAAGACAGGAAAAGATTTAGGGGGCCTGCTTCGGAGCTTATTTCTTTTTGCGGAGGAGTGATCGGTGTTGATTCCACATAGAAACATTTATGCATCATTTTTTACTGCCCTGGCTTTTGTGGCGGTGATCGCCCTGATACTTTTTACCACAGGGTGCGGAGCTACTAAGCAGCAACAGATAGACACAGAGGATGGCATAACCAATATCCTCGATTATGTAACCGTCGATTTTAGCGGCAATGACGGAGAGGGTACAGCTTATGTTAATGTCGACTACAACGGTCTTGAGACTGAGATGGTTGGCGGCAAGGAAAAGATCAAGGAGCTTGACGAGATAAGTGATCTCTCAGTCCTTTCCAAATACATTAACGTGGTGTCCTCAATCTCTTTTGACATCGACAAGAATGCAGGACTTAAAAACGGGGACCAGGTCATCGTGTCAGTGTCCTATGACAGCAGCGCAGCGGGGGCTGCAGGCGTCAACTTTGGAGAGCAGAAGAGCAGGACCTACGTGGTAAAGGGACTTAAGTAAGTGAGGTTACAAATTCGCGTCGGGGATGGCCCTGCGCGATCATCATAATTTTTCTTTTAACTAAGAAGGAGGGTTACAAATCTATGAAAAAGAGTATTAAGAGAATTGGTGCGCTGCTACTAGCTGGGGTTATGTCAGCAGCACTGATCACAGGCTGCGGACAGGCAGCAGGATCAGCTTCATCAGGTTCAAAGGGGACACCTGATAAGATCAAGATTGGCGTATCAATCTGGAGTTCCACAGACGTTCTTGGAAGCCAGTGTAAGAAGATCGTTGACAAGGCAGCTAAGGCCAACGGCGTAGAAGTTCAGTACGTTGACCAGGCTCACGTTTCAGAGCAGGTTACAGCATCAGTTGAGCAGCTTTGCGCAGCTGGATGCCAGGGTATCATCATCTGTAATTCAGCTGATTCCGAGATGACATCAGCGATCAATACATGTACAGAGCACGGCGTTTATATCGCTCAGTTCTTCCGTATCATTTCACAGGAGAACAGTCCTGAGGTTTACAAGACAGCTTGCAACTCCAAGTACTATATTGGTGCGGTTCACGAAGATGAGGTAACAAACGGATATACACTTGTTAATCTTCTTCTTGAGAACGGCGACAGAACAATCGGCCTTGAGGCTTGGACAGTTGGTGATGCTACATTCCAGCTCAGATGGAAGGGCTACCTTCAGGCAATCGACGAGTGGAACGCTGCACATCCAGACGATCCAGCAACTATCACAGAGCCTGTTTATGCTAACACATCTTCAGAAGAAGGCGCTGCAGCAGCTATGTCACTGTACAACTCAAATCCTGGAATGGACGCTCTCATTGTAGCAGGCGGCGGTGGAGATCCACTTGTTGGTTCAATCGGTGCTTATGCAAATGAAGGCCTCACAGGCAAGATCGACGTTGTATCTACAGACTTCCTTGATGACCTTGCGGATCAGCTTAAGTCAGGCGGAATGTTTGCTGAGTCAGGCGGACACTTCTGTGATCCTCTCTTTGCTTTCTACCTTGTTCTCAACGCAGTTAAGGGCAACTATGCAAAAGAGGAAGGTTCCTTCGGTTACGAGATTCTCTTCCCATATCTGTACGTATCATCTCCTGATGACTACGCTAACTACGAGAAGTATTTCGTAAACGACGATCCTTACACAGACGAAGAGCTTGCAACAATGGCTGGCTACAGCTTCGACGAGCTCAACAAGGCAGCATCAAATCTTTCAATCGACGACGTTATCTCTCGTCACAGCAAGTGATAACAAACAGCTTATAAGGGAAAAGAGTTTTTGCCGTATTCCCTGCCATCCAGGGAGTACGGCATATAATCTTGTTTTTGGGAGGAGTTTATGAGTAAACTTCAAAAATTCAGGCAGAGCCACTGGTACGGATTAGTGCTCCTTGCGCTGATAGCTTTTTTATTCTGGGCCATATTCAAAGCACTGGCTCCACAGACCTTCGGGGATTTCGACAAATTACAGACTTATCTTAAGACAGCTCTCTATTATGCAGTGGGCGGCTGCGGCCTCTACTTCATCTGCGTAATGGGACCATTTGATATGAGTGTAGGCGCAAACATCGTGCTCTCATCGGTGCTTGCTGTAAATATGAGCGAACGTTTCGGATATGCAGGGCTCCTCATAGCGCCCATGATCAGTGGCGTTTTGGTGGGACTGCTTAACGGACTTGTATATATTAAACTTAGGATCTCATCCCTCATCGTAACCGCGGGACTTTCCCTGGTTTATGAGGCTCTTTCAATCTTTGCCACCAATGGAAAAGAGGCTATCCTGGCTCCAGAGTACCGCGCCTTTGGCGACTATCCCGGAAACCTGGTGCTGGCTCTTTTGGCATTCTTACTGTGTGCATTCATCCTTAAATACACCAAGATCGGAACATACACCTATGCCATTGGCTCAAACGAAGTGGTGGCCAAGAACATGGGCGTTAATGTAGATAAATACAAGGTTGTAGCATTTGTGCTGTGCGGCTTCTTTGTAGGTGTTGAGGCAATCCTTACAATTTCCTACGGAACATCCATGACAAGTGCATCAAACCTTGCTTCCATGGCAAGAAACTTCCCGCCTCTTATGGGAACTTTCTTTGGCCTTGCGTTTAAGAAGTACGGACATCCGGTCATCGCCATAGTTGTTGGAGAGTTCATCATCCAGCTCCTGTTCCAGGGATTCGTTGCCCTTGGCGCACCAACTACAGTGCAGAACATCGTAACCGGTATCGTTCTTCTTGCAATCGTCACACTTACCATCAAGCCAGTTAAGGGCGCAGTTGTTAAATAAGGAGGAGAAGACATGAGCGAAGTATTACTTCATGCCGAAGAGATCGACAAGAACTTCGGTGTCACACATGCCATAGATCGTGTCACTCTCGACTTCTTTAAGGGCGAAGTGCATGCGCTTATTGGCGAAAACGGATCAGGCAAATCCACATTTACATCATGCCTTACAGGAATCTACCACAAGGACTCCGGAACCTTTACGCTTTTGGGAAAAGAGATAAATGCCCACGATCAGGTTGATGGCAACTATCAGGGCGTAGCCATCATCGTTCAGGAGATTGGAACTCTGTCAGGCCTTACAGTCGCTGAGAATATCTTTCTTGGAAAAGAGGATGAGTTCACCAAGTTCCATGTTAAGAACACCAAGGCAATGAACAAAAAAGCCCAGGAGCTTCTTGATTCCTACGGCTTTAACTACATCAAGGCAACAGACATCATTGATAAATATAACTTCGAGGACAGAAAGCTCATTGAGATCGTAAAGGCAACACACTTTAAGCCCCAGGTCCTGGTGGTTGACGAGACCACCACAGCCCTTGGTGAGAAGGGCAGAAAAGAGCTGTTCAAGGTAATGAAGGATACCAAAGAGGATGGAAGATGTGTCATTTTCATATCCCATGACCTTGATGAAGTTCTTGAGCAGTCAGACAACATCAGCGTCCTTCGAGACGGCGTTTTGGTTGACACAGTAAAGAGCAGCGAGGTTACAACAGACGATCTTAAAAAGCTTATGGTTGGCCGAGAGATCACAAGAAGCTACTACAGATCAGACTACGGCGAGCAGGTGTCAGATGAGGTTGTTCTTAGGGGCGAGAACTTAACTGTCCCGGGAGAGATCGAGGACTTTTCAATTGAGCTTCACAAGGGAGAGATCATCGGTATCGGCGGACTTTCGGAGTGCGGTATGCACGAGGTGGGAAAAGCTCTTTTCGGCGCTTCCTATGACAGAAAGGGCAGCGTAACCCTTGCGGATGGCACAAAGATAAACGACATCAAGACAGCCATTGACCACAGCATTGCTTATGCATCCAAGGACAGAGACAATGAGTCCCTTGTCATCAACGATACAATTCAGGACAACATCTGCCTTCCGTCTCTGGAAGATATAAAGAGAAATCATGTCCTCCATGCCAGGGACGAGAAGGCCTTCGCCGAAAAGTACGCTATGCAGATGTCCACCAAGATGCAGGGAGTGCACCAGTTTATGTCGGCGCTGTCTGGTGGTAACAAGCAAAAGGTTGTACTGGCAAGGTGGGTCGGCAAGAATTCAGACATCATCATCCTTGATTCACCTACCCGTGGTATCGACGTCAAGGTTAAGGCTGACATCTATCATATGATGGACGAGATGAGAAAAAGCGGTAAGTCCATAATAATGATCTCAGAAGAGATCTCTGAGCTTCTTGGTATGGCTGACAGGATCCTCATCATGAAGGATGGTAAGCTAAGCGGCGAGTTTGCAAGATCAGAAGGTCTGAAGGACACAGACCTCATTGCGAAGATGGTATAAGGGGGCTTAGGGAGAAATGAAAAAAACGATAATAGCTAGAAACATTATGCCCTTCGCGGGATTCATCTTTATTGTAGTTTTGTTTGCAGTGCTGACCGGGGGACAGCTCTTTACCGCAGGAAACTTAAAGCTTCTGTTGTCACAGTCCTACGTTTTGCTGATAGCCTGTGTTGGCGTGTTCATGGTAATGACCATGGGAGGCCTGGACTTTTCACAGGGATCCATGCTTGGTGTGTGCTCTGTAGTTATCTGCTTTTTATCTAACTACAACATGCTTCTTGCCATCATCTGCGGAGTGCTGACAGGCGGTCTTATTGGAATAGTAAACGGATTCTTTAATGTTAAGCGCAAGATCACATCCTTTATCGTTACTATCTGTAACATGTATCTGCTTCGTGGAATGGTTGCCTACGCTACCACAAAAAGCCCTGTTTACGGCGTTTCCAATATCACCAACTACAACACCATGGGCTTTAACCTGACATTCACACTGATAATCCTGGTGGTTGCCTTTGTGGTATTTCAGTACACCGGCCTTGGAAACAGACTTAAAGCGATAGGCGCCGGCGAGACTGCAGCAAGGTTTGCGGGAGTAAGAGTTGAGAAGACCAAGATGCTGGTCTATATGGCAGCAGGCATGATAACTGGTCTTGCAGCCTTCATCAACAGTATCAAGGTTGGATCAGTTACTTCAACAGCTGGCAATCAGCTCGAGACACAGATCATGATCGCACTGGTTCTTGGCGGAATGCCTGTAAATGGCGGAGCCAAGGTTAAGTTCTTTAATATCGTACTTGGAGCACTTACTTATAAGATCCTCACAGCAGGACTTGTAATGCTGGGAATAGAGCCAAAGACCCAGCAGCTCATCATGGGTATCGTATTCCTTGTGATGGTTGCTGTGTTTGCGGACAGGGAGACAGGTATGATCGTAAAATAAACCCGCTTTGGGGCCCTCTGGGTGGAAGCAGAGGGCCAGGTGAAAAAGAGGTCCTCCCGGCCTCTTTTTTTCTTGATTTTATTGCTTTACTGTGATAACGTATTAAAAACACACATTATAATATATAAATGAGCGGAGGAAAGTATGGGAACACAGATTATTTTGGGCATAGTTATTGTTTTGTACCTTGCCATGATGATCCTCATCGGAGTTATCTTTTCCAAAGGCAACGACGATGCAGGTGATTTCTATCTTGGCGGAAGAAAGCTGGGACCACTTGTTGCAGCCATGAGTGCTGAGGCATCTGATATGAGTAGCTGGCTGCTCCTTGGTATTCCAGGTGTCGCTTACCTTTCAGGTCTTGCTGATGCTACATGGACTATCATTGGTCTTGCCATCGGAACATATCTCAACTGGCTGTTTGTTGCAGCCAAGCTTCGTAAGAGCACAGAGAAGCTTGGAGCTATCACAATTCCAGAGTATTTCGCAAAAAGATATGGGGATGATAAAAAGGTAATTACCCTTATTTCTGCGATCATCATAGTTATCTTCTTTATTCCATATGTTGCATCAGGTTTTGCTGCCTGCGGTAAACTCTTTAACACACTGTTTGGTGTTGATTACCTCTTTGCAATGATCGTAAGTGCCATCATCATAGCTTTATACTGCTCCCTTGGCGGATTTAAGGCTGTGTGTATGACAGACCTTGTTCAGAGTATTGCAATGACTATATCTCTTGTTGTAGTTATCTTCTTTGGAATCTCTCAGGCAGGCGGATGGGACGCTGTAGTAGCAAATGCCAAGTCACTTCCAGGATACTTCAGTATCACACAGATCCATGACCCTGTAGCTAAGGCAGCTAATCCTTACGGACTTCTTACAATCTGTTCTACTATGGCATGGGGACTTGGCTATTTTGGAATGCCTCACATCCTGGTTCGTTTCATGGCCATCGAGGATGAGAATAAGATCAAGATATCAAGAAGAGTAGCAAGCGTATGGGTTGTTATCGCCATGTTTGTAGCTCTTGCCATCGGTGTTATCGGACTTGCAATGACAGCAGTTGGCAAGGTTCCTGTTCTTGAGGGATCAGGTAATGCAGAGAGAGTTATCATCTACATCACAAACCTTATGAGCACCTACGGAATCATTCCTGCCATCATCGCCGGCGTTATCCTGTCTGGTATCCTTGCAGCAACAATGTCCACAGCAGATTCACAGCTTCTTGCATCAGCATCAGCTATTTCATCAGACCTGATCCAGGCTGTAGGTAAAAAGAAACTTGACGATGAGACACAGGTTAAGGTAGCCAAGATCACTGTTATTCTCATTTCAATACTTGCTATCTTTATCGCAAGAGATCCTGATTCATCTGTATTCCAGATCGTATCCTTTGCATGGGCTGGATTTGGTGCAGCTTTCGGACCTGTAGTTCTTCTTTCACTGTTCTGGAAGAAGTCAAACCTCTACGGCGCACTTACAGGAATGATCTTTGGCGGAGCATTCGTATTCATCTGGAAGTATGGAATTGCCAAGCTTGGTGGCGCATTTGCAATTTACGAGCTTCTTCCTGCATTCCTTATCGCACTGGTAGTGAATGTAGTAGTAAGCCTTGTAACAGCTAAAAAGAACTAAAAACTACACAAATCTCTTCATAAAAAGAAAGCCCACAGCCTTTATCAGGTTGTGGGTTTTTCTTTGAGCTTTTTCTTGTTATCGTACATCTCTTTATCCGCCCGCTTAAATACGGAGCAGGCAGGTTCATTTCCGTCATATTTTGCCATTCCGCAGGCTATTACGATTCCGTGCTCTTTCTGGGCCTGGCTGTTATGTTCATGCATCTTTTCCATGAGCTCATCCAGTGCGAAATAATCTTCACCCTGAACTATTACTGCAAACTCATCGCCGCCTATGCGGAAAACAGGACTTCGTTTAAAGGTGTCGCAGATGATCTTGCAGGCATCGCAGATGTATTTATCACCAGCCTGATGACCTTTAGTGTCGTTGATGATCTTAAGGTCATTGACATCCAGGATCACAATTCCGTAGGAGTTGATATGTCCCGCCTCTATCATCTCATCTATTCGCTGCTCGTGATCAAGATAGGAGTACTTGTTCTTTACGCCGGTAAGGCCGTCTACACTGGCCATGGTCTGGGCCTTTGCAAGGAGCTTAGCGTAAGCCTCCTCCTGCTTTACAAAGGAGTGAATGTCGTGGACGCCCACAATGAGTTTGTCTCCATCTTCCTCCTCTACCATTGCGGCTTTGATCTGAACAAAGTGCGGTTCGTCATCTATTATGAGGCGGTAGGTCATGGCAAAGAGACCTTCGTTTCTGATCTCTTCCAGGATATTATCTTTGGTGAATACTGCTAGGAAGCGGTCCAGGTCATCTCTGCTGATTATGTTCCTTATAAGCTCCCTTGAAACCTCAAAGAATTCCATTCCCTCAGGGGGAATATTAAACCTTTTAAAGACTTCAGTGGAACTGATCTCACGGTACATTCCGGTTTCAGGAACAACAACGTATACACAAAAGAAATTTCCCACCAGGGAGTTTATTCGCTTATAGGCTATGTGTTCCTGCTCTACACGCTGAGAGGCCTGCTGTTTTTCGTATTCGATGACTCTTTTGCGGTATTCTTCCTTTTCATTACCGATTACCAGGGAATGTAAAAGACATGTTCCCAGCATATATGCGATTGAGTAAAGTGGAAGATATGGGAGCCAGAGCTGTGATATGAGGAAAATCGCCATTATGAGACCAAACAGGGCTACTGCCAGGTATTTGCCGTTTGTTTCCTTCTCTTTTCCAATGTGACGTATGGCTCTGAAGGCATAGACAGAGATAATAAGAAGGACCAGGATCTGGATTACCAGAACAACATATCTGACTGGAAGAGCCTGATATATGCCATTTGCGTCAATTACGAAAAGGACAGGAAGAAAGATATTGATGATTGAGATCAGGATGATGGTTGTGGCGATGGTGTGTCCTATGGAGATGAGAACCTGACCAAAGGAGTTCCTGTCGTCCATGTATACGATTACATAGTGGGACCAGAAAATGATTCCCACAGCCATGGCAATGAAATAGATAGTGGTTACGGCAAACAGAAGGGGCGGATTATCAAGCTGATTGACGATTCCCCAGAGGGCGTCGATACAGTAATACCCCATTACAGACAATAGGAATTGCCTGTAGATCATCCAGGGACGGGTCTTGAAGGCGCCAGCCTTGTCGTATAGAATATCCTGATTTTCAATTAAAAGTACTAACAGTGCAAGTATACCGATTACAGAGTAGAACATATATTATTCTCCAATTAATAGAGATTTTTAGTCGTGATTACAATAATTATAACATGGGTTCGCTGGTGTGTTATTATTAAAAAAAGATGAATTAACGTCTTTTTTAGGAGAATTACATGATCACATATAAAGCTGAAGTGTTTGATAACGCAAAATACGCCCTGGGAGAGGGACCATACTACGATCCGCGCTATGGGAGATTGTCCTGGGTAGATATACTGGACAACTGTCTCTGGACCTTGTCTGCAGACGGGGAGAAAAGAAATTTCGACCTGGGCCAGCCTATTGGCGCAGCGATCCCAAGAAAGCACAGCGAAGGATTTTTGCTGGCTGCTGCTGATGGCCTGTATTCCTATGAAAACGGAAAGGCAAGACTTGCCAAGGACCTTCGAAAAGTCTACAAGCCTTACTGGAGATCAAACGATGCCAAGGCAGACCCCAGGGGCAGGATCTTTTTTGGAGCCTCAGTAAGGGATGACAAATATGAGGCAGAGGGTGCTTTATACAGCTACGACGCATCTCTTCGTATCGGAGATGTGGACAGCCTTGTGACCTGCATGCAGCCTGATACCAAGATAGCCAACGGAATGGCCTGGAGCGCAGATCAGAAGAAGTTCTATTTTTCAGATTCTTTGGAGCACGCAGTATTTGTCTACGACTACGACGTGGAGACTGGTAATATCTCTGACAGGAAGGTGCTTTTTACTGTGGAGAATGGTGTTCCTGACGGAATGTGCATAGACAGTGAGGATAATCTTTATCTGGCAGTATGGGGCGGAAGCCGTGTGGAAAAGAGAAGTGGACAGACGGGAGAGCTTCTGGCTGTGATCGAGACTATGGCTGAGCACACAACCTCCTGCTGTTTTGGCGGAGAGCAGATGAAGACTCTTTTCATAACATCCTCAGGAGATGGCCTAAATGGAGAGTTTGATGGCTGCATATTTAAATGTGAGCTGGACGTAAAAGGAGTTGCACCAGACTACGCAAAAATATAGTAAAATATAATGGTAAAGCGATAACTTTTTCGGAGAGGAGACTAGCCTATGGAAGCTGCTTATCAGAGCGCCGAGTATATTTTGAGATATTTTGTTGAGTTTTCAACACTGGTACTTGAGATGTTTGGCATTTGCATCCTGGTTTTTACTGCCGTTAAGAGCTTTATCTTTTGGATCAAGAAGGACGATTCCATCAGGCTTGAGCTTGCGCAGGGAATTGCTCTGGCTCTGGAATTTAAGCTGGGCGGAGAGGTTCTTAGGACCGTTGTGGTAAGAGACTGGGCTGAGCTAGGAATTCTTGGAGCTATCATAGCCCTCAGGGCAACTCTTACATTCCTTATCCACTGGGAGATCAAGAACGAGCAGAAGGCTCTCGAACCAAAACTCAAGGAATCCGAGGAGAATAAGTTATGAGCATAAATATTGAGACCATTAAGACCGGAAACGTGGAGATGGACTACTTCAGATTTGGAAAAGAGGGCGGAGCGCCTCTGTGTATCATTCCAGGTCTTAGCGTAAAGAGTGTTATGGAGTCTGCGGCAGCAGTGGCAGGGCTCTATAAGTCTTTTGTCGATGTGTTTGACATATATGTCTTTGATAAGAGAAAGAATCTTCCTGACGAGTATCCACTGGAAGAACTGGCTGATGATACAGCAGAAGTGATGAAGGCTCTTGGGCTTTCAAAGGTCAATCTCTTTGGAACATCCCAGGGAGGTATTGCAGTTCAGCTTATTGCCATAAGGCATCCTGAGCTTGTTAACAGCATTGTTCTTGCATCTACAACTCCAAGGGCTACAAAGGAGTCTGAAGCTGTTGTAAGGAAGTGGATAGACCTTGCAAAGATGGATACATGCAAGGAGCTGATGCTTGAGTTTGCAGACAGGGTGTACACCGCTGAATTTGTGAATAAGTACAGAGATGCATTTATCACATTGGCGGGTCTTGTGACAGAAGAGGAACTTAGAAGATTTAAGATACTGGCATCAAACCTCTTTGGATTTGACAATACAGATAAGATAGGTCAGATCAAGTGTCCCGCACTTGTCATCGGCGCAAGAGAGGACCAGGTGTTTAACTATACCCTCTCAGAAGAGCTTGCCAGGGGCATAGGGTGCGATGTATTTATCTACGATGGATACAACCACGCAGTATACGACGAAGCCCCGGATTACGTTGATAAGCTCCACGATTTCTATTTCGCACAGATTTGAATATGAAAAAAATAAACCCTCTGGATTATGTTCCAGAGGGTATTTTCATCTTTATAGGGTTCCGTCGTAGCCCTTTTCTTTGAACAACGTCATCATCTCGTTGGTGAGGCTGTAATTTATTGGCTGCAAAGCGATATCTTCGGGAGCCACCCACTCTGCGTACTTGAGCTCAGATTCGTCCATCTGTATCTCTTTTTCCCCATCAACATCACAAAAGAATCCTGCAAGGATGTCGCTTGCAATGCCCCAGGGCTGAGACTTGTAGTAGCGGACGTTCTTGACCTTAAGGCCAACTTCCTCCATAACTTCACGCTCGACGGTCTCTTCCAGGGTTTCACCTATCTCGGTAAAGCCTGCAACCAGAGCGTTGTGACCAAAACCTGTGCGGTACTTGGTCAGGATCAGGCGATTAGTATCCTTATCTGTAACGCCGATAATAACAGCCGGGTTGATCCTTGGGTATATGATGTTCCCGCACTTTGGGCAGATACGGGCCCGCTCTGTTTTATGGTATTCGTTTTTGCTTCCGCACTTTCCGCAGAAGTATGTGGCTGCGTACCATTCAGACAGCTGATATGCAGTGTAGGCAGCAAAGGCGTATCTCTTTGGCTCGTAGTAGTCGCTCCTGAATTCGAAGATGCCGTGGAAGGTGAAGTTCTCTGGAAGGCCCTGTTCTGCAGTGGGTTCGGGCTCTTCGCTGTCTGCTTTTGCCGGCAGTAAAAAGAACTTGTCGTCGCCGATACTGAACAGGTAGATGAGATCTGTTTTGGCGATGCCTTTAAAATCTGAAAGCTTTGGAAGTGTCAGAGTTTTGGCATCACGGTCGAGATTTATCAGAAGCTCTTTTCCCTTAAACACAAATAGCAGGCTCTCCGAGGTGGCTGTGGCCTCTGGTTCATAGTGATTGTTTAGTTTATATGGTGCGATATCCTGGATCATTTCTTTTTCCTTCCGGCGTTCTGTTTTCTAAACTGAAGTGGCGTCATGGCGAACTCTTTTTTGAAGCAGGCTGTCATGTTACCAGGGTATGAAAAGCCGCATTCCAGGGAGATGTCTGTAACTGACATATCCGTGGTAAGTAGCAGGTTCTGCACGTGCTTGAGCCTTGTGATGCACAGATATTCTGAGAACGGGCGGCCAAGCTGGGAAGTGAAGAGCCTTGAAAAATAGGACACGGAGTAACCGGATACTGATGCCACGTCCTCGATCTTGATGGGCTTTCTGTAGTTCTTTTCCATGTAGTAGACAGCTTCCATGATGGGCTCAGAAAGGGCCGCGGTGTGGACCACGGACTTCTCGGTATCGTCTATTCCCCTGTCGGAGATGAAGCTCAAAATGGTGTACAGAAGGTTCTTGTATTTGAAAAGAACTGCCGGATCCTCCGGAAGGCCTGTTGCTTCATGGGCGTCGTACATCTCAAGAAGGATCGCAGCAAGGTCAAATATCTTTTTCTCGTCCTCTTCTGAAAAGTGCTTGGGCGGGTGCTTGAAGATAGCTTCAAGGACCTTGGAGCCATAGGCATTTGTAAAGTCAGCAGCCATTTCCGGAGAGAACTTGATGAGGTAGCTCTCGTAGTAGTCGGTTGATGCAGGAATCGTCCTGTGGTAGAGAAATGGTGCCACAGTGTTGACGTAGCCCTTGTGGAGCACGTAGCTTATGGTGGGAGTTATGACCTTTCTGTCCCCGTGGATGATAAAGCCGATGGAGTAGTGGTCAGAGGCCACTTCCATGGAAGGCATCTCAAAATCTCCGGACAGCTTCCTGTGGGTGATTATGAAGTTTTTTCCCTGGGGCAGTGGAAGCGCCATGGGGTGCTCCTTTCAGATGATATGACAAAATAAAACTCTTCGATTAGTTTCCTATAATGACATCATATCATAATTTTGAAACAAAAATGTCTATATTAACATGAGATAATTATGAAATTTGGTACGAAAATAGTAATGGATTACGAAGGGAACATGAATGGCACAGGTTAAAGAAAAACGCAAAAAGATAGATATGACCAAGGGCAGCATCATCAGAAACGTGCTGCTGTTTGCGATACCCATCGTAATAGGTAATATCCTGCAGCAGATGTACACCACAGTTGATACGCTGGTGGTGAGCTACTACTGCGGAGATAAGGCTCTTGCAGCTGTTGGAACCAGTTCACAGCCTGTAGAGGTGCTTCTTTGTGTGTTTCTTGGAATAGGTACCGGAGTATCCATTCTGGTGTCCCAGAAGATCGGGGCCGGAGATGAGAAAAAGGTCGCAGAGCTGTCCGCTACTGCAACCTCATTTGTTTATCTTAGCGGCATACCAATTGCCATCATTGGTTTTATTGCTACGCCTTACATTTTGAAATTCATGGGCGTTCCAGCAGACGTCTGGAACAATGCCCTTATCTATACAAGAGTAGTCTTTATAGGAGCTCTTGGAAACATCGGCTATAATATGAACGCCGGAATTCTAAGGGGACTTGGCGACAGTGTTGCCTCCCTTTGGTTTTTAGTGGTCTCTTGCGTGACCAATATAATTCTGGACCTTTTGTTTGTTGCGGGACTTGGTATGGATGTGAGAGGGGCTGCAATAGCTACCAGCACATCCATGTTCCTGTCCTGGATCGTAAGTATCTTTTACATTCAAAAGAAATTTCCAGAGCTTAAGTTTACGATATTACCCAAAACACTTGATATGGGAGACATGAAGAGCATCCTTGCGCTGGGTCTTCCCATTGGTCTAAATAACTCACTGTTCTCATTTGGGCACATGGCAATGCAGACTCTTGTCAACGCCCAGGGTTATCAGTTCATGGCTGGAGCTTCAGTGGCAGGCAGGATCACAGGAATAACAAATGTTGCGATAACAGCTGTTTCTGCTGCAGCGTCCACATTCTCCGGTCAAAACTATGGTGCACGTAATTACGACAGATTAAGACAGGGCTATATCATGATCCCGGCTATCAACGGAATTGCGACCCTTGCTCTTGGCATGATATTTATCAGTTTCAGAATGCCCATCCTGAAGTTCTTTTCACAGGATGAAATGGTTCTCGTCTATGCCAGCAGATACGTGGTGGCTGTGCTGATATCCCAGTGGTGTTTTGCAGTGTTTAACTCTATTTCTAACATGGTCAATGGTGTTGGATTCGTCAGGTACACAACTGTCATCAATCTGATGATGCTGTGGGCCGTGAGGATCCCTTGCGCTTACCTTATAGACAGGTTCTTTGACGGAACCTATATTATGTTCTGCTTCCCGGTTTCCTTCGTTTTTGGAATGACCTGCATGATCGGGTACTATATCTTTTCCCCTGACTGGAAGAAGATCATTTCGAAGGGCCGTGGCCGTAGAGGCTCTGGTATTCCTTTGGGGACATTCCGTATTCCTTCCTAAAAGCTTTGAAAAAACTTGAATAATCCCTGAAGCCAAACCTCTCGTAGGCACCGGTGATGCTTTCGCCATTGGTAATAGCGTTTCGACACTCGTCGAGGCGCTTTTTTATTATATACTGGTGAAGGGAGATTCCAAGGGTGTCCTTGAAAAGGTGAGCAACGTAGTACTTGCTCACAAAGAACTGTCCTGCGATATCATCAAGAGACAGAACGTCCTCAAGGTTGTTCTCAACGTAGGAGAGGATGTTCTGGAAAAGAGACAGCTCATCCGTTCCGATCTCCTTGTGCTCCTCATCGTAGATGACGCGGTTGATGGTAAGGATTAGGTCGCAGAGGCACAGATGCCTTGCAGCTCCAGAACCGTAGCGCTCGCTGGAGATCTCCTCTAAGAGGCGCAAAAACCTTGACTCTACCTGGTGGAACTGGGCAGGAGGAAGGTGATAGATATACTTGTGGAACGCCTCGGCCTTCTGGATAAGGTACATGTAGTCTATGGATTCCTGGGTTAAGCTGTTACAGCAGTCCTTACTGATCCAGAACACGAACCGGCGGTAGCTCTTGCTGGGATCATCCATGATGGCGTGGTGCATGATACCTGGAGGTACCAGCATCAGGTCTCCCGGAGCCATCTTGTGCTTTTCGCGTTTTTCGCCACCAGAGAATATCTCCATGGTGATATCGCCCTCGATAAACAGGTAACACTCATAGTAATCGTGGGCGTGGGGGCTCAGGGTCTTGAAGTTCTTGTCTGAGTAATAGAAAACCTCAAAGTCCGATGAGACCATGTACTGTCTGGAATTGAAGGATGATCGTAGTTTATTTTTCATAAGTTGAATTCTACAACAATTTTTGCAATGTCTGCAACAATAAATTCTATTCAAATCTCTTTTCCCAAAACGTAAAGTGAATATAACAATAAACAGCACTAATTTCGGAGGTATTTATTTATGGAGATGACACTTCGCTGGTACGGAAAAGAGTTTGACACTGTTAAGCTTTGGCAGATCAGACAGATTCCAGGCGTTCACGGGGTTATTACAACACTTTACAACAAGCAGGCTGGCGAGCTCTGGGAGCAGAGCGAGATTCAGGCTCTTAAAAAGGACGTTGAGTCTGAAGGCCTTAAGATAGCAGGTATTGAGTCAGTTAACGTATCTGATGCCATCAAGGCTGCAACAGCAGAGCGCGATGAGCACATCGACAACTACATCAAGACTCTTGAGAATCTTGGTAAGGAAGACATCCACATGGTCTGCTACAACTTCATGCCTGTCTTCGACTGGACAAGATCAGAGCTTGCAAGAAAGAGAGAGGACGGCTCAACTGTCCTTGCTTACACACAGGAAGCCATCGATGCAATCGATCCTGAGAAGATGTTTGAGTCAATCTCCGGCGAGATGAACGGCACTGTAATGCCAGGCTGGGAGCCAGAGAGAATGGCCAAGGTAAAAGAGCTCTTCCAGATCTACAAGGATGTTGACGAAGACAAGCTCTTTGAGAACATCGTATATTTCCTGAAGGCTATCATGCCAGTATGTAACAAGTACGACATCAAGATGGCTATCCATCCAGACGATCCAGCATGGTCAGTATTCGGACTTCCAAGGATCATCAACAACGAAAAGAACATCCTAAAGCTCATGAAGGCAGTAGACGACGTACACAACGGCGTTACATTCTGCTCAGGTTCTTACGGAACAAGCCTTGAGAACGACCTTCCACACATGATCAGAGCTCTTGAGGGCAGGATCCACTTCGCTCACGTAAGAAACCTTAAGTTCATTTCTCCTACAAACTTCGAGGAGGCTGCTCATCTTTCAGCAGACGGCACCTTCGATATGTACGAGATTGTTAAGGCTCTTTATGAGACAGGCTTTGAGGGACCTATCCGTCCTGACCACGGCCGCATGATCTGGGGCGAGGTTGCTATGCCAGGCTACGGTCTCTACGACAGAGCCCTTGGCGCAACATACATCAACGGTCTTTGGGAAGCAATCGAGAAATCACATCAGAGAGGTGTTTAAATCATGAAACTTAATGCACAGAGTGTTTATAGCGATAATTCCTGGAAGGACAAGGGTTTCTATGTTCCTTCCTTTGACAGAGAAGCGATGATAAAAGAGACTGTGGCTAATCCTGAGTGGGTTCACTTCGGAGCAGGCAACATCTTCAGGGCTTTCCAGGCTAATCTGTCCCAGAAGATGATCGAGCAGGGACTTGATTCTAAGGGCCTTACAGTTGTTGAGGGATTTGACTACGAGATCATCGAAAAGATGTATCGTCCTCACGACAACCTTTCAATCCTGGTTACACTTAAGGCTGACGGATCAGTTGAGAAGTCAGTTATCTCAAGCATCGCTGAGTCCTGCATCCTTGATTCTGCAAGGCCAGATGAGTTTGGCAGGTTAAAAGAGATTTTTGAGGCCGACAGTCTTCAGCTTGCAACCTTCACTATCACAGAGAAGGGATACAGCCTTGTAAATGCAGCAGGAGAGACACTTCCAGCTGTTAAGGAAGATTTTGAGAATGGACCTGAGGCTCCAAAGAGCTACATTGGTAAGGTAGCAGCTCTTTTGTACGCAAGATACCTTGTTGGCGAAAAGAAGATCGCCATGGTAAGCACAGACAACTGCTCACACAACGGAGACAAGCTTTATGCAGCTGTTAGCTCTTTTGCCAAGGCATGGACAGAAAACGGCAAGGCAGAAAAAGGATTCCTCGCATATATTGAGGATGAGAACAAGGTAAGCTTCCCATGGTCAATGATCGACAAGATCACACCAAGACCAGACGATTCCGTTAATGAGATCCTTAAAAAGGACGGAGTTGAGGAGCTTGAGCCAGTTGTTACATCAATGAAGACATGGGTTGCTCCTTTCGTAAACGCAGAGGAGAGCGAGTACCTTGTTATCGAGGACAAGTTCCCTAACGGCAGACCAGCTCTTGAGAAGGTTGGCGTTATCTTCACAGAAAAGGAGACTGTTGATAAGGTTGAGCGCATGAAGGTCTGCACCTGCCTTAACCCTCTCCACACAGCCCTTGCAGTATATGGCTGCATCCTTGGATTTACCAAGATCTCAGACGAGATGAAGGATGAGAACCTTGTAAATCTCGTTAAGAAGATCGGTTATGATGAAGGACTTAAGGTTGTTACAGATCCTGGCGTAATTAAGCCCCAGGAGTTTATCGATACAGTTGTAAACGTTCGTATTCCTAACGTATTCATGCCAGATACACCACAGCGTATTGCAACTGACACTTCACAGAAGCTTGCAATCAGATTTGGCGAGACCATCAAAGCATACGAGGCCGCTTCCTCCCTGGATGTCAAAAACCTCAAGTATATCCCACTTGTTCATGCTGGATGGCTGCGCTATCTGATGGGCATAGATGACAAGGGCCAGAGCTTCGAGCCTAGCCCGGATCCACTTCTTGACAAGGCTAAGAGCTTTGTTTCTGGTATTAGTCTCGGTGAGACTGACAGCGCCAAGGTTAAGGAGGCAGTGCTTCCACTACTCAAAGACGCGTCCATCTTTGGGGTAGACCTTGAAGCTGTAGGCTTGTCTGAGCTTGTGATCTCCTACTTTATGGAGCTTATAGCCGGAGAAGGTGCGATCAGGAAAACACTCCAGAAATACTGCTGATTTCTGGTCAGGGATGTGAGCCTTTAGTAGGGTTCACATCCCTTTTTCTTGAAAATAAAACTCAGTGAATGTACAATTAGTAAATGTATTGAAAAAATGTATTTTAGGAGGAAACGGATATGAAAATTTGCGCTAATTGTGGAACTTCAGTTCCTGATGATGCTGCTTTTTGCAATAATTGCGGAAGCGCTATGACAGAAACTCCTGCAGCAGAGACTACTACAACTGCTTCAGCTGCTCCAAGTGGGGATACAAACGCAGCTAATGCAGGTGCACAGGGCCAGGCAGCAGGTCAGCCAGCAGGCCAGCCAGTTAATCAGGGCCAGCCAGCAGGTCAGCCAGTTAATCAGGGCCAGCCAGTAGGTCAGCAGCCAGGTGCTCAGCAGGCTCCAGTTGTTGCTCCAGTACCAGCAGCTAATTATCAGCAGCCTTATGGCCAGGCTCCTTATCAGCAGCCTCAGTACCAGCAGCCATACGTTGCTTTTGATCCTAAGGACCACACCAGTGAGTTCGATCCACAGGACATCGCTGACAACAAGCTCTTTGCAATCCTTCCTTACTTATTCTCCTGCATCGCAGGTATAATCGTAGGAATCTATGTTAAGGATTCTGAGTTTGTTAAGTTCCACATCAAGAACGCCATCAGACTCGACATCGCAGCAATCCTTCTTCTTGTTGTTGCTATCGTTCCTTTCATCGGATGGGTAGTAGCTATCGTTGGAGCAATGATCATTGTGGTGCTTGATATCATGGCCATTGTCTGGGTACTCCAGGGCAAGGCTAAGGAGATTCCTATTATCAGTTCTATTGGATTCTTGAAGTGATTCTTTTCGTTACTTGGTGATCCGGTGACTGATATGTGAATAGTGTATCTATTTGGGCTCGGCCATAAGGCCGGGCCTTTTTTACGTTTTTACGAAGCGAGGCTTGGGATTTTTTAGTCAAATTCTTATGACTTTCTTAAGATTTGCGGCAGAAATTATTAATATTGGGGCAGACTTATTTACACGTATATTTTGGTATGCTAATCTCTTTTGCGTTGGGAACAGTTATTACTAAATAATGATTTTATTATAGTAATTCAAACATCAGGCTCCTGTCGGAGCGATCGCCACAGCCCCCACACTGTCTAAAGGTGGGTGATGGTTTGCTTGGGCGATTTAATTTCAAACACTAAACATACAGGATTTGTCTTTTATATGGCGAACTGCGCTCTTTCTGCGCGATTCTTTTCCTTGCCCTGGTCGCAGCGCATTCTTTCACGCGTTCTGCGTGCCGCGCTTAATTCACTTACTGCTTTACAAGTCCTTGCAACGCAACTCTGCGTTCATACGCATTCTGCGCATTCTGCGCTGCGTAGTTTATATCCCAGGCCTGCCCTGCAGGCAACCCGCGACCTGGCAACGCGTCTTTGGTCCTGTATGTTTGGTGGATTGTCTTTATTCAAGGTCTTATCTAACTTCACACTTTTTTTTCGACTATCAATAATCACGTTGCCTTTTTGGACAAATTAGTACCAGATGACTCGGAAATGCTTTGTGATACTAACAAAATCAAGGGGTAACGCTTGATATTTTAAATGGGTTAGTATCAGCCACTCCAGTAAGGTCATTTGATATTAACTTAAAGATAGAAGCTTCTTTAAGAAATGGCTTTTGTTGATTTTGAGTTAGTACCAATTCCAAAGAGAACTCATTTTGATACTAAATAGGCCCTAAAATTTTATTTTGAAGCTGAAAATGTTAGTACCAGACGAAAAGTGATTACCTTCTGATACTAACGCTGGAAAATAGACTGTGAAAAATGAACTGTATGGATTGGTAAGCGCAAAATACGAATCTGAAATATTAGAAATAATAAGAATTTATGACAACAAGCTCAGAAAAGAGGATACATGAACAATTACGTTAGTGAAATGATCAGAAGAAAACAGGAATTGGAGACGGCTATTTCCCGTGCAGAACAATTTATGAAGAAAGCGCCTGCTGGCAAAATAAGAACGATCACGTTAAAAGGACAGGCTTACTTCTACCGTGTGACAAAAGAGACCGACCACCAGGGCAAGTATATCCCCAAGACCCACAATGACATGATAACCAGGCTTATTCAGAAAGAATACACTAAAATCTTCCTTAAAGAGGCAACAAGAGAGCTAAGCCAGATCGCTACATTCCTTAACCGTCACGCCTCCATTCCGCCTGAATACGCCAGGAATAAGCTTCACAAAAACAAGGCCGACTTCGTTAAACCCTACCTTTTAACAGATGAGGAAGTTGGTAAACTCTGGGAAAAAGAGCCTTATAAGATAAGCGACTACAAGGTAGAAGAGAGGGTATATCCAACATTAAAGGGTGATAAAGTAAGATCAAAATCTGAGGCTCTTATTGCTGACATGTACTATGAAATGGGAATTCCTTACAGGTATGAATGTGCGCTGCTCCTCTCAAACGGTAAGACCAAGTATCCGGATTTCACAGTTCTTGATACAAAAAGAAGAAAGATCATTTATCACGAGCACATGGGCCGCCTTGACGAAGATCGCTATAGAAAAGAGAACCTGATTAAACTTAGTGATTACCGCAAAAGTGGCATCTATACAGGCAAGAACCTGATATTGACCTTTGAGGGAGCGGGGAGCCCCTTCAACATAAATGACATTAAAAAGAGTACAACCGAGATGTTTCTCTAGATAATATGTTGATACAATAGCCCAAAGCAGGGATAATGGAATGCGGAGGACTATACATCATGGGATACAACAAGTCTTTGGACTTTCTAAATATGATACGAAACGGCGCAGAGCCAACTAAAAATAACGAAGCGCATAAAACTCAGGCGCAGAGCACTACCACTAAGTCGGAACCAGAAAAACCACAACCACGCCCCACCGCACCCGGCAATACTGCTCACCACGACGCCGCAACAACCAACCTCTTCGCCGTTATCGACACTGAAACAAACTGGAATGATCAGGTCATGTCCCTGGGAGTTGCAATAGCAGACCAGAACACCCTCAAGTGCCTGGACACAAGATACTACATCTTTGAGCAGGAAGCCCGTGTCGGTGGCATGTACTCAAACGTCATGCATAGCTGCGACGTTAAACCAATCATGGCAACCCGACAGCAGGCCATGCAGGACCTGGCCAGCTACCTGGCAGACCAGAGCATTACTGACATCTACGCCTATAACGCCAAGTTCGACTATTCGCACCTGCCAGAACTAAAAGCCTACAATTGGTTTGATATCATGCGCATCGCCGCTTACCGCCAGTTCAACAAGGCAATTCCTGACTCCGCAGCCTGCTGCAAGACGGGACGCCTTAAATCCAACTATGGCGTTGAACCCATAACCCGCATGCTGACTGGCTCTTCCAGATACTTTGAAGTCCATAACGCAGTGGCGGATGCTGTTGATGAGCTAAGGATCATTGAACTCCTTGACCTCCCGCTGGACACCTACGAAATCGCAAAAATAAATAACTAAACCCTCTGAATTGTGCACAGAGCTGTTTACACCACAGCTGTCAGATTGTATATTATATCCGTACAGTTATTAGGAAGGTTTTTGAAGTAATATGTGGAATTTTTTAAAAGGCTTCTGGAAAACAGAACGCCCAATATTTAGTCTCTTTAAACTTGGCTGGAAGGTCTGGATCATCATCATGATCGTTGGAGTGCTTTTCTCCATGGGGCTGGTTGGCTACATTGCCTTGTTTTTCCTGGCAAGTCATCTTTTCAACAAGTATGAAGACAAGCTCAAGAATGGAAAAGAGATGGGTACCGTCCCTTACTGGGGAAGGATATTCGGACTTAAACAGACCATCAGGCTTCTTTCAGCTGACAAGTTTAAACCATATGTAATGAAGGATGGCACTACCTGCCAAAAAGTACAGGTCTCAGAGAGTGGCAGATGGTTCTATGTTAACGGCAGATATTATCCAACCAATCTGGTCCATAGATTTGAACATGCCAACAGCAAACTTATCATGATAAACGGTGATTCCATCAAGAACCAGATGTGGCTTGATGATCCGGTAGTACGTAAGGCGCTGGACGAGATCCTTTATTCTAAAAAGGCATTTTACAACTACGAGCGAAGAAACTCTGCTATAGCAGACATTCAGGAAGCATTTAAGAATGTCTACAAGGGCAAGCTTCCAGAAATGTCAAAGGCTGACTGGGACGAGCTCAGATATCGCTGGGAGCAGGAACTTGCTGATATCGAGGCTGGCAAGACTGAGCGCAGTAACTTCAATCAGCGCATGAGAGAACTTGAGACCGACAAGGGAGCTAAGAAGGAACTGTTTGGCAGAGTCCTTCTGGACCAGGAGATCAACATTATCAGCAAGGCCATTAAAGATGGTAGGATAAAAGAGATAGATGGCTGGTTTGACATATCTCTTTTCCGAAACGATATCTGCGTAATAAATGGTGTCAAGCTGGCGAAGTGCCTTGGGTATCCAGAAAATGCCAGTGCGCTGGAGTTTCTTTTCCAGTGTATAAAGGATATACAGAAGCCATACTTTGAAGAGGCAATCAACACACTGGAGCAGTTTCCTGAGGAGGACGTCATTCCGCTTATCGAGAAGTATGTGACTATCGCCCATGAAGAAGGCGATGTGCTCTTTGGCGCAGGGCTTTTGTATCTTAGTAAGCGCATAGGTTATGAGATCAGTTTGAAAAGAGATTCATCCGGAGATATCAAGTTAGAGGAGTCCGAGAGCGAGTTTGAGAAAATGGTGCTTGCACAGGGGAAGATGTGACAGGCAAGGCAGGAGGCAGAATGGAAGCTATTTTAACTTTATTGTTCTACGGCGCAGTTGTTTTTTCCATCGTCAGGGCTATCAGGAAGAAAAAGGGATTGCCCACCAAGGATTTTAAGACCATGATTCCCATGGGAAAAGAGTCTGGCGCGATGCCCCATGCTCACCAAAAGCCCGGGAAATATGATACTTACAATAAAAAGACCAAGTTCCACAGCAAGGAATCTGGCTCCATGCCTCATGAGCACAAAAATGAGAAGTACAGATCTATGGCGGACGCATCAAACCTGCCAAAGGGATATATTCTGTTAAATGGAGAGCCAGTCAGGGTTGCTGATCTTGAGGGCAAATAATTTTGGACAAGAATTAAGTTCCTTCATAATAATTTAATATTCGAAATAACGTAATTTAATCCCTTTTATGGTACAATTTTAGTGTATCGGCTTTAACACGAAATTGTATGTGAAAGGGATTATTTTATGAATTCAGAACAGTACAAAAGAGCCAATAATAACAGTTTCTATGTAACTATCGTAATTATGATAAGCGGAATAATGATGACTGTATTTTCCATCTTCCAGTATGGACCGAATCTTGGAAGAAATCTTATAGTTGTCAGTTCCTTCCTCTGCGCAGGAATATGTGCATTTGGAAACTTCAAGCATGCCTATGAAAAGAAGGGCTCCATCATGATAATGGGCGGCGCCACGATTTTCTATTTCGTAATTCTTATCGCCGAGGATAGCCTCATCTACTTTGCTTTCGGCCTTCCAATCCTTATCTGCAGTATCATTTTCTTAAATGCCAGGCTCTGTAAATTCGGTATCGGGGCGATCATTATCTCTTTTGTCATCACTGTTATCAAGAAAACCATGACAACAGGTGAATTTGATCTGGAGCTCGTTCCAGCAGCCATCACTCTGGCGCTGGCATTTGTAGCCTGCCTTTGCACAGTTACACTCCTTACCAAATTCAACGAGGAGAACAACGCCAAGATTACCAAGAATGCAGAGGAGACTCTTGAAACAGGTAATGCCATGGCAGAAATTGCCAACACCATTACAGACCTCTTCAACAAGTCTCAGGATGACATGGTAGCCCTTCAGGAGATCATGGAGACCCAGCACTCCGGAATGCAGGATATCGCCAGCAGCATGGAGAGCACGGCTCAGGCCATCACCAATCAGGCTCAGAAGGTTCAGCAGATCCAGGAAGAGACTGAGACAACAGAGGCCAATAGAAAAGAGATGACGAAGGCCTCAGAGAGCGCTCAGAGCACCGTTCGCGAGGGCGTTCAGGTTATCACAGAGTTAAAAGAAAAATCGGCTAATGTTGAGCAGCAGAGCCAGGTTACTGTTGAAGCTACTCAGGCCGTTATCAGAAAAGTTGAAGAAGTACAGAAGATCGTCAGCACAATCATGTCCATAGCAAAGCAGACAAACCTCCTTGCTCTCAACGCCAGCATTGAGGCTGCAAGAGCAGGTGATGCAGGAAAGGGCTTTGCAGTTGTTGCTAATGATGTCCGCGAACTTGCAGCAGGCACCAATACAGCGTCCACTGAGATCACAGGTATTATCAACGAGCTTGTTGAGGATGTTCAGAAGGCAATGGCAAGTATCGACGATACAGTAACCAGCGTGACTGAGCAGAACCAGATGATCCAGACCGTTGGTGAAAACTTCGACAGCATCAACGACAACGTAAGCGAGATGCTTTCACGTTTCGAAGAGATCGGAGAAGGTATGAAGTCCATCGCAACTTCTACCACCGAGATCAACGATTCCATCTCAAACCTTTCTGCAACCAGCGAGGAAGTTGCATCCCTTTCAAACCAGGGCGTACAGTCCTCCGACGACGCAGTGGAGAAGTTCGACGAGTTCAAGACTATCCTTGGCGAGATCTTCATGCAGGCTAACAAGCTCAAGGATATGCAGGCTGAGTAAGCACCAGGAAAATTAAAAAACTTAAATTTTTATTAAAAAAGCATGGATGACCACAAAATCTATGCTTTTTTTCATGACAAATAACAAGATATGGAGTAAAATAAATAATGGTAGTTATTTTTTTCGGAATGATTATGGCTATAACGCTAGAAACTATAAGTATTTTCCTCAAAATTGCCGATATATCAGATAGGCATGGATGCCAATAAAGTCATTCAGGATGATCACAACCTACGAGGGGGTTATGATATGGCAAAAACATCAGCGCTTCGTTATGAGGCACTGCATAATACCACCAGTACTCCGGGTAAAAAAATCATCGAACTGAATTATCAGGAAATATATGATCATAAGCCCAATATCTATAAATGGGTTAAAAGAGCTTTTGATGCTGTAGTTGCATCTATAGCTCTTGTTTTGCTGTCTCCTATTTTTCTTATAACCGCGCTTGCAATTGTTCTTGAGGATGGCGGTCCTGTATTTTTCACCCAGCAAAGAGCTGGACAGAATATGCAGAGCTTCAAGATCTATAAGTTCAGGAGCATGTATAGAAACGCGGAAGCTCAGTTTGAGCGCATGCAGTCTCAGAACGAGCAGACAGGACACGCATTTAAGATCAAGAACGATCCAAGAGTAACACATGTTGGACGATTCATTAGAAGATATTCCATCGATGAGCTTCCACAGCTCCTTAACATCATCAAAGGTGATATGAGTATCGTTGGTCCAAGACCAATCCTTTATCACCAGATGGAGGAGTGCAATGCTTACGAGAAACAGCGTCTTATCGTTAAGCCAGGACTTACCTGCTATTGGCAGGTTTGCGGTAGAGCTAAGATCAAGTGGGATCGTTGGGTTGAACTGGATCTTCAGTATATTGAGGATATGGGAATCTTCAAGGATATTGAGCTTATCTTTAGAACAATCCCTGCAGTGTTTGGTAAAGACGGAGCGTACTAAATTGGGTTATTAGATTGAACCATTTGATACTTAATGCAATTATTGAAGAGCGTAGATTACCACAAAATCTACGCTTTTTTCTATGACAAAATACTAGATATAGAATATAATAATGTATAGAGTTTAAGTAAGATGGAGTAAGTATTGATTATTAAGTGGGGGATATGTTTTGTGCAAAGAATCAACCAGGATCCTTTTGATAGGTAATTGTTATTATTCTGTATTTAGGTTTAGAAAAGAGTTGATACAACGGTTGATAAAAGAGGGATATGAGGTATGGACTGCATTTCCTAATGGTGAGCATGATGAACAGGAACGAGGTGAAGAAACAGCAAAGGAATATGGCTGCCATTTTATTGAGCTATCAATGTCTCGAAGATCGATGAATGTAATAAACGAGATTAAATATATTGTTCAAGTAAACAAATTGATAAAAGCTATATGTCCCCAAATGGTGCTTTTATATACAATTAAGCCTAATCTATATGGCGGGTTGCTGTCCCATTTACATAGAACACCCTACATAATTAATGTGACAGGGCTTGGATCTGCCTTCAACAGGAATCGTATTATTGCCTGGGTTTTGAAGAAAATGTATTTGGTAGTTATGAATTCTTCTTTTTATACATTTTTTCAGAATGAACACGATCATGAATATTTCAATGAGAACATAAATCATAGAAATGTTAAAGTCTTGCCTGGATCAGGAGTAAATACAGAGGAGTATTACCTTCAACCATATCATGATGGGGACGTTGTTCGATTTCTTTACATGTCGAGAGTGATGAAAGAAAAAGGGATTGAAGAATTCCTACAAGCAGCAAGTTATTTCAAAGATTATCCAAATATTGAATTTGTGATATGTGGCGACTGTGAAGAATGTTATGAGGAAAGATTGCAGCAGTTGGAAAAAGAGGGAAATGTTCACTACTTGGGACAGATTTCCGATGTGAGATGTGTAATAAAAGATTCTGACTGTATTGTACATCCTTCATATTACAATGAAGGAATTTCTAATGTTCTATTAGAGGCGTCGTCTTGCGGAAGAGCTATTATAACAACCGAAAAATCAGGCTGTAAAGAAGTTGTTGATGCTGGTAAAAATGGATTTGTTATACCCACAAGAGATTCCCATGAATTGATAAAGGCAATAAAACGATTTATAGATATTGATAGGGAACAGAAGATTGCCATGGGCAGAGAAGGAAGGAAGCTTGTTGAGAAATCATTTGATCGCAATAAGGTTATCAATGAATATCTCAAAGTCATAGGTATGGCTGTTCAACAGTAGGAGAATAAAGTGATCAGAGTTCTTCAAGTTTTACAGAATCTGAATATGGGTGGTGCAGAATCATATGTGATGAATATATACAGGGAGATAGACAGAAGCCTTGTTCAGTTTGATTTTGCAGTTCAACATAAAGGCGGTTTTTTTGAAGAAGAAATAAAAAGACTGGGAGGAAATATTTATTATCTTCCTCATTTTAAAATCTATAACGGAATGATATTCGAAAAAAGACTTATCAGCTTGTTAAAAGATCATCCGGAAATATCGATAGTACATAGCCATAATAATAATATTGGTGCTTTTGCTGTTCGCGCAGCTGTTAAGGCAAATGTACAAAAAACAGTTGCTCATTCGCATACGAACAAAAAAAGTATAAGTAATTGGAAAGACGTAATATATTGCATGATAAATCCATATTCCAGATATCTTTTTGAAAAGTATTCGAAGATACGTTTGGCGTGCTCTTATGCAGCCGGGAAATGGCAGTATGGAAATAAAACGAACTTTAGTGTGATAAATAACGCAATTGACATTAGTAAATTTGCATACAATGAAAAAATAAGAGATGAATTAAAGCAAAGATATATACTTCAAAATAGAATTGTCATAGGGCATGTGGGAAGATTGGAGAAAGTAAAGAACCAGGCTTTCTTGATTGAGGTGTTCGCTGAAGTTCATAAAAAGTATCATAATACAGTTTTATTGATTATTGGAGAAGGAAAGGAAAAAGAGAATCTTATCAGGCATATTAGCAAATATGGGTTAGATGACAGTGTTATTATTCTGAATAATCAAGAAGAAATTGAAAAGTATTATCAGCTTATGGATGTTTTTGTCTTGACTTCTTTGTATGAAGGGTTCCCAATGACCCTATTAGAAGCGCAAGCATCCGGCATGTGGTGCGTGGTATCAGATAGAATCGATAAGGAAACTAACTTAACGGGCAAAGTGGTGTATCTGGATCTGAAAAGCGATATTAAGCTATGGAGTGAGGCTGTTTATGAGAAGGCAATGATGGCTAGGGATAATTGTGATATAAGATTACAGCAATATGATATACGTGTTATTGCAAGAGAACTACAGAATCTGTATTTGAACGAGCTTGGGTAAGCTGTTGGGGGCGGTGTTGGAAAAAGTAAGTATTATTATTCCTGTATATAACAGGAAAAAGTATATTGATTTGACTATTGAAAGCTGTTTATCACAAGACTATCCATCTTTGGAAGTTATTGTAGTTGATGACGGTTCAACAGATGGACTAGATCAGTATATCAAAAAGTATGATGGAAAAATAATATATGCGTTTCAATGTAATCAAGGTGCCCCATCTGCGAGAAACACAGGACTGAGAATGTGTTCTGGCGAGTATGTGCTATTTTTGGATGCGGGAGATTATCTGCTGGAAGGTAGTATAAAAACATTGATGTCTTATGTAAAAGATAAGACTGATATAGTGCTTGGAAATATGTATATTGAGTATGAAGGTGGTAGCCGCAAAATACAAAGGAATGTATTGACTAAACATAAGTATTATGGCGATGATTGCTGTGAGTTTTGCTGCTTGGCAGCGACTCCACCTACAAAAGTATATAGGAAGAAACTGTTGGATAAAAATGATATTGAGTATTCTGATCTATCTATAGGTCAGGATTTAAGCTTTCATTTAAAATGTGTTTTGGCATGTGAAAGTATATTTACTATTCCAGACTGTGTCAGTTCTGGTATTCAAATGGAAGGAGGCATTTCTAGAACTTATACAGGAAAAATAGCCGGGATAATTGATGCTTTTAGGGATGTCGAAAACTATGCAAGCAAGAATCAGGATCATATGCAGCGATATGAAAGGCTAAAATATGTTGAATATTATCATCTGTTTTGGCAATTGATTAAAGTGCCGCTGATTATTGAAAAAAAAGAGCGGAAAGAAACTGCTCATTTACTTGTGAGTGAATTCAGTAGATTGAAACTAGAGGTGAATGGTTGGAAATATCGTGATGTAAAGAAGTTCTATTGTTTTTTGATGATAATCAAAATGATGATTGAATTATGGACTTCTAATTGTTTCTGTTATTTTTACAGAAAGCTTTTTTCTTTTAAACAAAGAAGGAATTATAGATGAGATTATCTTTCGATAAGTCTTTGGGACAGTTGTGTATATTTATATTATTTTGCTTTTGGATAATTCTTTGCAGATATCAAAGAACAGGAGATGTTGGGGATTATATTTTTTCTGCTGAAATTATCTTTTTTTGTGTAGCACTTATTATAAGGGGGCGTGCTCATTGGGAAATTGGGCCGGCATTCATTTTATACATAACGTTTATTTTGGTTAGAGAAATTGAGTCTTTTTACCTGACAGGAGCTATCGAAGGCGAGTCGAAAATAATTATATATTCTGAATTTGGAGTTGCTGTTTTACTTTTGGTTTTGCTTACAGATACTTCTAAAGAAAAGATCTACCGATTGCTTAGAAATTTTGGGGTAGCAAATGCACTAATTGGTTGTTTTGAATACACATATAAGACTAGTTGGATAGCTAAGTATATTATGGTTCCTACCCACAGGTACTTTCTGCAAAATATGGGGACAGATCAATGGCGAGTCCGAACTGTATTTTTGCATCCTGTAATATGTGCAGTGTTTATGATTATTACATGGATACTATTGCTATATATCCCCATAAATAATAGATGGCTGCAGCGTTTTGCACAAGGTGTGACTGTGGTGTGCCTGATTGAAACAAAATCAAGGAGTAGTTGGATATCTTTTGCTGTAGTTACTTTCTTATATTTTCTAGTACGACAAGCAAAAGGTAAAAAAGAAATAGATAGAAGTTTTATCTTTAGATGGATGGTAGCAGTAGTTTTCCTTATTCTCTTGGCATTATTGTGTAGTGACTGGTTCGAGATGCTATTTAATACTGTTTCGTCGCGTTTGATTGCAGGATTGAATAAGAATAATGAAGGTAACTACAACAGAATGATGATGATACGCATAGGAACAAGCATATTTGGGAAAGCTAAGCCGCTTAACAGAATGTTTGGAAATGGCGCAAACTATGCTATAAATTACCTTCGAGCTCATCCAATAAGAGGTTGGAATAGAGCTGTTGATAATACATATGTTACAGTTCTGTTAAACTATGGAATTGTGGGCTTATTTTTACAGCTATCAATTCTACTTTTATCCGTTCAAAATATGATAAAAACCAAGTCGAAAATGACTGAAATGTGTGCATTGGCTGTGATTTCTTTATTTGTTTCTGGATTTTTTTATGAAATGTATTCTTGGTTTACTACGACTGTGTGTTTAAGCGTTTTTTTGCTTGGGCAGGGTGAAATGGTAAAGCATACTGCAAAAGTGAGATTTGTGAGATGATGCATATGGATACCAAAGGCGAAATGGGTTATTCTTTCGGAGTTGTTATATTAAATTATTGTACTTATGAAATTACTTGTAATTGTGTAGAGAGCTATATTAACAATGCAGAAAAGAATATAAATGTTGTGATTGTGGACAACGGATCTCCTGATTTGTCTGGAAGGAAATTAGCGCAAAAGTATTCAGATAATAAAAATGCACATGTTATAGAAAACCACGAGAATGTTGGCTTTTCTAAGGGGATGAATATTGGGCTGGCTTACGCTAAAAATGAATTAAAATGTGATTTTATCATTATCTCCAATAGTGATATTGAATTAAAAACTAAGAATTACCTTTCAAAAATTGAATGGGCATATGAGCATTACAAATTTGCTGTATTAGGTCCGTATATTGATAATTTAAATGATGAAAGCAATGAAAAAAATCCTTATTTAGTCGAAACTTTGACATTAGATGAAAAGTACAAAAAAACAAAACGGAAATTGCTAATTCGAAAAATACGTCTTTTACTTGCATATATATATTTGGATTCTTTGTGGGATCTTTTTTTAGAAATGATACGATTGATTTATGAATCAATTAGCGTTGAATACAAGGAAAAAAGGAAAATATCAGAACGGAGAAAAGAAGCAGAGAAGAATATATGCCAGAATACAGCTTTACACGGAAGCGTTTTTGTTTTGTCTCCAATATACCACAATACGTTCAATGGATTATTGGAAGTAACATTTTTATACGAGGAGGAATGGCTTCTTTATAATCAGTGCGCGCAAGAAAACTTGAAAATGCTATATTACCCTGAAATAAAGGTTTTACATAATGGGGGTGGGGGTAATTCGTTAAAAAAACTATATTCCCAGGAACATAATAGACATATTTGTAAACTTAAACAGCAAAATAATAGTGACAAGCAGATACTTCAGTATATAGCAAATTATCGGAAAAATGGAATTGATTAGACGAAAATCATTAAAAATTAATGCGGTTCTTAATGTTATCAGACAGGCATGTGCCGTACTGTTTCCTCTTATTGTATATCCCTATATTACTAGAACTATCGGGGTGGATTTTTTTGGTAGATACAGCTTTGCTGATTCAGTTGTGAGTTTTTTTACAGTTTTGGCAATGCTGGGTGTATCTACATATGCCATTAGGGAAGCGTCTGGAATGAGAGACGACAAGATAGCGATTGATAGATTTGCATCAGAGATGTTAATTATTAATGGCTTGGCTTTTTTAGTTTCAATAATTTTTCTTTTTTGTATCACAATTCTGGTTCCAAGGATTAAAGACGATTGGATTATTATTTGCATTTTGGCAATTGGTATATTTGCTAATGTGATTGGTCGAGATTGGATCAATGTAGTTTATGAGGATTATTTCTACATTACGCTTAGATATATCATAATTCATATTATTTCATTGGGATTGATGCTGGTTCTTGTGAAAAATCCTACGGATTACTACATTTTTGCTGTTTTAATGGTTTTGACAAATTCGGGTGGATATTTAATTAATGTGTTGTATATCAGGAAGTATACCAGGATTGTTAAGGTGCCTCTAAAGGGAATTAGAAAGCACCTAAAACCAATATTCATTCTTTTTTCTATTTCAATAGCGTCAAAGATATATATAAATTCAGATATAACTATTTTAGGTTTTATGGTAAGTGATGAAGCATTAGGCATTTATTCTATATCATCCAAAGTATATCTGTTGGTTAAGGCATTGGTAAATGCCGCAATGCAAGTTGCTATTCCGAGGATATCAAAGAACGTTCAGGAAAATAAATTTGATGAAGTTAAGGCTATTTTAAAGAGAATTAAAAATGGTCTTTTTGTTGTAATAATTCCTTTGGCAGTTGGAGTCGTTTTAAAAGCGGATGCGATTATAAGGATTTTATGTGGAGAAGAATATGGCTCTAGCGGACAATCACTACAGGTGCTTGCAGGAGCACTTGTTTTTGCGGTATTTGCTTGTTACTATGCGCATTTGGTTTTGGTTCCTTCCAAGAAAGAACGTAGTTTTGCTAACGCAACGTTTTTATCTGTAATTGCTAACGTTGGTCTGAATCTTGTTCTTATACCCCATTTAGGGATATTAGGAGCTGCTATATCTACCGTAGTTTCAGAAATTGTTGTTTTACTGATTTGTCTGATTAATTCTGATGAGCTTTATGTAAAGATTGATAAAACGATCATGGTGTTAGCTGCTGTTTGTGGTGGGATAACATATGTTGTTTGTGGTTATTTCGAAAGAATGAGACTGCCTGCAATTTATGATATTATGTTTAGCTTTTTTGCATCAGTAGTATTATGTGGAATTGTTTTGTACTGTTATGAGAAGGTTATTTCAAAACAAAAAACATTGGATAAATGAAAGAGTTTAATATATGGACCAGGCATGCCTGATAGTGATTTTTAATCACAGATTTGATTCTAATTTATCAAAGATAAGAGAATTATATTCTACTAGATTTTCTGATATCTTTGTGCTTATTCCATTTTATGATGGCCCTGATATTGATGGATTACATATTATCCCGATATATGAGTCATCGTATTGTTTTGGCGGATATATAGCACAAGGAGCAAAATACATTAAAGATTTCAAATATAAGTATTATTGCGTGATAGCTGATGATCTTATGCTGAATCCTGATATTACAGGGCAAAATTTGGCGAAGTATTTGGGACTAGGTGCAAATAGTTCATATATTAAAAAAATATGTCCATTAAATCAATCCAAAGGACTGAAACCTAAACGCCTTAGAAAATATGTTTTAGAGCCTTTTACATTATATAGTGGAACTGAATTCGAAAGAGAAATCCCTAAGCGAGAAGAGGCTTATAAAATATGTCGTGAAAAATATGGGTATTCTGATGAATATATGTCTGGAAGGTTGATTTTGAGAAGTATTTTTGAAGGTAATCCTTTGGGAAGTATCCTAAGAATAAAGGATATGTGTTCTTGTATTATTGCTAACAAAGGTACAAGACTTCCTTACCCACTATTTAAAATATATAGTGATTTTATTGTAATAAATGGCAAGGACTTCGCCATGGTGGCAAGAATGCTTGGCGTCTTTTCTGCGATGGGACTTTTTGCTGAAGTAGCGATACCAACTGCGATGGCACTTTGCTGTGCTGACTTAGTAACAGAAGCAAATTCTGGGAAAAAAGGCATAGAAATGTGGAAAACATCTGAAATAGACAGCCTGCAAGAGAAGTATTCTTTTAGTGTAAAGAAAATGACTGATGATTGGGATAAGAATGTAATCTATTATCATCCAGTAAAACTATCAAAATGGAATGAATAATAGGAAAAAGCCAATGAAAACGCTATAATTGATAGGCAAGGAAAAATAGAACGTTTCGAAAAATTGGAGGAAAGAGTAATGGCAATCGACAACAACTGTGGATACTGCGTAGGAGGAGAGCCTCTTGCAAAGTTCGGCATCAAGATCTGTGACCTGGAGGTGAGTCAGCTGATCCTTTTCAAGGAGCAGAGCCACAAGGGCAGATGTATTGTAGCTTACAAGGATCACATCAGTGAGATCGTTGATATATCTGATGCGGAGAGGAATGCGTTCTTTGCAGATGTTAACAGGGCTGCAAAGGCTATCCACAAGGCATTTAATCCTGACAAGGTAAACTATGGAGCATACGGAGACACTGGTTGTCACCTTCACATGCACCTGGTTCCCAAGTACAAGGACGGCTTTGAGTGGGGCGGAGTCTTCGAGATGAATCCTCAAAAGGTCTTCCTTTCAGATGCTGAGTACGATGAGCTGATCCAGAAGATCAAGGACAACCTGGAGTAATTTACATGCCAAGACCTGAAAATCTGACAACCCTGTGTTACCTGGAGAGAGGCGACTCTTACCTTATGATGCACAGGGTTTCCAAGAAAAATGACATAAACAAGGACAAGTGGATTGGCGTTGGCGGTCACTTTGAAGAGGGTGAGAGTCCTGAGGAGTGCATAAAAAGAGAGATCCTCGAGGAGACCGGATATGATATCCCTATGGAAGAGATCCGCTACAGGGCTGTTATCACCTTTATTTCTGACAGAGGCGACTATGAGCTCATGAGTCTCTTTACAGCCAAGGCCCCGGAAGGGGAGCCGATTCCCTGCAGTGAAGGCGTCTATGAATGGGTGGCAAAAGAGAAGGTTCCATCCCTCAATATCTGGGAAGGGGACAAGTTATTCTTCAAGGAACTTGATCGGAGCCAGGATTTCTTTTTCATGAAACTTCACTATGACATGGAGGATAACCTGACAGAGGCGGTATTAAACGGAAAAAAGTTATGAAAAAGAGAGTAGTTATCGCAGCTTTGGCTATGGCGTTTGTCATGTCAGGCTGCAGTTTAAATGATTATAATGAAGGCCTTGATGAGGCTAATGAGCTGGTTAGCGGCGTTGTTGACGCTGTTGGCGAACTTGCCAATGAAAGCGGAGCTCTAAGCGAGATCAAGGACAATGTAAAGGACAGCATTAACGAAGAAGTTACTGAAAGCGTCAAGGAGACGGTAAGAGAAGCTGGCAAACAGGCAGCAGGAGCTGTAACAGACTCTGTGAAGGACGCTGCGTCCAAGGCTCTTTCAGATGCAACATCCAAGGCAGTTACTGATGCGGCTTCTCAGGCTGTTTCAGATGTGGCATCGCAGGCGCTATCTGCTGCGGAAGATAGTGAGGGAGGAATCCTCTCATCAGCCGAAGACATAGAGCTTACAAACACTGATGGCAAGGGCAAGAATTACAGCTTTAAGTATGACGGCCAGGAATATACTGCCATTTACACTACAGATAACTGGAAGATCAAGAATTCATACAAGATATTAAGCGAAACTGACCAGATCATTATCTGTCAGGCTCTCATTGATGAACACCCTGTCCACGGAAAAGATATGGTAAGCTTCCGCACGGCAGAAGACATGGCCTACGAATGGCAGATCCACAACATGGCATATGTTTTTATAAGGGATGACGATGATCTGAAAAACCATGCCAAGGATGTGGATTTTGATCCCGAGGATCAGGGCATGACCATGGAGGAGTTCTACAAGTCAAGAACTGGTAAGGACCTGGATATTGGCGATATCCTGGGTGACAATTAAGATAGGAGGTGTCCATGAAGGTTATACAGCTGGTAAGTGGCGATTTTGAGGACCTGGAGCTTTGGTGTCCTGTGATGCGCCTTAGAGAAGAAGGTATTACTGTGGACATGGTAGCTGAAAAGAAGGGTGAATACACCGGAAAATATGGCGTTCACTGCGAAGCTACCCTGACCTTTGATGAAGTGGATCCAAAGGACTATGATGGCGTTTTGGTACCTGGAGGATGGGCACCTGATAAGCTCCGTCGTTTCCCTAAGGTACTGGAGATAGTAAAGAGCATGAACGATGAAGGAAAGCTCATCGGCGAGATCTGTCATGCAGGGTGGGTTCTCATCTCAGCTGACGTTCTTAAAGGCAGGAAAGTCACCAGTACTCCCGGAATTAAAGATGATATGAAAAACGCAGGTGCTACCTGGCTTGACGAGGCAGTAGTTGTTGATAGAAACATCATTTCAGCCAGAAGACCACCGGATATCCCACAGTACAACAAGGCGCTTGTAGATTTCCTAAAGGGCAGAGGATGAAGTATCAGAATATAGTAGAAGCTAAGTTTATAGCAAGACCAAACAGGTTCATTGCCAGAGTTTTACTAGATGGCAATGAACTTGTTGTTCATGTGAAAAACACAGGAAGATGCAGGGAACTTTTGATTCCCGGATGCACAGTTTTCCTTGATAAGGCCCAGAACCCTGAGAGGAAGACGCCATACGACCTGGTGGCAGTAGAAAATGAGGGAAGGATCATCAACATCGACTCCCAGGCGCCAAACGTAGTTGTTAAGGAGTGGCTTTTGGCTCAAAACCACTATGACCTGGTAAAACCTGAGCATAAATATGGCGATTCCAGAATAGATTTTTACATGGAAAAAGGCGATGAAAAGTTCCTTATGGAAGTTAAAGGGTGCACTCTTTTTAGGGACGGAATAGGGTATTTTCCTGACGCTCCAACTGAGCGTGGCGCTAAGCATTTAAGAGAACTTGCTGCGGCTGTTAAATCTGGATTTAACACATCGATAGCATTTGTTATTCAAGGAGAGGGTATATCGGAAGTAAGACCCAATGAAGAAACCGATCCTGAATTTACCCGGGCATTTAATAAGGCAAAAAAAGCTGGTGTTAAAATTGTCTTCTTGAAATGTAAGGTGACAAAGGATAGCCTTAATATCGTTGCGGACTAAATTTTTGAATAGATTGTAGAGGATAAGTTTTGTTTAAGAGAGAAAAAGATTCATCTATCTGGGCTTTTTTGCCTGTTACAATACTGACTGCAGTGTTCTGCTGCGTTTTATGGGGTTCAGCATCTCCAGCCATCAAAATTGCCTATGAGCTCTTTAAGATTCCGGCCGATGACACGGCTTCAAGGCTGATGCTTGCTGGGGCGAGATTTACAATAGCGGGTGTTATGACAATTCTTTTTGGCTCCTTACTGGTAAGAAAAGTCCTGATCCCCAAGGCTTCTTCATTAAAGAGCATCGCTATTCTGGCGCTGGTTCAGACTATCGGACAGTACTATTTCTTTTTCATGTCACTGGCAAATACCAGCGGCGTCAGGGGATCCCTTATAAATGCGTCAGGTAACTTCCTGGCAGTTTTGTTTGCTGTATACATCTTCAGACTTGAGAAGATGACACTTAAAAAGATACTTGGATGTATCATAGGATTCCTGGGTATTATAATTGTATTTGGAGGTGGTTCATCTCTTCTTGCGGGAGAACCCATTACCTTTGCAGGAGAGGGAGCTATGCTGGTTGCTGCCACATTTTATGCAGCATCCGGATGCCTTATAAAGATATTTTCCAGGGATGAGAACCCTGTTATCCTCAGTGGATATCAGTTCTTTGTTGGCGGAATAGCTCTTTTCATCGTGGGAAAGCTTATGGGCGGAAGCCTTGTGTTCTATAGCACAGGTTGCGCTTTGAATCTTCTTTATATGGGATTTATCTCTGCTGGTGCATATACCATGTGGGGCGTGCTTCTTAAGTACAATCCGGTCAGCAGAGTATCAATACTTGGATTTATCAATCCGATAATGGGCGTGGTGCTGTCAGCTCTTTTCCTTGGAGAGTATTCACAGGCATTTTCCCCAAGCAGTTTCCTGGCACTGCTCCTTGTAAGTGCAGGAATAGTAATCGTTAACATCAATTTGAAAAAGACATAATGAGAATAGAAATATGCAAACATATGAAACTGGAAACAGAGAGGAAGCGATAAAGTACAAACTGACGCTAAGGGAGTGTTTATTTGGTGATGCGAAGTTCTACCGCCGCGTCGCCACTGTTGTTGTGCCAATGATCGTGCAGAATACCCTTAGTAACATCGTTGGTCTTTTGGACAATATCATGGTTGGACAGGTGGGAACGCTGCCCATGTCGGCGGTTGCCATCGTCAATCAGATCCTGTTCATCTTTTATCTGTGTATCTGGGGATCCCTGGCTGGAGCCGGAATATACAGCACCCAGTTCTTTGGGAAAGGAGATATGGACGGAGTAAGGTACTCCATAAGGTTCAAGCTCCTTACAGCCATTACCATATTTACGGTGGCTGCCTTTATTCTCCATTACCTGGGACCTGACATTATCTCTTTATACATATCTGCAGACACACCAAGTGCCGACAGAGTAGAGACTCTTGGGTATGCAGTTGGATATCTGGGTATCATGATCGTAGGCCTTGCGCCCTTTAGCCTTACCCAGGTCTATGCCAGTGCCATGAGAGAGTCTGGCAAGACAACTCTTCCAATGATAGCCAGTATGACAGCTATGGTGATCAACTTCATATTGAATGCGCTTCTCATCTTTGGACTTTTTGGACTTCCCAAGATGGGAGTTTTAGGAGCGGCCCTTGCTACAGTTATTTCAAGGTTCACTGAGCTGATTATCGTAGTTTATGGTGCTCACAGGCCTGGTACACAGTATGGATTCTTTAAGGGGCTGTACAGTCACTTTATGATACCTGGAAACCTGGTAGTACCGATACTTACTAAGTCACTACCTCTTCTTGTCAACGAGTTTTTGTGGAGCCTTGCTCAGGCAAGCCTTTTACAGGCCTACTCTGTAAGGGGAATTGCCATCATTGCAGCCATGAATATCTGCGGAACAGTGTCGCAGATATTCAACGAAGTCTTCTTATCAATAGGTAATTCCACGGGAATTATTGTTGGACAGGAGCTTGGAGCTGACAGACTTATAAATGCCAGAAGAAGCGCCTGGAGAATGGCGGCTCTTAGCATAATGAGTACATTTGTAATGGGATCACTTCTGGCACTTGCAGCGCCTATCATCCCTCAGATCTACAATACAAGTGATGAGATCAAGCATCTGGCAACACAGTGCATCTGGGTACTTGCTGCTTGCATGCCAATTCACGCTTATGCCAATGTTTCTTATTTCACCATGCGTTCCGGTGGTAAGACAGCAGTTACATTCCTGTTTGACAGCTGCTTTGCCTGGGTGGTTTCAGTGCCAACAGCGTTCATACTTTCAAGATTTACCGCGCTTCCAGCGCTGTACGTATTTATGACAGTGTCACTTATTGAGCTGCTGAAGAGCATTATCGGATTCTGCCTGGTAAAGAGCGGAGTCTGGGTTAGGAATATAGTAAAGGCTGCCTGATAAAGGCAGCCTTTTTACGTGTTCGATATTACATTGCGGGAGCTTTGCATTAGCAAAATATACGCTTTAGAACTACTATCATGGAGTCAGTGCATACTTTAGCATGATCTCTGCAAGCTCAGCCTGCTCCTCTGAGGAGAGGTTATCCTGAGCGTATTCCATAAGTCCTGCTGTGTCGCCGCTTGAAATGTAAGACTGAACTTCTGGAATATCCTCAAGCTCCACGTTGTTGGCGATGATCTCTGAAACTGTATCCTTGTCTTCTTCTGACATTGATTCTGCGATCTCTTTTACCTTGCCGTCAGATTTTTCGATGTACTGATCCATGGCCTCGCTGACGATGGCCTTTTTAATTGGATTGGCAGTAGACGTTTTTTCTTCGTTGTTGGCCTCGATTGTCTCTGCTGAGGACTCAACATCTTTCTTTATGGATTTCTGCGCAAACAGGAAGATTCCGCCTATTACGAGAATTATAACAAGTGTTATCGTAAATGATCTGAAAGCTTTCACGGTGATGATCCTTTCGTAAATCTTCTATTTTTTAGTTTGGTTTAAAGTATTGGATATACAATAACCTTATGAATTATAATGCTGTAAAAGAATCATGTCAAAAAGGCTAAAGAGGAGACTTAGCATGAAAAGAGTCTTATCCGGAAAATATAAAATACAGGCGCTGATACTTATGGCTGTGCTGCTGCTTACAGCCTGCGGAAGCGCAAGCACTGCGCCCAAGCAGGAATCCAGCACTTCAGCCACCGATGCATCCCTTACTGTGACATGCCTTAAGGCTGGCGCTGCGGATGCCTTTGTCCTTATCTCAGACAACCACGTCACCATCATTGACACCGGCCTTGATAAGAAGGGCGAGAAGCTTGTAAAGTTTCTTGATGAGCAGGGCATAACCAGGATAGATGAGATGATCCTGACCCACTTTGATAAGGATCATGTGGGCGGAGCTGACCATGTTTTAGAGAACTATGAAGTTGGCACAGTTTATACAACCTATCATTCCAAGGAATCCGACGATATCACAGAATACCTGAATGCCCTAAAAGCTGCAGGTATGGAGGAAACAGAGGTAACTGAGACGATAAGCTACGAGGCAGATGGGATCTCTTTTACCATATATCCACCGAAGGCCAGGACCTATCTTGAAAAGGAGAGCAACAACTCATCTCTTGCAATCAAGGTGACTTTTGGCGAAAATTCCATGCTCTTTGCCGGGGATGCAGAGTACGAGCGACTGTCAGAGCTCATGAGCATCGATGAAATAAGAGGCTGCACGATTTTAAAGGTCCCACACCACGGCCGCTTTAACGACAACTCCAGGGCCTTTATAGAGTACGTGAACCCTGAGTATGCGGTCATAACCTCCAGCAAAGCTGACCCGGGAGACCAGGAAGTGCTTGACGCCCTTGATTCTATCGGAGCTGCAACATACTTTACCAAAGACGGAGCTATCACAATTTCGATCACCGCAAATAAAGTGGACTTTCAGCAGTGAATCTAGTAATATTGATGTGTTATGGACTTATTTCAGTATATGCGCGAGAACAATATGGAAAAAGAATCTCCGCTTGCCGCCAGGATGCGCCCAAGGACCCTCGATGAGGTAGTTGGACAACAGCACATCATTGGTAAGGACAAGCTTCTTTATCGTGCAATTTCCGCAGACAAATTAAACTCCATAATTCTCTATGGCCCTCCAGGAACTGGTAAGACTACCCTTGCCAAGGTTATCGCTAATACCACCAAGGCTGAGTTTACCCAGATCAACGCCACAATCGCTGGCAAAAAGGACATGGAAGAGGTGGTAGGAAAGGCCAAGGACAATCTTGGCATGTATGGCAAGAAGACCATCCTCTTTATAGACGAGATCCACAGGTTCAACAAGGGCCAGCAGGACTACCTTCTGCCCTTTGTAGAGGATGGAACAGTGGTGCTTATTGGCGCGACCACTGAGAACCCTTATTTTGAGGTCAACGGGGCTCTTATTTCCAGGTCCATCATCTTCGAACTCAAACCACTTTCAAGTGACAATATAAAAGAGCTGTTGCACCGTGCAGTTACAGACACAGAGCGGGGCATGGGCTCCTACAAGGCTGTGCTTGAGGACGATGCTGCAGATTTCCTCGCTGACATAGCAGACGGCGATGCAAGGCACGCCCTAAACGCCATAGAGCTTGGCATTATGACAACAGACAGGTCAGAGGATGGCCTGATCCACATAACAAGAGATGTGGCTGAGGAGTGTATCCAGAGGAAGGTTGCCAGATATGACAAGGACGGCGACAACCACTACGACACCATTTCAGCTTTCATAAAGAGCATGCGCGGTTCTGACCCGGATGCAGCAGTTTATTACCTTGCAAGAATGCTTGATGCAGGCGAGGACCCCAAGTTCATCGTAAGGCGTATGATGGTCTGCGCCTCTGAGGATGTGGGCAATGCTGATCCACAGGCCCTTCAGGTGGCAGTAGCGGCGTCTCTTGCAGTTGAGAGACTAGGTATGCCTGAAGCCCGTATCACACTGGCACAGGCAGTTACATATATAGCCACAGCGCCTAAGAGCAATGCTGCATATCTTGCAGTTGATGAGGCGATCCAGACTGTCAGGGAGACAGGAAACCTTCCGATTCCTGCCCATCTTCAGGATGCCCACTATAAGAGCGCTGGCAAGCTCGGCCACGGCATAGGCTACAAGTATGCCCATGATTACAAGGACCACTATGTGAAACAGCAGTATCTTCCTTACGAGCTCAATGGAAAAGAGTTCTACAACCCCACAGGTAATGGCTATGAGCTTAAGATAAGGGATCATATGAAGTGGTTAAAAGAAAGAGCAGAAGATGAGTAATACCAGGAGAAGAAGAACCGGGCGCAAGGCCCGCAGAAATAGAAGAGCAGTCATACTGTCCATCGCTGCAAGCGGCATTTTGCTTGCACTGGTAATTGGCCTTTGTCTGTGGCTCTTTTTATCAGGAAGACAGGACGAGGCTGAACTTGCTGAGAAAGAGAGATTGCAGGAACAGGCCCTTTTTGAGGCTTCGCTTCAGGAAGAAGAGGAGAGGAACGCTGAATTTATAAACGCTGCCACCATCGATCATATCGTTGGCGCCGGAAGACAGGTATCCAAGGCCCTTTCCTTAAGACCAGCAACAGTTGAGATGACTGATGAGAACAGGGCTGAGTTTGTTAATATCCTCAGCTGCAACATTGTAGAATCCAGCAAGGTTGAGGTTTCTGTAGCTTCAGAGGGAATCCCTAAGAGCGACGATAAGTACTACTACCTTTTTGAACAGGCTACCTACGAAGAGTCTTTAGATGAGACAAAAGAGCCTATCGCCAAGATCTACAAGGATGATGAGACATCTTTTTCTGTGGACCTCAACAAAGGCGCGGAGAATACAAGGCTCTTTTCCAAGTTCCAGGTGGCAGTCAAGATGGACGATAAGTTCGTTCCAATAAGCCACGCCAAGTACATCACTAATCCCGGTGCCTGTGCGGGCTACAGCTATGGAGGCATGAGCCACAAGTCTATCAAGGGTATTCTTCCGGATCCACTTCGTATCGGAGAACTTCAGGACCTTGGCTGCGAATACGCCACATATAATATTCCGCTTAATCACATCCTGGTCACATCAGGAGGTATTTCATACAGCTACGGCGGAGTGACCTATCACTTCAATGAGCGCATTATCAACGACTACGACATGCTCTTTAAGCGCCTTAACAACATGGGCATTGACGTTGCGGCTATTATCTTAAATAACGCCAGCACATCAGCATATCCTGAGATAACACATCCAAGCGCAAGAAGCGGATCAACAGCGCCCTACTACATGTTCAATGCGGCAGATGAGCGCGGAGTTAAGGCACTTGCTGCAATCGGAAGCTTTCTGGCTAACAGATACTCAGGCTCAGGCCACGGCAATGTCAGCATGTGGATCATCGCCAATGAGGTCAATGCCAGAAGAGAGTACAACTACATGTCCAACACGGACGTTAATACCTACACCGTTGCATTTACCAGGGCTTTCAGGGTGTTCTACAACGCCATCAAGAGCCAGAATTCAGCTGCCCAGGTCTATATTCCAATCGACCAGCGCTGGACATATAATACGGAAAAGACAGGTGACTACGACGCCAAGGATGTCCTCGATATCTTTGCTGCTTCCCTGTCAGAGTATGGCAACATCGACTGGGGCCTTGCTGCCCACCCATACTCTTTCCCTAATGGAAATACAGCTTTCTGGAAGTCGTCCAAGTATGTCAATCACACTGATACAACACCATGTATCACAATGGACAACATCGAGGTTTTGACCAACTACATGAAGCGGGATGCCATGCTTGATACGTCGGGCAACGTAAGGTCAATTATCCTCAGCGAGATAGGCTATTCATCAACATCCGGACAGGCTCTTCAGGCAGCAGCTTTCGCCTACGCCTACACCATTATGGAGAAAAATGGCTATATTGACGCACTGATGCTCTCAAGGCAGACAGATGCTTCTGATGAGATAGCGGCCCTGGGCCTTGCCCTTGGACTTCAGACCACAGGTGGCGGAAAAAAGCAGATCTACAACGTATTTAAATATATAGATACTGACAAGCGAGACGAAGTGGTATCTTTTGCTTATGATATAGTAGGTAAAACCTTTTAAACCATAGGAGGAGCGGTATGACAAACGCAGAGAAAGCACTTAAACTTCACGAAGAATGGCAGGGCAAGCTGGAGATCAGATCAAAGGCTGAGGTTAAATCAAGAGAGGACCTGGCACTTGCCTATACACCTGGTGTTGCAGAGCCTTGTAAGCTCATAGCACAGGACAAGGACCTTGCCTATAAATACACCATCAAATCCAACACTATCGCCGTTGTTTCAGACGGAAGTGCTGTTCTCGGTCTTGGCAATATCGGACCTCACGCAGCTATGCCTGTTATGGAGGGTAAGGCTGTTCTATTTAAGGAGTTTGGCGGAGTTAACGCCATTCCGATCTGCCTGGACACCCAGGATACAGAGGAGATCATCAAGGCTGTTAAGTACCTGGCTCCCGGCTTTGGCGGCATCAACCTCGAGGATATCTCAGCTCCAAGATGCTTTGAGATCGAGGAGAGGTTAAAAGAGATGCTGGATATCCCTGTATTTCACGACGACCAGCACGGTACAGCCATCGTTGTACTTGCAGGAATAATAAACGGCCTTAAGGTTGTCGGTAAAAAGAAAGAGGAGTGCAAGGTTATCGTAAACGGCGCAGGAAGCGCAGGAATCGCCATTACAAGACTTCTTTTAAGCTACGGCTTTAAGAACGTAACTCTCTGCGATAAGGTGGGTATTCTTAATAAGAACACAGAGGGACTTAACTGGATGCAGGAGAAGATGATGGAAGTCACCAATCCTGAACAGCTTTCAGGAACTCTTGCAGATGCCCTCAAGGGAGCAGACATCTTTGTTGGTGTTTCAGCGCCTGGTATCGTGACAAAAGAGATGGCGGCAGCAATGAACAAGGATGCCATCATGTTTGCTATGGCAAACCCTGTTCCAGAGATCATGCCAGACCTTGCAAAGGAAGCAGGCGTAAGAGTTATCGGAACCGGCAGAAGCGACTTCCCAAATCAGGTCAACAATGTACTTGTTTTCCCTGGAATATTCAGAGGTGCTCTTGAAGTAAGGGCAAAACAGATAACAGAGGAGATGAAGCTGGCAGCAGCAGAGGCTCTTGCAGGTCTTGTACCTGACGAGGAGCTCAGCGATGTTAACATCCTTCCTGCAGCTTTTGATCCACGAGTAGCAGATGTAATAAGCAGTGCTGTTAAGGCACATGTGAAGGAATAATGGAGCATAAGTTTTGAGTTCGCAATATCTTACCTTATATAAAATGCTGGTCTTGTACATGCTTAAGCGCTGCGAGGTACCTCTTTCCAAGTCTCAGATCTATGATTTCATTTTGGAAAAAGAGTATACGAACTACATGACCTTGCAGGAAGCCTTTAGTGAACTGGCTTCCACAGACCTTATAAGTGAAAAGACCATGGCCAACAGGACCTACCTTGAAATTACAAAGGAAGGAGCCCAGACCTTAGAGTTTTTTGGAAACAGAATAAACCCTTCAATCAGGCAGGAAATCGACGAGTATCTTAAGGACAACAGCATGAAACTTCGAAATGAGTCCGCTGTACTTGGCGATTACAAGAAGACTGCAGAGAATGAGTACACAGTGCAGCTCATGGTAAAGGAAAATGGCAGCAGCATAGTGGACATTAATCTCCCGGTACCGACAGAGGAGATGGCACAGGCGATGATAGACAACTGGCAGAAGAACAGCCAGGATATTTATCAGTATGTTTTTAGCCGTTTGATGGAAAATTAACGTGATTTGACATATACTTTCGGCTAATGTAAAATCTTCAAACGATGAAACGAAAACACATAAATAAAAGCAACTTAATACTACTTACAGCTTTCGCAGCAGTCTTTTCTTTTGTGGTATTTTCAGCAGCTGGAAGAGACAGAAACGCTTATGAGAACATGGAGGCAGGAACTCTTTCCAGCAAAGAGGTAGTTGATTCCATGGCCAGCACCATTGACAGTGCAGCAGTAGCATGTGTTTCTGCTCTTGAAGGCGAGACACCAGAGACAGTAACAGTATCTAATGAAGAGAACACTACATTTCTTGAGAGGACTCTTTTTACTGTAACCAGATATGAGACACCAGTAACAATGTACACCAGCGATACAGTCAATGTCCGTTCCGGAGCAGGTACAGACTATGACAAGATTGGTAAGCTTAAGTGGGGTACCGAGACTACAGTAATGGGTGAGACTGATAATGGATGGTACGAGGTGGCATATAACGACGCCACAGCCTTTATTATCGGAGACTTCATGGTCACAGAACTTCCAAGTATCCCGATGTTATTTGTAGGAGACTCCAGAACCGTACAGATGAAGATGGCTGTGGGTTCTACAGATAAGGAATATATTGCCAAGATTGGCGAGGGATACAACTGGTTCAAGAACACAGCTCTTTCTGAGATTCCTCACTATGCAGGCAGTGGCACATCACTTATCATCAACTTTGGAGTTAATGATCTTGGCAATGCCAGCAAGTATATCAAGCTTGTAAACAGCAATGTAGATGCATGGACTGAGGCTGGTATAACCGTTTACTATGCAGCAGTTACTCCTGTTGGCGAGGGCGCATCAGTAACCAATGCCCAGATTGAGCAGTTTAATTCCCGTCTTCAGTCAGAGCTTGATCCAAGGGTTATCTGGATCGACGGTTATTCATACCTGTCACAGACAGGATTTAGCGCACCAGATGGTTTGCATTACAGTGCAGACACCTATAGAAACCTGTATTCATACTATATTTCAGTTCTGAGTCAGGCATAACAAGTATAGTAACGCTTGTTATCTTATAGCACATTATCTTATCATTGACATAGCAAAAGCACGTTGCTATAATAATCAACGTGACTGCCAAGGGCAGTTCAAGCTGTTGTAGCACAGTCGGTAGTGCGTCGCATTGGTAGTGCGGAGGTCACGAGTTCGATTCTCGTCAGCAGCTCTTATATAACACTTATTCAAAAGCCTCAAAGACAGAGACTATCTGGCTTTGAGGTGATTTTATGTCTACCCTCATTTATTTGACTAAAGACGCCCTAAACCATATAATTATTCCATGTGCACGTCACAAATAAAGCGGTTTATCCGCACGAAAGAGAGAATGGTATGAGGGTAGTTATTCAGGACAACTATGAAAAGTTGTGTCTCTGGGCTGCTGGTTACATCAAGGCGCGCATCAATGAGCACAACAATGGGGCAGAAAAGGATCGTCCTTTTGTTTTAGGACTTCCTACAGGATCAAGTCCGATCGGGGTTTACAAAGAGCTTGTTAGAATGAACAAGGCAGGAGAGATTTCTTTTGCCAATGTTGTTACATTCAACATGGATGAGTACCTTGGACTTCCAAGGGAACATGACCAGTCTTACTGGTACTTTATGCACGACAATTTCTTTGATCATCTGGTAGATATGAAACCAGAGAACATCAATATATTAAACGGAATGACAGATGATCCGGTTGCTGAGTGTGAGAACTATGAAAAGAAAATTAAGTCCTATGGGGGGATTGATCTTTTCATGGGAGGCATCGGTGTTGACGGACATATCGCATTTAACGAGCCATTCACAAGTCTTGCTTCAAGAACTGGAGTAAGAGACCTTACAACTGATACAAGGATCGTTAACTCAAGATTTTTCGGAGGAGACCCAGAGAAGGTTCCAGCTCAGGCACTTTCAGTAGGTGTTGGAACTGTAACTGATTCAAAAGAGGTCCTTGTCCTCATAAATGGCCACAATAAGGCCAGAGCTCTTGCAGCTACAGTAGAGGGACCTGTTTCCTCAAAGTGGACCTGCAGCGCACTTCAGATGCATAACGGCGCAATCATCGTCTGCGATGAGCCAGCCTGCGGAGAGCTTACAGTTAATACTTACAAGTACTTCCTTGATATAGAAAAGAAAGAGAGGCTTTAACATGTATACTATTTCTGATCTTTATGATCTGGACCACACTCTGGCCGCAGATTATCTTAAGGGATTCACATATCCCTGGGAAGCTCTTAAGGGCATCAAGGACATGATCCTTGAGATCGGTGCTGGTCTTGGAGATGACTACACTGAGGTCAAGGAGCACGTATGGGTTCACAAGACAGCGACTGTTTTCGAGAGCGCATATCTTGGAGCACCATGTATCATCGGACCAAACACTGAGGTTCGTCACGGAGCATTTATCCGTGGCAGCGCTTTAGTTGGCGCTGACTGCGTAGTTGGTAACAGCGTAGAGCTCAAGAACGTAATCCTTTTTGATCACGTTCAGACTCCTCACTACAACTATGTTGGTGACAGTATCCTTGGTTATTACTCACATATGGGAGCCGGCTCAATCACATCTAACGTTAAGAGCGACAAGAAGCTTGTTGTTGTTCATAACGGAACAGAGCATATTGAGACTGGAGTTAAGAAGTTTGGCGCTATGCTGGGCGACTATGTAGAGGTTGGCTGCAACGCAGTATGCAATCCTGGCACAGTGATCGGACGCCATTCCAATGTTTATCCTACTTCCTGCGTAAGAGGAGTTGTTCCTGAGAACTCTATCTACAAGAACAGCGGCGAAGTAATCCATAAAGAGGAGAGATAAAATGGGCAAGTATTTTGGAACAGACGGCTTCAGAGGTGAAGCTAACAAGAATCTTACTTTCGAGCATGCAGTTCAGATCGGAAGATATCTTGGCTGGTACTATGGTGCTAACCATGGCAAAAAAGCTAAGATCGTAATCGGTAAGGATACAAGACGCAGCAGCTATATGTTTGAGTACGCTCTTTGCACAGGCCTTATGGCCAGCGGAGCTGATGCTTACATCATGCACGTTACAACAACTCCTTCCGTAGCTTATATCACAAGAGTTGACGATTTTGACTGCGGAATCATGATCTCCGCTTCTCACAATCCATACTATGACAACGGCATCAAGCTCTTTAACGGCAATGGTGAGAAGATGGATGAGGAGACAATCTTAAGGGTTGAGGATTACATCGACGGCAAGATTGAGATTCCAGTAGCTGAGAGAGAAGAGATCGGAAGAACAGTTGACTATGTTGCTGGTAGAAACCGTTATGTAGGATACCTTATTTCCAATTCCAAATACAGCTTCAAAGATAAGAAGATCGGTCTTGACTGCGCTAACGGTGCTTCATGGCAGATCGCCAAGGGAGTATTTGATGCCCTTGGAGCTAAGACCTATGTTATGAACGACGAGCCAGACGGCTACAACATCAACACAGACTGCGGATCAACTCATATTGAGCATCTCCAGAAGTTTGTAGTTGATAAGGGACTGGATGTCGGATTTGCTTTTGATGGCGACGCAGACAGATGCCTTGCTGTAGATGAGAAGGGCAACGTAATTACAGGTGATCACATCATCTATATCTATGGCCTTTACCTCAAGGAGAGAGGCGCCCTTGCAAACAACAAGGTTGTTACAACAGTAATGAGTAATTTCGGCCTTTACAAGGCTCTTGATAAGGTTGGTATCGAGTACGAGAAGACCAAGGTTGGTGACAAGTATGTATACGAGAACATGGTTACATACGGACACCGTGTTGGTGGTGAGCAGTCAGGACACATCATCTTTACCAAGTATGCAACTACTGGTGATGGAATTCTTACAAGCCTTAAGCTCATGGAGGTTATGCTTGCAAAAGAGAAGCCTATGAGCGCACTTGCTGCTCCTGTTGTTTTCTATCCTCAGGTTCTTAAGAACGTAAGGGTAAAGAGTAAGCCCGATGCCCAAAATGATCCTGATGTTCAGAGTGCTGTTCAGGCAGTAGCTGATGCACTTGGAGATACAGGTCGTATCCTCGTAAGAGAGTCAGGAACAGAGCCTGTTATCAGAGTAATGGTTGAGGCTGAAACAGACGAAATCTGCGAGAAGTACGTAGATGACGTTATCAAAGTAATAGAGCAAAAAGGACATTTGGAGAAATAATATATGTGTGGAATAGTAGGATATATTGGACATAAGCAGGCAGCACCAATTCTGCTTGATGGACTTGCAAAACTTGAGTACAGAGGATACGATTCTGCAGGTATCGCTGTAAGAGACGGCGATGGAGCATCTGTTGTTGTTAAGACAGTGGGCAAACTTGCTAATCTTTCCAACAAGACTAATGGTGGAGCTGCTATCTCAGGATGCTGCGGTATCGGACATACCAGATGGGCTACTCATGGTGCGCCAAGCGTGACCAATGCTCACCCTCACGTAAGTGGAAGCTTTGAGCATTCAGGTTCAGGCAAAGATGATTCAGACGTTATCGGTGTTCACAATGGAATCATCGAGAACTATCAGGAGCTTAAGGCTAAGCTTATCAGACACGATTATGAGTTCTACTCAGAGACTGATACAGAGGTTCTTATCAAGCTAGTAGATTACTACTACAAGAAGTACAAGATGGGACCTATCGATGCTATTGCCAAGACTCTCGTTCGTGTACGTGGTTCATACGCCCTTGAGGTTATCTTCAAGGATTACCCAGGCGAGATCTATGTTGCAAGACAGCAGTCTCCTATGATAATCGGTGTTAAGGATGATGAGACATACATCGCATCTGATGTTCCTGCTATCCTTAAGTACACAAGAGACGTTTACTATATCGACAACCTTGAAATGGCAAGGATCAAGGCCGGTGAGGTTACATTCTTTAACCTCGATGGCGATGAAGTGGAAAAAGAGCTTCAGACTGTAACTTTCTCTGCTGAGGCAGCAGAAAAAGGCGGTTTCGAGCACTTCATGATGAAAGAGATCCATGAGCAGCCTAAGGTTGTTGAGGATACAATCAGTAAATACATTAAGGGCGATACAATCGACCTTTCAGAAGTTGGAATAACAGCAGAAGATATCAAGGATATCAATCAGGTATACATCGTAGCCTGCGGTTCAGCATGGCATGTTGGTATGGAGATCCAGTACATCGTAGAGGATCTTACAGATATCAATGTAAGATGTGAGCTGGCTTCAGAGTTCAGATATCGTAAGATGTCACTTAATCCAAACGCTCTGGTTGTTGTTATCTCACAGTCAGGAGAGACAGCAGATTCCCTTGCAGCACTTAGAATGGCCAAGGAGAGCGGTCTTAAGACACTTGCTATCGTCAATGTAATCGGATCTTCTATCGCAAGAGATGCAGATCATGTTATGTATACTCTTGCTGGACCAGAGATCTCAGTTGCTACAACCAAGGCTTACAGCTGTCAGCTTATCTGTGGTTACCTCCTTTCCCTCAAGCTTGCTGAGGCTAGAGGAACCCTCACAGATCCTGACAAGATGAAATACTACATCGATGAGATCAAGAGCATCCCATCCAAGATCGAGAAGATCCTTGATGAGAAGGAGCGCATCCAGTGGTTTGCAGCCAAGTACTCAAACGCTCAGGACGTATTCTTCATTGGAAGAGGTCTCGACTATGCTATCTGCCTTGAGGGAAGCCTTAAGATGAAAGAGATCAGCTACATCCACTCAGAGGCATACGCAGCAGGCGAGCTCAAGCACGGAACTATCTCTCTTATCGAGAAGAACACTCTTGTAATCGGAGTTCTCACACAGCCAAGTCTCTATGAGAAGACCATATCCAACATGCTTGAGTGTAAGAGCCGTGGTGCTTACCTCATGGGACTTACATCCTATGGCAAGTACGAAGTAGAAGATCAGTGCGACTTCACAGTATATGTTCCAAAGGTTGACGAGCACTTCGCAGGAAGCCTTGCGATCATTCCTCTTCAGCTTCTTGGTTACTTCACATCAGTTGCAAAGGGTCTCGATGTAGACAAGCCAAGGAACCTCGCAAAGTCCGTAACAGTAGAGTAAAAATAAGGGCGTGAATTAGTAAAAAACTAATTCACGCCTTTTTGTTTTTATAGTAAGTACAAGAACACATTTCATACCAGAGACAGCTTTTAGTGCTCCTGGTATGTAGTTTTTTGCATGATAACATCTGATATTTTATAAAAACACATATCAGAAGGACTGTTTGGCCAATCTGGTATGAAGCCCCGACGTAAGTCATGAGACTTGCGTCGGGGCGTTACAATTCAAGCAGTGGGGTATGAAGTTTTACTTCAGGATTACAAAGCTCTGGGGATCCATGATCAATGAGTTCTCTTTGATCTCCGTAGTACCGATCTCATAAATTTTCTCGCGTTTCTTGGAGACGCTTACGCCGGCCTTCTTTTCTGAAGGGTTGATGGCGACGTACAATTCACCTCTCTTAAATACAAATGGGAATTCCTCAGCTTCGGCGTAGACAACTTCGAATTCGCTGTCTGCATGGAGGTCTGTGTATTCGTGGCGGATCTTGGTGAGGGCCTTAACAGTGCTAAGAAGGGAGTCTGGATCGTTTTCCTGGGATGTTACTGTAGGTGCGTCAGCAGAAGGATCTACGGGAAGGTAGATGTCTTTTGAATCAGCATCAGAAAATCCCAGGTTCTTGCCGTGGTTCCACTGCATTGGTGTGCGGGAACCGGTTCTTGTGTAGCCGCCTTCCTTGGTAGGAATATCAAGGTAGCGCATTCCGATCTCATCGCCGTAGTAGATAAATGGAACACCAGGGAGAGTCAGGAAAAGAGCTGTGGCAAGCTTAAGTTCCTGGAACTCCAGGGTTCTTCTTGGTCTTGGAGTATCATGGTTACAGGTGATAAAGCTGATGTAACCATCGTCCTTGGTTGAATCATATTTAGGAAGGAAGTCGTTGAGGAATCTCATGATATCCCCGTTTCCATCCTTTTTAAGGAAGCTGTGGTCACCGCCTGCTGTCTCATAGTCACGAAGAAGAGTATTGTAGCCATTTCCGTGGTGATCAAGATAAAAGTCTGCGTGGAATCCGCTCTTAAGGGACTGCATAGGGTTGCTCCACTCAGAGATGATAGCTGCCTCAGGATAGTCAGCATCAAGCATTGCTCTGATATCCTTCCAGATAGCACCGGTAGCTGACTTGTTCTCGTCGTCTTCCTTAACAAGGGAATCAGCCATATCTACTCTAAAGCCATCGCAGCCTCTGTCGAGCCAGAAGCGCATAACGTCCTTAAGAGCCTCTCTGGTAGCAAGGCATGCTGGATCATCAGGAGCCTTCTGCCAGTCCTCAGTTCTATTAAGGAAGCCGTAGTTAAGAGCTGGCTGACACTTAAAGAAGTTCAGCATATAGCAGCCGTCTCTGTCAGCTTCTCCTCCTATATAAGGATGTCCCGGTACTCCCTGGAGCCAACCATTGGTCCATACATATCTGTCGGAGTATTCGTTTCTCGTAGCTTTTTTACTTTCTAAAAACCATTCGTGCTCTTCAGAAGTGTGACCTGGTACAAGGTCTAGAAGCACATGGATATCTCTTTTATGGGCCTCTTCAAAGAGTTTATAGAGGTCTTCGTTAGTTCCGTATCTTGGAGCAACCTTCTTATAATCTCTTACGTCGTAACCTGCATCCTTAAAAGGAGAGTCGTAACATGGGTTGATCCAAAGGGCGTTACATCCAAGACTCTTAACATAGTCAAGCTTCTCGATAATTCCGTTTATATCGCCTATTCCATCTCCATTTGTATCCTTAAATGACTGTGGATAGATCTCGTAAAATATTGCGTCTTTTAACCAGGCTGGCATCACTTTACCTCCATACAATCAATAAATTTTGTTTTCTTTGTCTTTTAACAATAGCACATAATAATGGTACTTTCCACAGTTTTCGGAAACGTTTCCGAAATACTTTTCCCTCTTGAATTTTTCGTCAAAAAAGTGTATGTTATACGTGTCTGTACAACTGGCGGATAAGTGGGTAACCACATGGGAGTATAGATTAATAATGAACAGTCGACCGCCTGGGCAACCGCTTTTAGTGGAATGCTCAGGCGGTTTTTTTGTAGCTTTTGAAAGGAGCCACGCATGGTAGAGTTAACAAAAGAGATCAGCAGCACAACCTATCCTGGAAGAGGAATCGTGATAGGTACTTCAGAGGACGGCAAGTACGCAGTTTGCGCTTACTTCATCATGGGAAGATCAGAGAATTCAAGAAACAGAGTATTTGTAGAGGATGGTGAGGGCATTCGCACCCAGGCCTTTGACCCTTCCAAGATGGAGGACCCAAGTCTTATCATCTACGCTCCAGTAAGAGTTCGCGGCAATTCAACAATCGTTACAAATGGCGATCAGACAGATACTATCTATGAGCTTATGCAGGCTGGACAGAGCTTTGAGGAGTCCCTCAGAACAAGAGAGTTTGAGCCTGATGCTCCTAACTACACACCTAGAATTTCAGGTATCATGAACGTTGATGACGGCGAGTATAACTTCGCTCTTTCAATCCTTAAGAGCAACCACGGCGATCCATCATCATGCCAGAGATTTACATTCACCTATGACAAGCCTAAGGCTGGTGAGGGATACTTCATTCACACATACATGGGAGATGGCAATCCACTTCCAAGCTTTGAGGGAGAACCTACTTGTGTAAACATAACAGGTGATATTGATACATTCACAAAGAGTGTATGGGAGGCCCTTAACGCTGATAATAAGGTATCTCTTTTCACAAGATATATCGAGATCGCAACTGGCAAGGCAGAGTCAAGAATCGTTAACAAGAACGCTTAATTAAGGAGAAAAACTATGAGAGAAATCGAACTTAAATATGGATGCAACCCTAATCAGAAGCCTTCAAAGGTATATATGGAGAACGGTAATGACCTCCCTATCGAGGTTTTAAACGGCCGTCCTGGCTACATCAATCTCCTTGATGCATTAAACGGCTGGCAGCTGGTTTCTGAGCTTAAAAAAGCCACAGGACTTCCTGCAGCTACATCATTCAAGCATGTTTCACCAGCTGGTGCTGCTGTTGGCACCAAGCTTACAGATATCGAAAAGAAGATCTACTGGGTAGAGGACCTTGGCGAGCTCAGCCCTCTTGCAAACGCATACGCAAGAGCCCGCGGCGCTGACAGAATGTCTTCATTTGGTGATTTCATCTCTCTTTCAGATGTCTGTGACGTTGATACAGCCAAGCTTGTAAAAAGAGAAGTTTCAGACGGTATCATTGCTCCTGGCTACACAGATGAGGCTCTTGAGATCCTCAAGGCTAAGAAGGGCGGCAACTACGCAGTAATCAAGGTTGACCCTAACTACGTTCCAGATGAGATCGAAAAGAAGCAGGTATTTGGCGTGACCTTTGAGCAGGGCCACAACTTCATCGAGATCGGCGATGACATGTTCAAGAACATCGTTACAGATAACAAGGACCTTCCTGAGTCAGCACTTATCGACCTCAAGATCGCTCTTATCACACTTAAGTACACACAGTCCAACTCAGTTTGCTACGTAAAGGGCGGAGCTGCCATCGGTATTGGTGCTGGACAGCAGTCCAGAATCCACTGCACAAGACTTGCAGGATCCAAGGCTGACAACTGGTTCCTTCGTCAGTCACCTCAGGTTCTTAACCTTCCTTTCCTTGATAGCATCAAGCGTCCAGACAGAGACAATGCTATCGACCTCTACATCGGAGAGGATTACATGGACGTTCTTGCTGATGGCAAGTGGCAGAACATCTTCAAGGAGAAGCCTGCTGTATTTACTGCAGAGGAAAAGAGAGCATGGCTCGACAAGAACACTGATGTTGCCCTTGGCTCTGACGCTTTCTTCCCATTTGGTGACAACATCGAGAGAGCATTTAGAAGCGGCGTTAAGTATGTAGCACAGCCTGGCGGATCAGTTCGTGACGACAACGTAATCGAGGCTGCAAACAACCATGATATGGTTATGGCCTTCACAGGGTTACGTTTATTCCACCACTAATTTGCCCACCCGATAATATATAATCAAGCATCAAAAATCCCTTTCTCCTCGAGGCTGTCGCTTAACCTCGTCGAAAGGGATTTTTTGATTGCTTGGAAAAGATATAAAAAGGGAGCGTGAAATATGAGAAATTCACGCTCCGGAAGTTCAAATGCTATTGTGAAAATATCACGTTTAAAAGATTACATCAATTTCTCGTCGTAGATAGCTCTTTGGCCGCCTACGTATTTAGGACGGTGTCGTGCGCAGATGATAGGCGCTTCGCCGATCTTTCTTAAAGAGATTCTCATGGGAACTACAACGCTGTGCATATGCATTCCTATCATGGTTCCGCCTATATCGATTCCTGCGTCGGCTTTTCCGCCGATGTCTTCTACAAGAACAGGGTCATCAAATCTCTGGAAACACACAGTTCCAAAGGCTCCTCCAGCGTGGTTTGGCTGAGGGATAGCGTTGACCTGCTCAAATCCGTATTTTTCCATAGTGGATCTTTCAACTACAAGAGCTCTGTTTAAGTGCTCGCAGCACTGGGCTGCGGCCAGAATGCCGTGTCCCTTAAGGACAGGGATGATACCGTCAAATACTGCATTTGCAGCATCCATGTTGGTGGCTGTGCCTATCTGATCACCTAAAATTTCGCTTGAAGAGCATCCTATCACAAATATGGAACCTTCCCTGACATTAGCTCCCTCAAGGATCTCCATAACTGCCTGTTTGCTCTGCTTAGTAACTTCTGAAAAATCCATTATGCTCACTTCCTCGTTATTATGAATTGTATTCCATTCTCTGGAAAATCTTCCCAAGACCTGCCTTGTAATACAGGAGGAGGGATGCGACTACGCCAAGAAGCGCCTGTGCTATCTCATAAGGGAGCTTGATCATGGCATATTCGAAGGTGCTGTACACAAAGGTCTTGCCCAGTGTGTAGCCCACTACCATTATAACAGCTCCTACCAAAGTTCCAATAAGTGAAGAAGAAAAATGTTTGAGCTGATCCTGGCCTCTGCCCCTGCTTGCAATAAGTGAGATTGCAACGGCCTGAAGACCATGTGTTACAAGTGATACGAACATTGGTGCAGGGTAAAAGAGCATGTCCCCCAGAAATGATCCAACCCCGCCAACGATAAATGCTGCAACCGGATCAAGCAGCAGTGCAGCTGTGCAGATGATCGCATCGCACAGATACAGATGTCCTCCTGGAACCGGAATGCCAAAGCTTGACATGATGATGTTGAAGGCCATAAATAAGCCTGTCAGCGCGATCCATTTAGCTCTGTTTGTTGTTTTTAGTGGTGCTTTTGCCTGTACGTTTTCCATACTTTAGTCTCCTCCTGGTGTCTTGGTTTTTCTTGACTTATAAACTTTGAATAATATATCATTTATCTGGTAACATTAAAAATATCAGTTTTGGAATATTTTATATAACCAGATGAAAAACACAAAACGATATCTTACGATTTATGAGCAGGTCCGTGAGGACATTATTGAAAAGAGATACCACAAGGGGGCAAAGCTTCCCTCCAAGCGTGTCATGGCTGAGCGCATGGGAGTCAGCGTCATTACTGTGGAACACGCCTACGAGCTTCTTGCTGAGGAAGGCTATATCATGGCCAGGGAAAAGAGCGGATACTTCGTTATCTTTGATGATAACGACATCTACACTTCTGCTCCAAGCCCCGTGCAGAAAATGCTTCCAGACTATAGTTCTGACCACACTGGTAAAAGAGCTATCGACAGACTGGAGTTTTCATACTCTATCTACGCTAAAACCGTAAGGAGAGTTCTAAGTGAATATGGACCCTACGTCATGGAAAAATCGCCTTTTAAGGGGCTTTTAAGCTTTAGAAAGGCCATATGTGAGTACCTTGGAAGGAGTAGACATATCCAGGTTGTACCAGAGCAGATAATCGTGGGAGCGGGAGCTGAGTACCTGTATGGACTTATAGTTCAGACCTTTGGAAGAGACATAAGCTATGGTCTTGAAAGCCCCTCCTATCAGAAGATTGCCAAGGTGTATGAGTCAGGAGGAGCAAGGCTTGAAATGCTGCCTCTTATCAGTGATGGAATAGACTCAAAAGCTCTCTGGGCTGGAAACATGAAGGTTTTGCATATAACCCCGTACAGGAGCTTCCCAAGCGGAGTTACGGCATCTGCATCCAAAAAGAGAGAGTATCTTAAGTGGAGTCAGCAAAAGGATGCCTACATTGTGGAGGATGATTTTGAGTCGGAGTTTACACTCAGTAGAAAGGCGGAGGAGACTCTTTTCTCCATAGATAAGAGTGACAGGGTGATATATGTAAATACCTTTACAAGGACCATCGGAAGTTTCGTCAGGTGTGCATATATGGTTTTGCCTAAAGCTCTTTTGCCCAAATTCGATGAAAGAGCAGGGTTCCATGAATGTCCCGTCCCAACACTGGATCAGCTGGTGCTTACAGCCCTTATCGAGAGTGGAGATTTCGAGAGGCATATCAACAGGGTCAGAAGGCACAACCGCCAGAAACAGGCACAGTAGAGCTGCCCATAACTAAAGTTTCGCATATATTAGGCTTTTTTTATATATTCTTAATTTTTGCTGAGGGGTAATGTGTTAAAATATGATTGAAAGTTTATGAAATTTTGTATCATGAGGTACCAATGGGCGGATTGGACAACATCGCAAAAATCGAATCTGATCATATAGATGAACTTACAGGTTTTTTCAACATCAATGGCATGATAAGCCAGATACAGGGACATGACGCCCATGCTGATGAAAATTCTGTGATAATCTATCTTAATGTCATGAATTTCAAGACCTTCAACCAGCGCTACGGCTTTGCCGGTGGCAACGATTTCCTAAAGGGAATGGCAAAAGAGATTCAGGACATTTTTCCTGATGAGCTGGCAGCCAGAACAGGTGGCGACCAGTTTATTATTCTTGGAAAATCCCTAACCGAAGAAGCGATACTGGATAGACTAAAAAGACTGAGAGAGGCAGTTACCAGGCACCAAAAGGGCCTTCCTATGCGAATCAAGGCGGGTATTTATCAGGCTATGGGTAACGAAGCTTATCCTGTTGTAATGATCGACAGGGCCAAGATAGCCTGTGATGAAATCATTAAGGTCTATGACAAGGACGACAATTTCTTTAGCGACGAGCTTAACAAAAAAAATGAGCTCAAGCAGTACGTCATAGATAATTTTGAGGATGCATTTAAAAAGAACTACTTCAAAGTTTATTACCAGAAGGAGGTCAGGAGCCTTACTGGAAAGGTATGCGGCTATGAGGCCCTTGCAAGGTGGCAGGACCCTGAGATGGGGCTTATATCCCCTGCTATATTCGTAGAAGTGCTTGAGAGTGTAAGGCTTGTCCACAGGCTGGATATATGTATTATTGATATGGTGTGCGCTGATTTAAGGGATGACATTGACAGTGGTTTTGCAGTTGAACCGATATCAGTTAACCTTTCACAGCTCGATTTTGAGCTATGCGATATCATGGCTGAAATTGACAAGTGCAGGGAAAAATATGATATTCCTGTTGATCTTCTTCATATAGAGGTCACTGAGAGTGCAATTTCCTCAGGCTCTGATTTTCTTGGAGAGCAGATAAAGAAATTCAGGGATGCAGGCTATGAAGTCTGGATGGACGACTTTGGCTCTGGCTACAGTTCTTTAAACAATCTAAAGAACTACGACTTTGATTATCTTAAGATCGACATGGCTTTTCTTAGGACCTTTGACAGCAACAAAAAATCCAAGGTCATTCTTGCAGCTATAGTTAATATGGCAAAAGAGCTTGGAATCCACACCCTTGCAGAGGGTGTGGAAACCCAGGAACAGTACGATTTCCTTCGCAGGATAGGATGTGAAAAATTGCAGGGATATCTTTTTGGTAAACCTAAGCCTGTAAGTGATTTTGTCAGGGAAGTGGATTGCAGCATGGATGTATGTGAAGATCTGCGATTCAGCAAGTATTACGACAAGATCGGTGAAGTCAACTTCCTCGGATCCACGCCTCTAAGACCCAAGACCATGGAAGTTGTCAATAACACTCCTATATCCATAAGCGAATTGAAAGAGGGCATCCCAAGGTATATCTATGCCAACAACGCATATCTTGAATTCCTTAGCTCCCTTGGCTTGTCCAGCATGGAGCAGGCCAATGACGCCTACGCTGAATCGGATATTCCGGAGGTTCGGGAGTATGCAGCTGCAATGGAGAGAGCATCTAAAAATGAGTCTCACAGAGCAGAAGTAGACAACATCACCAATGGCAACATTTGCAGAAATAAGATAAGGTTCCTTGCTGAGGCTGAGGGCAAAAAAGCTTTCGCCGTTGTTTCAAGAAATCTCACCACCAAGGCTGATACGGATCTTGCGGAGTCCATGCAGGTTGCCATGGCCCACGTATTCTTCCAGTATTTCAGGGTTGATCTCTTTGATGAAAATGGCACGGTGGAAAATATTTTCCTAAATGGAGATCAGGTGGCTGTGGCTGATAAAGAGCCTGATTCTGTAAAAGCCTGCAAAGCATATGCCAATATGTATCTGCACCCTGAGGACAGGGATAGATTTGTTGAGTTTTATGATATGACAACCGTAAAGCAGAGGTGCGATGCCTGCGACGCAAACTATATTGTAGATTATTATCATTCTGCTATTCCCGGTGATAAAGGCAGAATGCAGATGTACATGCTGCTTCCTTTTAGGTACAATGGTAAGTGGAAATATATCTCATGCTGCAGATACGCAGATGAAATTGAAGACACTTGGAAGTAGCAGGTAGAGCATGCTTAGGTTTTGTTTTGGGGCTTCTGGTGCGGGGAAGAGCACCAGGATTTACGACGAAATAATTAGGAGAAGTATGACAGATCCCGGCACTGATTATCTGATAATCGTGCCGGATCAGTTTACTATGCAGACACAGAAGGATGTAGTTAAAATGCACCCTTCTCATGCCATAATGAACATTGATGTATTGAGCTTTGGCAGACTCTCTCACAGGGTATTTGAGGAGACCGGCCACGGCTCTTTTTGCGTTCTTGACGACGTGGGCAAGACCCTGGTCCTTAGGCACGTGGCGGATATGCTAGGGGATAGACTCCCTGTCCTTGGCGGCAATATGCACAGGCCAGGATATATCGATGAGGTCAAGTCCACAATCTCCGAGTTTATGATGTACGGTATCGGAGATCAGGAGCTGTCTGTCCTTGAGGAAAAGAGCTCTAAGAAGGGTGCACTTTGCAGCAAGATCAAGGACCTTCGCCTTCTCTACAGCGAGTTTCTTAAGTACATCGAGGGAAAATACATAACAACAGAGGAGACTCTGGACGTTCTTGTAAAGGCCCTTCCTGAGTCTGCTCTTATAAGGGACAGCGTCATAGTATTTGACGGCTTTACCGGCTTTACTCCTATTCAGTACAGAGTTTTAAAAGAGCTTCTGGCCCTTTCAAAAGAAGTGATGGTATCTCTGACAATAAGTCCCATTGAGGACCCATACGCCGCTGAATTTGGAGAGCAGGAGCTGTTTATGCTAACCAAAAAGACTGTTCGTGACCTTGAGCGCCTTGAATATGAGCTCCAGAGAGAAAAGGGCTCTACAATTCCTGACTTTTCTGCCTTTAGGGAGCTGCGTCATCGTGACATGGCAGCGGTTGGTGACAGAGGTGACATATTTATAAAAGATGAGGTTGTGGCAAGACATAAGGACAATGAAGCTCTTGCATATCTTGAGAGATCTCTTTTCCGGTATAAAAATGACAGATTTGCCGGCAGGAACGACTCCATATTTATCTATGAAGCCACCAATCAGGCCCAGGAGATAAGGCAGACCATGATCAAGATAGCTGACCTTATAAGGACCGGTAAGTACGCCTACAGGGATATTGCCCTTGTCTGCGGAAGCCTCGAGGCCTATGGAGAGCAGATCGCAAGGGCTGCGGAGAGGTTTGATATTCCGGTCTACGTGGACCAGAACACCAGCATTTTACTTAATCCATTTATCGAATATATCTCAAGCGCCCTGAATATCGTAATTTCAGGCTACAAGTACGAGGATGTGTTCCACTACATGAGAAGCGGCCTTACATCCTTTGATATGAACGACACTGACCTTCTGGAGAACTACGTAAGAGCCCTTGGAATAAAGGGGGAGAAGTCCTGGGAAGATAAATTCCTTCGCCGCATGCCAAAGAGATTTAGGAAGTTTGCTGACCCTGATAAGAGGAGCCAGAAGGACCTTGAAGTCCTTACTAAGCTTGAGGGCATGAGAGAAGCCATAAACTCTGAGCTTTCACCCCTCTTTAAGGCCAAGAACGGCACGGCAAAAGAGATAATAGACGCCCTTATAGAGGTGATAGAGGGCAATGGCTCAAGAGATAAGCTTGAGAACTACAAACAGCGCTTTGAAGCCATGGGAGACCTTAAAAAGGCAAGAGAGTACGACCAGATATACGACAAGGTAATGGCGCTTCTTGATCAGATAAGAGGCCTTATTGGCGACGAGAAGCTTGGAATAACTGAATTCAGAGATATTGTGACTGCAGGAATAGGCGAGATCTCAGTTGGAACCATTCCTCAGGACGTAGACAGGATAATTGTGGGCGATATTGAGAGAACAAGGCTCAAGGAAGTAAAGGTCCTGTTCTTTGTTGGAGTTAATGACGGTAATATCCCTTCAAATGTTGGCGGTGGCGGCATTTTGTCGGACATCGACAGGCAGTACCTTATAGACCTTGGAACAGATGTGGAATTTGCCCCAACACCAAGGCAGCAGATGTATATACAGAGGCTCTATCTGTACATGAACCTGACTAAGCCAACGGATAAGCTATTTCTGTCCTATGCTGAGCTCTCAGGGGATGGTAAGAGCTTAAGCCCTGCTTACCTGATCCCAAAACTCACACAGATGTATGAAGGATTAACGGCTGAGCGACCTGAAGATAACAGCTTAGAGGATCAGCTTGTTTCCAAAAAGGATGGAATGTATACCCTTTCAGCCCTTATGTGCGACTATGCTCATGGAGGGCTCAAGGAGAGCGACCAGAAGTATATAGCAGCTCTTGGAAAGGCTGTTTACGATGACAATACTAAGGGGCTTATTGGCAGACTCACAGAGGAGGCCTTTAAACACTATGAATCAGAGCCTCTTTCCAAGGCCATTGCTCTTGCCCTGTACGGAGCAACCCTTGAAAACAGTGTCAGCAGACTTGAGCAATATGCAAGCTGTGCATATGCCCACTTTGTAAAATACGGCTTAAAGCTTGATGAAAGAGAAGAATACGAATTTGCAGCTTCTGACCTTGGCAATGTATTCCATAAAGTCCTGGAGAAATATACAGGTGAGATAATTGAAAAACATCTGGACTGGAGAACTTTGTCAAAAGAGGAATCTGACAGGATGTTAAATGAAGCTTTATCCGAGTGCGTGGATGCTTATGGTGACACTATTTTGCGAAGCAGCGCCCGCAATCAGTTCATGATCGGAAGGATAAAGAGAATCCTTTCAAGGACTGTGGACACCCTTCAATACCAGATGACAAAAGGATTCTTCGAACCTGCTTCTGTGGAAATGAGTTTTGAAGAAGCTGGAAGTATAGACGAGATAAACATAGTTCTTTCAGAGGATGAAAAGCAGGGCATCACAGAGAGAATGAAACTAAACGGAAAGATTGACCGGGTTGATCTATATGTGGATCCGGAACACGTTTATGTGAAGGTCATGGATTTCAAATCAGGAGCCCATCAGTTCAATATTGCTTCACTATACTATGGTTTGCAGCTTCAGCTTGTGATGTATATGAACGTTGCAGCTGCATCCCAGAAAAAGAAATCCCCGGAAAAAGAGATCGTTCCTGCTGCCATTTTGTACTATCACGTCACAGACCCCGTGGTTGAGGGAAAAGAAGGAATAATAACAGATGATATCAATAAAGCTGTTCTTTCAAAGCTCAAAATGACCGGATTGGTCAGCCGAAATACAGATATCGTCAGACTACTTGATAAGGACATTTCAGGCTCTTCAGATATCATTCCTGTAATGATCAAAAAGGACGGAGATTTCGGAGCCAAATCCCAGACAGTAAGTCCGGAAGACTACGAGGCTATATCTGGTTTTGTTAACAGGAAGATAAGAGACTTTGGAAGGAATATCCTAAATGGAGATATAAACGTCAATCCATATGTGATGGATAAGAGAGAGTCCTGCACCTATTGCAGCTACAGGGCTATCTGTGGATACGATGAACGAATAAAAGGCTTCAAAAAGAGAAATCTTGATCTTGATCCTCAGGATGCAATGGCTCTGATTCGTGAAGAAGCAGATAAAATTAATTAATAAATTAACTAATCGGGAAACAGATTATGGGAGTACAATTCACACCAGAACAACAGTCGGTAATCGATGAAAGAAATAGTAATCTCCTGGTATCTGCTGCGGCCGGATCCGGCAAGACAGCTGTACTTGTTGAGCGCATCATTCAGATGATAAGTAATGACCTTGATGTTGATCATCTTCTTGTGGTTACTTTCACCAAGGCTGCAGCTGCTCAGATGAGGGAGAAGATCACCCTTGCAATACAGAATAATCTTCTTGAGGACCCTGACAATGTTCACCTTCAGAGACAGGAAACTCTGATCCACAATGCCCAGATCACGACTATTGACTCGTTCTGTCAATACGTTATAAGGAACAATTTTGGATCTATAGGAATTGATCCAGCATTACGAGTTGCAGATGAGGGAGAGCTTAAACTTATATCTGAGGATGTCATGCAGCAGATGCTGGAGGAAGAGTATGAGAAGGCCAAGTCAGATGATGACAGCGACTTTCTCTTTTGCATGGATTATTTCGCTACAGGCAGCCGTGATGATAAGGTTGAGGAATATATTAATCAGTTATTTGATTTTTCCATGAGTATGCCATGGCCAGAGGATTGGATCAGGGAAAGGGCCTATGATTATGATATTGACGAGGATGAGTTTGAAGAGCTTCCCTGGGTCAAAGAGTGCCTGTACCGTACAGGAGTGAAACTAAGGGAATTCATAGATAAGCTGGACAGTGCCATGGATATTGCAAATGAACCAGATGGTCCATATATGTATGGCGATACCCTTGAAGATGACAAAGCCAGTATTGGTGCGGTTTTACAATATGATACCTACAACGCCCTGTTTGACGGTATCAGAGGGATTACCTTCGGTAATTTGTCAGGAAAAAAGGACCCTGGCGTGAATCCTGAAAAGAGGGAAGCTGCCAAGGCCATCAGGGACGGAGTAAAGAAAGAGATTGAAAAACTAAGGGAGCGTTATTTTGCCCTTACAAGAGATACCATCGTCTCCCAAATGAAGCTGTGCGACAGAGCTGTTAAGGAGCTTTGCAGGCTGACCCTTGAATATAAAGAGAGATTTGAAGAAAAGAAGAGGGAGAAGCAGGTCATCGATTTTCCTGACATGGAGCATTTGGCTCTTCAGATACTGGTTCAGCACCCGGATCAGGACAAGTGCCAGGGCAAGTCCGTTCAGGAGATCATTGACATGTGTACTCCCAGTAACGTGGCTCTCGAATACAGGGAATATTACAGAGAGGTACTTATTGACGAGTATCAGGACAGCAATAACGTTCAGGAGCTGATCCTTAAGTCTATTTCCGGTGAAGTCGCAGATACCTCTGAGAGGTTCATGGTTGGTGACGTCAAGCAGAGCATCTATAAGTTCAGGCTTGCAAGGCCTGAGATCTTTATGGACAAGTTTAAGACCTATGACAGGGAGGCTGGCTCAGGCAACAGGCGAATCGACCTTCACATGAACTTCAGAAGCCGCAGTGAGGTTCTTGATCTGTCTAACTATATCTTCAAAAAGATCATGGGATCTGACCTTGGAGGAGTAGATTACGACGAGGATGCAAGGCTCGTATTTGGAAAAACTGACTTCCCGGAACCTGCATTTGATGTAAACAGTGAATTTCTCATGGTTGACGGCTCTGACCTCTTTGGAGGTGGCGATGGAACTCCTATTGAAGACTATAATCCAAGAGAAAAAGAGGCGCTGGCCATTGCAGAGAGGATCCACGAGCTTAAAAAAGAGAATCCTGATATAAAATACAAGGATATCGTCATTCTGCTGAGGTCCCTGTCCGGTTGGGACTCAGTATTTAAGGAAGTCCTTGAGAGTCAGGGCATTCCAACATATATAGAGTCCAAGAAGGGATACTTTGATGCCCCAGAGGTGGCCATTCTCCTTGATATGCTGTCCATTGTGGATAATCCAAGGCAGGATATTCCTCTCATAGCTGTAATGCACTCACCTCTTGGCTCCTTTACGGATGAGGAACTGGCCCAGATCAGGATCGCTATAGACAAGGATAAGGAGCTTGCCCTTTCTGATTCCTTCTATGACGCCCTTACTGCAGACCTGAACCTTACAGACGTATTAAAGAACAAGGTTAAGACCTTTGTGTCCATGATCGAGGAGTATAGGATCAGATCCACCTATACCCCTGTCCATGAGCTTTTGCAGGATATCATAGACAGGACTGACTATGAGCTTCTCATTTCAGCTCAGCCTTACGGAGTTCAGAGAAGAGCCAATGTTGAGCTCCTTATAACTAATGCCCTAAACTTTGAAAAGACAAGCTTTAAAGGGCTTTTCCACTTCGTCCGCTACATCGAGCACATCAAAGTCGTGCAGGTGGACTACGGCGAAGCTGGAACAATAGATGAAAATGCAGATGTGGTGCGTATCATGAGTATCCACAAGAGCAAAGGTCTTGAATTCCCTGTTGTTTTCGTGTCGGGCATTCAGAAACAGTTTAACATGAGAGAGACAACAGGAGACCTTATCCTGGATATGGACTTTGGCCTTGGTGTTAAGTGCATTGACGCGGGACTTCGTGTTAAGTATGACACCCTTAAGAGGCGGATAGTATCTGACAGTATGAAACTTGACAGCATTGGGGAGGAGATAAGAGTCCTCTACGTTGCCCTTACAAGAGCCAAGGAGAAGGTTATCCTTACCATGTTCTCCAAGGATCTTGCAGATACAGTATCCAAAGCCCTTGGAAAGATAAAGGTCCTTGGCGGGCCAGAAGATCTTTTACCCTATTCAATGAGAGCGGGAGCAGATAGCTTTTTTGACATGATAATGCCTGCAGTGGTATTAAATCCGGGCTTTAAGGATATCCTTGACAGGTATCAGATTTCCTCAGATGAGTACAGTGACCGGGCAGAGAGAGCTGGGAAGGTTCCAACCATCAGGTTTAGGGCTGTTACTGGCAATGACCTGACTTCTTCCATGATCTCTTCCCAGGTGGAAGCAGCCCTGAGAAAGGAGAACCTTAAGTCCATGCTCATGGGCGATGGGGCAGATAAAGAGCTCCTTTCAAGGATTCAGGACAAGTTCAGTGCTGTATACAGTTTCGATGCGCTGAAAGGTCTTTTCACCAAGACCACAGTATCAGAGCTTAAGCATGCAAGGATGATAGAGGAAGGCGAGGTGTTTACTGAGCCTGCAGCCTTTGCAGCTGATTCTGAAAAAGAGCTGTCGAAGTCCCAGGCGGATAGCCGCGCAGCAGGTGCAACCACCCTTACTGGAGCTGAGCGAGGAACAGCCTACCACAGCATTATGGAGCTTCTTGATGATACCGTTTATGGAGATGAGGCGCTGATGGCCATGGCCCGTGAAACCGGTAAGACATCAGACAGATCCAAGGCTTCCGATAAGGTCTATGGCTTTATCATGGGTAAGATTGAAAAGGGCGTTATTCCTGAAACCTACAGGGAATGCGTATGGAGCCCGGATATCGTGACTTTCCTTGCAACAGACCTTGGTCAGAGGATGGGAGAAGCCTATCGGAGAGGAGAGCTTTTCAGGGAGAAGCCATTTATGATGGGAGTTTCTGCCAGCGAATTAAAACCTCAGTTCCCGGATGAAGAGATGGTGCTGGTTCAGGGTATTATCGACGCATGGTTTATTGAAGATGATGAGATAATTCTCCTTGACTACAAGACCGACAGGGTTGACGACGAGGATACTCTTATAAGGCGCTACAAACTTCAGCTTGAGCTATATAAGAGAGCTCTGGAAGCTGCAACAAAAAAGAAGGTCAAAGAAGTATATATATACTCCTTCGACCTTGGAAGCGTCATAAAGCTATAACGTGAATGTAAATACCAGTGCCACGGCGTTGGCAGCTGCGTGCACAAGAAAAGGGATTGTCAGAACTCTGTTTTTATAATAGCTGTAAGTGATGACAAGTCCCATAATAAATCCGTACACCATCTGGACCGGATTTAGATGATACAGACCAAACAGGGCTGCGCATATCACCACTGATAGCGCGGCTCTTTTTGTGTATTTAAGGAGCAGGTTAAAGATAAAATATCTAAACAGAAGCTCCTCGATAAGAGGCGTTGCAAAGCAGTACAAAATGATCAGAACCGGCAAAGAATTGCTGACATAGAAAAGCCCCGTGGCTGCTTTGTTGAAGGAGGGTTCAGTGACCAGACCCGTGATGTTTGCTGCGAAATTCAACACACCTGCCAAAGCCGCTCCTATAGCGGCCCACAGGACATATATATACCATTTCGGCCGAACGAACGGCAGATCAAAATCGAAAACTCCGTCAAACATCTCTTTTCCTCCAAAAAACTATTGACAATCCCTTAGCAGAAGTGTTTAATGATTACTGAACTTCATAGAAACGCTAGGGGAGCAATGCTGAGAGTGTACGCCATGTGCGTCTAACCCTTATTACCTGACCCGGATAATACCGGCGTAGGGAAGCTTTTTTATTCAATATCAGGTCGTAGATTTACATTATACCTTTCTTTTAACCTGATAGGAATACTTAGAGATGACATCCTCCCCAAGTGTAAACACACCACGGGAGGATTTTTGTATGAATCTATTTCTTGCACCAGTTGTAGAGGATGGATACACCACCTACAGCATCACCAATGGGGGCTACGCCCTTTCAGTAGTTCTGGCTATCGCCATTCTGCTCCTTGTAAGCTACTTTATCAACAAGGACGGACAGTTCAAGATCAGTATCAAGCAGATGACAGTTTCAGCTCTGTGCCTTGCTCTTGCTTTTGTCCTTTCTAACATCAAGCTCTTTAAGCTTCCAATGGGCGGATCGGTTACTGTATTTTCTATGTTCTTTGTAACCTTTATCGGATACCTCTATGGCCCAAGAGTAAGCCTTTCAGCGGGTTTTGCCTACGGACTTTTGCAGCTCATAGTAGATCCATATATTATCAGCGTTCCACAGCTGCTTTGCGACTATTTCCTGGCATTTACAGCTCTTGGTATTTCAGGATTCTTTTATAGCAAAAAGAATGGCCTTATCATTGGCTACATCGCAGGTATCCTGGGAAGATTCTTCTTCTCAACGCTGTCCGGAGTGATATTCTTTGCTGACTACGCTCCAGAGGGAATGAATCCTCTTGCTTACTCAGCAGCTTACAACGGATCCTACATTGCAGCAGAGGGAGCAATCACCATCATACTTCTTGCAGTTCCTGCAGTTCATGACGCTCTTTCACGTATTAAGAGAGAGGTCAATGAAAAGAGCCTCAGGAAACAGGTACAGCTCGGCTGATCTGGTGAAAAGAGCTATTTGCGATATTTCAATATAAGACAAAAATTAAGGGAGTCTGGATAATTCCAGGCTCCCATTTTTATTACAGTATCTGTATTCCGTTCTTGGTAGCTTCCGCAACCATCTCTTCAGGCCAGATAGAACACTGAACCTCTCCGATATGGGCTTTTCTAAGGAAGAACATGCATATTCTTGACTGTCCGATTCCACCGCCGATTGTGTAAGGAAGTTCCTTGTTAAGGATTGCCTTCTGGAATGGAAGCTCGGCTCTCTCTGTGCAGCCTGCCTTCTCGAGCTGGCTCTTAAGTGAATCCTCATCAACTCTGATTCCCATGCTGGAAAGCTCAAGAGCGATGTCAAGAACAGGGTAGTAAACAATGATATCTGCGTTGAGCTGCCAATCATCGTAGTCTGGGGCTCTTCCGTCGTGTCTTTCGCCTGAAGCAAGCTCGTCGCCGATCTGCATGATGCATACAGCGCCCTTTGCCTTGGCAATGAAGTATTCCCTCTCTCTTGGAGTGTTATCTGGGAACATATCCTCAAGTTCCTGAGTTGTTATAAAGAAGATATCATCAGGAAGAATCTCTTCGATGTAGTCGTACTGAATGGACATGAATTTCTCGGTCTTACGAAGGACCTTGTAGACATTTCTTACTGTCTCCTTGAGGTAATCAAGGTTTCTGTCCTCTTTCTTAATAACCTTCTCCCAGTCCCACTGGTCTACGAAGATTGAATGTATATTGTCTGGAACCTCATCCCTGCGGACTGCGTTCATATCAGTATAAAGACCTTCGTACTCATTGAAGCCGTACTTCTTAAGAGCGTATCTCTTCCACTTGGCAAGAGAGTGAACGATCTCTGCAGGACGCTTATCCTCATTTAAGATGTCGAAAGAAACAGGGCGCTCTACGCCGTTAAGGTTGTCGTTAAGGCCGGATTCAGGGGTTACAAACAGTGGAGCTGTTACACGCTGAAGATTGAGCCTTGTTGACAGCATTCCCTGAAAAAAGTCCTTAACTGTCTTGATTCCGACCTGTGTGTCGTGGAGATCAAGAGCTGATTGGTAGTTCTTTGGGATTCTTAGGTTTTCCATGGTTTTATCCTTCCAATTGCCTTTTTATCATCATTTTACATTTAATAACTATTTGCAAAATTATGCAAGAAAAAAATGTAGGAAGACTTCAATAAATAGTACAAAAAAATTCACAAAAAGGTCACAAAAATCCCTTTACAAACCAAATCCAAAAAAGTATCATTCTAATTCGAAAACGTTATAGTAGTTTTTGTTTTATGTTTTAAGGAGTTATGAAATGTTAGGAGAGAATATTAAAAAGAACATTAAGCTCAGCCTTTCAGAGGTTGCAGATTTCGTCAGTGCAGCTACCAAGTGCGACTTTGACGTTGATATTTATTACAACAGATATGTAGTTGATGCTAAGTCAATTCTTGGAGTTATTGGACTTGATCTCACCAAGCCTCTCACAGTAGAGTACAGAGGCTACGATAAGGGCTTCGAGCAGTTTTTAAGTGCCCACGCTGCATAATAACAGCCAGGCCATGACAATTTGAGAATACGACAGAACACAGAGCTTCAAAGTGTGCAACAAAAGCGCACTTTGGAGCTTTTTTAGTGCATGGAAAAGGCTCCATCCCCGCCGCCGCTCCGGTTTTGGCTGCGCCCCTTGGGGGCAGGGCGGGCCCAAAGGGGCGCAGCCAAAACCAGAGCAGCGGCGCGGGCCATGTGCTATAATTTCCTGTATGGATATTAAACTTTCAGTCAGGGGCCTGGTGGAGTTTATACTGCGCTCCGGAGACATAGACAATAGAATACATCAGACTTCGGCAGATGCCATGCTTGAGGGTGGCAGGATCCATAGGATGATCCAGAAGAGTATGGGACCTGATTATCATGCAGAGGTTCCGCTTACTTTTGATAAGGATTTTGGGGAGTATCATCTGTTTATTGAGGGCAGGGCTGACGGAATCCTTGATAAATACATGGATGAGCAGAAGACTTCTGTGGAGCTTGGGCAGGAATCCTTTCTGGAAAAGAGCTCCAGGAAGCCCATGATAGATGAGATCAAGGGTACTTACAGGGATCTTGCGAGGATGAAGGAGGCAGTTCCTGTTCATCTGGCTCAGGCAAAGTGCTATGGCGCCATGTACCTTCTTGAGCGCCATTATACGGATGTGGACATAAGGCTTACATACTGCAACATAGATACTGAGGAAAAGAAATACTTCGATTCCTCCTATACCTATGATGAGATAGTGGGATGGTTCTATGACCTTATAGAAAAGTACAGGAAATGGGCTGATTTTGAGTGTGAGTGGGCCAAAAAGCGCACAGCATCCATCAAGGCTACAAACTTTCCTTTTGAGTACAGAGATGGCCAGAAGGACCTGGCTGCTGCGGTCTACAGGACAATTGTCCACAAGAAAAAGCTCTTTTTACAGGCACCTACTGGTACCGGTAAGACCATATCCACGGTATTTCCTACAGTCAAGGCCATGGGAGAGGGCAAGGTTTCAAGGATCTTCTACTTAACAGCCAAGACCATAACAGGATCTGTTGCAATTGAGGCCTTTGACACCATGAGAAAGACCCAGGGGCTTAAGCTAAAGAGCGCTGTCATAACTGCCAGGGACAAGATCTGCTTTATAGATGAGGAAAAGAGAAACTGTAACCCGGAGGCCTGTCCCTATGCAAAGGGCCACTTTGACAGGATAAATGACGCCATATATGACCTTCTGACCAGCGAAGATGCCTTTGACAGGGATAAGATCATAGAATACGCCCAAAAGTATGAAGTATGCCCATTTGAGATGTCTCTGGACATGAGTCTTTTTGCTGATGCCATAATATGTGACTACAACTATGTATTTGACCCATTTGTGTACCTGAGGCGCTTTTTTGCCGATGGCAAGGAGCATGACTACTGCTTCCTTGTGGATGAAACCCACAACCTCCTGGACAGGGGCAGGGATATGTACAGCGCGGTTCTTAAAAAAGAGAGCTTCCTGTCCTTAAAGAGTACCATTAAGGAGTTCCATCCAAGGATCGCAGGACACCTTGATAAGTGTAACAAGGCTCTTTTGGAGCTCAAAAGGCAGTGCGACGGCGACTATAAGATATACACTTCCATAGAGCCCTTTATTAATGCTCTTAACCGTTTATCCACCATTATGTCAGAATACCTTGAGGACCACGATGAAGGCCCCTGCAGAGATGATATCCTGCAGTTTTATTTTGATGTCTCAAGATTCCTTACCATATATGACCTGGTGGATGACCACTACGTTGTATATGGGGAGTTTGCTGAGGACGGAGGATTCCTCCTTAGGCTCTCCTGCATAGATCCTTCAAGTAATCTTTCTCTTTGCATGGACAGAGGCGTATCCACCATTCTCTTTTCAGCAACCCTTCTTCCCATACAGTATTACAAGGCGCTTCTTGGAGGCACAAAAGAGGATTTTGAGATATACGCAAAGACCATATTTGACCCCAAAAAGCTTGGAGTTTTCATAGGAAATGATGTGAGCAGCCGCTATTCATCAAGAAGCTACGACATGTACCACAAAGTGGCGGAATATATTGATTCTGTGATAAGGGCCAGACAGGGCAATTACCTGGTATTCTTCCCTTCTCACCAGTTCCTCTATGAGGTTTATAGTATCTTCGAGGAGGAGTTCTATAACCCGGAGGATACAGAGCTACTTGCCCAGACTTCCTTTATGACAGAAAAAGCAAGGGAGGACTTCCTTGAGAGGTTCTCATCTGGCAATGACCTTGATTTATCAAGCATTATCCACATGGATCTTGAAGTTGTGGAGGATAAAAATGTCCTTGGATTTTGCGTTATGGGCGGAATCTTCAGCGAGGGTATTGATCTTAAGAATGACAGCCTTATTGGAGTTATCATTGTTGGAACAGGAATACCTCTTGTCTGCAACGAAAGGGAGATAATAAAGGATTTCTTTGAGAAAAAAGGTCTCGACGGCTTTGACTATGCATACAGATATCCGGGTATGAATAAGGTCCTTCAGGCAGCGGGACGAGTTATCAGAACAGTAGATGATACGGGGGTTGCAGCACTTTTGGATGACCGTTTTCTTCAGGGCAGTTACAGAGCTCTTTTCCCAAGAGAATGGAGTGGATACAGAACAGTTTCGACCACTTCGGTCAAAAACGAGATTAGCCGCTTCTGGACTGAGATGGAAGAGAAAAAATAACCCGAATTCAGGGTAAAATAGCAAAAATGGATAAATTGAGTTGACATAAATTAGAATCGAAATAATTTATGTAAACCATCGATACAGTTAAGTTGTACGCAATTGTTGCTAAAATTAGTTAAATTGTCAGAAAACGATACAAAAAACAGTGTTAAAACGACTCTGGTGTCATGTGGATAACTCTGTGGAAATTGGGGATTATTACGAAGGTCGGATTTCAAATGCCGCATGAATAGGCATGAGGGATAAGTTGGTAAAACGTTCGCAAATCGATGTAAAAAAATACAACATGACCGAATTAGTCAAAGCATATATGTAAACCAAAATATTTACTGACGCCCCTGTCATAAAAAACGCCAGAATACTGATATTTTCTAACGATCTACAGGATTTAAGGCAATCTACGTCTTTCTTGATAGAGCACTAAGGATGTTGTAAAATATGTTTTAATATGTTGTTGGTTGGGGATCACTTGTGGAGAAAAATTCTTTTTCCACAATTCCAGAATGGAGCGCTATGCATATAGAAGATTTTGGCAGAGATGTTGTTCTTCTTAATGAAGAGATGCTGAAAAAAAGAGCCAAATTATCACAGGAATTTATGACCTGCTGCAACAAGATGGTGAAAAAAGCCAAAGAGATTGGCGATGATAACCTTCTTGGCTACAGCTATTATTTCCTTGCAGACGCTTACTATCTTCTTACCACCGAATATCGCAAGTTTAATATGAACCTGCTTAAGGCCATCGAATATCTTCAGATCTGTGGAGATATGGAGTACCTTGCCAGGTGCTATAACCTTCTTGGTATTGATGCTGTTAATCATGGCAACATTGAGCTTGCTCTTGATTTTTATTTAACTGCCCTTAAGTATGGTGAGACCCTGGGAAGCAGCAGTAACATTCCAGGTATCATCAGTTTTAATATAGGTAATCTCTATTTCAAGAACGGAGATGTGAAGCAGGCACTTCAGTATTCAAGGGCCGCCTACAAGGACATCCGCAAGAATAAAAAGGACTCTCTTTATTATAGAAACCTTCTTTATTGCTATTGCTTCCAGATCGACTGCTATATCGAGCTTAATAAGCCCGATTCTGTAGAGAAGTGCATGCAGAGCATCGAGCAGATGGAGCAGGATGAGCTCATAAGCCCAGAGGTATTCCAGGATCTTCCTGTTCTTGATATCAAGATGAGGGGATATCACTTCCTTGGGGAGACATCTTTTTATGAGAAGTATGCAGATCTTTTATCCTACCAGCTTCAGAATGGCAAGTTCCCATTAGACAGCATGGATGATCTTTACAATTCATGTCGCTTCTTTATGAAAGTGGGACGAGTCGGAGAGGTGGACAGGATACTGAACAATGCCAAGAGATCAGTAGATGACCTCAATATATATAACTTAAGGAAGGGATATGCCAAGGTCTGTGTGGAGTTCTATGACAAGATGGACAGAGCAGAGGACAAGACCAGGGCACTTACCGAGTATTTCCAGGCTTCCATTGCCCAGGAAAAAGAGAGTATCGCCAACTATCAGTTCTTTATGCACATCAGAAGCAGGCTCTCATCCATGGAGCAGGAGAATGTGCAGCTTCACAAGCAGGCTGAGACAGATCCCCTTACAGGTCTTGGAAACAGATACAGCCTCAACAAATACGCAGACATTGCCTTCGAGGAGGCATTTGCCAGCCAGAAGTCTCTGGCAGTAGAGATTCTGGATGTGGACAACTTCAAGCATTACAATGATACCTATGGCCATCAGATGGGTGATATGTGCCTTAAGAACGTTTCAGAAACGATACTTGAGATCAGCAAAGCCAATCCTAATGTTAAGGCCTTCAGATACGGCGGCGATGAGTTTGTTATCATTTATGAAGATATGACAGACGATCAGATCATGGAGATCGCTACAGGCCTTAGGGATCAGATAGCAGCCATCAAGATGGATGACAAAAAGAGCGGCAAACCAGTCAGTGTAACCGTCTCCCAGGGAATCAGAAACTCGGTCCCAAGTGAGACCAATAAGCTTTGGGATTACATGTACGCAGCTGACAACGCTCTGTATGATGTCAAGAAGACCAAGAAGGGAGAAGTGGTACTTCTGCACAAGGCCATCATTTCCCAGAAGTCCCTTGACGAAGCACAGCATAGCTAGTTAAAATAGTTACTCGTATAATTATGATATTTTTAGGAGATCATCATGAAAAAAGAACTCGAAAAGACCTATAATCCAAAAGACATAGAGGACAGGTTATATTCTAAGTGGGAGGAAAAGAAGTATTTCCACGCTGAGGTAGATGAGACCAAAAAACCATTTACCATCGTTATTCCACCCCCAAATATCACTGGTAAACTCCACATGGGTCACGCTTTTGACCAGACTCTTCAGGATATCCTTATCAGATGGAAGAGAATGCAGGGCTACAATGCACTCTGGCAGCCAGGTACAGACCATGCAAGTATCGCTACTGAGGTTCGTATCACAAACGAGCTCAAGAAGCAGGGTATAGATAAAAGAGAACTTGGCAGAGAGAAGTTCCTTGAGAAGGCCTGGGAGTGGAAAAAGGAATACGGCGGAACCATCGTATCCCAGCTTAAAAAGCTCGGTTCTTCATGTGACTGGGACAGAGAGCGCTTTACCATGGATGAGGGCTGTAACGAGGCTGTTACAGAAGTCTTCATCAAGATGCATGAGAAAGGCTACATATATAAAGGAAGCAGGATCGTAAACTGGTGTCCTGTCTGCAAGACATCCATCTCAGATGCTGAGGTTGAGTACGAGGAGCAGGCTGGTCATCTTTGGCATATCAAGTATCCTCTTATCGAGGACGACGGATCTGTTTCCAAGGATAAGTTCATCGAGTTCGCTACAACACGTCCAGAGACAATGCTGGGCGATACTGCTGTTGCCATCAATCCTGATGATGAGAGATATGCTTCATACAGAGGCAAGAAGGTACTCCTTCCTATAGTTAACAGAGAGCTTCCTATCGTTGAGGACAGCTATGTAGATATGGAGTTTGGTACTGGTGTAGTAAAGATCACACCTGCACACGACCCTAACGACTTCGAGGTTGGTAAGAGACATAACCTTGAGGAAGTAAACATCTTAAATGATGATGCGACAATAAACGCTAACGGCGGCAAGTTCGAGGGTATGGACAGATATGCAGCAAGAGATGCCATTGTAAAAGAGCTTGAGGAGATGGGACTTTTAGTTGAGATAGAGGACTACTCTCACAACGTAGGAACCCATGACCGCTGCCATACAACAGTTGAGCCTATGATCAAGGCACAATGGTTCGTTAAGATGGACGAGCTTATTAAGCCTGCAGTCAAGGCTGTAAAAGAGGGCGAGGTTAAGCTTATCCCACCTAGAATGGACAAGCTTTACTTCAACTGGACAGACAATATCAGAGACTGGTGTATTTCAAGACAGCTCTGGTGGGGACACAGAATCCCAGCTTACTATTGCGATAAGTGTGGCGAGGTAGTAGTTTCCAAGGAAGCTCCTACTGTTTGCCCTAAGTGCGGACATGAGCACCTTACACAGGATCCTGATACCCTTGATACATGGTTCTCATCAGCACTCTGGCCATTTGAGACCCTTGGATGGCCTCATGAGACACCTGATCTTAAGTACTTCTTCCCTACAGATGTGCTTGTAACTGGCTATGACATCATCTTCTTCTGGGTAATCAGAATGATCTTCTCAAGCTACGAGCATATGGGAACATTCCCATTTAAGACAGTTCTTTTCCACGGTCTTATCAGGGATTCTCAGGGCAGAAAGATGAGTAAGTCTCTTGGTAATGGTATCGATCCTCTTGATGTTATTGATAACTATGGAGCTGACGCTCTTCGTCTTACAATCGTTACAGGTAACGCTCCTGGTAACGATATGAGATTCTACAACGAGAGAGTTGAGAACTGCCGTAACTTTGCTAACAAGGTTTGGAACGCTTCCAGATTTATTATGATGAACATGAAGGATGATGCTCCTTCTGCTATTCATCAGCCACAGCCAGAAGGTCTTCTTGCTGAGGATCACTGGATCCTTTCAAGACTTAACTCAACCATCAGGGAAGTTACCGAGAACATGGACAAGTTCGAGCTTGGTATCGCTGTTCAGAAGGTATACGACTTCATCTGGGATGAGTTCTGTGACTGGTACATCGAGATGGTTAAGTCTCGTCTCTACAACTCTGACGATGCAGCATCTCACGAGGCAGCACTTTGGACACTTCAGACAGTCCTTATCAATGCCCTTAAGCTCCTTCACCCATACATGCCATTCATCACAGAGGAGATCTTCTGCACTCTTCAGGATGAAGAGGAGTCAATCATGATCTCTGACTGGCCAGTATACAAGGAGGAGTGGAACTACGCAGATGACGAGAGAGCAGTTGAGCTTATGAAAGAAGCTGTTCGCGGCATCAGAAACGTTCGTACACAGATGAACGTAGCTCCTTCAAGAAAGGCCAAGGTATTCGTTGTAAGTGAAAACAGCGAGATCCTTGATACCTTCAAGGCTGGTAAGCTCTTCTTTGAGTCACTTGCCTATGCTTCAGAGTCTGTATGCCAGAGCGACAAGAGCGGAATTGCAGATGATGCGGTATCTGTAGCTCTTGCTAACGCTACAATATATATTCCTTTCTCAGATCTTGTTGATATTCAGGCTGAGATCCAGCGTCTGACCAAGGAGAAGGAAAAGCTTGAAGGCGAGCTTGCTCGTTCCAAGAACATGCTCAGCAACGAGAAATTCCTCTCAAAGGCTCCAGAGAGCAAGATTGCAGAGGAGAAGGCTAAACAGGAGAAGTACCAGCAGACCTACGATCAGATTACAGAAAGACTGGCGCAGCTTAACAAATAAGTATGGACGACACTTTGTATTCATCAGTCTCTGAGCTTTTAGAGAGAGCTGATAATAACGCTAAGATTACAATTGCGGAGTGTGAGGAACTGCTAAACACAGTTCCTAAGTTCACTTCTAAGCATTCATTGGAGGAAACCAGAGCCTTTTTGGACTATCTGGGTTCCCCTGATGAAAATATCAAGATCATCCACGTGGCAGGCACCAATGGTAAGGGGTCTGTCTGCAGCTATATTTCTACAGTCCTTACAAAGGCTGATTACTCTGTGGGCCTTTTTACATCTCCTCATCTGGTTTCACTAAATGAGAGATTTGCCATAGACAATAAGCCTGTTGCAGAGGGCGTTTTTGTAGAGGTATTTGTGGAAGTGCTTCGCCGTGTTATGGAGTATGATGACCAGGAGTATTTCCCAACATATTTTGAGCTGCTTTTCTTTGTGGCTATGCTGCTTTACGATGTTTATCCAGTGGACTATCTCATTTTAGAGACCGGTCTTGGAGGAAGGCTTGATGCTACCAATTCTGTTACAAAGCCTGTTCTTTCAATCATCACTGAGATTGGCTACGATCACATGGAGTATCTTGGAACATCCCTTGAGGACATTGCGGCTGAGAAGGCCGGCATTATCAAGAAGGGTGTGCCAGTAGTCTTTTTTGACAAGAGAAAAGAGACTTCGGATGTGATCAAAAAAGCTGCTCTGGAGCAGGAAGTTCGAGCCATAGCAGTGGAAGATAAAAACATCGAAGATGTAGAGTTTGTAAGGGATGAAGGGGGCAACAAATACATTGCTTTTTCATATAAATCCCTTTATGATAAATATGCTGAGCTAAAATTAGCGACGCAGGCACTTTACCAGACCCAGAACGCTGCTGTGGCAGTGACAGCCCTTGAGATTTTAAGAGAAACAGGCGCTGAGATCTCTGAATTTGATATCAGAGAGGGTCTTCTTTCTGCGAAATGGAGCGGAAGGATGGAGGAGATGCGCCCAGGTATCTACGTTGATGGTGCTCACAACCTTGACGGCGTAGAGGCCTTTTTGGAGAGTGCCTCCAGAATAGAGTGCGAAGGCAGAAAACATCTTGTGTTTGGTATTATGTCTGACAAGCTCTACAAGGATATCATCAGTATGATCCTTAAGAGTGGGCAGTTTGATTCCATATATGTAACAATCCTTGAATCCAAGAGATCAGTATCCATGTCGGATCTTAAGATCGCCTTTGAGGACAGCAAGGATGAGCTTGGAATAATAGGACTTCCTATCAAGTATTACAGCAATGTAAGAGATGCAATAACAGATGTTATTACAATGAGAAAGTCCGGAGACTGCGTATTTGCTGCAGGTTCCTTATACCTGGTAGGGCAGATCAAGTCAGCTATCTAAACATATTTGATTAAGTGAGGTTACCAATGCTTAATTTTGAAGAGGAACTTAAGAAGTTCAAACCAAGTCTTGAAATAGAAGACGCTGAAGAAATTATATACAATCAGGATCTGGATGATATGTCAGATGTCCTTGTTAAGCTCCTTAAGGATGCCAAGGATGAAGCTGATTCTGCAAAGAGGACTAGGTAAAAATGGCAAAGACCAAGGACAGGCTGGCTAGCCTTTCTAATAGATTTTATAATGAGGGCCTTGAGAAGGCTAATGTGCGCGACATGACTGGCGCCATCAACTCTCTCAGGGACAGTCTTAAATTCAATAAGAACAATATTGATGCCAGAAATCTTCTGGGACTTATCTACTACGAGACAGGAGAGGTAGTTCCTGCTCTTTCCGAGTGGGTAATCAGTAAGAATCTTCAGGCCGAGGACAACGTTGCTGACAATTACATGGATATGGTCAGAAACAATCCTTCAGAGCTTGAGACCATCAATCAGACCATCAAGAAGTTTAATATCGCGCTGAACTATTGCCATCAGGACAGCCTTGACCTGGCAGTTATTCAGCTTAAGAAGGTGCTTTCTTTAAACTCCAAGTTTATCAAAGCCCATCTTTTGCTTGCGCTTTTATATCTTAACAACGGAAACTGGGACAGAGCCAAGATCGAGGCACAGAAGGCTCTTAAGCTGGATTCAGGCTCAGTTCTTGCAAAGCGCTATCTCAAGGAAGCGGACAGCATGCTTCTTCCTGGAGAGAGTGGCAAACTGGTATCAGATGTTGCTGCATCTGAGAGCGATGATGTTATCAGATACAACAGTGGCAATGAGATGATCATTCAGCCCATCAAGAAATCTGCCATCTCAAGATCCAATTCCATCTGGGGAATACTCCTTGGAATAGTTCTTGGTGTTGCAGTAGCATGTTTCCTTATACTGCCACAGCGCGTTCAGAGCATCAATTCCAGCAATCAGGAAAAGATCGCCAAGATCAGTGAAGAGTCAGATTCCAAGTCTGCTCAGATTGCCATGAACGAGCAGCAGATCTCAAGACTCAACGAGCAGATCGAGGAGCTTACTGCCCAGGTTACAGACTATGAGGGCGTTGACTCAACTTCAGCAGCCATGAACAGTCTTATGAAGGCTGTTGACATATACATGGAAGATTCATCAAATATTGAGGGAATGGCAGATGCCATGGCAGGTCTTGACCTTGATGCCATCAGCGGAGACGTATCACCAGAGTTTACCGCTCTTTATGATATGCTTATGACCAAGGTTGGTCCGGATCTTGCCAAGTCATACTACAATACAGGCTATGATGCCTACAAGGCTGAGAACTACGAGGTTGCAATCACAAACCTGGCTAAGGCTTACCAGTATGACAATACCAACGTCAATAACCTCTATTACCTTGGTAACGCTTATTATGCAAGTGGCGATACAGACAAGGCCAAGGAAGTGTTCGACGCAGTGATCACTAATTTCCCAAATACTCAGTCCGCGCAGGCTGCTGAGACGAAACTTGCGGAGATCAATAATTCAAATGGTTAATTTTTCAGACCTTAACTTTATATTTAGGTTTTTGCCTATATTTCTGATAGCATTCTATATCACACCAATCAGGTTTAGAACATGGACTCTTTTTTTAGGGAGTCTTTTGTTTTATGCAGTTGGAGATCTCAGGATGTTACCAGCTCTTTTGGCTGCAATTATTGTGAACTTCCTGTTTGGAAAGGCTCAGTTTGCGGAAAAGAGTAAGTCCATGCTCTTTTTTATCCTGGCTATCGATGCAGGTATGCTTATTGAGTTTAAGATCCTGGGACAGTTTGTAAACAGCTCTTTAATGCCAATCGGCATCAGCTTCTATATTTTCAAGATGATTTCCTATCAGATGGACGTCTATAGTGGGAAAATTGACAAGGAAGTGGCATTTATCGATGTTGCCACTTATTTTTCCATGTTCCCGCAGATAGTCTCTGGTCCAATCATGAGATATGACAGATATCTGGAAAACCCAATGTTAAAAGAATACGCAGCAGGAGAAAAGAGTATCCTTGCTCACATCGAGGATGGTCTTAGGTACTTTGTTCTTGGACTTGCCATGAAGGTTCTCATTGCAGACCACCTTTCAATGCTCTGGCACGATATAGGAACCATTGGCTATGAGAGTATCTCGACTCCTCTGGCCTGGCTTGGAGCCTACGCATACACTATGGAGCTGTACTTTGATTTCTGGGGATATTCCCTTATGGCTGCTGGAATAGGTGTGATGATCGGATTTCCTTTTATCATCAACTTCGATCAGCCCTATGGTTCAGGAAGTGTGTCTGAATTCTACAGAAGATGGCACGCAACCCTTGGAGCATGGTTCAGGGACTACGTGTATTTCCCACTTGGAGGCAGCAGGAAGGGGAATGGTCGCACCATCTTTAACCTCCTTGTTGTATGGCTTATTACCGGATTCTGGCATGGTATCACTCCAAACTTTATTCTTTGGGGAGTGATCCTGTTTGTGATAATAGTAATTGAGAAATATCTTGTATTTCCTAAGCTCCCGGAGGGGCTTGCCAGGGTTGTGGGTAAGTTCAACGTATTGGTTTTGATACCGCTGACCTGGGTAGTATTTGCTATCACAGACTTTGACATGCTGGCCATGTACTTTATGAGACTCTTCCCGTTCTTCGGACAGGGAATTGCTGTCAACGACAATGACTTTTTCAAGAACATCGGTGTTTACTGGATGATTCTTTTACCAGGCATCATTCTTGTTATCCCAAAGGTATTTGAATTCTGGGAGAACAGGCGAAACCACGTTGTGTTTAACATATTATGGATACTGCTATTCTGGTTCTGTATCTACAGCATTTCAGGTTCAGCAGGCAATCCATTCCTGTATTTTAGATTTTGATGGTGGCGGATTCTATAGTTTAGACCGCCAGGGTAGTGTGTTATGAAGTTTTTAAAGGAGTGTCCAATTTTAATAGGTATTGTGACGATAGCTGTGATTCTCACCGTTATCTCTTTTGCCTGCCAAAAACAGGTTTATTCGGACTACGCAGAAGAGACGGATCCGGTCAAGACTCCTGCGCTTGCACTGGTACTTAAGGGTGCAAGAGATGGAGTGTTCCCATGGAGCAGTGTATCTGACCAGGGGGAAGTGGTAAGTTCTGAAGGCGAATTGGTCGTTGCTACAGGCGAGGATGCAGGAACTGAGGGGGATACCACAGGTCAGGATGTCGAAACTGCCCAGGGACAGCAAGCTGGTCAGGATACAACTGATGATGGTCCTTCATGGCTTTATGGGGACGCCAACGAAGCGGTTTCTGACAATGACGTATCTGGTAACGACAGTGAGGAAGAAGTTTACGAGTTTACGGAAGTAGATGACGACTATTTTAGCGATGCACTCTTTATCGGAGATTCAAGAACTGTGGGCCTTTCAGAGTACTGTGAGCCTCTGGACGAAAGAGCTACCTTCTATTCCAAGGTATCCCTTACCATCTTTACTGCCATGAACAAGGATTTTGTTAAGACTGATGACGGTAAGATAACAGTAGATGAGGCCCTTCAGAAGAATAAGTTTGCTAAGATCTACATCATGCTTGGACTTAATGAGATCGGAACCGGAGATACCGAGTATTTCACCACAGCCTATAAGGAGGTTTTAGACAGGATCGTGGAACTTCAGCCTGACGCCATTATCTATATTCAGGGCATCATGCATGTCACAGCGGAGAAGGCAAACGGCGACAAGAACTTCAACAACGAGAAGATAAATGCCAGAAATGAGGCACTTGCCCAGCTGGCAGATCAGAAGACAATATTCTATATCGACATGAATGAAGCGGTGGACGATGAGGACGGAAACCTTGACAGTTCTCTTTCTTTTGACGGAGTTCATCTTAAGGCTTCCTCTTATGAGAGGTGGCATGAATTTTTGCTTCATAATGCCATAGTGAGGTGATAAAATGGCTAGAGAGATGACTTTTAAGATGGAAAGGCCGGGACTCCTTCATGAGGGAGACAAGGTCACAGTTACAGAGGGTGTTCTTCCCAGTAACTACTATTACACCATCGATCCATCCCTTGCTATGTCTGGTAATTTCCCATTCAGAGAGAGGATGCTTGAAAGAGAAGGCATCGTTACTAAGGTAGAAGAGAATGCAAGGGGCTACTACGTGACAGCAATATTTGGTAAGGAGGACTAAATTATGGAATACATCAAGACAGACAAGGCACCACAGGCAATCGGACCTTATTCACAGGCTATCAAGGTTGGAGATTTTCTCTATGCTTCAGGACAGATTCCTATCAATCCTGAAAATGGAGAGATTGAGGCTACAACCATTGCTGATCAGACAGATCAGGTCTGCAGAAACATCGGAGAGATCCTCCATGCAGCAGGAACAGACTTTGACCACGTAGTAAAGACAACATGTTTCCTGGATGAGATGAGCGATTTTGCTGCATTTAATGCAGTTTATGAGAAATACTTCACAGGTAAGCCAGCAAGAAGCTGTGTTGCAGTTCAGCAGCTTCCAAGAAACGTGCTTTGCGAAGTAGAGGTTATTGCATACCTTAAGTAAGGGGATTTTGCATGAAAAAAGTATTTGTTGCTGCAATTGCGGCCGGGGTTTGCCTGTCTATGACAGGATGCGGCTCTTTTGCAGGAAGACACAACATAGATTCTGGCTTTAGCTATATCGACAGCCACGAATATCAGAATGCCCTTGAGAGTTTTGCCGCTGCAACTGAGAATGGTGAAGATGAGTGCCTGATCCACAGAGGTCAGGGTATTGCCTATCTTCGCTCCGGGGAATATCAGCAGGCAGTGGACGAGCTTTTACTATCTCTTGCAAGTGATGAGGGAATAGTGGACGACATGGACTTCGACACCAACTATTACCTTGCAGAGGCGTACCTTGGACTTGAGGAATTTGGCAAGGCCAAAGAGGTTTACGACGCGATCCTGGCTCTTCGCAGCAAGGACAGCAACGCCTACTACTTAAGAGGCATAGCGGAGCTTGCTTCTGGCAATCACGACGGCGGTTATTCTGATTTCACCAAGGCTATAGCCCTTAACTCCAGAGATTATGAGATGATCATTATGATCTACAAGGCTCTCCATGAGTATGGCTATGAAGATGAGGCTACTGGTATCCTGCAGACAGCCATGAATAATGGCAGCGATTTCATGACCAACTTTGAGAAGGGTCAGATCTCTTTTTACCTTGGCAATAACGCCGAGGCCCAGAACTACTTGGAGGCCGCTAGGAATGAGAGAGATCAGGAAAAAGAGCCTGTCGTTATCATGCTGGGTCAGACCGGGGAAAAGCAGGGCGATTACAACTATGCCATAAGCGTTTACAGAAACTACCTGTCTGAGAATCCAGAGAGCGCAGTGGTGTACAACCAGCTTGGCATGTGCCAGATCAAGCAGGGAGACTATCAGTCTGCAGTTTCATCCTTTGAGACAGGAATTGCCCTTGATAACAAGGAGATGAATCAGGCTCTGTCCCTTAATCAGATCACTGCTTATGAGTATATGGGAGAGTTTCAGGTTGCAGCTTCCATGATGGAGGAGTACCTTAAAACTTACCCGGAGGATCAGGAAGCTCAGAGAGAAAATATATTTCTTTCTACGAGATAAAAAACTATTAATCTAAGGAGGATATGTAAATGGCAAAAACAGCAATCATCACTGGCGGATCCAGAGGTATTGGGGAAGCTATGGCGCTCAAGTTGGGAGAACTTGGTTACAATGTAGTTATCAACTACAGAAGTGAGTCTTCTAAGTCTCTTTCAGATGATCTTGCAGCTAAGATCAAGGATCAGTATGGGGTTGAGACCTTGGTAGTACGTGCTGATGTCAGCAAGTATGAAGACTGTGAGACGCTGGTCAAGGAAGCAGTTGCTAAGTTTGGTGACAAGATCGATGTTCTTGTTAACAACGCTGGTATCACCAACAACTGTAACTTCGTTGATATCACAAAAGAGAGCTACACCAATCTTATCAACACAAACCTTTTGAGTGCACTTCACATGACTCATCTTGTTCTTCCTTACATGGTTAACCACTCAACCAAGGATGAGCAGTGCTGCATCGTTAACACATCATCCATCGGAGGACTTATCGGCGTTATCAATCAGGCAGATTACTGCGCTTCTAAGGCTGGTCTTATCGGCTTTACAAGAGCTATCGCTCTTGAGTTTGCAGGAAAGGGAATCCGCTGCAACGCTATCGCACCTGGCATGATCATGACGGATATGCTTCGCGGAGTTAACCAGGATGAGCTTAAGGCTCTTGCAGCTACAATTCCACAGGGCTTTATTGGAGATGTTTCTGCAATTGCAGGCGCACTTGAATATATCCTTACTGCATCTTATCTGACAGGACAGGTTATCTCTCCTAACGGCGGTATCGTACAGCAGTAAGCTGATCTTAGAAAAAATGAAGGCTGTTGCCACTAAAAAAGTGGCAGCAGCCTTTTTATGTGTATCGCTATTATTCTGTGTAGTTTTTTATGATCATGCGGACGGTACGCTCCAGGTGGGGCTTTAATTCATCCAGAGAAACCGGGTCGTCGTACATAATGGAGCTGTAGCCTGTAGCGCCGATAAGCTCTATTATCTGAAAGAGCATTATCTCTGGATCCTTTATCTTTCCTCCCGCGTCCTCGATCATCTGATTGTAAACAGCATTAAAGTCTACATCTGAATCCGCGATGGGGTTGGTGAGAGCTCTTTTAAACACTGCCCAGGAAAGGTCCTTGTAGATGAAAGCAAGAAGGCCTTTGTTGGTAGCCAGCGCATCGAGGACATAATCCATGATGAAGATGATCCTGTCGTCAAACTTCTCAATGCCAGCCTTGACCATGGCTTCATAGGCCTGCATGAAGAGCTGGCTGGATTTGTGGGCAATGAGCCTGTTCCTGATGTCGTACTTGTCTTTAAAGTACAGGTAGAAAGTGCCCTTGGCAACGCCTGCTCTCTCAACAATATCTGAGATGGAAGTCTTATTGATACCCTTTGAGGTAAACAGCTCAAAGGAGGTATTAAGGAGATTCTCCATCTTTATTCTTTTGTTCTGATCAGCTTTTCCCATTTTGTGTTCCTTAACCTTCAATTTAATTGTATCATACCTTTTTCCAAGGCAGTAAACAAGGGTGAAAACTCTTTTTCTGAAAATGTTTTCCTTAAATATTGACCAATGGTCATTTGTGTGATATACCATAATAAGAAAATGACCAACAGTCAATAATAAATTTTGAATTAGCAGAGCCTAATTGAAATAAATTATCAGAATTGCGCACAAAACGCTTGGATTCTGAAGGAGGAATGGTATGAAGAAACTTTCACATCTGATTGTTAGCCTGAGATATGTGATCCTGATCGCTGCGATCGCATTACTTATTCCATCTGCAATTGGCTACTTCAACACGAGAGTTAACTACGATATCCTTACATATCTGCCTAAGGACATCGAGACAATGCAGGGACAGGATATTTTGCTGGACCAGTTTGGAACAGGAGCATTTGTCCTTTATGTGGCAGAGGGCATGGAGGAAAAAGATGTTTCAGATTTAAAGGCCCAGATTGAAAAAGTGGATCACGTAGCTGACGTGCTGTGGTACGACTCGGTAATGGACATCAGTATCCCAATGGAGATGATGCCAGATGAGGTTTATGAGGCCTTTAACAGCGACGACTCCACAATGATGTTTGTCATATTTGACGATGGGACTTCAGCTGATGGAACCATGGATGCCATTGAGGAGATCAGAAAGATCTCCAACAAGCAGTGTTTCATGAGTGGAATGAGCGCCATTGTTACAGATACCAAGAATCTGGCTATGAAAGAAACACCTATCTACGTAGGTATCGCAGTACTTCTTGCGGTAATTGTTCTTTCGCTGACAATGGATTCTTACCTTATCCCATTGTTCTTCCTTCTTAGTATAGGAATGACCATCGTCTACAACATGGGAACCAACGTGTTTAAGGGAGAAATCTCTTTTATCACCCAGTCACTTAGTGCGGTACTTCAGCTGGGAGTTACGCTGGACTACTCCATTTTCCTGTGGCACAGCTATCAGGAGGAGCTTGATAAGAACAGCGACAAGAAGGATGCCATGGCAAATGCCATATCCGCAACCTTCCAGTCAGTAATTGGAAGCTCAATCACAACAATTGCCGGTTTCGTGGCTCTTTGCTTTATGAGCTTTACTCTGGGCCTTGACCTTGGAGTTGTTATGGCAAAGGGAGTTATCTTCGGTGTTATCGGATGTGTAACGATCCTTCCAAGCATGATCCTTGTATTTGACGGGATGATCGAGAAGACCAAGCACAAACCACTTATGCCAGAGTTTGTAAAGCTTCCTAAGTTTATTTCAAAGTATTACATAGCCTTCTTTGCAGTGTTCCTTGCTCTTTTAGGCCCTGCGATCTACGGCAACAACCACACAACTGTGTACTATGACCTGACCCAGACACTTCCGGATTTCCTTGAGAGCGTTCAGGGCGCCAACAAGGTTGATGAGGAGTTCGACATGAACTCAGCCTACATGCTTCTTGTGGACAAGAATCTGGACACAGCATCAATGACACAGATGATAGAGCAGTTAAAAGAGACTGATGGAATAATCTCAGTTCTTGGCACAGACTCGATCCTTGGACCTGCTTTCCCAAGAGAGTTCATTCCGGAAGATCTTATGTCTGACCTTGAAAGTGATGAATGGAAGATGGTTCTTTTGACCACTGATTACAAGATAGCTTCAGACGAGATCAACAACCAGATCGCAGCTGTAGACAGTATCGTAAAGAGCTATGATCCAAAGGCTATGGTAGTTGGTGAGGCGCCATGTACCAAGGATCTGATAAATATTACAGATCACGACTTCAAGGTTGTAAACTTTGTTTCTATCGGCCTTGTTTTCCTGATCATCGCCTTTGTACTTAAGTCGATCTCCCTTCCATTTATCCTGGTTGCGGTCATCGAGTTTGCAATCTTCGTAAACATGGGACTTCCTTACTACACAGGAACGGTTATTCCATTCATTTCTTCAGTAGTAATCGGAACCATCCAGCTTGGAGCAACAGTTGACTATGCGATCCTTATGACAACAAGGTACTTGAATGAGAGAAGAGAGGGCCACAGCAAGAAGGAAGCTACGCTGATAGCTCTTTCTACCAGCATGAAGTCAGTAATTGTCAGTGCGCTCAGCTTCTTTGCAGCAACCTTCGGTGTTGGACTTATCTCCAGCATCGACATGATCGGATCTTTGTGCATGCTTATGGCAAGGGGAGCAATCATCAGCATGTTCACAGTTCTTTTGATCCTGCCAGCAATGTATATGCTCTTTGATGGCCTGATCATGAGGACCACATTTGGAATGAAGACAGTTAAAACGGAAGATGGTCACCACGTTGGCCTGATCCACAGACATAAAGTAGCTTGAAACGAGGAGGGATGAAAAATGATCAGAAAGAATCTTATTAAATCACTTTCAGTAATTATGGCCGCAATGCTGGCAATGATGACAGTTGCCTGCGGACAGAACACGGTAGATACAAATGAGACAGCAATTACAATGGCCGCTGAAGAAGAGGCAGGCACAGATACTCTTGCAAATACCATGGTCAGCGCTTCAAACATAGCTTCAGCAGAGTCATCTGCAGACAAGGTTGAGACAGTTTATGTTACAGCTGATGCCAACGGCGCAGTAAACGATGTCATCGTAAGTGAGTGGCTCAAAAACGCCGCATCATCCGCAGCTCTTGATGATTCTACTGAGCTTAAGAATATCGTAAACGTCAAGGGCGGTGAGACCTTCAAGGACAACGGCGACGGAACCCTTACATGGGACGCTGAGGGCTCAGACATCTACTATCAGGGAACTACAGACAAGCAGCTTCCTGTAACCATGAAGATCACATATACTCTCGATGGAAAAGAGATCTCTCCTGAGGAACTTGCTGGCAAGAGCGGAAAGGTAACCATTAAGTTTGAGTATGAGAACAACGACAAGCAGACCGTTGAAGTTAATGGTAAAGAGGTTGAGGTTTACACACCATTTGCCATGGTTTCAGGCATGATGCTTGATGCAGATAAGTTTTCAAATGTAGAGATCTCCAATGGTAAGGTAATTTCAGATGGTGGAAAGACCATCGTTATGGGTGTTGCACTTCCTGGACTTAAGGAGAGCCTTGATATCTCTGAGGATAAGTGGGATAAGCTCGATGACGCAGATGAGATCAAGGACAGACTTTCAAACTCCTTCGAGATCACAGCAGACACAACAGACTTTGAGCTTGGAATGACCATCACAATGGCAAGCTCAGATATCCTCTCAGATTTTGGCATGACTGATCTGTCCGGTTCTGATAAGCTTGATGATCTTAAGGACGACATGGAAGAGCTTAACGACGGAGCAAACAAGCTTGTTGACGGCGCTGGAAAGCTCAAGGATGGCACTACAGATCTTACAGATGGAACCAAAAAGCTCTACGACGGTGCAACAGAGCTTAAGGATGGAACTCAGAAGCTCTATGATGGAACAGGCTCTCTCGTTGATGGAACAGGCAAGCTTGCCAGCGGTGCAGGAACTCTTTCTGATGGAATCAACAAGTATACAGACGGTGTTTCCAAGGTTAAGGACGGAGCTGTTAAGCTCTCTGATGGTACCAAGCAGGTTAAGGCTGGAACAGCAGCACTTAAGAAGGGAATGGAAGATGGCAATCTTCAGGGCGGTACACAGGCTCTTGCCAATGGAGCACAGGGACTTAGCGAAGGCGCTGGTCAATTTGTGCAGGCTCTTACTGCCAAGAAAGCAGAAGCTCAGTATCAGGCAGATTGCTATACAAACATCAAGAACTGGCTTGGATCAAAGGGAGCATATCCTTTATCAGTTCCCGCTGCTCCACAGGACATAGACATAGATGGTAATACAACATTTTTAACATGCCTTGGAACAGTAACAGGCGGAAATTATACAAGCATTGAAGCAGCTAATGCTTTTATGAATCAGGTTAAACAGTCAAGCCAGGTGCTTGCTGCTATCAGCACTGATCCTGCAACAACAACCACTACTCAGACTGTTGTAACTACAATGTCTGCAGAGGATCTTTTCTCAGGACTTACAACTGATGAGGATGAGGAAGCATATTCTGAAACAACAGAGACACCAATTCCTTCAGGAGATGACAATGTTCTTTCTGTTACAACAGAAACAATTCCTAATCCTGACAAGGACGAGGAAGGTGAAAAAGAGGTTACTGAGCCAGAAGTAACAGTTCCAGTAACTGAAAACAATAACGGCAAGACAGACGAAACTGTTGTTGAGCCGGAAAAGAAGGATACAACTGAGGAAAAGAAGGCTGAAGAGGGACAGGGAACACCTGAAAATACCGATGAGGTTAAGAGGCAGGTTACACTAACTCTTGAGGACGACGATGAGGATGAAGATGATGACGTTACTCTGAATTCTACAAAGAATATGATCGTAACCAAGAAGATCCTTAATTCAACACCTGCATTCACCCCTACTCAGATCAAAGGCGCAGTAACATGCATCGAGGGATATAACCAGATGCTTGGCACTGCTGCAGCTCTTGAAGGCGCAGCAACATCTTCAGTGACAATGATCGACAGCATGCTGCTTCCAAATGTTACTTCCATCAAAAATGGAGCAGATAAGCTTGCTGCAGGAGCTGGCCAATTCAAGTCTGGTGTCCTTAAGGTCTACGAGGGAGCACTTGCTCTTGATAAAGGTGTAAGTGATCTTAGCGATGGCGCATCACAGCTGGCAGATGGCACAAGAGAACTTACTGAAAACAGTGGCAAACTCAGGGACGGAGCTTCAGAGCTTGCAGATGGTGCGGTTCAGCTCAACGACGGAGCTATTGAACTTAGAGATGGCGCTGGTAAGCTCAATGATGGTACTGGTGAGCTTAAAGATGGAACCAAGGAGCTCTATGACGGTTCTGTTGAGCTTGACGATGGCGTAAAACAGCTCTTTGATGGAATCACCAAGTTTGACGATGAGGGCATCAAGAAGATCTACGAGGCGTTTGACGGAGACCTTTCAGACTTCACTGACAGACTTCAGGCTATTCAGGAAGCAGGCAGCAGCTATAAGACTTTCAGTGGTTCAAGCGATGATGTGGACAGCAGTGTTAAGTTCATTATCAAGACAGACAGTATCAAGAACCTCTAAATTAATAATTATTCGAAAATGAGCTAATTTTAGTACTGCCAATTTAGAAAAACTTAAGAATTTTCGGGCTCTTGCCTCGTTGTTTTATGTTTTTGAAAACGCTACAATGAGTATAAATATACACGTTGTAGCGTTTTTTTATGTGCGAGGTGCTGAAAATGAAGGGAAAATTCTATCAGTCGGTCAAAGGTAAGATCCTGATGATGGGTGCACTTGGAATCATAGCTGCGCTTATTATTGGAATAGTTGGAGTTACATCAATTAACAGAAATGGACAGATCAGTGAGGTTGTTTCACTGGTCAATGAGATAAACGTGCTCCAGGCCCAGAATCTGGCCAATGATGCGCTTTATCAGTACTATGTTGACGAGACATATCTCAATGCCTCTCTTAATAACCTGGATGCTATGCTTGAGAAGGCTAATCAGCTTAAAAAGAAGACTGGTCCTGCTTATCAGTCTTCCGTTGATTCCATCATAACTAACGTTGAACAGAATATCTCCAATTTCAACGAGATCAAGAGCATCAACTCCAACAGAGGATATGATTCTTCGATTGGAAAGTACCAGCAGTTCCTTGATGCCAGCGCAGAGCTTTCTGAGAGCTTCAAGGTTCTTGTAAATAACAACGACTGGATCGAGATTCACTGGATAGACGCTGTGTTTGGCGAAGGTGGAACTCAGGTCACTGTTGACGGAAAAGACTACACCATGATGGTTTATGATTATGCGCTTCCTGAAGCAGGAAAACGTAATAACCAGATCTTCCGTGTGGGTGGTACCTTTACTTACAAGGGCGATTACTATATCAAGAATATCAAGCTCAAGAACGGATCAGATGTACTTCCATTTGATCTTTCTGTTATAGAGCTTTCAGAAATGTCCGGAGATGGCCTTGCGGGTGCTGAGATAGCAGACTTTGGCGGAGATAAGGCCATTAAGGTTACGGGTAAATACGACGCTTCTCACAATTCCTGGGAAGAAGTATCAACAACCCTTAACGTTGTAGATCTGGATATGGATAAATATCCTGTCCTTGAATATGAGCTGTATCTTGATAATTCTGTTATCACACCCGGTGATCAGTACAAGTACGGCGGCGCTATCTCTGGCGTATACGGCTTTGCTTCACACCTTGATGACCTGGATGCCATGATGGCTACATACAGTAAACTTGTAGTAGAGGGAAAAGATGTTTCAGCAAACCTTGCGGAGATTGAAGCCCTTTTTACAGAGATAGAAGAAAACATACCAAAATATACAACAGATCCATCTCTGGCAGAAAACTCACTGGCACTCCTTGCAGCCAAGAGAGCCATATTTGATGAGATCAAGACAATAGATGGCAATACCCTTGCTCTAAAAGCTAATAATCAGGAGATAAACACAGCTCTTAGTGATCTGTGCGCAAGTGTTCAGAACCAGGCTGTGGATGAAATGAGTGCTGTAAGAAACAGCGTTACAGTCATTATCATCATCGTTCTTATTGCCAGCATTGTAGTTCTTTTACTTATCCTTGCCAGAATCAGTATTGGAATCAACAAGAGTGTTAAGTCCTTCCAGTCTGCGATTGAAGAGATTGCTTCAGGTAAGATCTCGACCAGAGCGGATGAATCAGGAAAGGACGAGTTTGCTTCCTTTGCAAGTTCTCTTAACGGATTCCTTGATACCCTGGAGGGCACAATGGACAAGGTTAAGAACATGAGTAATGTTCTTGCAGATACCGGTGTGAACCTTGAGGAGAGCGCAATAAAGACCAAGCAGGTAGCGGGAGAGATCAGCGAGACAATTGAGGAGATCTCCAAGGGCGCAGGCGAGCAGGCCAAGGATATCGAGACCTCTTCACAGAAGATTGTTGATATCAGAAGCAACATCCAGCAGATCCTGGATAGTGTTGCAGACCTTTCAGACAGATCTGAGAATATGAGTTCCGACGGAAAAGAAGCTAACGTCAATATGAACAATCTGACAAGATCCAGCGATTCCACTACGGAAGCCTTTGGCAAGATCGTCGATCAGGTTCGCAAGACTGATGAATCCGTAGGAAAGATCCAGGATGCTGTTACACTTATCGCTTCTGTTGCTGACCAGATCAACCTCCTTTCACTCAATGCTTCTATTGAGGCAGCAAGAGCCGGAGAAGCTGGTAAGGGCTTTGCGGTAGTTGCCAGTGAGATCTCAACTCTGGCGGATCAGACCAACGAATCTACCAAGATAATCGAGGGCATCATCCACAATCTGTCAGAGGAGTCCAACAAGACTGTAGAGACCATCAATGAAGTGACAGAGCTTATTCAAAACCAGAAGAGTGATATTGATGCAACAAGCAATATCTTTGAAAGTGTCAGCACAGGAATTGACTTCACCAAGAGCTCAGTTGTTGAGGTTCTTGACCAGGCTCAGTCCTGTGACAGCTATGGAGAAGCTGTGGTAGACCTTATGACTAACCTTTCAGCTATCTCTCAGGAGAACGCAGCTTCTGCTGAGACAACATCTACATCCATGAGTGAGCTCAACAAAGAGACTTCAAGACTTGCAGATACTTCTGCAGAACTTAAGAACTTTGCAGACGAGCTCAAGGAGGATCTGGAGTTCTTCAGATAAACAGGCTTATATCTTACAAGGAGGTACCAGAAAATGGTGCCTCCTGTTTTTTTACCAGATGTTAACCAAAGAAAACGTTTTCTTTAACTGCCTGATATGTTATGATGAAGCAGGAAAGAGAAATACACGCGTTTTTGGGAGGACAGGATAGTGGATATTTTTGGGAAAAGAGCTATAGCAGGCCTTTTGTTAGCGGCTATGCTGACGGGCTGTGGAAAAAGCGCAGTAAGCGAAGAACAGGCAGAGCCTGAAAGCAGCGAAGCGGCTGAAACGCAGCAGACAGACCTTCCTGTTAATGTCCTTGACGACAACTACAGGACAACCTACGAGATCTTCGTCTATTCCTTCTATGACAGCGATGGGGATGGAATCGGAGACCTTAACGGTGTTACTAAGAAGCTGGACTACATCAATGACGGCGATGATTCCACTGATACAGACCTTGGCTGCAACGAGATATGGCTAATGCCCATAAGTCCTTCAACGACCTACCACAAGTACGACGTGACAGACTACAAGGACATTGACCCTGAGTATGGAACCCTGGAGGACTTTGATAATCTGGTAAAAGAGTGCCATGACAGGGGCGTTAATGTGATCATAGATACAGTGTTCAATCACTCTTCAAGCCAGCATCCATGGTTTAAAGAGGCGACAGATTACCTGAAAGAGCACCCTGGACTTGAGTTTGGCGGCTCCGAGGATACAGGAGACACTGAGGCAGCAGGCGGAGCAGTCCCAGAGCAGGCGCTATCAGAATGTCCTTATCTTGACTACTATCATTTTTCAAACACCAAAGAGGCTGGCTATGAGCCAGTTTCAGATACAGACTACTTTTACGAAGCCCGCTTCTGGTCAGAGATGCCAGACCTTAATCTGGATAGCGATGCGCTGAGACAGGAGCTTTCAGATATCACGCATTTCTGGACTGGCAGAGGCGTAGACGGATTCAGGCTTGATGCAACAACCTACTATTACACCGGGGATGACCAGAAGAACATTGAGTTTTTAAAGTGGCTTAAAGAGGATAACCCAGACGCCTACTTTGTTGGCGAAGCCTGGGCCAACGCTGCGACCTATCAGAAGTACTATGAGAGCGGCATAGACAGCTTTTTTGACTTTGAATATGCAGGAAGTGAGGGCATCATCGCATCCATCGTAAGAGGAAACAGCCCTGCTTCAAGATTTGCAGAGGCACTGGAAAACACCGAGAAGACCCTTCAGGGAAGATCCGAAAGCGCTGTAAATGCGCCATTTTACACCAACCACGACATGGCAAGGTCTGCGGGCTACTACACTGGAAGTGGCGGACAGGACAAGATCAAGCTATCCTACGGCCTTAGTCTTATCATGGGCGGTAACTCTTTTATCTACTACGGCGAAGAGCTTGGAATGAAGGGCTCTGGCAAGGATGAAAATAAGAGAGCTCCCATGTACTGGAGTACTACTGACCTTCAGGGCATGTGCAAGGGCCCTAAGAACATGGACAGCTTCAAGATGAAGTATCCTGCCCTTGATGAGCAGACAAAAGACCCCTATTCAATATATAATTATTTCAAAGCTGTTATCAGGCTAAGGAACGCTTATCCTGTGGTAGCAAGAGGAACTACTACAGCGGTAAAAGAGCTGTCAAACAAGGAAATCTGTGCCTTCACAAGGTCAGTATCTCCTGAGCAGGCAGGTGATTATTTTGGACCATCATCACTTCTGTTTATCATAAACGCATCACCAGATGAGCAGACAGTGGACCTTGGTCTTAGCGAAACTGCCAAAGAGTACACGGCTCTTTCATACCAGATAAACACTACTGAAGCTGTCAGCACCTTAACCGATAACACACTGACCATGGCACCATATGGCATAGCAGTCCTCACCAGATAGGAGGATACTTATGACATTTGATAATTACATTTTTGATCTATATGGCACCCTTATCGATATCCACACAGACGAGGAACTCCCTGGTCTGTGGCAGGATATGGCTGCCTATCTCGAATATCAGTTTAAAGCCAGCTATAGCGCCAAAGAGCTTAGGAAGCGCTATCTTGAGATCTGCGCCGAAGAGGAGCAGATGCTAAAAGAGTGGCTTTCAAAGAATGCCCATATCAAAACCAAATATCCTGAGATCAGGATCTCCTGGGTCTGGACCAGGCTCATCGCTGAGAAGATCGGCCAGTACAGCGGAGGGAAGGAAAAAAGCCCATCCTCTTACCTGCCTCACAAATACGATGAGGAAGAATACATAACTCCTCAGATGCAGGCAATCTGTACATACTTTAGAAACACTTCAAGGGACAAGCTTATTAAGTATTCGGGAGTGGATCACACCTTAAGGGAGCTTCAAAGGCACGGGAAGAAGATATTTCTTTTGTCCAATGCCCAGAAGGCCTTTACGGTAAAAGAGCTGATGGCCTGCGATCTGTTTGAATTCTTTAATGGCATATTTATCTCATCTGACAGGATGGTGAAAAAACCAGAGCCTGCATTTATGGATGGTCTTGTGTCCAAATTTGGCCTTGATAAGTCAAAATGTGTTATGATAGGTAACGACATTACAAGTGATGTTGGGGTGGCAGCAGCAAGTGGAATAAGGAGTATTTTCCTTAATACCTATGACGTCACTGACAGTCAGATAAATGACAGCATCAAAAAGCTCAATATCAAAAATAAAGATCTGTATCCGGTGATAATCCAGGATGGAAGTATTGAAAAGATATTGAGTCTGTAGATGTGGAAACGGGTAAGCTGATCAGTCATGAAATATTTTTTGGAATATATCAGGCAGACACTGAGGTTTGTGCTAAAACCCTTGTCTTTTGCGCCTGCAATAGTGATGATGTGTCTGATATTTATGTTTTCATCCCAGGATGCTGATGAGAGCAGCGCCCTCAGCTATGAGGTGGGAGTAAAGGTCCTGACATACGCCAATGAAACATTGGATAAGGGCTGGAGTATGCAATATATTGAGCATCTCTCTGAGGTGGGCCAGCATTATATCAGGAAGACAGCGCATTTTACAGAATACTTTCTTCTTGCAGTTTCTGTGGCATTTCCCCTTTATGTATACGGTGTAAGAGGCCTGTGGCTTGTGTTTTCTGCAGGTATCTTTTGTGTGGGCTTTGCCTGTCTTGATGAATACCACCAGTCTTTTGTGGCGGGGAGGACTCCTCAGAAAAAAGATGTTATTATAGATGCCATAGGAATCTTTTTTGGAATAATCATCACAAGAATCGTTGGATGGACCGGGCGTATGACCATTTTCAGACCGCTGTCCAATCACAACAAGAAAAGGCGTGGTTGACGCATTTGCAACCATCAGTTGACAAATTTCCAAGACGACTTTATAGATTGCAACTGTTATTTTTCGTAATCTGAGTTCACAGAAAACAAAAACTGAAAACGAAAATAACGGAGGAAAACAAAATGATACTTGCAGACAAAATTATTAACGAGAGAAAAAAGCTTGGATGGTCACAGGAAGAGCTTGCAGATAAACTTGATGTTTCAAGACAGTCTGTTTCTAAATGGGAAAGTGCTCAGTCAACACCGGATCTTGGCCGCATACTTAAGATGGCAGAACTCTTTGGAGTGACCACAGACTACTTATTAAAGGATGAGATTGAAGAAGTTTCTACATCTGTTATTGTACAGGACAGCGGAGAGTCTGCTGGAGGAAGCCGCAGATTTGTAAGCATGGAAGAGTCATCAACCTACCTTAATGTAGTAGAAAAGACTACTCCAAACATTGCTAACGCAGTTTCAATGTGCATCCTTTCACCAGCACTTCTTATTGCACTTGCAGGTCTTTCATCAACCAGATTTGTTTCTGAAATGGTTGCAGTAGGAGTGGGAATCACAGTACTTCTTCTCATGGTGGCTGTGGCTGTATTTATGTTCATCTTAAACGGCAGATACCTTGAGCCCTACGAGTTTCTTGAGAGCGTAGACATCGACACAGCCTATGGTGTAGATGGAATGGTCAAGGAAAAGAAGGCCAGATTTGAAAAGAAACACACGTTATTTATCGCCATTGGAGTAGTTTTATGCATTCTTTCAGCTCTTCCACTTATTGTCACAAGCCTCTTTGTTTCTACTACACGTAATGGCGCCATCATCACAGCGATGGTTGCAGTTCTTCTTATAATGGTAGCAGTTGGAGTAAACATGATCATCAGAGTCAGCAGCATTATGGGCTCTTACAACAAGCTCCTTCAGGAGGGCGATTACAATACAGAGGGCAAAAGAGCTAACAAGACCGTAAGCAGAGTTGCAGGAATCTACTGGCCAGTAGTACTTGCAGGATACCTTGCATGGAGCTTTATCACAAATGGATGGGCTGTGACATGGATCGTTTGGCCTATCGCAGCAGTGCTCTTTGGAGCAGTTGCAGCAATTGCCAGGTCTTTCTCCAGAGAATAATGCAAAAATATTGTTGACATACATTTTTAGATGTGTTATTGTACTTGAGTATTTGAAAACCAAGCAGAGTATCCACTCTCACCCTGCGGCACAGCCAGTAGCGGTTAATATCTTTTCAAATCCAGCACAATAAGTGCGGATTCTGACTATGATTTTTTAGTGGATACATTTGCGGATGTATCCACTTTTTTTCAGGAGGATAAAACCATTAGCGAGTTATTTATTAACGATCAGATTAGAGCTAAAGAGGTTCGTGTAATCGGCATTGATGGCGAGCAGCTGGGTGTTATGGCCCTTGCAGATGCCAGAAAGATTGCTGATGATGAGGGCGTTGATCTTGTAATGATCGCCCCAACTGCCAAGCCACCTGTTTGCAGGGTTGTTGACTATGGCAAGTTCAAGTATGAGCAGCTCCGCAAGGAGAAAGAGGCTCGTAAGAAACAGAAGACTGTTGAGATCAAGGAGATCAGACTTTCACCTAACATTGACACCAACGACCTTAACACTAAGGTTAATGCTGCCAAGAAGTTCCTTGAGAAAGGCAACAGAGTTAAGATCACACTTCGTTTCCGCGGCCGTGAGATGGCTCATATGGGAGCAAGCGTTCACATCCTTACAGATTTTGCCCAGGCTCTTTCAGACGTTGCAGTTATTGAGAAACAGCCTAAGGTTGAGGGACGTAGTATGACAATGTTCCTTACTGAGAAAAAGAATTAAGTAAAAAATTTTTTGCAAAGATATAGGAGGATTTAGTTATGCAGCAAAAGATGAAAACAAAGAGATCCGCTGCCAAGAGATTTAAGGTAACTGGCACAGGCAAGCTCATGAGAAACAAAGCGTACAAGCGCCACATCTTAACAAAGAAGTCCACAAAGAGAAAGAGAAATCTTCGTCATGCAGGACTTGTTGACGCTACAAATGTAAAGACAATGAAGCAGATCCTTCCTTACGCTTAATGTTAGATACTGGTAGCGAAGAGAAGATTTTTGATTAGTAATAGGAGGAATTTAAGATGGCAAGAGTTAAAGGCGCATTAAATGCCAAGAAGAAGCACAATAGAGTATTAAAGCTCGCTAAGGGCTATAGAGGAGCTAGATCCAAGCAGTACAGAGTTGCTAAGCAGTCAGTTATGAGAGCACTCACATCTGCATTCGCTGGACGTAAGCAGAAGAAGAGAGATATGAGATCTCTTTGGATCACACGTATCAACGCAGCAGCTCGTATCAATGGTCTTTCATACAGCAACATGATGCATGGTCTTAAGCTTGCAGGCGTAGACATCAACAGAAAGATGCTTGCAGAGATGGCTGTAAATGATCCTGATGGATTCAAGACACTTGCAGAGCTCGCAAAAGAGAAGATCGCATAAATTAAAAATTGGAAACTATAGTTGTAAAAATAGTTTTTTGATAGTAAAATGTAGGAGTCTTAAGTAATTAAGACTCCTTATTTTTATGTAATTTTGGGGAGAGACCCATTTAATAAATTGGAGGTGCCAAAATGGCTTTTGAAAATCTTCAGCCCAAAGAGGTATTTCATTTTTTCGAGGAGATATGCAATATTCCACACGGTTCAGGGAATCTGCAAAAGATCAGTGACTACTTAGTCTCTTTTGCCAAAGAAAGAGGCATTGAGGTAAGGCAGGACGAAGAGCTCAACGTTATCATGAAAGCTCCTGCAAGCGCTGGTTACGAGGATAGAGAGCCTGTTATCCTCCAGGGACACATGGATATGGTTGCTGTTAAGGAAGACAGCTCAGACATAGATATGGTCACAGATGGTCTTAGAGTTAAGACTGATGGAGAGTTTGTATGGGCTGACGGAACAAGCCTTGGTGGTGATGATGGTATCGCAGTTGCATACTGCCTGGCACTTCTTGATTCCAAGGATATTCCACATCCTCCACTTGAAGTTGTTATCACAACCAATGAAGAGACTGGAATGTTTGGAGCTACAGCTATCGATCTTTCAGATCTTAAGGGCAAGAAGCTCATCAACATAGACAACGAGGAAGAGGGAGCATTTATCGTAAGCTGCGCTGGTGGCGCCAGGGTTTGCTCAAAGCTTCCTGTAAAGAGACAGGCTGGTAGCGGCAAACGCTACAAGGTTGAGGTTTCAGGCCTTAAGGGTGGCCATTCTGGAGAGATGATAAAGTGCGGCAGAGGAAATGCCAATATCATCCTTGCAAGGACACTTATGGAGGCATTGGACAGTGCAAAGTTTAACCTTGAGACCATGGAGGGCGGCGTTGCAGATAACGCCATTCCTAATGTTTCCTTTGCAGTAGTTACAATGGACGGCTCTGAGGCAGACAAGTTCAAAGCTTCTGTAGCAGCAACTCTTTCTGATATCAGAGGTGAGCTTGAGGTCAAGGATCCTGGACTTAATATCGAAGTAAAAGAGCTGGGAGATAGTACAGCACCTGTTATCACAGCTGAGGATACATTCAAGGCTCTTTCCATGATCTGCATGATGCCAGACGGCGTTCAGGCTATGAGTTCCAGCGTTGAAGGCCTTGTAGAGACATCACTTAACCTGGGTGTTCTTAAAACAACAGATGATATGGTTGAAACTGACCAGTCAGTCAGAAGCTCAGTTGAGTCCTCCAAGGACTACCTTATCAGGAAGGTAAAAATGGTTTCAACAGGACTTGGCGCAGAGGTTTCAGTTAGTGGTTCATACCCTGGATGGAAGTACAGACAGCAGTCAGAGCTTCGTGACCACATGGTGGCTGTCTACAAGAAGATGTACGGCGTAGAGCCAAGAGTTGAGGCTATCCACGCAGGACTTGAGTGCGGAATCCTCAGCAAGAAGATAGATGATCTTGACTGCATCTCAATCGGACCAGACATGCAGGACATTCATTCAACAAAAGAAAAGTTATCAGTAAAATCGGTATCAAACGTTTGGGATTATCTCAAAGAAGTGCTTAAGTAATAGACTATAAGGGGGATACAATGGAAAATTTAAGACAGAGCATAATGGAGTCTGTGATCAATCAGTTTAATCAGAAGGGAATGAAGTTCACCATGGACGACATTTCCAAGGAACTCCACATCAGTAAAAAGACAATCTACAAGGAATTTGACGACAAGGACGAGCTCTTTTTCGCAACTGTTGATTACGGCTTCACAGCCATTAAGCAGAAGGAAGCAGAAGTTCTTAAGGACGACTCTCTGGATATCGTAGAGAAGCTCACAAGACTTATCGTCTGTCTTCCAGACAACTATCGCAACATCGATTTCAGAATGGCTTATCAGCTCAAGGACAAATATCCTTTGGTTTACAGTAAGCTCGCATCAAGGATTGAGAGCGACTGGGAAGAGACAGAGAAGCTTTTAAAGCAGGCCATGGATGAGGGCAAACTCAAAAAGATGCCAATTCCTGTAGTTAAGCTCACTATCGAGGGTGCCATTGAGAAGTTCCTTGGATCAGAGGAGCTTTCCAAGACCAACGTAAGCTATGAAGAGGCTTTAAATGGCATGATCGACATTATCATCAATGGACTTAGGGTTTGACCTGATCTGGAGGGTAAACAATGATCTACGCTGATGGGAAGATATTTCTTTTACAGACAAAAAATACATCCTATATGTTCAGAGTAATGGAGACAGGACACCTTGAGCACCTGCACTACGGAGGATCTCTGATCTCTGAGAAAAAGTACGAGAAGCTTCGCTCTGAGATCGACCTTCCTCAGGCAGACAAGGAAATGCTTGAGAAGGTTGCGACGGCTATTGCGCCAAAGCACTACTTTGTGGGCGGCAATATGGTCAGCTACAGCGAAGAGTTTAATAATGTGGCCTTTGAGATGTATGGCCTCGAGGCACCAAGCTTTGGTAAGGGCGACATCAGGGAGCCTCTCCTTGAAGTGACTTATGGAAATGGCTCTACAACCGCCAATTTCCTTTACTACGACTATGAAGTCAGGAAGGGCAAAAGAGCTCTTAAGACCCTGCCATCTTCCTATGATGACGCAGGTGAGTGCGAGCAGCTCATTTTAAAGCTCACAGATAAAGAGTACGCCGCAAGACTTGATCTTATTTACTCCGTATTTCCTGACTGCGATGTTATAACAAGAAGCGCAGTTCTTTATAACGACAATGATGATGCGCTTACAGTAGACAGGCTCCTTAGCACCTGTGTTGATCTCTATGACACTGGCAATAAGTTCACTTCCTTCCACGGAAGATGGGCCTATGAAATGGGCAGAAGCGACTCTGTAGTTAACGGCGGAAAGGCTGTTTCAGAGGAACTCTCTGCTGGTGAGTCAGGCTCAAGATCCAATCCTTTTGTGATGGTATCAAGACCTGAGACAACAGACGATAATGGTGAGGCCTATGGCTTCAACCTGATATACAGTGGCAATCACTACGAGGCACTTTCTTCAAATGCTGCAAGTATAAGCCGCTTTGTTTCCGGAATTCAGCCAACAGGCTTTAGCTGGAAGCTTTCAAAGGGCGAGAGCTTTGAAGCACCTGAAGCTGTCATGACATTCTCTTCTGAAGGATACAATGGCCTTTCAAAGAACATGCACAGATTTGTAAGAAAGCATGTTGTAAGGGGCTCATGGCGCGATAAAGAGCGTCCTATCCTCATTAACAGCTGGGAAGCCAACTACTTTAACTTTACACAAGGGTCTCTTCTTAGCCTTGCAAAAGAAGCCAAGAAGTGTGGCATAGAGCTCTTTGTAATGGATGATGGCTGGTTTGGATCAAGGAATGACGACAAGAGTTCCCTTGGAGACTGGACTGAGAACAAGAAAAAGCTCCCTGGCGGAATAAAAGAGCTGTCAGAAAAGATCACAGATCTTGGCATGCTCTTTGGTATCTGGGTAGAGCCTGAGATGGTAAACAGAGACAGTGACCTTTACAGAGCACATCCTGACTGGGCTGTACAGGTTCCCGGACAGAGCCACTCTGAGGGCAGAAACCAGATGAATCTTGACCTTACAAGGACTGAAGTTCAGGACTATGTAATAGAGGCTATGAAAAAGGTCTTTTCCGCAGGTAAGGTATCTTACGTTAAGTGGGATATGAACAGGATCTTCTCTGACAGGTTCAGCACATCTCTTTCAGCTGACAGACAGGGAGAGTTCCAGCACAGATATTACCTTGGACTCTACCGCATTATGAAGGAGCTCACAGACGAGTTCCCTGACATTCTCTTTGAGGGTTGTTCAGCAGGTGGTAACAGATTTGATCTTGGAATTTTATGCTACTTCCCACAGATTTGGGGAAGTGATGATACAGATTTCTTCTGCAGACTTGATATCCAGAGAGGTTATAGCTACGGATATCCTGCAAGCACTGTAGGAGCCCATGTTTCAGCAACACCTAACCACCAGACCCTTATGAACAGTCCTCTGGAGTCAAGGTTTGAGCTGGCTGCAGCAGGATGCTTTGGATATGAGCTTAACCTGTGTGATATGAATGACACTGACAAGAAGCTCATTAAGGACCAGGTAGAGTTCTACAAGAAATACAGGGCGCTGTTCCAGTTTGGGGACTATTACAGACTCCCTGACTACGGATTCCTTATCGTATCAGAGGATAAGCACAAGGCAGTTGCCTTTGCTGTTGAGAGAAATGCTACTCCAAGTAATGACTACAGATGTATAAGGGCTGCAGGACTTAATGACGACACCCTGTATATAGTCAAGAACAGAAAGGTTCCATACAGCATCAAGGACCTTGGTACTCTCATTAACGCTGTGGCTCCTGTCCATATCAAGCAGGACGGCCTTGTTCATAACCTTATCGACAAGTTCAAGGACATCAGCAGCGAGGAGCAGGTAGATACTCTTACAGGCGCAGCATTTAAGAACAGAGGACTGTCTCTTAACGCATCCTTTGCTGGTACAGGATATAACGACAAGACCCGCATAATGAGAACCGGCGATACAAGACTTTATATCTTCGAAAGTATCTAAATATGTAAAACAAAAAGGGAACGCTATAAAAGCGTTCCCCTTTATTTATTCGTAAAACATCAGTCACTGTAGCTGACATCCATATTGGCGACTATCTGGTATTCAGGGTACATTCCCTGAATTTCTTTTATTGTCTCAAGGTAGATATCGTGGTTATTTGGAACAAAATCCAAAACCAGGTCAAAGCGGATAACCTTCCTGATAAAGTCTACGAAGAATCCATGCATCTGCAGGACTTCCTTGTGAGAAGTAGCAGCCTTTGAAATGGCATTTCTCATGGCAATGGTTGCCTCGTCCTTGGTGTTGACTGAGTAGATGCCTATGGATATCAGAGAAATGTTGTGCTCTTTATAAACCTTCTCCTGGATCTCTCTTGTGATCTCATCGATCTGACCGGCATTAAAGGTGTCCGGGATCTCGATATGAACAGAAGCCATTACCCTGTCAGGGCCATAATCTGAAAAGATAAGGTCATATGCTCCCTGGACTCCCTCAACAGATTTGATGGTGGCCTTTACCTCTTTTGACAAAGAAGCATCAATACGCTCACCAAGGATCTCACTGATGGTGTCGCGAAGCATCTCCAGAGCGGATTTAATCATAACGATTGCTATGATTGCCGCAAGGTAGGCTTCTACAGAAAGACCTGTTGTAAGGAATATGATGGCAGCTACAAGTGTTGCAGCTGAGATTATAGAATCAAATTTTGCATCGGTTCCTGAAGCAACAAGGGACTCGGATGAGACTTTTTTGCCAGTGTTTATAAAGAACTGTCCAAGAAGGATCTTAACTACAACAGCCACAGCCACGATAACCAGAGTAACTGCATTATAGTTTGCTGCTTCCGGATGGAAAATTGACTTAACTGACTCAATAAGAGAAGTTACGCCGGCGTACAGTACGATGATAGAGATCACCATGGCGCTCAGGTACTCGATCCTGCCGTATCCATAAGGATGCTTTTTATCGGGTGCCTTGCCAGCAAGGGCAGTTCCTAAAATGGTGATAACAGATGACAGCGCATCACTTAAGTTGTTGACTGCATCAAGCACGATGGCGATTGAACCTGAAATAAGGCCCACAACCATCTTGAATCCAGCCAGAAGTACGTTGGTAATGATTCCTATAATGCTGGTACGGATGATTACTTTTCCGCGACTTTCTCTATCTGCTCGTGACATACCAAAAACCTCTCATTCTTTAGCAATATGTTTAATTATAAGCTACCCGCCCCAACATGCAATAGATGAATGCTAGGTTTTAGAAAATGTGATAGAATTAATTTGAATAATTATGACTACTTATATGTCGTAGAGGGGCAAAGATGAAAAAGCGAAGTATAACAGCAGGTTTGATTACTTTTGTAATTGCATTAGCGGTCACATCCAGTGTTGCAGTTTTTTATCTGGTCACAGCCTCCAATGCAAGAAGAGAGAGGGCTCAGTTTATTGCGGACTCCATAGTTCACAATATCCAGTCTGAGATCCAGAGGCGTGAGTATGTCACCCGTATGATGGAGATTCAGGTCCAGAGCAGCAAGGGCAATATTACGGCTGAGAACTTCCAGGTTATTGCTGACGAAGTTTTCAACGACTACCTCGATATTATCGATATAACCCTGGCTCCTGGTGGAATCGTGAGATATAAATATCCGCTGGACAATGGCCTTGCAGCCAGAGAAAACCTGTTTGAAGACAGTGCAAGAGGTGTTTATGCCGACTACAGCAAGATGTCTGGCACCTCTGTTCTCATTGCGCCCACTATTTTAGAGGATGACAGCTATGGTATCATCATTCTCAGGCCGATATATACATCAGAAGAGGTATCAGATAGCAGCTTCTGGGGTTTTGCTTCTGTTACACTTAGCCTTTCCAGGTTCCTTTCTGAAGTTGATCTTAAGGGACTTGCAGAGAGCAACTACGAGTACAAGATCATTGGTTACAACGCGATAACTGGTGAAGACAGGATCATCATTGAGTATTCAGAAAAAGAGCTACCATCTCCTGTAGAGTCTATGGTCAGCACTGTAGGTGGCGGCTACTGGATTTTGGCAATTGCCCCAGCCAACCACTGGATGAATCTTACAGAGATTCTGTCAGCTCTTTTGATAGCAGTTGTTATTAGCGTGCTGGCAGCAGCCTTTGTTACAGCGTTTATCTCTCTTCAGGAAGCAGCAAAAGAGCTGGAGATCCTTTCCTACAGAGATGCCCTTACGAATCTTAATAACCCACGAAGCTACCACGAGCACATGGATGAGCTCTCCAAAAAGAAGCTTCCTTACGGACTTATCTTTATGGATCTCAATGACTTCAAGCAGGTCAATGATACCTACGGACATGACGCTGGTGATGAGCTTCTTAATATCGTAGCCAAGAGGCTTCAGAACAGTATAAGAGAAAAGGATAAGGCATTCCGTATCGGCGGTGATGAGTTCGTAGTAGTAATCCACGGAACCCATGATGCTAAGTTCTATGAGAGCGTTATCGCCAGAATGAGGGAGAATGTCGCAAGGGACGTAGTTTTATCAGACGTTACCCTGAAAGTGTCCATAAGTGCCGGATATGCCAGATATCCTGAAGATGGAGCCAAGTTCGAAGACGTTGTCAAGAAAGCCGATGAGCTTATGTACGAGAACAAGAGAAAGCACAAAGCTGCCAAGGCAGCCAGAGGAGAGGCATCTTCCAGATAAAATAATAGCGGACGGAGCATAATAATGGCGGGAGGAAGTTTAGACACAATCAATCGAATCTTTGACACCTTTGCGGTTACATCACGAAGCCGCTATGTCTATGTCTATGACATGGACAAGAACATAGCAAGGTGGTCTCCAAATGCAGTGGATTACTTTGGCCTTACGGGGGAATATATCTACAACGCTGCATCTGTGTGGGAGACAAGGATTCACCCTGACGACAGAGACAAGTATGTCGAGTATTTAAGCGTAGTTTATTCGGGAAAAAAGACTGATCCCAATTTCGAATACAGAGCAAAGAATAAAAATGGTGAGTACGTTATCTGCGCCGCACGTGGCGTTGTCATCAAGGACTATGCGGGAAGACCTGCATACTATGCGTGCTCCATAATCAATAAAGGTATCGTAGATAACAACGATCCGATAACTCTTTTGCCAAACCAGTACGAGATGCTCAATTTCATGAGACAGCTCAAGGCAGCCAAAAAGGACTATTCCATCCTGATGATCAACTTCATCGACTTTGGTGATGTGAACAGACGCTATGGCTACATGACTGGTAACAATATCCTTAAGGCCACTGCCTCTAAGCTCCTTGAGGAGGGCAAGGGACAGGGAAGAGCCTTCAGGGGCGAGGGTACAAGGCTTGCGTTTATCACAGATACCATGGCCATAGACGATGTTAAAAAGTTCTATGGCAGGATGAGGGCTTTTACCAGAGAGTCACTTATCATCTCGGGCAACAAGGTTACAGCTGAGATCGCCGGAGGTATGATCGTCTGCACGGATCTTAACGTGGATGAGCATTCTCTTTATACCAGCGCCAAGTATGCCCTTGATTATTCCAAGAATCAGAAACACGGCAATCTCATTATCTTCCACAATGATGAGCTTGATAACAACAAGAGCAGCATTGAGCTTGTTGATGAAGTAAGAAACAGCGTAATAAACGGATTTGAAGGCTTCTATCTGGAGTATCAGCCTATTGTGGCTGCGGCAGATGGTCGCCTTGTTGGCATGGAAGTGTTCCTTAGATGGCACAAGGAGCCCTACGGAGATGTATCTCCTGCGGAGTTTGTGCCATGGCTTGAGCAGGACCCTGTATTCTACCTTCTTGGTAACTGGATACTTGAAAATGCCCTTAAGGATGCACTGGAGATAAGGCTTAAAAACAAGGACTTCTACTTAAGTGTAAACCTTGCATTCATGCAGCTTGAGAGATCAGAGTTCAGAACAACGCTTCTAGAGATCCTAAGAAAGACCGGATATCCCGCAACAGGACTTTGCCTTGATATGGCAGCGTCCAGCAGGCAATTGTCAATTGAGCACTTAAAGAGCCAGGTTGAGTTCCTTAAGTCCTGTGGAATCAGGATCGGTCTTGACTGCACAGATTTTGCATCCCTTGACCTTGTAAAGAGTCTGCCAATAGACCTTATCAATCTGGTGCCATCACTTACAGGCCCTATAACAGAGAATCTTACAGTCAGATACATGGTCGAAGCCGTTACCTCTTTTGCCCACAGACTTGGCATCAGAACTGCGTTCCATGGTGTGGAGGATGAAGAAAAAGCAAAGGTAGCCAAGCAGTATCCCGTTTCTGACCTTATGGGATATTACTACGGAAGACCTTGCAGGATAGAAGAATTTAAAAAGCTGGGCTTTTTCCAGAATACTTAAGGCCTGGCTGGAGGAATAAATGAGCAGATTGTTCAGGTACATTCAAAATGATGACGTTCTTAAGTCTTTTTTGGAGTTTAGGGATACTATTCTCCAGGAAAGACCTGTTGTCATTGCCAAACACGGGGATTACTCGTTGTACCTAAAGGTTATATCAGATGACGTTTTGGGACTGACCATCGAGAACACCGAGAAGCACAAGGTGATCCAGGACAGGACCTACAACGTTTCGGAGACCACGGATGCCCTGGTTTCAAGGGGCGTAAGGCATGCGTGTCAGAAGATGGCAGAGCTTTCCGATGAGGACGTAAACAGAAGACGCCTTCAGATCTGGAAGTGGTATCTGCTTGACTGGCAGCAGGCCAATGTCCAGGACCAGAAAGAGTTCATGGAAAAAGAGATAAGCTGGGACGAAGACGGTATTAAGACTGAGGAGGAGATCATGGACATGGAGTCCTTCCTCCACGGGGATTACCTTAATCTTGGAAATACAATTTCACTTATTGAGCGGTATCTTTCAGGCGACGAGGATAACAAGGAGCAGTTCAAACGCTTTGCCATAGCTGACATCATGGAGATGACCAGCGAAGATACCAAGGAAAAGTCCCTTATCGAGGCCGAAAAGAAGAGGATCGAGGAAGAGGGAATGAAGAAGCACACCTACAGGTTTACAGTGAGTGTGGAAGCAACTGACAAGGAACACGCCAGAGCCGCGCTACTGAGCTATCTTGCCGGTGATGAGCGAATTAAAATTCAGAAATAAATAAAAAAAGCGTAAAAATATTTCATAGAAATTTAATGATTTAACGGGGCAAAGTGCCTTCTATTCTCCTGCGTTTTCATATATAATGTACCCATTAAATGAAATTTTGTTGTGGAACTACAATAGGTTGAGGGGCCTAAATTTCACAAGTCACTTCATTTAAAATATCATTTCTTATGAGCATGGAGGAAACAGAATATGAGACGTTCCGCGAAGAGTAGACAGACAGTCAGCCAGAGCACAATTGCTATCATGGCAGACGCAATCAAGGCAAAGGAGCAGAACCTTTCATACGGAAAGTTTAAGGCACTTGACCTTCTTGGAGCTGGAAGTATGTTAGACGAGGATGTAGAGTCAGAATACGCAGTATACGATTCAGGCCTCGTTCGCAAGACAGAACACATCGAGGAGAAAAAAGCTGTAGCCTTCGTAAAGATTAGAGCTTAACAAGTGACATCACAACTTCATATAGTTTATAATTAAGACATGTGGCGGTTTGTCACATGTCTTTTTTCTTAGTTTCTAATTGCGCGGATTTAGCGTGTTTCTAAATAGGAGGCTATCTATGAATGTTAAGGATCTGGTATCTAAAATGACACTTCAGGAGAAAGCATCTCTTTTGTCTGGGTGCGACTTCTGGCACACCACGGCCGTTGAGAGACTTGGCCTTTCTGAATTTATGATGTGCGACGGACCAAACGGCCTTCGCAAACAGGAGGGTGAGACCGACCATCTTGGCCTTAATTCCAGTATCAGCACAGTGTGCTATCCAACAGCCAGCGCAGTGGCATCAAGCTTTGATGTGGATCTTGCATGGAAGCTTGGACAGACCCTTGGCAGAGAGTGCCAGAGAGAGAACGTTGCGATGCTCCTTGGCCCTGGACTTAACATGAAGAGAAGCCCTGTCTGCGGAAGAAATTTCGAGTATTATTCTGAAGATCCATATCTTGCAGGCAAGATTGCAGCAGCCTACGTAAATGGCATTCAGTCAGAGGGCGTTGCAGCCTGCCCCAAGCACTTTGCAGCCAACAACCAGGAATACAGGCGTATGTCCGGCAATTCAACAGTTGATGAGAGAACTCTTCACGAGATCTACCTCACTGCTTTTGAGATCATGGTAAAAGAGTCTCATCCAAAGTCCATCATGTGTGCATACAACCAGCTAAATGGCACCTATCTTTCAGAGAACAAGTACATGCTTACTGATGTTCTTCGCGATAAGTGGGGATTTGATGGCTTTGTTGTAACTGACTGGGGCGCAGGAAAGGGACCTAAGGAAGGCGTTGAAGCGGGGCTTGACCTTGTGATGCCAGGACCAAGAGATGACCACGAAAAGGCCATTATAAAGGCTGTTGAGAGCGGAGAGCTTGCAGAAGAGAAGGTGGACAGGGCAGTTACCAATATCCTGAATACCCTTAACTGGACCCTTGAGAACAAGAAGGACTATGGCCCATCAACAGATGAAACCAGAGCTTTGGACTACGCCTTTGCAAAAGAGCTGGCCCAGGAGAGTGCAGTTCTTCTTAAGAACGAGAACAAAGCTCTGCCACTTAAGGATGGCAATAAGATTCTTTTCGTTGGCGAGTTTGCCAAGGCACCAAGATATCAGGGCTCAGGATCCTCACATATAAACAGCGCGTACGTATCAAACGCTGTAGACAGCGCAAGAGCAGCGGGAAAAGAAATCTCTTTTGCCCTTGGATATGACAGCAGAAATAAAGATCTGAAAAACAGTTACATTCTCCTTGAGGAGGCAGTGGAAGCTGCAAGAGAGGCGGATATTATCGTAATCTTTGCAGGACTTCCAGGATCCTATGAGTCTGAGGGCTTTGACAGAAAAGACATAAACCTTCCTCCGGAGCAGGACAAGCTCATCGACGAGCTGTCCCATCAGGGCAAGAAGACAGTAGTTGTTATGCATAACGGAGCCCCTGTTGCAATGCCATGGATAGAGAGCGTTGATGCGGTGCTTGATATGCAGCTTGCAGGAGATGCGGTGGGAGATGCCACAGTTTCCCTTTTGTGGGGAGATGTTGTTCCTTCAGGTAAGCTGGCTGAGTCTTATCCATTTAAGCTTACAGATAATCCAAGTTTTCTTAACTTCCCTGGAGATGGCGGTAATCCTGTCTATGCAGAAGGCATCTACATCGGATACAGATATTATGAGAAAAAGAGACGTCCTGGCCTGTTCCCGTTTGGCCACGGCCTTAGCTACACAGAGTTTGAGTACTCTGATATAAAGGTCAGCAAGGATAGTATTACAGATAAGGACAACGTTGATGTTTCTGTAGAGATCTGGAACATAGGCCGCTACCTTGCAAAAGAGGTAGTTCAGCTCTATGTAAGTCCTGGCAGTAGCAAGGTTTCAAGGCCATACAAGGAGCTCAAGGGCTTTACCAAGGTGGAACTATCGCCTGGTGAAAAGAAGGTTGTTACCTTTACTCTGGACAGCAGAGCTTTTGCCTACTATGAAACTAAGATCCATGATTTCTACGTACCAAGTGGCGATTACAGCATCATGATAGGCTCCTCTGTAAACGATATCAGACAGACAGCGGAAGTACACGTTGAGAGCACATCTGAGCTTCCAATAACCTTTGATCAGTTCACTGCCATAGAGGACATCCTGGATACCAAGAAGGGTCAGGCGATCCTTGGACCAGTACTGCAGCAGATGAATGATGGAATGGGAGAGTCAGAAGATGACGACGCCTTGGGAGAGGGCGGCGCAGAGATGTTTGAAAAGATGATCCTTGAGATGCCAATCATCAACCTGGCATCCTTCGGAATCCTGTCAACGGATGAGGTGAATGGAATATTGGAGAAGTTAAACGGCTAAACAAAAAAGGCTGAGACAATCAATTTGTCTCAGCCTCTTATTTTTCAAGATCTCGTATTATTTGCTGAACTTGCTCTTTCTGTAGATGATGTCGTCACGGGCAGGGCCGTTACTTACCATTGTGATAGGATAGCCGATCTGCTCCTCGATAAACTCGATGTACTTTCTGCAGTTCTCTGGAAGATCCTCGTAGTTCTTGATGCCTCTTATCTCGCACTTCCAGCCTGGAAGAGTCTTGAATACTGGCTTAGCTTTGTCAAGAAGGTGAGTTACAGGGAATTCTGTTGTAACTTCGCCGTAGATATCGTATCCAACACATACAGGAATCTCATCAAGATATCCAAGTACGTCAAGAACTGTGAATGCAACATCTGTTGTGCCCTGAAGTCTGCAGCCGTACTTACTTGCTACGCAGTCATACCAGCCAACTCTTCTTGGTCTTCCGGTTGTTGCGCCGTACTCACCGCCGTCGCCGCCTCTTCTTCTAAGTTCCTCAGCCTCGTCTCCAAAGAGCTCTGATACGAATGCACCAGCTCCAACTGCTGAAGAATAAGCCTTAGATACAGTAACGATCTGCTTGATCTCATATGGAGGGATTCCAGCACCGATTGCACCGTAAGCTGCAAGAGGTGAAGAACTTGTAACCATAGGATAGATTCCGTGATCTGGATCCTTCATGGTTCCGAGCTGACCCTCGAGAAGGATTGTCTTGTTCTCTTTGATTGCCTGGTCAAGATAAAGAGATACGTTTCCAACATACTCTTTTACCTGCTCTCTCCACTCTACAATCTGGTTGAAAAGAGCTTCCTGATCGATAGGATCTGAATGGTAGAGATTAACTAAAAGCACGTCCTTGATCTCAGCGATTCTTGCGATCTTCTCCTTGATGACATCGTCATCCTGGAAGAACTCGTTGATCTGCCATCCGATCTTGGCGAACTTATCTGAATAGAAAGGAGCGATACCTGACTTGGTTGAACCAAAGCTCTTACCAGCAAGTCTTGCCTCTTCTAATGTGTCAAATAACACATGATATGGCATCATGACCTGAACTCTGTCAGAGATCATGATCTGTGGCATTGGAACACCCTTTGATGTAATCTCATCAAGCTCCTTCATGAACTTGGTAATATCAAAAGCAACACCATTGCCAATGATGTTCATAATGTTCTGATGGAAAACACCTGATGGCATTGTGTGAAGTGCAAACTTACCATAATTATTTACAATTGTGTGTCCTGCATTGGCACCGCCCTGAAAACGGATAACAACGTCGGCCTGATCTGCAAGAGTATCAGTGATCTTACCCTTTCCTTCGTCACCCCAGTTGGCACCTACAACAGCTTTTACCATAAATAGCCTCCTCATAGTAACTATCATTCTGATAGCAGTTTTCTTTCCACAAAAGAATATACAGTAAATCGTCTTATAAGTAAAATCAATATTTATTATATTAGATATAAGTTATACTTATTTTTCGAAATTTTATATAAATTTACGCATTATTTAGACACAATACACGGAATTTCGCATAAAATATAAGGTGCAGGTGCTATTTATTATTCCAATTTATGGAGGTTGTTATGGCTAAAGCTGAAAAGCAGAACGAGTTTGCTAAGGATAGTTTCAAGAATTTATCTGTTTCTGATAAGTTTAAGAAGGTTTTCGGCAGATTCAGAACTAATCTGATCGCAATTTTCGTAGTTATTGTGCTCATTGATCTGGCAGCTCTTTTCAACCTGGGCAATATCTACAATAAGTATTATGAGCAGAACACTCAGCAGGGCGAAATCAGAATCACTATTCAGGCTCTTGCAAAGTATTATCTGTGGGCTATGAATGCAGAGGATGCGGCGGACAGACAGGAACAGCTGGATGGAGCCTATGAAAAGATCCAGGAGATGAAGGATGGTCTTGATACTTTAAGCAAAGTATACAGTGGCGATCTGACAACAGTTTATCAGCATTTGGATGACATTGATAAATCTGATGATACTCTTGTAAGCATGTTTGAATCAGGAGCATCTCATGAAGAGATATATAAATACTACGTTGACAATACCAACGAAGCTATAAAGGTAGTTGTTAAGGACTTTAAGCAGATCGGTATCAACGCAAAAGAGGGAGCTGCAAGGGCTTATGTTCTTGCACTTGTAATGGTTATCATAATGACCATCATTTCTCTTGTTGTTGTTATCTATGCGCTTTTGTATTCAGCAAAAGCTAGAAAGGCTCTTACAGACAGTATTCTTGGACCTATCGAAGCAATCTCACAGGCTGCTGATGATATGGCTAAGGGTAAGCTTGAGATCCACGTTGAGACTGATGCCAACGATGAGCTTGGTAAGCTCGCAGACGACATTACAGAATCAACTAATATTATTGAGAATATCGTAAAAGACATTGATGAGACCCTCCACAGAATGTCTGCTGGAGACTTCTCCGCAGGTTCAAAGAACGAAGATCTCTATGTTGGTGACTACAAGGCCATCAGCAGTGCTCTTTCAGATATTTCAGATAACCTTTCAAGTACACTTCTTGAAGTTAAGAATTCTTCTTCACAGGTTTCTCAGGGCGCCAGCAACATGTCTCAGGGAGCAACAGACCTGGCAGAAGGTGCTACAGACCAGGCAGCTGCAGTTCAGGAGCTCACAGCTTCAGTCAACTCCATTACAGAGCAGACCAAGCAGCTTGCTGATGTTGCTGAGAGAAGTAAGAACATGGCTACATCCGTTAGAGATAACGCAGAACTCAGTGCAAGAAAGATGCATCTTGTTACAGATGCCATGACAAGGATCACAGAGGCTTCTGCTGAGATTGAGCAGGTTACAAACACTATCGAAGCTATCGCCAAGCAGACCTCACTCCTTGCCCTCAACGCTTCAATCGAGGCTGCAAGAGCTGGAGAAACTGGAAAAGGATTTGCAGTTGTTGCTGAGCAGATCGGAGAACTTGCAGATCAGAGTACAGAAGCTGCCAAGAATACACATCAGCTCATTGCTGATACTATGGAAGAGATCAACAATGGTAATGCCGTTGTTGCTGAGACTACAGAAGCTCTCGATGCTATGCAGCACAGCGTAGAGGAGATCACAGAGATGATCATCGAGACTGGAGACCTGGCAGGTCAGCAGGCTCAGAGCATGGACGAGATCGACAGAGGAATCGAGCAGATCTCCAGCGTTGTTCAGAACAACTCCGCTACAGCCGAGGAGTCCAGCGCAGTATCAGTTGAGCTCTCCGAGCAGTCTGAGAGTCTTAACAGACTTATTGGTCAGTTCACAATTAACGGCTGATGATAATGCAGTTTACATGACCATTAGTAGCTGAATTTTTCTAAAAAATGCCCTTTGCACAGGTTTATGCCTGCGCAGAGGGCTATTTATTTGCCTATTTAGCTCATTTAGTGTATGATATGCAGTGTTTTTGGGAAACTTTTTTAACATAACGAATCATACATTTTAGAAGAACAGGTGAAAAATGGAAACAAATAATAAGAAGACTCCTACATATAAAAGAGTGTTAGCCTGGATAGGCATAATCCTTTTGGTTGGCATGTATCTGGTGCTTTTATACGAAGCGCTTACAGGCTCACCAGAAACTTACAATGTATTCATCACATGCGTTGCTGCAACAATTGCAGTGCCGATTGTATTGTGGCTCCTTATCTGGTCAATCGGTGCAATTACAGGAAGACACACTGTTGCATCACTTGATCCCATGACCAGCAACAAGATGCATGACAAGTATGGAAACGTGATCCCTGAGGGAAACATCAGAACTATCGTTTTTGATATCGGAAATGTGCTTGTTGACTTTGCCTGGAGACCACTTATTGCAAGAAATGGTTTTGATGATGCCATGGTTGACAGGATTGCCAAGGCTTCTGTATTTAGCGAGGACTGGGTTGAGTTTGACAAGGGAAATCTCACAATCGAGGAGATCAAAGACCTCTTTGTGGAGAACGACCTTGAGATAGAAGCTGAGATCAGACAAGCTTTTTCAGACATGACTGATGTTGTTACCAAGAGAGAAAGAACCATTCCATGGATCAATGCCATAAAGGCAGCAGGCTACCAGGTTCTTGTTCTTTCAAACTTCAGCAAGATGGCTGTAGATAACTGTCAGGAAGCAATGGGATTCCTTGATTATGTTGACGGCGGAATCCTTAGCTACAAAGACCATGTAGTTAAGCCTGGGGAAGAGATATATAAACTCCTTATGGAGCGCTATGATCTTGTTCCAGACAAGACAGTTTTCATTGATGACACACCGGAAAATATAGAGACAGCTGTTAAGCTTGGATGGAACGGAATCATCTTTAAGTCCTATGACCAGGTAGAAGAAGATCTAAGGAAGCTGGGGGTAAAGTACTGATGAATGAATGTCAATTTTGCGGAGCACCTCTTGCTGATGGAGAGAAGTTCTGTTCTTACTGCGGTTCTCCCGTACCTGGAATGGAGGCGCCTCAAACTCCTGCAGTAGTAGAAAAAGCGCAGGTGCCAGGTTTTGATCCAAATACTTACGTGGAGAGCACCCCATCCTATGTGTACAAACAGTCAGGAGAAAAGAATGGCATAGTTACAGCCATCAAGATATTCATGGTCCTTGCCTGCTTTTGGGGAGCAAGTCTTTATTTCATCCCGCTTTTTTGGTGCGTACCAATGACAGTCAGCTGCTTTAAGAAGCTGGAAAAGGGAGAGCCACTTGGCATGGCTTTTAAGATCTGCACCCTTCTCTTTGTCAGCAGGATCGCAGGAATCTTAATGCTCATCCTGGACGACAATAAGCCTCAGCAGCTCTGATGCTGCAAGGGAAAGAGGCCTTGACTTGTCACTTACAACACATATATTTCTTTTAGGAAGAATCTTATTGAAGCGGAGTTCGAACAGGACTCCGCTTTCTAAATACTCTTTTGCAAAGCTCTTAACAACGCAGCCAACTCCAAGGTTTCTTAAGGTGAACTGAACGATCATGTCGCTGGTAGCAAGCTCAAATTCTGGCTGGATGTTGACATTGTTGTCCCTTAGGAATGAATCCACATAGTCTCTTGTGGAGGACTTGCCATCAAGCATGATAAGAGGGAGCTGCTCCAAGTCCTTGTAATCCATCATCTTATTTTTATACTGAGTAAAGCGTCTGGCAGCCACAAAGGTATCCTCTATTTCAGCAACCTCGTGGTACTCGTAATTTTCTTTTTCCGAAAAGGGAGATGAGATAACGCCAAAATCTATAAGGTCCCTGTCAAGGTAGCTTAAAGTCTCAGGAGTAGGACCGTTGGTTACTGTTACCTTGATGCCAGGGTGAAGCTCATGGAACTTCTCAAGATATGGCAAAAGAAAGAATCGTAAGGTCATGTCACTGGCTCCGATCCTGACTTCTCCTGCGTCAAGATGAAGGAGCTGCTTAAGTCTCTTTTCCCCGAGGTCAAATTCCTGATAGCCCCTCTCTACATATCTATATAGAAGGGCGCCCTCGCTGGTGAGCTTCATGCCTCTTGCAGTCCTCTGAAACAGAGTGCAGGAGAGGGCGGTTTCAAGCTGGTGTATGGACTGGCTGACAGCTGGCTGGGATATGGACAGCTCTTTTGCCGCTGCAGTGATACTATTTAGTCTTCCAACATGGTAAAAGACCTTGTAATATTCGAAGTTTTCCAGCATGAAAATGCGCTCCTTTCGCGGTGTTTCTCGTATTAATAATGATAACGCGAACAAACGAAAACTGTCTAGACATCACGGCACGTACTTGCTATAATGTTTTGGAGCTCGAACTAGGAGCTTTTCTTTAAAAATGATATCAGTAAGATGGCTAGGAGCCAGGAAAGGCGCGGGTTTCCATGAATTTTGAAAATGACAAAAGTGTCAATGAAAACAGTGTTGAGGATATCGTTCAAAGGTATCGTCCTGAGCTTGAAAAGATAACGCCATACCTTCGCTGGCTTAAGGATAATGCCAGTCACGAGGTGGCACAGAGCTATTCAAACAGCGATCTTAAATCTATGCCATTCCCAATTTATGATTCTAACCTTCTTGCCTTTGTTAAGGCAGCACAGACCACCAATCTGATCGACAGAAACTATGTTTACACATATTCAAGGAACAGATTAAGTTCCCCCAAGGATGAGCTTATGTTCATTCAGGATGCACAGATCACTGACATCGACGATCTTGCAGGGATCCTTTCATGCTATATCCTTCAGGGCATGACCAAGGGCAGCAAGTGGGCTGAGGGTGTGAGGACAGGAGTCCTTTATAACGTTGTCAAGAAGATGGACGATCTGGTAAGATTCTGGGGACAAGAAACCACAAGCCCCTTAGCATAACAGTTTTTCCGGAGGAGAGATGGGAGAGAAATCAGTTCAGAAGAGAAAGTACATTATTGATAAGGCCAGAACAGTTTTTTCTGAAAAAGGCTTCAAGAATGTAACTATGAAGGATATCGTAGATGCCTGCGAGATCAGTCGCGGAGGCTTGTATCTTTATTTCTCCAGTACTGAGGAGCTTTTCCTTTCAGTTTTATCCGATGATATCGGCGGCGATGACGAAGAGGCAGTTCTTGCAGCTGTTTCCGGCAACGCAACAGCGGGCGATATGTTAGCTCTTTTCCTCAAGGAACAGAAAAAAGAAATCTTAAGAAAAAAGAACAATCTCACAGTTGCTACATATGAGTATTTCACACTTCATAAGGCAGCTGTTTCCGATAATCCCCTTAAACGTCAGTTTGACACAGCAGTTCGAATAGTTGAGAAGCTCATTGAAACAGGCGCCCAGTCTGGTGAGTTCTATTGTGAGAATCCTCTTGGATGTGCTCGCAATCTTATGTACGTGGTTGAAGGACTTAAGATCACGGCTGGAACTATTGGCGTTACAGAAGAAGCTATTGATAAAGAGCTTATGTACGTGTTAGAGGGATTAGTGCCCGATGAATTAAATAATTAATTTGATTTGAAAAGTGCTTTGGTTTTCCTGAAGCACTTTTTTCAAAAGTAAGGAAGGAGATATTATGAGCGCAGTAAGAAGAGTTTATGTTGAGAAGAAGGAACCTTTTGCAGTTAAGGCAAAAGAGCTTAAGGCTGAGATAAAGGGGTATCTCGGAATTAAGAGTGTTGAGAACGTGAGGATGTTCATCAGATACGACGTTGAGAACGTATCAGACGAGGTCTTTGAGAAGGCATGCAAGACAGTTTTCTCAGAGCCACCAGTAGATGATTTATATAGAGAAGAGATCAAGATCCCAGAGGGTGCCAAGGTATTCAGCATCGAGGCACTTCCTGGACAGTTCGACCAGAGAGCAGATTCTGCAGAGCAGTGTGTACGCTTTATCAAGGGCGACGAGCACCCTGTTATCAGAACTGCTGTAACATACATGCTTATCGGTAATGTATCAGATGATGAGGTTCTTAAGATTCAGAACTACACCATGAACCCTGTGGATTCAAGGATCGCATCTGACGCTAAGCCAGAGACACTGGTTGAGCACTACGACGAGCCCGATGATGTTGCAGTATTTGACGGCTTTAAGGATATGCCTGAAAAAGAGCTGTCAGACCTCTATGAGTCTCTTGGCCTTGCCATGACCTTCAACGACTTTAAGTGGATCCAGCAGTACTTTGCAGGGGAAGAGCACAGAGACCCTACAATGACTGAGATAAGGGTTCTTGATACATACTGGTCAGATCACTGCCGTCACACAACCTTCGGAACTGAGCTCACAAGCGTAACCTTCGAAGACGGCGACTACAAGGCTCCTATCGAGGGCGCATACAACGACTACCTTGCAGCAAGAGATGCCCTCTATAAGACAGATGAGAAAAAGAAAGAGAAGTTCATTTCTCTTATGGATATCGCCCTTATGGGTATGAAGAAGCTCAAGGCAGACGGCAAGCTCACAGACATGGAAGAGTCTGAGGAGAACAACGCCTGCACAGTTGTTGTACCTATCGAGGTTGACTACGGTCAGGGACCTAAGACTGAGAACTGGCTTGTATTCTTCAAGAACGAGACTCACAACCATCCTACAGAGATCGAGCCATTTGGTGGCGCTGCTACATGTCTTGGCGGTGCTATAAGAGATCCACTTTCAGGAAGAGGCTATGTATACCAGGCTATGCGTGTTACCGGCGCTGCAGATCCTACAGTTCCAGTAGCAGATACCATGAAGGGCAAGCTCTCACAGAAAAAGCTCGTTCGCGGCGCAGCAAGCGGATACTCATCCTATGGTAACCAGATCGGTCTTGCAACAGGCTATGTAAAAGAAATCTACCATCCCGGATATGTTGCCAAGCGTATGGAGATCGGTGCCGTTATGGGCGCAGCTCCACAGGAGCACGTAATAAGAGAGAGCGCTGATCCAGGAGACATCATCATTCTCCTTGGCGGCAGAACAGGAAGAGACGGCTGCGGCGGAGCAACAGGTTCCTCCAAGGCGCATGATTCCAAGTCACTTACAAGCTGCGGCGCAGAGGTTCAGAAGGGTAATGCACCTACAGAGCGTAAGCTCCAGAGGCTCTTTAGAAGACCGGAAGTAAGTGAACTCATCAAGAAATGTAACGACTTTGGAGCAGGCGGTGTTTCCGTAGCAATCGGAGAGCTTGCACCAGGTCTTGATATCAACCTGGACCTTGTACCTAAAAAGTATGCAGGCCTTGACGGAACAGAGCTTGCCATCTCAGAGTCCCAGGAGAGAATGGCAGTTGTAGTTGCACCTAAGGATGTAGATAAGTTCCTTGACTACGCTTCAGAGGAGAACCTTGAGGCTGTTAAGGTTGCAGTAGTAACTGAGGAGCCAAGACTTGTCCTTAACTGGAGAGGCAAGAAGATCGTAGATATCAAGAGAGCTTTCCTTGATACCAACGGAGCTCACCAGGAGACAACAGTCAAGGTAGAGATTCCAAACAAGGGCGATAACTACCTCAACACAATAGCATCTGAGGGAGCAGCCAAGGCCCTTGAGAGCGGCGATGTTAAGGCTGCCTGGATGGCAGAGATGAACGACCTTAACGTATGCTCACAGAAAGGCCTTGTTGAGATGTTCGACTCATCCATCGGCGCAGGCTCAGTACTTATGCCATACGGCGGTAAGTACCAGCTCACTGAGACCCAGACCATGATCGCAAAACTTCCTGTTCTTGCAGGTAAGACAGATACAGTCACAATGATGAGCTACGGCTTTGATCCATTCCTTTCAAGTTGGAGCCCATACCACGGCGCTGCATACGCTGTAACAGAGTCAGTTGCAAGGATCGTAGCAAGTGGCGGTAAGCTCGATAACCTCCACTTCACATTCCAGGAGTACTTCAAGAGAATGACTTCTGATCCTGAGAGATGGAGCCAGCCATTTACTGCACTTCTTGGTGCTTTCGAGGCTCAGCTCAAGTTCGGTAAGGCTTCAATCGGCGGTAAGGATTCAATGTCCGGATCCTTCAACGAGATCAACGTACCACCTACACTGGTTTCCTTCGCAGTAGATGTAGCTAGTGGCAAGGACGTGGTTACACCTGAGCTCAAGAAGGCAGGCAACGCCCTTGTACAGTTCAAGATCGCAAGAGATGAGTATGACCTTCCAGATTACGACAAGGTTATAGCTCTTTATACCGGGGTAAAAGAGCTTATGGCAGCAGGCAAGATCGTTTCTGCATACGCAGAGGATTCCTACGGTATTGCGGCAGCAGTCAGCAAGATGGCCTTCGGTAACAAGCTTGGTGTCAAGATTGACGATTCAATTCAGGGAAAAGAGCTGTTCACCAACGATATGGCGGATCTCATCGCTGAGGTTCCAGCTGAGTTCATAGCTGACGCTCTTAAGCTTCCTGGATCAAGAAAGATCGGTGAAGTTACAGATAATGGCAAGTTCGAGTTTGCAGGAACTTCCCTCACAGTTGAGGAGGCTCTTGGAAGCTGGAAGTTGAAGCTCGAGAAGGTATTCCCTTCAACAGTTTCAGACAATGCAGACAAGGTAGATACAGGCCTGTTTAAGACAGACAAGATCTACGTTTGCAAGAACAAGGTGGCTAAGCCAACAGTATTTATCCCTGTATTCCCAGGCAGCAACTGTGAGTACGACAGCGCAGAGGCCTTCAGAAGAGCAGGCGCTGATGTAAATATCAGAGTATTCAGAAACAGAGATGAAAAAGATATCCGCGAGTCAGTAGAGGAGTTCAGGAAGGCTATAGAAAGCGCCCAGATCATCATGTTCCCAGGCGGCTTCTCAGCTGGTGATGAGCCAGACGGAAGTGCTAAGTTCTTCGCTACAGCATTCCAGAATGAGGAGATCAAGGCAGCAACAGACAAGCTCCTTGGAGAAAGAGATGGTCTTGCTCTTGGTATCTGTAACGGATTCCAGGCCATGATCAAGCTTGGCCTTGTTCCTTACGGTAAGATCACAGGACAGACAGAGAACTCACCTACACTTACATACAACACCATCGGCAGACACATTTCCAAGATGGCTACTATCAAGGTTGTTTCAAACAATTCACCTTGGCTTACAGGAGCTACCCTTGGCGGAGTATACACAAACCCTGCATCTCACGGTGAAGGAAGATTTGTTGCACCTGAGGCAGTTCTTGATGAGCTCTTTAAGAATGGTCAGATCGCAACCCAGTACTGTGACCTTGATGGCAACATCACAATGGATGATGAGTGGAACATCAACGGCTCCTACAGGGCAGTTGAGGGTATCCTTTCACCAGATGGAAGATGTCTTGGTAAGATGGCTCACTCTGAGCGTCGCGGCGACGGTGTAGCTGTAAACATCTTTGGAGAGCAGGATCTTCGCATCTTCGAGAGCGGTGTAGAGTACTTCAAGTAATTTGCTGTAATAGAGGAGATTTATTATGAAAGCGTTTCTAATTCTAGAGGACGGAACGAAATTTGAGGGGAAGCACATAGGAGCTGACAAGGATGTGGTCAGCGAGATCGTATTTAATACCTCCATGGCGGGATATACAGAGGTGTTTACGGATCCTTCCTATGCAGGACAGGCAGTATGCATGACATATCCGCTTATCGGAAACTACGGCGTTTGCGTAGAGGATATGGAGTCAGAGAGGATATGGCTTGATGCCATCATCGTAAGAGAGTTGTCCAGGATCCCATCAAACTTCAGATGTGATATGTCGATCCAGGATTTCCTTGATAAGTACGAGATCCCTGGAATCGAGGGAATAGATACAAGAGCTCTTGTAAGACTCCTTAGAGAAAAGGGCACCATGAACGGCCTTATCACTACAAACGAGAATATCTCTTTTGACAGCGTTAAGGACAAGATCGCCGCATACACCACAGGAGATGTGGTATCCAAGGTATCCTGCAAGGAAAAGAGATTGTTCAAAGCCTCTGAGTACGAAGACAGGATCGAGGGTAAGCCATCCCTGGTAAAAGAGAGAAATGGTACAGGTCTTAAGGTAGCTCTTTTAGATGTAGGCGCCAAGCAGAATATCACAGATTCCCTTTTAGAGAGAGGATGCGATGTTACAGTTTATCCTTATAACACCACAGCAGAGGAGATCCTGGGAGATAAGCCAGACGGAATCATGCTTTCAAACGGCCCTGGAGATCCAAAGGACTGCGCTGGAGTTATAGAGGAAGTTAAAAAGCTCTATGAAAGCGACGTTCCGATCTTTGCGATTTGCCTTGGACATCAGCTCATGGGCCTTGCAACAGGCGCTGACACCCACAAGATGAAGTACGGCCACAGAGGTGGCAATCACCCGGTAAAAGACCTTGAGACCGGCAAAGTTTATATCTCATCCCAGAACCACGGCTATGTGGTAGATGTGGACAAACTGGACAAAACAAAAGCAGTTCCAGCCTTTATGAATGTCAATGACGGCACAAATGAAGGTCTTAAATATGTGGGCAAAAATATCTTCACAGTGCAGTTCCATCCAGAGGCATGCCCAGGCCCACAGGACACTAGCTTTTTGTTTGACCGCTTCATAAATATGATGCTACAGGAAAAAGAAAACGGAGGTAAGAACTGATGCCAAAAAGTAAAGACGTCAAAAAGGTTCTGGTCATCGGTTCAGGACCAATAGTAATAGGACAGGCTGCGGAGTTCGACTACGCTGGAACCCAGGCCTGCAGATCCCTTAAGGAAGAGGGCGTTGAGGTTGTACTTGTAAACTCAAACCCCGCTACCATCATGACAGACAAGGATATCGCTGATGAGGTCTACATTGAGCCCCTCACAGTCAAGGTCCTTGAGCAGATCATTGAAAAAGAAAAACCAGACTCCATCCTTCCAACCCTTGGTGGCCAGGCCGGCCTTAACCTTGGAATGGAGCTCGATGAGTCAGGATTCCTTAAAAGCCACGGGGTTAAGCTCCTTGGTACAACAGCTGAGACCATCAGAAAGGCTGAGGACAGACAGGAATTTAAGGACACCATGGAAAAGATTGGTGAGCCCTGCGCAGCATCCACTGTTGTTCACAACGTAGAGGACGGCGTTGCCTTTGCAAAAGAGATCGGTTATCCGGTAGTCCTGCGACCTGCATTTACCCTTGGCGGATCCGGCGGTGGTATCGCCCACAACCAGGTGGAGTGCGAAGAGATCCTCAAAAACGGACTTCGTCTTTCAAGAGCCAATGAGGTTCTTGTTGAGAGATGTATCTCAGGCTGGAAGGAGATCGAGTACGAGGTAATCCGTGACAGCGCAGGAAACTGCATCACAGTCTGCAACATGGAGAACATCGACCCTGTAGGTGTACACACTGGTGACTCTATAGTTGTGGCTCCATCCCAGACCCTTGGCGATAAAGAGTACCAGATGCTTCGAAGCGCAGCTCTTAATATCATCGATGAGCTCAAGATAACTGGTGGCTGTAATGTTCAGTTCGCCCTTCATCCTACAAGCTTTGAGTACTGCGTAATCGAGGTTAACCCAAGAGTATCAAGATCTTCAGCCCTTGCAAGTAAGGCGACAGGATACCCTATTGCCAAGGTTGCAGCCAAGATCGCCCTTGGATACACTCTTGATGAGATCAAGAATGCCATTACAGGCAAGACCTTTGCTAGCTTTGAGCCTACTCTTGACTACTGCGTAGTTAAGTTCCCAAGGCTTCCATTTGATAAGTTCATTACTGCCAAGAGAACCCTCACCACACAGATGAAGGCTACCGGAGAAGTAATGAGTATCTGCACCAACTTTGAAGGTGCAATGATGAAGGCGATCCGCTCTCTCGAGCAGCACGTTGACTGCCTTACAAGTTATGACTTCTCAGAGCTTGACGACGACGAGCTCCTTGCAAGACTTAAGATAGTAGATGACCAGAGAATATGGGTAATCGCCGAGGCCCTTCGTCGCGGTATCAGCCACGAGGAGATCCACGACATCACTATGATCGACCTGTGGTTTATCGATAAGCTCCACACCCTGGTCAAGATGGAACTTAAGCTCCTTAGGGCTGGTGAAAAGAACAGAGAAGGTAAGTACGGAACCTTAGAGGATGCCAAGAAGATCATCAGTTTCGATACAATGCTTGAAGCAAAGCGCCTCGAGTTCCCTGATACTGTTATCAGCAGGTTCACAAGATTTACAGTGCCTGTGTTAAAAGAGCTTCGTGACTTCTACAATATCCACGCAACCTTCAAGATCGTTGATACCTGCGCCGCTGAGTTCGAGGCCCAGACCCCTTACTACTACTCAGTTTACAACGGCCCTGATTCAGAAGATGAGGCTGCGCTTTCAGCTAATTCCGGCAAGAAAAAGATCCTTGTCCTTGGCTCAGGTCCTATCAGGATCGGTCAGGGTATCGAGTTCGACTACTGTAGCGTTCACGCCACATGGGCATTTAAGAAGGCTGGATTTGAGACAATTATCATCAATAACAACCCGGAGACAGTCAGCACGGACTTTGACATCGCTGACAAGCTCTACTTTGAGCCTCTTACTCCTGAGGATGTTGAGAACATCGTAAGACTTGAAAAGCCAGACGGAGCTGTAGTTCAGTTCGGTGGACAGACAGCCATCAAGCTCACTCAGGACCTTATGGAGATGGGAGTTAAGATCTACGGAACAGACGCCAAGGACGTTGACGCTGCTGAGGACCGTGAGATCTTTGACCAGATCCTTGAAGAGACAGGAGTTAAAAGAGCTGCCGGCGCAACAGTCTATACTGCAGAGGAGGCCAAGGAAGTTGCAAACCGCCTTGGATATCCTGTTCTGGTTCGTCCATCATACGTTCTTGGCGGTCAGGGCATGCAGATAGCTCTTTCCGACGACGAGATCGAAGAGTTCATGAACATCATCAACAGATATGCTCAGGATCATCCTATCCTTGTTGATAAATACCTTCAGGGAATTGAGACTGAAGTTGATGCAGTTTGTGATGGCGAAGACATAGTGATTCCGGGTATAATGGAACATATAGAGCGTTCAGGAATCCATTCCGGAGATTCAATTTCCGTATATCCTGCACAGTCTCTTTCTGACAAGGTAAAAGAGACTATCGCTGAATATACAAGAAGACTTGCAAAGGCCCTTCATGTAATAGGACTTATCAACATCCAGTTCATTGCAGTTGGAGATGAGGTTTACATCATTGAGGCCAACCCAAGATCTTCAAGAACAGTTCCTTACATCAGTAAGGTTACAGGTATTCCGATCGTTGACCTTGCTGCCAAGGTAATGCTTGGAGAAAAGCTTAAAGACCTTGGCTATGCACCAGGACTTCAGCCAGAGGCAGGATATGTGGCTATCAAGATGCCAGTATTCTCCTTTGAGAAGATAAGAGGCGCTGAGATCAGCCTTGGACCTGAGATGAAGAGTACAGGTGAGTGCCTTGGTATCAGTAAGAACTTCAACGAGGCTCTCTATAAGGCATTCCTTGGAGCTGGTGTAAATCTTCCTAAGCACAAGCAGATGATCATCACTGTTAAGGACGCTGACAAGGGCGAGATCATTGAGATTGCAAGGCGCTATGAGAAGCTTGGCTACATCATCTACGCTACAAGATCAACAGCCAACACCTTAAATGAAAACGGTGTAAAGGCACGTAAGATCAACAGGATCAGCCAGGAATCACCTACCGTCATCGACCTTATCCTTGGACACAAGATCGACCTTGTAATCGATACACCTACCCAGGGCCGTGATAAGACAAGAGACGGATTCATCATCAGAAGAACTGCAATTGAGACCGGAGTTAACGTAATAACAGCTCTCGACACAGCAAGGGCACTTGTTACAAGCCTTGAGTGCGCTGAGACAGAAGAGAGTCTTGAACCAATCGATATAGCAAAACTATAAGTGTATAGGAGAAGTCTATATGTCAAAGGTTGTTTACGAGAACCCATTAGCTTACGAAAGTGACATCAGGGATTTTATTCTTGAGGGTAAGGCCAATATCTCTTTTGACGAAGGGGCCATGAGGATTGATTCCAAAAACCTTTCCCCGGAGGACCAGAAGGACGGCTGCGTTTTGTGGTGCCCTGTGTCCTTCCCTTCTGATGTTAAGATCGAGTGGGTTTTCAGACCTTTGGAGGAGCCGGGCCTTGCGATGCTGTTTTTTGCAGCCAAGCCAATAGAGTCTGGCAAGGACTTCTTTGGAAGTGATATGGCTGAGCGTACTGGCAAGTACAGACAGTACTACAACGGAGACATCAATGCCTACCACATCTCCTATTTCAGGAGAAAAGAGGAGACGGAGAGAGCCTTCCATCTGTGCAACTTAAGGAAGAGCTGCGGATGCAATCTGGTGGCTCAGGGTGCAGACCCTATACCAGATGCAAATCCTGATTCAGGCTGGTATGAGATGCGCATCATCAAGAATAAAGACGTGATTACTTTTTTGATCAATGATATTGTGATCCTTGAGTATGAGGACGATGGCAGAACCTATGGAGACTACCTGACCGGCGGATATGTTGGATTCAGGCAGCTCTCACCTATGATCGCCGAGTACAGGGATTTCAGAGTGACATGGTTATGACGGGGGATAAGATTTGAAGATACTAGTTATTAACGGACCAAATTTAAACTTCCTTGGAATCAGGGAAAAGAGTGTATATGGCAGCCAGGACTACGAGGCCCTTTGCCAGATGATCGAGGACAAGGCTCAGTTTCATGGCGATGAGGTTGAGATTTTCCAGTCAAATCACGAGGGAGATATCATAGACAGGATCCAGGAAGCCTACAGCGATGGAACAGAGGGTATCGTAATTAATCCCGGAGCTTATACCCACTACAGCTATGCTATTCACGACGCTCTCAAGATCCTTGAAAATGTGGTCAAGGTTGAGGTGCATATATCAGATATTACAAACAGAGAGGATTTCCGCAAGGTTTCTGTGACAGCACCTGCCTGTGACAAGCAGATTTATGGATTGGGCCTTGAGGGCTATCTTGAAGCCATGAACTTCATTACAAAAAGAGGTTGAAAAACCATTAAGTTTAGTTTATACTATCCTAGGTTGTTTGATGTAATGTAATTTAGGAGGAATATATATGATTTCTGCAAGTGATTTCAGAAATGGTGTTACCATCGAGATCGATGGCAACGTATGTCAGATTATCGAATTTCAGCATGTTAAGCCTGGTAAGGGCGCTGCTTTCGTAAGAACCAAGCTCAAGGACATCATCAATGGCGGTGTTAAGGAGACAACATTCCGTCCAACTGAGAAGTTCCCAGCAGCTAGAATCGACAAGAAGGATATGCAGTATCTCTATCAGGATGGCGATATCTTCAACTTTATGGATTCAGAGACTTATGAGCAGATCGGTCTTACATCAGATCAGATCGGCGACTCCCTTAAGTTCGTTAAGGAGAATGAGACATGTAAGGTTATGTCTTACAATGGCAACGTATTCGCAGTTGAGCCACCTATGTTCGTAGAGCTCACAATCTCAGAGACAGAGCCTGGATTCAAGGGTGATACAGCTACAGGTGCTACTAAGCCTGCAACTGTTGAGACAGGTGCTACTGTATCAGTTCCTCTCTTCGTTAACGAAGGTGATGTTATCAAGATCGATACAAGAACTGGTGAGTACCTTTCAAGAGTATAATCTTATACGTAACCATATCTGACGAGAAGTCATAGTTTATATAAGAAACTAAGCAAGACAATAGATTTTCAGTTCGAGAATCTATTGTCTTTTTTTGCGCTTTTTCGGGGGAGATGAGGCAACTACGCATCTATACATAAATAACATGATTTAAGGAGATTCAGATATGGAAAATAGTATTAGAGAATTTACACAGACCCTGGCGGAGCTGGTTCAGGGCAGAATTGGAAAGGGACACACTGTTAAAGACCATGAGGTGGTCAAGAATAATGGGGTTAAGTATAATGCACTGCTTATAGGTAAAGAGGGGAGATGCATCTCTCCAACAATTTATATTGACCCGTTCTATAAGGCATACAGAGAGGGCATGACCATGAAGGAAATAGTTGAAGAGATAGTTAAGGTCTATAACAGCAGCATGCCAGAATCTGACATTGATGTGGATTTCTTCTTCGACTTTGCCAAGGTCAGCGACAAGCTCTTTTTCAAGGTGGTGAACTATGAGAAAAATAGGACAAAACTCGAGGGTGTTCCATACAGAAAACTGATGGATCTTGCCATGGTGCCTCTTTGCAGGATGAACAGCGCTGCAATAGGAGAGGGTGTCATCACCATCACCAATGAGCACCTTAAGAGCTGGGAAATTACAGAGGAGGAGCTCTGGGAGAATATTGGTGAAAGTGCAGGCAGGGTAGCACCTTTAAAGATCTCAAGCCTGCTGGATGTTCTTGAAAGGCTCTCAGGGAGCTGCATTGATGTCCCACCACTTTGCGGCATAAGCGTTGTGACTAATACGTCGGACAATTACGGCGCCAGCGCAGTATTTTACCCGGGGGTATTGCCAGAGCTTGCGAAGGACAGAGAGTGCGACCTTTATATCGTTCCAGCCTCTGTCCACGAGACCCTGGTTATCCCTGATCCTCAGATGGAGATGGATGTAGATCACCTCATTGGAATAATTGCTGAAGTCAACCGCACTTCCGTTGCTGAAGAGGAGATCCTTAGTGACAGCCTCTACAGATATGACCGCGAGAGTGGAAAGCTCTTTGTGGTCAAAGAAAAGGCTGAGGCCTAAATAAAAAAAGGAATAAGCCGGATGTCCAGCTTATTCCCTGGCAATGTAAGATAGGAAATCAACTATGTCTGAATCACTCATGGAATGTGACCTAAGCCAATTTATCATGTTTTTAATTAGCCTTGGTTCTATGTTGCTGCCATCCTGATCAAGTGATATCTGATTTTCGACAGCGTCGAGAATATACGAATTCACACTCATGCCCTTATTTTTGGCCTCCTGGGTGATGCGTGTCTTTTGAATGGGCTCCATGCGTAGTCTGATTTCCGCTTTGGTTGCCAGATACTTTTTGATGGCCTGCGCCTGAGATTCAGTGTAGAATTTCTTTTCGCTCATAAGCATATCCTCCTGGAAATATTATAAAGGTTTTTGCTATATGAGTATATAGAGAATTATGTAAAAGAATATAAAATAGTGAGAATTTATAGAATATGGGAACATATAGAAGGAGGATTTAGAATATGCCTAAAACAGAAATAGTAAAACTTATAGAGTGGCTTAGAGCTCATGGACACACAGATAGCGAGATAATTGATTGCATTGAGTTTGTGGAATCGAATGAGAGAATGCCGGAAAATGGGCAATAAAAGAGTGCACCCAACTGGACTCGAACCAGCAACAAAGGCGTCGGAGGCCTCCGTTTTATCCATTAGACTATGGGTGCACATACAACATTCACATTTTAGCACAAAAGGTGTACGGACGCCAATAATATACGCATTTTCACGCATATTGTAAGGCTCTGCGAAGGCCTTAACAAACTTGACTTGACTAGCGTTCTTATATAAAATCAGAGTGTTGTATTATGATTTCCAGAGGTTACTTTTTATGAAAAAGAAGAAAAACGATATTACAAACTGGCGTAATGAAAAGAAGGATATTTTCGCTATCCTTGGAGACAACAAGAAGTATCTTATGCCAGCAATACTGCTTGTAGCAGTTATCATTACTATAATCATTGCGGTTAATGCCAATAAGAGAGCCACGGAGCTGGCTCAGTCCACAGTAGCAACATCAGAGGTTTCTACATTTGAGATCCCGGATGTAACCATGGAGGAGAATGCATATCCTGAGGTCAACGCACTTATAGACAGGTACTACACAGCATCAGCTGAGGGAGATGCGGACACTCTTTCAGAGATCTACAAGGGACTTGATGAGACAGAGATCCTTAAGTCTGTAGCAGCTTCTGAGTATATTGAGAAGTTTGACAACATTGTGGTTTATACCAAGCCAGGCCCTATAGAGGGAAGCTACGCTGCATATGTTTACAACGAAGTTAAGCTCTACGACTATGATGGCTATTTACCAGGTCTTGAGACACTTTATATCTGTACTGATGACAGTGGTAAGCTCTTTATCAACGGCGATATAGCAGATGCCAATGAGATCGAATACCTCAAACAGATCAATGTTCAGGCTGATGTTATCGACCTTAATAACAAGGTTGCTTCCACTTACAACGAGATGGTAAGTGCAGATGAGAAGCTTGCAGAGATCCTTACCAAGATGCGTGCAGGCCTTCAGGTTTCTGTCGGAGAAGCCCTTGCTACATCTGAGGGTGCATCCAATGAGGAGAGCGACAGCTCCAACGAGGCATCTGAGGAAGAGAGCACAGAGCCAGAGGTTAAGACAGTTACTACCAGAACCATCAAGGCTACTGACGTAATCAATATCAGAAGCTCAGATTCAGAGACAGCGGATGTCCTTGATAAGACAGAAAAGGGTCAGGAGTTTAAAGAGCTTGAGGCTCTTGCTAATGGCTGGAGTAAGATCGAGTACAAGGGTAAGACAGCTTACGTTAAGACTGAGTTCTTTGACATAGTATCAACCGAGACAACAGAGGTTGAGAACACAGAGGATGACAATGCACAGGCCGAGGCTTCCACAGAGGCTTCAAGTGCAGCTTCCAGCAGCGCTTCATCTGCTTCAAGCACTACAGCCAGCAGCTCTGCTTCGGCAGCAAGCTCAACAGCTTCTTCATCAACTTCAGCGTCCAAGGTTTCTTCTGCTAAGACTGGCAAGATGACTGTTACAGAGTCTATCAAGTTCAGAAAAGAGGCCAGCACAGATTCTGAAGCTATGGCTACAATCTATGGCGGAGAAACTGTAAATGTAATCGAGCAGTATGCCAACGGATGGGCTAAAATAGAGTATAATAAGAAGACAGGATATATTAAGTCAGAATTCCTTAGAGAATAATACAGATCCAGGTAGGAGGGCTTTAAATGTTCGGACGTTTAAAAGTTGCTATTATGGGTACCGGTAAGATTGCGGGCATCATGGCAGACACACTTAAGGGTATGAAGGGTGTTACCTGCTATGCTGTAGGCTCAAGAACAATTGAGAATGCAGAGAAGTTTGCTAAGGCCTATGGTGTCAAGAAGGCCTATGGTTCATACGAGGAACTTGTAAACGACTCCAAGATCGATCTGGTTTACGTGGCAACACCACACTCAGAGCACTTTGAGAACGTTAAGCTTGCCCTTTCAGCTGGCAGAAATGTTATCTGCGAGAAGGCCTTTACCCTCAATGAGAGTCAGGCCAAGCAGCTTTTTGATTTTGCCGAGGAAAAGAATCTTCTCCTTACAGAAGCTATCTGGACAAGATATATGCCTATGAGGACCAAGCTCCTTGAGGTCCTTGGCAGCAATATTATTGGTGAGCCAACAATGCTCACAGCTAATCTTGGTTACAACATTTCTTATAAAGACAGGATCAATAAACCCGAGCTTGGAGGCGGAGCCCTCCTTGATCTTGGTGTTTATGTCCTTAACTTTGCGTCTATGGTCTTTGGCAATGACGTTTCAGACATTGCATCAATCTGTACTTTCAACAACCTTGGAATGGATATGCAGGATTCCATCACTCTTCGCTATGCAAATGGCAAGATGGCTGTTCTTAACGCCACCGCTCTTGCAAATAGCGACAGGAGTGGAATCATCTATGGTACCAAGGGATATGTTGTAGTGGACAATATCAATAATCCTGAAGGCATCACAGTATACGACAGCGAGTATAAGAAGCTTGCATATTACAAGAGGCCCAAGCAGATATCAGGCTATGAATATGAAATTGAGGCCTGCGTAAAGGCTATTAACGAGGGCTGGAAAGAGTGCCCTGAGATGCCTCATTCCGAGTCACTTAAGATCATGAATATGATGGACTTCATCAGAAAGGCCAACAATATCAAGTTCCCTTCTGAGGAAGAGATTTCAGCAACTCCTGAAAACGGGGAAACAGAGGTTGCTACAATAGAAACACCAGAAACAGAAACGGGCGAATCACAGGAGTAATCCTGATCGCCAGTGGGGAGTGTATGAGAAAAAAGTTAGTTCCCATAATTCTGCTCCTTGCACTTTTGGTCAATCAGTTTTCATTTGTCAGCTACGCAGATGAGTACAGCAGTCTTTCCGATCTCTATGAGAGGGAAGCAGAGACTCAGGCTGCAATCTCCAATCTTGAGAAGCAGACAAAAGAAACTAAGGATGCCATAAGTGCCCTCCAGGGACAGAAGGAGCAAACACAGGCCAGTGTTAATAATCTGGAAAACCAGAAGGGAAACCTTCAGAGCACCATCAACGGTTATTCCAGTAAATTGACGACCCTTGATGAGGAAATCTCTGAGGCGGAAGAAGCCATGGCAGAGGTTTCTGCTGAAATAGTACAGCTTAATAACGAACTCTTTGAGGCACAGCAGCAGGAAAAGGACAGATACGAAGCTTTAAAAAAGCGCCTTAAGAACACCTACGAAAGTGGTGGAACAGGCGGGCTTGTACGTGTTCTTTTAGAGTCTAAATCTCTTGGAGAGCTGCTTACCAAATCTGAATACCTAAATGCAATAGTCAGGTACGATCGCCAGAAAATCGCTGAATTTAAGGAACTTCAGGCCGAGATAGAGGCCAAGAAAAAGGTTGTTGAAGAAAGAGAAGCGGAGCTTGATGCTTACCAGGAACAGCTTGATGAGAAACACGATGAGCTCCAGGGCCTTACCGATCAGGTAAAGGGCCAGCTCTCAGCCACCAACAGCTCTCTTAAGAATGAAAAGAATAAGCTGGCAGACTATGACAGTCAGCTGGCATCTCTTGATGAGAAGATGAAGGCTCTTGAATCCCAGGTAGCAGCAGCTCAGGCAAAGCTTGCTCAGCAGATTGCAGAGAGACTTGCTCTTACCAAGGAGAATCTGGGCGGTGCATATAATGCCAGCGACACAGAGCTTGTGTGGCTTGCAGCAACCATCCAGGCTGAGGCGGACGGAGAATCCTATACAGGTAAGCTGGGTGTAGGCTCGGTTATCATGAACAGGGTTAAGAGTTCGGCATTTCCTAATACTGTAATTGGTGTTATCACCCAGAACATGCAGTTTGCTTCCTACAGATCAGGTAAGGTAGAGCTCTTTGTTGAAAGAGGTCCTAACTCAACCTGTGTGAGAGCAGCCCAGGAGGTTCTTGGGGGCGCCCGTATCGGTGATTATCTCTTTTTCATGACCAAGTACTGGGCAGACTACTACCGCATTTCTTCCTACACAATGATCGGTAACCACGCGTTCTTTTACAGGTGGGAAACATATGCTGCGCCAGAGCCGGAGGCACAGCCTTCAGAGGATTCACAGCCAGAAGAGAGCAGTGATGACTCAGGATCTTCTGAGGAGTATCATGAGGAATCATCCGACGATGACGATGATGATGACAACGGTGATGATGGCGGCGATGACGACGGCGACGACGGTGGTGATGATGGCGATGACGGCGGAGAATAGAAATATAACATAACTGATGAACTGAGGGCTTGACGGAATCCGCCAAGCCCTTCATAATAAGCCTAGCCAAAAAGTTTGATATTACATTTTTCATGCAACTGATGCTATTAGTATCGGAGGATGAAAAATGAAGAAAGTTCATATAATCACAGCTATGACAGCTTGTTCACTAATGATCTCTGCCTGCCAGGGTCCGGAGATCAGTCTTAAGGATGCTTCTGAGATCATTTCCCAAGGGTATATCAACAAGGAGAGAATCTCGAACATCGGAGATCCATATCTTGTAACTGAAAATGGAAAATACTATGTCACCGCCACCGGTGATGGCAAAGGTTATGATATCTATTCTTCAACTGACCTTACAGACTGGAATAAGGAGGGAAGGATTTTCTCTTCCAGTGCAAAGGAAGGATGGGTCAGGAGCAGTTTGTGGCAGCCCCAGATCGTCATTGGAAATGACGGGAAGTATTACCTGTATTACTGCGGAAACAACGACGACAAGTCTTTAAGGATCGGTGTTGCAGTAGCTGACACCATAACTGGTCCATACACAGATGCACTTGATCATCCTCTTCTGGATGTAGATTACGCCACCATTGATCCCAACCTTTTTGTGGATGAAGATGGCAGTATGTACCTTTATTTTTCTAAGGACTGTTCAGAAAATATAGTTGATGGTTATCACACCAGCCAGCTCCATGTAATTGAGATGGATAGCTACACAAGTGTTAAAGCGGGCTCAGAGCCTGTACTTGTAGCTACACCTGACCAGGAGTGGGAGCTTCAAAACGGTGAATGGCGCTGGAATGAAGGCCCCGACATCTTAAAGCATGAGGGCAGGTATTATCTCTTTTACTCAGGAGGATGCTATGCTGATGCCACTTATTCCATAGGCTATGCGGTTTCAGACTCGCCCATGGGGCCTTTTAAGAAGTATGAGAATAATCCGCTTATTGCATCTACTGACAAGGTTTCAGGTCCTGGTAACAACAGCTATTTCCATTCTCTTGATGGAAAAGAGCTATACACCTGCTACCATACTCATACCATCAAGCTCATTGCTGGTGGAAACAGGAAGGTGACCATAGACAGGTGTGGATTCAGGGAGGACGGCTCTTTTTACATAAATGGTCCTACCATCACCAGGCAGACACCTGTTTCGGGACACAGCAGACTGTCCAGGGTTGAAGCTATATCTGTAAGTTCATCGGCTATCGAAGAGGGCAGGAGTGCCATGGCCCTTATTGATGGAGAGACGCTAAACAGCAGAAACGAAGGTCTCTACGAATGGAGGGTGCAAAAGGCTGACGATGTATATGCAGAGTTTGACTTTGGCCAGAAGGTAGGGATAGACTGTATATATATCTATGGCTCAGCTGACAGCAACTACGAGGTAGCGTCCTTTGATATAATGTTTGATGACGGGGCTATTAAAAATGTCTGCGCCAAGGCGGAGAATGATGAGCCACTTGTACTGTATTTTGACAGGGTTACAACTTCGAAGGTTAGGATTGTACCAACAGATTTTGGTGGGGCAAAAGGTTTTGGACTTTCAGAAGTTCTTTTCTATAATTCAATGGAATAACATGTTGGGGGCAAAAAATGAAACAGGAAGTACGGCTAAATTTAAATAATATAGACAGGGTTACCAGTATATCCAAAGCGCTTTCTTCCAAGCTCAGAGTTGATATTCTGCGTCTTCTTGATAACCAGGCGCTAAATATCAGCAGCATTGCCGAAGAGCTGGATATTCCAGTTTCAACTGCAGCACTTCAGATCAAGGTTCTTGAGGAGGCTGGGCTTGTAGTGTCAGAGCCGTTGCCAGGAATCAGGGGATCTCAGAAGGTCAGCGGCATCAAGGTTGGAACGGTTCATATCGACATTAAGTCGGGAGATGATGATGCGTCCTCCAGCAGGACTGTGAGGATCTCAATGCCTATCGGCAATTACTCGGATTGCCAGATAGAGGCGCCCTGCGGAATATCATCTGAGAGGCAGGCGATTTCTCCTGATGATGACAAGGATGCATTCTACCTGCCAGACAGGACAACTGCTCAGATCATCTGGTTTTACAAGGGATTTTTGGAATACAGATTTCCCAAGAGACATGTGGATGAACACGGTAAGATCAAGGGCGTAGAGTTTACTTTCGAAGCCTGCTCTGAGGCTCCTGGCTACAACAACACATGGCCTTCAGATATAACCATCTGGATAAACGGAGTGGAGATAGGCGGCTTTAGAAGTGAAGGAGATTACGGCGGAAGAAGGGGTAAGCTCAATCCCGAGTGGTGGCCAGATATCCTTACTCAGTATGGCAAGCTGTACTCTGTAATGATAGATGCAGAGGGGTGCTACGTTGATAACAAGCTGACTTCTAAAGAGAACGTTAAGACTCTTGGAATAGATGAGGGAGACTTCATCAGCTTCAAGATCGGAGTCAAAGAAAGCTCCGAATTCGTTGGCGGTATCAATCTGTTTGGAAACCGATTTGGTGATTTTGACCAAAACATTGAGATGGTACTTCACTACTAGGGTGAAGTAAGCAAGTAAAAACGTTTTTATTACGAAGCGTCGCAAAGCCAGTTGCGGCGCTTTTTCTTTTGCATTAATTACATTGTTACATAAAATATGTAAGTTAATGCTACAAGAATTATGTAACTAATTCCTTGTGCAAACTGTAAAAATGTACACAATACGGTTGACATAGCCTATTTTTATAGTTAAAATCAACAACATAAAGAGGCCTCAGTTACATAAAAAATGTAATTAAACAAACTTTATGGCGAACGAACGATAAAATGTTACATAAATAATGTAATAAAGTAAATCAGGAGGACATGTATGAAAATCAAAAAACTTGTAAGTGTACTTATGGCTTCAACCATGGTATTGTCACTGGCTGCTTGTGGAAGTGCCAGCACAGCAGGTGTAGAGAACGCTTCTTCAGGCGCAGCAGAGACAGCAACTCAGACACAGAGCTCATCAGACAATGGGGACAAGGTGATCGATTTCTGGTCAGTATTTACCGGTGGTGATGGAGAGGCAATGCAGGAGATCGTTGATGCCTACAATGCTACTAACCCAGAGTACAAGGTAGTACACAGAATGATGGCCCAGGAAGATCTTTATCAGAACCTTCCACTTGCAGTTCAGTCAGGTACTGATGTTCCAGATCTTGCTATCAACCACGTAGACAGACTTCAGCTTAACAAAGAGAACAACGTATATCTTCCTATGGATGAGTACATCGCAGCTAACGGCAAGATCACAGCTGACAAGTACAACGCAGCAGCATGGAATCCAGGAGAGATCGATGGCAGCAGATATGCAGTACCTCTTGATGTTCACGGATACCTTACATACTACAACAAGGATCTTGTTGATAAGTATTATCCAGGAGCACTTGATGACAACGTGATCACATTTGATGAGATTGCTAAGTACGCTCCAGCAGCTGCAGCAGACGGCGTTTATTCATACGCTTACACTTGGGGCAGAAATGAGTTCCAGGAGTGGTACGCACAGCTTGGTGGTAAGGCATCAGAGGATGGCACAGAGCCTGCTCTTAACAATGACAAGGCTAAGAAAGTCCTCCTTGACTGGAAGAGCGCTGTTGACAACGGATGGTGCACACAGGACGGCGATGACCCAACTAACCTCTTCGGACAGGGACAGCTTGTATTCCTTCCTGAAGGAACATGGATGATCGGAACCCTCAACTCAATGGATATCAACTATGGCGCTACATACGCTATTTCCTACGACGCTGCTAAGCCTATTTCATGGGCATCTTCACACCAGTTCGTAATGCCAAGAAAAGAGCAGACAGCTGAAAAGGGTGCAGCTATCATGGACTTCCTTGCATTCTTCCAGGATAACTCACTTCCATGGGCTCAGGTTGGTCAGTGCCCTGCAACTGTAGCAATCACTAATGATCCTGCATTCAAGGAAATGCCTCAGGCATTCTTCCTTAATGATCCTGCACTTTCATTTATCTCTGACTACAAGTACTACGGCTACATGGTAGATGCTCTCGATGCATTCGTTGGCGAAGTAGTATTTGGCAAGATGGATGTGGATGAAGCTCTTTCAACCTACAACCAGCAGATCAGCGATAATATCAAGAATCAGTGATATAAGTCATAGTAACTATAATGCTTTGGGCGGGCCAGTACTGGTCCACCCAAAGTTTTTAGGGGAGTTTTTGATGAAACAAAGACCTATAAAGAAAAATGATCTTACAGCATATATGTTCATAGCACCTCAGCTCATATTGTTTGTGGTATTCTTTCTTGTTCCTGCTGCTATGGGTGTTTACGCTGCTTTTACCAAGTGGGATATCTTCAGCCCCCAGATGCCTCAGTTTGTGGGCTTTGATAACTTCAGGGAGATCCTCTTTAACAGCGAATCTACCTATTACAGGTTCTTCAGGACTGGCTTTACCAACACTGTGATCTTCGTGCTTATTTCTGTGCCTATAGGAATCGTACTGCCACTTCTTATGGCCATTGCTATCAACAATAAGCCCTTTGGACATAAGTTTTTCCAGTCACTTTTTTACATGCCGACAGTATTATCAATTTCTACAGTAATCCTGATCTGGTACTACATGTTCAATAAGAACCTGGGACTTATCAATAACTTTTTCCACACCAAGATAAACTGGATTGGAATTCAGCCCTACGCCTGGATTGCCATTGTCCTGGTAACTGTATGGTGGACCATTGGTACAAACATGGTAATCTACCTGGCGGCTTTAAACGGAGTATCCAAGGATGTTTTAGAAGCTGCGGATGTAGATGGAGCCGGCCCTGTGAAAAAGTTCTTTTCCATAGTGATCCCATCAATAAGGAATCAGCTGGCATACACGGTGGTGCTGACAACAGTAGCGCAGTTCAACATCTATGGACAGCCTCTTATGCTCACAAGCGGAGGACCTAACAATTCCACAAACGTTCTTCTTATGGTCATAAGAGATCTGGCATTCCCGTCCTTTGGCGGTAAATCCATATCCGGACTTGCTTCTGCCATGGCGCTGATGCTGGGCATAGTAATGATCATAATAGCCCTTTTGCAGTACAAATTTGTTGGGGATGAGGAGTAATGATATGAAAAGAAAAATCGGATTAGGTAAAACACTGGCATTTGTATTTTGCCTGATATTTGCTGTCATATGGATTGCCCCGCTGTCGCAGTCCCTGATGACATCACTTAAATCTGAAAAAGAAATCAAGATGTCGGGATATTCTTTTTTGCCGCAGAACCCCACTATAGAGAGCTACACTGACCTGTTTTCAACAAGGTCAGATTCCACGCCTATCCTTAAGTGGTTTGGAAATTCTCTTTTGACATCAACAGCATTTACAATCCTGGTTCTTGTCATTTCATCAACTTCAGCATTTGCATACGCAAGGCTGGATTTTAAAGGTAAGAACGCGCTGTTTGGAATATTGATGGCGACCATGGTGTTTCCTTCGGTCATAAACCTTATCCCGCTTTATAAGATATGTGCGGCCTTTAACATGATCAACACCAAGTGGGCGCTGATCCTGCCTGGAGCAAGCGGAGCATTCAACATTTTCCTCATCAGGCAGTTCATGCTGGGTATACCAAAAGAGCTTGATGAAGCCGCAAGAATTGATGGCGCAAGCTGGTTTCAGATCTACTGGAGGATCATGCTTCCTCTGTGCGCACCGGTTCTCACTGTTGTTGGAATGTTTGCATTTACCGGAAGCTGGAACGACTTCCTGTGGCCAACCCTTGTTATCAGCAACGTAGACAAGATGACCATCACACCCGGAATGCAGATCCTTAAGGGAACCTATGATGTTTACCCGTCACACGCTATGGCGGGCGGTATTATTTCCGTTATCCCTACCTTCGTGCTGTTCCTTTTTGCACAGAAGTATTTCATCAAGGGAATGCAGCTGCAGTCAGCTGTTAAAGGTTAATTATTAGATATAAGAGGAAAAAGAGAAATGACAACATTGCCAAGAACAGAATATCCAAGGCCTGACTTTGTGAGGGACAGTTTTGTTAGTCTAAACGGCGAGTGGTCCTTTGTCTACGACGATGACAACAGAGGATTTTCCGAAAAATGGTACGAAGGGACCAGGGATGTTTTTGATAAAAAGATAATAGTGCCATACACATATCTGTGTGAATTATCAGGGATCAATGACCAGGATTTTCACGATATTGTCTGGTATCAGAGAAAGGTGAGCTTTAAGAGTAGCAGGGAAGGCAGCAGGTTCCTTTTGCACTTTGGAGCAATAGACCATGTGGCAGATATCTGGATAGACTCTGATCACGTATGCCACCACGAGGGAGGAAACACTCCCATAGATATCGATGTGACAGATGCTGTAGCAGGAACTGAGGAGCATCTTATCACAGTAAGAGCCTTTGACGACTCTGGTGATTTTGAGATGACAAGAGGCAAGCAGTTCTGGAAGAGACAGTCAGAAGGAATCTTCTACACAAGGACTGTGGGCATCTGGCAGAGCGTATGGTTTGAGGAAGTGCCTGAAGTGTATCTTTCAAGAGTCAGGATCACTCCCGATCTTGATGAGCGCATGATAGAGATCGAGATGTTCATTGAAGGAGCAAAAGAGGCTACGGCTTCTATAGATATTTCCCTTAAGGGACAAGCTCTTCTATCTGATGACATCGAGATCAAAAACGGAAAGGCTAAGCTTAAATACTGGCTTGATTCTTCCATTACTCTGGACTGGCATCACCAGGAGAGCTGGACCTGGAGCCCTGAAAATCCTGTGCTCTTTGATATTGTATATAGGGTTTGTGGAGTGGCAGAAAGTAGCGCTGCAGACACTGTTACGGGCTATTTTGCCTTCAGAAAGATAAACGTTGTAAATGGCAGGATCCTTCTTAATAACAGGCCATATTATATGAAGATGCTTTTAGATCAGGGGTATTTCAGAAAGGGACTTCTTACAGCACCTACCGATGATGACCTTAGAAAAGACATCGAATACGCCAAGGAAATGGGCTTTAACGGCGTAAGAAAACACCAGAAGGTTGAAGATCCAAGATACCTGTACTGGGCTGACAAGCTGGGATTTTTAGTATGGGGAGAGGGACCAAGCTCCTACGAATACTCAGAACTTGCTGTGGACAGACATACGAGAGAGTGGCTTGAGATCTTAAAAAGAGATTACAACCACCCATGCATTATCGCCTGGGTTCCACTTAATGAGTCCTGGGGAGTGCACGAGATCCTTGACAGGAAAGATGAGCAGGCTCATTCACTGGGACTTTACTATCTTGTTAAGTCCATTGACCAGACCAGGCTTGTAATAAGTAATGACGGCTGGACTCACACCAAGTCAGACATTATATCAATTCACGACTACAGTGGTGACAGAGATGAACTCACAGAGCACTTTGGAGATCTTAAGACTATAGTTAGCTCTTTTCCGGGAGGACATGCACTGTTTGCCAATGGCTATCAGTATCACGGAGAGCCGATCATGGTCACTGAGTTTGGCGGAATATCCTTCTGCAAAGACGGAACAGAGGGCTGGGGATATACAGCGGCTTCAGACCAGGAAGATTTCCTTACAAGATACAGAAATGTGGTTGAACCTCTTCTTGATTCTCCTTATGTTCAGGGCTTTGTTTATACACAGCTCACAGATGTAGAGCAGGAGATCAACGGTCTTATGACCTACGACAGAGAGTTCAAGGTTCCACCAGAGAAGATACGTAAGATAAACCGCTAAAGTTTTCATAACACTCTTTTCATTTTTAAAAAGGCGCCAGGAGAATTTCTTCTCCTAGCGCCTTCCTCCATTTAGGGAATGGACTTTTTATTAAACGATACCCTGAGCCTTCATAGCATCAGCAACCTTAAGGAAGCCTGCGATGTTAGCACCAGCAACGTAGTTGCCTTCCATACCGTACTTCTTAGCTGCATCATCAATGCTGTGGTAGATGTTAACCATGATCTGCTTAAGCTTAGCATCAACCTCTTCGAAGGTCCATGAAAGTCTCTCAGAGTTCTGGCTCATCTCAAGAGCTGATGTTGCAACACCACCTGCGTTTGAAGCCTTACCACAAACGAAGAGAACCTTGTTAGCCTGGAGGTACTCAGTAGCCTCGATAGATGTAGGCATGTTAGCACCCTCACATACAGCCTGAACGCCGTTAGCAACAAGCTGCTTAGCATCGTCAAGAAGGAGCTCGTTCTGTGTAGCGCAAGGAAGAGCTACATCACACTTAACTGACCAAACGCCCTTGCCCTCGTGGTACTCAGCTGAAGGTCTAGCTGCAGCGTACTCAGTAAGACGTGCTCTCTTAACTTCCTTAACTTCCTTAAGAAGTTCAACATCGATTCCTTCTGGATCATAGATCCATCCTGTAGAATCTGAACATGTAACAGGCTTAGCACCGAGCTGCTGAGCCTTCTCGATAGCGTAGATAGCAACGTTACCAGCGCCAGATACAGCAACTGTCTTGCCCTTGATGTCAGAGCCGTTGCACTTAAGAAGCTCCTCTGTAAGGTAGAGAAGACCATAACCTGTAGCCTGTGTACGAGCAAGAGATCCGCCATATGTAAGGCCTTTACCTGTAAGAACGCCTTCGTATGTATCTCTGATTCTCTTGTACTGACCATATAAGAATCCGATCTCACGTCCGCCAACACCGATATCACCAGCAGGTACGTCTGTGTCAGCACCGATGTGTCTGAAGAGCTCTGTCATGAAGCTCTGGCAGAATGCCATAACTTCTCTGTCTGACTTGCCCTTAGGATCGAAGTCTGAACCACCCTTACCACCGCCGATTGGAAGGCTTGTAAGAGAGTTCTTGAAGATCTGCTCAAAACCAAGGAACTTAATGATTCCAAGATTTACTGAAGGATGGAAACGAAGTCCTCCCTTGTAAGGTCCGATTGCTGAATTGAACTGAATTCTGAAACCGTTGTTTACCTGAACCTGTCCCTTATCATCAACCCAAGGTACTCTGAAGAGGATCTGTCTCTCTGGAGTTACAAGTCTCTCTAAAAGAGCGTCCTTGCGGTATTCTTCTTCATTAGCCTCAATAACTACACGAAGTGACTCAAGCACTTCCTTAACTGCCTGATGGAATTCAGGCTGAGCTGGGTTCTTGTCTACCACATACTGGTAGATCTCATCAACATATGACATTTCTGGTTTCTCCTTCCCGTGCCTTAGCACAATAAAAAATCTTGTATAATTCCTTAATTTTGGGTATAAAAATAGGGCGTAAGGAATTAAAGGTCTCTACGCCCCATTGCGCAGACATCACTGTCTGTATACAATTATACACATGACCACTTTAAAGCGCAAGAGTTTTTTGTGAAAGCCGCTATGTTTATGCAGGATGCGCGTTTTGAACGCTGTTCATACGCCGGTCAATAATGAAAATTCATATCAGGAGCCACTTTCATTGCGTCTGATATGTACTTTTCGAGCCGATAACAAGTGGTATTTATAAAAAATACATATCAGAAGCATGATTCCGTTCATCTGATATGAATTTCATGCTTGTTCAAAGCTCTTTTCCCAATTTGTTTCGTAGAAAAATACATATCAAACACATAGAAAGTGCTGTTTGATATGAAAATGCCCTCAAAATGAGTTTGCGAGTGCTGAAAAAATACATACCAAATGCGCTTTAGTATCCGTTTGGTATGAATCCATGTTTATGATGACAAAAAAATCCCCTTGGGAACTGATTCCCAAGGGGATTTGACTTACTTAAGCCTGCATGCTTCTAAGCATTTCTATGGCTGTCTGAGGTTTCCTCTCATCCTTGCCAATATAATCATACTTATTAAGAAGTCTAGCTCTCATCTCTTCTGGATGATTGTAGAGCTGATCCATTATTCTATCAAAGGCCTGTTTCCATTCGCCCATCTCGTTACCTCCTTATACAAAGGTTAAACAACAAGTCAATCACGTAGCGAAACATATCATAACGGAAATGGGCAAAGAGTTCAATGCAAAAATCGCTAAAATTATATGAAAAAAATGTGATTAATTAGTAATCTTTTTGAACGCCAGGTAATTAATCAATGTACGCCTCGTCGTCTCTTGAATAATGCAGCAAATACAAGGGCCAGGAGAAGGACACCAGCTGAAACACCGAGATAGATGTAGCCTTCTGTGCTTACTGTGCTGGAAGCGTCCGGGAAATCACCGCCTGGGAATCCGCCTCCAGAGAAGTCTCCACCAGGGAAATCACCGCCTGGGAATCCGCCTTCAAAGTCTCCACCAGGGAAATCACTGGGGAATCCCTCGCTGGACTCACTATTTGTGGTTTCGCTGTCACTGGTACTTTTGTCTGAACTTTCTGATCTGTTACCGTGACCGCCAGGTCCACCTCCGCGACCACTGTGGCGACTGCCACTTTCGGAGTCGCTGCTATTGTTATTGCCGCCAGGGAATCCACCTGGGCCGCCATTACCACCAGAGAAGTCTCCACCCGGGAATCCACCTGGGCCGCCACCGCCGCCCATGGAGCCCATATCGGAGAGGGTGATACCTGAAGCATCGATAAGGCTTGATGAATCTGCCTCCTGTCCAGCGTCAGTTGACGGAATAGTTCCATCAAGCTGTCCCTGGATGCTTTTGCATCTAAGACTAACAAACTGCTGCATGGTCTCTACTGCAGTATCAAATTCCTCTGTGGTGCAGAACTTGGTAGGATCTTTGTCTACGTAGTCCCTGATCATGTTGTAGGTGCTATCGATGAGATCAGTCAGATAGCCATTGGTATAAAACTGATCAAGGAACTCCTGGTAATATTCATGGTACATCTCAAGGTACTCATCACTTGATGTGATCCAGGAGAACATAGGTCTGTCTGTGCTGTCTTCTGTAACCTGAAGAGGAGTATCTATAGGGTCATTAATAGCTGAAGTTGAATCACTTGCCTGGAAGGTTCCGTAGGCCAGATTGTAATCCCAAGGGATCATGGACAGCTGGCCATCTTCTTCATATAAATAGTAGTTGTGGATCATGGATCCTGTATAGCTGTCACCATTTACAAGGAAGTTGTGGACTACCATGTATCTCATAGCTTCTTCAACATTTACAGCGCTGGTAATCTCTTCAGTATCACCATTTTCAATGCCCTCATTAAGTGACTTAAGAGCGCTTATCAGCCTGTTTTTGTCAGAAGTGGAGATAGGAGTCTTGGCGCTGTTAAATATGGTAGAATAGCTGTCGTAATCGTCGTCTGAGTAGATCAGCTTGGCATCATTGTTGCCAAATCCAAAAGGCATTCCACCGCCAGGAAATCCGCCATCCTTACTGTCAAAATCTGGACCGCCTCCAGGGAATCCGCCTTCCTCGCTGTTAAAATCTGGTCCGCCGCCGCTAAAGTCAGGACCCTTTGCAAAAGAGCCTGGTCCCTTTTTTTCAGACTCAGAATCCTTTGACTCGGAATCCTTTGACTCAGTATCCTCAGACTCAGTCTCGGTATCTTTCTTACCAAAATCAAAGTCGAAGTCATCCATATCAAAGTCTCTACCATTGCCTCTGCCACCGCCCATGGACATGGTATCGGGCTTATAGAGATCTCCGAAATTGGAACCATAGTTTCTTTCAAGGAAAGAGTCTTCAACAGCCTCAACAGCCAGGAACAGTCCCCAGTCCTCACCATTTACTGTCACGTAGACAAAGCTCACAAGGGGAGCAGAAGCTCCAAACTCGCCCATTAGCTTGTAGGCCAGGTAATCCTTCATCATGGTGTAGTCCTGGATCAGGTTGTTGAGACATAGCTTATCAAGGCCATAGTAGTTATTTGAATCCTCGTAGGCGTCGAATTCTATCTTTAAGCTGTACCTTTCGCTGTCAAGCTGGGACACGGTGCTAAGGGATGTATTTCCCTTTCCACGGATGCCAACGTTATAGATTGTCTCACCATCGATAGTCACGTTTGCTGTGCTGTATTCCTCACTGGTGGCAGTTTCAATAAAGCTGTCCCAGTCGTCCATCTCGATATTCAGAGTGTGAACATAGCTGTCATCAAAGAGCTTATCTTCATATGAAAAAGAGATTGCTCCAGCCTCTGTAAGTCCCAGAGCACTTCCGTTCATAAACAGCACAGTAACAAGAACAGCGATAAGTAGAACAAATACGCATATTTTGTTAATGTTTTTACTGCTTATCATGGCTTATTACCCCATGTATTCGCCGTTGTAGCTTACAAGTACAGCGCTGTCCACGCCTTCAATCTCAGAAAGCTCGTTGATAAAATCTGTGTTGTCGTCTTTAAGTCTTACTTCTACATTGAGCTCTAAGCTTCCCTTCTGGGCGCTCTTACTCTTTACAACGTATCTGTTAACCTTGGATTTAAGGAATGTTGTAGCTTTTTCCTCAGCCTCGTTGCCGTTGCAGCTGATAACAACGATGTAAGGTGTAACGTAAGATTTTTTATTTACAAAAACAAGAAGGATCACTCCAATTATGATGCTTCCAAATACTGCAAGAGGGATCATTCCAGCTGCAAGCACAATACCTACTGCAATTGACCAGAACAGAAAAGCGATATCAAGTGGCTCTTTTATGGCTGCCCTGAAACGAACTATGGAGAGAGCACCCACCATACCAAGGGAGAGTACTACGTTACTGGTAACTGCCAGAATTACAAGAGTTGTGATCATTGAAAGAGCTATCAGGGTAACTCCAAAGCTGGATGAATACATAACTCCCTGATAGGTCTTTTTGTAAACCAAAAAGATAAAAAGTCCGATGGCGAAAGCAAGGACCATGGCGATCGCCATATCTACCATGCTTACGCTGGTTACGTTTTCAATAAAGCTTGATTTGAATATGTTACTGAATGTCATTTTTTTATTCTCCTTGTAGTTAGATTATTGGTTGTCTGCAAACTTCATATTTGGAAAAAGCGCCTGTCCTTGCATGGGGGAGCTGCACAGCATCCCTTATTATGTCAGGCAGGAAGTTATCCCACTTAACTTCTAAAATGCAGGTACCTCCTGCAGCAGGAACAGTTACGCACTCGTTGTTTAAAAAATCCACGCATCCAAGTCCTGAGCGGATGTCGTAGTCTAAAGTGACTCTTACATTGCCAGGTCCGAAGATAAAAGGCTCTCTCGTGTAATCTACGATGGTCCGTGGCCTGAGTCTTTCTGAAACCATCTTTGAATACAGTTCTCTAACAAGGTCGTACTCAGAATCCTTCATCCATTCTATGTTGCCATCTACAATGCTCTGAGCCTGCTCTGCGGTCAGAGGTGCTGACACCTTGCATCCAAGATTTGCTGTTTTACACTTTTTTTCAAGGTGTATGACAGAGGTATCCCCGTTGTAGAAGCGGATCCTGAACTTGTTTCTTCTACTGACTCCCGACTGCTTTTCTAAAAGAGCCTTATCCTCAGGAGTGTCAAAATACAGACTCCTTATCAGGTATTTACCTGACACAGCATGAGGATCAGGAGTCGCCACGGCCCGTAGTCGCTGCCTTATAGCTATCATGTCACTTACCGTGATCTCATGCTTTAGTTCATGCCTAAATTGCATGGCTTGCTCCTTTCTCTTAATCTCGCTTTTTTATAATGATATAGTCCTAACCTAAAAAATACCTAAAAGGTATTTAAGTTTTTTGCACAAAAAAATACCGGATGAAGATCATCCGGTATTTCTGGCACTGTGCCTTGCGGCTCATGCAATATTCTTATTCTTTTGCTTCTGCTTTAAGAAGATCTACTATTTCTTTTTCGGTATCCAGATTCATTACCTTTTGGGCAAGAGCATCAGCCTCAGCTTTGCTCCACTTTGAAATAATGCATCTTGCGGTAAGTACAAGTACAGGGTTAACTGAGAACTCTGTAAGTCCAAAGGATATGAGAAGCGGTATCATAAGTGGATCTGCAGCTGCCTCTCCGCACATTCCAACTGGGATTCCTGCATTTCTGCCACATTCAATGATGTGCTTTATTGAACGCAGAACTGATGGCTGGAAAGTGGAATAGAGGTAAGCAACATCAGCGTTTCCTCTGTCTACACTCATGGTGTACTGAGTAAGGTCATTGGTTCCGATTGAGAAGAAATCTGATTCCTTGGCAAGAAGATCAGCGATGAGAGAAGCGGAAGCTGTCTCTATCATGCAGCCAACCTCAATATCCTTGTCGTAGGAGATACCCTCGGCATCAAGCTCTTTTTTGATCTCGGAAACAAGAGCCTTGACTTCTCTGATCTCTTCAACGCAGGTTACAAGAGGTACCATGATCTTAACCTTACCAAAGGCACTGGCCCTTACGATGGCACGTAGCTGAATCTTATAGCTGTCCCTGTTGCCAAGGCAGTACCTTACAGCCCTGTAGCCAAGGAAAGGATTTTCTTCCTTCTTCATATTAAGATATGGAATGTCCTTGTCGCCGCCAATATCAAGAGTCCTTATGATAACTGCTTTGCCGCCAAGAGTCTCAGCAGCTTCCTTGTAGGCTGCAAACTGTTCCTCCTCAGATGGCATGTGGTTGTTATCCATAAACAGGAACTCTGAACGGAAAAGACCTATTCCCTCGCCGTCACATTCAACAGCTTTTTTAGCATCCTTAGGAGTTCCGATATTACAGAACAGCTCAAGGTTTATACCATCGGCTGTGACAGTCTCTTTTCCCAGGAAGTTCTTAAGTTCAGCCTGCTTCTTGATGAATTCCTCGCGCTTTATAATGTACTGGGAGAGAACATCTCCATCAGGATTGATGTAGACATTTCCTTCAGTTCCATCCACAATGGCTGTGTCCTTGTCCTTAACAAGAGTTGTGATGTCAGGAACGGACAGTACAGCAGGGATCTCCAGAGCTCTTGCCAAAATAGCAGAGTGGGAGGTCTTGCCGCCAACCTCTGTGATGATGCCAGCTACATTCTCCTTGCGGATCTGGCTGGTCATGGATGGAGTGAGGTCCTTGGCTACAAGAACTGTACCAGGAGCTACACTGCTGATATCAACATCCTCAATTCCAAGAAGAATCTTTAAAAGGCTGACCTTAATGTCGGCGATATCTGAAGCTCTCTGGCGCATCATGTCGTCATCCATTTTGGAAAACATGCCATAGAACATGTCACAAACAGCCTCAACAGAAGCCTCTGCGCACTGACCTGTGGCGATCATCTTGCCCATCTCTCCAGACATGCTGGGATCTGATATCATAACGAGATGGCCCTCTAAGATCTCAGCCTCTTTGGGTCCGATCCTCTTTCTGATATCCTCAGCCATTTCTGATGTTTCCTGTTTGAACTTCTCTATAGCGTCCTGAAAACGCTTCTGTTCACTTTCAACATCTTGTACCTTAGCTGCGTCGTACTTAAGCTCGTGCTCAGCAATGACGCAGATACTGCCAATACCAATACCGCGGGATGCGGGAATTCCTTGATACATTTGCTCCTCCATTCATACCCTCTAAAAATTTAACGGGGAATTAGTCACCTAATCCTGCCTCAATGAGCTCGATAGCTTTCTTAAGTGCGTCCTGCTCGTCAGCGCCGTCGCACACAACTTCGATCTCTGCACCACACTTGATGCAAGCGCTCATGAGCATCATTACGCTCTTTGCGTCGTAAGTGTTTCCGTTAAATACGATCTTTACGTCGCATGCGAAAGGAGTCATTGCCTGACTGAAAACGCTTGCTGGACGCATGTGCATTCCCTGCTCGTTAGTTACTGTAATTGTCTGTGATACCATAGTTTTATTTTCCTTTCTGTGTTATATTAAGCCTCCTGCGCGTTCTTTTTGAGGACTCCAAGAAGGATACATCCTACAACAGAACCGGCAAGAAGAGCTACAAGGTACATAACCATGTTGCCCACAACAGGGAATACGAAGATTCCGCCGTGAGGGGCTCTTAAAGTACATCCAAAAGCCATTGAGAGAGCACCAGCAACGCCTGATCCAACAAGAAGTGAAGGAATTACGTGAAGAGGATCAGCTGCTGCGTAAGGGATAGCACCCTCTGTGATGAAGCAAAGACCCATGATGAAGTTTACAGGGCCTGACTTTCTCTCAGCTGCAGTGAATTTATTCTTAAAGATAATGGTAGCAAGTGCGATAGCGATTGGAGGAACCATACCACCAACCATAACAGCTGCCATGATCATAAAGCCTGTCTCGTTCTGGTTAGCAAGGGCAGCAGTAGCGAATACGTAAGCGGCCTTGTTGAGAGGACCACCCATATCTGTTGCCATCATTGCTCCAAGGAGAGCGCCGAGTGTGATGATAGATCCGCTGCTCATTCCTGTAAGTACGCCTGAGATCCAAACGTTGAGAGCACCAACGATAGGATTGAGGAGGCACATTACAATGGCGATGAGAAGTGAACCAAGAAGTGGAAAAATAAGTACTGGCTTGATTCCCTCAAGTGATGCAGGAAGGAACTCAAAGAGCTTCTTAAGTCCAACTACGATATAACCGCCGATGAAACCAGCTACCAGAGCTCCAAGGAAGGCTGATGGAACATCGCCGCCTGGAAGAGCGAAAGTAGCGCCAGTGGATGCAAGATATCCACCTACAAAACCTACAGCAAGACCTGGACGGTCAGCGATACTCTGAGCAATGAATCCAGCAAGGATTGGAAGCATGAATCCAAATGCTGCGCCGCCGATTGTTTTAAACCATGCTGCAACTGGTGTATTTGAACCAAAGTTACTTGGATCGATTGAATAGTCATCTAAAAGGAAAGCGATCGCTATGAGGATACCACCACCAATAACGAATGGAAGCATGTGGGAAACACCGTTCATAAGGTGCTTGTAAGCTTTTCTTCCAACGCTTTCATTAGCTCCTGTGTCTGCAGCCTTGTTAACAGCACCGGTGTGCTTGTAAACAGCTACGTTTCCAGCTGTTGCCTTCTCGATAAGAGCCTCAGGGGAGTGGATAGCTTCTTTTGTAGAAGTGATAATAACTGGCTTGCCATCAAATCTTCCCATCTCGATGTTCTTGTCGCAGGCTACGATAACAGCATCTGCCTCAGCAATCTCTGCTGCGGTAAGAACGTCTTTAGCTCCGCCGGAACCGTCTTTCTCAACCTTGATGTCGATGCCAAGTTCTTTTGCCTTGAGCTCAAGAGCCTCAGCAGCCATGAAGGTGTGAGCGATTCCTGTAGGACATGCTGTAACACCAACGAGCTTTTTAACTGTCTTAGCGGAAGGAGCAGGAGCGGCAGCAGCTTTTTTAGCAGCCTCTTCTTTATCCTTCTCAGCTTCCTTACTATCAATTATACTAAGGAATTCCTCTGGTGTCTTAGCTTCTACAAGTTTTTTTGCAAAACTTTGATCCATAAGAAGTGTCATCAGTTTTGAGAGCACTTCAAGGTGTGTATCAGCTGCAGTATCAGGTGCAGCGATCATGAAAAAGAGATTGCTTGGATTTCCATCCAGGGACTTATAGTCGATACCTGCTGGAATTGTCATGGCTGTTACACCAGCCTGCTTAACGGCTGCTGACTTGCCATGTGGAACTGCTATTCCCATTCCGATAGCTGTTGAACCCTTTTCTTCTCTTGCAAGGATTGCTTCCTTGAAAGCTGCAACATCAGATAAATTGCCAACTGCATCGTGAAGTGAGATGAGCTTGTCGATGGCTGCGTTCTGGTCAGCTGCATCAACGTTTAATGCGATACCTTCCTTTTTTAATAAATCTGTGATTTTCATAGACCCTCCTATTTTTCCTCTTGTTTACAGTATCCCCTGTACAAACCTTTACAAATCTTCCTCTTAAAGATTGTTATAAAGATCAAGTATTGCCTGCCCTGTGGCAAGATCGTCAGAAAAGGCGGTTGCTGATCCTGCTGCGGTTCCCATCTTAAGAGCCTTATCATAGTCTCCATACTTGTGGTAACCTGCGATGAAACCTGCGACCATGGAATCTCCGGCGCCAACGGAGTTCCTTACCTGTCCCTTGGGAACACCGATGCGGAATTTCTGTCCGTCTTCAGAGATGAGCATTGCGCCATCACCTGCCATGGAAATGAGAACGTTTCTCGCACCGAGTTCCTGAAGCTTTTTGGCATGAGCTTCAATCTCGTCATCAGTTTTAAGCACTGTGCCAAACATCTCACCAAGCTCGTGGTTATTTGGCTTTATAAGGAATGGATGATATTTAAGGACATTTTTCAAAAGATCCTTTGTCGCATCCACAACGACTTCTATTTTTCTGTCATTTACAAGGGCAATGATCTTCTCATATACATCGCTTGGAAGAGAGTTTGGAATACTTCCAGCAAGGATCAGAACATCCCCGTCCTTAAGTTCATTTATTTTGGAAAAGAGCTTCTGCTGGGCCTCTTCTGGAATCCTTGGGCCCTGAGCGTTTATCTCTGTTTCAGCTGCGCCCTTTATCTTGACGTTGATCCTGGAGATTCCTTCAGGAAGCTCAACGAAGTCAGCGTGGATTCCCTTGCCCTTTACGCTCTCTGCAATAGCCTTGCCGGTAAAGCCTGCCACAAAACCAAGAGCTGTGTTTTCTATTCCAAGGTTCTGCAGGATAGTGGAAACATTGATTCCTTTTCCACCAAAGTAGCATTCTTCTGAATCAGACCTGTTAGTCATTCCGGGTAAGAGCTCATCGCTCATTCTTACCACGTAGTCGATTGCTGGATTAAATGTAACTGTGTAGATCATTTTTACCTCCCTCTCAGACCACCTTGATGACGGTCTTGCTGGTGTAGTTTTTTGAAACTTCCATATCTGTAATGATGCAGCAACTGGAAATATCTGCGAATGTAACTGAGCTTATCTGACCAAACTTGCTGTGATCAGCAAGGATGTATGAGAGATAAGCGTGGGCCACAGCCTCGCCCTTTACCATGGCTTCGTCCACATCCGGTGTGGTGTAACCAGCGCTAATGGAGATTCCGTTGGTTCCCATAAATGCCTTGGTAAAGTGATACTTGCTGATGCCTTCAATGCACTCAGGACCGATGATGGCCTCTGTTGAAGCCTTGCACCTTCCGCCGATGATCATTGTATTAAGGCCCTTTTCAAGGAGTCTCTTGGCGTGAACGATACCATTTGTGATGTACTTGGCCCTGGTGTTCTCGATATATTTGATCAACTCTAAGGTGGTAGTTCCTGAGTCGATATAGACAAAGTCGTTATCTTCTATAAGAGAAGCTGCGTACTTACTGATCCTGTCCTTTTCCTCAACGTTTAAAGCTGCCTTGGCAGAAACAGTTGGTTCCTTAGTGCTGATACTGCTGGCATCTATTGCAGTGGCTCCGCCAAAGACCTTCACGATCTTCTTCTCATCGTGGAGTGCAGAAAGATCTCTTCGAATAGTAGCAGCAGAAGCATCAAACTCCTCCATGAGTTCCGCTACAGTAACAGCATTTTTATCATTGACGTATGAAACGATCAGATTGCGACGTTCTTCTGTAAGCATGGTTTCCCCTCACATTTCCGGATTATGTTAAGTTAAGGATAACACTGGACTCAATCAATAACAATCATAATTAATCACAAATAATCACTCGACTCTTTGTAAATTAATCACAAATGATAAACAAATAATCAAAATTAATCACGCGGTCACAAACTCAATATTCTAAAAAAAGAATAAAGCTTTTCTTACAACCGTAAATCTACCTTTACAAAGGCACTGAATTTAAACTAAAATATTAGTATGGTTACGTATTATGTCATATGGAGGTGACTGGCTTGGAAGATTTTGTACTCACCAATGATCAGATTGATATTTTGGGCGAAATAGCTAATATTAGCATGGGTAATTCAGCAACAACCTTAAGTATGATGGTAAATAAGAAGGTTGATATCACTACTCCTAATGTTAAGGTGATAAAGAGAAGTGAGGCTCTTGATGATTACGAGAAGACCTGTATCTTCGTACAGATCCACTACGTAAAGGGACTTGAGGGAAACAATGTCCTGGTCCTTAAAGAACATGATGTAAAGGTTATGACTGACCTTATGATGGGCGGTGATGGAACCAACACAGCTGGTGAGATCACAGACCTTCATCTTTCTGCGGCTTCAGAGGCCATGAACCAGATGATGGGAACCAGTGCAACATCCCTTTCATCAATGCTTGGCGTGCCTACAGACATCAGTACTCCTATCGTTAACCAGATTGACGTAGAGAGTATTAAAGTATTTGAAAAAATGTTTGATACTACTTATGATAAATTTGTTAAAATAGCATTCAGGATGACGATCGGTAATCTTATCGATTCCATCATGGTGCAGCTGTATCCTGTTCAGTTCGCTGAGGATATGTGCCACAAATTTATGAATAAGGGGAAGTAATGTATTAAATGAATAAGGCAGAAACACTAGAGATCAAAAAGCAGTTTACACCTGACAGGTGCACCATCGACAACATCTGCGGGTGCTACGTGGATCACGAAAAGAACAAGCGCCTAACTTTTAGGAAGGCTTTCGGATCCATTCCTGACGAAGAGATGTTTAAATATCTTGATATTTTCCAGCATACTCTGGCAGGAACTTTTGGTAAGAATCTGATAAGTCTTGAGTTTCCTATGGAACAGGAACAGCCGGGAGGAACTCAAGACTTTCTTTTGACACTAAGGAACTCAAGGCTTGCTGATGACGAGCTTCTTGATGAGTTCTACGATAAGATCATCGCCAACTATGTAAACGGCGAGAACTATTACATCATTGTGATCCATGCTGTATATGACATCCCGGGAGTTACAAGGGATGGAATAGAGATGGAGGATGCTTCAGATAACATCTATGACTACATGCTCTGCAGCATCTGCCCTGTTAAGCTCTCCAAGGCTGGACTTGGTTACAATGAAAAAGACAATGTAATAGAAGAAAGATACAGGGACTGGGTAGTAGATGCTCCGGTGAAGGGATTTCTTTTCCCGGCATTTATTGAGAGAAATACCGACATCCACAACATGCTCTACTTCACCAAGAAGCCTGACGACCTGCAGCCTGAGTTTGTTGAGGCGATGTTTGGCGGAAGGGCTCCAATATCTGCCCCTGAGCAGAAGGATATCTTTGATGCAGTAATTCAGAACACCATCGGTGAAGATGCTGACTACGACATCATGAGAAATATCCACGATAACTTAAACGACATGATTGAGGACCACGAGGGCGATCCAGAGCCATTAGAGCTCAACAAAAAGGACGTCAAGCAGCTTCTTTCTGACAGCGGAGTTTCACAGGAGCGCCTCAATTACTTCGACGAGAACTATAACAAGTGCACAGGCAACGAGGATTATCCTCTTCTTGCCAGCAACATAGCAAGTGTCAAGAAGTTTGAGGTTGAGACTCCTGATGTTGTTATCAAGGTTAAGCCCGACAGAACAGACCTTGTTGAGACAAGGATCGTGGATGGAAGGCAGTGCCTGGTCATCGAGGTAGATGATCATATTGAGGTAAATGGCATTAATGTACGAACATTTATGAACAAATAATATAGAGCGTGTCTGTGTTTACGGCATAGACACGCTTTGTCTTTGGGAAGGCAAAACTTGACATTAAATTGTGTGCAATATAATATATTAATTTGACATTATTATAAAAGAAACAGGGAGACAATCTATGCTAAAGACACTTTTATCCCAGGTAAAAGAATACAAACTCCCATCGATACTGACGCCTCTTTGTATGCTTGGAGAGGTTATCTGCGAGATGATAATTCCTGTCCTTATGGCCAGGATCGTAGATATCGGTATCTATGGACAGAATATGGACTACATCTTTAAGACCGGAGGTATGATGATCGTCATTGCGATCCTCGGACTTCTTGCGGGTCTTGGAGGTGCTTATTATGGTTCCAAGGCATCAACAGGTTTTGCCAAGAACTTAAGGAAGGCTATGTTTGATAACATTCAGACCTTCTCTTTTTCCAATATTGACAAGTTCTCAACATCAGGTCTTGTAACAAGACTTACAACTGATGTCACAAACATTCAGAACGCCTACATGATGACCCTGAGGATGGCCATGAGAGCGCCTTCTTCAATGATCGTTGCTCTTGTAATGAGCTTTATCATCAGCCCAAGGCTTGCAAGCATCTACTTTATCGCAGTGCTTTTCCTTTCAGTCATCATCGTGTTCGTTATGAACAGAGCATCCAAGTACTTCAAGGAAGTCTTTGAAAAATACGATGCCCTCAATGAGAGCGTTCAGGAAAACGTATCAGCAATCAGAGTGGTTAAGGCTTATGTCCGCGAGGACTACGAGAATGACAAGTTCAAAAAAGCTGCCCGCAACATCTACAACATGTTCGTAAAGGCAGAGATGAACGTGGTTTACATGAGCCCACTTATGACAGGTACAGTATATGCCTGCATTCTGCTTATCAGCTGGTTTGGTGCCCACATGATAGTTGGCGGCGAATTATCAACTGGTAACCTCATGAGCCTTCTTACATATTGTATGAATATCCTCATGAGCCTTATGTTCCTTGCTGTTATCTTTGTTATGCTCACCATGGCATCCGCAAGCGGCAAAAGAATTGCAGAAGTAATCGACGAGAAAGCTGACCTTACCAATCCTGAGAATCCTGTAGCACAGGTTAAGGATGGAAGCATCTCTTTTGAAAATGTTGACTTTGCTTATGACAGAACTTCTGACGAGCCGGTTCTTAAGAATATAAATCTTGAGATCAAATCCGGAGAGACCATAGGAATAATCGGAGGAACCGGTTCAGCCAAGTCTTCACTGGTTAACCTTATCAGCAGACTCTACGACGTAACAAAGGGTACTGTTAAGGTCGGAGACGTGGACGTTAGAGAGTATGACATGGAGACACTTAGAGATCAGGTTTCTGTGGTACTGCAAAAGAATGTCCTGTTCTCCGGAACTATCCTTGATAACCTCCGCTGGGGTAACAAGGACGCCACAGAAGAGGAGTGCAAAAGAGCCTGTCAGATGGCATGTGCTGATGAATTCATTGAGAGAATGCCAGATGGCTACAACACTGTGATAGAGCAGGGCGGAACCAACGTATCCGGTGGTCAGAGGCAGAGGCTGTGTATCGCAAGGGCTCTTCTTAAAAAGCCCAAGATCCTTATCCTTGATGATTCCACAAGTGCTGTAGATACAGCCACAGATGCCAGGATCAGAAAGGCATTTGCAGAGGAGATACCTGGAACAACCAAGCTTATCATTGCCCAGAGGATCAGTTCAGTTCAGAACTGTGACCGCATCATCGTAATGGACGATGGTCAGGTAAATGGCTTTGGAACTCACGAGGAGCTCCTTAAGACTAACGACATCTACAGAGAGGTTTATGAATCTCAGACAGGCGCATCAGGCGATGCAGACTTTGATCGCCCCAGCGCATAACGGAGGATATAGAAATGGCAGAAGCTAAAGAGATAAAGGGTGGACCAGGAGCAAGAGGCAGAGGAATGCCAAGACCTAAGGTCGAGAATCCTGGAAAGCTGTTTGCAAGGATCATGGGATATGTGTTTAAGTTTTATCCCATTCATATGTTTACGGTACTTATTTGTATTCTTCTTACTGTATTTTCAAGCGTGCAGGGAACTCTTTTCACAAAGACCCTGATCGACTCATATATTCAGCCAATGCTTGACAGTGGAAGTACAGACTACGGACCACTTCTTGGAGCCATTGGAAGAGTTGCGCTCTTTTATGGACTTGGCGTTGTGTCTGCATTTTTGCAGGCAAGGGTCATGGTTGAGATCAACCAGGGAACACTTAAAAGGCTCCGTGAGGATCTCTTTACCCACATGGAGAGCCTTCCGATCAAGTACTTTGACACCCACGCCCACGGCGACATAATGTCAATCTACACCAATGATATCGATACACTTCGCCAGATGATAAGCCAGAGTATTCCTCAGCTCTTATCAAGTGCGATAACTATCGTGTCAGTTATCGTCTCCATGGTGGTGCTTTCAATTCCGCTTACCCTGGTGACTATGGCAATGGTTGGTGTCATGCTGTTCTGTTCAGCCAAGGCAACCAAGTCATCTGGTAAGAACTTCGTGGCACAGCAAAAGAACCTTGGTGAGCTCAACGGTTTCATCGAGGAGATGATGACAGGTCAGAAGGTTGTTAAGGTATTCAACCATGAAAAAGAGTCTGTTGAGAGGTTTGACGCATTAAACGAAGAGCTGTGTCAGAGCGCTTTTAAGGCTAACGCTTATTCAGGAGCTTTGGGACCTATCAACGCTCAGCTTGGTAATACAAGTTATGTTTTATGCGCCATGATCGGTGCTGCTATCGCACTTTCAGACAGCGTTGCTGTTGGCTTTACAGTCGGCGGACTTGCAAGCTTCCTTGCCTTTAACAAGAGCTTTTCAATGCCAATCAACCAGGTCAGCATGCAGTTTAACTCAATCATCATGGCTCTTGCAGGAGCAGAGAGAATCTTTAAACTCCTTGATGAGCAGCCAGAAACTGATGACGGATACGTTATGCTGGTGAACTCAGAGGAGCGTGACGGTCAGATCGTTGAAGCTGATCACCACACTGGACACTGGGCTTGGAAGCATTATCACAAGGCAGATGACACCACAACCTATCAGCCAATGGAGGGCGATGTTACCTTTAACGGCGTAGACTTTGGATACACAGACGACAAGATGGTCCTTCACGACATCGTGCTCCACGCAGAGCCAGGTCAGAAGATAGCTTTTGTTGGATCAACAGGAGCAGGTAAGACCACCATCACAAACCTTATCAACCGCTTCTATGACATTCAGGACGGTAAGATTAGGTACGACAATATCAACATCAACAAGATCAAGAAGGCAGACCTTAGAAGGTCTCTTGGAATCGTTCTTCAGGATACACACCTGTTTACTGGAACAGTAAGGGACAATATCAGATACGGTAAGCTGGATGCCACAGACGAGGAAGTGATCGCAGCAGCTAGGCTTGCTAACGCCCACAGCTTTATCAAGAGGCTTCCTGAAGGATATGACACAATGCTCACAGGAGATGGAGCTAATCTCTCCCAGGGCCAGAGGCAGCTTCTTGCCATAGCAAGAGCCGCTATTGCAGATCCTCCAGTTCTTATCCTTGACGAGGCTACATCTTCAATCGATACCAGAACTGAGAAGATCGTTCAGGATGGTATGGACAGACTTATGAAGGGAAGGACAACCTTCGTTATTGCCCACAGACTTTCAACAGTAAGAAACAGCGACTGCATCATAGTCCTTGAACAGGGCAGGATCATTGAGCAGGGAACTCATGACGAGCTCATTGCCAAGAAACAGAAGTACTATCAGCTTTACACAGGTATGAAATCCGAGACTGCATAAAGAAGGTACTTGCCATGCCACATTTGACTGAATACGTTCTCTGGAGGGGCGATCTTGATTTTGGAGAGCGTGAGTTTAAAACAGAAGATAACCTGGTGCTCTCAGAGCTTGTGTATATAGACTACAAGCCTATTTTTGAGGGCCATGAATCCATGACCTTAAGGGATGCAATAACAGCCCTGGATAAGCTTGGCCTTATCAAGAATACAAGAGCAGGATCAGGTAAGGACGACATCGAATTTGCCAGATACTGTGCAAGGTCCAAGAGGTTTGGAAATGTGGTCCTGTCTGACTTCCAGGATATCTTCGATACTTCAGACAAGCAGTTTGCAGCAGTGACCTACACCCTGGATGATGGGACAACAGTCATCGCTTTTCGTGGAACGGACTCCACCATCATAGGGTGGAAGGAAGACTTCATGATAAGCTACACCAACGTGCCATCCCAGGACCTGGCCCTGGACTATGCCATAAGGCATGTAAATGAGGCAAAGGGAGATACCATAATCCTTGGCCATTCCAAGGGCGCGCACCTTGCCCTCTATGCAGCAGCTCATCTTGATCAGAAACAGCAGTCAAAACTTAAGCATGTATATATCAATGACGGACCAGGCTTTTGTGACGAGGTTTTGGACAAGAGCCTTATAAATAACATCCTTCCCAAGGTGACCAAGATCACCCCGGAGTATTCCATAATAGGAAGGATCTTTGAACCCCCGGCAGGGGAGAGCATCATTGTAAGAAGCTCTGCACATGCCCTTATCCAGCACAGCATGCAGACCTGGATGCTGGATTCAAGCGGACTTATATCCTGCGCCGATCATGCTCCTGAGAGTCACCTGATAACAGACCTTATTGACCGCTTTGTAGAAGGGATGGACCTTGGAGCAAGGGAGAACTTTATCGAGGCTCTCTTTGGTTCCATGGCTGACAGCGGAGCCAGCACCATCAAGGAGTTTGCCTTAAAGGGACCTGAAGTCTTTGAAGAACTTCTTATTAACATGGCAGGAAGCGATGCCCTTAATCTTAAGAACAAGGCTAAGAACATTAAGAGTAAAGATGACGACAGCAGGGGGATCTTTGTAAGGATCTGGGGACTTATCAACAGAAAAGAGTCCGTAAGAATTGCTCTTACACTGGTCCTTAGTATTCTGTGCTTTGCCTTTCCTGACTTCGCAATGGAGTCTATAGTCTTTGTGGTACTTCTTGCTACATGTATATATGAAGTGGTTCTGACCATAAGACACCTTAAGGAAAGCGAATGGGACTTTAAAGTAGAAAGACCCAGGGTTATGCTCTGCATCGTCCTTTGGGTTTTGACATCGGCGGTTGTGGTCAAAGATGGAGCTCTCTTTGTAATATCAAGTATGATCCTGGGAGTAATTCTCCTGGCCCTTGCGTATCAGAATATCATCAACTTCAAGATACATAACACCAAGTTTTTTGAGCGCTTCAGATACTCCTTTGAAGGAATAGTATGTTTCCTTCTTGGAGGCTATATTCTCATGGTTCCTGATATCGAGAACAGGTGGTACATGCTATCCTGCGGAACACTGCTTCTTATAGATTCAATCTTTGAAGTATTAAAGCTCCTTAGAGACAGGGCATATAACAGGTAGAATCCATAGACATTTACCTTCGTAAAGAGATGATCATCTGGAATAGCAGGTAACACGAAAAAAAGAGGTTCTGCAAAATGCAGAACCTCTATATATTTGCGCTAATACAGAATCGGATCAGCCGATAGCTTTCTTAACAGCCTCAAGAACACGGTCAGCCTGGAAAGGCTTAACGATGAAGTCCTTGGCACCAGCCTGAATGGATTCAATAACCATTGCCTGCTGACCCATAGCAGAACACATGATGCATACAGCATTAGGATCTGCAGCCTTAATTCCCTTAAGGGCACCGATACCATCAAGCTCAGGCATTGTGATATCAAGAGTTACAAGGTCGGGCTTCAACTCATTATATTTCTCGATTGCGACTTTTCCGTTCTCAGCTTCGCCAGCAATCTCATATCCATTCTTGGAAAGGATGTCCTTGAGCATCATGCGCATGAAAGCGGCGTCATCTGTAATGAGTATTCTTTTTCCCATGTTGAACCTCCAAAAAAGTATTTTTAGTTGCTAAAAAAATAGGAGCAATTTTCTTTAATTTTAATTTTGTACATAATCTATTGTACCACATGTTTTTGGTTGTGCACGTTAAATCGTTATGCCAAAAATTAAAATTTGATAAAGTCTCTGAGAAAATTGTTTTAAAACCATGTTCATTATTTCATGACCGGAAGATAAGTGTCATACTCATAATCTCCATGGTTCACCACCTGCCACTGGATAATGCCATCACTATTATCTGAATTGAGTGATTTTTTTGCACTATTCACAATTAACGCAATATCGAGACTCTGATTATCGCTAATTGGGATGGCTTCCTTTATTATACCATCTTCCGCGCCAGTTTCAAACCCCGAATTTACGGCTGCTACAAAAGCGTTTCCCTTGTGGCAGGCTTTGTAGTAACTTTGCTGGCGGGAAGCCAGGTTATTACTGAGGTTGTAATCGGCCTTGGAATTGACAAGGGTCAATGTGGCAAAAGAGATGATTGATAAAACGGTAAATATCAGAAGGATAGAAGCGGTTCCAACATGTGAGCCCTGATTTTCATTTCTGCTCATGGTTTACTCACCCTCCTTTCCGATATAGACGTCAACGCTGTTGCTGTAGAAGATCTTATCCTTATCTTCAGGGATTACAGAAAGGACTTCTTTTCCGCCGCGAAGGTCGATAACTGCGATTTCTCCTGTTACTGCTTTTCCCACAAGCTCTACATCATAGTCTGTGATGTCAGAGTAAACCTCGCTGGCATCTTTGGTGGCAGCTGAAAGGATAACTTCGTAGGAAGCATCTGCAAGGTCCTTGTCTGTTGGCTCCCAGTCTTTATCAAAGATGATGATAAGGCTTCCTGCATCATCAGAGTCAGAGGCGATGTAGGAATCAGGGTAGAGGGCTGCTATCTTTTCAAGATCACCTTTTTTTGCGGTGAAAGCTTCGGACAGATTCTGGGACCACATGATGGCGCTCTCAAGATTACCTGTCTTTTCAGCCAAAACGTGGGCAGCAGCAAAAAGCCTTATGCAGACAGCTGCAGAAAGGGAAAAGAACATGATCGCCACTATGAGTTCCATAAGGAACAAACTTAATTTGGAACTACGCTTGTTTTCCATGTCAGTTTGCGGTACTACTCCTTCTTGTTATGTAGAGGTAATCTTCAAAGCCGTCTTCAAGGACAACATCTGCCCTAAAGAATCCTGTGTCAATTTCTTCAATGTCAAAAGAGCCTATCTCTAAGATCTTCTGTCCTGACTGAGGATAGAAGTTTCCAAGATCAGCCCTTGCAAAGAGCTCCATAAGATTACCGTCGTAGTCGTAGATATAGGTGTTGTACTGAACTCCGTCAACGTCTTCAGAAAGGACAAGGGCGTTTTCCCCAAAGACCTGCTCGACGTGGATGTTGCCACCTTCATCAGCCTGTCTGACCTTCTCTGTGATATAGGCGCAGGCTATCCTATGGGCGGAGTTGTCTGCCATAGCGCTCACGTTCTTTTTGTAAATGCTGGCTCCGATTGCTATCACTGAAAGAGAGGACAGCACAAATAACAGCAGCAGGCAGATTACAAAAACGGTATCAATTGTGTGATTTTTCTTTTGTTCCTGTCTCATTTAAATTACCTTAGGATCACTGTGTAATCCGGATAAAGATTTGCCGCGATGGGCTGGTAGTCCACAAAGAAAACGTTGCTGTCATAGGTAAGGCCGTAGTGGTCCTCCATGTACTGAAGAGATGGAGGGTACATGCCTTCAATGGCATAGCACTGGACAATATCCCTTGCTATGGCGCTCTCTAAGGACTCCTGTTCCTTCTCAATAGAGCTTCTTCCGGAGTACTCAACAGCCTGGATAAAGAAGACTGCAATGAGTACAAAGATAACCACGGAGATCACTCTGTAGAAGTTATCAGAGGGCAATATGGAAATGCTGGTTTTATCAAATCTGTTTGCCATATATAAGCCTCATTAACCGATAGTTGACATGATTCCAAGAAGAGGAAGGATAACTGACAAAAGGATCATTCCTACTATGATGGAAAGTACTATAACGAGTGTTGGTTCAAGAACTGAAATAAGTGAATAGATTCTTTTCTGGGTGTCGTGCTCGATTCTCTCAGAAACTCTCTTCATGGCCTGATCCATGGATCCTGACTTAAATCCAACGGATACCATCTGTGAGTAGAAGGAACCGAAGATGCTGGATTTTTCAAGGGCTTCAGGGAAGCTGTCACCATCAAGCAGAAGGTTTCTGCAGTTTTCAATCTTGTCCTTTAGTTCATCGGAAGCCACAAGCTTTTTAACCAGGGACAATCCTTCATAGGTATCCATACCACTTGAAAGAGTAAGGACCATTCCACTGGCGAAGCGCTCAGTATCGATCTCCTGCATAAGTCTCTTGGTAGGGCCAAACTTCCTAAGAAGATTTCGAAGGTTACTCTTTCCGCTCTCAGTCATGGCAAAGTACATGAAGCAAAGTGCCAGGACAACCAGAATGGCTATCATTATGAAAGAGTAGGTGTTAAGGGCGTTGCCCAGGTTCAAAAGAGACTGTGAAAAGCCGCTCATGCTGGTTCCAAGCTGTGCAAATACCTGATCGAAGATTGGAAGAACCTTGGTGATCAGAACAAGTACAACCACAAGCATCATAAATACCATGATAAGAGGATAGCTTACAGCACTCTTGATGCTGGACTCAATGTTTTCCTCCCTGTCGTAGTAGTCTGCAAGGGATTCCATAACTGTGTCCATGCTTCCGGATTCCTCACCAATTGTTACCATGTGGATAACATAGTCAGGAAATACCTCGCTCATGGAAAGAGCTACGTGGAATTTTTCACCGCTGTGCAGAACCTGGCTTATAGAGTTGTAGATCTTCTTGGCAGAAGCATCTGTGGTGTCATCTGCAAGAATATCAATTCCATCTCCGGGAGCAATACCTGCCTGCAAAAGCAGTGCCATCTCCCTGCAGAAGCTTGAGATCTCATAGCTGTTTAGTTTTTTTGCTTTAGAAGTAGCGCCCATTGTGCCCTCCGATAGATAAACTATTAGTAGATGTATTTGACAGAGTAGTTTGCACCATCACCAATGAATTCCTTAAGGGATTTATCCTTGGTGTTTGATGCGAAGGTTGGATCCATAAGTGACCACTCAGTTCCGTCGAATTCGATCATTCCGTTGACCCAGCCAATGTCTTCAATGTAGGTACTAAGCCATGCGTGATAGGCTGTTCCTGCGTATCCGATCTCCATTCTGGTAGGAATTCTCTGACTCCTTAGCATTGAAGTCATGAGAGAGGAGTAGTCAAGGCAGATGCCCTTCTTGGTAGAAAGAACTTCATCCACATCGGGAAGATAACCGCTCTCTACGGACTCAGCCTCAGCGTGGTCATATTCGATATTGGCGATTATATAGTTGTAAACCTCAGATACCACCTCGATGTCTGAATTGCACACATAAGCCAGCTCTTCAGCTTTGGCAATAGCCTTGGTATTACTGTTGAATTTGCAGTACTGATTTGGATAAAGGAATGGGCCAAACTCATTTGTAATGGTGACGTCTAGGAGCTGTGAAAAGGCCTGTGAATACTGGGTTCCCTGAATGTTCTCAAAGACGTTTATCATGTATTCACCATTACCTGTCTGGAGAGGAAATACCTCTGGAGTTGGTGTTCCGGAAATGAGGTCGTAGGTGTAGGTTCTCTGTCCCGGACCTGTGATCTGGAGTTTAACCTTTGGGGACTGTCCGATGTAGGTTACGATAACGTATCCCTCATCAGCGTGGGAAGCATCAAGCCTTGCGTATTCATTCTCGTAAACAATCTCGCCGCTCTCTTCAGGCACAAGACAAACAGGAGTATTATCGCGGCTTCCCTTTTCTCTTGGAACGTCTGGGTCGTTCTTGAGCTGGGCAGGAGCGTTCTTACTTGTGGACACTCCAACCGGAGTTTTATCTTCTCCGCACCCGGACAGGAAAGTCATGGATATACCCATGAATACACAAAGAAGTGCATATGATCTTTTTCTTTTCCTGGTAAACAATGTTTTCATATTTTATGCAAGAGTAAGAGGCATTTCTCTGATCTTCTTGTAGCCAAGAGAAATGATCTCTGAAATCTTTTCCTTCTTTTCGTCGCAGTTTAGTACTCTGGAATAGTGAACCTCCAGCGGAGTTCCAACGTTCATCTCATTGTAGCCGTGGATCCTCTTTGTGAGCTCTAAAAGGAACATGTCTGCCTTGGTGGAGTCGCAGTCATCAAGGAGAACGATGTACTCATTGCCGCCGTTTCTACCTACATATCCGTAGTTTTCGCTTACATCCTCGATGATGGTTGCAAACTCGGAGATAAGATAGTTTCCGTTCTTGTGACCTTCGCTGGAATTGATGGCACCAAGGTTGGAGATCTGTATCAGGAAGAATCCTGTCTTTGGAAGTCTCTCCGGATTATTGAAGCTCTCTATAAGAAGGTCACAGCTGTATCTGTTTGGAAGACCTGTAAGGTGGTCGATATAGGCCAGCTTGTTAAGTCTCTTTCCGATGGATACAGTTCTTCGGATAATATAAAAATCAATGATGATGGATATTATAAAAAGGATGAGGCAGATTCCTGTACAGATGAAAAATACAGGTACCTGACCATTTAAGTTCTCTTTAAAGATTGCCCTGTCCCTGAAAAAGAGAATTGTCATTGCGATGGTAAGAACAACGGCAACAACCAGGGTTACTACCTTATAAATAAAGATGGAATTATAGACGTTAGCTCTTTTGCTCCAGTTATAAAAATCAGATTTCATGAAGCGCCCCCATGACGTAGTAATGATTTATCGAATTACTAATAAATATTTTACTATATTTAATGCAGCTAATCAAAGTTTATGGGCGATGGGATTTCTTTTTTCAAAGGTGTAATATTCAGTGAATCCGCACTCAAGGGCAATATCTCTCATTCTGTCAAAACCGCAGGCTATTTTTTCTGGCCTGTGGGCATCGGAACCTATGGTTATGATCTTTCCTCCAAGCTCCTTAAAGCGTTTTAGGGCAGCAGGGCATGGATTTGGCATACCGTTTGGATCTTTGGAGAGGATCTTGGCATTAAAATCAAGCCCCTTGTCGTGGGATACAAGGTACTTTAAGATCTCGTCGATCTGGTCTTTGAAACGCTCATAGGAATAGGTGGTATCACCCGCTGGTGCATAGCGGCATACGTAGTCCAGGTGTCCCAGAACGTCAAAATTGTCAAAGCACTTTATATTTTCCAGGGTGGTATCAAAGGTCTTTTTATAGATGTTTTCTATGGTGTCCTGTTCCCAAAAATCCGCATAGAATGGGTCTTTCCCATCTACGATATGGATTGATGCGATTACAAAATCAAATCCGTTTTCTTCTATAAAAGAGTTGTTCTGATCTGCGACCTGAGTCTGCATTCCTATCTCTACGCCAAAGCGCATGGATATCCTGTCTCCGTATACAGCCTTATATTTCTCGTACTCCTCCCTGTAGGGGCCGGGAAGGAGAGTAAAGGGCTCTGGGGGAAGGTCGTCATAGCAGGTTGGATAATCAAGGTCCAGGTGCTCTGTAAAACATATCTCCTCAAGGCCAAGCTCTATGGAACACTCTATCATATCCTCCATTGGAGCCTTGCTGTCTCCTGAGTGATGAGTGTGCATATGGTAGTCGGATCGTATTGACATAACTCTCTCCATTTTTTGTTATTTATTTACTTAGTAATTCTAGCACATTTTTTAATATTCTCACTTGATTTATGGCTAAAAGTCTAATAGAATAGAGGGTGCTGATAAATAATTATCAATTCTGATGATATAGGAACAGCAACCTATTTATTAAATTCATTTTAGGAGGAACTTAAAATGGCAGTAAAAGTAGCAATCAATGGTTTTGGCCGTATCGGTCGTCTTGCATTCAGACAGATGTTTGGTGCAGAAGGTTACGAAGTAGTAGCTATCAATGATCTGACAAGCCCTAAGATGCTTGCTCATCTTTTGAAGTACGATTCTTCACAGGGACGTTACGTAGAAGTAGGTCACGAAGATGACGTAACAGCTGATGACGAGGCTGGAACAATCACAGTAAAGGGTAAGACAATCAAGATCTACAAAGAGCCTGATGCAAACAATTGCCCATGGGGAGAGCTTGGAGTAGACGTAGTTCTTGAGTGCTCTGGATTCTATACATCTAAGGATAAGGCACAGGCACACATCAATGCTGGTGCTAAGAAGGTTGTTATTTCTGCTCCTGCAGGAAATGATCTTCCTACAATCGTATACAACGTTAACCACACAACACTTACTAAGGATGACAAGATCATTTCAGCTGCATCTTGCACAACAAACTGTCTTGCACCTATGGCTAAGGCTCTTAACGATTATGCACCTATCCAGTCAGGTATCATGTGCACAATCCACGCTTACACAGGTGACCAGATGATCCTTGATGGTCCTCAGAGAAAGGGCGACCTTAGAAGATCACGTGCAGGTGCTGTAAACATCGTTCCTAACTCAACAGGTGCTGCAAAGGCTATCGGCCTTGTTATCCCTGAGCTTAACGGCAAGCTTATCGGCGCTGCACAGCGTGTTCCTACACCTACAGGATCAACAACACTTCTTTTCGCAGTTGTTAAGAAGGCAGACGTTACTAAGGATGCTGTAAACGCAGCTATGAAGGCAGCAGCTACAGAGTCATTCGGATACAACACAGACGAGATCGTTTCATCTGATATCGTTGGTATGAGATTTGGTTCACTCTTCGATGCAACTCAGACACTTGTTAACAAGGTTGATGACGATACATACGAAGTACAGGTTGTTTCATGGTATGACAACGAGAACTCATACACATCACAGATGGTTAGAACAATCAAGTACTTTGCTGAGCTTGGCTGATCTACCTATCCTATCGGAATAGACTTTTAATGAGGTCCGGTCCATATGGACCGGGCCTCTTTTTTTAAGAATAATAAACCCAGGAGGTATATTAAATGGCGGCATTAAACAAAAAGTCCGTAGATGACATTAATGTAAAGGGCAGACGCGTTCTCGTTCGTTGCGACTTCAACGTTCCTCTTAAGAACGGTGAGATCACAGACGAGACCAGAATCGTAGCAGCTCTTCCTACAATCAAGAAGCTCGTTAAGGATGGCGGTAAGGTTATCCTTTGCTCACACCTTGGTAAGGTTAAGAATGGCCCTAACGAGGGTGAATCTCTTGCACCAGTAGCTAAGAGACTTTCAGAGAAGCTTGGCAAGGAAGTTAAGTTCATCAGCGATTACTCTGTTACAGGTGCAACTGCAACAGGCGCTGTTGAGGCTATGAACGAGGGAGATGTTATTCTTCTTCAGAATACACGTTTCAGAGGCAAGGAAGAGACCAAGCCTGAAGAGGCTGGAGATGCTTTTGCAAAAGAGCTTGCAGACCTTGCAGATGATTATGTATGTGATGCTTTCGGATCAGCTCACAGAGCACACGCTTCTGTAGCTGGTGTTACAAAGTTCATCAAGGAAAAGGGCGGCAACAACGCAGTTGGTTACCTTATGCAGAAGGAGATCGACTTCCTTGGTAACGCAGTTGAGAATCCAGTAAGACCTTTCGTAGCTATCCTCGGTGGTGCTAAGGTTGCTGACAAGCTCAACGTTATCAACACTCTTCTTGATAAGTGCGATACTCTTATCATCGGTGGTGGTATGGCTTACACATTCCTTAAGGCTAAGGGATACGAAGTTGGTAAGTCACTTCTTGATGAGACTAAGGTAGATTACTGCAAAGAAATGATGCAGAAGGCTGAGAAGGCTGGCAAGAAGCTTCTTCTTCCTGTTGATACAGTTTGCATCGATTCTTTCCCAGATCCTATCGACAATCCTAACATCGCAACAACAGTTGTTGATGCTGACAAGATCCCTTCAGACAAAGAGGGTGCTGATATCGGACCTAAGACAATCGAGCTTTACGCTGACGCTGTTAAGTCTGCTAAGACTGTAGTTTGGAACGGACCTATGGGCGTATTCGAGAACCCAGTTCTTGCAAACGGAACAGAGGAAGTTGCTAAGGCACTTTCAGAGACAACAGCTACAACAATCATCGGAGGTGGTGACAGTGCAGCAGCTGTTAACCAGCTTGGCTATGCTGACAAGATGAGCCACATCTCAACTGGTGGTGGAGCTTCTCTTGAGTTCCTTGAGGGCAAGAAGCTTCCTGGCGTTTACGCTGCAGATGATAAGGCTTGATCGCTAACATATAAATAATCTTTGGAGGATTACATAATGGCACGTAGAAGAATTATCGCCGGTAACTGGAAGATGAACAAGACTCCCAGCGAGGCAGTTGCACTTTGTGCAGAATTAAAGGACCTTGTTAAGAATGACGCTGTAGACGTAGTTTACTGCGTACCAGCAATTGATATTGTTCCTGTAGTAGAGGCTGTTAAGGGTACAAACGTACACGTTGGTGCTGAGAACTTCTACATCGAGGACAAGGGTGCTTTCACAGGTGAGATCTCAGCTCCTATGCTCAAGGATGCAGGCGTTGAGTACATCATCATCGGACATTCTGAGAGAAGAGATATCTTCGGTGAGAACGATATCCTCATCAACCAGAAGGTTAAGAAGGCATTCGCAGCAGGCCTTAAGCCAATTCTTTGCTGTGGTGAGTCTCTTGCACTTCGTAAGGCTGGCACATACAAAGAGTGGATCGCCAGACAGATCAAGTGGGATCTTGATGGTGTAACAGCTGATCAGGTTAAGGAGCTTGTTATCGCATACGAGCCTATCTGGGCTATCGGAACAGGCGAGACAGCGTCGTCAGATCAGGCTGAGGAAGTTTGCGCTCTTATCCGTGAGCTCATCGGACAGATGTACGATGCAGCTACAGCTGATGCTGTACGCATCCAGTACGGCGGATCAATGAACGCTGGCAACGCAGCTGAGCTTCTTTCAAAGCCAAACATCGACGGTGGTCTCATCGGCGGTGCAAGCCTTAAGCCAGACTTCGGCCAGATCGTTAACGCTTAATTAATCATCAAGCTAATTAGACGAGATTTAAGGGGCGGTTCCAAAATGGAACCGTCTCTTTTTAATTGACATAACATGATATATAATGTACTAGGAGACGTTTATTCGATTATGAGGGGTTGAATAATGATCTATATTATATGTTTCTCGATAGCTCTTTTGCTGCTGCTCTACATTATTTCCTATGCTGGAGTAGTGGATTATAACATTGTGCTCCTTTGCGTGGTGGTGGCCATAAGTAACGGGGGATATTATGCCCTGTCCGTATCCACTAATCTTGAGGAGGCAATCTTGGGAAATACCCTGTCCTATGTTCTGGGTATCTTTTCTCCCTTGCTGTTTTTCCTGATAATGTGCAGCATCTGCAGACTTCGTATCCCTAATATTGCGGTTTCAATAATGTGCGCCATTCAGATTTTTATCTATATGACGGTCTGCACCTGTGGAAAGCTGGATATCTTCTACAAGACCATACAGTTCCATCAGTCTGAGGCTGGTACTTACCTTACCAAGACCTATGGACCTATGCACACTGTATATTTGATATCTCTGGCTGTTTATACAGTGGCAGGAATTGTAGTAGCTATATATTCTATTTCCAGAAAGACTGTGGTAAGCCGCACAAACGTAGATATTATGCTGTTTGTTGATCTGTTTACCATAAGCGTTTATGCAAACGAGAGACTTGTTAAGAATACCGTTGAGCTGATGCCTATTGCAGCAACAATAACTCTCATCATAATACTTATGACGCTGATAAAAATATCAGTATATTCGCCCTATAACAATCCTGAAATTATAGATTCAGAGGTCAGTAGCAGTGGATATATTGTTTTTTCCAAGCGTGTAAAATACATGTCCAGTAGCGAATATGCAAAGGTAATTTTCCCTGAGATTGCGGAGTGGGAACTGGAAAAGCCTATTCCCGGAGATGGAGGGAAATTTAACACGTATCTTCGCCCGGCTCTGACAGAGTTTATAAATAACTCCAAAGAGCGCACTGTTTCTAACGTTTTCAGATACAAAGAGCAGATCTTTTGTTATGAGATCGGTAAGATAAGGGGAAGCGGAAGATCCATCAGAGGTTATTACATCCGCGTATTTGATGTAACAAATATTCCTATAATAGAAAATAAATAATTGAAAAAAGAGGTGACCTGAAGATGAATATATGCCTTTTGAATGACTCTTTTCCACCAGTGATTGACGGCGTTGCAAATGTGGTGATGAACTATGGAAGCGTACTTACCACAGAGCTTAAGTCAAATGTTGTGGTGGGAACTCCAAGATATCCGGATGTCAGCTATGAAGGCTATCCATACAAGGTCGTACCTTATCCGAGCTTTGATACCACAGATTTTGTCAAGGGATACAGGACAGGTAATCCACTGGCTATCAGGGAGATAGCCCAGATGGCGGAGATGGAACCTGACATTATCCACACCCATTGTCCTGCGGCATCAACCATTATGGCCAGGATCCTAAGAAGGGAGACTGGTGCGCCTATAGTTTTTACCTACCACACCAAGTTTGATGTGGACATTGAAAGAGCTGTGGGCGAGGGCCTTCTTAAGAAGGAGACCATAAAGGTGATGGTCAGCAACATTGAGGCCTGTGACGACGTCTGGGTGGTATCTGAAGGAGCTGGAGAGAATCTTCGAGCCCTTGGTTATGAGGGCGAGCTTCGAGTGATGCCAAACGGCGTTGATTTTCCAAAGGGCAGAGCGTCCAAGGACCTGGTAAAAGAACTGAACCAGTCCTACGACATACCTGAGGGAACGACGCTTTTTCTTTTTGTTGGAAGGCTTATGAATTACAAGGGTCTGCCAATTATCGTTGATGCGGTAAAAGAGCTGTCGGTTTCTGGCCTTGACTTTAGAATGGTCTTTGTTGGTGGAGGCGTTGATGCTGAGGGACTCCAGAACAAGGTCAGGGAATATGGCATCGCCATGGATGTATACGGAGAGAACGGCGCGCTTACTCATTTCGATGGAAAAGAGGGAATGGCTGGAAAGATAATCTTCACAGGTCCGGAGCACGACAGAGAAAAACTCAGGGCATGGAACACCAGGGCTGATCTGTTTCTTTTCCCATCTACCTATGATACTAACGGAATAGTAGTAAGAGAAGCTGCGGCCTGTGGACTTGCCAGCGTTCTCATAAAGGGTTCCTGCGCTGCAGAGGGCGTTACAGATGGAAGAAACAGCTACCTGATAGAGGAAAATGCTGCGTCTATGGCAGAGCTTTTAAAGAAAGTCCATGGAAAACTTCCTGAGCTTAATGAGACTGGCCAGAAGGCCATGGATGAGATTTACATATCCTGGGACAAAGCCGTAAGGCTTGCCTACGACAGATACAAGGAACTTCATGAGATGAAGGTTTCAGGAGAACTTGGAATCAGGAAACACCAGAGCTTTGAGTATCTGATGAACATGACAGCTGTAGCTCTTGATGGCACACAGAAGGCCTTCTTCGATACCCCGAAGATGATCTATGAGGGCATGAGAGAGAACTTTGAGGAACTTCGCAGTATCAGGGAAGATATCATTACAGAGATTAAGGACATGATTCACGATGGAACAGACAAGTAAACGTGACTGGTATAAAGAGATGAGCTTCTACCAGATCTGGGTAAGAAGCTTTGCAGATGGAAACGGAGACGGGATTGGAGACCTCTACGGCGTCTATGACAAGCTTGAGTACGTTAAGTCCCTTGGCGTAGATGGAATCTGGTTCTCGCCAATCTACCCATCCCCTAATGCTGATTTTGGCTATGATATTTCGGACTACAAGGACATCCATCCTGATTTTGGAGATCTGGACCAGTTTAAGAAGGTCCTTAAAAAGGCCCATGAGCTGGGACTTAAGGTCATAATGGACCTTGTTGTAAACCACACTTCAGACGAGCATCCATGGTTTATTGAGAGCAGAAAGGGGAAGGATAACCCCTACAGCGATTACTATATCTGGCGTGATAAGCCAAACAACTGGGACAGCCTCTTTGAGGGCAAAGCCTGGGAGTATGATGAACAAAGAGGTCAGTACTACCTCCATATCTTTGCCAAAAAGCAGCCGGACCTTAACATGGATAATCCAAAGGTCAGAGAAGAAGTAAAGGATATCATGCGCTTCTGGCTGGATATGGGAGTTGACGGCTTCAGGGAAGACGTTATCAACTTCATATCAAAGAGAGAAGGCCTTCCAAACGGACTTCCAATCCTTCCTGCAGCCAAGGGTATGTCCCATTACAAGGACGGCCCTCACATTCACGAGTACCTGTCTGAGTTTAGGAAGGTCTGCGAAGAGTATGACTGCTTCCAGCTTGGGGAAGGCCCAATGACTACGGTTAAGTCTGCCATGAACTATCTGACAGGGCCAACAAAGTCCCTGGATATGATGTTCTCTTTTGACCACATGATGGCTGACTGCTTTATGACAGAGTATATGCACAGGCCATTTTCACTGGTGAAGCTCAAAAAAGCTCTGACCAAGTGGCAGAAGGCTCTTGAGGGAAAGGGCTGGAATGCCCTCTATATGGAGAACCACGACCACCCAAGGATCATCAGCAGATATGGAAGCGAACATTTATGGAGAGAGTCAGGAACCATGCTGGCTGCCTGCTACATCTTCCTTCAGGGTACTCCTTTTGTGTACCAGGGGCAGGAGATTGGCATGACCAACATAAGGCTCATGTCAATTGACCAGTATGTTGATGTTTCCTCCATCACCAACTATCACACCTATCACCTAAAAGAGGACCCTGAGAGGCGTCTTCACAGGATACATTTATCCAGCAGGGATTCAGCCAGGACTCCTATGCAGTGGAATCCAGGCGCAAATGCGGGATTCTCAAATGTTAAGCCATGGTTCTACGTTAATCCAAACTACAAGAGGGTTAATGTGGAAAGCGAGGAAAAAGATCCCGCCAGCATCCTGAATTTTTACAGAAAGTGCCTGAGCCTTAGAAAGAGCTCTAAGACCCTTCTATATGGTACCTACAACGAGTTTTACCCAAAGAACCCCAATATATACATGTATGAAAGGTGTCTTGATGACGAGGCTTATCTTGTCATATGCTCTTTTTCAAGACTTCCTGTTAAACCCAAAAAGCCGGAGAAATTTAGGGGCAAGAGAGGCGAGCTTGTGCTTTGCAACTACGAGCAGACCCATAAGCTCTTCAGGCCTTTTGAGACGAGAGTATACAGATACAAACTCTGACAGTCACCTTGTTTCCGGACTTATAAAAATAAAGGAGTTATCCTAAAGAAAATAGTTCAATTAACCGATTTATTATAACAGCCGCAGGATTTACATTCTGCAGGTAAGTGTTATAATATCCTTTACCGAAAAACTTAATAACGAAAAACCAAATATAACACAGCCTTGCATCCTTTAGAGGCAGCGGTGCCAAATGCCCCACGGGCAGAGGATGATGTAACCGATGGTAGCTGGTAGCAACTGGTAATTATCACTTTACACAAGGAGGCAAATTATGTTTGATAGCTATTCAGTAAGAATCGACCTTCCTGCAACAGGGAACAAGATCAAGGAGCTTCGGTACTCCAACAACTATACTGTAGCCCAGCTGGCAGAAATACTACACAGCTCGGAAAACGCTATCTTCAGATGGCAGCGCGGAGACTGCCTGCCGTCACTGGACAACTTAATAATCCTAAGCACAATATTCCATACAACAATGGATGACATCATTCAAATAGAGGGGAGGGGCGATGAGCCCCTTCTTCCTTTTTGTCTAAAAGTACAGATCTAAGGCGTTTCGCCATACTAAACTTCAGCGTCATTTTCACTTTATTCCCATTTCGCTATCATAGCATTTGAAAAGAATTGAATATGAAAAGAACTAAACCAGGGAAGGAGGTTGCTAACCAATGCAAAAACAAAGCAACATGATTCTGGGGAAGGACAGGGTGTACAGTCTTGACACCTACTCCACCAAAAGAAACAACAACGTCCTTGTGGTCGGCGCATCTGGCGCAGGAAAGACCAGGGGAATAGTAAGTCCCAACCTGATGGAAGCCACTGGCAGCTACATTGTTTCAGACCCGAAGGGGAGCCTCTATGGCAAGTACAAAAAGTACCTTGAGGAGAGAGGCTACGAAGTTAAGAAGCTTGATTTCACGGACCCACTTAATTCAGTTCACTACAACTTCTTAAGCTACATTAAGGAGCCAAAAGACATAATCAAGGCCGCCCACATGCTGGCCTACGAAGAAAATACTACCCAGGATCCCTTTTGGGATCACAGCGCGGCCATGCTGCTGTCATCGCTCATAGCCTACTGCATCGAGAACCTCAACGAAGATGAGCAGAACTTCAGGAGTATTGAAAAGCTCCTGCAGCAGGCAAGAAGAAGCGGTTACGCTTCGGATGACGACAGTGTTTTAGACAGAATGATGTCAGCCCATGAAAGGAGGTATCCAGACAGCTGGGCCACCAGACAGTACAGAAATGTAGCTGTAGCCCCAGAGAGAACCTTCAACTCAATACTTATCACCCTTACCTCAAAGATAAGGAACTTCAACTCCCAGGAGCTTACAGAGATGATGAGCTGCGACGATGTGAACATCGCTTCCATCGGACAAAAAAAGACAGCCCTCTTTGTGGTAGTAAGTGACAACGACAGGTCCATGGACAACCTGGCAAATCTCTTTTTCACCCAGGCCATGAACGAGCTGTGCAGGTACGCAGACAAGGAGTGCAAGGACTTTAAACTCCCAGTTCCAGTAAGGTTCATCCTTGATGACTTTGCTACCAACTGCCGCATTGATGAGTTCCCAAGGATGATAGCTTCAATAAGGTCAAGGGGCATATCAGCAATGCTGATGATACAGGCAGAAGCGCAGCTCCTTGATTCCTACGGGGCAGACGGGCGCACCATCATAGGTAACTGCGACACCTACGTATACATGGGAGGAACGGATGTTGAAACCGCCAAGGCTGTGGCTGAGAGGTGCGATGTACCTGTAAAGAAGATACTGAACATGCCCGTTGGGACCAACGTAATATTCAGAAGGGGAGAGGAACCCATCTGGGGAAAAATCCTCGACCTTGATACCTACGAGGAATCCTCAAACTTTGAGAGCAAATCTTTCAAAGAAGTAAAAATAAGGGATGACAAACCTCTTCGCAGCAAGCTTCTTGGAAAGGAAAGATGCAGACCAGTTTCAAGCAGAGTAAAGGAGGACAAATATGAATATCACATGGACACCTTCTGTTGAGGTTGAAAGTGCACACGGAGTCAGGGAGGTGTCTCTTAGAACGAGACACCTCATGGACAGAAAACTCTTCCTTACGGGGGAGATAAACGAAGATATGGCCAACGACTTTTTTTCCCAGCTTATGTACCTTGAAAAAGAAAATAGCGACCCAGTAGCAATCTACATCAACAGCCCAGGGGGCGAAGTAAACGCGGGGCTCTTTATCTACGACGCCATACAGTGCAGCAGTTTGGAGATCAACCTGGTATGCACTGGTATCTCAGCAAGCATGGCGGCCATCATCCTTGCTGGAGGCAGGAAGGGCCACAGATATATCCTTAAGCACAGCAAGGTCATGATCCATGAACCTCTGATATCAGGCGGAGTTGGCGGCTCTGCCACTTCAATAAAGAATATCTCCGACAAGATCCTTGAGACCAGGTCCATTGTAAATGGAATCCTCTCAGAGCACACAGGAAAGACCCTGGAGGAGATAAATGATGCAACAAGTTACGACAACTACATGAACGCAGAGGAAGCTATAGACTTTGGAATCTGCGACGAGGTCGTTAGCTCTTTTGCCTGAAAAAAGCTTTGAAAGGGGTACTGCAAAGTGCCCCTTTTTGCGTATATAATGGTATTACCAAGATATTTGCAGGAGGGTTTTATATGGTTGTCAATTTCGAGTTCCTTTGCGATGAGAGTATTGAAAATGTAATTACCTGTTTGCATTATCAAGTTGATAAGGTCGTGTTTTTTGGCTATTACGAGACTATCGTAAAGCTGAAGGATCAGACCAAGAACTTCCTGAAAAAGTATTGCGGTGTAAAGGACGTTATCTTTTTGCCGCTGTCTGAAAAGGATCTGCCATCTATCCTTGAGGGGATGAGAAAAGAGATCATCCATGAAAGTAGCGGGAAATCAAAGCTCTTTTTCGATATCACAGGTGGTGAAGGGCTTTTGCTGGTAGCCTTTGGAATGCTGGCAAAAGAGCTGAATGTCCCAATTCACATGTTTGATGTGGAAAAGGACAAACTTATAGAGCTTGATGAGGGGGCTGAGAGAAGCATCAGTAAAGATGTAAGTCCTCAGACTGTGGAGCTTGATCTTGACAGCTACGTTGAGATGTATGGTGCTACCATCAATTATCGTATGCAGAAAGATATCAAAAAGGACCTGGGTCCGGAGTTTAAGGCGGATTTTGAAAAGGTCTTCAAAATAGCAAAAAAGTATGATCCGTACTGGAATGCATTCACCAATTTTATTACATCAAAAATGAAGGTCTCTGAGGATCTCTGGGTGGATGCAAGCGACGAGTTTGTTATAAATGAGCTTCAGCAGAGGGGAGGAAAGTTTAACAACACCAGTATCCTGGAGGAAATTCTTGATGTTCTTTATAAGGAAGGGCTGATCCTTGATCTTGAGCATGGCAGAAGATACAGGTTCAGATTTAAGAATCCGGAAGTAAAAGACTGCATCAAAGATACTGGAAGTCCCTTTGAACTTCATGTCTATCATGAGGAAAAGGCTTTGCATAAAGACTGCCGTGTAGGTGTCCATATTGACTGGGATGGAGTGCTCCATGAAACAAATGGAGATGATGTATTCAATGAGATAGATGTGCTGGCGATTGACGGAATAATCCCGATATTTATCTCCTGCAAAAGTGGTAATCTCAACAATCATGAAAAACTCAGCGCACTCTATGAAATTGATACAGTTGCCGGCAGGCTTGGGGGCAGACATGCCAAAAAGAAGCTTGTTGTCAGCCGCGAGTTCGGAGAAGTTTACGAAGAACGCGCTGCGGATATGGGCATAGAAGTAGAGATAGCAAAATAAATACACAGCAAAAAACAAGGTGCCTTCCTCCCCAGGAAGACACCTTGTTTTTCTTTTTTCCTCATAACAAATTCAATTTGCTCAGCCACCAAGAGTAGTGTTTACAAACGCTCTGGCTACACCTTCGTCAAGCTCTACTGCATCGTAAACAGTTCCCTCGCTGTCAACGATGATGCCTGTCTTAAGGTCTTCATTAAAGTAGTAGCCGTACTCTTTTTCTCCGCCAATAAGCTTGGCGTAAGTCTTGCCATCAGCAGTTGTGGTTTCCTCTGTTGTCCACATGCCATAGTCAAGATGGCCGTCTTCTACGTAGATGTAGATAAGATCGCCCTGGTCATTTCTGAACATTGCGACGTCGATGTCCTTAGCAGCGCCATCTGCTGTCTTAAGTCCGCCCATAAATGTAAGGGTGTCCTGAACAGCCTGAATCTGCTCCTCAAGGCTCATCATACCTTCGTCCTCGTCTGCAGCTTCCTGAGCCACATCAGCAGTTTCTAAAGCTGCTTCCTGTGTGTTAGCGGAAGCACTAGTAGCACTCTTTCCACAGGCAACCAGCACTGCGAAAATGGATGCCACAGTAAGGCCTGCAAGCACCTTGTTTATCACATCAGTTTTCATAACATCTCCTCCCTCAAAGAGTTGTTTTGTACAACCAATTTTGAATTCTAGCACTAGATTTTGTGGCTGTATATATGACTGACCAAATATTTAGAGAAAGTTTATAAATGGTTTAAAGAATGTTTCTTAGCAATTTTTGCAATGTTATAAAAAAGAGGACATGCTAGAATGATTATGTGAAAGCACTTACATTAGTCAAGATTTGCAACTTTTTGACCTAAAAATGAAGTGAAATTGAATATTGTTTACATTATGATGATAGTGGTTTAATAAGATTTCATGTATTGGAGGTAGTTATGGAACTTAGAACAGCATGTTCACCCAAGGACGAGAAGTACTATGACACCAAGAGACTCAGAGAAGAATTCTTAATTGATGATCTGTTTCAGCCAGATGACATCAAGCTTGTGTACAGCCACATCGACAGGATCATAACAGGATCTGCAGTTCCAGTTAACAAGGAACTTAAGCTTACAGCAGGAGATGAGCTTCGCGCTGAGTATTTCCTTCAGAGAAGGGAAATGGGTGTTATCAATATCGGTGGAGATGGAATTATCACCATTGATGGCAAGAAGTACGAGGTTGAGTACAAGCAGGGTATGTACATAGGAATGGGAGCAAGAGATATCTCTTTTGCCAGCAAGGATTCCGCAAAGCCTGCCAAGTTCTACATCAACAGCGCACCTGCCCACAAGACATATCCAACTGTTCTCATTAAGAGAGAGGGAACACCTTCTGAGGACGTTGTCATCATCAAGGATGAGAACAAGAAGGAGCTGGGAAGCCTTGAGCAGGCCAACCACAGAGTCATCAACAAGTACATCCTTCCAGGACAGGTTGAGACCTGCCAGCTGGAGATGGGTATGACTGAGCTTAAGCCAGGAAGCGTATGGAATACAATGCCATGCCACACCCACGACCGCAGAATGGAAGTTTATCTGTACTTTGATATTCCTGAGGATGCTCTCGTAATGCACTTTATGGGAGAGCCTACAGAGACAAGACACATCATCATGAGAAACGAGCAGGCAGTCATCAGCCCAAGCTGGTCAATCCACTCGGGCTGCGGAACACAGGCTTATACCTTTATCTGGGGAATGGTTGGAGAGAACCAGGACTTCGATGACATGGACGACTGTGCAATGACAGATCTTCTCTAATATAAACAAAACACTATTATTCAATTTTTCAATTTCAGGAGGGTTAAAAATGGGAGACTTTTTAAAGAACTTTTCACTTGAAGGCAAGGTAGCATGGATCACAGGCGCATCTTACGGCCTTGGACTTGCTTATGCAGTAGCTTACGCTGAGTCAGGAGCCAAGATTGTATTTAACGATATCAATCAGGAGCTTGTTGACAAGGGCCTTGCAGAGTACAAAAAGCGCGGCATCGAAGCTTACGGTGCTGTTTGCGACGTAACAAAAGAAGACCAGGTTGTTAAGTTTGTAGCTGACGCTGAGAAGGCAGTTGGCGGTACAATTGACATCCTTGTTAATAACGCTGGTATCATCAAGAGAATTCCTATGACTGAGATGACAGTTGAGCAGTGGCAGCAGGTTATCGATGTAGATCTTACAGGTCCTTTCATCTGCTCTAAGGCTGTTCTTCCAGCAATGATCAAGAAGGGATCAGGCAAGATCATCAACGCATGTTCAATGATGTCTGAGTTTGGCCGTGAGACAGTTTCTGCTTATGCAGCAGCTAAGGGCGGACTTAAGATGCTCACAAGAAACATCTGCTCTGAGTATGGTCAGTATAACATCCAGTGCAACGCCATTGGACCTGGCTACATTGCAACACCTCAGACAGCACCTCTTCGTGAGAAGCAGCCTGATGGATCAATGCATCCATTTGACAGATTCATCCGTTCCAAGACACCTGCACAGAGATGGGGCAAGACTGAGGACCTTATGGGCCTTGCAGTATTCCTTGCATCACCAGCATCTGACTTCATCAATGGTCAGGTAGTTTACATCGACGGTGGTATTTCAGCTTACATCGGACAGGATCCTAACAACCTTGATCCTTCCAAGTTCACAGATATTGATGAGAACGAAGCACAGTAATTAAATTTAAATAGTTATAAAAGGAAAGGTAATAACAATGGATAAGATTTGTGAAGAGCTTTACAAAATTGGTATTGTGCCTGTAATCGCTATCGACGACGCCAAGGACGCCGAGCCACTTGCAGAGGCGCTTATTAAGGGCGGACTTCCAGCAGCAGAGGTTACATTCAGAACAGAGGCTGCTGAGGAAGCAATCAGGATCATTTCTCAGAAGTTCCCTGAGATGATCGTAGGAGCTGGAACTGTACTTAATGCTGAGCAGGCAGATCGTGCCAAGGCAGCAGGCGCCAAGTTTATCGTTAGCCCTGGATTCAACAGATCAAATGTTGAGTACATCCAGTCTATCGGAGTTCCTGTAGTTCCAGGAACAGCTTCTCCTGGAGAAGTTGAGCAGGCTATCGAGCTTGGACTTGATTGTGTTAAGTTCTTCCCTGCAGAGCAGAACGGCGGTATTGCCAAGATCAAGGCTATGGCTGCTCCATACACCAAGATGCACTTCATGCCTACAGGCGGAGTTACCAAGGATAACCTCAATGATTACCTTGGATTCAACAAGGTATTCTGCTGTGGTGGTACATGGATGGTCAAGAAGGACCTCATCGCTGCAGGCAAGTTCGACAAGATTGAAGAGATGACAAGAGATGCAGTTAACGCTATGCTGGGCTTCAAGCTCAAGCACATCGGAATCAACCAGGACAGCGCTGAGGCTGCTGAGTCTGTTGCTGATATGTTCGATAATCTCTTTGGATTTACCAAGAAGGTTGGCAACTCTTCTGTATTTGCAGGATCATTTGTTGAGGTTATGAAGGCTAAGGGCCGCGGAGAGAGCGGACACATCGCTATCGGCTGCAATAACGTTGACAGAGCTGTTTATCACCTTTCCAAGCAGGGCGTTAAGTTTGATGAGTCATCATATTCATATGATGCTGAAGGTCACCTTAAGGTAGCATACCTTGCTGACAACTTTGGCGGTTTTGCAGTTCATCTTTGTCTCAACTGATATATTTAATGGAGGAATAATAAAATGGCAAAAAAGGTAATTACATTTGGTGAGATCATGCTGCGTCTGCAGCCAGATAACTATTTAAGATTCGTACAGGTAGACCATCTTGAGGCTACATTCGGCGGCGGAGAGGCTAACGTATCAGTTTCTCTTGCTAACTATGGTCTTGATTCTGTATATGTAACCAAGCTCCCTAAGCATGAGATCGGTCAGGCAGCTGTTAACTCTCTTAGAAAGTACGGCGTTGACACATCTAAGATCACAAGAGGCGGCGACAGAGTAGGTATCTACTTCAACGAGAAGGGTGCTTCTCAGAGAGGTTCAAAGTGCATCTACGACAGAGCTCATTCAGCTATCGCTGAGGCTTCTCCAGCTGATTTCAACTGGGATGAGATCTTCGAGGGTGCTGAGTGGTTCCACTTCACAGGAATTACACCAGCTGTAAGTGATTCTCTTGCAGCTATCACATTAGAGGCTTGTAAGAAGGCTAAAGAGCACGGCCTTACAGTGTCCTGCGACCTTAACTACAGAGGTAAGCTCTGGAGCAAGGAGAAGGCAGGAAAGGTTATGGGCGAGCTCTGCCAGTATGTAGATGTATGCATCGCTAACGAGGAGGATGCTAACGATGTATTTGGCATCGCTGCTTCTTCAACAGACGTTACAACTGGTAAGCTCAACAGAGAGGGCTACATCGAGGTTGCTCAGAAGCTCACAGACAGATTTGGCTTCAAGAAGGTTGCTATCACTCTTCGTGAGAGCATTTCAGCTAACGACAACAACTGGAGCGCAATGCTCTACACTGATGGACAGGCTTACTTCTCCAAGAAGTATGCTCTTCACATCGTTGACCGTGTTGGCGGCGGAGATTCCTTCGGCGGCGGACTTATCTACAGCTGCGTAAACAACTTTGGACCTCAGGAGACAATCGAGTTTGCTGTAGCTGCATCAGCTCTCAAACACTCTATTGAAGGCGATTTCAACCTTGTTACCGTTGACGAAGTCAACAAACTTGCGGGTGGAGATGGCTCAGGACGTATCCAAAGGTAATAAAGTTCACAAAAAATTACGAAAATAATGTCAAAAAGCGCCATGTTTGCTGTTTTAAAACATGGTGCTTTTTTGTATAATAGACTTACGGGTTTTGTTCTTTAGACTACTAACACACGAAAGAGGAGACAAAGTGCAAATACCTGGCTGGATAATACTCAACTTTTATACTGCACTTTTGTTAGTCCTTCTTTTGATATTTGAGAGAAAGACCATTCACACGGAAGCGGGTGACAGGTTTATTAGTCTTGATGTCATGACGCTTGTTCTTCTTGCGTCTGAAACCATCGGACATATAGGTGAGATTTATCCGGAAAAATATCTGATTCTGACTAAGATTGGGTACTATGTGATTTATGCACTGGACCCGGCAGATTATCTGTTTGCGATTCTTTACATTAATTGCTGGCTTGGTGATAATGGCAGGACTAAGGGGAGAAGGCCTTTTGTCTTTGCTTATTGGATATTTGTTATCACTAATTTTGCTCTTGTCACTATTTCCACTTTGTTTAATCTCAAGTGGTTTTACTACTTTGACGGAACCACTTATTGTAGAGGACCACTATTCATAACAAGAGCGGTGTTCCTGATGATATTCTGTCTGCTACTGACTTTATATACAGTTGTTTACAGAGAGAGTATCTATGCAGATTACAGGAAGGCTATTTTTTCACTTCCAACACTGGCTGCAGCGGGAGCATTTTTGCAGATAGCTTTTACAGAGATGAATATGACCTATGCTTCAATAGCTATAGGACTTCTGATACTCTTTTTCCAGCTTCAATCCAAGAATCTGGATGTAGATTATCTTACTGGAGCACTTAACAGAAGAGGTTTGGATATACGTCTTGAGGAGGCGATCAAAAACGCGCAGATGGGTGGCAGGACATTTTCAGCTATCATGCTGGATCTTGACCACTTCAAACAGATAAATGATACATATGGGCATATTGAGGGGGATTATGCTCTTAAGAAAGTGGCTGAGATTTTGTTCGAAGTCTTTTCGCAGCACGCTTCTATTGGCAGATTCGGAGGGGACGAGTTCTGTATCCTGGCTGGTGTTCAGGAGGCAGAGAAACTGGCGGATGTTGTCGACATCGTTGAAGATGAGCTTGAGAAGTGGAACTATAAAAAGGAAAAGCCCTACCAGATAGAAGTCAGTATGGGCAGCATGGTCTACGATCCATCAAGTAAGATGAGTGCTAAAGAGTTTCAGATGGCAATTGATGAGCTTATGTACAATCAAAAGCGCAAACACCATCTGGCAGATAATAGAAGGCAAGGTGAGGAACAATAATGAAGCTGGATAAGACATCTGAGACATTACTGGTATTTATGGCGGTTCTCGTCATAATAGTAACAGCATATTATGTAGAGGATATCAGCCTTAGAAACAATGTCTCCCTCGAATACAATCAGGATATGAGTCTTACTGGAGTAAGGTTGTCTGACAAGGTCTACAGTACCTGCCAGAAGGTCAAGCAGTGGAAAAATGCCACAGACTACGGCCTCCAGTTTGAGTTCACTCTCTATAACAACGAGAAGTCCAATATCAGCAACTGGACCATAGATATGGAAGTGCCTGAGGACGCAGAGATCGCAGACTGCTGGAATGCAGGAGCCACAATAAGAGATGGCATTCTTACACTGACACCTCTTTCCTATAACTCAGCCATACCAAGTGATGACCAGATCAGCTTTGGATACATAATTAACACCAAGGACAATAACTTTGCTCCTACAATGATGCATCTTGTAGGCTACAAGGCAGCAATAGTTTCAGACTCAGCAATTAAGAGAGTCATTTACATAGCATTTGTAATATGGGCAGTTCTCTTTGTTGGATTCTTCGTAACAAGATTTAACCTTAGGAACTACCGCGAGAAACAAAAGACAGACGTCAAGATCATCCTTCAGTCTATGAACACATTCATCAACTTCATAGATGCCAAGGATCCATATACCAGGGGCCATTCAAGACGAGTTGCCATGTACGCGGCAGAGATCGCCAAGAGAATGCACCTCTCAGAGGATGAGGTTCAGAACGTATACTACGCAGGACTTCTTCACGATGCAGGCAAGATCAGTGTACCTGATGCGGTACTCAATAAGCCTGGCAAGCTCTCAGAGGATGAGAGACGTCAGATCCAGGAGCACACAATCGCAGGCGGAGATATGCTAAAGCAGCTTTCTTCACTTCGTGGAATAAGGGAGACAGCTCTTTATCACCATGAGAGATACGATGGTAAGGGCTATCCTGAGGGACTTAAGGGCGAGTCAATTCCTCTTTATGCGAGAATTGTAGGCGTTGCAGATTCCTACGACGCTATGTCCAGTAACAGAGTCTATAGAAGGCACCTCAACAAGGACGAGATCATCGAAGAGATCCAGCAGGGTGCAGCTACACAGTTTGATCCTAACATCGTGGTATACATGATCGACATGATCAACGACGGATACGTCAACGTAGTTAAAATGGAGACCGCTGAGCGCGAAGAGGGCTCAAGAGATTTCCACCTTACCGAGGACGATATTCCTGGAGTATACATGGGACTATAAAAAGATACCCGCTACGGCTCTTGCCGTGGCGGGTTTTTGATTTATATATGCAGTTGGAGTGCTGACGCAAAGCGTCAGATGAGCTGTCCCTGGAGATGCCCGTCAAAGAGCTGATAGTAGGTCTCTTCGATCTTACGCATGAATACAGTGATCTCATCTTTTTCAAAGAAGATCTGGAACTGCACGCTGCCTACGCTCTCGCCGATGAGGTGGACCTTGATGTAGAGCACGTTGTCCCGGGTCCACATGGCGCCTGCAGTGTAGGCGTTATCATAAATTGGGAATATCCCTTCACACATTTCTTTAAAGCCAAAGTAGATGGTGTGAGGGGTTTTCTTTTGCTCAAAAGTAATGGAAGATGGGCCGTTATCATCAAGCACCAGAGTAAGCTTGTCAAACTCAGACTTATTTGGGGCGAGATGGAAGCTGGCAGCATATTCGGAGCCGCCTCTGGGGCTGGCGATCTCTTTTATGAAAGCCGGGATATCTGTCCTTGGCTTGTAAGCTCCAGTGTAAGCGAAATTCTCAGGAAGCCTTGGAAGGGCGATCCTAAGGGAATTGGCGTAGGCCACAAGGTCAGCGTAGGAACCACTTGGGGCAGGCGTATTGGAGGCTGTGATAGTGGCACCGGGCTTAGCAGCGGTTGGCGCTGGCGTAGCTGAGCTGGTCAGGGAGCTGCCAAGGAGGTTCTCATATATGGCGTCGTAGATAACCTGGTTGCCACCCTGTATTCCTTGCGTATCAGCAGTTGTCATGATCAGAATGTTTCTTTGAGGAATGCTGATTCCAAGCTGGCCGCCCATGCCATAGAGCACAAAGCCGCCTTTTTCTGTCTGCCACATCTGCATTCCATACCCTTGCATTTCGCTGGGCACTGGACCAGTCATGAGGGTGTCGGAGATGTTGGATGTAGCTTCTTTTATGAACTGCTCTGGTAAAAGAGTTCTTTCAACGCCGTCATTACATTTGATACGGCCGTTTTTGCTGATGATGTACAGGAACTTCAGAATATCCATTGGGGTTGCCATAAGGCCCGATCCACCCATAGATACGCCAAAGGGATCCTTGATCATGTAGGAGTTCTGGCTAAAGTCCACATACTTTAGCATCCTGTCCTTCATGTAGCTTAGCATATCTGTTCCAGAGAGCTTCTCACAAAGAGCGCACAGAACGTGAGCTGCAGAGGTGTCATAGTGAAAGATGGTGCCAGGCTTGTGTGTGGGCTCAATTGTAAAAAAGCTCTCCACCCAGTCTGATGTCATATCAACCTTATAGGTGCTTGCTGCATGACAGGTGCGCATCTGGAGCATGTTCCTGATGGTGAGCATCTTAATATAGGGGTGAGTACTGTCTGAGACATACTCCGGGAAATAGTCACAGATCTTGTCATCGAGACTGATCTTTCCTTCCATGGACAAAAGAGCTATCGCCACCGCAGAGAAGCTCTTGCTTATGGAAAACATCCTGTGAAGGGTATCTCTTTTATATGGAGCATAATATTTCTCAAATACCAGCTTGTCATCCTTCATGATAAGCAGGCTGTGCATTGGAATGTTCTTTTTATCCAGTGTTTCAAGGATTTTCTTTATCTTAGCAGGTTCAATTCCTACGTTTTGTGGAAGATCTTTTTCAAAGACAAACATGGCGAAATCTCCTTTATTTCCTGTGTTTATCTTACCATATTTAGAGGCTTCATAGTGTCCTTGAAAGAATTAGGCCTCTAGTTTATAATTGGTAATTGACGAAAAGTTTTTGTGAGGTATTTATGTCATCTATTATTCAGAACAATCAGGTTTTTAATAACGAGGTTCCATTCTGCAGAGTCTACAGTGTAGACAGCAAGAAACAGCTTGAAGAGAGGTTCCTCGCACACAGGATTTCATATTTCATCGAATGGCAGGATAAATCAATCCTCCAGCGCCTCTTTGACAGAAGCGGCAGCAAGATCGTCTGCACCTTCAAGATCAACAAGGGTGAGATCGCAAGAGCAAGAGAGCTTGCACAGGGTATCGAAGGTATCAAGTTTAAGGATTATGGTGAGGTCAAGAACACAGAGAGGATCCGCAGAAGATCAGAAGCGGTAACTGATGAGTCTACAGGCCTTGAGATGCCAGAGCTTAAGTTTGAGAACAAGATTGAGGATCTTGATAAGGAAGAAGAGTAATGTTTATAGAGCAGGGGATGAGTTCTCCTGCTCGTTTTTTCGAAAGAGACAGGAGATAACATGGCTGAGAAAAAGACAGCAGCTAAGAAAACAACAGGTAAAAAGCCAACATCAAAGAGTGTAGGAAAAAAGACGGCTCCAGCAAAGAACACAGGCAGAAAGCCTACCCCAAAGAAGACAGAGCCACCAAAGAGCGTAAGCCGCTGCCCGGTATTTAAGAAGTGCGGCGCATGCCAGATGATAGACACTCCTTATGCAACCCAGCTTCGCAAGAAGCACGCAAGGGTACAGGAGCTTTTGGAGCCCTATTGCAGAGTTGAGTCATTCATAGGAATGGAGAGTCCTGAGCACTACCGCTGCAAGGTTCATGCGGTATTTACCCACGACAAGAAGGGCAATCCATTATCTGGAATATACAGAGAGGGAACTCATGAGGTAGTTCCTGTGGATTCATGCCTTTTGGAAGACCAGAAGGCTGATGCCATCATCGCTACAATAAGAGGCCTTCTTAAATCCTTTAAGATCAAGACATTTGATGAGGACAACGGTTTTGGGCTTCTTCGCCACGTCCTTATAAGAATTGGCAAGCACACGGGCGAGATCATGGTTGTACTGGTCACAGTATCCCCGATCTTCCCATCCAAGAACAACTTTGTTAAGGCTCTGAGAAAAGAGCATCCGGAGATCACTACTATTGTCCTTAACGTCAACGACAAGCAGACCAGCATGATCCTTGGAGATAAGGAAAAGCCAATGTACGGCCCAGGCTTTATCTATGACATCTGCTGCGGCATGAAGTTCAAGATCAGTCCCAAGTCCTTCTATCAGGTTAATCCGGTTCAGACCGAGATTCTGTATAAGACTGCAATCGATATGGCAGACCTTAAGGGAGATGAGATTGCCCTTGACTGCTACAGCGGCGTAGGAACAATTGGAATCATTGCTTCCCCTCACGTTAAAGAGGTGATAAGCGTAGAACTCAATAAGGATGCAGTTAAGGACGCAATCCTTAACGCCAAGATCAACGAGGTCAAGAATATCACCTTCTACCAGAACGACGCCACAAGGTTCATGGAGCAGATGGCAGATTCTGGAGATAAGGTAGACCTTGTATTTATGGATCCTCCACGTGCTGGTTCAACGCCAGAATTTATCGGTGCGGTTGAGACTCTTTCTCCCAAGAAAGTTGTCTACATTTCCTGCAGCCCTGACTCTCTGGCCAATGACTTAAAGCTCTTTGACAGGAAGGGCTACAAGGTAAAAAGAGCTGTCCCTGTGGATATGTTCCCATTCACCCGTGGAATCGAGACAGTAGTCCTGCTTACTAGGACCGAAGGAACGACGGAAGCAGAAACAGCGAACCGCTGAGGCGGTCGTTCTGTTAACGCATGCGAAAGTAGAACTTTCGTTTAAACTTAATATCGTATATAATATTACGTAGTAAATGCAAATTCCCGTAAAGGAGGTCCTCATATGAAATTAACCGGTGAACTTAAGGATAAAGTAGGTAAAGCAGAAACTAAGGAGCAGGTCAGGGATCTGATTTCTAAGGCTGGCATAGAATTAAATGATGAAGAGCTTGACAATATTGCGGGTGGATTGGGACTTAGGGCTCCACAAAAGGCCCCGGATTGTACAAGTCAAAGTTTTTGATGGATTGTCATATGATAAGCGGAATGAGTAAATCCCGTGTAAATTAATACCAATAAAGTGAAAAAGTCGGCATGAGCCGGCTTTTTCTTTATGATAAGAGTATAGTAACTAAACAGTATATAAGCTATGCTAACAGGAGGAAATAATGAACAGCAAAATAGACTTTATAAATGGAAAGACAGGGAAGTCACTTATCAAGATGTTTATGCCACTCTTTGCGGCAATGACTCTTACCATGATCTACAGCATGGTTGACAGTCTGTGGGTGGGAAATCTACTTGGAGAGCATGGAATGAGTGCTCTTACAGCTGGAACAGCGATAATACTGGTACTTAACTCCCTTGCCATGGGAATGGGAAATGGAATATCAGTAATGGTGGCAAAACTTGTGGGAGCAGGAAAAAAAGATGAGATCCCGGGAGCCACAGCAACGATCATTACGGTTTCAACAGCAGTTTCATTTATCATTTTCATCCTCTGTGAGCTCCTTGCGGCGCCTCTTCTAAAACTTATGGGAACTCCCCAGGAAGTATATAAGGATGCAACAACATACCTGATGATCTACCTTGTAGGAAACGTGGCTCTCTTTTTGTACATGCAGTTTACTTCAATATTCAGAGCCTTTGGAGATCCAACATTCCAGATGAAGGGCATGCTGATGACTACAGTACTTAATGCCATTCTTGACCCATTTTTTATCAGGATGATGGGGCTTTCGGGAGCAGCTATTGTAACTGTGGCATCAGAGGTACTGTGTCTTGTTTATGCCATCATCTATTACAAGAAGCATAAGCTCTTTAGCATGGATTTTAAGAAAGTGAACATGAAGGATGTAGGAACTATGCTTAAGCTCTCAGTGCCTACAACAATTCAGTCCATCATGCCACCCTTAAGTTCAGCTATCATGATCTCTTTTATCACAGAATTTGGAATCGATGCTATGGCTGGCTTTGGAGTAGCCAGAAACCTTGAGCTCATTATGTTTATGCCGACAACAGGCATGTGCATGGCGATAACTGCCATAGTCGGACAATGTGCGGGAGCAAAGAGACAAGACAGGGCAGAGGACTACCTTAAGGCAGCGCTCCTTGTGGGTGGCGGACTCATAGCAGTACTTAGCATAGTGGTAGTTGCCTTCTCAGGTCAGCTCACAACTCTTTTTGGTCAGGGCGCGGGCGCAACAGCGATAGTTGCCCAGTTCTTCAGGATAATCAGTATCGGTTATGTTCTGTACATGCTCACTAGCTGTATGCAGGGTTATCTTACAGGTCTTGGACAGCCTTCCAAGGCAATGGTTTTACTTATCCTTTACTACATCGTGATAAGAATCCCTGCAGCCATAATCTTTAAGGGCGCATTTGGCCTTGAGGGTATCTGGCTTGCGTTCCTTGTAAGTCATATCTTGGCGTTTATTGTGGCCACAGTTATGGTATTATTGAGTAGGAAAACTCATGAAACCATAAGGGGACCATTGTATGAAGGACTATAAGGAAATTGCATGGTTAATGGAGAGAATCATCCATAAGTATTCTCAGTTTGAAAAGAAACCTCAGACATACTGCAAGGATATAGTGCTGACCCAGCCTGAGATCCACACCATCGCCATCATCGGAGACTACGAGGGGATCAATGTGACAAACCTTGCCAGGATGCGCGGTATCACCAAGGGCGGCGCTTCACAGATGGTCTATAAGCTTGTAGATAAGGGTCTTGTGGAAAAGAAAGTATCCCCGGACTCAGATGCTGCGCTCTGCCTGTACCTTACTGGGAAAGGCAAGAAGGCCAGAAGCGAGCACAGAAAGATGCACGAGACTGTGGGAACCATGTACGAAGAAATACTTGATCAGATTCCACCAAAAACCTTAGACAGCATGGTAAAGCTCCTTCAGGCCTTTGATGAAGCAATAGATAAAATGTGAGTGGCATTTGCCACCACATTTTTTTACCAAAAGAGTATAGTAGCTATACAGTATACAACTAAACTAATCAGGAGGTATTACAGATGAAGATATTATATTTTAGTTCGACAGGAAACAGCTTATATGTAGCAAAGAGCCTGGGAGGAGAGATCATTGCAATCCCAAAACTCATAAATGAAAACAGTTATGAGATCAAAGGAGACGCTATTGGAATAGTATTCCCAGTCTACGGACTTTGCGTTCCACCTTACATCGAAGAGTTCCTGAAAAACCTTAATGCCGACTGCAGCTACCTTTTTGCCATTGCAACCTACGGAACCTTCCCTGGAAGTGTCTGCGATGAGATCAGCAGGATCACTTTGAAAAACGGAAGGAAATTTGATTACATCAATACCATCAAGATGGCTCAGAACTGTATAACCTTTGCAGATATGGCAAAGCAAAAAGAAAGCAACAGGCAGCAGGATGCTATAGACAGCATCCTTGGCGACATCGTAGCGAAAAAGAAATTCATAAAGAAAGAGACTCCTTTCAAAAAATACATGACAAAGAACCACAAGAAAAATTACGAGTACCCTACAGGGGCCGGAATGACTGAAGGCTTTACTATAACAGACACCTGCAAAGGATGTGGTATGTGTGCAAGACTTTGCCCAACAGGGAATATACAGCTTAAAGACGGCAGACCACTCTTTTCCGAAAGCTGCATAAGTTGCGGAGCCTGCATTCAGAACTGTCCTGCAAACGCGATCCATCACGGCAAAGAAAAGAGCTCTGCAAGATATAGAAATCCTCACGTGGAAGTAACTGACCTTGTGATATCATAAATCAGTGTAAAAATGATTCTATTAAGTGAATTTTGGAATCTGTTTTTCATTGTCTGTTAGTCTAGCATTAACAAAAAACAAATTCTTAGAGGGAAGCGAAATGATCAGAATTATTCTTTTACTTATAATGATCGCCATGATCTCTTTTCTTGTGGCAAGCAGAAACAAGAAGAGAAAGAAGGGCTGGGCTATTGCGATACTTGTGATCAGCACTTTGTTGTTCGCCCTTTGCATGGTTCCTACCATAATGAAAATGAACTACAAGGAGAGGCCCACAACTGGAGAGTACCAGCATGAAGAGGCTTCAGCTATCCTGATCGACCCATCAAGGATTGAGTCCTTTGAAACAGACGGGTCATTTCGCGAAGTGCCGGTGCATTTCTATTTTCCTGAGCACATAGATCAGATGGAGGAAAAGAGCCTTCCCCTAGTGATCTTTAGTCACGGAGCCTTTGGTTACTACCAGAGTAACAGCTCAACCTACATGGAGCTTGCAAGTCACGGATACGTGGTGGTGAGCCTTGACCATCCATACCACTCCTTCTTTACCAAGGATTCCAAGGGTAAGACTGTCATCGTTAATTCTGATTTCTTTAAGACTGCTCTTGATATCGGAGGAAGTGATGTTCCTGAGGCTGAGATCTATGACACCACATCAAGGTGGATGGACCTAAGGATCGCTGATATGAACTTTGTTGTAGATGAGCTTCAGGCAGCAGCAGTTCTTGGAGAGCCAACAGGCAACTGGCATGTGGACGACAAGTTTAATGACCTTATCTGCGACGTCCTTAAGGCCACAGATTATGAAAAGATCGGCCTTATGGGCCACTCCCTTGGTGGAGCAACTGCAGTAACTGTGGGAAGAAGAGCAGATATCTCAGCTGTCATCGACCTTGATGGAACAATGCTTGGTGAGGAGAAGGGCGTACAGGACGGAGTTGTTCTTATTAACGAAGACCCATATCCAAACCCTATTCTTGCTATTGAGAATGAAGAGCACCACGACCAGGAGATGGCGGCAATTGAGAATTCCTATGCGTATGCAAACAATGTTGTAATGAAGAACGCCCTCTGCGGATACGAGACATACTTTAAGGACGCAGGACACATGAACTTTACTGACCTTCCACTTATAGCACCACCTCTTGCTGACATGCTCGGAACAGGACCTGTGGATGCGGGAGAGTGCATTGATACCATGAATGGTATTATTCTTAATTTCTTTGACTGTTATCTCAAAGGCATCGGAACATTCTCGGTGCAGGAGAGCTACTAAATAACAGACATATTATTTTTTTCAGGAGGAGAATGAAATGAGCGATATTATTTACAGACAGGCAACCCCAGAGGATGCAGAAAAGATACTTGCCTATATTAAGAAGATCGGAGGAGAGACCGATAACCTCACCTTTGGAAGCGAGGGATTTCCCATTACACCAGAGCAGGAAGCCAAGCACATAGAAGGCGTAAGAGACGACGAGAAGTCAGTTATGATCGTTGCTGTCAAGGACGGCGAGGTCATTGGTGATGCCAGTCTTTCCAGCATGCCAAGAAGAATGAAGCACAGAGCGGAGTTTGGAATCTCTGTTGTTAAAGACTATTGGAATCAGGGAATCGGCGGAATCCTCACAGATATGATAATCAGCTACGCAAAAGAGCATGGCATCGAGATAATAAATCTTGAGGTACGCTCAGACAACAAGAGCGCCATCCATCTCTATGAAAAGTATGGCTTTAAAAAGTGCGGTACATCTCCAGCCTTCTTTAAAATAGGAGATGAGTACGTTGACTTTGACCTGATGTATCTTGATTTAAGATAAATTTCCACATAGGAACCTTTGATGTGATAAGATAGAACAGGACGGCAATTTATCACATCAAAGGAGACTACGGATGAAGCAGATTTACTTAAACCAGGTTGGATTTACCAAAACCGGCAGCAAGAAAGCAGTTCTTAACTTCCCCGCAGAGAGGTTTGAACTTGTAAGCACAGGCGGCGAAACAGTTTACTCAGGGAATGTGACAGAATTTGGCCGGGACAAGATTTCTGGCGAGGAGACTTTTGTAGCAGACTTCTCGCAGTTTTCAGATGAGGGCAGTTTTGCAGTTCGTGCGGGCGACACTTCATCTGCCACCTTCAAAATATCTGATGATGTCTATGGCACTCTTTTTAAGGACCTCCTTAAGTGCTTCTATTATCTTCGCTGCGGCGATGCTCTTTCAAAAGAGTTCGCGGGCGAGTTTTATCATGAACCATGCCACACATCTCTTGCCACAGTTTATGGCACAGATGAGAAAAGAGATGTCTCAGGCGGATGGCATGACGCAGGCGACTACGGAAGATACTCAACAGCAGGATCAGTGGCTGTGGCCCATCTTCTCTATGGCGTCAGATTCTTTAAAAATCTCCTTGATGTTGATTTCAATATTCCAAAAGAAAACTGTGAAAAAGGACAGTACCCTGACATCCTGTCAGAGGTAAAGGTTGAGCTGGACTTCCTTATGAAGATGCAAAGAGAAGACGGCGCAGTTTATCACAAGGTAACTACCTTCAGTCACGCACCATTTATCATGCCTGAAGAGGACAAGGAAGAGCTCTTTGTTTTTGCTGTGTCATCAATTGCTACAGCAGATATCGCTGCGGTTTGCGCTCTGGCCTACACAATTTATAAGGATTACGACGCAGCATATGCTGACAAGCTCCTTGCAGCATCTAAAAAAGCTTATGCATGGCTATCTGCTAACCCTAATCCACTTCTCTTTTACAATCCGGAAGGATCAAACACCGGACAGTACGATGAGGCAGAGGATTTCTCAAACAGATACTGGGCAGCAGCTTCTCTTTACGAGGCAACAGGAGATGAGCAGTATCTTATTGATGCAAGGAATCAGAAGGTTAAGGCTGCAGACTATGGTGACAAGCACGCTGGCTTTGGCTTCCAGGGAGACTACCTCACATGTCTTGGCTGGGCAGAGGTTGCAGGTCTTGGATCATTTTCAATGCTCCTTGCAGGGGATGACAGCGATCTGACAAAAGAGCTAAGGACCAGATATATTTCTGAAGCTGACAGGCTTGTTAAGGTAGCCAAAGAGAACGGTTTTGGAATCCCTATGCTTCCAGAAGACTACATCTGGGGCAGCAATTTTGAAGTTGAAAAATACATGATGATCCTGGCTGTTACAGACAGCTTCGTATCACCAAATGAAGAATATAAAAAGGTGATCCGCTCAGGACTTGATTATCTTCTTGGCTGCAACAGCATGGATGTAAGCTATGTTACATGCCACGGAGAGAAGGCCTACAAAAATCCTCATCTTCGTCCAACAGCAGTTGATAACGTGGATGAGCCATGGCCAGGACTGGTTTCAGGAGGACCAAACAGAGGTCTTCAGGACGAGAAGGCATCTGAGCTTCCAAAGGATACACCTCCTATGAAGTGTTACCTTGATGACGTTACATGTTACTCCTTAAATGAGATAACCATTTACTGGAACTCACCACTTGTGTTTGTACTTGCATATTTTGGTGCTTGAAATTAATTGTATACAGGTATATATTCATACAAAAGGATTTTACAGATTAAAGTGGTGAAATGAGAGGAGTAATGGAAAAATGCCAAAGGCAGTAAGCGAAGCCAAGAAGTATGCACAGATGAACAAGCAGGAGCTTGAGCAGGAAGTTGTTAAGCTCAAGGCTGAATACAAGAAGTATCAGGAGATGGAACTTTCTCTTAATATGGCAAGAGGTAAGCCTTGCAGAGAACAGCTTGATCTTTCAATGGGTATGATGGATGCTCTTAATTCAGATGCTGATCTTTCATGTGAAGATGGTACTGACTGCCGAAACTATGGCGTTCTTGATGGTATTCACGAGGCTAAGGTCCTCATCGGAGCCATGATGGAGAACAAGCCAGAGAACATCATCATCTATGGCAATTCTTCTCTCAACGTTATGTACGATACAGTTTCAAGAGCTTACACTCACGGTATCATGGGCAACACTCCATGGTGCAAACTGGACAAGGTTAAGTTCCTTTGCCCTGTTCCAGGTTATGACAGACATTTTGCTATCACAGAGTACTTTGGCATTGAGATGATCCCTGTTGATATGACTCCTACAGGCCCTGATATGGACCAGGTTGAGAAGCTCGTTGCAGACGATGAGTCAATCAAGGGAATCTGGTGCGTTCCTAAGTATTCAAACCCTCAGGGTTATTCATATTCAGACGAGACAGTAAGACGTTTTGCACGCCTTCGTCCTGCAGCAAGAGATTTCAGGATCTTCTGGGATAACGCTTATGGCGTACACCATCTCTATGACGGACAGCAGGACTACCTCATCGAGATCCTCGAGGAGTGCAAGAAGGCTGGAAGCCCTGACCTTGTATATAAGTTCTCATCAACATCCAAGATCACTTTCCCGGGAAGCGGAATTGCAGCTATCGCTACATCCCTCAACAACCTGGAGGAGATCAAGGCTCAGCTCACATACCAGACCATCGGTCACGACAAGGTTAACCAGCTTCGTCACGTTCGCTTCTTTGGCGATATCAAGGGCATCAAGGAGCACATGAAGAAGCATGCAGCTATCATCAGACCTAAGTTTGAGGCTGTTGAGGAGATTCTTGAAAGAGACCTTACTCCATGCGGAATCGGCAGCTGGACCAATCCAAAGGGCGGATACTTCATCAGCTTTGACGCTCCAGAGGGCTGTGCCAAGATGATCGTAGACAGAGCCAAGAAGGCAGGAGTTATGATGACCAAGGCAGGAGCAACTTATCCATACGGCAAGGATCCTCACGATTCCAACATCCGTATCGCTCCTACATTCCCTAATCTCAACGATCTGCGTCTTGCCATGGACGTGTTCACAGTATGCGTAAGACTCACTGCAGCAGAGAAAATGTTAAAAGAAATGGCGTAATATTGATAATTTTTAGGCGGAGGTGCTATGCACTTCCGCTTTTTCGTTGTATAACTGAATAGGGGGGGAATATCATGGGAAAAGAAACTTCTGCAAAATTCACTGAGATCACCAAAACTCTAATTGAAAAGAAACTCACTATAACCACCATGGAGAGCTGCACTGCTGGGCTTGTTGCATCTCTTTTGACCGATACCGAAGGTTCATCGGAGGTTATGAAGGGCGCCTTTATCACCTACAGCAATGAGGCCAAGATCAAACAGGGCGTTCCTGCTGAGATCATTGCGGGCTATGGGGTGTACTCTGAGGAGACAGCCTATGCCATGGCAGTATCAGCCAAAAGAGCTTATGGCGCAGATATTTCAGTTGGCGTCACAGGTACCATGGGGAACGCAGATCCTGCCAACAAGGACAGTGTACCAGGAGAAGTCTTTTTTGCCATCGTCTATAAAGACTCTTATTTTTCATTCCACGAAAATATCCCATCTCAGCCCACAAGATATGACTACAAGCTCTATGTGGCTGACCTTATCGCAGATGAGATAATGCGCGTTATTCAATAGAAAAACTCCTTTTTGAGAAGCACAATATATGCTATACTAAAGCTTGGTTAATATTATTAGAAAGAGATAGTTTATAGCAATGGGATCGGGTAATAGAGAGAAAGTTCAGTATAGCAAACGTATCCGATATTTGCGCAGGCTTATACTTACCAGTGTGGCAGCAGCCTGTCTTATCCCAATATGTATATGTGTTATTCTTGCTGTCAGATATGACAGACTGAATTCCAAATATGAGCAGGCCAGGGCGGACCTTGACTGGTACAGAGGACGCTATGGCAGTGAGAAGGATATTCTTACTTCTGAGGAAAACATGCAGGAGGCAGACAGCTCTTTTGCCACAGATGGCGCCACTGTAGTCTTTGAGACCATGGATGTGGACTACGCCACTGTTGAGGTGAGCGGTGCTCAGAATCCTGAAGATATTGAGGGAACAAGGTACGTGTACCTGACCTTTGATGATGGCCCCAGCATATACACAGACGAGATATTGGACATTTTGGCAGAGTATGATGTGAAGGCCACATTTTTTGTGTGTGGCAAGCCAGATGCCAAGTATACAGATATGTACAAGCGGATTGTAGATGAGGGACATACACTGGGTATGCACTCATATAGTCACAAGTACAGTGACATATATTCTTCGGTAGATGCCTTTACAGAGGACCTCAAGAAGCTGAGGCACTTTTTGTATGACACCACAGATACGCTGCCCAAGTTCTACAGATTCCCCGGAGGCAGTTCCAACAAGGTCACCAAGGTTGATATTCACGACCTGATGGATGTCCTTAAGGATGAGGGAGTTACCTTCTACGACTGGAATGTTTCAGCCGGAGATGACAGGGCAGGAGCCACCAAGGTTTCCATTTACAACAACATTGTGGGAAACGTTCCTAAGTTTAAACACTGCATCGTTCTAATGCATGATGCAGCAGACAAGAAGAGCACAGTAGAGGCATTGCCGGAAGTCATTGAGGCATTGCAGGCAATGGATGACACAGTGATAGTACCGATAACTGACGATACGTTATCGGTTCAACATATCAACAATAATTAAAAGAAAAAAAGATTGAATGGAGGATATCAAGATGGGATTTTTTTCTGAGCTCAAGAGCGACCTCTCTCAGGCTGTTAACACACTGATGCCTGAAGATAAGCCAGAAGCAGAAGGTCTTGATAACAAGGCAACAGAAACAAAAGAGCCAGTTGACATCGATAGCATGCTTAACCGCCTGGACGATATCAAACTGGAAGACGCCGCAGCTAAGACAGAAGAGAAAGTAGAAGAGAAACTTGACGAGACAGCATCAAAAGAGGAGGATTCAGTTGTAACTCCTGAGGAGCCAGTTTTAGAGGAGATCAGGGAAGTAGCAAAAGAAGCTGAAGAAGATGCGCTTGAAGAGAAGATCGAAGAGCAGACAATGGAAGAGCTCGAAGTTGAAGAGCCCAAGAATGCTCTGGAAGCAATAAATCCAGCACACATCGACAAGTATGTTGCTGACAAGAATGCTGAAACAGAAATGATTACTAAGAAAAATGGGGGAATTGACACTATGGATTTCGAAAATCAGACACCTACAGATGAAGTAGCTAGCATTACCGAAGGAATGATCGTCAAGGGCGACATTGCAACAACAGGTTCACTTGAGCTGGTTGGTAAGATCACTGGTAACATCAAGTGTCTTGGTAAGCTTAACGTAACAGGCGAGATCACAGGCGATTCTGATGCAGCTGAGATCTATGCTGAGTCAGCAAGAATCACTGGTGAAGTTAGAAGTAAGGGCAGCGTTAAGGTTGGCCAGAGCACTGTTATCGTAGGTAACATTTTCGGATCAAGCGCAGTTATCGCAGGCGCTGTAAAGGGCGACATCGACGTTCACGGACCAGTTGTTCTTGATACAACTGCTATCGTAATGGGTAACATCAAGTCTCAGTCAGTACAGATCAACAACGGTGCTGTTATCGAAGGTATGTGCTCACAGGCTTATGCTGATGTTAATCCTTCAGAGTTCTTTGAGGGACTTAAGAATAAATAATTTAATCGTGGAGACCATATGAGAATATTATTAAAGCTCAGCGGAGAAGCCCTTGCCGGAGAAAAGAAGACAGGCTTTGATGAGGAAACAGTTAAAAGAGTAGGACTTCAGGTCAAGAAGCTGGTGGATGACGGCGTTCAGGTTGGTATTGTCATCGGAGGAGGTAACTTCTGGAGAGGACGTACCAGTGAGAACATCGATCGCGTTAAGGCTGATCAGATCGGAATGCTGGCAACTATCATGAACTGTATTTATGTTTCTGAGATCTTCAGAAGCCAGGGCATGACCACCAATATCCTTACACCATTTGAGTGCGGCTCTTTTACAAAGCTCTTTTCCAAGGACAGAGCAAACAAGTACTTTGAGAAAAACATGGTAGTGTTCTTTGCAGGTGGCACAGGACATCCTTACTTCTCAACAGATACAGGCGTTGTTCTCAGGGCTATTGAGGTAGAGGCTGACTATATCCTTCTTGCCAAGGCAATTGACGGCGTATATGATTCTGATCCTGCCACCAATCCAGCGGCCAAGAGATATGACACTATTTCAATCGATGATGTTGTTGCACAGAACCTTCAGGTTGTTGATATGACAGCATCAATCCTTGCAAGAGACAATAAGGTTCCAATGAGAGTATTTGCTCTTTCTGAGGATAACAGTATTGTTAAGGCTGCAAGCGGCGATTTTAATGGTACAACAGTGACTACTAACTAACCATATGGAGGAACAGGGTATGAACGAAAGACTTAAAACTTTTAATGACAAAATGCAGAAATCCTATGATTTCCTTGCAGAAGATCTTGCATCTATCCGTGCTGGAAGGGCTAACCCTAAGGTACTTGATAAGATAAAAGTTGACTACTATGGAACACCTACACCACTTCAGCAGGTTGGTAATGTATCTGTTCCTGAGGCAAGAATCATCCAGATCGCTCCTTGGGATAAGACTCTTATCAAGGACATCGAGAAGGCTATCCTTGCATCAGATCTTGGTATCACACCAAGTAACGACGGTGCTGTAATAAGACTTGTTTTCCCAGAGCTCACAGAGGAGCGCAGAAAACAGCTTAGTAAGGACATCCGCAAGAAGGGTGAGGACGCTAAGGTTGCAGTTAGAAACGTTCGTCGTGACGGCAACGATGCCCTCAAGAAACTTAAGGGAACTGAGGTTTCAGAGGATGAGATCGAAGATCTTAACGATGAGCTTCAGAAGATCACCGACAAGTTTATCAAGGACATTGATAAGGCTGTAGAAGACAAGACCAAAGAGGTCATGACGGTATAAGACTATGGAAGAAAATCTTAATATTCCTGCACATGTAGCTATTATTCTCGATGGCAACGGAAGATGGGCCAAAGAGAAGGGTATGCCAAGAAATTATGGACATATGCAGGGCGCTAAGGCTGTAGAAGATATCCTTGTTGATGCAAGAGACCTTGGCATCAAATATCTCACAGTTTATGCATTCTCAACAGAGAACTGGAATCGTCCTGAGGCAGAGGTTTCTGCCCTCATGACGATTTTGCGTAATTACCTTAAAACCAGTATCAAGAAGTCAATGAAGAACAATGTCAGATGCAGAGTTATCGGAGAGAGGAGCAAACTCTCAGAAGATATCCAGGCTGCTATTAAAGAGCTTGAGGATGCAACTGCAGGTAACACAGGGCTTACCTTTACCATCGCCATCAATTATGGCAGCAGGGACGAGATAAGACGTGCAGTTAAAAAGGTAGCTGACAAGGTGGCTTCTGGCGAGATATCATCAGATGATATCACAGAGGATATGATCACTGAGAACCTGGATACCAACTTCCTTCCAGATCCTGACCTTCTTATCAGGACCTGCAATGAGCAGAGGATATCCAACTTCCTTCTGTGGCAGTGCGCATATACTGAGTTTTATTACACTCCTGTGGCTTGGCCTGACTTTAACAAGGCAGAACTTGTTAAGGCTGTAGAGGCTTATTCCACAAGGAATCGTAAGTTTGGTGGTCTTAAGACTGACCAGCAATAGTTTTGGATCCAATTATGGGTCAAAAGGGCGACTTTGCTCCTTTTGACCCTCATTCTTATTTAAAAGCGAGAACACGATATTGAAGACCAGAGTTATTAGCGGAATCATAATAGCGTTAGTATTGGCGGGAGTGCTGATACCAGGTGGATACATCCTTTTAGGGGCACTGCTTGTTGTATCTCTCATTGGCTACTTTGAGATGACAAGAGCCCTGGGAGTCCATGAAGAAGGCAAGAAATGTAATGCTCTTGAGGCATGTGGCTACATTGCGATCGTCATTCATTACGTTCAGATGATATTTGTTGAGGACTACAAATACTTCATCTTTTCAGTGATGTTTGCATTCTTTTTGATAATGGTATGCTACGTGCTGACATTTCCTAAATACACCTCAGTACAGGCTATCTACTGCTTTTTCAGCTTCCTGTATGTGCCAATCAACTTATCTTTTATTTACCTTCTAAGGATAAGGCACCTTGGAATATACTTTGCATGGATTCCGTTTATCGCATGGATCTGCGACACCTGCGCTTACTTTGCAGGAAGAGCCTTTGGAAAGCACAAGCTTGTTCCAATCCTCTCACCAAAGAAAACAGTGGAGGGCGCCATCGGCGGAACTCTTGGAGCAGTGGCTGTTGGAGCGATCTTTGGATATCTCTTATACAGCAATGTAACTCACAATATTGGAACCATATATGTTCTCATGATCATTACTTTCGTTGGCAGCATCATCTCCCAGCTTGGAGATCTTCTGGCCTCCGGAATAAAGAGGAATCACAATATCAAGGATTACGGCCACATTATCCCCGGTCACGGCGGTATCATGGACCGCTTCGATTCCGTGATATTTGTAACGCCAGTTATCTATTTTCTGGCAGTAATACTTACTTAATGAGGAACACCATTTATGCGCAAGATAGTACTTCTTGGATCTACAGGATCCATCGGAACCCAGACGCTGGACGTTGTAAGAAATAACAGCAGCGAGCTTTCAGTTGTGGGTATAGCTGCAAACAGCAGCGTAGAAAAAGTTGAAGAGCAGGTAAGAGAGTTCAAACCAAAGTATGTTGCCATGTTCGATGAGAAGGCAGCTGCAGCTCTTCAGGACAAAATATCTGATCTTGGTATCAAGGTTCTTTCAGGAATGGAAGGACTTTTAGATATAGTGTCTGTCCCTGAGGCAGATACAGTTCTTACAGCAGTTGTAGGAATGATAGGCATTCAGCCAACTATAAGAGCAATTGAAGCTGGTAAGGACATCGCTCTTGCAAACAAGGAGACTCTTGTGTGCGCAGGTCACATCATCATGCCACTTGCAAGGGAAAAGAATGTGCAGATCCTTCCAGTGGATTCAGAGCACAGCGCGATCTTCCAGTCCCTCAACGGGGAACCCCGTGACAAGGTGGAGAAGATTCTTTTAACTGCCAGCGGCGGACCATTCAGAGGCAAGAAAAAAGAAGAGCTTGAGGCCATGACAGCTGCGGACGCATTAAAGCATCCTAACTGGGATATGGGACCAAAGGTTACCATCGACTCCTCATCCCTTGTAAATAAGGGCCTTGAAGTCATGGAAGCAAGATGGCTCTTTGACGTAAGTCTTGATAATATTGAGGTTGTAGTTCACCCTCAGAGCATAGTTCACAGCGCAGTTCAGTATGTGGACGGTGCAGTTATGGCGCAGCTCGGGGTTCCGGATATGAAGCTTCCTATCCAGTACGCACTCTTTTACCCGGACAGACGTCCTATGGCGGAAAAGAGACTTGACCTGTTTGAACTTCACAGCTTAACCTTTGAAAAGCCTGATACAGACACATTTAAGGGGCTTAAGCTTGCCTTCGACGCAGCAAGGACTGGCGGCAGCATGCCAACAGTATTCAACGCTGCCAACGAGATGGCTGTTAAGAGATTTTTAAAGGGAGATATCAGATATCTCCAGATCTACGAAATGATAGAAAGAGCAATGGAGCACCACAAGGTAATTGATAATCCTGACGTAACCCAGATCCTCTCAGCAGAGCAGGAGACCTACGACTACCTTGAGACCCTTTCGCTCTAAATAGAAGGATATTCAGATAATGCTAGTTAGTGTACTTATTTTCTTTTTAATATTTGGTGTGCTTGTAACATCCCACGAGTTCGGACATTTCATCATTGCCAAGGCAAACGGCATCAGAGTCAACGAGTTCTTCGTGGGAATGGGTCCAACCCTCTGGAAAAAGAAAAAGGGGGATACCCTCTACAGCATCAAGCTCCTTCCAATTGGCGGCGCCTGTGTCTTTGATGGCATGGACCCTGTGGCTGAGGAAAAGGAAGGATACGACGAGCACTCTTTTTTAAATGCACCAGTTTGGCGAAGGATAGCAACGCTCTTTGCAGGACCCTTTGCTAACTTCATAATCGCATATATTCTGGCCGTTGTTCTTGCAAGCTTTGCTGCATGGAATTTCCCTGTTATCAATGAACTCACAGAGAATTCTGCTGCGGCGGATGCAGGTCTTTTACCAGGAGATATGTTTGTAAGTATCGACGGTGAGAAGGTCTACATGGCAGGCGAAGTTACCATGATCTCACAGTTTGCTGAGGGCAGCCCCATGGACATCGTCTATGAGAGAGACGGAGAGCTTCACGAGACAACTCTTGTGCCAAAGTACGACGAAGAGGCCGGCAGATACTACATGGGTATCTACATCGGTAAATATGGCGGAATTGAAGGCCCTGCGGCTCTTAAGTACGCATGGTATGAGGTTAGATATTACTTTAAGACCACCTACAGAAGTCTTGCTCTTTTAGTAAAGGGCAAGCTCAACAAGGACGATGTATCAGGCCCTGTTGGAATGGTCAAGATCGTTGACGACACCTATGAGGAGGTAAAACCCTACGGAGCTTCAGCGGTGGTACTCACCATGTTGTCCCTTACAGTTCTTTTGTCTGTAAACCTGGGCGTTATGAACCTTCTGCCTCTGCCAGCGCTGGACGGAGGACGACTGGTGTTCCAGTTCATCGAAGTCATTGTAGGTAAGCCTGTTCCACCAGAAAAAGAAGGCTTTGTCCACATGCTTGGAATGGTGGCACTTTTAGGACTTATGGTGTTTGTACTCTTTAACGACATCACCAAGTTCACAAGGTAACTTTTTTAGAGAGTTTTTTAGAGGTATCTGATATGGCATATAGAGATAATACTAAGGTTATTCATATAGGCGACAGAGTGATCGGAGGAGGTAATCCTGTTCTGATCCAGTCCATGACCAACACCAAGACTGAGGATGTTAAGGCCACTGTTGCGCAGATCAAGCGCCTTCAGGAGGCTGGCTGCGAGATCATAAGAAGCACAGTTCCTACTTTGGAAGCTGCTAAGGCTTTAGGTGAGATCAAAAAAGAGATCAGCATCCCTATCGTTGCTGACATTCACTTTGATTACAAGATGGCCATTGCAGCCATGGAAAATGGCGCTGACAAGATCAGGATCAATCCAGGTAACATCGGAGGAAGGGACAGGATCGCTTCAGTTGTAGCCTGTGCCAAGGAGAGGAATATTCCTATCAGAGTTGGAGTTAACAGCGGTTCTTTGGAAAAAGAGCTTGTTGAGAAATACGGCGGAGTTACCGCAGAGGGCCTTGTTGAGAGTGCCCTTGATAAGACTGGTATCATCGAAGATCTTGGCTACGACAACATGGTTGTCAGCATCAAGTCTTCAAACGTAATGCTCTGTGTTAAGGCCCATGAGCTTCTGGCAGAAAAGTGCCAGTATCCACTTCACGTCGGTATCACAGAGGCTGGAACTCTTTACGGCGGTAACATTAAGTCATCAGTTGGACTTGGAATCATCTTAAATAAGGGCATCGGCGATACCATCAGAGTTTCACTTTCAGGAGACCCTGTTGAGGAGATCAAGACAGCCAAGATGGTTCTAAGGACCCTTGGCATGAGAAAGGGCGGAATAGAAGTTGTTTCCTGCCCAACCTGCGGAAGGACCAACATCGACCTCATTGGCCTTGCCAATGCAGTTGAAACCATGGTTCAGGGTTATGACCTTGATATCAAGGTTGCAGTTATGGGATGTGCTGTAAACGGACCTGGGGAGGCCAGAGAAGCAGACATCGGAATAGCCGGAGGAATCGGAGAAGGTCTTCTTATCAAGAAGGGCGAGGTTATCAGAAAGGTTCCTGAAAAAGAGCTTTTGCAGGCTCTTAAGGATGAACTGGACAATTTCGTTAAGTAGTTTTGTGAGGATGTTTTTGTTTTATGGGGAAGTCATTTTTTGAAGTGTTTCCAGGCCTTTCGCTTGATTCCAAAGTAAGCGAGATAATGGAACAGACTGAAGTTACTAAAGTCTCTACTACGCGCAAGCAGGACTTTATCAGAATATATATTCAGAGCAACAATCTGATCGATAAGTCAGATATCATCAAGGCAGAAAACGGTATCAAGAAGCAGCTTTTTAAGGATCAGGATATCACCATCAAGATCTACGAAAAGTTCGCCCTCTCTGCCCAGTACACACCACAGAATCTTTTAGACTTATACAGGGAGAGCATTGAGCTGGAGCTTAAGGACTATGACCATATGGAGTATAGTCTCTTTCGTGCGGCTTCTTTTGAGTACCCAGATCAGGACAGCCTCATTGTTAAGCTTGAGGACAGCGTCGTTGGTAAAAAGAAAGCTCCGGACCTTGTAAGAGTTCTCTCCAAGATCTTCAACGAGAGATGCGGTCTGTCCGTAGCTATTTCCCCGGAATTTATTGAAGTGGAAAAAGAAGATAAGACTCCTGATTACAGCGAAGAAGCTGGTAAGATGGCCAAGAAGCTGGAGGCCATGGAAGCCAAGGCCAAGGAGATGGAAGCTGAGGAGGAGAGCAAGGCTAAAGCTGAGGAGGCAGCTCCTAAGGCTGAAAAACCTGCAGCACCTGAATCCAAGGCACCAGCTCCGGATAAGCCACTTCCCGGAGCACCTAAGGGCAAGGGCTCCTTCAAAAGAGATTTCGGCGGAAGCTACAAGAAATCAGATAATCCTGATGTTATCTTTGGAAGGGACTTTGACGATGAGACCATGAAGCTTGTGGACCTCATGGGAGAACTTGGAGAAGTAACCATCCACGGCAAGATCATAGAGTTTGATTCAAGGGATATTAGAAATGAAAAGACCATCCTGATCTTTGCCATCACTGACTTTACAGATTCAATTGCTGTTAAGATGTTCGTAAATACAGAGGATGTTCCTGATATCACCAAGGACATCAAGATGGGTGCCTTTGTTAAGATCAAGGGTATTGCGGCTGTAGATAAGTTCGATCACGAGCTTTCAATACAGTCTGTTGTCGGCGTCAAGAAGATCCCTGACTTTACCGTAAAGCGCAAGGACACAGCTGACGTCAAGAGAGTTGAGCTCCACTGCCATACCAAGATGAGTGACATGGACGGTGTATCCGAGGTCAAGGATATCGTCAAGCAGGCATACAAGTGGGGTATGCCAGGTATTGCCATAACTGACCACGGCGTAGTTCAGGCCCTTACAGATGCCAATCACGTATGGGAGGATCTCTACAAGGATGAAAAGAGCCGCCGCAAGGAAGCCGGGGAGCCTCCTATAGACAGGCAGGATTTCTTTAAACTGATCCTTGGTGTCGAGGCCTACGTTGTTGATGACTTAAAAGAGATCGTAGTAAACGACAAGGGACAGAGCCTTACTAACACTACCTTTGTTGTATTTGATATTGAGACAACAGGTTTTTCACCTATTAAAAATAAGATTATTGAGATCGGCGCTGTTAAGATCAGAAACGGCGAGATAATAGACAGATTTTCAGAGTTCATCAATCCTCAGGTTCCAATTCCCTACAGGATCGAGAAGCTCACCAGCATCACTGATGACATGGTAATCGATGCTCCCACAAGGGAAGTTATCATCCCTAAGTTTGTGGAGTTTTGTAAGGACGCTGTCCTTGTAGGACACAACGTAACCTTTGATATAAGCTTTATCAATCAGAACTGCAAGGAGCTTGGAATAGACGCAGACTACACCACTGTGGATACTCTGTGGCTTTCAAGGTACTTCTTCCCGCTACAGGCCAAGCACACTCTTGATGCTGTAGCCAAGACTCTCAATATCGTTCTTGAGCACCATCACAGAGCGGTAGATGATGCTGAGTGTACAGCACTTATCTTTAACAAGTTTGTACCTATGCTCAAGGAGCAGGGAGCAGAGGACCTTACCCAGGTCAATGTCCTTGGTAAGCCAACCCCTGAGATGATAAGGCACTTAAGGCCTAATCACTGCATTATTCTGGCCAAGAATACTCTGGGAAGAGTTAACCTCTACACCCTTGTTAGTGAGTCCCACGTCGACTACTTCAGAAGATTCCCTCTTATTCCAAAGAGTGAGCTTTTAAAGCACAGAGAGGGTCTCATCATAGGAAGTGCCTGCTGCGCAGGAGAACTCTACGGCGCTGTTGTTGAGGGAAGACCACCAGAAGAGATCGCAAGGCTTGTGAGCTTCTACGACTACCTGGAGATCCAGCCAGTTGCCAACAACCACTTCATGGTTGATTCAGAGAGATATGAGGATATCAATTCTGACGATGATATCCGTGAGATCAATAAAGAGATAATAAGGCTTGGAGATCAGTTCAATAAGCCCGTTGTAGCTACCTGCGACGCCCATTTCCTTAATCCTGAGGACGAGATCTACAGGACCATCATCATGGCAGGAAAGGGAATGAATGACGAGGAGCCGGCGCCTCTTTTCCTAAGGACCACAGATGAGATGCTTCAGGAGTTTGACTACCTTGGCGGAGAAAAGGCAAGGGAGATCGTAATCGACAATACCAGGAAGATCCTTGATATGTGCGATTCCATCTCTCCGGTAAGACCCGATAAGTGCGCTCCTGTCATTGAGAACAGTGATGAGATCCTGACCAAGATCTGCTACGACAAGGCCCATGAGATATACGGAGAGGACCTTCCTGAGATAGTTCAGGAGCGTCTTGAAAGAGAGCTTAATTCTATTATCAAGAACGGTTTCGCGGTTATGTACATCATTGCCCAGAAGCTGGTTTGGAAATCCAATGAGGACGGATATCTGGTAGGTTCCAGAGGATCAGTAGGATCTTCCTTCGTTGCCTTCACGTCAGGTATCACGGAGGTCAATTCCCTGAGCCCTCACTATATCTGCCCTCACTGCAAATACAGTGACTTTGATTCACCGGAGGTTCTTGCTTTTGGTGGTAACTCCGGCTGTGATATGCCAGATAAGAGATGCCCTAAGTGCGGAACCATGATGAACAAGGACGGCTTTGATATTCCTTTCGAGACCTTCCTTGGATTCAAGGGCGATAAAGAGCCTGATATCGACCTTAACTTCTCTGGAGAGTATCAGTCCAAAGCCCACAAGTACACAGAGGTTATCTTTGGCTACGGACAGACCTTCAGAGCGGGAACAATTGCGTCTCTTGCAGATAAGACAGCCTTCGGTTTTGTAAAGAAATACTATGATGGAATCGGGGCCAGCAAGAGAAAGAGCGAGATAAACAGAATAGTTCAGGGATGTACAGGGATCAGAAGAGGAACTGGTCAGCATCCTGGAGGAATCATAGTTCTTCCTGTGGGTGAGGATATCAATTCCTTCTGTCCGGTTCAGCACCCGGCCAACGATATGACAACGGCCACCATAACAACCCACTACGACTATCACTCAATCGACCACAACCTGTTAAAACTCGATATTCTGGGACACGATGATCCCACCATGATAAGATTCCTTCAGGATTGCACAGGTCTTGACCCCAAGACTGTGCCTCTTGATGACAAGAACGTTATGAGCCTTTTCATGAATACTTCAGCTCTTAACGTAACTCCGGAGCAGCTCGGGGGAACCAAGCTTGGATGTCTTGGACTTCCTGAGTTTGGTACAGACTTCGCCATGCAGATGGTTATTGATGCGGGGCCAACATCTCTTTCCCACCTTATAAGGATCTCTGGTCTGTCCCACGGTACAGACGTATGGCTTGGTAACGCCCAGACCCTTATCCAGGAAGGAAAGGCAACCATCGATACCTGCATCTGCTGTCGTGACGATATCATGATCTACCTGATCCAGAAGGGACTTGATAAGTCTGAGTCCTTCAAGATCATGGAGTCAGTCCGTAAGGGTAAGGTTGCCAAGGGCAAGGAGAGTAGTTGGAGCGACTGGAAGAAAGATATGACAGACCACGGTGTACCAGACTGGTATATCTGGTCCTGCGAGAAGATCAAGTACATGTTCCCTAAGGCCCACGCTGCAGCCTACGTTATGATGGCATGGAGAATTGCGTACTTTAAGGTATACGTGCCACAGGCCTTCTATGCTGCATGGTTCAGCATAAGAGCCAAGGCCTTCAACTACGAGCACATGTGCCAGGGTGAGAACCACCTTCACAGTATCATGAAGGAATACCAGAGCAGAAAGGACTCTCTTTCTAACTCAGAACAGAACGAGTACGGAGATATGAGACTTGTAGAGGAGATGTACGAAAGAGGCATCGAATTTATGCCAATCGACATCTTCAAGGTTAAATCAAGGGACTTCCAGGTAATCGGCGACAAGATCATGCCATCCCTTACCAGTATTGATGGTATGGGTGAAAAAGCTGCAGACCAGATCGTGGAAGCAGCCAAAGACGGTCCGTTCCTTAGTAAGGATGACTTCCGCCAGAGAACCAAGTGCCCTCAGGGTGTCATCGACAAGATGGCAGATATGGGACTTCTTGGAGACATTCCGGATTCTAACCAGATCAGTCTCTTCGACCTTATGAAGACAATGTAAATGGTTTAAACCAAGCGCCAGTGACCTGTTTAGCAGGCTCTGGCGCTTTTTGTGTGTTTGGAGATGAGAGTGGGATGGAAAGAGTGTGCCCCGCAAGGGCCTCGGGCCGCCTTTGAGATGATTTTTGAACAGTGAAATTTGGGCGATTACGGACCAGGAGCTCAAAAAGTCCCTTTTGGTCCGTTGTTTTTCAGCCTATAACGCGTGATATTTATTGAAATTACGGACCAGAGAGCTGGATTGTGGTGTTTGGTCCGTAATTTGAGGAAAAATCTGCCTTCATAACGGGGGAAGTGGGAGTTATTTTACGGACCAAATAGACGTTTCTATGCATTTGGTCTGAAAACACCCTCTTTTTGAGTTTGCGAGTGCTGAAAAATTACGGACCAGAGACATGTTTTGGTGCGTTTGGTCCGTAAGAAAAATTGTGTTGACAAATATATAAACGAAGTATATATTAAACATATGAGCAGATGTTCATATGTTTAAATGAACTGCAAACCTAAATCTGCGGAAAGGAGACTTAAGATGCATAGAGAGCTTCCAAATGAAGATGAGCTTTACGATCTGGCGGAGCTGTTCAAGGTGTTTGGAGATTCCACAAGGATCAGGATACTGTTTGAACTCTTCGACGAAGAGATGAATGTGGGAGATATAGCAGACAAGCTTAATATGACTCAGTCAGCCATATCTCATCAGCTTAAGATCCTCAAGCAGAGCAAACTCGTTGGAAACAGACGAGAGGGCAAGCAGATAATGTATTTCCTGGCTGATGACCACGTAAGGACTATCATTGATCAGGGAATCAACCACATAGAAGAGTGACAATTGTCACCGCAGAACATCAATTAAAATTATGAGTGCCACGTTAAGTGGAAGAAAGGTGGAAATATGAAGAAGACATATAAGTGTGAGGTAGATTGTGCAAACTGTGCAGCTAAGATGGAAGAGGCTGTTAAGAAGATAGATGGCGTAGTAAGCGCAAGAGTTAATTTCATGACTCAGAAGTTCACATTGGAAGCTGAGGAAGACGTATTTGATAAGGTATTCGATGCAGCAGTTAAGGCCTGCAAAAAAGTAGAACCTGATTGTGAGATCGAGACAGCTTAAAATGTGAAGGTCGCCGTTTGCGGCGACCCTCTTTATGAAATGAGGCGATTTACATGACCAAGAAACAAAAGAAAGTAAGAAACAGGATCATCATTGTGCTCATCATGTTCGCATCCCTTATGATCCTTGAAAAAACAGGAGTTTTAGATCCTATTCCATGGTACGGACAGTTCGTGATATTCCTCGTACCATACATAATAATCGGTTATGACGTCATTAAGAAGGCGTGTATCAATATAAGCCACGGACAGGTCTTTGACGAGAACTTCCTTATGATGATCGCAACCTTCGGAGCTTTTGGCATCGGAGAGTATTCAGAGGCCCTGGCGGTAATGCTCTTTTACCAGGTGGGCGAGCTCTTCCAGAGCGTAGCCGTATCCAAGTCAAGGCAGTCCATATCTGACCTTATGAGCATCGCTCCAGAGTCGGCAAATATAGTAAGGGAAGATGGTTCCGTTGAGGAAGTTGACCCTGAGGAAGTAAGCGTTGGAGATACCATCCTTGTAAGAGCCGGTGAGAAGATCCCGGTTGATGGAACTGTACTTGAGGGTGAGTCCTTTGTAGATACTGCAGCCCTTACAGGTGAGTCAGTACCGAGACGAGTAGCAACTGGCGACGATGTGATAAGTGGCTGCGTCAACGGCGAAGGCATCCTTAAGCTCAGAGCCATAAAGGCATACGAAGATTCCACAGTTGCCAAGATCCTTGAGCTTGTGGAGAATGCCAGCAACAAGAAGTCCCGCATGGAGAACTTCATAACCAGATTTGCAAGATACTACACACCAGTAGTTACCATAGGTGCAGTGCTCCTCGCAGTGCTGCCACCACTCCTTGGACAGCTCGCTTTTTCTGACAGTATCAGAAGAGCCTGCATTTTCCTTATTGTGTCCTGTCCATGTGCTCTTGTTATCTCTGTTCCACTTGGTTTCTTTGGCGGAATCGGAGCATCCTCCAAGAAGGGTGTCCTTGTTAAGGGCAGTAACTTCCTTGAGGCCGCAGCACTTATCGACACTGTAGTTTTTGATAAGACAGGAACCATCACCAAGGGTGAGTTCAAGGTTTCAGAAATAATCCCGTCAGGTCAGAGCTCTTTTTCAGAAGACGAGCTCCTTACTCTTGCAGCAGCAGGAGAGGCCTTCTCCAATCACCCTATAGCAAGGTCCATTATCCAGTGCTATCAGGAGAGAAATGGCGGAGCAGCGCCTGATACAAGCCTTATAGATCAGGCTCAGACAAAAGAGATCGCCGGAAACGGCCTTAGTACTGTCTATAACGGAAAAGAGCTGCTTCTTGGAAACAGCAGACTCATCGATGTTCCGGCATCCATCGGACTTTTGGACGAGAGCGCAGGAACAGTTATCTACATCGGATATGATGGAAGCTACGCCGGAGCCATTGTTATCGCCGACACCATCAAGGGCGGGGTAAAAGAGGCTATTTCCTCCCTTTACGATATCGGAGTTAAGAGAGCTGTGATGCTCACTGGAGATAATAAGGACATCGCCCAGCATGTAGCTGACCAGGTTGGAATAAACGATGTGAAAGCCGGTCTCCTTCCTGCAGACAAGGTGTCTGCGGTTGAAAAAATGTTAAACGAAGAGGATAATAATAAGAGGCTTGCATTTGTTGGTGACGGCATCAACGATGCACCAGTTCTTATGAGAGCAGATGTGGGAATCGCCATGGGATCCCTTGGCAGCGACGCAGCTATTGAGGCTGCAGACATCGTTATCATGGACGATGATCTTCGCAAGATCTCATCTGTTGTCAGGATAGCCCGCAAAACGGTGAGAATCGTAAAAGAGAACATCGTCTTTGCCCTTGCTGTAAAGCTTATTATCCTGGTACTTGGCGCTCTTGGCCTTACAACCATGTGGCTTGCAGTATTTGGCGATGTTGGTGTGGCTGTGATCGCGATTCTCAATTCCATGCGAGCTTTAAATGATAAGTGATCCGCAAGGAGGATGAGATATGCCAAGAACAGAACTTGACCTGGTCTCACTTTTAATGAAAATAGTTGCCAGAGAAACTGGCGAGATCAGCAAGGTGGACTATACACCTCAGAAGAAGGCTTTTAGCCCCTTTGCTTTTCCAGATGAACAGACTTTAGAAAGAGCTACCCCCGAATCACAGGGGGTTAGCTCTGCTTTTTTTGCAAAGCTTATCCGTGACCTTTCAGAGGACAAGGAGTCAAGGATCCACAGATTTATGGCCCTTCGTCACGGTAAGGTCATCGCAGAGTGCTCCTTTGAGCCCTTTGACATGGACATGTGGCATGTGACCTACTCCATGTGTAAGAGCATCACTGGAATGGCCATTGGCATTCTTATTGATGAAGGGAAGCTTAAGCTTACTGACACCCTTCAGGATATCTTCGGGGCCAGAATGGGCCTTCGAAACACCTTAAAAAAGCAGGTTACAGTCAGGAATCTCCTTAACATGTCCAGCGGCGTTGATTTTAACGAAGCCGGCGCCATAAGCGGCAATGACTGGAGAAAGAGCTTTTTTGAGAGTTCTTATAAATTCGATCCCGGAACGAAATTTGAATACAACAGCATGAACACCTACATGCTCTCGGCAATAGTCACTGAGATCACAGGTCAGACCCTCTTTGACTTCTGCAAGGAGAGGATATTTGATCCCATGGGCATCAAGAGAGTATTCTGGGAGAGCTGCCCCCAGAGCATTACAAAGGGCGGATGGGGCCTGTTTATGCGAATCGAGGACATGGCCAAGATGGGCCAGCTGTATCTGCAGGATGGCAAGTGGAACGATGTTCAGATCGTATCAAGGCAGTGGGTGGTTGAGTCCACGGCTCTCCAGATAGAGACTCTGGATGAGGACAACCAGCACTACGGCTACCAGATATGGATCAATAACGACAGGAAAGGCTCTTTTGCCTACAACGGAATGCTGGGCCAGAACGTATTTGTCTACCCTGACATCGACATGGTAGTTGTCACAAACGCAGGTAACAAGGATGTCTTCCAGACAAGCTCCATGGCGGTCATGATAAGAGACCGCATGAAGAACGCCATTGAAGTATCTGATGAGCCGCTCCCGGAGGACCCACAGGCTCTTACTGAACTTAAGGCCATCTGCAAATCTGTGAGCCTAAGGACCACCCAGTTCCCAACCATAGAAAGGGGCGGATGGGGTAACAGGCACATCTCCATGACAACGGGATCGACAAGGCGCCGCGACAGCTCTTTTACCAAAAAGAGATTTGACTCTCCGGCTCTTTACACAAGAAATGAAGACCGGCTCATTAACACTTTCCTTAGGAGAATGTCTGGCAACATCTACGATATTGAGACCTCAGGAGTAGGTCTTTTCCCTATAATGATGCAGGTTGTCCACAACAACTTCACTGACGGCATCAGGAAAGTGGGCCTTAGGTTTACTGAAGATCGGCACTTCTTCATCGATGTATACGAGGGAGAGGTCATCTATAAGCTCAAGTGCGGTTTTGGGGACAAAAGATATATCAGCGAAATCAACATGCACGGCGAGAACTACAAGGTGTCCCTGCGGTCAGCTGTATCCAGGGATGAGTACAACAGGCTGGTCATCAGAAATGATATCTATTTCCTTGAGGAAGCCTGCATGAGGAATTTCAATATCTACTTTGATGACGAAAATCACATCGAGATAAGGCTCTCTGAGATTCCTGGAACAGAGATGCTGATGAACACTATGAAGACAGTAAAGGCAGAGAGCAGCGGCATTGAGGCCACCATCATCAACAAGCTCCTTAAGGGAGGCATGAAGGAAGCCCTTGAGCATGCGGTCAGGAACACGATTCAGCCGGTTATCTTTGGAACTTTAGAAAACCCTGAGTTTATTATGCCCACTGATGAGGAAAGTTAAGGCCTCCTATGATATACTAGGAAAAGGTTATGTTTAGAAAACAGAAAGAGGTATTAATATGTCAAATCCAACTTATGAAAAGCTTTTAAAGTGCAGAGATGCAGTCAGAAAGATCACAGACTTTGAGCCTGATATAGCTCTTGTCCTTGGCTCAGGTCTTGGCGCGTTTGCAGATAATATCAAGGTGGAGTGCGAGGTTTCCTACAGCGATATCCCTGGATTCCCTGTTTCCACAGTTCCAGGACATGCTGGAAAGTTCATCTTTGGATATCTTGGAAAAAAGAAGATCGTATGCATGAAGGGAAGAGTTCACTACTACGAGGGCTACGATATCAGCGATGTAGTGCTCCCTGCAAGACTTATGCATCTTCTTGGGGCTAAGATCCTTTTCCTTACCAATGCAGCAGGTGGTCTTGGAAAGGGCTTTAATGCCGGAGACCTTATGCTTATCACAGATCATGTTTCAATCTTTGCTCCTAATCCTCTTATCGGACCAAACATCGATGAGATGGGACCAAGATTTGCTGATATGTCTGATGTCTACAAGAAGGACCTTCAGAGCGTTATCAAGAAGGTTGCCAAGAAGAACGGCATCGATCTTAAAAAAGGTGTTTACTGCCAGCTCACAGGACCATCCTTTGAGTCTCCTGCTGAGATCAAGCTCCTTGGTAAGCTTGGAGTATCTGCAGTTGGCATGAGCACTGTAGTAGAAGCAATCGCTGCTAACCACTGCGGAATGAGAGTCTGCGGAGTATCCTGTATCAGTAACCTGGCAGCAGGTATCTCAGATGAGCCTCTTTGCCACGAGGAAGTTCAGGAGGCAGCAGATAAGGCAGCGCCACTTTTCACCAAGCTTGTAGCTGAGTCAATCAAAAAGTTTGAGGTTTGATGTATGAATATAAGATTCTTTAACGCAAGAATTTTAACCATGGAGGATGGAAAAGAGATAATAGAAGGCCAGCTCTTTGTCAGAGAAAAACGCATTCTTTTTGTGGGAACTGATGATGAAGCAAGGAGCTACTGCGACAACCATCCTGACGAAGTGCTTAAGTGGGACAGGGAGATAGACTGTCATGGAAATCTTCTTATGCCAGGCTTTAAGAATGCCCACACCCATTCAGCCATGACTCTTATGAGATCCAAGGCTGATGACCTGCCACTTCAGGACTGGCTTAACAACCAGATCTTCCCTATAGAAGCCAAGATGACAGCAGAGGACATCTATCATCTTAGTAAGATCGCCATTATGGAGTATCTTACAAGTGGTATCACTGCTGCATTTGAGATGTATCTGACACCATATTCTGTTGCAGATTCCTTCAGGGACTGCGGAATGAGATGCGTTCAGACCAGCTGCGTAAACAACTTCAGCCAGTCTGTGGAGCTTTTAGAGGATTACTACAACGACTTAAACGGAAGAGATGAGTACAACTCATTTATCATAGGAGTTCACGCTGAGTATACCTGCTCAAAAGAGCTCCTTACCAAGGTTTCTGAGCTGACTCACAAATACAAGGCTCCATTCTGGGCCCACATTCAGGAGACTGAGTCTGAGCTTATGGAGTGCGTTGAGAGATATGGAATGTCTCCAATACAGTTCTTTGACAGTCTTGGACTGTTTGACTACGGCGGAGGCGGATACCACGTGGTATGGACCAATGAGCATGACAGAGAGATCATGAAAAACAGAGGTCTCTATGCCGTAACTAACCCTGGCTCCAACTGCAAGCTTGCAAGTGGAATAGCACCAATCAAGGAGTACCTTGAAAAGGGCATTCCAGTAGCGATCGGTACAGATGGACCTGCCAGCAACAACTGTCTTGATATGTTCAGGGAGATGTTCCTTGTTACTGGTCTTGCCAAGATCAAGAACATGGATGCCAGCAGCGTAGATGCCATGGAAGTACTTAAGATGGCAACAGTTAACGGAGCTCACGCTATGGGACTTAATGACGCAGATACCCTTTCTGAGGGTAAGCTTGCTGATATCATCATGCTTGATCTGTCCCAGCCAAACATGCAGCCAATAAACAATATCCCCAAGAATATTGTCTATAGCGGCAGTAAGAGCAACGTACTTATGACCATGATCGGTGGAATCATCCGCTATGAGAACGGCCAGTTCAACATCGGAGTAGAGCCATCGGAAGTTTACAGTAAGGCAGAAGAGATTAGTAAGAGGTTATATAGCTGATAATGGATAGAAGTGATGCATACATGATTCTTGTCATAGTCGTTGTCTTCATTGTGGGCGCATTCGCCTTGGGACTTCGGGACAAGATAAACGCCAGAAAGGCCCTTATCAAAAAGCTTCAAAAGGAATACGGCTCTGAACCCCACAGGAATTACAAGGAGAGAGACAGAGAGCACCTTTTGGGATTTTATAAAAACCACAGGGAGGGCTTCCAGATCGACGATACCACCTGGAACGACCTTTCCATGGACAATGTCTATGACAGGCTGGACTATTGCCTTTCCGCTGCAGGAGAGGAGTATCTTTATCACATGCTCCGAACTCCCAGGCAGGAGGATGACTTTGAAGACCTGGAAAAGAAAATAGACTTTTTCCAGAAGGAAGATGACAAGCGTTTAAAAATCCAGCTGATATTCTCTGAGATAGGAAATAACAGCAAGTATTCGATTTACGACTACATAGATTTCCTTAAAAAAGTGAACAATGCTGGAAATACCATGCATTATGTAATGCTTGTACTTCTGGTGGCTTCTTTTGTTACCATCTTTTTTAAGTTCGTTCTGGGCTTTGGTGCATTTCTCATTATCATGGTTGCCCAGATAATTACGTATTTTAAGATAAAGGGTGATATTGACCCTTATCTTGTGACCTATGGCTACATCATGAGAGTCATAAAGTCCATAGACAAGTTTAGCGGGATTCAGGACGAGGCCCTCTCTGGAGACGTTGCAGAGCTTAAGGAAATCGGTAAGAGCTTTACATCATTCAAGGCCTTTGCGGGCATCCTTCTTTCTCCAACCAGGATGAACTCCAGTGGCAATCCTCTAGACCTTATCATGGACTACATCAGGATGGTCACACACATTGACCTTATCAAGTTCAACCAGATGTATAAGGAGATCATGAGTAAGAGGGACAAGCTTGACCGCATCCTTGAGATCACAGGAAGGATCGAGGCCTGCATCTCAATAGCCTGCTTTAGGGCTTCCTTTGCGGATTCTTACTGCGTTCCTGAGTTTGGAGGAAGCTCTTTTACCGGAAAAGAGCTGTTCCATCCCCTTATCACAGATCCAGTTGCCAACGATATTGAGTCCGAGACAGGAGTGCTCCTTACAGGTTCCAACGCATCAGGTAAGTCCACATTCCTTAAGACCTGCGCCATAGACGCTATCCTTGCCCAGTCCATCCACACGGTTCTAGGAAGGAACTACAAAGCGCCTCTTTACAGGATCTACTCATCAATGGCTCTTAAGGATGATATCTTTGAAGGCGACAGCTACTACATCGTAGAGATCAAATCCATAAAGAGGATCCTTGACGCAGCCCTTGCTACTGGCAATCAGGTTCTCTGTTTTGTGGATGAAGTGCTTAGAGGCACCAATACAGTTGAGAGAATTGCAGCTTCAACACAGATCCTTAAAAAACTCTCTGAGGAGAAGGTTCAGTGCTTTGCTGCAACCCATGATATTGAGCTGACAGCTCTTTTGAAGGACAGATATGACATCTATCACTTTGAGGGAGATGTTACGGACAACGACGTTAAGTTTGATTACAGGATCAGAAAGGGCCCTGCAACCACCAGGAATGCTATTAAGCTCCTTGGAGTACTGGGCTATGAAAAAGAGCTTGTGGACGATGCCCAGAAAATGGCGGATGGCTTCCTTGAAAAAGGCAGCTGGGAAGCAGCTTTTTGAAATGAAAGGATATAGATGAAGGTTAGTATTTATTCAGACGGGTCAGCCAGAGGCAATCCGGACGGACCAGGAGGATACGGAGTCCTGCTTCGCTACGTGGATGCTTCAGGAGTTGCCCATGAAAAGGAAATAAGCGCAGGGTACGACAAGACCACCAACAACAGGATGGAGCTTATGGGTGCCATAAAGGGACTTGAGGCTTTAAACCGCCCCTGCGATGTGGAGATGTTTACTGATTCCAAGTACGTATTATCCGGCTTTACGGAAGGCTGGATAAAGAGCTGGCTCAAAAACGGCTGGAAGACAGCAGGCAAAAAGCCAGTCAAGAATGTGGAGCTGTGGCAAAGGCTCATTAAGGCAGCAGAGCCCCACAACGTAAAGTGGAACTGGGTCAAGGGACACAATGGACATCCTGAAAACGAGAGGTGCGATGAACTTGCTACTTCTGCGGCAGATCAGGATCCCGCCTTTCTTTTACACGACGACGGAACAGGATTATACGAGGAATGATCTACTATATAGCAGACTGTCATTTCTTCCATGCAGCCTTAAATGACAAGATGGACATGAGGGGCTTTTCTTCTGTGGAAGAGATGAACGAATACATGGTAAAAAAATGGAATGACAAGGTCACGGCCTCAGATACAGTTATTGTTATCGGAGACCTATCCCTTGGAAAGAGCAGGGAGACAGAGGAGCTCCTCTCTTCCTTAAAGGGCAAGATTTGTCTCATTCGTGGTAATCACGACAAGTACCTTGATGCTGCGGACTTTGACAGTTCAAGGTTTGAATGGATCTGTGACTACAGGGAAATCACTGATTCCCAGAGGAAGGTTGTTCTTTGTCACTATCCGATTCCCTTTTACAATGGCCAGTACAGGCTCAAAAAGAGCGGAGAGCCCAAGACCTACATGCTCTATGGCCACGTCCATGAGACAAGAGACGAGGTCCTTATGCAGCAGTTTATAAGGCAGATCCAGGAAACACCCTATACGCCTATCCACGGGGAACACACAGCTGTTATCCCCTGCAATATGATCAACTGCTTTTGCAAGAGATCAGACTATGAACCATTATCACTATCAGAATGGATAAATCTATGAGCGAAGAAAAAAGAAAAGCTCTGATAGCTATGAGCGGTGGCGTTGACAGTTCAGTTGCCGCCGCTTTGATGACTGAAAAGGGCTTTGACTGCATGGGATGTACCATGCGTCTATATGAAAACGACATGATCGGTGAGGACCTCTTTGGTACCTGCTGCAGCTTAAATGACACGCAGGATGCCAGGGCTGTGTGCGAACGCATAGGTATTCCTTACAACATCTATCACTATGAGTTTCAGTTTAAGGAAAAGGTCATTGAGCCCTTTGTGTGCAGCTACGAGAAGGGCGAGACACCAAACCCCTGCATTGGATGCAACAAGTACCTTAAGTTTGACATTCTCTATGAGAAGGCAAAAGAACTTGGATACGACAATATAGTAACCGGTCACTACGCAAGGATCGAGGAGAGAGAGGACGGACACTTCTATCTTCTTAAGGCCAGGGACTTAAGTAAGGACCAGAGCTACGTACTTTATAACCTGTCAGAAGAACAGCTTCGACACACCTATTTCCCGCTTGGAGACCTTACCAAACCTGAAGTCAGGGAGATTGCTGACAAGAACGGCTTTGTGACATCCCACAAGAAGGAGAGTCAGGATATATGCTTTGTTCCTGATGGGGACTATGCAGCCATGATAAAGCGCTATCGTGGCAGGGAGTATCCTGAGGGAGATTTCGTGGACCTTGAAGGAAATGTCCTTGGAAGGCATGAGGGAATAATAAACTACACCATTGGTCAGCGAAGAGGCCTTGGAATCCCGGCTGACAGAAGGCTCTATGTTAAAAAGCTTGATGTCGCTGGAAACAGAGTCATCCTTGCTGATGACAAGGACCTTTTCGAGAGAGAAGTAAGCGTCAGAGAATTCCACTGGATAACAGGGGATAAGCCTACGGGGGATTTTAGATGCAGTGCCAAGATCAGGTACAGGCACAAAGAGCAGCCTGCAACTGTTACAGTTATTGATGAAGACCACGTAAAGGTGATCTTTGATGAACCTCAAAGAGCTATAACTCCCGGACAGTCAGCTGTATTCTACGACGGAGACGTAGTCCTTGGAGGCGGAATAATAGAAAACTAAATATGTGTAGTAAAAAAGGGCTTTGGATATCTCTATCCAAAGCCCTGTATTTTTGTTTGTTTACTTTATGGATGCTGCGTTAGATTTATCAACTGGCTCAAATGGTACCCATACATAGAGGCCATCTGATGTTACATATTCAACATCCTTACAGGTTCCCTTCTTGGCAAGAGCTATAGCTGCTTCTACGCAGGATGCGCCCTGTCCCTTAGCGGACTGGTAAACAGTAAACTGCATTCCGCCATCAAGGATTGACTGACAACCGTCAGCGGTAGCATCGATACCTACTACAGGAACTGATGCTGTATCAATACCAAGTTCGTTCATGGCCTGAACTACGCCAAGAGCCATGGAATCGTTGTTACAGATAACACAGTCATAAGGCTGTCCTGTCTTAAGGAAGAGCTTGAACTCATCAGTTGCCTTCTGGGTATCCCAGTAAGCTGTATCGTTGAATACGAAGTTTGCGTTAACGCCAACGTTCTTAAAGTATTTCTTAACGGCCTTTGTTCTGTTCACAGCAGCAGGGTGACCTGGTTGACCCTGGAAAAGAACTATGTTGAGGCTGCTTGGTTTTCCAAGCTTGTTCCAAACGTATTCAGCCTGCATTGTACCTGCATCTATCTCATAACTTCCAACGTACATATACTTGTCAGCCTTAAGATATGCTGCATCTGGCTGGGTGTTTGTAAACAGGATAGGAATATCTCCGGCTGTCACCTCAAGCTGAAGAGCAGTAGCTGCATCTACAGGATTACAGATGATAGCATCATATCCCTTTGCTGCTGCATCTCTGATCTGGGCAACCTGTTCATCAACTGTAGCACAGGGAGTTCCAACATCAACTGTAACTCCGCTGCTCTTACCAGCCTCTATAACTGAGTTCATTACGAGCTCTTTGAAATCATCAAGGGTCAGGGTGGAGAAGTATACTTTTACTCCGGAACCATCAACGGATCCGCCACCACCTTTAGAAGCGCTTCCACAACCTGTAACTGATAAAGCTACTAATACACCGGCGATAACGCCTGTCAGAATTCTTTTAAGAGATCTTTTCTTTAACATGGCTTATCCCCTCCTCAAATCTTAAACTTCTGAACATAGGATGTAAGAGTCTGGGAAGTCTCCGCAAGCTCGTGGGAATTGTCTGCCACATCCTGACTGCTCTTTGTGATATTGTTTGCCATTTCAACCATGTTCTCACTGGTTGCGAGGATCTCATCAGCACTGGCTGCCTGCTCCTCGGAAATAGCAGCTACGTTAGTTGCTACGTCATCAACCTTCTGGATATCATCTATCATGGCCTCGATAAGACCATTGGATTCCTGAATGTTGTTATAGATCTGATCAAAGGTTCCAACAGCAACATGAATAAGATCTGAGTTCTCTCTTATGCTGTCAGCACTTTCGTTGGCCTTTCCAACTGCTTCGCCGATAAGTCTCTTAACCTCGTCAATGAGGTTTGAGATGTCCTGAGCGCTCTGGGCTGAAGTCTGTGCCAGCTTGGCAATCTGAGTAGCAACGACTGCAAAGCCCTTACCTGCTTCACCAGCTCGTGCAGCCTCAATACTTGCATTGAGGGAAAGGAGATTGGTCTCTTCAGCGATCTCACCGATCATTCCAACGATATTGGTGATCTCCTCAGAAGCAGCACCAACCTTGTTGATGGACTCTACAAGTCTCTCGTTGGATTCTGAGATTCCATTCATGGCCTCGGAGAGCTTCTCCATATCCTGACGGCCCTGCTGGGAGATCTCAACTGTTTCCTTCATGCTTTCATTAGCCTTGTCACTGTTATCTCTTGTATCAGCAACAACCTGGGCGAGGGTAGTAGCGTTATTTGCAATGTCGTTAACAGCTGTAGCCAGCTGATCAACGGTTTCATTGAGCTGCTGCATGGCCTCAGCCTGGGACTGGGATGCTTCGTACATGGTCTTTGATACTCTGTCGGAGTTATCAGACTCTTCCTGAAGTTTGTCAGATTCCTGACTGATATGGGACAGCATACTTCTCATGGATGCTACGAAGTCTGAAACCTTGCTGCCCATAACACCGATCTCATCGTTACTTGAGGAGTCGACGTCAATTGTGAAGTCACCCTCTGACATGGAAGCGATGTTGTTGGAGATATTGCCAAGAGGAGCAATAACTCTTCTGACAACGAACAGGATAAGAATAACAATAAGAACAATTGCTATTGCACCAACTATTGCCAGGATTGTACCCATCTGAGCAACGGATTTTAGAATAACATTTGTTGGGATGTATGATACTAAAACCCAGTCAGTTCCCGATACTTCAGAGAATGCAACCATGTAATCGCCGATCTCTTTACTGGTAAGATCGCTTTCATCGATAGACTTGCAGGCGCCTGCTAAAAGCTCATCAGAGCTGCTCTGTGAGAGAGTGGTTCCTACAAGTCCTGTTTCTCTGTGGGCAAGGATCTTGTTGTCGTTGGTATCTACCAGGAAAGAGCTGGCATCAGTCATCTTTACACCGGAGTTTACGATGATCATTATCTTGTTCAGGGTAACGTCAGCGCCGATGATCTTAATTACGTCTGAACCGTCATTTAAGATACCAGTGGCACTTATAACTGTTTCACCCTGGTCATTTGTGTATGAAGTTCCGTATGCCATGGCTATGCGGCTGATACCCTGTTTAAACCAGGTGCTCTCGGTTATGTTCGCATCTGACATATCAGACTCCGTAGCCTTATAGAGCTTTCCATCGGTTGTTCCGATATAGAAGCCCTTTGGCGAATCGGAATTATAGCCATAGAAAGAATCAAGAATGCCAGTAAGCTCTGCTTCGCTGGGATTCATGCTCTCAATGGTGTGTTTTACAGTCTGGAAATAGGTCAGATTCTCAGCCAGCCACGCTTCGATGTTATCGGACTGGTTGGAGATTGAGGATTCCAGTGTTTCCAAAGCCATTTCTGTCATTCTGCGCTTGGAAACTGAGGCCGCAATGTTGACAAGTGCCAGAACTGTGATGATTACAACAGGAATGATGTACATAAGGAGCTTGGTACTGATCTTCTTGTTTTTCTTCTTCACAGCAGTAGATGTGATTTCCCCGTTTGTGCTCATAGTTTTGTCTCCTGTTATTAAAGTAATAAATATTTACAAGACTTTCCTATAATTATAGCACTTTCGGGGTAGGATATAGACTATATAACGATATAATTTACATTATTTTAAGAAAATGTTGGTCAGTTTTTTGAATTATCAGAAAAAAGCGAAGCAACCTTCCCGGTTACCTTCTCAAGGGAATCTCTTCCCTCGTCCACGGTAATATCTGCATACTTTTCGTAAAGAGCAGATCGCTCCTGGTAAAGAGAATCCAGTGTCTGTCCATCCTTCATGACTACGCCTCGCTGCTTGGCGTGATGGAGACGCTTTTTCAAAGTCTCAAGGCTTACCTTTAAGTAGACTACCTGGCCAATTTCCTTGTAGTGCTCCATGGCCTCTTTTCCATAGACAACGCTTCCGCCTGTGGCGATAACAGTTCTGTCAGCTTCTATCTCTGAATTGATGCGGTTTTCAATGGCTACAAAGCCGTCAACTCCCTCATCCTCGATGATCTTGGAGAGCTTACGTCCCTCTTTTTCCTGGATAACAATATCAGCATCTATGAAACGATACCCCAGTATCTTAGCGAGAATTACGCCAACTGTACTCTTTCCTGAGGTGGGCATTCCTATGAGTATGATGTTATTTTTTTTACTGTCTGACATATCGCATCTCCTTGAAAAAAATTCATTTCATTCTATCACAGTTTACGTGGGGAAAGTACATTGACACCACTATTTTCTTAATATAAAATAATAACGCACGCAATTATTCGCGGGCACGATGGGAGGAAATAAATGTCTAGAAAAGCAACAATCACGCAGAAAGAGATCGTTAATGCGGCGTTTAAAATAACAAGGAAAGAGGGCTTTGAGCAGATCACATCAAGAAAACTCGCAGCAGCAGCTGGCTGTTCAACACAGCCTATTTTCCGTATCTATGAGAACATGGATGCCCTCAAGAAGGACGTCTATGACAAGGCAGCAGAGTACTATCTTGAGTATTATGATGAGTGCAGCAAGACCCACGATGTTCCTTTTGTGGACCTTGGCCTTGCATATATTGGATTTGCGCAGAAATACCCTCATCTGTTCAGACTTCTTTTCATTTCTGAGCAGGGATCAGAGTCTAAGAGCATGTATGACCTTGTAAACGGCAATTCTGAGAACGTTGTAAAAGAGATCAACAGAGCTCAGGCTAAGGGTGCATCCAATGCACAGCAGCTCTTTATGCAGATGTGGATCTTTATCCACGGCGCAGGCTGCATGGCAGTTACAGGCGATTATGACCTTGATGAAGCTACTTCTGTAAGTATGCTTGAGTCAGCATACATGGCATTTAGCCGCTGATGGTGGTCATATGAAGTTTGACGCGGACGTAGATGTAGTTACCAGGATAAATGAATGCTACTCCAGGATGAGTAAGGGCAAAAAGAACATTGCCACTTATGTCATCGAGCACTACGAGCAGGCAGTATTTATGAAGGCTGCTGAGCTTGGCAAGATTGTTGGCGTCAGTGAGTCAACAGTTGTGAGATTCGCCATGAGTCTTGGCTACGAGGGATATCCTGAGTTCCAGAAGTCCCTTGCTGAGTGGGTCTCCGACAAATTTGGATCAGTAGAAAAAGTGGGCAGACGATTTGGAAAGAGCAGCGAGGGAGAGATCCTTTCATCGATCCTTCAGTCTGATATTTCCAATATCGAGCACACTATCAATAATATTGATGTGGCTGCTTTTAAAACAGCAGTTGATATCATTCTTAAGGCAAGAACAGTTTACATTGTAGGTATTAGGAGCTGTGAGCCTCTGGCAGATTTCCTGCACTTTTATCTCAACATGATAAGGGGCGGTAATGTCCTGATAAAGACAACCAGCGTCAGCGAGATGTTTGAGCAGATGATCAGAATCGGAGACAGGGACTGCATCATAGGTATCAGCTTCCCAAGATATTCCATGCGTACGCTTAAGTGCATGGAGTTTGCCAACGACAGAAATGCCAAGGTCATCACCATAACAGACTCGGTTCATTCACCCATGAACCTGTACTCCTCCTGCAATATCCTTGCAAAGAGCGAGATGGCATCTATAGTTGATTCTCTTGTCGCACCTCTTAGCGTTATAAATGCTCTTGTTGTAGCACTTTGTATGAAGAGGCCCAATGAAGTTAAGGCAGATCTTCAGATGCTTGAGGAAGTCTGGAACAACTATCAGGTATACTTAAACGATGAAATAGATTTTGCTTCTGACGACGTGGCTATGCATTTGCCAGGACCACTTAGGGATAAGTCAGATGAGGAAGAATATGAATAAAATAGCAGTGATCGGCTGCGGTGCAGCTGGTATGATGGCGGCGCTTGCTGCTGCGGAGAGCGGCGGGAGCGTCACTATTTTTGAGAAAAATGAAAAACCCGGGAAAAAGATCTATATCACAGGAAAGGGCCGCTGTAATGTGACCAATGCCTGCGATGTAGAGGACTATTTTGACCATGTCATGAGAAATCCCAGGTTCTTATACAGTGCAGTTTACAGCTATGACAATGAGGCAGTAATGCACTTCTTTGAAAAGAACGGCTGTCATTTAAAGGTAGAGCGCGGAGACAGGGTGTTTCCTGTTTCAGACCACTCATCTGATATTATAAGGACCCTTTACGAAGCTGTTAAAAAAGCAGGTGTTTCTGTTTTGTTTAATACGCAGGTTCATTCGGTGGAGGCTCAGTCTGGCAGGGTATCAGCTGTTACTTATTCAAGTGACGATGACCCGATTACCAGAGAAGAGTTTGACAAGGTCATCATCTGCACAGGAGGAATGTCCTATCCATCAACCGGATCAACTGGAGATGGATACAGATTTGCCAGGGATCTTGGCCATGAGATTGTTTCAGCACGTCCTTCTCTTGTACCTTTTGAGATTCAGGAGGAGTGGTGCACAAGGCTCCAGGGCCTGTCACTTAAGAACGTGACCCTTAAGATGTATCAGTATAAGAGCGACGAAGAGATGGCTGCAGCTAATGCTCCCGGCAAAAAGAAGGCGAAGCCTGTATATGAGGGCTTTGGAGAGATGCTCTTTACCCACTTTGGCATAAGCGGACCAATCGCCCTTACAGCCAGCTGTTACTACGAAAAAGAAAAGAAGGCAAGGCTCCTTTTGGACCTTAAGCCTGCTCTTTCTGCCGAGCAGCTTGATAAGAGGATCCTTAGGGACTTCGATGATGCTCCAAATAAACAGTTTAAAAATGTGATAGGATCTCTTTTCCCATCAAAGCTTGTGCCTGTAATGGTGGAGCTGTCCGGGATCGATCCTGAAAAGAGCGTAAATAACGTAACCAGAGAAGAGAGAACAGCTTTTGTAAACCTCATCAAAAATGTCCCGATGACAATAACTGGCACAAGGGGCTTTAATGAGGCTATAATAACCAGAGGCGGAGTCAAGGTAAAAGAGATCGACCCGTCCACCATGGAATCCAAGATTGTTTCGGGGCTTTACTTTGCGGGAGAAGTTCTGGATGTAGACACCGAGACTGGTGGATTCAACCTGCAGGTTGCCTGGTCTACAGGGCATCTTGCCGGAGTATCAGCTGCCAGTGAGGAGTGACTTTTAGGCAGCACAAGTTAGTAATTGGAGGAATTTTAGTAATGAGTAGAAGTATCGCAATCGACGGACCTGCAGGAGCAGGAAAGAGCACAATAGCCAAGAAGGTAGCCAAATCCCTTGGCTTCATATATGTGGACACAGGAGCAATGTACAGGGCAATGGCTCTTTACATGATCAAGCAGGGAATTGATGCATCAGAGTCAGATAAGATCAGCGCGACCTGCACCACAGCAGACATCACTATAAAGCATGAGAACGGCGAGCAGGTGGTATACCTTAACGGCGAAAATGTAAACGGTCTTATAAGAACTGAAGAGGTTGGAAACATGGCCTCAGCCAGCAGCGTAAACGGAGATGTTCGAAAGAAACTGGTTGAGCTTCAGCAAAAACTTGCAGAGACTACAGACGTAGTAATGGATGGCCGCGACATCGGAACTGTTGTACTCCCGGGTGCAGACCTTAAGGTTTATCTTACAGCAAGCTCAAGAGTACGCGCAGAGCGCCGCTACAAGGAGCTTGTGGCTAAGGGAGTTGAGTGTAACCTTGATGACATCGAGAAGGACATCATTGACCGCGACTACCGCGACATGCACCGTGAGAATTCACCTCTCATGCAGGCAGAGGACGCGGTTCTCGTAGATTCATCCGACATGACCATTGATGGAGTAGCAGACAGGATCCTTGAACTGTACAGAGAAAGAGTCTGATAGGAGTTTTTATGGAAGTAATTGTAGCTGAGCATGCTGGTTTCTGCTTTGGAGTGACAAAAGCGGTTGAAACAGTTTATGACCAGATAGATAGCAAAAAAGCGAATATTTATACATTTGGACCCATCATCCACAACGAGATCGTCGTTGGAGACCTGGAGAGCAAAGGCGTCAAGGTTATAGAGAGCGTTGATGACCTTAAAGGCGTAACAGAAGGAACCGTTGTCATCAGGTCCCACGGCGTAACCAAAGAGGTTCACAAGGCATTAGAGGAAACAGGCCTTGAGATCATAGATGCCACCTGTCCTTTCGTTAAGAGGATCCACAGGATCGTGGAAGAGGAGAGTAAAAAGGGCAAGAGCATCATTGTAGTTGGCAGCAAGACTCATCCAGAGGTTGAGGGTATCGTAAGCTACGCCAGTGGCCCTGTTTACGTGGTTGAATCACCCGAAATGGCAGATAAATTCCAAGGTGACAAAACAAAAGATTACACAGTCGTGTCCCAGACTACCTTTAACAAAAACAAATTTCAAGAAACCATTGAATTAATTGAAAATTATGGTTACAATATTAATATTGTGAATACTATATGCAACGCCACTGACGAGAGGCAGTCTGAAGCGGAGGAGATAGCTTCCCGTGCAGATGTAATGATAGTTATAGGCGGTGCGCATAGCTCAAACTCAAGAAAACTCTACGAGATATGCGCTGCGAGATGTGATCGCACATATTTTATTCAGACACTGGATGACCTCAAACTGGAGATACCAGAGGGGGCCAGACTAGTGGGCATTACCGCCGGGGCTTCAACCCCAAAGAACATTATTGAGGAGGTTCAGAAACATGTCAGAACAAACTTTTGAACAGATGCTTAACGAATCGTTCAAAACAATTCACACAGGGGAGGTTGTAGAGGGAACTGTTATTGACGTTAAGCCTGACGAGATAATCCTTAACATTGGTTACAAGTCCGACGGTGTACTTACCAAGAACGAATACTCTAACGACAACAGTATTGACCTTACAACAGCCGTTAAAGTTGGTGATACAATGGACGTTAAGGTCCTTAAGACCAACGATGCTGATGGTCAGGTCATTCTTTCATACAAGAGACTTGCACTTGACAGAGGCAACAAGAGAATTGAGGAAGCCTTCAACAACAAAGAGGTACTTACAGCTAAGGTTGTTCAGGTACTTGAGGGTGGACTTACAGTAGTAGTTGACGAAGTAAGAATATTTATACCAGCTAGTCTCGTATCAGACAGCTATGAGAAGGATCTTTCCAAGTATCAGGATCAGGAGATCCAGTTCGTAGTAACTGAGTATAATCCTAAGAGACGCAGATACATCGGTAACCGCAGAATGCTTGTTACAGCTGAGAAGGCTGAGGCAGCCAAGAAGCTCTTTGATACAATCAAGGCTGGCGATGTAGTTGACGGTGTAGTTAAGAACGTTACAGACTTTGGTGCCTTCATTGATCTTGGTGGCGCAGACGGACTCCTTCACATCTCAGAGATGAGCTGGGGAAGAGTTGAGAGCCCTAAGAAGGTATTCAAGATTGGCGATACAGTTAAGGTACTTGTTAAGAGTATCGATGGCAGCAAGATCGCTCTTTCAAGAAAGTTCGACAACGAGAACCCTTGGAAGGATGCTACTGAGAAGTATGCAGTAGGCAACGTAGTTAAGGGCAAGGTTGCAAGGATGACAGACTTTGGTGCTTTCGTAGAGCTTGAGCCTGGTATCGACGCACTTCTTCATGTATCTCAGATTGCAAAAGAGCACATTGAGAAGCCTGCAGATGTCCTTAAGGTTGGCGATGAGGTTGAGGCTAAGATCGTTGATTTCAACGAAGCTGACAAGAAGATCAGCCTTTCAATCAAGGCTATGTTCGCTCCAGAGAAAGAGGAGGAAGCTCCTGCAGAAGAAGAGGGCGATGTAGTATCTGTTGATATCGACAAGGTTATCGCCGAGCAGAGCGAAGAGAATGAATAATTTACAGCCGTGGCTGTGTAAGGAGGTGGATTCATTCCACCTCCTTTTTTCAAGAAAAGATATTTCTTTTTCGTGGGAGTTTGGGGTATGTTAAAGGTTTTTTTGGCTGAAGATGAATTCGTGGTACGGGAAGGTATCAAAAACAATATCGACTGGAATGGGGCAGGTTATGAATTTTGCGGAGAGGCTGGCGACGGAGAGCTGGCCTACTCCATGATCCAGAAGCTAAGGCCCGACATTCTTATCACTGATATCAAGATGCCGTTTATGGACGGCCTCGCACTTAGCCGCATGGTCAAGGCGCAGTTCCCAAACATTGAGATAATCTTACTTACAGGCTATGAAGATTTTGAGTTTGCCAAGGAGGCAATTAAGATTGGCGTATCCTCATATCTCTCAAAACCTATTAGTGGTGAAAATCTCCTTAAGGAGATCGGCGTTGTTGCTGAAAAGCTCGAGGAGAAGAACAGAGAGCTTGAAATAAGACGCATGTACGAAGAGGACATGAAGGAGAGGACCGAGCTTGATAAGCATGACTTCTTCGAAGACCTTGTTAAGGGTTCAAGAGACCTTCCATACATCCTTAAGCGTGCTAAGGAACTGGATATAGACATTTCCGGCCTTAGCTATAACATTATCCTTCTTAAGATCTGGTCCATCAAGCACGAGAGCGGAGAGTTCTCAAATACTGTAGTTAAAGTGGCAGACCAGGTGGCAGATCTCGTTGAGGAAATGGGTGGTCTTATCTTTGATATGAACCTGGACAGCAAGGCTATACTTCTGAAGGGTGACTTTGAAAAAGAGACTAATGAAGCGGTTTCCGGAATCATTGAGAGGATGAAGGAGCTCTTTTCCCAGTATCCAAATATCAGGTACTTCGGAGGAGTTGGTAAGCCGGTTGAGAGGATCACTGATATCCCAACGAGCTTTAAGCTGGCAAGCCGCGCCTTTGCACATCTGTACCTCAACACAGGCAACGACTTCCTTGTGGGGTCAGAAGGTGCGGTACATTCAAAGGGCGACGATATCATCATTTCTGAGATAGATCCAAGACATATCGACAGGCGCCACGTCAAGGAGTTCTTAAGACGAGGCGAGGAGTCAGAGGCTGAGTACTTCCTTGAAGAGTTCTTTGAGGGAATGGGACAGGATGCCCTTCGCTCCAACATGCTGCGCCAGTATATCGCCATGGATGTGTACTTCTGCGTGGCAGACTTTGTGGAGAATGACCTTCTTCTTAACAGGAGCGAGCTGGGAGATCAGATTCCTGCAGCGGACCTTCTTGGAGACGAACAAAAGACCAAAGATTTCCTTGTAGATATCCTTAAAAAAGCCGTTACTTTAAGGAAAGACAGTTCCCAGGGTGGCGTAAGGGATGTGGTCAAGGAAGTGATCGCATACATCGATGAGAATTACAGCGACGACGAGCTGTCCCTAAACAAGCTGGCAGCCCACGTGAACTTCTCACCAAACCACTTAAGCGCTGTGTTCAGGCAGGAGACAGGGCAGCCCTTTATCAAGTACCTTACGGACTTTAGGCTTGAGAAGGCAAAAGAGCTGCTTCTGGAAACCTCAAAAAAGAGCAGCGAGATAAGTCTTCTTGTGGGATACAAAGATCCCCACTATTTCTCATACCTGTTTAAAAAGACCCAGGGCATGACCACAACCCAGTACAGGGGCAAAGGACGCGTGGAGGGCGATGAATGAGAGAGTTTTTCGGGAAAAACAAAAACCAAAATAAATCCCGTCTGGCTTCTCAGATAAGATTGTCCTACCTGGTGCTACTTCTTCCAAACCTGGTGTTCATGATCTATGCCTTCTACAACCTGTACCTCATAAATGTCAGGTACAACGACATGTTAAATAGCGTGGTTGTAGCGTCAGAGTTCTCCCTTGATTTTAAGAACGACTTTGACTATGAGACATATCTTCTTATCGTAGGTAACGTACTTCCTGAGGATTCCAAGATCCCAACGCTTTTGTCTGACGCGAGGGGCGTAGTAGATTCCCTTAAGCTCATCACAGATACGCCGGACAACAAGAAGAGGCTTGAAAGTGCTGAGAAGTACCTCAATAACCTTGAAGGGTACATTAAGAACATCACTGAGAACCTGGACTACGACGACCGGTATGAGGCAAACATGCTGATCTGGGAGAACGACGTTCAGATAGTGACAGCTCTTTTGCAGGAGACCATCAACGAGTATATCTACTATGAGAACAGGCAGATCCAGACTGCCCAGCAGCAGAACAGGCAGTACTATCTTGATATTATAAAGCTATTGTCAGTGATTCTTGTGATAACCATCGTATCTATCCTTGTTATCTCTATTGTTGGGCCACTTATCATCACAAGACCTATCGAGGAGCAGGTTACCAGGGAGCAGAAACAGCTCAGGAAGGCGGAGTTTGAGCTGTTGCAGGCTCAGATCAATCCCCACTTTTTGTATAACACCTTAGATGCCATTGTCTGGTCCGCTGAGGCTGGCAATGAGAAGCAGGTTGTTAAGATGGTAGGGTCTCTGTCCGAGTTCTTCAGGTCATCTCTTAACAAGGGAAAAGAGATCGTAACAATCCGCGAGGAACTGTCCCACGTAAGGAGTTATCTGGAGATCCAGCAGATAAGATACCAGGATATCCTGGACTACGAGATTGATGTTCCAGAGGAGCTTTATGTAAATCAGATCCCCAAGATCACCGTGCAACCTGTTGTTGAGAACGCTCTTTACCACGGCATCAAGCAGAAAAGAGGCGGCGGCAAGATAAGTGTTACTGGCTACGAGGACGGGGCAGATTACTGCATTAAGGTTACTGATAACGGAATCGGAATGGATCCCGACAGACTTAAGGAAGTAAGGGATGGTCTTACAGACGCAAATCCCGACTCCAAAAAGATATACGGCCTCTATAACGTAAATCAGAGAATAAGACTTGATTTTGGCGATGAATACGGGCTTTCTATCGATTCTGTCTACGACGAGGGAACAACTGTTACAATTCGTCTCCCGAAAAAATCAACCGAAATCGTAAAAAAATCAAACTAAATAGAATAAAAGTAAAAATTCCAACTTCTTTTCATGTATATGTCCATGGTTATTTTACTTTAATGTAATAAAATAGTAGATAAGTAAGGAATGGTCCTTACGCATTCATATCCATTTAGGAGGAAAAGTTATGATGAAAAGAGTATTGGCAGTTCTTATGGCATCTGCAATGACACTTAGTCTTGTAGCATGTGGCAGCGCAGCACCTGCATCTTCAGGTTCAGCTCCTGCAGCATCTGGCGGAAAGATCAAAGTTGGTATCATCAACAACGATCCTAACGAGTCTGGTTATCGTACAGCTAACGACGCTGACCTTAAGGCTAAATTCACAGAGGCTAACGGCTACGAAGCTTCATTTGCTTACAGCTTAAAGAACGACGAGCAGATCCAGTATGCTCAGAACTTTATCCAGGACGAAGTTGATTATCTTCTTCTTTCAGCAGCTGACACAGCAGGCTGGGATTCAGTTCTTAAAGATGCACAGGCAGCAGGCGTAAAGGTTATCCTTTTCGACCGTACAATCGACGCAGATCCTTCACTCTATGAGGCTTCTATCGTATCTGATATGGCTAAAGAAGGACAGACAGCTGTTGATTGGCTTGCAGGCCAGAACCTTTCAGAGTACAACGTAATCCATATCCAGGGTGTTATGGGTTCAGCTGCTCAGCAGGGCAGATCTGGTGCTCTTGATACTAAGGTTGCAGCAGAGTCTAACTGGAACATCGTTAAGCAGCAGACAGCTGAGTGGAACGCAGAGAAGGCTCAGCAGATCGTTCAGTCAGTTATCGACGCTGGAACACCTTTCAACGTAATCTATGCAGAGAACGACGATATGGCTAAGGGCGCTGTAGCAGCTCTTGACGCAGCTGGTATCTCTCATGGTGTTGGCAAGGACGTAGTAGTTATGGGATTTGACTGCAACAAGTGGGCTCTTGAAGAGCTTCTTGCTCAGAACTGGAACTACGACGGACAGTGCAATCCTTTCCAGTCTAGCTACATCGATGACATCATCAAGAAGCTTGAGGCAGGTGAGACACTTTCACAGAAGACTATCATCATGGATGAGAAGGGCTTCGATGCTTCAACAATCACACAGGATGACGTTGATAACTACGGAATCTAATATCTAAGATTTTTGAAGGGCGCGGCAAGCAAATGGTGCCGCGCCTTTTTTAAGAGAAAAATGGGGTGATAACGTGAACGAATCTACCGTGCTTACGATGCGTGGCATCAACAAATCATTTCCTGGCGTTCGTGCACTTCAGAACGTGGATTTCAAACTCGAAAAGGGTGAGATACATGCTCTTATGGGAGAGAACGGTGCAGGAAAATCAACGCTTATTAAAGTTCTGACAGGTGTTTACACCAAGGACAGCGGCACTATCGAGCTCGAGGGGAAGGGCGAGGTAGCAATCCATTCACCACAGGATGCGCAGAAACTTGGAATAAGCACTGTTTATCAGGAAATTACACTTTGTCCAAACTTAACAGTTGCAGAGAACATGTTCATTGGAAGAGAAAAGAGCAGCATCACCAACTGGAAACAGATGAATGCTGACGCTGACAAGCTTCTTAAAAAGCTGGACATCCCTGCAATAGCTACTCAGCAGCTTTCAAACTGCTCCATCGCTGTTCAGCAGATGGTTGCCATAGCAAGAGCTGTGGATATGGACTGTAAGGTACTGATCCTGGATGAGCCTACATCTTCACTGGATGAGCAGGAAGTAGAAAAGCTCTTTGGCCTTATGAGAGATCTTAAGGCTATGGGTGTAGGAATTATCTTTGTAACACACTTTTTGGATCAGGTTTATGAAGTATGTGACAAGATCACCGTTCTTAGAGATGGTCAGCTTGTCGGTGAATATGAGATCAAGGATCTTCCAAGAGTACAGCTTGTTGCCAAGATGCTTGGTAAGGAAATGGATGATCTATCAGACATAAAGGGCGAAGGCAAGCAGTATAACGGTGCTGACGCCGGAGAAACAGTATTTGAAGCTGAGCAGCTTCAGAGTGACGCAGGCATTAAGCCTTTCGACTTCCACATCAAAAAGGGTGAAGTTAACGGCTTTACAGGACTTCTTGGTTCTGGTCGAAGCGAGTGCGTAAGAGCAATCTTTGGCGCAGACAGAGTGCTTGGCGGAAAAGTTAAGGTTCATGGCAAGGAAGTTAAGATAAACAAGCCTCTTGATGCCATGAAGAACGGAATTGCATACCTGCCTGAGGATCGTAAGGTTGATGGTATCATTGGAGATCTCTCTGTTAGAGATAACATCATCATGGCCCTTCAGGTAATGACAGGCTTCTTTAAGCCATTCTCAAGAGCCAAGGCTGAGGCCTTTGCCGATGAGTACATCAAGAAGCTCAATATCAAGACAGCATCATCTGATACACCTATCAAATCTCTTTCAGGTGGTAATCAGCAGAAAGTTATCCTTGCAAGATGGCTTTTGATGCATCCTGAGTATCTCATCCTTGATGAGCCTACAAGAGGTATCGATGTAGGAACCAAGGTTGATATTCAGAAGCTGGTTCTTGAGCTTGCTTCAGAGGGTATGAGCGTAACATTCATCTCTTCAGAGACAGATGAGATGCTCAGAACCTGTTCCAGACTTGTAGTTATGCGCGATAGGAAGGTAGTAGGGGAGCTGTCAGGAGAAGACCTGACACAGAATAAGATCATGAGTACTATCGCAGGAGGAGAATAAGGTATGTCTAAATTCAAAAAAATAACATCTAATCAGCTCTTTATTCCGCTGATGGCACTTATTCTTCTTGCGGTAATAAATCTGATCAATGATCCCGGATTTTTCAAAGTAACACTTGGAACTAACAACGCAGGTTACCCTGTTCTTTCAGGATACCTCATTACAATTCTTGACTACGGCTCAGAGCTTGGAATCCTTGCAATTGGTATGACCCTTGTAACTGCTGCTTCAGGCGGACAGGATATTTCAGTTGGTGCAACCATTGCTATTGCAGGTTCTGCAATGCTTAGAGTTCTCTGCGGTGGTAATTCAAGACCTGAGACCATCCAGGCTCCTATCATTGTTGCTTTCCTTGTAGCATGCGTAGTTGGAATGCTCTGCGGCGCATTTAACGGCGCTCTGGTAGCTCTTTTCAAGATCCAGCCTATGATCGCTACACTGATCCTGTTCACTGCAGGTCGTTCAATCGCAGCATGGATCAACAACAACGAGCTTCCAATCGTTCCAGATCCAAAGTTCTCATACTTTGGTGGATTTATTCCAGGTATTCCGATTCCCACAACAGTATTTATTGTGGCAATCTGTATCGTGATCATTGCCCTGGTACTTAAGTTCACAAACCTTGGGCTTTACACACAGGCAGTTGGTATCAACGAGAGTTCATCTAGACTTAATGGTATCAACCCAACACTTATCAAGTTCATAAGCTTCGTAATCCTGGGTCTTTGTGTTGCAGTGGCTGCGCTTATCAAGGTAAGCCGTCTCTCAACCATCAACTACTCAGTTATTGCAAAAGACATCGAGATGGACGCCATCCTTGCTGTTGCCCTTGGTGGTAACGCTCTTTCAGGTGGTAAGTTCAACATGTGGTCTTCAATCCTTGGAGCTTATGTAATCCAGTTCCTTACAACAACTCTTTACAAGTTCAATGTGCAGTCAGATGCCCTTGCAGCTTATAAGGCAGTTGTAGTTATCCTTCTTGTTGTATTCTCTGCGCCTACAGTCAGAGATTACATGGGGCAGCTCATGAAAAAGATGTCCTTAGCGAGAAAGGAGGCGGCATAAATGGAAGATAAGAAAAAATCCAGCATCTTTAACAAGATGAATGACACCAGCCTTCTTCTCACGATCACTATCGTAATATTCGTACTTATGTACCTTGGAGCCATCCTGCTTCAGGGCGGCGGCTTTACCAAGCCTCAGATGTTCTTTAACATATTAAATGCCAATGCAGCTCTTATCATTACAGCTACCGGAATGAGTATCGTTATGATCTCAGGTGGAATCGATATTTCTGTCGGTGGTGTAGTTGCTCTTGTTTCCATGAGCTGCGCTGTATACCTTGATCACAAGGGCGGCAGCATTTTTGGATCAGTCCTTTTGGCACTGGCTATCGGTGTTGCTTTTGGACTGGTTCAGGGCTTCCTTGTAGCTTATCTTGATATCCAGCCATTCATCGTATCCCTTGCAGGAATGTTCTTTGCAAGAGGTATGACAACCATCGTAAACACAGCACCTTTCAACGTTGCAGATCCTGAGTTCATGGCTCTTAAGGACACACGTATCAACGTTCCATTCCTTGGATCGGTCAACAAAAAAGGTATATATGTCCCAGCGTATGTGGAAATTGGTGTTATCGTAGCGCTGATTATTATGGTAGTATTATTCATAGTGCTTAGATGGACCAAGCTTGGAAGAAGCTTCTACGCTGTAGGTGGTAACAAGCAGAGTGCCCTTATGATGGGTATCAATGTTAAGAGGACCAAGTTCCTCTCACACCTTATCTGCTCAACACTTGCTGGTATCGGCGGATACGTTTACTTCCTTCATGTAGGTTCAGGTTCAGCCAGCCATGCCATGGGTATGGAGATGAATGCCATCGCATCATCCATCATCGGTGGAACAATGCTTACAGGTGGTGTTGGTAATATCATTGGAACTTTGTTTGGTGTTCTTTCACTTAGCACCATTCAGAACATAGTTGCATCAGCAGGTCTTGATGAGGCTTGGTGGACAGGTATCACCATCGCAGCAATGCTGTGCATCTTCCTTCTCATCCAGTCAGTGGTAATGGCTCAGAAGAACAAAGTATTAAAGAGCTGAAGGTAAATACAATAAATGAAAAAAAGATACATTCTCACGGCCATCGCATCTGCATTTGCTCTTGCAATTGCGGGATGCGGGGCCATTACCCCAGATAAGGATCTGGAAGTAAATGAAGAATATGAAAAAGCCGACGATTTAATTACCGTCGGCTTCTCTCAGTTGGGGGCAGAATCAGATTGGCGTAGTGCCAACACTGAGTCTATGCTTGGAGCTCTTTCAGAAGCTAACGGGTATTCTCTTACCTACAAGAACGGTCAGCAAAAGCAGGCCAATCAGATCACAGCCATCAGGACTTTTATTCAGCAGGAGGTTGACTATATTGTCCTTGCTCCTGCCACAGAGGATGGTTGGGACACAGTTCTTGCAGAGGCAAGAGAAGCCAATATCCCTGTTATCCTGGTAGACAGAAGAGTTAACACCTCGGATAAAAACCTCTATTCCTGCTGGGTTGGATCAGACTTTGAGCTTGAGGGCCAGAAGATGGCAGCCTGGATCAAGGCTTATACAGAGAGGCAGAACATTGCTCCAGAGGATCTTCACATCGTAAACATCCAGGGCAATATCGGATCCACAGCCCAGATAGGAAGAACTAGAGGCCTTGCCAATGCAGCAAGAGATAACGGCTGGGACCTTTGCGCGGAGATAAGCGGAGACTTCACAGAGACCAAGGGCAGAGAGGTTATGGGAGCACTGCTTAAGCGCTTTGATAACATCAACGTGGTCTACTGTGAGAACGACAACATGGCTATTGGAGCCATTGATGCCATTGAAAGCGCTGGTGGAAGAGTTGGTCCCAACATCAAAAGAGGAGAGGTAATGGTAGTCTCTTTTGACGGAGTTAACGAGACAGCCCTTGAGTATGCAAGACAGGGCAAAATCTCCTGCATCGCAGAGTGTAATCCTCTCCACGGACCAAGAGTCAGCGCCCTCATCAAGGCACTAGAGCGGGGCGAGGCTCCATCCAAGTTTAACTACGTTGATGAGAAGCTCTTTAGCTCAGTTCCTGGCATTGCATCAGTACAGGTGGGAGATATCACCTATTTCGTAGAGTCGGACTTTTAGGGATGTTTTTTAAGTTGTACATATAATGATGAAAGTTTATTTATAATTATTTCATTTTACATACAATTTGAAATTGGATAGAATTATATTAGTGACTGTGTCATTAAATTAACCTTAGGAGGAATTTGACTGTATGGCAGCTGATTACGAGTGGTTTAAAAAGGGAGTTTATGACCTGACTAAGATTGACCTCAACGCTTATAAAGAGAAGCAGATGAAGAGAAGGATCGATACTCTTATTGGCAAGTACGAGGTTAATGGCTATGACGGATTCCTTGATCTTATAAAGAAGGACAGGGAGGCCCTCGATTCTTTTGTTACATACCTTACCATCAACGTTTCTGAGTTCTTCAGAAACAAGGAGCAGTGGGAGCTTATGGATAAAGAGATGGTTCCTGAGCTCATGAGTAAGTTCGGTAAGAACTTAAAGATCTGGAGTGCAGCATGCTCTACAGGTGATGAGCCTTATACTATCGTTATGATGCTCTCTAAGCACATCCCACTTAACCAGATAAGCGTTATTGCTACTGACCTTGATGCAGTTGTTCTTGCCAAGGCTAAGGCAGCTATCTACGACAAGAAGGAAGTTCAGAACGTTCCTGAGGAGTTTAAAAAGAAATACTTCACAGAGACAGCTGACGGCAAAATGAAGGTAAGCAGCGAGATCACATCCCGTGTAACCTTCAAGCAGGCTGACCTTCTTCGTGATCCATATCCAAAGGATATGCACCTTATCGTGTGCAGAAACGTTCTTATCTACTTCACTGAGGAAGCCAAGGATGACATTTTCAGAAAGTATTACGACAACCTCTGCCCAGGCGGAATCCTCTTTATCGGAAGCACAGAGCAGATCATCAACTACAAGGATATCGGCTTTGTGAGAAAGAACTCTTTCTACTACGAAAAACCAAAGAGCTGAAACAAAATAAAACCATCCCAAAGGCCAAGAATTTAGCGGCCTTTGGGATTTTTTTTGTGCCTTAAATTTGATATACTAGTAGGGTAGGCGATTTCGGAAAGAGGGACAAACATGATCAGAACAAACGAGACTATAGACAGACCCAGATTCGAAGATATCGAGATTTTGAAAAAGAGCTTTTCCTGCGATGAAAAGGACATCCTTTTTATCGACATTGAGACCACAGGACTCTCTCCAAAGACTGCGGACCTTTATCTTATTGGCGCTGCATACATGGCTGGCTCTGATTGGAACATCATCCAGTTCATGGCAGAGAGCGTAGCAGAGGAAGAGCAGGTTCTTTCGGCTTTTTCCGATTTTTCAAGAGGCTTCAAAAAGCTGGTCCACTTTAACGGGGACAGATTTGATATACCTTTCCTTCAGGCCAAATATGAGAAATATGGGCTTTCAGATCCTTTCGTAGCCATGGACTCTTTTGACCTTTATAAGACAGTTAAGCCCTACAAGTCACAGCTTGGGCTTCCGGACTGCAAGCAAAAGACTATTGAGCTCTATCTTGGCATAAACAGGGAGGATAAGTACGACGGCGGCGGACTTATCCCGGTCTACAAACAGTACGTTGAGAAAAGAGATAAGGAGAACATAGAGCTCCTTCTTCTTCATAACTTTGAGGATGTTAAGGGGATGTTCGGGCTTCTGCCTATGTTATACTACGACGCATTCTTTTCCCAGTTTAAGAACATGCCTGGTATCTCAGTCAGGACAGATGATGATATAGATGAGAGCAGATACAGCGAAGGCGCTGGCAAGCTCCCTGTAAGGGCGGTGAAGGTTTCTGCCAACAGGTACAGGGACTATGATGGCAGGGAAAAGAGTGAAGTCTTCATGAAGCTCAGGCTCCCATACGAGCTCCCTTCATCCCTTGCCGGGAACATAGACGGCTGCTACTTTAAGAGCGACGGGGCAGAGGCCACACTTCGTGTTCCGCTATTTGAAACGGAGCTCAAGTATTTCTATTCCAATTACAAGGATTATTACTATCTGCCAAAAGAGGACATGGCGATCCACAAGTCTCTGGCAGAGTTTGTAGATAAGGATTTCAGGGAAAAAGCAAAACCCGAGAACTGCTACACCAAAAAGGCAGGGCAGTACCTGATGGAATGGGATCTTTGCTTTGCACCATTCTTTAAGAGGGACTATGAGGACAAGAACTTCTATTTTGACCTCAATGAAAATATGAAAAAAAGCAGGTTTGCAATGAGCTTATACGCGTCCCACGTTATCGCTCATATACTGGATTCGTGATATAATACCTTTTGGTTTTATATTAATAAAATTTGGAGGAAGGTAGGAAAATGGCAAGAGGTACTTTTACTGGTGGTATTCATCCCTACGAAGGTAAAGAGCTTTCCAAGGATAAGCCCATCAAAATAGTTCTTCCACAGGGAGAACTGGTGTATCCGGTATCACAGCATATCGGCGCGCCCGCCAAGCCTATTGTTGCAGTGGGTGACCACGTCCTGACAGGTCAGAAGATCTGTGAAGCAGGTGGCTTTGTTTCAGCACCGATCTTTTCAACCGTATCAGGAACAGTCAAGGCAATCGAGAAGAGACGTCTGGCAACTGGTGCTATGTGCGACTGTATCATCGTAGAGAACGATGAGAAGTATGAGGAAGTTGAGTTTAAACCAGCCAAGCCATACGAAGAGATGACTGCTGAGGACAAGATCGCAGCTGTTCGTGAAGCTGGCGTGGTAGGAATGGGAGGCGCAGGTTTCCCAACTGCTGTTAAGTTTTCTCCTAAAGAGCCCGACAAGATCGACTATGTCATCGCTAACTGCTCAGAGTGTGAGCCTTATCTTACATCTGACTATCGCAGGATGATCGAAGAGCCGGAGCTTCTATTAGAAGGTCTTCAGATCGCAGTAAGCATCTTCCCTAATGCAAGAGGTATTCTTGCAATCGAGGACAACAAGCCTGATGCGATCGCTAAATTCAAAGAATTAACTAAAGATCTGGACAACATAAGCGTTAAGCCCGTCAAGACCAAGTATCCTGAGGGCGCTGAGCGTATGCTTATTTATGCTGTTACAGGAAGAGAGATCAACTCATCAATGCTTCCGGCAGATGCAGGATGCATCGTTGACAACGTAGATACACTCTGCGCTGTAAGAAGAGCAGTTATGGAAGGCAGACCTCTCATGGAGAGGATCGTAACCATCACTGGTGAAGCTGTTGAGAATCCACAGAACTACAAGGTAAGGATTGGAACCAACTATAGAGAACTCCTTGAGGACGCTGGCCTTAAGTGCGAGCCTGCCAAGATCATTTCTGGCGGACCTATGATGGGATTTGCTCTCTTTGATCTGGATGTTCCCACAACCAAGACTGCATCAGCTCTTACATGCCTTACTAAGGACGAGGTGGCAGCCCTAGAACCATCAGCCTGCATCAACTGTGCACGCTGCGTTGAGGTATGCCCTGAGAGACTCGTTCCCAAGAACCTGGCAGATGCAGTTGAACATAATAACGAGAAGGCATTCCTTGACATGTATGGCATGGAGTGCTGCGAGTGCGGATGCTGTAGTTACATCTGTCCTGCAAGACGTCAGCTGACTCAGCTGATCAAGGGCATGCGTAAGATTCAGCTCGGCAAGAGAAAGAAATAAGGGGGACATTTGAATGAGTGAACTAAAAAGAGTGTCATCCAATCCCCATGTTAGATCCAAGACTACCACATCCAACATCATGATGTGGGTGGTTTTAGCTCTGCTTCCTGCCACAGGTTTTGGTATATATAACTTTGGACTGAATGCACTTATCATTGTTTTATTATCTGTAGGTAGTGCGGTGCTCTCAGAGTTTATCTATGAGAAGGCACTTGGCAAGCCTATTACCGTTGGAGATTTCTCTGCGGTGGTAACAGGTCTTTTACTTGGACTTAACCTTCCATCAACAGTTCCTTTCTGGGTACCTGTTCTTGGAAGCATATTTGCGATCATCATGGTCAAGCAGCTCTTTGGCGGCCTCGGACAGAACTTCATGAATCCTGCCCTTGGCGGAAGGTGTTTCCTTGTAATTTCCTTCCCTGCTCTTATGACCAACTTCATCACCGACACTTACACAGGTGCAACACCACTTGCTAACCTCAAGAACGGTATTGAAGTTAACGTAATGGACATGATCATCGGACGCACAGGCGGAACAATTGGTGAGACATCAATGCTCTGCATCGTTATCGGCGCTATGATCCTGTTCGCTGTAGGTATCATCGATTATGTGATCCCATTCACATATATCATCACATTTGTGATCTTTGTTGGACTTTTTGGCGGCTATGGATTTAACTTCTCATATATCGCTGCTCACCTTGCAGGTGGCGGACTTATGCTTGGAGCATTCTTCATGGCAACCGATTATGTCACATGCCCTATAACTCCAAAGGGTAAGGTTATCTACGGTATCATCCTTGGTCTTCTTACCGGAATATTCCGTATATTTGGTGCCAATGCTGAGGGCGTATCCTTTGCAATTGTCATCGCTAACCTTCTTGTGCCTCTCATTGAGAAGTTCACGATCCCAAGGGCCTTCGGTATTAAGAAATCTGCAAAGAAGGAGGCGAAAAAAGCATGAACGATACAAAATCAATGATCAAAAACGCCTTTATCCTCTTTGCTATCACTTTAGTTGCTGGTATTCTTCTGGGAGTTGTTTATCAGGTTACAAAAGAGCCTATCGCATACCAGGAGAAGCTTGCACAGGACAAGGCTAACCAGTCAGTATTTTCTGCAGCTGCTACATTTGATGATGTGGCACTTAATGAATCTGGAGCAGCAACTGTTGCATCACAGTTTACAGGTGTAACTATTGAGAGCGTCAAGGAAGCCAAGGATTCAGCTGGAACAGGACTTGGATATGTTATCCAGGTTAAGTCAAAGGGCTACGGCGACTTTATCACTTACACAGTTGGCGTTACCAACGATGGTAATATCAATGGTATTTCAATCATCTCAATTGCTGAGACTCCAGGACTTGGAATGAATGCCCAGAAGGTTATCGTTCCACAGTTTGAGAACAAGACTGCTACACAGTTCTCTGTAGTTAAGAATGGTCAGCTTTCAGATCCTTCTACTCAGATAGAAGCAATCTCTGGAGCTACCATCACATCCAGAGCTGTGACAAATGGCGTTAACGCAGCAGTATCTTATTTTGAAAATGTATTGAAAGGAGGTCAGTGATAAGCATGGAAGCAAAAAAAGGCGCTTTAGGCTTTAAACAGCACACTCCTGCCGAGAGATTTTTTAACGGCCTCATTGTTGAAAATCCTACTCTGGTTCTTATGATCGGTATGTGTCCTACACTGGCTGTTACATCATCAGCCATCAACGGACTTGGAATGGGACTTGCAACAACTTTCGTACTTGCACTTAGTAACGCAGTTATTTCAGCACTCAGAAAGGTGATTCCTCCAACAGTCAGGATCCCATCTTTCATCGTTGTAATAGCTTCTTTCGTAACACTGGTTCAGCTTCTTATGCAGGCTTATGTACCAGCACTTAACGCAGCCCTTGGTGTTTACATCCCTCTTATCGTTGTTAACTGTATCATCTTCGGTAGAGCGGAGGCTTACGCCAGCAAGAACGGTATTGTTCCAGCATTCTTTGATGGAATCGGAATGGGTATCGGATTTACATGTGCCATCACATGTATCGGTCTTGTGCGTGAGTTCATCGGCGGCGGAACAGCTTTTGATGTACAGATCCTTGGTGAGGGAACAGTGGTTCCTGGCCCTGTAGGTGCATTCCTTTCAGGCTACACACCAATCAGCATCTTCATCCAGCAGGCTGGTGCGTTCTTCGTTCTTGCATTCCTTATTGCCATCATGAACAAGATCAAGATGAACATGGCTAAGAAGGGAAAAGACACATCCAAGTTCGGACAGGGATGCTGCTCATCAGCAGAAGAGGCAGCAGCCGACAAGATCTCTGCAGAAAAAGAAGCAAGGAAGGAGGCTAACGAATAATGGGAGAAGTAATACTTAACTTAGTTGGACTTATGATAACTGCATCCCTTGTGAATAACGTAGTCCTTAGCCAGTTCCTTGGCCTTTGTCCTTTCCTTGGTGTATCCAAGAAGACAGACACAGCTCTTGGAATGGGCGCTGCATGTATCTTCGTTATCACAATGGCATCACTTGTGTGCAGCATTATTTACAAGTTTATTTTGTCACCACTTGATCTGTCATATCTTCAGACCATCGTATTTATTCTTGTTATCGCTATGCTGGTTCAGTTTGTTGAGATGATCCTCAAGAAGTTCGTGGTATCTCTTTACCAGGCTCTTGGTGTTTATCTTCCACTTATCACAACAAACTGCGCTGTACTTGGTGTAGCTCTTAACAACGTAACTGATGGATATTCAATCTTAGAGAGTGTAGTTACCGGTTTTGCTACAGCAGTTGGATTTACGATCTCAATCGTAATTCTTGCAGGACTTCGTGAGAAGATGGAATACAATGATATCCCAGCTCCATTTAAAGGGATGCCAATGGTTCTTTTGACCTCAGGTCTTATGGCAATCGCATTTACCGGATTCTCAGCTCTCAAATAATAATAGGAGATATTGACTTATGATTACTGGAATAATCATTGCAACTGCAGTGGTTGCCGGTGTTGGAATTGTCATCGGACTTATTCTTGGCATCGCAGACCTCAAACTGCATGTTGATGTAGATGAAAAAGAACTGGCTATCTTAGAAGCTCTTCCAGGTAATAACTGCGGTGGATGTGGATTCCCCGGATGTTCTGGATGTGCTGCAGCGATAGCTAAGGGTGAAGCTGCTGTTAACCAGTGCCCTGTTGGCGGCTCAGCAGTGGCTGATGTAATATCTGGCATTATGGGCGTTGAGGCGGGAGAGAGCAAGCGCATGGTTGCTTACGTACACTGCCAGGGCGACTGTGAGAAGGCAAAGAGCCAGTACGAGTACAACGGAGCAGATGACTGCAGACTTCAGACACAGGCTCCAGGCGGTGGATCCAAGACCTGCTCATTTGGATGTCTTGGAGGCGGAAGCTGCGTATCTGTTTGTCAGTTTGATGCGATCCATATAGTTAATGGCATAGCAGTAGTAGATAAGGAAGAGTGTAAGGCCTGCGGCAAGTGTGCAGAGATCTGCCCTCGTCACCTCATCGACCTGATCCCATACGATGCGACTCAGGTTGTATCCTGCAAGTCTCAGGATATGGGTAAGCTGGTTAACCAGTACTGCTCAATCGGATGTATTGCATGTCACATCTGTGAAAAGAACTGTCCAGTTGGCGCAATCACTGTTGAGAACAATGTGGCAGTCATCGACCAGGAGAAGTGTACTCACTGCGGAACCTGCGTAGAGAAATGCCCAAAGAAGGCTATCAAGGCCCTGTAATATTATTGATATTTAAAGAGGCGAAACTTAAATGTTTCGTCTCTTTTTTATTTGTGGTAAAGTGGCAAATTATAAACAATTTATAAAATCACAAAATCTGACCCCAATATGATAGCTTGTATGATTATACCTAGTATATGATTCTTTTGTATAAGTGCTAGTGCGCGGTTTTTTATTGAGGGTGAGTGTGAAAATGAAAACAAAATTACGGATGAAGGGGTATGCGTCGCTACTTGTAGCAGCCATGATTATTGGATTATTATGCAATCCGATAACTGCCAGAGCTCAGCAGAGTGATCAGGCAGAAGCTACTGTGACGATCGCAGAAGAAGAGACACCACTTGTGGCTACGCCAAAAGAGAGCAGAGCTGAATCAAGCTGGTGGTGGATGATCCTTTTGGCAGCGGGTCTTGGCATTACTATAGAAGAGTATGTCAGGATCAAAGCCTATAAGGGTGAAGATGATGAACTTGTTTAACTGATCGTGGACACACAATTACACGATAAAAGAGCTTAATTCTTAACGGGATTAAGCTCTTTTGTTTTGCTGTTTATCAATATGATAACTAATGTTTAGCTAAAAAATCATACATAAAAGTTAAAAAATACAAAAATAATGTTTATTATGATGGGTTATATGATTGGTAGTCTGATACAATCAGTTTCGTGCTTGAAAAACATCAAGTTAAAATTAAGTGTGTTTGATTATTTTTTAGGAGGGAATTTTAAGTTATGAAGAACAAGGTTAACAAGCAGATCATCAAGGCACTTTCAGTAGGTATCGCAGCAAGCATGGCACTTCAGCCAGTAGCTGTATATGCTGAGACAACTGATGGGGTTACACCAACAGGTGAGCCAACTGGGGATCCAGTTGTATCAGAGAACAATGAGAGCGCAACTACTCAGGAGTTTGAGGCAACTGAGACAGTTATCGAAGAAGCTGGCGAAGCAGTTGATAAGGCTGAGTTTACAACAGGTCAGTCATTCAACAATGAAGGTAGTGAAGAGGCATTTGTTACAGGCGAAGTTACAGAGGCAAGTGATCTCATCGATGATTCAGAAGATGATGTTAAAGATGCACAGGGTTACGCTGAGAAGAGAGATGAGGAACTTGAGGCTTTCCACGATACATTAGAAGATGGAAAGTTTGATGAGAACATCTCAAATGCTAAGAGCGATTACAGTTCTGCTGAGCAGACAGCTAAAGACGCACAGGAGATTGCTGATAAGGTTACAGAAGATTCTACATATGAAGAAGCTAAGCAGTTTGTAAGCGATGCTGAGGCTAAGTATGAAGAGGCCAACCAGCTCCTTGCAAAGGCTGAGGGTGAGCGCCAGGCAGCTCAGGATACTTATGATGCAGCATTCAAGAAGTACATGGATGCTCAGAAGGATGCTTCACTTACTACTATCGAGCTCACTGCAGCAGAGAAGGAACTTGCAGATGCTAAGAAGCTTGTAGAGGATAAGGAGCAGGCTGTTCTTGATGCTGAGACAGCTGCAAACGAAATCCTTAACCAGATGCTTGAGGATGATTACAACAAGATTCAGGAAGCACAGATGGCTCTTGAAGATGATTCCTTAACAGACAAAGAGCGTGCTGCTAAAGAGGACGAGCTTGCTAAGCTTCTTATCGGTTCTTATATCAAGGCTAACGGCGGCAAGTCAGTTAAGTTTGGCACCGTAGAAAAAACAGAGGTCCTTGGAATCGATGAAGAAGGTACTGACGTTACAAATACAAAGATATACCAGACTGTTAAGTACACTGATAAAGACGGCAAAGAGGTTCCAGAGATATTCGTGATTTCTGTTGTTGATGGAGAGGTTTGCGTTAAGTCACTGAATGTTACTGTAGAAGATGATTTAAGTAACAAAATTCAGGATGCAGTAGAAGGAAAGGCTGAAGTTCCTGAGAGCTGGAAGACTACAGATGGAAAAGAATTCGAAGAAACACAGACTACTCATACATTCGAGAAAAAGGAAGAAGGCCAGACTGGCTTCTATGCTATCGATACAGCAACAAGTCCTAAGGAGCAGATTCAGGGCGCTGATGATGTATCTATGAAGACAAATTATCGTCAAGGAAATAAATATAATGTTACTGCCTATGTAGAGAAGGCCGACAAGGAACCTAGCTATGAGCTTAAGAAGATTATGGTTCATAGTGAAGAAGATGGATACGAGAAGAAAGAGCAGCCTGCTCCTATCTCTTATGGTAAGAATGGATGGCGTGATTTTTGGCCAGATGTTATAAGACTTAAAAATGAAGGTTATAACCTTAAAGTAACATATTTTGGAGAAGAGATTGATTATATATCGCTTGGTGTAGCGATAGGAACTCTTTTCAATGGTTTGGCCTGGAATGAGAAACCTCTTGTACTTTCAGTTACAAACGAGGTTGATGATCCTTTAAAACCAATCAAGCATGAAGAAACTGTTGTAGAAGAGACAATTTCCAAAGAGTACACAGAAGTTACTGGTTGGTATGATAGCCAGGCTTACTATTGTGATAATCAGTATTGGGCAAATTATTATAAGAATGAGGATATAGCTACTTACGAGGCTGATGGAGCTGTAGTTGTATCTAGTACAGTTGCTCAGGATAGCCATGGCAGATGGTACTATGTAGTTGAGGCCGTATATCCTACACAGAACCAGAAGACTGTAGATAAAACATATGCTGTAAATAGATACACACCTGACGATTACACAATCCATACTGATCATCAGGATGCTGTAGAAGCTCAGGATGCAAGATATGGCACAAAGATTGTAGAGACTGAAGGAACATCTCTTGTAGAGAGCGATCTCGCACAGAAGATTGCTGCTCAGGAGGAGAAAATTGCTAATCAGAGATTAGCGGCTGAGGCAGCAGCATCAGCTACTGAGGATTACTACAATGCTCTTGATGCTGTAGAGAAGGCGCGCGAGAAGGTTGAGAATCTTAAGAAGAAGAACTCACCTATGACAGTTCTTGCAGAGGCTTCAGCAGAGCTTAGAGCAGCTATGCAGCAGCTTAAATATGCTACATGGGCTAAGAGTGATGCTAAGAAGGCACTTTCAGATGCAAACGATGCACTGTTACTTGCTAAGGAAGAGCTTGCTAAGAAGCCTGTACCTTCAACTGGTTCAGATGATGATGATCAGCCAAGTGGTGGAGATAACACAACAAGTGATGACACTACTCCTGTAGCAGGTCCAGCTATCGTATCAAATGCAGTTGTTACTCCTACAGTAGCAAACGATAACGAGGCAGTACTTGGCGTAGTTAGAAAGACTTCAACAAGATCTTCTAAGAAGGCAGCTTCAACATCTGAGGCAGTTTCTACAGATAACGGAAACAGCAACAACTCAGAAGTAGCAGGCGCTAAGAAGGAAGAGACTAAGACTCCAGTAGTTGAGGAGACTAAGGAGATTGAAGAAACTGAAACAGCACTTGCTGCAATTCCTGAGCTTGAGGAGAAGGGCTTTGCTTGGTGGTGGATCCTTATCCTTGCAGCTATCGCTGGTGTATCTGTAGAAGAGTACACAAGAAGAAAGAAGAACAAGGCTAAGGCTGAGAACTCAACTAAAATTACTAAGTAATTATCTTTAATCAAACACATTTTTATAGAAAGAAGGGCGGATCGATTGGATCCGCTCTTCTTGTTTTGCGCATAAAATCTAGGTTATCGGCTATTATCACAAAAAAGTTTAGTTTTTTCAAAAATAATGTTAAATATGATGTTTTGTATGATAGGGCATTTGCTACAATGCATTTACAGTCGTACAAGACGAATATAAAAATGTGTGTGTTTGATTAAATTATTTAGGAGGGTTTTTAGTTATGAAGAACAAGGTTAACAAGCAGCTCGTCAAAGCACTTTCAGTTGGTATCGCAGCCAGCATGGCACTTCAGCCAGTAGCTGTATATGCGGAGGATGGGGTTAACCAGAACGAAGAAAAGAAGAGCGAATTTGATACTGCAGCTGATAAGGCATCTGGCTCAGTAGAGGCTGCACATGATTCTTTTGTAGGTGCAGAACCTCAGACAGAGGGAACACAGGATGCAGCAACAACAGAATCTTCAGTTGCTGTTGTAGGCGATTCAGCAGAAGTACAGAATCCAATTCAGGATGCCAAGACAGAGACAGAAGGCTATAAGGAAGTACTTAAGAATGAGGTTACTAATGGATCAGAAGTTTTTGCTGATGAAATAGGCAAGCTTAACACAGCAGAGGACAAGCTTGATGAAGGTGCATCAGCACTTAATGGTGCAGATCAGGCTGTTAAGGATGCACAGACATCCAATAAGGTAACTGAGGAGAAAACAGCTGATTATCTTGATCACATGGACAAGGCTGAGGATATCCTTGAACATGGTAAGCCAGTTGAGGGTGAAGATCATGTACATAAGGTTGATCAGTTTACTGACGCTTCAACTGGTGCAGGTGAGGCTTCCGCATCTTATGATGGAATCATCACTGATGCTGGTAAGGTTGCAACTGATATGAACGAGGTTAAGAACTCTGCAGATAATTACGATGCTGCAGGTGATACAACAGGTGCACAGTTTGATGCAATCAAGAAAGAGTACGATGCAGCTAAGGCTGTTCTTGATGGCCTTGATCAGAGACTTGCAGATGCTACAGCTGATTATGATGAAGCAAATGATAACTATGAGGATGCAGTTGATGCTCTTGGTAAGGCTCAGGATGAGTACGATCTTGCGCTTGCAGCATACAACGCAATTATCGATACTTTAGATGAAGATGGCAAAGTTACTAAGGAAGGTTCAGTAACAACTACTAATAAGAAGATTGAACTTGCAAAGGAAAACCTTGCTAAGGCACAGAAGGCTCTTGATGAAGCTGAACTTACAGTGCAGGATCTTGAGAAAGTTGCTAAGTCAGCTGAGGATGAGGTCAATGATGCTAAGACTAACCTTGAGGCAGCTAAGGCATCTGTTCAGACTAAGCTTAATAACATGCAGAACCTCAAGCTTCAGGAGATCCTTGATCTTCAGGCAGAAATTGAAGAAATTACTGATGAAACACAGAAGGAAGCTAAGAATTTTGAATTGCACAAGAAATTTATTGAGTATTACCTTCTTGGCGCAGATGATATATCTGATGTTCAGTTCAGTTCTGATAAGGCAGCTTTCGTTATCGAACCTGCTAAGGATCTGAATGGCGATACTATTGTTGACGATGATGGCAATTATTATTACGTGACTGGCTATGTTAACGGAACACCTCAGCTTGCAATAATTCCTACAGCATACACTGTTACTTACAAGAAGGCTGGAGTAGAAGAGCCTATAACAGTTTACTTCTCTGTTGATCCAGATAATGACGGTTCATTCACAATCTTTACAGAAAATGGAACTCCAATTCAGCAGACAACTATTCTTGAAGAAGCTGTGGCTGAAAAGTATCTTAATGCTGATGGAAATGAAGTTGATAAGGCTGCTACTATTGGTGCTGTAGCAGATAATCAGAAGCATACTAAGGATAACAATAACGTATTAGTTATTGATATGAGTGATAAGATCGCTGATATTACTGATGGAACCAGCGAGTCCCTTACTACATATTCAGATAGGGTGTTATCTGAAGGTGGGCTTCAGTATGTAGAAGGAAGTGCTAATGTTCAGATCACTGATGGAGAAAATGGTACAAAGATTAAGACCATAACAAAGACTTATGTTCAGACAGTAAATACTGAGTCTTTAACTAAGGACGAGAACCAGCCGGATGCAGACTATGAGTATGGTACACATGAGGTTGTTACAGAGACTGTTAACAAGACATATCCATTCAGCAAAGAAGGCTATGCTCAGTGGAAAGCTGATATTCAGAAATACAGCAACGAGGATGATTTCAAGGCAGAGTTCTATGATGTGGATCTGATTTGGTGGGGACCATTCCTTGTTGATGTTAAAACAGGAATGAAGGATGTCAATAACATGACTGATATTGACAATATTTCACTTTTGTTTGATATTGCTGCTAATTATCTCTTTGGAGCTAAGCCATTTACAATCAGCTATACTGCAAGCGAAACTACTGTTGAAAAAGAGAATAAGGAAGGATTCCTTGAGACTGTTAATGAGAACTATACAAAAACAAATAAGACAGTAGAGAAGACATATACTCAGACAAGTATAATTACTATTACTCCTGTGCCTAATGAAAAGGTTGATTCAGGTGAAGCTACCGCTTCTGGAACGAGTAACGTTTGGGGACATAGTGAGCACAGCTCTGAAAAGAAAAAAAAGCAGAGCGATGCGCAAAAAGCATTAGAAGACAAAGTCAAAGAACTTAACGGTAGTAATGGATATGTTTCAAAAACTAATGAAACGGTTCTTTCTTCTGAAACTAACGGTAATGTTACCGTTACAACATATACGTGGACAGAACAGTTGTACGAGATTACACAGGATGCGCAAAAAACCAAGGATAATAAATATCGTGGTAAGTATAGGTTGGTTGAAAAAACATATACACGTACCGATACAAAGACAACGACATTTACTTATGAAGAGTCTGATCCTACAGTAGTAGATCCAAATTACACATATGTTGGTGAGGAAGTTAAGAATCAGTCTTCACAAGCTCAGAATATTGTTAAGTCTAAGACATTCTATGGCGCTGACGAGTATACATTCGTCGCAGGTCACGAACAAAAGACTGGTGCTTACTACAATGTAGCTGATGCTCAGGAGTGGGGAACATCTTCAGATAGTGATTATCAGGCAGCTCTTAATGAGCAGGCAGGTGCAAAGCAGGCACTGTTAGATGCTCAGGAAGCATACAGCAGAGCAAGTATTTCTTACCAGAATGCACAGACTGCACTTAATCAGGCTAAGGCAGATGTAAATGCACTCAAGGCATCTGATCCTACGAAGAGAGAGCTTGTAGACGCTCAGCATAGACTTAGCGAAGCAGAAACAGCTCTTTCAACAGCAACAACCAATAAGGAAACAGCAGAGACAGCACTTGGTGAGGCCCTCCAGAAGAAGCAGGAAGCAGAAGAAGCAGTAGCAGCAGCTAAGAGTGCTTGGAAGTTAACAAAGCCTTCATATGATAAGGCTGAGGCTGACAAGAAGGCAGCTGACGACGCTAGAAATGCAACTGGTGATGACGATTTCACACCTTCAAATGAGAGCGGAGATGACACATCATCTTCAGACTTCGTATTCGTAGCAGCTCCTGGAGCAGTTGTTACTCCTGCAGTAGCAAATGATGGTGAGGCAGTACTTGGTGAAGTAAGAAGAACTGCAACAAGATCTTCTAAGAAGGCAGCTTCAACATCTGAGGCAGTTTCTACAGATAACGGAAACAGCAACAACTCAGAAGTAGCAGGCGCTAAGAAGGAAGAGACCAAGACTCCTGAAGCACCTAAGACAGAGACCAAGATCGAAGATGGTGAGACAGCACTTGCTGCAACTCCAGAACTTCAGGAAAAGGGCTTCGCATGGTGGTGGCTCCTCATCCTTGCAGCTATCGCAGGTGTATCTGTAGAAGAGTACGCAAGAAGAAAGAGCAACAAGGCTAAGGCTGAGAATTCTACAAAGGTTAATAAGTAATTATCTATAATCAAACACATTGTTTATAGAAAAGAAGGGCGGATCGAAATATGATCCGTCCTTCTTATTTTGTTTAAGATTTTCTTTATATTTTTCATCCTCAAATTGTACATGAAAATGCCTTTTGTAAAATTTTCAATAAACAATGTCTGAAGGCTAAATGAACAGTGACTGAAATAAAAATTAAAAGGACTTGATGTAAGACTTCTGTTAATGCTTCTTGGACTTGGTGCAGCTGGCGTGGCAGGCACTACAGCAGAGATAGTTTCAAGGAGTAAACACAATAAGTAAAGTAGGTTAAAATTTTTTTAAAAAAGTGCTTGCATTTTCTTTTCGTTTGTAATATTATAAACAAGTCGCCGCGATACGGCGACTTGATAAGCCTCGTTGGTCAAGCGGTTAAGACGCTGCCCTCTCACGGCAGAATCAGCGGTTCGATTCCGCTACGAGGTACTGACTGTTAATAACAGCCCAACCCGAATCCCAGAACACATCAGTGTTTTGGGAGTTTTTGTTTTATCTCGAAATATAATTGATGTAGTTGAAGGGCTGTTTTAATGAAGCGTTATGCAAAAGGAAGGGAAAGCACATATGAAAGATAATAAAAGAAAAATTATCATTGGAGGAATCGTTCTTGTTACTTTGATGGCGGTGCTGGGAATCGTCTATTTCAGGAACAGAACAGTTCCGCAGTCGGGTTCAAAGAACATTGTCATCGAGGTTACGGGGAGCAACAGTGTCACGGAAGAATACCAACTGTCTACGGAAGCTGCGTATCTGAGGCTTGCAATGGATGAACTCGTTGATCAGGATTCCGGGTTTTCCTATGACGGCACAGATGGTGAGTATGGCATAATGATCGAGTATATAAACGGGGAACGGGCTTCTTATGCGGAAGATAATGCATACTGGGCACTGTATGTAAATGGAGAATACGGACAGAACGGATGCGATACGCAGCCGGTTACGGATGGGGATGTCTATGCCTGGAAATATGAAAAGGCCCAATGATCTCAAAGGATGATACAAATGAGTAAAAACAAGCCTTATATCTCCATCAGGGATATTGCTCAGATCGGTATGATGATAGCGATCATTGAAGCATGTAAGTTTGCGTTAAGTGGGATTCCAAATGTTGAACTGACGAGTTTCTGGCTGATCATGTTTACCTTGTTCTTCGGATGGAAGATCGTAGTGGTCGTACCGGCCTTTATCCTGATCGAAGGGGCGGTTTACGGCATGAATCTGTGGTGGTTCATGTATCTTTATGCCTGGCCGCTTCTTGTGGGTATCACATGGATTTTCAGAAAAGTTGATTCTGCCCTGTTCTGGGCGATCGTTTCAGGTGTTTTCGGACTGAGCTTTGGAGCATTGTGTGCGATCCCGTATTTTATCATTGGTAAAAGCACAGGAGGGATGTCTGTAGGAGTCCAGTCTGCTTTTGCATGGTGGGTGACGGGCATACCGTGGGACTTTGTACACTGCGCGGGAAATTTCATTCTGATGTTTGTGTTATACAGACCAATCAAATATGCATTTCAAAGGATGTGTGATGGATATTAAAGCCTGCTATGGATGGAAGAAACCCAGTATTTATGCGGGCTCTTCCATTTGATTCTTTCGTTCGATTCCGCTACGAGGTACTGACTGTTAATAACAGCCCAACCCTGAAGCTCAGATCATTTTGATCTGAGCTTTTTTGTTGCGAAAAATAATGTCTCATAAGGGGCGAGAAAATGGAATTGTGTGCATAGAATATGGCAATATTCTATCCAATTTATAAATTATCATAAACGTTTTATAAAATCGCAAAATATCTCCCGGATATGATTACTAATATGATTAGCTTTAGCCGATAATATTCTTAGAGACTTAAAGCAGATCATTTGATCCTGTTGGGCGGGTTGAAAGGAGAAATTAGCAATGAAAAAGAATAACGTTATCAAGGATAAAAAGGTTCTCTCAGCACTCACAATTGGTATTTCTGCAATGATGTTTTTGCAGACTCCAGTTTCAGCGTATGCTGCTAATAATGGTGAGCTTGATGACACTCCTTCTAACAATAATACAGAGTCCAGCGAATCACAGTCTGAAAGCAATTATGAGCCAGTAACAAATGAGGCTCAGACAGAAGCTACTCAGGCTCAGGAAGCATGCGTAAGCCAGAATGATGTAATCCCTGCAACTGGAGAGTCTCCAGCAATTGGAAGCGCTCAGGTTGAGAGCCAGGAAGCTGCAAATATTATCGTTAATGGCGATGAAGCGAAGCATGTTGAAAAAGCAGGCGAAGAGTTTGCAGATCAGCAGTCAACTCCTGCAGCCATCACAAATCTTGTAGATGCAGCAAAAGAAGTATTAAATGACAAAGCTGAAGGCACAGACATAAGCAACATAGAATCTGCTGCAGCGGACATTGCTGGTAGCGAAGATTGTGCCAAGGAACAGATTGTGGTAGCAGAAGAGGCTAATAAAGCTGCTGATCAGGCTTATAAAGATGCTGTTTCTGCTGTTGATAAAGCTGGCGACATCATGGGAACAACTGAGGATGACAAGGCTCCAGGTCTTATCAAGACTCAGGAAACAATAGACGGTATTGTTGATGACACCAATACTAAGGGGCAGGAAATCGTTAATAAGATTGCTAACGCCAGCAGCGAAGAAGAAATAGCAGCTGCCAAGGGCGAGCTGGATAAACTGATCAATGACAGCAAGGGTGATCTCGAGAGCCAGATCGCACTGTTTAATGGACTTAGCGATAGCTTTGATAAGGCTATTGACGAATTGAAAGCTGCTCAGGATACTCTTGATGATGCAGAAGATGATTATCAGGGAGCTCTTGATAATGCTGAAGAAAAGACAGATGATGCAGAGAGCAAAGTTGCAATTGCAAGTCAGAAGGTTGAAAACCTTGTAAATGCTATGAATGATGCTCTGTCAGCAATTGACGAACTTGGTGCAAGTGCTGACGATCTTGCTAGAGCAAGAGGATCAAACTGGGAAGGCAAATTTGGTCATGCTAATTATTCAGATTCCAGAGATATAATGAAGCAGGTTATCGAGGATTATTACCTTACAGAGATCCTTGGTATTGATCTGGTTGTCGATGATAATCATCAGATTGAATTTCTTAACCCGTCCGGTAATCTCGAGAAGCGTTTCACGACAGTAAACTACTATTACAAAGAAAATGGAGAAATCAAGCAGGGTACCAAGTATTTTAACTGGGATTCCATTGCAAAGACTAGTAGCGCTGTAGAGGATCAGAACTTAGATGGAAATATAGTTAGCGAAGCATCAACTGCCATAGTAATGTATGAAAAGTCAGAGCTGGAGGTAAAAGGAACAGTAGAGATTGCAAAAAAACTTCTTAATTCCATGTCTGATGAGGAGAAGCTAAATTATCTAAGAAATGGTGTATTTATTAATAGTAACGTAAATGCTGAGGGCAAAACAACTAATAACTTATCAAGAGTTCCTCAGCAAGGCGGATACAGACTCTATTCTTACGAAGATGAGAATGGCAAGATTCAGTATATTACACAGTTCCAGCTTCGTGGAGGATATCCTACAGGTGATGGATCTTACAATGATGAAGGGGATCTGACACTTAAAGAAAAGTTTGTTAAGGATACTCGGAAAAATGGCACTATTACCTACATGGATGGCTTTACAAAGGTAGAGAATCCTGATGGCACTGTTACCTACACAAATCCGAATACCGGTAAGAGTTATAAGAACTTGAAAGTGGTAGAGACAGTTACCCAGAATCAGAACAACCTCCTTAATGACGCTAACTGCCTTATCCTTGGCGATACAGATGTTATCTCAACTGTTCTTAAGGGTGGAAGCTACAATGGCGTAGATTACAGCTTTGTAAAACAGAATGTTGTAGATAAATATGGCATCAGTGCTGAAAAGATAGATGAACTCATTGAGGCTAATGCAAGACTCAACAAGTACATCGATACCAATTCTACAGCTGGAATCAATAACCTCAAGGATAAGTACAATACTTATGCTACAGAAGTAGTAGAGGCTCAGAAGGCAGTTGAAAATGCTCAGAACCAGGTAAGTGAGCTGTCAGTTGCTATTGATGATCTGAGAGATAAGAGCGTTAAGAAGTCAAAGACAATGATCGCAAGAGATGCTCTTGGTGTAAATGATATTGCTACTCACTTTGGACTTACAGGTCTTGATGAAGCGCAGGCAGCAGAGCTTAACACTCTTACACTTGCAGGACTTATTAACAGACTCAGTGAACTTAGAAAAGATGCTAAAGATAAGGTTGATACAGCAAAGGATCGCTTAAACGGTGTGATCGACGTACTTATCGCCAATGCAGATTCTGCATCAGTAAGACCTTCTGATGGCGGAGATGATAACACACCATCAGGCGGCGGAGATACAACACCTGCAGCACCTGCTACAGGCGGTGGAGTAGTGGCCACAACAGCAGCTCCTTCAACATCACCTATCCTTGCAGCAGTAGATGCAGCAATCAACATGGATGCAGTTCAGGCAGCAGGTGGACAGGGAGCAGGCGCAGCAGTTCAGGACGGACAGGGCGGTGCAGGCAACGTAGAGATCGCTGACGGCGACGTAGCTCTTTCAGAGACTCCAGATGCAGCTCCAGTAACAGAGGCAATCCAGGAAACACTTGCAGAGCAGGCTGATATCGATGATCAGGATGTAGCTCTCGCATCAGCAATGCCAGCAGCAGAAGATGCAGCTAAGATGAGCTGGTGGTGGATCTTCATCATCGCAGTACTTGGAGTAACAGGCAAGAAGATGTACGAAGAGCACATGAGAAAAGAAGAAGAAAAGAATAAAAACAAACAGGACTAAAGATAATTAAATAATCCTAAAGGCCCCTGTCCAAACGGACAGGGGCCTTTATAATTTCTTTCTTTGACCCACCTTTTTATATGTGATATGCTCAATATATAGGTAAAAATCAAGGGAGTTTTCGTTCATGAGCCCATCTGTTAAGCAGTATGTTGCTGATAACATTGATAAGGCTTTAGAAAGCGGATGGATCAAGGTTTATTATCAGCCTGTTATCCGCTCCCTTACTGAGCAATTATGCGGCGCTGAGTCTTTGGCCCGCTGGATCGACCCGGATCAGGGTTTTCTTCCACCAGATAAGTTCATAGGAACGCTTGAAAATACGAGACAGATCCACAAGCTGGATATGTATATCATTGAGCAGGTATGTAAAGACATTTCAGAGAGGCTTTCAAACAAACTCCCTACCGTGCCTGTCTCAGTTAATTTCTCGCGCCTCGATTTCGAAGAAGTTGACATGGTGGGCTTCGTTGAGGGGCTTGTTTCCAGGTACGACATTCCAAGAGACTATATTCATATAGAAATAACAGAGAGCATGATCGTATCTGACGCAGATCTTATGCGCCGTATGATTGACGACTTCAGGGATGCTGGCTACGAAGTCTGGATGGATGACTTTGGTTCTGGCTACTCATCCCTTAACCTTCTTAAGGATTACCATTTTGACACCCTTAAGCTGGATATGGAGTTCCTTAGAAACTTTAACGATAAGTCCAAGGCTATCATGACTTCCACCACCACTATGGCCAAGGATATTGATATGGCTACCCTTGCTGAGGGCGTTGAAACCGCTGAACAGGTAAGTTTCCTTAGGAACATAGGCTGTGGCAAGCTCCAGGGATATTTCTATGGAAAGCCCATGCCAATTGACGAGTTCTTTGACCATATTGAAAAACAGAATATTGGGATAGAAGAGCGCAAGTGGCGCCATTTCTACGATGTTGCCAGCATCAATGCCAGAGAGACAGATGAGCCGCTTGAGATTCTCGAGGATGATGGAAAAGAATTTAAGACTCTTTTCATGAATGAGCCTTACATGAGGCAGATATTCAGCGAAACCTCATCATCTCTTGAAACAACAGATGAGATGATCTATCACACGCCGTCGCCTCTTTTAAAGAAATATCGAAACTTTGCAGACACTCTTGAAAAAACCAGAAATCAGGAGACATTCTATTACACAATAAATGGTAATATCTACAGGTTCTCAGCTAAGGTGATTGCTGAGAATGAAGGTCGCTTCCTTATTAAAGGAACCATCCACAACATTTCTACAGACCAGTCTGTAAGAATGCTTAACAGCGTGGATTCGAGGCTCAAAGAGCTCAATCACCTCTTTGATAATATTACACAGATCAACCCATCCGCGGATTCTATCATGCCACTACTTGGCAGATCCACTTATCAGTATCGATTTGATGCTAACGCCATGAAGCTGACGGATTTCTTTGCTCTTATGGAAAAAGAGGTGGTCTCATCCGCGGACAAGAAGCGCTTCCATGAATTTACCAATGTCTCTACCATAAGTGAAAGAGTAAAGGCTTCAGAAAAAGGATATCTGGAAGATTACTTCAGGATCAAGCAGCAAAATGGACAGTACATGTGGTCTGCTAATATCATAATGGCTATTCCTGGAACCGGTGGAAAAGAGTTCCTGCTCTGTGCCAGAGCTCTTCCTGAAAATGTAAAGGATATTATGAATGAGACCAAGGAGATGTTCAGGTTTGAAGACTATGGTCTAGAGTCAGCAGAGATGGGCCGTTATACCAAGCTATTTATGAACTTTGCAGCTAATTCTACTGTGAAGTTCTTCTGGAAGGACAAAGACAGAAACTTCGTAGGAGCAAGCCAGGCCTTTCTTGATTTCTTTAAGATCAGCTCCATTGACGACCTCAGGGGCAAACCTTCAGAGAAGCAGAGTTGGTCCGTTGATAAGAAGAGGAGTATCAAGGAAGATACTGAGATCCTGACCAAGGGGGCAAAGGTTGAAAATGCACCTTCCCAGTATATTATTGATGGTGTTATCCACAACACCATCTGTAATAAGATGCCCGTTTATGAGAACGGCAAGATAATCGGAGTCATGGGATACCTGGTAGATATCGGCGAAGAGCTGAGCCGAATGGATTCCTTCTATCATATAGATAGGTTTGATAAGATAACAGGCCGTATGACCATAAGATCTTTCCTTAATACCATGGTGGATTATTCTGTTCAGTACACGGCTACTGGTGCTGACTATGGACTTATAATCCTTAGAAACACAAATCATGATCGCATTGCAGTTTCTTATGGACAGGAAGTTGAGCATAAAGTCCTTAAAGCTGCCGGGGATCAGATAGTAGAGGTGACCGGAAACAGCTGTGCTGTAGCAAGGAATATGAATTCAGACTTCATACTCCTTACCCATGTCAGTGAGCTGCAGGAACTTGATATGATTGCAGCTCAGTTAAAAGAGAAACTGGAAGGGATAAAATCTGTAGATGGATACAGCGTAACTATTAAGATCCAGACTGGGACAGTTCTCAGGTCGGAAGAAGGTATTATAGATGAAAATATCTTATATACAGCTATTTCAAGGCTAAAATAGTAGGCTGACTTATTTAAATTCCCTGGAATAGTAGGGCACTACAATACTATTACCAGCAAGGATTTTGCCATCTTCATCAAGGTGATTGGTTGCTATTATTTCATTAATATAATGCTGTTTTGAATCCTCTGATCCTGTAAGGTATTTATCAGCTATTGAATCCAGGGTATCGCCCGCATGAACATCTACCTGAGTGTAGTATTTGTAGGTCATGTCAGTGCCATGGGCCTGAAGAAGGAGAGTTGCAAATATAAATGCGATGCCAAACACTATAAGAAAAGTTATGAGCGCCAGGGCTATTCTCTGGCGCCTTACTATTCTAAGGCGTCTCTTTTTGTTCTCTGCGATCCTGAGTTCTCTGTATGCCATGTATCCTGCGTCCATAGGTTACCTCCCTTTAAATATGAGTGTTTGCGTGGTCTGTAGCTCTTTTGTATGAGATAAGAATACTCTCCTATGTGTCCCAAATATCACCCTTAATGCCAAAACCTTGACGTTTCGCAGTTTATGTGTTATTGTCTACGTGACAGTAGATTAGAAGTGAGCTTTCCGGAGCTCACTTTTCTTATGCCTAAGAGGTGAAAGATGTCCAAGAAAAATGATATTGAAGCAAAGACAGAAGCTATCCTTAAGCCCATCGCAGACAAGTGCGGGGTTGAGATCTACGATGTAGAGTATGTCAAGGAAGCTGGAGAGTGGTACCTTAGAGCCTATATTGACAAGGAAGGCGGAGTGAACATCAACGACTGTGTGGATGTAAACCATGCACTTTCAGATGCTCTTGATGAGGATGATTTCATCGATGAAGCCTACACCCTGGAAGTTTCAAGCCCGGGCCTTGGCAGACAGCTCAAGAAGGACAGACACTTAGAGCACTCCATTGGAAAAGAGGTTGAGCTCAAGCTCTTTAAACCCAAGGATGGAACCAAGGAGTTTGCCGGTATACTTAAGGGATTTAATGAATCCACAGTTACCGTAACTATAAATGACACAGATGAAGAATTTATAAGAAAAGAGATTTCAGTTATTAAACTTGCGCTGGACTTTTGATCCGGTGGAAAAAAGGAGATTACAATGAGTAAAGAATTAATGGATGCCCTGGAGTTACTTGAGAAAGAGAAGAACATCAGCAAAGATTCTTTGTTTGATGCAATTGAGAATTCTCTTGTAACAGCATGCAAGAACAACTTCGGAAAGGCAGAGAACATCAGAGTTGAGGTTGACAGAGTTAACTGTGACTTCAAGTGCTACGCAGACAAGGAAGTAGTTGAGACTGCTGATGACGTTATGGATCCTCAGATCGAGATCAGCCTTGATGATGCCAAGAAGATCAGCAAGAAGGCTAAGGTTGGTGACATCGTAAGCGTTTCTCTCAATTCCAAGGAGTTTGGACGTATTGCTACACAGAACGCCAAGAACGTAATCCTTCAGAAGATCCGTGAGGAAGAGCGCGGCGCTATTTATAATGAATATTTCGAGAAAGAGCATGACATCGTAACTGGTGTTGTTCAGAGATTCATAGGCAAGAACATCAGCATCAACCTCGGAAGAGCAGATGCCATCCTCAATGAGAACGAGCAGGTTAAGGGTGAGGTTTACAGACCAACTCAGAGACTTCGCGTATATGTTCTTGAAGTTAAGAACGGCTCAAAGGGACCAAGAATCCTTGTATCCCGTACACATCCAGACCTTGTTAAGAGACTTTTCGAGCAGGAAGTTGCTGAGATCCAGGACGGAACTGTTGAGATCAAGTCAATCGCAAGAGAGGCTGGAAGCCGTACCAAGATTGCTGTTTACTCTAAGGACCCTAACGTAGATGCAGTTGGTGCATGCGTAGGTGTTAACGGAAACAGAGTTAACCTTATCGTAGATGAACTTGGCGGAGAGAAGATCGACGTCATCAACTGGGATGAGAACCCTGGTAACCTTATCCAGAACGCTCTTTCACCAGCTAAGATCGTAGCAGTATTTGCTGATCCAGATGAGAAGAGTGCCAAGGTTGTAGTTCCTGATTATCAGCTTTCACTTGCCATTGGTAAGGAAGGTCAGAACGCAAGACTTGCAGCAAGACTTACAGGCTACAAGATCGATATCAAGGACGAGACTCATGCCAAGGATGCTCCTGGATTCCGTATGGAAGACTACCTCGATGATGAGGATTATGAGGAGTACGAAGAGGGCGAGTACGCTGAAGGTGAGTACGAAGAGGCTGAGTATGATGAGGCTTCTGAGGATCAGGGCGCTGAGGAGTAATTCTTAAATGCAAAAGAAAATTCCAATGAGAAAGTGCGTTGGCTGTGGAGAAATGAAGGAAAAGAAAGAACTCATCAGGATCATCAAAAATGCTGATGACGAGATTCTTTTGGATGCCACAGGTAAGGCCAATGGCCGAGGCGCATATATTTGCAAGAGCGCAGAGTGCTTAAAAAAGGCTGCTAAGAATAAGGGCCTTGAAAGGTCACTTAAGGCACAGGTTCCGGGAGATGTCCTGGACCGCATAGAAAAGGAGCTTTTATAAGTTTTGGATTCTAATAAAGTTTATTCCCTGCTAAGCCTGTCCATGCGGGCTGGCAAGGTAAAGAGCGGAGAGTTTGCCACTTTGGAAGCTATTCGCACAGGAACTGCGCATCTGGTAATAGTTACCGAGGATGCATCAGATAACACTATCAAGCAGTTTTCAGATAAATGTAAGTATTATAATGTTCCGATAGCTTTTTTTGGTGACAAGGAGAGCCTTGGACATGCAATAGGTAAGGGTGTTCGAACAAGTCTGGCAATAACAGATAAAGGTTTATCTGAGTCACTTCGAAAGAACTTACTCGAAGAAGAATTAGACGGAGGGAATGTGAATGGCAAAAATTAAAATATCCGAACTTGCGAGCGAGCTTGGATGCGAAGCAAAAGAGCTGATAGCTTTTTTGCAGGAAAAAGGAATAGAAGCAAAGCGTTCTAATAGTTCTATCGAAGAGACAGATGCAGACGTTGCTAGGAAAAACTTTGGCAAGAAGGCTAAGAAGGCAGATGATGCTGACAAGGCTGCTAAAGAGGAGAAGACCAAGAAGGCTAAGGCTGAAGAGCCTGCAGAGGAACCCAAGAAGGCAGAAGCTCCAAAGGCAGAAGAGCCTAAGGCTGAAAAGAAGGAAGCTCCTAAGGCAGAGGCTCCACGTCCAGAAGCAGCAAGACCTGCAGAGGGATCAAAGCTTCCACCTAAGAAGAAAAAGAACATCATTGTTGTAACCAACAACAATATGGGAAGAGGCGGCCAGGGTGGTCAGTCTCAGGGCGGAAACAGAGACTTTAATGGTCAGAGACCTGGAAACAGAAACGACAGAGGTCAGAACGGACCTCAGGACAGAAATGGCCAGGGCGGCGGAAGATTTTCTGGTAAGGGCGACAACAGATTTGGCGGCGGCAAGTTCGACAAGAACGCCGGCAGAGGCGGATTTGATGGACCATCAGAGAAGCAGGGCCCAGGACACAGAGATGAAGACCGCAGAAGACAGGGTCAGGAAAAGGATAAGAGAAACAAGAAGGATCTTGCTTACGAGCAGGAAGAGATGATGCCAAGAAGTAAGAGAGTTGGCAGATTCATCAAGCCTGAAGTTAAGAAGGTGGAGGAACCTGAGGAGCAGATCAAGGTTATCTCAATCCCTGAGAAGGTTTCCATCAAGGAACTTGCTGAGAAGATGAAGATGCAGCCATCTGTTATCATCAAGAAGCTCTTCATGGCAGGTCAGGTTTCAACAGTTAATACAGAGCTTACCTACGAGGAAGCTGAGAATATTGCAATCGAGTACGATATCATCTGCGAGAAGGAGATCCCTGTAGATATCATCGAGGAACTTCTTAAAGAGGATGAGGATGCACCAGAGACTCTCAAGAAGAGACCTCCAGTTGTCTGCGTAATGGGTCACGTTGACCATGGTAAAACATCACTTCTTGATGCTATCCGTAAGACATCTGTAACAGACAGAGAGGCCGGTGGTATCACACAGAGAATCGGTGCTTACACAGTATCAATCAATGGTCAGAAGATCACATTCCTTGATACACCTGGACACGAAGCATTCACAGCTATGCGTATGCGTGGTGCTAATTCCACAGATATTGCAGTTCTTGTTGTAGCTGCTGACGACGGTGTAATGCCTCAGACAGTAGAAGCTATCAACCACGCTAAGGCTGCAGAAGTTGAGATCATCGTGGCTGTCAACAAGATTGATAAGCCTAATGCAAATATTGACAGAGTTAAGCAGGAGATGACTGAGTACGGTCTTATCTCTACAGACTGGGGCGGAACAACAGAGTTTGTTCCTGTATCAGCTAAGTCTGGCGAAGGTATTGATACTCTTCTTGAGACTATCATCCTTACATCAGACATCCTTGAGCTCAAGGCTAACCCAGACAGAGAGGCAAGAGGACTTGTCCTTGAGGCAAGACTTGATAAGGGCCGTGGTCCTGTAGCTAACGTACTTGTTCAGAAGGGTACACTTCATGTAGGTGACTTCATTTCTGCTGGTGCAAGCTCAGGTAAGGTTAGAGCCATGGTTGATGACAAGGGCAACAAGCTCAAAGAAGCTCTTCCTTCACAGCCAGTTGAGATCCTTGGTCTTTCAGATGTTCCAAATGCCGGTGAGGTATTCCTTGGACATGAGACTGACAAGCAGGCCAAGCAGTACGCTAACACATACCTTCAGCAGCACAAGAAGGATCTTATTGAAGAGACTAAGGCTAAGATGTCACTTGATGATCTGTATTCCAAGATCGAGGAAGGCAGACTTCAGGAACTCAACATCATCATCAAGGCAGACGTGCAGGGTAGCGTAGAGGCTCTTAAGCAGTCACTTCTTAAGCTCTCTAACGACGAGGTTGTAGTTAAGGTTATCCACGGCGGTGTTGGTGCTATCAACGAGTCCGACGTAACGCTTGCTGCAGCATCAAGCGCTATCATCATCGGCTTTGATGTTCGTCCAGACGCAACAGCTAAGAGCATGGCTGACCACGAGGGCGTTGAGATCAAGCTTTACAAGGTTATTTACCAGGCAATCGAGGAGATCGAGTATGCTATGAAGGGTATGCTTGCTCCTATTTACGAAGAGAGAATCACAGGTCACGCAGAGGTTCGCCAGATATTCAAGGCTTCCAAGGTCGGCAATATCGCTGGTGCCTTTGTCAAGGACGGTATCATCAAGAAGGACTGCAAGGTTCGTATTTCAAGAGAAGGCGAGCAGATCTTCGAAGGCGATCTTGCATCTCTTAAGAGATTCAAGGATGACGTCAAGGAAGTTAAAGAAGGATTCGAGTGCGGTCTTGTATTTGACGGATTTGACCAGATCCACGAAGGTGATACAGTTGAGGCCTATGAGATGGTTGAGGTTCCAAGAACCTAACGAGATAAGGAAATATGAGAAAAAACAGTAACAAAAACAGAAGAATCAATGGCGAAGTGCAGAAGGTAATATCTGAAGCGATCCATTTTTCCAAGGATCCAAGGATCAGTCCCTTTACATCCGTTATGGATGTAGAGGTTGCGCCAGACCTTAAGACCTGCAAGGTTTGGGTCACTGTAATGGGTAACGACGAAGACAGACTTCGTACCCAGGAGGGACTTAAGTCAGCCTCAGGATACATCCGCAGCACCCTCGCCAAAGAACTTAATATGAGATACACACCGGAGCTTCGCTTCATTATGGATGACTCCATCGAGTATGCCATCAACATGTCCAGAAAGATTGACGAAGTAACAGCCAAGGACAATGAGGCAAGACTTGCAAGAGGCGAGGAGATTGAAGATCAGGCAGAGTCTGAAGATCAGGAGGACTAATGAAGATTGATCAGCTGATTGGCAGCGCGGGGACTATCGCGATCACCAGCCACATAAGACCTGATGGCGATGCCATTGGATCATCCCTTGGAATGTATCTTTATCTGAAAAAGAACTATCCAGAGGCAAGAGTAGATGTGTTCCTGGAGAAGGTTCTTCCAGAGCTGACATTTCTTAGTGGATCAGACAAGGTCATCACTGATTTTACATCTGATGTAAAAGAGTATGATCTTTGCATCGTCCTTGATTGTTCCAAGGACAGGACCGGTGACGCCGAGAAGATCTTTGACGCGGCAAAAAAGACAATAAATATTGACCACCATGTGAGCAACGAGGGAACTGGAGATCATCTCTATATTGTTCCAAGCGCCAGTTCAGCCTGTGAGCTTGTTTATGACACTCTTGACCCTGAAAAACTGGATGTTGAGATTGCCAAGGCTCTTTACACAGGAATGGTGACAGATACAGGAGTGTTTAAGTACAACAACACTTCACCAAAGACCATGAAGGTGGCAGCAGAGCTCATTTCTTACGGATTTGATTTTGGCAGCCTTATTGATCAGGTCTTTTATGAAAAGACCTATCTCCAGAATCAGATTCTTGGCAGAGCCCTTCTTGAGAGCATCCTTTTAATGGATGGAAGATGCATTGTGTCTGTGGTTTCCAAGCAGACAATGGATTTCTACGGGGCTCAGAGCAATGACCTTGATGGTATAGTAAACCAGTTGCTTTTGACCAAGGGTGTGGACTGTGCAATATTCATGTATGAGCTCGCACCTCTTGAGTACAAGGTAAGCCTTCGCAGTAACGGCGCAGTTAACGTATCTGAGATTGCTCAGATGTTTGGCGGCGGCGGACATGTAAGGGCGTCAGGATGTACAGTGAGCGGTACATACCACGATGTTATCAACAACATTTCCAAGTACATTCACAAGCAGCTCGGCTAAAGAAAGCCTAAGCCTTGCCTTGTTTTGGGGCAGGGCTTTTATTATCGGTATCAGGAAAGGATCTTATGCCTAATACTTATAACGGACTAATAAATATATATAAGGAACCGGGCTTTACCTCCAATGACGTGGTGGCTAAGCTCCGTGGCATCCTTCATCAGAAAAAGATAGGTCACACAGGAACTCTTGATCCTGATGCGGTAGGAGTCCTGGTTGTGTGCCTTGGCACAGGAACCAAGCTTGTTGAGATGCTGACGGACCACGACAAGGAGTACATCGCGGTCTGCAGACTGGGAGTTACCACAGATACCCAGGATATGAGCGGACAGATCCTTGAAGAGCAGCCTGTAAATGTCAGCAGAAAAGAGCTTCACGAGGCTGTTAAGGCCTTTGTGGGAGACTACGAGCAGATACCTCCCATGTATTCCGCCATCAAGCAGAATGGCAAAAAGCTATATGAGCTTGCAAGGGAAGGCATTGAAGTTGAGCGTAAGCCAAGGAAGGTGAACATCGGAGCGATTACGATTCTCGATGATTCCCACCTTGAGTCAGATCACTTTTTTACCATGGAAGTTAAGTGCTCAAAGGGCACATACATAAGGACTTTGTGTCATGATATCGGCCTTAGGCTTGGCTGCGGAGCAGCAATGCAACATCTTACAAGGACAAGAGTCGGGGCATTTTCCTTAGAGAGCGCCATCACCCTTTCGCAGGTTGAGGAGCTTAGGGACAACGGCTCTTTACCTGAGCACATCAAGTCCCCCGAGTATATCTTCAGAGACCTTGACTGCCTACACGTCAAGGACAGCGCCAGAAAGATCCTCGAAAATGGCAACAGCTTCAGGAGAGATAACGTGCTAAGCGAAGACCCTGAAGGAGTCAACGATACAGAGTACGAAGACGAGATGTTTACGGATGGCAACATGTTTAGAGTTTATTCCGAGGATGACACCTTCTTTGGAATCTACAAGTACAGCGCCAGAAAAAAGACTTTCGACGTGGACAAGTTCTTTTTCGAAAAAGAGTAAAATATGCAGATAATATCACGTATCGATGAACTGAATATAAGTGATAGAACCGCCATAGCCATGGGCAAGTTCGACGGCATTCACTTAGGCCACAAAAAGCTTTTATCCAAGATCCTTGAGGAGAAGCAGGACGGACTTAAGGCTACTGTCTTTACCTTTGAGCCTTCTCCCGAGGAGTTCTTTGTGGGCCACAGGGTTAAGCAGCTATTTACAAGGGACGAGAAGAGAAGAGCCTTTGAGAAGATGGGTATCGACATTCTGGTGGAGTTCCCTCTCAATGCAGATACAGCAGCCACAGACCCTGAGGATTTCGTCAGGACAATTCTGTTTGATGACCTGAAGGCCAGATATATCGCCGCCGGGACCGATGTCTCTTTTGGAGATAAGGGAAGAGGCGATCAGTATCTACTTAGGAACTTAAGTAAAGACCTGGGCTTTGAGCTTGATCTTATCAACAAGGTCATGCTGGACGGCTCAGAAGTCAGCTCCACAAGAGTCCGCAACGAAGTTACAGACGGCAATATGGCAGAGGTAAAAAGGCTTCTTGGAAGTAACTACAGCGTCAGCGGAATCGTAGAACACGGCCGTCACATCGGACACACCATAGGAGTTCCTACAGTTAATATCCTGCCACCAGATGGCAAGCTCCTTCCACCCTACGGAGTCTACTCAAGTGAAGTTATCATCGGGGAAAAGAGCTATCACGGAATGACCAATATCGGAAGAAAGCCTACTATCTCTGAAAAGGAGCAGGTGGGCGTTGAAACTTACATCTATGACTTTGATGAGGATGTCTATGGAAAATACATAGAAGTTAAGCTCATAGAGTTTACAAGGCCAGAGATGAAGTTTGAATCCATAGAAGCTTTAAAAGCCCAGATTGAGAAGGATCTACAGAACGTAAGGCCAGAAATATAATTTACTTTACACTTTGGGCTTTTTATGCTAACATAAATTGGTTGCCGGCTAATCTTCCGGCAATGTTATGTAACTACCTATACTAAGGTTTTGGCAACTCCAGCCTGGCCCTGGTATCAGGCAAATAGAAATGTGAAACACAAGGAGAAAACAATGATCACAAAAGAGAAGAAAACAGAAGTTATCGAGAAGTTTGCCAGAAAGGCTGGCGACACAGGATCACCTGAGGTTCAGGTAGCTATCCTTACAGAGAGAATCAAGGAGCTCAACGAGCACCTTCAGAAGAACCCTAAGGATCACCACTCAAGAAGAGGTCTTCTTAAGATGGTTGGTCAGAGACGTAGCCTTCTTGCATACCTCAAGAAGAAGGACATCGAGGGCTATCGTAAGCTCATCGCTGACCTTGGTCTCAGAAAGTAATTTCTTAAAAGATAAAGGCGGAATAAGGCTGGCAGCCCTGCCAGCTTGTTCCGTCTTTTCACCATTAATGAGAATATGCGCAAAATGCGCTTTTCTATAGAAGACGAAAACATGTTTAAACTGCACACGCACCTGAAGTACAGAGATTTTTCTGTGGATGAAGGACCGCGGATGAGCAGGAAAAGGAGACAAACAAAATGGTAAAAACTTATTCAATGGAACTGGCCGGACGCACTCTTAAGGTTGAGATCGGCAAGGTAGGAAAACAGGCAAATGGCTGCGCATTCATGCAGTATGGAGACACAACTGTTCTCTGCACAGCTACAGCTTCAGCTAAGCCAAGAGACGGAATCGATTTCTTCCCACTCTCAGTTGAGTATGGTGAGAAGTTCTACGCTGTTGGTAAATTCCCAGGCGGATACAACAAGAGAGAGGGTAAGCCTTCTGAGAACGCTATCCTCACAAGCCGTGTAATTGATCGTCCTATGAGACCTCTTTTCCCTAAGGATTATAGAAACGACGTTACAATCGAGACAATGGTTATGTCAGTAGATCCACAGTGCAGACCAGAGCTCGTAGCTATGCTTGGCGCTTCAGTTTCAGTTTCAATCTCTGATATCCCATTCGATGGCCCTTGCGCTATGACACAGATGGGTATGATCGATGGAGAGCTTATCGTTAACCCTACTCAGGAGCAGTGGAACACAGGTGACCTCAAGCTTACTGTTGCTTCAGTTGGTCAGAAGGTTATCATGATCGAGGCTGGTGCCAACGAGATTCCTGAGGAGAAGATGAAGGAAGCTATCTACAAGGCTCACGATGTAAACCTTCAGCTCATCGAGTTCTTCAAGGGCATCGTAGCTGAGATCGGTAAGCCTAAGCACGAGTACACAAGCTGTGCAGTTCCTGAGGAGCTCTTCGCAGCTATCAAGGAAGTTGTTCCTCCAGAGGAGATGGAGAAGGCTGTATTCACAGACGACAAGCAGACCAGAGAGGGCAACATCGCTGAGATTACAGAAAGACTATCAGAGAAGTTTGCAGATAACGAGGAGTGGCTTGCAATCCTCGGCGAAGCTATTTATCAGTACGAGAAGAAGACAGTTCGTAAGATGATCCTTAAAGATCACAAGAGACCTGACGGACGTGATATCAAGCAGATCAGACCTCTTGCAGCAGAGATCGATCTTATTCCTAGAGTACACGGAAGTGCTATGTTCACTCGTGGACAGACACAGATCTGTGACGTTGTAACTCTTGCACCTCTTTCAGAGGCTCAGAAGGTAGAAGGCCTTGATGCATTTGCTTCTGACAAGAGATATGTACACCAGTACAACTTCCCTGCTTACTCAGTAGGTGAGACTAAGGTTTCAAGAGGACCTGGACGTAGAGAGATCGGACACGGAGCTCTTGCAGAGAGAGCACTCCTTCCTGTTCTTCCTTCAGTTGAGGACTTCCCATATTCAATCCGTGCAGTATCTGAGACTTTCGAGTCTAACGGATCAACATCAATGGCTTCAACATGTGCATCATGCATGTCACTTATGGCTGCTGGTGTTCCTATCAAGAAGATGGTTGCTGGTATCTCCTGCGGTCTTGTAACAGGCGATACAGATGACGATTTCGTAGTACTTACAGATATCCAGGGTCTTGAGGACTTCTTCGGAGATATGGACTTCAAGGTAACTGGTACAAAAGACGGTATCACAGCTATCCAGATGGATATCAAGATCCACGGTCTTACAAAGCCTATCGTTGAGACAGCTATCGCACAGTGCCGTGAGGCTAGATTCTTCATCATGGACGAGTGCATGAGCAAGGCTATTGCTGAGCCTCGTAAGGAAGTATCCAAGTACGCTCCTAAGATCGTATCTATCCAGATCGATCCTGAGAAGATCGGCGACGTTGTTGGTCAGCGTGGTAAGACAATCAACGAGATCATCGCAAGAACTGGCGTTAAGATCGACATCACAGATGACGGTAAGGTTTCAGTTTGCGGCGAAGATGCTGCTGAGATCCAGAAGGCTGTTGATATGGTCAACACAATCGTTACAGACTTCGAAAAGGGTCAGGTATTTACAGGTAAGGTTGTAAGCATCAAGGAGTTCGGCGCATTCGTAGAGTTCGCTCCTGGCAAGGAGGGTATGGTTCACATCAGCAAGATCTCCAAGGAGAGAATCGAGCATGTTGAGGATGTACTTACACTTGGCGATACAGTTAAGGTTGTATGCCTTGGCAAGGACAAGATGGGCAGAATCAGCTTCTCAATAAAAGACTGTGCTCAGTAATCCGACCACTTGACTATATAGACATAATGCGGGGCTGTGAAAAATCTTTTTCCACAGCCCTTGTTTTAAGTGAAAGAAAGAACAATTTCAGAGGATATTTTTTAATGAGTAATTCTAAAGAAGTAATTTCAGAAATAAATAAGAGAAGAACTTTTGCCATCATATCTCATCCTGATGCGGGTAAAACAACTTTGACAGAGAAATTTCTTCTCTACGGTGGAGCTATCAATATGGCTGGTTCCGTTAAGGGTAAGGCTACAGCAAGACATGCGGTATCTGACTGGATGGAGATCGAGAAGCAGAGAGGTATCTCAGTAACATCATCAGTTCTTCAGTTCAACTATGAAGGATGCTGTATCAATATCCTTGATACTCCTGGACACCAGGATTTCTCAGAGGATACATATAGAACACTTATGGCAGCGGATTCTGCGGTCATGGTAATCGACGCCAGCAAGGGTGTTGAGGCTCAGACCCGTAAGCTCTTTAAAGTCTGCGCCATGAGCCATATTCCGATCTTTACATTTATCAACAAGCTGGACAGAGATGCCATGGACACCTTTGATCTTCTTGATGATATTGAGAATAACCTTGGTATTGCCACATGCCCTATGAACTGGCCTATCGGTTCAGGTAAGAACTTCAAGGGTATCTACGACAGAAGAGAGGGACACATCGTTACTTTCTCAGAGACCCAGAAGGGTACCAAGGAGGGAAAAGAGACTATCATCAATCTTGATGACAAGGCAGCCATCGACAGCGAGATCGGTCAGGACGCTTATGATAAGCTCACAGGAGAGATTGAGCTTCTTGACGGAGCAGGAGCTGAGTATGACCTTGAGAAGGTAAGAGCAGGACAGCTCACACCAGTATTCTTTGGTTCAGCTCTTCAGAACTTTGGCGTAGAGCTCTTTTTACATCACTTCCTTAAGATGGCAACACCTCCAACAGGCAGAACTTCTGCTGATGGAACAGTTATCGATCCACTTGAGAACGACTTCTCAGCATTTGTATTTAAGATCCAGGCCAACATGAACAAGGCTCACAGAGACAGAGTAGCATTCATGAGGATCTGCTCAGGCAGATACGATGCAGACAAGGAAGTTAAGCACGTTCAGAGCGGCAAGGTAATGAGACTTTCACAGCCTCAGCAGCTTATGGCTGACGAGCGTAAGATCCTTTCAGAGGCCTATGCCGGTGATATCATGGGCGTATTTGATCCAGGTATCTTCTCAATCGGAGATACAGTATGCATGCCTAAGGACAATGTTAAGTACGAGGGAATCCCTACCTTCGCTCCAGAGCACTTTGCAAGGGTTCGCCAGGTAGATACCATGAAGCGTAAGCAGTTTGTTAAGGGTATCACCCAGATTGCCCAGGAGGGTGCTATTCAGATCTTCCAGGAGTACAACACAGGTCTTGAGGAGATAATTGTAGGAGTAGTAGGTGTACTGCAGTTTGATGTCTTGAAGTTTAGGCTTGAAAGCGAGTACAATGTAGATATCATTTTAGAGTCACTTCCTTATGAGTACATCAGATGGGTAGACAATGAGGATGTTGACATGTCTTCTCTTGTTGGAACTTCCGACATGAAGAAGATCAAGGATATGCACGACAGACCACTTCTTCTGTTTATCAATGAGTGGAGTGTTGGCATGACCATGGAGAGGAACAAGGGGTTGGTTCTTTCTGAGTTCAAGAAGAACTAAAGTGTTTTGGGAGGATGGCTTTTGAAAAAGAAATGGCCACTAAATAAAAGTGAGATCGCGTTCCTTCTGGCAGCTGCGATTCTTTCAGCGACGCTAAGTGGTTGTCAGTATGAGAGCTTTGACGACTATCTTCGCGCTCTTGGCATGAAAGATCCTGTTGAGTATGAAGAAGCTGTTATAGATGAGTCTGTTTCTGAAATTACTCTTGAGGAAACATCTGAAGAACCAGCTGTTGAGTATGTGGACATTTCAGAGTACACGGATGTTCCTGCTGAGATAGGCGTTGACAGGATCTCTGACAACGGCGTTCCAAGCGGACATAATGAATATCCGGATGGAGCTCCTGTTAAAGCGGATTCAGACTATGCGAGCTTCTACAAGAGCTATGACGATGCTCCTGAGGAGATAACCAAAAAGAGAGAAGAAGTTGGTCTTACTGACAGCGGTATTGAGAAGCTTAAAAAGCAGCAGGAAGGCCTTTATGCCTACGACAGACTTACTGATGCAGGCAAGACCCTCTATGTTGAGATGCTTGCCATCATGGAGCATCTTGCTACTGATGTCAGCGTATCAACAACCAGTGATGAGGCCATAGAGCTTGTTTTTGAGCATGTATCTATGGATCACCCGGAGCTCTTTTACGTTGGTGGCTATCAGTATACTGATTATCGCAAGGGCGAGGAGACTTCAAGAATAGCCTTCTCTGGAACATATCTCTACGATGAGGCAGAAGTTAAGAGCCGTCAGACCCAGATCAACGAGGCAGTCAATAAGTGCCTTGCAGGGGCTCCAGCGACTCCTGATGAGTATTACAAGGTCAAGTACGTTTACGAATATATCATCAAGAACACAGAGTATGACAAGGATGCTCCTGACAACCAGAATCTGTGCTCTGTATTTATAGGTGGCAGAAGCGTATGTAATGGTTATGCCAAGGCTACACAGTACCTTCTTAACAAGATGGGCGTAAAGTGTACCTTTGTCACCGGAATGGTAACCACCAAGAGCGGACAGCAGTTCAGACACGCATGGAATTTGGTTTTGTGTAACGGTGTTCATTACTATCTGGATGTGACATGGGGCGATGCTTCCTACCAGACAGCTTCCGGAGAGAGCGCAGATCCATCACTTCTTCCAGAAGTTAACTATGATTATCTCAACGTTACAACTGAGGAGATATTAAGGCAGCACACCTTGTCAGACATCATATCATTTCCTGTGTGCAGCGGCATGGCAGACAATTACTATGTCAGAGAGGGCGAATACTTCACAGCAGCTGAGCCTGCCCTTATTCAGGACCTCTTTAACAGGAAATATGAAGAGGGAGCCAAGTGCGTGACGTTTAAGTGCGCTTCAGATGCAGTGTACGACGCGATCTTCGACCACCTCTTTACCCAGAGCCATGTATTTGACTATATGCAGGGGTATCATTCTACCGTAACCTACACTGCTTTTGAGAAGACAAGGACCATAATGATCTGGCTCTGAGCAAGAAGCGGGGATTTATGGTATACTAGAATAGATAATTTTTTAGCGAGGTACGAACTAATGGGAAAAGAGATTGCAGAGGTTGGATCAGTTAAGATCGCTGATGATGTAGTTGCTAGAATAGCAGCTCTTGCAGCCCTTGAAGTTGATGGTGTATCAGCTATGGCTGGTAACTATACAAGCGATGTCCTTGAGAAGGTTAGCCGCAAGAATTTATCAAAGGGCGCCAAGGTTATCGTTGGCCAGAACGAGGTGAAGGTTGACCTTTCACTTATGATGGCTTATGGATTTAACATTCCAGCAACATGCCAGCAGGCTCAGACAAGAGTTAAGGCTTCTGTTGAGAACATGACAGGCCTTGAAGTTACTGATGTTAATATCAGGATTGCTGGTATCACAATGCCTAAGGCTTAAAAAGGAAAAAGAAATGAATAGATCAGAACTTAGAGAGCAGGTTTTCAAGCTGCTCTTTCGTGTTGAATTTAATTCAATGGAAGAAATGTCTGAGCAGGAGGAGCTGTTTGCTGTAACAGAAGATACTGAGATCAGCAGCGCAGATGCCGACTACATCAGAGATAAATATGAGAAGATTGCAGAAAAGCTTCCGGAGATTGACGAAGCCATAAACAAGGAGACCACAGGCTGGAGCACCAGCAGGATCGCCAAGGTTGACCTGGCTATCATCAGACTTGCTCTTTACGAGATCAAATATGATGAGTCAGTTCCTACAGGAGTTGCGATCAATGAGGCAGTTGAGCTTGCCAAGAAGTTTGGACAGGATGGCTCAGCTTCCTTTGTTAATGGCGTTCTTGCCAAGTTTGCAAAGGATACAGAGTAAATGGGAACAAACGGCTTTGAAGATGAGCTTTTGAATAGAGCTTCCTATGTAGAGGATGTCCTTAAGGAGTATCTTCCAAAAGAGGAAGGATATGCAAGGACTGTCATAGAAGCTATGAACTACAGTCTCCTGGCTGGAGGTAAGCGCCTCCGCCCTGTAATGATGATGGAGGCTTATAAGCTCTTTGCAGGCGATGATGCTGACATGTCAGTGGTACATCCCTTCATGGCAGCTATGGAGATGATCCATACCTATTCTCTTGTACACGACGACCTTCCAGCTATGGATAACGACGAGTACAGAAGAGGCAGGAAGACCACACACGTGGTTTACGGCCCTGGTATGGCAACACTTGCAGGAGACGGACTTTTAAACCTTGCTTTTGAGACAGCAATTTCAGGTGCTGCAAGGGGCAAGGCTCTTAGTGCTTACGATGGGGAGCAGAGCAGCAGATATCTTGAAGCTCTTTCTATCCTTAGCACCAAGGCAGGAATTTACGGAATGGTAGGTGGCCAGTGCGCAGACATTGTGGCTGAGGATACCACCTATAGCGATATTGAAGAGGCTAAGAGCGTTCTCCACTACATTGATGAGAACAAGACGGGAGCCCTCATAGAGAGCAGCCTTATGATAGGCGCAGTTCTGGGAGGAGCTTCTTTTAGCCATGTACAAAAGATTGAGAGAGCAGGAAGCAATGTTGGTATTGCTTTCCAGATCCAGGATGACATTCTGGACATAGAGGGGGATGAGACAGAGCTTGGCAAGCCCATAGGCTCTGACATCAAAAACGGTAAGAGCACCTACGTCAGCATCTATGGTATGGACGCTGCGAAGGCCAGGGTAAAAGAGCTGTCGGATGAAGCGCAGGACATCTTAAAAGAGCTGGGCTTTGAAGAGAGCTTCCTTGGAAATCTATTCTCGTATTTGATCTACAGAAAGAAATAACAACTTTTTGGCGGTGATAAAATGCTTCTAGATCAGATAAATGAAACAGGTGATATAAAGAAAATACCCCAGTCCCAGTATCCGGAGCTTGCTAAAGAGATCAGAGAATTTCTTATTAACAAGATATCCGTAACAGGTGGTCACCTCGCATCCAATCTTGGTGCTGTTGAGCTGACCATGGCTCTTCATGCAGTTTTGGACCTTCCTAAGGATAAGATCATCTGGGATGTAGGTCATCAGTCATATACCCACAAGCTCCTTACAGGCAGAAAAGAGGGCTTTGATACCCTGCGCCAGTACGGTGGCATGAGCGGGTTCCCAAAAAGAGGTGAGTCTGACAGCGACTCTTTTGACACAGGTCACAGCTCAACCTCTATTTCTGCAGGCCTTGGAATGGTCAAGGCAAGAGACCTTAAGGGAGAAGATTACGCAGTAGTATCAGTTATTGGCGACGGCTCTCTTACAGGTGGTCTGGCTTATGAGGCTATGAACAACCTCAGCAAGCTCGAGACCAACTATATCATTATCTTAAACGACAACGAGATGTCCATTTCCGAATCAGTTGGTGGAATGGGCAAATATCTTGATAGCGTACGTACAGCGCAAGGTTACCTTAACCTCAAAGAGGATGTGTACGCACAGCTTCGCAGCAACACCAGAGTTGTAGATTCCATCAGAAGAGCCAAGAACAGTTTCAAGCAGCTCTTTGTTCCAGGAATGGTATTTGAAAACCTTGGGATCACTTACCTTGGTCCTGTAGATGGCCACGACACAGCAGGTCTTATCAGAGCCATCAAGGAAGCAAGGAAGGTCAAAAAAGCTGTCATGGTCCATGTAGTTACCAAGAAGGGTAAGGGCTATGAACCAGCTGAGAGACATCCTGCAAGATTCCACGGCACGGAGCCATTTATCGTAGAGAACGGAATCCCAAGAAATCCAAGAACAACTGCCAACTACCAGGATATCTTTTCCACAGTTATGTGCAAGCTTGGTGCCAGGGATGACAAGGTTGTGGCTATTACCGCAGCCATGGCCGATGGAACAGGACTTAAGAGATTCAGAAATATTTATCCGGATAGATTTGTAGATGCAGGAATCGCAGAGGAGCACGCAGTTACCTTTGCTGCAGGTCTTGCAACCGGTGGCTATAAGCCGGTGTTTGCAGTATATTCCTCATTCCTTCAAAGGGCCTATGACCAAATCTTGGAGGACGTATGTCTTCAGAATCTCCCTGTTGTGTTTGCAATAGACAGGGCAGGACTTGTTGGAAGTGACGGCGAGACCCACCAGGGAATCTTTGATCTGTCCTATTTAGGATCAATGCCAAATATGCATATCATGGCCCCCAAGAACAAGTGGGAGCTCTCAGATATGCTTAAGTTTGCAGTGAACTTTGATGGCCCTACAGCAGTAAGGTACCCAAGGGGCAACGCTTACGACGGCCTTAAGGAGTTCAGGGCACCAATAGAGATGGGCAAGTGCGAGCCTATCTATGAGGAAAAGGACATCTGCCTTCTTGCAGTGGGATGCATGGTCAAGATAGGTGAAGAGGTTCGCAGGATCCTCAAGGATAAGGGCATTAACTGCTCACTTGTAAACGCAAGATTTGTTAAGCCTATTGATACCGAGTATATCCACAGGGCAGCAGGCTCTCACAAGCTCTTTGTCACCATGGAAGAGAACGTGGCCTGCGGCGGATATGGCGAGAAGGTAAGGGCCTACGTAGATGAAAACAGACTGGACTGCAGCGTCCTTAGCATTGCCATCCCGGATCAGTTCGTGACCCACGGCAGTGTAGATAAGCTTAGAAAAGAGCTTGGAATCGACGCAGAGTCCATCGCAGATAGAATTTTGAAGGAAGTACACAGGTAAGTTTATGGCAAAGGAAAAAGAGAGACTGGACGTCCTTATAGTATCAAGAGGACTTGCACCATCTCGTGAAAAAGCCAAAGCCCTTATCATGGCGGGAGACGTCTTTGTAAACGGCCAGAGGGAAGATAAGCCAGGAACCACCTTTGAGGAAGAAAAGATAACTTCTCTTGAGGTAAAGGGCGCAACAATCCCCTATGTGAGCCGCGGCGGACTTAAGCTTGAAAAGGCTGTTAAGAACTTCGGTTTTAGCCTTGAGGGCAAGGTATGTATGGATATAGGCGCATCAACAGGCGGGTTTACAGACTGCATGCTTCAGAACGGAGCAGTTAAGGTTTACTCAGTTGATGTGGGACACGGACAGCTTGACTGGAAGCTCAGGAGCGATGAGAGAGTTGTCTGCATGGAAAAGACCAACTTCAGATATATGGTCAGGGACGATATAGAGGATGACCTGGATTTTGCATCCTGCGATGTCTCTTTTATCTCACTTACTAAGATCTTACTGCCGGCAAGAAGGCTTCTTAAGGATGGCGGAGAAATGGTGTGCCTTATTAAGCCTCAGTTTGAAGCAGGAAGAGATAAGGTTGGCAAAAAGGGCGTTGTTAGAGACCCGGCAGTCCACAGCGAAGTAGTCCACAGGATCTACGACTATATGGGCATTGCGGGATTTGAGGTTCTTCACCTTGAGTATTCACCTATCAAGGGACCTGAGGGAAACATTGAGTATCTTATCCACATCAGGAAGGACCCTTTAAGGAATGAAGAAGTTGCTTCTCTTACCGAGGCAGATGGCGAGAAGCTTTTAAAGGAGATATGCGAAGCTAAGAGTGGCATATCATTTGACGCTGATAACAACAGACTTATAGAAGAGACTGTTTCAAAAGCTCATGGCGAGCTTACTTAAAGGAAATAAGGCCCATGGAAAAGTTTTGTATTGTTACCAACAAGATTAAGGACGGGAACCTGCAGCTTACCACTCATATCAAGGAGTACCTTGAAGCAAAAGGTAAGACCTGTATCATCGCTCAGGAAAAAAATGAGGACGATCCGGTATTTGTAGCAAGAAAGAACCTCAGCGTGATTCCTGAGGACACTGACCTTGTTATAGTACTTGGAGGCGATGGAACTGTTCTGCAGGCAGCCAGGAGCATGGCCTACATGGACATGCCACTTATCGGCGTCAATCTTGGTACCATGGGATACCTCACAGAGGTTGCAGTAAGCGATGTTGATAACGCTCTGGACAGAATCCTTGCTGGAGATTATGAGATCGAAGAGAGGATGATGCTAAGGGGAAGTCTTGACGGGAAAAAGGACTACTCACTTAACGACGTTATCATTTCCAAGTATCAGGGCATCGCTGCTATCGGCTACAACTTATATATCAACGATAAGTTCCTGTGCAGCTACTATGCTGACGGCCTTGTTATTTCAACACCGACAGGCTCCACAGGTTACAATATGTCTGCTGGAGGTCCGATCATAGAGCCTTTGGCCAACATGCTTCTTGTTACACCTATCTGTCCACACTCACTTAATTCAAGGAGTCTTTTGTTCTCGCCGGACAACAGGATAGAGGTGGAACTACTTAAGGGCAGGAACGGATTTGATCAGCAGGCGATAGTATCTTTTGACGGAAGCGGAACGCTAATTATGAATACTGGTGACAAGATCGAGGTCAAGAAGTCCAAGAAGACCACAAAGATCCTTCGGCTTAACCAGGTAAGCTTCCTTGAAAAGATCAGTAAGAAATTTGAAAAATAAACTAACGAAAAGAGGGGAATCATCTTGAAAAAGAACAGACATGACAAAATTATTGAAATCATCAATAATCATGTGGTTGAGACACAGGAGCAGCTTGCATCACTCTTAAAGGACGCAGGCTATGACGTAACACAGGCCACAGTGTCAAGGGACATCAGACAGATGAAGCTGACCAAGCAGGTAACCCCCGATGGAAGACAGAAGTATGTCTATACCACCGCAGATCCTGAGGTCATGCATGACAAGTACGTCAACGTACTTAAGGCAGGCTTTGTCAGCATGGATCTTGCACAGAACATCCTTGTTATAAGGACTGTTTCAGGAATGGCTATGGCTCTTGCCGCAGCTATTGATGCTCTTGATATAGAGCAGGTTGTTGGCTGTATTGCCGGCGACGACACAATTTTTGTAGCTATTAAGGACTGCGATCAGGCCAAGGAAGTAATGAAAGCATTCTATGACATGCTTGGCATGCACTGATAGTTTTGGATGGGGTTCTCATTTTTAGAAAGATGAGAGAGGTAATATGTTATATAGCTTACACGTTAAGAATCTTGCTCTTATTAAAGAGCAGGAGATTGAGTTTTCTAAAGGGCTCAATATTCTGACGGGAGAAACTGGCGCAGGTAAATCTGTTGTCATTGGCTCCGTCAATCTGGCCCTGGGAGGGAAAGCTGATCCATCACTTATTCGTACTGGGGAAGAGTACGCACTGGTTGAGCTTGTTTTTGGGGTGGACAGCGAAGAGAAAAAGAAGCTTTTACAGGAAATGGATATTCCTGTAGAGGATGATGGCACCCTTGTCCTGCAGCGCAAGATCATGCAGGGCAGGAGCATTTCCAAGGTTTCTGGTGAAACTGTCACAGCAGGGCAGCTAAGGGACATCTCCAATATTCTCATAAACATTCATGGTCAGAATGATCACCAGGAACTACTTCACAAGAAAAAACACATGGAAATCCTGGATGACTACTGCGCAGATGAACTCAGTGGTCCTTTTTGTGAGCTCAAAACTGTCTATGACAGGATGAGAGATCTGGAAAAAGAGCTGTCGGAGGTTCACATTGATGAGAATGCAAGGCTAAGAGAACAGGAGCTCCTTGAGTTTGAAGTAGGCGAGATCACAGACGCTGAACTTGTGGCAGGTGAGGATGAAGAGCTTGAGAGTTCATACCGCAGGATGACCAACAGCCGCAAGATATCTGAGGCTGTGGGAAATGCCTCTATGCTTACAGGCGGCGGAGATGAAGAGACTGCCATCGACATGATAGGACGTGCTGTAAGAGAGATGAGCTCTGTATCGTCCTATGACAAAGAGATAGAGGGACTTCTTGAACAGCTTAGCGATGTGGAGAATCTCCTTGCTGATTTTAACCATGCAGTATCAGGCTATCTTGATGACCTTGAGTTTGACGACGAGAAGTTTAAGACAGTAGAGGACAGGCTCAATATCATCAATCACCTTAAGGATAAATATGGCCAGAGTATCGAGCTCATATTAGAGGAGCTTGAGAAAAAGCAGGAAAGACTAGATGTTTTAACTGATCTTGATGCTCACAGAGAAAAGCTTCAAAAGGAGCTTGATGAGAGCAGGTCGAAAGCTCTTTTGCTGTGTAAAAAAGTATCTGACATCAGGAAGAAGGGCGCAGGGGAGCTTGCAGGTAAGCTTAAGAGCGCGCTTATTGACCTTAACTTCCTTGATGTGCAGTTTGAGATCGATGTAAGAAGTGACGAGGACAAGATCTCTGCTCGCGGGTATGACGATGTGGAATTCATGATATCCACTAACCCTGGCGAAGCAATCCGTCCTCTTGATCAGATAGCAAGCGGCGGTGAGCTTTCAAGGATCATGCTTGCCCTTAAGACTGTGGTCGCTGACAGAGACGACATCAGCACCCTTATATTCGACGAGATCGATGCAGGTATAAGCGGTAAGACTGCATGGAAGGTTTCTGAGAAGCTTGGAGCTCTTTCAAGAGACCACCAGATCATCTGCATCACTCACCTTCCACAGATCGCAGCAATGGCTGATTCTCACTTCATGATCGAGAAGGGACTTGAGGATGGCAGGACTGTGACTAACATCTACGGGCTTGAAGGTGATAGCAGCATTAACGAGCTTGCAAGACTTCTTGGCGGCGATGAGATCACAGACGCAGCTATAAAGAACGCAAAAGAGATGCACCAGATGGCAGAAGATGCCAAAAGAGGTTAAGAAATGACAATCGACAATGACGATCTTTTAAACAGCATAATTGCGTCCCTTGGAAGGATCGATACCATCTCCCTTGATGAGATCCCAAATATTGACCTGTACATGGACCAGCTCACATCCTTTATGGACGAGAGGCTCAAAAAGACCACAAGGCATCCTGAGACCGACAAGATACTCACCAAGACCATGATCAACAATTATGCCAAGAATGATCTTCTTCCGCCTCCGGTGAAAAAGAAGTACAGCAAGGATCATATCATCCTTCTGATCTTCATTTATTACTTTAAGACCGTTCTGTCGATCAACGATATCCAGACGCTCTTGGAGCCATTGAAAAAGAGATTTCAGCTCTCCGATGATGAGTTCAATTTAGGCAGTATCTACGACACCTGCTTTGAACTTCAGAAGGAAGCCCTGGATCCAGCTATTGAGGATCTTAAAAAGAAATACGAGAGATCCCTTAGCACCTTTGAGGACGACGATCTTTCAGAGGATGAAAAGAAAAAGATGCAGATGTTTTCTTTTATCATCCAGATGCTGTTCGACGTCTACGTTAAGAAGCTCCTTATCGAGAAGATACTTGATAACATAGTTCTTGATGAGGAAAAAGAGAAGGCTAAGACAAAGCAAAAGCCTGACAAAAAGAACAAGACCAAGGAATAATTTATATGGGAATTTACGATACACTTAATATGCAACAAAAAGAGGCGGTCCTTCAGGTTGAAGGGCCGGTTCTTATACTAGCGGGTGCGGGATCTGGTAAGACAAGGGTTCTGACTCACAGGGTTGCATATCTTATTGATGAATACAATGTTAACCCCTGGAACATTCTTGCCATAACCTTTACCAACAAAGCAGCAGGCGAGATGAGGGAGAGGGTAGATAAGATAGTTGGATTTGGCGCAGAGAGCATCTGGGTTTCAACCTTCCACTCAAGCTGCACTAGGATCCTTAGAAGATACGCTGACAAGATCGGATACAACACTAACTTTACGATATATGATGCGGATGATTCGAAAGCTCTTTTGAAGGACATCTGTAAGAGATACCAGCTGGAGACATCACAGCTTAAGCTCAGGCAGATTCAGGGTGCGATCTCCAAGTGCAAGGACAACCTTGTAGACCCTTATGAGTATGCGTCGGCAGCAGGTAACGACTATCTAAAGAGCAGGATCTCCAAGGCTTACACTGAGTACCAGAGCGCCCTTAAAAAGAACAACGCTTTTGACTTTGACGATCTTATCATGAAGACCGTTGAGCTGTTTAAGAAGAATAACGATGTGCTTGAATACTATCAGGAGAGATTTAAGTACATCATGGTGGATGAGTATCAGGACACCAACAATGCCCAGTTTGAGCTTATAAGGCTCCTGGCTGACAGATACAGGAACCTCTGCGTTGTAGGTGATGACGACCAGAGTATCTATAGATTCAGAGGCGCCAACATCAGAAATATTCTGGACTTTGAGAAGGTATATCCAGAGGCCAAGGTTATTAAACTTGAGCAGAACTACAGATCCACACAGCAGATCCTTGATGCTGCCAATGCAGTTATTTCCAATAACTACGGCCGTAAGGACAAGGCTCTTTGGACTGACCAGAAGGACGGGGAGAAGGTGCACCTTAGGCAGTTTGAGACTGCTCCTGAAGAGGCAGAGTTCATCGCTTCTGAGATCGGTAAGCTTAAGAGAAATGGTAAGCTCTCTTACGACGAGACAGCAGTTCTCTACAGGACCAACGCTCAGTCAAGACTTCTGGAGGAGCGCTTTGTCTACGAGGGAATTCCTTATGATATCGTAGGCGGAACTAACTTCTATTCCCGCAGAGAGATAAAGGATTTGTTAGCTTATTTGAAGACCATCGATTCTGGACTTGATGACATCTCCGTTAAGAGGATCATCAATGTGCCAAAGAGAGGCATTGGAGCTACAACAATTGAGAACGTTCAGACCTATGCCAATGAGAGGCAGATAAGCTTCTTTGAGGCTCTTTCTGAGGCAGATCAGATCGTAACTGTATCAAGAAGTACCACCAAGCTCCTTGACTTTGTAACAATGATAAGGGCCTTCAGGACCAAGATGGCAGACATGTCTCTTGAGGAGCTCCTTGAAGATATCATCGATGTTACAGGATATATGAACTATCTTAAGACCCTGGACGATGATGATGACAGCGGCGATAACGACAGAGCAGCCAATGTGGATGAGCTTATATCCAAGGTGGCAGCTTACGAAGAAAACGAAGAGATCGAGCAGCCAACTCTTACAGGTTTCCTTGAGGAAGTAGCGCTGGTTGCTGATATAGACAGGATCGGAGATGACAATGAGAAGGTCCTTCTCATGACTCTCCACAGCGCCAAGGGACTGGAGTTTGAGAACGTTTATCTTGCAGGAATGGAGGAGAACGTATTCCCAAGCTACATGACTATCCAGATGGAGGACGCTGATCCTGAGGGCATTGAAGAAGAGAGAAGACTTGCTTATGTTGGAATCACAAGAGCCAAGAAGAACCTTACTCTTACTGCCGCAAAGCGCAGGATGATAAGGGGCGAGACCCAGTACAACCGCCTTAGCAGGTTTGTGAATGAGATCCCGAATTCTCTTCTGGATAAGGAAAAGCCAATGTCTGCGGCTTCCTTCCTGTATGATGACGGGGAATCCCTTGATGACTACGAGGGCGTTGAGGACACATACGGAAGTAGGTCTTCATTTGATGACGGCGATAGCTCTTTTGACGAAGGGTACTCTGGAATCAAGCCAGCATATGCCAAGGGCCTTGGTAAGAAGGCAGGGACTAGCGCTGGTTCTGGCAGTTCGCTGTCAAGCACCTACAAGCTAAAGGCTAAGCCTGTTCCTAAAAAGCCCGTCCAGAGGGCAATTCCTGACAAGCCATACATCGCAGGAGTTGGAGCAACACACGCCAAGGGCTCTCTTGCAGGTCTTTCAAAGGGAATGCCACTTAAGATGGAGACTCCTGAGTACGTAGTGGGAGATAAGGTAAGCCACGTGAAGTACGGCGTGGGGCAGGTTACTTCCCTGGAGAAGGGGCCTAAGGACTATAAGGTTACAGTACAGTTTGATGAGTGCGGCCAGAAGATTATGTATGCGGCTTTTGCCAAGCTCAAAAAACTTTAATGTGGTATACTTGATATATCAAGAAAATTTATTATGGAGGGGTTACAAATGGAAGTAAAATCAAGAATTGAAGACTTAATCGAAATGTCACGTTTGGGCGAGCTCCTGGATAGAAAAGAGGCTGAAACCAAGAAGCCTTCCACAGTGATCCTTTGGGTGCTGGCTGTGATCGGTGCTATCTCAGCAGTTGCTTTTATCGCATTCATGGTTTATCGCTATATGACTCCTGCATTTGAGGATGATTATTACGATGATGACTTTGACGATTTCGAAGATGATTTCGAGGACGAGGACTTCATCAAGGAAAGCTGAGAATTTTTGTGAAGAAAAAAGATGTTGTTCAGGGAATTGTAAAGAAAGTTGAATTCCCAAATAAAGGAATAGTTGAAACTACTGAAGGAAGGGTCGTCGTAAAGGGCGTCCTTCCTGATCAGAGAGTCTCTGTTCAGATTCAGAAGGTCAGAAATGGCAGAGCGGAGGGAAGACTTCTTGAGGTTGTTGAGGAAGCCAAGAACTCTGTTGAGAGCCCCTGCATCCACTTTGGTAAGTGCGGCGGATGCAGTTACCTTACCATGCCTTATGTCAAGGAACTTGGACTTAAGGAACAGCAGGTCAAGACACTTCTTAAGCCTGCATTGGACAGACAGACTAACAAGTTTACCTGGGAGGGTATCAAGACCAGCCCGGTTAAGTTTGCGTATAGAAATAAAATGGAATTCACCTTCGGAGACGAGGTGATGGGTGGCCCCCTTTGTCTTGGTATGCACAAAAGGGGCAGTTTTTATGACATCGTGACAGTAAGTGGCTGCAGGATCGTGGACGACGACTACAAGAAAATCCTGTCTGCTACTTTGGATTATTTCTCACCTATGTATGACAGGGGAGAAGTATCTTTCTACCACAGGATGAAACAGGTTGGGTACCTGCGGCACCTTCTTGTAAGGAAGGCAGTAAGGACTGGAGATATCCTTATCGATCTTGTTACTACTACTCAGGAAGAGCACGACCTTACACCATTTAAGGACACGCTCCTTGGCCTTGACCTTACTGGCAGGATTTCAGGAATCCTTCATACTAAGAACGATTCCCTTGCTGATGCGGTTATTGACGAGGGTACAGAGATCCTCTACGGCCAGGACTTTTTCTATGAGTACCTTCTTGGCCTTAAGTTCAGAATCACACCATTCTCATTCTTCCAGACCAACAGCCTTAGTGCGGAGGTTCTCTATCAGACTGTCCGCGGCTATATCAGAAGTTTGTACGATCAGAAGGCCATCTCCAAGGATGGCATCATATACGACCTGTATTCCGGAACCGGCACTATCGCCCAGCTCCTTGCACCTGTTGCCAACAAGGTAATTGGTGTTGAGATTGTTGAGGAAGCTGTAGAGGCTGCCAAGACCAATGCCCAGCTCAACAACCTGGACAACTGCGAATTCATCACAGGAGACGTGCTTAAGGTTCTCGACGAGATCGAAGACAAGCCAGATCTCATCATCCTTGATCCTCCTCGCGACGGCATCAACCCCAAAGCCCTCCAGAAGATCATAGGATACGGCGTTAAGTACATGATCTACGTATCATGCAAGCCCACATCCCTCGCACGCGACCTCGAGATGCTCCAGGAAAGCGGATACGTCATGACCAGAGGCGTCGCAGTGGACCAGTTCCCCTGGACGAGTCATGTTGAGACAGTAGTCCTGCTTACTAGGACCGAAGGGACGACGGAAGCAGGCTAACGCCGTCCATGCGATAGCTGTCTGCGACTGGCGAGCACGAAGTGCGATGACAGAGCAGAAACAGCGAACCGCTGAGACTGTAGTTTTGCTGACAAAGGTTGAACACAGTTGAATATAAAACGTAAGTGGCTTAACGGTGCGCTTTGTGGCTAACGTTAAAAAAGTGTTAGCAAGTCAAAACGGACCGTTATTTTTATGCTTTTTTGAAAGTGTAGGGAAATTGGACCACGTTAGAGTCGAGACGTCGGCCCTACTGGATTTAAAAAGTGAATACAATTTCACGATGGGGGTAAACAATTTCACAAAATATGATTCATTTCCGTGCAGTTACTCTCATGTCTTTATAAAGGATATATAATGTCTGACGGATAAGGCTCTGTTATAATATTTATCTACGAACCGTTTCTGCTCAACAAAAAAAGGAGAACTGATGAATACAGCTGAGAACATAAATATAATAGGCGCCTTCTGTGGGGTGCGCGATGTCGAGGAACTTACAGAGGAGGCACTTTACAGAAAATACAATATCCATCAGGCTGATGTGATGGCGCTGTTTGGAGGTACCATCCTGTGCGGTGGTGATGTAATGGCTGAGGCGATGAGGGAGAATGTCGCTAAGACATATATAATCGTTGGAGGCTTTGGACATACCACTTCTACCCTGCAGGAAACAATGAAAGCTCTTTTTCCGGATGTTGATGCATACAATATGCAGGAAGCGGAATTATTCAATATCTATCTGAATAGAAAATTCGGACTTAGCGCAGATTATCTTGAAACTGCGTCAACCAACTGTGGTAATAATATCACTAATCTGCTGGAGCTTCTCGAAAAAAACAATATACCATGCAAGAGCATTATTCTTTCGCAGGATGCGACCATGCAGCGGAGGATGTCTGCCGTGATGAGAAAGTACAGACCGGAGCTTCAGATCATCAATTACGCAACCTACCGGGCGGAGGTGGTCCGGAAAAATGGAGATATTTCTTTTTCATCGGACATAAAAGGCATGTGGGATATGGATCGGTATATCAGCCTTATCATGGGAGAGATTCCGAGGCTTATGGATGATGAAAAAGGTTATGGCCCCAGAGGAAAGGGATATATTGCACATGAGGACATCCCGCCCGATGTACGAAAGGCCTTTGACGAGCTTCTTGAGCAATACGAGGTACGTAAAGCAAATCCGGAATTTTCATCGTAGATAGTATTCCTTATCGGATATCTATGAGCAGCCTTCAGAATGAAATTTTCTGGAGGCTTTTTTGTGAGAGTAAAAAAATAAAGAATTATGTGTTAGGTTTCAGTAACCTGAATTGTATTATATATAGAAGGCCTTCTAAAAGATATCAGAAAGTGAGCAGACGCATGGAGGAGAAAGAAGCAAGACGATTGGTGGAGAGCTATACTGACATGTTCATGCGCATCGGTACCAATTATCTTAAGAGTACGGCAGATGCGGAGGACATATGCCAGGCGGTTTTGGTGAAATACATTACATCAGATCCACAGTTTGATAGTCTTGAGCATGAAAAAGCATGGGTTGTCAGAACCGCTATAAATATGTGTAAGAATGAACTAAAGAGTGCATTTTTCAGGAAGACTACAGCGTTGGAGGAAGCAGATGATGTTAAAGATATTACCCCGCCTGATCTTGGAATCACGGAAGAAGTAATGAAGCTACCCAGGAACTATCGTATCAGTATTTATCTTTTTTACTATGAAGGATATTCGGCAAAAGAGATAGCGGAGCTTCTGGGGAAAAGAGAATCCGCCATAAATATGTATCTTTCCCGAGGTCGAAAGAAACTCAAGCTTTCTATCATGAATGATCTTGGAATGGTGAAACGGGTTAACGGTTAGGCAAGGAGAATAGGCATGAGTGAATATAGAAATAAAGAGTATATTGAATCTATGAGCCTTATCAAACTTTCTGATGAAAAAAAAGAAAAGATGATTTCGGACTTAACTAGGATAAGTCCAATCAGAAAGGAAGGCACAATGAAAAAGAGAATGGGAGTAAGGAAAACGGCAATAATTGTTGCAGCATGCATAATGGTATTTGGAGTTACAGCTGCAGCTGCAGGAGTAGCAACAGGTATTGTTAGCTGGAACAGAATTGATACCAGAACCAGTAATTTTGAGGATTTGCCTAAAATTGAGGAAAAAGCTGGGGTGGATATCACAGCTATTGAATCCTTTAGCAATGGATACACCTTTGAATTTATGGAGGTGGAAGAAGCAAAAACACAGGATGCGGAGGGAAATGACCTAAGACATTTTAAAGGCATTGACTTAAACTATATAAAGGAAGGTTGCCCAGATATCTATATTGATATGGAGCCTGCTGAAATGTATAGTGGTTCTTATGATAGTGACACGGCTGCTAAGGAAATTGATGGCGTTACAGTGCACTATAACTATGATGAGTATTTACACCTTCCAGATGGTGAAAGACCTACAGAAGAGGAACTTCAGAGAGCAGAAACGGATAAACATTTCTATATTAGCGATGGTGGAAGTGATCCTCGATATACCTCTTATGTTAGTGCAGCGTCCTTTGAGTTAGATGGTATAATCTACTGGATTTTGGGTGTTGACCTTGATATGACAGCAGATGAGCTTTTTGATATGGCAGAAGAAATCATCAGTTACCATTCACAGTTTTAGGTATTATAAGAAGCTTATCTTGTAAGCGCTTATTTTGGAATGTTTCTCCTTTATAGTGTATAATCTGATTCTGTAATAATTTGAGGTCAGGAATATGGCAGAATTAGACAATAATGTCTGACAAAAGGGATATCACAACTGCACCAGACACTTGTGTCTAATCAGTAAAATATGGCATTTCTCGCTTTGTGTCGTGTTTGAAGGATTGAATTTTGGATATGCTGACTGTGAAAGGAGGACAGATGATGGATCAGATAAAGGTGGGGGCATTCCTAAAAACACTCAGGAAAGAAAAAAATCTGACTCAGGAACAATTGGCAGAACAGCTAAATGTGTCAGGAAGAACAGTATCACGTTGGGAAACCGGAAACAATATGCCAGATATCAGTCTGTTGGTGGAAATCGCAGATTTTTATGATATTAGCATTCCGGAGCTTATTGACGGAGAAAGGAAAAGCGAGAAAATGAATGAAGAAATAAAAGAAGTTGCCGATAAGATGGCAGATTATGCAGGCGAAGAAAAAGCATCAATTATCAAGAATATCAGAAATAACAGCCTCTTTGGGGTTGGAGCAATAGTAATGCTACTGATACTAGAACTATTTGCACCTGATGGCTTCAGTAAGGCTACAGATTTGATCCGTTTGTACTGCAAGACTCTAGTTTATGTTTCTACAGTGATGGTTTTCTTTATTTCTACAGGCCTTTTATACAAATTCAAAAAACAGAAAAGAGAATCAGATTTGCCAAAGCCTGTGCAGTATAGCATCATGGCAGTTGTTGCTTTCGCAGCAGCAGCGGCAATTAAGTTCCTACTTAAAATTATTTTTGGATTATAATAAGAGCCCATTTTACTATGTGTTACTGGTAAAATGGGTTTATTTTATCTCATAGGAAAGTGTGAATGGTAACAATCATCAACGCAAGATAAAGTACATAGATAATGATATACTATAACAGTGCATGGCTTGTGGGAGTTATGCACTGTTACAGCTTGTTCGACAGAAAAGATAGTGGTTTTGTTGGGAGAAGGGGAAAGGGATGATATATAGGAGGCAAAATGATTGAGTATAAACAAACAAAGGAATTTACATCGGAGGAACTTGAAAGACTTTTTCTTTCGGTTAACTGGGAATCTGGTAGATATCCTGAAAAACTCGTCAGCGCAATGCGTAATTCTACGAAGGTAATATCTGCATGGGATGGCGATAAGTTAGTCGGGCTAATTAGAGCTTTGGATGATGGTAATACTGTAGCATTTCTACATTATCTTTTGGTAGATCCAGAGTATCAAGGCTACCATATTGGAGACAATTTAATGAAACAGATTATGAGTTTTTATGATGATCTTTTATATGTAAAAGTTATCCCCTCTGATATAAAAACAATTCCGTTTTATGAGCGATATGGTTTTAAACAATATGACAATTACTCAGCAATGGTAAAAAAGAATCATTTTTAAAATCAAATTCAAGTTTGCAAAGCAAGCCTATATCCCCTGTACAAGAGATAGAGGCTATTTTTTTAATCAGTTAATCTGTCAGGATACATAATTGCAAGCTCACCACGAACCTTAAAACTGGATGTAAGATTAAATTTTTATATAAATGAGTAAGAATTGGAGTTTGGCGAGTTGAGCCCATCTTCTTAACCTTACGGTCAAGAAGCATCCCTCGCTCTAAAGAGCTCGGTCAATTCTGGTTTGTTGAGATAAACGAAAAGAGGAGACAACTAAATGGGGAAATTATATGAATGTGCTGAAATATATGATCTAATAGAAAGTGAACAGCGTTCAGAATTTGTAAAGAATGATTGGAAGGAGTTCTTTGGAGATATCGAGATTCATACCTTACTTGATGTCAGTATTGGTTCAGGTGGCTTGACTCTTCCATTGCGGGATCTGGGGATAAAAATTTATGGGTCAGATCTCAGCGAAACTATGCTGGAAAGATGTAAGCAGAAAGCCTCAGATAAAGGTTTTGAAATTGAATTAAAATGCAGTGATTTCAGAGATTTATCATGCTGGGATGGGATGAAATTTGACTGTGTTGCGAGCACTGGAAATTCTTTAGGGTATGTAGAAAACTCTGACATAGTCATAGCACTGGAACAGATGGATGCGTTGGTAAAAAAGGGCGGATATATATGTATCGATTCGCGAAACTGGGAAAAGATACAGAAAGAAACCCAACGTTTCTATTTTTATAATCCTTTTTTCAAAGACGGAAACAGAATAAATCTGACACAAGTTTGGGATCATAATTCGGATGGTTCAATTACCTTCAACTTGCTTTATTCCTTTGAAAAAGATGGAAAAATCTTCCAGAGAGAAGTATTTGAAGAGCATTATAATCCATTTCCATATGAACTTATTGAAAAGCAACTAAGAAAAATGGGCTATGGTCCTATAAGGCTTCGATCATTGCCATGCTGTAATCCAGAGCCTGATTTTGAAAAGATTGAATGGTATCACCTAATTGCACGGAAGCAATAATGGAACATAGTAAGAATGTAGGGTGTGTTTAGATTATCTTTAAAAATATAGTGCCACGGGGGTAATTAAGAATGGAAAAATGTAAGAGAAAATCGGTTGATCCAGTATATTCGATGTGCGTTCAGCCTTCTTTCATTATTGGAACGAACAATGAAGACGGATCTTACAATTTTGCACCGATTACTTGGGTTAGTGCCACGCAAGGAGAAGATGAAGGGTATTTCCTTGTTATAAGCATGTTTGGAACAAAAATGACAAAGCTGAATGTAATCAGAACGGGCGTGTTCAGCGCCAATCTTGTAAGCAAAGACATGCTTTCACTTATGGACTATTTTGGCTCAAAGCATGCGAAAGACGGAAAAAAGGATGATATTTCCTATGGTGTCAGTCGAGGAGAAGTTCTTGATGTACCCACACTGGACGCGAGCAGGTGGGTATATGAGTGTGAAGTCGTAAGAAGCGTAGAAACGGGCGATTCAACCACTTTCTTTTGCCGTATTCGAAATATTCAGATGGATGAGAGACTTTCTCCGAAAGATATATTCGATATTGATTTATCAGTGCTTGATCCGGTTATATATTCGGGTAAGTATCACAGCATTGATAAAGTGCTCGGAAGTATCGGTGATTTCTGTAAATCTGATAGAACATAATATCGGAATTTAATGGAGCCTTCGTAAATGACCAGGTATAGTATATTGAAGAAACGGAACTTTATGGTGGTTTCAAAACTGGGTTCATTTTAGTGGCTATCGTTAAAAAGTAAAACTTGCTCAAAGCCAGTATTTATCATGCTTTCGAGCTGTTTTTGCCATGTCGAGACAGTAGTCCTGCTTACTAGGACCGAAGGGACGACGGAAGCAGGCTAACGCTGTCCATGCGATAGCTGTCTGCGACTGGCGAGCACGAAGTGCGATGACAGAGCAGAAACAGCGAACCGCTGAGACGGTATGTTTATTATCCAAACTCAGAAGTGCTACGCAGCATATAGAAATAGAAATTACCACAGAGGAACTTAGGAAGCACTTAAGCATTTTAAGATGATATAGTAGCAGATTTATTTTCCAGAATAATGTACGTTTAAGCTTCGGTGAAAGTGCCGGAGCTTTTTCTTTGAAATAGTGTTGACAAAAAGTATGTAACATATTACATTATTTTATATAGGTAATATGTTACATACTTAAGGAGGCTCACATGAATTACGATGAAGCGATGAATATCAAAAAGGTAACGTTTGGAGATATGCCTCCACAGCCTTTTTTACTTGGACTACTTAGCGCATTTGATAACAGATATCAGGCTGCGGCCGATGCATATTTCAAGGAAATTACCTGGAAACAGTTTTTTGCCATAATCTGTATTAACCTGTGCAAGGAGCCTCCGACACTGAATGAACTGTCAGATATAATGGGCAGTTCACATCAAAATGTAAAGCAGATACTGATGAAGCTTGAGAAAAAGGGCTTTGTGATGGCTGCTCCTGATGAGAAAGACAAGCGAAAGCAGCGCATCTTTGTTACGGAAAAATGCAGGACTTTTTTGGAACAGAATGACAATAACGGTCAACAGAGCCAGTACGTAATCGGCCGTATTTTTGACGGAATCGATGAAAAGAGCTTGCAAACCACCATACGAACTATCATGAAAATGGAAAGGAATTTAAGCGAACTATGAAAACACTGATAATATACACATCACAGACCGGATTTACCAAAAGATATGCCGAGTGGCTTGCGGAGAAAATGAGCGGAGATCTGCTTAATCTCAAAGATGCTCAGAAAAAGAACATGGATTTCTTTGAGAACTACGATGCAATCTGCTACGGAGGTTGGGCAATGGCAGGAAGTCTTGTGAAGGCAAAGTGGTTCCTTGAAAAGGCTACTAACTGGAAGAATAAGCGCCTAGCTGTGTTTTGTGTAGGTGGCAGCCCTAACGATAACCCGGATGTAGATATCTTTCTTCAGAATGTAATTACAGAAGAGCAGAGGAAATACATAAAGGTATTCTACTGCCAGGGCGGGTTTAACTATGAAAAGATGAAGATGCCATCTCGTATTGCTATGAAGATGTTTGTGTCAGCCTTAAAAAACAAGAAGGATGTCACTGAGAAAGAGAAGGTAATGGCTGAGAAGATGGCTTCATCCTATGACATCTCTGATATCAAATACATAGAGCCTATCGTTATGTATCTTGGAGGAAAAGACAATGAAAAAGCTGTTTAAGACATTTCTTATGATAGTAATCATATTTGCATTGGTAATCATCTTTACATTTGCAGTGGTTAGTATTCGGATGACAGGACAGGTAAAGGGTTTTGACAAAACAAATATTGATCTTTCACAGGTTGCCGATGGCGTATATACCGGCCATAGTGAAACGGATCTTGTCAAAGTGGAAGTCCGAGTAACTGTAGCGGAAGGGATGATCAGAGATATTGAAATTCTTAAGCATGAGTGTGGCAAGGGGCGGCCTGCTAATGAGATTGTCAATGATATGATAGAGAAGAATGATATCGAAGTTGATGCGGTTTCCGGTGCAACCATGTCAAGCGAAGTAATCAAAGCCGCGGTCAGGGATGCGTTAAGATCAGATCATTAATCTTTCCAGTAAAGCCGATTATAAGGAGAAAGAGAGATTTATGCCAGGTAGGAGTCTCTTTTTTGTTTATTACAATATAATCAGGATTCCGTGATAGGAGAAACAACATGAAAAAAAGAGTATTAGAAAAGAGCTGGGGCGGACGCGGCGAGCATGGCTTCAGGTACTTTGACTATGAGCGCAAGGGCAAGAACCTTATCATCTACATAACGGTTAAGGACTACGATGACTGGGGAGGTAAGTCTGTCCTGCAGGCTGATAAAGTCAAGCACATGGCCTTCCCCATAGATGGCAGGAAGATCACCAGGGAGTTTGTCTATGAGTGTATCCTTACCGCGGGAAAAGAGCTAAAGGAGGAATATCTTTTACCGGAATCCCCAGATGAACTAAAAATATAAAAAGCTCCAACAGAAAAGAAAGTGCTATAATAAACATCAGTGGCAAAGGCGCCAGATATATGGACGCCTTTGCCTTTTTTATTTCTAGGAGGAAGAAATTATGAAAAACCGCATTATACAGGTAGCTGCGGTAGTACCCAAAATAAAAGTTGGAGATGTGAATTACAACGCAGAGCAGATCATAGCTGCAACCAGAGATCAACGTGACGCAGGACTCATCGTTTTCCCTGAACTATCCATAACAGGCTATACCTGCGCTGACCTCTTCTTAAGTGATCTCCTGCTTGAGAGTGCAGTAAAAGCGCTAACACGCATAGCAAATGAAACCAAAGATAACAACAACACAGCCGTAGTCGGCGTCCCAATCTGTTACGATAACAATATTTACAACTGCGCTGCAGTTCTCTCGCAGGGCCGAGTTGCAGCCCTCATCCCCAAAACCTATATTCCAAATTACTCAGAATTCTACGAGGGTAGGTGGTTTGCTTCGGGCAGGAATATCAAAAACAAAACCATCATTCTTAAAGGCAACGAGATTCCCTTTGGTGTAGACATCATCGCAGAGGACCCCGTTACCGAAGCCCTCCTCGGCGTTGAGATCTGTGAGGATCTGTGGATCCCAGATAAGCCAAGTGCCCACGCCGTGATGGCGGGAGCAAACATCATTGCCAATCTCTCAGCCTCAGATGAGCTCATTGGCAAGCAGGAGTATAGAAGGCAGCTTGTTTCACAGCAGAGCGGCGGATGTTATTGCGGCTATATCTATGTGTCCTCAGGAACTGGGGAGAGCAGCACGGATATGGTCTTTTCAGGCCATGCCCTTATAGCCCAGAGCGGAAGCATATTAAGTGAGTCAATATTCCCGGATTACCCTCACGTATCAACAGCCTTCATTGACATCGCAAAACTCATGCATGACAGAAGGAGACAGAACACCTTCGAAAACGCAGACAGCGAAACATACAGGAAAGTGAACATCTCCATTCCGCCAATAGGCAAAAGAGATCCTGACATAGCAGAACTATCAAACATCCTAAAAACCTATGCCTACCCGGTGGACAGAAATCCCTTTGTCCCATCAGACGACAGCACCAGAAATGAGAGGTGCAAGAGAATCCTGCAGATCCAGGCAAACGGCCTTTCCACAAGAGTTAAGGCAACTGGCATCAGAAACCTTGTTATTGGTATATCCGGAGGACTTGATTCCACCCTTGCTCTTATCGTGTGCCACGAGGCAAAAAAGATTATTCCGGATATCAAGATAATTGCCTACACCATGCCAAATACAGGTAATACATCAGAACTGACCTATAATAACGCCCACCATCTCATGAAGCTCATAGCTGATGAGATCCATGAGGTTCCAATCGGTGAGGGAGTTAAGCACCACTTAACCCAGCTTGACCATTCAGAAGAATACCAGGGCGAAGGTGATGTGACCTACGAGAATGCCCAGGCCAGGATGAGAACCTACATTCTCATGGATGCTGCCAATATGAAAAATGGCCTTGTGGTAGGAACTGGAGACCTCTCAGAGCTTGCCCTTGGCTGGTGCACCTACAACGGAGACCACATGTCCATGTACGCAGTAAATGCCTCAGTACCCAAAACTCTCGTTAAGTTCATTTGCAGCAGCTACGCCCATATGTGTGGAAACGAGGAACTTAAGAATGCCCTTATCTCAATCTGCAACACGCCAATTACGCCTGAGCTTACGCCAAACAGCAACGGCCAGATAGCTCAGATGACTGAGGAGAAGATAGGCAAGTACGACCTCAATGACTTCATGCTTTTCTACACATTGAGGTATGGCTTTGAACCCTCACGAACTGTGGCACTTATGCTAAAAGCCTACCCAGAACTCACTTACGACGCAGCAATAGAAGCTGCAAGAAACTTCTTCAAACGCTTCTTTACCCAGCAGTTTAAGCGTAGCTGCCTGCCAGATGGCCCAAAGGTCGGATCAGTTTCTTTATCCCCAAGAGGAGACTGGCGCATGCCAAGTGATGCCTCAGTGGCCCTATGGCTTGAGGATCTTCAGTGAAAATTTAGCAAAAATATTTATAGAATCTGTCAAAGGCTCATAAATCTTTGTAAAAAAATGACAATTGCCAGACTATTACCTTGTCCGTATACTTGTATACAAACAAAGGCGTTTTGATTCACTTAGTGTTTCAGAGCGCCTTTTCTCTTTTTCATTACTTTTTCATTTCTATAACTCTACAAGATGCAATGAAACAAGGGCGTTTCGGTTTGATACCGGAGCGCCCTTCGTTGCGTCGAAGAAAGGTAAACACCATGGCAATGATAAAACTGGAAAATGTGAATAAGTACTTTGGTGACCTTCACGTTCTTAAGGATGTGAACTTGGAGGTTGAAGAGGGAGAAAAGCTGGTCATTATCGGACCGTCCGGTTCTGGAAAATCCACTACAGTTCGCTGCATGAACTTTTTGGAAACACCAAGCAGTGGGCATGTATATATCGATGGCACAGAGCTTACCCCAAAGAATAAGACCAAAGTGGTAAGGGACCTTACATCAATGGTATTCCAGCAGTTTAACCTTTACCCGCATATGACAGTTCTTAAGAACCTTACACTTGCTCCCATGAAGCTTCATCACAAATCCAAGAAGGAAGCTGAAGAGCTGGCTTATCATTACCTTGACATAGTTGGGCTAAGGGACAAAGCAGATGTTTATCCCACAACTCTTTCAGGTGGACAGCAGCAGAGAATAGCAATTGCCAGGGCTTTATGTACACAGAGCAAGATCATTTTATTCGATGAGCCCACATCAGCTCTTGATCCTGAGACCATTCAGGAAGTACTGGATGTAATGATCAAACTTGCAAAAGAAAATATCACCATGGTTGTAGTAACCCATGAGATGGGATTTGCCAGAGAGGTAGCAGACAGGATCGTCTTCATGGCAGATGGCCAGATAATTGAATCCGGAACGCCGGAGCACTTTTTTACAAATCCTGAGAGTGACAGAGTCAAACAGTTTCTTGGGAAGATCATCAGATAGACGTCACGTACAAACATGGATTTGTACTGGCTATAGATTATCAAGAGGAGGACAAGATTATGAAAAAACGTGTATTAAGCGCAGTGGTAGCGGGGATGATGAGTGTGATGCTCATGGCGTGCGGAAGCACTCCTGAGGTTTCAGAAGCTCCAGAGGCTGCTACAGAAGCGTCTGAGGAACCTGCGGAGGTTGCAGGAGCGGCAAAAGAGGAAGCCAGCTACCCTGAAGATGTGCAGGCAGTTATAGACAGAGGAGTTTTAAGAGTCGGTGTTAAAAATGCAGTTATCGGCTTTGGCTATGAGGATCCACTTACCGGCGAGTACAGTGGTCTTGAGATCGAACTTGCAAAAGCCCTTGCTGACAAGCTTGGAGTAGACATTGAGTTTACTGCAGTTACAGCTGCTACAAGAACAGAGCTGCTTGATTCTGGAGATATTGATTGTGTACTTGCAACCTTCACTATCACAGATGAGAGAAAAGAGAGCTGGGATTTCACAACGCCTTACTATACAGATTATGTAAGCGTCCTTGTTGAGGATTCTACAGGGATCAAGGGCCTTGGCGATCTTGTTGATGCTACAGTTGGAGTTTCATCCGGTTCAACTTCAGCTAAATCACTTGTAAAGGCTATGATCGAAGCTGGTGTTATTAGCGGCGACGGCTTTGATGAGGAGAGTTTTGATCCAGCGACATGGACAGATGGTGTTAAGTTCCAGCAGTACGACGACTATCCAACCATTTCAACTGCCCTCAGCGCAGGAGAAGTTGATGCATTCTGTGTGGATAAGTCAATCCTTGCCATCTACAAGACAGAAGGCAGATCATACATCGATGCAGAGTTTGCACCTCAGGAATATGGTATTGCAACAACCAAGGGATCAGGAATGTCAGCTGTAGCAGAAGAAATTGTTTCAGGTGGTCTTTCTGATGGAACCATTGCAAAACTCATTACTGAGAACGGACTTGACTAATTGATACGGAGGATGGGTGATGTCTGGATTATTTTCACCAAGGGCTTGGAACAAAATATGGATATATAAAGGAACCTTTCTGGTGGGCCTTTTGAATACCATGAAAACAGCGGTTGTAGCTCTTTTGATCGCGCTTACTCTGGGTATCATATTTGGACTTATGGCAACCAGCGGCAAGAAATTATTAAAGGCCATAAGCAGGGTCTACGTTGAGATAATCCAGAACACCCCAATCCTTTTACAGATGTGCTTTTTGTATTATGCTCTGGCTTTTTCGGGACATAGCCCGGGAATCATCGTCACAGGATTTTTAGCCCTTGGCATATATACGGGAGCGTACATGGCAGAGGTCATAAGGACTGGTATTGAATCTGTTCCCAAGGGACAGTTCGAGGCAGCAGCTGCGCAGGGCTTTGGATATGTAGGACAGATGTATTACATCATAATTCCCCAGAGCATCAAGGTCATTCTGCCACCTATGACCAACGTCATTGTAAACATGATAAAAAATACCTCATGCCTCTACATCGTTGGAGGAGCGGATCTTTTGTCACTGACCTACAGCTTTGTCACAGGCGAAAACACCGGTGGATCCTATGCTCCGGCGTATATAGTCTGCGGAATTATATTCTTTCTTATTTGTTTCCCACTTTCTTCCTTTGCATCAATGTGGGAGACCTCTCTGAAAAAGAGAGAACAGAAGGTATTCCAAAATAACGCTCTTAAGGAGGCATGATATGAGTACACTGGGCGCAAGCCTTTCGATGCTGAAAAATCCAGCTATCATAAATTTCATATTTCAGGGAGTGTTATTTACGCTGATCATTTCAGTTGTGGCAGTTCTGTTTAGCATACTGATCGGAACGATCCTGGCGCTGCTTCGTAACTACTGCACCGGAAAAAGAGTCAGGGTATTTAAATACCTTTCGGTGGCATATATTGAGATATTCAGAAATACACCGCTTCTGTTCTGGATCTTTATCTGTCTGGTGTTTTGTCCGGTTCCAGGCTTTGTAGACCAGCCTATGTTTGGACTTTCTTCAGTAAACAATAAGCTCCTGTTCAAGGCAGCAGTTGCGCTGATCCTTTATACATCAGGAGTAATTGCGGAGATCGTAAGGGGAGGACTTAACTCAGTTCCCTCAGGACAGATAGAAGCCGGTCATTCTCAGGGCTTTAGAATGGTTCAGATCATGTGGTACATAGTGCTTCCACAGACCTTTAAGGCTATCGTACCAACTCTTTTAAGTCAGGTCATAACTACCATCAAAGACAGCTCATTCCTGGCCAATGTGGCGATCATTGAGCTCATGGCCAGAACCAAGCAGATTCTTTCTGCAGCCAACAGATATAACGGGACAAACTCTATAAATGTATCAGACGTTTTCGTTTTGTTTGGCGTTGCGGCGCTTATTTACTTCATCATCAATTTTTCTTTATCCATGACAGTAAGGAGTATGCAAAAGGAAGGAGTCTTAAATGGATAAGTATGTAATCACAATTTCAAGGCAGTTCGGAGCTCTTGGCAGAACCATAGCCCAGAACATGTCTGAAACTTTAGGAATAGAGTTTTACGACAGAGACATCGTAGAGCATACAGCTTTGAGGATGGGCCTTCCCATCTCCGAGATCAGCAAGGAAGAGGAGAGGGCAGATGGATTTTGGGCGGAAAAGAGATATCCCCTGGGGATGGGGCCTGTCAGCATGCAGGATGAACTTTTCCAGGTTCAGACAAATATAATTAGGGACTTCGCATCAAAGGAGTCCTGCATAATCGTCGGCAGATGCGCTGATTATTGCCTTAAGGATATGGACAGAGTACTTAACGTTTATGTCTATGCTCCCTTTGAAAAGAGAATTGAAAACTGTACTTCAATTCTTGGAATGGATGAAAAGACAGCCAGGAAGATGGCTTTGGAAGTAGATAAAGCCAGAGACAGCTACAGAAAGAAATATTGCAGGAAGATGTCAGGAAACTTTGAAAACATGGACATATGCATCGATTCCGGACGATTTGGAGCAGATGTGACTGCTGATATTCTCTGCGATATAGCAAGGAGAGTATTTGGATAATTGAAAAAATCTAATGCTATTCACTTTCCCCGCATTGGAATGCGGATAATTAAATCGGCGCTTGGAGTGCTAATCTGCTTTTTGATCTATTTTTTAAGAGGAAAACAAGGGACTCCATTTTACTCTGCACTGGCGGTTTTGTGGTGTATTCAGAATCAGACCAAGAACACGCTTGGTAACGCTCTTCAGCGAACCATAGGAACCTTTATTGGTGCAGTGTATGGACTCATTTATATACTTGTAAAACTGAGCCTCCCCAGTATCGGAGACAGCTTTTTACATTACGCCATAATCTCTTTTACCCTGATCCCAATAATCTACACCACCGTCGTGATCCGTCAGAAGAAGGCGTCATACTTTTCCTGCGTGGTGTTTCTAAGTATAGTGGTCAATCATCTTATGGATGAGAGCCCGTATTTATTCGTTCTAAACAGATCTTTTGACACTCTCATTGGGATATTTGTCGGACTGATCCTTAACTCCATCAGTATTCATGGAAAACTGGATAAAGAGACTTTGTTCGTGGCAAATCTGGACAGATCAATGGACGGCTTTGAAGGGGGACTCACCCCATATAGCCAGGTGTCCATAAAGAATATGCTGGAGGATGGCATCAACTTAACCTTCATGACCATGAGAACTCCCGCGGGGTTCCTTGAAGGTATGACTGACGTAAGACCAAAGCTTCCCATCATCGCCATGAACGGAGCGATCCTATATGATATCGCAGAAAACAGATACCCAATGGTCTACGTGATCTCAGCAAGCCACGCCAGCCAGGTAGAGGAGTTTATCCTTCGAAGAAGCTTCAACGTATTTACCACAGTGATCCTTGAGGATGTGCTTATCATCTACTACAGAAAGCTTAAGAACAGGGCTGAAAAAGATATCTACGAAAGGATGCACAAGTCCCCCTACAGGAATTATCTGAATAAAGAAAGACCCCATGAGCACCCTGTTGTCTACATGATGTGCATCGATGAGACAGAGAAAATAGAAGCTCTGAAAAGAGATATCGAGCAAAGCGAAATTGCCAGCGAACTTAAGCTTATTTCGTATCCGTCAGATGAGTACCAGGGATTTTCATATCTTAAGATATACAGCAAAAATGCGTCGGTCCAGAACATGGTGGACTACCTGAAAAATATGACAGGAACAAACACTCAGATATCACTTAGCGACAACAACAATTCGGGTGCAGACTACTATTTTCCTGAGTGTAACCAGCTGGTTAGAAAAATGCATCACCTGTTTACCTGGGGACAGAATAAGGGAAGGAGGAATGAGTATGGTAACCTACACAGACATATTCAGCAAAAAAGAGCGGGTTGAAGACATGGAATTATACGCAGGAGCAGGAGATGTCAACGAGCAGCTTGCCCGCTACGGTGTAAAGTTCGGAATCTACAAGAACAATGAATTTAAAGAACAGCTCTTTCCATTTGATGTTATTCCAAGGGTGATAGACAGCAAGGAGTTTGATTATCTGGAAAAGGGGCTCAAACAGAGAGTTGTTGCCCTTAATCATTTCATTGATGATATCTACGGCGATAAGCGAATTGTTAAGGATGGTGTGGTTCCTGAGGAATTCATCTACGCTGGCAGCGGATATCTGCCCCAGTGCGAAGGAATCAAGCCCCCAAAGGGAATTTATTCTCATATCTCCGGTATTGACCTTGTTCAGGGCAAGGATGGGAACTGGTATATCCTGGAGGACAACTTAAGGATCCCATCAGGAGCTTCTTATCCCATGATAGCCAGGAAGATTTCAAGGCGAAGCGCTCCGGATCTCTTTACAGGCAAGCATATAGAGGATAACAGAAATTATGCGGATCTTCTGCGCCGTACTATGGATCATGTAAATGTTGGCGGACATACTGTGATCCTAACTCCAGGAAGATATAATGCAGCATATTTTGAACATTCTTACCTTGCTGAGAAAACAGGAGCTCATCTGGTTTCTGGAAGTGAACTCATCGTAGAAAACGACCATCTGTATTTCATTGATTACTCAGGAAGAAAAGAGAAGGTTGGCGCAGTCTACAGGCGTATCTCTGATGAGTACCTTGACCCGATGAACTTTAACAGGGAATCCGTCATCGGTATTCCTCATATCTTTGATATCTACAGAAAAGGAAATGTTGCCCTGATAAATGCCCCGGGAAATGGCGTTGCTGATGACAAAGGAATCTACTACTTTGTTCCAAAGATGATCAGCTATTATCTGGGCGAGGAGCCAATCCTTAGTAATGCCCCAACGTATCTTCCATACTATGAGGAGGATATGAAGTATGTCATGGAGCATTTCGACGACCTTGTGCTTAAAGACGTTGCTGAGGCTGGAGGTTATGGCGTTGTATTTGGAAGCAAAATGACCATGGAAGAAAAGGCCAGATTCAAAGAAATGCTTCAGAAGGAGCCAAGGCGTTTTATAGCTCAGGAGGTTATAGATTTTCTGGATATCGACATCATGGAAAAGGGACAGCTTCTTCCCAGAAAAGCAGACCTTAGAGCTTTTGTACTTATGGCAGATGAACCCATGGTATGGAAAAGCGGACTTACCAGATTTTCCAGAAACCCGGATTCATTCATCGTCAATTCTTCACAGGGAGGAGGTTTCAAGGATACATGGGTATTATCTCAGTAGAAAACACAGACAGACTATATTGGCTTGGCAGATATACGGAGAGAGTTTACTCCACCATCAAGATCTTTGAGTCAAGGTTTGACACAATGATCGATGTTGATGATCTGGAGTATAAGGCATTTTGCAAAAGTCAGGATATCCCAAATGTTTATGAGTCCAAGGAAGACTTTAGCAGGAAGTACTGTTTTTCCCTTGAGGATGAAAACTCCATCTTTTCAAATCTCATGAGAGCCTATGACAATGCCATCGTCCTTAGGGAAGAGATTGGAAGTGATACGCTGTCATACATTCAGCTTGCAGTGTATGCAATGAACCAGGCAGCTATTTCAAAGGCTCCACTTATCGGCCTTCAGAAAGTGACTGACAATCTGGTGGCCTTCTGGGGGATGGCAGATGATGACATCGATGAGTCCCAGATAAGGAACATGATAAAAGTCGGAAAGCTTGTTGAGAGGATCGATCTTTATGCAAGACTCAAGGAACCTCCTGAGAAGATAAGAAGAGAAGCAAGAAGGCTGACTAACAGAATTGACAAGAGCACCATGAGGTACAGTCCCAAAACCATGGCGTATGTAAACTATCTGGTGCAGCTTGATGATGTTCCCTATGACGCACTGATCGATTCTGTTGAAAAACTGGTAGGTGATTCAATGTGAAAACGCTCAAATTTGGGTATCACATGAAGCTGACATTTAGTGGAGCAGTTAACAACCATCGTTTTTCCCTGAAATGTATTCCACACGATACAGATATGCAGCGTATTGAAAAGATGTCGGTATCTGTTTACCCGGATCACATAACAAGTGAAAATACGGATTCCTATGGCAACATCACTCTCTTTGGTTACACCAATGAGTTTCACAACAGCTTTGGCTTTGATGTGACTGGAATTGCCAGAACAGGTCTTTCTGAATATGAAAGCTCCCATGAGATACACAGAGTGGGACTTTATAGATATCAGACCCCTATAACAAGGCCAGGGACCAGTATCTTAGAGTATTACAAACAACTTAAACTCTCAGATTTAAGAGACGCCAAGGAAAAAGCCCTGCACATTATGGATGGACTTAATGGTTCATTTAAATATGGTCAGGGCTATACCAGTATGGAAACCACTGCTGAAGAGGCTTTTGCAGGTGGTACTGGTGTATGTCAGGACTACGCGCATATCATGCTGTCTCTGTGTAGAATGGACAAGATACCCTGCAGATATGTCACAGGGATGATGATGGGTGAAGGCAGATCCCACGCATGGGTGGAAGTATGGCATGACAAAAAGTGGCTTGGCTTTGATCCCACCAATAAAAAGATAGTTGGTGATGAATATATCAAGATCTCAAATGGCAGAGACTATGCGGACTGCCTTGTAAACCAGGGGATCTTTACTGGGAATGTTACCCAGAACCAGGAAATAAACGTAATCGTAGAAGAGGAAACAGATGAGTGAACTGATTGAATCCATAGAGGATGTGGTCCGTATACCACTTCCTGTAGATGAAGAATATGCAATAAAGAGACACAGAATGAGCGCGGGTGATGGCAAAAAGCGCATATGCATTGTCACTGGTATTCATGGAGATGAACTGGAAGGGCAGTATGTAAGCTTTGAGATAGCAAGACGCATAAGACAGTCAGCTAGTGATCTAAGAGGCATCGTTGATATATACCCAGCCATGAACCCCTTTGGAATAGACTCAATAACAAGAGGCATTCCCGCTTTTGATCTTGATATGAACAGGATCTTTCCGGGCAATCTTGAGGGAGACATGAATGAGTTCATGGCATCAAAGATAGTTGAGGAGCTTGAGGGGGCAGATCTTGTAATAGATATCCATGCCAGCAATATCTTTCTTACTGAAATTCCCCAGATAAGGATAAATGAATTACATGCAAAAGAGCTTGTCCCAATAGCCACTAAAGCCAACATGGATCTCATATGGGTCCATGGAGCCAGCACAGTTCTTGAGTCAACCCTTGCCTACTCCCTTAACAGCAGACAGACCAACACTCTGGTGGTTGAGATGGGAGTCGGAATGAGGATTACCCGTTCCTTTGGGCAGCAGCTTTCTGATGGAATCTTTTCCCTTATGAAAGAGCTTGGCATATGGACAGGAGAGAGTAGAGAGGTCAAAAAGCCTATCGTGGCTTATGATGCAGATGGTGAGGATGTCTGTTATCTTAACGCACCATGCTCTGGGATCTACATGAAGGAAAGAGAACATGGCAGCAGGGTAAAAGCTGGCGAGCTGGTAGGGAGGATCATCAACCCACTTAGCGGAGATGTGATGGCAGAAATACTTGCTCCGGAGGATGGACTTCTTTTCACAGTAAGAGAGTACCCTGTGGTAGAGGATGGCTCCCTTATGGGAAGAATACTAAGAGAAAAAGTTTTGACGGAGAACAACTTATGAAAGAGGAACTTATCTATTCCTTCAAAGGTTTATACAGGGATGATTTCAGAGTAAAGGGCTATGAGTTTGGCTCTGGAGAAAAAACAGTATGCGTCATGGGGAGCCTTAGAGGTAATGAGTATCAGCAGATATATGCCTGTAGCCTACTGGTAACTGAGCTTAGAAAGCTTGAAGAAAAGGGGATGATCACAGATGGCCATTCCATAATGGTAGTTCCCTGTGGAAATCCCTATTCAGTTAATATTAAAAAGAGATTCTGGAGTATTGATAATACTGATATTAATCGAATGTTTCCTGGCTACGACAAGGGTGAGACTACCCAGAGAATTGCTGGAGGGATATTTGACAGAATCAAGGATTACAAATATGGAATTCAGTTTGCTTCCTTCTACATGCCTGGACATTTCGTTCCCCAGGTCAGGATGATGAAGACCGGCAATGAGAATATAGAGCTGGCAAAAAAGTTTGGTCTTCCCTTTGTAGTACTTCATAAACCAAGACCCTTTGATACCGCCACTTTAAATTACAACTGGCAGATATGGGAGACTGAAGCCTTTTCAATCTACACATCCAGCACAGAAAAGATTGATAAGATAAGTGCAAGGCTCGGTGTGAATGCGGTTTTATCTTTCCTTGAAAAAGAGAAGATAATCAAATATCAGGGATTTACAGGTTATACAGCCAAAGTGGTTGAGAGTGAGAAGTTTATTAGTGTAAGGGCCAATGAAGCGGGCTTTCTTGAGACCCTGGCCAGGGCAGGGGATAACGTCATTAAGGGGCAGGTCATGGCCAGGGTGACAGATCCCTATACAAATGCAGAGCTCCAGACTATTACAGCAACAGAAGATGCCATTGTGGCATTTGAGTATGACAGTCCAATAGCCTACAAGAATACTGCGCTGTTTAAGCTTATCCCAGGAAGATGGTAATGTGGCAAAACGGACCAAAATCAGTGATGATTGCGGTCCGCTTTTTATTATGTGCAAAAATATGCTTATAATAGATTATAGAAAGGGGAGTTGGTATGCACTTCGTTGACGCCAAGGGAATATTAACTGCACATAACGGAAATGCCGGAATGAATATCTACCGTGGCTGTACCCATGGCTGTATTTACTGCGACAGCAGGAGCAAGTGCTACCAGTTTACTCATCCCTTTGAAGATATTGAAGTCAAGCAGAATGCGCCGCAGCTTCTTGAAGCGGCTCTTAAGTCCAAGAGAAAGAAATGCATGATCGGAACAGGCGCCATGTCGGATCCATACATGCACTGCGAAGAGCAGTTGGGGCTTACCAGAAAATGCCTTGAGATCATATCAAGATATGAGTTTGGTCTGGCTATTCAGACCAAGTCCGACAGGATTTTAAGGGACATCGATCTCCTTGATGAGATAAATAAAAAGGCCAAGTGCGTTGTGGAGATGACACTTACAACCTACGACGATGAGCTTTGCAGCATAATTGAGCCTAATGTCTGTAACACCAAGCGCCGCATAGAAGTCCTTGAGAAGATGCAGGAGAGAGGGATTCCCACAGTAGTCTGGCTCACGCCCCTTCTTCCCTTTATCAACGACACAGTAGAGAATGTGAGCGCAATCCTTAACGAATGCGTGAGAGTTGGTGTTAAGGGTGTTATCTGTTTTGGCATGGGAGTGACGTTGCGTGAAGGTGACAGAGAGTACTACTATGAAGCCCTTGATAAGCATTTTCCTGGGCTTAAGGACAAGTATATCAGGACCTATGGCAACAGCTACGACGTGGCAAGCCCCAGGTCAAAAGAGCTATGGGCTGTATTTAATCGTATCTGCAAAGAGGGCGGGATGCTCCATAGGCCGGATGAGTGTTTTGAATACATGAACGATCTGCCAGAAAAGTATCAGCAGATGAATCTGTTCAATTTGTAGTTGACACCGGGACGCAGTTTTCTGTATAGTTAAAAATGGTTAACCGCTTAATGTAAGATGTTTACTGTTTTTAAGCGATGAGCATACTAGACGGAAAACTGCGTTTTTTGTATGCCTTGGAGAGAATTATGAATCTTAAGATGATAGCAGAGAGGGCCGGAGTCAGCACGGCTACGGTCTCTAACGTAATAAATGGCAATAACCACAAGGTTTCGGAGGAAACAAGACGCAAGGTTAACGAAATCATCAAGGAAACCAATTACAGGCCAAATGCCATGGCCAGGTCACTGGCTAAGAAAGAGAGCAGGATCATTGGCCTTGTGGTTCCATACCTTGGAAAGGACGAGGACTTTTTTACCAATCCTTATAATGCTCATATTATCGCAGCACTGGAGAGGTGCGTCAGAAACGAGGACTACTATCTCATGATGAGATGTGTCCATGATCCAAAAGAGATAATACCACTCCTTTCTTCCTGGAACGTTGATGGAACCTTTTTCCTTGGAATATTTACTGAGGAGGTTAAGGAGATCAAGAAGCTCCTGGATTCTCCTGCAGTGTTTATCGATACCTATTCCCCCACAGAGAACGTGGTTAACGTGGGTATTGAGGACTACAGAGGTGGATACCTGGCAGCCAGATACCTTATTGGCAAGGGACACAAGAACCTGGCTCTGGTAGCACCTGAGTTTAAAGAGGACGGTGTTATCAGGGAGCGCTACAAGGGCTTTACCGATGCCTGCAGGGAAAGTGGAGTTAAGTTTGGAGAGAGCAGCATTTTTTACTGCGAGTCTTCCTACTACAGCGCTGTGGATGTGGGACAGGATATCGGCTTTTCAAACGGCGGATACACCGCGGTATCCTGCATGTCGGACATTGTGGCCTTTGGAGTTATCGAGGGGCTGTCCCAGTGTGGTATAAGGGTGCCCTATGACATCTCAGTTATTGGTTTTGACAATCTGCCCAACTGTGAGTACATGACACCAAAGCTCACATCAATTGCTCAGGACTTTGACATGAAGGCGGAGAAGGCCTCTGAGTATCTCTTCAGAATGATACGGGGAGAGGCAGATCTTACAGCGGATGAAAGGCTTCCAATCCGCGTGGCAGAGCGGCATTCAGTAAGAAATCTGTTAGAGCAGTAATTGCGTTAACCATTTGTTAACCAATATTTTTATACAAAACAGAGAAAAGGCTAAAAGGGGATTGACCATCAATCCCCTTTAATTTATAGTCTTGGTAAAGCGATTAACCAAATTGACGAAACTAATGCATTAGGGGACAAAATCTAAAAACGTTTTCATCATGAAATTTAGGAGGATCAGGTAATGAATTTGAAAAAGTTAAGCGCACTACTTATGACAGCAGTAGTGACCATGTCAGCACTTGTTGGATGCGGAAGCGAAGGCGCTACAGCAGGAGCAGCAACTTCTACAGATGCAGCATCAGCAGCACAGGCTCAGGCTCCAGCAGAGACTCAGGACGTAACACTTAAGATCTGGGTTCCTGAAGAGGAAGTGGATATCACAGATCAGATGGTTCAGAAATTCGATGAAGCTCATGACGAGTTCAACATCACATACGAGATTGCAGTAGTTGGCATTGATGAAGCGCCTCAGGCAGTTGAGACAGATGCAGACACAGCAGCAGATATCTTCTATACACCATCAGGCGGTGTTGCAGATATGGCAGGTAAGGGACTTCTTCTTCCAATCGCCAAGGACTTTGACACAATTGCAGGCGACCTTCCAGAGAGCGCTATCAACGCTGTTACAATCGACGGCCTTACATATGCAGTTCCTTTCTCACCAAATACATTCTTCATGTATTACAACAAGGATCTCTTCACAGAGGATGAGGTTAAGAACCTCGACACCATGATGGCTAAGGATCTTGGTGAGGGCAAGTGGAACTTCTCAACACAGTTCACAAACTCATGGTATGCAGAGATGTTCTTCCTTGGAAACGGATGCACACTTTTTGGAGCAGACGGAAAAGATGAGACAGAGTGCAGCTTCAATAACGCAAACGGACTTGCATCCGGTGAGTACATGATCGATCTTGCTCACAACGACAAGTACCTTGAGAACGCTGACGGTGTCGGCGGAGCTGCTTTCAAGGAAGGCAACCTTGGTGCTATCACAGATGGCGCATGGAGTGCACCTGACTACAAGGCTTCTCTTGGAGACAAGCTTGGAGCAGTAGCTCTTCCAACAGCAACTATCGCAGGTAAGGAAGTTCAGCTTTCAAACTTCGTTGATTTCAAGACTATCACTGTTAAGTCAAACACTGCATATCCTCTCTGTGCACAGCAGCTTGCAGTATACATGGCAAGCCCTGAGAGCTGCCTTACAAGATACACTGAGCAGGGTGATGTACCTGTACTTAAGTCTCTTTCAGAGTCAGATGCCATCAAGGCAGACATCGTATCTGGAGCACTTAACGACCAGGCTGCTCTTGCAACAAACCAGCCAAGCATCCCTAAGATGGGTGATTACTGGGATCCTATGAAGGCTCTCGGAGATGGCATCTACTACGGCGATGTAACAAAAGATAACCTTCAGGCACAGCTTGATGCCCTGGTAGACAGCATCACAGGAACACTTACCAACTGATATCTAAAGGGGCTGCAGTCTAAGCAGCCCCATATTTTCCAAAGGAACTCTTTTTATGAACTCTATAGCAAAAAAACGAAACTTCATCACCATCTTTACCAAAGGGGATATCTTTTCCAAGCTGTCCTACATTGTTCTGGGACTAGCCAATATCAGAAATGGTCAGATCGGAAAAGGGCTTCTCTTTGCACTTATGCAGGCTCTTTACATAACCTTCATGGTTCTTGCTGGGGGCAGGAACCTTGCTAATCTGACAACTCTTGGCGAGAGCCTTCAGCACATGGAATTTAACGAGGCTATCGGAATCTATGAAGTAAAGCCCGGTGACAATTCCATGCTTATCCTTCTCTATGGCGTTGTAGCTGTGGTTATCTCAGTAGCTTTCATAGCGCTGTGGCTCTTTTCCATCCATTCAGGAGAAAATGCAAGAGTCCGCAGAAAGAGTGGTAAACACGTTAACTCCCTTGTAGAGGATATAAGGAGTCTTACCAACGAGAACGTACACATGCTTTTACTGTCCCTTCCAGTACTGGGACTTTCAACCTTTACGGTAATGCCTCTTTTCTACATGATCCTGATGGCGTTTACCAACTACGACCAGGAGCATCAGCCTCCGGGAAACCTCTTTGACTGGGTGGGACTTGAGAACTTTGGCAAGCTCCTTTCAGCGGGAGACAGACTTTCAGCAACCTTCTGGCCAGTTCTTGGATGGACCCTTATCTGGGGCTTTGCAGCTACCTTTACCTGCTACTTTGGCGGAATGGTCCTTGCAATGATCATCAATTCAAAGGGTATAAAGTTCAAGAAATTCTGGCGCACCATCTTCGTCATCACCATGGCGATACCTTCATTTATCACCCTCCGCGTTGTGGCTACAATGCTGGGCGAGAGGGGAATCTTTAACGTACTTCTCCAGCAGTGGGGATTTACCGTTAAGGCCCTTCCATTTCTTTCAAATACCACCTGGGCAAGATTTTCAGTTATCCTTGTTAACTTCTGGATCGGAGTTCCTGTTACCATGCTCATGGTCAGCGGAATCCTTATGAACATCCCGGAGGAACTTTACGAAAGCGCGAAACTTGATGGAGCAGGACCTTTTACCATGTTTAGGAAGATCACTTTCCCTTACATGTGGTTCGTCACAACTCCATATTTAATAGCAAACCTTATTTCCAACTTTAATAACTTTAACACCATCTACTTTATGACTGGTGGTGAGCCCAATACCTTAGAGTATTTTAAGGGCGCTGGAAAAACGGACCTCCTTGTTACGTGGCTTTACAAGCTCACAAAGGACAGCAATGATTACAACTTGGCTGCAACCATTGGAATCATTATCTTTGCTATCTCTGCTGTCTTCACCCTAATTTCTTTCTCCAGATCCGGAGCCATGAAGAACGAGGAGGGATTCCAGTAATGAACAGGAAAACAGTCATAGGTTTAAATTTAGATTATCAGTTAAAGAGCCTCATAGGAGCAGTTATAGGCGTAGTAAGTCTCCTCCTTCCATTTGCAAGGACCGGGGAAAAGAGCTATAGCGCCATCTCGCTTTTTGGAAGGCTCATATCATCAGACGCCTCATCAAAGGCAGTAGTGCTTCTGTACGCAGCAGTAGTACTTACAGTGATATCTCTTTTGCTGGGAGCGCTTAGCGCAGTTAAAACAACAGTACAGGGCATAAAGGCATGGATGGTCATTCAGGCAGTAGCAACAGCAGCCTGGACACTCCTTATGTTCAGCACCAAGTCCATCCTTGAAAAGGCAGGGCTTGCAAATGGGTTCCTTAATAAGGACCTTATGGCGGGCTACTTTATAGGTCTTGTGGCTGCATACTTTACCCTTGTGATGGTCATGAAGATGACCAAGACAAACGTTGGCTACATCGCCCTTACTATCCTTGGGATCATCTGGATGTTCCCGATCCTTTGGATCGTACTTACTGCTTTCAGAGCAGAGCAGGGCTACTATGTTGGATACTTCATCCCTCATGGATTTACATTTGATAACTTCCTAAAGCTCTTTTCCGCAGACGCAGTTCTCCCCTTCAGGAGATGGTGGGTCAACACTTTGATCGTGGCTGCAGCCAGCTGCGTGTGCAACACGCTGATTGTTCTTGGTACCAGCTTTACTCTTAGCAGGACCAGGTTCACAGGAAGAAAGGCCTTTATGAACGTGCTGATGATCATTGGTATGTTCCCTGGCTTTATGTCACTTATTGCGGTTTACAACATCTTAAAGGGCCTTGGACTTAATCAGTCCCTCCTTGCCCTTATCATTGTTGGAGCAGCAGGTGCAGCCATGGGCTATCATGTCAGCAAGGGATTTTTTGATACTATTCCTAAGGCTATAGATGAAGCTGCCATCATCGATGGTGCATCAAGGCTTCAGATCTTTACACACATAACTCTGCCACTGTCCAAGTCAATAATCGTGTATACTGTACTTGGGGCCTTTTTGGGAGCGTGGTCAGACTACATTTTCCCAAGCATGCTCTTTGGCGACAAGCAGAGTTCATACACGGTTGCAGTAGGTCTTTACTGGCTTACAGACTTCAGACGTATCGACACCTATTACACTCAGTTTGCCGCAGGCGCAGTTATTGTTGCAGTGCCTATAGTCATTCTCTTTATCTGGCTTCAGAGGTTCTATGTGGAGGGACTGTCAGGTTCTGTGAAGGGTTAACGAGAGGTTAAGGGCAGTTTGATGAGAGATTTTACACTTAGTATCTATAGTGATGGAACCAGCGCATTTGTCAGTAATACCGCTCCCGGAATTGGCGACAAGATCACAATCTTCGTCAGGTTTTTGCATGACGATGCGGTAAAAGATGTTCTCCTCTGGAGACTGGTTAACGGAGCAGAGGCTTACCTCAATATGGAATACGACAGGACTGAAGGTGGGCTCGACTATTACAAGGTTAATGTGAAGGTTAACGAACCAAGGCTTCAGTACCACTTTGTAATAACCACAGATACGGTGGCATATTTTTACACTCAGGCTGGGGTAACTACGACCCTACCTGATTACAAACACGACTTTGTTATCATGGCTGATTACGTTAAACCTGACTGGGTTGACGGCGCAGTTTTTTACCAGATATTCCCCGAGAGGTTCTGCAATGGCGATGAGAGCATTACTGTACGGACCGGCGAGTACACCTACAGGGGACATACTCCAACGAAGATTTCTGACTGGAACTTGCGGCCCCTTCCTTACGACCAGGGCCATGGCATGGACTTTTTTGGCGGAGACCTTTATGGGGTAAAAGAGAAGATACCGTACCTTAGGGACCTTGGAGTTACAGCGGTTTACTTAAATCCCATATTTGCTTCCTACTCAACCCACAAGTACGACTGCAATGACTACTTCCATGTAGATGAGCACTTTGGGGGAGATGAGGCTCTGGCAGAGTTGTCTGCAGCGCTTCACGAGGCTGGCTTAAAGCTTGTTCTTGATATCTCCATAAACCACACAGGTATTGAGAATAAGTGGACCACTGACCACAGAGAGTTTTACTTCAAAAAGGAAGACGGATCCCTCCTTGGCTGGTGGGACCTTCCAACTCTTCCTGTTCTTGATTACAGAAATGAGGAGCTTAGAGACCTCATATACAGAGACGAAAACAGCGTTTTGAAAAAGTGGCTTAAAGCCCCTTATAACATCGATGGATGGCGCTTTGATGTTGCGGATGTGTTTGCGAAAAACGATGATGTCCAGCTTGCTTCTGAAGTATGGCAGGAAGTCTGCGATGCCATCAGGTCAGTTAAAAAGGACGCCATCATCATCGGCGAGCACTGGGCTGACTGCAGTGAGTATCTACAGGGGGGACTTTGGAATACCCCAATGAACTACTTCGGCTTTGGCAGGATTGTCAGACAGTTTGCAGGACTTCCGGATCTCTTTTTAGAGAGGAGCCCTGAGATAAAGAAGGTTAAATATGAGATGACAGCAAGGGATGTGGTATGCAGGAGCAATGACCACTACACCGTTATTCCTCAGGCTATAGCAGACTGCCAGATGAATCTCTTTGACAGTCACGACGTGCCAAGAGTCCACAACTACAGCGAGATCTCTTTTGACAAATACAGGGGCGTGGTGCTGTCATACCTGTTATATGCGGGAATCCCATGCATTTACTACGGGGATGAGCTTGGAATTGACGGACATACGGAGAATGACTCCGGCTGTAGATTCCCTATGCCCTGGGATAAGACCGGGGAAGAGAGGGATAAGTTCTATCATCTCTATAAGCGCATGGCGGAGCTTCGAAGGAACGTTCCTGCATTTGCAAAGGGCGGGCGTAAGGTTCTTTTAACAGATGGCAAGATCCTTGTGGTAGCAAGGTTTATGAATGATGAGAAGTACATCGGCGTTATATCCATGGAGGATCAGGAAAAAGAGATATCTGTTCCCCTGTGGCAGATCGGCGCTGGCAGAGCGAGCTCAGATGCAGATGAGTTTGGATCAGCATTTAAGGCGACTTCTGCGGATGGATGCTTGAATATTATGGTGCCGGCAAATGGCGCATATATTATAAAAGTTGAGTAAATGGAGAAGGAACATGAGCAAGGTAATAACTGGGGATAAGTACAGGATCACTGTGCTGACAGACAGACTCGTAAGGTTCGAGTACAGTAAGGAGGGCTGCTTTGAGGACAGGCTCTCAAGAACTGTAGTAAACAGGGACTTTGAGGATGTTGAGACTAAGGTAAGTAATGAGGGAGGATGGCTTACCGTTGAGACAGATGAGCTGCTTCTTAAGTATGATGAGAAGCCCTTTTCATCTATCGGACTTTCAATTGAGCTTAAGAATTATGGTACAACATATCACTACAGTTTTGAGTACAACAATTCAGGACAGAACCTGTCTGGCACAGTAAGGACGCTGGATACCATAGACGGCTCTATTCCTCTTGGCCCTGGTATCTTTGGAAAAGAGGGATTCGCAGTACTTTATGATGGCGACAGCCCTGTGTTTGACGAGGAGCTTCAGTGCTTCACAAACAGAGCGGAGAACACCACAGACTTTTATTTCTTTGGATATGGCAAGGACTACTACGGAGGACTTAGGGACTTTTATAAGCTTAGCGGCAAGACTCCACTTATTCCAAGATATGCTCTTGGAAACTGGTGGAGCAGATACTTTAAGTATTCTGAGGAGAGCTACAAGGAAGTAGTTGAGAAGTTCAAAGAGGAGGAGATCCCTCTTTCAGTTGCTGTAATAGATATGGACTGGCACCTCACTGAGGTTGATCCCAAGTACGGAACCGGATGGACCGGCTACACCTGGGATAAGAAGCTCTTTCCTGACTACAAGAGATTCCTTAAGATGCTTAAGGACAACAAGCTTGCTACAACACTTAACCTTCATCCTGCTGATGGAATAAGGGCCTTCGAGGACCAGTACGAGAGGGCTGCAAAGAGGATGGGTATAGATCCTGTAACTGAGGAAGCGGTTGAATTTGATTTTGCAGATGAGAAATTCAGGGACACATATTTCGAAGAACTGATGCATCCATTTGAAGATGACGGCGTGGACTTCTGGTGGATCGACTGGCAGCAGGGCTTTGGCAAAAAGCCAGGAGATGTGGATCCTCTTATTCTTCTTAATCACTATCACTACAAGGACCAGGAAAAGAGAAATAAGAGACCTATGATCTTTTCAAGGTACGCAGGTCCTGGCAGCCACAGGTACCCAATAGGATTTTCCGGAGATACAGTCTGCTCCTGGAAGAGCCTTGCATTCCAGCCTTACTTTACAAGCACATCAAGTAACGTTGGATATGGCTGGTGGAGCCATGATATTGGCGGTCACATGATGGGTGACAAGGACGATGAGAGGCTTATAAGGTGGATTCAGTTTGGCGTATTCTCACCTATTATGAGACTTCACTCAAGCTGCAGCCCATTCCTTAACAAGGAGCCATGGGTAATAGATGAGCCATACCACAGCGCCATGAGGAAGTTCCTGCGCCTTCGTCACAGACTTGTGCCTTACCTCTACACAGAAAATTACAGGGCGTACAAAGAGGATAAGCCTCTTGTAAGACCTATGTACTATGACCATGCAAGCGATGAAGAGTCTTACCGCGTTCCAAATGAGTACGGCTTTGGTGAGAGCCTCTATGTGGGAGCGATTACTGAGCCTTTAGATGATAAGCTCAAGCTCTCAGCTGTTAACATGCTGATCCCTGAAGGAAGATACGTTGACCTTCTTAGCGGAAGAGTATATGTAGGCGGCAAAAAGAGAAAGCTCTACAGGGATATTTACAACATGCCAGTTCTTATGGCAGCAGGAACAATACTTCCTATTGCACCGGACAGTGCTGAGAATGGAACAGATAATCCGACCTGTCTTGAGCTAGTGGTGGCAGCAGGTGCTGATGGAAGCTACACCCTCTACGAGGATGACGGATGTTCCATGGACTTTGAAAAGGGAGCTTTTGCAACAACAACATTTGAGTGCAGCTATGACGAGGCTGGCGGTGCTGTAACAGTAAAAGTTAAACCTGCACAGGGAGACCTTTCGCTGATCCCAGAGAGGAGAGATTATGTTATTACAATCCTCGGAGCTGGTAAAAAGAAGAGCGTAACTCTTGAGAGCGTGGAAACAGGAAAGGGCGCAGAGATCGTGATTTCTGACGTTGTCCTTACTGGCAACGACCACGTATCAGAAGTTTTCGATATCCTTGAGAGAGCTTATATCGAGATCGGAACCAAGGACATGATCTACGATGCAGTTAATGCTAAGACTCCTTCGGAGTTCACCAAGTGGCTTCGTGGAGCTGACGTCTCAGAAGACCTTAAAGACGCCATTTTGGAAGTGTTTGAAGATATGTGATAAATTATTCGCCCAGGAGCTTAATGTTAAGCTTCTGGGCGCTTTTGTGCTATAATTAATCCATAGTTTTTTTAAAAAGGGGAGTTTTATGGAGGAAAAAAGTATGGAAAAGAAAACGGGATTTTTAAGCGCGCTTATTATCGGAGTATGCGTACTTCTTAGCTGTATAGCTCTTGCATTTGGACTTTCTCATTTCAGGTCTGAGTCAAGCCACGTTATCTCTGCAACAGGAAGTGCAAGTGTGGACTTTGATGCAGACATCATTATCTGGAGAGGCTCTTTTAGCGCTGTTGACTACAGCTCACAGGCAGCTTATGCCAAGATCAAGTCAGACGCTGACGAGGTTAAGAAGTATCTTCAGAACAACAATATTACTGAGGATGAGATTGTATTCAGCGCTGTTGATATCAGAAGGACCTACAGGGATGTATATGATGCCAACGGCAACTACGTTGGTTCAGAAGAGGATGGCTACAAGCTCACCCAGAGCGTGACAGTATCTTCAAGAAACATCGAGACAGTTGAGAAGATTTCAAGAGATATCTCAAGCCTTCTTGACAGAGGAGTGGAGCTTGAGTCAGATTACCCTGAGTATTACTACTCAGACCTTGATGCCCTTAAACTTGATCTTATCGACAAGGCATCTCAGAATGCAAAAGAGAGAATAGACATAATTGCCAAGAACTCCGGAGCAAGGCTTGGCAAGCTCAAGAACTCAAGTCTTGGCGTGTTCCAGATAACAGCTCAGAACTCAGGAACAAGCAGCTATTCTTACGACGGAGCTTTTGACACAAGCTCACAGCATAAAACTGCAACAATCACAGTCAAGCTTGAGTACGACCTTAAATAAGAGATAAAGACCTGCAGGGAAGAGGCTATTTACGGCCATTCTTCCTGTGGGTCTTTTTGCGTTTTGGTAAATATATAAAATGCCACTGCTAAAATTGACACATTCGAGGATAAAATTGCACTATATAACACTTTAGGGCGTAAGCAATAATATAACCATCAAAGACATATGTCACAAAAACGGAAAACGGAAAAAGGAGATTGAGTTATGAAAAAAGGTGCATTATTGCTTTTAGCTATGGCTATGTGCCCGGTTATGCTTGCCGGCTGCGGTTCACAGGCTCCAGTTGAAAAGACAAAAGTAACTTTCCAGACCTGGAATCCTGCAGATTCAGGACCAGACAGCCCAATTTACAAGATTATTGATGAGTTCGAAAAAGAAAATCCAGATATCGATGTTGAGTATCAGTACGTTGGTTCAAGCTCACATCAGGATCAGCTTCGTGTAAAGCTGATGGGAGGAGAGGGTCCTGACGTATTCGGAATCAGTGCAGGAGCATCATTCGAAGCATTCCGCGATTTCGAAGAAGATCTTACTCCTTTCTGTAAGCAGACATGGGGAGACAACTATCAGGACAAGTTCCTTGCATCATGTCTCGCCAATGTAAATGATGGCAACGGAAATACATACGGTCTTCCTCTTGGACAGACCTACGCCGGATACCTTTGGGCAGACGTAAACATGATGAAGGAAAACGGCTGTGAGATCCCAACTAACTACAGCGAGATGTTAGAGACATGTAAGACACTTCGCGCAAACGGACAGTTCCCACTTGCTATTGGAGCTATGGATTCATGGCTTAACCTTGACATGTGGATGACAATTGCAGCTGATGTTGACAGAGACGCTCTTTACAATGCGATCGATGGTAAGCAGTCCTTCGAGTCAGAGCCAATCATAGAGTCACTTAAGATCTGGCAGGACAGCTTTAGCAACGGAGTATTCCAGGATAGTGCCATCAGCATGACTCTTTACAACGAAGTTAATGATATGTTCCAGCGTGAAGGAAGCATCCCAATGTTTGCTAATGGTTCATGGGCTATGAACATGTACACATTAAGCGACGAGGAGACAAAGGCTAACTTCAACGGAGAAGGCAAGGATCACGATATCTTCCTTATTGACTGGAACGACGACGGAAAGGTAGCACCAGTTACCGCATCTACAGACGTTATCCTCTGCATGAATCCTGAGTCAAAGGTTAAGGACGCAGCTTTCAAGTGGATGAGCTATCTTGTAACTGCAGGTCAGGATGTTCTTGTTAATCAGTACCTTGAGTACATGCCAACCTTAAGCGATATGGAGCTTCATGTAGAAGGTCTTAGCGAGGATGGACAGAAGAACCTTGAGTACATTGTAGAAAATGGTAAGACAAACGTTGCTGGCGTAAGAGGTATCCAGTACGCTGAGCTTTCAACAGCGGTATGTGATCAGCTTGAGGCTCTTGCCCTTGGTGATGTAACACCTGAAGAGGCAGCTGCCAAGATCCAGCAGGTATCAGAAAGCGTAGCACGCTAAAAACAGAATAGGAGGAATGCAAATGCGTAAAAGGCAAATGCTCAACTACTTTTACGTTGCTCCCATGCTGTTATTATTCGCTGCGTTTATTGTTTACCCGATCATATATAATGTCAGGATCAGTTTTTTTGAATGGAATGGTATCAGCAAGGAAATGAAGCTGGTAGGGTTTCAGAACTATATTGAACTCTTTCAGGATCCGATTCTGATTCGTATTCTTATAAATTTCCTGGTGTTCTCTTTTTCCACGATCATCATTCAGGGAATTCTGGGAATGTTCTTCGCAAGCCTTATGCGAAGCGGTTTAAAGATGTCAGGCCTTTACAGGACTTTGATATATCTGCCAATTGTTGCTACACCTACGATCGTTGGTTCGGTTTTTTCCAAGATCTTAGAGACCAACAAAGGTTACCTAAATGAAATGCTGCGGAGCGCCCACCTTGATTCACTGGCGCTCCCGTGGCTTGCCACACCTGCACTGGCAACCATGTGGGTCATCATAGTAAACATCTGGCAGTGGACCGGATACAGCATGCTTGTTTATTACACAGGAATGCTCAACATCCCCACAGAAGTATACGAAGCTGCGGACATAGATGGCGCAAGCCGTCTCCAGAGGTTCTTTTTCGTAACCTTCCCTATGCTTCGAAGCACTCATTTCACAATCTTTATCATGGGCATGATCGGCTCACTAAAAACCTTCGACATACCTTACGTACTTACAGGAGGCGGCCCTAATCATGCGACGGAGTTCTTCTCCACATACATAAACACCCTTTCCTTTGAAACCTTCAATCAGGGTAAGGCTTCAGCAGTTGTAACGCTTATGCTGGTAATAGCAATGGCAATAACTGCAGTCCAGCTCAGGATCTATTACAAGCAGGAGAAAGGATAAGGTGGCGCCCGTGAGAGTTGAAATGAAACGAAAACAAAAACACAACAAGGATCTGGTGATACATATCCTTTGCATTATTGCCTGCCTCATCTTTATGTATCCCCTGATCGTGATGTTCAGAAAATCATTATCAGTCAACGGATTTAAGAACTACTCAGTAGTATTTAATTCCATGACACTGCACAAGAACTTTTTTAACAGCTGCTTTATTGTAGGAAGCGTTCTGCTGATCGTATTTGTTGTTTTATCTCTTTCAGCATTTGCTTTCTCAAAGCTCGAATTTCCAGGTAAACACATTCTCTACTATGTACTTCTTATGGGGATGATGATGCCAACTGCAGCCCTTGTTTTTCCGGTATTCATGACTGTAAAACAGTTTGGAATGCTGGGAAGCCGTTTTTCAGTAGTTCTTCCTTATGCTGCACTTAGCACGTGTTTCAACCTGATGATGTTGAAAAACTACTTTGATACTTTGCCTGATGCACTAATGGAGGCAACATATATAGATGGTGGGAGCAACTTTAAATCATTTATCTACGTGATGCTACCCCTTGCAAAGCCAGGACTTGCGTTCACACTTATTCAGACTTTCCTTCTGTCCTGGAATGAGCTTCAGCTTGCTATGACATTTATCACAGATAAAGCCAAGCTTCCACTTTCAGTAATACCCATATATTTTTCAGCAAAGACAGGTTCAGCACAATTTCCTGTACAGGTCATTTTTGCGGCCCTTATCATCTGTCTGGCGCCGATCGCGATATTCTACGTATTTGCGTCCAGGTTCATGGTTGAGGGTATGACAGCAGGAGCAGTGAAAGGATAAGACGAGGAACAGATGAGTAGCAAAGGCAGGCGTGAGAGCAAAAGTAAAAAGCTGGTTTTCAGTATCACCATACTATTATGTATCGTTTATTTCTTTGTATTCGTAGCCATAAGCGGAACAAACTATGTACTCAAGATACGAAGTGAAAACCAGAATAACAGAACATACCTTTGCAACACGCTGACGACCCTTGATGACAAGATCAAGGATATCAGCAGGGTCTCACTTATGACCATGGCTGATGACAACGTTCTTGATATCATCTCTACCTACAGGGACATGGATGAAGGTGAAAAGCTTTCAGCTGGTAAGTACTTAAGGAACTTCTACTCATCACTTACGATCATCAGAAATGACATCAGCGGTATTTACATCATGGACAATGAGGATATGATCTTTCATTTCGATGATGCCTCTTCCACACCTAAGAGTAACAATACCGGGATGACCATTCCTGAGCAGATAGCTGCCATGGAGCAGGAGCCAATGCTGCTTGATAACTGCAGGATCATAATCGACAAACAGCCTCACTTCATGCGTTTTAACGGCGAGTATGTATCCAATCCTTACTATTCAGTTTGTCTCTGGATGGTGAGGGACATCTACAGTTTCTCACCTCACGAGAAAATTGGAGAGATCGTTCTGACAGCACCGGTAGACAGACTCAACTACATCTGTTCAAGCACCTTACAATCAGATTATTTCTACCTGCTGTCTACACAGAACGGAAGAGTTATCTGCAGTATGAATCCGGATGAGCTTCTTCTTAGTACCGATGAACTCATTGGGGACAGGCTTCCTAAAAATGGAAGCGGATATGTAAATTACGGCGGCGTAAGCTACTACGCCACCAGCCTTGCGTCTCCCGACAATGGCCTAAGGCTCATTGTTGGAAGAAACGCAAAGAGCATAGTTAAAGATATATTCAGGTTTGTACCAATGTATCTTATAAGCAGCATCATTGCTCTTATCATAGTGATCATTGTTACAAACAATCAGGCAAGGCTAAGAGATGCCCAGATGAGAGAGCAGCGGATGACAATGCTTTATCTAAAGAGTCAGATCAATCCGCATTTTCTCTATAACACCCTTGATACAATACGTATCAGTGCGGAGATGAACAGCGACCTTCAGGTTGCGGATATGCTTATGAAGCTGGTTTCATTCTTCAGGCTTAGCATGAGGTTTAACCAGTCCATCGTAACTATAGAGCACGAGCTTGATCTTATTGAAAACTACCTGGCTCTGATGCACTACAGATATACAGACATTGAGAGCAGCATCGATTGCGAGCCGGACCTACTGGACATTGAACTTCCAAACTTTATCCTGCAGCCGGTTGTAGAAAACAGTATTTTGCATGGCTTAAGAGATAAGGGTTACAGCGGAAAGATCGAGATTTCAGTTCACGAAACAGAGGACGACCACATTGAACTTTCTGTTTCAGACAATGGAATCGGAATGACGGACGAAGCAAGAGAGAGGATCAAAGCTCTTTTGTCAGGAGAAGTCAGTGACAAGGATAAGCACAGCAGCATCGGTCTTCAAAATGTCCAGCACAGGTTAAAGCTCTTTTACGATGAATCCTGTGGCCTTAGCTATAAAGAAAATCCAAGCGGCGGAATTACAGCAATTATCAGGATCCGCAAAGAAATATCCAATACCGGGGAAGGAGCAGAAATACACTAATGCGTAGTCTAAAGGTACTTCTGGCAGATGATGAACATACAATCAGAGAAGGCTTCAAGACACTATTTGACTGGGAAAAGCACGGCTGCACCCTTGTAGGTGAAGCCAGAGATGGAAAAGAGACTTTGGAAAAAATTGAGTCTCTAAGCCCTGACATAGTGATCATTGATATCAGCATGCCTGTATTTACTGGCCTTGAGGTTATAGGGCAGTGCAGGAAAAGAGGTCTTAAAACCGCCTTTGTAATTGTCAGCGGTTACGACGATTTCTCTTACTGCCAGGAAGCGCTTAAGCTCCATGTTGAAGCATATCTTCTTAAGCCCGTTAACTTTGCTGAACTTGATGAGCTGGTGGACAGACTCAAGATCAAGCTTTCGGAAAAAGAGATATTAAAAGATCAGGTATCTTCTGACACAGATAAAAAGCTTATTCATGACATGACAACATTCTTAAATGAACACCTTCATGAGGAGATAAGCCTTAAGATACTTGGCGAAGCTTTTTACCTGACACCTAACTACATAAGTAGGGTGTTCAGAACAGAGCTTGGAGTCAATTACCTCTCATATCTGACTCACCTTCGTATGGAAAAGGCCAAGCAGCTTCTTCTTAATACGGAGATGGGAATTGCAGAAATATCAGAAGCTGTCGGATTTAACGACTACAGAACCTTTACAAAAGTATTCAAGCGATATGAAAATGTTCCTCCCACTCAGTTTAGAAAATACATGAGGACAAGTACATGAACTTAACCGAGGAATGGGAAAGCCTGATTCCGGGCGCGAATATGGCCTGGGACGAGATGTGCTTTCAGCTTGTTAAACATAAAATAACGAAATTATCGATTTGGCCGGATAATAAGAATACACCCCTATGGGATAACACAATTCACCAACAAAAACCCTCATTATTTATTTTCCCCCTCATAAAATATGATCCAAATTTTATACTTATCATCCCGGGGGGTGCATTTTTATTTAAATCAGTTCATGAAGCTTATCCTGTGGCAAAGGCTTTCAGGGAAAAAGGCTTCAATGTAGCGATCCTGAATTACCGTGTAAGACCCTATGACAATGATGCGATAGCAGCAGATGGAATGAGGGCAATGCAGTGCCTTAGGCACTTTGCTAGAGAAGGCGGTATCAGGGATCCCCAGATCATTACAGTTGGCTTTTCGGCCGGAGGTATTCTAACTTCTTTAGTAAACATACAATCTTCCAAGGGTTACCTTGGAATCTACGATGAAATATCCACAGAAAAAATTCTCCCAGACGCAGAAATAATGGTATACGGCGCATTTACGAACACCGGTGTCACAGATCACGAAACCAGTGTTTATAGGAGGCTTTGCGGTTTTTCGAGGGATATTCCATTAACAAATGCATCAGAATCCATACTGCTTAAACTCCCATTAGAGCTGCCGCCATTATTTATGGCCCAAACTGATGACGATGATCCCCTCTTTATTTTGGAGATGGGAAAAGCGTGGCAGGAGAGAGGTATTCCTTTTGAGATGCACTTGTTTCATGGAGGATGCCATGGAGGCGGATTGTATGACGGAAAAGACGGAGCCGAAGAGAATATACACGCTGCTCACTGGTTTGAACTTTGCTGTGAGTGGATAAATGGACTTAAGAAAACAGACTCAGATTAAGGAGGAGTTAACGATGGTATTACAGCACGATGTATATAGAGATAAAGTAAAAGGCTGCTGGATGGGCAAGAATATCGGCGGCGTTCTTGGTGGTCCTTTCGAGGGAAAGAGACAGTTCAACGACGCTACATTTTATGTGCAGGATCTAAGGAATGGCCCTCCAGCCAATGACGACCTTGACCTTCAGATCGCATGGCTTGCAGCTGTTGAGAGATATGGCAGAAACGTTGATGCCTCTATCCTTGGTGAGTATTGGCTCAACTACATCATTCCCAACTGGGTTGAGTATGGTCAGGGAAAAGCAAACCTTCGCGCAGGCCTTGTACCACCCCTTAGCGGAGCAGTAGATAACGACTATAAGAATTCAAACGGATGCTGGATCAGATCTGAGATCTGGGCATGTCTTGCTCCAGGTAATCCAGAGCTTGCAACCAGATACGCCTTTGAGGATGCCATAGTTGACCACGCTTCAGAAGGTATGCTTGCTGAGATCTTTGTTACAGCTCTTCAGTCAGCCGCATTTGTTGAGAGCGATCCATACAAGCTCATCGACATCGCACTTACATATATACCTGAAGACTCAATGGTAGCAAAGTGCGTAAAGAAAGCTCTTGAGTGCAAGGAAAAGAACGTTTCATTTAAGGAAGCTATCGCCCTTATCCACGAGGTATGTCCTGGTTCCTTCGGTGTTCAGTGCAACACTGTTAAGGAGGCCGAGGAAAGAACCAAGGCCATGGGCTTTAAGACCGTGGGCGAAGCTGGAATGGATGCTCCAGAGCACATGGGCTACATCGTTATTGCATGGCTCTACGGCGATGACTTCGAGCAGCGCATGATCCATGCCAACGAGATCGGAGAGGATACTGACTGCACCTGTGCTACACTTGGTGCAATCCTTGGAATCATTCATGGGGCAAAAGAGCTGCCGGCTAAATGGACAGATCCTCTTGGAGATAAGATCGTAACAATGTGTATCGACAAGACGTGGGATGGAATCTGGGTTCCTGCAACCTGCACAGAGCTTGCAGACAGGATCATCAGAGTAGTACCTGGATTCCTTGGAGTAGATATTGTTGACATCCTTGCTCCTGGCGGATACACAATCAAGTGTCAGGAAGATCTTCACTGCAACGGAGAGCTAGGCTACATTCACAGGATCAACCCAACACTTAAGGATCACCACATGTCAGTAAGAGAGCTTTCATCTCTTAGCAGCAATGTAATTAGAAGCTATTATCCTTCATTCGAAGTTCTTGTAGATCTTAAAGAGGAGCCATTCTTTAAGCCAGGACAGGAGAAGAGGATCAAAGTAACAGTTAGAAACTGCTTCGAACAGCGCCGTGAGGAGTGGGCTAGGATTACACTTCACACACCAGATGGAGTAGAGGTTATTGGAGCAAAGGAGTGCATGCTTCCACTTAACAACCTCTGGGGAGCAAAGGCAGAGTGCGAGTTTGCCTTTAACGCTGATATGTTTAGCCGTGGCAAGCTTGAACTTCTTGTGGAGGTTCAGCTTGAGGGAAGACACTCCTACGGAGTTACAAAAGTAGTAATGATGCAAAAAGGAATCTGATCTTTATAAAAAAATAAAAGCCCTGAGGTATAGTACCTCGGGGCTTTTGCATATCATAAAATGAAGTTTTATCTCTCTGAACCCCAGAAGAACAGGCCCAGCATTCCAGGTCCTACATGGGCTCCGGAAAATGGCTCGTGGACGCAGATCCTGATGTTGGCGCTTGGGTTAATGTCTCTTACAAGAGTTGCCAGAGCCTTGGCGTCATCCGGACAGTCGCCGTGAGAAATGAATACGGTGTTACTGTTATCTAATGTATCGATGTGCTTCTCTGCATACTTTTTCGCTATGAAATCAATGGAAGCTTTTCTACCTCTTACCTTGCCGCAGGAGATGATATGTCCTGTGCTGTCACCAAAGAGAATAGGCTTGATGTTCAGCATTGTTCCGATGCTGGCAGCAGCTCCTGAAACTCTTCCTGTCTTTTTAAGGAATCCAAGGTCATCCACTGTAAAGTACTGGCATGCGTGAGGAACAGCTTCGTCAAGGATAGTAGCTGCCTCTCTGCAGCTTGCTCCCTGTGCGCTAAGTGCAGCGGCCTTAATTGCAAGAAGTCCTGATCCAAAACCGCATCCCTTAGAATCAACGATATGAACGAATCTATCAGGGAATTCCTCCATAAGTTCATCAGCAGCAAGATGTGCAGCGTTATAGGTTCCGCTGATACCTGATGCCATGGCGATATAAACTATATCTTCACCCTCTTCAAGAACAGGCCTGAAGTGTGTCATGAAAAGATCTGTATTTAAAAGGCTGGTCTGTGCAGACTTGCCATTACGTAGTCCTTCATAAAATGTGTGGGAATCAAATGTCTCGATATCCCCGGAGTACTCAACCTGTTCTCCGTCCAGTAAATAGCTGCAAGGCAGAAGTCTTATGCCCTCAAGCTTATCTTTGGGAAGATTGGCACTTCCATCTGTAAAAACAACAAAGCTCATGTTACCCCTCCAAAACATCGTAGTGATATTAATATACCATATTTCTTGCAATAATTTCTCATTAAGGAGAAAATAGATTGTGGTTTAATAAGAGCATGGAACGGAGCAATAAACATAAGGTGAATAGTAAAGACAGAATAATTCATGTTGATAATATAAATACTCCTGACCTTTCCATCTATCACGAGTATTCGGAGAATCAGCTCTACCACCTGTATGAACCAGAGCTTGGGATATTTATCGCAGAGAGCCCAAAGGTCATCGGAAGGGCGTTGGATGCCGGGTACGAGCCCATATCTCTTTTGATAGAAGAAAGTCAGATGAACAAGGAAGCAGCAGGTCTTGTAGAGAGGGCGCTTAGAGACTACGAGGTGCCAATCTATGTTGCGGCGGAAGAAATTCTTTTGCAGATAACAGGCTACAACCTGACAAGGGGAGTGCTGTGTGCGATTCGGAGAAAAGAGCTTTTGTCAGTGGCAGATGTGGTCCAGGGAGCAAGGCGCATCGCAGTTCTTGAGAATGTAACCAATCCTACCAACATCGGAGCTATTGTAAGAAGCGCCGTGGCTCTTGGAATGGATGCAGTTCTTTTTAACAAAGGATGCTCAGATCCGCTGTATAGAAGGGCTGCCAGGGTATCCATGGGAACCATATTTCAGGCGCCGTACACTTTTTTACCAGAGAAAAGAGAAATGGAGTGCCTAAGAGAACTTGGCTTTAAGTCAGTAGCCATGGCACTTAGAAACGACACTAAAGATATTGACGACATGGAACTTAGATGTCAGGATAAACTTGCGATCTTTCTTGGGGCAGAAGGAGAGGGTCTTCTTCCTGAGACGATTGCAGCCTGTGACTACTGCGTCAAGATACCCATGTATCACGGGGCGGATTCACTTAATGTGGCGGCAGCCAGTGCTGTTGCCTTTTGGGAGTTATCAAAAACTATTGGGGAATAAAAACTATGGCTAATCTTTCATTACTTGTATTTCCACTTGCGATCTTTGTGCTTGTTTTCTGGGGAGCAAAGATTGCGCCAAAGGGGGAGTTTTCAGCAAAATATCTGGAGAGGGATCAGATGATGACCATGCGTACCTTCGCATGTTTTTCTATCATCCTTCATCACTTAACCCAGAGGATCACCAATTACGGTTCAATAGGTAAGGGACCTATCACTCTTTACAACCATATAGGTTTTCTCTTTACTGCTATATTCTTCTTCAGTTCCGGATATGGTCTTTTGTACAGTTATCTTAATAAGAAAAACTACCTTGATGGTTTTCTTAGAAAGAGACTGTCTGCTGTTCTTGTGCCATTTATCCTGGTGAACATCGTTACGATCTTAGTCAATCGTATCGCCTACAAAAAGGGCGTTCACGACAATTTCCTTCTTACATTAAAACAGGTTCTTGGAATTGAGCTCCTTGATGGAAACGGATGGTTCATCGTTGAGATCATCGTTTTCTATGTGCTTTTTACAGCTCTGTTTTCTATATTCAAAAATAAAGATGTGTCCTTAACACTTCTTATCCTGTGCGTCTTTGCTGTGATAGCCTTCTCGTTCTTCAGGGGTCACGACTACGATGACTACAAGGAGACATACTTTATGGGAGAGTGGTGGTTTAACTCAACCATCACCTTTGTCTATGGACTTTTATATGCCAGGTTCAAAGATAAGATAGAGGCCTTCTTTAAGAAGCACTACAGCGAACTTCTTATCTCATTTTTCTTCCTGACTTTTATCACTACCTATCTTGGAATAGCATTCAACTACATGTTCGGTTACTATCACGAGATGCTTCCAACATACAGGACTGACGCTCTCATCACACTGATCGCCCAGTCCATCAACTGTCTTGTGTTTGTGACGTTCCTGCTTCTTATTAATCTGAAGATCGCAGTTGGAAACGGAGCCCTTGAGTATTTTGGTAAGCTCCAGCTCATGATCTTTTTGGTTCATGGATACTTTGTAAGGATAGTGTTTGACCACACCAAGATTGGACATTTTAAGTGGTACCTTCTGGTGTTTATCTGTTCCTATGCGGTTTCCGCAGTTCTTGGACTACTTTCTTATCTTATAAGAAAGAAGCTAACGGACCTTCTCTGCGCCATAGATATCAAGAAGTTTGGGGGTAAGACAATTACCTATATTCTGGCAGCAGCTCTTGTGGGAGCCATGATCTTTTTTGCCGGAAAGGCCATCGCCATCAGCAGGTACTACGATCAGGAGATGAAGGTCTTAAGGTCCTGCAGCGAAGGAGACGTTGTATACTTTGGACGATTTGACACTAATGGATCCCGCCTAGGAAGGGAGAGACTTGAGTGGATAGTTCTTCAAAATGACGGGAAGAGAGTATGTCTTTTGACAAAACAGGGAATCGCAAGCGGGTACCTGAATCAGAAATACGAGGAAGTTTCTTGGGAGGGCTCTGATCTAAGGCAGAGACTAAACTCTGAGGAGTTCACCAAAATCTTCAACGAGAAAGAACTGGCAAGGATTATAGAGAGAAAGGGAGAGGTGCTTTCTCTTTTATCTGCAGATGAAGCAGCCAGGTATTTCGCAACGGACCACGACAGGGAGCTTTCGATAACAGATATCGCAGAGGCTGGTGGCTGCAACGTAAACGTCCTTAGTAAGGCCAACAACTGGGACAACAAGGGCTACAGATCCTCCTGGTGGTGGCTCAAGGGCGACTTTGGAAAAAAAGCTATCACTTCACCGATAGTTACTGTAGACGGTCAGATAAGCATGACTGAGCGTTATGTCAATAAGCCAGGCGGCGCCATAAGGCCTGTTATCTGGGTTGATATCTCAAATTAAGCCAGTTTGCTGCTTTAACACGTTAGCTTGATTAAAATTAACATGCAATGTATAATGATTCGGTTACTCTATTTATTAAAATATTAAAATTATATTAAATTTTGGAAAGCAGGTTTTTGCATATGAAATGCTCTGAAATGCCCTACACAAGGGTAAATATGGACGATGTAAAAAGCTTTTTTGAAAAGCTCATTGAGGACAGCAAAAACGCCAAGAGCGGAGAAGAACAGTTCGAGCTTCATAAAAAATATTACGAATTTATCGGAGACGTTTACACCAACTTAAAGCTTGGTGTATTCAGACACAATATCGATACAACAGAGGAGTTCTACTCCAAGGAGAACGACTATATCGATGAGATAACTCCTCTTATCAGTAAGTACTCAAACGACTACAATAAGGTTTTGTTTGAGTCACCATTTAGGCCTTATCTTGAGGACAAGATCAGCAAGGTGGCCTTTAAAAACATTGAGCTTCAGAACAATTCTATTGATGAGAAGATCCTTCCTCTTATGCAGGAGGAGAACGCTCTTATCAGTAAGTACGACAAGCTCATTGCTTCAGCTAAGATCCCATTTAATGGAGAAGAGCTCAATATTTCACTTCTTCGTAAATACCTTACTGACAAGGACAGAGACGTTAGAAAGAGAGCATGGAACGCCCTTTCAGAGTACTTCCAGTCAGTTACTTCAGAGATAGATGATATCTACGATCAGCTTGTTAAGAACAGGACCAGGCAGGCTAAAGAGCTTGGTTATGAAACTTACGTTGAGCTTGGCTACAACAGGATGATGAGAAACTCCTACAGAAGAGCCGAGGTTGAGAACTTCAGGAAGCAGATCAGAGAGTCCTTCGTTCCTTTTGTTGTTAAGATTCAGGAACAGCGTAAAAAGCAGATCGAAGTAGATGATCTTAAATACTACGACAACGACATGTTCTTCAAGGAGGGTAACCCTGCTCCAACAGGTACTCCTGAAGAGATCATGAAGGCTGGACAGCAGATGTATTCTGAGCTTTCACCTGAGACCAAGGAGTTCTTTGATTTCATGATCGAGAATGAGCTCTTTGATGTTCTTGGAAGAAAGACCAAGAAGGCTGGCGGATACATGGATTTCCTTCCCAAGTATAAGTCACCTATCATCTTTGCTAACTTCAACGGAACCAGCGGAGACGTTGATGTAATTACCCACGAGTGCGGACATGCATTCCAGGGCTACGTTACAAGAAACGACGAGATAACAGAGCACAACGACATCACCATGGAGACAGCTGAGATCCACTCAATGTCCATGGAGTACTTTACATATGGCTGGATGGACAGATTCTTTGGAGACAGAGCACCTGATTACCTCAAGATGCATCTTCAGGATTCCATCACCTTCATCCCTTACGGATGCATGGTTGATGAGTTCCAGCACATTATTTACGACAATCCTGATATGACACCTGCAGAGCGCAAGAACGTCTGGAAGGAACTTGAAAAGACCTACAGACCATGGCTCGACTTTGACAATGATCCTTTCTTTGGAGAAGGCGGTTACTGGCAGAGACAGGGACATATCTTCTGGAATCCTTTCTACTATATTGATTATGTACTTGCCAGCGTAGTTGCCATGCAGTTCAAGGTATGGATGGATAAGGATTACAAGGATGCCTGGGATCATTACCTTGCCCTTTGCAAACTTTCAGCCAAGGACTTCTATGAAGAGGAACTTGCCCAGGTTGGCTTAAAGAGCCCATTCAAGGACGGCACTATTGACGGCCTTGTTCAAAATATGAGCGAAAAAGTGTTTTAAGGAGGGAAAATATGAAAAACAGAAACAAAGTGTTGTCTGCTCTTCTTGCCGGTGCTCTTGTTCTTTCAACAGCAGCATGTGGCGCACAGGCTCCATCTGACAATCAGCCTGCAGACACACAGACATCTGAGTCAGCTCCAGCAGATACAGCAGAAGCTACTCAGGAAGAACCAGTTGCAGCAGGAAGCGATGCTCCACTTGTAATCGCAGAGGATGATTTCTCTGAGAAATTCAGTGAGTTTTTCTGCGCAAGCGTACCAGATCAGCGTGTAGCTGATATGACCGCTGTATCTCTTTTAGAGAATGACCGTGCAGGTGAGCTCATCTACAACGGTATTGAGGGTGAAACAAAGAGCTACAACGGAACAGATTATACTTATGAAGGAATTTCAGACTGCGTAGTTACAGAAAACGCAGACGGAACAGTTGATTATGACTTCAAGCTTCGTGAGGGTGTTAAGTTCTCAGATGGCGAGGAGCTCACAGCTGATGACGTTATCTTTTCATATTATGTATTCTTAGACCCATCATACGATGGAAGCGGTTCAACATACGCTCTTCCTATCAAGGGACTTGAGGCATACAGAAGCGGTTCAGACACACTCTTTAATCTTCTTCTTAAGGGTGGCGCTGAAAACACAGACTTTACATTCTTTACAGAAGAGCAGCAGAAGCAGTTCTTCGAGAAGGATCTTCCAGACGCTGGTGCTAAGTTTGCTCAGTCAATCGCAGACTACTGCACATCTAAGGGATACCTTGCTGAGAACGAGGCAGTAGCCAAGGACTCTATCGCAAATGGTATGGCTAACTGGGGATTTGCTAAGGACAATGGTGATGGAACAATCACAACAACAGCTACTGGAACAGACTTTGATGTAGCTGGTGGCAAGGCTCCTACAGCTGAGGATTTCTTCAACGAGATGCTCGCAGCTTACGACAATGACGTTGCTACACTTTCTTCAACAGAGAAGGCTGACAACGAAGTCCTTGATTATCTTCCAGATGATTACAGAGTAGCTATTTCTACAGGTGATTCTGTAGATTACGTTGAGGGTATCCAGAAGGTTAACGACTACGAGGTTAAGGTTACTCTTACAGAAGTAGATGCTACAGCTATTTATCAGCTCGCTATCATGGTTCAGCCTATGCACTACTATGGTGATGCAAGCAAGTATGACTATGATGCTCACAAGTTCGGATTTGAGAAGGGCGACCTTTCAAGCGTTCGTGCTAAGACAACAACTCCTATGGGAGCTGGCCCTTACAAGTTCGAGAAGTTTGAGAACAAGATCGTTTATCTTACAGCTAATGAGAACTACTGGAGAGGCGTTCCTGTAACTAAGAACCTTCAGTTCAAGGTTACATCAAATGCCGACAAGGAGAGCGGTGTAGTTCAGGGAACAATCGATATCTCTGATCCATCAGCTTCCAAGTCAGCTCTTGAGCAGATCGCTGGTGAGAACTCAAATGGTGAGCTCTCAGGTGACAAGCTTACAACAGTTCTTACTGACTACAGAGGATATGGTTACATCGGAATGAACTCACAGAACGTTTGCGTTGGTGGTGAGAACGGTTCTGAGGCATCCAAGAACCTCAGAAAGGCAATTGCAACTGTTATCTCTGTATACCGTGATGTTACAATCGACTCTTACTACGGAGAGGCAGCTTCAGTTATCAACTATCCTATCTCTAACACATCATGGGCAGCACCTCAGGCTTCAGATCCTGATTACAAGGTTGCTTTCTCAGTTGATGTTGACGGTAATGACATCTACACAGCTGGCATGTCAGAGGATGAGAAGTACGCTGCAGCTCTTCAGGCAGCACTTGGATACTTCGAGGCAGCTGGCTACACAGTTAAGGATGGTAAGCTTACAGCAGCTCCTTCAGGAGCTAAGATGGGCTACGAGATCATGATCGGCGGTGGCGGATCAGGAGATCACCCTTCATTTGGTATCCTTACAGCAGCTTCAGAAGCACTTAAGACAATTGGTTTTGATCTTACAATCAACGACCTTTCAGACACATCAATCATGTGGAATGCACTTGAGGCTGGTACAGCAGAGCTTTGGTGCGCAGCTTGGCAGACAACTCTTGATCCTGATATGTTCCAGATCTATCACTCAGAGGGTGGTAGCGCTGGTCACTACAGAATCTACTCAGATGACCTTGATAAGCTCGTTCTTGAGGCTAGAACTGTAACAGATCAGGCAGTTCGTAAGGCTCTCTACAAAGAGGCCCTTGACTACGTTGTTGATTTTGCATGCGAGATCCCTGTATATCAGAGACAGGATTGCACAATCTACAGCACAGAGAGAGTAAATGTTGACTCTATCACACCAGATCAGACAACATACTACACATTTATGAATGAGATCCACAAAATAGCTATGAACTGATATTTGCCAGTTATTGGCATAGTTTTGGTGGCGGATCGCAGTGCACGACAGTGCACTGCGATTTGTGCGCCAATGAAATGTATTTTTCTCTTTTACTAGATAAGGAGCACCACAACAATGAAGAAGTTTATCATTAGAAGACTACTAATATCTGTTGTTCTTCTATTCTTTGTATCAATGATCATTTACACAATCATGCGTCTGATGCCAACATCATATGTGGAGACCCAGGCGATGACATTATCACAAAGACCAGGGTCAAAGTCATACCAGGAGTGGGTAGATCAGCTTAACATGCAGTATGGTCTTGATACTGGTATCGTACAGGGATATTTTAAATGGGCTTCTAAGGCTATTAAACTTGATTTTGGCGATTCCTGGTATTTCAACCAGCCAGTTCTTCAGAAATTCGGAAATGTAATCTGGTATTCATTTGCGCTTGGACTTGCTGCATTTGTTATCGAGGTTTTGATTGCTATTCCTGCGGGAATCATTGCAGCCAGAAAACAGTATTCACTTGCAGATTACGCGATCACAGTTATTGCGCTTATTGGTATTTCACTTCCAAGCTTTTTCTTTGCTACGATTTTGAAATATATCTTTTCCATTAAGCTGGGATGGGTTGATCTCTACGGTATTGTAAGCCGTATGCATGAGTCAATGTCCGACACTGGAAAAGTTTTAGATATGGTAAGACACATGATCCTTCCTACACTCACACTTGTTGTAGTTAGTATCGGAAGTCTTATGCGTTATACACGTGCCAACATGCTTGAAGTTCTCAATTCTGATTACATCAGAACTGCAAGAGCTAAGGGCCTTTCTGAGAACCGTGTCATCAATCATCACGCTTTCAGAAATACACTTATCCCTATCGTTACACTGCTTGGCGGATCACTTCCAGGACTCTTTGGTGGAGCTATGATCACAGAGACTCTTTTCCAGATCCCTGGTATCGGATACACCTTCTATCAGTGCGTAACACAGGGTGATATTCCTTTTGTTATGTTCTACATGGTATTTATGGCAGTTCTTATACTGCTTGGTAACCTCATCGCAGATATCACATACGCTCTGGTTGACCCTAGAGTTCGAGTAAATTAAGAAAGGAGGAAGAGCAGATGGAAAACGAAAACATACAGAATGAAGAAATGCATTTGGATGACGCTGCAAGAGTAAGAGTTCTTTCTCCCGGAATGATGGTATTTAAGAGATTTATCAGGAACAAGCTTGCTATTGTAGGTATTGTCATCATCGTATTCATGTTCCTTTTCTCTTTCGTAGGAGGCTTACTTATACCTTACTCACAGAGTCAGGTGTTCTATACAACAGATTCAATCCTTAAGGATTACGCTGGTGCTACAGCTATTGATCAGTACCAGGTTTATCAGGCAGATGGAGCTACGCTTCCATCAGATATTTATTCCAAGACACTTATTGCTTCAGCTACTGGCAAATATGTCTTCGAGACAAGAGATGGTTCACTTCTTGGTCTTGGCAATGTAGGAGATGGCGTTTACAGGATCTTTTCAGTGGAAGAGGTCAATAAGCTTCTTAAGAAGAATGCAGCTTATGACGAAGCTGTAGCAGCTGACAAGAACTTCTTTGAGGATACAGACGGAACTACATATGTATTCCAGGACGAGGGACAGGCTTTCCCTACTGTATATAAGGCTACTGAGATTGGCGTTGCAGCCATGAAGTCCTTTACTCCTTTCAACAAGGACGAGAGCCTTAGCTTTGAGTTTTACCGCGGAGCACTTGTTGCAAGTGCCGATGGAGAGAGCTCTTTTGAGGCAGACGGCAAGAAATACGCTGTTGACGGTGATGTGATCACATTAGATGGAGCAGATGTTGCTCTCGTATCAGACGTAAACTTTAACGCTGCCAACGCAGGCGTATTCATCAGCCCTGATTACAAGGAAACAGCTATGGCAGCAATTGATGCAGGTCAGGATTCTTTCACATTCCCTGATGAGGATGGAACAGAGGTTGAGTACAGGATCGAGAACAAAAACGGTCAGTACACCTTCAGAAGATTTCAGGAGACAAGAGTCATCGATACATACGCAGCACCTTCAGCTCAGCACTGGGTTGGTACTGATGCCAATGGTATGGACCTTCTTGCAAGACTTATGTACGGTGGACGTATTTCACTTCTCATCGGTTTTGTTGTTATCTTCATCGAGGTGTTCATTGGAATGATCATCGGTGGTGTTGCTGGCTTCTTTGGAGGCTGGGTTGATAACCTGCTGATGCGTATAGTTGATATTGTTTACTGTATTCCTACAATGCCTCTTTACCTGATCCTTGGATCTATCATGGACTACTATCAGGCAAGTGCTACAACCCGTATTTACATGCTCTGCGTTATCATGGCTGTTATCGGATGGGTTGGAATTGCCCGTATCGTAAGAGGACAGATCCTCTCACTTCGTGAGCAGGAGTTCATGGTTGCTGCAGAAGCAACTGGTATCAGCACATACAGACGTATCTTTAAGCACCTTATCCCTAACGTAGTACCTCAGCTTATCGTTTTTGCCAGCATGGGACTTGGTGATGTTATCCTTGCCGAGGCTACACTTTCATTCCTTGGACTTGGTATTAAGTATCCTGCAGCTTCATGGGGAAGTATCATAAATGCCGTTAACGATTCATACGTTATGAGCAACTATGTATTTGTATGGCTTCCAGCAGGACTTTTCATTCTGCTTACAGTTCTGGCTTTCAACTTTATCGGTGATGGCCTTCGTGATGCATTTGATCCAAAGATGAAGAGGTGAGTAAAATGGCAAAAAACAGTAATTACATCTCTGCTCGTGAGTCCCGTAAGATCACTAGAGAAAATCGTAAGATCACTGCAGAGATCGAGAAAAAGAGAAATAGAAAACACATTCCTGAGAGTGAGTACATTACTCAGATGAAGGATCCTAATAACTGCGTAGAGTTTGATAATGTTCACACTTACTTCTTCACAGATATCGGAACAGTTAAGGCTGTTGACGGCGTATCCTTCGAAGTTCCAATTGGTAAGACAGTTGGTATCGTTGGAGAGTCAGGATGTGGTAAGTCTGTAACAAGTCTTTCGCTTATGCAGCTTGTTCAGCGCCCGGCTGGTCAGACAGTAGAGGGTGAGATCAGATTTAACACTGGCACAGAAGCTGTTAACGTAGTAAATGCGCCAGCATCATATATGCAGAAGCTCCGTGGTAATTCCATGGGAATGATCTTCCAGGAGCCAATGACATCACTTAACCCTGTATTCAGGATCGGTGATCAGGTTGATGAGGTTATTAAGCTTCACAATCCAGAAATGACAGCAGAGCAGGTTAAGGCCCGCACGATCGAGATGCTTCAGCTTGTTGGTATCGCCAACAAGGAGGGCGTATACAGAATGTATCCTCATGAGCTCTCAGGTGGTATGAGACAGCGTATCATGATCGCTATGGCACTTGCCTGTGACCCTAAGCTTATCATCGCCGATGAGCCTACAACAGCTCTTGATGTTACAATTCAGGCTCAGATCCTTGACCTTTTAAGAGATCTTAAGGACAAGGTAGGAAGCTCTATCATGCTTATCACCCATGACCTTGGTGTTGTTGCTGAGATGGCTGACTATGTTGTTGTTATGTACGCAGGACGTGTAGTTGAAAAAGGTACTGCAAGAGAGATTTTCAAGGACCCAAGACATCCATACACAATCGGTCTTATGAACTCAAAGCCTGTTGTTGGTAAGACAGTAGAAAAGCTCTACAGCATTCCAGGTAACGTACCTAACCCTATTGATATGCCTAACTACTGCTACTTCAAGGATAGATGTGAGATGTGCACAGCTAAGTGCAATGGCGCATATCCTTCAGTTTACAAGGTGTCACCTACCCATGAAGTAAGCTGCTATAGATGCGAGGAAGGAGGAGTGCAGTAATGAGCACAGAGAATATGAATACAAATGCTCAGGAAAATGTTAGCTCCTCTGAGAACATTCTTGAGGTCAGAAACTTAAAGAAGTATTTCCCAATTAAGGGAGGCTTCTTTGGCGGAGTAACCGGACAGGTTAAGGCGGTTGACGATGTTTCTTTCTCTATCAAGAGAGGAACAACAATGGGCCTTGTTGGAGAGTCAGGATGTGGTAAGTCTACAACCGGAAGAACAATCCTTCGTCTTCTTGAAAAGACAGAGGGTGACATTATCTTCGACGGTAAGGATGTTAGCACACTTGATAAGAAGGGCCTTAGAGATCTTCGTACCAAGATGCAGATCATCTTCCAGGATCCTTATTCATCTCTTTCACCAAGACTTCCTATCGGAGAGATCATTGGTGAGGCTGTAAGAGAGCATGGTCTTGTTCCGGACAACGAGTATGATGATTACATCTCTAAGATCATGAAGGAGTGCGGTCTTCAGGAGTACCACAAGGACAGATATCCTCACGAGTTCTCCGGCGGACAGAGACAGAGGATCTGTATTGCAAGAGCCCTTGCTCTTAAGCCAGAGTTCGTTGTATGTGATGAGCCTGTTTCAGCTCTTGACGTTTCAATCCAGGCGCAGATCATCAACCTCCTTAAGCAGCTCCAGGAGGACAGAGGACTTACATACCTGTTTATCTCTCATGACCTTTCAGTTGTTGAGCACATCTCAGATACCATCGGTGTTATGTACCTTGGTAATCTGGTAGAGACAGGAAACACAGAGGACATCTTTGCTAAGCCTCTTCACCCTTATACACAGGCTCTTTTCTCAGCTATTCCTATGCCTGACCCGGATATCAAGAAGGACAGGATCCTTCTTCAGGGTGATATTCCATCTCCAGCCAACCCACCTGCAGGATGCAAGTTCCATACCAGGTGTTCAAAGTGCATGGAGAAGTGTAAAACGATAGTTCCTCAGCCTAAGGATATGGGCAATGGTCACGTTGTTTGCTGTCACCTCTATGATGAAGAGTAAATTTAACTTTAATAAATGATTAAATATGTTAAAAAGGCGAGTAAAATCGCCTTTTTTTCATGGCAAAATTGGGGGCTATATGTTAGAATAACTTTAGGCGAAAACTATTTTTGAAAAACTAGTTTCATCAAGTTTTAAATGTAAAGGGAGATTGCTTTATGGCGAAGACAATGGCTGAATGGAAAATCGGCGATCCCATGATCAATGAAAGGGATTACTGGCCAGATCCTAATTACAAGGCAGAGGATCCGGAAAAAGAAAAGCTCGTGTTAGAGCTTGCCACACTTATCACTGACCGTATGGTCAAGAAACTTACAAAGAAGGTCAACAACCAGGACCCAGAGTACTGGATGCTTGATCATATACTTAACAAGGAACAGGTTAAGTTTTGCTTAAACTTTAAGAAGACACGTGTTCCTTACTCTATTCCTGAACTTGCCAAGATGAACAACATGTCTGAGGAAGAGACAACCAAGATGGTTGAGGACCTTAGATGGATCGGTATCATCGAGCAGAACAGGGCTAAGACTCCTGACAAGCACCTTCAGTACGAGCTTCCTATTTTCGTACCAGGAAGTGCTGAGTTCATGATGATGCAGGACAAGCTCACAGATGCACATCCAGAGCTTGCTACATTCTTTAACCTTATGACACAGCTTCCTCTTCAGGGCGTAACTGAGATGGTTCCTCCAGGAGGCGCTGGTGTTGGTATGCACGTTATTCCTGTTGAGAAGGCTATCTCAATGGAGAATCAGTCAGTTCCAGTTGAGCACCTTTCACGCTGGATCGACATGTATGATAAATATGGCATCTCAGAGTGCTCCTGCCGTAAGCAGCAGGCTATGAGAGGCGAGGGTAGTGGAGAAATCCGCGGTGACTACTGTATCGGTATGGGCGACATGGCTGAGTACATGGACGACCGTGGAATCGGACACTATGTTTCAAAAGAAGAAGTTTATGAGATCTTAGAGAGAGCTGAGCGTCACGGCTATGTTCACCAGATCACCAACATCGATGGTGAGGGCAAAATCGTTGCTATCTGTAACTGTGCTCCTGGTGTATGTAACGCTCTTCGTACATCACAGCTCTTTAACACACCTAATATGTCAGCTTCCGCATACAGAGCACACGTTGAGAAAGAGAAGTGTGTTGCCTGTGGTAAGTGCGTAGAGGTTTGCCCTGTTGGAGCAGCCAAGCTCGGACAGAAGCTTTGCAAGAAGAACGGCAGTGAAGTTAAGTATCCTAAGACAGAGCTTCCTGATAACAAGAAGTGGGGACCACACAAGTGGAACTACAACTATCGTGATGATGCCAAGATCAACTGCTACGAGACAGGTACAGCACCTTGTAAGACAGCATGTCCTGTACACCTTTCAGTTCAGGGTTACATCAAGATGGCTGCTGAAGGCAGATATGAAGATGCCCTCAAGCTCATCAAGCAGGACAACCCATTCCCAATGATCTGCGGCGCTGTCTGCAACAGAAGATGTGAGGATGCCTGCACAAGAGGTACCATCGATCAGCCTCTTGCCATCGACGAGATCAAGAAGTTCATCGCTTCTCTGGATCTTAAGAAAGAGAACAGATACGTTCCACTTTGCGAGAAACACGACGGCGGAATGTGGAGCGACGACTATAAGGTAGCTGTTATTGGTGGAGGTCCTGCAGGACTTTCAGCTGCATACTTCCTTAGAGAGAACGGTTATCCTGTAACTGTATTCGAGAAAGAGAAGCGTGCAGGCGGAATGCTTATGAATGGTATTCCAAGCTACAGACTTGAAAAAGATATCATTGACGCTGAGATCGACGTTATCCGTCAGATGGGCGTTGAGTTTAAGTGCGGCGTCGAGGTTGGTAAGGATATTACAATCCAGCAGCTTAGAGATGAGGGCTACAAGGCATTCTTCATTGCTATCGGTATGCAGGGCGGAAGACTTGCAGGAGTTCCAGGCGAGGATGCTGAGGGCGTTCAGACTGGTGTTGACTTCCTTCGCAACATCAACCAGGATCATTCCATTAAGCTTAATGGCGACACAGTTGTAATCGGTGGTGGTAACGTTGCTATCGACGTTGCAAGAACTGCTGTAAGAGCAGGTGCTTCCAAGGTTACAATGCTCTGCCTTGAGAGTGAAAAAGAGATGCCAGCAGCCAAGGACGAAGTTGAAGAGGCTGTAGAAGAGGGCATCGAGGTTAAGAACGGCTGGGGACCTAAGGAAGTTGTTGTAGAAAATGGTCACGTTAAGGCTGTTATCTTCAAGAGATGCGTATCTGTATTTGATTCAGAGCACAGATTTGCTCCTACATATGACGAGAACGATACAATCGAGATCCCATGTGAGAACCTCCTTCTTTCAATTGGACAGTCAGTTCAGTGGGGAGACCTTCTTAAGGGAACCAAGGTTGAGATCAACAGAAATGGTACAGCCAAGGCTGACGCTCTCACAAGACAGACAGCTGAGCCTGATATCTTTGTTGGCGGTGATGTATTTACTGGCGCAAGATTTGCTATCGATGCTATCGCAGGCGGAAGAGAAGGCTTTGTATCAATCAACCGTTTCGTTCACCCAGGTAACAGACTTGATCTTGCAAGAGACAGAAGAGAGTTTATCGAGCTTGACAAGGACGACATCAAGGTTGAGAGCTTCGACAACGCTCAGAGACAGATTCCTGGTAAGAAGGCTGGAGTTGCCAAGGATACATTTGATGATCTTAGACTTACTCTTACAGAGGAGCAGGTTAAGACAGAGGCAGCAAGATGTCTTGGATGCGGTGCTACAACAGTAGACGAGAACCGCTGTATCGGATGCGGACTTTGCACAACCAAGTGTGAATTTGACGCTATCCACCTTACACGTGATATGCCTGAGGCAAGCACAATGTACAGGTCTGAAGACAAGCTTAAGGCTGTTGGACCTTATGCAATAAAGAGAGCTGGTAAGATCCTTATCAACAAGATCACTGGCGACAAATAATATATTAAGCAATAATAAAGGGAGTTGGAAAAAGATTTTCCAACTCCCTTTTTAAATGTTCATTATTTAATTTTCAGTGCTGGCGGTAGCAGCAGAAGCATCAATTTCTGTGCTGGCTTCAGTAGCTGTTGTATCTGTATCAGTGGCTGGAGCGCCAGTACCTGCTATGGAACTGTCATAGCTCTGAACGCCTGTTACATACCAGCTTCCAGTCTCTTCATTCTTGTTAAGAGTAAGGGCCAGCATATATGTGATAGGTTCTGCTGCATCAATTTCCTCTTCATAGATATCAAGAGCAATTACGATAAGGTCGTTACATGCCTTCTCGATTGCAGCCTGAGCGCCCTGCTCATTGGTTATCTGTAAGAGTTCTTCTTCATGTTCAACGTTGTAGGCTTCAGAAGCCTTGCTGAATTTGGTCTGAACAGAGTTGTTGGTAACTACATCATAAGGGAAACTGTTTGTCATTGTGACATAAGCAGTAGCAGCAGTTCCGTCTTCATTCATGGCAATATCTGTCACTTCATAACTCTCAACCAGAGAAGAATACAGAGAATAGAATTCATCAAGCTTGGCCTCTGTCTCTGACTCAAGATTAGGATTGCCAAGACTTGTTATAAGAGCGTCTTTCATAGAAGCTGCATCAAAGAGCTGAACAAAGCTTCCGCTTGCAACTTCATCAGAAGAATATTCATTTATTTTATCTGTTGATCCTGTTTTAATAGCCTCAATAAAGCCCTCAGCAGCTTCCTTAACAGGACCCTTGTCCTTGGACTGACAGCCAGTAAGCGTAGACACTGCCATTAATACCGCAACAAAAGTTGCAGAAATGCGTTTTGCACTTAACATATTAAAAAATCTCCTTACCAGATATAGAATAAGTGGCCTATGCCACAATTATTACAATTTTTGTAACACAATGGATAGTATAGCATAATCGCGGTATTTCTCCAAGAACTATCGCAATAGTGATAATATTATAGTCTTTTAATAATTAATGCTAATTTTAAGTGATAGAATATATTTATCACTATCAATACAGATTGTCACAAGGAGGTAGATAATGCTTGTTCTTTTTAATGAAGGTGTTTTGAAGGATGTAAGTTCAGTAGAAGTTCAGCCTCTGGACTTTGGTGATGGCAAGATCAGTGGAACTCAGATCAACTTTGTTTTGACTAACGGAGATGAGCTTAAGTATATTTACAGCCAGAATGTGCCGATTGAGGAATCTGGCCAGAGAGCAATTGATTTTGTAAGAAGTCTGTACAATGATGGAAAAGCAGATTTTACTCACGAGCCAGTCGAGCAGCTTTGATGTCGGAACTAATAATTTTGTATATAAAAAGGTCCTATGCCATTCATGCATAGGACCTTTAATATTGCTGTTCTTCCATTAGAATTCTCCATTTTTTATGAATCAGCGTTTTCCAAGACGCCCCTGGTTTTTAAGTTCAATAAGAAGATCAAAAACAACCCCCAATGGTAGTCCAGTAATGTGAGCTACTTTTTCAGGGTCTGGATAGTATTCATTCTCACAGTCGTGGAGAATGCAGTCAATTACTTCCATTCTTACATCGCATGTAGCTGTCATACCGTATATTCCTCCTTTCCCAAATTGTACAAATATTTCATAGCAGAATATATCTACTACCAAATATTATAACGGATTTATTTGTATAAATATAACCCTTTTGTACGAAATTTTAGAAAAATTTTCTAAAAATCTGCTTGGGACTGGGCTTTTTCATGGAGGTCTATAAGAGTATTGGCCTGTGAGAATACATCTCCGAGAATTGTCTTAAATTCACTAAACTTAGCTTCTGCTTCATCAGCGGTCTTAAAGCTCTGCTCAAGAAGGGATGCAGCCTTGCTGTTGGCAGATGAAAGGGAGTTTATACTGTCCTTGATCTCAGAGGAAGAGGACATGATGGACTCCATTTCCTGGTGAGCGCTGTTGTAGTGGGAGAGTACTTCAGTAACCTTGGTTTCAAGACCAAGAAGATTGTAGCCCACTTTATCAAGCATTTCGCTCTGCTTGGAGATTGCATCTGAAGCTGTATCTGTGCTGTTTATTATATCCTGGACACTTGCTCCAAAGGCGGAGATAATGTCAGATATCTTGGCAGCTGCGGCGCTGTTCTTTTCTCCGTAGCTTCTTACGTCATTGGCTACAGCTACAAGACCTGAGCCTGTGCTTCCTGCCTTGGAGGCCTCTATGCTGGCATGGAGTGCGATAAGCTCAGCCTGCTTGGCCATGGCACCAAAGGCGTCGATAAGCTTTTTAACGCTCTCAACCTTTATCATAAGAGCCTTGGCTTTTTGGGCTGCGGTATCACTCTTTTCAGAAACCAGTCTGTAGCTGTCCTTGACATCAGTGACAACATTAAGGCTCTGCTTAACTGACCTCTGGATATCAGCTGATGCGGACTCGAGATCCTCTTTTGCTACGGTAACAGCGGACTCTTTGTCACTTACAACCTGAATCCTTCTGGTCTGTACGTTGATGACATTGGTGTTGGATTCGATGCTGCCTGATGCGTCATTTAAAATAAACTTCTGGGAATCCATAAGAGTAGACAGGTCATAGAGCTTATCCTTGGACTGGTCGATAAGGACTGAAATATTTTCAGCCACGTCAGCCATATCACTTCCTGCTTTCAGAGTCTTTTCAGCACCTGCGCTGACATAGTAGTTATTTTCGCTTCTGAAGTCAGTAAGGCTCTTTACTGCATAGATACAGGCTATGAAAGAAAGTGTAAGGATAATGATTCCGGAAATGTGAGAGATATCAAGGCTTCCCAAAACGATAAGATCCTTGATGCAGCTTGTGATAAAGGCGATGCCCATAACGATCATCTCATATTTGCAGATCCTTAGATCAAGGTAGATAACACTGCAAAGAAGGATGGGAAGAGCAAAGGCAAAAGCTGCCTGATTGTCAGACATGATGACGAGAATGGCATAAAAGACAGCGGCAGAGCCCATTATCTGCAGGGAGCCCTTGGCGCTGGTTGGATGCTTGAAGCTTCCGTTTATTGCTATGAGGCCGAGAATGAGAGCAGAGATGATGATCGATAACTTGGAAGGTGTAAATCCCTTGGTTATCACATCGGCTATAGTAAGGACCACAGCGCAGGCTATGGTCACGATCACAATATAAAAGCAATTTGTATTGGCTTTTTTCAGCTGCTCAACATTCATATGTTTTCCCCAAAAGGTTCCGTGACTTTAGTCACGGAACCTCCAAATATATGATCTGTTATAATGTGTCGTTTCTCTTGATGTACTGAGGCGACCCGGCGTCTCCTCTGATGTTCTTGGCGTGTATGATGTGGGCCCATTTATCTACGATGGCGTTCTCGATGTGTACGCCTTCCTCGATCACAGCGTAGGCCATGATGATGGAGTTCTTGATAACAGCTCCCTTCTTGATCACAACGCTACGACCAATGATAGAGTTGTCTACTGTTCCCTCGATTGAACAGCCATTACTTACAAAGGAATCTGTAACCTTGGCACTGTCGTAGTACTGAGTAGGGCAGGAGTCTGTGGTCCTTGTGTAGATTGGCCAGTCTGCCTTGAACAGGTCGCTTGCTATATCGTAGTTGATAAGCTCCATTGAAGAGTGGAAGTAATCCTCAAGGCTTGTAAGGGATGCAAAATATCCCTTGTGCTGATAAGCTCTTACGTCCATCTGCTTGCACATGATGTTGATGATGTCAGCGAGAGTGTACATTGAGGACATCCATGTAGCGTCCTGAATGAGCTCTACAAATACTTCCTTCTTCATTACGTAAGTGTCCATGAGAATGTTCTTGGTGTTTGCTGTTCCAAGGTTCTTGTCGATGGACTGAACACCCTTCTGTTTGTTAAGGGTGATGGTGTGACAGTTCTTGAAATACTCTCTTGCATTGTCTACGCGGTGGTAGAGGAGAGTAATGTCAGCGCCACTTGAGATGTGAGCATCAAGAAGCTGCTTGTAATCCTGCTTGTAAACCATGTAGCTTGGAGCGATGATTACGTAGTCCTGATGCATACGCTGGATGATATCCAGGTTCTCATTGTATGCGTTGATATCGTTGTTATAAATGGAGCGGGAAGAGGAGTTCTCGGAAAAGAGAAGCTGGATCTTACCACGCTTACTGTTGATGTTGTAGTGCCTTCCGGATCCTACGTGCTCGGCGATAGACCTTGGACGTGTGCGGACATAAACGTGAATACGGTTGATACCGGAATTGCTCATGTTTGAAATAGGGAAGTCGATAACACGGAATCTTCCAAGGAATGAAAAAGCACCGATTGGACGATAGTCGTGAAGTCCCTCAACATGTATGGTATTGTCTGCGGAGGAAATAATTCCGAATGCGCTAGCTGCCATTATTTTGTTCCTCCTTTCACGTTCTTAGCTACCAGTTCGATATTCTCACTGGTCTTGGATCCGATCTTGACCTTCTTGCCAATGCGTACATTCTCAGCTACAAGAGCTCTTGTAACTATAGCGCCATCTTCAACAACTGCGCCTGGCATAAGGACTGAATCTATAACCTTGGCACCCTTGCCAACTACAGCTCCGGTAAAGAGAACTGAATTGGTTACGGTTCCTTCTACCCGGACACCCTGAGTAATGTATGCGCGCTTTATCTTGGCATCCTTACCTATGTACTGAGGAAGAGTAGAAACGTCTTCTGTATAGATAAGCCATGAAGAGTCATTCAGATTAAGAGAGTTCTTAGGATCAAGGAGGTCCATATTTGACTCCCAGAGAGAATCAATGGTTCCAACATCCTTCCAGTAGCCCTTGAACTCATAAGCAAAGAGTCCTCTGTGGTCATTCAGCATCTTAGGAATAATGTCTTTTCCAAAGTCATGGTCAGAATTAGGATTATTCATATCCTCAATAAGGAGTTTTCTAAGTGGCTTCCAGCTAAAGATATAGATACCCATTGATGCCAGGTTGCTCTTTGGCTTTTTAGGCTTTTCTTCAAATTCAACGATACGGCCCTTGCCGTCTGTATTCATAATTCCAAAGCGGCTTGCTTCTTTCATGGGAACGCCGCGGACAGCAATAGTAGCGTCAGCGTTCATCTGCTTGTGATAGTCAAGCATCTTGGAATAATTCATTTTGTAGATGTGATCTCCGGAAAGAATAAGGATGTACTCCGGATCGTAGTTATCGATAAAGTCGATATTCTGAGAGATGGCATCAGCAGTGCCACGATAGACATCAAGCCCCTCATCGGCTTTTTCGCGAGGTGTGAGTACATAAACTCCACTGTCCTTGGAGTCAAGGCCCCAACGACCATCCTGTGCGACATAAGAATTGAGCAGTACGGATTCGTACTGTGTAAGAACACCGACAACGTCGATGCCACTGTTTGCGCAGTTACTCAGTGGAAAGTCTATGATTCGATATTTTCCACCAAAATAGACTGCTGGTTTAGCAACCTTGGTGGTCAGGTCTTTAAGCCTGCTTCCACGGCCGCCAGCCAGAATCATAGCCAACATTTCATTCTGAGCCATATGGTGATCCCCCCTGATATGATGTTTGTAGAAATACCTTACTATCTATGATATAATGTGCAAGGACTTTTATCAAGCACGAAAGGAGCGCGCTATCAGTGCTTTCAGTGATTATTCCTGCTTACAACGAAGAGCAGATGATACCCAAAACTGTTTCAGTTATAGACGGAATTTTGTGTGAAGCTCATATTGATCATGAGCTTTTATTTGTAAATGACGGTTCCAAGGACAGTACCTGGGAGAAAATAGAAGAGGCAGCCAGCACTAGCAGAAGTGTTAAGGGCGTTAGTTTTTCAAGGAACTTTGGAAAAGAGTCAGCGATCTTCGCGGGTCTATCCAAGGCTTCTGGGGACTGCTGTGTTGTAATTGACTGTGACCTTCAGCATCCACCGGAAAAGATCGTAGAGATGTACAGGCTTTGGGAACAGGGCTTTGAGATCATCGAGGGAGTTAAGAGCAGCAGAGGAAAAGAGAGTGGACTGCACAAGTTCGCTGCCAAGAGCTTCTACGAGATCATGTCCAACGCCGTTGGCTTTGATATGTCCAGAGCTTCAGATTTTAAGCTCCTTGACAGAAAGGCTATTAACGTTCTCCTTAACATGAACGAAAAGAATGCCTTCTTCAGAGCTCTTTCCTCATGGATAGGATTTAAGTCCACCGAGGTTGAATACGATGTAAGAGAAAGAGAAGTTGGCACTTCCAAGTGGAGCACCAGATCTCTTATCAAATATGCAGTTACCAACATCACATCCTTTACTTCAGCGCCTATGCAGCTTGTGACACTTCTTGGAGTTATAGTGTTCATCGTAGGTCTTGCCACAAGTATCGAGGCGATCGTGAGGTTCTTCCAGGGAACTGCTCAGCCAGGTTTTACTACAGTTATTATCCTGCAGTGCTTTACCGGATCATTCATTATGTTCGGGCTTGGCGTTATAGGTTTTTACATCTCCAAGATATATGAAGAGGTAAAGGGAAGACCTAAGTTTATCATCGACAAAACCGTGTGATCTTCAGCTATTTTCTGCTGGAATCCCGTTGTCGGAATTTAATAAGATTTTTATTGGTTAAATCAATATTTAGAGGTACAATATAGATAAGTGGGAGTTTGTCTTTGCACTAGTTGAAAGGAGAAATTTATGCTTGCTACGTTGATACCTCTTTTTGATGACAAAATGTCAGTGTGCGCATATTCAATATTTGCGCGCAAAGAAAATCTCTTTTTAAACCCAGAGCGCATGGGTGGTCAAAGATTTGACGGAGCTGCAACAGTTTACGAACTCGATGTTGTCAGCATGATGGGTGTGTCCATGCTCACCGGCGGCAAGGAAGTCTTTGTACCGATCAATCAGTTCTCGCTTTTCGCAGAAATATCCCTTCAGTGCACTGTACCTGCAAACAAGGTAGTGCTTCTTTTGGATAACTCAATACAACCCGACGAAATGGCTGTTAAGAGGGTAAGAGAGCTTAAGGACCAGGGCTACAAGATAGCCATCAGAAAGCTCCCCATCAGCAGCTTCGAACCATACAAGGAGATCATTGCAAAGTGTGATTACATTCTTCTTGACCACACCAAGATCGATATCTCCAAGGCCAAGATCTATTTCAAGAAACTCTATCCTGCTATCAAGCTCTGCGCAGTTAACGTAGATACTCAGGAGCAGTATGAGGAACTTGTTAAGGACGGCGGCTATGACTTCTATGAAGGAAAATTCTTCAGAATGCCTGTAAGCCGTTCTGATAAAGAGGTAAGCCCTCTTAAGGTCAACTATATAGAGCTTCTTAACGTTGTTAACGCTCCTGACTTTGACCTTACAGATGCAGCAGATGTCATTGGAAAAGACCCTGCTCTTGTAATTTCTCTTTTAGAAATAGTAAACAGAATGGCCCTTAATTCTGAGATCACTTCTATCAGACACGCAGCTGCGATGCTTGGTCAGAAGGAACTTAAGAGATGGATCAACACAGCCGTTACAAAAGAGCTGTGTGCAGACAGACCAAGTGAGATCGTAAGACTTGTAATGATAAGAGCTAAGTTTGCCGAAAACCTGGCAAGTGACTTCGAACTTGCAATGCAGGCGCCTGAGCTGTTCATCATGGGACTGTTCTCAGCTCTTGATATCATGCTTGAAAAACCAATGGAAGAAGCTCTTAAGATGGTTCAGCTATCCAAGAACGTAACTGACGCTCTTTTGGAAAATAAAGGCGACTTCGCCAAGGTACTTGAGTTTATCAAATGCTATGAGGATGCAGACTGGAACGAGGTTTCAAGACTTCTTGTCCTTTCAGGTATAGATATGGACAAGATCTATACAGCATACCTTGGAGCACTTAGATGGTATAGAGATCTTATTCCTGCATAATATGGCTTTTGATCTGGTACCATGAGGGCGGTCTATGAGTATTGCTAACGGCATAGGAAATGCTATTACCTTTAATCTTGCAGCCGTAATAATCGCCGTAACATGTCTTTTCTACACTCTGATAATGCGGCGTAAGCTCAGGATAAAGAATAAGCTTTTTATAGCAAACTTAATAATAATCATTCTCAATGCTCTTACAGTAGTAGTCGGAGATGTGATGCTAAACAGTGAGCTTGCGGTTGACAGCAAGCTCATTTTAGCCAACATCCTTCAGTTCCTCTACTATTTTACCCACTATGCCATTGCGCCTTTCTTTGCGCTGTATATTATTCTTGTATGTAATGTCTCTTACAGATTTCCAGAAAAGTCGAGGCTTATTATTGTCATGCCTTTCTACATTCTGGAGCTCTTAGTTCTTATCAATCCCTTTACCAATCTTGTTTATACCTATGATTACGATCTGGTGCTCCACAGGCATTTTGGAGTATATCTTGCCTATATTCAGGCTGCATTTTACATTCTCTTTGCAATCGTAGCTCTTTTCCTGTACTGGAATACATTAAATGGCCTGAAGAAGGTCGCCCTTTTGTATTTCTTTGTCATTGTTCTGGCTGGAACAGCTATCCAGATGTTCTTCATTGATGTTAAATGTGAGCTTATGTGTGAAGCCATAGGCTTTATGGGCATCATGATAGTTCTTGAAAATGACGACGACAGAGTCGATACCCCGACAGGAGCTTTTAACAGAAACGCATTTACCAAAGATGTATCCAGCTACTTTAAATATGGCAGAAAATTCTGCGTCATCTGTATAAGGATTGAGAATGCGGATGTCTTCAGAAAGATAACCGGTTATGAGGCATTTGAAAAGGTTCTTACTACAGCTGTTAACTATGCAGGAAACTTAAATAACAAGATAGACGTTTACAGGTCTTCGGCGGACAGTATTATGGTCCTTTGTGCTGATATGGGACTGGATGAGGCGAAATCTATCGCCTATACCCTCTATGAAAAAGCCCACGGCGACTGGGCAACATTAGGAAACAGACTTCATCTTAAGACCAACGTCCTTCTTTGTCAGTGCCCTGAACAGTTTTCATCCCTGGATCAGATTTTCTTGCTTTCTGATTCAAACTTTGAAGTATCAGAAGATAAGGTCCTTATGGGAGATGACCTCAACTTCCTTCTTAGAAGAGGAGAGGTTGAAAACGCAGTAAGGCGTGGAATCAAGGAAAAGACTTTCAGGGTTTACTTTGAGCCTATCTATAAAAAAGAGGATCTTTCAATCTGTGGAGCACAGGCCCTCCTTAAGTTTGAGGACAGCCGTCTTGGAGAAATTGATGCTTCAGAGTTTATCCCAATTGCGGAACAGACCGGTATGATCGAAAACCTTGGCTGGTTCATGATGGATGAGGCTATGTATTTCCTTGGCGGTATGACGCAGGAGATGGGCCTTGAGTTTATTGAGATCGGACTCTCATCAGTTCAGCTCATTAAATCAGATTTCGTAGAAAATACCAGAACCCTCATGGAAGAGCACGGCATTTTGCCAAATCAGATAGTATTCGATATCACAGAATCTGCAGCTGCAACAGATCAGGATGTCCACGAAAACATCATGCAGGACCTCAGTGAAGATGGCGTCAGATTCTTTATGGATGAGTATGGTACAGGATTCTTTAACATGCAGTCTGCATCCTCCCTTATCTTTGAAGGTGTCAAGATGGATGCGCGGCTTCTAAGTAAGTCAGAAGACCAGAGGCAGAACAGGATCATCTTAGAGAACAGACTTAAGATGATGAGCCAGATGGGTAAAAAAGTTTTCCTCGACCATATAGATTCTCAGGAGATCATGAACAGCACAGCTGTCATAAAGCCTGACTACCTGAAGGGAAGTTATTTCTCTGAGCCGGTTAGCAAAACAGAGTTTATCGCTATCCTTCGTGCAACAGAGCTTGCCAAGATGGAGGAGAGAAGAGCTAAGGCTGCCAATGACGCTAAGAGTAATTTCCTTGCCAATATGTCCCACGAGATCAGAACTCCTATCAATGCTGTTCTTGGCATGAATGAAGTTATCCTTCGCGAATGTAAGGATGAGAAGATCCTTGAATATGCCCAGAACATTGAAGGGGCAGGAAGAACTCTTTTGTCCCTTATAAATGATATCCTTGACTTCTCCAAGATCGAATCCGGCAGCATGGAGATCCACGAGGCTGCCTATGACCTCAGTACCATACTTAACGACATCTTTAACATGGTGCATATCAAAGCTGAGCAAAAGGTCATCGATCTGATATTTGATGTTGATGAGACGATCCCGGACAGAATGCTTGGCGATGAGATGAGACTTCGTCAGATCATAGTAAATGTCCTTAATAATGCCATCAAATATACATCAAAGGGAAGTGTCACCCTTAAGATAAAGGGCGAGAGAACCTTTAATGACAGCATTCTCCTAAGGATCGATGTCATCGACACCGGTATTGGAATAAAGCCAGAGGATATAGATTCTCTGTTCGATAAGTTTAAGAGACTTGATATTGATAAGAATAAGACCGTTGAGGGAAGCGGCCTTGGCCTTGCTATCACATCGTCGCTTCTTGAACTCATGGGCGGAACCATAGGTGTTCACAGTGAGTATGGAAAGGGTTCAGTATTTAAGATGACCCTTCCACAGAAGATCGTAAATGATGCACCGATCGGTGACTTTAAGACAAGACTTCAGGAATCCTTAAAGGAGAGAAAGACCTACAAGGAGAAATTTACAGCTCCAAAAGCTACGGCTCTTGTAGTAGACGATACTCCAATGAACCACGTAGTAATAAGAGAGCTCTTAAAGCACACGCTTCTTAAGATAGAGTCTGCAAGAAGCGGCCTTGAGTGCCTTGAAAAGCAGCACGGCAAGAAGTACGACATTATCCTTCTTGACTATAGAATGCCCGGAATGGATGGAATTGAAACACTTTCTGCCATGAAGAAGGATGTGGATTCTCCAAACTATGAAACTCCCGTTATCGTTCTTACGGCCAATGCCATTTCAGGAGCAAGAGAGAATTTCCTCAGGGAAGGCTTTGATGATTACTTAAGTAAGCCTATTGAAAGTGACAAGCTTGAAGAGACTCTGATCAAGTATCTTCCAAAGGACAAGGTGGAGATCACAATGTCTGATGAGGATGAAAGTGCTAAAGCGGCGCAGAGTACCGACGATGAAAAGATCCCTGATTACCTTATGAACCTTGAAAAGGTTGATGTCACGGAAGGACTTAAGAACTGCGGAAGTGTTGACAGTTACCTGAGCATCCTTAAGGTTTATTACGAATCAGCAGATATGACAAGGGACAACATTGAGACAGCCTACGATACCAAGAACATCAAGGATTACACCAGCTACGTACACTCATTAAAGAGTACCAGCAGGACCATCGGGGCAAAAGAGCTGTCGAAGCTCTCTGAGATGCTTGAAAAAGCAGGTAACGACGGAGATGTTGAAACTATTGAAGAATTCCACAATGAGCTTTTGAACCTGCATTCAATAGTTATCTATTCCCTGTCAAAGATTCCTGATTTTGATGAAGATGCCACTGAGGATATGAGTGACATCAACAAGGAACAAATAAGTGTGCCTCAGATGATAGATGCATATCAGACTATCATTGAAGTCAGTAAGTCTCTTGACTATGACACACTTACCTTTATTCTTGATTCACTAAAGAAATACAGACTTAGACCTGAAGACAAAGAACTTATCAAGAAGATTGGAGACAGAGCATATAAGCTTAAATGGGATGAAATAACAGAGCTCTCGTCTCAGGGCCTTAAAGGGCTCAAGGAGTAAGATATGTTTAACAAAAAGATTTTGCTTGTAAGAAATGAAGAGACCTTCCTTGTAAATGCCATCAAGAACGCCATGATAGCAGCTAAGTATCAGGTGATTGAATCCACCTACTCAATAGCTGATCTGTCCAGCAAGAAGAGCGGCGCAAACCTCATTGTTCTGTACACTGATACGGAATTTGAGGAGCATCGTGATGCCATGGTCTTCTTTAAGGATCTTAGCATGGAAGAGAATATCATCATGATGGTCATCGGCGATAAGCCGGCTTTTGATTTGGTGCATCATTACATTCCAAAAGAGGATGTGGCATTTGAGATAACAAGGCCTCTTGATATGACGGACCTTATGAGCAAGATCATGATTGCTACAGACGACGAGTTTGAGATGCAAAGAAGAAAATGCATCCTTGTGGTTGACGATGACCTTACCTTCCTTCAGATGATAAGGGAGTGGCTAAAGGATACCTACAGAGTCGGAATGGCTAACTCCGGAACCCAGGCGGTGGCGTGGCTTGCCACCAACAAGGCGGATCTTATCCTTCTTGACTATGACATGCCGGTTTTAGACGGGCCAAAGGTCATGGAGATGCTAAAGAGTGAGTCCTTCTCAAACTCAACTCCTGTAATGTTCCTTACGGGCAAAAACGACAGGGAAAGTGTTACCAACGTTATCTCATTAAAACCAGTAGATTACCTGCTTAAATCAATTTCCAAAGACAAGCTCCTTGCTACTTTGGATGCATTCTTCAAATCAAGAAAGAGCGACAAATGAGCAATACTCTGATAGGTGGATTATCATTTAGAATAGCTGCAGCGCTGATCTGCGTGACGTGCATTTTCTACACGGCAGTTATGCGAAGACTCAATAAGAAACGTCTTCGCAGCCGCCTTTTCATTACCATGCTCTCAATTATCTTCATTAACTGCACCACAGGCTTTATTTCCACCTACGTCACACCATCGAGCCTTCCGTTTATTGCAAGGCTTGCCATCACCTATGCATGTAAGTTTATCTATTACATTACCCACATCGCACTGATCCCGGTATTTTGTATCTACATCATCGTGGTGTGCGAAGTATTCCACAAATTAAGCCGCCAAAAGCTCTTGCTTTTCCTTACTCCATTTTTACTTCTTGAGATTTTGGTAATATCAAATCCTCTTACGCACCTGTATTTTTATTATGATCAGGATCTTAACTACGGAAGAGGGATTGGCGTCTATATAGCTTACGCCGTATGTATTGCTTACGTTGTTTTCTGTGTTTATCTGCTTAAGCGCTTCTGGCATTCCATGAACGGCCTCCAGCAGATAGCCATGTTCTACTTTATGTTCCTTGCAACCAGTGCAACCATTATCCAGATGGTGTTCCCTGCTGTAGTTTGCGAGCTCATGGGTGAAGCGCTTGGTCTTATGGGTCTTATGATCATGATAGAAAGAGATGACTACAGACTGGACTATAGGACCAATGCATATAATAAATCAGCTCTTTTGCACGACATGAACGTATACTTTAATGTTAAAAGAGATTTCTACGTAGTCTGTGTAAGAGTCATGAACGATGATATGTACAGAAGAGTAGTAGGTCATGAGGGCTATGATGCTCTTATGGCTGAGATTGCAGACTTTCTGGAGAAGCTTGATACCAGATACGATGCTTACAGGTCTACCGGAGGAAACTTCTTCCTGGTATGTCCGGAAGCCAACAAGGATATCATCGATGGAATCCTTGTTAAGATCGAAGAGAGATTTAAGCTTGGTTTTTCGGCAGCAGGCGGTATCGCCAATGTTAAGATAAAGGTTCTCTGCGCAAAGTGCCCTGATGAGCTTCAGGATGCCAGCGACGTACTTCTTCTTGCTGAAGCAGAGCTTGAAAATACCGATAAGATGGTATTTGAGGGAGATGACCTTGATTTCATCCTAAGGAAGATCGCTATTGAGAAAGCTATCACCAAGGGTATGGCAGATAACAGTTTCCTTGTAATGTACCAGCCTGTTTATGACAAGAATTCTCACAAGATATCTTCCGCAGAGGCTTTCCTTACTCTTAAGGAACTGGAAGCACAGAACATAAGCTTTGCAGAGTTTATGTCAGTTGCAGAGAATTCTGGATTTGTAACAGAGCTTGAGTTTAGAATGATCGATTCTGTCTGTGCCTTTATAAGAGATGGCCTGTCTCGCAGCGGAGTAGGAGATGTGAATCTTGTTATTCACATCATGTCAGTTCAGGTTCTTACTCATGAGCTTATTAAGAGAGTAAGGGAGTGCCTGGATAAATATGTTATCGATCCATCCTTCCTTGTCTTTGACGTAAGTGACACAATAGCCATGCAGGCTCAGGATGAACTTGAATACATTATTGATGAATTCCAGAAGATGGAGATTCCATTTGTTCTTGCAACAGATGACGCAGGACTTCTTGGTCTTGACAGCAGAATCGTAGCCAAGTTCGACGGCGTTTCCATAAATGTACGAAAGCACTATGAGACAGTTCATACCGGACAGGAAGACATAATCCTAAAGAACAGGACCACCATGATCAATCAGCTTGGAAAGGTAATGATCCTCTCAGGTATTGATACAGAAGAGCTCTATGAAAAGGCCAATAAAGTCATGGGTAACCTGATGGTTGGTAATTATCTGGCAAAGCTCTGCACCAAGAACGAGCTTCAGAACAAGTTCTGGCATGAAGAGATCTTTAGCAGGGAATGGTAAACTCTAATAATTCATAGACAAACAAGGCTCCCGGCAAAGAGTTGTTGCTTTGCAGGGAGCATTTTTATACAATAAAGACTATTAGGACAAAAAACGCATAATTATAAGGGGAGAGCTATGGCAACAACACCATTTTGTGAAGTCAAGGAATTGGCAAAAACGGGGAAATACCGCCTGATTCCAATTATGAAGGACATCCTCTCTGACGTGGCAACGCCGGTTCAGGTCATGAGGAAACTCAAGAATGTGAGCAATCACTGCTTCCTTCTTGAAAGTGTGGAAGATTCAAGACAGTGGGGAAGATATTCTTTTCTTGGATATAATCCCACAATGCAGCTGTCAGGCCGCGGCCAGGAGATGACAGTTACCTATGACTGCGGAAAAGAAGAGACCTTTACCATTGATAACCCAAGTGACTACATAAGGGAACTGGTTGATAAGAACAGGGCTCCAAAGCTTCCTGATGCCCCGACCTTTACTGGAGGGCTTGTTGGATACTTTTCCTACGACTACATGCAGTATGCTGAACCCTCATTGCATTTTTATGCGAAAAATGAGCACGATTTTTCTGACTTTGATCTGATGCTCTTTGAGAGCCTTATCTGCTTTGACAACCTGAAGCAGAAGATCCTTCTTATATCAAACGTTAAGGTCCCTGAGAATACAGAGGGTGCATCTTTTGAAAGAGATATCACTGATGCCTATGAGGTTGCGATTAGCAATATAGCTAAGATGGAGGACCTTATCCTTAACGGGCAGATGATGGAGATCCCTAAGGGTAAGCTTAAATCGGAGATACAGCCTCTTTTCCCTAAGGAGGAGTACTGCAGGAAGGTTGATAAGGTCAAGGAGCATATCGTAGAAGGTGATATCTTCCAGCTTGTTTTATCAAATCCCATGGAAGCTGATTTTGAGGGAAGCCTTTTTGATACCTACAGGATCCTTAGGACCACCAATCCATCCCCTTACATGTTCTATTTTTCAGGAGATACAGAGATCGCAGGTGCTTCCCCGGAGACCCTTGTTAAAGTTGAGGACGGAGTTATAAGGACATTCCCGCTTGCCGGCACAAGGCCAAGAGGTGCTACCCTCGAGGAGGACCTTGCTCTTGAAAAAGAGCTTCTGGCTGACGAGAAAGAACGGGCTGAGCACAACATGCTTGTGGACCTTGGAAGAAACGACCTTGGTAAGCTGTGCGAATTTGGCTCTGTAGAAGTTGAGAAATACATGGTGGTTGAAAGATACTCCCATGTTATGCATATTGGATCATCAGTTAAGGGAAAGCTTCGTGATGACAGGTCTGCTATAGATGCAATCGATGCTGTCCTTCCAGCCGGAACATTATCCGGGGCTCCCAAGATCAGAGCCTGCCAGATAATAGATGAGCTTGAAGGCGTAAAGAGAGGTATCTACGGCGGAGCCATCGGATACGTAGACTTTACTGGAAACCTCGATACCTGTATCGCCATAAGACTTGCCTACAAGAAAAACGGAAAAGTCTTTGTAAGAAGCGGAGCGGGACTGGTTGCTGATTCTGTTCCTGAAAGTGAATTTACTGAATGCGTAAACAAGGCTAAGGCTGTTGTGAATGCGATCAAGGAGGCCTGCGATGATTCTGATAATTGATAACTACGACAGCTTTACATATAACCTATATCAACTTATTGGCTCCATCGAGCCTGATATGAAGGTCATAAGAAACGACGAGTGCACCATAGATGAGATCAGACAGATGGCGCCTTCAGTCATCATCCTCTCACCTGGCCCTGGTAAGCCATCAGATGCCGGAATCTGCGAGGATGTAGTTAAGGAGCTTGGAAAAGAGATTAAGATCCTTGGAGTATGTCTTGGACATCAGGCAATCTGCGAGGCCTTTGGAGGCACTGTATCCCACGCCAAAAAGCTCATGCACGGCAAACAGTCAGAGACCACAGTTGATAATACGTCAAAGCTCTTTAAGGGACTTGATAAGAGGGTTAAGGTTGCAAGATACCACTCCCTTGCTCTTAAGGAGGAGACACTTCCATCATGCCTTAAGGTTGTGGCTACTGCTGACGACGGCGAGATTATGGCAGTTGAGCACAAAGATTTCCCAGTTTACGGTGTTCAGTTCCACCCGGAATCCATAATGACCCCTGATGGAATGGACATGCTGCGGAATTTCCTGATGTAATAAATTGGCCAAAATAAGAAAAGAATTAAAAAAGGTAGTTGTGGTAGAATCTCAGATATGAAATACGTTTATGAAACACATCTTCACACCATAGAGGCCAGCGCCTGTTCAAGGACACCTGGCGAAGATTATATAGATTACATGAAGAACCTTGGCTACAGCGGGTTTATCGTTACGGATCACTTTTTTACTGGTAACACCTGTATCCCCGCTAACCTTCCCTGGGATGAAAGGGTAAAGAGATACTGTAGTGGTTACCATCATGCTCTTGATAAAGCGGGGGATGATTTCACGGTCCTTTTTGGAGTTGAGTATAACTTTAGAGGGGATGAGTTCCTGATCTACGGTATCGACGAGCAGTGGCTTCTTGATCATCCTGATTTTACGGAAAGGGAAGACAGGAACAAAGTCTATGAGATGGTCCACGAGGCTGGTGGCATAATGCTTCAGGCCCATCCCTACAGGGAGAGAGGGTATTTATCAGATATCAACATCACTCCATCTGCCTGCGACGGAATAGAAGGCTACAACGCAGCCAACCCTGATTACCAGAATGCTCTTGCATATATGTACGGCAAAGAGCGGGGATTTAAGATGACTGGCGGATCTGACATTCACTATTTTGAACAGCCGGACATGGGTGGAACTGCCTTTGACCACCCCATAAACACAATAGAAGAATTTGTGGCAGCATTCTTAAATGGTGAGGGAGTGCCTGTTTACAAGAAAGATATATTAAATTCGAATATAGATTTTGCACCTGTATCAGAGTGTGAGGATCTGATATTCACAACCAAGAGCCCGACACTGCCGGTGTTCTGGCACTAAGATCTTATTTTGGAGGTTATTCAATGGAGAAGTGGGCAAGACTTAAGTATCAGCCTGGTATCGCACTTTATGAGGATGGAGAGAGAGTAACTGGCAGCAGGAGCCATATCGAGATTTCAAAAAGAGCTGCTGACGAAGCAATAGTTCTTTTAAAGAATGACGGCGTTCTCCCTCTTTCAGGAGATAAGCCACTGGCGCTCTTTGGCAAGGCGAGCTTTGAGTACGTAAAGGGAGGCGGCGGTTCAGGTGATGTTTACTGCAAGTACATCCACTCTCTCTATGACGGACTTAAGATAAGGGGCATCAAGGTATTTGAGCCTTTGATCGATCTGTATAAAGAAGAACTTGATAAGCAGTACAAGGAGGGACTGGTTCCCGGAATGACCAGCGAAGTTGCGGTTCCGGATTCTCTTTATAATGAGGCAGCTTCCTTTACTGATACTGCTCTTATAGTTATCAACAGGTTCTCTGGTGAGAGCTGGGACAGAAGCAACATAGAGTGTACCGGCGAGTTTAATCCATGGCCCAGAGGACTGTCTATGCCTGAGGTTTCAGGCAAAGTATTCCCTAAGGGAGATTTCTATATAACTGAATTGGAACAGGCCATGATAGACAAGGTCAAGGCTTCATTTAAGAACGTCATCGCGGTGCTTAACGTAGGCGGTATCATCGACTGCAGGTGGATAGCAGAGGACGACGCCATTGGAGGTGCTATCTACATGGGACAGCTTGGAATGGAAGGTGGCCTTGCTGCGGCAGACGTCCTTCTTGGAAAGGTATGCCCATCCGGTAGACTTGTGGATACCTTTGCAGGGGAGCTTTCTGACTATCCTTCAACAAAAGGCTTCCACGACAGCTTTGACTATGTGGACTATAACGAAGATGTCTATGTAGGCTACAGATATTTCGAGACAATTGACGGGGCAAAAGAGAAAGTGGTTTACCCTTTTGGATACGGACTATCCTATACCTCTTTTGAAACAGAAGTGGTATCCGCTGGCGCTATGTCAGATGGATTTACCTTTACAGTTAAGGTTACCAACACAGGAACGGTAGCAGGCAAGGAAGTAGTTCAGCTCTACTTTAGTGCTCCGGATGGACTTCTTGGTAAACCTTCCCGCAATCTTGCAGATTTTGCCAAGACAGGGGAGCTTGCACCAGGCGAGTCAGAGCTTATCCCTCTTTCAGTTACCTTCTACCAGATGGCTTCCTATGACGATCTTGGCAAGGTTAAGGAGGCAGCATATGTTCTTGAAAAGGGAGTATATGAGTTCTATACAGGCTCTGATGTAAGAGATTCCGTAAAGATTGATTTCTCCTACGGCCTTGATGAGAACGTTGTGGTAAAAGAGCTGTCTCATAAGCTTGCTCCTGTAGAGCTTAAACAGAGAATGGTATCAGACGGCAGCTACGAGGAACTTCCTCTTGGAAAGCACAAGGATATCAATGCGTGCATCTTTGAAAAGATGGAGCCTGGAACAGAAGAAGCTCTTACTCCTGTTATCAGAGCTGTTGACAGCCATTACCTTACATATCCATACAAGGAAGGCGCCAAGACCCTTCTGGATGTTGCTGAAGGAAAGGCTACTCTTGATGAGTTTGTTTCCCAGCTCCCTGTAGAGAGACTTATAGATCTTCTTGGAGGTCAGCCAAACACAGGCGTTGGAAATGTATTTGGATTTGGTAACCTTCCTGAGTATGCAGTTCCAAACGCACAGACAGCTGATGGACCAGCTGGAGTCAGGATCATGCCAGGCACAGGAGTTCTTACAACGGCATTCCCATGTGCAACCTCTATCGCTTGCACCTGGAACAAGGAGCTTTCTGAGGAGATAGGCTTTGCAGGAGGAGAGGAGCTTAAGGAGAATAACCTCTGCGTATGGCTTACCCCAGCAGTCAACATTCACAGAAGCCCTATGTGCGGAAGAAACTTTGAGTACTACTCAGAGGATCCATACCTCACAGGACGTATGGCAGCAGCCATGGTCCGTGGTATCCAGAAGAACAAGGTTGGAGCAAGCGTCAAGCACTTTGCCTGCAACAACAAGGAAACTAACAGGAAACACAGCGACTCAAGAGTATCTGAGAGAGCTTTAAGAGAGATTTACCTTAAGGCTTTTGAGATAATTGTAAGAGAGTCAGACCCATATACCATCATGTCCTCCTATAACGCTGTAAACGGAGAGAGGGCATCTGAATCAGCAGACCTCCTTACAGGAATCCTTAGAGATGAGTGGGGATTTAAGGGCTTTGCCACATCAGATTGGTGGAACAGAGCTGAGCATTACAAGGAGATAAACGCAGGTAATGACCTTAAGATGGGCTGCGGCTTTACTGACAGAGTATTAAAGGCCTATGAAATGGGCGCTATAGACAGGCAGACCCTTGAAAAGAGCGCCAAGAGAATCCTTGATGTGATTCTGAGATTTGAATAATTATCCCCGGAGGAATATATGATAAGACACAACACAACTGTTAAGGACCAGATTAGCGACTATTCAAGAAAGAGTACCTTTGCAAGCTTTCTGCCAGGAATAGCAGGAATAAAGGGAATACCTATCTGGTGCTACTACGTAAACAGAGGCCAGGCAGTTACAAGCTTTGGAGTATCTGACAAGGATCATGGAATCATGGAGTTTTCTCCTGCTCACAATTCCTATCAGATGGTGAAAAGAACGGGTTTCAGGACCTTTGTTAAGATAGATGGCAGCTTTTTTGAGCCCTTCTACACTGATAATGAGTCAGAGAACATGACCATCTACATGAATGGCTTTGGCATAAGCGATAAGAGTGCTGAGTTTGGCATCACTACAAACGTAGACTACACAACACTTCCAGGTGAAGAGATCGGAGCGCTCCTTCGTGTAGTTACCATTAAAAATGACAGCGATAAGACCAGAAGCTTTGAAGTTCTTGATGGTATGCCAGCTATGGTTCCTTACGGAGTTGAGCAGTTTGGTCTTAAGATGATGACCCAGACCACCAAAGCCTGGATGCAGGTTGAGGATGTGGATAGCAGGGTTCCATATTACAGAGTTCGCGTAAGTATGGAAGATTCTGCAGTTATTCAGAAGGTGGACAGTGGTAACTTTGGATTTGCGGTAAGCGAAGGAACATATAAGCTCCCAGTTCTTGCAGATCCAAGAGTCGTGTTTGAATATGACCTTTCCCTTAACAAGCCTGAGGGCTTTATTGCAAAGGGATTTGATGAGCTCCTTAAGAGTGAGCAGAACCTTTCCAATGAGTTCCCGTGCTGCTTCTTTGCATGCAAAAAAGATCTCGCTCCGGGACAGGAACTGACAATCTACGAGATCATCGGTCAGGTCAGAAATAAAGAGGTTCTTTCAAAGTTCCTTAACAAGAAAATAGACAACGCTTATTTCGAAGAGAAGTTTGCTGAGGCAGACAGATTAACTGACGAGCTTACAGATGTTGTATCAACCAGTACCGCAGATCCAGTATTTGACGCCTACACAAGAGTCAACTACATGGACAACGTCCTTAGAGGCGGAAGCCCTATAGATCTTGCAGGCCACATTTTCTATGTGTACTCAAGAAAGCACGGAGATCTTGAGAGAGACTACAACTATTTCTCCATGTCTCCTGAGTATTACTCCCAGGGAAATGGTAACTTCAGGGATGTTAACCAGAACAGGAGATGTGATACCTTCTTTAGCGGCAGCAGCAAGGTAGGTCTTAGAAACATTAAGATGTTTTATTCCCTTCTTCAGCTCGATGGTTACAATCCTCTTAAGATCGAGCAGCTTCGCTATGAGGTTTCAGAAGATGAGCTTAAGGGCGTAGCGCTTAAACAGCCATTTACACCAGGTGAACTCTACGCAGCTCTTCTTGATAAGGGATGTGACGACAGATTTGAGGATATCATGGGTAAGGCCGTTGAAACCGGCGGAGCAGAGTTTGGCGAAGGCTATTGGAGTGACCACTGGTCCTACAACCTTGACCTTATCGAAGATTATCTTGAGGTCTTTCCTGACAGGGAAAAAGAGCTTTTGTTCGATACCACTGTATCGGCCTTTGACTGCAAGGAAGAGGTTCTTCCAAGGTCTGAGAGATACGTTAAGACAGAAAACGGCATAAGGCAGTACAACTTCTTAAGGGAAAGAGATACGAAAAGAGAAGGCTCTTTTGCTGTATATAAAAATGGCAGGAGCGTTGAAATGTCCCTTATGGCCAAGATGGTGATATTATCTGCTGTTAAGTTCAGCTCTCTCGACGTATGCGGAATGGGAATCGAGATGGATGGCGGTAAGCCAGGCTGGTACGATGCCCTTAACGGAATGCCAGCACTTCTTGGATCTTCCATGAATGATACCTATGAGCTCCTTAGGATGATCAGGTATGAGATAGACAGGACAAAAGAGCATAGACAGAACATTGAAGTGCCTGTAGAGACAGCGGAATTTATCGATAAGCTCGTAGAAGCCGAGAGCTCTTTTACTGATGAGTTTGATAACTGGAATAAGAGAAATGAGCTCAGGGAGAGCTACAGAGCTAAAGTTTACGGTAATCTCTCCGGAGAGACCAAAGAGCTTTCAGCGGACTACGTGGCAAAAGCCCTTGAAACCTTTGCAGCAAGGATAGATAAGGGCGTTGACAGAGCCCTTGAGATCGGAAAGGGAATCAGCCCTTCATACTTTACCTTTGACGTTGATAAGTATGAGGAGACCAGGGAGGGAATCATTCCACTTAGTCTTAAGCTTGTGACTGTCCCTGATTTCCTTGAGGGTCCGGTAAGATACCTTAAGCTTGACCGCAGCATAGAGGATAAGAGAGAGCTCTATGGCAAGGTTAAGAACAGTGACCTCTTTGACAGGGACCTTAACATGTACAAGGTTAACTCATCCCTGTTGGATTCAAGCTTTGAGCTTGGAAGATGCAGGGCATTTACTCCCGGGTGGCTTGAAAATGAGTCAATCTGGATGCATATGGAGTACAAGTATCTCCTGGAGCTTATAAGGAGCGGACTGTACCCTGAGTTTTTCGAGGACTTTGGCAAAATGGCGGTTCCATTCCTTGATAAGAATGTCTATGGAAGAAGTACACTGGAGAATTCATCATTTATTGCCAGCAGCAAGAACCCTGACAAGAGCATAAGAGGAAAGGGCTTTGTAGCAAGACTTTCAGGATCAACCATAGAGTTTATCAGTATGTGGAAGCTGATGTTCTTTGGAAAGAAACCATTTAGCTATAAAGATGGAGAGCTTACCTTTGAAGCTGCGCCAGCAATTCCTTCATACCTCATAAGAGAAGAGGATGGAAAATTTAGCGCCAGCGCGATGCTTCTTGGAAAGACAGAAGTTATCTACGAGTTTGATGCCAAAAAGGACTATTATCCGGGCAATTACAAGGTAACAGAGTACGTTGTTACCACTGATTCCGGAGAGGAAAAGGTAGTATCCGGAAGCACTATTACAGGAGAATTGGCAAAAAATATCAGAGAAGGCAGAGTGTGCAAAATATGTGTTAAAATAATATTAGTATGATTGCGTCAACTTAATTACAAAAAGGAGAACATGGTACAGTGAAGATCCGTCTGCCACGAGTTAGCAAGCTAACTATTAGATTAGTAATTCTGGGTATCCTTTGCATAGGAGTGAACGTAGCACTGTGCCATACGACCACAACTCTTGGTCTGCCTCTTTATTTTGATACTTTAGGCACTATTTTTATGGCATTTGTTGGAGGAGGGCTTCCTGCAATCACTGTTGCTGTTGCAACAAGTCTTGCGTGTAGCACTTTTTCAATAGATGCCATTTATTTTGCCCTTTTGGGGGTATTTGTGGCTCTTAGGGCTTCTTACATTCCTTGTGACAAGATAGATCCAAAGAAGACACTATGTGCATCTGGTGACCTGGCTATCATTACCGGAATCCTTGGAACAGCTTTTCAGTGGCTGCTTCTTGGAGAGCCCCAGTACGCTTATGTGACTGAAACTGCAGGAATCCTGGCGGGACGCAATAAGACTCTTTTGTTCCTTGCATCTATGGCTCTTGTCATCGGCTTTAACTTCATAGACAAGAGTGTGTCGGTTATTATATCTCTTTTGGCTTATCGCTTCATGCCAGAAAAAATAAAGACACAGCTTAAGCACAGCAGATGGTTACAGAAGCCACTTAGCAAAGAAGAGATAAGGAAAATTGGCTCCAGCATGAGAGAGGGCAGAATGTCCCTTAAGGTAAAGGTATCAATCCTTCTGGTATCCCTTGTGTTTGCCATTACCCTGATCATTGGCGTAGTAAGTGCCAGAACCAACTACGATTACATGAAGCAGGAAGGCAGAAAGACTGTTACAGATGTGGCTCAGTATACAGCTACAACTCTTGATACAAACTTTTTTGAAAAGTTCCTTTTAGATAAGCAGAGTGTCGCAAACTATGGCAATGCCAAATATCTTCAGTACAATAAAGAACTTTTGACAATAAAGGAGCAGTTTGAAGATATTGAGTACCTCTATGTACTTGAGATGAGGCGGGATGCCTGCTATTTGATATTTGATACAGATGAGGCTTTCCAAAATGAAGGCGTTGTGGGAGATAAGCTTGAATATGATGAGCAGTACAAGGAGCTGATACCTGACTTTCTAAAGGGCAGAGAGATAGAGACCCAGGAAGTTGACTCCAGCTACGGTTTCTTTATCACGGCCTATGAACCTATCATGGACTACAAGGGCAATCCTACGTCATATTATGTTGGAGCAGATATTTCCCTGGAAAACTATGATGACTACGTAAGGAACTATTCCATAAGAGTGGCCCTTGCTTCTTCCGGATTCTTTGCACTTATCATTGCCTATGGAATCTGGATGTCAACATATCACCTTGTTTACCCTATTGGAAGACTTGATAACAGTATTGATAACTTCATGAAGAATCTTGCAGATCAGGACAATCTTGATAACTGTGTTAAGGATCTTGAGTCCATCGATATTCACACTGATGATGAGCTTGAGCAGCTCTATAAGGCGGTGTGTGATATGGCCAATCAGACAGCAGACCAGATCAGAAGTATTCGAATGCTGGTAAGGACCAATGAAAAGATGCAGAGCGGTCTTATCGTTACCATGGCGGATATCATTGAAAACCAGAGCATAGATTCAAAGGCCCACATTCAGAAGACTGCGGAGTATGTAAGGATAATCCTGGAGGGACTTAAGAGGAAGGGATATTACCCTGAAAAGATGACGGACAAGTTCATGAATGACGTTGAGATGTCCGCACCTCTATATGACATAGGAAAAGTTAAGATTCCGGAAGCAATATTAAATAAGCCCGGAAAACTCACTGAAGAAGAAAACGAGATCATGAAGACCCACACCACGGCTGGTAAGAGAATCCTTGAAAATGCCATTTCCACAGTTGAGGGTGAGAATTACTTAAAAGAGGCCAGAAACATGGCAGCTTACCACCACGAGAACTGGGATGGATCTGGATTCCCGATCGGACTTCACGGAGAAGTTATTCCTCTTTCAGCCAGGATCATGGCTATAGCTGATTCCTTTGATGAGCTTACCTCATCAAGAGTATATAAGGATGCAATATCACCTCAGGAAGCTTTAGAGGAGATCAAAAAAGATTCAGGCATTAAGTTTGATCCAAGATGCGTTGAAGTATTTGAAGAATCCTTTACAGAAGTCAGGGGCATTTTAAGGAAGTATCCTGAAAGGTAAAGTTATTTGGCCAGATTCGTGCGGAGGTTTTGCTTAATATGACACGCTTTAACAGGGCAAAAGTATATATAGCTGCAATGCTGCTTTCTACATGTTTTGTAGGAAGTACTTGTGTTGCCTATGCAGCTGAGACAGCTGACAGCTCTTTTGACAATACTGCTTCTGAAGAGAACACACCAACCTATACACTTATGGGTGGTGGATATGCAGCTACAGGGCAGATTGCAAACACTGGATATATGGCAGTTTTGTATGACGCCACAAATGGTCTTCCTACTTCAGAAGCTAACTGCATCCTTGGAGCTTCAGACGGATATGTCTGGATCGGAGGCTACGCAGGCATTATAAGATATGATGGCTCAACATTTGAAAGGCTTCCTGCATCTGTTGGTCTTACAAACGGCAGAGGAATGTTTGAAGACAGCAAGGGAAGAGTCTGGGTTGGAACCAATGATAACGGTGTAGTGGTCCTGCTTCCAGGGGATGAAAACATCCATTTTTCTAAAGATGACGGACTTCAGTCCTCATCCATAAGAACCTTTGCTGAGGATGCCTATGGAAATATCTATATAGCATCTACAGCCGGAGTTGCTTATGTCGACGAAGATATGCACCTGCATCCTGTGGAGGATGAAAGGCTTACCAACGAAAGAGTTCTTAGGCTTGTGACAGACTCTCTTGGAACTGTTTATGGTCAGACCAAGAGCGGATCAGTATTCAGGCTGACTATGGGACAGGTTTCAAGCTTCTATACAGGGAGAGAGCTTGGAATTGGCAATGTCACAACTATCCTTGCTGATCCAAAAAAACCGGGAAAGCTTTATTTTGGAACTGAGTCGGAGTTTCTGTACTACGGAACCTTTGGAGAAAACGTAGAAAATCTTAAGAGAGTATATACAAAAGGGGTTAAGAATGCCCACTGGCTTAGCTATGACTGCGGCCGCATCTGGGTTTCATCCGAGTCTGCCCTTGGATACCTTGACAGAGATGGAAGGTATATTAATCTTGATAACCTCCCAATGCATTCATCCATCGAGATGATGACTTCTGACTATCAGGGCAATATCTGGGTTGCTTCTTCTAGACAGGGCGTTATGAAGATCATAGCTAACGGCTTCCAGAATTATACTGCCGCGGCTGGTCTTGAGGATGAGGTTGTAAATGCCACATGTCTTTATGGCGATCTTTTATTTGTGGGAACTGACGCAGGACTTAAGATCGTTTCTGCCACAAAAGTACCCATTAACAACATGCTTACAGTCCATATTGGCAAAGACAGGATAAGAGACCTGATGAAGGACAGTAAGGGGCATCTGTGGATATCCACATTTACCGGAAGGCATGGACTTGTATGCTATGGATCAGATAAATCCATAACCGACTTTACCACTGCAGAAGGAATGCCAAGTAACGATATCAGATGTACCTACGAGACCAGTGATGGCAAGATCCTGGTTGGCACCAATAATGGCGTTGCTGTGATCAAGGACGGTAAAATCGTATCAACAATTGGAAGCGAAGATGGACTTAACAATACAGTCATCCTGTCTGTGTGCGAAACAGATGATGGCAGGATACTTGCTGCATCTGACGGTGATGGCCTGTATCTGATAGACGGAAAGAAGATCAGCAAGATAGAAGAGGGTCTTACAAGTGACGTCATCATAATGATCAAAAGAGATATCAGAAGAGACGTACACTGGCTCATCACCTCCAACTCCATAGAGTACCTCAAGGACGATGTGGTTACGCCTGTTACTACATTCCCATATAACAACAACTTTGACATTTTCTTTGACAGGAAGGACAACTGCTGGATTCCTTCATCCCAGGGACTCTATCTTGCCAAGGTAGATGATCTTATAACTGATAATGTCAAAGAGTATCGACTCTATACCATGGCTAACGGACTTACCAGTGTTCCGATAGCCAACGGCAGAAGTTTCCTTGACTATGACAACAATCTATACATTGCCGGAAGGACCGGAGTCAGCAGAGTAAATATAGACACCTACTATTCTGAGATACCACTTATCATGACCAAGGTTGCCCAGATCACTTTTGATGGAGAGAGGGTTACTCCTCAGAAGAACGGATCATACGTGATCCCTGCTGGCGGCGGACGTGTACAGATAAAGCCAGCGGTTCTGGATTATACCACCACTAATCCAATGGTCAGGGTATACCTTGATGGAGAGGTGGAGCAGGGTATAACAGCTGAGCATAACAAGCTCACAAACCTTGAGTACACAAGGCTTCGCTACGGCAATCACACCCTTCATATTCAGATACTTGATAATCAGGATCTTAGCATTATCTCAGATGAGACCTTTGACATCAGAAAAGAGCCAAGGTTCTTTGAGATCACTGCTGTATGGATCCTTATGGTAAGTATGCTGGTTACTCTCGCTGGTGTTATCGTATGGCGTGTAATGAACGGAACTGTCGTAAGCAGGCAGTACCTTGAGATCCAGGAAGCCAAGGAAGAAGCGGAGAGAGCCAACATGGCCAAGTCCAGATTCCTTGCAAATATGTCCCATGAGATCAGAACTCCTATCAACACCATCCTTGGTATGGATGAGATGATCATAAGAGAAGATGGCAAGAACGTACCTGACAACTACTACCTGTCAGTTATGGGCTATGCCCTTGACATCAAGGGCGCTACAGAGTCCCTGCTTGGACTCATCAACGACCTTCTTGATATTTCCAAGATCGAATCAGGCAAGATGCATCTGGTTGAGCAGGAGTACGATGTAGAGACGGTTCTTCGCGCTGTCATCAAGATGATCAGAGTCAGGAGCGAAGCTAAAAAGCTGTACTTTGACGTTGAGATAGATGAGACAACCCCAAGGCGCCTTTACGGCGATGACGGCAAGATCAAGCAGATAATCCTTAATCTTCTTACCAATGCGGTCAAGTACACGGAAGAAGGAGGATTTACTCTTAAGGTTTCTGTCACATCAAGAACTGATACTTCCTGCAAGCTCAGGATCTCGGTAAAAGATACCGGTATCGGAGTTAAAAAGGAAGACCTGGACAAGCTCTTTTCCGCCTATGAAAGACTCGATGAGGAAAAGAACAGCGGTATTCAGGGAACAGGCCTTGGACTTGATATTTCAAGGCAGTTTGCAGAGCTTATGAATGGTAAGCTCTGGTGCGAGAGTGAGTACGGAGAGGGCAGTGAGTTTATCCTGACTCTTTCCCAGAAGATAATCGATGAAAAGGGAATAGGAATCTTCCACGAGGATGAGGATGCAGGAAATACCGGACCATATGTGCCTAAGTTCATTGCTCCTGACGCTGACATCCTGGTCGTTGATGATAATCCGATGAACCTGAGCGTAATAAAAGGTCTTTTAAAGCCTACCAAGATGTTCATCACCACCGCAGGAAGCGGTGAAGAGTGTCTTGAAAAGCTTAAGACCGGAACCTTTAACGTGGTACTTCTTGACCACATGATGCCTGGCATGGACGGAATCGAGACCCTTGCCCAGATCAGAAAGAAGTATCCAGAGCTTCCTGTTTATGCTCTTACAGCCAACGGAACTGCAGGTGAGGACTTCTATAAGTCCAAGGGCTTTAACGGATATCTGGCTAAGCCTATAGACACTGTTCAGGTTGAGAAGGCCATCATGAAGCATCTGCCTGAAAACATCATGATGAAGGCAGAGGAGGCACCGCAGGAAGAAGAGAAGGCTCCAGACAATGAGCTTAAGGGCGAGTACACCTGGCTTCTTCAGACTGAAGGGGTTTCAGTTCCTGAGGGAATCAAGAACTGCGGCGGTGCAGAGGAGTTCCTTACATCCCTTAAAATGTTTGCAGAGACCATTGAAGACAACGCCAAGGTCCTTGAAGATGCATATAATGACGGAGACGTAAGGCTCTTTACAGTTAAGGTTCATGCCCTTAAGAGCTCTGCAAGGATCATCGGAGCCAGCGTGCTCTCACAGTTCTGCCAGAGACTTGAGGATGCTGGAAATAAAGAGGACCTCGAGTTTATCGAGACCAATATCCATAAACTTCTTGAGGACTTCAGGGCTTATGTTCCAAGACTTCAGAGGCTTGTTGAAGAAAAGGATAAGGAAGAGACCAAGGATCTTCCAGAGATCCCTGCGGATGAGCTTGAAGAAGCGTTTGAAGCTCTTAAAGAGCAGGTTTCCCAGATGGACTACGACGGCGTGGAAATGGTCATCTCTCAGCTTCGAGAGTACAGACTTCCTGAGACCCACGCTACGCAGCTTAAGAGTATTGAGAAGGCTCTTAAGATATTTAACTGGGATGAAATGGAAAAGATATTAGGACTTTGATACTGACTATAGAAACAGGAAAGGAAGCTATACATGTTTGAACTGCTTCGTGTACATCAGGTTGATGTAATGCTTGGTCTTGCTTGCGTTTGCCTGATAATAGCCTTTTTTACCATCATCAGTACCATTATGACAAAACGCAGAAAAACTATTCTGATACTTATGCAGATTGGTTCTGCCATATGGCTTGAAGCTGACAGGATAGCTTATAAATACCATGGCGTTCCCGGGACTGAGGGATACTATGCTGTAAGGATCAGTAATTTCCTGGTATTTTTGATGACGGTATTTGTGCTTAATACAGTCAGCGTTTACCTTGGAGATGTTATCAAAAACGAGGGCGGTTTTGAGAAGACACCTATTGCCTTGAAGATCACTTATGGGATAGGTGTTCTTGCCATGATCCTTGTGGTGGTATCACAGTTTACCGGCCTTTACTACACCTTTGATGAGAACAACACCTATCAGAGATCTCCGTATTATGTACTGAGCTTTGTCTTCCCGTATATGATCTTCCTGATACAGTTTGGCATGCTGATCTATTACAGGAAGAGGCTTAAGGGAAGGATCGCTCTGTCAATCTTTCTGTTTGTACTGGCAAGTATCCTGACTTCAATCATTCAGCTCTTTGCCTATGGCATATCCCTGGTTGATATGGTTGCGGTTTTCATGGTTGTAATGATCTATGCCTTCGCCCTTGTTGACATGAATGAGAGGGTGGAGATGGCCACCAAGGCTCATATTGCCAACATCTTGAAAGAGCAGGCTGTCATGAGAAAGCTCTCAATGGAGACAGCAACGGCTCTTGCTAATGGTGTTGATCTTGGGGACGATTATGGTCATGGCCACTCTGTTAGAGTTGCTGAATATGCAAAAGAGATTTCAAGGCTCGCAGGCTTTGATGACAGGAAATGTGATGAGGTGTATTACTGTGCACTTCTTCACGATGTAGGAAAGATAGGAATTCCTGATGAGATAATCAAAAAGGATACGGATCTTACACCTGAGGAATTTGAAATATTTAAAACGCACACCACAGTGGGCAGTGATATTCTTTCGGGTGCCAGCGATTTTCCGCTTCTTGCTCTGGCTTCCAAATACCATCACGAGAGATATGATGGAAAGGGCTATCCGGAGGGACTTGTAGGAGATAATATCCCGGAGATAGCCAGGATCATAGCTGTAGCGGATGCTTACGACTCCATGACATCAAGGCATCACCTTCAGGATCCTCTTCCTCAGAGTACTGTAAGAGAGGAGATAGCCAAGGAAATAGGTTCAGCCTTTGATCCTGTATTTGGCGAGATCATGATAAGTCTCATCGACCACGACACTGAGTACCTTATGAGGGAAAAGGATTTTGCGGAAAATGCCCAGATTGTGGAAGACTTAACCCACGCCTACGAGATGTATTTCACTGAGTACAAGGAGCATATTTCTGAGGGAATCCAGGCCACAGAGAAGGTTTCAAAGATCCATTTTGACTATCAGCCAGAAATGGGATTTGATGAAAAGAAATCCATTCCGGCTCTCATTGTTTACGACGCCCACGACGGATGTGTTCACAAGGATGAGAGGAGCATTAGACTTATCAAGTACCTTGAGTATGGTGAGATCTGGCTTGATGGTAATTACGTATCTACAGCTGCCAGAAACATGAAGGTAAATATAGCTCCTTTAGAAGAGCAGCTGGAAAAGAAAAATCTTATCCACTACGATATAGAGACTGTAAGATTCAGGGATCACGTAAGGATAAAGATCACTGATGGAAGTAAGATGATTGATGCTATCATCGCACTTCCTGATGCCATAAGGTTCTGTTATGTGGCTATTACCGGAGAGCATTGCCACATTATGAATATCAAGGTTGAAGAGAATGGTGAAACTGCTGATAAGGATACTATCCCAAGAATAGCAGAGGAAGTAAGTTATATAGACAGGATAGAAGGAGATATCCCTAACGTTCAGATAGAAGGATACAGAAGCGGATATTCGCAGCCTGTTCCTGTTATTGACGGAATGAGGGTTAAGTTCAGGACCAAGTCCCTTCCTACAGCTAACCTTATCTGGCACTGCGCGTTTATGCTCCTGTTCTCATCAGAAGATGGCCTTCCAGAGGGTGAGGGCTATGTTGAGCATGGGTGCTTGCGTCTTGACGGCGAAGATGCCACCAACAACGACATTGCGGTCAACGAAGTGACAGCCACCAAAGATGACAGCTTCAAGGGCTGGGATGGCTGGAAAAAAGCCAACAAAAAGGGCTTTGAATGTGAGGTTCGTTTCTCAAGAAGAAAGAACCGCATCACCATGGAGACCTATAATGCAGGAATAACCATGAAGAGCACAACAACGATCCCTCCAACAGATGGGGATGTGTATCTTGCTCTTACCGGTGACCAGTGCGCACTTACTGATATCAGAGTGCTGACCTGATCAGGGCTGGCTCTGCTGTCTTAGCTTTCTGTACTCCTTGGGAGAGCACTTCATCTCTTTTAAAAAGACCTTGTTAAAGTTTGAAATGCTCTGGAAGCCTGATAAAAAGGCGACATCAGTAATTGATATATTGTCAGAAGTAAGGAGCCTTACTGCGTGTTCCAGGCGATGCCTTGTTAGGAATACGTTGAAGCTTTCATCTGTATATTCTTTAAAAATCCTCGAGAAGTAGTAGGTTGAGAAGTTCACATAATCTGCTACTTCTTGTTGCGTTATGGGCTTGGTGCAGTTCTCGATTATGTAGGAGCATGCCTGCTGCACCTTGTTGTAGGTGTCGCTGGAATTGCCCATAAGAGCGCTGTCAGAAATCTGCTGTGAGATGGCAAATACCGCTATCTGATACAGCATGTCTACAATCTTAAGTTTTATCTGTGTCTCTATAAATAGTTCCCCTGAATGATAAATGTTATAACAGGAAGTCATGTTCTCGTACAGATTTCTGTAGAGGGTGCTGTTGTCACGCCTTATAAGGTGGATACTCCTTAATCTGTTGGAAATAAGATCTATGTCCTTGTGGGTTGTTATGAGCTCTGATGAGAACTGCAGGATAAGGGAAGCATTTTGCGGCGTCTTAACAACTTCATGCACTTCAGCAGGCCATACCAGAAGGATATCCCCCTCGTTTAAGGTATAGTTTTTACCATTTATCTCATAGTTGCAGTCATCCTTTCTTGCCAGGACAAATTCCGCCGACAGATGCCAGTGTGGCGGGAAAGTGCATGGCGAGCTTTCGTAGGATACTCCAACGTCCTTAAAGTCTGTATAATTGATGATCTCCCGGTTCTGATTAGGCTGAAACATAGTCCCCCTCCAATTTTGTCATAAAAGCAATAAGACTAATCTTAATTTGCTCTTTAATTCTTTCATATCTAGGGCAAGTTTACCAAAAACTACTTCAAAATGTCTATAGTAATATCTTAATCGCACAAAAAGACGGCAAAAAATGAAATATTGAACGCAAAATATTATGAGAAGTTTTTGCGGGGCGGAATTAGGATAATCTTGTAAACGAGGTAGTGCACAAGGGAGACGTCCCAAGTGCACGTGGCGAAAAAAGTAAAAAATGTATGGGAGGTTGTTAGATGATGAAGAAACAGATTACACGCAGATTATCAGTTTTGACAGCTGGTCTTATGGTGGCTGCGTCTCTTGCAGCATGCGGACAGGAAGCTGCAGCACCAGCTCCGGCAGCTGATAATGGTTCAGCTTCAGGTGAAGCTCAGCAGGCTACAACAGTTTCAGTTGAGACCACCGAGAGCAACACATCCAAGAAGACTGTTGCCATGGGCGACAGACAGATCGAAGTAGAAGTAACTGATATTGGTCTTTCAGGATCATTTTCATACTGGTCAGCATTTACAGGCGACTCTGCTACATGGGAGCAGGAGAGAGTAGATGCTTTCAACGAAGCTTACAAGGATCTTGGAATCACATGTGAAGTTCAGTACGTTCCTGATGGAGCAGGTATCAACAATGGTAAGCTCCTTTCAGCTATAGCTGGTGGAACAGCTCCAGATCTTCTGATCACAGATAACCCAACAAGTGCATATCAGTATGTTGCTGAAGGTTCATTCATGGCTCTTGATGATGTTCTTAAGCAGATCGAGCTTGATGTAGATTCTTTCTACGATGGATGTAAGGACGTTATGTACTACAACAATCAGTGCTATCTGATCCCACAGGATACTAACGTTATCATGCTTTACTTCAGACCTGACATTGCAAAAGAGTGCGGCCTTGATGTTAATAACCCACCTAAGACTCTTGATGAGCTTGATGCTTGGGCAGATGCAATGACAGTAGCTGATGGCAGCAATTACAGCAGGATGGGACTTATCCCATGGCTTGATTCCGGTAACGATGCATTCGTAGTTCCTTTCTTCTTTGGCGCAGATCCTTATATCCAGTCAGAGAACAAGATCGACCTTACAAGCGAGAACATGGTCAACTACATGAAGTGGATCCAGAGCTATGCTTCCAAGTATGACCCTGAGAAGATCAACGCTTTCTCATCAGGACTTGGCGGAATGTTCTCACCTGATCATCCTTTCATGACAGGTAAGGTTGGTATGACAATCACAGGTAACTGGTTCACAGGCGCTCTTAAGGCTTATGCTCCTGATGTTGAGTACACAGCAGTTCCTGTTCCTGTACCTGATTACGGAAGAGCAAACAGCTCAACCTTTGGATGCAACGTATTTGCAATTCCTAATGGAACAGACCCTGACAAGGCAGCTCTTGCAGCTCTTTATGTTAAGTTCTGTGAGCAGGGAACAGTTAACGATGACAACTTCTGCCAGTGGAGATCAATCCCTGTTATCGATGCAGCCTTTGATGATGTAACACTTACCAAGGAAGGCGATGCTATGTACGCTATGGAGCGTGAGATCGCAGGATCACCTCTTAATGGTATCCCAGCTCTTTGCTCAGTATCTGCAGAGCTTTCAACTCAGTTCCAGACTCTTCGTGAAAACCTTATCTATAACACATCACTGGATCCTGAGACTGAGCTTAAGACCCTTGAAGAGCAGATGCAGGCTGCTATGGATTCTAAGTAATTTGAACTAAAAATTATGTTTTGTTTGGAGGAGTAAAAAATGGGAAAGGAACTGCGGGGGTATAAAATCGGTGTCATGCTGCAAAAAGGTGTTATTTATCTCTTTTTGCTCCTATTTGCAATGGGATTTCTTTTACCGTTTTTCTTCCTCCTTACAGGATCATTTAAAACATCAAGTGAACTTTTTTCGGTGCCATTTAGGTGGTTTCCAAAGCACATCACTTTAGAAAACTATGAGCAGGTATTTACCAAGATTCCTTTCTTCAGGTATTTAAGGAATACGGTCATTATCGTAGTGCTTAACATGGTGGGAGCACTTATATCAAATTCTCTTGTAGCTTATGGCTTTAGCAGACTTCGCTGGCCAGGCAGGGATAAGATATTCATGATCGTAATAGCCACCATGATCCTGCCCTATCAGGTAACACTTATTCCGCTTTACCTTATGTACACCAAGGCCGGACTCATTGGAACCTTCGTTCCACTGACACTCCCGGGATTCTTTGGAAATGCCTTCTTCATTTTCCTTATGAGGCAGTTCCTTGTAGGTATACCAAAAGAGCTGACGGAGTCCGCAAGGATCGACGGAGCAGGGGAGTTTACTATCTTCCTTAAGCTCATGATGCCAATATCAAAACCTGTTCTTGCGACAGTGGCCATCATGTCCTTTATGAATTCCTGGAAAGATTTCCTTGGTCCATTGGTATTCCTTGGAAGCGACAGGCTCTACACACTTTCACTGGCAGCATCCATGCTGCGCTCCAACTTAAATCCTAACTGGGAGCTTCTGCTTGCCCTTGGAGTTGTGATGGTTCTTCCTGTACTGATCCTGTTCTTCGTTCTTCAGAAGTACTTCATTCAGGGAATTACCATGAGCGGTATCAAAGGCTAAGTTTGGGATTAAGGAAGTGGGGAGTTTACTATGACAGGATTAAAAGAAAAGCTATTTGGTGAATACATTCATTCTACGCAGCGAAAGAAAGAAGCGCTTCATGGCCTTTTGTTTGTGCTTCCATGGATAATAGGATTTCTGGTGTTTACCCTTTATCCCATCATCAGCTCTTTTTACTATTCGCTGTGTAATTACAACGTAATAGGAAAGCCTACATTTATTGGCTTTAACAACTACGTCAATCTGTTTAAGGATAAGACATTTATAAAGGCATGTCAGAATACCGTGTACATGATAGGAATTGGTGTTCCGGTTACTACATTTACAGCAGTTTTAGTATCACTTCTTCTAAACAACAAGAAGCTTCGCGGAACAGACTGGATGAGGGTTGTTTTCTTTATCCCGACCCTTGTACCTACTGTTGTTGCCTGCCTGTTATGGATATGGGTTATGCAGCCTGATTCAGGTATTGTAAATACTGTTCTTGGATATCTTCATATTCCGGGACCAGGATGGCTTTCATCACCGACATGGGCTAAGCCTGCATTTATCCTGATGATGATCTGGACCTGTGGTAATGCCATTATCATTTATCTGGCAGGACTTCAGGATGTTCCAGAGAGTCTCTACGATGCAGCAGCTATTGATGGAGCAGGCTTCTGGAAGCAGTCACTACATATTTCAGTACCACTGATCAGACCAACTATTCTTTATAACGTAACAACCCTGATCATCGGTGTGTTCCAGTGGTTTGCTGAGCCCTATATCATGACTGAGGGCGGACCCAGTAACGCCACCATGTTCTATTCACTGTATCTGTACCAGAATGCATTCTCATTCTTTAAGATGGGCTATGCTTCTGCTCAGGCCTGGATCATGCTCCTTGTAGCCATGGTGATAATACTGGTACTTTTCAAGGTCTTTAAGTTCAATGAGACGGAGATTGGGTAATGAATATGAAGATAGGTATCATAGGCTGCGGCGTAATTTCAAACACATATATCAGAGATATAAAGCGCCTTTATAAGGATCTTGAGATAGTGGCAGTAGCTGATGTGAATCTGGAGGCTGCAAAAGAGTGTGCTAAAAAGTACGAGATCTCCCAGGCTCTTTCTGTAGATGAACTACTGGATATACCTGAAATAGAGATGGTAGTAAATCTGACGCCTCCAGCTTTTCACACAGAGGTAAGCTTAAAGGCCCTGGAGGCTGGGAAGCATATCTTTTGCGAAAAGCCTCTGGCTCTGACCATGGAGGATGGGAAAAAGGTACTGGACCTTGCTGAGAGTAAAGGCCTTAAGTTTGCCTGTGCCCCTGACTCCTTTATGGGGAGCAGCCTCTCAACCTGCAGGAAGGTACTAGAAGATGGCTGGATAGGAAAGCCTATGTATGCCATAACCAACATGCTAAGCGGCGGTGTGGAAACATGGCACCCAAGACCAGAACCCTTTTATAAGAAAGGGGGAGGTCCTATCTACGATATGGGAGGCTACTATTTTACAACGCTGGTTTCTATGTTTGGCCCGGTATCTTCTGTAAGAGCTGTTGGTCTTAAGGGCTTTGAAAAAAGAAATGTCTATGTGGGAGAAAGGGCCGGCGAGAGCTTTGATGTAGATGTGCTTACCACATATTCTATTCTGGTCAGCTTTAAGAGCGGGTTTATGGCGAACATGAACTTCAGCTTTGATGTGTTTAAGACGCAGATGCCAATGTTTGAGATCTATGGAACAGAAGGAACTTTATTTGTTCCTGATCCAAATATGCATGGAGGAACGCCAAAGATCTATAGAAGGCAGCAGGGACTTGCAAAGTGCTATGGCGGTGTAAGCGACCACGAAGACGATATCTATGAACTTCCAGAGATGTTCCAGAACGTTGGTGAATATGTAAGGGGCATTGGAGTTCATGACCTGGCTCTTGCTATTACAGAAGGCCGTGAGCCTGTAGCAAGTGGCAAGCTTGCGCTTCACGTTCTTGATATTATGACCAGCGTTATGAAATCAGCAGAAACAGGTGATGTCGTAGAACTTTCAACAACTATTTTGATTTAGGAGAATGCCGGATGAGGATAGGTATTTCAACTTCACTAAAACATGATACTCCCAGGGAGTGGGCTGATAAGATGTCTGCCCTTGGATGCAGGTCTGTTGTTTTTCCTGTGGACTATACCGCTCCTGACAGTCTTATTGCGGATTATGTACAGGAAGCAAAGAGGTGCGATCTTCGGATAGCAGAGGTAGGCATTTGGAAAAATGTCTTTGCCATTGATAAGACGGAGAGGCAGCAGGCTCGTCAGAGAGCTCTTGCTCAGCTTCGCCTTGCAGATGAGATCGAAGCCGATTGCGCTGTTAACGTTGCTGGAACCTGGGGCGGTCCTATATGGGACGGCGGATATGCGCAGAATTATGGGAAGGAAGCCTGGGAAAAAATCGTAGCTTACATTCAGGATCTTATTGATACGGTTAAGCCAAAGCGCACCACCTATAGCATCGAGGCTATGCCCTGGATGTATCCGACAGGACCTGATGAGTATGTGAAGATGATCGAGCAGGTGGACAGAGAAGAGTTTTCCTGTCATCTGGACGTGGTTAACATGATCAACTGCCCGGAGAGATATTTCTTTTCCGGAGACTTCCTTGATGAGGTCTTCGATAAGATGGGAGGCTACGTTAAGAGCTGTCACTTAAAGGACATAAGGCTTCGGGACGAACTTACCTTCCAGCTTCAGGAAGTGGCCTGCGGAGAAGGAACTCTGGACATTGGCAAGTACATGTCTCTGGCTCATAAGTGCGATCCTGATATGCCTATGATCATTGAGCATTTAAATACTGATGAAGAGTATGAGAACAGTCTTCGCTTCGTAAAAGAGATAATGGCGGAGCGTGATATTAAATAACACGGGAAGAGGAATTGTATGAAGGTATTAGTAATAGGAGCTGACAAGGGGCTTGGAGCACTGCTTCCGGGAGTTCTTAAGGAAGGCGGCCACGATGTGGCAGCAGGCTACTACAACCTTGAAGGCTATAGTGGGGATACAGACGACGATATATTAAGACTGCAGATGGATGTCACTGACGAAACTCAGCTTCTTAAGGCAGCAGACAGGCTAAAGGAGAAGTACGGCGAACTGGATGCGGTTATTGATGTAGCAGGGATTCTTTTAAATGATGACAGGGAAAAGAATCTATTGGAGCAGCCACTTGAGTCCATAAGGGCTCATATGGATGTTAATGCCCTGGGACTTTTGCTGGCTTTCAGGTCACTTCTTCCTGTTATGGCAAAGGGCAGCAGGTTCTTTGCTGTTACCTCTGAGGGAGGAAGCTTTACTTTGGCAGGAACTCTTTTCCCGGCGTACAGCGTATCAAAGACTGCAGCCAACAAATTTGTGCAGGTTCTAAGACTTACTCTGGCAGAGCAGGGCAATACTGACGTTGATCTCATAGCAGTTCACCCTGGAAGAATGAACACTGAGATGGGCAGGACCACAGCCAATATGGAGCCAATTGATTCAGCATATGGATTCAGGGATCTGGTTGAGGGTAAGACCAAAGTGGATTCTTCTAAGAACTGGTTCATAGACTATAAGGGAAATCCAATGCCAGTTTGAGGCTTGGAACAAGGAGGAATTAAAGATGGCAATAGGAACAAAGAGCGTTGTTCACATCGCTTTTGTTGTAAAGGATATAGAAAAAACAATTGATAACTGGTCAAAGCTTTTGGGGCTAACTGAGAGACCTGATATCTGGAATATTCCAGGACCTGACGTAGCACCCACACTTACAAATGGTAAGCCTGAGCTCTATCAGAACTGCAGGATCAGTGTTATTAAGCTTGATAATCTGGTACTTGAGATCGTGCAGCCTGGAGATGAGCCAAGCCCATGGAAGACATATCTTGAAAAGCACGGAGAGGGCTTCCAGCACATGGCATTTCTTGTTCCTGACGAAGAGGAGGCAAGAGCTACCATCAAGGAAGTTACAGGAGCTGAAGCAGAGTATCACATCGGCTACTACCCTGGACAGAGCTACATGTTTTTTGATACCTTTGACGCCTTAAAGACAGAACTGAACATTAAGGTGGATGGTGATTATACAGGCATTATTGCCGACTTACAAAAAGAGATAAAGGAGAATCAGAAATGAGTTTAAAAGCTATTTTACAGAGCGCAAAGTTTGCCCAGGTTGGATTTGTGGTACACGATATCGAGGAGACCAAGAAGCAGTACAGCCTTTTGTTTGACTGCGTAGCTCCTGAGACTCAGCCAGGCGGAGAATATGAGATCACTCAGACTACAGTATTTGGAAATCCAGCTCCAGAGGCAGGATGCAAGCTCGCTTTCTTTGATATGACACCAGGAGTACAGCTTGAGCTTATTGAGCCCAACAAGGCTCCTTCAGTATGGAGAGATCACCTTGATAAGTACGGAGAGGGAATACATCACATCGCATTTAACGTAGACGATGCTGACCCTGTTATTGAGCAGCTTAAGGCCGAGTTTGGCGCTGTTGTTGAGCAGGTTGGTAACTACGGCGATGGAAGCGGAAGATATATTTATTTATCACTTCATGACAAATTAAAATGCAGAATTGAGCTTCTTGAGAGTTATAATAAATAATAGTAGTGATGTTTATGGCTCGAAAGGTATGGGGTGATTCTTATGGAGAAGGCGAAAGTATTTTTTACCGATTTTAGGACGAAGTTAGATGTTCCTCAGACAGCTAAACTTCAGAAGCTGATCAGGAAAGCTGGTATCGGGGATATCGATTTTGAGGGCAAGTTTGTTGCTATCAAGATGCATTTTGGTGAGCTTGGCAACATGTCATATCTGCGTCCTGGTTATGTTAAGGCTGTGGCTGATGTTATCAAGGAACTTGGCGGTAAGCCATTCCTTACAGACTGTAACACACTGTATCCGGGCAGCCGCAAGAACGCAGTAGATCACCTTTATAATGCAGAAGTTAACGGCTTTAACAGCGTGACAACTGGATGCTATATCATCATTGCTGATGGACTTAAGGGCACAGATGAAGCTGTTGTTCCGGTTCCTGGCGGAGAGTACTGTAAGGAAGCTCAGATTGGAAGAGCTCTCTACGACGCGGATATCATCATCTCACTTTCTCACTTCAAGGGACACGAGATGACTGGCTTTGGTGGTGCTATCAAGAACATCGGAATGGGCGGTGGAAGCCGTGCTGGCAAGATGCAGCAGCACAATGATGGTAAGCCTGTTGTTGACCCTGAGCTTTGTAAGAATTGCCATATTTGTGCAAGGGAGTGCGGATCTGATGCTATTTCCTACGACACAGGTAAGGCATTTATCAACCAGGATCTGTGTAAGGGCTGTGGACGCTGTATCGGAGCATGTGCTTTTGATGCTATAAGCGCTCAGGACGACAGCGCAACAGAGGCTCTTTGCTGCAAGATGGCTGAGTATACAGCTGCTATCTGCGATGGCAAGCCTTGCTTCCATATCAGTCTTATCATGGACGTATCACCTAACTGTGACTGTCACGGTGAGAACGATGCTCCGATCCTTCCAAATATCGGAATGCTGGCATCCTTTGACCCTGTGGCTCTTGATCAGGCCTGTGCAGATCTGTGTCTTGCTGCAGAACCTGTTAAGAACAGTCAGCTTGGTGATCACCTCTCTCAAGAAGGATGGCATCATCACCACGACCACTTCCTGGATTCCAATCCAAATGTTAAGTGGAAAGAGACCTTGGAGCATGGCGAGAAGATTGGCCTTGGAACAAGGGATTATGAACTTATTAAGATGTGAGTTTTAAGAAAATTAAAAGGAATGGCGCAGTAAGCGTCATTCCTTTTTGTTTTAGTGAGTATTTTGGCCTGCTGGATGAAATTACCAGTCAGAATCCCAGTCTGTTCCCCCTGAATCCCAGCTGTCGTCAGAGCCCCAATCATAATCTGAGTCGCTGTCTGAATCGCTGGTGGAGTGGTAGTAATCATAGTAAGATGAATCGTCCCAGTCCCCAACGTAGTAAGAATTATTCCAGTCCTTGGACATGTAGTATTCGTCGTAGTTGGACTCAATAGCGGTTGGGATAGTGGTGTCGTCAAAGTAACCATATCTTTCCCATTCGTTGTCATCCCAGTAGAACCAGTCACCCTGATAGTTGTAGAGGATAGCAGAGTCGTACTGGTAGTAACCGTTATGTCTGTTCTTGATGGGAACTATTATAAGTGAACCAACAAAAGCTGCGATAAATGCAATGATCCAGAACCAGAAGAAAAATTCGCTAATTAAAAGTGAAAGCTTACTCTGTTTCTTTCTGCCTTTGCCTGAACTTCTGGTGCCGCTTTTTTTCTCGCTGTTTAAGTGCTTCTGATGTACAATCTCATCCTTGAGTCTCTGGTACAGCTCATTGACAGCGTACTGTTCATCCTTGCCCTGATATCTTACAGCCCTTGTACCATCAGCCTTGTTCTTGTAGACGATGAAATCTCCAGTTGATTCATCCTTGTAGATACCGAAGGCCTTGGGTTTTTTGTAGTCCTGTCCAATAAAGAATCTGGTAACTTCCGGAGCCGGGAGATTTCTCTTTTTATACCAGTCCTTGAGTTCTTCTATAGTTTTGGGTTTACCAGTATTTTGGTGGGAAGGATTCGGTGCTCCGCAGGAGGGACATTTCTCCTGGGTATCCTCGTAGGTGTTCCCACAATAATCGCATTGAATCTTCATAGTAACCTCTTGGTAATATATCTTGCGACCTGATGTCACACCTGCATATTATAACCGACCCGTCAGGGTTTGGAAAGATAGTGATTGTTTACGATAGAAACGATTTGCTTTGGATCATAGAGGGATGGATTACCAGATCCATCACCCGGAACTACGCTCATTGGATAGTCTGGTTCTGCGCCTCCATCAACGCCCTTATATTTTGAATCTGTCATGGTGAGAGATGAAGAGAGCTGGTAGGAGTTAAATTCATCAGGCAGTACCAGCGAGTTTACATAGCATCCACCGCCTCCGGAAGTTTCACCAAGCATTGGAATGCCGTGTTCTTTTGCAAGAACCGCAGCGTAGTTTCCGCTGGAATATGTATATCCTGATATCATGAATGCGTAGTTAAAATCGAATTTCGTCTCAGCATCCATATCGTCAATGGTGCCATCCGGATTTTTATCCGCATGAAAAACTCTTTTCATACGACTGCCCGTATTCACGTCATAGTTGTAAGCGTACACATCTTCCCCACAGATCATAGTGAGGATATATCCCATTACCTGATCGCTTCCGCCTCCGTTTATAGAAAGGTCTATAACGAAGTTGTCACAGCCATTTTCTTTAGCATATTTTAATGCATCCAGGAAAGGCTTTTCTCCGGAGCTCATGCGGACAACATCATCCGTAAAGCTGTCAAACTGAAAGATGGCTGTATTGTCAAAAAGATAAATAGAAGCGACTTCTTCTTCGTACTCATTTGTCCAAATCTTTGATGGAATGCCAAATCCTTCCATGCGCTGATTATACAGATTAGCATTTTTGACCGTGCCGATTTCCCACAAAGATATAAGATCATTAACTGTGTCTTTGGCAGATGGATCCTCATTAAGGAGTTCTCGATAAGCATTGCTTAACGCAGAATCATCATTGTATAGCAATGTGAACAAAAAAGGACTGCTGACAAAAGTATGCCCGCCATCAAACAACAGACAGTCCAGCATGGTAAGTCCATTGACAAATTCTGCTTTATTAGTGGAAGTAAGATAGTTCTTCATTTTCTTAAGATCTATCCCTTCCATGGTTCCACCTTTTTCAAGAGTTTTATCAAGACCAATGGCTTTAAGACTGTCCACGAATTCCTGAGAATGTGCTCGCGGCGGCCTTCCATAAAGGTTTTCAAGTGAAAAGCACAGTTCATGATATGCGTGGGATGCTACATCTGCCTCTCTGGTCAGAGTGTCATAGTACGCTTCCTCTTTTTGCAGCATTTCGTGTGCCTCATCAGAGGAGGAACCACTTCTGATCAGATAGATCGATCCATCGATATAGTCTGCATAGGTTAAGCTCTGATCAAGAATATCTGACCAGGTGGAAAGAGGGAGAAATACCTGTCCATCCTGAGTGCAGATATCCATTTCGTAGCGGGAGAGGTCATAGGTTACTTTTGGATCTCCTTTTTGAGATACAAGAATAGTATCCACGTAATCAACCATGGTCTCGTCTTTTTTGCCGACTACGAAGTCCTCGTATTTTTCAAAAGTCAGGGTTTCCTTTTTTGTGTCTACCTTAAGTTTGCTTCCGGTCTTTCCGGTGTTTTTATTTTTCCCTGTGACTACAAAATGATTGCCCTTTCCTGTCAGGGAATAATCAGAATCTCCTCCGTAGACCAGGTCCAGATATTGTTCCAGGCTGACATAGGGGATATTTGGCGTGGCATCTTTAAATACACAGGTAAGCTCTGATTTTTCAGTGCTTCCTGTGTCATAAACTGTTATTTGTTTTTGGGTAAAAGAGCTTTCTTCTTTCGAAGCGTTATTTCCGCAGCCAAATAGGAGTGTTGCAGGAATTATAAGCCCTAAAGCGACAATCAGCCTTTTCTTCATTAGACTTCTCCGATCATGAAAGAGCAAACGCTGAAAAAAGACCCTCATGTGACTGGTCATCATAGAAGGTCTTTATCATCAGTTTTTATGTAGTACGTTATCTGTTACTGGAAGCACTTAATATCTTGCAAGGGTTCCAGTATTTTTGGTGCTGGCCATACGACCTTTTTTTGCATTATTAGCAAGAGCTGCGTTGTTTGCGACACCGCCCTTCTTTGCGTTATTTGCGAGAGCAGCGTTGTTGGCAAGAGCTGCATTGTTAGCAAGAGCAGCCTGACTTCCGCCAGTAACATTTTCAAGCTCATCAGCGTTAAGGATACCCTCAGTGTTCTCAATCAGATTCTTCTTGTTATTTGGTGCCATATCGTTCCTCCTTATATTTGGGATTATTCAACTTGGTTATTCTTTTATACGAATGAAATTACAACACGGCAAAAAATAAGTGTATTAATAATCACTTATCTAATTATAGAATAAGGAGAGTGATGTGTAAACGATAAGACGTTTATACAATTCTTATAATTGCGAAAAATAAATATAAAATTTGTTAATGAGCTAATACCAGATGGTAAAATAGTATATGCATAATAGAGGTAAAACATAAATTGAAGATCATATTATCACCAGCAAAGAAAATGAATACCGATACGGATACCCTTGAGTATGATGGACTTCCTGTATTTCTTGATCAGACTGAAGGAATACTGAAATGGCTTAAAGCGCAGTCTCATGACTACCTTCAAAAGCTCTGGGGATGTAACGACAAAATTGCTGAGCAGAACTTTCGGCGCTTAAATGAGATGGATCTTAGGAAGAATCTGACCCCTGCGATCCTTTCATATGAGGGAATAGCTTACAGGTACATGGCACCAGCTGTGTTTGAGGACAGCTCTTTTGACTATGTCCAGGAACATCTCCGTATTCTGTCAGGATTCTACGGAGTGTTAAAGCCCATGGACGGCGTAACTCCCTATAGGCTTGAGATGCAGGCAAAAGCCAGTATTGATGGAAAACAGGATCTGTATGAACTGTGGGGATCCAGACTCTATCAGGAAGTAATTGATGATTCTCATGTTATAATCAATCTTGCTTCAAAAGAGTATTCAAAATGCATAGAGAAATATCTTAAAACTGATGACAAGTACATAACAGTCACATTTGGAGAGATGGTAAAAGGAAAGCTTGTCACCAAGGGCACTTATGCCAAGATGGCCAGAGGAGAGATGGTACGATTCATGGCTGAAAACCAGATTGAAGATCCAGAGCAGATAAAGCGATTCGACAGGCTTGGTTATGTATACAGAGAGGATCTTTCTGGAGAAGGTGAGATAGTATTTGAGAGAATGGTATAATCTATTTAAATCACCGATGATTTAATTTAGGAGAATAGGATCCGGATGAAGAAGATATTTAAGGAACTTGGTACAAGAGAGATCATCATTATCTCATCAGTAATTTTCGCGGTTACATTTGCAATCATTCTGTTCATGGCGATCAAGAAGGGGGCTATGGACAGAGCTGGGGGTGAGGACGGCAGTGATAGTCAGGTTGTAAGTGAGGAAACAGCGGCTGGTGATGAGGATATGCCCGTAATTGAGACGGCAACTGAAGGGATGAAGGCTGAATCAACCCCGGATACAACTGTACTTGCAAAGAAAGAAGGCGCTAAGGATGGATACCTTAACAGATGCGTCTTCCTTGGCGATTCCAGAACTGTAGCTATGGTTAACTACGGCTTTTTTAACGATGATGCGGCTCTTGCGCAGATTGGCATATCGCATCCGGCATTTGCATCCAATAAGTTTATTAATAATGCGGGTAAAGAATATACTCTAAAAACGTATCTTTCGTCTCATCAGGCTCCGGTCATCTATATTCTTCTGGGAGTAAACGGAATCAATGATCCCAGCGAGTCACATTATCAGAAAACATTTATTTCTCTTATAGACAGTGTTATCGAGATGGCGCCCAATTCCAATGTTGTCCTTGTGGCGATAGGTCCTGTCGATGATAACGGAATCTATAAAAACAGTGTTCAGAACGCATGGATAGATAAATACAATAATTTTCTATTGGAAACAGCAAAAGAAAAACATATTTTCTATCTCGATATCGCTGAAATCCTCAAAGGATCTGACGGACAGGTCAAATCTGAGTATAACGGCGGTGACGGGCTTCATTATTCCGGAAAAGGATGCGAGGCTATATTCAGGTATATAGTAGAGCATCCTGTGCCAGGAATATCTGATGACGGAAAATATGTAGTTAAGTATATTAAGCCTGATCCAAACAGGATGAAGGTTACCATGGGCGAAGATTCAGGAATCGATGAAGAGAAGCTTAAGGATCTCATGGATATGATGATGGGAAACGAGACTGTATCAGAGGCCGACACTCTAAACAGTGAGGAAACGGAAGAGGAACTGCGCTTAAAAGAAGAGGAAGAGAGACTAAAAGCTGAAGAGGAAGAGAAGCTTAAAGAGGAAGAAGAAAAGAAAAAGAAAGAGGAAGAAGAGAAAAAGAAGAAGGAAGAGGAAGAGCGAAAGAAAAAAGAAGAGGAAGAGCGAAAGAAGAAGGAAGAGGAAGAAAAACTAAAAGAGGAAGAAGAGGAAAAGAAAGCCGAAGAGGAAGAGCAAAAGAAGAAGGAAGAGGAAGAGAAAAAGAAAAAGGAAGAGGAAGAGCGAAAGAAGAAGGAAGAGGAAGAAAAAAAGAAAGCTGAGGAAGAATCCCAAAAAGAGGAAGAAGAGTCCGGAAAAGAGGAAGAATCCGAACAGAAAGAAGATGAGGGAAACTCCGAAGGAACTGAAAAAGAAGAATCCTCATCTCAGTCAGAAGGAGAAACAGGAAACGAGCCGTAATGAGAAATTCTGCGAGGAAATTATGAAAAAGAGAAATGTAATTGTACCGGTATTATTATGTGTAGCTACTCTTATGTCAGCATGTGGTAAGAAGAACACAACAGAGACCACTTCATTGTTTGAGCCGATGAGTACTGAGACAGAGTCACAGCAGGAGACACCAGCTCAGCCTGATGTTATTACAGAAGATCAGGCATATGCTGCTGTTATAAACTACAATAAAGCTATCGGTTCTGGTATCGATGGAGAAATAAATTCTGAAGGATATTCAGAGTATTGGGATGTTTCGACAAATGCTGATGGAAAAATAGTCGTGTTGTATCGCTCTTACACAGGAGCGCAGACATTCTATTATGTAGAACCAACATCAGGAGAGACTTATGTAACAGAACTTGTTCCAGGAATTATAGATGAGGAACAGGAAACCGGCGAAAAATTCAATGCAAGAGATTATTTGGGTGAATAATACTTAATTTTTTCAAAGCCTCATTCTGGCAGACTTTCAGATTAATAAACAAAACCACTATCTCATTATGGGATAGTGGTTATTTGTGTAAACTGGAAGTTATCAGCTTTTATTTTTCAGCCAGAAAAACACTTCTGTAATGCTCAACCTTAGGAATCATACCCATTCAAAGCTGTCTTTTTCCGCTCCCAGCTCAAAGTGGTATTTCACAAGACCTGTATCCACACCGGTAAAGATGCCGTTATCGCAGGAGATAGATACCTTATTTCCTTTACCTTTGATGGTGAATGCCTGTTTTGCCAGTGCGGTAGGTGCCAAGAGTGCTGCTTCAATGCCGCTCTTAAACCACTGTGGTGCTTCTCCGTCGTATGAACTGACCTGTTCTGCTGTCTTTGTCTTATGTGGAACACCTTGTGTCTGGCCATAACCAACAGCGATGATTCCTACGGGCTTTGCACCTTCGATTTTTTCCTGTGCTCCTTTTCGGTTATAGGTTCCTCCGACCCACCATGTATTCAGTCCCAGCGTCTGTGCGTAAAGCATCAGATCAGCTCCACAGTATCCACACAGTTCATCTGCACCATCAGGCCCGGCCATGATAAAGAAATTGTTGACCCCCTTAGCGAGGATCAGTTTGATCACACCGGGAACAGCACTATCATCATTGGTCATCAATTTGATAGATAGTCCATACTGCTCATTATTCTCTCTTACCCGATGATTCAACTTTTCTACGATATCCTCCGGAATAGGTTCATCAGTGTACTTTCGAACCATATGACGTTCTTTCATTGCCTGCTTCATATCCATGTTATTTACCTCCTCGCACCTCGGTGCCTGTTTATAAGAGAAATGAATATTCCTACAAATCCCGATTTATCGATTTGTTATGCTAAAGATATTACTACACCACAAATTAAAAATCCAAGTTTTTATTGACTTACAGTATACAGAACTGTATAGTCTAAAAAAGGATGTAGCGTATCTAGCTACACCCTCACAAATCTAAATTATCATAGAATTTCCATATTTACAGAGAAAATTTCAAAGTCTCTTTTTCCTGCCATTCATTTTTTTTCCTCGTATAAATAAAAGGATGTAAAAATACGAGATGTGCATGGCGCATGAATGGAGGAAAAATATTATGGAAAACAGAAAGAACATTTTTAGAGCAATCGCAGGTATCGTGTTAGCAGGCTGTCACAGAAACCACTGCTGCATGCGCTATGGCTTACGTTAAACTCTCATTATTGCTGAAGATATTCCCCATAACGCAAAAAGGAAGTGCAATCTGCACTTCCTTTTTTAGTAGCGAGAGGGGGACTTGAACCCTCGACACCGCGGGTATGAACCGCGTGCTCTAGCCAGCTGAGCTACCTCGCCATAACTGCCTGCTCATTGGAGCCGACTAAGATAATATAACGCGAACAGGCCTATATTGTCAACAACTAATTTGCGATTTTAAAACTTTATTTTTTCGACAACTTTGATGGGGGCTTTTACCAGTGCAGCAAAGTCTTTCGCATCTGATGGCCTTCCAACAGTAGAGCCGTAGTGAGTAGGAATAGCATACTCGGGAGCGATGATGTTGATAAGCTCTGCGGCCTTTCTGGAATCCATGGTATAAGTTCCGCCAATTGGAACGAGAGCAATGTCGCACTTAACCTGTTTGGCTTCCTTGGTTACACCTGTATCACCGGCGATATAGATTCTCTTTCCATCAATGCTCAGAATATATCCAACCCACTCAGCACGCCTTGGATGGAAAGGTTTGATGTTGTTGTAAGCGGGAATAGTCTCAATAGTCATAGCGCCAATTTCTCTGGTGACGCCAGGCTCAACACCAATGATCTCTGAAGTCTCGCGTTCAAATTCCATGGCGTCGTCTATCATACTCTCTGGAGCCACGATAACAGTAGAGTCGCCAATGACTTTCCTGATATCATCAATCGAGAAGTGATCATAGTGAGGGTGGGTAATGAAGATGTAATCAGCATCGTTGTAATTGTCCGCAATCTGAAAAGGATCAACGTAGATCATTCCCACGCTGCTCTTTATTCTGAGACTGCTATGAATTAGAACCTCAATGTTATCAACCATAATCTTCCTTGCCCATTTACAACTAAAGACTATTAATTGTTCCAATTTCAGTATAATATATAAATAAGATTAATCGCAAATGTGATAGATCATTTGCAAAAGTTTTGGTGGGAGAAATGTATGAGGAAGCAGCTTACTTTATCACAGCTCTGCAGCGAGCTGTCCATATCTATGGCTACAGGCCGCAACTGGCTTCGTCTTGGCAAGATCTCCCCATCTGGTTTTGATAAGAAGACTCCACTTTTTGATTCAGTCTATGTTTCCAATCTGAAAAAAGATATTGAGTCTGGAAGGAACACTTCTCTTAAGAGCCGTAGAAACAAGAAGTACAAATCCGGTTTTGATCTGTACTATTCCTATGTTTCAAAATCATCTCCAAACATTTCATCAGTGCTAAGTGTACTGAACTATATCAAGGAAAAAGAGCTGACAGTGGACGAGGCTCTTCTTAGAACTCTCCTTTCTGATTGTGCGCTTCAGCTTATGAAGGATAAAACACAGGGAGCCTTTCTTTTAGATGACCTTCTTAATGGAAAGACTTTGACTGAGAAATTCAGGAAAGCACATCAGGAGCTCTTTTCCATAAGCTATACATATATTCCAACAGAAGACACTCTGGGGCTTCTATACATTTCACTCAGTAACCTCACTAAGAGAAAGGCCAGCGGATCTTACTTCACGCCAACAGAGGTGGTTGGTAAGCTCTGCGACAATCTCTTTTCCAATGGATCCTTTGAGGGAAAAGAAATCCTGGATCCCTGCTGCGGAACTGGCAACTTTATCTTGCAGCTCCCTGAGGGAATTAAGAACGAGCAGGTCTACGGTAATGACATCGATGAGATCAGTGTGAGCCTTTCCAGGATAAATTACGCACTAAAGTACGATGTCTATGATAAGAAGAAAATCTATAGTCATATCACTCAGTCAGATTTTTTGAAGATGAGTGATAAAAGAAAATTTGACTACATCATTGGTAACCCGCCATGGGGAAGTGAAGATCCCTATGACGCCTTTGTGGAGAAGGGGATTAAGAGCCTTAGGAAAAACGGACATCTTTCTTTTGTTCTGCCTGAATCGATATTAAGCGTTAAGGCCCATAAGAGCATCAGAGAATTTCTGCTTGGTCGTTGCAACTTTGAATATGTTGAATACCTTGGAGAAGTGTTCCATGGTGTTCAGTGCCCTTCTATAATTCTGCATGCGAAATATACTGGTAAGCCATTTAGTAGTAAGGGACTTGTGATTAAGGATGGAAGCAGAGAATTTACTATTGGGACTTCAAGGACGGCCGATGCATCTTCATTAAGCTTTAGAATCACTGATGATGAATATGAAGTCATCAGGAAAATGGAAAGTATCGAGAATAAGACGACTCTGAAAGGCCATGCTGTCTTTGGACTTGGAATAGTAACTGGTGACAACAAGAAGTTTATATCAGATGTTAAGACTGCCGACAATGAGCCTGTTCTAAAGGGAACTGATATTAGTAAGTTCAAATATGAAGTGTCCAATAACTTCATGCATTTTGAACCTGACAAATTTCAACAGGTTGCTAAGACAGAAGTTTATCGTGCCAAAGAAAAACTTCTATATCGCTTCATTAGTAAAGAGTTAGTCTTTGCCTATGATGACACTGGAATCCTTTCTCTCAACAGCTGCAACATCCTGATTCCACAGATACCAGGACTAAGTATGAAGTACGTAATGGCTGTCCTCAATTCCAGCGCTGCGCAGTTCTATTATTCAAAGATGTTTGGATCAGTTAAGGTACTTAGATCTCATCTTGAGCAGATACCGATTCCTGTCGCTGATGCCAAAAACCAGAGGGCTATTGTTAAGCTGGTAGACGAGATAATTGAGTCAGGAAGCGCTTTGGCAAGGCAAAAGCTGGATAAAAAGATTGCGGGGCTCTATGGACTGCCGCTTCAGAATTTATAAATCTTTAAGATTTGTTTTCTCGGAAAAGAGGTACAATAGTCCTTGTGTGATATTCATATGAGGAGGGAAATATGAAAAAGAGAGAGTCTGTTGTACTTCAGAATAAAACTGCCAGCGTTGAGCTTGAGGAGACACTTGCTTCATTGGGGGCGCTTTCAGCAGTGATGAGGATCAGGAAATGTTATCCTATCTCAGATTCATTTAACAGTTTTGATCATCATCAGGTAGAAGACGTAAACCTTCGCCTGGCATGACAGTTAGTAATAAAGGGTTATACATAATGCGTACAGTCTGCAGAGGCTGTACGCTTTCTTTTTGCCTAAAGGGAAACTCCAGCAAAATCTTCTCTACAAAATCAGTGTAAAACCTGTCAACATCCGTGCGGATAATCATGAATTTGAATATTTATGCGATACTAGGCTCAGGAGGAGACTTACAGACAAGGAGGAGACTATGGTTAAGAGCAAAACAAAATACGAAGCGACTGAAATGGAGATCAGAAAACTTTTTTCCTTCCATGACATTGGTGAAGTGGAAGAGATAGCACTTCTTGGAAATGGTGAGTTCAATGCGGCCTACAAGGTAAGCTGCAAGGACGCACGCAGCTACGCCCTAAAGATCGCACCTCCAGAAGGAGCCAGCATCTTAAGCTATGAAAAGAACATGATGGCTTCGGAAGTTTTCTGGTACAAAAAGATGCATGAGAACACAGATATTCTCTGCCCTCAGGTTTATGTAGAGGACTTCTCGGAAAATATCATCAAGAGCAAATGCTTCATCATGCAGCTAATGGATGGAGAGCCTTTGTGGGCAGCCAACCTTTCTGATGATGAATACGAAAGCGTACAGAGACAGAAGATAGAGATGCTCACCAAGATCCATAAGATACATAATGATAAGTTTGGCTACATTCAGACCGGCCTTTATGACACCTGGTATGAAGCCCTTAAGTCCATGGCCAGTTCCCTGGTTAATGACTGTAAAAACCTGGGCTACGAAACACCAGATGGAGAGAAGTTCATAGCCATGATAGATAAGCACAAGGATCTGCTTAAGTCAGTTCCCTGCCGTATGGTAAACTTCGACCTATGGGACAGCAACGTCCTATATAGCAAGGGCACGATATGCTGGATAGATCCTGAGCGCGGGTTCTGGGGAGACCCCGTTGCAGACTTCATAACTCTTGGACCTGGTCAGAAGGCACCTCTTTCTGCCAAGGAAAAAGAGCTGTCAATCTATAACGAGACAGCTAAGGAGAAGATAGTTCTAACCAGTGAAACAGAAATAAGATATGCCCTTGCAGTCTGTTATCTTGCACTTATCGAAGAGGTTGAGAAGTACGTTAGATATGAACCTGATGAGCCTAACTATATTAGAAACACGATAGATGCAAGAGACATGTATGACATGGCCTTTGGAATACTCTAAGGCAAAGAGAGGAGAATGAAAAAATGATACAAGCAAAAGAAGCGTACTCAAAGATTGGTATGAGGTATACGCTAACCTACTTGCTTTACCTGGCAATCTGGATATTAGCTCTTTTTATTATTGGCTTAACTGGACTTCTTGAGAGTTTAGATTCAGGCATATTAACAGTTGTTGACATGGTACTTCGTTTTGCGATGCTCTATCCGCTTATGTACCTGGTTATCAGAAATGTGCCCAAATTTGACATCCCCAAGAAGAAGCTTGGAGCAGGAAAATTTATCGCATGTGCCATCATCGGATACACCATTATGTATCTTTCAAATCTTTGCGGCATGATCCTTAATGGTATTGCTGGAAGATTTACAGGCAAAGGCGCGGTTGTACCCCTTCTTGATGCCTTCGAAGATACTAATCCAACTGTATGGCTTATATTTGCTGTTTTCCTTGCACCTGTATTTGAAGAGCTGCTGTTTAGAAAGTTTATCATCGACAGAGTGGGCAATTTTGGAGAGCTTCCAGCAATGCTTATTTCTGGTCTGATGTTTGGTCTTTTCCATCAGAACCTTTCACAGTTCGTTTATGCAACTACCCTTGGAATGTTTTTTGCATTCATTTACATAAGGACAGGCAGGGTCATATATACAATCCTTCTTCACATGATCATAAATGGCATCAATACTCTCGTTACAAGAAATGCCATGGGAAATGTTGATGTAGGAGAGATGATAAGACTTCTCAACAACGGTGACACTGAAGGGTATATGCAGTTTGTTCAGGAAAACAGTGCAGCCCTTACAGGAATGATGTTTATTGGTTTTGCAGTGATCATCCTCGTTATTGTTGGAATCGTTCTTATGATAGTAAACAGGAAAAGAGTTAGATTTGCATATCATCCAGGAGAGGTTGAAAAGGGACACAGATTTAACACCACAATGGTGAATCCTGGAATGCTTCTTTACACAGCATTCTTTGTGGCAATGGTTGTTCTGGCACAGTTTGGTATCGATATAGTAGCCACTGTTGCTCAGATCCTTAAACTTATATAATTCCATAAATAATTAAAGGAATGGCCTACGCCATTCCTTTTTTGTTTGCTAAGGGAGAATCACACTTTTCTAAGCAGCAGTTCAACCACAAATCCGCCGTCATTGTAGTATTCCATACCTCCGCCCTGTTTGTTCATGTACATCTTACACAGGTACATTCCAAGGCCGTATCCGGATTTATCAGAAGAGTTCTTGCCTCGATAATACTTTTCAGAGATAAGTGGAAGATCGTCCTTATCAACGCCAGGACCATAGTCCCTTATACGTATCTTGATAAAGCTTCCGCTCTTTCCATCGGCCATCAGCATATCTTCAGTTTCGGAGAAAGAAACTGAAATATCAGTTCCAGCGTACTTGGTGGAGTTACCAATAATGTTATCGATTACCTGATCCATGCGCTGTCTGTCCATGTAGACAAGACATGGGTGGATGTGATTTTCTAATACGATTTTTCCATAAGAGGAGAGTGAACGTATTCTTTCTTCAAGAAGAACAGTGCTTTCTTCTTTGACGTTTAGCTCTACCTTTTCCATTTTCTCAAGGCTTGCGTGCATCACGTCACTCATGAGAGCACTTACGCTTTGGGCTTTGGATGAGATGGTCCGAACCTTATCAAGGGTGTCCTGGCATTCCTCTATGGGAGCGCCTTCTTCTTTCATTTTCCTTGAGTACTTAAGCTCTAGTACTTCACAGGTTGCTCCGATTACAGAAAGCGGAGTTTTGATGTCATGGCTAAGGCCCTGGATCAGCTCTTTTCTTGCTATCTCAGCCTGTCGCTCACGGCTGATGGAGAGTTTTATCTGTTCACGCATCATGTCAAAGCCTTCAACAAAGCTTCCAAACATGTTGTCCTTGCGGATGGGCAGAGGCTTATCAAGATCGCCCTTTGCTATGTTGATGGCGAAATCTTTAAGTTCTTCGATGGGTTTTAAAAAAGATCTGTTCATATAGAACATGAGAAGATAGCCAAGTACAAGGATAACTGCCCATAAAAGGGTGGCGGCGTAAAGAAACTGCTTCTTGGTATTGTCAAAGTTATCCAGCTTGTCATTCCATGCGACTTTTCCGATGTAGTCGCCATCCACTGTAAGGTCCAGGACAAGAGCGCCATCAACGTATAGTTCAGTGAGCTCCGGATTATTTATCTCTTTTGCCATAATGATCTCGCAGGAGTATTTTTCCTCAGCAAAAGACTCAGGCATCCCGTTTTCGAGATCCTGTTCTATCTGGTGAAGCTGATCGTTATAGTATACGATGTCTCTTTTTCCATACTGGGTCTTTTCAGAAATCCTGTAGAAGAGTGAGATTCCTATGACCATGAGTATGGTAAAAGAAATAAATATCCTCTTTAAATTTTTCATGACAGCTCTAAAATGTATCCCGTTCCCCAAACAGTCTTAATGAGCTTTGGCTCGTTGGGATTTTCCTCAATCTTTTCACGAAGCTTCCTTATATGTACGTTAAGCGTACTGTCGCTGAAAAAAGTATCTCCCCACACCTCGTCGAAGAGAACTTCCTTTTTTACTATTGTGCCCTTGTACTGATAGAGACAGTTAAGAAGGGCATATTCCTTGGCTTTTAGAGGGATGCTGTTTCCTTTGATGATGACGGACATGGTTGGATAGTCCATTATAAAATCCTTGGAAGGTGACGCACCCTCATCACCATTATCAGAAGCAGAAGCAGCATCTCCACTTGTTGTTGCCTCTTTCATCTGGGCAATCCTCTTAAGGTTTACCTTGACCTTTGCCAGAAGGATAGAGAGACTGTAGGGTTTCTTGATGTAGTCGTCGCCGCCGATGGACAGAGCAATAAGGACATCATCGTCGCTCTGTCTTGCGCTGATAAACAGGATAGGAAGCTGCATGTCTTCCCTGAGTTTTTTGCAGACATCAAACCCTGAGCCGTCTCCAAGGTTTATATCAAGGAGCACCAGATCAGTGGTATTTCCTTCTTCGAAAAATGTAAGACAGGACGCCGCGCTGTCTACATATTCTGTAGAAACGTCGAACATCCTGAAATACTCTGCAGTCATTTTTGCTAATTCAATTTCATCATCCACAATAAGACAGTTGTAATGCATAACGTCATCTCCGTATGGATTATTGTAACATAAATCTATTATTCTTCGGTAATCATCTTAACAGGTTCAAGGCTCTTTATCCTGCGTCCCATCACAGCTGCGGTCAAAAGAGCTACTCCGCAGATTATGATGGCCGTGAGAATATAGGATAAAACTCCGATGGTGAAGGTTACTTTCTTAAATCCAAAGATTGAGAATGTAGCCACCATGAGCTTACCTCCCAGGACAGGAGAGAGAAGCAGTCCTAATGTAACACCAATAAGAATTGCAGGAAGGTTTGACATCATAACCTGGAAGATGAGCTGCCTTGATGTAAAGCCAAGAGCCTTACTTACACCCAGGTTTCTCCACTGCTTGTTGATGTTGGTCCTGACAATAAGTGATTCAACAAAGGCCACCACAAGGATAGTGATAAGTACTACGAAATATGTAAAGACCTTCATTCCTGAGGTGATAATACCAACAGTCTGGTGGGCAGCTTCTGCGTAGTCGGAGACAGTTACTTCTGGATAGGACTCCTTAAACTCTTTCTCAAAATCCGCAAAGGTCACGCCGTCCTTAAAGTTAACGCAGATATTCATGGTTTCTGGAAGAGAGGTTACCTTTGAGAGACCGTCTGTAGTCATGAATGCCATCATTCCCATGTTGTTCATGGTCTGGCAGATTCCGCATACGATGTAGGATTCATCTGCCATGTTATTCTTAACTGTCACAACATCGCCGACTCCCGCTCCAAGCCTTGTGGATGTGTTGGTTGCCAGCATGACTTCATTTGGGTACTTGGGCCAGCGACCCTCTATAATGGAACCGCCAACAATGGTTGATGTATCTGAAAAAGATCTGGTGGTGATACTCTGCTTGTTCTTTTTGTAATAGTAGTTGACACTCATCCAGGACTCACGTCTGGTGTTTTTAACGGTCTTCATGCTTTGGACATTCTTTTCCATGATCTCGTCTCCGGAGAGGAATGCGCCGTAAACATCAAAGCCTCCAGTTTCAAGGATGCCCTCATCGCTACCATAGGTGTCCGCCATTCCAAAGGCAACAATGGTAGATAAGGCAAGGATCATCATGATGAAGATTACGCCAAGCTGGTTCCTGAATCTTCCAAAGGTATCCTTCAGGGCCAGAGTCACTGCAATTGGAAAGGAAGTCTTGTCGAAAGAGAACAGGTTCTTTTTATAATTGTGAGTATTAACTCCGCCTCTAAGAGCAGACAAAACGCTTACCTTGCTGTATTCCCTGCCAAGCATTATGGTGAGGCCTGAGATCAGAAGGCAGATGCTGACAAATACTGTGATCGCCACTGGAATATTTACTGGCTGATTCCAACGTAGCCCCAGGGTAATGAGGATGATAATGCCAATCTTATCAAGAAGAAGAGCACCAACCACAATGCCTATAAGTGTGCCAAGACCTGAAACCAAAAGCAGCTGAAACAGCAGGATCAGGACAAGCTCTTTTACCGTGTAACCTGAAGCCTCCATGATGGCTGTGTTCTTCATGTTCGTCATGATGAAATTCTTGACGCTGAAGTTGATGATGACAATAGCTATTGCCAGGATGATGATAGCGAAAAGAAATATCATAGCAACGAAGATGAGAGGAAGGATCATGGATCCTGTCTTCATAAGATCCGAAGGGATAACATTGATGCTTGGGATCTTTACATCAGGGTGAGAATTGGTGTAATCGTTGTACCAGTTTATAAGATCATCAGTGATCTGATCAGAGAGGGCGTTGGTATCAAGGTGCTTCTTTTGGGCTGTATCAGTAAGCTGTGATTTAAGATACCTTGAATCTGTGGCACCCTTGGGATTTTCAAACTTAACGTCCTCATACATCCTGTCAGATACATAGACCTTGTAGATACCAAGGTTTAAGGGCGAGCAAAAGATATTATCCTCGTTGTAACCTGCAACCTTAAGATCATAGATGTTATCGCCGATCTTTATCTGAATAGTGGAACCTATTTCAAAAGTGGTGCTAAAGGATACAGGGACTATTGCCTCGTTTCCTGAAAGCCCTGCGGGGTCTATGCTAAGGGTCTGGATCTTAGTATCTTTTTCATAGCTGCTAAGATAGAAGGGATATTCAATCCAGGTCTTGCTTCCTTTTTTTCGGTACTTGGATTCACAAGCAAGGTACTCCTGAGTCTCGAAGTTCTTAAGATATACATTGCCCCTCATGATCTCTTCAAGCTTATCAACGATTGGCTCGCTGTTTCCTACGATAACCAGAATATCAGCTGCGTTTATCTTTTCTCTGTTGGTGTCAATTACCTTACCTGTATCCACCAGGAAAGAGGCGCTGATAAAGATAAAAAGAGAAGCCAGAGCCGACAGGATAAAGAAGGTGATCATGTCGCTCTTTTGCTTTTTTATGTTATTCTTTGCGATAAAGAAAAATCTGTACACTGCGTAATCCTTTCAAATGATGACTGTAATTACCATCCCATATCCTGCAGGAAGTTTTTAAGACGCTGATGGCGGCTTCTGGCTTCTTCGATCATGGGATTGGCTTCATTCTTGTAATCTCCAACGTAGGGGCCAAGGTCGATCTCGTCGCTTATTACACCGTCTGCGAGATAGATGATCCTGTTGCCGCGCTCAGCAGCCTTGATGGTATGTGTGACCATAACAATGCTCTGGCCCTCGTCGTTTAAGTCGGAGAGGATATCAAGAACGTTTTCTGTATTCTGTGAGTTAAGAGCTCCAGTTGGCTCGTCTGCGAAAAGAACTTCAGGACTGTTTATAACTCCTCTGACCACCGCAACTCTTTGCTGCTGACCGCCAGACATCTGGGTTGGGAATTTACGGAAATCATTTTCTTCAATCTCAACCTTGTTAAGGAGTTTCTTGGCTTTTTCGGAAAGAGCCTTTCTGTCAGTAGTCTTTAAAAGACCGCAGACCATAACGTTATCCAGGGCGCTCATGCTGTCGTTAAGATAGTTTTGCTGGAAAACAAAGCCCACGTGGTCCCTTCTGAACATGGCGAGCTTGTCATTGTTAAAGGTCTGTATCTGGGTCTCGTCTTTGCCATCGCCAGTATAGTAGGTGATGGTGCCCATACTTGGTCTGTCCATTCCTGATAGAGCGTATAGGAGAGTACTCTTACCAGATCCTGAGTTACCCATGATTACTGTGAAGTCTCCTTTATATATGGAGAGGTTCAGATTCTTAAGTACGTGCTGCTGGACTGATCCGTTTGAAAATGTTTTAGATAGATCTCTTGCACTTAGTATTGTCTGTTTTTCCAAAGTCATTATTTATTCACCTTTACACCCATTCCGTCAGTTATTTCTTCAGAGTCTCTCCATACTACCAGATCGGATTCAACAAGACCTGATCTTATTTCTACCATGTCCTCATTTCTGATTCCACACTCGACAAACTCTTTTTCTGCCTTGCCATCCTTAGCAATAAATACATAGCTTCCTTCCTCATCCTCTGAAAGAGCTTCTAAAGGAATACGGATAACTTCTGAAAGATTGGCGGTATGTATTTTTGATTTTGCTTCAAGACCAAGAATGATGTCATCGGAAGGCTCATCAAGAGTGATCTCAATGCCAATACCTGTGCCTGTTCCAGACTCCTTGGTCATTCTCTCGATTCGTGATACCTTACCTGCGTAGTCCTTGTTTTTTATATTAACAGTAGCAGGCTGTCCTTCCTCAACATTCACTATATCATACTTATTTACACTGCTTTTTATAACAATGTCAGAAGTGGACTTAAGTGTAAGAAGCTGAGTGCCTCTTCCTATGGTGCTTCCTTCAGTTACGTTGATCTCTGTGACGATACCATCGAACTCTGCCTTGATGCCTTCCTTTGCTGCTGCGTAGTCTGCAAGCTTTTCGTTGCTTGAGATCTCATTGGCTTCCTTTACGGCTGTAAGATTTTCTTTTGCACCGGAAGTCATAAGAGCGTTTACTGTGCTGGCCTTCTGATTTGTCATCTCAGCCTTGTACTCTTTAAGGTTTGCAAGCTGTGTGTTAAGAGAGTCAAGCTCCTCCTGCATTCTTACGATGTCAGGATGGTATTGTTGCTCGTATACGTTGGTCTGGATGAGCTTCTGGAGGTTTTCATATTCATCAGAATCAGGCTTATCTGACCACTCAATGAGGGAAACCTGAAGCTTTGCGCCAAAGTCTGAAAGAGTAGCTTTCTTTTCAATAAGAGAGTTTGAAGTTCTTGTGATCTGAGCCTGGGTATCAGCGATCTGCTGATCAAGGACTGCCAGGTTTGTCTTTGCTTCGCTGTAGAGACCTGCTGTACGGCCGCCCATCTGCATTGAGTTGTTGTAGCTTCCAAGATCTGCCTTGGCCTGGAGATTTGTAAGGGCCTCAAGTCTTTCGATGTCTTCAAGATCGTAGGAGATGATAACGTCTCCCTTCTTTACAAAGTCGCCTTCCTTAATATTGATGCTTGCGATCCTTGCATCGATATCTGAGTAGTAAACCTTATCGAGGTTACTCTCTACATTTCCGTTTACTTCGATCTCGCTGTCTAAAGTTCCCTTATCTACTACATATGCATTTACAGACATTGCTGCGTTAGAACTTATGGAAACTCCGAAGATTGCTGTTGCTGCAACAAGCGCTGCGGAAATAAAAACTACTTTCTTATGTTCCTTTATTATTGTAATCATTTTTTTCCCCTTTTACTAAAACGTTTACTTTTGCTTCTGCAGTTACTTTACCGCTAAATTTTCCTTAAGTCTTAACCTGTCTCTTGTACAATTATTAATTGATTCTTAACTGGGCAGTTAAGAAATTAAAAAGTGCGAAGCTCTGCACCTTGGCAATAGCTTCGCACATATCTTTATTTATGGGGTTTTTGACTAAAGTTATGACACTTTTTGTATCTCCTGTTCGTGGAGCTCCTGAATCTCATCTACAGCAGAGAGCATAGGCTTTATCTTTTTACCTTTGATCTTTCTGTCTACGTAGTTCTGAGTGATCTTCATAACTGTTCCGGAAAGGGCGATGACTCCGATAAGGTTAGGAATCGCCATCATTCCGTTAAAGGTATCTGAAAGATCCCATGCGAGAGTGAGGTCCATGGTAGCACCAATTACTACGAACAGAACAAATACAATACGGTAGTACTTGGCTGACTTGGTTCCAAAGAGGTATTCAAAACCTCTGCTTCCGTACTGACTCCAGCCAAGAACTGTAGAGAAAGCAAAGAACAGGATAGCAATGGCGATAAATGCTGCACCAGCCTTTCCATAAACAGTTGAGAAAGCTTCAGCAACAAGGGCAGTTGAAACCGCGTCAGATATAACTTCTCCTGTATCAAGGTTAACAAGACCACTTGAAAGAACTGCAAATGCAGTAAGGGTACAAACGATGATGGTATCTGCAAAAACTTCGAAGATTCCCCACATACCCTGAACAACAGGCTCTCTTACGTTAGAAGAGGAGTGTACCATTACAGAAGAACCAAGACCTGCTTCGTTTGAGAAGACGCCTCGCTTCATTCCCCACTGCATAGCGTATGCAACGCCGCTTCCAACGATTCCGCCGCCTACGGCCTTCATTCCAAAGGCACCTTTGAAGATAGAAACAAAAACAGGACCGATCTTATCGTAGTTAACTACTACAATGGCAATGGCGCATACGAGATAGATGATAGCCATAAAAGGAACCAGTCTCTCAGTTACGGATGCGATTCTTTTAAGTCCGCCAACTATTACAAGTCCTGCAAGAGCCATAAGGATAACACCTGTGAAAAGAGTTGGGATTCCAAAGGCGGAATTCATATTTACTGCGATAGAGTTGATCTGGCTCATATTACCTATACCAAATGAAGCAATAACGCAAAATACACTGAACATAACCGCAAGGAATGCTCCAATCTGAGCACATCCCTTTTTCTCGCCAAGACCGTACTTGAGGTAGTACATGGCGCCTCCGCACCACTCGTTGCGTTCGTTTCTTCTTCTATAATAAATACCAAGAACGTTCTCTGAGAAATTGGTCATCATTCCAAAGAATGCTACGATCCACATCCAGAAGATGGCTCCAGGACCGCCGGAAAGTATGGCTGCTGCAACACCAGCAATATTACCAGTTCCTATTGTGGCTGCCAGAGCAGTGCACAGGCTCTGGAACTGAGATATCTGCATGTCATCCTTTCCAGTGTGGGCAGTTACATGCTTGTCTACAAAAATGCCCCCGATAGTGTTCTTGATCCAATGCTTAATGTGTGTGATCTGGAATACCCTTGTCAGGATAGTCATCAGTATTCCTGTTCCAACTAAAAGAACCAGCATGGGAAGTCCCCAGACAAACCCATTGACTGCGCCGTTGACCTGTTCAACGCTGCTTAAAAAATCACCCATAAAAATCTCCTCCTTACCGAAAAATACAAGAAAAAGGCGCACGAATATAATCGAAACGCCTTTGTTTTGGATAGTATACCATAATACTTTGATACTGTAAAGCAATAAAGATGATTATTGTGTGCGTAAAAATGTGATATTATTAATGTAATTTGGGGAGGCGTGGTGTAATCCTATGTATTATGCATATATAAGTGCACTGGCTTTTGTGCTGAACTTAATACTGAACAGAGAACCTATCTGGAATGTCATGGCTTTGCGAAAGGAAAAGGATGAGAGCAGAGATGCTGAACTTCGCTATGGCTATTTCCTTATCGCAGCAGCAATCTATTATATAGTTGACTGCATATGGGGAGTTCTGGATGCTTATCATACTGTTCCGGGTTTGTACCCTGCTTTTTATACATCCACAGCCCTTTACTTCCTGATGATGCTGGTTACACTACTGGCCTGGACCAGGTATATTGTAGCTTACCTCAATAGGAGAGGACGTCGCAGCAAACGTCTTCTGATGTCCGTGCGGATATTGTTTATTGTTGGGGTCGTCGTTCTTTTTACAAATGGATTTTTTCCTACGATTTTCTATTTTGATGAAAGTAACAAGTATATCCCGGGCCCAGGAAGACATATACTATTTCTTTTGCAGATCGTCCTTTATCTGGTTATTTCCATATATATGTTTTACAACGCCAACAGATCAATAAGAAGCGAAAAGGTCAGATATATCGCGGTAGGAGCTTCGAGTAGTACGCTGGGACTGCTTCTGATATGCCAGATTCTTTATGTGTCTTTTCCTTTCTATGCTTCAGGCCTCATCATCGCATCCAGCGTTATCCATTCTTTTGTTGAGGCTTCTGAAAAGAGAGAAAAGCAGATCTATGACCATATCCTGACTGTAATGGCTCAGGACTATGAAGCTATATATTATGTAGATATTGAGAGTGGAGAGTTCCTTGAATTTGCCATAAGTAAGAGATACGCTGACCTGAATGTGCCTTGTCTTGGTAAGGATTTCTATGGTGAGACACAGCAAAACATCGAGCTGTATGTCCATCCTGAAGACAGGGAAATTGCACGGAACTTCTATCGTAAAGAGATAATTCTTCAAAGTCTTGAGGGAAGAAAATCCTTCGCTATAAAATATAGGCTGATACTTCAGGGAGAGTCCAGATACTTCCTGTTTACATTGATGCGTGCCAACGATGGTAAGCATTTCATCCTTTACGAGAAGGACATTCAGGAAGAGCTTAATGCGGAGAAGGCGAGGCTTGAGACTCAGCAAAAGAGTATCACCTTTGGACGTATCGCAGAGACCCTTGCATCTAACTACGACGTTATCTTCTATGTAGATATCGAAGACAATTCCTACGTTAAGTATGGGCTTCTTAATGGATATACTAATCTTGAGGATACGGAACAAGGAGAGGATTTCTTTGCAGATACCATAAGAGACGTTGATACTGTTGTACATAAACAGGACAGAGATGTTGTTAGAGCTTTTGTTGATAAGGACAGGCTTCTTGCTGACCTTGCAAAACAGAAAAGATGCAGTCTTGATCATCGAATCTTGCTTATGGGAAAACTGCGTTATGCCAGGATGAGTGTCCGCAAAACCAGTGATGGAAGTCACCTTATTGTTGGTCTTGAAAATATTGATGCTGAGATCAAGAGAGAGAAGCAGTATCTGAAAACTCTTAAAAGTGAGAAAGAACTGGCAAGAAAAGATGAGCTTACCGGAACCAAGAATAAGACTGCATATACAGAGCTTGAGAATTCGGTTCAGGATAACATTGACAATGGTGTAGACTATCTTCCATTTGGACTGGTTGTGTGTGATGCCAATGACTTAAAGAATATAAACGATACCCTTGGACATGCTGCTGGCGATGAATATATCAAAGCGACTGCTAAGATTTTGTGCGAGATATTTGATCACAGTCCGGTATTCAGAATAGGTGGAGACGAATTTGTAGTATTCCTTCGTGGAGGTGACTACTCTCACAGATATGAGCTTATGGGAAGACTTAGAGACCGTGTCCATGAAAATCAAAAGAGTGATACTGGCCCTGTCATCGCCTCTGGAATGGCAGAATTTGATTCTAATAATGACAGTATGGTATCTGATGTCTTTGACCGTGCAGACAAAGATATGTATGAAAACAAACAGTATTTAAAGTCCATCGGATAATTTTGTGTTGTATTCTTAAAGAGTACGTTGTATAATCCACTAGCTAGGTAAAACGACAGTTCATTTGTACCTTCCTGTCGCTAAACAAAACCAGGACTACATGGAAATACTATGTCTTTTTATGTGGCTCTGCTTCTGGCAGAGCCAATTTTTTTGCCCAATTTTGAGGTGGAGAACATGAAGAAGGTCATTATCGACTGTGATCCGGGGATAGATGATTCCCTGGCAATAATGCTGGCACTAAACAGCCCTGAACTGGAGGTTATTGGAATCACCATTGTGGCAGGCAATTCGCCAGCTGAAATGGGATTTAGAAATGCCAAAAAGGTGCTGAACTTTCTTGGAAGACTTGATGTGCCGGTATACGTTGGCGCAGAGAGGCCACGTGTAAGAGAATACGTGAATGCCCTTGATACCCACGGCGAAGATGGCCTTGGGGAGAGCTTTTTGCCTGATGTTCCAGAGCAGGATATTCCAGAGCAAAGCGCAGTGGAGTTTATGAGTAAAGCCCTTAAAGGGGGAGATGTTTCAGTTATAGCTCTTGGGCCACTTACAAACCTTGCGAAGCTTATCGATTCTGACCTCGATGCTTTTTTATCCATAGAAAGACTGGTGTCCATGGGCGGTAACTTTAGAAGCCATGGAAACTGTTCCCCGGTAGCTGAGTACAATTACTGGGAAGATCCCGACAGTGCAAAAGTAGTCTTTGATACTCTCTATGACCATCACCGCATGATAGAGATGGTGGGACTTGATGTCACAAGGCCTATCGTTTTAACACCGGAGATTCTTGAGGATATGAAAAAGAAAAATCCGGTAGTTGGAGATTTCGTCGAGAAGATCACAAAGTTTTACTTTAAGTTTCACTGGGAGTGGGAGCACATAAGAGGGTGCGTTATCAACGACCCGCTGGCTGTAGCTCATTTTATAACACCAGATATTCTTTCAGGAATCGAGGCCTTTACTGAGGTTGAGACAGGGGGAATATCCATGGGACAGACAGTTGTGGACTCCATGGGCTTTTACAGGAAAGATAGTAATGCCTGCATCTACACACAGGTAGATACAGCGGCGTTTTGGGATTTGTTTTTACCAAGAATATTAGAAATCAGGAGATAAATTAGAAATGAATAACAACACCAAGAAACTGACATTTATTGCACTTGCAGTAGCCATCAACATTGTGGGAAGTAAGCTGGCTCTTTTCCTTAACCTTCCAATCTTCCTTGACAGCATTGGAACTATCCTTGCAGCTATCGCTTTGGGACCACTTGCAGGAGGAGCAGCAGCTCTTATTGGAGGCCTCATTAACGGAGCCCTTGGAGATGTATATGCGATCTACTTCTCAGTGAGCGGAGTTCTCATGGGCGTTATAGCAGGATTTCTTTTCCATGATAAAAAGAACAGCGCTCCTTCACTTTTCTGGAAAGGTCTTATAGTTACACTTCCTGCATCAGCTCTTTCAGCCTGCATTGAGACTTTCCTCTTTGGCGGAATCACATCAGCTGTAGTAACTACCTTTATCATCCAGGCTCTTTCCCAGACAGCACTTAAACTCTTTGGAAGTGCATTCCTCACACAGGCTGTAACTGATTATGTAGATAAGATGGTTGCTATTTTACTTGTTGTTTTCAGCATGAAAAATCTGCCTTATGAGCTTACACATTTCGAGGAAAAGGAAAGCACTAAGGCAGTAGAAGTTACCAGATAAAATTGGATTTTAGCTGCTCGCCGTTATCGATGAGCAGGTCCTGACCAGTCATGGACTTGTTGACATTGGTCAGATAATAGGATAGATCAGCTATTTCTTCTGCAGATGCCCATCTGCCAAGCAGGGTCTCGTCAAGGCACTGCTGCATTAGCTTTGGATCATCCATAATATGAGCATTCAGGGGTGTGTAGACACCTCCTGCCGAGATGCTGTTAGAAGTTGCACCGTATTTCGCCAGGCGAAGTGCGGTGTTTTTCATATATGTGACCACGCCGCCTTTACTTGCTGCATACTCCGGGAATTCCGCACCATTTGAGGCACTGGAGGATGCCATGAAAAGCACTGAGTGAATACTGTCCTGAAAGGCATACTTTTCAGTAACGGCGATGGTTGCAGAAAGATTCGTCTCGATGACATCAGGTCCCTCCTGGATTCCGGCATTATTAATAAGGACATTAATACCGTCAAGGTCCGGGAGATCTTTTTTAATATCAACGATCATATGGGTGTAGGAAGGAGAGCTTAGGTCACTTTCTGCAACATCAAAGCCAATGACCTCGTGTCCCATCTCCAGGTATTTTTTTGCGCATGCAAGCCCGATTCCGCGGCTTGTTCCGGTAATTAGTATTTTCATGGGTCTAGTATAACACAGCTTGCTATATTACAATTAATTTATGACGGTATTTTTGGAGGGCTTATATGAACTACGGAGCACTGGAAGCTGGCGGAACCAAGATGGTTGTGGCAATTGGAGATGAGAATGGCAGGATTTTGGAGCAGCAGTCCATTCCCACAACGACCCCTGATGAAACCATGCCTAAGATAATAGAGTATTTTAAGGGAAAAGAGATAAGGACCCTTGGAGTTGCCTGTTTTGGGCCAATTGACCTGAACAAGTCTTCAAAGACCTACGGATATATCACTTCAACTCCAAAGACAGCCTGGAAGAACTTCAATATCGTGGGATGTCTTAAGGATGCCCTTAGGATTCCTGTGGGCTTTGACACTGATGTAAACGGCTCGATCCTTGGAGAGATCACCTATGGCTGTGCCAAAGGCCTTACCGATGCCATCTACCTTACAATCGGCACAGGAATTGGCGGAGGCGTGATGTCCAATGGAAGGCTCCTTCACGGAATGCTTCACCCGGAGCTTGGACATATCAGAATTGGGAAAAGAGCTGATGACAAAGGATCTTCAGTCTGTCCCTTCCACGATGACTGCCTTGAGGGCCTTGCTTCTGGAGTATCCATAGAAAAGAGATGGGGCAAAAAAGGAGTAGAGCTCAAGGATAATGAAGAAGTCTGGGAGCTGGAAGCAGACTATATCGCCACAGCTCTTGTTAACTACTGTCTTACCCTTAGCCCGCAAAAGATAATCCTTGGGGGAGGAGTTATGCACCAGGAGCAGCTCTTTCCACTGATAAGAAATAAGTTCAGGGATAAGATGGCAGGCTACATTCAGACAAAAGAGCTTGAAAACCTTGATGAATACATAGTTCCCGCAAGCCTTCATGACGACCAGGGAATCATGGGCGCCGTAAAGATAGCCATTGACGCGGACAAATAAGGGGGAAACATGAGCATTTTAAAACTTAAGCCCACCTGTAAGGACTACCTCTGGGGCGGTCACAGGCTGGTTGAGGAATATGGAATAGAATACGACGGAAGTGTCTGTGCAGAAGCCTGGGAGCTATCCTGCCATCCGGACGGGCCCTCTGTTATCGAAAATGGCCCATATAAGGGAAAGACACTTTTCGAGTACATAAAAGCTGAAGGACCTGACGCCCTTGGAAGTCACTGCAGGAGATTTCGCGAATTTCCTGTCCTTGCCAAATTCATCGACGCAAAAGAGAACCTCTCTGTTCAGGTGCATCCAGGAAACGGCTTTGCCCTTAAGAATGAGGGACAGTATGGAAAAACAGAGATGTGGTACGTCCTTGATGCTGAGGAAGGCGCATTTTTGTACTACGGCTTTAACAGGGAGATATCCAAAGAGGAGTTTGCGAAGAGGATAGCTGAGGACACACTTTTAGAGGTTCTTAACGCTGTACCTGTTAAGAAGGGAGATGCTCTTTTCATAGAATCCGGAACCCTTCACGCCATCGGCAAAGGGATCCTCATTGCTGAGATCCAGCAAAATTCAAATGTTACCTACAGAGTCTACGACTATGGAAGAGTTGGAAAAGACGGCAAAAAGCGAGATCTTCACATTGAGAAGGCGCTGGCTGTCACAAACACTGTGCCCATCGTAAGAAACGGCGCAGGTTACCCTCACATAGCGGACTGTGACTATTTTACTGTTGATAAGTTAAACCTTGACGGCGTTTTGACCTGCAGGATGCAGGGTAACGTGTCGGATAAGTCTTTTTTGTCCATACTGATACTGGACGGCGAGGGAAAGATCTCCAATGAAGGCCAGGAACTGTCCTATAGAAAGGGCGATTCATTCTTCCTGTCAGCAGGAAGCGGAGACTGGCAGATAGAAGGAGCCTGCGATGCTCTTCTTACAACCATAAGGGAGAAGGCAAGCCCTGTAAGGGTTGGAATAAATATCGGATCCTCCAACGTACAGATAGGTCTTGTAAATGACCAGCAGCACCTTATTGCTGAGCTGAAATACCCTACTGAAGCCAAAAGGCCAGCGTCTGAGATAATTAAAGAGGCAGCAAAAAAGACATTGAAGCTCCTTGATGAGAACAACATTCCACTGGATCAGTGCATAGGCGTTGGTGTCGGAGTGCCTGGAACTGTAGACAGAAAGAGCGGTACGGTCATCTATTCCAACAATATCCGCTGGGAGAACGTGCTCCTAACAAAAGAGCTTGAGAAGATAATCCCATGTCCTGTAAGGATAGCCAATGACGCAGACTGTGCTGCCCTTGGCGAAGCCATAGCAGGAGCGGGAAAAGAGTTTAGCGACGTTGTTATGTTTACCCTTGGAAACGGCGTAGGAGGCGGGATCATCCTTAATGGAAACGTCTTTGAAGGCGGTATGATGGGTGGAAGCGAAGTTGGCCACCAGGTGATAAAGGCTTCCGGAAGGCAGTGCACCTGCGGAAGGAAGGGCTGTCTTGAAGCTTACGTTTCGGTTCCGGCTCTTTTATCTAGTGTTTCAGAAAAACTGGGCAAGGAGCTAACTCTTGAGGAGATCTTTGAAAGAGGTGACTCCGGCGATAAAGAGATCAGTGAGATACTTGAGCAGTACTGTCAGATGCTTGGACAGGGCATAGTTAATATCGTAAACATGTTCAGACCTCAGCTTATCCTCATTGGAGGATGGATCTCAAAATATGGACAGAGCCTTATCCCAAGGCTTAAGGAGATCATGACAGATGAGGCCTTTGGCGGAGATCACGGAATGATCCCTGAAATAGCAGTGGCTGAGCTTGGCGAAGACGCCGGAATAATTGGAGCAGCAAACCTGTAAGGAGGAAATATAATATGTGGGCTTATGAAACTAACTTTTACCAGATCTATCCACTGGGCTTTTGCGGAGCACCCTTTGAAAATGACGGGAAGCTTGAGCACAGGATATTAAAGGTAATAGACTGGATACCTCACTTTAAGAAGCTGGGAGTTGGAGCGGTCCTCTTTAACCCTGTATTTGAGTCAGATACCCATGGGTACAACACCAGGGATTACAAGAAGATAGACGTTCGTCTTGGAACCAACGACGACTTTAAGAAGGTGTGCAAGGCTCTTCATAAAGAGGGGATAAAGGTTGTTTTAGACGGTGTATTTAATCACGCTGGAAGAGGATTCTTTGGATTTACTGATGTCCTTGAAAAGAAGTGGGATTCTCCATACAAGGACTGGTTTCACATAAGCTTTGACGGAAACAGTAACTACAACGACGGACTTTGGTACGAGGGCTGGGAAGGAAACTACGACCTTGTTAAGCTCAACCTTAGAAATCCTGCTGTTACTGACTATCTGCTTGAGAGCGTAAAATTCTGGATCGATGAGTTTGGCATCGATGGCCTTAGGCTCGACGTTGCATACTGCGTAGATACTGACTTTTTAAGACGCCTTCGCTACGAGACTGGGAACTGGAAAGAAGATTTCTTCCTGATGGGAGAGATGATAGGCGGTGATTACAACCGCATCATGGGAGATGACCTGTGTCATTCTACCACCAACTATGAATGCTACAAAGGAATGTTCTCAGCCCTTAACAGCATGAACTTATTTGAAATAGTTCATTCACTTCTTAGGCAGTTTGGACCTGAGAACTGGACGCTATATAAAGGGAAACACCTGTTATCATTCGTTGACAATCACGATGTTTCAAGGATTGCCAGCACCCTGGTCAATCCAAATCACTTAAAGCTCATCTACACTTTGATGTTTGGTATGCCTGGAATCCCAACTGTCTACTACGGAAGTGAGTGGGGCACAAAGGCTGATAAGTCCCAGGGTGATCCTGCGCTTCGTCCATGCTTTGATGAGCCGGAGTGGAACGAGCTTACAGATCATATAGCAGCCCTCTGCAAGGCTCAGAGCGGATCAAATGCCCTTAACTACGGCGGATTCAAGTCCCTTGTTCTCACCAACAGGCAGTGCATCTTTGAAAGAGAGACGGCAGAAGACAGAGTCCTTGTTGTGATAAACGCTGACGAGAATCCATTCCATGCCCACTTTGATGCAAGAGCTGGAAGAGCCACAGATCTTATCACGGGAGCTGATATCGATTTTGGCGGAGGCCTTGAGATACCTGGCTACACATCATATCTTCTTCAGATATAAGCACGAAATAATAATTTTTCTTTGACACTTCGTATGATTCTATGAGTTTATTATGGTCTGATGACATAGAATTGGTTTATCAGATCATGGAGGTGGCAAGTGAAGATTTATTTTGACAAGCTTTACAAGGATGACAGGATCAAGGAACTATGCGGAATCTGCGTTCCTTTTCCAAAGGGAGCTCTTTTTAAGCAGGATATTGATACAGTTACGATACTGGATGTGGACAGGAAGGTCCCAGCGCAGGTGCACTTAACTTCCAGCTGGGAGGACGGTTCTGTAAGATACATCTACACTCATTTTCTTGCTGACCTTCCAGGAAACGCCAGAAAAGAGATGCTTCTTACCTACAAGGGTGATGATGACTATGAACTTGCCAGAAGTGCCGCTGAAGATAAGGCTTTTACTGACAGGATCACTGTCTCCAGAGCCGGGGATGAGATCTCTTTAGATAATGGCAAGCTTAGATTCACTGTACGAGACGGGGGAAAAGAGCTTTTTACAACCTTTACTTATAACGGCGTATCCTTTACATCTGACAGGTTCGTTGGCCCATATGTGACTATAGGCGGCGAGAGATTAGATACTGTCTTTGATGAGTGGAAGACTGTTAAGGAGGGAGATATCTTTACAGTTCTCCAGGGAAGCGGAAGATGTATTCCCAAATCCCTTAAACTTACAGGAGATGGAATTAAGTTTGAGATGCGGATCTCTGTAACAGCGGGTAAACCCTGGATGGATATGGGATTTCGCTTCATAAATGCCACAGACGGCGATATAAAACCAGATGATATTGTATTTGCCCTGAAGGCTTCTGATGATGCGGATATGTCCTTTGAAAGTCCTAAGGTTATTAGTGAAGAAGTTGATTCCACAGGCTGCGGTGATACCAAAAAGACTGTGGAGTCTGGCGATATTGTCAGGACAACTGGCACTAAGGACCTTCCAAAATATGAATTTGAAGCAGGTAGTGACCAGGCTGGCTTCAGGACCATGGTTGGCAGCTCCAATTACAGGACTGATTTTGCCATCAGCATGAGCGGAAGCAGGCTTGAAAATACAATAACTGCGGAGACGCTCAAGAAGCAGGCCAATGAGCATTTTGCAGAGGTTTTCTATGGAACATTCTTTGCAGACTACACTGACTCTTCTGAGAATATAGGTGTTTGTGCCACTGTTTTTCAGGCTTTCCAGAACTACCCAAAGGCGGTAAGGAGCGATAGATCAGGCCTTTTGGTATTTCTTTTACCTGACCAGAACATAAACGCTGATAAGACAGCGGCTTCGCCAGTGGTATTCACATCAGGAATGGCGAGAGAGCAGAGATTCATGCTGCACTTCCACAGCGCAGATGAGCCTATATATGAGCTTGATAACAGGAGCATCATCTATCAGATGCCTGATGAGCCATGCCTTGACCCTATGGTATTTGAGAAGGCCGGGGTTATGCCAGAGGTTTTCCTACCTCTTGATGAGCAGGATGATTTTGTTGAGATGTCACTTATCGAGAAGGCTGATGGCCACGCAAGATGCTATGGAATGCTGAATTTTGGCGACGCTCCGGATCCTGGCTACACAGAGCAGGGAAGGGGAGCAGGTAATCTTGTCTGGACCAACAACGAATATGATTTTCCTCACGCCATGTACATGATGTATGCAAGGACCGGTATCAGAAGGTTTTTAGACTACGCCAATGTTGCTGCATGGCACTGGATGGATGTGGATGTTTGCCACTATTCAAGCGACCCATTAAGGATGGGCGGACAGTGGGAGCACACAAGGCGCCACACTGGAGGCTCAGAAGAAGGAAATGGCTGCAAGGGCGAGATGGTATGCAGCCACGAGTGGGTAGAGGGACTTCTTGATCTGTACCACTTTACCGGTGATGAGAGAGCTCTTTCTACAGCTATAGGAATTGGTGAAAATGTCCTCCGCCTTCTGGAAACACCAATGTACCAGGTGGCGGGAGAGAGCAGTGCCAGGGAGACTGGATGGGCATTAAGGACGCTGACAGCTCTTTTCCTGGAGACCCATGATGAGAAGTGGACAGCCAAGTGCCAGTGGATCGTGTCGCAGTTTAAGGCCTGGAATGGGAGATATGACAACTGGCTTGCACCATATACAGACAACACCACCATAAGAGTCGGCTTTATGATCTCTGTGGCAGTCGGTTCACTTATGCGCTATTACAGGGCCTTTCCGTCAGATGAGTTAAAAGAGATGATGCTAAGGGCAATAGATGACCTGACGGAGAATTTCATGACTCCCCAGGGAATATTCGTATATAAGGAGCTTCCAAGCCTAAGTAGGAATGGTACCAATACGCTTTTGCTTGAGGCAATGGCCATTGGCTACGAGCTTACAGGAGATAACAAGTACCTTGAGTTTGGCAAAAAGACCTTTAGAAGATCTTACGGCGAATCCCATTCTCTTTCAGGAAACAAGCGGATTGTGGAGGACGCGGTTATCGTAGGACAAGGCGCTACCAAGAGTTTCGCCCAGAGCTTCCTTCCAATTACCTATTTTTACGTTAAGCTTGCGAAGGCAAATATGTTGTTGTCATAGGGAAAATGTATTATAATCGGTGTATGGAAATCCGTACACCGATTATTGCAATATCAGTCTTAATAATTCTTATGGTTATGTATCTGAGGAAGAATATGCCGCAGGTTTTTTCGACGCGGATATTCTTCTGTTTTCTTGTTTCGGCAGCTGTATGCATGGTGGCGGAGATCGTCGAGTGTGCGGTATTTACCAAGCTTGATGCTTCTTTCAGGGTTCTTAGGCGAACTACCCAGGGACTCTATGTTGGAACTCTCATTTTCTGCGTATTCATGATAGTCATCTATGTATACGCCAAGCTTATGACTGGAAGAGTCGTGTCGAAGTCAATAATAGCTTTTTTAACTATTCCAGCTATCATCTCATTTTTTACCATTATCTTTGGAAAGATATATTATACAAGAAATGCTTCAGGTGAGTACTACAGCTATGGTGTGGCAGTGCTCATATGCTATCTTGTTGGTTTCTTTTATATTGCGTTTTCTCTTGTGCTGACCTTCATCCACAGACACAGGCTTAGAAGAGAAGAATTCAAGGCTATAGTTCTTGGACTTATTCTGTGGGTAGTATTTTCATTCTTCCAGTTCTTTTTCCATGGATATCAGGTATCTTCAGTTGCAGTCATGTTGATGGCGCTGGTTCTTTTCCTGTATCTGGAGAACCCCAATGAATATTATGAAAAGGCACTTCCAAATGTCAGAAACGATGAGGCCTTTAAGGTAACCCTCATCGATATGTTCGGATATAAAAAACATTTCTTTATTGCTTCAGTTATCTTTACAGGAAGGACATCGGTTCTTTCAGGAGAGGACAGACAGCACCTTATTTCTCTTCAGGCCGATATCTCAAATATGATCTCTCAGGATGTTGGAATAGATGCCTATCTTTCAGCCTGGAACACTCTGTCCTTTGTAGTAGTTGATCCCGAGAAGGTTGAGGCTCTCATGTCCATAGTAGCCAACTACAAGGATGACAGCAGTAACTACAAGCTCACCTATGCAGTCCTTGAGATTCCAAAATGTACACAGAATGTTGATGAGGCGCTTCAGATCTTAAGCTACGTATCCGGAGAATATGTATACACCCAGGCTGCACCTTATCTTGTTATCAATAAGACCATCGTTGATAAGATGGTATATAGAAACAGCGTAGAAGACGTGGTTAGACAGGCCGTTATCGACAAGGCCTTTGACGTATACTACCAGCCAATCCTTAGTGTCACAGAGGGCAGATTTACATCAACAGAGGCTCTTGTTCGACTTAGAAGGCCCCAGACAGAGAACTATATTTCCCCTGAGGACTTTATTCCTATTGCTGAGAAGTGCGGACTTATCAAGGATATCGATGATCTGGTGTTTGAAAAGGTATGTTCCTTCATTGCAAAAGAAAATCTCTCAAGCTACGGAGTAAAGACTGTAGAAGTTAACCTCTCAGGACACGAAGTAGTAGACAAACAGACCTATGCAAGACTTATGAACAAGATGGAGAAATATCATATTCCTCCTAAGTTCATCAACTTCGAGATCACAGAGACGGCCTATATCAACAACGACGATGCATTTAAAGAAAATGTTCAAAGGCTCAAAGAGATGGGAAGTACTTTCTCCATGGACGACTTTGGATCAGGATATTCAAATCTCTTAGAGCTTCTTAAGATGGATTATAAGCTTGTTAAGATGGACAAGGAATTCGTATGGAACTGTCTTGATAAGTCAAAACCTGAGAATATGAGAATGCTTGAGTATTCCATCAGTTTCCTTAAGGACTATGGACTCCATATCCTGGCAGAAGGTGTAGAAACTGTAGAACAGGCTGAAATTCTTGTTGAAAAAGGTGTAGAATATTTACAGGGATTCTATTATTCAAGACCGATCCCTGAAGATGAATATATTGAGTTTCTTAAGGCACAGAAAGGAGATAGGCAATGAACGAGGCTCTATATGATGCAGTATTTTCTTATGGTGAAGGTAAGGTTGATCCCTTTGCTCTATGTTACGTGGATTTTGACAGGATCATCTCAGATATGAGACTGGTAGGATATGAGATCAATTCTTTTAATATAGTTCAGCAGATCATGCTGGAACAGCTTGACACGCTCCTTAAGTTCAAAGGCCAGATCATCGAAGTGGCTATGGACCTTGATAACCGTGACCAGTTCTGCAGAGAAAAATATGGAGTTTCCTTTAAGGATATCGATGCCCTTGATCCAACTCACGACATCGAGTGGGATATTAAGAGCGGCCAGGTTATCTTTTACCTGACCCATGAGGCAAAACATAAAGAGGAAGCCTACATCACTCTGTTTAAGAAATCAATGGATCAGTTCACAGCTAGGACTGGATTTAACTACATTACCCTGTAATTCTGGTGAGAAGATGATCTTAGAGACAAGACGACTAATATTAAGAGGCTGGAGAGATGAAGATGCTTCCAGCCTCTTTAAATATGCTTCTGACAAAAGAGTGGGTCCCGCCGCAGGCTGGCTTCCTCACAAGGACGAGAACTACTCAAGGGCAGTGATAAGGACTATCTTTGCAGGACCTGAGATCTATGCCATCTGCTATAAGGGAAAAGAGGATGAGCCCATTGGCAGTATCGGCCTTACCCTTGAGGGAAGCCCTGAAAGACCTCTTGAAGAGGGGGCTGCAGAGCTTGGCTATTGGGTAGGAGTTCCGTTTTGGGGACAGGGTATAGCCACAGAGGCGTCAAAAGAGATGATCCGACACGGCTTTGAGGACCTGTCCATGCAGAAGATTTACTGCGCCTATTTTGATGGCAATGAAAGATCAAAAAAGGTGCAGCAAAAATGTGGCTTTACCTACCACCATACCAATCCTGAGTGCAAGGTTATAATGCTTGGTGAGACCAGGATTGAACATGTTAATTTAATGACATTTTTGGAGTGGGAGAACACAAAAAAGACATAAAAAATTCACGATAAAATATTACAAAAAAAGTAATATTGTGTTATAATCGATATGCTGAAAGCGCTTCCAAACAGGTAGTTTTTTGTTGTTTAAATAATATAAGGAGGAACATATGTTAAAAATTGGAGAATGCGTAATTTACGGCAGTCACGGTCTGTGTAGTGTAAGTGATATACTGGTTCCGTCTTTCCTTGAGAGGGGAAAAGAAAAACAGTATTATCAGATGGTTTCTGCAGTGGATGCAGGAAGTGTTCTCTATGTTCCCGTTGAAGGCGCTGAGTCCAAGATCCGCAAGGCTGTAAGTGCAAGGAAGGCACAGGGACTCATTGACGATATAGAAGATATGATGGAGCTTGAGCTTCCAGAGGGCAAGAAGGCTGAGCCTGCCATCATGGAAGTGATCAAGAGAAATGTAGCAGAAGAGATGATGAGTCTTGTTAAATCCCTTCGCAGGATCAAGGCTATGAGAGAGGCAGAGGGCAAGAAGTTTGCATCCCTCAATGAGAAGCATCTCCTTATGGCAGAGAAGCTCCTTTATACTGAGCTTGCATTTGCTCTTAAAACTGAAAAGGAAGATATAAGGAACAGAGTATTATCTGAACTTTCCGAGATACCATTAGAGACTGCATAATGCAGTCTCTTTTTTTATTGCAAGAAAGGTGCGAGTTTTGTAAAATGTAATCTATGGCGGATACTTTAGAACTTTACTATGAAGATGCATATCTTAAGGAATTTGAAGCTACTGTCACATCCTGTAAAGATGGCGGCGATGGCTCTTTTTTTGTGTGCCTTGACAGGACAGCTTTTTTCCCTGAGCAGGGAGGACAGAGCTGCGATCAGGGCAAACTCATAGATGACAGTGGCAAGGAACACACTGTTAAGTACGTATCCATCAGTGATGGAATAATAACCCATGTTATCGATGGGGCTATTTCAGAAGGCTCCAAGGTTCATGGAGTGATAGACTTTGACCACAGATTCAGCAATATGCAGCAGCACACAGGAGAGCATATCTTTTCCGGAATTGTTCACAGCAGGTTTGGATATGACAATGTGGGCTTTCATTTATCAGACAGCGAAGTGACCATGGATTACAACGGCCCTTTGACTGATGAGGATATTGCCAGAATAGAGCTTTCAGTAAATGAAGCTATCTGGGCTAACTTAGAGGTTAAGTGTGAGTTCCCTTCAGATACGGAACTTGAAACAATAGATTATAGAAGTAAAAAGGAGCTTACAGGAGCTATCAGGATAGTGACAATACCAGGCGTTGATGTATGTGCCTGCTGCGCTCCCCACGTGTTAAGAACTGGAGAGATAGGCCTACTTAAGGTTGTTAAGACCCAGAACTACAAGGGAGGCATAAGAGTCAGCATCCTGTGCGGCAAGAGAGCTCTTGAGTACATAAATGGAGAGCATGGTATAGTTGAGGACCTGGTTGGTATCTTTACCACCAGTCAGGACAAGATCGTAGAATCTGTAGGAAGACTTCAGAGCGACCTTGGTTTATTTAAGAGTCAGGTTGCCGAGCTTCAGGGAAGACTCCTTGACTATGAACTTCAGGAAATAGATAAGAGTTTGTCTTCAGTCTTTTTGGTAAAAGAGTCGTCCTTTGATCAGAACCAGATGCGCAAGACTGTTAATATGCTTGCAGCTGAGCATCCTGGCTTTTGCGGAGTTTTCGCAGGAGATTCTGATAAAGGCTATCGCTATATAGTTGCATCGGGAACAGATGGCGCAGAGGCCAGACTGTTACAGGGAATCTTACGTGAGGAGTTTGGTGCCAAGGGCGGTGGAAACAGCCCTATGATCCAGGGGAGCCTTGTTAGTGATGATATCGAGGCGGTCATTAAGAGGTGCCAGGAGTTTAAGGTATGAGTGGAAGCAGTAAACATGAGTTTTTTGAAGGGTGTCATGATGCGATCCCTATCTGTCTTGGATACATTGCAGTGTCTTTTGCCTTTGGAATTGAGGCTTCCAAGATAGGAATGACAACATTTCAGGCAGCGATAACCTCGCTCCTTAATGTCACAAGTGCAGGTCAGTTTTCTGCCCTTGATGTGATCGCGAGGAACGGAAGCTTTATAGAGCTTGCAATCCTTCAGTTTATTATCAACTTAAGATACATGCTTATGAGTACAGCTCTTTCCCAGAAGCTCTCTTCATCAGTGGGGACCATGAAGAGACTTGCCATAAGCTATGGTGTTACAGATGAGATCTTCGCCCTTAGCGTTTTGAGAAAGGGAGAGCTTAAGCCTCCTTACTCCTATGGCCTTATCGTGACATCAGTTTTTGGATGGGTATTTGGAACTGTTCTTGGAGCTTTTTCCGGACAGATCATGCCTCAGAGACTGATAAGCTGCCTTGGACTTGCCATTTATGGAATGTTCATCGCTATTATCATTCCGGACACCAGGACCAGCAAGGCTGTTCTTGGAACAGTAGTTTCTGCGATGGCTCTTAGCAGTATCTTTACCTATGTACCAGTTATTGCAGAACACATTTCATCCGGATTCAGGATCATCATTATTACAGTCATAGTTGCTGCGGCAGCTGCATATTTTGCCCCTATTAAAGAGGATGAAGGGGGAGATGTGGCATGAGCAGAGTATATCTTTATATCATCCTTATGGCTGTAGTAACATATATAATAAGAGCACTTCCTCTCACCCTTATCAGAAGAGAGATCAAGAGCAGGTTTATCAGATCATTTTTGCATTATGTTCCCTATGCGACTCTTGCAGCAATGACATTTCCTGCTATACTTAGTGCCACAGACTATCTTATTTCATCAGTGGTGGGATTTGCCATAGCTCTTTTACTGGCCTTTAATAAAAAGAGCCTTCTTACGGTTGCAAGTGTTTCCTGCCTTGCAGCGTTTATAGTGGAGCTGTTTTTACGCTGATGATGTTATGTAGAAAGGAATATTGATATGCGTATTGGAATGGGATACGATGTTCATAAGCTGGTAGAGAACAGAGACCTTATTATCGGCGGTGTTAAGATACCTTACGAGAAGGGACTTCTTGGACACTCTGATGCGGATGTTCTTCTCCATGCCATAATGGATGCGATTTTAGGAGCTGCGGCTCTTGGCGATATAGGTAAACACTTTCCGGACACGGACCCAAAGTATAAGGGAGCAGACTCTAGCGCGCTTTTAAAGGCGGTTGCGGATATGGTAGACAAAGAGCACTATGTTATCGAGAACATTGATGCTACAATAATTGCCCAGGCTCCCAAGATGAGACCTTATATAGATGAGATGAGGATCAATATAGCACAGGCCCTTCGTATCTCTTTATCCCAGGTCAATGTTAAGGCTACAACTGAAGAGGGCCTTGGATTTACCGGATCTGGAGAGGGAATCTCATCCCAGGCGATATGTCTTTTGACAAGCCCTATGGATGCCTTCAGTTCAGTCTACGCAGATGATGCCGAGCGATGTAGCAGGTGTCAGGGTTGCGACAGAGGCTGATAATATATAGATTGTGAGGAGTTTACAATGGCGGAGAAATTTAGTTTTTACAATTCATTAACAAGAAATATTGACGAGTTTGTCCCTCGTGAAGATGGCAAGGTTTCAATGTACACCTGCGGACCAACCGTTTATCACTATGCTCATATTGGTAATATCAGAACCTACATCATGCAGGACGTTCTTGTGAAGGCTCTTGGCTATGCTGGATACGACGTTAAGAGAGTTATGAACATCACAGACGTTGGACATCTTGCATCTGACGCTGATACAGGTGAAGACAAGATGCTTGCAGGAGCAAAGAGAGAGCACAAGTCCGTTATGGAGATCGCTAAGTTCTACACAGATGCGTTCTTTAAGGATTTTGAGGCAGTTGGCAATAAAAAACCAGATGTTATAGAACCAGCAACCAACTGCATTCCTGAGTTTATTCACATGGTAGAGGTCCTACTTGAGAAGGGCTATGCTTACCAGGCTGGCGGAAACATCTATTTTGACACAAGCAAGCTTGATGACTACTATGTTTTCTCTTCATCAATTGAAAAGGAACAGCTTGAAGTAGGCGTTCGTGACGATGTTGAAGAGGATACCAATAAAAAGAACAAGACAGACTTTGTTCTGTGGTTTACCAAGTCCAAGTTTGAGGACCAGGCTCTTAAGTGGGACAGCCCATGGGGAGTTGGTTACCCTGGATGGCACATTGAGTGCTCATGCATTTCCATGAAGCACCTTGGTGAGTACATCGACATTCACTGCGGTGGTGTTGATAACATTTTCCCTCACCATACCAACGAGATTGCACAGTCTGAGAGCTATCTTGGACATGAGTGGTGCAAATACTGGTTCCACTCCAATCATTTAAATGACAGATCAGGCAAGATGAGTAAGTCCAAGGGAGCAGTTCTTACAGTTTCTGTTCTTCAGGAGAAGGGCTACGATCCACTGGTTTACAGATTCTTCTGCCTCCAGTCACACTATCGCAAGCCTCTTGAGTTTTCTTATGACGCTCTTGATAATACAGTTCAGGTATTTGATAAGCTGGTTAAGCGTGTGGCTGAGCTTAAGAATGAAGGCGCTGTAGACGAAGCTGTTAAGGCAGAGTTTGAAGGTAAGTTCAGGGACGCTGTTTCAAACGACCTGAACACATCAATGGCTATCACAGTTCTCTATGATGCTCTTAAGGCTGACACTAACGATGCGACCAAGCTTGCTCTTGTAGAGAGCTTTGACAAGGTTCTTTCTCTGGATCTTATCGGACATGCCAGGAAGCTTTCAGAGGGCGGCGCAGATGTTGATCCTGAGCTTCTAAGGTACATTGAGGAGCAGATCGAGAAGAGAGCTGAGGCCAAGAAGGCTAAAGATTTTGCTACAGCAGATGCTATCAGAGATGAGCTTCTTAGTAAGGGTATTGAGATCAAGGATACCCGTGAGGGAGTTAAATGGCAGATAGTTTAAACGAATATATCAATGACAAATTTGGCATTGATTCCAAGGACATAAGGACCTATTCACCTCTTACTCTGGCCTATATCGGAGATGCAGTATTTGATCTGGTCATCAGATCAGTTCTGGTCAACAGAGGTAATACGGCGGTCAATAACCTTCATAAAAAAGCAAGTGCTATTGTTAAAGCGCCCACTCAGGCTGCTATTGCGGCGGCTATTATGGATGATATGACAGAAGAGGAAAGAGATGTTTTCAGAAGGGGAAGGAATTCCAAGCCCCACACCAAGGCCAAGAATGCTTCTACTATTGAGTACCTTGAGGCAACTGGTTTTGAGGCTGTTATGGGATATCTGTACCTTCTGGGCAATACTGACAGAGCCATGGAGCTTATCAAGCTTGGAATCGACAGAGCTGGTTTGAATGATATTTTGTAATTGAGGTTTAATCTATGGAAAAAGAAATGGTCAATCCCGGAAATGAAGAGAAGATCGAGGGCAGAAATGCCGTCATCGAAGCATATCGTTCTGGAAAGACAATAGATAAGTTATATATACTGGATGGCTGCCAGGATGGACCTGTTGCGACCATCAGAAGAGAAGCCAAAAAAAGCGGCACATTGATCAAGTTTGTGAGCCGTGAGAGGCTGGATCAGATGTCTGAAACAGGCAAGCACCAAGGCGTTATAGCTATTGCAGCTGCCTACAAGTACTCAGAAATGGAGGACATCTTTAATCTGGCTGAGCTTCGCGGCGAAGATCCATTTGTTTTTATTCTGGACAACATTGAGGATCCCCACAACCTTGGAGCTATCATAAGGACAGCTAATCTGTCTGGTGCACACGGAGTTATCATTCCTAAGAACAGAGCAGTTGGACTTACAGCCACAGTTGCCAAGGCTTCAGCTGGAGCCCTCAACTATACACCTGTTGTAAAAGTTACTAATATAGCCCAGACTATCGAGGATCTTAAGGATAAGGGACTTTGGTTTGCCTGCGCAGACATGGGAGGAACCAGAATGTATGACCTTAATCTTAAGGGACCAATTGGCCTTGTTATTGGCAATGAGGGCAGCGGAGTATCAAGACTTGTAAGAGAAAAGTGCGACATGATCGCATCTATCCCTATGAAGGGAGATATTGATTCCCTTAATGCATCAGTAGCTGCAGGTGTTCTTGCTTTTGAGGTGGTAAGACAAAGGAGCCTTTGATGAACGAATCCAAGTTTGACAGCATGGATGATGAACAGCTGATCATTCAGATACATGATGGTGGAAGCAATGAAACCATCGACTATATCATGAACAAGTACAAGGATCTTGTCAGGAAGAAGGCAGCATCCATGTACATCCTTGGAGCGGACAGAGATGATCTGATCCAGGAGGGGATGATAGGGCTGTTTAAGGCCGTAAGGGACTATGACAGTGGCAGAGATGCCAGCTTTTCTACCTTTGCGGATCTGTGCATCTCAAGACAGATGTACTCTGCCATCAAGGCGCTTTCAAGAAAAAAGCACACTCCGTTAAACAGCTACATTTCAATCTATGCAAGCCGAGAGGATTCTGAGCAGGGCTCAGATGTATCTCTTGAGGAGATATTGGAGTCTGATTCAAACCTTATCCCGGAGCAGTATGTTCTGGATCAGGAAAACCTTAAGATCTTAGAAGAAAACATAGACAAAGAGCTCAGCGAATTAGAGAGACAGGTCCTTGATCTGTACATCACAGGTATGAGCGTCAAGAATATAGCCAAGGTCCTTGGCAGAGATGAAAAATCCACAGATAACGCCATGCAGAGGGTCAGGGCCAAGCTCAAGAAGTACCTTAAATAAGTGATAAAAAATGTCTTGCTTTGCAGAAGATAGTATGCTATATTTATATAGCTGTTGTGAAACAGTGGTAACTATTGTTGATTTTTGCAAATCACAGCGTCAGGTACGATACGTACTGATGAGATATCTGTCGGAAACAGATATGATAATTTAGATATAGTGAGGTGAGAAGATATGAGACAGGACATCCAGCCAGAATTCCATCAGGCAACAGTTACTTGCAACTGCGGTAACACATTTACTGTTGGATCAACAAAGAGCGAGATTCACGTAGAAATTTGCTCAAAGTGCCATCCTTTCTACACAGGAACACAGAAGGCTACAGCTGCTCGTGGACGTATTGATAAGTTCAACAAGAAATACGGCATGGACAACAAGTAATTTCAGGTTCATAGTTTTAGAAGACAATTTAGAGGTTGAGGCAATAGCCTCGACCTCTTTTTTTACAACATGACATGAGTCGAGGAACAATATGAAGAAACGTAAGATTAGACATTATTCCGGAATCGGCGGACAGGCAGTTCTGGAAGGTGTAATGATGAAAAACAAGGATATGTATGCTGTGGCAGTCAGAAAGCCTAATGGCGATGTGGCTGTTGAGGTAGATGAGTATCACGGAATCGCTTACGGCAGCAAGCTCCTTAATATACCTTTTATAAGGGGAGTATTTGTATTTATTGATTCCCTTATCCTTGGCCTTAAGTCTCTGAACTATTCTTCTTCATTCTATGAGGAGACAGATGAGAAGCCCAGTAAGCTCGATGAAGGCATAGATAAGGTTTCTAGTGGCCACGAGGATACCTTCCTTATGGTTGTTACAACTCTTATATCCTTCGTGTTTGCGATAGCTCTTTTCATGGTACTTCCTTATGCTATTTCAGAGTTTATCTCCAAGTATGCAAGGAATGATTCCATAGTTGCTATTATCGAGGGCGTTCTCAGGATCCTTATTTTTATCCTTTATATCCTTCTTATCAGCAGGATCAAGGATATCAAGAGACTCTTCATGTACCACGGTGCAGAGCACAAGTGCATAAACTGCATCGAAAAGGGAAGACCTCTTACAGTCAAGAACGTTAAGCGCAGCTCCAGACTCCACAAGAGATGTGGAAGCAGCTTTATTTTGTTTGTAATGCTTATCAGCATAGTATTGTTCTTCTTTATCAGAGTTGATTCATATATCTGGCGCATTGTCATAAGGATTCTTCTGATCCCAGTTATCTCAGGTATTTCCTATGAGATAATAAGACTTGCGGGCAAGACAGATTTCTTTTTAATAAGACTTATCTCTGCTCCAGGCCTCTGGCTTCAGAGACTTACTACCAAGGAGCCTGATGAGGACATGATCCAGGTTGCGATCAAGTCGGTAGAGGCTGTATTTGACTGGAAGGATTTCCTTAAGGATTCCTTTGGCTATGAGATCGACGACAGCTGGCTCGATGATGGGGAAGAGAGCAAGGAGTGAATATTCCTTAGTATGAATTATAGAAGTGCCTATGAAAACGCAATATTAGAACTTGAAAAAGCCGGGATTGCTGAAGCTAAGCTTGACGCCCGGCTTCTTTTGGAGCGCGTTTGTAACACAGACCACAGCGCACTTATTGCTCACCCTGACAGAGAACTTACTGAAAAAGAGCTGTCCACCTACCAGGAGTTTATAGACAGGAGATCAAAGAGAGAACCTGTTGCCTATATTCTTGGAGAGTGGGAGTTCATGGGACTTTCCTTTAATGTATCAGGGGATGTGCTGATCCCTGAGCAGGACAGCGAATTCCTGGTGGAAGAGGCTCTTCGCCACTTCGAGGATGGTATGAAGGTAATGGACCTTTGCACAGGTTCTGGCTGCATTGGACTTAGTATCCTTAATTTTACCAATAATACAACTGCGGTTTGTACTGATATTTCCAGTGAGGCTCTTGTAGTAGCTAGGAGTAATGCAGAAAAGCTTGGGCTTTCTGACAGGGTGCAGTTTGTTGAAACTGATATCTTCCCCGAGGCGTGGGAGAAGGTAGACCTGATAGTATCAAACCCTCCCTATATTGCCAGCAGCGTAATAGAGACTTTAGCTCCCGAGGTAAAAGACTATGAGCCAAGACTTGCTCTTGATGGAGATGAGGATGGTCTTACATTTTATCGCAGGATAATAGATAAGGCCCCTGAATATCTCTTTTCCAGTGGCTATCTTATCATGGAGATCGGCTATGACCAGGCGGATGCTGTTACGGCTCTCCTTGAGGATAGTGGAAGATATCATGAGATTGAAGTGGTCAGGGACTTTTCAGGTAACGACAGAGTGATCAAGGCTTGCTTTTACTAGCGGCGCATAATTGCAGCTATAGTAAGTTTTGATTATTTTGGAGGAATGAAACATGGAAATGTTTGACAGATTAGAAGACGTTCTTAGACGTTTCGAAGATATAAATATGGAGCTCACCAATCCTGCGGTGGTTTCTGACCAGGACAAGTACAGAAGCCTTATGAAGGAGCAAAAGAACTTAGAGCCCCTCGTGGATTGCTACAGCGAGTATAAAAAGTGCAAGGAGACCATCGACGACAGTCTTGCTCTTCTTGATGAGGAATCTGATCCTGATATGAAGGAGATGCTAAGAGAAGAGCTCTCTGAATCCAAGGATCTGCTCCCACAGCTGGAGGAGAAGCTTAAGATCCTTCTTCTTCCCAAGGACCCCAATGATGAAAAGAATGTAATCGTTGAGATCAGGGCAGGAGTTGGAGGAGATGAGGCGGCTCTTTTCGCTGCTGATATGTACAGAGTCTACACCAGATACGCTGAGAGACAGGCCTGGAAGGTGGAGACCATGAGTGTCGAGGATATTGGAATTGGCGGCATTAAGGCTGTCAGCTTCATGATAAAGGGAAATGGCGCCTATTCAAGGCTCAAATTCGAAAGTGGAGTTCACAGAGTACAGAGGATTCCAGCCACTGAATCCGGCGGAAGAATCCATACTTCAGCAATAACAGTTGCTATTATGCCAGAGGTTGAGGACGTAGAGGTTGACATCGATCTTAACGACTGCAAGTTTGACGTGTTCAGGGCATCTGGAAACGGCGGACAGTGCGTCAATACCACGGACTCTGCTGTAAGACTTACTCATCTTCCTACAGGAATCGTGATTTCCTGTCAGGATGAAAAGAGCCAACAGCAGAATAAGGCTAAGGCTCTTAAAGTTTTAAGGGCCAAGCTCTACGAGATGGAGCAGGAGAGGCAGCACAACGAGGAATCTGAGCTTAGAAGGAGCCAGGTTGGATCTGGAGACAGATCAGAGAAGATAAGAACCTACAATTTCCATCAGGGAAGAGTTACAGACCACCGCATAGGTCTTACACTTTATAAGATCGATCAGATCATGGATGGGGATATTGACGAGCTTATAGATGGACTTATTGCCGCTGATCAGGCAGAGAAACTGCTGACAATGGCTCAGTGATGGAATTTTCTGTTGAAGCACAAAATTATATGTTGTAAAATCAATATATAGCTATTATTTTATGCGTTAATTCGACAGTAATACAGATGGAGGCTTATGGACGCTGGGTTTAAGTCAGAACTAATTGCATGGGGTGTTGACTGGGATGAGATATTAGACAGATTCATGGGCAATGAGGATCTGATCGCAAAGTTCATGTTCAAATTCCTCAATGATCAGAGCATGAGCAATCTGACTCAGTATCTTGCTGAAGGTAATGTGTCAGAGGCTTTTAAGGCTGTCCATACCCTTAAGGGAGTTGGAGCTAACCTTGGACTTAAGGGCTTTCTTACTCCGGTTTGCGAACTTACAGAGATCCTTAGAGCTGGTTCCATGGAAGGCTACAAGGAAAAATATGATCAGATCAAGCCCAAGTATGATGAGCTTATCGCGATCCTTAACAAGTACAATGGCTAGATCATAACAGATCTGTTTCTATACCGTTTGATTCTAAGAAGCTTGGGACGTAACTGTCCCAGGCTTTTTCTGCTTCTTTGTCCAAAGTAAAGATACTGTAGGACACTCCGGTTGTTATCACAACTTCTCCAGAGGAGAACTTAATATTTATACCAAAATCAGCCTGATCTTTGGAAATATCGCTGTCGATGTTATTAAACAGCTTTTCTTTTTGCTGAGAATTTAATCTTAGGATAAACTTGAAAGAAAGCGGAGTTTGCTTACCTTTTATCAGTTCAAGACATATGGGGCGGAGCTTTTCCCATTTGGAGAATTCTTCTGCTGGAACAGCCTCTCCGGCGCTTTCTGCATCTTTATAAAACTCCTTATGGATACGCCCGTCTATAGTAAATGTATTATAGGTATCTATGGAAATCTCCTCTACCAGGTACTCATCGAAAAGACCGGTAGTAAGAAGTTTTGCCATGAAATTTTTCTGTTTTTGTACTCGTATTGCTATCATTTTGTCCTCCTGACCGCATGGTTAATTATATGATAAAAAAGACTTTCCTGCACGCAAAATTAGTTGTATAATTATTCAAATTAATAGTCTATTATTAAATTGTAGGTTATTTAATCTACCAATAAATAATTATCATAAGCGGGGTATTTATGGCAAAGAGTGTAAGACTAAGGGACATTGCAGAGAAAATCGGTGTTAGTACAGTTACTGTATCCAAGGCTCTTTCAGGGCAAAAGGGTATGAGCGATGCACTAAGAGAGAGGATACATTCTCTTGCCAACGAGATGGGGTATATTCCTTCCATTTCTCGTAAGGCGGATAGCTCTAAAAAGAGCTATACCATCGGAGTAGTAATTGCTGAGCACTATATGAGTGAGTACAGCAACTATTATAACAGGCTCCATCAGCAGGTTTCACAGCTTGCCATGGAAAAGGGATGCTTTACCATGCTAGAAGTTATTTCTGACAAGGCTCAGGCAGACCTTCTGATGCCAAGACTTGTTTTAGATAACAAGGTGGATGGCATTTTGGTTATTGGCAGGATGAGTGAGGATTATCTCAAGGAGATCAAAGCTCAGTCCGGCATTCCAACAATATTCCTTGATTTCTGCAACCACACAGGGGATGAGGATGCAGTTATTGCTGACAGTTACAATGGTGCTTACTGCATTACCAACTATCTGTTTAATATGGGCCACAAGAAGATTGCTTATGTTGGAACTGTTCTGGCATCAGGACCTATTACAGACAGGTATTTTGGATATAGAAAGTCACTTCTTGAGCATGGCGTAGAGTTCAGACAGGACTGGATAATTGAGGACAGAGATCCAGAGACTGGAACCATAGATGGAAGCAGATATTTCAAGCTTCCCGATGATATGCCAACAGCGTTTGTATGTAACTGCGATCTTACAGCCAGTGTTCTTATCAAGAAACTTACTGAAAAGGGCTATAAGGTTCCTGAAGATTTTTCAGTTGTAGGTTTTGATAATTACATGTTCCCTGGAATGTGTGATGTTAAGATCACTACATACGGCGTTGATACTTATGAGATGGCAAGAAATGCAGTATTAAATCTTGTTCGCAAGATAAGCAAAGAACGCTACCGCCAGGGCATTATGATCCTTGAGGGTCACATGATCGAAGGCGAAAGCGTTCGAAGTCTGATCTGATATCCAAATAATAAGATTAGCAGGTAACCACGATACCACCATCGCCAGCGTAAGTAGTAGCAACACCAGCGGCATCTACGATGACAGCATCTTTAAATGGTACCTTGCTCATGATCATATCTTTTACTACAGAGGCTCTTTCGAAGCAGTTTACATGCGTGATGAAGAGCCTTTTATTTTCGGGATTTTTGATCTCGGCAGCTACAATCTCTGTCATTTTAACAAGGGCTTTTCTTATGCCAACGCCCTGGCTTCTCTGAACGATCTCGCCTCTTACGCCGCAGCATATAGGTTTGATGTTTAGAGTAGTAGCAACGAGGGCTTTCATTCCTGTGAGACGACCGTTTTTGCGAAGGGTCTCCAGAGAATCAAGCACAAAGTAGGTATTCATCTCATCTCGGAACTTCTCTATCTGAGTTACAACTTCCTCAAAAGGAAGTCCTTCCTCGCACAGTTCCATGATCTTTAAGGCTATCTGGGCTTCTCCACAGCAGGCCGATAAAGAATCGACGATGTGAATTTTCTTTTCCCCGTGTTCCTCTAAATACAGGTTCTTGCCAAGAAGCGCACTGTTATAGCTGCCACTTAAAGGTGATGAGAGAGTTACTACGTAAACTTCTTCAGCCTCAGTATCATAGGCGTTCATAAACAGCTCTGGTGATGGGCAGGCTGTCCTTGCGCAGTCTGAAGAAGCAGCGACCTTGGCCAGATAATCAGCCTGGTCAAAGGTATCATCATCCACGATAACATAGCTATCTATGCTAAGGATAAGAGGAACTACCTCAAATCTTGGATCCTTTCTGTATTCGGATGGCAGGTCACAACAGCTGTCTACTACGATCTTATATCGCATAAATTTCTCCTTGTTATTTCAATGGAATTTCTATATGTAAAAGATACTTTCAACGTAACGTTATTGTCCATAGTAACTTTCCCGAATGAGGTCTTTTTTATATGGTTAACATTTACGATACCGTAGTCGTTAACGGGGCAGAGCTGTGGGAAAATCTGGCACTGGTCATAGAAATTGACTATGTCCTCGATTATGGATATAACGCGCCCTCCTGTAAGGTGCACATCAAGCTCTGATTTGGTGGGCTTGGATCTGGTGACACAGATAATGTCGTCGCCTTTTGCGTATATGGTCTCTTTCTGGCCTCTAAGTTCAATAGTGGGGATCACAACTCCTGTGAGCTCCTTGATGGTATCCACCATGGCTGTGAGCTCTGATACCTTAAGGGGCTTTTCAAGGAAAAAGACATTGTCCCTATCAAGGCCAGCTTCCTGAGCCAGTTTCCTGTAGTCGATGGAAGAGGAGCACATGATGATTGGACGGACAATACCGACCTCCAGGAGCTTTTTTAGCACTTCAAATCCATTGGTGTCGCCATCTACCATGTCAATAAAAAGGCCGTGATACATCTGAGGACGCTGCATAAAGGCATCAACATTGCCATAGGAGTCAATGTAGATGCGTTCTCCAGTTTCCTTAAAGATGCGGTCGGACTGACGGCCAAGTAGTCTCTCTGTCTGCTTTCTGTCAGCTATATTGTCATCACAAACAGCTAAATGCATAGGATGCTCCCATTTACATGAACTTAAATTCTAAAGGACTAAAGTAGAGTAGTGCTACAACAGCGATCTGTAAAATAAGAATAAGTGGCATTCCAAACTTGAAATACCAGTGCTTGGTCTTGTGATGGAAAAGCCTCATACCAAGTATCGAGCCAAGGCTTCCTCCGATAATTGCGACAGCAAAAAGGGTTGCCTCAGGGATACGGAAGGCGCTGCGCTGCGCCCTCCGCTTATCTATTCCCATTAAGGCAAACCCTACAATGTTTATTATTATTAAAAATCCTGCAAGATAGAAGATGGATTTCATTATTTCTGATTCTTTTCAACTTCCTGCATCTTCATAGCGCGAACCTTGGATGAGAGACCAAACAGATTGATGAAGCCCTCTGCATCGTGGTGGTCATAAAGATCTCCAGTCTTGAATGAAGCGATGCTCTCATTGTAGAGAGAGTATGGAGACTTGGTACCAGCCTTGATGATGTTGCCCTTGTAGAGCTTGAATGTAACTTCACCTGTAACATACTTCTGTGTGGACTCGATAAATGCCTGCTCGGCTTCACGAAGAGGAGTGAACCATTTCCCTTCATATACTAGATCAGCAAACTTGTTGCCCATGTCCTTCTTCATTGTATAGGTATCACGGTCCAAAATCAACTCCTCAAGCTGCTGATGAGCCTCATAGAGGATGGTTCCACCAGGTGTCTCATAAACGCCACGGGACTTCATTCCAACTACACGATTCTCAACGATATCTACGATTCCAATACCGTTTTCACCTCCAAGCTTATTAAGGGTACGAATGATATCGGAAACCTTCATCTCTTTTCCGTTAACTGACTTAGGAACACCGCCTTCAAAGGTCATTGTTACGGTTGTTGGTGTATCAGGTGCATCTTCTGGAGTCTTGCCCAGAACTAAGAGGTGCTTGTAGTTAGGCTCAAGAGATGGATCCTCGAGCTCAAGACCCTCATGGGAGATGTGCCACAGGTTCCTGTCACGGCTGTAGCTTGAATCAGCTGAGAATGGAAGGTTGATTCCATGCTGTCTGCAGTATTCGATCTCGGACTCACGGGAATCCATTGTCCACTTGTCATTTCTCCATGCTGCGATGATCTTGATGTCTGGTGCAAGAGCCTTGATACCAAGCTCGAAACGAATCTGGTCGTTACCCTTACCAGTAGCACCGTGGCAGATAGCAACAGCGCCTTCTTTTCTTGCGATCTCTACAAGCTTCTTGGCAATAAGAGGACGGGCCATTGAAGTTCCAAGAAGGTACTTGTTCTCATATACAGCGTGAGCCATTACACATGGAACGATGTACTCATCGCAGAACTCATCAACTACATCAAGGATGTAGAGCTTGCTTGCGCCACAGCTCTTTGCTCTCTCGTCAAGACCATCAAGCTCTTCTTCCTGTCCACAGTCGATGCAGACGCAAACAACTTCATAATCGAAGTTCTCTTTGAGCCATGGGATGATAGCAGTAGTATCAAGTCCGCCGGAGTACGCAAGGATTACTTTTTCTTTAGCCATTTTTAAATTCCTCTTCTTTCTTTATGATGTGATTTCTGATTGTTGAAATATGGTATACTTTTGTGTGGCAGATTAAAAAACATCAAGTTTGCTGCCCTGAAACATAATATAAACCCAAAATGTATAAAATGCAATAGTTATTTGCATAAATATTTAAAAAAATATATTTTTCTGCATAAATATTTAGATTTCCTATTGCAATATTCATTTCGGAGTTTTATACTGAAACAAGTTATTAAAAGGCAGAAAGGCGAGATACTATGATAAAGGTAGGTATTATCGGAGCTACAGGCTACGCTGGAGCTGAGATCGTAAGACTTATTCAGGCTCATCCTCAGGCAGAGGTTGTGTGGTACGGATCCAGAAGTTTTATTGATGAAAAATACAGTAGTATATATGGAAATCTTTTTAAGCTTGTAGATGCAAAGTGTATGGATGACAACATGGAGGAGCTTGCGAAGGCTGCTGACGTTATCTTTACAGCAACTCCACAGGGACTGTGCGCATCACTTGTTAATGAAGATATTCTTAATAAAGTAAAGATCATCGATCTTTCAGCTGACTTCAGACTTAAGGATGTTTCAGTATATGAGAAGTGGTACAAGATCGAGCATAAGGCTCCTTCCTATATAGAAGAGGCTGTGTATGGTCTTTGTGAGATCAACAGAGACAAGATAAAGGGCGCAAGACTTATTGCTAACCCTGGTTGCTATACTACCTGCTCAATCCTTACAGCTTATCCTCTAATTAAAGAAGGTCTTATTGATCCGGATACACTTATTGTAGATGCTCTTTCAGGAGTATCCGGTGCTGGAAGAGGAGCCAAGGTAGCTAACCTCTACTGCGAAGTCAATGAGTCAGCTAAGCCTTACGGAGTTGCGACCCACAGACACACTCCAGAGATCGAGGAGCAGCTTTCATATGCAGCAGGAAAAGAGATGGTGATAAACTTTACACCTCATCTTGTTCCAATGAACAGAGGAATCCTCGCTACAGAGTATGCAACACTTGTTAAAAAGAATGGAGTTCTTCCTACTAAAGAAGACATCAGAGCTGCTTACGAGAAATATTATGGCAATGAGTATTTCATCAGACTTCTTGATGACGGTGTATATCCTGAGACCAGATGGGTTGAGGGCAGTAACTACGTTGATATCGGATTCAAGATTGATGAGAGGACAGGAAGAGTCATCATGATGGGCGCTATTGATAATCTTGTAAAGGGCGCTGCTGGACAGGCAGTTCAGAACATGAACATTCTGTTTGGTCTTGATGAAGCTACCGGACTTTCACTTGTTCCACTTTTCCCTTGATGAGGTATAGGGGAGGAGAAGTCTTTATATAAAGGGGAATTGATATGGTTAGGACAATGACATGTGAAGACTACGATGAAGTATATGCTCTGTGGATGTCCATTCACGGATTCGCCATGAGATCCATGGACGATTCCAGAGAGGGTATCGAGAGATTTATAAAGAGAAATCCTACCACAAGTGCAGTGTACGAGCAGGATGGAAAGATAGTGGGTGCTATTTTATGTGGCCACGATGGAAGAAGAGCCTGCCTCTATCACGTATGCGTAAGCGAAGAATACAGAATGCACGGTATTGGTAAAAAGATGGTGCAGTTTTGCTGCGAACAGCTTAAAAAAGAGAAGATCAACAAGGTCTGCTTAAATGCATTTGTCACCAACACTGTGGGAAATAAGTTCTGGCAGAAGATGGGATGGACTCTTCGAGATGACATGAACTATTACGATTTTGTACTTAATGATGAAAATCTGACTGTTTTCAATAAATAGGAGGCATTTATTATGAAGGCTATCGAAGGCGGCGTTACTGCTGCAAAGGGATTTGAAGCTGCCTGCTGCGCAGCAGAGATCAAGTATAAAGGCAGGACTGACATGGCTATGGTTTTTTCAAAAAAGCCATGTGTATGTGCAGGAACATTTACATCAAACGTTGTTAAGGCTGCGTGTGTGCAGTGGGATCAGAAGATCGTGGCATCTGGAGAGCCTATGCACGGGGTTGTTGTGAATTCTGGAATAGCCAATGCCTGCACAGGTAAAGAGGGTTTTGATGCCTGTGAAAAGACAGCGAAGGCAGTTGAAAAGAGCCTTGGCATACCATTTTCTTCTGTTGCTGTGGCATCAACCGGAGTTATAGGAATGCAGCTGCCTGTAGATAAACTTGTTAACGGCGTTGAGAGCATGAGTAAGACCCTTGATAGCAGCCTTGCAGCTGGAACAGATGCATCAAAGGCTATCATGACAACAGATACAGTTAATAAGGAAGTTGCTGTTACTTTTGAAGCTGGCGGAACTACTGTTACTCTTGGCGGAATGAGCAAGGGCTCAGGAATGATCCATCCAAATATGTGTACAATGCTTGCCTTCCTTACAACGGACCTTGCTATTGAGAAATCTCTTTTGCAGGAAGCACTTTCTGAGGTGGTTAAGGACTCTTTTAACATGATAACTGTTGATGGAGATACCTCCACCAATGATACCCTTCTTATTATGGCCAATGGAGAAGCTGGCAATGCGGTTATTGCTAGCAAGGGCCAGGATTATGACAACTTTAAGGAAGCTCTTTTCTATGTGTGCACCTTCCTTGCCAAGAAGATGGCAGCTGACGGAGAGGGTGCAAGTAAGCTCTTTGAGTGCAGGGTAGTAAATGCCAAAACTAAAGATGATGCGAGAGCTCTTTCAAGGGCTGTTGTAGGTTCAAACCTGTCAAAGGCAGCAATCTTTGGATGTGATGCAAACTTCGGAAGGTTCCTTTGTGCAATGGGATATTCAGGAGCTACATTTGACCAGAATAATGTAGAACTGTTCTTTGAGAGCGCTAATGGAAGACTTCAGGTCTTTGATAAGGGAACACCTATCGTATTTGATGAGGATGAGGCCCTTAAGATCATGAAAGCTGACGCTGTTACTGTATTCGTAGACATGCACGAGGGTACAGAGGCGGCTACAGCCTGGGGATGCGACCTTACATATGACTATGTGAAAATAAATGCAGATTACAGGAGCTAAGGAGAAGACCATGGACAAGGATATGCAGGATGTACTTAAGAAAGCGGAAGTATTAGTTGAGGCTCTGCCTTATATTCAGAAGTTCAACAGAAAGATCATCGTTGTCAAGTATGGCGGAAGTGCCATGAGCAACGAGGAACTGCAAAAGAATGTAATAACAGATGTTACTCTTTTGAAGCTGGTAGGCTTTAAGCCCATCATCGTCCACGGCGGTGGAAAGGCTATAAGCTCATGGGTTTCCAAGGTTGGAAAAGAGGCTGAGTTCGTAAATGGCCTTAGAGTTACCGACTCAGAGACTATGGAAATCGCAGAGATGGTCCTTGGAAGAGTCAACAAGCAGCTTGTTACCATGGTTCAGGAGCTGGGGGTTAAGGCTATCGGAATCAGCGGAAAAGACAGCGGACTTTTACATGTTACCAAGAAGCTTTCTGGTGGCAAGGATATTGGATTTGTTGGAGAAGTTGATAAGGTTGATCCAAAGGTTCTCTATGACCTTCTTGATAACGATTATCTTCCTATCATTGCGCCTATAGGCCTTGATGATAACTTTGATACCTACAACATCAACGCTGATGACGCTGCCTGTGCTATAGCTAAGGCAGTTGGGGCTGATAAGCTTGCTTTCCTTACAGATATCGAGGGTGTCTACAAGGATATCAATGATCCTTCAACCTTTATTTCAAGACTTACCTGCTCTGAGGCTGATGCACTTATCGCCAGTGGCAACATCGGCGGAGGAATGCTTCCTAAGCTTGGCAACTGCACAGATGCAGTAAGAGGCGGAGTTAACAGAGTCCATATCCTTGATGGAAGAATTGCACACTGCCTTCTTCTTGAGATCTTTACCAACAAAGGTATTGGAACCATGTTTATGGCTGACAATGATGACCTGGCAAGTGCCGCAGTATAACAGGAGATATATGCCATGAGTGAAATGATGAAAGAATACATTGACGAAGCGGAAAAAGCTCTTTTACATACCTATAACAGATATCAGATCGTATTGGACCACGGCGACGGAGTATACCTCTATGATATCGATGGAAAAAAGTACCTTGACTTCGTGTCAGGAATCGCTGTTTTCGCACTTGGATACAATAACAAGAGTTATAATAACGCTCTTAAGGAGCAGATAGACAAGCTCCTTCATACTTCAAATTACTACTACAATGTTCCAGCAATTGAGGCTGCCAAGAAGATCAAGGAAGCTTCGGGCATGGACAGAGTATTTTTCACAAACAGCGGAGCTGAAGCTGTGGAGGGCGCATTAAAGGCTGCAAAGAAGTATGCTTTCCTTAAGGATGGCACCACAGATCATGAGATCATAGCTATGAACCATTCCTTCCACGGAAGGACCTTTGGTGCTTTGTCTGTAACAGGTAACCCTCATTACAGGGAAGCTTTTGAACCTATGATCGGCAATATTAAGTTTGCTGATCTCAACGATTTTGACAGCGTTCTTAACTGTGTTACAGATAAAACCTGTGCGATCATCATGGAGACTGTTCAGGGTGAAGGCGGAATTCATCCTGCCACTGAGGATTTCCTTAAGAAGGTAAGGAAGCTGTGCGACGAGAAGGATATTCTTCTTATTCTTGATGAGATACAGTGCGGAATGGGCAGATGCGGATATATGTACGCATGGCAGAAATACGGAGTTAAGCCTGATATCATGACAACTGCCAAGGCCCTTGGCTGCGGAGTTCCTGTTGGAGCATTCCTTATGACTGAGAAAGTTGGCAGTAATTCACTGGTTGCAGGAGACCACGGAACCACCTATGGAGGCAATCCTTTTGCCTGTGCTGCTATCAGTAAAGTACTTGATTTATTCAAGGAGGACAATATAATAGAGAATGTGAATCAGGTGGCTCCATATTTGGAGAAACGCCTTGACGAGCTTAAGGACAAATATGACTTTATCGTAGACAGACGTGGTATGGGCTTTATGCAGGGACTTGTCTTTAACAGACCGGTTGCTGACGTGATAAATAAGGCTCTTGAAAAAGGACTTATCCTAATTAACGCAGGCTCTGATATAATAAGATTTGTTCCACCGCTTGTTATTACTAGGGAGAATGTTGATGACATGATATCCATTCTGGATTCATGTTTGGAGTCTTTATGAGATTAAGAGTCAGGATCATTTCTATAATACTTGTTGCTTGTGCCTTGGCGGGCACCTATGTGTATGCCCGCTCAGACAGGAGCATTTTCGAGGATTATTCTTTCTTTTCCCGCAATAAAACTACAGTAAGACTTTGGTATACAGATGATTCTTTGACACCATATCTTCAGAGTAAGGCCGTGGCCTATTCTGAGTCTAACAGCAAGGTTCGTGTAGAACCTGTTCTTGTTTCAGGTCTTGAATACCTTGAAGCAGTTAACAAGGCTTCGGTAGAAGAAGACAACTACCCAGATCTTTATATAATAACAAATGATTCTCTTGAAAAGGCCTATCTTGCTGGTCTTGCCAAGGAGATAACTGATGATGGATTTTTGACAAAGGGAGATTTCCCTGCAGCTGCGCTTAACTCTGTTACTTACAAGGATAAGCTGGTTGCCTATCCATTTTATTTTGAGACCAGTACTCTTTTGTACAACAGAACTTACCTGGAGAACATGGCAACTGAGAACCTTCAGTCTGAGATCGATATCCAGGAGGGAGAGGCTGCCCAGGCTGAGATAGATGCAGGGCAGGTACCTGTTGAAGAGGCTGAAGCTTCAGAGGATATTGATGAAGCTGAAGATGAAGATGAATATTATTACGAAGATGATGAGGAAGAAGCAGAGGATACAAGCTCTGTTATCACTCAGTTGATGATCGATGAGGCTGTTGCTGAGAGCCTTCCTCTTAATATTTCTGATATCCTTAAATTTGCGGAAGTTTATAACGCTCCAGAGCAGGTCGAGGCCGTGTTCCGTTGGGACGTTACAGATATTTTCTATAATTACTTTTTTGTTGGTAATTACATGAGCGTTGGCGGAGACGCTGGAGATGATCTTGATCAGTTTGATATCTACAACACAGACACCATCAGCTGTATGAAGATTTATCAGCAGCTCAATCAGTTCTTTGCTATTGACCCTGAGCAGATCGATTATGACAAGATCGTCCAGGACTTCATTGATGGCAAGATAGTATTTACCATTGCAACAACAGATATCATGAAGAAGATTGAAGAAGCCAAGGCTTCTGGTCAGTGCGAATATGAATTTGAAGTTGCAGATATGCCTGGTCTTACAGGCGATTTTGGATCAAGGACCATGTCAGTTACTGAGTGCCTTGTAGTCAACGGATATTCAGAAAATTCACTTGAGGCTGAGGATGTTGCAAGGTACTTCTGCAGTGATAACAGCGGAGACATCTACAAGCTCAGTGGTAAACTTGCAGCTCATGAAGGCGTAAACTACGAGGATACCAAGCTTAACACCTTTGTATCTGTTTACGCTGACTCAGTACCAATGCCCAAGACTATTGAGACCAGCAATCTTTGGATGGAACTTGAGATTGCATTTACCAATATCTGGAACGGAGCAGATTGTAACTCTACACTTAAGGCAGTATCTGAGAGTATCATGACTCAGATAACAGGAACACCTTATACAGAGACCACTATTCCTGATCCTGACGATAAGGCAATCACAGCCGGACTTGTAGAAGATAATGATTAAGCATTGAATTAATCATTTTAATCTAATAGAATAAATACGCATGGATGGGGTCCTTCGTTCGCGGAGGAAACATGCAGAAAAATTTGATCTTGAGTTTTATTTTGGCGCTTTTTCTATGGGGATGTGCGCCAGCTGGCAGGGATGTGGTCCTTGCAGATGTTGCTGATATGGCGGAGACTGCGAATACTGCTGTAGTAGAAGCGCAGGGTGATACGCCAGAGAGCAGTGCAGGTGATATGACACAGGAACCTGAAGTCAGAGAGCCTGTTAGTATTTATGTCTATGTTTGCGGAGCTGTTACAAGCCCCGGAGTCTACGAACTTCCTGAAGGTAGCCGCATAATTGATGCGATTAAGGCCAGTGGTGGCTTTTGCGATGATGCAGATGAGACCTTTGTCAATCAGGCAGCAAGATTATCGGATGGCGTCAAGCTCTTTATCCCTACAAGGGAAGAAGTGGCAAATGCAGTAGATGCAAGCGGGCAGATTCAATCCTTTGACACTGGAGAAACTTTTGTAAGCGAGGAGACTGGCACTTCAGGCAGCGGAGGACTTATCAATATCAACTCTGCCACCAGGGATGAGCTTACCAGTATACCTGGGATAGGGACTGTCACCGCAGATAAGATAGTAAGCTATAGAGAGCAACATGGCTCTTTTATGACAATTGAAGATATTAAGAACGTTTCCGGGATCAAGGAAAAGCTCTTTTCCAAGATCAGGGATTACATAACGGTTTGAGTTACGAAAGTGGTGATGTTATGAGTAAAAAAGCGCTTGTGGTAGATGATGAGAAGGCAATTGTAAAGGGAATCAAGTTCAGCCTTGAGCAGGATGACATAGTTGTTGACTGCGCCTATGACGGACAGGAAGCGCTGGATATGGCCAGAGCTACTGAATATGACATAATCCTTTTAGATGTTATGCTTCCAAAGCTTACTGGTTTTGAAGTATGCCAGCAGATCAGGGAGTTTTCAAACGTGCCTATCATCATGCTCACCGCTAAGGGCGATGACATGGATAAGATCCTGGGCCTTGAATATGGCGCAGACGACTACATCACCAAGCCCTTTAATATTCTTGAGGTAAAGGCTAGGATCAAGGCTATCATCAGAAGAACAGTCAGAACAACTGATGCTACCAAGGTTATGACCTATGGTGACCTTAAGCTCAACGAAGAGTACAGAAGAGTATTTGTTAAGGATAAAGAGATCAATGTTACAAGCAGGGAGTACGAGCTGCTTGAACTTTTGGCGTCAACACCAGGTAAGACTTATTCCAGAGAGGAGCTTCTTGAGACCATCTGGGGAACAGACTATCCTGGAGATGAGAGAACAGTTGACGTTCATATCAGAAGACTTAGGGAGAAACTTGAGAATAATCCCAGCGAGCCAAGATATGTCAGAACAAAATGGGGCGCTGGATACTACTTCCAGGCATAATTTATGGATAAAACAGGCAGTTTTAAGATAAAAGGCGTTTTAAAAAGTCTAAGAGTGCGATTCTTTGTCATAGTTTTCTTAACGGGGCTGATTTCATGCCTCGTTATGCATTCTGTCATTTTGGACAGCTATGAGAATCGTGCTGTCAATGTCAAATCAACTGAGGCACAGACGCAGCTGCGTATTCTTGCCAATCACCTCATTGTTTCCAATTACCTTCAGGACACTTCTTCTGAAGTTATTAATGCTGAGCTGGATATGCTGGCCAATCTCTATGATGGCCGTGTTATTGTTATCAACGATGATCTTAAGGTTGTTAAGGACACTTACAACATAAGTCAGGGCAAGACCATTATCTCTGAAGAGGTTGTAAACTGCCTTAAGACTGGATCTAAGGGCACAGTATCCAAGTACGACCAGGCAAATGGCTACATCGAGATCGTTACTCCTATCATCGAGAGTGAAGTTATCGAGGAAGAGGACGTATCAGTATCTGGCAAGGTCAGTGAGGTGGTAAGAGGAGTGCTTCTTACCAGTGTTTCAACAGAGACAATTGCTGTGACTCTGGATATCTTAAGCAGACGAGCTCAGATTCTTGAAATTCTTATTATTCTGATCATCCTTTTGTTTGCCGCTTGGGTTTCAATAATGCTCCTTAGGCCTTTCGACAGGATCACCACTGCCATCAATGACGTTAAGGCGGGATATACAGACGAGCCTATCGTTGGACCTAACTATCTTGAGACCGAGCAGATCATTAATGCGTTTAATGCGCTCCTTCGGCGAATGAAGGTTTTGGATGACTCCCGTCAGGAGTTTGTATCTAACGTCTCACACGAGCTTAAGACCCCTATCACATCAATGAAGGTGCTGGCAGATTCTCTTTTGGCCCAGGAAGACGTTCCAAATGAGGTTTACAGGGAATTCATGACTGACATCGGAGCTGAGATAGACAGAGAGGATAAGATCATCAACGACCTTCTGGCTCTTGTTAAGATGGACAAAAAAGCTGCTGGCCTTACCATCACTTCTGTAGATGTTGTCAATCTTACTGAGGTTGTGCTTAAGAGGATGAGGCCTATAGCAAGGAAACACAATATTGAGCTTACCCTTGAGAGTAAAAGAGCTATCACCGCGGAGATTGATGAGGTCAAGATCTCACTGGTTATCATGAACCTTGTAGAGAACGCCATTAAGTACAACAAGGACGAGGGATGGGTTCGCGTTGAGCTGGATGCAGACCATCAGTATTTTTATGTGAAGGTCATCGACTCTGGATATGGAATACCAGAGGATTCACTGGAACAGATTTATGAGAGGTTCTACAGGGTAGATAAGTCAAGGTCTCGAGAGATTGGCGGAACAGGCCTTGGACTTGCTATAGCAAGAAATGCTGTGCTTATGCACAGAGGAACCATAGATGTTAAGAGCGTTGTGGATGAAGGAACAACCTTTACGGTTAAGCTTCCACTCAGAAACGGATAAAGATATGATCTTAAGGAATATTCTTAAAAACAGAATAATCTCTTTTGCCTTAGCATCTGTGATGGTAGTTACTGCGCTTACAGGATGTCAGAGGAAAGAGCCAAGTGACCCGGACGCCTTCAAGATTTTCTATGTAAATAACAGCGAGACAGGTATCATGGCTGTGGACTATGAAATACAGAGCAGCCTGTCAGATACAGAGGCGGTTATTGCTGAACTTATCGAGCAGCTTGGAAGGATGAGTGAGAGACGTCAGTACGAAGCACCTCTTACAGGAGAGGTGAATCTTATAGGCTATTCCATAGCAGATAAGCTTCTTACTCTGAATTTTGATACCAGATATCTTGATATTGGAAGAACTGTGGAGGTTTTGGACAGGGCAGCTATCGTAAGAACCTTCACTCAGCTGGATGAAATTGAGTATGTGAGCTTCCAGGTTGAGGGAGCACCTCTTACTGATCACTACGGCAATATCATTGGTAATATGTCTGCAGATACCTTTATTTTCAATGTTGGTAACGAGATCAATACCTACGAGAAGGTTGAGCTTAAGCTGTTCTTTGCCAATGAGACAGGAGATAAGCTGGTTCCTGTGTACAGGTCAGTAGTCTATAACAGTAATATCTCCATGGAGAGACTTGCTGTTGAGCAGATCATAAGTGGTCCTAATACTGATATCTGTTATCCAACAATATCCAAGGACAGCAAGATCAACAGCGTAAATGTTAAGGACGGAGTCTGCTACATTGACTTCGACTCAGCATTTTTAAGTGAGCCCTATAATGTAACGGCTGAAGTTGCTCTGTACTCACTGGTTAACACAGTTGCTGAGTTTTCTGATGTTAACAAGGTGGCATTTTCGGTAAATGGTGAATCTGCCTTTACCTTTATGGATTTCTCAATTTCCGGACCTTATGAGAGGAATCTGGATATCATAGAGGGATCCAACTAATTTTTCAGGAGTTTTGTGCATAATTGAAACGACCGTTGGCCTTTTTGGCAATTCTGGTGACGGTGGCTGTTTTTGTCTATTTAAATGTCTTTTCATCTGCATTTGCGGATACCGATAGTGCTCTGGATAAGAGCTATGTGGAACTTTTTGGGAAGGTCCACAGTAAAGAGCTTAAAAAGAGCTCTACCGGTGAAACAAATTCTGTTATCTATCTGATTCCGACAGGAGAAGAGAATAGGGACTTTGAGATGGTTCAGTGCTATATTGAACCATCTTGTACTACCTGTCCGTCTATAGGGCAGTATGTGCTTGTTTCTGGCAAGGCCAGGACTTTTTCAAGGCCCACTAATCCTGGGGAATTCGACAGTCACCTCTATTATTCCACATTAAAAATTTCATACAGATTAAGTGATGCAAAGATACTGAAGATTGGAGGAAAGAAAAACTGGTACAGGGAGAGCCTTTATCAGGTCAGGATCTTTTTGGAGGATGTGCTGGATGGCGTTCTGCCATCTGAAGACGCAGGGGTGATGAAAGCAATGCTCCTTGGTGATAAGGCATATCTTGATGAAGAGACAAAGGATATGTATAAGAGTAGTGGGATCATGCATATCCTGGCGGTATCGGCTTTGCATATATCAATTATTGGAATGGGGCTCTATAAGCTTTTAAGGCGCCTTAGACTTAACAGCGTAGTGGCATCTCTTTTTGCCATTGTGTTTATGTACTCATACGGAGTAATGTGCGGTATGGGGACATCTTCCTTTAGGGCCATAAGTATGTTTGTATTAAGGCTTTTAGCGCCACTTGTTGGTAGGACTTACGACCTTATTAGTGGTCTTTCCCTGGCTGAGATCCTGCTATTACTGGATCAGCCTCTTTATCTGTACAACAGCGGGTTTTTGTTTTCTTTTGGAGCTGTGGTTGGAATTGCGGTGGTCAAGCCAAGTTTGCGCCCCATGTATCTTTATCTTTTTGGAAACAGGATGAAATTTGCCGATGATAAAGACAGGCAGCCACAGATGGAGATTATTAAGGGTGCTGGGCTTAAGGTGCTTGATGCATTGCAGACAGGACTTTCAATAGCTCTGGTGACCCTGCCTGTATATTCTCTGTTCTACTTCACATATCCTGTACATTCTCTTTTCTTAAATCTTATGGTGATTCCCCTTATGGCGACTTTGATGCTCTCTGGAATAGTTACAATGCTCCTTGGGGTGATAGCGCCTGTTCTTGGTTATCTTCCAGGTTTCCTGGTTCATCTTATCCTTTCCTTCTACAAGCTTATAAGCTCTGTAAATGAAGTAAATGGAAGCTTTACATGGTATATGGGACACTCTGAAAGCTCACAGGTCTTTGTTTATATGGTGTTGGTGCTGGCTTCCCTTTGGATGTCAAAGGAGAAGCGCGCTAAGAAGATAGTTAAGGAACATGTTATCAAATCCCCGGTGATTAAAGATGTCTGCCGATTTGGGGTTCTATTGTTGGCGGTTATCGCTCTGACATTTCATATACCACCAGAACTTGAAATAGACATGATAGACGTGGGCCAGGGAGATGGAATCGTAATATCTTCAGCAGGGCGAAGCATCCTCATAGACGGAGGCAGTACCTCAAAAAAGAACGTGGGAAAGTATCAGATCATACCATTTCTTAAGTACAAAGGTATTGGAAAGCTCGAAGCTGCCATTGTGACTCACGAAGATGAGGACCACATAAGCGGCCTTTTAGAGATCATGGATGATATGGAGAAGGGTGGGATACAGGTAAAAAAGTTGCTCCTGCCTGAAGTTGCTGAAAGCTCCAGAGGAGACAATTACCACCTTTTGGAAAGCAGGGCAAAAGAGCTGCGTATTCCGATACTGTATATCAATAAGGGTGAATCCTTTAGTCTTGGCAAGGCGCAGTTCACATGCCTGAATCCCCGGCTAAACATGACCACAGATGGAGCTAACGCATACTCTACAGTACTCTTTATGCGTTATGGGCAGTTCACAGCTCTTTTCACGGGAGATATGGAAGGAGAAGGGCTGGTGAATGTGAAGGATCAGTTGCGAAAGAACGCTGTTGAGATCAGTGACGGATTGGATCTACTTAAGGTTGCCCACCACGGCTCAGAGTACACAACTGATGAGGAATTCCTTGAATTGACCCGTCCCAGGATAGCTCTTATCAGCAATGGGCAGAATAACAAATATGGACATCCTCACAAAGCCTTAATAGAGCGCCTTGGCGCTTTTGGGGCTCAGATTTATCGTACAGATCAGCTGGGAGAGATCAGCATTATCGTTAAAAAGAGCAGCCTCCATATTGAAGGATATCGACATACGCTTTATCATTGAATTATCAGCAGAGTACATGCTAACTGGAGAGTAACTATGATAGATATCTTTGGAACATTAGGTCCAAAATGTGATAATGAGATAATGCTTAAAGAGATGTTTTTAAGGGGCATGACAGGGATAAGGATCAATCTGTCCCATGTTAAGCTTTTTGACTGCAAGGATAGCATTGACAGGATTAAGCAGGCGGCTAAGGAAGCTGGAACTACGCCTAAGATCCTTATTGATATGCAGGGGCCGGAACTAAGAGTTGGAGACTTTGACGGAGTTGTTTCGCTGGCTAAAGGCTATTATCAGACGCTGGGGGATGAGTGGATCCCTGTGGATGAGAAGATAATAAGGGCAATGGAGCCTGGAGATGAGATACTTCTGGATGACGGAAAGATCCTTGCGCAGGTAAAAGAGGTCAAGGGAACAACTGCTGAGATTTATGTTAAGAGAAGCGGTGGGCTGACAGGGAAAAAGAGCATAAGGATAGTAGGAAAAGAGGTACCGATGCCGGCTCTTACTGATGAAGACATTGAGAATCTGAAATTTGCTAGTGAATATGGAATTACTGGTATAATGCAGCCCTTTGTCAGAAATAGAGATGACCTTCTTGCCGTAAGAAATCAGCTTCAGATAAGTGGATGCCCTGACCTTAGGATCTATGCCAAGGTAGAAAGCATGGAGGGCGTAGAGAATCTGGAGAACTATATAAATGACTGCGATGAAATAATCATTGCAAGAGGAGATCTTGGAAATGCCATGCCACTGTGGGAACTTCCAGGAGTGCAGAAGAGAATAGCAAAAACCTGCAGAGAGCACAACAAGCCATTCATGGTAGTAACACAGATGCTATCTTCCATGGAAAAAAGTGCAGTCCCAACAAGGGCAGAAGTAAGTGACATATACAATGCAGTCCTTGACGGAGCTACATCTGTAATGGTTACGGGAGAGACTGCCATAGGTGAATATCCACATGAAGTAATAAAGTATCTGGTTAATACAGCCAATGAAGCTGATAAAAAAATTAAGCAAAATAAAACCGGGGAATGATCCCCGGTTTTTTTATTTTATCGTCTTATGATACCTGGCTGTTAGCGATCCAGGACTTGATGTCTGAAACACCAAGAACCTTCTCGAAGTTATCGCCGCTCTGGATTACAAGAGTAGGAGCCTGCATGATTCCAAACTTTTCAACGAGTTCAGGATGCTCATTAGCATCTAAAGTCTTGTAGATGACTCCGGCCTTATCAAGAAGAGAACCAGCTATCTTGCAGTTAGGACAGGTTGTTGTCTTAAAGAGCATTACTGATGCGCCTACATTAGAGCTGTTTTCGCTGGACTCTGTATTGGACTTCTTGACAGCAGCCTCTACAAAGCTGATCTTCTTGGGACCCTCGTGGGTCAGATGTGAATTGCCAATGTTGTAAACGCGTCTGTCCTTGTATTCCTGAGCCTTACCATCGTTCCAGTTAGCAACAGGGCGGTAGTAACCAGTGATACGGCTATAAACCTCTGTCTTAGCTCCGCAGTGAGGGCAGACAGCCTGCTCACCAACAAGGTAGCCATGCTCCTTACATACTGAGTATGTAGGGGACATTGTGTAGTATGGAAGCTTGTAGTTCTCAGCAATCTTCTTAACAAGACTAGCTGCGGACTTCCAATCTGGAAGCTTCTCACCAAGGAATGCATGGAATACAGTTCCTGATGTGTAAAGTGTCTGAAGCTCATCCTGAATATCAAGGGCAGAGAAGATATCCTCTGTATAGCCAACAGGAAGGTGCGAAGAGTTGGTGTAATAAGGTGTTCCATTCATATTGGCTGTTATGATATCTGGATAAAGTTCTTTGTCGTGCTTAGCAAAACGATATGTTGTAGATTCTGCTGGAGTAGCCTCAAGGTTGAAGAGCTCACCCTCGTACATAGCCTGGTAATCAGAAAGGCGCTCTCTCATGTGGTTAAGTACATTCTTGGAGAATTCTACAGTCTCAGAGTTAGTCATATCAACTCCAAGCCATTTTGCATTAAGACCAACTTCGTTCATACCAATAAGACCGATGGTAGAGAAGTGGTTAGCAAATGATCCAAGATATCTCTTGGTGTATGGGTAAAGACCCTGCTCAAGAAGCTTGTTGATAACCTGTCTCTTGGTGTGAAGGCTTCGTGCAGCCACATCCATGAGATGATCGAGTCTCTTGTAGAAGTCTTCCTCGTCTTTTGCAAGGTAAGCAATTCTTGGCATATTGATTGTAACAACGCCAATAGATCCAGTAGATTCGCCTGATCCAAAGAAACCACCTGATTTTTTACGAAGCTCTCTTAAGTCGAGACGAAGTCTGCAGCACATGGATCTTACATCGCTTGGCTCCATGTCGGAATTGATATAGTTTGAGAAGTATGGAGTACCATACTTGGCTGTCATTTCGAACAGGAGCTTGTTGTTCTCAGTCTCGCTCCAATCAAAATCACTTGTTATAGAATATGTAGGAATAGGATACTGGAAGCCACGGCCGTTAGCATCGCCCTCGATCATGATCTCGATGAAGGCCTTGTTGACCATATCCATTTCCTTCTGGCACTCGCCATAAGTGAAATCAAGCTCCTTGCCACCAACGATGCAGTTGAGGTTCTTGAGATCGTTAGGAACTGTCCAGTCCAGAGTGATGTTAGAGAATGGTGCCTGTGTTCCCCAACGGCTTGGTGTGTTTACACCATAGACAAAGGACTGGATGCACTGCTTAACCTCTTTATAGGTTAAGTTATCAACCTTAACGAAAGGTGCAAGGTAGGTATCAAATGAAGAAAATGCCTGAGCGCCTGCCCATTCATTCTGCATGATACCAAGGAAGTTAACCATCTGATTGCAAAGGGTAGAAAGGTGTCCTGCAGGTGAAGATGTGATCTTACCTGGAACTCCGCCAAGACCTTCCTGGATAAGCTGCTTAAGACTCCAGCCTGCGCAGTAGCCTGTCAGCATTGAAAGGTCATGGATGTGGATAGCAGCGCTTCTGTGAGCGTTTGCGATCTCCTCATCATATACTTCTGAAAGCCAGTAATTGGCTGTGATGGCACCAGAATTAGAAAGGATAAGTCCTCCTACAGAGTATGTTACTGTAGAGTTCTCCTTAACACGCCAGTCATTGATCTTAAGGTAATCATCAACTATGTCTTTATAGTTTAAGAGAGCAGAGTTGACGTTACGTACCTTCTCACGCTGTTTACGATATAAGATATATGCCTTGGAAACATCAGAATATCCAGACTCGGAAAGGACTTTCTCGACACTGTCCTGGATCTCTTCCACAGTGATCTTGCCATCCTTAACCTTGGATTCGAAATCTGAAGCTACACGAAGAGAAATAAGATCTATCACGCTAGAGTGATAATCTTTTTCAAGAGCGACAAATGCTTTAGTGATGGCGGCAGAAATCTTGGCGATATTAAAATCCGCAATAGCCCCATCTCGTTTAACAACCTGGTACATAAAAACCCCCTTACAATACTTACATTAGTGATAAATATAAGATATCATAAGAAGGGTTCAATAGTCAATATATAGATATTGTTATTTATACAAACACAATATATTGTGGTTTGGATTTCAAAAAACCATAGCTTATCATTATAGCGTTCGTTATTCCACGCCTCGAAGCTGAGTATTGTCTACATACTTTCTTGCAACCTCAGCGTAGACTTCCATTTCCTCCTGAGTAGGAGATGTGAGACTATCATCTGGAACGGTATCTCTTAGGGTAAACTGCTGAAGATAATAGGCTTTGGCGCCTTTTATAGCCTGTCCCATCTGCTCGAAATCATCTTTTTCGTGAAGGCCGCCTACTACAGTGGTCCTGAATTCATAGTCAATGCCGCTGTTCATGATGACGGATATGCTCTTTTCTATTATAGAAGTATCCATGTCCCTGACTCCGCAGGTTCTCACATACTTGGGAAAAGAGTTTTTGATATCCATTGCTATGTAATCAATTAATCCTTCATCTAGCAGCTCTTTTAACCTGTCAGGGTGATAACCATTGGTATCCAGCTTGACTTTGTAGCCCATCTGTCTGATCTTTCTGATAAAATCAGCAAGGTCCGGGCGCATCAAAGGCTCGCCACCTGTTATGGCGACTCCGTCTATGAGACCTTTTCTTTTCCCCAGAAATTCAAAGAATTCATCTTCATCGCAGTATGGACTGGCGCTCCCATCCACAAGCTCAAAATTGTGGCAGTAAGGGCATCTGAAATCGCACCCTGCAAGGAATACAGTGCAGGCCACCAGCCCGGGAAAGTCCAAAAGTGTCATTTTTTGAAGTCCGTGTATCAACATTTAGTGCCTCCCACTAAAATATTCATAGTTTATCAGGCAGATATAGTATATCAAAAAAGACTAATAATATGTTAACATATAAGTCGAGGTGCATTTTTATGGCTGTTAAAACATCAGATTTTCCTGCCAGGCAGAGACAATTTAATGAAGATATTGCTGCGGGAGCTTTTAAGCCCTGCTACCTTATATATGGCGATGAGGCCTACCTTCGTCTTCAGAACAGGGACAAAATAGTTAAGGCCCTTGGAGGCTCTGAGTCCTCTATGAACTTCAATAAGTATGAGGGCGATGGCTGTAATCCATTAGAGATCATCGATATGGCAGAGACCATGCCATTTCTTTCAGATAAGAGAGTGATTCTTGTTGAGAACAGTGGCTTTTTTAAGAGTGGATGCCCTGAACTTGCGGAGTATCTCAAGGCTTCCGCAGAATCCACCATCCTTATATTTGTAGAAAAGGAAGTGGATAAGAGAAAAGACATCTACAAGTCCCTCTCCAAAACGGGATTTGAAATAGAGTGCAGCACTCAGGATGAAGATATGTTAAAGCGCTGGGTGGTATCAAGGTTTTCAAACGAAGGTAAAAAGATATCTCCAAGAGCCCAGGCAGTTCTCCTTGACAGGGTGGGAACAGACATGTCAAACCTCACCACCGAGATTGAGAAGCTTGTATGCTACGCCATAGACAGGAACGAGATAACTGAAGAGGACATTTTTGCTGTCTGTGCCAATTATCTCACCAGCAGGATCTTTGATATGACAGATGCGATCTCATCTCAGAATCAGAGGCGGGCTATAGAGCTCTACTATGACCTTCTGGCTCTCAAGGAACCGCCAGCCAAGATCCTTGCACTTATTACAAGACAGTTTAACATCATGCTTCAGATAAAAGAGATGACGGATAACCGCAGGGATAAAGGCGAGATGGCATCAGCTGTCAAGATTGCGCCATTTCTTGTTGGCAAGTATCAGACCTGGGCCAGGAACTTTTCTTTTGAACAGCTAAGAGAGGCCTTAGAACTGTGTCTGGCCAATGACGAAGCCGTTAAAACCGGCAAACTTGACCACGTAATCAGTGTTGAGATGGTGATAATTAAATGTACATCAATTGGTAAGGCAGTGTAACAAATTTGAAATTATCTAAGTGTTGACTTATACTATACAAATGTCGCAGGACAGAGAAAGAGGATAATATGGCAGACAGACCAAGACCACAAGAGATATACAGACATTTCAAGGGCAATATGTATCAGGTCCTTACGATCGCTATCCATTCTGAGACTATGGAAGAGATGGTAGTTTACCAGGCTCTTTACGGAGACTACAAGGTATATGTGAGACCTCTTCAAATGTTCATGTCAGAGGTTGATAGAAACAAATACCCTGATGTTAAGCAGAAGATGAGGTTTGAAAAGGTTACTCCAAGTGCTGAGCGCATTGATGAGAGAGTTGTTACACCAGCGCCTTGCGCCACTGTAAGGACAGAAGCTCCATCTTCAGGTAAGCCTGTACGACTTGAGCTTGACGAGAGCAGCCTTAAAAAAGACTATTCAGAGTCATCTGCTGTTATGAGCAAGACCGTGGATGAGGAGGCGTCAGAATTAAACCTTGATCCACTTGTTATCCAGTTCATGGACGCAGATCTTGCTGTTGACAAGGGCGAGATATTATCCAAGCTTCGTCCTATAATAACAAATGATATGATTGATATTATGGCACTTTCAGTGGGAGTTGTAATAAATGAAGGTGATGTCTATGACAGATACAATGATCTTCGCAACTGCCTTGCCACAATGGAAAAATATGAAAGTACCAGATTAAGGAGTTAATAAATGAAACTATTATCAATTGCAGTTCCCTGCTACAATTCACAGGACTATATGAGTAAGTGTATCGACTCTCTGCTCGTTGGAGGAGAAGAGGTTGAGATCCTCATTGTCGATGACGGCTCCAAGGACAGAACAGCAGAAATTGCTGACGAATACGCTAAAAAGTACCCAACTATCTGCAAAGCTATCCACAAGCCAAATGGCGGACACGGATCAGCAGTTAACGCAGGAATTGAGAATGCTACAGGCCTTTATTTCAAGGTAGTTGATTCTGACGACTGGGTAAAAGAGATCGCATACAGGAAGATCCTCAGCACTTTGTCTGAACTTGCAGGCGGAGATGTACAGCTGGACCTTCTTATCAGCAACTTTGTTTATAACAAGGTAGGAGAGAAGCGCCATAAGGTTATGCGCTACAACACCATGTTCCCTATCGAGCAGATCTTTACATGGAAGGACGTAAAGAGAACTCCAAAGGGACATTACCTTCTTATGCATTCCGCGATCTACAGGACCAAGCTCCTTAGACAGTGCGGACTTAAGCTCCCTGAGCACACTTTCTATGTAGATAATATCTATGTTTTTAATCCACTTCCATTTGTTAAGAACATGTATTATCTGGATGTTAACTTCTATTACTACTACATTGGAAGAGAAGACCAGTCTGTTAACCAGCAGATCATGCTCTCAAGGATCGATCAGCAGCTTAAGGTCAACAAGCTGATGGTAGATTATTATGTAGAAAACTATGGAATGATCAGATCCCAGAAAGAGAGACATAAGTATATGTTCAACTATCTGGAGATCATCACAGCAATATCATCTGTTCTTTTAATTACTGAGGATACACCTGAGAACCTTGCAAAGCGCCAGGAACTTCTTAATTACATCAGGGAAAAGAACTTCCTTCTGTATGTAAAGATCAGATACAGCATTGAGGGAACTTATATCTATCTTCCTGGTAAGGGTGGACGCAAAATTACTCTTGCAGGCTATAAGCTTCTTCAGAAAATCTTCCATTTCAACTGATTATTTGGAATGGTTCAATAAAATTTAGCGGTAAAACGTCAATTTTTTGGGAACTATTGACATTTACTATATTTTTATCAGTGTTACAATATTTTTCAACATGAAGTGTTTTGTGCTTGAAAAATGAGGAATATTATGAAAAAGAGATATGAAAAATGGATTGGAAGGACAGCTGATGCCAGTCTTTTTAGGGATCTTCTGTGGCTTGCTGTACCAGTCCTGATTTATGCTCCAATCTACATGATCTGGTTCATGTTTTTGGAGAAACACACATTTGCGCATTATTCTGTGATCCACACAGCAATTGATGACATGATCCCATTTCAGGAAATATTTGTTATACCTTATTACACCTGGTTTTTGTACGTTTCAGTTGTTGTTTTGTTTTTCCTGATTTCGCTGGATATTGAAGATTACTACAAGAACTTTATTTTCCTGGCAACAGGTATGACAGTGTTCCTGGTTATATCCACCCTGTTTCCTAACATGCATATGCTGCGTCCTGCAGTAATGCCAAGGGACAATTTCTTAACAGGTCTGGTGCAGGTAATATACAGTCATGATACATCAACCAATCTTTGGCCAAGTATTCACGTATATAACTCTGTAGGAACCATGATCGCTGTACATCACAGCAAAAGATTTAATAAGCTTGGCAAGCTGATAAGTGATTTCATCGGACTTTCAATCATCTTATCAACCATGTTTATTAAGCAGCATTCTGTGTACGATGTGATAACTGCCCTTATCATGGCAATTGTTTTCTACATCATGTTCTATCACACATCAATGCTTGAGAATTTCTGCAAAGTACAGGAAGAGAAGCTTTCTCTTAGATACAATTAAATAGCAATGTGATATAATAAAAGAACCTCAATTACCAACAATAAAGGTAATTGAGGTTTTTGTGAGGTTGCGTATGTACTATTGTATTGTTAATCCGTCCGCAAGGTCGGGTAAGGGGAAAGAAATCTGGAATAAGCTTGAGTACAAGTTTCTGGAGAAGGGGATTGACTACGAGGTTCATCTGACACAGGGGCCCGGACATGCCACGAGGCTTGCCAAAAAGCTTACTTCGCTAAAGAAAGAGGAGAGCGAGCTTCCAATTAAGCTTGTGGTAATGGGTGGAGATGGAACTCTCAACGAAGTCATGAATGGTATTGCTGACTTCGAGAGAACGCTTGTTGGATATATTCCCATAGGATCCTCCAACGACTTTGCAAGGGATCTGGCTTACCCTAAGGACGTGGATGTTCTTATCGACAAGATAATAGAGGGTAAGAAGGTAAGATCTTTGGATCTTGGCAAGCTCACCTTTAATTCCATGACCAAGACCATGTCGAGGCTTCATGATGACAACATTAGTCTTACAAGGATATTTGATGTAAGCTCGGGAATAGGATTTGACGCCGCTGTGTGCGAAGAAGCCCTGGCTTCCGGAACCAAGAACTTCCTTAACAAGATAGGCCTTGGTAAGCTCACCTACGGAATGATCGCAATAAGGCAGCTCCTTAAAGCTGACAAGGTTCCCTGTGACATTGAGCTTGATGATGGAACCAAGATCCATCTGGACAGGTTCATCTTTATAGCAGCTATGATCCATCACTACGAGGGCGGCGGATTTAACTTTGCGCCAAAGGCTGATCTTACCGATGGTAAGTTTGATCTGGTCTTTGCGGGAGATATGCCTCCATCAAGGATGATGTTTGCGCTTCCACTTTCATTCTTTGGAAACTACTACTGGATAAAGGGAATTGGTCATTATGTCACCAGAAGAGTTACCATAAAAACCATGCTTCCTATGTGGGTACACACCGACGGAGAGGTATCAGTCAAGTCTGATAATATCACCTGGGAGTGCCTTAAAGAGAAATTACAGCTTATGAATTAAACACAAAGATGGGCAATATCATTTGAATGGAATTGTCCATTTTTTTCTCTAGATTTTTTTAGGGGTTTATGATACGATATGCGAAGTGTGTTGCTTTAATACATTAAATTGTAAATGTGTATTTATTTAGCAAATTCTCAGGAGGAAATGGTATGTATTCATTGGAAGAAGTAAGGAAGGTTGACCCTGAAATCGCTTCTCTCATCGAGGAAGAGGTTGAGCGTCAGAACAATCACATTGAGCTGATCGCGTCAGAGAACTGGACCAGCAAGGCAGTTATGTCTGCAATGGGAAGTCCACTGACTAACAAATACGCTGAGGGTCTTCCGGGGAAAAGATACTACGGCGGTTGCTACGTTGTTGACAAGGTTGAGAACATTGCAAGAGACAGAGCAAAAGAGCTGTTCCACTGTGATTACGCCAATGTTCAGCCTCACTCAGGTGCTCAGGCAAACCTTGCAGTTCAGTTTGCACTCCTTAAGCCAGGCGATACCATCATGGGTATGGACCTTGAGCAGGGCGGACACTTAACACACGGAAGTAGCGCAAATATCTCTGGAACATATTTCAACATCGTTCCTTACGGAGTAGATGACAACGGTGTTCTTGACTATGACAACATGTACAAGCTTGCATTAGAACACAAGCCTAAACTCATCATCGCTGGTGCTTCAGCATATTGCAGAACCATTGACTTTAAGAAATTCAGAGAGGCAGCTGATGCCTGTGGTGCAGTACTCATGGTAGATATGGCCCACATCGCAGGACTTGTAGCTGCAGGACTTCATCCAAGTCCATTCCCATATGCAGACGTTGTTACAACAACAACTCACAAGACTTTAAGAGGCCCAAGAGGCGGACTTATCCTTTGGAATCAGGAAGCTCAGGACAAGTTCAAGTTTAACAAGGCTGTATTCCCTGGAATTCAGGGCGGACCACTTGAGCACGTTGTTGCAGCTAAGGCTATCTGCTTTAAAGAAGCTCTTTCTCCTGAGTTCAAAGTATATGCTCAGAATATCGTTGATAATGCCAAGGCTCTCTGCGACGGTCTTATGAAGCGTGGTATCAAGATCGTATCTGGTGGTACAGACAATCACCTTATGCTTGTAGATCTTACAAACTTTGGTCTTACTGGAAAAGAAGTAGAAGCTTGGCTTGATGATGCACATATCACTGCCAACAAGAATACAATCCCCAATGAGCAGCAGTCACCTTTTGTAACCAGCGGTATCCGTCTTGGAACACCAGCTGTAACAACAAGAGGCATGAACACTGAAGATATGGGTCAGATCGCCGAGGCTATCGCAATTGTTATCAAGAACAAGGGCGAAAAGAACGACGAAGCAAGAGCAATCATAAAGAAGCTTACAGATAAATATCCTCTTGATTAATTAATAACAATATAAGGTTCAGTCATGAGTTTTTTAACTCAAATGGCTGAACCTTTTTTTAATGTGTATGAATTGTATTTTTGGTAATCCACATAAAATGAGGTCTCCCAAAAAGAGCTGTCGAATGTGCAGAATTGTATATAATGAATATACAATTAGAATTATTAACAGAAAACAGTTTAATTTATACATCATATTCAAAATAATCAAAAGAAAATCAAAAAATGTATTGACAAATCAACTTGCCCTAAATATAATAAAACCATCAAGAGATACTTATAAGATATCCAATTACTTCTCCACTTGGTATATAGACCAAACAGAGCCGGGGGAGAAAGAAAGGCAGGTACACTCCAAAGGGATAGGTAATTAAAAATATTCAGAGAAAGGATGGTACGGTCCACCAAACTAAGTAGATCAGTTCTATAAAAGTTTTAGAGTAATACCAGTTTTACAAGTTCTATAAGTATCAAAAATACAGCACTTCAAGTACATGATAAGTGGTTTGAACAAGTAAAAATTCGTGAACTTGCAACCACAGCATATGAATGCAAAAGTTAATGGAAAGATGGAGCTGAGAATTGGAGGAAGGTCCGTTGGACGTATTTTCAATTGAATTAGATGAGTACTCGGCATGAGGGCAGAAGCAGGTAATATCGATGAAGCTTCTGCCCTATTTGTATGCATATTTATTTATATTTGTGGTATTATAATTTCTAGAAAAAAGATTGATGGTGGGAATATAGATGGCACGATTAGAAGAACAGGATTTTGATGAAAAGAGGCTGGCTCGCAGACAGAGAAGGAAAAAGAGCCAGCTTATTGCATATATAATACTTGCTTCGATCTGTCTTGTGGTTTTTGGAGGCTGCGCAGCACTGATCATCTTCCTTAACGGTGTGCTTAAGGGGGATAAGAACGTAACTGCTGAAGCAGAGATCGCCCAGCAACAGGAAGAAGTAGTAGAAAGTGCAGTAATAGAGACTCCAGAGGTAGTCACAGAACCTGAGGAATATACCCAGGAGGACATGCTGGGAGATATAGTAAATAGCGTATTAGAGGAACAGACACTTGAAGATAAGGTGGCTGGACTGTTTATCATAACTCCAGAGCAGCTTACAGGTGTAGACACCGCTGTTAAGGCCGGTTCTGGAACCCAGGAAGCATTAAGCAACTACGCTGTGGGCGGTATTGTTTATTCATCCAAGAACATCAAGACAACAGAACAGATCAAGGAAATGCTGGATGCAACTGTTTCCATGAGCAAGTATCCTGTTTTCACTTTCCTTTCAGACCAGGGCAATACTTCTGATTCTGTTAAGGATACACTGGCTCTTTCTCCTGATATTGAGATAACAGATGGAGAGAGTGCTTACCAGGCTGGAACCCAGATAGGATCACAGCTGTTCAAATATGGATTCAACTGCAGCGTTGCTCCTTTTATTGAAATGACCGAGGAGAGCATGCTTGGAACTGATATAGATAACGCAAGAGATATTGCGGCAGGGTATTCTAAAGGCCTCGAGGAGTCTGGAATCTTATCCTGTAGTTACATGTTCCCTCTTAAGGGCGATACATTATCTGGAATGGGTACCAGCGACAAAAGCAAGGATGACCTGGTGCTTAATGAGTACGAGGTATTCAAGAACATTATAGATTCCGGATTTGCCGGAGCCATAATGGTTTCCAATGTATCACTTCCAAATCTTACACAGGACAACACGCCGGCTTCTCTTTCTGACAAGGTTATTACAGAGGAGCTTCGAGGAACTCTTGGATACGAAGGAATAGTTATTACAGCACCGCTAAGTGAAGGCGCCATCACAGAGTACTACACTGCTGGAGAGGCGGCTGTGGCAGCTATCAAGGCTGGGGCTGACATGATCTACATCCCTGAAGATTTTACCGAGGCTTACAACGCAGTCTTGGAAGCCGCATCAAGTGGCAGCATCAGTCAGGACAGGATCGATGAGTCCCTGCGCCGTATCTATGCTGTAAAGTATGCAGATCGTGTTGAGCAGATCTCAGATGGAAATTGATAAAACAAAAAAGGGCTTTGTTAAGCCCTTTTTTTATTTGCGTTTATTTAGTCTCTTGGTCTCATGTAGAAGGTTCCTGAGATTTCCTCGGTCCTTACTGAATTTATGAAGGCGCCTGGATCAAGCTCTTTTATCTTAGGAATGAGCTTTCTGGTATCTGAAGCGCTTACGATCGAATAGACGATCTTTTTGTTCTTGTGGGCAAAAGAGCCTTCTCCGTCGATAAGTGTTGCGCCATGTCCGCAGGTTTCATAGATCAGAGAGCAGACATCGTCAGGCATGTCAGTAATGATAAACAGCGTCTTTTGCTGATAGGTTCTATAGAGTGTGTGAAGAGCAGTTGTTGTCACATACTGGAATATCATGGAGTAGAGCGCCTTGTCCCAGCCAAAGAGAAGACCAGCTATGGTAAGGAGAACTATATTTCCGCCAAGGATATAGGGAAAGGCGTCGATACCTTTTTTCTGTGAGAGGAAAATAGAAATAAAATCTGTTCCGCCGCTGGTGGCGTCTACATTAAGGCACATGGTGATGGCTACGGCATTTAACAGACCGCCAAATACAGCTACTAAAAGCTCATCGTTGGTGAAGGTGTAGTAGGGCAGAAGGTCTACGAAAAGGCCGCTTGTCACAACCATTATCATGGAAAACAGTGTGAACCTCTTTCCGATGAACCTGAAGCCTATGTACACAGGAATGGCGTTTAGTACTACGTTGATCGGAGTAAATGGAATCTCAACAGCGAAGTACTTAAGGGCGATTCTCTGTATGATGATGGTAAGACCTGTGGCTCCGCCAGGATACAGGCCTCCGGCGTTTATGAAGGAATTGATGTTGAATGCCATGACAAAGGCTGCCAGAATGACAACCGCAAGGCGAACGGCATCTTTCTTGAGAGCTGCTTTCAGATTATACTTGCTACTATGTTCACTATCCATAATTACGCTCCTTCAAGGCTTGATTTCATATATTGATGGAGATATCTCGACCTTCAGGTAAAGATCTGCGTACTGTGAAGGGGACAGGTCCTCTATGTAATTGAGCTGAAAGTTCTTTTTGATCCCGTTCTTAAGTAAAACGTCGGCAGCTTTATTATAGGCGATGGCTGCTTCTGCCTCGGTGTTATAGTTGCCAACCACGTAGTTACTCTTTATATGGATCACTGACTTGTAGCGCACAAAACCTCTCCAGGTGAACTGCCTTACACCTCTGTATCTGTTTAAGATGACGATGTTTTCATATCTGAAGTCATTGTGATCATCATTGGCAAAAAAGTAATCCCTGCCCTCAACTGCATAGCTCTTTATCCCGTACCGGGAGGGAACTGAGATCTGGCTGCCATAGTCGGCTACAAACAGATGACTTCCTCTTTGCATGATCTTGTGAGATGAATAATAGAAGAGGTCATCGATATCAAACTTTAGAACCTTATTTGGAGACAGAAAATACAGGAAATATTTCTTTTCCAGATAAATTGGGTTTGAAATGTACATTCCCTTGTCTCTGAAGTTTATTAAGGTCACGAACTTGTCGAAGGGCAGCGACATTGTCTTTTTATATGAGGAAATATCTATGTTGTAGTCACATAAAACCTTGTCAGCGTCCTTGTAAACATTAGCTGCTTCTTTGATGTCGCTATAGCTTCCCAGTGAAATATGCTTGCCTAAATATGTGATAGATGCACGAAAAGATGGCGTTCCATCCTTTAAAGTTGTGGAATATACCCCAACATATTTTTTTTTGCTCATTTTTCTCCCAAACAAAGTGGTATTATGGTATACTTTATCAAAATTTACTTTTATACATTAACGTGTATAAGAGTATTGTATATGAAATAACTTACTAGTGTCAAAACGGAGGAGTAACAAATGTCTAAGGAAGTTTTGTATTCAAGCACCAGAGGAGATAAGGGACAGATCAGGGCGTCAGAGGCCATTTTAAGGGGCCTTGCACCAGACGGAGGCCTTTATGTTCCGGATCATATTCCCCATTTGGAAAAGACACTTAGAGAAATATCAGGTCTTTCATATCAGGAGACAGCTTATGAAGTAATGAAGCTTCTCTTTACTGATTTCACAGAGGAAGAGCTTAAGTACTGCATCTCACATGCATACGATTCAAAATTCGACACAGAGGAGATCGCACCACTTTCAGAGGCAGATGGCGCATTTTTCCTTGAGCTGTATCACGGAGCTACAATCGCGTTTAAGGATATGGCACTGTCTATTCTTCCTTATCTTATGACTACAGCAGCTAAAAAGAATTCTATCAAGAATGAAATAGTGATCCTCACCGCAACAAGTGGTGACACAGGTAAGGCTGCACTCGCAGGTTTTGCAGATGTTCCTGGAACAAGGATCGTTGTTTTCTATCCTAAGCATGGTGTCAGCCCAATCCAGGAGCAGCAGATGGTAACTCAGAAGGGTGACAACACCTGCGTTATCGCTATCGAAGGTAACTTTGATGACGCTCAGACTGGAGTTAAGAAGATCTTCACAGATCCTGAGCTTGCAAAGTATATGGATTCCAAGGGATTCCAGTTCTCATCAGCTAACTCCATCAACATCGGAAGACTTGTTCCTCAGATCGCTTACTATGTATATGCTTATGGCAAGCTCCTTAAAGAGGGCAGAATCGCTGAGGGCGATCCAATAAATGTAGTAGTTCCTACAGGTAACTTTGGTAATATCCTTGCAGCTTACTACGCTGGCAAGATGGGAGTTCCGATCGCTAAGTTTGTATGTGCATCCAACTCCAACAAGGTTCTGTTTGACTTCTTTAAGACAGGTGAGTACGACAGAAACCGTGAGTTTGTTCTCACAAGCTCACCTTCAATGGATATCCTTATCTCATCTAACCTTGAGAGACTTATCTATCACATCGCTGGAGATAACGCAGATGTTGATGCTGAGTACATGAAGAAGCTTGGCACAGAGGGCAAGTATGAGATAACACCTGCTATGAAAGAGGCTCTTGCTGACTTCTACGGCGGATTTGCTACAGAAGAAGAGACCTTTAAGACAATCAAAGATCTCTTTGAGAATTCTTCATATCTTATTGACACACATACAGCTGTTGCAGCTTCTGTATATAACAAGTACAAGAGTGAAACTGGAGATAAGACTGTAACAGTTATTGCTTCTACAGCAAGCCCATTCAAGTTTACAAGAAGCGTAATGAACGCGCTGTCAAAAGGGGATGACAGCAAGGATGACTTTGCTCTTGCAGACGAACTCAGCGCTATTTCTGGAGTTGCTATTCCAGAAGCTGTTACATCAATCAGAAACGCAGAGATCCGTCACAAGACTGTTGTAGAAAAAACCGAGATGGAAAGTGCAGTAAAGGCTTTTCTTGGCATCTGATTTGATGCTAAAATGGTTTTACGACTGACACGACAATTGGCATAAATAATGGAGGTGCGTATGGACTTAGGTAAGAGCGTTTACTCGGAAATCACACCGGAGATTGTTGAGCTTTCACAGCTTTCGGAAGAGGCCGACAAGATAGAGAACGAGCTTTTCCTAAAGTATGATGTTAAAAGGGGACTTAGAGACTTAAATGGTAAGGGTGTACTTACAGGCCTTACCAGAATTTCGGAGATCATTGCCAAGAAGGTAGTTGATGGCAAAGAGGTTCCGGCAGATGGTGAGATCTATTTCAGAGGATATGATGTCAAGGATCTCATCAGAGTAGCAGAAGAGGAGCACAGATTTGCTTTTGAGGAATGTGCATATCTGCTTTTATTTGACAAACTTCCTACGGGAAAAGAGCTACTTAGATTCGAAAAGTTATTGGAATTTTACAGGGCACTTCCCACAAGCTTCGTCAGAGACGTAATCATGAAGGCACCCAGCCGTGACATGATGAACACTCTGGCCAGAAGTGTTCTTACTATGTATTCTTATGATGAAATGGCAGACGATGTTTCACTTCCCAATGTGCTTCGTCAGTCACTTCAGCTTATCAGTATGTTTCCGCTTCTTTCTATCTACGGATATCAGGCATACAATCACTATCATGAGGGCAACAGCCTTATAATCCATCCACCCAAGGAGGAACTCTCAACTGCAGAGACCATCCTGTACCTGCTTCGCCCGGACAGCCAGTACACAGAGCTGGAAGCTAAGCTTCTTGATATCTGTCTTGTGCTTCATATGGAGCATGGCGGTGGTAATAACTCATCATTTACAACCCACGTTGTAAGCTCCAGTATGACAGATACTTACTCTGTTATTGCAGCTGCTATCGGATCCCTCAAGGGCCCAAGACACGGCGGAGCCAACATCAAGGTTGTGCACATGTTTGATGACATCGAAGAACATGTTAAGGACTGGAAGAATGAGGATGAGGTCAAGGCTTATCTTAAGAAAATCCTCAACAAGGAAGCTTTTGACAAAGCAGGACTTATCTACGGAATCGGACATGCTATTTATTCCAAGTCAGATCCTCGTGCTGTGATCTTAAAGAGTTTTGTCGAGAAACTCGCTGCAGAGAAGGGCAGAGAAGATGAGCTTGCGCTCTACGAACTTGTAGAAAAGCTTGCTCCAGAAGTTATCAGCGGTGAACGCACCATGTACAAGGGTGTATCTGCAAACGTTGACTTCTACTCAGGTTTCGTATACAGAATGCTGGATCTTCCAGAAGAACTCTATCCAACAATCTTTGCCATGGCAAGAATCGTCGGCTGGTCAGCCCACAGAATGGAAGAGCTAGCCAACAACGGCAAGATCATCCGTCCTGCTTACATGGCAATTGAACCTCGCAAAGAGTATGTCCGCATGGATGACAGAACTTAACTGTAATTTCCAAGAAAATATAAGCATAAAAAAATCCCTTTTGACGAGGTTAAGCGCTAGCCTCGAGGAAAAAGGGATTTTTTTGCTTGATTATTTCTTGGAATTACAGGTTGTATTTCTGTGCGATGAGTGGAGCAACCTTTGAGGAGCCGATGCGGCTGCAGCCTGCCTCGGCGTATGCAAGGGCGTCCTCAATTGTGCGGATTCCGCCAGCTGCCTTGATCTTAACGTCTGGTCCGATGTGCTCTTTGAAGAGCTTGATGTCTTCCAGTGTTGCACCAGCTGATCCAAAGCCTGTTGATGTCTTGATGTAGTCAGCCTTAACCTCTGTGATGATTTTGCAGAGCTCGATCTTCTCGTCCTCTGTGAGGTAGCATGTCTCGATGATGACCTTAAGGAGCTTGTCGCCGCAAGCCTTCTTGATCTCAGCGAGCTCTTTTCTTACTTCGTCATATCTGTGATTCTTGACATCACTGATATTTACAACTGTGTCGATCTCAGAAGCACCGTCTGCGATTGAATCCTGGGCCTCAACAACCTTTGAATGTGTGCTGTTGTAGCCAAGAGGGAAACCAATAACAGTGCAGAGCTTTAAGTTATCGCCGTATTTGTCGTGTACTCTCTTTAAATATGTCTGTGGAATGCAGACTGTAGCTGTTCCATACTTAACAGCCTCATCACAAAGGGAAACGATTCCCTCCCATGTAGCGTCTGCAGTAAGAAGTGTGTGGTCTATAAGGCCAAGTATCTCTTTTTCTTCCATATCAATAATCTCCTTAAAATAAATACAATAAATAGTGCTCCATAATTATATCACAGGGCCATGAAATATGTGGTACAATTCTTCTGGTATTATTTTCGGACAAAGGAGAACCATGTAAAAATGGAAAACATAGTTATCAAAGAAAGACTACTAAGACTCAGAGAAGAGATGGCTAAAAATGGTATTGATTACTATATGATGCCAACTTCTGATTTTCATAATTCAGAGTACAGCGCAGATTTCTTTAAGGTAAGAGAGTACTTTTGCGGGTTTGACGGATCAAACGGAACCCTCGTTGTAAGCCAGGATGAAGCTGGCATGTGGACAGATGGCAGATATTTTATCCAGGCAGAGAACCAGATGGAGGGCACAGGTGTTAAGCTCTTTAGAATGCTTGAAGCCGGTGTTCCAACAATTTCAGAGTACCTCCTTGCCAATATGAAAGAGGGCCAGGTTCTTGGCTTTGACGGAAGGGTTATCTCAACCAGTATCGGAGAGGACCTTGAAAAGAAACTTGCAGCAAAAAGCGTAACTCTTAAGATCGACAGGGATCTTGCTGAAACTGTCTGGACTGACAGACCACTTCTTCCATGCCACGACATGTACGTGCTTCCAGATGAGCTTTGTGGCAAGAGCTTTAACGAGAAAATCTCTCAGGTAAGAGAGCATATGAATAAGCTTGGCACCAAGGCGTATCTTCTTAGTAAGCTGGATGACATCATGTGGCTTACAAACCTTCGTGGTAACGACGTGGAGTGCAATCCTGTAGCTCTTTCCTATGCGCTTATCACAGCGGATTCATTCACTCTCTTTGCTCAGGAAAAAGAGATCACATCAGAAGTCAGAGCATACTGCGACAAGGTGGGAATTGCTCTTAGAGGATATGACGACGTTGTTTCTTTTGTTAAGAAGATGAATGTTACTGGAAACATACTTTTCGATAAGAGAAATACCAACTTCCTTACATTCAAGGTGCTTCTTGAGAAGGCGAAGGCTGCTGATATTAAACTTGTAAATGCCAAGGATCCTACAGAGGACCTCAAGGCAAGCAAGAACGAAGTAGAGCTTAAGAATATCAGAGAGGTTTACCTTAAGGACAGCGCCAAGCTCACAGAGTTCATCTACTGGGTTAAGAACACAGTTGGAAAAGAGCCTATGACTGAATACACTGCTGCTGAGAAACTTGATGGCATGAGAGCAGAGATCCCTGGATTTATAGAGCTCAGCTTCCCAACCATCAGTGCATATAACGCCAATGCAGCTATGGCTCACTATGAAGCAACAAAAGACAACGCCGCAGAAGTCAAGAAGCAGGGACTTCTCCTTGTGGATTCAGGCGGAACATATATGGGCGGAACAACTGACGTTACAAGAACCATCGTTGTAGGCGACATCTCAGATGAGATCAAAAAGCATTACACTCTAACAGTGTGTGGAATGCTCCGTCTTGCTAACGCCAACTTCCTTGAGGGATGCACTGGTAAGAACGTTGACATCCTTGCAAGAGGCCCACTTTGGAATGCCGGTATCGACTACAAGCATGGCACAGGTCATGGAATCGGATATATCTTAAACGTACACGAGGGACCACAGAACATCAGATGGCGCTTTACTCCTGGACAGAATGAAGCTCCTCTTGTTCCTGGAATGATAGTGTCAGATGAGCCTGGCGTTTACATCGAGGGAAGCCATGGTATCAGGATTGAGAATATTCTTGAGGTAGTGGCAGGAGAAACAGGAGAGTATGGACAGTTCCTTCATTTTGCTCACCTTACTTATGCGCCAATTGACCTTGAAGCTATTGACACCACATACATGGATAACAGTGATATCAAGGCTCTTAACGACTACCACAAAATGGTCTATGACAAGTTGTCTCCGCTTATCGCTGATGAGGCTGTTCTTAACTGGTTAAAAGAAGCTACAAGAGAAATAAAATAAACGTAAAAAGAATCTTAAAATATGCTAGAATGCTTGAAAATATGCACTTTTGAGATATAATAAGTATAGAACTACAGGGTAGTTCTCTCCTGGGATGACCGACACCTCCTGTGTAATTTGAACCTACATTACTTTAAACGGGATTCCTACATTACCTACTTAAATGTCACGCCTTCGGCCCTGCGTATACGCAGACCAGCTACGGGAGAGGAAGACAGGATCTTAGGTTGCGGTGACCCACCTGGCGTTAGCTAGGAGTCAAATAACAGGAAACGGCATTTTGGGATTAACTTAGGAAATAAAAGCAGTCATCAATGGTGGCTGCTTTTTCCGTATGAGGAGAATTGTATGACCATCAAGCAGCAGCTAATAGCGCTGGCAAGAGACTTCGCTTTTAGAATGCAAAAAAAGAATATTGCTGCCTATGCTGGAAGCTGTGCTTACTTCTTTATGATCTCAATAGTACCTCTTCTCATTTTTGTGTCATCTCTTTTGCCCTATACAGCACTTACTGCTGATGATCTCTCAAGGGCGCTTACTGAGATTACCCCTGATTTTGCTGATGATATCGCCTTAAGGCTCATTCGTGAGACCTATGAACAGTCTGTGGCAGTGTTCTCCATATCTGCCCTTGCAACTATATGGTCCGGAGCACTTGGCATGTTGTCCATTATAAGAGGACTTAATATAATTTATGATGTGGAGGAGCGAAGAAACTATTTTCGCTTAAGGTTCATAGCAGCTCTCTACACCCTGGCAATGATCGTTATCATGATGGTAATGCTTCTTTTCATGGTATTTGAGAATCTTGTTAAGACCATTGCCATAAGCCATTTTCCAAAGATCATGTTTTTGATCTCATTGTCAGCTTACTTTAAATTTATTGTGGTCATCCTGGTGGCAACCTTTGCATTTGCCATGGTTTATACCTATGTACCAAGTGCCAAGATGACCTTTGTATATCAGCTTCCTGGAGCGATCTTTTCAGCGGTTGTATGGTATATCTTTTCATGGCTCTTTTCACTGTATGTGGATCTGACCGGATACTTTTCAATCTACGGAAGCATCGCTACACTTCTTGTCATGATGATCTGGCTGTACTTCTGTATCTACATCTTCATGATAGGAGCATTTATCAACAGATTTTTCCATCCTGCAGTTAAGGTTTTGTATGATGATCATCACCAGAACAAGATTAAAAAGAGGGTAAGGAAAAAGAGTACACAGCAGCTTCGTAAGCCTAGAAAATACAGCGAGTTTGGCTAAAAAGGGGGAAAGGAAATGAAGTTTAGCAAAAAGATTTTAAAACAGAAGTGGGTTTCATACACAATCGCCACCTGTTCGGCGGTGGTTCTTTACCTGTTATTGTCCAATCAGAGTTTTCTGTCTGGAACAATATCGGGAATTGTTAAGATAATTAAACCAGTTCTTTCTGGAATGATAGTAGCTTATATTTTCAATCCGTTAGCTAATCTTTTCGACGGAAAAGTGTTTAAAAACATGAAAAATGAGAAGACCAGATGGAAGCTGTCTGTTGCCTTTGCACTGATAGTTCTGGCGCTCTTCATAACTTTGTTGTGTGTTGCACTTATTCCTCAGCTGGCAGAGAGTATTTCAACTCTTGTTGGTAACATGGGAATGTATGTAGATTCTCTCCAGCAACTTTTAAAGGATATTGAAACAGGAAGCACGGGCAAGCTCTTTGGCCTTGATTTCTCTGGCCTTGCTTCCTATGGAGATAAGCTTCTTGATAGTATCGGCGAATACTTCAAGAATAATATGGATTCTGTTGTGACCACCAGCTCATCAATTGGCCAGGGCCTCTTTGATGCAGTCATTGCGCTGATCCTGGCAATCTACTTCCTTCTTGACAAGCGTAGGATAACAGATGGTGTTAATAAGTTTTTCTCACTGCTCATGAAGGATGAATCCTATCATAAATGGGGAGATTTCCTTAACAGATGCAATGATATCCTTATCAGATACATCGGCGTTGATGTGGTTGACGGAATCGTGGTTGGTATAGTCAACTTCCTGTTCATGATCATTATGAGAATGCCTTATGCAGCCCTTATTTCAGTTATAGTTGGTGTAACCAATTTAGCACCTACCTTTGGTCCTATCGTCGGTGCAGCTATTGGCGGATTTATCCTGGTTCTGATAAACCCCTGGCAGGCATTGTGGTTCCTTATCTTTACTATCATCCTGCAGACCATTGACGGATATGTACTAAAGCCAAGGCTCTTTGGCGAAAGCCTTGGAGTGTCAGCTCTGATGATCCTTATCTCCATCATCATTGGAGGAAGGCTCTTTGGTGTAATCGGTATTTTGTTTGCGATTCCTTTTGCAGCTATCATTGATTTTGTCTGGAAAGATTATGTGATAAAAAAACTTGAGCAGCGCAAGGCAAAGAGGTACAATATATAGTATGAGAAGGGGGTAGCAATATGGATATCATGAGTTTTGTAGATACAGCGATCGAGTTTTCAAAAGACAAGATCGACAAAGTCTTAGACTTCTGGAACGGCCTTGAGGACGAGAAAAAGAAACTGCTCATTGGTTGTGTGGCTGCAGCCTTTTGCGTAATAGTTGTGGCTGGCATAGCTTATGGCATTGGAAAGGCTAACGGCGAGAGACTTGCCTTTGAGGAAGAAGATTTTTAAGACAAAATGCACTTACTTGGGAGCCTCTTTTTACAGAGGCTCCTTTTTTGGGGGATTTACATGAAAAAAGTTATAAGCATAATCTGCGTAATCATTGTAATGATTGCAGTTGTGGTGGGGACACTTCTTGGTTTTCTTACAATGGATGAGTACAAGCCTAAGGATATAGAGAGCCTCGAGATTATTGGCAATTCCGTTGACAGAGTCAAGAAACAGGAAACCACTAGGCTCCTTTCCTGGAACCTGGGCTATGGCGCCCTTGGTGACAATGCTGATTTCTTTATGGATGGCGGTAAGATGGTTTATACCGCCGACGAAGACAGGGTAGTATATAACCTTGAAGGTTTTATTTCTGAATTTGAAAAGATATCACCTGATATTATTTGCACCCAGGAGACAGACAGGAATTCAGACAGGTCCCATTTCATAGATGAAGTGGATTACTTTTTTTCAAATTCAGGACTTCGTGTTCTTCACGGGAATTCTGTATTTGCTCCAAATCTCAAAGTTTCTTTTATCCCACTTCCTGTTCCTCCGATCGGGAAAGTATATAGTGGTCTTATGACCTTTAGCAAGTACAATATTTCTTCTGCTCAAAGGCTTCAGCTTCCATGCCCGTTTAAGTGGCCACTCAGGACCTTTAATCTAAAGAGATGTCTTGAAGTTGTTAGATTTAATGTGGTGGATACGGATAAGGAACTTGTTGTCATAAACCTTCATCTTGAGGCCTATGATTCTGGCGAAGGCAAGATTGCACAGGCCAATATGCTTAAAGAAGTTCTGGATGCTGAGGTGGAAAAGGGCAATTATGTGATTGCCTGCGGAGATTTTAACCAGGTATTCTCAAATATTGATGTAAGTGCTTATCCGGTTCTTGAGGGTAAATGGGAAGCTGGCAGGATTGATGTTTCAGATTTCAGCAGCGACCTTACCTTTAGCGCTGACAATTCTGTTCCAAGCTGCAGATCTCTTGATCAGCCTCTTGATAAGGCTAGTGAGAAGGATCCAGAGCATTTTCAGTACTATGTGATAGATGGATTTATCACCTCTTCAAACGTGGAAGTGGAGTCCGTTTATACTGATGATCTTTCTTTTGTCCACTCGGATCATAACCCTGTAATTTTGGAATTTAAGCTGAAGTGAAATGTGTGCGACTTGTAGTTAAAAAAATGACTGCAAGTCGCTTTATTTTTCGTGACAGTAAACGTTTAATTGAATATAATAAAAGATAAGGTATTTCAAAAAAGAACTTTGAAAGGGGACAGTAGTTAAAATGGTACACAAGGTAAAACGTAATGTAATTGTGGGACAGTCGGGAGGTCCTACTGCAGCAATCAACTCTTCACTTGCAGGCGTTTACAGAACTGCTATCGACCGTGGATACAAGAAGGTTTACGGAATGATCCATGGTGTTCAGGGCCTTATGGAAGGAAGATACGTAGATCTTTCTGATCATATCCAGTCCGGACTTGATATCGAGCTTCTTAAGAGAACACCTTCAGCTTATCTTGGTTCATGCAGATACAAACTTCCTGAGATTTTTGAGAACAAAGAAGTTTATGAGAAAATCTTCGAGATTTTGAATAAGCTTGAGATAGACTGCTTTATCTACATTGGTGGTAATGACTCAATGGATACCATCAAAAAGCTCTCTGACTACGCTATAATCTCTGGCTCAGCAATCAGATTCGTTGGTTGCCCTAAGACAATTGATAACGACCTTGCTCTTACAGATCACACTCCTGGATACGGCTCAGCAGCTAAGTACATCGGAACATCTGTAAAAGAGATCATCAGAGACAGCTGGTCCCTTGAGACAACAAGCGGACAGGTTATCATCGTTGAGGTTATGGGAAGAAACGCTGGATGGCTTACAGGCGCAACAGCTCTTGCAAAGGGCGAGGACTGTGACGGACCTGATGCTATCTACCTTCCAGAGCTTCCATTTGATATGGATGCATTCATCAAGAAGATCAAAGGTCTTCTTAAGAGCAAAGCTTCTATCGTAGTTGCTGTATCTGAGGGTATCAGAACCAAGGATGGCAAGTACATCAGTGAGCTTGGCTCAACTATCGAATACGTAGATGCATTCGGACACAAGCAGCTTACAGGAACAGCTAGATACCTTTGCGACGTTGTTGCTAAGGAGTGCGGATGTAAGACACGTCCTATCGAGCTTTCAACACTTCAGAGAGCTGCCAGCCACTGCGCATCCCGTGTAGATATTCTTGAGGCTTATGAGGTTGGTGGTGCTGCCATGAAGGCTGCTGATGAAGGCGATAGCGGAAAGATGGTAGTTATCGAGAGACTTTCAGATGATCCTTACCAGGCTGGAACAGAGGTTAAGGACGTTCACAAGATCGCTAATGATGAGCGTGTGGTTCCTAGAGAGTGGATTAACAAGGATGGCACATATGTAACTAACGAGTTCATTACATATGTAAGACCTCTTATCCAGGGTGATGTTGGACCTATCATGGTTGATGGTATTCCTAGACACCTTTACAGACCAGGTTTCCAGGATATTCTGTAATTCATTTAAAGGAATAATATGACAATTCTCAATAATGGATTAGTTACAACAGATAAAGAATTAAATATAATTTCTGCTGATGAAGGATATCGAGAGTATGTATGCGAAGATGGTGCAAGCACCATCTTCGCTAATATACATCCTGATGATCAGCATCTTTTGTATGAGATGGTAGAGGGATTAGAGATGGAAAATGCTTTAACCCTCTGTTTTCGTGTTTGCGACAAAAACAAGGAATACAACTGGTTTAAAGCTGAGTGCATCAGAACCACTGATGACAATGTAAGTATACTATTCCTTGACATTGAAGGAACTGAAACAGAAAACAAGGCCATAGAGACAGATTATTTAACTGGCCTTTACAATAAAAAAGCCATTACTGATTATGCAAGAAAGGCAGTGGCTAAAAAATCTGACGTAGTTAACCTTTGTTTAATTGATATTGATAATTTTAAGCAGATCAATGATACCTATGGCCATTCCTATGGCGACAAGGTGCTTAAGGAAGTATCAAACATCATCTTAGAGGTCCTTGGCAAGGATGGAAAGGCCGGCAGAATAGGCGGAGATGAGCTCATGATGATCATTGAGAACGTGGAAGAGAAGACTGATCTTCGCGTTTATCTCAAGGCCATTAGAGAAAGAGTCGAGGCTTCTCACATTGATCAGAACGGATTCCCGCAGGTGACTGTATCAATGGGAGTCGGAACATTCCCAATATATGTGGATAACTACGAAGACTTGTTTAACCTTGCAGGAAGAATGCTGAGCAGGGCCAAGAACAGAGGAAAGAACAGATACGTTATCTATAATCCCGAAATACACGGTAAGCTCATAGATGGCGAACTTGTCGAGAATATGCTCTCGCTAAATCGCGCCACAGCAATGGATAAGACCAAGCTTGTCCTTGAAACCATTGATGGCTTGTTTGGAAGTATGAATGAAGCCATTACTACGCTTCTCTTAAAGATGGTGGCAACCTATGATCTTGATGAAGCCTATGTGTTCTACAAGGATATAGAAAAGAGCTTTTGCGGATACAAGCGCATCGCCCAGTCTGGAAACATCATGGAAAAGAATGTTCATCAGATAGCTGACAATTCTTCAAGCATTTCCTATGTGGTGGAGCCAGGGTTTGAGACCAGATTTAACTCCAATGGAGTGCTTGTTATAGATGCACCTCAGACGCAGCTTGATAAAACTGCTATGCCAAAGAGGTTCTTCTTTGAGAACGGAGTAAGACAGGCATTTCTGTATAAGATGCAGGATGTACCTTATGAAGGCTTTATTGCTCTGTACAGAACCAGGGAAATGGCAGGAAAGTTACCGCAAACGGACATTACAGACCTGACATATTTGAGCAAAATGATAGAAATTGCCATGAAATCTAGATAATATCGCACGTTTTTTTAATTTTTTTAGAAAAAATCCCATTTTTTCGGCATTTTTAGGTTGTTAAGTGACGGAAATAGTAGTAGAATAGGCAATGTAGTAAATAATTTCTTTTTGGAGGGAAAACCAAATGAATAAGACAGAACTTATCGATGCAATCGCAAAGGAAGCTGGACTTTCTAAGAAGGATGCGGCTGCAGCACTGAACGCTTTCACAGACACAGTAACTAAGGAGCTCAAGAAGAAGGGCAAAGTTCAGCTTGTTGGTTTCGGTACATTCGAGACAACTAAGAGAGCTGCTAGAACTGGTAAGAATCCTCAGACTGGCGCTGCTATCAAGATTCCTGCTTCTGTAGCACCTAAGTTCAAGGCTGGTAAGGCTCTTAAGGATCTTGTTAACAAGAAATAATTTAACTATATGAAAAGGCTGCGTTTTCACGCAGCTTTTTTCATGCCCCTTTTTATGATTGAAAAAATGATAAATATTTTATAAAATAAAATTACTCTAAACATTTTGAGGGCGCCATGACTTTTGATAGAAGCTTTGAAAACTTTGTTCAAATACTGTCTGAAGAAGAGGTAACTCCTGAGATTTCTCCCAGTGCGCTGGCAGATCTTTCCAAGGAGTTTTTTGTGCGCTCAATTTTCTCTATAGTCACTTTCAGACCTGGTTCAGATAAGGCATCAGAGCCTCCAAAGATCATTCCACTGTGCGGACCTGTAATTACAGAAGGCAAGCCATCTTATGTATTTAAGAGCAATATGTCCGGTGACAGGGTTATCATGTACCACGTGTATCTCCAGGATGACAAGAGATGGAATGATGAAGAGTACAAGTTTTTTTCCATTATTATCGATGTATTGTCTTTCCACATGGAGAGATTTCTTTTGCTGAATGTGGTTAAGACCAGTGCTATGACTCAGTACCTTACTGGTCTTCCCAATTCCGGCGGATTTATCTCTTTTGTCACACAGAAGTTTGAGAGCGGTGAGATCATGAAATATGATTCCATCTGCTTCAACTTAAAGAGCTTTGGCCTTATCAGCAGGCGCTATGGTGGTCCTGAAGGCGATGAGATCATGAAGAGATATGCCAACACCATCAAGAATTTTGCAGAGGATGATGAGATCATCTCACACTTTGGTGGAGACAATTATACTGCTCTTATCAAAAAGGACAGAACCAAGAAATTCCTGAAGTTCATTTCTGCTGTGCCTGTTTATGGAATGAAGAATGACAAAAAAGACGAGTTCAATATTTCGGCTGTAGCTGGAGTTTATGCTATTGATGAATCCATGAAGAACCCTGGACAGGCAATATCCAGAGCTTCAATGGCATGCAACTACGCCAAGAATATAGCCAATAAGCCTTATGTATTTGTAAATAAGGCTATGAGTACCAGAATATACAGACAAAAGCAGATAGAAGACAGATTTGAAGAGGCTTTAAGTGGCGATGAGTTCAGAATCTATCTTCAGCCCAAGGTTGATACAGTTACCGGTAAGATAGTGGGAGCAGAATCTCTTGCCAGATGGTTCTGTAATGGTCTGGTTCTTTATCCCACAGAGTTTGTTCCTATCCTCGAGAGGGAAGGAATGGTTGTACATCTTGATCTGTACATCCTTAAAAAGACCTGTGAATTCATAAGATCATGGATGGATAAGGGTATAGAACCCGTTCAGGTTTCAGTCAACTTCTCCCGCAAGGACCTTGAGTACAAGAATCTTGCAAAAGAGATAATGGATATAATAGACAGCTATGGCATAGACAGAAACCTCATTGAGATCGAGGTTACTGAGACCGCAAGCGAGGGTGAGAGGGTGCTTATGACAAGCTTCCTTTCAAATCTCAAGGAGGCGAGCATTGCTACAGCTATAGATGATTTTGGAACAGGCTATTCATCTCTTTCTACACTGAGAGATTTCCCTGTTTCAGTTATTAAGATTGACAGATCCTTTATCAATAACGAGGAGCTCAACAAGAGCGATGAGATAGTGTTAAAGAGCATTGTTGCTATGGCCAATGAACTTGGAATAAGTGTTGTCTCAGAAGGTGTTGAGAGACCGGATCAGACTAAGCTCCTTCAGAGCGTGGGTTGTAATGTTGTACAGGGATTTTTGTATGACAATCCAATGCCGATGGAAGATTTTGAAAAGAGGCTCGAGAAGGGCTCATATAATTAAAAAAGAAGCATCCGCAGTTTAAATGCGGATGCTTTAATTTTTTATCAGTCGATTCTCTTTGAACCCCAGAAGAACAGTGCCACGGTTCCTGGACCTGTGTGACTTCCGATTGTAGTTCCGATGCTTACGATCTTTACCCTGCCCTTGAGCTTAGGGAATTTGGACTCGATCAAGTCTGCAACAGCTTTTGCCTTATCATAACAGTCAGAGTTTGAAATGTAGCAGTCTCCATCGTAGTCAAGACCACCCGCTGCGAGTTCCTCCATCTTGGCAACCTGTGCCTTGATGACTGCATTAAGACCACGGTGCTTGGCTCTGTTGATAAGTCTTCCCTGGTAGTCTACGTTAAGAAGTGGGCAGATATTTAATGCTCCGCCGATGATACCAGCTGCTTTGGAAACACGTCCACCTCTGATGAGGTAAGTGAGGTCTGTTACAAAGAACCAGTGCTGACACTCGAGTCTGTGCTCGATAACCCATGCATAGAGGTCGTCAATTCCCATGCCCTCATCGCGAAGGTCTGCAAGCTTGTTCATAAGAAGACCATAGCCGGCAGAAGCAGCAAGGGAATCTACAACGTAGAGCTTTCTGTCCGGATATTTTTCAAGAAGCTGATCTCTTGCGATGGTAGCAGAGTTAAGGGTTCCAGAAATACCAGAACTAAGTGTAAGGTGAAGGACGTCTTTTCCATCCTTTAAGAATTCTTCAAAGTATGCGATGTATTCACCGACGCTGACCTGTGACGTCTTGGTCATAGCACCTTTGGCCATATCAGCGTAGAATTTCTCAAATGGATATGAAACTCCAAGGTCATCAGGGTAATCTTTTCCGTCGATGGTAAAGTGAAAACAAATATAGTTGATATCTCTTTCTTTAAAGTGCTCTGCAGTAAGATCTGCAGTAGAACAGCAGCTTAATACGTAATTCATTTAACAAAAATCCTCTCTTTTCCCAAATTACAACATGTTTATAATAACATTTATTGACAGAAGGTAAAAGATTTTTATTATAATAACTAGTATTTATTAACTGATGAAAGGTTTATGGAATGGACTTTTTACTTATTTTTAATAGCATACTGCTTGGATTTGGTCTTGCTATGGATGCTTTTTCTGTGTCCCTGGCCAACGGCTTTGCTGAGCCCGACATGAAGAAAAAGCGCATGGTATATATATCTGGAATATACGCAGTGTTCCAGTTTGTTATGCCAATAATCGGATACATTCTGGTTCATTTTGCGGTATCTTTTTTCAATGGTTTTAGCAGATTCATTCCATTCATATCCCTCATTCTTCTTGGATATATCGGAGGAAAGATGGCACTTGAAGGCATTAAGTCCAGAAAGTGCAAGAACAACGGGAACTGCGAAAATTGCCCAAATGGTGACTGTGATGTAAAAGAAGCGGTTTCAAAGGGCAGGATCACCACAAGGATGCTTCTTCTTCAGGGCGTTGCAACATCAATCGATGCGCTGTCAGTAGGATTTACCATAGAAGGTTACAGCGCTTTAATGGTTTTTGTAAGCTGCCTTATCATCGGAATAGTGACTCACATTACCTGCTTTATCGGTCTTATGACTGGAACCAGATTCGGAACTAAATTTGCCGGAAGTGCCAAGATCATCGGCGGAATTGTTCTCATTGCCATAGGCATTGAGATATGTATCAAGGGACTTATTTTTGGTTGACAAAAGAGCTACCGGTAAATACAATTAGTAAAAGTAATTATATACATGCATTGAAGGTGTAAGGCTTGTCCTTAAGATGCTATAGGCTGCTTAAGATTTAATTAGAGAATTGGAGTCATGGGCTGGAAGCTCCATAAGATCAGGCTATAAGCGGAAATTTCGCACTGGAGCATACTTTTAAAATGAGTGTTCGGCTATTATGGCCGGGAATAAGGGTGGTACCGCGGTTAATTCGTCCCTTGTGTAGTTTTGTGCTACACAAGGGATTTTCTATTATTAAAAGAACCAGGAGGAAGGAATTTTGGAAAACAGCGCATTACGTCAGCAGATTGAAGCGATCCGTGAAGAAATCAGAGAAAATTCTGAAAAGCTTGACAGCTCTAAGCTTGTTTATGAGCTTAGAAAGAGCTTTTTGGACAACAAGACCGGCAAGATCTCAGCTCTTATGAAGGAGATGAAGAATATTGCCGCAGAGGATCGTGCAGAATACGGTAAAAATGTAAATGAACTTAAGGCATGGGCTCTTGAGCAGTTTGAAGAACTGGACAGGAAGATGAAAGAGAAAGAGCTCAAGGCAAGATATGAAAAAGAGAAGCAGGATGTAACCATGCCTGCCAAGATGCGTTATCAGGGCAATCTTCATCCTGTAACACAGATGAGAGAGACTCTTATAGACATTTTCGCCGGAATGGGCTTTGAGATCTACGAGGGCACAGAAATTGAGAATGACTATTACAATTTTACTGCTCTTAATACTCCTAAGGATCACCCTGCAAGAGATATGCAGGATACATTCTACCTCAGCCCTGAGTTCCTTCTTAGAACTCAGACTTCATCAGGTCAGATCCACGTAATGGAGAACAAGAAGCCACCTATCAAGATCTTATCACCTGGTAAGGTTTTCCGTTCAGATGATGATGCAACTCATTCGCCTATGTTCTCACAGATGGAGGGCCTTGTAGTAGATAAGAAGGTTTCTCTGTGCGACCTTAAGGGTGCTTTAGAGCTCTTTGTTCAGAAGATTTATGGTGAGGGAACCACAACAAGGCTTCGTCCTTCATACTTCCCATTCACAGAGCCTTCTGTAGAAGTTGACTGCAGCTGCTTCGCATGTGGAGGAAAGGGCTGCAGCCTCTGTAAAGGTACAGGCTGGATCGAGGTACTCGGTGCTGGTGTTGTTAACAAAAAGGTTTTGGAGAACTGCGGAATAGATTCAAATGAATACAGCGGATTTGCATTTGGTATCGGTATTGAGCGTACAGCAATGCTCAAATACGGCATCAATAACATCAAGCTTTTGTTTGAATCAGATTTAGATGTTCTTAAGCAGATCGATCATTACGAGTAAATTTAGGAGGAAACCGAAATGTTAGTACCTTTAAGTTGGCTTAAAGATTTTGTTGATATAGATATTGAACCCAAGGAACTTGAGAAAAAGCTCTTTGACTGCGGGTTTGAGGTTGAAGAGTGCTGGGAAGTGGGAAAAGACATTTCTAATGTTGTAGTTGGACAGGTAGAGACCTGTGAACCTATTCCAGAGACACATCTTCATGTATGTACTGTTAATGCAGGTGAGCATGGTACATTCCAGGTATGCTGCGGCGCAGACAACGTTAAGGCAGGAGGCAAATATCCTCTGGCTCTTGTTGGCGCTACAGTTATTGAAACTGAGAGAGACCATGTGACAGTTATTGGTGTTGCAACCATCAAGAAGGGCAAGCTTCGCGGCTACGATTCAGAGGGTATGCTCTGCTCAGGTGTTGAGCTTGGTGTATCTGAGGATATGTATCCAGGCGCTGGTTATAACGGACTTCTTGTTTTCCCTGAGGATACAGAAGTAGGTATCGATGTTAAGCCACTCCTTGGCCTTGATGACTGGATCTTTGATGTTTCGATCACAGCTAACAGACCTGACTGTCAGAGCATTTATGGCCTTGCAAGAGAAGTAGCAGCTGCTCTTGATAAGCCATTAAAAGAGATTGACCTTTCCTACACAGAGACAGATGTAGAAAATGAAGGCTTTAGCGTAACTGTTGAAGATCCTGACCTGTGCCCAAGATATATCGGACACTATGTATATGATGTAAAACTTGGCGAAAGCCCTCTCTGGATGAAGAGAAGACTTGCCATGGTAGGCAATAACGCCATCAATAATATTGTTGATATCACCAACTATATTATGAGAGAGCTTGGTCAGCCAATGCACGCCTTTGACGGTAACTTCCTTGAAGGCAATATGATCGTAGTAAGAAGAGCTAAGCAGGGAGAGAAGATCGTAACTCTCGATGAGAATGAGTTTGAGCTTACAACAGACAATCTTGTTATCTGCGATGGTGTTAAGCCAGTAGCTCTTGCAGGTATCATGGGAGGTCTCAACTCTGAGATCCGTGATACAACAACTACAGTTACCTTCGAAGCTGCCAAGTTCATGCGTGACAACATCCGTAAGAGCTCAAGAGCTCTGGGACAGGCATCTGATTCATCCGCAGCTTTTGCAAAGGGTGTTTACGAGTACACAACTGTTATTGCCATGAAGAGAGCCCTTCATCTTATCGAGCAGCTTGGTGCTGGTAAGGTGTCTAAAACTCACGTAGATGTTAATACTGGAAACAACCTTGAAAAGAAGGAAATGAAAGCTTCAATCGAGAGAGTAAATGGTGTTCTTGGAATTGAAGTTCCTGAAAATGAGATAAAGAGAATTCTCACAAATCTCAATTTCGAGCCTGAAATAAACGGGGATGAGCTCACTATTAAGATTCCTGCATACCGTGAGGATATGGAAGATTATCCTGATATTGCAGAAGAGCTTATCCGTATGTATGGATATGACCATGTTAAACCTACATTCCTTAAAGACTGCGGCGTAACAATGGGAGGCAGAAACCTTAAGCAGAAGACTGAGCTCAGGATAAAGAGAGCTCTTTGCGCTCAGGGTGCTTATGAGTGTATGCATTACTCATTCTTCTCACCAAGTGATCTTGATCTTCTTGGTTTTGCAGAGGACGCACCTGAGAGAACAGCTATCAGGATCCTTAATCCAATCAATGAGGACCTCTCACTTATGAGAACAACTCTTGCTGCACAGATGATCCACGCTATTGCAAGAAACCAGAAGAAGGGAACTTTAGAGGGAAGATTATTTGAACTTGGAAACAGATTTGTTCCTAAGGCACTTCCACTTACTGAGTATCCTGAGGAGAAAGCTACTCTTTGCATTGGTATCTTTGGAGAGGATGAAGACATCTTCACATTAAAGGGTCTTGCTGAGAATGTTGCAGATACACTTCATATCAGCTTCAAGTATGAGGCAGCAACAAGGACTTTCTTACATCCATACAGAACAGCTAAGATTGTATGCGAGGGTGAAGAGGTTGGATACCTTGGACAGATCACATATGAGATCCAGGATGAGACTGATATGAGAATTCCTGCTTATATCTGTGAGATCGATCTTTCAATGCTTGATAAATACTATGGCAAGACTCCTGTATTTGAGCCACTTTCCAAGTTTGCAACAGTTAAGAGAGACCTTGCTCTTATCATGGATAAGACAGTTACCTGCGGTGAGGTTGAGGATGCGATCTACAGCTCATGCAAGTATGTAACCGATGTTAAGCTCTTTGACGTATACGAGGGACTTCCAATTCCTCCTACCAAGAAGAGTATGGCATACACCATCACCTTCACTCCTAAGGAAGAAGAGCTTACTGATGAGATGATAAGCGGATTTGTAGATAAGATGCTCAGGAAGCTTTCATTCACCATGGGAATTGAAATCCGTAGCTGATTGATTGAAAACGTAGCTAGTGATAGAATAGTCATTGCTTTTAACAGCAATGACTATTTTTTCTCGAAAGGAGTTAATATGAATAGAAAAAATGCATGGACAACATACAATGCCACTCAGCTAAAAGCAGTTGAGAAGCTCTCAGATGAATACAAGGCTTTCCTTGATAATTCCAAGACTGAGCGCGAGGCTATCGACACTATCGTTAATGAGGTAGAGGCTGCTGGATACAGAGAGCTTAATACTCTTATTGGCAGCAAGACCAAGCTTAAGAAGGGCGACAAGATCTACAGCGTATGGATGAACAAGTCAATCATCATCTTCCAGATGGGATCAGAGCCTTTAGAGGCTGGACTTAACATCCTTGGTGCACACATTGATTCACCACGTCTTGATGTTAAGCAGAATCCTCTCTATGAAGATTCAGGAATTGCTTACCTTGACACACATTACTACGGCGGTATCAAGAAGTATCAGTACGTTACTATTCCTCTTGCTATTCACGGTGTTATTGTCAAGAAGGATGGCACAACAGTTCAGCTTAATGTAGGTGAGGATGAGGATGATCCGGTATTCTTCATCTCAGATCTTCTTATTCACCTTGCGCAGGATCAGCTTGGCAAGAAGGCTTCTAATGTTATCGAGGGAGAGGCCCTTGACCTTATCGTAGGTAACAGACCTTTCGTAATCGAGAGCGATGAAAAAGAGAAGGCAGAAAAGAAAAACTCAAAGCTTTCAGCAGGTGAGCAGTATGCTATCAAGGCAGAAAAAGATGAGAAGGCAGCAAGTGGCAAGGTTTCTGGTGCTGTTAAGCGCGGAATCATGGCTATCCTCAACGACCTTTACGGAATCGAGGAGGAGGACTTCCTTTCAGCTGAGCTTGAGATAGTACCTGCTGGTAAGGCAAGAGATGCTGGTTTTGACAGGTCAATGATCCTTGGCTATGGCCATGATGACAGAGTATGCGCATTCCCTTCAATGAAGGCTATTTTAGAGGCCAAGAACCTTAAGAGAACAGCGTGCTGTATCCTTGTTGACAAGGAGGAAATCGGTTCTGTAGGAGCAACTGGTATGCAGAGCAGATTCTTTGAAAATGCAGTAGCTGAGCTTATGAACCTGACTAAGGAAGGCTTTAATGATCTTGCTCTTAGAAGATGTCTTGCAAATTCCTGCATGCTTTCTTCAGATGTAAGTGCTGCTTTTGATCCTTCTTATGCAGGCAGCTTTGAGAAAAAGAATGCTGCATTCCTTGGTGGCGGACTTGTATTTAACAAGTTTACAGGAGCTCGCGGAAAGAGCGGATCTAACGATGCCAATGCTGAGTATATCGCTGAGATCAGAAAGGCATTTGATAAGGACGGAATCGTATACCATACATCAGAGCTTGGTAAGGTAGATGTTGGTGGCGGCGGAACTATCGCTTACATCCTTGCACTTTACGGAATGAACGTAATTGATTCTGGTGTAGCAGTTCTGAACATGCATGCTCCATGGGAAGTTATCAGCAAGGCTGACCTCTATGAAGCTAAGAGAGGATATGTATCCTTCCTTCAGAACATGGATTTTAGAAACGAGTGATCATGGAAATAGGACTTAGTACTTCTGATTATTACTTTGATCTGCCACAGGAGCTCATCGCTCAGGATCCTATGGAGAAAAGAGATGAGTGCAGACTCCTTGTAGTAGACAAAGAAAGTGGAGCTATAGAGCACCACAGGTTTAATGAAATAATAAACTACTTAGAGCCAGGCGATTGCCTGGTTCTAAATAATACCAAGGTTATTCCCGCAAGACTCCTTGGTGAAAAAGAGGAGACTGGAGCGGCAGTTGAGATCCTTCTTTTAAAGAGGAAAGAAGCTGACGTTTGGGAGACTTTGGTTAAGCCTGGTAAAAAGTTAAGACCGGGAGCCAGAGTATCTTTTGGCGGAGGGATCCTTAAGGCAGAGATCCTGGACATAGTAGAGGAGGGCAATCGCCTTGTTAAGTTCTACTATGACGGTATTTGGGAAGAGGTTCTTGATAAGCTTGGAGAGATGCCACTACCTCCATATATTACCCATAAGCTTCAGGACAAGAACATGTACCAGACGGTATATGCCAAGTTTGAAGGTTCAGCTGCAGCACCAACTGCAGGTCTTCACTTTACCAACGAACTTTTGGAGAAGATAAAGGAAAAAGGCGTGGACATGGCCTTCGTGACACTTCACGTTGGACTTGGAACCTTCAGACCAGTTAAGGTTACCAATGTGAAAGAGCACCACATGCACACTGAGTGGTATCAGGTAACCCAGGAAGCTGCTGACAAGATCAACAAAGCCAAGGAAAATGGCCACAGGGTAATCTGTGTTGGAACCACCAGCTGCAGGACCATAGAAAGTGCTGCTGATGAAAACGGAAGACTAACAGAGTGCAGCGGAGATACTTCGATCTTTATCTACCCCGGATATAAGTTCAAAGTATTGGATCAGCTTATCACCAACTTCCATCTTCCTGAGTCAACGCTGGTAATGCTGGTTTCAGCTCTTGCTGGAAGAGAGCATGTACTTAATGCTTATGAGGAAGCGATAAAGGAACGCTATAGATTCTTTTCCTTCGGAGATGCTTGTTTTTTTAAATGATATTTAGTGTATAATTAAGAAAACAAATAATTTTCTGGAGGTGCATTCTATGCATTTATTTGGAGAACCCGTATTTGATCTACTGAGCTTTATCGTAGGAGCCGCTGCTCTTTTAATTGCCGCCTGGCAGTTTGTGGCCTGGTTCAGGGATCGCAAGAAAGATGCGAAAAAGGATAAAAATATCCTTCAGGCTCACGAATCCGCAAATGATTATCTCAAGGAGATGAAAGAGGATATCAGGGAAGCCTCAAAAGCTACAAAAGATATCCACAAAATCTTAAGTGATGGTACTGAAGTTCTTCAGCAAAGCTTTAATAAGCTTGGCGAAATAAATGGAGATGCTTCTCTTTCAGAAGAGAAACGTATAAGCGAAAACGACAAATACTTAGCCAAGATCACAGATGTTGTATCGAAGCTTGCTCAGGCAGAGGGTCTTGATAAGATCCAGAAATTTATTGCCAAGGATGATTCTATACTGATAAGTAACATTGCTTCATTTCCTGAAGCTACACAGAGCATCATTTTAAAAATGGTAGATATCAAGAAGGGCTGTGTTTCAGATTATAATTCTTTTGTTACCCATCTTAAGGGAACAACAGAAGCTTATAACAGCTTGAAATATACTGGCGGTCCAGGGCTTATGAAGCTTGGAGAACAGTATAACGATGCCATTAACGACATGAACAAGCTTACTTCGGGAATGGGCGATTTGGCCAGCTGTTATGATACAATAGACCAGATAATACAGTGATGATTCAAGGTAATGAGCGGGGTGAATTATGGAAGATAGAAGAAGAAGCAAAAGACTTGAGCTTACAGGTGAGATCCTTATCAAGGAACTTGGCACCAGTGCAGTAGAATCCTGTGATATTCACATTTCTGACTGTTCCAGTGCTGGTATTGGTTTTACAACTGACAAGCAGCTTACTATTGGAGATATTTACGAGGCTAATCTGACTATCTGGACAAGGGAAACACTTCCAGTGTTCATTCAGATTGTCCGCGCTGATAAGCTTGAAGATACATTCCGTTATGGCGGATCCTTCATCGGAATGCCTGAGGATGTAAAAAAGAGAATAGACGTATATGAGCTTGTAGAAGACGAAAAAGCAAAGCTCGCAGGAGACAATTAATGAAAATAGCAGTAGTAGGAACTGGATACGTTGGATTATCCAATTCCATCCTTTTATCCCAGTACAATGATGTGGTATGTGTTGACGTTATACCTGAGAAGGTTGAGATGATCAACAACAGAAAGTCCCCCATCGTTGATAAAGAGATAGAGGAGTACCTTAAAAAAGATTCCCTTAGGCTGGAAGCTACACTTGATGCTTCCTATGCCTATAAAGACGCTGATTTTGTAATAGTTTCAACACCAACTAACTACGACGAGAAGCTAAACTATTTTGATACATCATCAGTTGAGAGCGTTATTGATCAGGTAAGAACAGAGAATCCTGATGCATTCATCGTGATCAAATCTACAATTCCTGTAGGATTCACAGAGGAGATCAGCGACGAATATGAGACAGACCACATCATGTTCTCACCTGAGTTCTTAAGAGAGGGACACGCTCTTTATGACAATCTCTATCCATCAAGGATCATTGTAGGCTTTGATGTAGAGAGCTCTGAGGCAAAAGAGAAGGCTGAGATGTTTGCAGGACTCCTTAAACAGGGAGCAATAAAAGAGAACATCGATGTTCTTTTCATGAATTACACTGAGGCTGAGTGTGTTAAGCTCTTTGCCAACACATTCCTTGCCCTTAGAGTTTCATACTTTAATGAGCTTGATACCTACGCTGAGGTAAGAGGCCTTAACACAAGGAACATCATTGATGGAGTATGCCTTGATCCAAGAATTGGTAACTTCTATAATAATCCATCCTTTGGATATGGCGGATATTGCCTTCCTAAGGATACCAAGCAGCTTCTTGCAAACTATGAGGATGTGCCAAACAACCTCATAACAGCTATTGTAGATGCCAACAGAACCAGAAAAGATTTCATCGCAGACAGGATCTGGGCTCTTCATCCCAAGAAGGTGGGAGTTTACAGACTTACCATGAAGGCTGGTTCTGACAACTTCCGTCAGTCAGCTATCCAGGGTATCATGAAGAGGATCAAATCCCGCGGCATTGAGTGCGTTGTTTACGAGCCTACACTCAAGGACGATGATTTCTTCAATTCAAGAGTTGAGAGAGATCTTGATAAGTTCAAAAAGGAGTGCGATTTCATCATCGCCAACAGACTTACAGAGGATCTTGAAGACGTGGTAGATAAGGTATATACAAGAGACCTGTTTAGAAACGAATAAGCAAATAAAAAGTGCAGCCCTTTAAGGCTGCACTTATTTTTTTACAGTAAACTCTGGAAATCTTTAAAGAAACTCGGGTAGGAGATACCTACGCATTCATCGTCAAGGATCCTTGTGGTTCCATCTGCCACAAGAGACGCTACAGCAAAGCTCATGGCAAGGCGGTGATCAGCGTGGGAGTTTATATCAGCTCCGTGAAGAGGCTTGCCACCATGAATGATCATTCCGTCATCTGTTGCCTCCACATCGCATCCCATTTTGGTAAGGCCTTCAACAACAGTATCAATTCTGTTGGACTCCTTGATCCTTAGCTCCGCAGCATCCTTGATAATGGTATCAAAGCCGGCGGTAGCTGCAACAACAGCTACAACAGGCAGTTCATCTATCATGGTAGGGATTACTTTGCCACCAATAACAAACTGGTTGTTGTCTGCGCCGTGGAGTTCTGAGTACTTAACAAGGATATCTGCCTTTGGCTCACTTGTCTCATCAACGTTAAGGAGAGTTATATCAGCTCCCATCTGCTGAAGAACAGCAAGAATTCCAGACCTTGTATTGTTTATTCCCACATTTCTTATGAGAAGCTCTGAACCTGGAACAATAAGGGCTGCAGCTATGAAATATGCTGCAGATGAGATGTCTCCAGGAACATTTACTTTCTGACCAATAAGTGGCATTCCAGGATGGAGGATAGCAGCAGCGCTTCCGTCTCTTGCCACTTCATTGTGTATATCAGCGCCAAAGGCTGAGAGCATGATCTCTGTGTGATTTCTTGAAAGAGCAGGCTCATAGACTACAGTATCTCCCTCAGCATAAAGGCCAGCCAGCATGACGCAGGACTTAACCTGGGCTGAAGCCACAGGACTTCTGTAGTTGATACCACGAAGAGTCTTGCCTCCTGTAAAGGAAAGAGGTGCACAGTCATTGCCCATAACTGAAATGACTTCTGCTCCCATCTGTGAAAGAGGAGTCATTATGCGCTTCATTGGTCTTTTTTCAATGGAGTTATCTCCGGTTATCATTGAGTTGAAAGGCTGAGCTGCCAGAATACCTGACATAAGCCTTGTGGTGGTTCCGCTGTTTCCGGTATAGAGAGTAGAATCAGGGGCTTTAAAGTTCCTAAGGCCACGGCCGTGAACGGTAATGGTCGGAACACCATTGGTGGGGCGAAGAGAGTGCTCGATCTCAACTCCAAGCTTTCTAAAACAGTCAATGGTTGAGAGGCAGTCTGCGCTCTGAAGAAAGCCTGTTACTTCTGTGGTGCCTTCAGCTAGAGCACCAAACATGATGCTCCTGTGGGAGATGGATTTATCTCCAGGAACGAATATATCGCCTTTTAAGGGGCCTTTAGCTTTTTCTAATGCGATCATATAATCTGTGTCTCCGATTGGTGCGATTTATTTGACGTAGAGGGTATAGCCCTTCTCGGTAAGTAGCTCTTTTGCCTTGTCCTGACCATCCTGGCTGTGGAACTCGATCCTCAAGGTTCCGCGCTCATACTCTCTGTTGTGCATGATTCCGATGTTCTTGATGTTGATCATGTTGTCGGACAAAAGAGTCGCAACCCTGGCAAGGTTACCTGGCCTGTCGTCAATCTCAACATGGATAGTGTAAACCTTTTTGATAGGACCAGAAGAGCTGTCTATGAAGGACTCTCTGTACTGCCTTGCGCTGTCAAAAAAGTCCATCACCTTGTCTTCATCATGTTCATCTATGGCCAGTTTGATATCAAGAAGGCTGTCTATATAGTTTCCAAGAAGCTCAGATATGTTGTAGGAGTTGGTCATGCAGATCTGCTTCCACATGATTGGTGAAGAGGAAGAGATCCTGGTGATGTCCTTAAAGCCTCCGGCAGCTATTGTCTTCATGAGCTGCTGTTCATCGTCGCTGTTTTTAACCAGATTAACAAGGGAAGCGGAGATGACATGTGGAACGTGGCTTATGGCAGCTGTGATATAGTCGTGCTGCTCATATGGAACCACCAGAGGAATGGCCTTTATCATCCTTACAAGTTCTGTGTAGGCATCAAGCCTTTCCTGGGATGAATACTCTGTTTTAGTGATTATGTAGTAGGCATTTTCAAGAATGCCTGGTTTTGAGTTGTTGTATCCGATGCGCTCAGTTCCAGCCATTGGATGTCCGCCAATAAACTGGGTTTCCAGTCCAAGCTCTTTTACCACCTCGTGGATACTGGACTTGACGCTGCCAATATCAGTGATAGTCGTCCTTGCACTAAGGTGTGGCAAAAGAGTGCGCAGGTTCTCGTTATTGAGCTCAACAGGGGCGCACAGGAAAATAAAATCACAGTCCTTGAACTCGTCGCCAATCTCGTAAAGAGGCTGGTCCACGATGCCCTCTTCAAAGGCTTTGTCTACGGTCTGTCTGTGAGGAGTATATGCCATGATCCTGGAATCTTTGTCAGCGATTTTGATCGCCTTGGCGATTGAACCGCCAATGAGTCCAAGACCTATAAAGCCATAAGTTAAACTGTCCATGGGAAATCCTTCCAAATAAGCATTATTAGTAACACTATATCACTTTAATGTGCGAAAAACAACCTTCCAGATTTTTGTGCAATTAGCCCTAAAAAGCTTGTGTGAGTGCATTGTTTTTAGTAAAATGTTGTTATGAGATTTTTGGGGGACCTAGTCAGTCTTATCAAAAATACCCAATAAGTTGCGACTGGAGGACTAGATATGAACGTTTACACGACTGACAAGATTAGAAACGTAGTACTGCTAGGACATGGTGGAGCTGGAAAGACTACCCTTGCCGAAGCAATGGCATACCTCGCAGGCATTACGTCACGTATGGGCAAGGTAGAGGATGGAAACACCTTAAGCGACTTTGATAAAGAGGAGCAGAAGAGGCACATTTCTATCAGCACTACCTCAATTCCTCTTGAGTGGGATGGACACAAGATCAACCTGCTTGATACACCAGGTTTTTTCGATTTTGTTGGTGAAGTAGAAGAGGCGATCAGCGTTGCTGATGGTGCGATCATCGTTGTTTCAGGTAAGGCTGGAATAGAAGTTGGAACAGAGAGAGCATGGGACCTTTGTGAAAAGTATAAGATTCCTCGTATGTTCTTCGTATCCGATATGGATATCGACGATGTTTCATATAGACAGGTAGTTCAGGATCTTACTGACAAGTACGGCAAGAAGATGGCTCCATTTAATCTTCCTATCCGTGAGAACGAGAAGTTTGTTGGATATGTAAATGTTATCCAGGAGAAGGGATTTAGATGGGAAGGAAAAGAGGTAGTTGAGTGCCCTGTTCCTGAGTACAACCAGGCTAACCTTAAGCTCTTTAAGGATACTCTTCTTGAGACAGTTGCTGAGACTTCTGAGGAGTTCATGGACAGATACTTCAATGGAGATACTTTCTCAGAGGCTGAGATCAGAGCAGCTGCTCGCAGCAACGTATGTGATGGCTCTATTGTACCTATCGAGATGGGATCCAGCACACTTTGCCAGGGTATCTACACAGTCCTTGATGATATCGTAAAATACATGCCAAGCCCAGAGAACCGCAAGATGGCTGGTATCAATACTAATACAAATGAGATTTTCGAAGCTGACTTCGATTTCTCAAAGCCTAAGACAGCATTCGTATTCAAGACCATGATCGATCCATTCATTGGTAAGTACTCACTTATCAAGGTTCGCTCTGGTGTTATTAAGAGTGATGACCAGATGTTTGTAGCTGGCAAGGATATGGATGTTAAGCTTGGTAAGCTCTATGTTCTTCAGGGCAACAAGGCTACAGAAGTTCCTGAGCTCCACGCAGGAGATCTCGGTGCTCTTCAGAAGCTTGATATTGCTACAGGAGATACTCTTTCAACCAAGGCTACTCCTGTACAGTACGCTAAGATGGATATTTCTCAGCCATACACATATATGAGATATCACGCTCAGAACAAGGGAGATATCGATAAGATCGCTCAGTCTCTGGCTAAGCTTTGTGCTGAGGACCAGACACTTAAGGTTGTTAACGATGCTGAGAACAGACAGACACTTCTCTATGGTATGGGCGACATGCACCTTGAGGTTGTTCAGAGCAAGCTCCAGAATATCTATAAGGTAGCTATCGATCTTACTAAGCCTAAGGTTGCATTCAGAGAGACAATCCGTAAGAACTCTGATGTTGAGTACAAGTACAAGAAGCAGACTGGTGGACATGGTCAGTATGGACACGTTAAGATGCGCTTCGAGCCTTCAGGAGAGGATACAACACCTTACATCTTCGAGCAGGAGGTTGTAGGTGGAGCAGTTCCTAAGAACTATTTCCCTGCTGTTGAGAAGGGACTTGCAGAGTCAGTTCTTAGAGGCCCTCTTGCTGCTTACCCTGTAGTAGGCGTTAAGGCTACTCTTTACGACGGATCATATCACCCAGTAGATTCTTCCGAAATGGCATTTAAGGTTGCTGCATCAGGAGCCTTCAAGGATGGCTTCATGAAGGCATCTCCAGTTCTCCTTGAGCCTATCGTTTCTCTTAAGGTTACAGTGCCTGACAGCTTTACAGGTGATGTAATGGGTGACCTCAACAAGAGAAGAGGACGCGTACTTGGAATGAATCCTTCTCTTACAGGCAAGCAGGTTATCGAGGCAGAGGTACCTATGATGGAACTCTTCGGTTACTGCACACAGCTTCGTTCCATGACTGGAGGAGCTGGTGATTTCGAGTATGAGTTTGCAAGATATGAGCAGGCTCCATCTGATATTCAGGCCAAAGAAGTGGAAGCAAGAAAAGATAAGGTTGCTGCTGCTAATTCTGAGGAATAAATGTAAACTATGTAGAAACTCCTTCGGGTCAAACCGGGGGAGTTTTTACGTGCCCAAATTTAATAATGATTTTATGAAAAAATAAACGGTTTTGTGATAACATGATTGTATGCTGACAAATACTTTTATTCCTTATAATTACACAGGCGAATATGCCAGTATTCTGATATGCATAATGGCATTAGTAGCTATTTCCTATTCAAAGCCCAAGATGACCTACGTGTTCAGATTTATTGTGGCTGGTCTTTTTTGGTCAATTCTGACTTCGTTTTTCCAGATAGTGATCCTGAAAGTCGCTAATTATCCAGACCAGCTCTATAACAGACACTTGCTTATTTTGCTTATCATTGGCTTTCTTATTGCATATAATGCAGTACTGTTTCTTATTTTTTCATATGTGAACATGATGTCCATGCACAGGCGCGAACAGAGAAGAGAGTTCTATATGATGTACACTGTTTTGGCGCTTATGTACACTGTTGGCTCGATCTTTGAGATAGCATCCGGCAGGATTTATATCGTTGAAGTTGGAGGAATAGATGTTACCCACTTTATCAGGTACTATTCCTTTGCGGGAATGGTATGTGCAGTAATCTGCTTCTATGCATCTGTTACAAACAGAAAGGATATTTCCAGGATCGTATGGAGAACTGTCTGCATTATAGTTCCACTTGAGATAGTACTTCTTGGAACACAGATATTATTTCTTTCATCCCATGTGGTTTATACAGGGCTTTCCTATTCCCTTGTTTTTGTCTTTGCTTACCTGTTATTCCATGCCGAGACCTATAATGAGTTATCCGGCTGTCAGGGCATGAATGCACTGGATCAGTATATTGGCAAGATGTGTGGAAAAAAGAAATTCCATGTCCTTTACGTCTTTTTCATGTTTCCTACCAGTGAGAGCTTTGTGGCTGAGGGAGCAAATATGGTCCAGAAAGGGATACAGGCCTGCAGAAATGTTGAGGCCATAAGTTCCAACATCAGGATGTTTCAGGTGGCGGAAGACCGCTACGTTGACGTTATCATCAACAGCAGCGACAAAGAAGCCAGAAACTACGTGAATCAGATAAGAGGTGTGTTTGACTGGCTCAAGGCTGATGTGAATATTCCATTTAACTATGTGATGATATTTGGAGAAGCGTATAAAGAGCTTGATGATCACATTAAGATCAGACAGTTCTACGATTATATCGCCAACAGATTTAACGATCAGAACAGCAGTTATTCATATACAACTACAAGAGAAGATCTTGAGGAGTTCCAGGAATACTACGAGATCAGCAAGGTATTAAAGGATATCAGAAACGCTGTTGACGAAAATGATGAAAGAATATTGGTTTACGCTCAGCCTATTTACAGTGTTGAGAAGGATTCCTTCAGAGGAGCGGAAGCTCTTATGAGGCTTAAGATCGGAGATCGCATCATAACTCCGGACAGATTTATCCCCATTGCGGAGCAGACAGGATGCATCCATATTCTGTCCTGTATCATGGTAAATAAAGTATGTCAGGCCATAGACCATCTTGCTGAGTTCTATGACTTTGACTCCATTTCAGTAAATATTTCATCAAAAGAGCTGTCTAATCCCAACATGTATCAGGACTTTTTGGACATCATTGAAAGATATGACATTGATGTGACCAAGATCCGTATGGAGATCACAGAGACAGCCATGTTTGAAAACTACGATATGGCCAACAGGAATATGGAGATCCTGGATAAAGAAGGTATTCATCTCTATCTCGATGACTTTGGAACAGGCTATTCATCCCTTGAGAGAGTTATCAACTGTCCTGTTAAGACCATCAAGTTTGATAAGACTCTTTTGTATAAGTCACTTGATGACAACCGAATGGATGACATCTTAACTTATATGATAGAAGTTTTCAAAAAGAATGGTTTTGTAACTTTGGTAGAAGGAGTAGAGGATGAGTCCCAGAAACAGTTCTCTGTTGAAAAGGGATTTGAATACCTGCAGGGTTATCATTACGCAAAGCCAGAGCCTATCGAAGAACTAAAAAATTATTTCATAAGAAAGAGCAAATTCTGACGTTATACAATATGGCCCTTCTTACATTCCAGGTAAGAAGGGCTTTTTTGTTGCCTTGACACTGGTAGTATGATTGTATACAATTATACCAAAGTGTTTTTTTATGAAAGAAAGAAGGCCCTTAAATGAGTGATCAGACAACTTTCCAAAATCGACCGGTGACAATGAATGAAAAGAATAACCTGCTCAAGATCGAAGAGCATATGTATATTCTTGATGACGTTGTCAAACCCAATGTATTTAGGAATATGTTTCCCTACGAGGAGATCCCAAAGATCCCATTCAATGACAGGATCGTTCCTCACAACATGCCAAAAGAAATATGGATAACTGACACAACTTTTAGAGACGGACAGCAGTCCAGAGCGCCATACACCACAGAGCAGATCGTAAGGATATACGATATGTTCCATGAGCTTGGCGGTCCAAATGGAATGATCCGTCAGAGCGAATTCTTTTTATACTCTAAGAGTGACAGAGATGCAGTCTACAAATGCATGGAGAGGGGCTATGAGTTCCCTGAGGTCACCAGCTGGATAAGAGCCAGTGAAGAGGATTTTAAGCTGGTAAAAGAGATCGGAATGAAGGAGACAGGTATTCTGGTTAGCTGCTCTGACTACCACATCTTCTTAAAGCTTAAAATGACCAGAAGACAGGCCCTTGAGCATTACCTTAGTATTGTAAGGTCCTGCCTCGAAGAGGGCATCAGCCCAAGATGTCACCTTGAGGACATTACAAGAGCAGATATTTACGGATTTGTAGTTCCTTTCTGCATCGAGCTTATGAAGCTTAAGGAGGAGTACAAGATCCCTATCAAGATAAGAGCCTGCGACACAATGGGATATGGCGTCAATTTCTCAGGTGCCGTTATTCCAAGAAGTGTGCAGGGTATCATTTATGCCATCAACACCAACGCTTCAGTTCCAAGTGAGCTTATTGAGTGGCACGGACACAATGACTTTTATAAGGCTGTTACCAATTCTACTACTGCCTGGATCTATGGCTGTGCTTCAGTCAATACTTCACTGTTTGGAATTGGCGAGAGGACCGGTAATACACCTCTCGAGGCTATGGTATTTGAGTATGCCCAGCTTAAGGGCCATCTCAATGGAATGAATACTCAGGTCATCACAGACCTTGCTGAATACTACGAGAAGGAGATCGGCTTTACCGTTCCTGCAAACACACCATTTGTAGGCAAGAACTTCAATGTTACAAGAGCCGGTATCCACGCAGACGGACTTCTTAAGAACGAGGAGATCTACAACATCTTTGATACTGAGAAGTTCCTTAGAAGACCTCCTGTAAGCGCTGTTTCCAACACGTCAGGCCTTGCAGGAATAGCACACTGGATCAATGTCCACTACGGACTTAGAGATGATCATGCCCTGACCAAGCATTCAGAGCTTGTAATAAAGCTCAAGGACTGGGTAGATAAAGAGTATGAAAATGGTCGTGTAACAGTAATGACTGACGGGGAGCTCGTTTCCAAGATTGAAGAAGTAGGAAAAGAGCTTGGCATTGTTGTTAAGGAAGGAGAAGTGGTTACAGAGGGGTAACTACAAAGCTTTATGGACAATCGCGATTTAAAGCAGGAAGTAACTGACAAATATTCCTTAAGAGGAAGAGTATTTAACAGGATCAGGGAAGATATCTTAAATGGCAAGTACAAGGACCATGAGGAACTGAAAGAGGTTGCTATTGGTAATGAACTTGGCGTCAGCAGAACCCCTGTAAGAGAAGCCTTCAGGCAGCTTGAACTGGAAGGTCTTATTCAGATCATTCCAAACAAGGGAGCCTATGTAACAGGAATTAAGGCTAAGGATATACAGGACATCTACATGATAAGGTCCAAACTTGAGGGACTTTGTGCAAGATGGGCCTGTGACAATATTACTGATGAGCAGCTTGAGGAAATGGAGGAAGTAATCTATCTTGCAGAGTTTCATGCTGCAAGAGGACACATGGAGCAGATGGCGGAGCTTGATAACAGATTCCACACCATTCTTTATGAGTCATGTAATTCCAAGATGCTTGAGCACCTGTTAAAGGACTACCACCAGTATGTATGGCGCGTTCGCCAGCAGACTCTTTCAAGCGGAAGAGGTGCTGTATCAAACGTAGAGCATAAGTACATCATGGAAGCCATCAGGGAAAAGAATGCAGATAAAGCAGAAGAGCTTGCCAACCAGCACATGGTAAATGCCTATGAGAACATGGTAGACAAGGGCCTTCTTGAGATGTACGACTGATAAAAATATTTAGCATAAGGAGAAAAGCAATGAGCAAAGTAGTGATGACCACCCCTATAGTAGAGATGGACGGAGATGAGATGACAAGAGTCCTCTGGCAGATGATCAAGGACAAGCTTATCCTTCCATTCATCGATTTAAAGAGCGAGTATTATGATCTTGGTCTTAAGCACAGAGATGAGACTGATGATCAGGTAACTGTAGATAGTGCCAACGCTACTTTGAAGTATGGAGTTGCCGTAAAGTGTGCAACTATTACTCCAAACAATGAAAGAGTTGAGGAATACGGCCTTAAGAAGATGTGGAAGAGCCCAAATGGAACCATAAGGGCTATCCTCGATGGAACAGTATTCAGAACTCCTATCATGGTTAAGGGCATTGAACCAAACGTAAGAACCTGGACAGAACCTATCACTCTTGCAAGACACGCTTATGGTGACGTCTACAAGAATGTTGAGATAAGAGTTCCTGGACCTGGTAAGGCTGAACTGTTATTTACAGGAGCCGATGGAACAGAGATCAGACAGACCATACATGAATTCGACGAGCCAGGAATCATCCAGGGCGTTCACAACAAGGATTCATCAATAAAGAGTTTTGCAAGAGCATGCTTTAAGTACGCTCTTTCTGAGAAAAAAGAGTTGTGGCTTGGAACCAAGGATACTATCTCAAAGACCTACGACAGGAGATTTAGAGAGATCTTTGATGAAGTATATGAGGCAGAGTTCAAGGCTGACTTTGAGAAGGCAGGTATTACTTATTTCTACACCCTTATCGATGACGCAGTTGCCCGTGTTATGAAGTCAAAGGGCGGATTTATCTGGGCCTGCAAGAACTACGACGGAGATGTAATGAGTGACATGGTATCATCCGCATTTGGCTCACTTGCCATGATGACATCAGTTCTCGTTTCTCCAACCGGTGTATATGAGTACGAGGCTGCTCACGGAACAGTTCAGAGGCACTATTACAAGTACCTCAAGGGGGAGCCAACATCAACAAATCCAGTGGCAACCATCTTTGCATGGACAGGCGCTCTTAGAAAGAGGGGCGAGCTTGATAACATTCAGGGACTTGTTGAATGGGCTGACAAGATGGAGAAGGCTACTCTTTCAGTTATCGAGTCCGGTCGTATGACAGGAGATCTTGCACTTATCACATCTATCAAAGACCCTGTTAAAATGGGCAGTGAGGAGTTTTTAGACGCAATTGCGGAAGAATATGCTATACTTTGAGACGTAAGATTATAGCTTTGGAGTTTTAAGATGATTCTTTCGGTACACGGAATAAATAAAAGTTTTGATGGAAAGGACATCCTTAGGGATGCCTCTTTTCATGTGGAAAAAAATGAGAAAGTAGCCATAGTTGGAATAAACGGAGCTGGTAAGACAACACTTATCAAGCTCATTGTGGGGCAGCTTCATTCTGATGACGGAGAGGTTACTTTTTCCAAGGATATTACCTGGGGATATCTTGCCCAGAACCAGAACGTAGACACAGAGAATACTATCTACGATGAACTTAAAGAGGTTAAAAGAGATGCCTGGGAGCTTGAGGAAAATATAAGAGCTGCAGAGCATGACATGAAGCACCTTGAAGGTGAAGAGCTTGAAAAGCTCCTTGACAGATACACCCGCATGAATGAGGAGTATCAGAGGATGTCTGGTTACGCCTGGCAGAGTGAAGTCACAGGAGTTCTTAAGGGTCTTGGCTTTTTGGAAGAGGAGTTTGATAAAAAGATAAGTACCCTGTCCGGAGGTCAGAAGACAAGAGTTGCCCTTGGTAAACTTCTTTTACAGAGTCCTGACCTTATCATCCTTGACGAGCCTACCAACCACCTTGATATGAATTCCATCAGGTGGCTTGAGAACTATCTTCTCAACTACAAGGGAGCAGTCATGATCGTATCCCACGACAGATACTTCCTTGATAAGATTGCAGACAAGGTAGTAGAGGTTGAGAACTGCAAGGTATCTACCTTTATGGGTAACTACAGCGACTACGCTGTGAAAAAAGAGCAAAAGAGAATAGTGGAGTGGAACGCCTACATCAAACAGCAGGCGGAGATCAAGCACCAGGAAGAAGTTATTGCCAAGCTCAAGTCCTTTAACAGGGAGAAATCCATTAAAAGAGCTGAGAGCAGAGAGAAGATGCTTGATAAGATCGAGGTTTTGGATAAGCCTGTAGAGATTGACGACAGCATGAAGATCAGCTTAAAGCCAATCTGCGAAAGTGGTAATGACGTCCTTACAGTGGAGGGACTTTCTAAAGCCTTTGGAGAGGAAAAGCTCTTTTCCGGCCTTGACTTCGAGATCAAAAAGGGAGAGCACGTTGCTATTATCGGTGATAACGGAACTGGTAAGACTACTCTTCTTAAGATCATCAACAACGTAGAGAAGATGGACGAAGGCAGGATTACTCTTGGGACTAAAGTCCACATAGGATATTACGATCAGGAACATCACGTTCTTCACGACGAGAAGACTTTGTTTGAGGAGATATCTGACGCATATCCAACTCTTAATAATACAGAGATACGTAATACTCTGGCAGCATTTCTTTTTACTGGAGATGATGTGTTTAAGAGGATCGGAGATTTATCAGGAGGTGAGAAGGGAAGGGTATCCCTTGCCAAGCTAATGCTATCAGATGCCAACTTCCTGATCCTTGATGAGCCCACAAACCACCTTGACATTACCAGCAAGGAGATCCTTGAATCTGCAATTTCAGGCTACGAGGGCACGGTCCTTTATGTAAGCCATGACAGATACTTTATCAATAAGACAGCCACAAGGATCCTTGACCTTACAAGGGGACAGCTTGTAGGATATATTGGTAACTACGACTATTATCTTGAGCATGTGGATGACAGGATGGCCAGGCTCTTTGGAGACGGCGCTACAGTGGATAACAGTGGAAGCAGTCTTGTTTCTGGAAGCTACAAGTATGAATCTGGCGCCGCTATTTTGGATACTGACAGTACTCCAGCCAAGACCGGTGCAGATGACTGGAAGGCCCAGAAGGAAGCACAGGCTTTAAAGAGAAAACAGGAAGCAGCTCTTAAGAAGTGTGAGGATGAGATTGCAGAACTCGAGAAAAGAGATGCTGAGATAACAGAGGCTCTTTCGGATCCATCTATAGGAACAGATCTTGCGAAACTTCGCGCTCTTTCAGATGAGCAGAGCGTAATTCAGGATAAACTGGCTGTGCTATACGATCAGTGGGAGGAATTGTCAGTTAATTAAGCATTGACCGAAATAGTACGCGAATATATAATATATGAGATTCGTTAACAATAAGAGGAGACGGCCTTGAATCGTTTATATATACCCTTTTTATGGGAGCTGATGTTTATCATAGCGACTATCCATTGGCCAAAATACACCCTTTATCTGTTCTTTGTCTTCTATTTGGGAATCCTGTATTACTTTTATTATTTCTACAAGCAGTTCTCATTTCGTAAGCTCAAAAAGAACCTGGGGCGTGTGGTGACCTTTTGGATACCGGTGGTGCTCACCTTCTTTGGCTTGTACCTTGCAAATTATATTAAAGTTCAGGTTTTGCCATATGTGTTCCCCGGAGTAAAAGATGGCACAGTTCAGATAATCTATCACAATGAACTATTACCTACACTGATGTATGCCACCATGATGATCGTTCTTAAGCCCGTGGCTGAAGAGCTCTTTTTCAGAAAGGCTATCATCAAGTTTGGCAGTACCAAGAAGGTAATCGTATTTACCATACTAAGTCTTTTGCTCTGTGCACTTTCAAGAGCCAACGGACTTTTGGGAATAGCAGAGTGGATGCTCATGGCTCTTCCTGTGACAATAGCGTATGTAGCAACCAGGAATATCTACATTTCACTAATGGCCCATGTGCTATTCGAGTTTTATGACAATATATACTCAGTTGTTTACTCCATCGCCAGAATATTCAGCAGGTGATGATAACAAAAATAATTTTGCCGGTGCCTTCGCGTACCGGCATTGTTTTATGGAGGAATGTGTATGGCAGCTTTTATGAAAAAGCAGACAGTATTTACCCAGGGAGAGAATCCCATTAAAAAGGGTAAGAAGGTGATAATAACAGCTATCATCGTTATCTTTGCCCTGATCTTTGTCAATAACTGCTACTATCAGGTCAAGGAGCAGGAACAGGCAATACTTACAATGTTTGGTAAGGTCCTTAGAGTGGACACAGCGGGACTGTATTTTAAGATCCCATTTGTACAGAGCGTCCACAAGGTGGATATGACAACCCATGGCATCGGAATTGGTTACACAATTCAGAACGGCCAGAATATCACAGTTGAAGACGAGGGTATCATGATCACATCAGACTTCAACTTTGTTGATATTGATTTCTATCTGGAGTACAAGGTAAGCGATCCTGTTGCAGCTTATTATAATTCAGAGAATCCTGACCTTATCATGAAGAATATGGCTCTTGCCAGCATCAGAAACACAGTAGTCAATTATCCTGTTGATGATGTTATCACTACAGCCAAGGGGCAGATCCAGTCTGAGGTAAAAGAGAAACTCCAGCAGGAACTTACATCCAACAACATTGGTCTTACGGTTGTAAACCTGTCTGTGCAGGACGCTGAGCCACCAACAGCAGAGATTGTTCAGGCCTTTAAGTCAGTTGAGACCGCCAAGCAGGGAAAAGAGACTGCTGTTAACAATGCCAAGAAGTACCAGAGTGAGGAGCTTCCTAAGGCAGAGGCTACAGCTGACAAGATCGTTCAGGATGCTGAGGCTAAAAAGGAAGCCAGAATAGCCGAGGCTGAGGGACAGGTCGCCAGATTTAATGAGATGTATGAGCAGTACAAGCTCCAGCCCTATATCACCAAGAAGCGTCTCTTCTATGAGGCAATGGAGGATATTCTTCCAGATCTTAAGGTGATCGTAACTGATGGCAACACCCAGCAGCTACTGCCGCTGGAAGGCTTTAACAACTAAGGGAGGGGCATATGGAACAGAATAAAAAGGGAAGTTTCCTTAAAGGATTTATCATTGTTTTATGCGTGATAGCTATCGCAGTTATCGGCTCAGGATTTTATGTAGTTCATCAGAATGAATATGTTACTGTAAGGCGTTTCGGTAAGATCATAGCAATCGAATCAGAACCTGGTATTCACTTTAAGACTCCGGTCATCGACGACACTCAGTCTATTAGTGCCAAGATCGTTCTTTATGATATTCCGGCTTCAGATGTAATCACCAAGGACAAGAAGTCAATGATCACAGACACTTATGTTCTTTGGAAGGTATCAGATCCTCTTAAGTACGTTCAGACCATAAATGCAATCGAGGCGAGAGCTGAGGAGAGAATTGAGGCCTCTGTTTATAATGCCACTAAGAATGCTATTTCATCCATGACTCAGGACGAGGTAATTGAGGCGAGAGGAGAACAGCTCACAACTCACATTACAGAGGAGTCTGATTCTGATATGGCTGGCTATGGTATAACTATCGTCCAGGCGCAGATCAAAGCCCTTGATCTTCCAGATGACAATAAGCAGGCTGTCTATGACAGAATGATCTCTGAGAGAAATAACATTGCAGCTTCCTATACAGCTGAGGGTGAGGCTGAGGCTCAGAAGATCCACAACCAGACAGATAAGCAGGTGGCCATCGTGACAGCTAAAGCTCAGAAGGATGCTGCTGTCCTTGAGGCAGAGGGAGAGGCTTCTTACATGGAGACACTTGCAAAGGCCTATGACACAGAGGAGAAGGCTGAGTTCTACAGCTACATAAGAGGTCTTGATGCCCTTAAGGCTTCAATGGTAGGAGATAAAACTATAGTTCTTGACAAGAGTTCAGAGCTTGCAAAGATACTGATGGGGAATTTTAATTAAGAGTTGATTTTTTTGAAAGGATGTTGTATTTTTCTTATGTAAGTTTATTTTTGTGTATTAGTTCTTTTAAACAAAGCATTTTTGCAGTCGTTTACTAATTCCCACAGATTATCAATTACATTTATATAAGAGTTTTTTACGTGCCCAAACTGGGTACAGAACAGGAGAACTATTTGAGAGAAAAATACGAGACATTAAAATTAAATGATCTTCGTGACATTGCGAAGAAGAGGGGCATCAAGGGAGCATCAGGCATGAAGAAGTCTGAGATCATTGATCTTATGTGCGAGCTTGACGAAAAAGAGGCTGCTGCTAAAGCTGCTCCAGAGGCTGAAGCTGAGAAAAAGCCAGAAGGTAAGCCCAAGAAAAAGATAGTTATGACATCTGGCAATGTGCCAAAGGCTGATAACAATAAGAATCCCAGAGACAGAAAAGAGACTTCTGGTAAGGCTGATGGAGAACAGTCTAAGGAAACAGCTACAGCCCCTGCTTCCAAGGAAGAAACAGCAGAAGCAGAGGTTGTTGAAGGCGATACAGCATCCGGAATTCTTGAAGTTATGCAGGATGGCTATGGATTCATCAGATGTGAGAACTACCTTCCTGGTGAGAATGACGTATATGTTGCACCATCTCTTATCAGAAAGTTCAACTTAAAGACTGGTGATATCTTAAAGGGCCTTTGCAGAGCCAAGAAGGAGACAGATAAGTTTGCAGCACTCCTTCGTCTTGACACAGTCAATGGATACAAGCCGGAAGTTGCTATGGGAAGATGGGACTTTGAGAAGATGACCCCTATTTTCCCTAATAACAAGATCAGACTTGAACAGCCAGGATGCTCGGTTGCCATGAGAATCATGGATCTTATAAGTCCTATTGGTAAGGGACAGAGAGGTATGATCGTATCACCTCCTAAGGCTGGTAAGACCACACTTCTTAAGGATGTTGCCAAGTCAATTCTTAAGGGAAGTCCTGATATCCATCTAATCATCCTTCTTATCGATGAGAGACCTGAGGAAGTTACAGATATCAAGGAAGAGGTAGAGGGACCAAATGCAGAGGTAATCTACTCAACCTTTGATGAGCTTCCAGAGCACCACAAGAGAGTAGCAGAGATGGTTATGGAGAGGGCTAAGCGCCTCGTTGAGCATGGTAAGGACGTAGTTATCCTTCTTGATTCCATCACAAGACTTACAAGAGCTTACAACATTGTTGTTCCTCCTTCAGGAAGAACACTTTCAGGTGGTCTTGATCCTGCAGCTCTTCACATGCCAAAGAGATTCTTTGGTGCAGCGAGAAACATGAGAGAGGGCGGAAGCCTTACAATCCTTGCTACAGCACTTATCGAGACTGGTTCCAAGATGGATGATGTTATCTACGAGGAATTTAAGGGAACTGGTAACATGGAGATGGTTCTTGACAGAAAGCTTCAGGAAAAGAGAATCTTCCCTGCTATCAATATTCCAAAGTCCAGCACAAGAAGAGAGGACCTTCTGCTTATTCCAGAGGAGCTGGCTGCTATCAACAGCCTGAGAAAGGGCTTCAACAGCATGAAGGCAGACGATGCAGTAGATCAGTGCATCAACCTTTTCTCCAAGACAAGAAACAATGTGGAATTTGTCCGCATGGTAGAAAAACAGATAAGATTCTAAAAAATTCCCCCGCTGCAGTGCAGTGGGGGATTTGTTTTATACGTCTCTTAGGTCTAACAGATTCTCGATTTCTCTGGCCTGTTGAGCCATCTGTTCCTCTTTTTTGGCCTGACGGATGGTTGGCCTGTCTATGTGTTCCAAATTGCTTGGATCAAAAGGATTACCTGAAATAGTAATAGTTCTTGGTCTTTCCGGGATCTCTTCTTTTGCGATATCTTCTTCCACCTCTCTGATCTGTTCCTTCTGAGATATAGAAGGATTAAGGTTGGTCTCAGGTATCTTATCAAGCTCTGTATGCTGTTCTTTTCTCTTAGAATCAAGAAGGCCGATAAGGTCAACATTCAGATTAGATATGCTACAGCCAACAGCTCTTTTCCCATCAACTTCGAAATGTCTTACTACAACGGTTGAGACCTCGTAGTTGTGGAGAGTGGCTCCGTATCTGAACATTACGTCAAGAGAATCGCCTATCTTAAGCTTGGTGTAGTTATCAAGGATAAGGGAGATACCTCTCATTGAAATATCGTAAATGATACAGTTCCTGAGGTTCTGGTTGTCGCCGTTTACAGACATAAGACCGAGTTTTTCAATGTAGAAACGCTGGGCACGTCTTGTGTTTTCTGGCTCTAACTTGGAAGAACTTCTGATAAGGTGGAAGTTGCCATATCTGGTCTTGACGGGAGTAATAGTGGTTGACATGAACTTGTAGACTCTGCCGTCTCTTTTATTGCGAATTTCAACGTTGGATGGCTCTAAAAACTGCATGTACTTGCCAAAGTATTCCATTGGCTTTACTAAAAGTCCCACAGATACGCCAAATATTGCCTCAGTCATAAGAACAATATTGTGGCCACCTATAGCTGCATGAATTTTAACTGCTGAACCATTAGATATTTCGCTGACTTTCATCAGATACTACCCCCAGAGCCTTCTATTTATAAGCTTTATTTTATGATATACTACACGTGAAAAAAAATCTACATGGGAGAAACCTATGATCAAAGAAAACATAGAGATAGTACAAAAGAACATTGAAGAGGCTTGCAAAAGGGCTGGAAGAGACAGAAGCGAAGTTACGCTTATCGCAGTAAGTAAGACCAAGCCCGTATCTGACCTTAGGGAAGCCATGGACGCCGGGATGACTGTCTTTGGTGAGAACAAGGTTCAGGAGATCAGGGAAAAAACTGAAGAGATTAAAGGTGTGGATTTCCATATGATAGGACACCTTCAGGCCAATAAGGTCAAGTATCTTCCAGGTAAGGTTGTCATGATCCATTCTGTTGACAATGTTAAACTTGCCCAGGAGATTGAAAAGCAGTTTGCCAAGGCTGACATAAAGATAGATGTCCTCATTGAAGTAAATATGGCTGCGGAGGATACCAAGTTTGGCCTCTCTCCGGAGGAAGCACCTTCATTTGTATCAGAGATAAGCTTGCTTCCACACTTAAATATCCGCGGACTTATGACTATTGCGCCATATACAGATGACCCGGAGAGCAACAGAGTGTATTTTAAGGGGCTTAGGGAGCTTAAGGATAAGATCAATGCCATGAATATCCCAGGTGTCAATATGGATACCCTTTCAATGGGCATGACTGGAGACTATGAAGTGGCCATAGAAGAGGGTGCAACCTTTGTCAGAGTCGGCACTGGAATATTTGGAGAGAGGAATTATAACACGAAAATCTAAAATAAATATAAACGAATTTACACTAAAAAAAGTAGATAGTATAATTGATTCTATAGGAAAGGGAAACTATGTTAAAAACAGTGTCTTTATCCAAAAACTTATCTATAGATCAATTGAATCATCTGATAGACACTGGGCATGTATTTGTTACTCCCTTTGGTCTAAACAGAACCTGTTATATTGTGGTTAACCACAAACCATTCATGGTAATTGCGACAGATGTATCAATTAAAGGAGTTCAGCTATCTGGTTCCTGGTACACCTGGGAAGAAGTTGAGGCCATGGGCGGTGTTTATGATTCAGAATTTGAAGCTCTGAAAGCCATAGCAGGCGGGGCTTGATAAAAAGGAAGCGTTGGGCTTCCTTTTTAATTTGCTGTAAATTATTAATTATTCATAAACTATCGCAAACCCTTAGTTTTTCTATGGTTTTTATGGTACAATATTTTTCGCTTAGTCAAATTGGGGAGGCGAAGAGCTTTGACATACGTCTTTTATTATGTTCAGGCACATATAGCTTGTATCCTTCTTCTTTCTATCGTTTTTTACAAGATCGTAAGAGGTGTTAACAAGCAGGCATCGCAGATATATCTGGGTAATCTGGTCATTACCCTTATGCTGTATTACATGGCAGAGATATTCTGGGCGGTTGTTGATGGCGGCATTATCACTGCGACCCCCTCGATGCTTTATCTTTCAAACATTTTCACCTATATCTTAATAAGTGTTGCTGCCTACTACTGGTATATCATCTCTGAGGCTCTGCAAAGGGACAAGCTCATAGAGAATACCGTTATCAGGAGGCTTCTTGCTGCACCTGTACTTGTATCCGCACTCTTGGTTATTACCGCGTACAGAACAGGGCTTGTTTTTTATGTGGATGAAACCGGTAAACTTGTAAATGGTAATTTCTACGTTATTCTTGTCATCGTTCCATTTGCTTATCTTATTGCTGCATCTATCAAGGCCTTTAGCAGATTTGCCAACAAGGACAGATATGTAGACAGAAATATCTACTTCATGATCGGTGTATTCCCATTTGCGCCTATTATTCTGGGTGCTCTGCAGGCTGTTTACTGGAGGATACCATTCCTTTGCTATGGTACTGTTGCAGCTGTTTATTATGTTTATCTCACTACTTTGGATAACCTTATCTCTATTGATCCTCTCACACAGACCAATAACAGGAATCAGCTCTATAAGTATCTTGTTCAAAAGATGAGATCAGAGGAACAGGGCATGAGCCTTTTCCTTATCATGGTGGACATAGACAGACTCCGTGACATCAACGAATCTTATGGACATGCTGAGGGTGACAGAGCTCTAAACAGAGTTGCGAGAGCTATCAAGGACGCCTGTCAGGGCTCCCGCAGCAGGATGTTTGTATCAAGATATGGAGCAGATGAATTTGTGGTTGTTGCCGAGATGGCTTACAGAGCTGAGGCAGCATGGCTTGCTGATCAGATCAAGAATGAAGTCAAGAGGGCCACAAATGTTGATGCGGCTCCCTGTGACATTCATGTGAGTGTTGGAATAGCCCAGTACGACTATCAGTCACCTATCTCCATTCAGGCGTTTATCGCAAGGGCTGATTCAGACCTTTATCAGAACAAAAAACTCAGTGCTATTTAAAATAGCGATGATATGAGATTAATTAGCAATCCTGCCAGTAGAAATGCTGCCAGGATTGCTATTGCGTATATGAATTTCATTCTTCCCATTTCTTTTTATCTCCCCATTTCAAAATTTAGCGCAGGATACGCCAAAAACACGTAACTGTGATAATATTATATTATAGCTTGATTTTGCAAATGTGCACAGCACAAGGCAGATTGGAGGTTACGGGTATGCAGATTTATGTGTCGGGGAATGTGCGTAGAAGTGGTGACGGCTCCATGGAGCATCCTTTCAGGACAATCCAGGAAGCAGCGGCTATAGCACAGCCTGGAGATGATGTACTTGTTGCTCCAGGTATTTACAGAGAATGGGTACGGCCTAAAAACTCAGGCACAGAAAAAGAACGTATCAAATATGTGAGCATGTCAAAGGGTGAAGCCATCATTACAGGCGCCGAGCGTCTGTCTGGATGGGAGAAGTTTGAAAACCTGTGGCGTGTCCGCATTCCTAATAGTTTCTTTGGGGATTATAATCCCTATACTGATGTAGTCGCTGGCGACTGGTTTTCTGCATCAAACAACAATCCACATACAGGCGATATATATCTTGATAACAAATCCATGTACGAGGTCTTTGACCTTTCTGTTTGCATGCATCCGGAAATCGATAAAAGATCCTGGGACCCTGATTTTACCAGGTACGTATGGTTCACTGCTCAGGAAGATGGCAATACTGTGATCTATGCTAATTTCCAGGGGAAGGATCCCAATGAAGAAAATGTAGAGTTCTCTGTACGCCGTGCCTGCTTTTATCCAGAGGAAACAGGTGTTAATAACATAACCCTGCGAGGCTTTACGGTAAGGTGCGCAGCTACTCAGTGGGCTCCTCCGACTGCACTTCAGACCGGTATGATAGGACCACACTGGTCCAAGGGCTGGATCATAGAGGACTGTGATATCTATGAATCCAAGTGCTGTGGTATCTCCCTTGGCAAGTACTTCCAGAAGGGCAGCAATAACAAGTGGACTACTGCCTATATCAAAGAGGGAAGTCAGACTCAGAGAGATGCTGTATGTCAGGCAGTTAATGAGGGCTGGGATAAAGAAACTGTGGGCTCCCATATAGTCAGACGCTGTGATATCCATGACTGCGGACAGACAGGTATTGTTGGCCATATGGGCTGTGCTTTCTCAATCATTGAGGACAACCATATCCACCACATCAACAACAAGCATAACCTTGCAGGAGCTGAAATTGGTGGTATCAAGTTCCATGCAGCAATAGATACAATAATAAGGCGGAATCACATTGACCACTGCACAAGGGGTATCTGGCTTGACTGGCAGGCTCAGGGTACAAGAGTAAGCCAGAACTTTATGCATGATAATGTTCCTCCAAAGGGCACCATCATAGATGATGGACTGTCTCTTGGCGAGGATATCTTTATCGAGGTATCCCATGGACCGACTCTTGTGGATCACAATCTACTTCTGTCTGAGATGGCAGCAAGGCTCAGTACTCAGGGAATTGCCTTTGTGCACAACCTGATCACAGGATCCTTTACCTGGGTTGGCAACGGAACAGGTTATTTTTCTAAAAAGAATCCTCAGGAGAGATTTACTCCATATCACCTGCCACATTCTACAAAGATCGCAGGTTTTATGATCATTCTTCATGGTGATGCCAGATTCTATAACAATATCTTTATACAGAAAGAGGTTCGGCAGGACCTTTTGGATTACTGCGTCAAGGAGAATATGGACACCATAGATGTTGGCAACTTTATCGTTGGAACATGCCCATATAACAAGTATCCTACGCCTTCAGAGTATTTCTCTCAGTTCAATAAGTCTATACTGACTGAAGAGGGCGGTGGAGACAAATTCTTTGGACGTCTTCCTGTCTATACAGGAGGTAATGCATATTATAACGGAGCCCGCCCCTGTGACCACGAGCTGGCTGCCCATGTTGATAAGGACCACAAGATATCTCTGTATCTGGATCAGGAGGATGGAAGATATACTATTCACACTAATCTCTATGAGTATCTTCCAAGGAACTTTACTATGCCTATCAACACAGAGGTGCTGGGAGTTGCCTTTGAGCCCGAAGAGAGATTTGAAAATCCTGATGGCAGTTCCATCATGTTTGACAGAGACTACTTCGGAAGGAAAAGAGGTATCCACCCGGTTGCAGGACCTTTCGAGGAGTGCAATACAGACAGATTCACAGTTACTGAAGGTTTTGGCTCATACAGGATAAGCCATGCCGAGAGTCCAAGGATTGAAGGCCCATGGGAAGAACCAGCAGAAGATACTGAAGATGAAATAAATCACGATACTGGATTTTCAGAGCCTGTTGAGGAAGAAAAGGAGAAAGAACGCCCCGACATTCCGGAGCCTGGCGATGACCCTGAAGTAATAAATGCCAATATCCTTCTGACAGGCTGTGACAGCGTTGGAATATCCTTCCCTTATGAGGAAGCTCTTTTCCAGGTGAGTGATATGTTTGTTAAGGGTAATGAAGTATGGCTCTATGACAGACACAGTGACAAGCTGGTTGAGCTTGACTGCGAGTACGGAATATACAGAAGCCTCAAGAAGTGGTCCGTGGGAGCACTGCAGTCACTGGATGTATCTGATGACCCTAACTGTGAGGGCTTTGTTAGGACAGCTGGAACCCTGCTTTGTATCCTTAGTAAGAACATGGCCCATGACCCTGCTGATACCTGCAGCACCATTCAGGATAAGGTCAATTCCGGTATAGAGCCAAAGGGCATCAAGATGCGCTTTACTACCAAATACCTTAAGTTCATCCGTAACAAGAAGTTCATATCCCTTGAGGATGTTATCTACAGGATGAGCAAGGCCAGTATGGATATAGTCACAGAGAGACTTGAAAAACTCTGATAAATTAAATGCGTTAGGGAACTATTGTTTATGGAGAAAAGAGCTAACTGGTACGAGCTTGATAATGCGGCCAAGATCGTACCATCTACAGCAAAAGGGGCAAATACAAGAGTATTCAGGCTCACTTGTGAGCTTACAGAAAATGTGGACGAGGATATCCTTCAGAGAGCACTGGATGATACGGTTTCAGAATTCCCATTCTTTAACTGCGTGCTCCACAGAGGTATATTCTGGTACTACTTAGAGGACAGTAATCTCAAGGCAGTTGTGGAGGAAGAACACACACCTGCCTGTCTTCCTTTATACATCCCAGGTAAAAAGAACTTACTCTACAGGGTAAACTACTACAAAAAGAGGATAAACCTTGAGATGTTCCATGTGCTTGCAGATGGGACTGGAGCGTTTATGTTCTTTAAGTCCCTGATAATAAGGTATCTTCAGATCAAATACAACTTAAGTCAGGATATTAAGCCTGTTGATGAGTTCTCTGTAGAGGAGAAGAATGAGGACGCCTTTACCGGTAACTACAACAAGCAAAAGGGCCTTGAACAGCTGGGACAGATGAAGTCAGTTAAGGCTTACCAGGTAACTGGAGAGCTGGATGATAATCTTTTGCCACATCTTCTTGAAGGAAGTGTATCTTCCAAAAAGTTTGTGGAGCTGGCACACAAGTATGATGCTACAGTTGGCGTTTTGTGCGTTGCTCTATATATTAAGGCCATTATCCTTGGCATGAGCAGATTCCAGAGAAAGCGCAAGATAGTTGTCAGTGTTCCGGTTAATCTTCGACAGTTCTATAAGAGCGGAACAGCCAGAAACTTTTTTGGCGTTATCAATATAGAGTATGACCCTAAGGACTACACGGGAGAACTTAAGAGCATAACAGAACCTGTTGCCAGGGACTTTAAGGATAAGCTGTCTGCAGAGAACATTGAAAAGACAATGAACTCATACTCATCACTTGAGCACAATCTGGCCATAAAGATGGTTCCACTTCCTATCAAGGATCTTGTTATAGGCTACTTTGACAGGGCGGCTAAAAAGGGCGTCACAACGTCCATGTCAAACCTTGGACAGATCAAGATGCCAGCTGAGGTTTCTGATTATATCGAGGGCTTTAGCGCCTTTATGACAGCTTCATCCCAGCAGGTGTGCGTATGTTCTTTTAAGGACAAGATGGTCTTTGGAGAGGTTTCACCCTTTAAGACCCATAAGTCCATGCTGAATTTCTTCAGGTGTTTAACCCAGGAGGGACTTGAAGTAGAGCTTGCTACCAACGACTACGATCTGTACGAGCATCAGAAGAATAAGAAGGAGTGAGGACAATCCTATGCAGGTTTGTAATAAATGCATTATAAAGATCAGAGGAAGAAAAGAGTGCTGCCCCCTTTGCCAGGGTAAGCTCACAAACACAGAGGGCATTGAGAATCCCGCTTTTCCTGTGCTTGAAAAGAGAAGAGTCACCAGCATAACTTTCTTTAAGATCTGCACATTCATATTCATATCCCTGGAGATAATATTTGGGACCATCAATATCATGACAGGCGGCGAGTATTCTTTTATCGGACCCATCATGCTGGGGGCGCTGGTTGCATGGATAGACATATATGCCACCATGTACCTAAGGAACAACCTGATAAAGGTCATAACTTTTGAGGTTTTAGTAGCTATAGTTGTGGACTTTTATATCGACATCAAGACAGGATTCCACGGCTGGAGCGTCAACTGGATGATTCCTATGACACTTATCGGTCTTGCCATAGTGACAATTGCAACAGCTCTGATACTTAAGCTTCGTCTTGATGAGTATATTCTCTATATTGTCTTTGATTTTATTATGGCGCTTCTTCAGATAATCACCATCAGAAATGGCATGAACAGCCTTCCATGGCCTGCTGCCAGCAGCATCATGTTTTATCTGATCCTTATAGCAGCCCTGGTGATCTTCAGATTCAGGGATCTTAAGAACGCATCGGAGAAAATGTTCAATATATGAGTTTGAAAGACAGACATAACAGGAGAAACTTAAAAGCAGGTATCGTCTTTGCTTCAAGGGCAGGAGACTTTGTTGAGAACAGGATCGGAAAGGCTATCGAGAATTCTGGAAGAAAAGCTGAAGATCTTCCAAAGGATCCTGCAAAGCACACATGGTACCGTGTCCCCTTAGAGAGGGGCCTATCTGGAGATGGATCTGAGTATTACATCTATGTGAGCTTCGGAGATCCTGATAAGCTCTGTGTATTTTTCTCGGGCGGGGGAGTTGCCTGGAATGAGTACACTGCTGCAAGGCCTGTGACAGGCGGAAAAGTTGCTGCAGGACAGCCAAACTTTTATTGGAACAATCTAAGACCTTTTACCCAGATCATGAATATAAACGTGGGCATCACTGATATTGCCAGTGAGAAGAACCCATTTAAGGACTGGAGCTTCGTGGTTATCACTTATGCCACGGGGGATTTTCACGTGGGCAATAACGACTACCCATACAAGGCAGAAGATGGAAGTGATGAAGTCTTGCACTTCCATGGATACGTCAATTTTCTTCAGAGCATGTCTGTGGCAAAAGAGCTTTTCCCAAATCCAAAGACTCTCTTAATAGCCGGCAATTCTGCCGGAGCCTTTGCAGTACCGGCCCTTGCAGGAGAAGTTGTAGATAACTACTATCCAAAGGCAAGAAACATCACGCTTTTTTCAGACTCAGGACAGCTCCTTTACAAGAACTGGAGAAAGACGGCGAAAAACATCTGGCAGTGCAAGGAGTCTATCTGGAAGCCTATCCATTCAGACAATATTACCCTGGACTGGTACAGGGATCTGCATGCAAAATATGGTGACAGATTCAGATATCTGTATTCAAGTTCAATAAGGGATTATCTGCTCAGTGCGTATTATAACGACATTATCAGCAAGAGATATGTAAGTGATTCGCTGGTTCAGGAAGAATACTATCGCCAGCTAAAAGAGATGATAGCAGAATTAAAGAGTTTAACTCCACATTTTGGAATATTCTTAAATGAATGGAAGATACCTTTAATAACCATGGGTGGCACTGTCCACACAAGTGTGAGAGAACCTCATTTTACGCTCTTTACACAAAATGGCATCTCTATGGCAAAATGGCTTAAAGATGCCACCGATGGTAAGGTTTATGACGTTGGACTGGATCTTATTAAATGATCTCAGTCGATGAAGCACTGTTCAATGCGTTCTTCGTACTCGCCTCTGAGTTCTTCGGGAATATCGTACTCATCAAGAGCTTCGGATACTGACCAATGCTCGTTGACCATTGAGCGAAGAATGTTGCGGATGACACTATAATCAAGGGCTTCAATAGTGCTGGCAGTCATATTTTCATACCTCCTCATATCACTTAACCGTTAAAAAACATCTTTAACTACAATATATTGTAGTTTATAATTTTTAATATACAAGTATTGACATTTAATATTAAAGTGTTTTTGTAAAATGTGCACAGAAATACGAGGGGATTTTCATGCATATAACTATAATAGCTCTGCTATTATCGATACTGGGCCTTGTGACGAGCCTTTTTCTTGTGGGAGGTCTTTTATCCCTGGCAGCACTGGGACTTGGCATATATCTGTTTATCAATGACAGGACCATTGCCCATGCGAGGATCATTGCTATCTCCGCAGCGGGGGTTATCCTTCCTGTCATCATGTACTTAAACACCTATGGACTTCACCTTCCCTACGACGATGGAAGCGGAAGGAGCCCGTATTACACCATCCTTGCTACCAACTATGCCAACCTTGGGATAGATCTTTTTGGAAAAGAAAAGACTGTTGACGGAGAAAAAGAGCCGATAGTCCACCCTGTGGAGAGTACGGATATAGAGGAGTCTCTGGCAAAGGTAAAGGAAAAGAACAGTGGGAAAGCGCAGGAGAGCGCTTCATCTGATGCGCAGGCACCTGAGTCTTCGGAAGGAAGTATCTTTGAGAGTCTGGACAGTATCAGGAAAGAAGACAGAAACAAGGGCGGAATTGTAAGTATTGCAGCCTCAGATGACGACATGCCATCCTACGGTGGCCTTCCTGTTGGAACACTCCTTATAGCCCAGTATTTCAGAGAAGATGACCACAACTGTAATCCTGTTCTGGTTCTGCAGAATAAGACAGGAGATCTGGTCAGGTATGAGTGCAGATTCATTGCAAGGGATGCAGAGGGCGAGGAACTTGCCATCTCAGAAAAGACCGTGGAGGTTGTAAGGGACGGAGCGCTGTTTGTTTTTGAAGGGCGCTTTGACAAAAGAGATCTCGGAGGCAATATACCTGACTCCTACGAGTTTTCAATAACCAAAAGGCAGCCTTACGAAGATGATATGGCAGATATGGTTTCAGTTTACACCGCCACAGAAGGAGCTTCAGCACTTCTTACTGCAGAAAACAAGAGCGACAAAAAGGTAAAGGTCGATGCCTACGTTTTATTCTTTGACGGGGCAGAGCTTGTTGACTGCATGTGGATGATACCCCAGAACACTGATGAAGTCTGCCTTGATCCGGGAAGTGCAGCAACCATTAAGGGCGATGCCTACTACAGATTCGATAGGGTTGAGACATTCTACACAGCCTATGAGGCGGTGGGAGAATAAAATAGATAGTCTTTTGCTCATTTCTGAGCTATACTAAACATAGTTGTAAGATAGTACACTAATGCGGGAGGTTACTATGACAATAGGCAGAGAAGATCTAATTCATTCACTTGCAAAATCCATGGGAGTTGGCGGAGATGCACAGAAATCTCAGTATGCGCCCAGCAAGTACAACGCTGACAGCGGTACTATTTTTACCAATGGTCATGTTATAACCAGAACAACTATAGAGCAGGCCAAGGCATACTTTAATGCTCAGTACAGAAAGCTTGCAGAACGTGACGACGAAGGTGCAAAAGATATGGCCTCCATCTACGAAGTCGCAATGGAAGCCATTAATATGATGGTTGAAACAGGTCCAGCTCCTGGTGGTACTCCAGGCCAGTCCTGATCTCTAACCTATATTTAGTCTACAAGGCTCTCGGGAACTTTAAAGTCCTCTGAGAGCTTTTTCTTTTGGGCATGAGTCAGCTCCTTCAAATGATACTCCCGGCTCATAGCCTCCTCCTTACTCTCAAATTCCTCAAAATAAATGAGCCTGACCGGAAGCCTGGCCCTCGTATACTTAGCCCCTTTCCCGTCATTATGGGTCTTCATTCTCTTTTTCAGGTCATTGGTGTATCCGCAGTAGTACGTCCCATCTGCGCATTCCACAATATAAGCATAATGTTTCATGGCACAATTATAGCATATTCCCGAAACCCGCGCCGATCCCAGCCGCCCCCATCCCAGCCAGCGCCCACGCCCTAAGGGAATTTACTTTTGAGTCTTGCGAGAGAGCTGTTCGTTCATGAGCTGCGTAATCTTGCTCTGCCGTTCTTCTTCAGGTCAAATGTCTGAGGCCCCATGCAGCACCGCCACTGTATCTCCCCGTTTTCTCACTACCTGCAAACGAAACTTTTCCATGATGCTCAGGTCGCTTTTCTTTGATTGCGCATGCTCATGGCGAGCAGGCTTAGACTTGGTTTTATTACAGTGGTCATAGCTCGCTATGCGAGCGTAACAGAAAAATGTAAAAGCCATAGGCAAGCTCAAAGAGTTTGCCTATGGCTTTTAGCATTTCCTGTAGGTGCAAGGCACCTATGACCACTGACATTGAAATAATCTTAACCGCCTGCTTTCGCCTCTATTATTCGCATACGCCTAAAAAACGACCTATGAGCATCAGGAAAATGGCGTTTGCAGCTAAAGATTCGAAAACAGGGAGATACAGTGGCGGCGCTGAATGTGACCGAGTTTTTTGACCGCAGAACGACAGGGCGAAGGTACGTAGCCATGAACGCCAGCGATGGAGCGACGAAAAAGAGATTTCCTTAGGGCGTGGGCGCTGGCTGGGGTGGGGCGGCTGGGATCGGCGCGGGTGCCGGGAGGATATATTCAAGTAGAGCTTGAATTAATTGTTGAAACATAAATTTGTACTCGCTAGAATGGAATTAGACTTCTCGTTATGATATGGACATAAGGAGGGTAAGGAAATGAGCGTTGGAACAAATATTAAGGGACTTCGTGAGGACAGGGGGCTGACTCAGGAGCAGATTGCTGATGCTTTGGGGATTAGCTTCCAGGCGGTTTCTTCCTGGGAGAGGGATGAGTACAAGCCGGATACGGATAAAGTGATAAGGCTTGCGGAACTGTTTGATGTATCGGTTTCAGCTATCCTTGAGGAGAAACATAAGGCCTTTAAGACCAAGGAGGCCATATATAACTGGGAGCACATGAAGACCTATGTTAAGACTACCGCCAAGAATTTTAAGATGGATAATACGGCGGTAGCAGTAGACTTTGCGGTAAATGCCCATGAGGGGCAAAAGAGAAAGCGGTCGGTGATTCCATATATCTACCACCCGCTGAATCTGGCCTGCCACGCACTTTCCATGGATATCAGGGAAGATGATGTGATAGCGGCCTGCATGCTTCACGATGTGGTTGAGGACTGCGGAGTTAAGCTTGAAGAGCTTCCTGTGGACGATGAAACCAAGGAAATAGTGAGGCTTGTTACCAGGAGAAAATGCTCTGACGAAGAGCGTGATGCGGTAAATATAGCCTACTACAATGAGATAGAGAAAAATCCAAAAGCCTGCCTTGTTAAGTGTCTGGACAGATGCAATAACTTAACTACAATGTCCTTTGGACTTAGCAGAGACAGGATCTACAGGATGATCAAGGAAACAGAAGAGTACTACCCAAGACTAATAGCGGTACTAAAGGCTACACCAAGATACAACAGCGCAGCATGGCTCCTTCGCTACCAAATGGAGAGTATGCTGGATATCTACAAGAGACTTATGTAACTTAACGCTGCGCCAGATGGGCGCGATAGGAGTATTGTTATGCCAGGTGGACATGGCCCGGGGGGACCTTTTGGAAGAGCGTATATGACAGAAGAGGAAAAAGCTAATCAGCCTAAGGTTACGCCTGAGCTGATAGGTCGTGTACTGTCGTATTTAAAGCCATACATATTACAGCTTCTGCTGGTTCTTTTATGCATTCTTATATCATCGATCTTAAAGCTTCTGCCTTCGATCCTTACAGGTAAGATCGTGGATGAGGGACTTATTGGAAGGAGTGTTAATGCTCTTTTGACCTATATTGTCCTGTCCCTTGCTGCGACATTTGCAGGGAATCTTATCGGAGTAGCAGAGAGCTATCTGAATAACTGGATTGCCCAGCACATAACCTTCGACATGCGAAATCAGATGTTCAAACACCTGCAGTCCATGTCCCAGAGGTTTTTTACCAACAATAATCAGGGCGATATCATAACCCGAATGACCAGCGACATCGACGGCGTCGAGAGGGTCATTGGTAACACTTTTACATCCATTATTTCAAACATAATGACCCTTCTTGTGGCACTCATTGCCATGTTCAGAAAGAACTGGCTTATGGCCATAATTGGGATCATTATAGTACCTCTTTTTACCATACCCACAAGAAAAGCAGGAAAGACCAGATGGAGCCTCACAAGGGAGTCTCAGGCCTGCAACGACGAGATAAATGGCATCCTTAACGAGACCATGTCTGTAAGTGGTCAGCTCCTTGTTAAGCTCTTTGGAAAAGAGAAATATGAGTACGACCGCTACGCTGCAGCCAACAGGAAGATGGTGGCTTTAAATGTAAAAGAGAAGCTGGCTGGCCGGTGGTTCTTTGTTGTGCTTTCGACTTTTGCCAGCATTGGACCTATGCTTATATATCTGGTGGGCGGCATTCTGATGATCAATTACGGCGCTGACATGACAGTTGGTGATATCACAGTGATGGTGGCACTTCTTGGACAGATGTACATGCCCGTCAATTCACTTTTGAACATTCAGGTAGACTGGATGCGGTCCATGGCTCTTTTCTCAAGGATATTTGAGTACTTTGATATGCCGGTGGAGATAAGGAACTCAGAGAACCCTGTAAAGCCTGATCTTAAGGGTGGAGATGTTGTCTTTGAAGATGTATGTTTTTCCTATGAGGCTTCAAAGCCTATCCTTAAGAACGTGAGCTTTACGTTAAAATGCGGAGACTGCGTGGCGATAGTAGGACCATCAGGATCTGGTAAGAGCACCATAATAAACCTTATCCCAAGGCTCTACGATGTGGGAACAGGTTCTATTTCCTGGAATGGCACGGATATTCGGAAGATTGAGCTTGAATACCTCCGCTCTGGCATTGGGGTGGTATCCCAGGAGAATTATCTTTTTAATGGAACCATCAGAGAGAACCTTTTATATGCAAAAGAAAATGCCACTGAGGCAGAGATGATAGATGCCCTTAAAAAGGCCAACATCTATGAGTTTGTTGAAAAGCAGGCAGAGGGGCTTGATACCATGGTTGGAAACAGGGGCCTTAAGCTGTCTGGCGGCGAGAAACAAAGGATTGCCATAGCGAGGGTACTCCTTAAGAACCCAGCTCTGTTTATATTTGATGAAGCAACCTCGGCTCTTGATTCAATTTCTGAGAGCAAGATACAGGAAGCTATTGAACCTATCATTGAAACAAGAACCAGTATCCTTATTGCCCACAGACTTTCAACGATCCTGTCTGCAGATGAGATCCTGGTTGTAGATGATGGGCGCATTGTAGAGAGAGGACAGCATTCAGACCTTGTAAAGGCTGGTGGTGTATATCAGAAATTGTATGAAACTCAGTTTTCTAAAGTGACGGAAAATCAATAAGTGTGATATTATGGATATACCGCACCTAAAAATTCGTATGTTTCAAGGAGAATATTATGCGACGCAAGTTACTTATGGCAGTTTTATCAAGTGCTATATGCACAATGATGTTTTCTTCAACAGTGTTTGCTGCAACCAACGAGCTTACAGGACTTCCTGTAGATGATTCAATTGCAGCCCAGAGACCAGTTGCTATCATGGTCGACAATGAGAAGAAGGCTCTTAAGCACTATGGAACAGGAGAGGCAGATGTTGTTTATGAGATGATGAACAGCACAGCAAATGGCCGTGTTACAAGACTTATGTGCCTCTACAAAGACTGGCAGAACCTGAACCAGACTGGAAGCATCAGAAGTGTACGTACAACAAATATCATGGTGGCTGATGAGTACAACGCTGTTCTTATCCATGACGGCGGTCCATTTTACATCAACTCTTATCTGGCTCAGCCATACGCAGCGCACTTAAGCGGCGGATTTAGCAGAATTAAAAATGGTAAGCCAACTGAGTTTACAGAGTACTGCTTTGGTTCTGAGCTTGTAAACAGATTTGCCAAGGCTGGCCTTCCAACAACATATACACAGGGGCTTGAGAGAGGAACACACTTTGTATTTGCTGATGGAGAGGTTGATCTTGGAGCAGGAGCTGTTGCAAACATCGTAAATCTTGCACCGGTTTTCCCACACAACAACAGTATGCTGATCTTTAATGGCGAGACAAGAACCTATGACTACTCTGAGTATGGATCAGTTCACCAGGATGCAGAGGATGGACAGGTATTGTCATTTAAGAACGTAATTCTTCAGAATGTTCCATTTACTCAGCTTGATAAGAATGGATACCTTACATACCATGTTGTAGGATCAGGAAGCGGCTATTATGTTACTAATGGTAAGTTTGTTCCTATCACATGGAAGAAGGGAAGCGAGACTGGTTTTACACACTATTATGACGCCAGCGGGGCAGAGATTAAGTTAAACAGAGGTAAGACCTATATTGGTATTGTTCCATCAGATACATGGGGAACCTTAGGAATTGGTTGATAAGCTAATATTAATTAGGGCTATGTGCATAGTTGCATAGCCCTATTTTAGTACAATTTGACTGTTAAAATATTATCGACAGTACTGGGCTTGACATGTTATTATCTTAACGTACGTTGTTGCAAAAACAGCGGATGTATTGAGGGTAAAAAATATTTTATAAAGGAGAAGGTATATGAAAGGTTTTGCAATGCTCAAAATCGGGGAAGTAGGCTGGATCGAGAAGGAACGTCCTGCTTGCGGACCAAACGACGCGATCTGTCGTCCACTGGCTATCGCTATCTGCACATCTGATGTGCACACAGTATGGGAAGGTGCTGTAGGCGATCGTCACAACATGATCCTCGGACACGAAGGTTGTGCTGAGGTTGTAGAAGTTGGTAGTGAAGTTAAGGATTTCAAGCCTGGCGATAAGGTTTTAGTTCCTGCTATCACTCCTGACTGGAATTCACTTGAGGCTCAGGCTGGTTATTCAATGCACTCAGGCGGAATGCTTGCTGGATGGAAGTTCTCAAACTTCAAGGATGGTCTTGATTCAGAATTTTTCCATGTTAATGATGCAGATGGTAACCTTGCTCACATGCCAGAGGGAATGTCACTTGAAGATGCTTGTATGCTTTCAGACATGGTTCCTACAGGATTCCATGGTGTAGAGCTTGCAGACGTTCAGTTTGGTGATACAGTACTTGTTATTGGTATCGGACCTGTAGGTCTTATGTCAGTAGCTGGTGCAAGACTTCGTGGTGCATCACGCATCATCGCAGTTGGTACACGTCCTGTATGTGTAGAGGCTGCTAAGTTCTATGGAGCTGACGAGTTCGTAAGCTACAAGAACGGAACAATTGAAGATCAGGTTCTTGCTTTGACAGATGGCAAGGGCGTTGACAAAGTAATCGTTGCTGGTGGCGGAGTTGAGACTTTCGAGTCAGCATTCAAGGCACTTAAGGCCGGCGGTAAGATCGGTAACGTTAACTACCTTGGAAGCGGTGACTACATCAACATCCCTCGTGTAGAGTGGGGCGTAGGTATGGGTCACAAGCAGCTCCTCGGCGGACTTATGCCAGGTGGAAGACTTCGTATGGAGAAGCTTGGAGCACTTGTTTCTTCAGGCAAGCTCGATGTAAGCAAGCTTTCAACTCATGTATTCCATGGATGGGAGCATATTCCAGAGGCACTTCAGCTTATGAAGGACAAGCCAGCTGATCTTATCAAGCCAGTTGTTATTCTTGACAACCAGCCTTGATAGAATAGGCAATCTTTTATAGAATTAGAAGGACGGTCTTTGACCGTCCTTTTATAATAGTTATAGTTGGGAGTAATGCCATGAAGATTTTACTGATTTCCGGATTCCTCGGAGCAGGTAAAACCACATTTATAAAAGAGCTCATAAGGCAGACAGGAACCAAGGCTGTCATTATGGAAAACGAGTACGGTGACAATAACCTTGACTCTCTGGATATTCAAAATGCAGCGCAGAAGAAGGACGAGGTCAAGGTTTTAGAGTTTATGGAAGGGTGTGTTTGCTGTACCATGAAGGACAGCTTCGTCAACTCGGTATTTGCCATTTATTCATCTCTTTCACCTGAATATCTTATTATCGAGCCAACAGGAGTTGGTAAGCTAAGCAACATCATCAATAACTTAAAGCCTCTGCTTGGAGAGAATGTATCACTTCTTAAGCCCTGCGTAGTAATCTCACCAGAGGGCTATGAAGAAAATATGAGGCAGTGGCAGGCTCTTTATGAAGACCAGATAAAGAGCGCTCAAACAGTTATTTTTTCAAAGTGCGAAAACACAGATCCGAACATTCTTGAGAGTGTTTCGGATAAGGTAAAGAAACTCAATCCTAATGCGAATATTATCTCAAGGCACTATACCACTATGGACACCACCTGGTGGAACAGCCTTCTCGATATCGGAGCAGATGAGCTGGCCAAAGGGGATGGAGCTTTAGGCGGTGATATTTCTTTTTCAGAAGTCAGCATTACAGAAGGTGGACTTCACAATGCAGGGGAACTCATAGTGTTCCTGGAGGACTGTCTTCATGGAGAATTTGGTAAGGTTGCAAGAGCAAAGGGAACCTTGTGGGTGGATACTGAATTTGTGAGATTTGATCTGGCAGACAGGATGTACATCATGTCTGACTCACCAGATGATAAATGTCAATGCGTGGTGATCGGGCAGGGGCTTGATGAAAAGAAAATAAGGGAAAGACTTAGCCCGGGCAGGAAATTTCTTAGACGCTAACAAAAGAGGTGATGGATCATGAGCGTAGAAGCGTATTTGAATCCGGATTTTACGATATTTAAAAAGCTGATATTTCTTTTGGTTACACTTGCTTTAATAGGCATAGGCCTTGGTTTTATCTATCTCGTTTCCATGATGGTCCTTGATAAGGATATTCCATTAAGAGACAGAAAATGGGCGCTTATGGGAGCGTTTGAAGATAAGTCCCAGCGCCTGTTTGAGATGATAATTGCAGGTACTTCTGTTATGTCTTTTTCCTGCGCATACGTAATCATCAATCATGTATATACTCTGGTACAGACGGGAGTAGCGGGTTCGCTGACACCTTTTGAAGAGAATCTTGTAAGGCTCTGGACTGACAGTAAGGACTTTGTTCTGCTGTTCCTTATCTGTATGAGCTGCGTTATCAATACCATTTTAGATTCTCTTATCATTCCTCTTAAGAAGCTCTCCAAGCAGGAGAAAGCTACCATGAGGATGCTGGCTATGTTTTATGTCATCATCCTTTTGATGTACCTGAATTATATTGGCGATGAGAGTCAGTACAGCCCTGTAATGATGTACTACTTTGGCCTTATGGTGGGTAGATTTGTGTATTTTGATGCGTCCTTTAAGGATTTCCTGGGGGCGCTTAAGAACATGTTCTTCAACCTTCCATACATGGCGCTGAACCTGATACTAACAGGGCTTCTTTGCTGGTTTGGCTTTTCTGCAGGGTACTTCCTTGAGAGAAATTACTTTATCATGGGAATTTTCTATACTCATTTGTTCCTGCTTATCTGCATCTTCCTGATCCACATCGTGTGGATGATTGCAAGGTGCGCATCTGATAGAAAAAGAGATAATTATTGATGGAGGCTTATACAAATTATGAGAAAACTGCTGGTTGTAATTGACATGCAAAAGGATTTTGTGGACGGAGCACTTGGAACAAAAGAGGCAGTAGCCATTGTCCCAAACGTTGTTGAGAAGATTAAGAGCTATGATCCGTCAGATATTTTTGCCACAAGAGACACACATCAGGAAAACTACATGGAGACTCAGGAAGGCAAAAATCTCCCAGTTTCTCACTGCATTGAGGGGACAGAAGGATGGGAGATAGACAAAGAGGTTGCGAAGGTCCTTGAGGGCGCAACCATTATCAACAAACCTACCTTTGGTTCGACAATACTTGCGGATGAGATCATGCAGATTGCTGGCAAGGAGGAGATAGAGATTGAGCTTATCGGCCTTTGTACTGATATTTGCGTAGTATCTAATGCGCTTATCCTAAAGGCTTGCATGCCAGAGGTTAAGATCTCTGTGGATTCAAAGTGCTGCGCTGGAGTTACTCCAGAAAAGCATGAAGCAGCTCTTGAAACTATGCGTTCCTGCCAGATAAATGTAATGTGAGCAATATGTTCAATATTACTTTAATGCTTTAAAGCGGTTTGTGCACATTTTATACAAATTGTGTAATTTTCGAACTAAAGTTGTACAAGATTTTTGTTAATAAGTACAAAAAATGAAAAAAGTATAAACGGCCCTATTGCATTTTGCACAAAGTGGCGCTATGATTAGTTTGTCGTTAGGAACTGACCGAAAGTCGTGAATGTTAATTTGGATTCTAGGAAGTTTGAACGGTGAACAATATGATCAGTCATCTTTGTTCGATTAAAAATTTAAGAGAGCCTTGAGAAGAGAGTAAGGGTTAAATGAGGGGGAACCTCATTTTACTTTGTTTGCTCTCTTTTTTGTTTGCTAAATAGATATGAAAAATCGTGATTTTATTAACAAAATTGAGATCAACCCAATCATTGCAGCAGTGAAAGATGATGATGGTCTTTCAAAAGCTCTTACTGAAGATGTAGAGATCATCTTTGTGCTCTATGGTGACATATGCACGATACCTAAAATAGTCAGCAGGATCAAGAAGGCTGGCAAGGTTGCCATGGTTCATGTGGATCTCATAACTGGTCTTAACAATTCCAAGGATGTGTGCCTTGACTTTATCAAGAACAACACAGAGGCGGACGGCATCATTACTACCAAGAGCAATCTCATTGCTCACGCAAAAGAGTTAGAACTCAATACAGTGCTAAGGTACTTCATTCTTGATAGCCTTGCACTTCAAAATATTGAAAAACAGGCAAAGAGCTCTGGCATCAAGCCAGACATCATAGAGTTCCTGCCAGGGATCGTCCTTCCAAAGATGATCCGCAGGATAAACAAAGTCAGCCGAGTTCCTATCATAGCCGGGGGGTTAATTGCGGACAAGGAAGACGTTATGAATGCTCTTGATGCAGGAGCGATTGCTATTTCCAGTACCAATGAAATGGTGTGGGAGCTGTAAAGAGAAGTTAAAGCGACGGGGCTTTAATATATTTCTTTCATAAGAAAAAGGAGGGTTTAGTAATGGCAAAGTACGTTATGGCATTGGATGCAGGTACAACTAGTAACAGATGTATCCTCTTCAACGAGAAAGGTGAGATGTGTTCTGTAGCACAGAAAGAGTTCACCCAGTATTATCCTCAGCCAGGTTGGGTTGAGCATGATGCTAATGAAATCTGGCAGACACAGCTTTCAGTTGCTCGTGAAGCAATGCAGAAGGTTGGGGCAACTTACACAGATATCGCAGCTATCGGTATCACTAACCAGCGTGAGACAACAATCGTTTGGGAAAGAGCTACTGGTAAGCCTGTATATCACGCAATCGTATGGCAGTGCCGTAGAACAGCTGACATGAAGCAGGAACTCATTGATAAGTATCCTGGAATCGACAACACAGCTTACAACAAGACTGGTCTTGTTTTCGATCCATACTTCTCAGGAACAAAGCTTCGCTGGATCCTTAACAACGTTGAGGGTGTTCGCGAAAAGGCAGAAGCTGGAGAGCTTTGCTTCGGTACAGTTGATTCATGGCTTATCTTCAAGCTTACAAAGGGTAAAGTACACGCTACTGATTACTCAAACGCATCAAGAACAATGATGTTCAACATCAACACAGTTGATTGGGATGATGAGCTCTGCAAACAGCTCGAGGTTCCAAAGAGCATGCTTCCTAAGGCTCTTCCTTCAAGCTCAACAGAGTATGGCGAGTCAGATCCTGAGTTCTTTGGCGGACCTATCAAGATCGCAGGCGTTGCTGGTGACCAGCAGGCAGCTCTCTTCGGACAGACATGTTTCGAGTCAGGTATGGCTAAGAACACATATGGAACAGGATGCTTCATGCTTATGAACATCGGCACAAAGCCTCAGTTCCCTAACAACGGACTTCTTACAACTATCGCTTGGGGTCTTGACGGAAAAGTTGAGTACGCTCTCGAGGGTTCAATCTTCGTAGCAGGCGCAGCTATCCAGTGGCTCCGTGACGAGGTTAAGATGGTTGATACATCACCTGATTCTGAGTACTTCGCAACTCAGGTTGATGATACAAATGGATGTTATGTAGTTCCTGCATTTACAGGACTTGGAGCTCCTTATTGGGATCCTTATGCACGTGGAGCTATCGTAGGACTTACACGTGGTGTTAATAAGAAACACATCATCCGTGCTACACTTGAGTCTCTTGCACTTCAGACCAACGACGTTCTTGGCGCTATGGAGCAGGGATCAGGCATCAAGCTTGCAGCTCTTAAGGTTGACGGCGGTGCATGTAAGAACAACTTCCTTATGCAGTTCCAGTCAGATATCATCAACGCTCCAGTACATCGTCCTGTATGCGTTGAGACAACAGCTATGGGTGCTTCTTACCTTGCAGGTCTTGCAGTTGGCTTCTGGTCAAGCAAGGATGACGTTATCAAGAACTGGGCTATCGACAAAGAGTTCCACCCTGAGATGGACGACAAGACTCGTGAAGACAAGATCAAGGGATGGAAGAAGGCAGTTAACACAACTCTTGGATGGGCAAAGGACTGATACATCTATTAACTAAGTGAGGAAAAAAATTTAAATATACTCAAAAGGGGGTAAATATCAATGAGTGTTTATTTAGGTGAGTTTATTGGAACAATGTTACTTGTTCTCCTTGGCGATGGCGTTTGCTGTAACGTAAGCCTTGAGAAGTCAGGCTTCAAGGGCGGCGGAGCTGTTCACATCCTTATTGGATGGGGTATGGCAGTTATGGTTCCTGCATTTGCAATGAGCAATTTCACAGGATGCCCTTCAGCATTTAACCCTGCAGTTACAATCGGTCTCGCTATCAGAACAGGCGACTGGAGCACAGTTGCTGGACAGATCATCGCTCAGATGCTCGGTGGTTTCCTCGGCGCAGCTATCCTTATGGTTCTCTATGGAGATCACATCAAGGCTACAGCTAATGATGATGTTGTTCGCGGATGCTTCTGCACAGCTCCTTCAATTCCTAACCAGGTTCTGAATTTCCTTTCAGAGTTCTGTGCTACATTCGTTCTTGTATTCACACTTGCTCTGATCCCTGCTGGCTCAGATCGTACTGTATGGGTACTTGTATACGGCGTAATCGTTGCTTGCGGCGCTTCCTTCGGTGGACTTACAGGATACGCTATGAACGCAGCAAGAGATACAGCTCCTCGTCTTGCTTACCTTTGCCTTGCACCTAACTTCGGCAAGAAGAATGGTAACTGGAGCTATGGCTGGATCCCTGCAGTAGCACCTATCTGCGGCGGTATCGTTGCATCTCTTCTTTACAACGCACTTGCAGCTGCACAGATGTTTGGTTAATATATTATTACCAGACTAATTAAATTATGAATGGAGGCGAGAGGAGGCTGAAACTGTGGGGAACACAGGTTGCTTTCTCTCGCCTTTTTTTAAGAGTACTTTATAGAAGGAGATTATTATGTTATACGATGTAATCGTAATCGGAGCAGGTGTTACCGGCTCTGCAGTGGCACGAGAGCTTTCCAGATATGAAGCTAACGTATGCGTACTGGAAAAATGCGAAGATGTTTGTGAAGGAACATCCAAAGCTAATTCAGCCATCGTTCATGCTGGATTTGACGCAGCTGAAGGCTCACTTATGGCTAAGCTCAATGTCAGAGGCAATGAGATGATGACAGATCTTGCAAGAGACCTTGATATCCCATTTAAGAGAAATGGATCTTTGGTTGTCTGCATCCACAAGGAAGCTCTTGATGGACTTAAGGATCTTTACAACAGAGGCGTTGCTAACGGAGTTAAGGATCTTAAGATCCTTTCAAGAGAGGAAGCTCTTGAGATGGAGCCAAACCTTTCTGAGAATGTAGAGGGAGCACTCTGGGCTCCAACAGGTGGAATCATCTGTCCGTTCGAACTCAATATTGCAATGGCAGAAAATGCCAATATGAATGGCGTAGACTTCCGCTTCAATACAGAAGTTGAGGACATTAAAAAAGGCGAAGACGGCAACTGGCACCTGCGCACCAACAACGGTGAATATGTGACAAGATATGTTGTTAATGCAGCCGGTGTCTATGCTGATAAGATTCACAATATGGTAAGTGCTGACAAGATGCACATCATCGAGCGTAGAGGTGATTATTGCCTGCTTGATAAGACTGTAGGTGGACATGTAACACACACAATCTTCCCACAGCCTACTAAGCTTGGTAAGGGCGTTTTAGTATCACCTACTATTCATGGAAACCTCATCGTAGGACCTACAGCTGTTGATCTTGAAAATAAGGAAGGCAATAACACAACAGCAGCTGGCATCGATGATCTTATTGCAAAAGCTGGTGATCACGTAAGAAATCTTCCTATCAGAAACGTTATCACATCATTTGCAGGACTTCGTGCACACGAAGAGCATCACGAGTTCATCATCAAGGAAGTTGACGATGCACCTTGCTTCATCGACTGCGCTGGTATCGAGTCTCCTGGACTTACAAGTAGTCCAGCTATCGGCGAGATGGTCGGCAACATGATGAAGGATATGATGAACCTTAAGCCTAAGGCTAACTGGATCAGCACACGTAAGGGTGTTAAGAAGACAGATGGACTTAGCATAGAAGAGAGAAACGAACTCATTAAACAGAATCCTGCATACGGAACCATTATCTGCAGATGCGAATCAATCACTGAGGGAGAGATCCTTGATGCGATCCACAGACCTCTTGGTGCCAGATCCCTTGACGGTGTAAAGAGAAGAACACGTGCAGGTATGGGTAGATGTCAGGCTGGCTTCTGCTCACCACGTACAATGGAAATCCTTCACCGCGAACTTGGAATTCCTTATGAGAAGATCACAAAGAGCGGTGGTAATTCCAACATTGTGCTTGAGAGAACAAAAGGGGAGGTAAGCGGGTCATGAAGACATATGATATCGTAATTGTAGGCGGCGGCCCTGCTGGCCTTGCGGCAGCTGTAGCTGCAAAAGAAGCTGGTAATGACAGCATTTTAATTCTCGAAAGAGATCATGAGCTTGGCGGAATCCTTAACCAGTGTATCCACAATGGTTTCGGACTTCACACATTTAAGGAAGAGCTCACAGGACCTGAGTATGCATATCGTTTCATTAAGCAGGTTCTTGATCTTGGCATCGAGTACAAATTAAATACAATGGTTATGGACATTGCTGCTGATAAGACTGTTACAGCAATGAACAGAGAAGATGGAATGTTCCAGATTCCTGCTAAGGCTGTAATCCTTGCAATGGGATGTAGAGAAAGACCTCGTGGAGCCCTCAACATTCCTGGATATCGTCCTGCTGGTATCTTCTCAGCTGGTACAGCTCAGAGACTGGTTAACATCGAAGGCTACATGCCTGGTAGAGAAGTAGTTATCCTTGGATCAGGTGATATCGGACTTATCATGGCCCGCAGAATGACTCTTGAAGGCGCCAAGGTTAAGGTTGTAGCAGAGCTTTTACCATACTCTGGCGGACTTAAGAGAAACATCGTTCAGTGTCTTGACGACTATGGCATTCCTCTTAAGCTTTCACACACTGTAGTTGATATTGAGGGAAAAGAGCATGTGACAGCCGTTACTATCGCCGAGGTAGGCCCAGACAGAAAGCCAATTCCTGGAACAGAAGAAAGATATACATGTGATACACTTCTTCTTTCCTGCGGACTTATCCCTGAGAATGAGCTTTCAAGATCAGCTGGTGTTCAGATGAGCCCTATCACTTCCGGCCCTGTAGTTAATGAGTCCCTTGAGACCAACATCCCTGGCGTATTTGCATGTGGTAACGTTCTCCACGTTCACGACCTTGTTGACTATGTATCAGAGGAAGCAAAGAGAGCTGGACAGAACGCTGTTAAGTACATCAACGATGGCTGCAAGAATGCTGAAGCTTCTGATGTTATCGAGCTTGTAGCTACTGAAGGCGCAAGATACACAGTTCCAAGTACTATCAACAAGTCAAGAATGGATGACCTTCTCACAGTTAGATTCAGAGTTGGTGATGTATATAAGAATTCCTTCGTAAGTGTATACTTCGACGACGAGAGAGTAATGCACAACGAGAAGAGAATCCTTGCACCTGGTGAGATGGAGCAGATCATTCTTCAGAAGAAGAAACTTGATGAGTATCCAAACTTAAAGAAGATAACTGTAAAGATAGAAAAGGAGTGACAAGCTGATGGAAACAAGAGAATTAACATGTATCGGATGTCCCATGGGATGCCTTCTTACAGTTACTTTAGATAATGGAGAAGTTACAGAAGTAAAAGGTAATACCTGTGCAAAGGGAGACATCTACGCAAGAAAAGAAGTAGTTAATCCTACAAGGATAGTAACCAGCACAGTTAAGATCACCTCTGGCGACAAGGAAAGAGTTTCAGTTAAAACTGCAAACGACATTCCTAAGAACAAGATCTTTGAAGTAATGAAAGATATTGATGCAGCAGAGGTTAAGGCACCAGTCAAGATCGGAGATGTTCTTGTAAAGAACGTTGCAGGTACTGGCGTTGACGTGATCGCAACAAGAAATGTAGAAGCAGTATAAAAAATATATTGCAAGATTCATACAATTGTTCTAGAATACAAAGTGTACTAACACTAATAGTACACTTTGTATTCTTTTTTATTTAAGGAAGTTTGAGAGGGGTAGTGTATGAATCTTATAAATTTCCAGGACAGCAGACCTATCTATGAACAGATAGTAGAAAACTTCAAGATGCAAATGTATAAAGGGATCCTTAGGGAGGGCGATCAGATGCCATCTGTAAGGAGCCTTGCTGTTGAGCTGTCCACCAATCCCAATACTGTTCAAAAAGCATATTCTGAACTTGAAAGACAGGGCTTTATCTACACTGTCAAAGGAAGAGGGAACTTTGTTAAGGGGGATTCTCTTTTAAAGGACAACAAGAAGAATGAGCTTGTTAAACAGATTGTGGAGCTCTTTATGGAAGCCCACGAAATTGGTTTGTCTATCGATGAACTTGTGGAGGATATTAAAGAGCATCTGAAGAAGATAGAAAGTGGGGAGAAAAACGATGATTGAACTTTTGGATCTTATGAAGGATTTTGACGAAGTCAAAGCTGTTAATAATGTTTCTCTTAACGTTCTTGATGGAGAAGTGTTCGGCCTTGTAGGTACAAATGGAGCAGGAAAGAGTACTATCCTAAGGATCATCTCAGGAGTTATTAAGCCTGACTCAGGAATAGTGCTTATTGATAAGAGACCTGTTTATGATAATCCTGAAGTTAAGAGCGACATCTTCTACATCTCAGATGATCAGTATTTTCTGCCAGCATCAACTCCTGATGAAATGGCAAACTACTACGAAGGCATTTACAAGAATTTTGATAAGCTAAGGTTCCACAAGCTCTGTAGCGGCTTTGGACTTGATACCAAAAGAAGGATAAGCACCTTTTCAAAGGGAATGAAAAAACAGGTATCGATCCTCCTTGGACTATGTGCCGGAACCAAGTATCTTCTGTGTGATGAGACCTTTGATGGTCTGGATCCTGTAGTGAGACAGGGAGTTAAGAGCCTTTTTGCAGGAGATATGGCAGACAGAGGGCTTACCCCTATTATTGCGTCTCATAACCTCAGGGAACTTGAAGACATCTGTGATCACATAGGACTTCTTCATCAGGGCGGCGTTATCCTCTCTGAGGATATCGAGGATATGAAGCTTAAGATGCAGAAGGTCCAGTGCGTATTCCAAAATGAAGAGGAAGAGAAAGCTGCAGTAGAGGGACTTGAAGTTCTTTTGCATGAGAGGAGAGGAAGGCTGTCCACCTATACAATTCGTGGGGAAAGAGAAGAAGTGGAAGCAGCCTTTAAGAGAGGAAATCCGGTGTTCTTTGAAGTACTTGCTCTATCACTGGAAGAAATCTTTATTAGTGAAACGGAGGTAGTTGGGTATGACATCCGCAAATTTGTCCTTGGGTGAAAAGATTAAGAATAGAAGAACATATATAAACAGAACACTTTGGACCAGCTTTGTAGTACTGCCATTTTATGCTGCATACTTTATCCTTGGCGTAATAATGCTGGTTTCAAGGTCCATCAACTACGCCAATGTATACCATCAGACCCAGCAGGTTCTTTACAGGGAAAAGCTTGCTGCAACGGCCAGTGTAGTTGGCTTCAGATCCATGGTCTGGATTCTTGTGATTGGAACAGCAGTTATGTTCGCACTTCAGGGATTTTCCTATGTGTTCAACACAAGCCAGATTGATTTTTACTTAAGTCAGCCAACAACCAGGGCTCAGAGAATAAAGAGAAATTACTTTAACGCTTTTGGTACATTTCTTTCCATCTACATCGGAACAGAGCTCATCGCACTTATAGTTGCTGCTGCGATGGGAGCTGTAAACGGCAATGTTTTAATGTCAGCACTTATAGAGACAGTCAGAGAATTTATACTTTTCTTTGCTTTTTATAATATGACAGTTCTCGCTGTGATGCTTAGTGGTTCACTTCCAATAGCGATCATCCTGACTGCGGCATTTACTTTCGTCTCTGTGATCATTGCTGGAGAAATTGCACTGTTTAAGGGGATCTTTTTTAGCACCTATGACAGTGAGGAGCCATTTAAAGTAATCTTCTCGCCTATATATGACAGAGTTTCATCTATGATGGATATCTATACACTAAGGAATGTGGGAGAAAATTACATTTTAAATCCAGGTTATGTCAGACAGTGCATTGAGACGATCATGGATAGAGAGATTGATACTGTTGTTGTAGGAGTCATCGCCTTTATCGCGGTACTTATTTTCTCAAGGCTTAGACGTACTGAATGGGCAGGAAAGAGCATTCCGTTAAGGCCTTTCCGCTGGTTTATCAAGGTTCTTGGCAGTGCCATAATCGGAATTGGAAGTGGATTATTTGTATTTGAACTTTACAGTTCAGTATGGAACAGCAGATTATATGTAATGATGTGCGTCGTTATGATCCTGGCTACCATTTTTGCAGGATGTGTCATTGAAGTCATTATGGAGGGCAACATAAGGAGAATGTTTAAGGGAGTTGCCCAGACGGTTATGGCTATAGCCATTGTTGTTCTTGTGTTCGTTATCTATAAGGGAGACCTTCTTGGATTTGACAGCTACGTGCCTGCAGCATCCAAGGTAGAGAGCTGCGCCATCATTTCCAGTGACAGAACATTTCATTTCTTCCATGGCTATTACGGAAACAGCGATTTTAGCAGCAAAGACTACATGGAGATCAAGGATGTAGATACCTTTATCGAGATAGCCAGGGTTGGAATGGATGCCCAGAAGATCACAAGAATCAATGAGCAGGCTGGCCGCTATTCCAGCACAGGCTATCAGGTTTCTGTTCTGTACAGACTTAAGAACGGAAGAGATGTTTACAGATACATCACTATTCCTTACGATGCAGTGGATGAACAGCTCAATAAAATAGTATCAAGTGATGAATACAAGACTGGATGCTTTGAAGTATTCCATGATGATTATGTCAGAGAAGCAGATAAGACTGCTGTTAACAGGAGCCTTGGCTACAACACTTCATTAGACAGTCAGGAAACTCAGAATTTTGACTATACTGAGTTTAGCGATGCTTATCGCAAGGATATTCTTGCTTATTACAGCTTTGATAGTATGAAGAATAAGATGCCTGTTGGGCAGATTGAGTATGAGGTCAATGATGAGAATTACATCTATGGAACATTTGAAGTATATGATACTTACACCAATACCATTGACCTTCTTAAGAAGTATGGTATCTATTTAGACAGCACAATTACTGTTTCTGACGTCAGGAAGATCACAGTGACCAACTATTATCCCGGATATGATCTTGAAAAGATCGATTATCAGGACATAGAGGAGTACCCGGATTCCAAGGAAATGTCCTATACAGATGAGAAACAGATAGAAGAGATTCTTGGCTCTATCATCTCCACTGATTACTATAATCCATGGTACAATTACAACAACAATAACGAGCAGTACAGTGCTCAGATCTATACAACTGAGGACAGATCAAAATATGCCGGATCATACTATACATTTATAAAGGGGCAGGTTCCAGATTTTGTTGTGGCGGATACAAACTGATAAAAAGAGACAGAGCTTGACGGTAGGTAAGAGGAAAAGCCTTATTTCATGGCTTTTCCTGGCACCGTCACTTCTGGGTGTTACAGTGTTTTTCGTAGCACCCTTCTTTGTTGTTATCTATTATTCTCTTATAGACAATCCAATTCAGCAAAACTTCGTAGGGTTTAATAATTTTATAAATGTATGGAAGAATGCAGCCTTCAAACAGGCTGGCGTAAATACCATGCAGTTTTCGTTCCTGGCTGTTCCGCTGGCGGTTATTCTGTCTCTTTTCCTGGCGGCAGTTATGGAGTCCAGGATTCCGGGAAAGAGCTATTTCAGGACCTTTTTCTTAAGTCCCCTTATGGTTCCAACTGCATCAGTTGTACTTATATGGCAGGTGTTTTTTAATTACAACGGAATCATCAATAATGCCATGCAGCTTCTTGGAGCGGACAAGATAGACTTCCTTAAGTCGGATAAGGCCCAGATAGTTATCGTAGTTCTTTTTCTATGGAAGAACCTAGGATATAACATGATCCTGTTTATGGCGGCTCTTGCGAGTATTCCCAAGGAACTTATGGAAGTGGCAGCCCTTGAGAACGCCAGTAAATTTCAGGTGTTCTGGTATGTTAAGGTAAGGTACATGTCTTCGACCATTTTGTTTGTTGCCATCATGTCCCTTATCAATTCCTTTAAGGTTTTCAGAGAGATCTACCTTATGACCGGGGATTACCCCTACAGCAGCCTGTATATGATGCAGCACTTTATGAATAACACCTTTGCTTCACTGGACTATCAAAAGCTTTCAGCTGCGGCGATCATCATGTTTATGGTGGTTTCGGGTCTGGTATACATAATGTATCAGGTTGAGAACTTCTACGGAAAGGACCTTGAAGGATAGTCAGATGTTAGCCAGAGGTATGGCGCTTGCGCGCCTTCGAAAAAAAAGAAAGAGAATAGACAAGGTAAAGACAATAATCGTTACAGCTATGGCTGTTATGTTTGCTGCAGTGTTCCTGCTTCCGATCATACTGACCTTCACCAATTCATTCATGTCAGCATCGGAGATAAGTGCCAATTACGGAAGTATTTTTGCAACAACAGACAAGGGCGGAAAGGTATTTGTTTCTAAGACCGTGAACTTAAAACTTATACCGGACATGATCACCTTCGCCCAGTACTATACGGTTTTATTCAAGAGTCCGGAATATCTGTTTAAATTCTGGAATTCAGTTATCGATGTGGCGCCTATCGTGGTTGTACAGCTCGGGGTTGCAACCCTTGCGGCCTATGGTTTTGCCAGATACGACGGTAAGCTAAAAAGAGCGATCTTTTTTGCATATATAATTATAATGCTGATGCCATACCAGGTCACACTGGTTCCAAACTTCCTGGTTTCAAGGTCACTTGGACTTTATGGAAGTGCATGGTCCATACTGCTTCCTGGATTTTTTTCACCCTTTGCGGTTTATCTTTTGACCAAGTTTATGAAGAGGATCCCCACCGAAGTTATGGAAGCGGCATCAATAGATGGGGCAAATGAGTGGATGATCTTTACAAGGATCTGCATGCCACTTTGTAAAGGAGGCCTTGCTTCAATTGCAATCCTGGTTTTCTTTGATTACTGGAATATGGTTGAACAGCCGCTGATTCTTTTGCCTGATTCGGACAAACATCCACTGTCAGTCTTTTTGTCTAAGATAAACACCGGAGAGATAAGCCTTGCATTTGCGGTGGCTGTGATCTATCTGGTACCACCACTTTTGATATTCCTATACGGCGAAGATTATCTGGTTGAGGGTATCTCGTACCAGGGTGGAATAAAAGGTTAATTTTGGGAGAGAGCTATGTCAGAAGAAATTATTGTAAAAGAGCAAAACGAGATAGTATCAGGGGATGGGGAAAAGAAATCTCCAAGAAACAGAAAGGATATGATCAAGAATGTAGCAATCGGATTTTTATCCGTTATGCTTGTCCTGACATTCTTTTCTAATACTATTATGAATTATTCCCTTCCGCAGGTTGCCACAAGGCAGATCGCAAACGGAAGCATAAGCCCTCAGATAAGAGGTACAGGAACGGTTTCAGCTGAGGATCCATACAACATTACTGTCAAGGAGACCAGGAAGATATCTGGCGTTGCAGTAAAAGAGGGAGCTCATGTGGAGATCGGTGATGTTATCTATTACCTGGAGGATAAGGAATCCTCAGAGCTTACAGAAGCAAAAGATAAGCTTGATACCATGGAACTGACCTATGAGCAGGCACTCTTTTCCGGAGATGTTCCAAATGATGTGATCACCAATGTGAGAAATGGCAGAAATACTACATTTGATACATATCAGGCTGAGCTTGCTGCAGCCAATGTCAATTACAATAACGCCCTGAATGCAGATAATGAAGCGCAGGCAGCAATTGACTTTGTGACCCAGAAGGGCAACTACGATGCTGCTGGTAACTCCTACAATGCAGCAACACCTGCATACAGTTTGGCACAGCTTCAATATGAGCTTATTGTTGCCGAGCAAAATGGGGACAGCGACAGGGAAGAAGAACTGACCAAGCAGATAGCTGAACTTAACAAGGACAGCTCTCAGCTTGGCAACTACGGAACACAGCAGGGCTATAGCTACGATCAGAAGCTCGCTACCTTATACCAGCAGAAAGCCAAGACAGCAGCAGATCTCAAGGCCGCAGAAAAGGCTAAAACAGAGCTTCTTACAAGCATCAAGACAGAGATAAGCCTCTGCCAGCAGAGGGATAAGATCAAAGAACAGAAGGACAAGATTGCCAAGCTTGAGGCTGATTCTGTTGGGGCTTCAGTAAAGAGCCCTGTTGCAGGTACTATTTCAAGTCTTTCAAAAGCTGCAGGTGAGTCCACATCTGCGGATGAGACAATTGCAGTTGTTCAGGTTGATGGAAAAGATATGACTACAAGCTTTTCAGTTACCAACTCACAGGCCCAGAAGCTTAAGGTTGGGGATGCTGCAAGACCACAGAATATCTGGCAGTTTGGTGAAGATTTTAAGGCTACACTGACTTCCATCAAGAATGATAAAACTGATCCGTCAAATAAAAAGCTCCTTACATTTAAGCTTGAAAGTAAGGACCTTACACCTGGCCAGTCTATTTCTCTAACTATAGGAGAAAGGTCAGTGGACTATGATCTGGTTGTACCAAACAGTGCGATCAAGACAGACAGTAACGGCAAATTCATCCTTGTTGTAAACAGCAAGTCCAGTCCTCTTGGAAACAGATACATTACTTCAAGAGTTGATGTAAATGTTCTTGCTCAGGATGACAATAACAGCGCAATAACCGGTGCAATTGACGGCGATGAGTTCGTTATAACAACAGCAACTACCCTTATAAAACCAGGAGATCAGGTGAGGCTTGCAGAGCAGTAAATGAAGGCTTTTATTTCTTTTGACAAAATAAAAGAGAATATAGCGAGCTGGGGGAAGGCCTTTGTTTCGGATAAAAAGAAAGTGGCAGTCACCATAAGCTGCATAGTACTTTTTGCTGTTTATGCTGTTCTTGGAGCAGTTTCAAGACACATTATCGCAGGGCTTCCTGATCAGCTTGGTGCTCAACGGTGGTCTGAGGATATGACCATGGCACAGATTTCCTTATTTCTTACACAGGATCAGAAGGCTACCGAGGATGATATAAGGCGTTTTAACTATATCCTTGAGCGCAAGCTCCTTGACGCAGGAGTTACAGATCTTGCAGAAGAGGAGGACAGTTATCTTTCAGCTCCAAGGATAATAGATACCATTGGCATTGAGGATATGTATGGCAATAAAGCGCAGACTCCTTCTGAGGAAGATGATGGCATCAGAAACCTGTACACGGTATCTTACTGTGCCCAGGGCCAGGCTACACTTTCTTTTGAGAACAGGACCTTGGAGAATGCTGCAGCTATAGGAGCAGGTGGTGATTTCTTTATCTTTCATCCTCTGACTCTGATATCTGGAACGTATTTTGACGGCGATGACATCATGAAGGACAAGATCGTCATTGACGAGGACACAGCATGGCAGCTATTTGGCTCAACGGATATTATCGGCCAGAGCGTCATGATCTCAGAAGTTCCACATTACATAGTTGGCGTTGTGAAAAAAGATACTGGAAAGCTCAATGAAGCAGCTGGCTTATCAAAGAGCTACGTCTATATGTCCTATGACTCCCTTACAAAATATGGAACTATTCTTAGCGGAGTTACTGAGCCCACAGAAGTATCTGAAGATGGAGTGACAGCCAGCATAGGAGGAATTAACTGCGTTGAAGTTCTCTGCCCAAATCCGGTAAAGGGACTTGCGGTCAAGCTTTGCAAAGAGAGTCTTGTTTCAAATGAAGATGTGGTTGTAGCAATTGATAACACGGACAGGTTTTCAGCCTTTGCCCTGTTTTCAGTGCTTAAGAACTTCTTTACCAGAAGCATGTGGGGAAAGGCGATATTCTACCCATATTGGGAGAATGTTGCAAGGGGATATGAGGATATTCTGGCCCTCATTCTTCTTGTAAGGACCATTGCACTTATTGCACTTGTAATAATACTTGTTGTGGTTGTAGTTAATCTGTACAGACACAAGAAGTGGACAGTTAGAGGAATAGTAAACTTCCTTTCAGAGAAAAAGTACGATCTGGAAGTTAAGCATAATCAGAAAAAACATCAGAAGATGATAGATAGTGCCGATAATCCGTAAGCGGCAGAGAGGAGAGAATTATGAAGAAAAGGATATTGGGAAAGAAGGCACTTAGCCTTGCGCTGTGCCTTGGAATGACTGTGACAGCTTTATCTGGCTGTGGCAAAAAGAGTGAAGAAAGTCTTGTTGATAAGGCCAGTTCAAACAGCAAAGACTATGTATTCAGGTCTGAGGATGTGGACCTTGGAGGAAGCTATGACTGCAGCAATGTAGCTATTTCAGGGGACAGAGTATATGCAACAACTTACTCAAAGAACGGATATATTACTATCTTTTCATTTAATCCTGATGGAAGCGATATGAAGGAGATCAAGATCCCTGAGTCTGACAATGAAGGTCACGGATATATGACCTACACACCAGATGGGGAGTTTTACACGATCCTAAACATCTACCACTGGGGTGATGATGAGGGTGAGATGCATACCTTTGGCCCGGAAGTTTATGACGAAGATACAATCCTTGTGAACAGTTCTGAGGTAGACACCAAAAAAGTTGAAGATGCAGAGAATGATGCGGCGACAGAGGATAGCAGCGTAGATACTCAGGATACAGAAGTTTCTACTGAGGAAGAACCTGTAGATACAGATCCTGAGGCTCCTCATGAATACTTCGACGAGGATACTGACGAAGAGGAGTACCTTGTTAAGTATGATGCACAGGGAAATGAGCTCTTTAGAATAGACCTTCTTGCTGACATCACTGACGAAGATGACTACTTCTCAGTATTTGGAATGGCATACGATGACAAGGAAGGTCTTATCATCAGCTCCAATAAGGGAATTGCCAAGCTAGATGAGAATAGTAACAGTCTTAAGACCATCGTTGACAGCTCGCAGACAGGTGGCAACAATGAGTATTACATGGGTTCCATGAGCATCTACAGAGGCTTTAATGGCAAGCTCTATGTATCAAAGTGGGGCGATGATGGCATGGAGTTCAAGAGCTTTGACCCTTCAACAGGTCAGTTTGGAGAAAAGTCCGGACAGTTCACAAACTATGAGGATTTTGCGTTCTTTGGAGGCAATGGATATGACATCTATGTTTCCAAGAATGATGGAATCTACGGTTTTGACTATGGCAAGGATGAGCTTGTAAAGCTCCTTGACTATATGGATTCTGATCTTAATGTCAGCTATTCACTTTCATCCCTTGCTGCCATCAGTGACAACGAATTTATCGCGAATATTCCAGATGAAGAATACAATTACCACCTTGTAAGACTTACAAAGGTTCCCGCCGAACAGGTAAAAGACAGAAGTGTCATAACTTTGGGCGGACTTTACATCGATTACAGGATAAGACTGAAGGTATATAAGTTTAATCAGGAGAGCCAGGATTACAAAGTTAAGATTGTAGATTATTCAACCTTAAACAATAACGAAGACAATAACGCAGGACTTACTCAGTTTAACCTGGATATCATATCTGGCAATGTTCCTGACATCATGTACTTCTCGACAGAGGAGCCAGTTGACAGCTATATCAATAAGGGACTGTTTTTAGACCTGGCACCATTTATCAAAAATGACCCTGAGCTTGCCAATGTAGAGTTTGTAGAAAATGTATTTGATGCTTTCAAGACAGGAGATAAGGTTTACCAGCTTGTTCCTTCCTACTATATCAACACATTCTCAACCAAGACTTCTTACCTTCAGGGAAAAGAGATACTGTCTCTGGATGAAGCTATCGACATGATTAAGGCCAAGGGTATTACATATACAGATTCCTTCGGACTTGTATCAAGGGAAAACATTCTGGACGCGGGGCTTACTGCAGCAGGTAGTGGTTTCATTGACTGGGAGACTAAGACATGTCATTTTGACAGTGACGAATTCATCAAGTTTATTGAATTTGCCAAGAACTTCCCAGAGCACCTTTCCGATGATGCATGGATGGATTATAAGGAGACAACCTTCATAGAGGGAGAATCTCTTTTCTGCCCGACCTATTTAAATGGCTTTAGAACCTATAGAAGATATGTGGATGGAACCTTTGGAGAGAATGTAACACTTATCGGATTCCCTAGTAACCTTGGTAAGAACTGTTCAGTGCTCATTCCTTCACAGAGACTGTGTATCAGCTCAAAGACCAAGAACTCAGAGGCATGCTGGGAGCTTGTAAGACTGTTCCTTATGGAAGATTACCAGGATGAGTTTGAGTATGAATTCCCAATCAGAAAGTCCAGCTTTGACAAGCTTGCTGAAAAGTCAATGGAGCGTCAGTTCTGGATTGATGATGACGGCGTCAAGCACTTCGAAGATGATACATACTGGATCGGAGACCAGGAAATAGTGATCAAGCCTCTTACCAGGGAAGACGTTGATTACCTCAAGAAGTTTATTGGAAGTCTTGATAACTCCAATACCTATAATGCCAACCAGAATGTAAATAACATCATTAGTGAAGAAGTTGCTGCTTTCTTTAGTGGTCAGAAGAGCGCAAAAGAAGTTGCAGATATTATTCAGAGCAGAGTGAGCATTTACGTAAATGAGAATAGCTAATTGTGTTATAATGTTTATATGCATGAATTAGTTATGGTTCTAAAGATGTCTGCAGTAACAGCACTGTACATTCTTTTGATCGTATCAGTGTGGCTGTGGACCAGGAACAAAACAATTTCAAAGGTCAAGAAAGTACTGATAGGTATTATTTTTGGACTTAGTTCTGTTTTGTCCACTCACTATGGTATTTCTTATGAGGGCATGATCATCAATGTGAGAGATCTTGGCCCTCTTTCTGCTGGCCTTTTTTTCTCACCTATTTCAGGTATTATCGCAGGTCTAATCGGTGGTATTGAAAGATATATCGCTGGAACATATTTTGGTGTGGGCGAATATACAAGGATCGCCTGCAGCGTATCAACCTGCCTTGCGGGTTTTGTTGCCTGGGGCATGAACAAGAGAGTATTTAAGGGAAAAAAGCCTTCTCCTGTATTTGCTTTCTTCATGGGAGCGGTAATGGAAGTCTTCCATATGTACGTTGTGTTCATTACCCACAGAGGTGATCTCAAGATGGCGTTTTTGGTCGTTAAGACCTGCGCTGTTCCGATGATCTTTTTCTCTGGTCTTGGACTTGCTATTGCGGCAGCAATTTTAGAGAGGCTTTGCGGAGAACGCAGGAATCCATTTGTTAGAAAGAATCCTGAGTTTGTTCCGGTTTCTGAGACCTTCCAGAGATGGCTCTTTGCTGTTACCTTCGTTGTACTGGTAAGCGCCTTTGTATTTTCTTTCTACCTGCTTACTGGTTCTGAGTATCAGGATGCGATAAATAAGATTGAGTACACCACAGATAATATCAAAGCAAGTTTGCTTGACGGAGATCTGAATATCACTCCTGATAACGATGTGGCCTATGACTATATTATTCTGGCAGATGGTTATATCAATAATGGAACCCACAGGGGAATGACTGTTGGAGCAGAGGAAGCTATGGAGCTTAAGAACTTTGCGGGTACTACAGTCAGATATGAATACCTTGGCCAGAAGTCCATGATAAGAGTTCTGCAGATGGATGAGAAACACATCCTTGTTACATCTCTTACTAACGACCAGATCTACTGGTACAGAGACGCCATGGCCTATGAAACCGGTCTTTCAAGCATACTTCTCTTTACTGTGATCTATGTGCTCATTGCTTTTCTTGTAAACTAAATTGTTGTTGATAACATCAAACTGATAAATAAATCTCTTGAGAAGATAACTAATGGCGATCTTGACGAGGTTGTAGATGTTAGGAATTCACTGGAGTTTGCGACGCTCTCTGATGACATCAATGAGACGGTAGTTGCTCTTAAGGGATATATTGAGGCTGCGGAAAAGAGAATGGAGCAGGAGCTTACTCTTGCCAAGACTATTCAGGATTCATCACTTCCTAAGTCCTTTATCTTCCCGGACAGGGATGAGATTGAGATATTTGCTACTATGAAGCCTGCCAAGGAAGTTGGCGGTGACTTCTATGATTTCTTCCATGTTGATAAAGACAGGATTGCATTTGTAATAGCAGATGTATCTGGTAAAGGTATACCAGCAGCTCTTTTCATGATGAGAAGTAAGACTTCAATAAGGACATTTGCCCAGGAGGGTGGAACGCCAGCTGACATCATCGAAAAGACCAACGAAGCCCTTTGCGAGGGCAATGACGCGGAGATGTTTGTAACAGCGTGGATTGGAATTCTGGATCTTCCTACAGGACTTCTTACCTGCGCTAATGCAGGACATGAGTATCCTGCTATCAAAAGAGCTTCTGGCGATTATGAGCTTTATAAAGACAAACATTCCCTTGCTCTTGCGGCAATGGAAGGACTTAAGGCGAGACAATATGACATTGTACTTGAGCCTGGAGATAAGGTCTTTGTTTACTCCGATGGAATTCCTGAAGCGATCAATGAGAATATACAGCAGTATGGTACAGACAGGATGATAGAAGCGTTGAATATTGTCAAAAACGAGACCATGACAGCCACGCTCCCTGCAGTTGCTGAAAGTGTAAACATATTCAAAGGTAACGCCGAGCAGTTTGATGATATGACCATGCTTGGATTCGAATTCAGACATTACAGTGAACTATAGAAAAGAAGCACTCCTTACGGAGCGCTTCTTTTTTGTTTTACTTTTTATTATAGGTATCAAGCATCTCTTTAATCTTAAGAGCCGGCTTGGTGAGGCCTGATAAGGATTTGCCCTTGTTCATGGTATCAATGATAGCTGCAATATAGCGGTTCATATTTACACTGTAGTAATACTCTCTTTTTAGAAGATCTTCCTTCTGATAGATGAGGTTAGTGGTAAAGATCTTATCAAATTCTCCCTTTTCATAGGCTTTATCAAACTTCTCCATACCGTTGGTGAACAGGCCAAATGTGGAGAAGATGAAGACTCTTTTTGCTCCCATGTCCTTGAGCTGCCTTGATACATCCAGCATACTTCCGCCAGATGAGATCATGTCATCAATTACGATGCAGTCCTTGTCCTTAACAGAAGCTCCGCAGAAGTCATGGGCTATTATCGGGTTACAGCCTTCAATGATTCGGGTGTAGTCTCTTCTCTTGTAGAACATTCCAATATTGATTCCGTAAAGTGAAGCAAGGAATACAACTCTTTCAGTAGCTCCTTCATCTGGAGCGATGAACATAAGGTGATCACTGTCTAAGGTGATATCCTCGTACTCAGTAAGAAGGGCCTGAGTGAACTGAAGAGCAGGAGATATGTTCTCAAGGCTGTGGAGCGGAAGAGTATTCTGCATCCTTGGATCGTGAGCATCAAAGGTTATGATGGAATGTACGCCCATGTTTTCAAGCTCTCGCAGCATCACAGCGCAGTCCAGGGATTCTCTGGTGGTCTTTCTGTGCTGACGACCTTCGTATAGAAATGGCATGATAACTGTTATCCTTGAAGCTTTGCCATTACATGCAGCGGTGACGCGCTTTAGATCCATATAATGATCATCAGGAGACATGCGGTTTGGTGCGCCGTCCATCTTATAGGTAAGGGAATTGTTCATTACATCCACAAGGATATAGATGTCCTTATCTCTTACAGAATTTCTGATTATGCCTTTTCCTTCACCACTTCCAAAGCGTGGGCACTCACATGGGATAAGGAAGCCATCGCTATCCTTTCTCCATTCCTTAAGCAGGTCATTAACCCTTTCGCCAGAGTGTATTGCTGATTCCAATGCGATGATTCCCATGTTTGCCATAAGCGTCGTCTCCTTGTCTGAAATTGCGGTTTTCTTTATACCATTATATCAAACAGAATAGGCAAATAGTCTTGAAATATCGACTTTCTTTAACTACAATAAATAAAGTAGCGCGCAGGATTAGTACATCGGTAGTATGTCAGCTTCCCAAGCTGAAGAGGCGGGTCCGATTCCCGTATCCTGCTTACTCAAACGATGCAAAAAATGAGATATAAACCAGCTGCAAGCTCGCTTGCAAAGCTGGTTTTATATCTCATTTTTTATACCGCGCGACGCGCGGACAAGATTTGCGAAGCAAATCTTGTATGCATCGTTCGAGTAAGCAGGGCGGTGCTTGAGTAAGCAGAGTAGAGTGCACAAGAGCGACGCGCGGACAAGATATGCGAAGCAAATCTTGTATGCATCGTTCGCGTAAGCAGTGATATAATAATGGAAGTGTATGAATTTTTTGAGAGGAGAAGGGGAACATGACAGAGAAAATCAAAGATGTAGCAGGAAAGAGTAAGGGCGTTGCAGGGGAATTTCGTGAGTTCATCATGAGAGGCAATGTTCTTGATATGGCAGTCGGTGTTATCATCGGCGGTGCATTTCAGAAAATCATTTCATCTCTCGTAGATGACATTATCATGCCACTTATTGGACTTCTTACTGGCGGCGTAGACTTTAACAACAAGTTCATCGTTCTCGACGGAGGATCCTATGACACCTTGGAAGCTGCCAAGGAAGCAGGTGCAGCAACACTTAACTATGGAACCTTCATTACCGTAGTTATCAACTTTATTCTCATGGCACTGGTTATCTTCTTTATTGTTAAGTCCATGAATAAGCTTTCAGCTAAGCTTGAGAAGGAAAAGGAAGAAGCTCCTGCAATAACCAAGATCTGCCCTCACTGCAAGAGCGAGATCAACATCGAGGCAACACGTTGCCCTCACTGCACATCAGAACTCTGATGAACAGATGCTACTTAATAACATAATTATAGTAAAAAGCTCAGTAACCACAAAAAGGCTACTGAGCTTTTTAAATAAATGTATATAAGTGGGTTTTGTTTATCAATACTTAGAAGCTTGTGGAGCCTCTCTTTACCAGCTCACCAGAGAAGATGGTCTTCTGTGGCATTTCGCTCTGAGAGAGTGTGCCGATAAGAGTCTTAACCAGCTGAATGCACATATCTTCAAGACGGTTATCAATAGAAGACAGCTCAGGTTCTGAACAGTGCGCAAGAATTGAGTTGTTGTAGCCAACAATCTGAAGCTCTGAAGGAACCTTGACATGGCTTGCTCTTGCAAAGTTCATAGCACCAATTGCAAGGAAATCATCGCTGGTTACAATACCGTCAAACTTGATACCTTTCTTGCAGATGGATTCAACAAAGCTCTTAACACCATCGATGTCCTCATGACTTCCCTTAAAGCACTGCATAAGCTCTTTTTTAAGAGGAATATCATGGGATAAAAGAGCGTTCTGATATCCTGCGAGCTTGCGAAGTCCTGAATAAGAATTGGAGTTGTAAAGGTAAAGGATATTATTGGCTCCGCTTGAAAGCATCTGTTCAGTGGCATCCTGAGTTGCCTTGTAATCATCACAGAGAGTGCAGTACACGTTGTTGCAGTCAAAGTCAGCATTAAGGAGCATGATAGGTACCTGGCCTGCTGCATCTCTAACATACTGGTTGTCCTCAGGGTTGTTTAAGATAAAGTTAGAACCAATCATTACAACCGCATCAACGTGCTGGGAGAGCAGGAGATTAAGAGATTCCTTTTTTCCTTCAAGCTCATATCCAGTACATCCAAGGATGGTGTGATAACCATTCTCTCTGAGATTCTGCTCGATATAATAGATAGCTTTGGCAAGATACAGGTCAGATGCATCAGCACAGAGGATACCGATAGTCTTCATGGAATTAAGACCAAGTCCTCTGGCGAAAGCATTGGGTTTGTATCCGTACTGTTCAATAATGTCCATGACTTTTTTCCTGGTCTTGGGCTTAACATTGGCACTGCCGTTAAGAACACGGGATACAGTGGCAATGGATACACCAGCCTTTTTGGAAATGTCATAGATAGTCATCTGGTTACTCATAAGTTATCTCGTTTCTAATGGGAATTTGAAATATCTGACTGCATTGTTGTAGGAGATATCTTTTACAATCTCACCAAGTACAGGAAGCTCTTCCTCTGGGAACTCACCGTTGTCTACAAGACCACCAAGGTAGTTGCAGAGGATCCTTCTGAAGTAATCGTGTCTTGTATATGAAGTGAAGCTTCTTGAATCTGTAAGCATTCCTACGAAGCCTGAGAGGTTACCAGACTCAGCAACTGACTCAAGCTGCTGCTCCATACCAAGCTTGGTATCATTGAACCACCAAGCGCTTCCCTGCTGGATCTTGGCAACAGTAGGAGCCTCGTTAAATGCATTGAGAGTTGTGTTGATGATCTTGTTATCGCTAGGGTTTAAGCTGTAAAGGATAGTCTTTGGAAGAGTTCCTTTTTTGTGGAGAGCATCAAGGAAATCTGCAAGCTCACCCATAGGATAGTAAGCACCGATAGTATCGAAACCAGTATCTGGACCAAGCTTCTCATACATAGGAGTATTGTTGTCGCGCTTGCATCCAAAGTGAAGCTGCATAACCCAGTCTCTCTTAGTGATCTCTTCACCTTCAAAGAGCATGAATGCAGTCTCGTATTTAAGGCTCTCTTCATAAGAAACAGCTTCGCCGTTCATTGCCTTCTTAAAGATAGCCTCGATCTCGTCATCAGTAGCAGGGCGGTACATAACGTACTCAAGAGCGTGGTCTGTTACGTTACATCCCTTTTCTGCGAAGTAGTCAAGTCTTACTCTGAGAGCATCCTTAAGTGATGCAAAAGAGTCTATCTTAACTCCGCTTACTTCTGAAAGAGTCTTGATATAAGAAGCAAATTCAGGCTTTAAGATATTCTTGGCCTTGTCAGGTCTCCATGCAGGAAGAACCTTAACATCAAAAGAAGTATCAGCCTTGATCTTGTCATGCCACTCAAGCGTATCAATAGGATCATCTGTTGTGCAGATGAGAGTAACATTAGACATCTTGATGAGCTTTCTTACGCTCATGTCAGGAGACTGAAGAACCTTGTTGCAGTGGTCGTAAACTTCCTTGGCTGTTCTTGAATTAAGAATGCCATCGTATCCGAAATACTTGCGAAGCTCGAGATGTGCCCAGTGGTAAATTGGATTACCAACAGCCTTCTCAAGGCACTTAGCAAACATGAGGAACTTCTCCTCGTCTGAAGCATCGCCAGTCATATACTTCTCATCTAAACCAAATGCGCGCATAAGACGCCATTTGTAGTGATCTCCCCCGAGCCACACCTGAGTAATAGTCTCAAAATGACGATCCTCAGCGATTTCCTTAGGGCTGATATGACAGTGGTAGTCAAGGATTGGCATGTTCTCTGAATAATCATGATATAAAACCTTGGCAGCTTCTGTCTGGAGAAGGAAATCTCTGTCCATAAACTTTTTCATTGCTATACCCTCCACATATTTTATTTCATGAAAGCATTTTCATGTTTTTTTCAAACAGTATTATACTAGAGCCCAGAGCCAAATACAATAGAAAAATTCGTTGACGTAGCACAACATTGAATATATGATTTTAGTGTAAACGCTTACAGATGTTTTGAACATTTTTGAAAAAGAGGTAGGTTATATGAGCAGATTTTTACAAATTCATCCTGAAGACAATGTAGTTGTATGTCTTGAGGAGATTAAAAAAGGAGAGAGTATCGAGCTTTCAGATGGAAGACAGATCGTAGCTAGTGATGATATCCCTGCTGGACATAAGATAGCAATAAGGGATATCTCAAATGGCGGAAACATCGTTAAGTACGGATATGCAATCGGACATGCAACAGAGGATATTACCACTGGAAGATGGGTGCACACCCATGATATCAAGACTAATCTTGAAGGTATTCTTGATTACAAATACACTCCTGATACTGATGATATAGAAAAGAAAAAGTCCCAGATGGCCACTAGAAAGGGCGCATTCAAGGGATTTGTAAGGAAAAACGGAAAAGTTGGAATAAGAAATGAGATATGGATCATTCCAACAGTTGGCTGTGTAAATAACATAGCCACTGCTCTTGCAAAAGAAGCCAACTCTTATATCAAAGGTAATATAGATGAAGTAGTTGCTTTTACACATAACTACGGGTGTTCCCAGACTGGTGATGATCAGGAACACACAAGAACTATCCTTGCTGATCTTATCAATCACCCAAATGCGGGCGGAGTTTTGGTCCTTGGACTTGGCTGCGAGAACAGCAATATAGATGTACTTATGCCTTATATCGGGGAGTATGATAAGGAGAGAGTTAAGTTCCTGGTATGCCAGAAATCAGATGATGAGATGGAAGATGGTCTTAATCTTCTTAAGGAAATAATTGAGGCTGCTTCAAAGGATGAGAGAGAAGATGCGGATCTTTCAAAGCTGGTTATCGGACTTAAGTGCGGAGGAAGCGACGGATTTTCAGGTATCACAGCAAATCCTCTTGTCGGAAGGATATCTGACAGGATAATTGAGTACGGCGGAACATCCATACTTACTGAAGTTCCTGAGATGTTCGGAGCTGAGACTATCCTTATGAACAGATGTAAGGATGAAAAGACCTTTAACGATACTGTGAATATGATCAATGGATTTAAGGAATATTTCACCAGACAGGGTGAGCCTATTTATGAGAATCCTTCACCTGGAAACAAGGCTGGTGGAATTACTACTCTTGAAGATAAATCTCTTGGATGTACACAGAAATCCGGTGATTATCCTGTTATGAACGTAATGGAGTATGGCGACAGGACAGATGTTACTGGACTCAATCTCCTTTGTGCGCCAGGTAATGACCTTTGTGCAGCTACAGCTCTTGCAAGTGCAGGAGCCCAGATAGTCCTCTTTACAACAGGACGAGGCACACCTTTTGCATGTCCTGTTCCAACTATGAAGATTGCAAGTAACAACACTATCGCATCAAAAAAGTCTAACTGGATCGATTACAGTGCCGGACAGATACTGGACGGAAGGACTTTTGAAGAGCTTACAGACGAACTTTTTGAAAAAATTGTAAGGACAGCTTCAGGAGAGAAGCTTAAGAGCGAAATTGCAGGCTTCCATGACATGGCGATATGGAAGAGGGGTGTAACATTATAAAACTGCCCATGACATATCTTACATAAGAAAACAACCCTGTTATGCATTATGACCAACGGATACATATCAAAATATGGTGTCTGTTGGTCATTTTTTTATAAAACAAGGTCGATTTTTTTAAAATGACAAAATTTTATTGTAAATTTTAGATATGTAAGAGCTTTCGGAAATGCCTTAAAAAGGGCATTTCACAGAAAAAGTGCCCAAGTTTGTTACAAATCCTACAAAATTGCTACTTGCAAAGGATTATCAGACATGTTACAGTACATACACAAGTAAGTGAAAACGCTTACATTTTTTCTTTCAAAACTAATTCTAGGGAGGAAACGAATTACAATGAAAAAGAAAGTCTTATCATTACTTCTTGCGACAGCAATGGTAGCTTCTCTTGCAGCTTGCGGATCAGCAGCTCCAGAGAGCACAGACACTCAGTCATCTGACACATCAGCTCAGTCAGGTGATGCAGCTGCTACAGATACAGCAGACTCTGCAGCAGAGGACTATGAGCTCACAGACCTCTACATCACAGTAGACGGAACACTTACAGCTAACGTTGATAACGGACAGGACGCTTTCATCGAGCAGTGGGAGCAGGCTGTATCAGAGAAGATTGGTCATCCAATCACTCTTCACATCAACCAGCCTGAGCACTCAGGTTACAAGGACAATGTAGCTCAGCTCCTTACAACAGGACAGCCTGGTGACGGACAGTATCCAGATGCTCTTATCATGAGCGCTACAATGTTCAAGCAGTACCAGACAACAGGAATTCTTTGGAACATGGCTGATGCATATGCTAATGCAGAGTTCCAGTCAAGAGTTACACTTCCTTCAATCAACGAGAACATGAAGACAGCAAGCGGTGAGCTTTATGCATTTGCTCCTACATATGGTAACGGATGTGTTACTTATGTTAAGCAGTCATGGCTTGATGCAGCTGGACTTAAGATCGACGATATCAAGACATTTGATGACTACTACAACATGCTTAAGGCATTTACTAAGGATGGACAGACAGGTGTTATCGCAGCAGGCTTTGGTAAGCTTGACGAGGCTCCTTACATCAACTACATGCCAGAGTTCTGGCAGGGCGCTTACCCAGCTATCTACAAGAATGGCGATCAGTGGGTAGACGGTTTCCAGGAGCAGGCTACAATCGATGCTCTTAACAGACTTGCTCAGGGTTATGCTGATGGCGTAATCGATAAGGATACAGAGGAAGCTACAACTAAGGTTGCTCGTGAGAAATGGTTCTCAAACGACCAGACAACTTCTGAAGGTGTATTCACATACTGGGCTGGAACATGGCTTAGAACACTTACAGATAACCTTGACAAGAACGATGTAGACGCTGATCTTGGCGATGACAGACTCGTTCAGCTTGCTCCTATCAAGGAGATCAAGGATACATGGGGCGGATACCTTAACCGTGAGGCTCCTGTATGGGTAATCACAGATGATGGTGATGGAAACGACGCTCGTGAGCAGGCTATCTTCGATGCACTTATCGAGACAATGCTTGACGGTGACAAGGTTCAGACACTTTGGACATATGGTGCTGAGGACGTTCACTGGTCAACACACGCTGAGTCATTCACAACAAACCCAGACGATCCTGACAAGAAGAAGGATTACGAGTACGCAGAGGGTGAGTTCCACCTTAAGCAGTCTCCTAACGATCCTAACGCTGTATGGAAGAAGAACCACCTTGATCCAGTACTTGTTATTGCACCTCTTACAAACGGATTCATTGATAATGATCCTCTTGTAACAGCTGGTAACAAGTTCTTCACAGAGAACTGTGTAGATGCACCTCAGTCTCCTTCATCAGAGACACTTACAGAGGTTGAGGCAGATCTTGCTACAGATAAGACAACATACCTCAACAACGTTGTAGCTGGTAAGATGACAGCAGAAGATGCTATCGCTGACTACCAGTCAAAGTGGGGCGATACAATCAACACAATCCTCGAGGAGCTTAACAGCGCTGAGTAATTTTTGACTCTTTGTTTTTTCTTAAAAATATCTAACAACTATGTGGGCACCGCTTAGGCGGTGCCCATGTAGAACTAAAAACAATTTCTTTTTTTCATTTACGATCAACAAACAAAATCCAAGTTATATTTTTTAAATGAATGGGGCAAGAGAATGAGCAAAACAAAAAAGGTTACGTCCACAGGACAGACTCTGAATAAGAAACCACTTGGAATGCGCATCTGGAATCACAGAGGCTTCTATCTGATGTTTCTTCCTGTATTTATCTATGTGCTGATAGTATACTATTGGCCTATGCTGGGTGTCAGATATGCTTTCTACGACTACACCTTAAAGAAAATCGAATTTGTTGGCCTTAAGCACTTCACCAAGATGTTCTCAGATGCAGACTTCTGGAAGGCCTTTACTAATACATTGGAGCTGTCTATCATCAAGCTCCTTATTACAACCGGTACTGCTGTTATTGTTTCAGTATTTATCAATGAGATGGCAAACCTCTTTGCCAAGAAGGTACTGCAGACAGTTATTTACCTTCCACACTTCATGTCATGGACTGTTACAGCAGCTATCTTTACACTTTTCCTTTCAACATCTTCAACTGGTTTCGTCAACGAGACTTTAAAGAACTGGGGACTTATCAAAGAGAGCATTGATTTCATGCATGAAACCAGCTTGTGGCGACATGTTTACTACCTGGTAAACATCTGGAAGGAAACTGGTTGGGGTACTGTAATCTTCCTTGCAACACTTTCTGGTATCAACCCTGAGCTCTACGAGGCTGCTGATATCGATGGTGCGACAAGACTTCAGAAGATCTGGTATGTGACAGTTCCTGAACTCCTTAACACAATCATCATCGTGCTGATCCTTAACCTTGCTAAGGTTCTTAACCTTTTCGAGTCAGTATTCGTTATGTACAACAACCGAGTATTTGATGTTTCAGACGTTATTTCAACTTACATCTATCGTAAGACCTTCATGACAGCTATTCCAAACTATGGTTATTCAACTGCAGTTGGTCTTTTCAAATCAGTAGTAGGCTGCGCACTTGTTCTTATCTGCAACAGAGCTAGTAAGAGAGTTCGCGGACGTGGAATCATTTAAGGAGGCTTACGATGGCAAAAAGAGTAGAATTTGCTGCAGGTCGAAAGAAAAAGACCGACGCATTTGACATAGTTAATTACATAGTATTTATTTTGCTTGGACTTATAGTCCTTATCCCAATCTGGAAGGTAGTAGTTGATTCTTTTAACGCAGTTGGTGTGTACAAGTTCCAGTTGTTCCCTAATCAGCCAACCCTGGATGGATATCGTACTATCATCCATACATCCAAGCTTTATCATCCATTTGTAAACTCTGTTGTTACAACAATCCTTGGAACACTCCTTGGTCTTGTAATGAGTACACTTGGTGGTTATGTTCTTTCACAGTATGAGATGCCAGGAAGAACAGCAATGGCTTACTTCCTTCTTTTCACCATGATCTTCTCAGGTGGTATGATCCCTGAGTACCTGGTTATGAAACAGCTTGGTCTTGTTAATAAGATGTGGATCCTGGTTGTTAAACATGGTATGAACGTTTACAACCTGGTACTGATGCGAAACTTCTTTGAAGGTATTCCTGGATCGCTTTTTGAAGCGGCCAAGATCGATGGATGTTCTCCTATGGGAATCTTCTTCAGGATCGTGCTTCCTCTTTCAAAGGCAGCTCTTGCATCAATCGGACTTATGTTTGCTGTAACTGTATGGAACGATTATTCAACAGTTCAGATCTACATCACAAATCGTGATCAGGTTAACTTCCAGTATATCCTGAGAGTTATGGTCATGGATGGCGATACGCCGACAACAGCTTATAAGGTTTCTCAGAGTACTCTGTACTACTCAGCGATCGTATGCGCTATACTTCCTTTCATGCTTCTGTATCCATTCCTTCAGAAGTACTTTGTAAAGGGTGTTAACGTAGGTGCTGTAAAAGAGTAACCTGCTATATTTACAAATTGTAGAATACGCCGTTCAGGTTAATGTTTGACTTGAACGGCGTTTTTTAGGAGAGTTTATCATGAGGCATATATTCTGGGCAGGAGATTCAACTGTAGCAACCAACAAGTATTCAACATATCCGCAGACTGGCATAGGTCAGGCTTTTGACAGATACACAAAAGCGGATGTGGTTGTTGTAAACCATGCTGTTAATGGCAGGAGTACAAAGAGCTTTATTGATGAGAGCAGACTGGCTACTATTTACAATGACATTACTAAAGGGGATTATCTCTTTATCCAGTTTGGTCACAACGACGAAAAGAAGCAGGACCCATCCAGATATACTGAACCTCACGGAGAGTTTATTGAAAACCTTGGTAAGTTTGTGAACGTTGCCAGAAATAAGAATGCTTATCCGGTTTTTATTACCTCTGTTGAGCGAAGGCTCTTTTATGAAGATGGTAAGCTTAAGGAATCTGAGCATACCGAGTATGTTAAGGGTATGAAAGAGGCAGGGGAAAAGTTTGACGTGCCTGTGGTAGATCTTTTTACCGAGAGCCGGGACTTCCTTGAAAAAACAGGAGATGAGGCCTCTAAGAAATACTACATGAATCTTGAAAAGGGAGAGGCCAGCTGGGCTCCTGAAGGCAAGACAGATAACTCCCATCTTAAGTATGAAGGAGCAATGCTCTATGCGGGGATGATCGCCAGAGCCATCACAAAGCTTGGAGACCCATATAAGAGCCTTATTGCAGATGACGTTTTACTTTCGCAATCTATGGATATAGAAACTAATGGTTAAGGTGGTGCGTGATGCGCTATTCAGATTTGGGAAATGGTAAATTTCAGAATCCGGTTCTGTTTGCTGATTACAGCGATCCTGATGTTATAAGAGTAGACGACACTTTCTATTTGACAGCAAGTAGCTTCAATTACACCCCAGGGCTTCCAATCCTTACTTCTAAAGACCTGGTAAACTGGGAGCTTGTAAACTACGCTGTAGATAATATCGAAGAGGAGCGTTTTGATATTCCAAGGCATTCTGAAGGGATATGGGCACCTTCAATCAGATATCATGATGGATGGTTTTATATCTATTATGGAATGCCAGATGAAGGCTACTATGTAGTAAGGACTAAGGATCCTCTTGGGCAGTGGGAAAAGCCAGTCTGCATTCTTCCGGGTAAGGGACTTATTGACCCATGCCCATTCTGGGATGATGATGGCAGGGCCTATATTGTCCATGGCTATGCCAAGAGCAGGATTGGATTTAAGAGCATCCTTGGAATCTTTGAGATAAGCCCTGATGGACTTACTGCAATCTCTGAGGACCGTTTTATTTTCGATGGCAATGACCCTCGGCACCCTGCAGTAACTATCGAGGGACCAAAGGTCTACAAAAGAGATGGCTATTACTATATCCTTGCTCCTGCAGGAGGAGTGAGAAATGGCTATCAGGTGGCTCTTCGAAGCCGTGATATCCATGGACCATATGAGATCAGAACAGTCATGGATAAGGGCAGTACTGTGATCAACGGACCTCATCAGGGAGGACTTGTTGATACGCAGGATGGAAAAGAGTACTTTCTTCATTTTCAGGACAGAGGTCTGTATGGCAGAATATGTCATCTTCAGCCTGTTTCCTGGAAGGAAGGCTGGCCAGTTATAGGCGAAGATGGAAACGCAGATGGATGCGGAGAGCCAGTTTTTGAACAGGATATTCCTGTTAAAAGAGCTTTACCCTCTGATAGAATTAATCTGCAGGCTTCAGATGATTTCCCATCTGGCAGATATGGCCTTTGCTGGCAGTGGCTTGGAAATCATAGAAACGACTTTTGCACAGCTACTGATAAAGAAAATGGATTAAGGCTTTTTGCATTAAACCCTTCAGGGGAAGATGAGCCAATAATCTGGAAAAGTGCCAATGTTCTTACCCAGAAGATCATCTATCCAATGTTTGTGGCGGATATCTGCTTTGACGTTTTGGGCCTTAGAGAAGGTGAAAGAGCCGGAGTATGCATGACTGGCGGACAGTACATAACCGCCTATGTCCAAAAGAATGAGGATAGCTATATTCTCAAAATAGCCAGATCTGCGGGCTCTGACAAGGATAAGTTCGAAGTCACAGAAAAAGAGCTTTCTCTGTCCGGATTGGCTAACGAAAGAGCCATTGATCTATCTGAGCTTATTAAGGATCTGACCATCAGAATGACCTTTAAGCATGAGGATGAAAAGGCGTCAGGAGAGGATATGTACTATCAGGATGTGAATGTTCCTTATGGAGGAAGGGAACCCGTTTTATCCATGGACCTTATTCTTCCAGATGGAGAGGCTCTTGATCTTGGAGTAACATATACACCTCTTGATCATACCTGGGTTGGAGCAAAGATTGGAATCTATGCTCTTTGCGCAGGTAATCCCAAAGATCATGGATATGCTGATTTTAGCTATGTGAGAGTAGATGAGCTATAATTTTTCGATAGATAAACATGTTTTGTGAGGAACATATTTAGAATGAACAATTCTGTAAATCTGGATACAAAGGTATATTTTGAGAGCTTTGAAAAGCACAGGGGCAATCCTCTTAAGATCCTTATTGGATTTTACAAAGGGCTCTACATGAATTTCTTTTGGTCCACTGTTTTTTACATAATCAAGCACAGCCCTGTATGGGTGCTTCCAATAATTACGGCTAATATCATCAATAATGTGACCAGCCACAATCCTGATATCTACAGGATCATTGCATTTGATTCGGTACTCATGGTATTTCTTTTGATCTTGAACGTCCCTATGAATCACCTGCACATACACTTTAGGAGCAGAGCTGTGAGAAAGGTTGAGGCGGGACTTAGAAGCGCCCTGGTTCACAAGATCCAGGTACTGTCTATTCCTCACCAAAAGGAGATGCTCTCGGGAAGACTGCAGTCCAAGATCATAAGGGACGTGGAGGCTGTTGAGACATTATCTGATCAGCTTTTTGTTTCACTTATCAATATATTCATCAACGTTATCGTCGCTCTTACTGTAACTGTATCAAAGAGCTTGATCGTGTTTTTGTTCTTCCTGTTTACCGTTCCTATTGCAGCGGTACTGGTTGTCAGCTTTAAAAAGCCAATAAAGAAGCACAATCAGAAGTTCAGGAAAGAGATGGAAGAGACCAGTGCCAAGGTCATGGAAATGGTTCAGCTGGTTCCTGTAACAAGAGCCCACGGACTTGAGGATGAAGAGATAAACAGAATGGACACCCAGGTGGACTTAATTGCCCAGGCTGGTTATTCCCTTGATATAATCCAGGGACAGTTTGGAGCTGTAAGCTGGGCAATCTTCCAGATAGCGCAGATAATGTGTCTTACCTTTACAGCTGTTTTATCAGTGACTGGCAAGGTACAGGTTGGTGATGTGGTTCTTTATCAGAGCTACTTTACGACTATTGTTGGGCAGGTGTCATCTCTTTTGACCCTCCTTCCTATCATCTCAAAGGGACTTGAATCAGTTACCAGTATTGGGGAGATCCTTGAATCTCCACATATAGAGGACAGCACAGGCAAGGAAGACATCGGAGAGATCAGGGGAGAGTTTGATTTTGAAAACGCTGGCTATGCTTATCCTGACAGCGATGAGGAGATGATCACAGGTCTTTCCTTCCATGTTGAACCGGGACAGACTGTGGCATTTGTTGGAGAATCAGGCGCAGGCAAGAGTACTATCATGAACCTTCTTGTAGGCTTTGGAATGCCAACAAGTGGCAGGCTCCTCATTGATGGAAAAGATATACAGGACATCAATCTACAGAGCTACAGGAAGCAGCTGGCTGTTGTGCCACAGAATACGATACTGTTTTCCGGAACTGTCCGTGACAATATTCTTTATGGAACGACTGGAGTTACGCAGGAGAGACTTGATCAGGTTATTGAGGAGGCGGGGCTTAGAAGCGTTATAGACAAGCTTCCAAATGGACTTGATACAATAGTTGGTGAGCATGGAGATAAGCTTTCTGGAGGCCAGAAGCAGAGGCTCTCAATTGCAAGGGCCCTTATAAGGGATCCAAAGGTAATTCTTTTGGATGAGGCTACATCTGCTCTTGACGCCATCTCTGAAAAAGAGGTGTCCTACGCCCTTGATAATATTTCCAGCAAGTGCACAACCTTTATTGTTGCCCACAGACTTGCTACCATTGAAAAAGCTGACAAGATCATAGTTATCGACAAGGGCACTATTGCAGAGGTTGGAAGCTTTGCGGAGCTAATGGAGAAAAAGGGAATATTCTACAGAATGGAGACTACAAAGTGATGCAGATAGGAATAAGATTTCATGATACAAAAGAGCTCCCATTTGAGGAGAGACTGGCTGATATTAAGAAACAGGGATTTGATTGTGTGCATATTGCCCTTTCAAAGGTTCCTGGATTAACTGCGGATACTGACGCTTTAAATCCCGGTTATGCAATGTATCTTAGAAATGCCTTCAGAAAAGCTGATCTGGATGTTGCTGTACTTGGATGCTATTTAAACCTCGCTAATCCCAATCAGGAAGCTCTAAAAAAGACCCAGGAGAAGTACTTTGCTCACCTTCGTTTTGCATCTGTTCTTGGATGCGGAATGGTTGGAACTGAGACTGGTGCTCCCAATGAAACATACACTTACGATAAAGAGGCCTGCCACTCAAAGGAGGCGCTGGATACTTTTATCACTAACCTTAAGCCTGTTGTTAAGTGCGCAGAGAGTACTGGAACTATCATTGCCATTGAGCCTGTTTACAGACATATCGTGTATGATGCGAAGAGGGCAAGAGAGGTTCTGGATCGCATAGGTTCCCCTAATCTTCAGATCATTTTTGACCCTGTGAATCTCCTTTGGACAGACAACTATGACAGGAGATATGAGGTGATAGATGAAGCCATAGACCTTCTTGGTAAGGATATAGCCATGATACACCTTAAAGATTCCATTCTTATGGAGGACAGCGTAAAGAGCGTTGGATGCGGATTTGGTGAGATGAAATACGAGAGCATAATAAAGTTTGCTCTTGAGAAGAAGCCATTTATTCACGCAACACTAGAAGATACCAAACCTGAAACTGCAGCTAAGTCTCTTCAGTGTATCAGAGATGTGATCACATCACTATCAAATTCATAATAAGTAGAAAACCCTGACTCATGGGAGTCAGGGCTTTTTTTATTTCTTCAGGTGTTCGATCTGTCTTGTGAGTTCCTCTGGTACAGGAATGTCTTCTTTCTTTAGCTTTGCAATTGTATTGACTATAGGCTTTGCTACATTGCTCATGTGGGCGTTGTAGTGGTTGATAAGCTCAGTGTACTGAGGATTATCTCCGATCCTTTCACGGATCTCTTTGGAGAATGGACAGAAGGTAAACAGGATCTCTCGCACAACCTTGTTGAGCCTTGGTGAACTCTGGGACTCGTATTTAATGTAGGAGAGATAATCAGCAATAAATACATTCTTGTAGTTGTTGCTGAATTTCTTAAGATCTGTTCTGAGCTTTTCTTTATTCTCTGTAGACAGGGCAGAGTTCTTTTTAAAGAACTGCAGATAGTCGCAGTACATGGAAGTAAGAGATGGATCTGTAACGTCGTTCCAGTGTACGCCCTGTACAGTCTTGCACATTTCCCATCTGAATTCGCCAAAGAGCTTTATCATTGCTTCTTCGGTGTTTTCTGTATTGAAGATGGATACGATCATTCTTGCTTTGGTTCTTCTGTTTTTACCGTTTATTTCCTGCCAGAGACTTGCTCTGCTTCCAACATTTGGCATAAGGATCATGTAAGGAGTGATGTCGTCGTCATAGAAGAGCTGTGTGATTCCGATATCGGTATTGGAGTAAACAGCCTGCCTGCAGAATACGCTGTAGTCGATACTCCTTATCATGTCAAAGTAGCCCTTAACCTTGTCTGGTGTAAGGTATGCCATATCAAGAGGACGAAGGACATTTTGTGAATCAAATACAGGAACGAAGGATGAGATCCTTCCGAAGGTCATTCTGTTTCCAAGTGAAAAGAGATTATGGATCTCAAATTCAAGCCTGCGAAGAGGGTTGTGCATCATTGCATCCATCTGAGGCTGATTGATAGCTCCGCTTGTTTTCTGTTCCCTAAGGTATGTTGGCCAGTCCTGATCGAATTCATTTTTGGATGGATCAGCTTCAAGCATGTATACCTTTTTAAGCCACTCATAAAGAAGCAGTACATTGCCATCAGGATCCGGAGTGTAGGCTTTGGCCATGTTGTAGAGGATGGTAGTATTTTTTTCTCCTGCAAGCTCTTCATCTACAAAGCCAAACATGAAGAACATCTTAAGTTCAATTGGAAGATCTTCGTCAGTAAGACTCTTTAAGAAGCATGGAGTGAAGACCTCATAGTAAGAGGTTGCAATATTCCTTCTAAGAGCTCTTGCCTCATCTGAAGAGTCATATCTGTTTTCATTGGCTTTAAATGCAGCGATCTGCTCTTCAAACTTGGCTGCTTTTTCAGGTGGAACCTCAGAATAAGCAAGGATGGTGGTAAGAGCATTTACAACGGTGGTGACAGATTCACCGCCATCTTCAGCTCTTTCAAGATCGCCAAGTTTAGCCCTTATCATCTTCATGGTCTGCTGGAACGCAGTTGTCTTTTTCTTGAGGGTCTTTCTATAGGTGTTGATCTCCTGAACATCTTCAGAAATTCCATTGTAGATAACAAAGGAAGTCATTACCATTCCCACAGCGATTTCCATGGAGAGAGGGTAGAAGCTCTTTTTAAGAACAGCCTCATTTTCTTTTAAGCTGTTGCAAAGATCGATGGCCCAATCAGAAATCCTTCTGGGCTTTTCGGGAGCAATCAGTTCATCCATTTCAGGGAAAGCCTTAGGTGTTTCTCCAACCTTTATGCAAAGGCTCTGGTAATCAGCATAGTCTGCCATGAGCTGTTCATAGTCGCCCAGAGCCATGTCATATTCTTTTTCAAAAACAGCACAAACACTGGCTGCACTGCTGATCGCTGTGGAAGCCAGGATAGGAGCTATCTTTGGATTACTTCTGATAATGTTTGGAATATCATCCAGGGATTCGTAAGGATACGAGTAGACTGCAGATTCTTCGAGAGCTTCATAGGTATAAATATAGGGACTTCCAGGCTTTTCAACTGCGCCTGCAAATCCGCCAACTCCAAGAGTAATATCAGAATTAGTGTTAGAAATCTTTAAGGATCCCTTAACAAGGATCTCTATGGAGTTTACTTCATCAGTACCAGCTTTATGAAGTATCTGCCCTTTTTCAAGTTTGAGTATTCCCATACTTCCTCCGTAAAAACGAGAAATCCGTTAATACATATATGTTATCACGTTGACGGGCGTGCTTCAATCAAATATGCCTACAGAACTATCTGTTTCAGGCTATATTCAGAACCAATTCCGTTTCCGGAGATATTGTTGTAGATCTGGCTGGCAATAAGAGTCTCATCAAGAAGTTTCTTCTGGAGAGGAGTAAGGAGCTTGTCTGCATCCTTAAGTCTGCTAAGGACAGGGATTGATCCGTTTTCGTTTATTGCCTTTATAAGATCTGATGACTCGCCTCGCAGGCCTAGAACTCTCGCATAAGCTGTGTATTCATCATCCTTGTAAGCCTTCATGTTTTCTTCTGTGATGTTTAATAGGATGTGCATAAGGCATCTGCTGATCCTGGTATGGACAAGGTTTTTGGTCTTTAAATGATTACAGAATGAGCTAAAGCCATCATTATACTCGAGATTACTCTGGATCCTGTTTGATATGTCCCTTGTAACATCGAGATATTTGGTGTAACCTTCATTTCTTTCAAGTAAAAGCTTGTATGTAAGAAGGGAAGAATAGTCGTTGTTTTGCATGAATCTTCCTTCATATCCAGAGATTGATTCAATGGCAGAAGTAGGCATGACACCGTCAAGAATAAATGGCGCATTGAGTTTTACTCTGTCGCCAATACCTGATAAAAGCCTTGCTCTAATGCCGGCTGCAGAAGGAATACTTCCAAGTTCTTCGCTGTGGAACGGTCTTCCGACTCTCTGGATAACATATGGCTTAATGAACTGATTCTTTTTCTTAAGAGCCCTTAGGTATTCGATAGCGAGGATGGTGTTTGGGGCTGACAAGAGTTTTTCGTATTCTGAAGAGTTGTAGTTTTTGGATGACTCTTTAAGCTGTGCATCTAAAGCCTTGGCTCTGGCCGCAGGAAATGACTCCCCCTCTTTAACTGAAGCGCTGAGCACTTCCTTGTAAAGAGCAGGCTCTTCCTGAATGATATCAGCTATTTCGTAAAGCTTTTCAACATCCGGGAATTCGCTTCCAAAGCAGAGATAATCTACGCAGCCAAGACCGGAGAGAATAGATATAGCGCCTTTTGCAAAATACTCAGCGCTTCCAAGGCTGTAGTAGATGGGGAGCTCAAGAACAAGATCTGCTCCGTGATTGAGAGCGCAGATGGTCCTTGTGAATTTGTCTATTATTGCAGGTGCTCCTCTCTGAACATAATCTCCACTCATTACCACGATAACTCTGTCTGCGTGAAGATCCTTTTTGCACTTATCGATCAGATATTTATGTCCGTTGTGAAAGGGGTTAAATTCAGCAATTATACCGATAGTTTTCATTATTACGCACCTTTTGTACAATTTTTTCCTTGTTATTAAATTATAATATAAGTATCATAGACATGAAAGATTTTACGTAAAAAATGGGAAAGAAGGTTACATATGAAAGTATTAGTTATTAACTGTGGAAGTTCATCCCTTAAATTCCAGCTTATCGATTCTGATACAGAGGCTGTAATTTGCAAGGGACTCTGTGAGAGAATCGGTATTGACGGAAGCCAGATCGTTTACACTCCAGAAGGCAAGGACAAGATCACCAAGGTTACTCCTATGCCAGACCACAACAGAGCAATCGAGCTTGTTATTGAGGCTCTTACCAACAAGGAAGACGGTGTAGTATCTCTCGATGAGATTGGAGCTGTTGGACATCGTATTGTTCACGGCGGTGAGAAATTCACTAAGTCAGTAGTTATCAATGATGAGGTTATCAAGGCTATCGAAGAAGTTTCAGATCTTGCACCTCTTCACAACCCAGCTAACCTTATTGGAATCAGAGCATGTCAGAAGGCTATGCCAGGAGTTCCTATGGTTGCAGTATTTGATACAGCATTCCATCAGACAATGCCTGAGGAGGCTTACCTTTACGGCCTTCCACATTCATACTATGAGAAGTACGGCATCAGAAGATACGGCTTCCACGGAACAAGCCACTCTTATGTAAGCAAGAGAGCAGCAGAGATCCTTGGCAAGGACCCTAAGGACCTTAAGATTGTTGTTTGTCATCTTGGTAACGGTGCTTCTGTTTCAGCTGTTGATGGTGGCAAGTGCGTAGATACATCAATGGGTCTTACTCCTCTTGAGGGACTTATCATGGGAACAAGAACCGGTGATATCGATCCTTCTGTAGTAGAGTTCATCATGAAGAAAGAGAATTCTACAGTAGCTGATGTAACTAACCTCCTCAACAAGAAGTCAGGTGTATTTGGACTTTCTGATGAGCTTTCATCAGACTTCAGAGACCTTGAGGACGGATATGTAAATGGCAATGCTGAAGCTAAGAGAGCAGTAGATGCTTTTGCTTACAGAGTTCTTAAGTACATTGGATCTTATGTAGCAGCAATGGGCGGTGTTGATGCAATCTGCTTCACAGCAGGTGTTGGCGAGAACAGCGGATTTGTTAGAAAACTCATCTGTGAGCGCCTTACATTCCTTGGAGCAACTCTTGATCTTGAGGCAAACAAGGTTCGTGGAAAAGAGCAGATCATCTCCGGAGCTGACAGCAAGGTTACACTAATGGTAGTTCCTACCAATGAAGAGCTTGCTATTGCAAGAGATACATGTGCGCTTTGCAAATAATAAGTAAATTAAAAGCACATCTCCAAATGGGGATGTGCTTTTTTAGTGCCATAAATGGAACATGGCAAGTGGGTCTATTAGATTTTACGAAAAATATCAGGCACCAAGGATCTCATGTACACAAGCCTTGATGGCATCATCCTTGCAGTTAGCATCGAAGTACTCAAGGAAGTGAGCACCTGAGAATGCACCCTTTACAAGGTCCTGATCCAGGCTCTTTAAGATGGTTGGAACGTCCTGCACAAGAGTCTTTTCTCTTACTGCATCAAGGATCTTTTTGTTGCGCTGCTCTGGAACAGCTCTTTCTCTTGGATATCCCTGACCTGACTCTTCGCTAAAGAGCTTCTCAAAGCTGTACTCAAGATTGAGTTCTGCGCCCCAGCCTGACTTAAGAGCAAAGTTCATGGAGATGGCGTTTCCATCATTGACCTGAGCAAATGTATAAGCGTCAAGTGGATCTGTTACATGTCCGCAGATAACTCCTGGGAAGCTGTTGCATGCGAGCATAGCGCCTTCACCGGTTCCGCAGCCTGTTACAACGTAGTCTGCAGCGCCTGAATTAAGAAGTACACAGGCAAGAATGCCGTTCTGAACGTATGTAAGCTGTGCCTCGTCTTCAGCAGAGTACATACCGTAGTTAAATACTTCAAAGCCGTGCTGGTCTGCTACCTTTTTAAGAGCTTTGTAGATCATCTCGTTTTTAGCAGCCTGGCTGTTCTCATTGATAAGAGCAATCTTCATGAAAAATACCTCCACATTTTTGTCCTGAAACATCGGATAAATTCACATAAAATTATTCTAATTTTTTTGCCTTCTGATGTCTATGGAATATAAGCATTTGTGCGGTTTTTTCAAGGTTTTCTTCAATCATTAAAAATGTTTGTGCAATCCACAATTTTTGTCTTTAATGACGGGAGATTTCGTGGTATACTATCTCAGGTATTTGGTTTAAAAAGGGGCTATAAGCTTATGCGTATAGCTTCTTTTGTAGTTTATTTTTTTGTTTTAAAGGGTAAGAGAATTGAGCAATACAAGATCTGTGAGCTATAGGAATAATGACAGGAGCTATAGCCGTAATGTAAAACTTAAAAAGCGCAGGAGAAGATCCCGTGTAAATACTAAGAGGATTGCAATAATTGCAGCAACAACACTTGTAGCAGTTGCAGCAGGCTATGTGATCTACAACCACCTTCCTGTGGTTAAGGTTAATAAGGCAATCGCAGCAGGAGATAAGTATACACAGGATGCTGATTACCAGGCAGCTATTGATTCATATTCAGAAGCTATTGAAATAGACAAGCACTCCGTAACTGCATACAGCAACATGGCTGGTGCTTACCTTAGCATAGACGACTATGAATCAGCCAAGGAAACACTCTATAACGGCTTTGTAGAAACTGAGAATGAAGGCCTTTTAGACAACTATCACGCAGTGATCCTCAATGAGGCAGTTGGCGTACTCAATGAACAGAACGCTGATATGAGTACAGTTCTTTCAATTTTAGATGTACTCAAAGAGGACAACAGCAGCAGCGACGCAGTGCAGCTCCTTGATTCAGCTTACTCAAGAGTATTTGATGATACTTACAGCTACGATGTAAACGCTCTTTTTAGAGCTGACAGTGTAACTTCTACTGAAGGAAGTGCAACTTTTTCATACGCGGATTATGAGTCTTTTGTAAAAGAGCTTCTTGCTATATACAGTGCTGCTCCTACGGATGAGCTCAAGGAAGTCATTCTTAAATACGCTACACCAGGAGAAAACTCTTTTACCATTTCTCTGGATGATGCAGGCAGCTACAATGAACTCCTTGCAAGCGTTGAGAGCAGTGTGGGAAGCAACGACAGTATCTCTTCAATGAGAAACTGCCTCAGCAACGCATCTGATGTTCTAGGTATCTTTAGTGGTATTTTTGAACAGCTTGATGTAGGCAATGTGGATGAGCTTAGAGGATTTGTTGTTTCAGATGAGTATCTTGGACTTAGGGATATTTTCCTCAATGACCTTGAGACTCCTCAGGAGAACACCACTTACGTTCCCATCAGCAGAGAGGCTATCATCCTTAACAACAAGGATGGTCAGTGGACATACAGATTCCTTGATTTTGAAGAGAATCCTGCTACTAGTGGTGTTATTACACTTTGGGCTAACTTCTTTGAGGATGACGGAGTTCAGAGAAATTCTATCTCCTATGAGCCTGGAGCTATTGATGGTAACATCTATCCACATACCAAGTACTCAGTTACTTACCTCCGCAGCTACATCACATCAGGTAAGGCTACCAAGGTTCCTAAGATGAACTACAGGCTTGATACTACAGTTACTACAGAGGATGGTCAGCAGATCGAGACTATCGTTGGTGACTGGGGCGGCGAGAACGAGTGGACCATGGATATCGAAACAATTGAGTCAAGAATAAGAGCATAATATCGGAGCTTTTATGGAACCTAAATGCGTCATTATATCTGCAGGCAGTTTTCCTAATATAGATATAGATCTTAACGAAGGTGATCTTTGCATAGCATGTGATGCTGGATTTAAGTATGCTCAGCAGCTTGGAATACTTCCAGATCTCATAGTGGGAGATTTTGATTCAGCAGCTGAGGCGGGGATTGACGTACTAAGGGGAATTGAAGAGATTGCTCAGCACGATCCTTCAAGGATAGTTAAACTTGAAGTCAAAAAAGACGATACAGACACGCTTAAGGCCGTTAAGATAGGCCTTTCCAAGGGGTACAGAAAGTTTTACCTGTATGGGGCCCTTGGAGGAAGGCGGTTTGATCATTCCTTTGCCAATATCCAGACTCTTTTATATATAAAGAGAAATGGTGGCACAGGATATATTATGGATGCAGACACCATGCTGATGGTGGCTGAAAATGAGACCATTCATTTCCACAGAGGAAATACTGGTATGCTGTCAGTATTTTCGTTATCAGAGGTTTCAAAAGGCGTAACTCTTAAGGGACTTATGTACAATTTAAGTGGGGCTACGCTGACAAGTGATTTTCCGCTAGGGACTAGTAACGAATTTATCATCGATGAGGAGGCAGAGATCACCGTAGAGGATGGAACGCTTTTGATCACGGTGTTCTGGGGATAATTATGTTGTGGGTTCAAAAGTTAAAGAGTGCTGCAAAGGGAGTTCTTAAGGAGCACCTTATTTCTGTTTGCGTATGTTTTGTCGCCTGTCTTTTGGCTGGTATATCAGAAGATATCAAAAGTGGCAAGGTGATAGAGTTCTTATATTTCTTTCTGTTTCTGATGCTTCCATGCCTTGTAACTATTGAAGCGTGTTATCAGTACAGGATCAAAAGGGGTAGTGACCAGTATAAGCTTAATGTGAAGACTTCACTGCCTTATCTTGTGTATTTCTGCATTTCTTTATTTATCTGTTTTACTTTTGAATATTTGACTATATTTAAACATGAAGAGTCTGTAAATAAGAGCGGAAGCTTATACACCACCCATGTTTATCTCACAAGATTTCTTTTTGTTTATATCGTGATATCAGTAATAGGAGCGATTTACTTTTTCTATAAGAACTCGGATCGCAGCCTTGAACAGTACAGTGTCAGGGCTTTTCTTGGCGTGGTCAAAGCAGGATTTTTGTATGGTGTAGTGGCGCTTGGAAGTCTTTGCCTTATCTATGCTTTCCAGGCTCTTTTGTTTGACTTTGAAACCTTCTGGATCATAGAGATGCTCATTATGGCAGTATTTCTTTTCCCGGGGATTCTCATTGGACTATCTAAGATCACAGACGGTATGGCCAAGTTTGCCAAGGTACTTATGGGATATGTCCTGCCTGTGATCGTGGCCCTTGCATGTGCAATTGTTTATATCTATATCGTAAAGATAATAGTCTTAAGGAGCATGCCATCCAATGAGGCATTTGCCATAATGACAGGAATCTTTGCTTCGGGATTATTTATCTGGACTTTTGCACAGGGCTGTACAGAGGATCCGGTTCATAAGTATCTGTTATATTTCCCGGTTGTCTTTGCGCCATTTATTGTGGTTCAGATCATTTCTCTTTCCATGAGAGTTGCGCAGTACGGCCTTACAAAGAGCAGATACTTAGGAGTCCTTCTCATTGTGTTCGAGCTTATTTACGTGGGCTATTATGTTTTGTGCCTTCTGAAAAAGAAAGGGGTGTCGGGATTTCTTTTCCTGATGCTGATTGCTCCCTTTGTGATCTATTTCCTGGTGCCTGGCATCAATATGTACAGTGCTGTCACGGCTTCCCAGGCAAAGGTTGTCAGTGCTTATCTTAAGGAACATGCGAGCGGAGCAGAGGGGTCAATATCGATCAATTCAGCCAGATCAGCCATGTATCAGATAAAAAACGACGGAAGTCTTGAAGGCATGAAATATATTGAGCAGCTTAAGGGGAAGTATTCACAAGACATGATCATTTCATTAAATACCGGCAGTAACTTTGATTCCATTAAAGAGGATCAGACATCGATTTCCGTATATAACAGTGACCCGGTAGTAGATGTATCAGCTTATAAATTCTTTAAAGTGGCTGAAGTATCAATTTACAACAAATCAGTAGATCCAGGTAAAGTGCCTGTATATCAGGACTATGACAAGACTAAGAGTCTTGGCTATGTGGATCTCGAGGAGACAATTACAGAACTTAAGAAACTTTCTCAGGACAATGCTGGGTCTGATAAAAAGAGAGAGGTTATTGATAAGGTCATCCCTATGGAGAATGGCGCAGGTCTTTATATCTATGATCTTGACGCTCAGGTACTTGATAATGGGGAGCTTGATTCCATCAGTTATAGTGCATATTACCTTTACAACAACTAATTATTAAGGTTTTGTTAAATGCTTGTCATTTAACCTGACTATGAGATATACTATGCAAGGAAATTGTAATAATGTTTTTTGAGCTTATAGCTTGGAATGGAGGATATAAATAATGAGAGGTTCAAAACCTACAGTTCTTTTAATACTTGACGGATATGGAATCAATGAGAATCCAGAGGCTAATGCAATTGCAATGGCTAACACACCAGTTATGGATGCTCTTGAGAGAGATTATCCTTTCGTAAAGGGTTATGCTTCAGGTCTTGCAGTAGGACTTCCAGATGGACAGATGGGTAACTCAGAGGTTGGCCATATGAACATGGGAGCTGGCCGTATCGTATACCAGGAGCTTACAAGAATCACCAAGTCAATTGAGGACGGAGATTTCTTTACTAATGAAGGCCTTATGGCAGCTATCAATAACTGCAAGGAAAAAGACTCTGCACTTCATATGTATGGTCTTGTTTCTGACGGAGGCGTTCACAGCCACATCACACACATCTATGGACTTTTAGAGCTTGCTAAAAAGAACGGCCTTAAGAAGGTATATGTTCACTGCTTCCTCGATGGAAGAGACACACCACCTGAGAGTGGTATCGACTTCGTCCAGCAGCTTGAGGACAAGATGAAGGAACTTGGCATCGGTGAAGTTGCTTCAATTTCTGGCCGTTACTACGCTATGGACAGAGATAACAACTATGACAGAGTAGAGATCGCATACAATGCTCTTACTAAGGGCGAGGGCAACAAGGCTAATTCTGCTCACGAGTGCATGGTTAACACATACAAGGATGGCAAGACAGACGAGTTCGTTGTTCCTACAGTTATCATGAAGAATGGTGCTCCTGTAGCAACAATCAAGGACGGCGATTCAATTATCTTCTACAACTTCCGTCCTGACAGAGCAAGAGAGATCACACATTGCTTCTGCGATGATGATTTTGATAAGTTTAACAGAGGTAAGCGCCTCGATGTAACATACGTATGCTTCACAGATTACGATCCACTTATCCCTAACAAGGAGGTTGCATTTAAGAAGGTTCTTCTTAACAACACCTTTGGTGAGTGGCTTGCAAACAAGGGACTCAAGCAGGCTCGTATCGCTGAGACTGAGAAATATGCACACGTAACATTCTTCTTCAACGGCGGTGTTGAGCAGCCTAACGAGGGAGAGGACAGAGTTCTAGTAAACAGCCCTAAGGATGTTCCTACCTATGACCTTAAGCCTCAGATGAGCGCTCCAGAGGTTTGCGAGAAGATTCTTGATGCTATCAACTCTCAGAAGTATGACGTTGTTGTAGCTAACTTCGCTAACCCAGACATGGTTGGACACACAGGTGTTATCCCTGCAGCTGTTAAGGCTATCGAGGTTGTTGATGAGTGTGTTGGTAAGATCGTTGAGGCTGTTAAGGCCGTTAACGGAACACTGTTCATCTGTGCTGACCACGGTAATGCTGATATGATGATCGACTATGAGACAGGAGAGCCTTGGACAGCTCATACAACAAACCCTGTTCCATTTATACTTGTTAACTATGACCCTGCATACACACTTCGTGAGGGCGGATGCCTTGCAGACATCATTCCTACACTTATCGAGTGCATGGGAGAGCAGCAGCCAGCTGAGATGACAGGAAAGAGTCTTCTTATTAAGAAATAATTGACTAATTAGCCCTGAATGTGCTATAGTAAATTTTGCGTGTTTTAGAATTCATTGAACTTTTTTGGAGGTTTTTTCGTGAGCGTTTTAGATTACGTATTTGGAGTAGTATTTATTATAGTTTGCATCGCACTGTGCACACTTGTACTTGCACAGGAAGGCAAGAACCAGGGACTTGGTGCTATTCAGGGAACAGTTGAGAACACATACTGGGGCAAGAACAAGGGCCGTTCAAGAGAAGGCGTCCTTAAGAAGGTGACAGTTGTTCTGTCAGTTCTTTTCATTGTTTTTGGTATCGTTCTTAATATGGGTATTTTCTAATTAAGTATTCCAATTACATTAACTTTTCTGGGCACTCTACTACAAGGTTAGGGTGCCTTTATTTTTTTATGGTATGATAATAATATGAGTAAAAATAAGAGCCTGAAGCGCATGGATGAACAGCTTTTTGGCAAAGACAAGAGAAAAAACTACATAACCGGGCAGTTTGTCAGCAACGCCAGAGGCTTTGGCTTTGTGGAGGTTGAAGGCTGGGATGAGGATATCTTTATCCCGGAGGAGTATGTTCACGGAGCTTTTCACACTGATACTGTAGAGGTTGAACTTCTTCCAGACAGCACTGGCAAGCGCCAGGAGGGCAGGATCAGAAATATCCTGGTAAGGGGTATTGAAGAGATTGTTGGAACCTACCAGGGTGAGCAGAACTTTGGTTTTGTGATCCCGGATAACAACAAGATCCAGAACGATATCTTTATTCCTATTGAGTTTCACGGCGCTGCGGTCACTGGAGATAAGGTTGTTGTTAAGATAACTGATTATGGCGATCCCATAAAACGCCGTAAGCCTGAGGGCAAGGTCAAGGAAGTAATTGGCAACATCAATGATCCTGGAGTAGATATATTATCCATAGTAATGGGCTTTGGTATCCCCTATGAATTTCCTGAGAAGGTAATAAACCAGGCCAACAGATGCCCTGATATAGTAAGTGAAGCTGATATGTATGGCAGACAGGACCTTAGGGATGTCACAATGGTCACCATTGACGGAGAGGATGCCAAGGACCTTGACGATGCAGTCAGTCTCCACATAGATGAAGAAGGCAATTACCATCTGGGTGTACACATCGCAGATGTTACCAACTATGTACAGGAGAGCTCTGCCCTTGACAGAGAGGCACTAAAGAGGGGCACCAGTGTATATCTGGTAGACAGGGTTATTCCCATGCTTCCTCACAGACTCTCAAACGGAATCTGTTCACTTAATCACGGAGAGGACAGACTTGCTCTTAGCTGTCTTATGACTTTTGATAAAAACGGAGGTCTTCTTGACCATGACATATGCGAATCCGTGATAAATGTCAACGAGCGTATGTCCTATACAGATGTTGCCAAAATCTTAGAGGACAAGGATGAGGAGACCATTGAGCGCTACAAGGACCTCGTTCCTATGTTTGAACAGATGGCTGAGCTTTCTCATATCCTTAGAGCAAAGAGAGAAAAGAAGGGCGCTATAGATTTTGATTTCCCTGAGTCCAAGATCATTCTGGACAAGGAAGGAAATCCTGTAGATATAGTTCCTCACGAGAGAAATACAGCTACGAAGCTTATCGAGGACTTTATGCTGGCAGCCAATCAGACAGTGGCTGAGCATTTTTACTTCATGCAAAGTCCTTTCGTATACAGAATTCACGAGCAGCCAGATCCGGAGAAGATTGCTTCTCTTTCATCATTTGTAAGTAACTTCGGGCACCATATCAAAACCCGTAAGGATGAGGGTGTAAGGCCAAAAGAGCTTCAGAAGCTCCTTAAGACTATTGAAGGCACCAAGGAAGAACCTGTGATCAGCAGGATGGCTCTTCGCAGCATGATGCAGGCCAAGTACAGCACAGAGTGCACAGGTCACTTTGGACTTGCCTTTGATTACTATTGTCACTTCACATCTCCTATCAGAAGATATCCTGATCTTCAGATCCACAGGATCATCAAGGATTATCTAAGGGGCAGGATGACAGAGGCCAAAGCATCTCATTACAGTGAGATCCTGGACGAGGTAGCCAAGCACTCATCTGAAACCGAGAGGCGTGCAGAAGAGGCTGAGAGAGAAACAGACAAACTTAAGAAAGCCCAGTTTATGGAAAACCATGTGGGAGAGCGCTTTGAAGGTATAGTATCCGGTGTTACCCAGTTCGGATTCTTTGTAGAACTTGAAAACAGCTGCGAGGGAATGGTAAGAGCAGCTTCCATGGAAGATGACTTCTATGTATTTGATGAAACATCTCTTAAGCTTGTTGGAGAGAGATATCACAAGGAGTTCACCATCGGACAGAAGGTCATGATCAGGGTCGTTGGAGCTGACAGACTCACCAAGACTATAGATTTTAAGCTTGCAAGTGATAATCCTGAAGATGACGCAGATGACTATGTGGAGTATTCTGAGGCAAGAAGAGTTGTAGAAAAGAGAGCAAGTAAGGTACGAAAGCTCTCAGCAGCTTCTTTGGATGATGGTCCTGTCAGAAGGACAAAAGGCTCTGCCGGGTCTAAGCCTTCTTCCAGAAAAAAGGAAGAAAAGAAGAAATCTACCAGGAAGGTGTACAAGGTACACAAATATAAAAAATCAGCCACCAGTAAGGCAGCAAGAAGTGCCCAGGGAAAGGGCAGGAAAAAGAGATAACGAATAATGGCACAAGAAGCACAGGCAAGAAAGTTAATAGCAAATAACAAAAAAGCATATCACGACTATTTCATTGAAGAAAAGTACGAGGCTGGAATAGAGCTTTTTGGAACAGAAGTTAAGTCAATGCGCCAGGGAAAATGCAGTATCAAGGAGTCCTGGATCAGCATAGACAAGGGTGAAGCCTTCATCATGGGCATGAACATCAGCCCCTATGAAAAGGGCAACATATTTAACAAGGATCCATTAAGAGTAAAGAAGCTTCTTCTTCACAAGGCGGAGATCAGAAAGCTTGAGCAGCAGAAAATGGTTCAGGGCTATACACTGGTACCACTTGAGGTGTACTTTAGAAATGGAAAGGTCAAGATTGAGATTGGCCTTGCCAAAGGTAAAAAGCTCTATGACAAGAGAGCAGATATGGCCAAGAAGGACCAGCAAAGAGAAGCAGAAAAAGAGTTTAAGCAGAGATTTAAATAGAAATTGAGCTTTTGGAGGATATTACTGTAATAATGCCTAAAGATCAGGATTTATGGTTAAATCAGCTTAAAGGAGTAGTGGTTTCAGATGGCATCCGGTACACGGGTTCCGAGGAGGCTTACCTTAAGTTTCTAAGGACCTTCACCTGTACTCTGGATGACAAGGCAAAAGAGATAGAAGACTCCTACAATAATAAGGATATGGATTTCTGCACTATGAAGGTTCATGCCCTTAAGAGTTCAGCAAGGATAATCGGAGCAAGGAAACTGTCTGAGCTTGCTGAAAGAATGGAAGAAGCTGGCTGCAAGGGGGATACAAAGACCTTTGACGCCCATATTAATGAGCTTCTTGATCTCTATCGAAGCTATAAAGATAAGCTGTCTCGTTTGCCGAAGGAGATGGAGATCATCAAGAAAGAGCCTATATCTGATGATGCGCTCTCTGATGCCTATGAAGCCATCAAGGCTTTTGCAGCACAGATGGATGTAGATGCCCTCAGAATGATAATAGATGAACTTGGAACCTACATATTATCTAAAAAAGACGAAGAACTAATTGAAACTATTAACAGAAAACTGATACAATTTGATTGGGATGGCGTAGAAAAGCTGTTACAATAGAAGTAGTAATCTAAGTCACCTTCTGGAGGACGTAAGTGTATGACTTCAAATTCAGTAATGGTAATTGGTCAAAAGGAATCGTTTTTTATCAAAGTTCTTGTGAAAAAGATACTTGATGGCAGAATGCATGCTTTTTATGTTCAAAACACGGTAAATGCCATCAACAAGAATATTGATAGTGCTGATATTGCTGTATATTATATGGACTCCGGAGAGGTCATAGATATCAGTATATTAAGATTCTTGTCAGATACACTTCATGACAAGCAAAAGAAACTCATCCTTATTGGGGATCCTGCAGATACCAAGCTTGTATGCGAGACTCTTCCAGGGGATGTTATCTACGAGATACTTCCAAGACCACTTGATAATGAACAGTTCATGTCTATCGCCAAGGAATTCTTTAAGAGAAGCTCCATGGATGAATTTAAGAAGAGCATCCTTGTGTGTGACGATGATCCTAATTATCTTGGACTTGTAAGAGAGTGGCTTAAGGATACATATAAAGTTTCTGTTGTTACGTCAGGACTTCAGGCAATTAAATGGCTTGGCAAAAACAAGGCTGATCTTATTCTTCTTGATCACGAGATGCCAGTTACAACAGGTCCTCAGGTTCTTGAAATGCTAAGGGCTGATGATGAGACCAAGTCAATTCCTGTAATGTTCCTTACAGGTAAGAGTGATAAGGAGAGCGTTCTTGCGGTTGTTGCACTTAAACCGGAAGGATATTTCCTTAAGAATATTGAGAAAGACGAGCTCCTTGAAAAGCTCAATGAGTTCTTTACTTTAAGAACTGCAAGACACTAAACCAGAAGGTTATTGATTTCTATTTCAATTACCGATATACTGAGTAAGCAAATTAAATAAGGGTTAGTAAAGGTTTCGACAGGGATTTTGAAGCTGGAGAAGCTATCCGCAGGACGGTGCGTTAAACCTCAAATTAAACATAAACGCTAACAACGAATTAGCATTTGCTGCCTAATGGCGGCTCGTGGACCTGAGTACACCTACATATTCAGCAATCCGCGTCAAAACTTGTAGGAAACGACATGGCAAGTGCCTCGAGGCTATGGTCGTATAAGGGGCTACAGATCATCTTTGGTTGTCAATTACTGAGGGCGTGATGGAACAGGAATGCAGAATTCCAGAATAATTGACTATGATAGTAGAAGGACAGGGGATGAATTTTTGGACAGGGGTTCGACTCCCCTCTAATCCACTATAAGACTATGGACGACGAACATACTATCCACGAGGGTGTATTGTGGGTATATGTTCGTTAAATATTGTATATGAGAAAATTATTTCACTGTATAAAAGAAATATGGGGAGCCTTAAACAGGTCTATCTACGTGGGACCCAGGTATGAATCCAACATGAGGGCTCTGACCTTTGCTAGTATTGTATCTGCTATACTGGGACTTATCCTGGTCTCTTTTGATATTTCAAGTCATAACTATCCACTTCTTTTTGCATCATTTTCAACATTTCTGGCAGGCGTTGGCTGCGGTATATGTACCCACGTACTTAAGAACCGTGAGCTTGCCATCAAATTCCCAACACTTTTTTGCATTTTCTTTATAACAACATATGTACTTACCGCAGCAGGAGAAGGCTCAGCGATTATGTGGTCTTTATTTGTGCCCCTGGGAGTCTGTTATTTTGTAAGTGTTAAATATGGCATTTATCTTTCTGTATACTTCACGCTTTTGATCTCTGCTGTTTTATACAGCCCTCTTGGAGAGCGTTACACAGAGTTCTATAACCACATGTTTATCACAAGATTCCCTATCGTATATGCGGGGATTTCTATTTTTACATGCATGGCCATGATACAGTATCACAGGACAGCTCTTTTTGAGATCGATCATGCCAGCAGACTATCAGAGGAAGTAGAGAGGCAGACAGCTGTTGTTAAGCAGCAGAGCCTTAAGATCGAGCAGCTTTCTCTTCAGACCATTCATACTCTTGCCAATGCCATTGATGCCAAGGACCCATATACAAAAGGACATTCTGCCCGTGTAAGCCTCTATTCTGAAAAACTGGCTACGAGTCTTGGCTGGGATGAAGATAGGATCGCAGATCTTAAGTATGCAGCACTTCTTCATGATATAGGCAAGATTGGTATTCCGGATTCAATTCTAAATAACCCAAGGATGCTTACAGACATTGAATTTAACATTATTAAATCACATACATCCATTGGCAGGGAGATGCTAAAGGACAGGACAATCATCAAGATGGCAGACGATGTGGCAGGAAGTCATCACGAGAGATACGATGGTAAGGGCTATCCTGATGGCCTTAAGGGAAAAGAGATATCAGAGGAAGCCAGGATAGTAGCTATAGCAGATGCTTTTGATGCTATGAGCTCTGACAGAGTATACAGAAGATCCTGCAATAGAGACTATATTCGTAGTGAGCTTGAAAAGGGTAAGGGCAAGCAGTTTGACCCTGAATTTACAGATGCATTTATTATGCTCTGGAACAGTGGAGAGCTAGACGAGATCAGGGATACTTACAGCTCAAGAGAAGGAGATGCCTCTGAAACAGAAGCTTCCACAGCGCTTCTTCAGGAGGTTGTTGAGACTTTTGTTACTCAAGGGTCCAAGGATGAGATAGATATAACTACCGGCATCATGAGCAGAAATGCCGGCGAGAAAGCCATTGCCAGAGCTATGAAGCAGGAGAGTGGCTGCCTGGTATTTATGGACGTTGATAATCTGAAGAAGATAAATGATACCTATGGTCATGAAGCAGGCGATAAGATACTTCACATAATGGGAAATACCCTCACAGAAAACAGCAAGGACTGTATGTGCTGCAGACTTGGAGGAGATGAGTTCCTTATTTTCCTTAGGAATACTTCTGAAATAGAAGCAGGCAAGCGCATGATCAAGATCATCAATGACTTTGAGGATAATAAGAAGGACGATTCAAGAATCTCAATAGCCTCTATCTCGGCTGGACTTGTTATGTGCAGTCCAAGGGATTCTTATACTGATGTCTACAATAAGGCTGATAAAGCTCTTTATCATGTAAAACAGAATGGAAAGAGCAGCTTTGATTTTTATAATGAGGAACTTGAAACTACTGCACTTGAAACTATTGACCTGAGCAGGCTTGTTGACAGTATAAAAAACAGTGGCAGCTACGTTGGTGCCATGAATGTGGAATACAGAGAGTTTGCCAAGCTCTATGAGTTTGTAACTAATCTTGAGCAGCGCTTTGACTATTCCTTCAGACTCATCATGATATCCTTAAATCCTTCTGATGATGTGGCATACAGTACAGAGGAACTGGACAGATCAATGTATAACATGGAGCAGTCCATAAGGCAGACCATCAGAGATGTGGATGTCCTCACCAGATTTGGTAAGAGCCAGTTTCTTGTGATCTTCCTTGGAGCTGACAAGGAAGGCGTTAAGACAGCACTTGACAGAATTTTCAGAAGTTACTTTAAGATTAACGGAAGCGGAAGCTTTATTCCTACATATTCTGCAGTAGACAATATGAACTAGTTGTATTATCTTAGACTTTGAGGTTAAAAATATGGCGGTTAGTAAGAAGAGAATTGTAGTTAAGGTTGGTACATCAACCATTACAAATGAAGAAGGAAATATCGATATCAGAGCCCTGGACCACCTGTGCAGAGCCCTTGCTGGTGTAGAGAATCTTGGATATGATCTGGTGCTGGTATCTTCTGGAGCTATTGCAGTTGGTGCATGCAAGATGCGCCTTGCCCAGAAACCCAAGGAAATAAGGATGAAACAGGCAGCTGCAGCTGTTGGACAGACTGAGCTCATGCATCTTTATGATAAGTTCTTTGGTGAATATGGCAGAATGGTAGGACAGATCCTTCTTGATAATGGAGATATCACTGATCCTGTCAGGAGTGAGAACCTCAAGAACACATTTGATGCTCTTTTGGAGAACCACATTATCCCTATTGTCAATGAGAATGACTCAGTCAGCCATGCAGAGATTGAATCTGAGAAAAAGCTCTTTTCCGATAACGACATGTTATCAGCTGTTGTTGCAGTGTTCTGCAATGCATGTAAGCTTATTATCTTCTCAGATATTGACGGGCTCTATGATGGTAATCCCAAGACAGATAAAAACGCCAAGGTTATCAGCAGAGTAGAGGAGATAACTGAGGAGCTTAAGAGCCTTGCTTCCGGATCCGGGTCAAACAGGGGAACTGGTGGAATGATCACCAAGCTGGAAGCGGCTGAACTTGCCACATCCCATGGCATAGATGTTCTTGTTACCAACGGCAAGAATCCTGAGAAACTCTACGATGTTATTGAAAAGAAAAAGGTTGGAACACTTTTTGTTGCAAAAGAAATAGATTAAAAAAGAAAATCCGAAGAGTTTTAAACTCTTCGGATTATTATTTGCCTGAATTTATTATGGATTCTCGTGATACTTGTCATAGATCTCTGTGAGATAAGTCTTAACGATCTGGATGTTGGCCATCTTGCGAAGATCAACATTGCCCATGCTTACAGCAATCTCATCTGCAAGAAGGAGCATATCGTAGATCCTGAGCTTAAATTCATTACGGTTGAGCTGGTCGATGTTTACCTCCATAAGAGGAGCACCAAGCTTCATTGTAACGTTCTCATCAGCGATACCTGTCATAATGATACGGGTTTCAGGATCGAAGTTTACATAGAGGATGAGCTTTTCTTTCTCGTGCTTTTTAAGTGTTGTAGGAGTCTGGTGAGATGCATCCATCCACTCGTAGAGATCAGCCTCATCCGGGTTCATAAGGAACTTAGTGAGATCCTCTCTGTGTTTCTCGACATACTGAATATATTTGCTGGCGTTTGGACCAGTATAAGCCATTTCTACTTTGACACCGTTGTCTGTCTTGACCAGGCGGCATTTTTCAGCAACTTCCTTGATCTTAAGGGAGTTTTCTGTGCTTCCGATCATCTTAAAAGAGCCGGTTTCCAATTCCTGCTTGAATTCCATTCTGTTCTCCTTGTCTGTTTTTAAGTAACAACCTATAAATCAGTTGTTAGTATAGCATAAAGATATTAAAAATGATATACTATCTAAAGTCTGAGAAGGGTATCTCAGATTTTATATTTAGAGAAAGTTTTGTAATGGGTAAGAAATGGCTACAAATAACAGGGGAAAATCATCCAGGGGAGCTTCTTCAAAGAGTTCTTCCAGGTCTAAAAGTGCATCCAGGAAAACAAGGGCGCAGGAAGAGGAAATACTTGATTATTCCTTAAGAAGCGAGCTTGTTGTCATCGCCATGGTGGCGCTTACTATCTTTCTATTTCTATGTAATTTCGGAATATGTGGTGCCTTCGGAAACGCAGTAAGTAGCGTTTTATTTGGACTGTTCGGATTTACTGCCTATATAGCACCGCTTGTTATCCTTGCTACAGTAGTTATATCTATTGCCAATTTTGGCTCAAGTGCTTCCACCAGGAAGGTTATTTCAGGAATAGTTCTGTTCTTCCTTATAGGAATAGTGGCAGAGCTTCTTACAGGACGTCCTCAGTCCGCAGAAACCTATGATATTAAGCTGATATATTCTGAGGCCAGTCAGATGCGAAACGGCGGTGGAATCTTTGCCGGTTCTCTGGCTTACCTTTCATTTAAGTATCTGTCCCTTGTTGGTACAGTGCTTGTTATCCTGCTTCTTAGCATTGCTGCTGTGGTGGTATTTACCCAGCATTCCTTTGTTGGCGGCCTTAAAAAGGGCGGAAGACGTCTTATTGACAAGACCAGGCAGGAAGCAGACAACTACAGGGATTACGCCGAGAGGCGCAGGGAAAAGATGGAGCAGCGAAGGGCTCTGGTAGAAGAGGAGAGACGCCTTGCTCTTGAACAGAAGGAAGATGAGAAGATTCTTCGAATGGATAAAAAAGTAGCTGGCGTTATGATAGATACCCAGCTAAAGGCTCAGGATGAAGAAGGACCTGATACCCATGAGATCAGGATCCACGATGAAAATGACAAGGATGGCAAGAATCTCTTTATCCCTGACGAAGATGAGTTCCACGACGACATTCACGAGATCACTCTAAGGAATGCCATCGACGAGATAGAAAGTGCTGATGATGACCTTTATCAGCCTGAAATGCACGAGGTGCATCAGATCAAGGTTAAGACATATGAAGAGGAAGAGGACGATATTGAACCTGCTCCTGTTAAGACTTCAGATAAACTTGTAGCCAGAGCGGTTCAGGATCCTGAAGATGAATCAGATCCGCTTCCAGATGTGCCTGTCCACGCTGAGCATCTTGGCAATGGCATGAATGGAGACTATGTGGTTCATGCACAGGATCACATCTCCCAGAGTTCTAATGCTTCAACAAGGATAAATGGCTCAGCTACATCTTCCGTTGACCTTGGACCAGGTCCCCATACCACAAGTCCTGGCATGGAAAAAGAAATTGAGAAGCACAAGAAGGTGCTCAATAAAAAGTACGTATTCCCGCCACTTTCACTCCTTGAAAAGGGCGTTAAAAACAAGAACACAGACACAGCAAGGCAGCTTAAAGAGACTGCACTTAAACTTCAGGAGACTCTTAAGACCTTTGGTGTTAACGTTCAGGTAACAGACATAAGTCAGGGACCTGCAGTAACAAGGTTTGAGCTTCAGCCTGAGGCTGGAGTCAGAGTCAATAAGATAGTATCTCTTGCAGATGATATCAAGATGAATCTGGCAGCAAGCGACATCAGGATAGAGGCTCCTATCCCTGGTAAAGCCGCTGTTGGAATCGAGGTTCCAAATAAAGAGAACCAGGCAGTTGCTTTGAGAGATCTCTTTGAATCTTCAGAGTACAAGAACTTCTCATCAAAACTCGCCTTTGCAGTTGGTAAGGATATAGCAGGTAAGACGGTGGTTACGGACATTGCCAAGATGCCACATCTTCTTATTGCCGGTGCTACGGGTTCTGGTAAGTCGGTCTGCATCAACACCATTATCATGAGCCTTATCTACAAGGCTGATCCTAAAGATGTTCAGATGATCATGATCGATCCTAAGATTGTAGAGCTTTCTGTTTACAACGGTATTCCACATCTTATGATCCCGGTTGTGACTGATCCTAAAAAGGCTGCAGCAGCTCTTAACTGGGCAGTTGCGGAGATGACCAACAGATACAAGAAATTTGCGGATACAGGAGTAAGGGACCTTAAGGGCTACAACAAGCTCCTTGAGCAACAAAATGATCCTGACAATCCGCCGCTTCCACAGCTTGTTGTCATTGTGGACGAGCTTGCTGACCTTATGATGGTTTCAGCCAATGAGGTTGAGGATGCAATCTGCAGACTTACTCAGCTGGCAAGAGCAGCGGGCATACATTTGATCATAGCGACCCAGCGTCCTTCTGTAGATGTTATTACCGGTCTTATTAAGGCCAATATGCCAAGCCGAATAGCATTTGCGGTTTCAAGTGGCGTTGACTCAAGAACAATTCTTGATATTAACGGCGCGGAGAAACTCCTTGGCAAGGGCGACATGCTCTTTTACCCGCAGGGCTACACCAAACCCGCCAGAGTTCAGGGAGCATTCGTATCAGACAAGGAAGTACAGGCAGTTACAGATTTCCTGAAAAATCAGGGAATAGACTCTTCATATAGCGAAGAAATTGAGATGCAGATACAGAATCTGCAAAGTCAGTCCGGTGGCGGAAATGGTTCATCAGCTTCTGGTGATCCGGATTCTGACAGAGATGAGTACTTTGTTCAGGCAGGGAACATTATCATAGAAAAAGAAAAGGCTTCAATCGGAATGCTTCAAAGAGTGTTCAAGATCGGCTTTAACAGGGCAGCAAGGATCATGGATCAGCTGTGTGAAGCGGGAGTGGTTGGAGACGAAGAAGGCACCAAGCCCAGGAAAGTACTGATGTCAAAAGCGGAGTTTGATTCATATCTAAACGGAGGAGAGTAAATGGCTGTAAAAAGTGATATCGAAATTGCACAGGAAGCTAAGATGCTTCACATCAGAGAGGTGGCAGACAAGCTGTCAATCACTGAGGATGACCTTGAGTACTATGGTAAGTACAAAGCTAAGCTTTCAGAGGAATACCTCTCAAAGGTACAGGGAAACAAAAAGGGTAAACTCATTCTTGTTACTGCAATCAACCCTACCCCCGCAGGCGAAGGAAAGACAACAACATCTGTAGGACTTGGAGATGCTCTTAACAGACTTGGATACAAGACTGTAATAGCACTTCGTGAGCCTTCTCTTGGACCATGCTTTGGTATCAAGGGTGGTGCTGCTGGCGGTGGATATGCACAGGTCGTTCCAATGGAAGACCTTAACCTCCACTTTACTGGAGATTTCCACGCAATAACTGCTGCAAACAATCTTCTGGCTGCTTTACTCGATAATCACATACAGCAGGGCAATGAACTTGGCATCGACACCAGACAGATCATCTGGAAGAGAGCTGAGGACATGAACGACAGAGCTCTTAGAAATATAGTAGTAGGTCTTGGCGCTAAGGCTGATGGTGTTCCAAGAGAGGACCACTTTGTAATCACAGTTGCTTCAGAGATCATGGCAATCCTTTGCCTTGCAAGCGACATGAACGACCTTAAGGCAAGACTTTCAAGAATTATCGTTGCATACACAAGAGACGGTGAACCGGTTACAGCTAAGGATCTTAACGCTGTAGGTTCTATGGCAGCTCTTTTAAAGGATGCTATCAAGCCTAACCTGGTACAGACTCTTGAGCATACACCGGTTATTGTTCATGGCGGACCATTTGCTAATATCGCCCATGGATGTAACTCAGTAAGAGCAACCAAGACTGCTCTTAGCATTTCAGATTACACAGTTACTGAGGCAGGCTTTGGTGCTGACCTTGGTGCTGAGAAGTTCCTTGATATCAAGTGCAGGATCGCTGGACTAAAGCCTGATGCAGTTGTTCTCGTTGCTACAATTAGAGCACTTAAGTATAACGGCGGCGTTGCCAAGGCTGATCTTGGAACGGAGAACCTTGATGCTCTTAAGAAGGGTATCGTAAACCTTGAAAAGCACATCGAGAACATCCAGAAGTATGGTGTTCCTGTTGTTGTTACACTTAATGCATTCCTTACAGATACTCAGGCAGAGATGGACTATGTTAAGGCATTCTGCGAGGAGAGAGGATGCAAGTTCGCTCTTTCAGAAGTATGGGCAAAGGGCGGAGAAGGCGGAGAGGCTCTTGCAAAAGAGGTTATTGAGACCATCAACACCAAGCCTTCAAATTATGCTCCTATCTATCCTGATGACATGTCTCTTCAGGACAAGATCACAAAGGTATCAACAGAGATTTATGGAGCAGACGGCGTTAACTTTGCTCCTGCAGCACTTCGTCAGCTTAAGAAGATCGAAGAGATGGGCTTTGGCGGGCTTCCAGTATGTATGGCCAAGACTCAGTATTCACTTTCTGATGATCCAGCCCTTCTTGGAAGACCAAGAGATTACAATATCACAGTTCGTGAGGCCTATGTATCAGCAGGTGCAGGTTTTGTAGTAGCCCTTACAGGAGCTATTGTTACAATGCCAGGCCTTCCAAAGAGACCTGCTGCCTTTGACATCGATGTAAATGATGAAGGCAAGATCGTAGGACTGTTCTAAGGAGATAATATGAGTGCCACTATAATCGACGGTAAAGCTATATCACAGCAGATCAAGGACGAGCTTAAGGTTAAGTGTGAGGCGTTAAAAGAAAAAGGCATAGAGGTAACTCTTGCTGTTATTCTTGTGGGAAGTGACCCTGCATCACAGGTTTACGTAAGAAATAAAAAGAGAGCCTGTGAGTACATCGGCTACAATTCACTTTCCTACGAGCTTCCAGAAGATACAACCATGGACAAGCTCCTTGAACTCATAGAGGAACTCAATTCAAGAAGTGATGTGGATGGCATCCTTGTTCAGATGCCACTTCCACCTCATATGGATGAGAAAAAGGTCATAAATGCCATTGATCCATCCAAGGATGTTGACGGTTTCCATCCAATGAATGTTGGAGCTTTGATGGTTGGTGATAAGGGATTTGTTTCCTGCACACCAGCTGGAGTTATACAGCTTCTTAAGAGAGGCGTACCAGATCTTGATATATCTGGAAAAGAGTGTGTCATCATCGGAAGATCAAACATTGTTGGTAAGCCAATGTCTCTTTTGATGCTTCGTGAGAATGCTACAGTCACTGTAGCGCACTCAAGAACCAAAAACCTCCCTGAGGTTTGTAAAAGAGCTGACATCATTATTGCAGCTGTTGGCAAAGCCGGTGTTATAACAAAAGACCATGTTAAACCTGGTGCTGTAGTTATTGATGTGGGAATCAACAGAACAGATGATGGAAAACTTTGCGGTGATGTAAAGTTTGATGAAGTAAGTGAGATAGCAGGTGCTATAACACCAGTTCCTGGTGGTGTAGGTCCCATGACCATAGCGATGCTAATGAACAACTGCTATGAAGCTGCAGCCATGCATAAGCTTGGAGAATAAATGAAGTGTCCTAATTGTGGCCTTGATATTCCGGAAGGGCATATGTACTGCGACCACTGCGGTACTGAAATCAATTTCGTACCTGACTTTGAGCCAGAAGTTGAGAATGAGATCAATGCCACTTTATCCGGAATGGCAGATGAACTGAATAAGGAAGAGCGCGAAAGGGAAGAGAGGAAAAAGCAAAGAGCAGAGAGGATTAAAGCTATTCTTTCCAAATGGAAGATAATCCTTGCGGTTGTAGCAAGCGCTATAGTTTTAATTGGAGTTGCGGTATTTGCTTTTTCTTTTAATGGCAAGTCCTCGCTGTATTATCTGACTACAGCAGAGTCAGAGAAGGCTTCGGGTAATATTGCTGGTGCTATTGATGTCCTTAAACAGGGCCAGATAGCGCATCCGGGCAATACAGATATTATCTTCAGGATGTCTGACTATTACCTTGAAGAAGGGATGATACAGGAGGCAGTGGACAGCCTTCGCGGTATTACAGAAGGTACGAACTTTTCGGACGAGAAGGTTCTCAATGCCTATGAGAGCATTATTTCTATCTACAGACAGAACGGGGATTACGACAAGATCGCTGAGATTTTAAACGCCAGCGATAATGAAATTGTAGATGGACTCAGGCAGAGGTATATTCCCGGGATGCCGGTCATGAATCCTGCATCAGGCAGTTATCCGCTTGTGAATGTAGAATTAAGACTTCTTGATGGTACGGGCAATAAGATCTACTATACGGTCAACGATGGTACCCCTGATTCAGGAAGTATCCTTTACGACAAGGAAATAGTTCTTGATGCTGATGGAACATACAATATCAAGGCTGTTGCCGTTAATGAGTATGGTATTTCAAGCCCTGTTGCAGAGAGCGAGTACATTGTTGAAAAGGGTGCGCCAACTGCGCCGGAGATCATGGAGCCAAGTGGGGATTACAGCCAGAACACCATGATCGTAGCTGTGGCAGAGGCAGGAACTTCGATCTTTTATACTACAGATGGAAGTGATCCCACCATGGAGTCCAAACAGTATGTATCACCTATTACTATGCCTGTTGGAACTAGTCATTTCAGGTTTATTGCCTATGACAATGATGGTAATTGTAGTGATATTGTAGATAGGGATTATCACCTGGTCTACACAAGACTTGTCTCAACTGAGCAGGCTGTCAATAATCTTGTAAGCACTCTGGTAAGGCTTGGATATCTCCTGGACAATACCGGTAAGGTTATTGGTGTTGCCGGTCACAACGAGTACATTTATAACTCTGTGATAGAGATAGAGGGCGCTGGAGAGTACTACGTGGTTGTTGAAAACCATGTAAACAATGACGGAACAGTGGCTCCAACAGGTCTTATGTATGCGGTTAATACACATGACGGTGCAGTCAACCGTCTTGGATATGATTCCAGTGGAAAATATACGCTGATAACCATATCAAACAGGTGATCAATTACTTTAGCGATTTAAAGATTTAAAGATTGAAATTTGGCTGAGCTTCATATATTATTGAGAAAGTGAGGCTATGTCATTTTTTTATCAGGGGAACAAAAAACTTTTGTAGGAGGGAAGATATGTTCAAGATTTTAGAGGCCAGAGAGCTGACAACAAACATATTTCAGATGATTGTTGAGGCTCCACGTGTGGCTAGTGCCTGCTTGCCAGGACAGTTCCTTATTATCCGTGTGCATGAGGATGGAGAGAGAATTCCTCTCACAATCTGCGACTATGACAGGGAGAAAGGAACTGTAGAGATCGTTGTCCAGGCTATCGGAGCTGAGACACAGAAGCTTTCTAAGCTCAAAGCTGGTGATTCACTGGCTGATGTAGTAGGACCTTTAGGTCAGGCTTCAGATTTAGTTTACGAGGACATCGAAGAACTTAAGAAAAAGAAGATAGTCTTCATCGCTGGTGGCGTTGGTACAGCACCTGTTTATCCTCAGGCTAAGTGGCTCAAGGAGCATGGTGTTGACTGTGACGTTATCATCGGTGCTAAGAACAAGGATCTCGTTATCCTTGAGGATAGATTTAAAGAGGTATGTAACCTTCATATCACAACAGATGATGGCTCCTATGGTAGAAGCGGAATGGTTACTGTAGCACTTCAGGATCTTTGGAATGAAGGCAACAAGTATGACCACTGTGTAGCAATCGGACCTATGATCATGATGAAGTTTGTATGCAAGCTTACTAAGGAACTTGGTATTCCTACAGTAGTCAGCATGAACCCAATCATGGTTGATGGTACTGGTATGTGTGGTGCCTGCAGACTTACTGTTGGCGGAGAAGTTAAGTTTGCCTGTGTAGATGGACCAGAGTTTGATGGCCACAAGGTTGATTTCGATCAGGCTATGAATCGAATGAAGCTCTACAAGACAGAAGAGGGCAGACTTTTACTCAAGGCCCAGGAAGGTGACACACACCACGGCGGATGCGGTAACTGTGAATAATCTAAAATAGGAGACTTAATATGGATGGATTTGTAAGAGTTCCTGTTCGCGAGCAGGACGCAAAAGTAAGAGCTACAAACTTCAAAGAAGTTTGTCTTGGATACAACAAAGAAGAAGCAGAGAGCGAAGCAACAAGATGCCTTAACTGCAAGAATCCTAAGTGCGTAGAGGGATGTCCTGTATCAATCGATATCCCAGCATTCATTCAGCAGGTTAAAGAGGGCGATGTTGCTGGAGCTTATCAGACTATCAGCAAGTCAAGTGCACTTCCAGCTGTATGCGGAAGAGTTTGCCCACAGGAGAGCCAGTGCGAAGGTAAGTGCGTAAGAGGTATCAAGGGTGATGCAGTATCAATCGGTAAGCTTGAGAGATACGTTGCTGATACAGCCAGAGAAATGGGCATTGTTCCAGAGGGGGCCAAGGAAAAGAAGAACAAGAAGGTTGCAGTTATCGGTTCAGGCCCTTCAGGTCTTACCTGTGCAGGTGACCTTGCAAAGATGGGTTACGATGTAACTATCTTTGAGGCTCTTCATGAGGCAGGCGGCGTTTTGGTATATGGTATTCCTGAGTTCCGTCTTCCTAAGGATGCAGTAGTTAAAAAGGAAATTGAGAACGTTAAGGCTCTTGGCGTTAAGCTTGAGACAGACGTTGTTATCGGTAAGTCAGTTACAATCGACGACCTTATGAAGAAGGAAGGATTTGAGGCTGTATTCATCGGATCAGGCGCAGGTCTTCCAAGATTCATGAATATCCCTGGCGAGCAGGCTATGGGTGTATTCTCAGCAAATGAGTACCTTACAAGAAGTAACCTTATGAAGGCCTTCGACGAGAACTCAACAACTCCTATCATGAGAGCTAAGAAGTGCGTAGTAGTTGGTGGCGGTAACGTTGCTATGGACGCAGCAAGAACAGCTCTTCGTCTTGGAGCAGAGGTTCATGTAGTATACAGACGTGGTGAGGAAGAGCTTCCTGCACGTAAGGAAGAAGTACATCACGCTAAGGAAGAGGGTATCATCTTTGACCTTCTTACAAACCCTGTTGAGATCCACGAGGATGAGAACGGATGGGTTAAGAGCATCACATGTATCCGCATGGAGCTCGGCGAGCCTGATGAGTCAGGAAGAAGAAGCCCTGTTGAGATCCCAGGTTCTGAGTTTGACATCGAGTGCGATGCTGTAATCATGTCTCTTGGAACATCACCTAACCCTCTCATCTCTTCAACAACTGAGGGACTTGATGTTAACCGTAGAAAGTGCATCGTTGCTACTGAGGAAACAGGTCAGACTTCTAAGGAAGGCGTATTTGCCGGTGGTGATGCTGTTACAGGAGCTGCTACTGTTATCCTTGCTATGGGAGCTGGTAAGGCTGCTGCTAAGGGTATCGATGAGTACCTTTCTAACAAATAATAATGTGATTTTTGAGGCTGTCACGGATTTTTCCGTGGCAGCTTTTTTAATTCTTAAGAAATCTTAAGAAATTTCGACGGTAAATCTTAAGAATTTGCTGATAACATGAGGGTAAGAGATATTATAGAAGGCCTATTTGTGGTATAATATCAAAGATTGTGAAAGCGAGAGAGTAAGAGAATGGAAAGAGAAGAAAAGATTAAAATTGCCATAACAGCGGGTATTGCAGCAGTAATATTACTGATTTTGGTGCTTGTACTTGCTTTATCAGGTAAAAAAGATAACGGAGATGACGCTAAGCTGTCTCAGAATATCACAGAGTATGCAGAAAGCGGAGCAAGCCTCCCTGATGTTGGCTCTGCTTTAACTGATGCTTCAGCTCAGGCAACTTCTGGTGATGAAAGTGAAAATGCCAGTGAAGAGAAGAGCGAAGCTGCTACAGAAGCCACCTCTGACGTTCTTACAACCACAAAAGGGATGGATTCTGATATTAAGACAGTTTCAGGTAACAGCTTCTATCCTACAGATACAGCTGTCCTTAAGAATGTATACAAGAATCTTAAGATAGACAAAGAGGCTCAGATCAAGGAGCTTTATACATACTGGTCTGATGATAATACAAGCGCTGTAAGAGACTTAGCCCACCTTGAGAGATTTGAAGCTATGTCTTATCAGCTATCTGGTACCAACGATTTTTACTACTACGGTGACAAGAACAGTGACGGTCTTCCAAATGGTACAGGTGTAGCTGTCTATGGCAATGACCAGTACTATTTTGGCCAGTGGGTCAATGGTAAGAGAAGTGGCAACGGAACCTGGTTCTCTTTTTACCCCAAATATTATAGTGAGTATGTTGTGAAAGAGCATATGTATTCCGGACAGTGGGCTAATGACCTTCCATGTGGGCAGGGACAGGAGCACTACGATTATAACTATGAATACATGAATGAAGTAGATTATTACCTTCAGAACGCCATTGGCGAGTTTTCAGACGGATACTATAATGGCGAAATGTATGTAATGACCGTTGATAAGTATGAGAAGTCTGTGGAGTGGACTGGAAAGTGCAATAATGGTAAATGGGAACAGGTTCTTTATTCTACTGTAGACAGTAAGGGTAAGGCTCCATATCTTTCTCAGGTACTTGATCCTGAGCGCCATCTTTACATGACAATGGAAGGCGCCAGTGGTAACGGTGTAAGAGGCATTATCTATGGCGGAAACGTTAAGGGTAACTGATATTGATAAAGATAAGTATTATCTGTGTGGGCAAGATAAAAGAAAAATACTGGAATGATGCCATAGCAGAGTATTCAAAAAGGCTTTCGAGATACTGTAAGCTAAGTGTCATTGAAGTGGCTGATGAGAAGACTCCGGATGAGGCTTCAGAAGCTGAGTGCGACGTAATTAAAAAGAAAGAGGCTGAGAGGATCCTGAAAAAGATTGAAAATGGTGCTCTTGTCTGTACTTTGGAGATCGCAGGTAAGCGGTTTACTTCTGAAGGGTTTGCCTCCTTCCTTGAGAGCAGCGCTGCCAGAGGATGCAGTCACATTCAGTTTGTTATTGGTGGATCCCTTGGACTTCACAAAAGCGTCCTTGAAAGATCTGATATGGGCATCAGCTTTTCAGACATGACATTCCCTCATCAGATGATGAGAGTGATTCTTTTGGAACAGATATACAGAGGCTACCGTATAATAAACGGAGAGCCTTATCACAAGTAATATGGGGATAGTTCTTTTATATGAGTGAGATTACAGAACTGAGACTCTCTCTAACCGCTGAGGATGAGAGAAGTATTTTTGGGGACAACGACAATTATATCAAGAAGATTGAAAAGAGCCTTTCTGTGGAGATAATAGACAGAAACGGCGAACTTCACATCATAGGTGACAGAGAAGGCGTCAGCAGTGCTTCTCAGATCATCCGGGATCTGGTGCAGCTTTCAAGACGCGGATCATCTATCGAGGAACAGAGTATAGACTATGCGATCTCCTTAAAGAAGGACAAGAATCAGATCGTCCTTGATAAGGAGGAAGAGAAGAATACTCTCTCTTACATAGATACTGATGTGATCTGTCATACCATAAATGGCAAGCCAATCAAGCCCAAGACTTTGGGACAAAAGAGATATATAGACGCCATAAGAAATAAGATGATCGTATTTGGCCTTGGACCAGCAGGAACAGGTAAAACATATCTTGCTATGGCCATGGCTATCACAGCTTTTCAGAGAGAAGAGGTGGGAAGGATCATTCTTACAAGACCTGCTATTGAAGCTGGTGAGAAGCTTGGTTTTTTGCCTGGTGACCTTCAGAGCAAGGTTGATCCTTATCTGCGTCCTCTTTATGATGCTCTTTATCAGATAATGGGTTCTGAGAACTTCCTTAAGAACATGGAAAAGGGACTTATCGAGGTAGCACCGTTGGCATACATGAGAGGAAGAACTCTCGATAATGCCTTCATCATTCTTGATGAGGCTCAGAATACAACCCCTGCCCAGATGAAGATGTTCCTTACCCGTATAGGCTTTGGCTCCAAGGTTATCATTACTGGTGATTCATCTCAGAAGGACCTTGCTCCTGATACCAAGTCAGGACTTGATATTGCGGAGTCAGTGCTTAAGGGAATTGATGATATTGCTTTTTGCAATCTGACCAGCGCCGATGTTGTAAGACACCCGCTTGTTCAAAAGATCGTCAAGGCCTATGAGGACTACGAAAAGAAGGCGGCAAACAAGGCTACCAAGAGAAAAATACAGAAGGTGGAGAAGCAAAAACAAAATGGAAGGTGAGAAATCTTCAGCTAAGTTCAATCTTATATATGCTACACTTTTTCTTTTTACAGGTGCGTTCGTATTTGCTTTTTCCTTCTTTGTTGGAAAGAGCTACGAAGCAATTTTACGAAATACTATAGTTGCACTTCTTTGCGCCGGAACAGTTCTTTTCATGATCAGTGATGCCAACGGAAGGGGCAAAGAGGGCTTTTCTTACGACAACTATTACCAGAAGAACAGGTTTATCCTGGTTTTTGCTGTAATGGTTGTTCTTTCGTGCGTTTTATCGCTGGTGCCAAATGAGTTCTGGCCATACATGTCACTGTTTGTAATCCTGGCTTTATTTTCCAATAACGAAATTGGACTTGTCGCCGGTATTTCTTTTACCACAATCTCAGTTATGCTGGAGGCAAATGGCAGCAACGGAGAGCTCTTTATGTATGTTCTTGCCGGGGCAGTGGCAATAGCGCTTCTTCGTGACCTTAAAGAGAATACTGCGGTAGGACTTCCTGTGTTTATTTCCCTTATTATGCAGGCAGTTCTTATCATTGCATATAATGTTCTTTTCCAGAACAGGACTTTTTCTATCAATATTCTCATTCTTCCAATACTTAATCTGATGCTGAATCTCATCATGCTTCTGGTTTTCCTTAACATGTTTGGAGTATATGTTATCCGTAAGTCCAATGACATGTATATGGAGATCAATGACGCTGCGTATCCTCTTTTAGTACAGCTTAAGGAAAAGGATAAGGATGAGTATTTTAGAGCTATCCACACCGGATATTTGGCAGAGAGAATAGCTCTTGGACTTGGCTTTAACGACAGAGCAGTCAAGGCCTGTGCATACTATCACAGGATTGGAATCCTTGACGGAGGCCTAAAATGGTCTGATGTAGAGCATTACTACCTTGAGAACAATTTCCCTATTGAGGCGGTGGAGTTTTTACATGAATATATTGAGCCTCCAAAGGGTCACATCAAGACAAAAGAAGCACTGGCAGTGCAACTTTCAGAGACAGTTATTGCATCTATAATGTATCTTATCAAACAGAATAAAGATGCTAAAATAGATTATGACAAGCTCATCGATAACCTTTTTGATAAAAAAGAAGCCAGCGGAGAGCTTAAGGACTACGCTGTTACATTTATGGAATACGACAGAATGAGGTCGATCTTAAAGAAAGAGAAACTTTACTATGACTTTTTACGTTGAGAATGAGGTAGACGCTAAGTTTGATTTTGATATAGAAGAACTGGCTATAACGGTTGCCAGTAAGGTCCTTGAGTCAGAAGGGTGCGACTACGATGTAGAGATCGGACTTACAATTACTGACGATGAAGGGATAAAAGAGCTAAACAGTCAGTTCAGGGAAATAGATTCCCCTACAGATGTTCTTTCTTTTCCAAATGTCAGTTATGAAGAGCCTGGAGATTTCTCTGTGATAGAGTCTGATCAGAAGGTTGATCTTGAGAATCCTGATACTGGCAGGATAATGTTTGGGGACATTGTTATCAATGAAAAGAGAGTCAGAGAGCAGGCTCTTGAATATGGCCACAGCGAAAGAAGAGAATTCGCTTTTCTGGTGGCTCACAGTATGCTTCATTTGTGCGGATATGACCACATGGAAGCTGGTGAAGCTAAGGTCATGGAGGGCAAGCAGGAAGCTGTCCTTACAGAATTGGGGATAACCAGGGATTAAACCCTTTTAAATACAGTATTGTTGTGGGAGAACGCCTTAATGAGGACGTACGCTGAGGATAAACGTATAAGACCAGATATTCTTACAGCAGCAGTTTATGTTGCTGCAAGTATCATACTGATCTTTTTGATAGTTTCTGAAAAGATATTTGGAGATAAGGGAACTTATTTTGTAGCAGGACCTTTTTCGATTTTTGTACTTTTTTATTTAGGTCTTGTATTGTCAGTTCAAAAAGCTGTTTATATCATGGTAAGGCTCCGTGCCAGAAGATCGCAGTACCTTAATGCAGAGGCCAATATGCAAAGATCTATGAGGATCTTTTCTGTGGCTGGCGTTATTTCCGGAGTACTGCTTATCTGCGCATGCTTTCCAATATCCATAAGGCTCTTTGGAACGGAGAGAGGATACATTCAGATCATTATTGCCGGGGCATCAGTTCTTTTGCTTGGCATACAGGGCGTACTAAGGGGCTATTTACAGGGTATTGGTTATACAAAACCTATAGTAATAGCTGATATTCTTGTTGCTGTTGTATCTCTGGTTTCAGGCATCATAATATCTGAGGTTTTGTTTACCTATGGAACAAAAGTCAATGATCTGTTCCATGTTGATGAGTTTTCTGCAGTTTACGGATCTTCTGGAATGATGGCTGGTGTGTTTATTGGATCCCTTGTTGGCTTTGTCCAGATAGTCATCAGCTACAATCTCAGGAAGAATGAGATTGCAAGCTTTGTTAAGTCAGGCGCTCCAAGATATCTTGATAATAAAAATGATGTAATTGCAGGCATCAGACCAATAATGCTTTTATATTGCGCACCTGCCTTTGTTTCATTATTTGATCAGTGCTTTTACTCAATTTATATGAGAAAGGCGCATGAGGACATTGATTTTAAGACAATTTACGGAATGGTATTTGGCAGGGTAGAGGTGCTTGTGGCCTTTATCGTGATCATCTGCTGTATTCCATTTATCAAGTCCTTAAACAGGATCATGGCAAGAGTTGAGAGGGATGAACACGAAGGCTCAAGAGAGAGATTTCGTGGTTTTATGCGTTTTTCAAATATGCTGTTTATTCCAGCAGCTGTTTTTGTCTTTGCTGTAAGTGACTCACTTATGACAGCTGTCTTTGGAAAGAGCACAGAGCTGGCAAATGGGCTTTTAATGCTTGGCTCAACTCTTATATATTTTGGCGGGTTCATGGTAATGTTTTCCTGGCTCATAAACCATATGGGCAAGTCTGTTCTTACTATGCTTAATGTTGGAATATGTCTTGCTGCACATATAGCACTTATGGTGCTGTTTGTTCCTGTTCTTAAGCTTGGAGCCCATGGAATCTTGCTGGCTGTTCTCGTTAGTATGATCGTTTATGACCTTCTAAATCTTTTGGAGATCAGCAAGATACTTTCAAACAGACAGGAGTATGTAAAGACCTTTTTGATGCCTCTGCTTTCTGCTGCAGTGGCAGGAGTGGTTGCTTTTCTTCTGAATATGCTTCTTGCGGGACTTATTGGAGAGATACTTACACTTATAGTTTGTCTGATACTGTTCTGGATAACTTATATGATCGTTATGATCTTTAGCAGAGGTATAAGAGCCCATGAGCTTAGGAAGGTATTCCTGGGACAGCTCTTTTACGGCGTTGCCAGGATGATCCAGACCGAAGAACAATATGAGGGATATAATTGAGTAAGAGAATTTATGTGGCTGGCGGCGGTGCATCAGGAATGTGCGCCGCTATATACGCTGCAAGAAATGGCGGAGACGTCTGCATAATTGAAAAGAATGACTGCCTTGGGAAAAAGCTTTCCATGACCGGCAATGGTAGATGCAATCTTACCAATCTGGATATGAGGGCTGAATGTTACAACGCTGCAAGCAGAGGCAGGATGAAGGACTGGCTTGGAACGTATGGCGCGGAAGATGTCATATGTTTTTTTAAATCACTGGGAGTTGTGGTAAAAAGCGAGGACGGATATATCTATCCGATTTCAGGACAGGCAAGGACTGTAGTAGACGCCCTAGAAAACGAGATAAAGAGACTTGGCATAAAGGTCATCTACAAGGAACAGCTTAAGGGTATAGAATGCCTTGATGATGGTTCTCTTAATGTGATCACCAATAGAGATAGGTACCTGGCTGATAAGTGCATCATTGCGGTTGGGTCATTGTCTGGTGCCAAGAGCACCATGTCTACAGGGGATGGCTATTATATCTGCAAACAGCTTGGAATGAGTATAAAAGATACTTTCCCTGCCCTTGTAGGATTTAAATGCACAGAGGATGAGTACCTTCCGGAAAAGGGAGTAAGGTGCGATGTAAATATCTCTTTTATCCTGGGAAGCGAGGTACTCGCATCTGAAAATGGTGAACTTCAGATTACTTCAGATGGCATTTCAGGATTTCCTGTTATGCAGGCATCAAGGGATATTATCAGGTTTGTTGAAGAGAAAAAGCCTGTGTGTGCCGTGATCGATTTCTTCCCTGAGTATGATGATGCTGATTTTGAGGCTCTTAAAAAGGACATGCTCCGACTTAAGGATGAGAGGACTGTAGAGGAGTTCCTTCTTGGATTTGGTAATCAGTGCGTCACAGATATGATACTTACCAGGATGAAGCTCTCAAAGACCATGAAGATGAAGAACATCTCTGACAGTATGGCAGAGTGTATGCTGGACAGCTACAGAAGCCTTAAGCTTAAGATCAGTGAGAGCTACGGCTATCAGGCATCTCAGGTCACAACTGGAGGCGTTAGTCTTGTTGAGATTGGAAGCAATTTTTCTTTTAACAAAAACAGAAGTATTTACTGCATTGGAGAGCTTCTTGATGTGGATGGAAGGTGCGGAGGTTACAACCTTCAGTGGGCATTTACCAGCGGCTCAATAGCTGGATGTGCGGCTTCGTTATAAGGAATTTATATATTTATGATTAGAATTGGCCAGATAAAACTGGAGATAAATGAAAATACAACTTATGAGGATAAGTCTCTTAAGGAGATCCTCCAAAAGAAAGCAGCGAAAAAGCTTAAGGTTTCTGCCTCTGACATTGTGCGGCTTGATATAGTTAAGCACTCTATAGATGCAAGGAAGAAGCCTGAGCTTTTTGACGTATATGTGGTAGAAGTTTCTCTTAAGGGAAATGAGGGCAAGCTGGTTTCAAGGCTTAAGGACAGGAACATCACGCTTTCTGACAGAAAGGAATATGATTTCTGGATAGCAGCCGGCGTTCCAGAAATTTCTTCTGACAAGAAAGTGGTTATAATCGGATCTGGACCTGCGGGGCTTTTTTGTGGCTATGAACTTGCTAGGCACGGGTTTAAACCTCTCATTCTTGAGAGAGGCTCTGATGTAGATAAGAGAACTGAGATAGTAAGCCAGTTTTGGAAGGATGGCAAACTTAATCCCGCTACTAACGTACAGTTTGGCGAAGGGGGAGCTGGCACCTTCTCTGATGGAAAACTAAACACCATGGTAAAAGATAAGGATGGAAGGGGCGAGAGAGCTCTTGATATCTTTGTTAAAGCAGGTGCTCCAGAGCGGATAAAATACGAATCCAAGCCCCACATAGGTACTGACATCCTTAGAAGGGTTGTCAAGAATATAAGAAATGAGATCATTTCGAGTGGCGGTCAGGTAATGTTTGATTCGCAGGTGACTGATATCGTTATAGATGATGGCCGTGTAAAGGCTGTTAAGTGCGGCGAAACAGAGTACCCCTGTGATTATCTTGTTCTGGCAATTGGACATAGTGCAAGGGATACCTTTGCCATGCTTAAGGACAGAGGCATCAGTATGCAGCCCAAGCCCTTTGCTGTGGGCTTTAGGGTTGAGCATCCGCAGAGCCTTATCAACGAATCCCAGTATGGTAAAAGAGCTATTGGCGCATTGCCACCAGCTCCCTATAAGCTCACAACTACAACCAGTGAGGGACGAGGCGTGTACTCATTTTGCATGTGCCCGGGAGGATACGTTGTCAATGCTTCCTCCGAGGAGGACATGCTTGCGGTTAATGGCATGAGCTATAGCGGGAGAGACGGAGATAATGCCAATTCAGCTATTATCATTACTGTAGACCCTAAGGACTTTGGCGGAAGTGACATTCTCTCTGGCGTAGAGTTCCAAAGGCGTCTTGAAAAGAAAGCCTATGAGCTTGCAGGAGGTAAGATTCCTGTTGAGTACTACGGCGACTTTAAAAAAGCCATAGACGGAGATGGTCAGGAATCAGGATCAATAGATAACTTCATTGACCAGAACTTTGTGCCACAGATGAAGGGCGAGTATGAATTTGCCAAGGTTCACACAATTCTTCCGGATGACCTGAATAAGGCCTTTGTTGAGGGAATGGAAAATTTTGGCAGGACTATCAGGGGCTATAACGACGACAGAGCTCTGGTTTCCGGTGTTGAGAGCAGAACATCTTCCCCAGTCAGGATTGTAAGGCTCGAGGATGGTGTTTCTGAAAACATAAGTGGCCTTTTCCCTTGTGGTGAAGGTGCTGGTTATGCGGGAGGCATCATGTCCGCTGCGATGGATGGCATAAGGATCGCGCAACTTGTTGCCAGAAAGGCAGGCGGCATTGACTAAGAACGAAGCAAGGGAACGCGCCATAGCTAAAAGAGATGGTCTTGATGGCGAACTTATTTTGGAAAAAAGCAGAGTTATTTTTGAAAAGGTCACAGCACTTACGGAGTACATAGAGGCTGAAAATATCCTGGTTTATGCGTCAATGAGAAGTGAGGCGGATACTTTTGAACTCATTCTGGATGCATTATCCGGTGGGAAAAGAGTCTTTTGCCCCAAGGTCACAGATAAGAAAAATGGTCTTATGAAATTTGTGCCTATAAGCTCTATTGAGGATCTTGTTGAGGGCTACTTTGGCATCAGAGAACCGGTTTTACCAGAAGGCTATAAAGAGCCTGAGTTTGATCTTTGGAAAACCCTTATGATAATGCCTGGTGTGGCTTTTGATAAAGACAGGAACAGGGTTGGTTATAGCGGCGGATTTTATGACAGGTATCTGTATGGGCATAAGGGACTTAAGGCTATTGCCATAGCTTTTGAATGTCAGGTAATGGACGACATTATTGAAATGGATCACTACGACATCAGACCTGACATGCTCATTACTGAAGAGAGTACTTACTGATGGGAAGAAAAAAGAGAGAGACAATTGAATTTCGTTTCTATGAGGTTCCGCAGGGTCAGGACTGCCTGGCTCTTCTTGGTGAGAGCTGGATCAGGATCTATGGAATCGACGAGAAATACCTTCACTTCCACAATCTCTTTGAAGTAGGCTATTGCAGGAATGGAAGCGGAGACCTGGTCCTTGATGAAGAGGTGAGAAAGTACGAGACTGCGATGCTTTCAATGATTCCTGCCAATTATCCTCATACCACAATAAGTCTTGTGCCAAATTTCTGGGAGTATATCTTTTTCGATTCTGATCAGATACTTGCTCAGATATATCCTGGCAATCCCACCAAGCAAAGGGAAGCTGCGGAGATCATTGGCAAGAATGCGGACCTTGTCTACGAGTACCAATATCCTGAAATGGCCGAGGTCATAAAAAGGATAATGGAGGAGATGAGGGACAAAAAGCCTTACTATATCGAGACTGTACAGAATCTCTTAAAGGCATTTGTCCTTATGCTTATCAGGTATCAGAGCCAGCAGGAAGCAGCAAAGAAGATGAATATCGAGGGCGAAGATGACTCAGCTATGATGGTCATTCGTCCGTCCCTTGAGTATATTGATACTCATTTTGCAGAGGCCATTAAGGTTTCAGATCTTGCAGCCCAGTGCAACTTAAGTGAACCACATTTCAGGCGCATATTTGCTACGACTATAAACATGTCGCCAATTGATTATCTTAACCTTGTAAGGATCCAGAATGCTTGTAAGATCATGAACAAGACGGATCACTCCATGGAGGTTGTGGCTTCAGAGTGCGGCTTTTCAACGTTTTCAACCTTCAACAGGAACTTCAGAAAATTCCTTGATACTTCTCCATATCAGTGGAAGAAGAACAAGGACAATTATGAAAACAAGCTTCTTAATTACAACATTAATGCCTTAAAAGGCTGGTGATTATTAAACTAAATAATTGACATATTTCGAAAACGTTTACGAAAACTTTTTGTTCACATTTTCGACATATTTGATTGAAAATGCACATTTTACACTTTAAAATGTGTATTTTTTTATTTTTGAGTTGTTATAATGTACACATAACCGGTTCAGAAACGTTAAGTTTCCGTCAAAATGTATAAGCCTATGTCAAGTACACTCATCTGACATATGTGCAAAATACATAAGGTATTAAATCTAATTTTCATTTAGGGAGGGTAACAAAAATGAAAAGAAAAGCATTATCTATTTTCCTTGCATCTGCTATGTCACTTTCACTTTTAGCTGGATGCGGTGGTGCAGCAGACACAGCTGCAACTACAACAGACGCTGGACAGGCAGACGCTCCTGCAGCAACTGAGGCAGCTGCTCCTACAGCAGACGTTGCTTCTGAGGGTGAGCACGAGCTTTCAGTTTATGCTTGGGATAAGAACTTCAACATTCCAGCACTTGAGGCTGCTGAGAAGGCATATCAGACAGTTGATCCTGAGTTCAAGCTTAACATCGTTGAGCAGTCAGCATCATCTGACGTTGAGAATGCTATCACACTTGCTGCTTCATCAGGCGATTACAGCCAGCTTCCTGACATCGTTCTTTTCCAGGATCATTACATTCAGAACTATGTAACTAACTATCCTGATGCTTGGATGGATCTTGAGGATGCAGGCATTGACTGGTCAGACTTCGGTGCTGAGAAGCTTTCATACTCAACAGTTGGTGGCAAGCACTACGGCGCACCTGTTGACAACGGAACATCAGTATTTGCTTATCGCACAGACGTACTTGAAGAGTGCGGATACACAATTGATGATGTAACAGGAATCACTTGGGACGAGTGGCTTGAGATTGGCCGCGTAGTTAAAGAGAAGACAGGTAAGTACCTTGTTTCTATGGACCACAACGGAGACGATCTTCCTTACATGATGATGCAGGCTGAAGGCCAGTCACAGTGGAAGGACGGAGAGCCTAACTTCGTAAACAACGATACTCTTAAGCAGATCCTTGAGGTTATCATCACAGGCGCTAAGGACGGCGTTATCTACCTTTGCAACGACTGGTCAGAGTACACAGATACATCTATCATTGGCGACCAGGTAGCAGGTGTATTCAATGGTAACTGGATCATTCCTACAATGGAGCAGGTTTCTGAGAACAGTGGTAAGTGGGCAATCACAACAGCTCCTACACTTTCAGGAAAAGAAGGCTATGCTGCAAACGGTGGTTCTTCACTCTATGTAACAGGCAACTGCTCAAAGCCTGAGCTTGCTAAGGCATTCCTTGCTTACACATTCGGCGGCGGAGAAGGTGCTATGGCTACATACGATGACGCTCTTAGAAATGGTGGCGTTATCACATGCTGTATCTCAGCTTCTAAGTCATCTGTATACCAGGAAGGTGTTGATTTCTTCAATGGTCAGTCAATCTATTCAGACATCGTTGCTATGGGTGCTAACGTTCCTGTAGTAGAGCAGAACGACTACCACTACACAGCACGTACACAGATCCAGGCTGCAATCACAAATGTTATCAACGGTTCTGACCTTGAGACTGAGCTTAAGAACGCAGAAGATCAGGTTAGATTCGAGATGGGCCTTTGATCTCTTAGCTCGACAGAGCTTTTCTAGCGATCAAAGTCGTTATGGGACACATAAGGGGGATCGGACTTCCGATTCCCCTTTTTAAAGAAAAACTAGTTATGTAATGTCACAAAGGGGGACAACAATGGGAAATAAGAATAAAATGGGCCTCTTAGCAAAACAGAAAGCTGCTGGATGGCTATTCCTACTTCTTGCGTCCGCAATGATCGTTGTTATGAGCTTTTACCCTATGGTACGGGCCCTTATTACATCATTTAAAACGGGCTCTTCAGCCAATCTTCAGTGGGCAGATCCGCTGATCTACAACTACAAGAGAATGTTCCAGGACAAGATGTTTATGAGATCTGTTGGAAATACTTTCCTCTATCTCATTATTCAGGTACCTATCATGCTGATCCTGGCAATTCTTCTTGCTCAGCTTCTTAATAACAAAGACCTTAAGTTCAAGGGCTTATTCCGCACATGCATTTTCCTTCCTTGTGCTGTATCACTTGTTTCTTATGCTCTTATCTTTAGAACAATCTTTGCAACACAGGGTCTTATCAACATCATCCTCATGAAGATCGGAATAATCTCTGAGGGAATCAACTGGCTTGGAACCACATCAACTGCAAGAATCGTTATCATCATTGCTCTTATCTGGAGATGGACAGGATATAACATGGTTTTCTATCTTGCAGGACTTCAGAATATCGAATACTCAGTGTATGAGGCAGCCAAGATCGATGGTGCAAATGGATGGAAGACCTTCTGGTATGTGACAGTACCCCTTCTTCGTCCGGTTATCATCATGACATTCATCATGTCTATCAATGGTACACTGCAGCTCTTTGATGAGTCTGTAAACCTTACTAATGGTGGACCTGCTAATACCACGATCACCATGTCTCATTACATTTACAATAACTCATTTGGACAGGGCGTAGCTAACTTTGGTTATGCATCTGCAATGTCATTCTTTGTATTTATCCTGGTTGCTATACTTGCAGCAATCAACCTGAAAGTAGGTGATACACGTGACTAAGAAAAAATACAATAAAAGCGCAACACAAAGAAGACTTATACCTACATACATCTTCCTCACGATAGCATCTATTTTCTCAGTATTTCCACTTTACTGGATGTTTACTGCAGCAACAAACCTTACAGTAGATGTATCAAGAGGTAAGATCTGGTTTGGAACCCACATGGTCGAGAACTTCAATAATCTTGTGGCAAACACAAACCTCTGGAAGGCTTTTGGCAATTCCTGCATTTATTCAACAGCGCAGACACTACTTTGCATCTTTGTATGCTCACTTGCTGGATACGGTTTTGAGCTTTATCACGACAAGGGGAAAGATCTTTTGTTTGCTATACTTCTTATGGCCATGATGATCCCTGGTGTAGCAACTATGATTCCTCTTTTTACCATGATGAGTAAGATGCATTTCCTCAACACTGTTTGGGGCTTTGTACTTCCTGGTGTATCAACACCATTTATGATCATGATGTTCAGACAGAATTCCCGTAACTTCCCACCGGATATTATGGAAGCTGCAAGAATTGATGGGCTGTCTGAGTTTGCTATCTTTTTCCGCATGTACATGCCAGTTATGAAGTCTACATATGCAGCAGCTGCTGTAATCATCTTCATGAATTCCTGGAATGCCTACATGTGGCCAAGAGTCGTAATGACTGATAACAGGGCACAGACAATGCCTATGCTTATTGCCAACCTGGCTGGCGGATACACAATTGATTATGGAATGCTTATGATGGGCGTATTGTTCTGCTCACTGCCAACCATGATCGTGTTCTTCGTACTCCAGAGACAGTTTGCAGAAGGAATTACTGGTTCCGTCAAATAATAAAACGGGGAAATTGTTATGGAAAAATTTGTTTATGATATTGTGGGTGATCCAGAGGTTTTTGAACAGAACCGCATGCCTGCACATTCTGACCATGTTTGTTTTAAATCACTGGCAGAGCTCACAGCAGGAACAACCAGTTATAGGCTCAGCCTTGATGGTGTATGGCAGTTCCACTTTGCGAAAAACATCAACGATGCGCCTGTGGATTTCTTTGAGGGCTCTTATGACACATCTGGATGGGACAGGATTCATGTGCCAGCTCATATTCAGATGGAAGGCTATGATAAGCCTCAGTATGTAAATGTTCAGTATCCATGGGATGGAAAAGAGATGCTGACTCCACCTGAGATTCCTCAGGAGTTTAACCCTGTTGGGGACTATGTAAAACACTTTACACTTCCTGATGGATTTAAACAGGAGAGAGTATGTATTTCCTTCCAGGGAGTAGAGAGCGGTTTTGCTCTGTGGCTTAATGGCCAGTACGTTGGCTACAGCGAGAACTCTTTTGACCCTGCAGAATTTGATCTTACGGATAAGCTTGTAGAGGGTGATAATAAGCTCTGTGTAAGAGTGTTTAAATGGACCAGTGGAAGCTGGTGCGAGGACCAGGACTTCTTCAGGTTCTCAGGAATATTCAGAAGCGTCTATTTGTGCAGCGTACCTAAGACTCATCTCTATGATCTGACTGTTGAACCTGTAGTGGATAAGAGTTTAAAGAGTGCAAGCCTTAAGTTTAAGTTTGTCACTCAGGGAAGTGGCTCCATTGATTTAAAGCTAAGCTTACAGGGAGAAAAGATAATCGAGGGCAACATACCTCTTTTGGACAGCGGAGAGACAACGGGAAGCTGCGACGTTACAAAGCCTGTTCTTTGGAGTGCTGAAGAGCCAAACCTTTATGAGCTTCTTCTTACAGTTAAGGATAAGAAGGGCAAAGTCTTAGAGGTTGTAAAGCAGAACGTTGGCTTTAGACGCTTTGAGATGAAGGATGGTCTCATGGTCCTTAATGGCAAGAGGATTGTCTTTAAGGGCGTTAACAGACATGAATTCTCCAACAAGAATGGAAGGGTGCCAAGTAGAGAAGAACTTATTACTGACATCATCACCATGAAGAAGAACAACATAAATGCCATCAGAACAAGCCATTATCCTGATGACAGTGCGATCTATGAGCTGTGTGATATCTACGGCCTTTACATGATCGCTGAAAATAACCTTGAAACCCACGGAACATGGGAACCCTATGAGAGGGGAGCTAAAGGTGTTGAATACGTGGTTCCAAGGGATAATCCAATCTGGGAAGGCCTTCTTTTAGACAGGGTTAATTCCTGCTATCAGAGGGATAAGAACCATCCTGCAATCCTCATCTGGTCCTGCGGCAATGAGGCCAATGGCGGACTTGTTATCAGCAAGATGGCAGCTCTTTTCAAAGAACTTGATCCATACAGACTGGTTCACTATGAGGGACTGTTCCACGACAGGAGATATCCTGAGATCTCCGATATGGAGAGTCAGATGTATCCCCCGGTTGCAGCTATCAAGGACTTCCTTAAGAAGAACAAGGAAAAGCCTTTTATCTGCTGTGAGTATTCTCACGCAATGGGAAATTCCTGCGGCGGAATGCATCTGTATACTGATCTTACTGACACAGAGCCAAGGTATCAGGGCGGATTTATCTGGGACTATATAGATCAGTCCATAACCAAAAGGGACCGCTATGGAAAAGAGTTTGAGGCCTACGGCGGAGATTTCGACGAGAGACCAAACGATGGTAACTTCAGTGGAAACGGTATCTGCTATGGAGACAGAACTCCTTCTCCAAAGATGCAGGAGGTTAAGTTCAACTACCAGAATATCTCTGTGGCATTTGATAAGACCGGTAAGAAGTTCAAGGTAACTAATAAGAATCTGTTTGTTAATACAAATACCTTTGATGCATTTGTGATCCTTAGCGTTAACGGCGTGGAAAAGAAAAGGGAGTTTATTGATATAGCAGTTAACCCTATTTCTTCAAAGAGCTTTAATGTACCAACTTCTGTTCTTGATACCGCAAAGCTTATCATGGATGCACAGAAGGGTAAGAGTGATTTTGTTGAGCTCGTACTTACAGTATCCTTTGTATTAAAGGAGAATACGCTCTGGGCTCACAAGGGTCATGAGGTTGCATTTGGACAGACTGTTTATAGCGGTGAATTTACTGGCTTTAGCTGCAGTCAGCCACTTAAGCTGGTTCCCGGCAATAACAATATTGGCATATATGGTCAGGATTTCTCATGTATGTTCAGTTATCCTAATGCGAGTCTTTTGTCCTACGTTTACTGTGGCAAAGAGATGATGATAAAGAATCCTCTTCCTAACTTCTGGAGAGCGCCTGTTGATAATGATAACGGATACATGATGACAAGCCGCTACGCCCAGTGGAAGATAGCAAGTCTTTATCCTACACTTAGAAGACCCGATGCTCCATTTGTAATGCCTGATGTAATTCCTGGTCCAAACAGTATTACAATCAGATACACATACTATATGCCAACAACTCCTGAATCAGAGTGCCATGTGGCCTATGAAGTATTTGGAGATGGAACCATAAGATGTGAGATGGATATGGACCTTGTGAAGAAGCTTCCAGATCTTCCAGAGTTTGGCATGATCTTTAAGTTTGATGCAGACTTTGACCAGGTTAGCTGGTATGGACTTGGGCCAAAAGAGACTTACGCAGACCGCAAGAGAGGCGGAAAGCTGGGGTTCTTCCACAACGAGGTAAAAGACAACATGGCAAAATATCTTGTTCCTCAGGAATGTGGAAACAAGTGCGACGTAAGGTTTGCCAAAGTTACAGATAAGCGCGGAAGAGGAATGATGTTCTTCGGAAAGCCATTTAACTTCAGCGCCCTTCCATATAGTCCTCACGAGCTGGAGAACGCAATGCATCCATTTGAACTGCCAGAGGTTCACTACACTTACGTAAAGACCTCTTTAGCCCAGATGGGGATAGCCGGCGACGATAGCTGGGGATCAAGACCACATCCTGAATATCGCCTTCTAAATGAGGGCAGCCTGAAGTTTGAGTTCTACTTTAAGGGTATCTAAAGCCAATGCGGCTGTGAAATGTTAGTGCATTTCACAGTCGTTTTTTTTTTATGACTCAAAGTAGGCTCAAATCCCCATGGATACTAGACATTTTGATGGTAATATGGGATAATTTAGAGAATTGGTGCAAGTTTAATGGGGAGGATGGCCTATGGAACTTAGAGAGTTGTGCAGTAGGGCGAAGGAAGCCAAGTATGAAGTGCAGAATCTTACAACAGAGCAGAAGAATGATGCACTTTTGTTTGTGGCGCAGGAGCTTGTAAGGAACGGGGATAAGATCATTGCGGCCAATGCCATTGATGTTAAGAAGGGGCAGGACAATGGAATGCATCCTGGTCTGGTGGACAGACTTCTTCTTAATGAGAAGAGAATTGAGGGCATTGCTGAAGGACTTAGACAGGTTGCAGAGCTTCCGGATCCTATAGGGGAAGTGCTTGAAGAGTTTGAAAGGCCTGTGGGACTTAAGCTTAAGAAGGTAAGGGTTCCCCTTGGAGTTATAGGTATTATTTATGAGTCAAGGCCTAATGTTACAGCGGATGCTTTTGCGCTGACATTTAAGGCTGGTAATGCTGTTGTCTTAAAGGGCGGAAGTGATGCTATTAACAGCAACATTGCTATTGCCAATGTCATGAGAGATGCACTTAAGGCTAAGGGCATTACTCCTGATGCGATACAGCTTATTGAGGATACGGACAGGGCTGTGACTTCTGAGTTTATGAAGATGAATGAGTATGTAGATGTGCTCATTCCAAGAGGCGGCGCTGGTCTTATCAGAAGCGCTGTTGAGAATTCTACAATTCCAGTTATCGAGACAGGCAGCGGCAACTGTCACATTTATGTGGATAAGGAAGCAGACCTTGATAAGGCTATTCCTATCATTATAAATGCCAAGACCCAGAGAATAGGTGTCTGCAACGCTGCAGAATCCCTTATTGTTCACGAAGATATCAGAGATAAGTTCTTACCTCTTTTTGCAAAGGCTATGAATGAGCACAATGTGGAAGTCAGAGCAGATGAGGGGGCAAAGAGCTACATTGATGGTGCCAAAGATGCTACCGAAGAAGACTTTGGAAAAGAGTATCTGGACTACATAATCTCTGTTAAGACAGTTAAGGATGTGGATGAGGCTATTGTCCATATCAATAAATATAATACCGGCCATTCAGAAGCCATCATTACTGAAAACATGGAAACAGCCCAGAGATTTCTTGACAGGGTCGATGCTGCCTGTGTTTATGTGAATGCTTCAACAAGATTTACAGATGGTTTTGAGTTTGGCTTTGGTGCAGAGATAGGCATCAGTACCCAGAAGCTCCACGCAAGGGGACCTATGGGACTTAGGGAGCTTACTTCCTACAAATATCAGATCTATGGAGAAGGGCAGATCAGAGGATAACATGAGTAACATAGAATATTTGGAAGAGAGACAGCACATAATAGATGTTGCCAGGGAACTTCAGGAGATAGGTCTCCTTGTAAGGACCTGGGGTAATATTAGCTGTAGAACAGACCACAATCATTTCCTTATTACACCAAGTGGTATCAAGTACGAGGATTTAACTCCTGATATGATAGTACTTGTTAACCTGAAGGATATGTCTTACGAGGGAGAATATAAACCATCCAGTGAGAAGCTTGTTCACGCAGCTGCATACAAGGCAAGAAAAGACTGTGATTTCATCATCCATACCCACCAGGTATTTGCATCCTGTGCAGGTACACTTGGTATCAAAAAGGTTTTTTCATATTTTGAAGATGAGGACGTGACTATTCCTGTTGCTCCATATGCGCTTCCTGGAACCCAGAAGCTCGCTGATAATGTGGGGAGGACACTAAGCCACTACAAGAGCGCTAATGGAATCATAATGTCCAATCATGGAACACTTTGCCTTGGTCAGACATCTAACGAAGCACTCTTTGAAGCAGAGATGATGGAGACAGCCTGTAACAACTTCCTTGAGGATGTTTGCAAGATGGATATGCCTCATGGTGTAGAGGAGATGTTTAGCTCCCATCTTGAAAATGGCGATATCAGATACGCTGTTTCTGATACTCCTGAGAGAGTAAAGACGATTCATAAACAGATCTATGCAAAGCGCCCGGACGTTAAGTTTATCGTACATAATAAATCTGAAGCTGTAATGATGGTTTCAAGAAGAGCCAATCATATGAAACCTCTTCTTGATGATTTTGCACAGCTCATTGGAGTATCAGTTAAGATTCCAAGTAACGAGGGCGAGATCTATCACAACATCAAGAAAAAGGTAAATGTTTTATTTGTTCCTAACGATGGTGCATACTGCTTTGGCGGTAATGAAGATGATGCCCAGGCTGTGGCTACAGTTCTTGATAAGGGATGTATTGCTTATGTGGCAGCCATGAGAAATGGCGAGGGTCATTATCTGTCACTGTTTGACTGCATCAAAATGAACCGCAATTACAGGAAGAATTATTCTAAACTTGCTGACACTGTAGAACACGAGGAAAAAGATGATCAAGAGACCTGACAGTATTAAAAGCGGAAATACCATTGGAATAACAGCTCCTTCCTATGGGGCATCCATAGAGCCCTACAGTCTTCTTATCGACATATCAGAGGACAATATCAGAAACAGGGGATATAAGATCGTAGAGGGTAAAACAGCAAGGCTCGGCGATGGTATTGGCATCAGTACGGACCCCAAGGTTTGTGCGGCTGAGCTTATGGAATTTTATAAACGAGATGATATAGACGCTATCATTTCTGCAGGCGGCGGAGAGCTGATGGTAGAGACCATAACTCACGTTGACTTTGATGAACTTAAGAAATATAAACCTAAGTGGTATCTTGGATATTCTGACAACACGAACTTTATCTTTCCTCTGGTTACCATAACAGGAGTTCAGGGAATATATGGTCCCTGCATCAATGGCTTTGCCAAGGTTTGGGAAGATACGGAAAAAGATTCTTTCGCAATCCTTGAGGGAACCAAGAGCTCTTTTGACGGATACAATAAGTTTGTAGAGCCTGTAAAAGAAGAGCAGGAGGTCACACCAGAGTATACAGATGAATATCTTAGAGCTCCTTATGCATATAATGCAGATAGAGAGCTGGTGTCATTTGTTCCAGATAAGACAGGGCTTGTTCCTGCAGGAGATAGCACCATAACAATGGATGGAGTACTCCTCGGAGGATGTCTTGATATTCTGGACTGCCTTGTGGGTACAAGGTTTGACAGGGTAAAAGAGTTTAATAAAAACAATCCTAAGGTTATATGGGTGCTTGAATGCTGCGACTTAACTCCCATGTCGATCAGAAGAGGCATATGGACACTGAGGGAAGCGGGCTGGTTTGAAAATGCTGCGGGATTTGTTTTTGGAAGACCAAGAGAAGCCTGGAAGCAGAATATGCTTGGCGTGGATCAGTACAACGCAGCCACGGATGTGCTTAAAGACCTTGGAGTTCCAGTAGTTATGGATGCAGAGATAGGCCACATTGATCCCATGCTTCCTGTGATAATGGGAGCAGAAGCGACGGTGACAGTTAAGGGTAATTCATTGAATATCAGTTACAATCAATGATCGTCCTAAATAATTTACACTTTTTACGCTTTATTTACGTGCAATTTCGTTAATGAACGACTATAATATAATTACTTACTAGGCGAAAATGGAGGGATCCAACATATGAAAAAGAACATTAAGATGATCTATGGTTTAGTATTAGCACTTTTAGTTTTCCTGGCAGCACCTGCTATGCAGACATATGCATACAGCGAAATACCTGATTGTTTTGATTTTGAAGACTGTGTTATTTCAATCCCAGCTGGTGGAACTCATAAGATGTGGCTTGCTGCAGAGTATGATTATACTTACTTTGTTGAAGGAGCAACCAGTGATGCTACATACCTTGAGTGTAATTATAAGAGAGATTCCGGATATGTTACATTCCATATTGGAGCAGACGAACAGGGCAAAAACGTATTTTTCCATTTCTATGTAAGAGATGACAGACGTCCAGATCAGGATCTCCATGATTGTGTTGAGATTTATGTTCAGAATATTCAGCCTGTAACTCTTAGCCTTCAGACTCCAATAGCTGGTAAAAAGGTTGGAACACTTGTTAAACAGCCTAACAAGACAGCACTTCTAAGTAATGACCAGGGCGTTCCAATGGCTTCATTCTCATTAACACGTGGAAATGGCAGAATGGCTGAGTTCCAAATCAAGGGTATCGAGAATAATGGTGCAAATTATTTCTCAGTTGTTACTGGATATGACTTTGCATCACCTCTCATTTCTGGATCAGATAAAGAGGTTATGCTGGCAAATGGTTACGCTGGTGTATGCGTAAATGGTAAGTTTGTAAACTGGCCATAACATTAGACAAAAAATAAAGCAGTTCCCAATTGGGAACTGCTTTTTTATTGCCGTAATATTTGTATCAGTTAGCTGACTTAACCTTCATCCAGGCGTCGTTGTAAAGCTTGTCGCCCTGTTCTCCAAGATACTTATAAGCTTCAAGTTTCATTGTTGAGAGATCTGGGAAAGCTACATTTGAGCCCTTGATATCTTCATCTTCAATGTTGTTTTGAGCTTCAATATTTGGAGTAGAGTAGGTGATATATTCAAAGTTCTTAAGTGCGATGTCGCCTCTGCACATGAAGTCGATCCATTTCTCTGCGTTTGCAACATTCTTGGAACCCTTTGTGATTACCCAGGAATCGATCCAGATATTTGAACCTTCGTCTGGAACTACATACTCGAGATCTCTGTTTTCTCTTACAGTATAGATCGCTTCGCCTGAATAGATAACACCAAGAGCAGCTTCTCCGCCGATCATCTTATCCCTTACCTGATCGATAACGTAGGCCTGTACAAGTGGCTTCTGAGCGATCAGATCTTCTGTGGCTTTATCAATCTCAGATTGATTGGTTGTATTTAATGAGTAACCATTTTTGATAAGTGCTACCATGTAAGCATCTCTTACTGAATCCTGCATAAGGATCTGTCCGCTATACTTGGGATCCCAGAGGATGTTCCAGCTGTTTACAGGGTCTGAAACCAGTGTCTTGTTGTAGAGAATACCAACTGTTCCCCAGCAGTAGGGGATTGAGTATCTGTTACCCGGGTCAAAACTCTCTGAGTTTTTGAAGTACTCATCGCCAATGTTTTTGCTGTTTGGGATGTTGCTGAAGTTAATTGGCTGGATCATGTCTTTTTCAATGAGCTTCTGGATCATGTAATCTGAAGGACATACTACATCGTAAGCAGAAGTGTCCTGAGCCAGCTTGGCAAACATGATCTCATTGGTCTCAAACATATCATAAACAACATCGATTCCGGTTTCTTCCTCAAACTGTTCAATTACATCTTCGTCGATGTACTCACCCCAGTTGTATACGTAAAGCTTGCCGTTAGAACCGTCTCCAGCGCTACTTCCACAAGCTGTTAAGCACCCAACAAGCATAGCTGATACAAGTGCTAATGATAGAACTTTCTTTTTCATATTCCTCTTATTTCTCCTTGACTTTATTATTTGGTGATCTGTAGATGATCATCAAAAGAGATAACACAACTACAAATATTATAGCAGAAAGTGCATAAATTTCAGGTTGAATTCCTCTTTTTACTTCGTTATAGATAAGTGTTGAAAGAGTCTCAAATCCTGATCCCTTTGTAAAGTACGTGATGATAAAGTCATCAAGGGACATTGTAAATGCCATCAGGGCTCCTGAAACAACACCTGGCATAATGTCTGGAAGCATGGTCTTTCTAAATGCATAGAGAGGAGTTGCTCCAAGATCAAGGGCTGCTTCGTAAACATAGAAGTTAAGGCTCTTTACCCTTGGCATAACGCTCAGCATTACAAATGGAATATTGAAAGTTATATGTGCCAAAAGGATAGTGGTAAATCCAGATCCCAGATGAAGGAACCTAAACAGCAGCATCAGTGAAATACCGGTAACAATATCTGCATTGATCATCGGGATATTGGTTATGCCCATGATCACTGAGCGCAGTTTGGAATTAAGGCCTATCATTGCAATACAGGTAATGGTTCCAATTATTGTTGAAAAGATAGTAGCCAGTACCGCGATTAAAAGGGTATTAACCAGCGCGCTGGCAACTGCCTGATCGGAAAAGAGCCTTGTATACCATTTAAGTGTAAAGCCTCCCCATTTAGCTCTGGACTTACTTGAGTTAAATGAAAGGATGATCAGTGTAACGATCGGTGCGTACATAAAGATAAGAATGATGGCCAGGTAAATTCTTTCGAAGACTTTTTTCATCAGAAGATACCTCCTTCCTTATCAGATACGCTCTCAATTATCATGTTGAGAAGGATGAATATCATAAGCACGATGGACAGTCCGCTTCCAAGGTGCCAGTCGTAAACCTGAGTAAACTGCTGCTCGATGATGTTACCAATGAGCAGGATCTTGGATCCGCCAAGCATGGTGGAAATAGCGAAGGTTGTAAGCGCCGGGATAAATACCATGGTTATTCCACTGATAATGCCTGGAACTGAAAGCGGAAGAGTGATCCTAAGGAAAGTCTGAAGTGAATCCGCTCCAAGGTCCCTTGCGGCGTTTATGATATTGTCATCGATCCTGCTAAGGGAGTTGTAGATAGGCAGGATCATAAAGGGCAGGAAGTTATAAACCATACCAAGAACAATAGCACCAGAAGTGTTGATGATGTTGATGGTAGGCAGGTGTAAAAACTCAAGGATAGTGTTTATAACACCTTTTCCCTCCAGAAGAGTCATCCATGTAAGGGTCCTTAAAAGGAAGTTCATCCACATGGGAAGAATGAATAATGTAACCAGATATGTGTTTCTGGTAAGCTTCATGGAAGAGAGGATCATTCCCAGAGGGTAAGCTAAAAGGAAACAGATGAGGGTACTGATAAAGGCCAGTAAAATAGAGCGGTAGAGGGCCTTCAGATATCCTGACTCTGAAATCCTTGCAATATTCTCAAATGTGAGTGCGCCACTATTATCTGTGACACCGTAATATATTACCATGGCCAGTGGAACTACTATAAAGATCACGGCCCATGCTATATATGGAGATGCCATAAGAAATGCACTTTGCCTGTTCTTAAATAGTTTCACTGATTGCCTCCTCGTCCTCAGAAACGGGAACATTCATGATCTGTATGTTGAATGGGTCAACTTTGATGCCAACTTTGGTTCCTACTTCAGAAAGCTTGGTGGAGTGAACAAGCCATTCAAATCCGCCAGCTTCAACGTCCATTTCGTAGTGTACGCCCTTGAAGGTGAGACCGGTTACAACACCTGAAATAGTGCCTTCTTCAGGAGATACAAGCTCCACGTCCTCAGGCCTTATTACAACGTCAACAGGCTTGTTCTCGCCAAAGCCCTTATCGACGCAGGCAAATCTTGTTCCGAGGATCTCAACAAGCTCATCCCTTACCATTGTGGACCTGATTATGTTACTGTCGCCAATAAAGTCAGCAACAAAGGCATTTTCAGGCTCGTTGTAGATCATCTCAGGTGAACCTTCCTGCTGAATATAGCCCTGGTTCATAACAACGATATGATCTGACATTGTAAGAGCTTCTTCCTGGTCGTGAGTTACGTAGATGAAGGTGATACCAAGCTCTTCCTTGAGCCTTTTAAGCTCATACTGCATGTCCTGACGCATCTTAAGATCCAATGCACCTAGGGGCTCATCCAGCAAAAGAACTTTTGGCTCATTAACTATGGCTCTTGCAATAGCGATACGCTGCTGCTGACCACCTGATAATGAGTCAGGCATACGGTTTTCAAAGCCCTCGAGGTTAACCAGCTTAAGGGCATATTTGATCTTGTCCTTAATGTAGCTGTCTGACTTGTTCTTGATCTTAAGGCCAAAGGCAATATTGTCAGCTATGCTCATATGGGTGAAGAGAGCATACTTCTGAAAGACAGTATTGAGCTGTCTCTTATTGGGAGCAAGAGAAGTGATATCCTTGCCATCAAATATGACTCTTCCCTGATCTGGCTTCTCAAAGCCGCCAATTATCCTTAAGGTTGTGGTCTTTCCACATCCTGAAGGTCCAAGAAGGGTTACAAAAGAATTCTCATGGATCTCTAAGTTTAAATCGTCCAGAATCAGCTGTCCGTCATAGGATTTAGAGATGTGCTCAAGTGTGATCAGGTTCTTCCCCATTTTTTGTCTTCTCCTATTATTAATAAAAAAATAGCAATCTACTTTATTTTAAATGAGCACGACACAGTGTCAATTACTTTTTTGAATATATTTAAAGTTTGTTTTAGTTGTGATAGAATGTGATAAATAAGCGATTTTCAAAATAATCTCTTTAGGAGGAAGCTAAGGTGGCTGCAAAGGATAAGTATGTGGCATATGTGTCCAGCTATACATCAGGCCTCGGCACAAAATACGGAATCAGAATTTATGATGTAGATCTTAAGAATGGAAGACTTTCTGAGAAGCAGAAGGTCGAGATTACCAATTCATCCTATATAAACATTTCTCATAGTGGCAAAACTCTATATTCGATCACTGACGATGGCGTTGAGTCATACAGGATCCTTAAGGACGGAAGTCTTGAGTTTTTAAATGAAGCTTCTATCAACGGTATGAGAGGTTGCTATGTTAACATGACTCAGAACGACAAGTTCCTTGTTACAGCTGGTTATCACGATGGAAAGGTTACAATCCTTAACCTCAACGAGGATGGCAGCATTGGTGGCATCACAGACGAGAGATACCACAAGGGACTTGGAACAGCAGCAGGACGTAACCATGTTCCTCATGTTCAGTGTATCAAGGTTTCCAAGGACAACAAGTATCTTCTTGCAGCAGATCTTGGAATGGACAGGATCAATATCTATGCCCTTGACTACGAGACAGGCAAGATCAAGGATGCTGACGTTATTCACTGTGATCAGGAGTCTTCACCAAGACATATGCAGTTTTCCAAGGACGGCAGATTCCTCTATGTATGTCTTGAGCAGAAGTGTGCGATTGATGTTTATGAATATCATGAGGACGACAATGGAATGCCTGAGTTTAACAAGATTCAGGAAGTTTCAAACTCAGACGAGTCAGATTCGATCGGTGTTGCATGCAGTGCTCTGAACTTCTCAGCTGATTACAACTATCTTGTAAGCACAACAGCTGGTGAGAACAATGCGATCGTATTTAAGGTAGACAGCGAGACAGGACTTCTTACCAAGAAGATCCAGCTGCCTGTAGCGGGAGAGTATCCTAAGGATGCAGCTCTTTTCCCAGATAACAAGCACCTGGTTTCACTTAACCACGAGTCAGATTCACTTACATTCTTTAATGTGGATATGGACGCCGGAACTATGGTAATGAATGGGCCTGAACTTCCAATATCCAGACCCAACTGCATCGTATTCCATAAGCTTGAGGCTTAAGACTTTTTATAAAAAGAGATTACGCTGTCAGCCTTTGAGGACATGTTAGATATCATGAGATCAAGGAGGGTGATAGCGCACATTGATTCAACAACAACAACGGCTCTTGGCACTACAACAGGGTCGTGACGACCTTTAATATTTATTGTAATGTTTTCCCCATCCTGATTTATTGTCTCCTGAGTGGAGGCAATGCTCGGGGTGGGTTTTATATATGCACGAAGAACAATTTCGCTTCCGTCAGACATTCCGCCAAGGATTCCGCCGGAGTGGTTGGTCTTTTTAGTGATCTTGGAGCCCACAGCTTCAAAGGCGTCGTTGTTTTCTGAACCGTAGTAGGTTGCAACCTGACAGCCATCGCCGATTTCTATGGCTTTTACAGCTCCGATGCTCATGACAGCCTGAGCGAGCAGAGCGTCAAGCTTATCAAATACGGGTTCTCCTATACCTGCAGGAACACCTGTGATCCTACATTCTATGACTCCTCCCAGGGAGTCATTTTTTGCTCTTGCATCTGCAATTAGCTCCATAGCTCTTTTGTCTGCATCTATATCTGGCATGGCAGTGGGAGTAGACAGTCTTACACTTGGATCAATTTTGGATGGATCTATCTCAACATTTCCGATAGCCTTTGTAAAAGCGCATACTTCGATCCCCATCATGGACAGGAGCTTGCTTGAAATAGCACCAGCAGCAACACGGCCAATTGTCTCTCTTCCGGAAGATCTTCCGCCGCCGCGATAGTCCCTGAAGCCGTACTTCTGGTCAAAACCATAGTCTGCATGTCCTGGACGGTAGTAGGATGCGATCTCCTTGTAATCAGAGGATTTCTGGGATGTGTTTTTTACCATCAGAGAAATAGGAGTACCTGTGGTCTTACCATCAAAAACACCAGATAAAATGTCAACAAGGTCATCTTCCTTGCGAGAAGTTGTGGCGTTTGAAGTGCCAGGTTTTCTTCTGTCTAAGAATTTCTGAATATCCTCTTCAGATAGCTCCATTCCTGAGGGAAAGCCGTCTATTACACAACCAAGGGCCTTTCCATGGGACTCTCCCCAGGTTGATACTGTGATGTTCCTGCCAAATACTGATCCTGCCATAATGCTCCCTTCACAAACTGCGTATTTTTCTTACCTTTTGAATTGTAATATTATTTCCGAAAAAAAATAAGTAGTGAATTTTTTTCGAAAACGTACTATAATACAGTAGTATTATTATATTCATTACGTGGATATCAGAAATAGAGGGGATTTTTGATATGAACGCCAGTAATCTACAGAAGAAACTTACCTTTAAGAGCAAGGTAATTTCTAAGGTAGAAAAATTCAATAGAAAGCATAAGGCTTTGTCATTTCTTGGACTTGCTTATGCTGTTGTTGCGATAACAACTTATAACTTCCTGTTTTACTTCTACAGAAATGGGAAGCGTTTTACAGCGCTTGCCTGTATTATTTTGTTCTTTATATCCAGCAGCAGTTTTTCTTATCCTGCAATGTCCATGAATATAAGCTTTGCATCTAATGCAGCATCTGAGGATGATGATGTTCTTGGAGCTTCCAGAGTTCTTTCTGATGAAACGGTTGCTGAGTCTGATGCTGAACTTGTTGCTGAAACTGTTGTAGATTCTGCTGTTATCGAACAGGAGAACACAGATGTCAATCCTGATGTAGCTGAGATTGACAATATGGCTTCACTTAACGAGATTTTGGAGGCTACTGAGCAGATAGATCCTGAAGTGCTTGCGGCCTATGGTTATACTACTGAGAGCGAAGAAGAGGTTCAGCAGAGTGAGGAGCCTGCGGAACAGGAATTTAGCAGCGATGACTGGAAAATCGTTCTTGTTAACAAGCAGCATCCTATTCCCGATGATTATTCCTTTGAGCTTGGAACTATAAGTGGCGGTATGAGATGCGATGACAGGATCATCACACCACTTCTTGATATGCTTAAGGGCGCAAGAGCAGACGGCGTCAACCTTATCGTATGCTCGCCTTACAGAGACATCGACAGACAGACCATGCTTTTCTCAAACAAGGTTGGTAAATACATGGACGGCGGATTGTCTTACATGGAAGCGTACAATCTTGCTTCACAGGCGGTAACCGTTCCCGGTTCTTCTGAGCATCAGATCGGTCTTGCAGTTGATATTATTACAGATGGATACTCAACTCTTGATGAGGGCTTTGGAGAAACAGCAGCTGGTAAGTGGCTTGCAGAGAACAGCAGTAAGTACGGCTTTATCTTAAGATACCCTGAGGGAAAAGAGAAGATAACCAGTATCGAGTATGAGCCATGGCACTTCAGATATGTTGGTGTTGATGCTGCTACAGTCATCACTGACAATGACCTGTGCCTCGAGGAATTTTGGAATATATACGTAGATTAAACAGAAACGGATTTATTTTTATATGTACAAGATTTTAAAAAAGGACGGAAGTGCCAAGAGAGCAGAGTTTGAAACTGTTCACGGCAAGATCCAGACTCCCGTATTTATGAATGTGGCTACGGTAGCTGCCATTAAGGGAGGAGTATCAACAGAGGATCTTGAGGGCATAGATACACAGGTCGTCCTTTCAAATACTTATCATTTACACTTAAGACCAGGAGACGATCTTATCTATAGGATGGGTGGACTTCATAAGTTTATGTCCTGTAACAAGCCTATTCTGACAGATTCAGGTGGATTCCAGGTCTTTTCTCTTGCAAAAACCAGAAAAATAAAGGAAGAGGGCGTTTACTTCCATTCTCACATAGACGGTCATAAGCTCTTTATGGGCCCTGAAGAGAGTATGAGGATACAGTCTCACCTTGGATCTACTATAGCCATGGCTTTTGATGAGTGTCCTTCAGCCAAGGCGGACCACGAATATGTTCAGATGTCCGTTGACAGAACTACAAGATGGCTAAAGAGATGTAAAGCTGAGATGGACAGGCTCAACAGCAATCCATACACTGTTAACCCTCATCAGATGCTATTTGGAATCAATCAGGGAGCAATCTTTGATGATATCAGGATTGAACACGCCAAAGTCATAAGCGATCTTGACCTTGATGGATACGCTGTTGGCGGTCTTGCAGTAGGTGAATCCCATGAGGAGATGTACCACGTTTTAGAAACAGTGGTTCCTTATCTTCCTGAGAATAAGCCTACCTACCTTATGGGAGTTGGTACTCCTGCCAATATCCTTGAGGCTGTTGAAAGAGGCGTCGACTTCTTTGACTGTGTTTACCCAAGTAGAAATGGTCGTCACGGTCATCTTTACACTAACAGGGGACATATCAATATAATGAATGCCAGGTATGAGCTTGATGATACTCCTATAGAACCTGGTTGTCAGTGCCCGGCCTGCAGAAGATACTCAAAGGCATATATAAGGCATCTTCTCAAAGCTGGTGAAATGCTTGGTATGAGGCTTTGTGTTCTTCATAATCTCTATTTCTACAACCATATGATGGAAGAGATAAGAGATGCCATTGAGAAGGGCCAGTTTGCTGAATATAAGAGAAACAAGCTCTTTGGAATGCAGGAGTTTGACGGAAGTAACAATGGAGAGTATCAGGGAATAGATAAGAACTGGCGAAAAGGTTAAATTTGCTACCTGTTCCCATTAAGATTGCACACTTGAATTTACTACCCACATTTAGTATTATGTTTGGGTGTATATAATTATTTAAGGTATGGAGGAAGTTATGGGTTTACTTTTAACATCTGAGGCAGCTACCAGCACACAGAGCATTGTTTCAATGGTAGTTGTATATGCTGCAGTTATCGCAGTTTTCTATTTTCTCTTTATGAGACCACAGAGAAAGGAACAGAAGCAGAAAGCTCAGGTTCTTGCAGCTTTAGCAGTAGGTGATAGCGTTAGAACAACTGGCGGATTCATCGGAACAGTTATTGATATCAACGACGATATGGTTATCGTAGAGTTTGGTAATAACAAGAACTGCCGTATTCCTATGGTTAAAGAGGCAATTGTTGAGGTTGAAAAGCCTGAAGATGCTGTTGCAACAGCTAATGATACTTCTGATTCTAAAAAGAAGTAATATTTTTTGTGTCTATTAAAGCCTGATTGGCTCCTGCCAATCGGGCTTATTTTCAAATATGGAGGAGAGAGGTATGAAATTAAATATTACTTGCATTCCTGGTGATGGAATCGGTCCTGAGATCGTAACTCAGGCCAAGAAGGTCCTTGACAGAGTGTGCGAAGTTTATGGACATGAGATCACATACAAGGATGTTCTTATGGGCGGATGCTCAATTGATGCTTACGGAGTTCCTCTTACTGAGGAGACTATCGAGGCAGCCAAGAGCGCTGATGCTGTTCTTATGGGTTCTATTGGTGGAAATACTTCCACATCTCCATGGTACAAGCTTGAACCAAGTAAGAGACCTGAAGCTGGTCTTTTAGGGCTTAGAAAGGCTCTTAACCTGTTTGCCAACCTTCGCCCTGCATATCTTTATCCAGAGCTTATGAAGGCCTGCCCTCTTAAGGAAGAGGCTGCTAAAAAGGGCTTTGATATGCTTATTATGAGAGAACTTACTGGCGGTCTTTATTTTGGTGATCGCTTTACAAAAGAAGTTGACGGCGAGCTTACAGCTACAGATACCCTTGTTTACAAGGAGAGTGAGATAAGACGTATCGCCATCAAGGCCTTTGAAGTGGCAAGAAAGCGCAGAAAGAGCGTTATCAGTGTTGATAAGGCCAACGTTCTTGATTCATCAAGACTATGGCGCAAGGTAGTAGAAGAGGTTGCCAAGGATTACCCGGACGTAACTTTAGAGCATATGCTGGTTGATAACTGTGCTATGCAGCTGGTAAGAGAGCCATCTCAGTTTGACGTGGTACTTACTGAGAATATGTTTGGCGATATCCTTTCAGACGAAGCCAGCATGATCACAGGCTCTATCGGAATGCTTCCCAGTGCCTCACTTAACGACACAAGCTTTGGTCTCTATGAGCCAAGCCACGGAAGTGCACCGGATATTGCTGGTAAGGACCTTGCTAATCCTATTGCGACAGTTCTTTCAGCAGCAATGATGCTTAGATACAGCTTTAATCTCGACAAGGAAGCAGATGCAATCGAGGCAGCTGTTTCTAAGGTTTTAGAGGATGGATACAGAACAGTTGACCTGATGGGAACTTCTGAGGGAGAGTCATTTAAGCAGGTTGGCTGTAAGGAGATGGGAGATCTTCTAGTTGAACGAATCACTAACCTATAAAACTGAAAAGAAAATATATGACATTTTGCCCCATGAGCCTGAAACCATGGCGGCTACGCTCTTTATCTTTGGAATGGCAGCCTACTATTTCTGGCGCATGTTTGCCATAACTCCAAGCTATGATGAACTGTATACCTATTACACGTTCATAAGCAGGGGGCCTGTGTATGCAGCTATTCACTGGCCGCTTCCAAACAATCACGTTGGATACTCGGTTTTATCAGCTATTTTGAACTATACGGGTAATTCCTTTATCGGTCTTAGGGGTGTTTCTTTTATCTGTGCTGTTTCAAACCTCATTCTGATATACAGAATATGTAAAAGATATTATGCTCATGGACTTGCATTTGGCGCCATGCTCCTTTATGCATCAATGCAGGTTGTCAATGAATACAGCATTCAGGGAAGAGGATACACTCTAGGAACGACATGCTTTTTGATCGCCATCTATGCTGCTGGCAATATCTGTAATGCAGATGAGACCAGGAATTTCTACTTCTGGGCTCTTGGTATAGCATTTGTTCTGGCACTTTATACTGTGCCCAGTAGCGTTTATTTTGTTATTCCTGTAAGCGTGGCTATTGGAGCATATCTTTTGATCAACGCTTATCGAAGCAGGGATATGCATGGCAATATGAGGGAGACTTCATATTACAAGAAGTTTAGAAGGTTCTTTTATACAGGTCTTCTGGCGGCGTTTATTACAGTCGTGCTTTATTCGTTGATATGGCTTGCTATTGGCTCAAACCTTTTGGTTAAGACGCAGGGTAGTGAATATTATGGACTAAGCCACGGAACAGTGCTTCTTAGAAGTCCTGCGACATCTCTTTTAACTGGGGCAAGATATATGCTGGATCAGCCATATATTCAGAGCCTTCCAAGAGATGAGTTTTACGAAAGAGTTCTGGGATGGAACCACAGTCTGTATGAATATATGCTGCCTGGTCTTGCGCTTCTGATCTATATTGCGGTTCTGGTATCCATTGGAGTTGCGCTTTATGAGTGCGTAAGGCACTTTGCATATTCGAGAACTATCATCAACCTGATGATTCTTTCCAATATAATTATTACAGCACTTATTCTGATCCTTCAGCATAAGCTTCCATACCTTAGGGTATTTAGCTATGCAGCGGTTACTATCACGCTTAGCTTCTGTATCTGTATAGAGAGACTTATCAATGTCACAATCAGGATATACAACAGAGAAGTAAAGGGCGCAGACGAGAAGGCTGTTCATAAGGAAATTGAGACAACCATAAAAGGTGAGAAGTGGTATTCAGGTTTTGGCGTCTATATACCTGTAATGGCGGCTATAGTTCTTTTTGTCTTAAGATTCATGACCCCGAACTTTACCTGCCAGCTTGATGAGAGGGAAAATGACCTGATGGGAACCCTGTATGTGGCAGGAGTAGAAAAGAGACAGAATATAGCGGCTCTTGACTGCGATCAGCAGTATCTTCTTAAGTTTGGCTGGGATATAGATTGTCAGAAAACTGATGTTAATGACGCAGATTGTGTTATCATTGACAAAAATATGATGACTCCGGATTACAGTGGAGAGGATTTCTGGAAGTTTTATCAGACCTATGAAACCATAGATTGGGACTATGTAAAAACTCTTCGTGCTATATACGAAAATGAAAGATTTATTCTATATGTAAAATAAGGAGGAGATGAAATGGCTATGAATAGTGAAAGAGTATTTAAGGGGCTTCAGCAGGCGCCTCACAGAAGCTTGTTCAATGCGTTGGGATTTACTGAGGAAGAGAGAAACAAACCACTTATTGGTATTGTCAGCTCATATAACGAGATCGTTCCTGGCCACATGAACCTCGATAAGATAACAGAGGCTGTTAAGCTTGCTGTTGCTGAGGCAGGTGGTATGCCAGTTGTTGTTCCTGCTATCGCTGTCTGCGATGGTATCGCTATGGGACATATTGGAATGAAGTACTCACTTGTGACAAGAGATCTTATTGCAGATTCTACAGAGTGCCTTGCAATCGCCCATGCTTTTGATGGAATGGTCTGCATTCCTAACTGCGACAAGAACGTTCCTGGCCTTCTTATGGCAGCTGCAAGGGTTAATATCCCTACAGTATTTGTATCCGGTGGCCCTATGCTGGCGGGCAGGATCGATGGCCACAAGACATCTCTTTCATCTCTCTTTGAGGCTGTAGGAAGTGTTTCTGCAGGTAAGATGACAGAGGAAAAGCTCTGTGAGTACGAGGAAAAGGGATGTCCTACATGCGGATCATGTTCAGGAATGTACACAGCAAACTCCATGAACTGCCTTACAGAGACCATTGGAATGGGTCTTCCTGGAAATGGAACTATTCCTGCAGTTTATTCAGCAAGAATCCGTCTTGCCAAGAAGGCTGGCTATGCTGTAATGAAACTTATTGAAAAGAACATCAGACCAAGAGATATCATGACAAAGGATGCATTTATGAACGCTCTTGCTCTTGATATGGCTCTTGGCTGCTCAACCAATACAATGCTTCATCTTCCAGCTATTGCTCATGAAGCAGGCGTTGATATCAACATGGAAGTTGCCAACGAAGTATCATCAAGAACACCAAACCTTTGCCATCTTGCTCCTGCAGGCCCTACTTACATGGAGGACCTCAACGAGGCTGGCGGTGTTCCTGCAGTTATGTCAGAGCTGGTTAAGAAGGATCTCTTAAATCTTGATTGCATGACTGTTACAGGTAAAACTGTAAGAGAGAATATTGAGGGTGCTTTTAACAAGAACCCTGAGGTAATCAGACCAATCGACAATCCATATATGCAGTCTGGCGGAATTGCTGTCCTTAAGGGTAACCTTGCACCTGATACAGGTATCGTTAAGAAATCAGCTGTTGTTCCAGAGATGATGGTACACGAGGGACCAGCAAGAGTATTTGACTGTGAGGAGGATGCTATCGGTGCAATCCTTGGCGGCAAGATCGTTGCAGGCGACGTTGTAGTTATCAGATATGAAGGACCTAAGGGCGGTCCTGGAATGAGAGAGATGCTCAATCCTACATCAGCCATTGCGGGTATGGGACTTGGTTCAACTGTAGCGCTTATCACAGACGGAAGATTCTCTGGCGCAAGCCGCGGAGCTTCAATCGGACATGTATCTCCTGAAGCTGCTGTTGGCGGTCCTATCGCCCTTGTTGAGGAAGGCGATATCATCAGCATTGATATTCCAAACAACTCTCTTAATGTTAAGGTTTCTGATGAAGAGCTTGCAAAGAGAAGAGCAAATTGGACTCCAAGAGAGCCTAAGGTTACAACTGGATATCTTTCAAGATACCGTGAGCTTGTAACTTCTGGTAACAGAGGAGCTATCCTGGAGATTCCAAGAGCCTGATTAGTCTAATATATATTTGATGAGGAGTATGAAAGATGGTATTAACTGGATCACAGATTGTTTTTGAATGCCTTAAGGAGCAGGGAGTAGATACTATTTTTGGTTATCCCGGAGGAACAATCCTTAATATCTATGACGAGCTTTACAAACAGCAGGATGATTTTCTTCATATACTTACAAGCCATGAGCAGGGAGCTGCCCATGCAGCTGACGGATATGCAAGATCAACAGGTAAGGTTGGCGTATGTTTTGCTACAAGCGGACCTGGTTCAACAAACCTTGTAACTGGTATAGCAACAGCCTACATGGACTCTGTTCCCATGGTAGCCATTACCGCCAACGTTAATCTTCCTCTTTTGGGAAAAGATACTTTCCAGGAGGTTGATATTGCTGGTATTACCATGCCTATTACAAAACACGGCTACATTGTCAAGGATATCAAGGTTTTAGCTGATACCATCAGAAAAGCCTTCAAAATTGCAAGGACTGGTCGTCCAGGCCCTGTTATCGTTGATATCACCAAGGATGTTACCGCAGCCAGCTGCGAGTATCGCCCTGTTCAGATAACAGAGGAAGAGCCGGCCCGGGACTTTGACGAAGAGAATATTAAGGCGGCTCTTAAGCTTATTAAGGCTTCCAAGAGACCTTATATCTATGTTGGCGGCGGCGCTGTTATTTCCGGTGCGTCAAAAGAGCTAAAGGAGTTTGCGGAGCTTATCGATGCTCCTGTTTGTGATACTCTTATGGGCAAAGGTGCGTTCGATGCAGCGCATAAGCTCTATACCGGCATGATCGGAATGCATGGAACCAAGACCTCCAATTTTGGAGTTAGCGAATGCGATCTTCTCATCACTCTGGGAGCAAGATTCTCAGACAGAGTAATTGGTAATGCCAAGACCTTTGCTGGAAAAGCCAAGATTCTTCAGGTGGATGTTGATGCTGCTGAGATCAACAAGAATATCAGGACTAATGTATCTGTTATAGGTGATCTCAAGGAAGTTCTTAAGGTATTTAATTCAAAGCTTGAAAAGATGGATCACTCTGACTGGATCAAGAAGATCTCAGATTATAAAAAGAAATATCCACTTAGCTATGAAACTAATAAGCTCACATGTCCTTACGTTATTGAAGAGCTCTATAATCTCACAAAGGGCGATGCGATTATTTCTACAGACGTAGGTCAGCACCAGATGTGGACTGCGCAGTACTACAAGTTCAATAAGCCAAGGACATTTCTTACATCTGGCGGCCTTGGAACTATGGGCTATGGCCTTGGAGCCTGCATTGGAGCTCAGGTAGGTAATCCTGATAAGCTCTGTGTCAATATAGCTGGTGATGGCTGCTTTAGAATGAACATGAACGAGCTGGCAACAGCTTCAAGATACAATCTTCCTATTATTGAGATCGTGATAAATAACCACGTTCTTGGAATGGTAAGACAGTGGCAGACACTGTTTTATCAGAAACACTATTCACAGACTGTGCTTGAGGACAAGGTTGATTACTGCAAGGTGGCTGAAGGTCTTGGATGTATGGCTATTAAGGTGACCAAGAAGTCTGAGGTTGTTCCTGCCCTGAAGAAAGCCATAAAATCTAAGACACCGGTACTAATTGATTGTATAATAGAAGAGGATGATAAGGTATTTCCTATGGTACCTGCCGGAGCATCCATCAGCGAAGCGTTTGATGCATCAGACCTTGATGCAAAAAAGAAATGATTCTTTAGTAAACTTTTGAGGGGTTTATAGGAGATTATGAAAAAAGCACTGCGGGGCTCAGTAATAGGGCTGATTGCAATTGCCTTGTTGCTGGTGGCAGTTTATGTCCTTCTGGGGTTTTATTACATGGTTGGTTTTCCATGTTTTACCTGGATCAATGGTGTATATTGCACCGGCAAAACTGTCTCTGAAGTTAATGAAGAACTTATCCAGAATAGCGCCTACGAAGGCATAGCTATTCTGGATCAAAGTGGTGCAAGGCTTTTTGTCAGCGCAGATGATGCTGACATGTCTATTGATTATACAGATTCTCTCAATGAGGTTTTCTATAGCAGGAACCCATTTCTTTGGGGGTTCTATGTCTTTAAGAATCTAAGTATCCAGTATGAACCAACAGTATATATCAACAGGAATAAGGTTATAGCTCTAGTCTCTGACTGGGAGATCTTTGTGGAGCCCACAGATCTTGAGTGCAGTATCGAGAAAACAGCTGATGGCTATACTCTTGTTAATGGCTTTGTTCAGGTGCCGGTTAAGGATGTGGTGGTTGAAAAAGCTTTTAATGCCATGGTAAAAAGAGAGAGCGTCCTAGACCTTACTGATATGGAGGACTGTTATGAGATACTTGACCTTAGGGATGAAGAGAAGGAGAAGGTAGAGCTCTTTTCCAAGGTCGAGAAACTTCAGGACATGGATATTGTTTATCTTGTTGGAGGAGATAGCATAACCCTTACAAGGGGCAGAGCCAGTGACTTTATCCTTACAGAAAAAGATATCCAGACAGCCCTGGAGGAACAGGTAAATGCCAAGAAGCCTGGTAATGGCTTGTTTATTATTGATGGAGCAGAGCAGAAACTTTCAGAGGAAGATGAGATAAATACTTTTGAAGGGATAGCTGTTGATAAAAATGGCAATCCAATTGTCAGTGAGAGTAAGATGTATGCATTTCTTAAAGGAGTAGCTGACAGCCATGATACTTCCTGGATGATGGACAGATACAGAAATGGTGAGGGAGAAGAAGTCATCGTCAACGATAACAGCAAAGGCGATGGAACGATTTATGATATAAACTCAGAGTTTGAGTATCTAAAGGGTGCTGTTACAACTGGAGAGGGCCTTACTGGCACCAGAGACCTTCAGTTATCAGAAAGCGCATCTATTTATAATGCCAAAGAGCAGCTTGGCAATACCTATATAGAAGTCAATATGGGAGACCAGGTTCTTCATTACTATGTAGATGGCGAGCTAAATATGGAGATGCCTGTTGTAACAGGTAATGTAAATCGCGGAAGAGGAACGCCAACAGGAATATACCCTGTATATAATAAGAGGTATCACACTTATCTGCGCGGCGTAGATTATGTATCTTACGTCAACTACTGGCTTGGTGTTCACAAGGGAGTTGGTATCCACGATGCAAACTGGCGCAGTAAGTTTGGGGAGGAGATCTATAAAGTAGATGGATCTCACGGCTGTATAAACTGTCCTGAATCCTCGGTTTCAGTTCTGTGGGAAGTAGTTGATGTGGGAACACCGGTAATCCTGTATTATTAAAAAACTGATCTGATCCACCAGTGTTTATGCATTGGTGGATTTTTGAAGGCGCGGAATATGCAATCGCTCATGTTCTTCCTGGTGGAAAATGTGAAATTTTGAAAGATAATGATGACGATCCACATACAATTTCTTTCCCGGTTTCAGCAGGATATGGAGCATATGCTCTTGTAAGAATTAAATAATCCATATTAGACATTTCATATATACAAAATAGAGCAAGGAAGAGGGGTTAGTCCTCTTCCTTGCTTTTTGTTTTAGTCTGTTTTGATATAACATTAAGATTAAAATCACTCCACAAAAACGACAAAAAACATCAAAGGAAAAATTAAATAACAAACATTATGGAATGACGTTATTGACAAAATTTTTTTTGCGTTTACAATTAACTTTAAGTTATTAAAGTGAAAAAGTAATACTAAGGAGGAGATTTAAATTGTCACGAGTTTATAATTTTTCAGCTGGTCCGGCAGTACTTCCGGAAGAGGTATTAAAACAGGCTGCAGCAGAGATGCTTGATTACAATGGATGTGGAATGTCCATCAATGAGATGAGTCACAGATCCAAGACCTTTGACAGCGTTATTGAGACTGCAGAGCAGGATATCAGAGATCTTATGAACATTCCTGACAATTATAAGGTTCTCTTTTTACAGGGCGGAGCAAGCCAGCAGTTCGCAGCTGTTCCTCTTAACCTTATGAAGAATGGCAAGGCTGGTTATATCATCACAGGTCAGTGGGCTAAAAAGGCTTATCAGGAAGCTCAGAAGTATGGAGAGGCTATAGAGCTTGCATCAAGTGCAGACAAGACCTTCTCATATATTCCTGACTGCTCAAATCTTGATATCTCTGATGATCTTGACTATGTATATATCTGCGAGAACAACACAATCTACGGAACCAAGTTCAAGACGCTCCCTGATACTAAGGGCAAGATTCTTGTGTCTGACGTTTCTTCATGCTTCCTTTCTGAGCCGGTTGATGTATCCAAGTATGGTGTTATCTACGGCGGTGTTCAGAAGAACGTAGGACCTGCTGGTCTTGTTATCAGCATCATCAGAGAAGATCTCATCACAGATGATGTTCCTGCTTATACACCTACAATGCTCAAGTGGAAGACTCAGGCTGACAATGGCTCTTTATACAACACTCCTAACTGCTGGAGCATCTATATGTGCGGTCTTGTATTTAAGTGGCTTAAACAGCAGGGCGGTCTTGCAGAGATGAAGAAGAGAAATGAAGAGAAGGCTGCAGTTCTCTATGACTATCTTGATCAGAGCAAGATGTTCAAGGGAACAGTAAGACCTGAGGATCGTTCTCTTATGAATGTTCCATTTGTTACTGATTCTGAGGATCTCAATGCCAAGTTTATCAAGGAGGCTACAGCTGCTGGATTTGTAAGCCTTAAGGGACACAGAACAGTTGGTGGTATGAGAGCAAGTATCTACAACGCTATGCCTATCGAGGGTGTTAAGAAGCTTGTAGAGTTCATGGATAAGTTTGAGAAAGAAAACGCATAATAGGGGGATAAAATGTACAAGTACAAATGCTTAAATCCAATCGCCAAGATTGGTCTTAATAATTTCACGGATCAGTACGAGACAGTTGATAACGTTGACGATGCTGAGGGTATTCTGGTAAGAAGTGCCAACATGCTTGAGATGGAGTTTTCAGACACTCTTCTTGCAATCGCAAGAGCTGGTGCTGGTGTTAACAACATTCCTCTCGACAGATGTGCTGAGAAAGGTATTGTTGTTTTCAATACTCCAGGCGCTAATGCCAACGGCGTAAAAGAGATGGTTCTTGCTTCTATGCTCATCGCATCAAGAGACATCATCGGTGGAACAGAGTGGGTTAAGGCTAACGCTGGTGATCCTGATATTGCCAAGATCACAGAGAAGGCAAAAAAGAAATTTGCTGGTACAGAGATCTTTGGTAAGAAGCTTGGTATCATCGGACTTGGAGCTATCGGTGTCCGTGTTGCTAACTCAGCAAGACAGCTTGGCATGGAAGTATATGGCTATGATCCATATCTTTCAATCGATGCAGCCTGGAGGCTTTCTTCTGATGTTAAGCACGTAACTAATGTGGATGACATCTATTCAAAGTGTGATATTATCACAATCCATGTTCCTGCTCTTGACTCAACAAAGGGTATGATCAATAAGGATGCCATTGCCAAGATGAAGAAGGGTGTTATCATCATCAACCTTGCGAGAGATATTCTCTGCAATGAAGTTGATGTTCTTGCTGGTATCAATTCAGGCAAGATCAGGAAGTATGTTACTGACTTCCCAAATCCTGTTATCGCAGGTCACGATGGATGTATCGTTATTCCTCACCTTGGAGCTTCTACAGAGGAGTCAGAGGACAACTGTGCTGTTAAGGCTGTTCTTGAGATGAAGGATTATCTTGAGAATGGTAACATCAACAATTCAGTAAATCTTCCTAACTGCGACATGGGCGTATGCCATGGACCAAGAGTTGGTATCTTCCACAAGAACGTGGCGAACATGATTGGTCAGTTCACAACAGTATTCGGCAATATGGGCATGAACATCTCTGACATGACCAACAAGTCAAGAGGTGACTATGCTTACACACTTATCGACCTTGAAGAGAAGGTAACTCCTGAGATCGTTAAAAAGCTTTCTAAGATTGACGGCGTTATCAGAGTAAGAGTCGTAAGAGAAGACGTTTAATTTAAGAAAATATAGTAAAATAGTGGGAGAGATTTTGTGCTTCGCAAGGTCTCTCCTTATATTTTTTTGATGGAGGATATGAAAAATGGCGGATATCAGACCTTTTAAAGCGTACAGACCGGCAACTGACAAGGTGGAGAAGATCGCAGCTCTCCCCTATGACGTATATAACAGACAGGAGGCCAGAGAGGTTGTAGAAAAGAATCCTGATTCTTTCCTTACAATCGACAGACCAGAGACATTCTTTGAGCCTGATCATGACATGTATGCTCCTGAAGTATATGAAAGAGCAGCAAAAGAGCTCAGAGACAGAATGGCCAAGGGAGATTTTATCCAGGATGAAGAAAACTGCTACTACATCTATGAGCTTACATTTAAGGGCAGAAGTCAGACAGGAATTGTAGCGCTTTCTTCTGTAGATGATTACTTAAACGGAGTGATCAAAAAACACGAGAACACCAGAGAAGAAAAGGAAAAAGACAGGATCGAACACGTCTATACCTGCAAGGCTCAGACTGGTCCTATTTTTCTGTGCTATAGAGAAAACAAGACTATAAGCGAGATCGTAAACAAGGTAAAGAGTGTTGATGAGCCTGTTTATGACTTTGTTTCAGATGGGGATGTAAGAAATAGAGTATGGCTTATGGAAGATGAAGATGAGAACAACATGATAAGCCGCGTATTTACTACAATTAACGATATCTATATCGCTGATGGTCACCACAGATGTGCTTCTGCAGTAAAGGTGGGCCTTAAGATGAGAGAGGAAGGAAAGGGAAGCCTTAAGGGCAAGCAGCAGTCTGACTACTTCCTGTCAGTTCTTTTCCCTGATTCTGAGCTTATGATCATGGATTACAACAGGGTTGTAAAGGATCTGAATGGTTTTTCTGAAGAGGAATTCCTTAATAAGATAAAAGAGAAGTTTGATGTTGCTGCTGAGTCAGAGGCTGTTAAGCCTGATAAGAAGGCTTCGTTTGGAATGTACCTTAATAAGAAGTGGTACAGATTAACTGCGCATAAGGATCTTTTGAAGGATGATGCTGTTGAGGGCCTTGATGTATCTATACTTCAGAATGAAGTTCTTTCTCCAATCCTGGGAATCGGAGATCCAAGGACTGATAAGAGAATTGACTTTGTTGGCGGAATAAGGGGACTTTCTGAACTTGAAAAGAGAGCTGACAGTGATATGTGTCTTGCCTTCTCCATGTATCCGACTTCAATTTCAGAACTTTTTGAAGTGGCAGATGCGAAAAGGCTCATGCCTCCTAAGTCAACATGGTTTGAACCAAAACTTCTCAGTGGTTTATTCATCCATGACATTTGTGGTAAGATATAAATATATTGATAACTTATGGAGGGATTACCGTGAATAATAAACTGTACAAGATGATGAACTGGCCTGAAATCGAAGAGATCATTTATTCTGATGGTGATGATCCCCACAGAATATTGGGCGCCCATAAGGTCGGCAATAACTTCCTTATCCAGGCGTTTTATCCAGATGCTCTTTCTATCAAGGTTTACATCGAGAACAGCAAAAAGAGCTATGAAATGGAACTTGCTGATGAGGCTGGTTTCTTTGCCGTGATCGTACCCTATGTAGACAAGCTAAAATATCATCTGCTTATCACTGATGCAGATGGCAATGAGACCAAGGTCTACGATCCATATGCCTTTGGCCCTCTCATGGACAGAGAGGATTTCATCAAGCTTGGAAGCGGTATCCACTTTAAGATATATGAAAAGATGGGCGCTCATCCCATGAAGAGGAACGGGATAGAGGGCTGTGAATTTGCGGTTTGGGCTCCTTCTGCTGCAAGAGTCAGTGTTATTGGTGATTTCAATAACTGGGATGGCAGAATATGTCAGATGCACAGACTTGATCCAATAGGTGTGTTTGAGATATTCATTCCTGGTGCCAAGGTTGGCGATGGCTATCAGTTTGAGATCAAGACCAGAAATGGACTTATCTTAAAAAGACCTGATCCATATGCAATTCAGTCCAAGGGAGAGAATGGCGTTATTTCCGTTATAACCAAGACTCCATCCTTTAACTGTACTGATGAAAAGTGGATAGCAGGCAGAAAGAACCTCAATTTGGATGAGGATCCTGTTTCTATCTGTGAGATCAGCCTTGAGGCTTTTGCTGGAAGACATGAAGGCAAGAGCACCATGGAGGAGATCACTAAAGACGTCCTTGAATATGTAATTAACCATGACTTTAATACCATTGAACTCATGCCTGTAATGAAGCATGTTCCAGGACATTTCTACCACATTTTGAATTTCTTTGCCCTGGATGAAATCTATGGAACTCCTGAAGATTTCAAGAAATTTATTGATGCATGTCATGAGGCTGGTATCAGAGTTATCCTTGACTGGGTTCCAACATTCTTCCCTAAATCATCCTGTGGTCTTAGCGAGTTTGATGGAAGAAGTCTGTTTGAATATGCTGATCCAAGGATTGGAATACACCCTAAGTCTGGCGATCTTATCTTTGATTATGGAAGAAAGGAAGTTACTAATTTCCTTATTTCAAATGCGATCTATTGGGTCGATCAGTTCCACATCGATGGAATAAGGTCCTCTGATATTTCAAGGATCCTTTACCTTGACTATGATCGCAAGCCCGGTGAGTGGATGCCAAATATCTACGGTGGCAATGAGAATCTGGAGGCTCTTGAGTTCCTCAAGCAGTTTACATCTGTTCTTCACAAGAATTATCCTGGAATAATTCTTTTCACCAAAGAAACTGCCTGCTGGCCACATGTTACAGAAGGCATTGAAGAGGGCGGCCTTGGATTTGACTTTAAGTGGAACAATGGCTGGAGCAGAGATTTCCTGTCATATATGGAAAATGATCCTCTGTTCAGAGCTGGACACCACGATGAGGTTACATTCAGTCTTATCTACAGCTATACAGAGAGATTTGTCCTTGCGTTTACTCATGAAGACATTGAGAAAGGTCTTGAGGGTCTGTATTACCGCATGCCTGGCGATTCATCCCAGAAGATGGCAAACCTTCGCCTTGCTGTCAGCTTTATGATGGTTCACCCTGGCAGAAAGCACCTCTACATGGAGCCTGATGCCCTTACAGTTGATCAGTCTGTGTTTGTTGAGAACATGATAAAAGATCTCAATGAACTCTATTACAAGAAACCTGCGCTCCATGTCCTTGATGGCAGTGATGCAGGCTTTGAGTGGATAAACGTCCTTGCTTCAGAGGAATGTATGCTGGCATTTGTAAGAAAGACTGAAAATGAGGATGAGATGCTGGTTGTAGTTGCCAATATGGCAGGCGTTGACAGGGAATTCGAGATAGGAGTTCCCGCTGACGGCAGATACCTTGAGATCTTTAACTCAGACAATACCAACTATGGCGGAAAGGGAATGCTCAACCAGGGCAGAAAAGAAGCAAGACGCAAGGAGGTAGATGGAAGAAACTATTCAATCTCCATCGAAATGGCGCCTGTTTCTCTTGCTATCTTCAGCTACACTCCTTATACCGATCAGGAAAAGAAGATCCGTGCTATCAAGGAAGAGCAGGAGATCAAGAAAGAGAAGGAAAAGCAGGAACGCATGGAAGCTCTTTTGAAGAAACAGTCCCTTGAAGAGGAGAAGCTCCTTAGAGACCTTAAGCAGAAGTATGAAAAAGAGCTTAAGGAGCAGGAGAGGGCTATTGAAGAAAAGTATGAGAAGATCGAGGAAGAGAGGATCTTCAACATTATTTCTGAGGAAGCTTTAAAGAGAGTTGCCAAGAAGAATACAGCTAAGAAGGCCCCTGCCAAGAAGGCTGCTCCCAAAAAGAAAAAGTTGTAAATCTTCTAATATGAATTTATAATAATGAAGTTGCTAAGGTGGATTCCGGAATGATCTGGAATCCACTTTAAATACGGCTTATATAAAGGCTGGAATAGCGCAGTCGGTAGCGCAACTGATTCGTAATCAGTAGGTCGAGGGTTCAAGTCCCTTTTCCAGCTCTATTGTACAGAAAAAGAGACAACATTTTTCTTTGTTGTCTCTTTTTATTATAATAATATGTCGAATTATTTTGTTATGCATCGTAATATAATTTCAATCGATGCGGAGAGGGTATAACCATGAAAGAATTAAAAGATTACGTACGTACAATACCGGATTTTCCTGAGCCAGGCATTATGTTCAGAGATATTACCTCTGTTCTTCAGGATGCGGAGGGGTTCAAACTTGCTATCGACCAGATGCAGGACCTTATTAAGGACCTTGATTTTGACGTAGTACTTGGAGCTGAGTCAAGAGGATTTATCTTCAGTGCTCCTATTGCATATAACAGAGGTAAGGCACTTGTTCCTGTTAGAAAGAAGGGCAAGCTTCCTTGTGAGACAGTAGAAGTTTCTTATGACCTTGAGTATGGTCAGGCTACACTTGAGCTCCACAAGGACTCAATCAAGCCAGGACAGAAGGTTCTTTTAGTAGATGACCTTATGGCAACAGGCGGAACAATCGAAGCTATGATCAAGCTTGTTGAGATGCTCGGCGGCGAAGTTGCTGGTATCCTTGTTCTCATGGAGCTTAAGGGTCTTAAGGGAAGAGAGAGACTTAGCAAATACAGGTTAGACGCAGCACTTAGTTACGAGGGGAAGTAATTTTAGATGTCTCAACACTTTGACGACGGAAAAATTGAAGCAATCCCTGAGTTTAAGTCTCCTGAGAGCCTTTATGAGGGCCTTATCACCAGAGTCAAGAAGTATCACCCCTCTGATGATATCTCCCTTATAGAGAAGGCTTACAAACAGGCGGCACAGGCTCATGAGGGACAGCTGCGCAAATCTGGTGAACCATATATCATTCACCCACTTTGCGTAGCTATAATCCTTGCTGATCTTGAGATGGATAAAGAGACCATCGCAGCAGGGCTTCTTCATGATGTCGTTGAAGACACCATCTGTACTAAGGAAGAGATAGAAGCTGAATTTGGTACCGACGTAGCACTTCTTGTTGACGGCGTTACCAAACTGACAGCTCTGCAGCTGACATCAGACAATACAGGCAAGACTCCTGAGCAGCTTGATATGCAGGCTCAGAACCTTCGTAAGATGTTCCTTGCAATGGCCAAGGATATCAGAGTCATCCTCATTAAGCTTGCGGACAGACTCCACAACATGCGTACTCTTGAGCATATGCCTCCAGAGAAACAGCAGAGGATTGCCCAGGAGACTCTGGACATCTATTCACCTATCGCTGGACGTCTTGGTATCAGCAGGATCAAGGTTGAACTGGATGACCTTTCTCTTAAGTATCTCAAGCCTGACGTATATAAGGATCTTGCTGAGAAGGTTGCAGCAAGAAAGAGCGAAAGAGAGAGCTACGTAGAAGAGATCTGCGAAAATGTTCGTAAGAACATTGCTGCTGCTGGCATTAAGGGTGAGGTTAACGGAAGAGTCAAGCATTTCTTTAGCATCTATAAAAAGATGCGCAACCAGAATAAGTCACTTGATCAGATCTATGATCTGTTTGCGATTCGTATCATTGTAGATACAGTCAAGGACTGTTATGCTGCGCTTGGTGTAATCCATGAGCTCTATAAGCCTATACCGGGCAGATTCAAGGATTACATTGCAATGCCCAAGCCCAACATGTATCAGTCCCTTCATACAACTCTTATTGGACAGACTGGTCAGCCATTTGAGATTCAGATCAGAACCTATGATATGCATAGGGCAGCTGAATACGGTATCGCTGCCCATTGGAAGTACAAAGAGTCTTCTGATGGCAAAAAGGCTGATAGCGGTGAGGAAGAGAAGCTCATATGGCTTCGTCAGATCCTTGAATGGCAACAGGATCTTTCTGACAACCAGGAGTTCATGAGTCTTTTAAAGAGCGACTTAAACCTCTTCTCTGAAGACGTTTATTGCTTCACTCCAACTGGAGAAGTTAAGAACCTCCCTGCAGGATCAACACCTATCGATTTTGCTTACAGTATTCACTCAGCTGTTGGTAATAAGATGATCGGTGCCAAGGTCAATGGCAAACTTGTGCCTATTGACTACAAGATCCAGAATGGTGACCGCATCGAGGTTGTAACCAGCCAGAATTCCAAGGGACCAAGCAGAGACTGGCTCTCTATCGCAAGGTCCACATCCACCAAGAACAAGATCAATCAGTGGTTCAGGCATGAACTTAAGGAAGAGAACGTCCTTAAGGGAAAAGAGCTGCTGATAGAATATTGCAAATCCAAGGGAATGGATTATTACACCATTGCCAAGCCCGAATTCCAGGCTATTGTCACAAGAAAGTACGGATTCCATGAATGGGATGCGGTTCTTGCTGCAGTAGGCCACGGGGGCCTTAAGGAAGGTCAGATCATCAACAAGATCTTAGAGCTTGGTGACAAGGAGCACAAGCGCAACATCACTGACGAAGAGGTGCTTGCAGCTGTTGCTGAATCCAATGTAACTCCTCAGGTTTCAGGTTCTGATAACGCCATCATTGTTAAAGGCGTTCATGACGTTGCGGTAAGGTTCTCCAAGTGCTGCAACCCTGTACCTGGTGATGACATATGCGGATTTGTTACAAGAGGAAGAGGCGTATCCATCCACAGAAAGGACTGCATCAATGTTATCAAGATGCAGGAAGAAGACAGAACCAGACTTATTGAAGCCAGATGGCAGGCTGATTCTGGCGCTTCTGGTGGTAAGTACGCAGCTACCATCAAGATCTTTGCCAATAACAGAAGTGGTCTTCTTGCAGATGTATCAAGAGCCCTTACTGAAAAAGATATAGACATCCTGTCCATGAATACCCGTACCAGCAAGCAGGGTCTTGCTACCATGGAGACATCTTTCCAGGTTTCTTCAAGGGATCAGCTTAGAGATATTGTGGACAAGATCAGACAGATCGACAGCGTAATCGATATAGAGAGGACAACAGGCTGATGGCTGAAACTAAGGTCGGAATGTTCACTTTGGGAATGGTTGGCACCAACTGTTACTTTGTCTTTAAAGAGGATGAAACAGATGCTGAAGGCAACAGACACTGCATCTTTTTTGATCCGGCAGACAGAGAGGCCAGGATATTTGAAGCTCTTAAGGAGAATCAAATCGTAGTGGATCTGATTCTTTTGACCCATGGACATTTTGATCACATTGGCGGAGCGGCAGAGCTTAAGAAACTTACCGGGGCTAAGCTTGGATGCCTTAAGGAAGAGGAAGCTATCTGTAAGGATCCATACCTTAACCTTGGAAACAGCTATGGAATGGACCTTAGTGTTTCTCCTGATATTCTTTACAGAGACGGCGAAGAGATAACTGCTGCAGGTCTTAAATGCAGGGTGCTTAAGACACCCGGACACACATCAGGCAGCTGTTGTTATTACTTTGAGGATGATAATATACTTATCAGCGGAGATACACTGTTTGAGGAATCCGTTGGAAGAACAGATTTTCCCACCAGCTCAACCAGTGATCTCATCAGGTCTGTGAAAGAGAAGATATTTGTTCTTCCCGATGAGACTTATGTTTATCCGGGTCACGGGGAGATGACCACAGTTGGCCATGAGAAACAGTACAATCCATTTATAATTTAAGATAATGCAGATAATTTATATAAAAGAAGACAAGTTTCAATATGATATTCACTCACTGTACAAGGCGTTTTATCCAACTTCAGAGGTAAGAGTGATTGTAGGTGAGAAGGGATCAAACCCCGATAAAGAAAAGGATATTTCACCTGATGATGAGATATCCTTTATTGATGTAGATAAAACCAAGAACGAACTAAAAAAAGATATATACCTTGATCTTTCAAAAAAGACTGGCAAGAACCTTCCCTGGGGAGATCTTACCGGGATCCGTCCCACAAGGATAGCCATGAACCTTTTTGAAGAGGGTAAGAGCGATCCTGAGATCTATTACTACATGAAGGATACTTATCTGGTAAGTGATGAGAAGATAGCAGTCAGCATAGACATTGCCAAAAGGGAGAGGGACATATTAAAGGACATAGATTATATAAACGGATATAGTCTGTACATCGGTATTCCGTTTTGTCCAACCACCTGTCTTTACTGTTCATTTACATCCTATCCGATAGGAGCATATAGCAGTCTTGTTGATGACTATCTGTCCTGTCTTGAAAAAGAGATAGATTATGTGGCAGAGAATTTTGCTGACAAAACCCTGGATACCATTTATATCGGAGGTGGCACTCCTACCACTTTGGAGCCAGACCAGATAAGGCGTCTTATTGGATACCTGAGAGATAAGGTTGATCTTTCCAAGGTAAAAGAGTTTACTGTGGAGTCAGGAAGACCTGATTCTATAACAAGGGATAAGCTTAAGGCCATGAAGGAGATGGGTGTAACAAGAATTTCTGTTAACCCACAGACTATGAGCGATGAGACTCTAAAGCTCATTGGAAGAAGGCACACAGTTGCGCAGCTTATTGATGCCTTTAAGATGGCAAGGGAAGAGGGCTTTGATAATATCAATATGGATATTATCTTAGGACTTCCGGGAGAGACTAAAGAGGATGTCTCTCACACCATAGAAGAGATCAAAAAGCTTGATCCAGACGACCTTACAGTTCACTGCCTTGCTGTTAAGAGGGGATCTAAGCTCTTTGAAGTCATAAGGGAAAAAGAGCTGTCTGGAAACCTCAAGATACCTATGCTTGATACCATGAGTGATATTGAGGATATGGCTGTGATAGCTGCAAAGGGAGCTGGTGATATGGGACTTAAGCCATATTACCTCTACAGGCAGAAAAACATCAGTGGCAATTTTGAAAACACAGGATATGCCAGAGAAGGTAAGGCTGGAATATACAACATACTTATCAATGAGGAAGTCCAGTCAATTGTCGCACTGGGGGCTGGAACTGTTACCAAGAGAGTTTATGGCACTGGTGGCAGGATAGAGAGATGCGACAATGTCAAGGATGTTAAACTCTATATGGATAGCATCCAGGAGATGATTGAGAGAAAGAAGAAGCTGTTTGAAGAAGAGTAGGGGACTAAAAAACATACTTTGTATCATATTGCTTACGTGTTTAATATGTGGCTGTTCAAGTGCATATGAGGCCGACAGCTCTTTTGCGGATGCAGAGGAGGCGGTGATAAATGAAAGCGAAGGGCCTCTTGCGGATGCAGCAAGCATTATTAATGATGCATCTGAAAACACAGAGGGGGAGGCGACTATGCCTGAAGCGGACAGACCTAAACATCCCTTTGGGGCAGGAGTTTTTTCCTGGGATCATCTTGCAGATGAGACGGATATTGAGTGCCTTGTAAGTAATAATATTACTGAGATATATCAGTATATTAAGCCCGAGTACTCGGATGATGAGATAATGGATTTCCTTGGGAGGATGTCTGACAGGGGGATTGATGTATATATCCTTGATGGTGAGCCTTCCTGGGCATACAAGGATAACTTCAGATATATGGAAACAATTGTGGACAGGATTGCTTACATCAATAACTATGTAAGCCGCAGAGAGAGAATCTGCGGAATTGTCTACGATATTGAGCCCTATGTTCTTGATAAGTGGCACAGTACTCCGGATATTATCATGGATGAATATATCAGCAATGTATCTGAGGTGAGAGATAAGATCGACAGGCGTGGATACAACATCGAGATGTGCGTCTGTGTTCCGTACTCCTTTGATCTTATGGGATATGAAGCACATCTTGAGAGCCTTATAAGGAATTCAGATCAGGTATTTGTGCTTAATTACAACAAGAATAATGAAGTAGAGAACATAAGGACTGAGGTAGAGCTTGCCAGGGACTATGAAAAGCGCATAGTGACTGTATATGAGATACAGCCAGGACTTCTTTCCCAGACCAATAACAGTGTCACCTATTACAAGGATGGACTTGGAGCAATTGTAAAAAGCTATGACAATATTATCAGCTCCTATGAGGACAAGAAGATTGGTATAGCCTATCACACTTTGAATTATCTGAAAATTCTCAGCCAGTAACGATTAAATTTCAGTAAATAAGCCCTTTTTAGAATTTTATTTCTAAGGAGGGCTTTTTTGTTGATAATTTTAATTCAAAAACGTGAAATTTTTAAGTCTCGCTTATAGCATATACTTTCGGCATTTATTATGATTGAGATGTAAGAAACTGCATATTATAAAGGGTGGTTAATACTTAAATGCTTACACTCCAGGAAAAATCTTACAAATTGCGCACCTTTGTGGCGATACTTCACAGTTTTGACGGCAATGAAGAGAACAAACATGTTCATACCATTGAAATAAACTGCACGGTAAAGACAACAGAGGAAATAATAGATTACAGGATGACTGAAGGAACTCTTGCTGACTGCCTATCAAAATATGAAAATCAGTATCTGAACGATTTTGATGAGTTTAGTGAGGATGCCACTATAGAGCATTTTGGTGAAGTTATCTGTTATGAGATTGACGAGGCACTTTCAGACAACGGATACAGGATGACACGTTTTGAAATTGGAGAGACGCCTCTTCGAGTATATGTGATAACTGACGAGCTTAGAGATTAAAGAGGGAAGAAATGAAAAAGAATTTTTGCAAAGTAGTAGCGATCATACTTGCATCCAGCATGATGAGCATGACAGTATTTGCGGCTGAGGACACATTTGGTTCTGAGCCAGGTACAGGTGCGGAAACTTCGCAGCCAGCCCAGGACAGTACTGGCTCTGATAGCACTGGCTCTGATACCGGTTCATCAACTGGAGATAATACAAATACTAATACTGATGAAAATAAAGGGTCTCAGCCTGCAGAAGAGCATACTACTCCTGCAAATACAGATAATGGAGAAAATAAAGACGCAGAAGATACTGAAAATAGCGGCGAAAACAAGTCTTCAGAGACAGGTGATACACAGGAAACTACTCCTGCAAGTACACCAGCTCCTACTCCTTCAAACGACACATCAGAGTCTTCAGGCAGTGACAACTCATCTGATAATGGTGAGCAGAGAAGAACAGCTGCCATAGAGTCTCAGAACTGGTCCAATGGTGATCTTGAAGACGTTATGGGTGTTAAAGCTGTATCAGATGGACAGACTGTAACTATTTCTTATAAGACTAAGAACTCCAATGAGTGGGAACATACCTGGCAGAATTATCCGCTTACTATCACTTATCCAGATGGAACTACTCAGACTATCATCATTGATTATAATATGGGCGTTCATGGAAACAACTGGAGTGATGTTCCAGGTTATTCAGTAACACAGAGCTCAGATCAGGCAGATACACTGACACTTAATATTTCAATTCCAGCTTCATACTTTGCAAGCACTGACTTTACTGTAAGCAGCCAGAAATATTCTACAAGTGTTAACGGTGATGTTATAGAAGATGTATCAACATCAGATCCAAATGCTGTATATCAGGGAATTGGACTTGATGGCAACTTCAATGACTGGAATGCAGTTACCAAGTACGACTTAAAAGAGCCTAACGGCGAACATAATGTTGAATCTGTTGCATGGGTCATCGATTCTGACAGGGGATATGTATATATCTATGTAAAGGACGATGGCAATAACTCAGCAACATGGGCAGGACCTAATCACAACGGTAAATTTGAGATCTTAACAGATCTTGGAAACAGAATGCTTATCCAGCTTACACATGATGGCGCAGTAGTTGGAGCAAATGGATATGATGCAGTTCACACAGGAAGCCAGTGGGAGATCGCTATTCCAATAAGCGAGCTTCCAGCTAATACCGGCGGACTTTCTTTTGGACTTTATATGGAAGAGTCATCTCTTTCAGGTTATGGTGATACAGGAGAGATTGGTTCCAAGGTTGGAATCACCTATGACGGAAACAGCGATGACTGGAAATACTATCCATCAACACTTATTCAGTATGCAACTCCTGGTACTCAGGAGATGAAGGTAGATGGTGAAGCCAAGCAGTACTGCGACCAGGAAGAAAATATCTACGGATACTGCACAACTCAGATGGATGCTCACTTAAGTGAGAGAGGCGGCGAATTTACTCAGGCTGTAAGGATTGCTGTTAACAACGACTGGGATTGGAACAAGACCCTTGAGATGAGACTTGTAACAGTTGATTCAAACGGTAATATCAACTGGAATCCTCAGAGACAGGGACTTCCAGATGGAAGCTACGAGTATTACATCTTTGCTACAAATGCGTGGGGATCAAGTAAGAACATCAATGAGCTTGTACCAGCAGATGTATGCTATGGTAAGACAACAATCAACATCTCAGGCACAGAGCAGGAGATGGAGTGGTACGTCAATACAGTTAAGCTGGCAGAGAGATATGGAATAGACGCAACTGACGTTAAGGTTGTTTCAACCAAGTATTTAAGAATTGGTAATCAGGAAGTAACCTGCGCAGGAACAAGTTCAGGACCTTGGGGCGGCGCTGCAATGTGCATGCTTTCAGCATTTGTTCCATTTGTTATCAGGAAGAAATTCGTGTTCTGATCTTGGGAAAATAATAAAGACTTTTAAAAAGCGGCTATTTTAGCCGCTTTTTTAATAAACATTTCATGGAAACTTGTATATAATATATAGTAGGACTACGATACGGAGGTATGTCATGTCTTTTGCTACTAAAACAGCAGCTTTCTTTTCAACCATCAATCCCTCAAGCACCACAAAACTAATAATATTTCTTGTTCTTGTTGTTATCTGGCTTTTGAACTTAAGGATATTCTACAAAGTTAAAAATCAGGCGGCCTTTATCACTATAGGAATGGGCGGTCTGTTTATTCTGATGATGATCTTTCTAAGGCCAATTGCGACAATGCCTCTTGCAAGGATAGTTGCTGCACTTGCGGGACTCTTTGGCCGTGTAACAGGCTTCTTTTCAGCCTTTTTCAAGTATGGTATCATTTTTGTTGAGACTGCAGGCGGATCCATGACCCTTCAGATTGATTTTGAGTGTTCCGGAATCATTGAGATTATGGTTTATATCGCCATTCTTGCATTCTTCAGAGTCTATACAGTTTCTGAAAGGGCTATCCTTTCAGCTGTTGGAGTGATCTATATAATTATTGCCAATGCTCTCAGGATCATTATCATCGCGACCATGATCCACTTTGGCGGTGAGCAGATGTATTACATCGCTCATACCTACATAGGGCGTATTTTCTTCTATGCAGCTACGGTTATTCTGTATTTCTATGTATTCACCAAGTCACAGGTTGTAAGGATGAAGGTTGGAAGCTTCTCCTATGACAAGGAAAAGACTGAAACACCAAAAGAAGGCGAGACACAGGACGAAGAGAAAAAGGAAGATAAGTAAATATGGGATTAAATACGTTATTTAACTCCTTTATATTCTGGGGCGCCTGGGTAATCATCCCCTTTATCATGGAGATCATTCCCTCCATTGGAAGCGCCATCACACTGATCAAAAAGCGAATAAAAAACTACCATCCGGCGCCACCTGCTGCCTATCCGGAGATATCCCTGATCGTACCAGTTTATAACTCCTACGATTCATTAAGAGCGTGTATCAAATCTATCCATGACTCAAGCTATGACGACTCCAAGATAAGGGTATACCTTGTAAACAACAGGACCAAGGATGATTCTTTTCATGTATACACAGAGGCTCAGAAGGAATTCCCAACCATCAGGATGCAGTGGCTTAATGCCAGACAGGGAAAGAGCAGAGCCTTAAACCTTGCCCTTTATAACAGCACGGGCAAATATATTATCAATATCGATTCCGACGGTGCTCTTGAAAAAGATGCACTTAAAAACATGATCGATCTGTTTGAATCCGATGCATCTATTGGCTGTATGACTGGTGCAATCCTTACTATTCCGGAGCAGATCGAGGAGTACAAACATTTCTTTTCAAGGCTTCTTCGCCAGATAGAGTTCGTGGAATATGCCCAGGCTTTCCTTGCAGGAAGAAGTTACGCTTCTGAAAAGAATGAGATCTATACACTCTCTGGAGCTTTTTCGGCTTTTAGAAAATCTACAGTTTTAAAATCAAGAATGTACAACACCAATACCATCGCGGAGGATACTCAGATCACCTTCCAGATGAGATATCTCATGGGACAGAAGGTTAAGCTCTGCGACAATGCCATATATTTTGTTGGCCCCATCGAGGGCATGAACAAGCTCTATACCCAGAGGCAGAGGTGGCAGAGAGGATCCCTGGAAGTTGCAAACATGTTTGACTCAAAAGCCTTTCGCCCTGCAAGACTTCTTAAGGATGTAAATGTTAGAACTCTTTTGTACGATCACACCTTTGCATTCCCCAGAGTTGTCTGGATCCTGGCTCTTGTCTGCCTGTACTTTATGGACTTTTCAACCAAGATGATCCTGTTTTCCAGCGTTCTCATTATGCTCATCTATGTGGTCATCGCTTATTTGTATTTCTGGTCCATCAGCATATTCCTTCGGGAATTCCCTGATATTAAGAAGTACTACAAGTCGCTGTGGTGGGCGATCCCAATACTTCCGCTGTTTAATATGCTGACCTTCTTTATAAGACTTACTGGTATCTTTAACAGCATGAACACCACCAGTGCATGGAAGACCAAGACATTTACGGAGGAAGTGGAAGAGTACAAGAACGTTGTAAAAAGTGATATGAAGAAGATATCTCTTTTGAACTCAAAGCTCTATCATTTTATGAATGAATCATGAAAAAGACTAAAGAAAAAAGCGGACTTATCAGCATTCCAAAAATCTTATTACTGATGATCTTAGTGGTTACTGCACTAGTTGCTCTAACCTATTTTGAGATGCAAAGATATGAAGATGGAATACTGGATGTGTGTGCAACTCAGCAGGACAGCTATGTTCAGCTGGTTATTGATCAGATCAACTTAAAAGAGAACAGAACAGATCAGGAAATCATCGAGAGTATCTTAAGTACCCTTGATTCCTCCTCAAACAGGTATTGGACCTTTTCAAAGGATCAGACCATGCTCTACGTCAAGGATGCCCTTGAGACCAACAGATATCAGGCCCTCAATGCCAATTCCTACTATACAACAGATTCATCCATGGGCTTTATAACGAACTTAGAGCTCAACAAGGTTAAGCACGAGAGGATCTTTTTGGACAATAAAGAGTATATAGCCAGTGGAGCTCTGTTTGAATATGAAGGGGAGGAGTACAGAATCTGTCTTCTGACCAACACCACAGTCCTTCTTGATAACAACAAGTTTCTTGGTTCCAAGATGGAGCTCATCATTATCTTTGTTGTTGTTTACAGTGCAGTGTTTGTATTCCCTATTGCTCTTGCAATCCTTAACAACAAAAACAAAAAGAAGGTCTTTACTACCCAGGCTGATCTTCGCGAGGCCAACACTGCAATCGAGGTCCTTAATGAGAAGATAGTTAAGGATGAGATCTACGACAACAGGCTCAACCTTTTTAACTTCTCAGCTATTGACACCTTCCTTGAGGAGTACAAGAAAGAGGTGAAGGCTTTTCCTCTTTCCTTTATTGCTTTTGAGTATGGCCAGAAGGAGACAGTTTCAAATTTCTTTGGCCATAACTGTGTGCTCTTTGGGAAAAGAGATATCAAATTCTATGATGGTAAGAACCACCTGGCACTTATCCTTTCAGTAAAATGTGACAATGACAAGGCGAAAGAGATCGCTGGACGAGTTAAGGCTGACTGCAAGCTTCTTGCAATAGAGACAGCAAAGAGCAGGCTGGACCTTAAGGAATCCTATGACAGGATCATGAATGCTATGGGTAATCCTGAGATTATATCCGGATTGCCAAAGGGCAAACCAATGAGACCTGACTCAAGAACCGAGTCTAGATACAGAGCAAAAGAAGATCAGAATTAAGGAGAAACAAAGTGCGTAACGATGCCCTTAGAGAATACAAGTTCAAACTGTACTTAAATGCCAATCACTTTGTGATCTTTAATGGTCAGAAGGGTGAGAGTCATCCTCATACCTGGGAGTTTGCCATTGAGCTTTTGGTAGATAAGGATAAATTCATTATGTTCCTTGACTTTGAAAAGGCCATTGATGATTATCTTGAGCCTTTCCAGGACAAGCTCCTTAATGATATCAAGCCCTTTGATACCATTATTCCGACCCTGGAGAACATGCTTGATTACTTTGCTCCCATATTCTATGAGGAGATAAAAAAGATCGGAGGCCTTCTTATCAAGATAGAAGCCAGCGAAACTCCAAGCAGAACCTACGTCTATTCCTTCAGAGGAAGAGATGAGTATTTAAATGATCTTAATGAGCACATGAATACAGCTCTTTCAAATATAGTCCATTCCATAGTAGAAGAGAGTCTCGATGAAGAGTAAATTATCAGGATTTTTTGCAATCTTAATAACATGCGCTTCCCTCGCCGGGATTTCTTTTCTCCTGTATGAGTTTATTGTGGTGAATGGAATCTATCCCAGCGGTGAGGACGTGTTCTACCACCTGTTCAGAGGTGATGCTCTCTATAAGTCCATTGTAAAAAGAGATTACTATCCCCTGTACAACACCATGTGGTACAACGGCATTCAGCCCTTAAGGTACATTGCGCCGCTGTCAGCTCTTGTGATAGCCCTTTGCGAGATGTACGCAGGAGGGCAGCTTTATATTGCCTATATTTATTACTGTATAGTTCTCTTTTGCCTTGGCCAGATCATCTGGACAGCTATTGGTTTTAAAAAGAGAAGGCCTCTGACCGGTACAATATTTGGAATAATATGGTTCTTTCTTCCTATAAATATCTATGTTCTGTTTAGCCAGGGCAATCTTGCCATGGCTCTTTGCGTGTGCTTTGTGCCACTGCTTTTTGTTGGAGTATCTGAATATCTTCAAAATAACAGAACTTCCAGTCTTGTTTTCATTATGCTTATCAGCATCCTGATGATATTGTCCCACACAGGGGTAGCTCTTTTGCACTTTTTGCTTGTATGGCTCTACATGCTGATACAGAGGTTCTTCTTTCAGAACAGAAGAAGGATCACAAAGGTCTTTATCAGCTTCTTTATTTCGTTTTTGATCTGCGGAATATACACAGTTCCTACGCTCATTAATGGCTACGATTTTGAGAAACTGGACAAGGCAGGGAACTATTTCCAGAACATCTTAATCACGTTAAATCCGCTGTATCGTATTGATGTTAAGGACGCAGCTTATTTTGGATTATCTCTTTTGCTGATCGCAGTTCTTGGTATCCTTGTAAGCAACCATAAGTCTATCCCTATGTGCATTACAGCGGTTGTGGCGCTTCTTCTTACAAGCTCAACTTCCTATCTGATGATAAAGATCATCCCAGGCTCTGAGATGCTGTGGCTCATAAGGATTCTTCCTGGAGCAGCTACGCTGGTTCTGCTTGCTCTCATCTACTGGGAGAAGCTAAGGAAGTGGATCCTTGTTTTCTTTATGTTGCTTATCGTTGCAGATTCGATTCCTTCACTTTACTGGATCTATGGGAACGGTAATGCAAGGCAGCCTGGTGAGAGACTCCTTGAGCTATCTGAAAAGACACTTATAAAAGAAGCGAGAGAGTTGTGCAACCAGAGAGTAGCTCTTATTGACCTTGGAACATTATCTGGCGAGGGAGCTTTTGCCCTCAGCAACGGGCCAGATGGAGTTATGGAGGTTTATGGTCAGAAGTACGAGACAGCTGTGACTGGTGATAATACCATAAGGCTCAACATGGCCATGAGCGATGAGTACTTCGACTATCTCTTTGACAGGTGCATCACCCTTGGCGCAGATACGGTCATTATTGACAAGGAGCAGGCGCCATACGGGGAAAAGAGTCTCATCCGACTTGATAAGGCTGCTGAAAAGTGCGGCTATGATTTCCTGTATGAGAACAGCAGATACATGCTCTATCACCTTGCCGGAGTGGATTCATATTTTGGAACAAAGACTAAGTATGACGCCATTGGAATAGGATACAGTGCATATTCTCTTTCTCTGGCTTTTCCTAATATCAAAGAGACAAGCGATGAGTATCTTGACCACTACACATACGAGGAACTTTCTAAGTACAAGACTGTTTATCTGTCAGGGTTCTACTATGAAAACAGGATAAATGCAGAAAACCTTGTAAAGAAGCTGTCTGAAAACGGAGTAAGGGTCGTTATCCTGGCGGATGGAATGCCAGAAGATCGTGACACCAGAACCAAGACCTTTCTTGGAGTAACCTGCAATATTATCCAGTTTGAAAATGGTTATCCAATTCTTTATACCGAAGACTTTGGAGAGATGGATTGTGATCTTTTCCCAAGAGGATATTCCAAGTGGATCACGTATTACTTAAATGGTCTTCATTCTGTAAAGGGAACTATTTACGACAACAACATTGAGCTTGCGTTCTTTGGCTCTGGAATCAATGAGAACGTCTGCTACATCGGACTTAACATTCCTTTCTACTACTACATTACAAGGGACTCCCACGCCGAGAAGATCATGCAGTGGGTGATGGGAATGGAACCTTCGGTTCTCCCTGAAAAAGAGATCTATCCGATCCAGGTTTCTTCATTCCTTAACGGACTTATGATAAACAGCCCTGTGGACGGACTTAATACAGGTATTGCTTATCAGGATATATTCAGGTCAGACAGGGCAATAGGAGAGGACAATAATCTTCTTGTTGTAGATTCTGGAAATACCATAATAAGGGTTGTCTATCCATACCTTATGGAAGGTCTTATTGCTACTGGAATAGGTATTCTTCTTTGCATGATATTCCTTGTATATTGCACCACATCTGAGATAAGGGACAGAGAGGGAAGAGTGCACAAATCTGAACTTGAAGAGATACAAAAGGAAGAGGAACCTGTTTCAGAAAAAGCAGATGAAAACATTCCAGAAAATGAAGCTGAAAATGAAACTGAATTAGATACAAAATTAGATAAAGAAACTGATAATTTGGCTAAAATGGAAACTGATAAACTTAACTCCCCAAAAGAACCAAAATATGACCTTAAGTCATTTGACCTTGACATCAGCAGTGGAGACGATTTTGATATCCCCTTTGGACAGAGGAATAAGGACTGATTAATGGTGAATTTGGAAACTGGAAATAAAATAGCCAGTGCCCCAGTTTACACAAATTTTATCCTTTGATAGTTGCTTGTAGTTGTGCAATATGCTATACTAATTTAAATCATGGCGTGTTAGGCGAAACTATAAAAGATTCATGCCAAAGGAGGACATTTATGTTATTTCAACTTTACAGCAATCATGCATCAATGCAGCTGATCGGTTGGGTATTAGTGTTTGTGGGACTTATTCTCATGAACGAGATTGGTCGTAGGACCAAAACAGGTGGAATGATCGTTTTCGTTGTCATTCCTACAATTCTTACAGTTTACTTTATTCTTGCTCACATGGGCATGTTCGGTGGAAAGGCCAATCCTACAGTAGCTTTCATGGATGGCTGGTTCCACTACTTCAAGCTTTATGCTGCTGATATCGGCTGCGTAGGCTTCATGATGATCAAGTACAAATGGGGCATTGGAAAAGAGAAATGGTTCAAATGGTTCCCATGGTTCATCGTTGCAGCTAACATCATGATCGCTAACGTTTCTGATATGGAGTCTGCTCTTGCAGCATACGGAATCACTGGCGACCTTTCAGGTGCTTGGTGGGCATCAAACGAGGGCGTATTCATCTATGGTGGATGGTGGAACGTAGTTAACGCTCTTGCTGGTATGATAAACATCTTCTGTATGACAGGTTGTGTACATCTTTACACATCAAAAGACAAGAATCATGCAGATATGCTCTGGCCAGATATGACAATCTGGTTTATACTTGCATATGATGTTTGGAATTTTGAGTACACATACCTCAATCTTCCTACACATTCATGGTACTGCGGTGTTGCACTTCTTCTTGCTCCTACATTTGCTAACGCATTCTGGAACAAGGGTGCATGGATCCAGAACCGTGCTAACACACTTGCAATCTGGTGTATGTGGGCTCAGGTTGTTCCTGCATTCCAGCTCAGCTCCAGATTTGCAGCAGCTCTTCCTTCAGTTTATGGCGGAGCAACCAAGGCTGGCATCACAACTATGGATCTCTATGCTAAGGCTATCGATCTGTACAACTCAGGCGCTGGTAAGTCAGCTCAGGCTGGACAGATCATCGAGAGCATGGGAATCACAGCTAACCCTACAGCTCAGGGTGTTGTAGCTATCCTTGCAATCGCTATCAACGTAATCTGCATGGCAGAGATCATCAAGAGATCAATCAAACTTGGCAAGAATCCTTATGCTAACGAAGTATTCGTTGGAACTAAGGACTTCGATCTTGCAATGGAGCGCGCAGAGGTATAAATGGATAACGTAAGAGTAATTGAAGTAAAAAGAAGCATTTTTGAAAGTAATGATAAGGATGCTGACAAGCTCAGAGGAGAACTTAAGGAGTCCAAGACTTTTCTTTTGAACCTTATGTCTTCACCAGGATCTGGTAAGACCACAACTCTTAAGAGAACAATTGAAACCCTTAAGGACAAATACAGGATTGGCGTTATGGAAGCTGATATCGATTCAGACGTTGATGCCAAGGCTATCGCTGAGCTGGGCGTTAAGTCCATTCAGCTTCACACTGGCGGAATGTGCCATCTTGATGCTGATATGACAAGACAGGGTATTAAGGAACTTGATGTTTCAGACGTGGATTTTGCGATCCTTGAGAATGTAGGAAATCTTGTTTGTCCTGCAGAATTTGATACAGGAAGCACCAAGAATGCCATGATCCTCTCAGTTCCTGAGGGACATGACAAGCCACTTAAGTATCCTCTCATGTTTTCCATCTGTGATGTGGTTCTTATCAATAAGATGGATGTAGCGCCATACTTCGATTTCGATCTTGAAAAGTGTAAGGAATACATCCTTATGCGTAATCCCAAGGCTAAGATAATTCCTATCTGTGCCAAGACTGGCGAGGGAATTGGAGCTTGGGCTGACTGGCTTTCAGAACAGATCGATGAGGCCATCAGATAAGTTAGAATAATAATTTGGCAATGAGATGAGAGAAGAGCCATGCGATAAACAGGGGGAAGTTTATCTTTATCCTTAATATCGCCTGGCTTTTCTTAAGCTCATAAATTTGTATCAGTTGTATTTTACAAGGCAGACAAGGATAGACTTATGCACGAACTTGGCGTTGTTTTTCGAATAATAGATGACCTTACGGAAGTAGGTAAAGAAAACGAACTTGAGAAAATTCATTCGGTTACTTTGCAGCTTGGAGAGGTGTCAGGAGTAGTACCATCTCTTTTAGAAGATGCCTGGAAGTGGGCTGCAGCGAGAACAGAACTTATGAAGGACTCAGAGCTTATCATCGAGACCCTTCCTGCTGTGACCTACTGTGAGGACTGCAAAAGCGAATATGAAACAGTAGCACATGGTAAGATCTGCCCGAATTGTGGCAGTGAACATACATATCTCTTAAAGGGAAACGAATTCATGATAAAAGAGATAGCAGCTACGTAAATAGATGGCTTTTTTAGAAAGAAGAGGAAAAAACTATGGATATGAATACATTTGATATGCAGGATCTTATGACTCCATACTCTCTGGATCCAAACCGTAACAGACAGGATCCAAGAGCTGGCATAATTCCTGAGTGGGTAGATATGAACGCTCCTTTCCGTGAGCCACTTGCAAAATTTGCAACTGTGGTAACTGACAGAAAGAACATCAAGCTTGGTATTGAGAAGATCACCAAGGAGAGCCCTGAGTACTGGGGACTTTACAACCTTATCACTGATGCTCAGTGTGAGATCGCTCTCAAGATGGAAAAGAGAAAGCCTAAGACATTTGAGCAGATTGCAGCTCTTTGTCCTGAGTATTCAAAGGAAGAGCTTCAAAAGCAGCTTGATGAAATGTCTTATAACGGTGTTATCGAGTGGAACTATGAGAACGACAAGCACGAGAAGCAGTACGTTCTTCCTATGTACGTTCCAGGATCTGCTGAGTTTGGAAACATGAACGGCAGAGTTATAGAGGCGCATCCTGAGGTTGGTCCATTCTTTGAGAGAATGAGCCGTATTCCTCTTGAGGGACTTACACACATGGTTCCTATGGGCGGCGCTGGTGTAGGCATGCATGTTATTCCGGTAGAGAAGGCTATTGAGATGGAGAATTCTGCAATAGGTCTTGAGAAGATCTCTTACTGGCTTGATTACTATGAAGGAAAATACGCTGCATCTCCATGCTCATGCAGAAGATCAAGAAAGACTTATGAACAGGGCTGTGCTGATGATCCGGAAGGATGGTGCATAGCAATTGGTGATATGGCTGACTATGTTGTTGAGACACAGAAGGATGGCCGTTACATCACTAAAGAAGAGGCTCTTGAGATCTTCAAGCAGGCTGAGGACAACGGATTTGTTCATCAGATCACAAATATTGATGGAGAGCACAAGATCTTTGCTATCTGTAACTGTAATGTAAATGTATGCTATGCGCTTCGTACTTCACAGCTCTTTAATACTCCTAACATGTCTCGTTCAGCTTATGTTGCACACGTTGACAAGGAGAACTGTGTTGCTTGCGGACGCTGCGTTGAGGTTTGTCCTGCTGGTGCAGCTACTCTTGGACAGAAGCTCTGCAAGAAGGATGGAAGCGAAGTGATCTATCCTAAGATGCCTCTTCCTACTGAGAAGAAGTGGTCTACAGAGATGTGGACAGAGGACTACCGTGATATTAACCGTATCAATACTCACAAGACTGGTACAGCTCCTTGTAAGACAGCCTGTCCAGCTCATATTCCTGTTCAGGGATATCTTAAGATGGCCGCTCAGGGCAGATATGAGGAGGCTCTTGCTCTTATCAAGAAGTACAATCCACTTCCTGCTGTTTGCGGACATGTATGTAACAGACGCTGTGAGGATGCATGTACAAGAGGAACTATAGATCAGGCCCTTGCTATCGATGAGGTTAAGAAGTTTGTAGCAATGCGTGATCTTCAGTCAAATACACGCTATATCCCTAAGAAGACTATTCCAAAGATTGGCGGCGGATTTGACGAGAAGGTAGCTATCATTGGTGCAGGACCAGCTGGTATTTCCTGTGCTTACTACCTTGCGCTTAAGGGATACAAGCCTACTCTGTTTGAGAAGAACAAGAAGCCAGGTGGAATGGTTACTTATGGTATTCCATCATTCGTTATGGAAAAGGATGTTGTGGAAGCAGAAGTTGACGTTCTTAGAGAACTTGGTGTTGATATACGTCTTGGAGTTGAGGTTGGTAAGGATATTACTCTTGCTCAGCTCAGAGAACAGGGATACAAGGCATTCTATATTGCAATCGGCTGTCAGGGCGGCAGAGGCGTAAATGTTCCTGGAGAGGATGCAGAGGGCGTTATCAAGGGTGTTGATATCCTTCACGACGTTATAGATGATGAGAATTATAAGCTTACTGGCGATACTGTAGTAATCGGTGGTGGTAACGTTGCTATCGACGTTAGCCGTACAGCGCTTCGCTGCGGATCACCTAAGATTACACAGGTTTCTCTTGAGACTAGAGATATCATGCCAGCTCTTCCTGAGGAGATCGAGATCGCAGAATCTGAAGGCATCGAACTCAGAGGCGGTTGGGGACCAAAGGAAATTCTCACTGAGAATGGCAAGGTTAAGGGTATTGTATTTAAGAAGTGTACTCAGGTTAAGAATGCTGAAGGACGCTTTGATCCTAAATATGATGAGAATGAGACTATGGAGATCGCATGTTCTAACGTAATCCTTTCAGTTGGACAGGCAACTGTATGGGGAGATCTTCTTAAGGATGAGAAGGTTGAGTTCAGAGGACCAGCTCCAGCAGCAGATAAGATCACATTCCAGACAACTGTTCCTGATATCTTTGTTGGCGGTGATATGTTCTACGGCCCAAGATTTGCTATTGACGCTATCGCTTGTGGAAGAGAGGGCGCTGAGTCTATCCACAGATTTGTTCAGCCTCATTCTTCACTTACAATCGGCCGTGATCCTAACTTCTTTGTAGAGCTTGATAAGGACGACATCTCAGTTAAGGACTATGATCACGTTGGACGTCAGCAGCCAGGTGTTAAGAGCACAGACGGTAAGCTCTCATTCCGTGACAACAAGCTTGTATTCACAGAAGAGCAGGTTAAGAAGGAGACATCTCGTTGTCTTTCATGTGGTGCATCCATCGTTGATCCAAATAAGTGCGTAGGCTGCGGACTTTGCACAACAAGATGTGAATTTGACGCCATCAAGCTTACAAGGGATAATCCAGACTGCTCAACCATGAGAAAGGCTGAAGATAAGCTTAAGTACATCCTTCCTAATGGAGCTAAGCAGGCACTTGCAAGACCATTTGTAAGGAAGACTCCAAAAGAGACTGCATGGCTCAAGAAATAATGAATTTCAAGGCGCTGGTGGGAGATGATCTCACCAGCCCTTTTTATTTGCGACTTGACTTAAACTTTAAAAATGTATATTAATATGAAAGTGAACTTAACAGAAACGTAACAGATTATTTTGTGAAGGGGCAAATACTATAAATGGCAACCAAGAAAGAAACTAAGGCTAAGAAAAACTCACTTCTTATAGTTGAGTCACCAACCAAGGTTAAGGCTATCAAGAAGTTTTTGGGATCTGGCTATGAAGTAGCAGCCAGCAATGGTCATGTAAGAGATCTTCCCAGAAGTTCAATGGGAATTGATATCGACCACGATTTTGAACCCAAATATATCACTATCAGAGGAAAGGGAGATGTTCTTGCTGAGCTTCGCAGACAGGTCAAGAAGGCTGACAAGGTTTATCTCGCAACTGACCCGGACCGTGAGGGAGAGGCAATAAGCTGGCACCTTTGCTCTGCGCTTAAGCTCGCAGATGCTGATGCCAAGGTTCAGAGAGTAACCTTTAACGAGATTACCAAGAATGCAGTCAAGGAAGCTATGAAGCATCCTAGGGACATCGACATGAACCTTGTTGATGCACAGCAGGCAAGGCGTGTTCTTGACCGTATGGTAGGTTATGAGATTTCACCTATTCTCTGGTCCAAGATCAAAAGAGGTCTTTCTGCAGGAAGAGTTCAGTCAGTAGCTCTTCGTATCATCGCAGACAGAGAGGAAGAGATAGACTCTTTTATCCCTACAGAATACTGGACCCTAGATGTAAACCTTATGCCAGAGGGAGAAAAGAAGCCTCTTGTGGCTCACTACTATGGTAAGGGTAATGACAAGAAGGAAATTAGCTCCAAAAAAGAGCTTGAACAGATACTTAAGGACCTTGAAGGTAGCAAGTATGTTGTAAGTGATGTTAAGAAGGGCGAGAGAAGCAAGAAGGCTCCACTTCCATTTACAACATCAACTCTTCAGCAGGAAGCCAGCAAGGCTCTTAACTTCTCAACTCAGAAGACCATGAGAGTTGCTCAGCAGCTCTATGAAGGAATTGAGCTTGGTAAAGAGGGTACAGTTGGTCTTATCACTTACCTCAGAACAGACTCAACAAGAGTATCAGCGGAGGCAGTAGAAGCTGCCAATGACTATATCTCTAAGAACTTTGGTGATAAGTACCTCGCTGAGGGCGCTGGTGCCAAGAAAAGCGAAGGCAAGATCCAGGATGCTCACGAAGCTATCCGTCCTACCTATGTTGACAGAACACCTGTAATGGTCAAGGACTTCCTTTCAAGGGATCAGTTCAGACTCTATCAGCTCATCTGGCGCAGATTTATGGCAAGCCGTATGGCTGCTGCCAAGTATGAGACCACATCAGTTAAGATCGACTGTGGTGAACACAGATTTACAGTAGCTGCCAGCAAGACTATATTTGATGGATTCTTAAATGTTTACACAGATGAGGACGATCAGATCGAAAAGAACGTAATCATGAAGAATCTTGATACCAAGACCAAGCTTAAATTTGACAGCTTTGATTCACAGCAGCACTTTACACAGCCTGCACCTCACTATACTGAGGCTTCTCTTGTGCATGACCTTGAGGCTCTTGGAATAGGCAGACCATCTACCTACGCTCCAACAATCTCAACTATCATGGCAAGACACTATATAACCAAAGAGAATAAATCTCTTTACATCACTGAGCTTGGGCAGGCAGTTAACAAGATGATGATGGAGGCATTCCCTCAGATAGTAGATGTTAACTTTACTTCCAACATGGAAGCTCTCCTTGACGGAATAGCAGAGGGTGATGTTAAGTGGAAGACAGTTATCGAGAACTTCTATCCTGACCTTAGTGAGGCTGTTTCTGCAGCGGAAAAAGAGCTTGAGAAGGTTCAGGTTCAGGATGAGGTTACAGATGAGGTATGTGAACTCTGCGGAAGAAATCTTGTTATCAAATATGGTCCTCATGGTAAGTTCCTTGCTTGCCCAGGTTTCCCTGAGTGCAAGAACACCAAGCCATACTTTGAGAAGATTGGTGTTGAATGTCCAAACTGTGGGAAGGATATCGTCCTTAAGAGAACCAAGAAGGGACGTATTTTCTACGGATGCATTGACAATCCTAACTGTGACTTTATGTCATGGCAGAGGCCTGTCTCCAAGAAGTGCCCTAAGTGCGGCGGTGTAATGTATGCCAAGAACAACAAGCTTGCCTGTGGCAATCCTGAGTGTGGACACGTAGAAGATAAGGTAAAAGAATAAACGTAAAACTAATCATATAAATTTTCAGAAATCTTTAGCTTTTTTTCATAATTGTAGGCGCTTTATTGTTTGAAGCGCCTATTTTTTTATGATATGATACAAATAGTGTAGTGACATTATTGACGCTTTTTCGTCTATGCAATGATCACTTTGCACGTTGGGGAAAATACAGAAAAAGGAGAATTCTGATGAGTAGTGTACAACTACTGGATAAGACCCGTAAGATAGGAAAGCTTCTTCACACCAGTAACTCTGGTAAGGTTGTTTTCAATGACATTTGCAGGGTTCTGTGCGACATTTTATCCTCAAATATGTTTGTTATCAGTAAAAAGGGTAAAGTTCTCGGTATTGGTGAGAGCAAGGATGTAGAATCCATCAGTAACCTTTTATCCTGCAGCGTTGGATCATTTATCGATCCGATGTTAAATGAGAGGCTTCTGACAATTCTTTCAACCAAGGAGAACGTAAACCTGGAGACCCTTGGATTCGAGGGAATAGACTCTTCCAAGTTCCAGGCTATAATTACTCCGATCGAGATAGCGGGAGAGAGACTTGGAACACTGTTCATCTATAAGACAGACAAGCCTTATGATATTGATGACATCATTCTGTGTGAATATGGAACAACAGTTGTTGGTCTTGAGATGCTAAGGGCTGTAAATGAAGAGAACGCTGAGGAGAGCAGGAAGCTTGCCGTTGTTAAATCAGCTATCGGAACTCTTTCTTTCTCTGAGATGCAGGCTATCATCCATATATTCGATGAGCTCGATGGAATGGAAGGAGTGCTGGTTGCCAGCAAGATCGCCGACAGGGTAGGAATTACAAGAAGTGTTATCGTAAATGCTCTTAGGAAATTTGAAAGCGCTGGCGTCATTGAATCAAGATCCTCCGGAATGAAGGGTACATACATCAAGGTTACAAATGACGTGGTATTTGGAGAGATCAAAAAGCTAAAGCAGGAAATATAATTTGCCGATGTATATTGTATAAACAATAACAGCGACATGGATGTGAATCATGATGAAAGGATTTATCAATATTTGGTAAATCCTTTCTTTGTTTTTTACATAGATTTTGTAGGATGGATTACAAAAAGCACAATATAAAGTATATTATGCTTGTAATTTACATAAAAAAATTTTATTATTAAATAGAATAATAAGGAGGAGTGGGTCTGTGATTAATAGCAATGTATTTGATTACATCAATGTCCTGGACAAGGCTGCTGACGCTGCTTGGACTAGAAACGAGATAATTGCCAATAACATTGCCAATGTTGACACACCAGGCTATAAGAGGCAGGATCTCAATTTTGAGGATGAGCTTGAGAGAGCTCTTGGACACAACAAGTACAAGACTATGGATGCCAAGGTAGCTAACCTCAAGAACAAGCACCTGGAGGCAAGAGTAGTTAATGACTATTCGGGATTTTCCTACAGGACTGACAAAAACAATGTTGATATCGATACAGAAAACGTTATGCTTGCTGCAAACCAGCTCAAGTATCAGGGACTAATGTCTTCACTTAAGAGTGAATTCTCAAACCTTTCATTGGTTACAAGGTCATCATAACGGGAGGTGCTAGATGAGCATATTCGATTCCTTTAATATCAATTCTTCAGGTATGACTGCCCAGAGATTTCGTATGGACATCATCTCTGAAAATATTGCCAACGCCAATACCACAAGGACTTCAGAAGGAACTCCTTATGTCAGAAAGGTAGTTACTTTTGCTGAAAAAGGAACACAGACTCCGTTTTCAAGGATTCTCAATGAGAAGCTTGATCATTATTCAGGAAGAGGTGTTAAGGTTTCAACTGTTCAGGATGATACCTGGACTCAGATGAATATAGTTTACGACCCATCTCATCCAGATGCTGATGAATATGGATATGTTACTTATCCTAATGTCAACACTGTAACCGAGATGACAAACCTCATAGATGCCAGCAGGTCCTATGAGGCTAATGTCACTGCCTTTAATGCCAGCAAGAATCTTGCATCAAGGGGACTTGACCTTGGCCAGGGCTGACGTTTAATAGATAGTTTTGCAATATAACCTTTGGGGAGGATTATTATGGCATCTCTTGATATTTCTCAGCTTAGAAATGTTAGTAGTGATGTAATAAGACATGCTGAAAAGACAAACAGCAGAGTTTACAATGTTCTTGGCGATGACCAGGTTGGTAACGACCAGTCATTTAAGAGTATTTTCAGTGCAGTAGTGGACAATATCTCAACCACTAATGCATATCTGTCAGATGCAGAGAATGAAGAGATCAAATGGTCACTGGGGCTGACTGATAATACACATGATCTGTCCATTGCTCTTCAGAAGGCAAGCACGACCCTGCAGTATACAGTAGCTATAAGGGATAAGGCGCTTGCTGCTTATAGAGAACTGACTCAGATGCAGATCTGATTTGGTATTAAGTTTTAGTGTGTTTTGCAATAGAGGGGAGGGAGAGATATGCCAGAAAGATTTAGGGCTATTTGGCAGAAGATTCTCGACTGGTGGAACGCTTTTACAGCCAGGCAGAAAACCTTGATAATAGGTGCCAGCACGGTTGTACTGCTTACCATCATTATTTTGGTGTCTGTATTAAATCAGCCACAATACGTGACTTTAGTAAATGCTAATTCTACCAAGGAGGCGTCCGAGATCAAGGAGCTCCTTGATTCAAATTCAGTTAATTACAAAATGTCAGACGATGGATTGGAGTTCAAGGTCCTTAAAAAGGATCAGGGTGATGCCAGTCTTCTTTTGGGTGCTAATGACATCCAGTCTTATGCTTACAGCATCGACAATGTAACCAATGGCAGTTTTTCAACAACTGAATCAGACAAGCAAAAGAAATATGTGCTGTATTTAGAGAGCAGACTTGAGCAGGACTTTATTTCCAAGTTCGATGCCATTAAGTCAGCCAATGTACAGCTCAATATCCCTGACAATGACGGAACACTTATTGGCAATCAGGAAGAAGCTTCTGCATGGATTCTTTTGCAACTTAGTGAAGGCGGCAAGTTTGACGAGGAAAATGCTGCTTTCCTTGCTAAGGCAGTTGCAGTAGCTGTGGGTAATGAAAACACTGACAATATAGTTATTCTTGATACGGAAGGCAACATGCTCTTTTCTGGAGGAGAAGATACAACAACTTCAGGTCTTGCATCAACACAGCTTTCTGTTAAAGCCAAGGCTGAGCAGCTTGTTAAGTCAGAGGTCAAGAAGGTTTTACTTGGAACCAAGCTCTATGACAACATTGAGGTTGCAAGTAACCTGGTAATGGACTTCTCTAAAAAAGAAGTTACAGATCATCAGTATACTCCAGCAGAAGACCAGACACAGGGTGTTCTTAGCCATGAGGATACTTATAATGCTGAGAACGTAAACGGTATCAGCGGAATACCTGGAACAGATTCCAATGCTGATGATGAGACCACTTATGTAACTCTCGACAATACAAACTCCACATCAACCATTACTGAGGAGTCAAGGGACTATCTTCCAAATGAGAAGATCACCACAGAGTCCAGCGTACCTGGTGCCATCAAGTACAATGAGTCTTCAATTTCAGTTACAGCTATCAACTATCAGGTTATGAAGCAGGAAGACTATAAGCCTGATGATCACGACGGAGCTACATGGGAAGAGTTTAAGGCTGGAAACACACAGCCAATAGTACTTGAAGTTCCTGAAGAGATGATAAATGTTGTCTCCAAGGCTACTGGTATCAAGGCTGAAAACGTAGCCATGGCAGCATATACCGAATATGTATTCTTTGACAGAACTGGTGCTAACATCACCGTTACAGATATTCTTCAGATCGTTCTTATCCTTGTTATTCTTGGACTTCTTGCATTCATTATTCTCAGGAGCATGTGGACATCCAAGAAGACAGAGGAAGAACAAGAACAGCCAGAACAGCTTTCTGTTGAACAGCTCCTTGAATCTCAGCCTGAGGAAGTTCTTTCAGATATTGAGATGGATCAGGGATCTGAGACAAAGAGACTTATTGAGAAGTTCGTAGATGAGAATCCGGAAGCAGCAGCTACGCTTCTTAGGAACTGGCTCAATGAGGACTATGGCTAATTATTTGATTTACTAAAGGTTTTGCGAGGGAACAGTTATGATGGACGTAGAAATGGGGGGTGGACCAAATCCCTTAATCGCCGATTTTACGGGGACTCAAAAAGCAGCGATTCTTCTTATCGCCCTAGGGCCGGAAAAATCATCTGCCATATTTAAGCACCTTAAGGAAGAGGAGATCGAGGAGCTTACACTGGAAATAGCTAACACTAGAAGTGTCACTTCCCAGATCAAGGAAGCGGTACTTCAGGAGTTCTATGGGGTATGCCTTGCTCAGCAGTACATTGCTGAAGGTGGTATCACCTATGCTAAAGAGCTTCTTGAAAAAGCCCTTGGTGAAGATAAGGCTCTTGATGTTATCAGTAAGCTTACTGCTTCACTGCAGGTTAAGCCTTTTGAGTTTATCCGCAAAACTGAGCCATCACAGATCCTCACCTTCATTCAGGATGAGCATCCTCAGACTATTGCCCTCATTCTTTCATACATGTCTGCTTCCCAGAGTGCTATGATCCTTTCAGCTCTGGCACCTGACAGACAGGCTGATGTTGCTAAGCGTATTGCTTCCATGGACAGAACAAGTCCGGATACGATCAAAGAGGTAGAAAAGGTATTGGAATCCAAGTTGTCATCTCTTGTAAACCAGGATTACACAATCATCGGTGGTGTAGATGCAGTAGTAGAGATCCTCAATACTGTAGACCGTGCCACAGAGAAACATATCATGGAGACTCTGGAAATCGAAGAGCCAGAGCTTGCAGACGAGATCAGAAAGAAGATGTTCGTATTCGAAGATATCCTTCTTCTGGACGACAGATCTATTCAGAGAGTGCTGCGTGAGGTTGAGAACTCAGACCTTGCTCTTGCATGTAAGAGTGCTACTGAACAGGTTCAGACAGCAATCTTCAACAACCTCTCCAAGCGTCTTGCTGCTATGATCAAGGAAGATATGGACTTCATGGGCCCTGTGCGTATGAAGGACGTTGAAGAAGCTCAGCAGAAGATTGTTAACGTAATCAGAAAGCTTGAGGATTCTGGCGAAATCGTAATCTCCAGAGGTGGAGGTGATGAGTTAGTTGTCTAATTTGTTTAAAGCAGGTTACGTCACTTTCGATTCTACTGAAACTAGGATCATTGATAACAACGACCTGGCTAATAGAAAAATAGAAGCCTTTCAGGAACAGGAACTAAAAAGGCAGAGAACCCAGATGGTACAGGATGATGCATATCCTGATATGGAGATGGGTGAGGACTTTATTCCTGGTATTGAAATGGAGCAGCTTTCTCAACTTACAGAGGATCAGAGCATGCTGGAATCAGTTCCTGATCCTCAGTTTGATATGGAAGCGATGCAGGCTGAGATGGACCTTAAGATCCAGCAGGCCCAGGAGCAGGCTGACATGATCCTTCAGAGTGCCCAGCAACAGGCTGAAGCCATCAGGAATGAAGCCATGGAGCAGGGACATAGGGAAGGATATGAAGCTGGCTATCAGGAAGGCGTAGCAGCTGCCCAGGCCCTCAAGGATGAATTTGAGCAGCAAAGAGGAGATCTGGAAAAAGAGTATCAGCAGATCGTTGATGAGCTTGAACCTGAGATGGTTGATGTTCTTACTCAGATCTATGAACACGTGTTTAACATTGAGCTTAGAGAAGATAAGGGTATTATCCTTCATCTTCTTAAGACTACTCTATCAAGAATAGAGCCTGGAAAAGACCTTATTGTCCACGTTTCATCAGATGACTACGACGATATCATGGATGAGAGGGAAACTCTCAATGCATGTATTACATCTCCAAATACCACAATGGAGATCATAGAAGATCCTCTTCTTAGAGAGAATGAATGCATGATTGAGTCTGACAGTGGCGTATTTGACTGCAGCCTCGGTGTGGAACTGTCAGAGATCTCAAGGAAATTAAAGCTCCTGTCCTTTGACAGAAACAGAAGATAAGTTGGTGTTTGCCTATGCTGGTTTCATCAGTTGATCTATCTAAATATAAGAAAATGCAGAATGCACCATTTTACCGCACAAGAGGTAAAGTGGTTAATGTCATAGGCCTTACCATTGAATCTGCTGGACCAGATGCCAAACTTGGTGATATCTGTCTTATCTATCCCAAGAAAAAAGACAACGAGTCTGCATCTAACCATGTGGTTAAGCCATCAATGGCAGAGGTGGTTGGATTTAAGGATGGTCATGTACAGCTGATGCCCTATGAAAACACCAGTGGCATTGGCAATGGCAGTATTGTAGAAAATACCGACTCACCACTTCGTGTTAACGTTGGTGAGGGACTTCTTGGCAAGACTCTTGATGGTCTTGGAAGAATCGATGGTACCAACTATGGTCAGGGTACTGTTCTGGAGGGCGGTATTGCATACTCGGTTGAGAACCAGCCCCCGGATCCTATGACAAGAGATCCTATTTCAGAGGTCCTTTCACTTGGAGTTAAGGCTGTTGATGGTCTTCTTACAGTTGGTAAGGGACAGCGTATTGGTATCTTTGCTGGTTCTGGTGTTGGTAAGTCTACACTTCTTGGCATGTTTGCAAGAAACACTCAGGCGGACATAAATGTCATAGCTCTTATCGGAGAGCGTGGCAGAGAGGTTCGTGAATTCATAGAAAGAGACCTTGGCGAGGAGGGTATGCAGAGATCGATTGTAGTCTGTGCAACCTCAGATAAACCTGCTCTTGAAAGACTTAAGGCTGCCAAGACTGCGACTTCCATTGCAGAGTACTTCAGGGATAAAGGAAAAGATGTCCTTCTTATGATGGATTCTCTTACCCGTTTTTCAATGGCTCAAAGAGAGATCGGACTTGCATCAGGAGAGCCGCCTGTATCAAGAGGATATCCTCCGTCAGTATATGCGGAGATGCCAAAACTTCTTGAGAGAGCCGGTAAATCCAGAAAAGGCTCCATAACTGGTCTTTACACCGTCCTTGTAGATGGTGATGACATGAATGAGCCTATCACCGATACCGCCAGAGGTATCCTTGATGGCCATATAGTACTTAACAGAAAGCTTGCGCAAAAGAATCACTACCCGGCGATAGACGTTCTGGCCAGCATCTCAAGATGTATGTCTGCCATAGCAGATCCTGAGCACAAGAAGGCTGCGGGCAAGCTTAAAAACGTACTTGCCACTTATAACGACGCAGAGGATCTTATCAATATCGGCGCATACAGAAACGGCGCCAATAAGAATATTGACTATGCGATATCCAAGATAGAGATGGTCAACAATTTCCTTATGCAGGAGACAGATGAGAAGTTCTCATTTGAAGAGATAAGATCGCAGCTTCTAAATATGTTTGCGGAATAAGAGAAGTTAACTTATGGCAAGATTTGTTTACAGGATGCAGAGCGTTCTTAATATCAAGCAGCAGACAGAGAACCAGACTAAAATGGAATTTGCTGTGGCTCAGAATGAACTCAACGAGCAGCTTGATATTTTGGATGAATATGTAAGCAGAAAAGCCAGATATCTTGAAGAAGCGGAGGAACTTCGAAATGAAGACTCGTTAAAGCTTCAGGATATTCTGGATAACCAGTATGCAACAGCCCAAATGGACGTCATGATCAAACAGCAGTCCATGGTGGTCAAACAATATGAAGACAGGGTTGAAAAGATAAGGGTTAAGCTTACAAAAAATGTTCAGGAACGTAAAATGCAGGAGACCCTTAAAGAAAAGGCGTTTGAACAGTTTATAGAGGAACAGAAACAGGAAGAAGCTAAGGAAAACGATCAGCGAAGCAGCTTTACCTACGCAGAAAAACAAAAGGAAGATTAGTAAATGGCTGATAGCAGTTTATTACATGGCCCTGAAGACCCGAAAGCGGCGAAGGCCAAACTGAAAGCGGATAAAAAAGAATATGCCAAGAAGCTGAAAGAGCAGAGAAAAGCACAAAAGGAAAAAGAGAGGGAATTTGCAGACAGAAGTGCTGAAATAAGTGGCGATAATGCAGGTGGCCTTGCTACTCTTGTTATCACTTTCCTCATTATCCTTATCTGGCTTGCTATTATGGCACTGCTTGTAAAGCTCAATGTCGGTGGTTTTGGTTCAGATATTCTGGCGCCTCTTATCAAAGATGTACCTTATCTGAATCTTATCCTTCCTGAAGGCTCTGTTCAAAAAGAGACTGAAACCACTCAGATTGTTGTGGATGGAACAACAGTAATTGATGGAACAGGTTCTGAAGGATCGCTTAATACTCTCGAGGATGCTCTGAACTATATAAAGAGACTTGAAAAAGCGTTGCAGTCTGAAATGGAAGAAAACAGCACACTGACTGCTGAAAATGAAAAACTAAAGGCAGAAGTTGCAAGACTCGAACCCTTTGAGCAGCAGCAAAAAGCCTTCTACGAAGAAAAGGCCAAGTTCTATGAGGAGGTTGTATACGGCGATAATGCTCCAGACCCGGAAACTTATCAGACATATTATGAGATGATAGATCCTGATAATGCTGAACAGATTTATCAGAAGATCGTGCAGGGTAAGGTTGATGATGCTGCTATTAAAGCCTTTGCCACAACCTATTCAGGCATGAAAGCAAAATCTGCTGCCAAGATCTTTGACGAGATGGTCAAGGAGAACCAGATACAGCTTGTGGCCAAGATATTGGCACAGATGAGTGTGGAGAACAGAGGAGATATCCTTGCAGCTATGGAAGAAGCCAACGCTGCCAAGCTCACGCAGCTTTTGGAGCCTACATCTTTGGAGAACAAATCAACAAAGGTTACGGGATGAATATTTATATAATTAGATTGAAGTTATTAAGGGCTGCGGTCTTCACCGCGGCTCTTTGAGAATAAGGGAGAAGAAGGTATGAAAAAGAAAGTATTGTCTGTGGTATTTGCTGCTGTAATGGCGTTTTCTTTAGTGGCTTGTGGTGAAGGCACAGTTCAGGAAGTGCCTGAGCAGCCAACTGAAGAAACATCTGAGATTGTCCAGCCAGATTCTGCAGCTACAGAGCCTGCCGCTACCCAGGAAGAAGAAAAGAAAGAAGCGGAGCCGGTTGAGATCACTGGCGAAAATATGATCACAAATGGGGACTTTTCTGATGGGACTGAACCATGGCATACCTTCTGTCAGGATGGACTTGCAGAGCTAACTGTGAACGCTGAGGGTGAGCTCGACATTGATATAAAGAGTCTTGGATCTGTTGCTCATGGCGTACAGCTTTATCATGATGGATTCCAATTAGATGAGGGCTGCGTTTATAAGATCGCCTTCGACGCATATTCTGATATTGATAAAAAGATACTTGAGATGCGTTTCCAGTTAAATGGCGGTGATTATCACGCCTACTATATGGAGCATATCACTATTGATAAGGAAAAAAAGCACTACGAGTACACCTTCACGATGGAAGAAACCGGTGACCTTGTTCCCAGATTTTGCATTAACATGGGTGTAGTTGATGATATGGATCGCAGCACTCCTGAACACCACGTGTATCTTGACAACGTAGTTCTTACATTGGAGGATGCCACCAACAGGATAGCTACTGCCGGGGATATTGATTTTCCTGATATTTCAGTCAACCAGATAGGGTATCTCCCTGACTCTTATAAGAGTGCCACCCTTAGAAGATCTTCACTTAATAAGACAGCTCTTTTGATAAATGAAGCTACTGGTGAAAGTGTTTTAGAACAGAAGATCACAAGCAGTATCGATGATCCTGATACAGGCGAAAAGGAAGCAATCTTTAATTTCTCATCTGTAACTGATGAGGGAACCTACCATGTAGAGGCAGGGGATAATGTTTCTCCATCTTTCAGGATTGGTAATGATGTTTATGATGAAGCGTTTAAGGCATCTATCAAGATGCTTTATTACCAGAGGTGTGGAACAGAAATCACAACAGATCTTGCTGGAGACTTTGCGCACCCAGTATGCCACAATGATATGGCTGTTCTTTATGAAGATAATTCCCAAAAGCTTGATGTATCCGGTGGCTGGCATGATGCCGGAGATTATGGAAGATACTCTGTAGCTGGAGCCAAAGCTGTAGCTGACCTTCTTCTTGCATATGAGAATTATCCGGATGTATTTGATGACAATGTTGGAATCCCAGAGAGTGGGAACGGAATTCCTGATGTTCTTGATGAAGCTAAATATGAACTGGACTGGCTCTTTAAGATGCAAAGAGAAGATGGCGGCGTTTACCATAAGGTTACATGTCGCAACTTCCCTGGCAATATAATGCCACAAGATGAAAAAGATGAACTTGTGATCATGCCCGTTACTACAACTGCGACAGCTGATTTTGCAGGTGTGATGGCTATTGCTTCGAGAGTCTATTCCGGTTTAGATAGCGAGTTCTCAGAAAAGTGTCTTTCAGTCTCTAAAAAAGCAGCGGAGTACATCTCAAAGACTCCAAGAGACCCAGTGGGTTATAAGAACCCTTCTGACGTATTTACAGGTGAGTATGAAGATGTTAATGATATTGATGAGAGATTCTGGGCCTATGCAGAACTCTTTAAGACAACTGACGATAAGTCCTATGAAGAACTATTAAAGAACGAGCTTCCTGACAATGGCTATTCCCTTGGATGGCAGGGAGTAGCTGGATACGGTGGATATGCTTATCTTTCTGCTAAGGGAGCTGACGATGATACTGCTTCACTTGTTAGGGACGAAGCTAATAAGATGGCAAAAGAGATCATCTCAAACTCTGCAAAATATGGCTATGGATCTTCCATTGTTGGTGCTTACCCATGGGGAAGTAACTTGACTATCGCCAACAATGGTGAATATCTTCTTATGATGGATGGCCTTATTGATAAGACCAATAAGAATGTTGCTGATATGCAGCTTAACTATCTGTTTGGCAACAACTCAACAGGTTATAGTTTCTTTACTGGATTTGGTACATATTATCCTGAGCATCCTCACCACAGACCTTCTCAGGTTAAAGGTGTTGCTGTTCCCGGAATGCTAGTGGGAGGCCCAAATAGCGGACTTAATGATGATTATGCTATGAATGTCCTTAGCGGAGCTCCAAGTGCTAGGTGTTATGGAGACAATGAATCCAGCTATTCAACTAATGAGATAACTATCTACTGGAATTCACCACTTATTTACCTTCTTGCTGGTGAGATTGCGGCTGCAAAATAATTTTGGTAAAGGGGTTAAGTATTCAATCTATTATCCGATATACATAGCGTAAGACTATGGGTATATTATGCCCGGTCCATAAACTTCATAGTGAAAGGAGGATTTAGATGGGCGGTGCAAACAATCCGGTAAGCTCAATCGCAGCTTATCTGACACAGGGCACTGCAGCCAATGTTTCAAATGTCTCAAGTATAAACAGCCAGAAGAATTCTTCGCAGGCTGCTGCATCAAGCTTTGATAACATCCTGAATAAAGTATCAGGCAACTTTGTACAGACAAAAACAGAAGATACTACAAAAGATGTAAACAAGCAGATGACAGGCGCAAAAGAGACAGAAGGTGCTGACACCAGGACCACAGAAGTAAAGGCAGTTACAGAAGATACAGCTAATACAGAAGTGGTTAACGAGCAGGGAAGTCAGGTAGCAGCTACAAATGAAACGGCAAACACGGAAGTTAATGACAAGCTGCAGGAAGCTATTAACGAAGCGGGGGAAGAGATCATCTCCCAGATTGCAGAAACATTTGATATCTCTGAAGAAGATATAGTATATGCGATGCAGGTACTTGGCCTTATGGCTGCAGATCTTTTAAATCCAGCAAATTTACAGCAGCTGGTAACTGAGATCTCAGGACAGGAAGCGGCCATTGATCTTATTACAGACTCTGATATATATACATCACTGCAGGACCTCATGGAGGGTGCAGAGAGTATGAAGAGCGAACTTATGAATGAGTTCAATCTATCAGACGAGGATTTACAGACAGCAATAGAGGATGCCAAAGCTGGTTTTGCAGGAATGCTTGAAAATTCCGCAGAGCAAAACCAAAATCCAGAGGTGACAAAGGAACTTGTTACTGATACTTATGGAAAAGAGCTTGAGGCACCTGATACAAAAGCACCCGTGTCTGAGGCGTTCGTTAGCGAAGCGCCAGAAGAAAAGCCAGTAGTTGTTGAAACCCATAATAACAAGGGTGGAGAGAACAAAGGCAATCTTCAAAATGGAGCTGAATCCACAAATCTTTTCAATCAGGTCATGAATAACATAGCAGATGCTGCAATGGATGTAGAGGCCACTTCTTTTGAGGGCTATACAGACAGGACCCAGATGGAAGATATCATCAGACAGATCACGGAAAAAATTACAATCACACAGGCACAGGGAGAGACCAGCATGGAGCTGGCGCTTCATCCAGCAAGCCTTGGTCATGTCAACATTCTTCTGACCAGCGGCAAAGATGGAATAGTTGCCAAGTTTACTGCTCAGAACGAGATCGTGAAAGAGGCTGTAGAAGCTCAGATGGTACAGCTTCAACAGAAGTTCAGCGAGCAGGGAATAAAGGTTACATCAATTGAAGTCACAATTGCCAGCCATGAATTTGAGCAGAATCTTGATCAGCATGGTGACAGGCAGCCAAAGGAATCAAACGAAGGAAAGAAAGTAAGGAACCTTAGAAGGATCAATCTTTCAGAACTTACAGATGATATCGAGGCTGAACCTGAAAGCGACGCAGAAAGAATTGCAGTTCAGATGATGGAAGCAAACGGAAATACAGTTGACTTCAGTGCATAATATCTTTAGGGGTGAATATTATGGCAGATACAAATTCAGTAAGCGCAATCATTAAAAATGGTGAAGTTGTTAATTCCGGACTTGCAGAAAAAGAAAAAGCAGCCAAGACTGCACCTACAGGATATGACAAAGATGCATTCATGCAGATCCTTGTAGCTCAGATGAAGTATCAGGATCCATTGGAGCCAACATCAAACACTGAGTATATATCGCAGTACGCAACCTTCACTCAGGTTGAGCAGCTCTCCAATATGGCCAATGCAATGTCTCTATCAAGAGCATCTGAGATGGTTGGAAAGACCGTTACCATTTCTCAGACCAATGCTGAGAATGGTACAACTACAGAGATCCAGGGTGTTGTAGACTTTGTTACCTACAGCGGAAACAAGGCATATCTCAATATCAATGGAACAGCTTATGACATTGATCAGGTAACACAGGTTCTTTCTACAGACTACACTGATGCAGTTGAAGCTGTATCAGACTTCCAGAAGGCTATCGATAAGCTTCCAAATCTCGACATGATCACAGAAGAGCAGCATGGCGAGACCATCGATACAATGTATGCTTACTACAATGAGGTCATGGACAAGAAAGCTAAGAACATGATGGATAAGAATTATGTAACATCACTTCTTCAGTATGTTAACAGAATTGATGACATCAGGCAGGATGACCACAGAACCTTCAAGAAGGATGAGATCTAAAACAGGTAACAAGAAAGTTTCGGAGGACAAATAAATGATAATGGATGATCAAAGGTTCATGTCAATTGGCCAGGTCCAGGATCAATATTTAAATCCTAATACTCCTAAAACAGGCAAAGAAAATAATTCTTTGCCTGTTGGAGCAAATTCTTTTGCTTCAGTACTAAATAAAGTTAAGGAAGCGTCCGATATTAATAACAGTGAAGAAACTGTTAGGTTTTCTAAGCATGCCCTTAACAGACTTAGTATGAGAAACATCGAACTTACAGGCGAGCAGATGGAGAGACTAAGTCGCGGTAAGATCGAAGCAGGAGAGAAGGGTATCAAGGATTCACTGATACTGGTTGACCAGCTGGCATTTATCGTAAATGTGCCAAGCAGCACAGTAGTAACAGCAATGGATCAGACAGAAAACAAAAGCAACGTATTTACTAACATAGACGGAGCAGTTATTGCATGATTGGACCGAAGCGGGATTCAAGGCCAGAAGTGCCACCCGCCAGGAAATCTTTTGATCCGGACAGACTGCCGGATCAGTCGCAAATAGCTTCGTCCGAAATCCGGAAATAATCCATAAGTATCTGGTGAATATTTATGTCTTATTTCTATATTCAAATGATGGAGGACTTTGCCTTATGATGAGATCACTTTATTCTGGTGTTGCAGGACTTCGTACACATCAGACCAAGATGGACGTTCTTGGTAACAACATTGCCAATGTTAACACAACATCTTACAAATCCCAGTCAATCACATTCTCAGACCTTATGTATCAGACAACACAGACAGCATCTGGCGCATCAGAGACAAAGGGTGGTGTAAACGCTCGTCAGATCGGTCTTGGTGCCAAGTCTGGTGCTATTTCTACAGCAATCGAATCTCAGGGTGCAACTCAGACCACAAATAACCCATTCGATATCATGATCACAGGTAGCTCATTCTTTATCGTAAACAACGGTAAAGAAAACCTCTATACAAGAGACGGCTCTTTCTACGTTGACGGTGCCGGCAACCTTGCTATGCAGTCAAATGGTTACTTTGTACAGGGCTGGGCAGCAAAAGAAGATAAGAAGACTGGTGAGATCAAGGTTGATAAGAATGGCGACATCACATCTCTTCAGATTATGAGCGCTGACAATGCTACATATTCTCCTGCATCAACAACAGCAGCTCTTTACTCTGGCAATATTGATGACCATGATACAAACGTAACATCTGATGATGGTAAGACAATCACTCTTGAGTTCTACGACAACAAGGGTTATCTCTATACAGGTAAATTTACACTTAAGGATACTGGAACAGATCATCTTTTCTCACTTCAGCTCACAGATATCCTTGATTCTGACGGAAATTCAATCAACCAGGAGATCACACTTCCTGACGGAACAAAGACAAACAGACTTGACCATGTAACTTTTGGTAAGACAGAGACTGAGAGCAAGAAGATCTCTGAGGGTTACTACCTTGAGAACGGAACAGACAATACTGTTTCTGTATGGCGTGAGGCTAATTCTCCAGTTTATTCAGAGTACACTATTAAGGCAACAGGTGAGGGCTCACTTGATAATCTTCTTAAGATAGACGGATTCCTTGATGAGGTTTATCCACTGGAGTCTGGCGAAACATACAGAGATCATTACGGAGATATTACTTCATATACTATTACAAAAGATTACCTTACAATCATATATAATTCTGAAGATGCCAAGCTTGCTACAGATACTACAAAACAGTATACAAGTGTTGCTACATCAAATGAAAACCCATACTACTTTAACCGTACAACAAAGTTTGGTTATGCACTTCCTTCTGCTTCAGACAGCGGAGCATACAAGTTAGAAGGAAAGCTCTCAGATCTTAATCAGGGTCTTATCCAGGATGTATTTGGAATTAGCGCTACAGATATTGATCCATCCAAGTACGCTGATTATAACTACAAATTCAACAAGGATACAAATGTTCTTACAGTAAGTGCTAATAAGGGACCAACTGTTACTCCAGTTCCTGTTGATACAGCTGCCCTTGGAACTACATATGATGAATATTTTGAAGGTGCAAGGGGACTTACTGTAAGCGATCTGATTACAAAGATAGGTGACGGAACAATCCAGAGCCCTGCAGGTAACAATTACCTTTCATCTACATATTCATATGCAGAAGATGGAACTCTTACAATCAAAGGAAAATACAAAGCTCCTGCAACTGGTGTTACCGGCAGCTTTGGCGTTACTGCAACAGAAGATCCTGAGCTCTTTGCACTTCTTTCCGCTGGAATTAACGCTGATCTGGATAGAACTGCTCTTAGTACTGCGCAGCTTGATGATCTTAAAAAGGCAGTTGTGCCTCAACTTGCTAACCAGTTCACATTTACACTTAATGCTGCTGGGGATGAGCTTACTGTTTCAAGTGGTTATTATTCAGAAATTATCACAGCTGGAGATCTCTTCGATGAAGTTGTACCTACTATGACTCCTGGCGGAACAACTACAGCTGTTGGAACATCTCTTTCAACTGATGCAAAGGATGATCTTCAGTCAAAGCTGGATGGTTACTATGCAGGAATGGACGATTTTAAGTTTAGACTTTCTGCAACAAGTCCTTCTAATAAATTTACTGTAAGCTATAATGATGGCACTGCTGTTCGTGAAGTTGAGATAGATGGAACTTACACAGCACTATATGCTCACCTTAACACATTGCCTGTTTCTTACACTCCAGCTACTCTTACAGCTGAGCAGAAAGAGGAGCTTTATGCTAATCTTGGTCTTTCTGAGACAGATATTACTTCAGCAAGATTTACTTATTCAGCAAAGAGCCTTACTGGCACAACTGGTTATATGGTGAATATAGTCTATGACGGCGATGTTGAACAGGAAGCTACTGTCGATACATTCCACCATGTATCAGCTACTCATACAGCTGATGCAGCTACATATGAGTACGGGGTACCAACTACTGTGTTCAGAAATAAGGATAAGACAACTGAGGGCTATGTTCTTACAGGCGCAGCATCAGATGGAACATATACTCTGGATCAGATCAGAACACAGTTTGGTAATGATGATACAATGCTTGAAAAGTTCTATGCTGATGGAACAACATTTGACAGTCTGAAAGGCGAATATTCTACTCTTGATGATAGCAAGTTTACAGTTCAGTTTGTAGGAAGCAGAATGATCGTATCTCACGAACAGACAGATCCCAACAAGATCAGCAACGATTATGAGGCTTCTCTTGATTCAGCAACAGGTACAGTAACTTATAAGACTGTCAACCCTACCAAGATTGCTGATAAACTTCCTTCATCTGGAAATATTTCAGACCTTCTTTCTTCAGCAACTGGAGATTATAAGGGCATCCTTCAGAAGATCTTTGGTGTAAGCGATGATGTAGCCAGAGCATTCGGCGGAGATGGAACATACAAGATTGCAGAAGACCTTAAGAACATCGAGCTTACAACTGGTACACATACAATCATGCTTGAGTTTGATGCTGCAAACGGATCACTTGTAGATGCAAATGACAACTCAGTAGGATATGGTCTTGTAAACATGATCTTTGATCAGGACCCTAAGTACGGAATGGAAGCATTTGGTTACCAGAGAGGTGACAATGATCCTGCAGAGATGGTTGCTGGACATGTTACATTTGATTTCTCAGCTGTTACTAACTACAACACCAGCGGATCATCAACAGTAAAGGCTGTAAAGGGTGACAAGAAGAGTCTTAATACAGGTAGAGCAGTAGGTGAGATGAACGGTGTCAACATTTCAACTGACGGACGTATCTACGCTACATACTCAAATGGTCAGACCAAGCTTCTTGGACAGATTGCATCAGCTCAGTTTGCAAATGCATCTGGTCTTTCAAAGGAAGGCGACAACCTGTATTCATCAACACTTAACTCTGGAGAAGCTACAGTTCAGGATATCACAACTGACGGTGGTTACATGAACACTGGAGTACTTGAAATGTCAAACGTAGACCTTTCAAGAGAGTTTACTGAGATGATCACAACACAGCGTGGTTTCCAGGCTAACAGCCGTATCATCACAGTATCAGATACACTTCTTGAGGAACTCACCAACCTTAAGAGATAATAAGCAATTTATGGCATAATAATCCATCAGATAACTCCCTCGGAAAAAAATCCGAGGGAGTTTTTATTTTTTACTGTTAACATTGATGAAATAGTGGTAGAATATGTTTGATACCACAAGATGTAGTATTGTGTCTATTTTAGACTCTTTTTCAGATGTTGGGGGATTATTTTATCTTAATTTTATTTCATATTCTTTCCCAATTAGTGAAATTATGCTCCAAATATGTCTAAAATGTGAACGGAATTAGCGGTTTTTCGACCTGAAAAGTGGTAAAATTAGGGTATAAAGAAATTTAATTTCATTATTGATTGAAAAAATTAGAAAGTTTGAAACTTTTTATATTAAAAAGGGGGAAATGTTGTGGATATTGCTTCATTACTCGGTGTAGGACTATGTTTCGTCTTCATGATCCTCAGTATCGTGTTCTCTGCCGGTATCGGAGGTGTTAAATACTTCGTGGATGCTCCTTCCATGATGATCACATTCGGTGGTGCGTTCATGGCGGTTTTGGGATCCAGAAGTATGCCAAGCTTCATCAATGGTCTGAAGTCATATACCATGATCTTCAAACAGCCTTCAGATGACACCAAGGCAGTAATCAAGAACATTATCGACTTATCTAATACAGCTAGAAAGGAAGGTCTTCTTGCACTGGAAGAAGCGGCTGGGAGCCTTGAAGATCCCTTTATGAAAAAGGGAGTTATGCTCATAGTTGACGGTACAGAACCAGAGCTTGTTAAGAGTATTCTAGAAGCTGAGATCGATGCCATGGCTGAGCGTCACAAAGAGAACTATTCATTCTTTGCAGACGTAGCAGGTATGGGACCTTCCTGGGGTATGATCGGAACCCTCCTTGGACTGGTTCTTATGCTTCAGAACATGTCAGACCCGTCATCAATCGGACCATCCATGGCGGTTGCCCTCATTACAACATTCTATGGTTCAGTTCTTGCTAACTGGTTCTGTTATCCTGCTGAGAATAAGCTTAAGGCCAGAAGCAATGCGGAATATATGAGTAAGAGTATCGTTATTGAAGGACTTCTTTCTATTCAGGCAGGAGAGAACCCTCGTGTTACAGAAGAGAAGCTTAAGTCATTCCTTTCACCTGCTGACAGATCAGCTTATGAAGCAGAGAATGGCAGTGGAGATGCTGGCGGAGGAGAATAATGGCTAAGAGACAGGAAGAAATTAAGCCCGGCTTGCCTGCGTGGCAAGGTACCTTCGGTGATCTGATGAACCTGCTTCTTTGTTTCTTCGTTTTGCTTTTCTCCATGGCTACAATGGATGCAGCGAAATTCGAAGAGGTTGCAGCTTCCTTTAGTTCAGCTTTTGGTATCTTTTCAGGCGGTGAAATGGCTATTGGCCAGGGCGCTTTAATTGGAGATGGTGTATCCCAGCTTACAGAGCTGTCTTCTTATATAACATCCATGGGTCTTGCTCAGAGCGGAGATGATTCTGATTCTGAAGAGGCTGATGTGGGTGATATGGAACAGGAAGAACTCATGGAAGCTGCAGAGGCAGAGCAGCTTGAGGCCTCAGCGGAGCTGGCAGAGAAGATAGAAGAGGCTCTTGAAGAGGGAGAGATAAATGATCTCGTATCCCTCAACTACACCAGTCAGTTTGTGGAACTTACTATTCAGGGATCCATTCTTTTTGATTCAGGTAAGGTTGAACTTAAAGAGGATGCGCTTCCGGTTGTTGAAAAGGTAGGACAGATCCTTGAGTCCTATGCAGGCGGAACCATTGAGATCGAGGGACATACTGATAATATCCCTATGGGCGGTGGTGGCAAGTATGCCAACAATGATGAGCTTTCATCAGGCAGAGCCCTTACGATCTTCTATTATCTTACAGAAAATACAACTTTGGACCCTGCAAAGCTCGTTCACACTGGCAGAGGACAGTATGATCCTATTGCAGATAACTCAACTGATGAGGGAAGAGCCCGCAACAGAAGAGTTGAAATCAAGATATACAATCCTTTGAGTGCTTCATACTAATTTGAGGGGAGAATCAAAAACATGAAAAAGAATCTGTTATCAATAATTATCCTGGCACTTCTTATAGTGAATCTGGGTATGACAGGATTTATGCTTCTTAGTGTCATGACTACCAATTCACAGACAGCACATCTTATCTCAGATATTGCTGCAGCCCTTGAGCTTGAGGCCAACGGCGGAAGTAACGGAGGATTTTCTGGATCAGCATCAGGAAATGTTGCTGTAACAGATGTGGCAACCTTTGGATTTACTGGTGATGAGAAGCTCACCATCAACCTTAAGGCTGGAGCCGATGGCAAGAGCCACTACATGGTAGTCGAGGTTGTGTTCTCAATGAACAAGGCAAGTGCTGATTATGCAACTCTTGGAACTGAAGAGTCCCTTGCAAGTATGAAAGAACTTATTAAGTCCAAGGTAACAACAACTCTTTCTGAATACAGCATGGAAGAACTTCAGAGCGGCTCTGTAGAAGAGGCAAAAGAGAAGATCCTTGAAGGTGTTCAGGAGATGTACAATTCAAACTTTATCTATGATGTAAGCTTTTCTAGCGTGCTTTATAACTAATTTGTTTTAGAGGAGATTCACATTGAGCGAAGTACTATCACAAAGCGAAATAGATAGTCTGCTGTCGGCGATTTCGACAGGTGAGCTTGATATGGAACAGATGCAGGGCAACGACGAGAAGAAAGTCAAGGACTACGACTTCAAACGTCCCGCCAAGTTCTCTAAAGAGCACTTGCGTACCCTGGAGATGATCTATGAGCACTATGGACGTCTTTTATCAACGACCCTTCCTCTTTACCTTCGTAAGAACGTTACAGTTTCAGTAGCTAACTCCGAGACGGTTACATATTCTGAGTTTTCTAACGCTCTTTCGAACCCGGTAATCCTGGGAGTCATAAGCTTCCTGCCATTGCAGGGAACCATCATATTGGAGCTTCAGGCCAATATAGGTTTTTCCTTCATTGACAGAATGCTTGGAGGTGAGGGAGCTGGTCTTGATAAACCGAGGCCCTTTACAGACATTGAGATGCCTCTCATTGAGAAGCTGGTTACCATCTGCATGCAGTTGATGGTGGAACCATGGCAAAACGTTGTGGCTATCAATCCTGTAATGGAGCGAATTGAGACCAATCCACAGTTTGCACAGGTTATATCACCTACGGACATGATAGCTATTGTCACTCTCAATATTAAGATTGGCGACACTGAAGGACTTATGAATGTCTGTCTTCCTTATTTCACCTTAGAGAGTGTCATGGATAAGCTGAACACCAAGTTCTGGTTTTCTACCATGCAAAAGAATGCAGAGGAAGACTACGAAGAGTATCTTGAGGCTATGGTCAGACATGTGGATGTTCCGGTTAAGGCAGTCCTTGGCAGATGTAATGTTTCAGTTAATGATTTTGTTCACTTACAGGCCGGAGACATAATAAGGCTTGATAACAGAGTTAATACAGACATGCAGGTTTACATAGGAAATCTATTTAAATTCACTGCATTGCCTGGTACCGCAAAAGATAAATACGCCGTTCGTATAACGTCGGTAGTAAGAGAGGAGGAAGAGTAGGAGCATGGATGGAATGTTATCTCAGGACGAAATTAATGCTTTACTTGCCGGTATGGATCCAGCCGGTGGTGGCGATGCTGCGCCTGCAGATGCTCCTGCGGACGCTGGAGCTCCAGAAGCTTCAGTTGCCACAGCACCAGTAGGTGGAGGCGATATTGATGAAACTCTCCTTACTGATTCAGAGAAAGACGCAATTGGTGAGGTTGCCAATATAAGTATGGGCTCCTCAGCAACAACGCTTTACTCTCTGGTCAATCAGAAGGTTAATATCACCACTCCTCAGGTAGAACTGGCTAATTGGGAGAATGTTATTAGTAACTATGAAAGACCTTGTGTATTTATTCAGATCAAGTACACGGTTGGTCTTGATGGAACTAATATCCTTATCCTGAAAGAGCACGACGTTATGGTCATCACAGACCTGATGATGGGCGGTGATGGAACCAATACAGATGGAGAGATCGGTGAACTTCAGCTTTCAGCTATTTCTGAAGCCATGAACCAGATGATGGGAGCTGCTGCGACATCTCTTTCAACAATGATCAATCAGAAGGTAGATATCAGCCCTCCGCAGGCTACACTGCTTGATATGATCAATGATGATCCATCAGACATAGCAGAGTTCCTTACTGGAACCTTTGTTAAGATTTCCTTCAAGATGCAGGTAGGTGATCTTGTGGATTCAACTCTTATGCAGTTGTATCCTATAGATTTTGCCAAGACACTTAAGGATACCGTTATTGGCGCAGAATCTGCTTCACAGGAAGCTGCTCCTGCACCAGCTCCAGAGCCAGCTCCAGCACCAGCTGCTGCCGCTCCTCAGCCTATGCCTATGCCAGCTATGGATCCTGGCATGATGGGCGCTCAGCCAATGCCTCAGATGGCTATGCCACAGATGCAGATGGCTATGCCACAGATGCAGATGACTCCTCAGATGATGAACATGAACATTCAGCCTGCACAGTTCCAGACCTTCGCTGGTGGAACTACAATTATGGCTGGTGGAGAGAATATTGGAATCATCAAGGACGTTCCTTTGGAAGTTACTGTTGAGCTTGGACGTACAGCTAAGCCTATTTCTGACATCCTTGATTTTGCTCCTGGAACCATCATAGAGCTTGATAAGGTTGCAGGTGAGCCTGTAGACGTTCTTGTAAATGGTAAGTTTGTTGCCAAGGGAGAAGTTGTTGTTATCGAGGAGAGTTTTGGCGTCCGCGTAACAGAGATTGTTCAATAAGAATGGAGCATTCTTTATGAATACCTATTTGCAGTTTATAACCATGCTTATTATCTTTGTTGTTGTTTTGGCTGCCACTTACTTTTTTACCAAGTGGATGGCAGACTTTCAGAAGGATAAGACAGCATCAGGTAATATAGAGGTAATAGAAACTGCCAGAATATCAGCTACCAAGTATATTCAGATTGTCCGCATTGGCCAGAAATACATGGCCATTGCTGTGGGCAAGGACGAGGTGACAAACCTCGGGGAAATATCCAGAGAGGACCTTATTTTCAAGGAGGAAAATCCTGAGGAAAACCTTAAGTTTAAGGACATTCTTGAAAAATTTAAAGGTGAGATTAAGAAGTAAATGGCTAGAAACAGGGGAGAGCACAATAACAATCACATAAGAACTCTTTTAAGGAAAGGGCTTCTTTCAGGCCTTGCCTGTGTTGTTATGGCTTCTTTCCTTGTCTTTTCCATTCCTCTTACTACTCAGGCTACTGAAACTGTAGTTAGTGACACAACACCTACAGACCCAACAGTGGACAGGGATACTGCTCTTACCGGTACAAAAGATGAGAGGACCAACATAACTGATCCCGGAAGTGCTGAGACCCCAGAGGACCTCAAGGAACTTAATATAGCAAATACAGTGACTGTGACCTATAACAACGGTAACGGTTCACTTAACGGCGCGCTTAGAATACTTATTACTCTTACTTTGATATCTTTGGCGCCAACACTTCTTGTGATGATGACCTCTTTTACCAGGATCATTGTCGCACTTCATTTCACAAGGACTGCCATTGGTACCCAAACATCACCTCCAAACATAGTGATGATTGGGATTGCTTTGTTTATGACCCTTTTTATTATGCAGCCAACTCTCACAGAGGCATATAACACAGCAGTTATCCCATTTGAGAACGGTGAGATGGATCAAAAAGAGTTTTTTACAGAGGCCATGAAGCCCTTCAGGCAGTTTATGTATGGCCAGACACAGACCAAGGATGTAAGGCTCTTTATGCAGATAGATGGCATAGAGTGGGATGGTGAACTTGAGAGTATACCCAATGTGGTGCTGGTTCCAAGCTTCATAGTCAGCGAACTTAGAACTGCATTTATCATTGGATTCCTTATATATATTCCGTTTATTGTAATTGACATGGTTGTGGCGTCGGTACTTATGAGTATGGGTATGATGATGCTGCCGCCGACCACGATTTCGCTTCCGTTTAAGATACTCCTGTTCGTTCTTGCGGATGGTTGGAGTCTTATCATTGGCAATCTTGTTAAGTCATTTTATTGATTGCGATTTAGAGAGGAGGAAAGGCTATGATCACACTTGCAGATATTAACCAAATAGTTGCTGAAGCGCTGATGATGGTTATCAGGATGTCACTTCCTATACTGCTTACATCCATGATCATTGGTCTTGTAATCTCCATTTTTCAGACTGTTACTTCCATTCAGGAACAGACCCTGACATTTGTACCAAAGGTTATCGGTGTGTTTACAATAATCATGCTGATGGGCAACTGGATGCTTACAGAGCTTTCTGGCTATATCAATAATCTTTGGTCAGATTTTTCGAAATATGTCCGCTAGGTTTTAGCTTATGATCGACTATTCATTTAGCTACGGTGATTTAGAAGTTTATCTTTTGATAGTGATGAGGATCATGTCCTTTATATTTGTCTGTCCCTTCTTTGGAGGCAGACAGACACCTAACCAGGTCAAGATAGGATATGGACTTCTTCTTTCTATACTTTTGTATGGAGCTGTACCATTTTATCCTCCATCTTATAACACAGTGGCAGGTTATACAGTCATTGTGCTTAAAGAGGTAATGGTAGGGCTGCTTATTGGCTTTGCAGTTACGCTTTGTCAGCAGATCGCATCATTTGCGGGTTCTGTTGTGGATATGCAGATCGGTCTTTCCATGGTTTCCATGATGGATCCTGCGACCAGTCAGCAGGTTACTATTACCGGATCTCTTTATTCACAGTATCTGACTATTGCGCTTATTATTACAGGAATGTACCAGTACATATTAAGTGCGCTGGTGGATAGTTTTAAGCTTATCCCCATAAATGGCGCTGTGATCAATCCTGACAAGATGCTTAATGTTATGCTGGATTTCATGAAAGACTACATTGTGATCGGATTTAGAATCTGTCTTCCAATCTTTATCATCACTTTTATCACCAATGTAGTTCTGGGTGTACTTGCGAAGGTTTCGCCACAGATGAATATGTTCTCTGTAGGTATTCAGATAAAGATCGTTGTTGGTCTGATGATAATGTTTATCACAGTAACGATGCTTGCAGACGCTTCAAACTTTATATTCATCAATATGAAGGAGATGATAGCTGATTTTGTATACAGCATGCAGAGCGGTTGATGACGACAACCTGTTAATCAAATATAATCTGCAGTTCTTTGCTGAAGATGCAAATGGTGCTGAAAAGAGCGAAGAGCCTACCACCAAAAAGCTGGACGACGCCAGGAAAGAGGGACAGGTTGCTAAGAGCCAGGAAGTAGCAACTGCCTTTTCTTTACTTGCGCTTTTTGTTATTTTAAGAATCCTGTATCCATTTATTGGCTCAAACTTCCAGGCTATTTTTGAAAGGGTATATAACAACATTCCAAATGTTGCAAGAACCTATGACGGATATCTTCCTGTAGCTACTATTATCAGCATTTTGAATAATGCTATTTTGACAATGCTTCTTATAGCAGCTCCATTTCTTATTATTGGTTTTCTGATCGCCTTTTTAAGTGACCTTGTACAGGTCGGATTTAAGCCAACAAGTAAACCACTGCAGCCAAAGCTTTCTAAGATCAATCCCATAAGCGGAATGAAAAAGATTTTTTCAACAAGAAAGCTTTTTGAGCTGGGTAAGTCTATCTTAAAGCTTGCGGTTATGGCAGTTGTTATTTATTCGTTCTTTACAGGAAGGACAGAATCTCTTTTCCTGCTGTATGATATGCCTCTTAAACAGGCTATAGGGCTTATGGGTGATCTTATCATTTCCCTAGGACTTAGAATTGGCGTAGCTTACATGATCATTGCCATAATGGATCTCATCTACCAGAGACGCAAGTTCAAGAAAGATATGATGATGACCAAGCAGGAAGTTAAGGATGAGTACAAGAACTCTGAAGGAGATCCTGCAGTTAAGAGTGCTCAGAAGCGACGTATGATGGAGTCGTCCAGAAGACGTATGATGCAGCAGCTGCCACAGGCTGATGTTGTTATCACGAACCCTACTCACTATGCAGTAGCCATCAAGTATGACGCTGAAGAAGCAGATGCACCTATCGTTGTAGCCAAGGGCTCTGACTATCTGGCACAGAAGATCAAAGAGATTGCCAAAGAAAACGGTGTAGAGATAGTAGAAAACAAGCCGCTTGCCAGAATGCTGTTTGCCAATGTTGAGATTGGAGAGATGGTTCCACCTGAGCTCTATAAGGCAGTAGCTGAAGTTCTTGCTTATGTATATCACTTAAAGGGCAAGATTTAATTACGATTTGAACTGATTTTTTACGGAAGGAGGATAATGATGGATCTTAAGAAGATTAGAGATCGTGTATTTGACTATGGTCTGGCGCTATATATTGTTGCGGCTATTGTTATGCTCATTATCCCGCTTCCAGACTTTATTCTTGATATTTTGCTGGCTTTTGACATGGCTCTTTCCTTTGTGATCATGTTTACGGCCATGTTTGCAACTGAAGTTTTGCAGATGTCTTTTTTCCCTACCATCTTACTGTTCACAACAATATTCAGAATTGCGCTTAACGTATCGTCTACCAGACTTATCCTGACTCAGGGCAGCGCGGGACAGGTTATTGAGGTGTTTGGTTCCTTCGTTGGAGGAGGTGACCTCATCGTCGGAGCTATCATCTACGTAATTCTTATTATTGTACAGCTCATGGTAATCAACAAAGGTTCTGAGCGTGTAGCTGAAGTATCAGCACGTTTCACACTGGATGCTATGCCTGGTAAACAGATGGCTATTGATGCGGACCTTAATACTGGAGCTATTACGGATGCAGAGGCCAAGGCAAGGCGAGACAAGATCCAGGAAGAAGCAAGCTTCTTCGGAGCTATGGACGGTGCTACCAAGTACGTTAAGGGAGATGCAACTGCCGGCCTTATCATTACAGCAACCAACCTTATTGGTGGTATTGCAATGGGTGTTATCAGAATGGGGATGGATGTAAATACTGCCATCAACACCTATTCAATCCTTACCATGGGTGATGGTCTTGTAAGTTCAATTCCTTCACTTATGATCTCAATGTCAACTGGTATTCTGGTCACAAAGGGATCCAAGGAAGCAGACTTTGGTCATGCTCTTATCAGTCAGCTCTTTGGTACAGCCAAGACACTGTATCTTGTTGGCGGCGTTGTTGCTGGACTTGGTATTTTCTCACCACTTCCTACAGTTTTATATGTGACATTCGGCGCAGCATTTATCATCCTTGGTCGTATTACAAGCCAAACCATGGAAGAAGCTGTTGCTGAGAGCGAAGTTGCAACAGAGGAGGAACAGCAGGCTGAGGAGATCAGACAGCCGGAGAATGTTACCAGCCTTCTTCAGGTTGATCCTATCGAGCTTGAATTTGGCTACGGAATCATTCCGCTTGCTGATGTTAATCAGGGCGGAGACCTTCTGGACCGTGTTGTTATGATCCGTAGGCAGGTTGCTCTTGAGCTTGGTACTGTGGTTCCTATTATCAGACTTAGGGATAATATTCAGTTGAATCCCAATCAGTACATTATTAAAATTAAAGGTATACAGGTCAGCGATGGTGAGATCCTCTTTGATCACTATATGGCCATGAATCCAGGTCATGTTGAGGATGAGATCACCGGTATTCCTACAACTGAGCCTTCCTTCCATCTGCCAGCCACATGGATCACAGAGGGACAGAGGGAAAGAGCGGAAAGCCTTGGTTATACTGTTGTTGACCCGCCTTCGATCATTGCCACACACCTTACAGAGATTATCAGAGAGCATATTGCTGAGCTCATGACAAGACAGGATGTGCAGAATCTTGTTGATAACCTCCGTGAGAACAATCCGGCTCTTGTGGACGAACTTGTACCTAAGCTTATGAGCCTTGGTGAAATTGAGAAGGTACTCCAGAATCTCCTTAGTGAAGGCATTTCAATAAGGGATCTGGTTACTATATTTGAGACACTTGCAGACTTTGCTCCATCTACCCATGATCCGGATATCCTTACAGAGTATGTTAGACAGAGCTTAAAGCGTGCTATTTCCAGCAAGTACTTTGTTCCGGGAGAGACAACAAGCGTGCTTACTCTGGATCCTAAGATCGAGCAGGAGATCATGAGCAGCGTCAAGCAGACAGAAACTGGCGCATACCTTACCCTTGATCCAGCAAGGACCAAGTCTATACTCACAGCTGTGGGCGAGAATATAAGGCGTCTTGAGGAATCAGGTAAGATGGCCATCATTATGGCTTCACCAATTGTCAGAATGTACTTTAAGAAGATGACACAGGATTACTACAAGGATCTTATTGTCATTTCCTATAATGAAGTAGAACCAACTATCGAATTACAATCAGTGGGGATGGTAACGGCATAGTATGATTATCAAAAAGTATGTTGGAAGAACTGAAAGCGAGGCTACTGAAGAGGCGAGAAAAGAGCTGGGGCCCAATATCGTTGTTATGACGGTAAGGCCTGCAAAAAAGACCGGCTTCTTTTCTATTTTCCAACCTCAGAAAATTGAGGTGACAGTTGGCCTTGAGGAGGAGACTGAGAGAGCACCAAGAGCTTTTTCTCCAGAAAAAGAGAGAGTGATCAAGCCAAAAACAACGGCTGATGATTATTCTCAGAAGGACACTATCCTGGCTTCTGGTGGCAGCGTGGCTCCAAAGGCTCCTGTAAGGAGCGAGATCAAGGATGACAACAGCGCTATAGAAGAGAAGCTGGATAACTTAAGCAATCTCCTTGAAAAGAACTTCCTTAAACCTGAAAAGAAGGATGATGAGGACAGAAAGGACTTTGATGAGTCTGAAGATACTGTAGCTAAGCCTGTAAAGAGCAGCGACGTATCTGAAGAGATAATGTCCTTTATTAAGCTTCTCTACAATACCCTTATCGAGAACGAAGTTGATGAGATATACGTCAATCAGCTCACTGATGAGGTTGAGAAGATTTCAAAGCCCGGTCTTCCTTTTGACTACGCCCTTTCTAACGTATACCAGAAGATGGTACTTAAGTTTGGCAAGTCAGAGCCTATAGAGCCTGTAACTGAAGGACCAAGGGCTGAGATATTCATTGGACCTACAGGCGTAGGCAAGACCACAACTATAGCCAAGCTGGCATCAGAACTTTCTGTCACACAGAAAAAGAAAGTGGCTCTTCTTACAGTTGATACCTACAGAATTGCAGCTGCTGAGCAGCTTCGTACATATGCATCTATCCTGGAGATTCCTTTCAGGGTTATCTATACAGTGGATGAGATGAAGCAGGCGGCTGAGGACTTTACAGATTATGACTACATCATGGTTGATACTGCCGGACATTCTCTTCATAACGAGGAGCTTAAGGCCGGGGTTGAGAGCTTTATAAGGGTTCTTGAGGACACCATGGACTGTGAGAATTTCCTTGTATTGTCAGCGACCACCAAATATCGCGATCTTATTGAGATTGCTGACGCATATTCTGAAATGGTTGCTTATAAGCTTATCTTTACTAAAATGGACGAGACTGGAGCTAAGGGAAATCTCTATAATATCAGGATCCATACTGGAGCGCCTATCGCATACATCACCAATGGACAGAATGTCCCTGATGATATTGCTGTATTCGATGCTCAGAGGATCGTCAAGAATTTGTTGGGTGGAAAGAGTTAATCCCTGGGGGAATAAATGGATCAGGCAACACAGCTTAGAAATATAATCAAAAATCAAAGTGCGCCTCAAAGACCGCTTGCCAGGATCATTACTGTGACAAGTGGAAAAGGAGGAGTCGGTAAGAGCAACGTGGCTATTAATCTTGCTGTTCAGTTCCGCAAGATGGGGAAAAGAGTTATCATCCTGGACGCCGACTTTGGTCTTGCCAATATAGAGATCATGTTTGGTACTATTCCCAAACATAACTTAAGCGATCTCATATATCAGGGAAAGAATATAAGAGACATTATTACCTGGGGACCTGAGGGGGTTGGATTTATTTCCGGTGGTTCAGGTATTTCAGGTATGTATAACCTTAGCAGGGACTATCTGGTTTACATTATTGTGAATCTGGCACAGCTTGATGCGATTGCAGATATCATCATCATTGATACTGGTGCTGGTATTTCAAGTGCTGTTATGGAGTTCCTTGTAGCCAGCGGCGAGATCATTCTCGTTACTACTCCTGAGCCAACATCCATAACGGATTCGTATTCTCTTTTAAAGGCGCTCAATCAGTCGCCAAGGTTTTCGAGAGACAATACCAAGGTTAAGGTAGTTTCAAACAGGGTTTCTTCAGATGAAGAGGGCCAGCAGCTCTTTAACAAACTAAATGCTGTTGTGGCCAGATATCTTAAACTTCCATTAACTTATATGGGCGCTATTCCTCAGGATCAGATGCTTGCAAGAAGCGTAATGCAGCAGTCGCCTGTTTCTCTTCAGTATCCAAATGCCAAATCTGTAAAAGCATTTGAGGCTATTGCTAATCAGCTGATGAATCCGGGAGAGGCTACTGAAGTCAAGCAAAGGGGCATGGCTGCGTTCTTTTCCCATATTATTACTGGCAGAAAGCTGTCCAATGCCCAAGTAACAAATGGTACACAAGTATGATATACTGTAAATATATTAATCATAATGGAGATAACTAACAAATATGCTCAGTGACTACATTTCACCTGGAAACAGGGTGGAACTAAAAGCAACAGGCAAGGTATGGATGGATGAAGATGTCCGTACCAAGCACATATACATGAGCAAGGTTATGGATGTGACATCAGACGACAGGATCGAGATACTGATGCCCTTTGAGAGAGGCAAGATAGTTCTTTTACCTGTAGATGGTGAATACAGCCTGTGCTTTTATTCAACCAAGGGATTGTTCCAGTGTTTTGCAAAAATAATAGACAGGTACAGATCGGATAACATGTACATTCTTGTTATGGATCTGACCAGCGAACTCAGTAAGCTCCAGCGAAGAGAGTATTACAGATTCAGCTGTGCTCTTGAACTAAAGAGCAGACTTTGCTCAAAAGAAGAGCTGGAGGCTTTTGAGAGAAATCGTAAATATCTTGTCGACCCTGGAACTAATTTACAAAGAAGTGTAGTAGTTGACATAAGCGGCGGCGGTTTACGATTTGTAGCTAATTTCCAATATGAAGAAGGCAGTACGATTTATTGCTCCTATCATTTACCGGGCAATGCCAATGATAAAGAATATGAAATGATCTGTAACGTGTTGAAGGTACAGGAGCTGGAAAGCAGACCAGGTCTTTTTGAGCACAGAATCCAGTATGTGTACATTGATGAGACTTCCAGAGAAGATATCATTCATTTTATCTTTGAGGAAGAACGAAAAATCAGAAAGAAGCAGACTTAATTATGAAAAATATTATAATTATTGATGACTCTGCACTCATGAGAACTGTACTCAGTGATATTATTAATGCAGATTCAAGATTCCAGGTAGTTGACAAGGCTAAAGATGGAATTGAGGGACTCGAACTTCTTAAAAAGAAAACATATGATGCGGTAGTTCTTGACATCAATATGCCACGTATGGATGGTATAACTCTTCTTAAGGAGCTTCAGAAGGCCGGAATCAGGCAGAAGATCATGATGGCCAGCACCGACACCAAGGAAGGTGCAAAGGTTACCATGGATGCCCTTGATCTGGGAGCTCTCGATTTTGTTCATAAGCCTGACAGGGCGTCTGAATGCAGAGGAGAAGATTTCGCCAAGCAATTTATTGATACGCTCGCAGCTGTAGCTAATTCAAAAGCTCCGGCACCTGCAAAAGCCTTTTCCTTTGAAGAAGCCAAGGAATCCCGAAAGGTTATTGAACTGGTAACCAAATCTGCTAGTAAGATCACAGGTAACAAGATAGTTGCCATCGCCAGTTCCACAGGAGGCCCGAGGGCGCTGCAATCAGTAATCCCCAAGCTTCCCAAAAACCTTAAGACACCAGTTGTACTGGTACAGCATATGCCTGAGGGCTTTACCGCTTCCCTCGCTGACAGACTTGATTCTCTGTCGGAGGTAACGGTCAAAGAGGCGGCAGAAGGAGATGTACTACAGAAAGGAACAGTATATATCTCCAGAGGCGGCAAGCATATGCATATAGTTAAAAACGCTGGAAAGCCGACAATCCACTATGTGGATGGCCCAACCAGAGAAGGCGTAAGACCTTGCGCCAACTATATGTACGAGTCACTGATGGATTCAGACTATGATGAGATCTGCTGCGTAGTACTTACGGGTATGGGAGCAGATGGAACAGAGGGAATCAAGAATCTAAAGTCTAAAAAGAAAGTACATGTAATCGGACAGGAAGAAAGTACCTGCACGGTTTACGGAATGCCCAAAGCTGTAGCAACGGCTGGACTTGTTGATCAGGTTGTCAAACTTGATAACGTGGCCCAGGAAATCATAATGTGTGTCGGTGTGAATTGAGGGGTTTCCTAGTTTTATACTTTTTTTATCTTTAGAGTCTAAATTCCTCCATTCAAGAAACCGATATCTTGTACAGAAGTATGCGATTACGCGTTTACTTCTGACAACCAATCATTTCTAATGGAGGTATATAGGTTATGGATGTTTCCCAGTATCTAAGTGTCTTTCTCGATGAAGCAAAAGAGCACCTTCAGTCGCTCAATGACAACATCATGGTTCTCGAGCAGGATCCAGAGAATGAAGATTGTATCAATGAGATCTTCAGATCTGCGCATTCTATGAAGGGTATGGCTGGTACCATGGGCTATACAAGGATGCAGAATCTTACTCACGACATGGAGGATGTATTCTCAGATGTTCGTGGTGGTAAGATCAAGATCAAATCTGCGGACATTGATGTCTTACTCCAGTGCCTTGATGCTATTCAGGGATATGTTGACAATATCACTGAGAATCAGGACGAAGGTACTGAAGAACACCAGAACATTATCAAATCTTTAGCTGATATCAGAAATGGTGTCAGTGGCGGAGAAGGCGGGGATGCAGCTCCTGCGGCAGATGCTCCAGCAGCAGATGCAGCTCCAGCAGCCGATGGTGGCGCTTCTTCAGCAGACGGCTCTGCTGATTACAAGGCTATCAAGCTGGATCCTTCAGTAAAATCCACATTGGAAGAAGCAGCTTCCCAGGGCAAGAAGATCTACGGCGTAACCGTACATATTCAGGAGTCCTGTATCCTTAAGGCTGCCAGAGGTTTCCTTGTATTCAAGGGACTTGAAGAAATTGGTGAGATCGCGGTTTCTGATCCTTCAACTCAGGATATTGAGGATGAGAAATTTGATTTTACATTCAGCCTTGTTCTTATTACAGATGAGTCAAAAGAGAAGGTTGAAGAGATAGTTAAGGCTGTTTCAGAGGTAGAAGGCTGTGATTGCGGCGAATTCGACCTTGGAAACGCAAAGACAACTGATGATAAAGATGACAGTGCAGCAGCACCAGCTCCTGAAGCAGCACCTGCAAAGGCAGCACCTGCAGCACCTGCAGCTTCAGCTCCTCAGACACCTGCTCCAGCACCTGCTGGCGGCGGAGCAGGAGGCAAGAAGCCTGTTGGTAAGCCTGTTGTTAATAGAACAGTCCGTGTTGATATTGAAAAGCTGGATGTTCTCATGAATCTGGTAAGTGAGCTTATCATTGCCAAGAACTCCCTTATATCAGCAGCTAACACATCCGGTGTCAGCAACGGAAATGTAAATGAGCAGATTGAGTACCTTGAGAGCGTGACCACGAACCTCCATGAGTCAGTTATGAAGGTTCGAATGGTTCCTATTGAGAGCGTACTTCAGAAGTTCCCTCGTATGATCAGAGATCTTAATAAGACCCTTGGCAAGAAGATGGAACTTACAATGACTGGTGAAGAGACAGAAATGGACCGTACCGTGGTTGATGAGATTGGTGATCCTTTGATGCACCTTATCAGAAACAGTGCGGATCACGGAATTGAGTCTGCTGATCTTCGTGCCCAGAGAGGCAAACCGGAAGTTGGACAGATCTTCCTTCACGCTTTCCAGGATGGCAACAGCGTTGTTATCGAGGTTGGTGATGATGGTAATGGTATTGATGCAGAGGCTGTTAAGAATAAAGCCATTGAAAAGGGAGTAGTTACTCCTGAACAGGCTGCACTTCTTACAGAGAAGCAGTGTGTAGAGCTTCTTTTCCATCCTGGTTTCTCAACTGCCAAGCAGGTATCTGAGATTTCAGGTAGAGGCGTAGGTCTTGACGTTGTTAAGTCCAAGGTTGAATCTCTTTCAGGTGAAGTTACAGTTCGTACTAAGCTTGGTGAAGGCTCAACATGGGTAATCAGACTTCCTCTTACACTTGCTATCATTCAGGCTCTGATGGTAATAATTGGCGAAGAGAAATATGCTATTCCTCTTGATTCTATCCAGAGTATTGAGGATGTTTCTCCTGCAGATATTAAGTTTGTTGAAAATAAAGAAGTTATCAATTTGCGCGGAAGCGTACTTCCTCTTATCAGACTCAACGAAGTCCTCGATACAGAGTCCAAGAGAAATCCTGATGAGGATATGGTTGTTGTTATCGCAAGAAAAGGCGATCAGCAGGTTGGACTTGTTATTGATGAACTCATGGGCCAGCAGGAAATTGTTATCAAGCCACTTGGCAAGTACACCAATAAGTGCAAGCTCATAAGCGGCGCTACCATTCTCGGTGATGGCGAGATAGCTCTTATCCTTGATACCAATTCAATTTTCTGATGAGTATTTAAAAAGAAAGGAAGAATGTTATGAACGAACTTAGAGATAATGGTGATGTAGGAGAGCTTATCCAGTTTATCGTAATCAAGATAGATGATGAGCAGTACGGCATAAACATCAAATATATTGATAATATCGTTAGAATGCAGCAGATAACACGTGTTCCTAAGGTAGATGACTACCTCAAGGGCGTTATCAACATCCGTGGTGAGATCGTTCCTGTAATGAGCGTTCGAATGAAGATGGGCCTTGCAGAAGATGAACTTACTGGTAAATCCAGAATTATTATCTTAAAGACTGGCGAAGGCGATCTTGTTGGAATTATCGTCGACCAGGTTAATCAGGTTCTGACCCTCGATACAAACAATATCGAGAAGGTTAGATATGATGACAAAAAAGGCAGTGGCCATACTAATTTTGTTGGCGGCGTAGGACACTATGATGGCGGTCTTGTTTCAATCCTTGATCTTGATGCTGTCGTATCCGAAAGGGAAGTAAAAGAGAAGACTTCTAATGCCAGCTGATCGGAGGAATGACAATGGGTGATTTGACTTTGGACAATATGTCCAATCAGTATTTTGACGTACTTAAAGAGTTAGGAAACATCGGTGCCGGTAATGCTACAACAGCTCTGGCACAGATGATAGGAACTAAGGTAGATATGGCTGTTCCACAGGTCAGACTCCTTGACTTCAAGGATGTTGGAGATCTGATGGGCGGTGCAGAGCAGATCATGGCAGGTATTTATCTTGCAGTTGAAGGCGACATTGATGGAAGTATCATGTTCCTTCTCAATAAAGTAGCCGCAAGACACCTGGTAGATAAGCTTATGGGAACAGGCTCCAAGCCTGAGGAAGAAGAGTTTGATGAGGTTGAGATGTCAGCTCTCAAAGAGGTAGGTAACATCATTACAGGTTCCTATCTGAACTCTCTTTCAATGATGACAAACCTTAAACTTATTCCTTCTATTCCTTATGTGGCCATTGATATGGCAGCTGCGATCCTTAGTGTTCCAGCTATACAGTTTGGAATGATGGGTGATAAGATACTTCTTATCGAGACCCAGTTCTTTGATGAGCTTAAGCTCAGCGGATATTTTATTTTGCTACCTGATGTTGATGGATATGCTAAGATCCTGTCATCTCTTGGTATGGGAGATATCCAGTTATAATCGAAAGGGCTAATATGAGTGAAATTATTAAGGTTGGCATGGCCGATCTCAATATTTGTGTGAGCCCTGACGGAATAACTACTTTGGGACTTGGTTCCTGCGTTGGAATTGCTGTTAGGGACCCAGTCACCAAGATAGGGGGCTTGGCACACGTAATGTTGCCGGACTCAACTGAGATTAAGAACAACTCCAATATACCCAAGTTTGCTGATACCGGAATAGAGGAACTCATCAAACAGATTGTTGCGAAGGGCGCCAGCAGGCAGAGGCTTGTAGCCAAGATTGCAGGCGGTGCGCAGATGTTTGCTTTTCAATCCAGCAACCAGACCATGAGGGTTGGAGACAGAAATGTTCAGGCTACTCTTAAGAAGTTAAAAGAGATGAACATTCCTGTACTTGCTCAGGATACCGGCGACTCATATGGTAGAACGGTCATCTTTTATCCTGAAAATGGAAATTTTGTGATTAGGGCAGTAGGAAAGCCTGAGAAAGTTATATGAATACCGATATTGATGAACTGAAAAAAATCAATACGAAACTGATCACTCCGCTGATAGTGCTTAGTTGTACCGCTATAATTGCGATATTTACTTACTTTAAGCACTATCCAGCTGGTGATTGGTTTATTATAGTTTTTGCTTCAGTAGTTATTTTTCTTGTAATTGGGCTTATAATAGAGAAGATGATAACCAGATTTATGGAAATCAACTATGAAAAAGCTCTGGCAGAAAGGCTGGAAGCAGAACGCCTCGAGGAAGAGGCAAGAGCCGCAATGGAAGCGGAAGGTGGAGAGGAAGTGGAAAATATCGATCAGGAGCTTCCACCTGAATTCTAAATATTATCTGGGGAAGATAATAAATGGACGAAGCAGGACGTAATAAATTATGGACCGAATATAACAAGACTAAATCAGCTGATATCCGTGAGCAGCTGATTTTAGAGTATGCTCCTTTAGTTAAGCTTGTTGCTGGAAGACTTTCCATGTACCTTGGCTTTAACGTTGAGTATGATGATCTTGTAGGTTATGGAATATTTGGACTTATTGATGCTATCGATAAGTTTGATCTGATGAAGGACGTTAAGTTCGAGACTTATGCCAGCCTCCGTATTCGTGGAGCTATCCTGGATCAGATCCGCAAGATGGACTGGATTCCACGTACCATCAGACAGAGACAGAAAAAGATTGAAGCTGCCATCAGGGAGATCGAAAAGGACGGCGGACATGTTGCTACTGACGCTGAAATAGCTGCCAAGATGGAAATCAGCGAGGATGAGTACCAGAACTGGCAGAATCAGATGAAGGTTACTGGTGTTGTTTCTCTCAATGAGTTCATGGATCAGGGTGCTGATATTCCAGAGGATGCCAATAACAGGAGTTCTTCTTTTGTTAAGCCTGAAGAAGCAGTTGAGAAGGAAGAGCTCAAGAAGATGCTTGCAGAGTCTTTGGAGCTGTTAACAGATAAGGAAAAGAAAGTAATCTTATTATATTATTACGAAGAACTTACATTAAAAGAGATAAGTGAAGTACTGGAGGTTTCAGAATCAAGAGTTTCGCAGCTTCATACAAGGGCTCTTCAGAAGATGAGGGAGAAGCTTGGAAATTACCTTGGTATCCTGACAAATTCCAGATAACCACATAAAAACATTACTTGCAGAGGTCTATTATGAACGGATATTTTCAACTGGTTATTACTCCAAAAGGCACTGGAATCAAGGTGTTTCCGCCAACTGATGGCGGAGAGCCTCTTAACGTCAATGACGTTAGGGACTATCTGGAAGATAGAAAAATTCAATACGATGTAGTGCTTATTAACGATGCTGTGACAAAGGCTGAGGAAAACGTTGCCATCTTTACACAGGAGCAGGTGCTTCCTGAAAGAGAGGGCTGTAAATACACGATTTCCCAGGATCGTATGACTGTCACGGCGTTTTTTTATCCTCCAAGCGAGGGTGCGGAGCTAATGACTGAAAAAGAGGTCATGGACTCTCTTGCATATAGAAAAGTAAAATATGGAATCCAGGAAGATGCCATAAAGAAATTCTTTGAGCACAGACAGTACTGTACAGAGATTGTTGTTGCCCAGGGGAAAAAGGTTGTTGAGGGTCACGATGCAAAGGTTGAGCTGCATTTCAATGCTAATCTGCGTGCAAAACCAACCCTTCGCGAAGACGGAAGTGTTGATTACTTCCATCTTAATCTCATAAATAATGTTCAGCAGGGACAGCTTCTGGCAACTCTTCATAAAGAAGTGCTGGGAGAGCCTGGCATAAATATTTATGGTGAGACTATAAAGCCTCATAGCGTAAAGTCGACGTTTATCAAATTTGGTAAGAATACGGTTCTTTCTGAGGATAAGACACAGCTTTTTGCTGCTAAATCAGGTCACGTAACTGTAAGGGAAGGTAAGATTACAGTTTCAGATGTCCTCGTGGTAGAAAATGTTGATGTATCTACTGGTAATATTGAGTATGAAGGCAGCGTGGAAGTTAAGGGCGTTGTAGCCAGCAACTTCTCTGTAAAGGCCGGTGGAAATATAGTTGTTAAGGGCATTGTTGAGGGTGCTACCCTTGATGCCGGAGCAGATGTAATCCTTGAGTGTGGCGCTAAGGCGGGCGGTAACATTACTGCTGGCGGAAATGTTGTTACCAAGTTTATTGAGAATGCAACAGTCAATTCAAGAGGTGGCGTTACCAGCGAGTGTATCCTCCATTCTAATGTATCTTCAGGAACTGAAGTTACAGTTACCGGAAGAAGAGGCTTTATCGCAGGTGGTAAGGTTACTGCAGCTGACAGGATCACTGCCAAAGTCCTTGGATCTGAGATGGGAGCTAACACAATCATTGAAGTTGGTGCTGATCCACAGCTTAAGGTCAGGCTAAAGGATCTGCAAAAGAATATCACTGCAGCCAACAAGAATCTTGAGAGCATGAAGCCAACTCTTGAAGGCTTTACCAAGATGCTTAAAGCAGGAGCTAAGTTCACTCCAGAGCAGGTTGCCAATGTTAAAAAGCTTATGGAAGTAAATAAGACTCTGACTGCTCAGGTTCAGCAGAATGAGGAAGAGTACTCAGAGCTTATGGAAAAACTGGCTGAATCCAAGGAAGCTGATGTAATTGTTGAGGGAACAGCTTATCCTGGAACAACAGTAAATATAGGGGAACTTTCTATGATCGTTAAAAAGCCTGTTCAATACAGCAGGTTTGTTGTCAAGGAGGGGGATGTCAGACTAGCACCGATCTGATCTTCGGTGGAAGGAGGTATCTATGTCAATTAACCACATAGATTTTGGGGTGATGGCCACATCCACAGATGTGACATCAATAAAGGCTGCGGAAGAAGCCAGGCCACTTGCTGATCAGCATAACTTCCAGACTCAGTTCAATCAGGAGGTTCAGAACAACCAGCATTCGGTTAATGCAAAAAATGATATTGACCAGGGGCAGCTTAATTCCAATGCCGAAGATAAAGGCTCAAATGAGTACATGGGGGATGGCGGAAAAAACAGAAGAAATGGCGAAAAGAAAAATGCTCCGGAAGAGAGAACTCTTACCAAGGAACAGATGGAAAAAATGGCTGAGAGCATGCATGACAGGAACGGCAAGCCCATTGACTTTCGGATTTCTTCTGGTTTCGATTTGAAGATTTGAGCTTTCTATATTATAATGTATTGACGTATGTTCAAAATATACGTTTAGTTTTTTGTGGGGTATTTGGGCGGAGAAATGATAAGTATTACAGAGATTGTTCTCATTGTTGCTGGTTTTGCGGCAATAATATTAGGTTACCTTCTTCCTGCCGGTAAGGAGATGGATGAAGAAGATAAGATGCTCATGGAGAGGGAAATCCGTGAGCTTGTTAGGCGTGAAGTCGAGGACCAGAAGGAAACCATCGACGACATGGTTGGGGACAGTGTCGAAAATTCTTTAGACAGAACAGAGCGTGCCATGGAGCGTATTTCCAACGAGAAGCTTTCTGCTATTGGTGAGTACTCTGATACTGTTATCAATGATATCCATAAAAATCACGACGAAGTAATGTTCATGTACGATATGCTCAATGACAAGCACAAGAATCTTACAAGTGTTGTCAGCGAGGTTACTAGGAAAGCGGACGAAGCAAAACAGGTTGTCCGTGATGCAGAAGCCACCGCCAAAGAGGCACAGGAAGCTTCTAATTTGCTTGCTGCTACAGATGAAAAGAGCAATGTCAGAGCAATACTGCTTGATGAAACAGATGATAAGCTCAGCGGTATCCGTATTCCATATAAAGAAAAGAAACAGGTGGTTACACCTGAACCTGTTGCTGAACCAAAGGAAGAACCTCCTGTTGGAAACGTTGAAAGCGGATATGTCGAAGAGAAAAACATCAAGGAACTTGAAGGTCTTGATCAGATAGGTGCAAGAGTTCTTGATAAGGAAGAGATATCTTCTTCTCATGTAATCGGAAACACAGTTTCTCCTGAACCTGTATCATCCAAGGTTGTTCCTATTACAGAGGCTGTCAGGGTAGAAGGAAGATCCAAGAACCCTGATAAATCCATGCAGGAGCTTACTGCTAACGATCCTGTTTCTCAAAACAAACAGATCATTGAAATGCACAAGGCTGGCAAGTCTAACATGGTTATTGCCAGGGAACTGGGACTTGGAATTGGCGAAGTTAAGCTTGTAATAGATCTTTCTAACAAGCATAGAAAAGTAAGATAAGGAAAGTATTTAAATGAAACTAAAGTATTATCTTCGTGGTATGGGTATTGGAATAATCCTTACTGCGATAGTAATGGGCTTTGCACTGGGCGGCAGAAAGGCCACACTAAGCGATGCAGAGGTAATCCAAAGAGCCAAAGCTTTGGGAATGGTTGATGGAGACAGCGGTGTTCTTCTTAATTCTCAGGGCGAGGAAGTAGAGGAAAACAGCGATGATAAGACTTCATCCAATACGCCATTATTTGAAGAAGGAACTACGTTACCTGAAAAAGAGCAACAAGAAGTCGCTGACGCAGGTTCATCAGTTTCAGAAATGGCTAAAGAGGAGGAAGAGGGAGAAGGAAGCGGCTCAGAAGCTTCAAAAGATGATAGCAGCGCTGCCGAATCCTCTAAAAAAGAAGAAACAGTTGCTCAGTCAGAAGTCTCATCAGGAGCTTCAACAGAAGCTTCAACAGGAAAGTCAGATGTAACTGCTGCTTCTACTGAGGCCAGCAAAACTGAGACTGCTAAAACTGAAACACCAAAAACAGAAACACCTAAAACAGAAACCCAGGAAACACCGGCTCAGACAGCTTCTACTTCTTCTGGGACAGGCGTTAACTCTACATCCAAGACAATTACAATCCCTGGCGGACTTGGTTCAGACCAGGTGGCACAGATACTTTACAGAGAAGGTATTATCGATAACGCTGTAGCATTTAATAAGTATCTTGTGGACAGCAGAAAGGACAGGATCATCAGATCCGGTACCAAGACAATCCCGGCTGGTGCATCATATGATCAGATAGCTTCAATAATTACTCAGTAATTAAAAAAGAGCAGATTACCTGCTCTTTTTTTGAGGTTTTATGATAAAAATGTATTGAAATCTTGATTTTCCTATGCTATTATAACTAAGCTGTGTCTAAATAGGTGGTTTATGCCCTGTTTTACGCGGCAGTAACAAATAAACACGTATATCTGATCATGGTTTTGGTGTCAGCGAAGCTGATCGGAACTATGGCCTGCCACATAAATGACGCTTTGTGTGGATCTACAGGTTAAGGATATACGGAAGATTAACCAAACGGAGGTATTAAAATGAGCGTTGTATCAATGAAACAGTTACTTGAGGCAGGTGTACATTTTGGACACCAGACAAGAAGATGGAACCCTAAAATGGCTCCTTACATCTTCACAGAGAGAAACGGAATCCACATCATCGACCTTCAGAAGTCAGTTGTTAAGGTTGACGAGGCTTACAAGGCAGTATTTGAGATTGCACAGCAGGGTGGAACAATCCTTTTCGTAGGTACCAAGAAGCAGGCTCAGGACGCAGTTAAGACTGAGGCAGAGCGTTGCGGAATGTACTATGTTAACGAGAGATGGCTCGGTGGTATGCTCACTAACTTCAAGACAATCCAGAGCAGAATTGCTAGAATGAAAGCTATCGAGAAGATGCAGGAAGATGGAACATTTGATGTTCTTCCTAAGAAGGAAGTTGCTCAGCTCAAGAAGGAGCTTACAAAGCTTCAGGCTAACCTTGGCGGAATCAGAGACATGAAGAGAATCCCTGATGCTATCTTTGTTGTAGATCCTAAGAAGGAGAGAATCTGCATCCAGGAGGCTGAGGCACTTGGAATCACACTTATCGGTATCGGTGATACAAACTGTGATCCTGAGGAGCTTGACTTCATTATTCCTGGTAACGATGACGCTATCAGAGCCGTAAAGCTTATCGTTGGTAAGATGGCTGACGCTGTTATCGAGGCTAACCAGGGTGCTGAGGCTGATTCAGCTGCAGATTATGTTGCTGAGGGCGCTGAGGCAGAGGCTACAGACATCGAAGAAGCAGCAGCAGAGTAATTCCTATAAACATAAAATAAAGCAGGTTTCCTGCATATTACGGAGGATAAATAGATGGCTATTACAGCAGCAATGGTTAAAGAGTTACGTGAGTCTACTGGCGCTGGAATGATGGAGTGCAAGAAGGCTCTTACAGAGACTAATGGAGATATGGACGCAGCTGTTGAGTACCTTAGAAAGAACGGTATCATGAAGGCTGAGAAGAAGGCTAGCAGAATTGCAGCTGAGGGTCTTACAAGAATCGCTGTTAAGGATGACAAGACAGCAGCTGTTGTAGAGGTTAACTCAGAGACAGACTTCGTTGCTCAGAACGAGAAGTTCCAGGCATTCGTTGAGGCTGTTGCTAAGCAGGCTGTTGAGTCAGATTCTAAGGATCTTGATTCATTCATGGCTGAGAAGTGGAACGAGGATGCATCTAAGTCAGTTAACGATGCTCTTGTTGAGATCACAGCAGTTATTTCTGAGAAGCTTTCAATCAGACGTTTTGAGAAGGTTGTAGCTCAGAACGGTATCGTTGTTCCTTATGTTCATGGTGGCGGAAGAATCGCTGTTCTTGTAGAGGCTGACACAGATGTTGTTAACGATGACATCAAGGATGCTGTTAAGAACGTTGCTATGCAGGTTGCAGCTCTTAGCCCTAAGTTCGTTTCTTCTGAGGAGATCTCAGAGGAGTACAGAAACCACGAGAAGGAGATCCTTCTTGCTCAGGCTATGAAGGAGAACGAGGAGCTTCCAGAGGGTAAGAGAAAGCCTCAGGAGATCATTGAGAAGATGCTTATCGGACGTCTTAACAAGGAGTTCAAAGAGATCTGCCTTAACGATCAGGTTTATGTAAAGGCAGAGGATGGTAAGCAGTCAGTTAGCCAGTACATTGCACAGGTTGCAAAGAACAATAACGCAAACCTCAAGATCAAGAGATTTGTTCGTTTTGAGACAGGTGAAGGTATCGAGAAGAAGAACGAGAACTTCGCTGAGGAAGTTGCTAAGCAGGCAGGTCAGCTTGGCTGATTTTCTTAAGAGTTTTAAGGGCTCTGGCATTTGCCAGAGTCCTATTTTTATGTGGAAATTTTGGCCCTGTTGGCTTATACTAGAGGAGTGCGTTTTGGGAAAATGTAGCGCACATACGTATGAAAAAAGGTTGGGTGATCTTAATTGGAACAAGCAGTTACTATTAAAGGTACCAAGTCCGGAATCATTTTGGTTTTGGATTCGGAGCCATCTTTTGAATCTCTATCTAAGTCAATTGCTGAAAAGTTTGGGGAAGCAGCATCATTCCTTGGGAAAAACAATATGGGACTTCTGATCAGGGGAAGAGATCTTTCTGATGCAGAGACTGATGAAGTTGTAAGGATCATCGAAAAAAACTCTGATCTTACGATTTCCTGCATTATTGACGAAGAATCTGACCTTGAGAGAGTATTTGCCCGTAAAATGGGAAAAGAAGAGCAGCCTGTTATAGCTGGTGAAGTTGTTTCACAGGCTATTGAAGGAATTACAGAGGACACTGCCCTTATTTACAAGGGTAATCTCAGATCCGGACAGGACATTTCCAGCGAAAAGAGCATAGTTATTCTCGGAGATGTTAAGCCAGGAGCAAATGTCACATCCTTTGGAAGTATTTTTATACTTGGGGAACTAAGGGGCAATGCATTTGCTGGGGCTTCAGGAGACAGAAAGAGCGTGATCATGGCTCTTGAACTTGACCCGATCCAGATCAGGATAGCTGAGACAATTGCAATATCTCCAGATGCGGAAAAAGGCAATAAGATCAAGGTCAAGAGAAAGAAACTTCTTAAAGATGCAGGTAATGTACCTGAGGTTGCTTATATAGAAAATGGTCATATAGTCAAGACCAGCTATGGCACCTCATTTTTGAGACAATTCTATAAAATCTAATTTTCAGGAGGAAAATATGGGAGAAGTAATAGTTGTAACATCAGGCAAGGGTGGAGTTGGCAAGACCACAACAACAGCCAACCTTGGTACTGGACTTGCCAAGCTTAATAAAAAGGTAGTTCTTATTGATACAGATATAGGACTTAGAAATCTTGATGTAGTTATGGGTCTTGAAAACAGGATTGTTTACAATCTTGTAGACGTTATTGAGGGAAATTGTAAGAGAAATCAGGCACTTATCAAGGACAAAAAGTACGAGAGCCTTTTCCTTCTTCCTGCTGCACAGACCAAGGATAAGACCAGTGTAACACCTGAGCAGATGAAGAAGCTTACAGATGAGCTCAAGGAAGAGTTTGACTACATCATACTTGACTGCCCGGCAGGAATTGAGCAGGGCTTTAAAAATGCCATCGCTGGTGCGGACAGAGCTTTAGTTGTAACAACACCTGAGGTTTCTGCTGTTAGAGATGCTGACAGGATCATCGGTCTTTTAGAGGCTAACGAGATCAAAAATCCTCAGCTTATCGTAAACAGACTTCGTCCTGATATGATAAAGAGAGGCGATATGATGTCTGCAGAGGATGTAGTTGATATCCTTGCTGTTGAACTTATCGGACAGGTTCCAGATGATGAGAACATCGTTGTGGCTACCAATAATGGTGAGCCTTTAGTTGGCGATAACTCACTGGCTGGTCAGGCATATATGAATATCTGCAGAAGAGTGACAGGTGAAAACGTACCATTTTTAGATCTTGATTCTAAAAAGGGACTTTTCTCATGGCTTCGCAAGAAATAATAGGGGGACTTTAAGGTGAAGATTACTGATATTTTCAAAAAGAAATCATCTAGTGATGTCGCTAAAGACCGCCTCAAGCTCGTCCTTGTTTCTGACAGAGCCAGCTGCTCACCAGAGCTTATGCAGAGAATCAGAAGTGACATCATAGAAGTATTATCAAAATATGCTGAAATTGATATGGATGGAATCGATATCAATTTCACCCAGATGGATGCAGAAGACAATACAGGTAAGACATTACCTGCGCTTTACGCAAATATTCCTATCAAAAACATGAATCACAATGTGAAATAATATGGATTATACAAATGTAGGGCTTACTCAGGCAGAGGCGAAAGCTCTTTATGACCAGGGTAAGGGCAATGTACAAATTGAGAATATTGGCAAGACCACTAAGGATATTATCAGGGAGAACATTTTTACATACTTCAACTTGATCTTCTTTATCATGGCCGTGCTTCTTGTTATATCGGGAGCCTGGAACTCACTTACCTTCCTTCCGGTTATTATTTGTAATGCTCTGATTGGTATTTTTCAGGGAATCAAGGCGAAAAATGTTCTTGATAAACTGAAAGTACTGAATCAATCCTCAGCCATAGCCATAAGGGACGGCGATGAGAGAATAGTTCCTCTTGATAAACTGGTTCTTGGAGATGTGATCGTATTATCTGCCGGTAGTCAGATCTGTGCTGATGCTGTGGTTGTTGAAGGCGAAGTTGCAGTAAATGAAGCTCTGCTTACTGGAGAAGCTGATGAGATCGTTAAAAAGAGCGGATCTGAGCTTATGTCTGGAAGCTTTGTGGTATCCGGTAAGTGTCTTGCAAAGCTTACAAGTGTTGGAATGGACTCATACATTTCAAAACTTATGCTAAAAGCCAAGAAGATGCCCTCTTCTGAACAGTCCGAGATGGTCAAGTCTATCAATAAGATTGTTGCATTTGCTGGTCTTATTATTATCCCTATTGGAATAGCTCTTTTCGTTCAGAGCTTTTATATTCAGGGCAATTCCTTTGCAGAGAGCATTCCTTCCATGGTGGCTGCTCTGATTGGAATGATACCTGAAGGATTGTATCTTCTTCTTAGTATCACCCTTGGTCTTAGCACTATCAGACTTGCCAAGCAGAAGGTAATGCTTCACGACATGAGGAGTATTGAATCACTTGCAAGAGTTGATACTATATGCGTTGATAAAACCGGAACTATAACTGACAACAGTATGCTTGTTGCTGATGCAGTTCTTGCTGATGGAACCAAGGACCCAGAAGCAATGAACTATTATGAAAACCTCATTGCAGATTACATTGGATGTGTGCCTGATGACAATATTACAATGCATGCTCTTGAGGACTATTTCCCTATCAGAAATAGTAGAACCTGTGTATCATTCCATTCGTTTTCATCAAAATACAAATACAGCGCTGTTCAGTTCACTGACGGTACATATGTATTGGGTGCTCCTGAGTTCGTTCTTAGAGATAATATAGCTGAGTATCAGGAGCTTATAACATATTACGCAAGCAGGGGACTTAGAGTTTTGTGCTTTGCCAGCTACTTTGGCGGCGCAGATGGAACACAGATAATTGATGAGAATGCTGAGAATATCTCTGTAGATGTTCCTGATCATTCTCTGGAAGGCGCAAAAACTGTGCCGCTTGTGTTCATTCTTTTACAGAATCCTATCAGGGAAGCTGCTCCTGCAACCTTTAGCTACTTCAGGAAACAGGGTGTAGATGTAAAGGTTATCTCTGGTGATAATCCGCTTACGGTATCTGAAGTTGCCAAAAATGCCGGAATTGAAAATGCTGACAGATTTGTGGATGCCAGCACTTTGGAAGAAGAAGACATCAGAGAAGCAGTAAGAAGATACACTGTATTTGGACGAGTGTCTCCAGAGCAGAAACAGAAGATCATCAGAGCTCTAAAAAAAGATGGCCATACAGTTGCCATGACAGGAGATGGTGTTAATGACATCCTTGCCATGAAAGATGCCGACTGTTCCATAGCTATGGCCGCTGGTTCAGAAGCTGCAGTTCAGGCTGCACAGGTGGTTCTTATGGACTCTGATTTTTCAAAGATGCCTAAGATAGTTGGAGAGGGTCGCAGGAACATTAACAATATTGAGAGAACAGCCACTTTGTTCCTGGTTAAGAACATTTTCTCACTGCTATTAGCTGTCTTTTCGATTATAAATGTACTGACATACCCGCTTCAGCCATCACAGATAACTATGGTCAGCCTTGTAAATATTGGAATTCCGGGATTTTTCCTTGCTATGGAGCCAAATAACAGGCGAATTGAAGGGAATTTCCTTGTAAAGGTTCTTTTGAAAGCAATGCCTGCGGCGCTGACAGACTTTTTTGCCATAGCAGCCCTTGTTATATTTGGAAATACCTTTGGGGTTTCAGCAGAAGATGTGTCCGTTGCAGCTACATTTCTTCTTGCGATTGTAGGATTTATCATTCTGGCCAATATCTGCGCGCCTCTTAATGGCTACAGCCTTCGTATTATCATCGGATGTATAGTTGGCATGATAGTTGGAGCGATATTCTTCCATGACCTGTTCTCTATCAGCTATGTATCTGTAGAATGCGTTATGTTGTTTGTCCTGTTTGCGATTGCGACAGAGCCGTTTATGAGATATCTGACCATGATATTTACAGCGGTGGAAGACAGACTGCAAAAATTTTTTAATCAAAAATAAAGTAATAATTTAACCACATTATTATTTTGTGTTATAATAAATAGCATAAAATTCAATTCAGGAGTATTTTGTAATGGAAAAACAAGAAAAATATGATTCATTAAAGCTTGGTAATCAGTTATGTTTCCCGCTCTATGCATGTTCTAAGGAGATTATCAGGAAATATAAGCCATATTTGGATGATATTGATCTTACATATACCCAGTATATTGCAATGATGGTTCTCTGGGAGAAGAAGACCGTCAATGTTAAGACACTGGGAGAGTGTTTATATCTTGATTCTGGTACACTTACACCTGTTCTTAAAAAGCTTGAGTCCAAGGGATATATCACAAGGGAGAGATCCAGTGAAGATGAGAGAAATCTTGTGGTATCCATAACCCCTGAGGGCGAGAAACTCAAGGATAAAGCTTTGTCTATTCCACCTGCAATGGGATCATGTGTCAAACTTACTGAAGAAGAGTACAGATTACTCTATAAGCTTTTATATAAGATTATTGGAAATGTTAGATAATCTTTATTGATTTTTTTTTCACATGATATATAATGATATTCGGTCAGATGTGCGTTTTCTGTGACTTTTCTTTCTTTGCTCTGCAAAGTCAAAAAATTAACAAGGGGACGCACTTTATTTTTGGAGGTTTTTTTATGAGTTCTCATGATCATGATGAGAGCCTGGATCACGGGCATGGTCATCACCATCACCACCATGATCCGGAGCACATGAAGGCCATAACTAACAGGCTTTCAAAGGCTATTGGTCATCTTGAGTCAGTCAAAAAGATGGTTGAAGATGACAGGGACTGCACTGAAGTCCTGATACAGCTAGCAGCTGTTCGCTCCGCTATCAATAACTGCGGAAAAGAAATACTTAAGGAACACATGAGTCACTGTATTGTTCATGCTGTTCAGGACGGCGATGAGAAGGCAATTGCTGATCTCAATGAAGCTGTTGATAAATTTATGAAAAACTCATAGGTAGTTGTGAGATTTTATGTGAAAGGGGCGAAACACCTTGTCTATTCCAATTTTAAGTGTAGTAAATTTTCTAATCCTATTTCCCTTTATCATGGCAGCACTTATCTTCATTTTAAAAGAGGCTAGTCCTCTTAGAAGCGCAGTTATCATGCTTGGTGGTTTTACAATCATGGCCAGCGCTATTTATGTTGCTGTCAATGTACTTATTTCAGGAGATCCATCGCAGTTCGTTTATCTTGAGCATACACATATTTCTGATACTATCGCTGTTTGCGGCGAGGTATTCCTTATGCTTTTAGTATGCTTCCTTTCAATCAAGTACAAGAAATACTATGCGATCATCTTTTCACTGGCAGGAACAATTCCTGTTCTCTGGATGGATCTTACAGGCAGAGCAGTAGAGGGCAATGCTCATGTGAGAATTGATACCTTTGCAGCTGTTATGTACCTGATTGTAGGTGTTGTAGGTATCCTTATCTGTATCTATGCTTCAGGTTATATGAAGGATTACCATCATCATCACACAGATGTGCAGGACAGATCCAATTACTTTATTGCTCTTATGTTTGTATTCCTTGGAGCAATGTTTGGACTTATTTCATCTGATTCACTTTCCTGGATCTATTTCTTCTGGGAGATCACATCAGTATGTTCATTCCTTATGATCGGTTATACAAGAACTCAGGAGGCTGTTAATAACTCCTTTAGAGCTCTTTGGATGAACCTTCTTGGTGGATGCGGTTTTGCTGCTGGTCTAATGATCTGCAACCTCGGTCTTGGCATCTCTAACTTAAGCCAGGTAACAGAGGGCGGTAATGAGCTTGTTATTGTACCTGTTACATTATTTGCATTTGCAGCTCTTACCAAGAGCGCACAGTTCCCATTCTCAAGATGGCTTCTTGGCGCCATGGTTGCACCTACACCATCAAGTGCGCTTCTTCACTCAGCTACAATGGTTAAGATCGGTGTTTATATGCTGATCAGACTTTCACCTATAATGTATGGCACACTGACAGGTGTTATGATCACTGTCATTGGTGGATTTACATTCTTTACAGCATCACTTCTTGCTATCACAGTAAGCGATGGCAAAAAGGTTCTTGCTTATTCAACAATTTCAAACCTTGGTCTTATTACAGCCTGCGCTGGTACTGGTACACCTGAGGGTGTCTGGGCGGCTGTAATGCTTGTTCTTTTCCATGCTGTATCCAAGTCACTTCTGTTCCAGACAGTTGGTGATATTGAGAACTGCATGCACAGCCGTGACATCGAGGATATGCACGGTCTTATCATCAAGCTTCCAAGACTTGCATTTATTATGATCATTGGTATCTGCGGTATGTTCCTTGCTCCATTTGGTATGCTTGTTTCCAAGTGGGCAGCTCTTAAATCATTCGTAGATTCAGGTTCTGTATGGCTTGTTCTTTTCCTTGTATTTGGTTCAGGAAGCACACTTTTCTATTGGGCAAAGTGGCTTGGCAAGATCTGTACAGTAATCCATCAGTCCTTCGAGCTTGAAGACATTACACCAAGAAGTGAGATGGTTTCAATTTTCCCACTTACTTCACTTATTATCATCATGTGCTTTGCATTCCCTTGGATGTCAGGCAACATGATCCAGCCTATTCTTGATGAGGCATTCCATACTAACATCCCTGATGTTATCGGTGGTTCTGATGTCATCATCATGATGATCATGGTAGCTATGGTATTTATGATCCCTATTGGATCAAGATTCCTTTCAATTGGTAAGAAATCCAAGATGACAATGTCTTATGTTGCCGGTGTAAATGCTGGTGATGACAGACATTACATTGATTCTTTTGGAAAAGAGAGAGCTCTTTACATGTCAAACTGGTACATGAGAGACTTCTTTGGCGAGGATAAACTTCTTTCTCCTTGCGTTTGGGTAGCAGCTGTACTTGTGGCAGTAATGCTTATCGTAGTAGTAGGAGGTGCTATCTGATGGAAATCAATTTTATTATTAAAGCTGTTCTTTATTTAGTATTAGCACCGCTCCTTGGCGGACTTTTATCAGGAACTGACAGACTCTTTGCTGCACGTATGCAGGGAAGGCAGGGGCCACCAATCATCCAGCCTTTCTACGATGTCAATAAGCTCCTTCACAAGCAGACCACCGTTGTTAACAGTATTCAGGTTCTATTTGTCACAGGATACCTTATTATGACAGTATTCACTGGATGCCTGTTCTTTGGCGGCGGAGATATGCTCCTTGTATTTTTTGCTCTTTCAATGTCAGAAGTTCTTATGGTTATGGCAGCTTTCTCAACCAATGGACCTTACAGTATCATGGGTGCCCAGAGAGAACTTCTCCAGATGATGTGCTATGAGCCAATGACACTTCTTGTTGCTATCGGTTTTTACTACGCACAGGGAAGCTTCATGGTTTCAGACCTTGTCAAAGCAGAAACACCCGCGATCATCCAGCTTCCAGGCTTCTTTATTGGATTCGTATTTATCCTTATAATCAAGCTTCGCAAGTCACCATTTGACCTTAGTACTTCTCACCACATGCACCAGGAGATGGTTAAGGGTCTTACAACAGACCTTTCAGGTAACAACCTGGCATTTGTAGAGATCGCTGAGTGGTATGACACAATCCTTATGATGGGTATTGTAGGAATGTTCTTTATTACAGCTAACCCAATCAGCAGGATATGGGCTTTAATTGCCGTAATTGTAGTATTCTTCATTGAGACACTTATTGATAATATATTCCCACGAGTTAAGTATATTACAATGCTCAAGGTAACATGGGCTGTAATCCTTGTATTTGCGGGAACCAATTTGCTGATTCTTAATGTACTTAAGTAAAATGGAAGGGATATTGATCAATGAATATTGCTAAATCACCATGGGTGTTACATTATGATGGATCCAGCTGTAATGGCTGTGATATCGAAGTTCTTGCGACAATGACTCCAATGTATGATGTTGAGAGATTTGGAATCATTAATACAGGTAATCCTAAGCATGCAGACGTACTGCTTCTTACAGGAGGTATCAATGCTCAGACAGCTCCTGTTGTAAGACAGCTTTACAATATGATGCCAGATCCTAAGGTAGTAGTTGCATGCGGAATCTGTGCTTGCGATGGTGGAATTTTCAAGGAGTGCTACAACATCTTAGGCGGCGCTGACAAGGTTGTTCCTGTTGACGTTTATGTTCCTGGATGTGCTGTAAGACCTGAAGCTCTTATTGAGGGCGTGGTTAAGGCAGTTGGACTTCTTGAGGAAAAGAGAAAGAAGTTAAAAGAGTCATTGAAGCAGGGATACTGTTCAGTAGACTACAGCAAGATGGCTATTCATATGACTGCTGATGATTATGATCCAAGTAACCAGTATGATGCAGTTCTTACTGAAGAAGCTCTTCGCCAGCAGGCAGAGGAGAAGATCAAGGCTTCAAGTAAGCCACCTGTACCTGCAGCCGCTGCTCCTAAGCCAGCTCCTGCTGCAGCACCAGCTACAGCACCTGCACCAGCTGCTGAGAAAGGGGACAATGCATAATGAATACAGAATTTATAAATGTTAATCCTGAGAGCATCATTGATGAGTCTCAGAAGCTTAAATTTGCAGGCTACCATCTTATCCAGCAGTGTGCCACAAGAGTTCCAGATGCATATGAACTCATTTATACCTTTGGCAAGGATCTGGAGATGAAGAATCTTAAGATGACACTTCCTGAGGACCAGGAGATCTCAAGTATCACTAGCATTTTTCCATGTGCTTTTATCTATGAGAACGAGATGCACGATCTGTTCGGAGTACAGATCAAGATGATCAACATTGACTTTGAGGGTAAGCTCTATCGCACAGCTATAGAGACACCATTTAAATAATCGGAGGGAAGAAATGTCAACTAGAAGTGTAATTCCATTTGGACCCCAGCACCCGGTTCTCCCAGAACCAATCCACCTTGACCTTGTTATGGAGGATGAGAAGGTTGTAGAAGCAATTCCTTCCATCGGCTTTATCCACAGAGGTCTTGAGAAGCTGGTAGATAAAAAAGATTTCAATGAAATGGTATATGTAGCTGAGCGTATCTGCGGTATCTGCTCTTTAGGTCATGGCCTTGGTTACTCTGAGGCAGTTGAGCACATCATGGACATTGATGTACCTTCAAGAGCTAAATACCTTAGAACAATCTGGTCAGAGCTTTCAAGAGTACATTCACACCTCCTGTGGCTTGGTCTTTTAGCAGATGCTTTCGGTTTTGAGAGCCTTAATATGGAATGCTGGAGACTTCGTGAAGAAGCTCTTGATATGTTCGAGGCTTCAACTGGTGGCCGAGTAATCTTTTCAGTTATGAAGGTTGGCGGAATCAGAAGAGATGTACCTGATGAGATGCTTAAGGACTTCTATCAGAGGATCAATAAGATGGAAGAGCAGCTTAAGACCATCGCTAAGCCATTCCTTAATGATATGGCTGTTCAGACAAGACTTCGCGGAGTAGGAATTCTTACAGCAGAGCAGGCAGATGCTCTTGGATGTGCCGGACCATTCCTTCGTGCCAGCGGAATAGCAAGAGATATCCGTACAACAGGTTACTGCGCATATGGCGATGTGGAATTTGAGCCTATCATCAGCAATGATGGTGATTCATACGCAAGAACCGAGTGCCGTATCAAGGAAATCTTCCAGGCATTTGATATTATCCGTCAGTGCATTGATAAGATGCCTGCTGGTGATATTGATGTTCCTGTTAAGGGAATGCCAAACGGCGAATACGTTATGAGAATAGAGCAGCCTCGTGGTGAAGCTATTTACTACGTTAAGGCTAACGGAAGTAAGTTTATTGACAGAATGAGAGTCCGCACTCCCACATTTGCTAATCTTTCTGGTCTTGTTGAAACTCTTAAGGGTTGTGACCTTGCTGATGTGCCAATTCTTGTACTTACAATTGACCCATGTATCAGCTGTACTGAGAGATAACAAATTGACTGTAAGATAAGAAGGAGTTTTAAGATGGCAATCGTAAGTTTTAATAAAACTGTATTACATAATCTTATTTCTAAGCCTAAGACAAGAAAGGCTGAAAAAGAGTATCCAGCTGGCACCAGGGGACACGTTGAGAACGATATGGACCTTTGCATTCTGTGCGGTCTTTGCTCTATCAAATGTCCTACACATGCCATTACTGTAGATAAAAATGAAAAAACCTGGTCAATCAGACCTATGAGCTGTATTCAGTGCAGATCCTGCGTTGATAACTGCCCTAAGAAGTCACTTTCAATGGGACTCAGGTTCCAGGAGCCAGGTACTGAGAAGATCACAAAGACCTTTAAGCAGTCAGAGAAGGCTATAGCTGCTCAGGAAGCACTTATGAAGGCAGCTAAAGAGCGTGCAGCAGCTGCAGCCGCAGCAAAGGCAGCCGCAGCAGCGCAGGGTGGTCAGGCAGCACCAGCAGCCGCACCTTCGCCTGCAGCACAGGCTCAGCCAACTCCTGCAGCACCTGCTAATCAGGATCAGAACAAGGAATGATAAAAGAAATAACGGTTAAAGGGGCGGTACAGGGTGTTGGTTATCGCCCCTTTATTGCTTGTATGGCAAAGGAATTCAATATTGCGGGATTTGTTAAGAACATGGGGGCTTTGGTTCAGATTCTTGCTATTGGTAAGGAATCTGATCTAAAAGCTTTTATTTCCTGCATTAATTCCAAGAAACCAGAAGGCGCCTTTATTTTATCTGTTAATGAAAAAGAGCTTCAGTCTATTCCATCTGAATATCAGAAGTATAGCCTGGATTTTTCCATAATCGACAGCAGTGAAATAGATCTTTCTTCTGATATCCCGGTGTTTTTGCCGGATATTGGTATATGTGATGACTGTAAGAGAGAACTGTTTGATAAGGATGACAGGAGATACAGGTATCCTCTTATCAGCTGCGCAATATGCGGTCCAAGAATGAGCATTTTAAATTCTCTTCCCTATGACAGGCAAACTACAACAATGGACAGCTTTTCAATGTGCCCATCCTGTCAGGCTGAATATGCACAAGGAAGACGAAGATATGCTCAGACTATTTCATGCCATGACTGTGGTCCACAGATGATACTGGATCATTGGTCTGTTTATGGAGAGGCTGTTCGGAAGAATAGAGACGAGGCTGTTGTCGAAGCTATAGACATCCTTAAAAATGGTGGAATTTTAGGCCTTAAAGGCGTTTCTGGTTATCAGCTTGTATGTAAACCAGAAAGAGAACCAGCAAGGCGTTTAAGGGCTATAAAGGGCAGAGAAAGCAAACCCTTTGCCATAATGTTTTCTGATATTGAAAGTGTTAGAGAATATGCATGTGTAAGTGATCTGGAAGAGGAACTTCTTGTTTCTTCAGGAAGACCAATAGTTCTTTTACAAAAGAAAAATGATCTTGACGATGAGGTTGTAAGAGGAAGCAGATATATTGGAGCTTTCCTTCCTTCTGCAGGAATTCACAGCCTTCTTACCAAAGAACTTGGGCCACTTATTGTGACTAGTGCCAATAAGTCCGATGAACCTATAATTATTGACGATAAGGACTTTGTCTTAGGATTTTTTAAAGATCATTCAGATAGAGAGTCCAATGTTGATGGAGTTCTTTTCCATGAGAGAAACATCAATATGCCTATGGATGACTCTGTAATGTTTGTTATCTCAAACAAATACGGAGAATATCCGCAGTTCATAAGAAGAAGCAGAGGTTATGTACCACTTCCAGTCATAATAGATAAGGCAGAGACAAGGCATGGGAATGTTGTATTTGCATTTGGCGGCGACTTAAAGAGTACCTTTGCTTTTGGACACAATGACAAGATACTGCCTTCCCAGTACATTGGTGATCTGGAAGATTACAGCTGCGCAGTAAATTACAAGGCGCTTACAGGGCAGTATAAAGACATATTCAAACAGGTACCATCATTATATGTATGTGATAAGCATCCATCCTATGTATCATCGCAAATGGCCAAAGATAAGGCTAAAGCTGATGGCATAGAGCTTATTTTTCTACAGCACCATTTTGCACACACCTACAGTGTAATGGCTGAAAACGGACTTGAAAGTGCAATCGGAGTATCCTTTGACGGAACTGGCTATGGGATTGACGGAGCTGTCTGGGGCGGCGAATTTACTTACTGTAACAAAGCTGAGGCAGCAAGGGCTGGTCATCTGTCATATGTCACTATGACAGGTGGAGATAATGCATCCAAAGATGCCAGGCTTATCAGCAAATGTTACCTTCATAAGGCTGCTGTGCAGGGGCTGATCTCAAAAGATAATTTACAGAGCTTTTCAGAAGATAAACTTCTTTTTGCGGCTCTTGATAACAAGGTTCAGACCTTTGAGTGCTCAAGCATGGGGCGTTTGTTTGATGCGATAAGTGCATTTCTTGGGATCTGTGATTACAATTCCTATGAGGGAGAATGTGCCATCAGGCTGGAAAATGCAGCATGGGAATTTGTAGAGACTAAACCTATTGGGCAGTACCCGGAATTTGATTTTGATATTAATATTACTAAAGAGGGATTTACCGCAGACCAGATAAAGCTCTTTTCCGAGATATATAATTGCGTAAATGGCGGTAATTACTCTGCCAAAGAGATAGCATATGGCTTTCATATGGCTGTTGTCAGACTTATCACTAAAGGCTGCGCCATGGCAAAAGAGAAGTACTTAGAAAATAAAGTATGCTTATCAGGCGGAGTGTTTAATAATAGACTCATACTATCCAAGGCTACAGAAGCTTTGATGGATATGGGCTTTGAAGTATTTTGGAATAAGGATGTTCCCCTGGGAGATGGCGGAATATCTGTTGGACAGGCTTACTATGGTCTGATGTTTGAAAAGGAATAAAGATATGTGTGTTGCAATACCAGGAACAGTAATTAAACTTGATGGAACCAAAGCCACTGTGGATTTTAGCGGTAATATCGTAAATGCTGAGGCGGGTCTTGTTAACGTCAAGATTGGCGATAAGGTTCTTGTACATGCCGGCTGTATCATTCAGACAATGGATGAAGATATGGCAAATGAAATGGAAGAGCTTTATAAAGAAATCGAGGATTTAGGCTGACAGATGAGTAATCCTGCGTTAGATAAGATAATTGAAGAACTGAAAAACTATGACGGCAGGGAAATCCGTCTAATGGAGGTCTGTGGTACCCACACGGCAGCTATTTCAGAAAACGGTATCCCATCCATGCTCTCAGATAAGATAAAGCTCATATCAGGGCCTGGATGTCCAGTCTGCGTGACTGTTACAGCTGTGATTGATACGCTTATCGAGCTTTCGCTGACTGAAAAAACCTGTGTTCTTACCTTTGGAGATCTTATAAGAGTTAAGGGAACTGACGGGTCCCTGGCTGATGCCAAGGCAAGAGGCGGCAATGTGAGAATGGTTTATTCTCCAATGGATTCCATTAAGCTTGCAAAGGACAATCCAGATACAAACTTTGTCTTTGCAGCTATCGGGTTTGAGACTACAACTCCTGTATACGCCCTGCTTATAGAAGAAGCCGAAAAGCTGAGACTTAAGAATATTAAGATCCTTACATCCCTTAAGACCATGCCAGAAGTTATCAGATGGGTTGTGAAAAATGCGGGTAATATCGATGGCTTTATCGCACCTGGTCATGTGGCTGCTGTTACTGGTGGAGGAATCTTTAATGATCTGTCAAAAGAGCTGGGAATCCCCTTTGTAGTTTCCGGATTTGAGGGTGAACAGCTCCTTATGACCATATATGCACTACTTAAGATGGCTGGGAAGGGTGGCTATAAAAACCTTTATAAATCAGCTGTTTCAGAGGAAGGCAATCTCTCTGCAAAAGAAAAGGTTGCAAAATACTTTGAAGTTTCTGACTCCTCATGGAGAGGAATGGGGAAGATACCTGGCTCTGGAATGGCACTTAAACCTGAGTACAGGCAATTCGATGCTGGCAGCTATGGTCTTGATGAAGATCATGAACCTGCTGGCTGCAGATGTGCAAGCGTTCTTGTTGGCGCTATAAGCCCTCATGAATGTCCATTATTTGGAAAAAAATGTACTCCAGATAATGCACATGGAGCCTGCATGGTATCAACAGAGGGCAGCTGCTATAACTACTTTATTTCCGGGAGATAAAAAATGAAGATAACCATGGCTCATGGAAGTGGCGGAGAGTCGACTTCCAGGCTTATTGAAGAAGTATTTTCCAAGTATTTTAATAATGAATACCTTTCTGAGCTTTCGGACTCTGCAGTAGTTCCGGGTGCTGGAAGGCTTGCCATAACCACAGACAGTTTTGTAGTAACTCCTGTTATTTTCCCAGGGGGAGATATCGGAAGACTTTCTGTTTGCGGAACGGTGAATGATCTTCTTATGAGCGGCGCTGTTCCCAAGTACATTACCTGTGGATGCATCCTTGAAGAAGGCCTTGATATGGAGATCCTTGATAAGGTCATTGCATCAATGGCTGAAACTGCAAGGGAAGCTGGCGTTGTAGTTGTAACAGGAGATACCAAGGTTGTTGAAAAGCATAGCGATGTTTCAGGTCTTATCATAAACACTTCAGGAGTAGGTTTTATCCCTGAAGGTATCGATGCGCCAGGTCCTTCACACTTAGAGGATGGTGATAAGATCATTGTTTCAGGTAATCTTGGAGATCACCACGCAGCAATTCTCGGTACCAGGATGGGAATTGAAAACGACATTATTTCTGATAATGCACCTCTTGTAGAGATGACAAGAAAGCTTATGGATAACGGACTTAGGGTCCATGCCATGAGAGATGTCACAAGAGGAGGCCTTGGCACAGTACTTAATGAATTTGCATCAGCATCAAAGTGCCAGATAGAGCTATCTGAAACAGATATTCCTGTTTCTCCTTCGGTTAAGGATTTTTGTGGAATCCTTGGTCTTAACCCTATCTATATGGGTAATGAAGGCAAAATGGTAATCTCTGTCCATAAAGATGACGCAGAGAAAGCTCTTTTGCTCATAAAAGAGTCTAAATACGGCGAAAATGCTACCGTTATTGGCGAGGTTAAAAAAGGCAAAGAATCTGCCGATAATATTAATGTCATCGTCAGGACTAAAATTGGCGGAAAGCGCGTGGTTGGGCCAATGTATGGCGAGGGACTTCCAAGAATCTGTTAATTGTGTTAACATATGGCAAGAAGGTACTTAGGGTAATTTTATAGGTGAAAAATGGAATTTAAGAGAATCAATAAAGATACAGTAACATGCATTATTACTGAAGATGATATGTTTGAACAGGGAATTAAACTCGAGGATCTCTTTGAGAAAAAGAAAGAGGCCATGGAGTTTTTGCACGATGTTATGAAGAAGGCTGAGGAAGAAGTTGATTACAAGCCAACTGGTTCTTTTACACCTCTTCAGATAACAGTTCTTCCTGATCATTCAGTTTCACTTACTCTTTCAGAGAATGCATCAGCTTCTTTTAACGAGATACTTAAAAACCTTACAGACAAAGCTGGAATCAAGCTTCCCAAGCAGGTCCTTGAAGATATCGGGGATACTGTTGATGAGGAGCGCCTCAACAGGCTCAATGAGTATTTAAAGAGCCTTAAACAGATCACCAACTCTGTCAAGAATATGATCGAAGAGAACGATATTATCAAGAACGATTCCGACAAGGTTTCTCTTAATAATAACGCTACAGTAGAGAGTGCAGCCAAGCTTTCAGACAAGCTCACAAACAAGACATCAAGGAAAAAGGAAGAAGCTGCTAAGGACAAAGACCTTCAAAGGCTCAAGTTCCACGAATATGTATTTACATTTAAGGACCTTCAGACCGTTACAAGGTTCTGTGCAAGGGTTCCCGGGAATGTGAACATTGAGAGCTCTTTATACAAGAACAGTGCTGATGGCCTATACTATCTCGATCTTAAGAGAAAGAGCGAGGATCCCAAGGTATTTGCATCTCTCTTCACCATGGCTTATGAGTTTGGACACTTCCAGGCCAGCAACCTGTACGTAATCTCACATATCAAAGAGAATTATGACTGCCTTATAAGTGGCAGAGCAATTGAAGAATTGTCATCCCTTTCTATGAAGTGATTAGTTTTGTCATTCTAGGAACGGTCCAGTTATCTAGGCCGTTCCTTTTCTTTATAATGTTTATACAGGTAGGAGCTATGCGACTTAACAAATTTATCTCATCCTGCGGCATCTGCTCCAGGAGAGAAGCTGACAAGTTAATAGCAAGTGGACGCATAACGGTCAATGGGCAGATACCTGGACCCGGAGATGATGTAGGCGATGGGGACAAGGTCTTTTTGGATGGAAAAGAGATTGTTCCTAAGGAAAGTCATTCGTACTACGCCTACTACAAACCGGTAGGAACTGTCTGTACCAAGGACGACCCCCATGCTGAGAGGACCATCTACGATGACCTTGAAGAAAAAGGATCTCTTACCTATGCTGGGCGTCTTGATAAGGATTCCGAAGGGCTTCTTATCATCACCGACGATGGCGCACTTATAGATGCCATGATGAGAGGCAAGAATGCCCATGAAAAAGAGTACGAAGTCACTGTAGACAGGGATATCAGTAAGACATTTCTTTCAGAGATGGGGAGCGGTGTTTATCTGGAAGAGCTTGAGACTACTACAAGGCCCTGCGAGATATGGGCTACAGGAAAAAGGTCTTTTAACATTGTTCTGACACAGGGCCTAAACAGGCAGATAAGGCGTATGTGTGCGCAGCTTGGCTACGAAGTAATGACCCTTAAAAGGATCAGAGTCATGTGCGTTGAACTTAAAGATTTTGATATAAAACCTGGGGAATTCGTCAGCTTGTCTGACGAAGTGGTTAATAAACTATATCAGGAAACTGGTATTTGATTGGGGAGATTTTAAATGGCAACTGAAGAGATCAAAAAAGAGTATCTTGAACTGGTTGAGACAATAAGGCACCACATGGACCTTTATTACAATCAGGATACTCCTGAAATATCTGATTTTGAGTATGATCAGCTCATGCAGCGCTTAAAGGCTATAGAGAGGGACAATCCTGAGATCGCTCTCAAAGATTCTCCAAGCCAGGTGGTTGGCGGAACAGCCAAGCGCGAAGCCGGGGTAAAGATTACTCACAACGTTCCGATGCTTTCTATTGAGGATGTTTTTAATGTGGATGACGTAAGAGCTTTTGTTAACAGAGTCCACGTTAGGCACCCTGATGCAAAATTCTCCGTTGAACAGAAGATCGATGGTCTTTCATTAACCCTTAGATACAATAAAAATGAATCCGATGGAAAACTCCACCTCACCCTTGCTGAGACAAGAGGAGATGGTCTTATTGGCGAGGATGTAACAGCCAATGCGCTCGTAATTCCTGATGTTCAGAAGGTCATTGATCTTCCTTATGAGTACCTGGAGCTTAGGGGCGAAGTATATATGTCCCACGACTCTTTTGAAGCGTACAATGCTCTTATGGAGAAGGAGGGAAAAAAGCTTGCGGCTAATCCAAGAAACCTTGCTGCAGGTACACTTCGTCAGCTTGATCCGGAGATCACAAGAAGTCGCGGCCTTAAGATGTTCGTGTTTAACGTTCAGGATGGTCCAGAGGAACTTAAGGATTCTCACTGCAAGGCCATGGATCTTCTTTCGGAAAATGGCGTTAAGACAGTATTTCACAAACAGTGTGAGAATGCTGATGAGGTTATAGCTGCCATTGAACAGATCGGAGAGATGCGTCAGGACCTTGAATTTGACCTGGACGGAGCGGTAGTAAAGGTAGATAACACAAATTGGAGAGACGATTTCCCTGCTGGCAGCAAGTACTCAAGTGGCCATATCGCTTACAAGTACCCACCTGAGGAATGCGTAGTTGAGATGGACGAGATCCTGGTGGATGTCGGAAGAACTGGTAAGCTGACATTTACAGGGAGCTTTCATGATCCAAATACCGGTAAGCCAGCAAGACTTTGCGGTACTAGTGTATCAAGAGCCACACTTCACAATCAGGACTATATCACTGATATGAAGATTGGTGTTGGCGGTCATTATAAGCTCTTTAAGAGTGGTGAGATCATTCCTAAGCTAAATGGTTGCGTAAAAGAGCCTTTGGAGGTATATAAGGCTCCTGAAAAATGCCCTGTTTGCGGTGGTCATCTTGTAAGAGAAGCTGATACGGCAGATATAAGATGTATCAATCCTACATGTCCTGCCCAGATTACAAGAACAATTGCATACTTTGCTTCAAGAGATGCAATGAATATCATGGGCCTTGGTGATACACTTGTAGAAGCACTGGTTGGTGAGGGATATCTTCACAGCTACGTTGATATCTATCATCTAAAAGAACATCGCGATGAACTTATTGAAAAGGGCATCGTGGGAAAAGAAAAGAATACGGATAAGCTCCTTGCTGAGATAGAAAAATCTAAGGAAAATGATCCTGTAAGACTCCTTACTGGTCTTGCCATCAGAAATGTTGGTAAGTCTACAGCAAGAGAGATAATGAAACATTTTGATGAGCTTACAGATCTAACCAGAGTTACCAGAGATGGATTTTTACAGATTCCAGATATTGGCGAAACAACAGCTGATGATCTTTATGAATTCTTCCACGATGAAGTTAGCTTACGTATATTGGATGAGATGAAAGCTCTTGGACTTAACATGAAAGCCAAAGAGGTAGAAGGTGCTTCAGATAAGCTTTCAGGTATGACTATTGTAGTTACAGGAACGCTTCCAACGCTGGGCAGAAAAGAAGCGGAAGAGCTCATTGTGAAAAACGGAGGAAAGGCTTCAGGAAGCGTTTCCAAGAAGACTAGCCTTGTTCTTGCTGGAGAAGCTGCAGGCAGTAAACTTACTAAGGCCAATGAACTTGGAATAAAGGTTATTGACGAACAGACATTTCTTGATATGCTTAAATAAACATAATTACTAGACTGGAGATGAAAAAAGATGCCTATCAAAGTACAGAATGACCTGCCGGTCAGGGATATCTTAGAAAAAGAAAACATATTTGTAGTTGATGAGAACAGGGCTATGCATCAGGATATCAGATCACTTCAGATCTGTATCTTAAATCTGATGCCGCTTAAGGAGGATACTGAGCTTCAGCTTCTAAGGTCCATGTCAAATACACCTCTTCAGATCGATGTTTCCTTTATGCAGATGAGTTCACACCATTCTGCAAATACATCTCCCAACCATTTGAACAGGTTCTACAACACCTTTGATGAGCTTAAAGAGAATACCTATGACGGCCTTATCATTACAGGAGCTCCAGTTGAACAGATGGAGTTTACTGAGGTTGATTACTGGGATGAGCTTTGCAGGGTCTTTGAGTGGTCCAAGACAAATGTTACATCTACATTCCATATTTGCTGGGGAGCCCAGGCAGGAATCTATTATCATTACGGCATAGATAAAGAGCCTCTTTCTGCTAAGAGATTTGGTATATACCAGCACAGGGTTAAAAACAGGAAGGTTCCTCTGGTTAGGGGCTTTGATGATGTTTTCCTGATGCCTCATTCAAGACATACAGAGACTCCTGCTGACAAGATTCACGCCTGTGAGGATCTTGTTGTTCTTGCTGAATCTGATATCGCTGGTGTATTTCTTTGCATGAACAAGTCTGGCAGCCAGATCTTTGTCATGGGACATGCTGAATATGACAGACTTACACTTGATACTGAATACAAGAGAGATCTCTCCAAGGGTCTTCAGATAGATATACCCATCAACTATTACCCGGATGATGATCCTAACAATAAACCGGATCTTGTCTGGAGAGGACATGCCAACAATCTCTATTCCAACTGGCTAAACTACTACGTTTACCAGAACACCCCATACAAGTGGGGGCAGATCCTGGATGCGGAAAAGAGAGGAATGGCACATAAAGACCTTACCCAGAAAGTTGATCTTTCATAAGAGAAAGGAGTTTATATGGCCAAGTCACATAAGCTTCGAAATATCTATACCACCTTTCCGGAGGGCAGACATAAAGTACTGACCCTTAGCTATGATGATGGCAAGATCCCAGACAGGAGACTTGTTGAGATCTTTAATGATCATGGGCTAAAGGGAACATTTAATATCAATTCCGGCCTTGAAAAGCGTAAGTTCAAAAATGACTATGACGAACGGATCCCTTCTTCAGAGTACAAAAAGCTCTATAAGGGGCATGAGGTTGCAAGTCACACAGTTCTCCATCCAACTATAGCAAGGACTCCTAAGGAGCAGATGATCAGACAGATCATTGAGGACAGAAGAGCACTTGAAGAGGTTATGGGATATACAGTAAGAGGCTTTGCTTATCCTAATGGATCTGTCAGCGAAGATGTAAGGGATGCACTTAAAGCCTGTGGAATAAGACATGCAAGAACTGTGGTTTCAACAAGAAGCTACGACATGCCAAATGACTATCTTACATGGAATCCGACATGTCACCATGGTGATCCTGCTTTTGAAGACCTGTACAAGGACTTTATCAAGGTTCACAAGAGACAATACCTGTATATGCTCTATGTATGGGGACACAGCTACGAGTTTGAAAAAGAAGACAACTGGAACATAATCGAAAAGTTTTCTAAAAAAATTGAAAACAAGTCAGATATCTGGTATGCAACCAACATAGAGATCGTTGATTATATGGACAGGGCAGAGCGCCTGCAAGTCTCTGTTAATGGGGATTTTGCTTACAATCCAAGTGCTGAAAGTGTATGGGTTGAAGTCGATAAGAAAATAATTGAGCTTAAAGGCGGAGCTTCCACAGAGTTGTAATTTTCTTTTTAATAAGTTAAAATATATATGTTAAGTCGTTAACTTTTCAAAAGGAGAATTGCTTATGCCTCTTAATATTGAAAACGATGATGCAGCTGTAAAATCTGAAGAACGCGGCAAAAAACCTACCAAGAAAACCAAAGAAATGCTTGAAGAAAATTCAAAGCAGATCGAGGAACTTGAAGCTTCTCAGAAACAGCTTGAAGAGGAGCTTGCTGGCCTTTTGAAAGAAGAAGAGGCACTTGGGGACAAATCTGCGCTTAAGATGAAGGTTACTCACAAGAAGTATGGTGAGGGAACTGTTACCAGCCAGGATGGTAAATACATCGAGGTTAAGTTCTCTGATGTTGTAAAGAAGTTTGTTCTTCCTGGATGTATCGCAGATAAGTACCTTGAGGTCAATGATGATGCTATCCTTGATTACTACATTAAGTGTAACGAGATACATCAAAAGAAGATGGCTACAGAGCTCAAGATTAAATCTGCAACATATGCTATCCAGAGACATGAGGATGCCATTGACAGACTAAAAGCTAAATTAAAATAATGAAAATAAATAACTCCACTGCTTAATCAGCAGTGGAGTATTTTTTTATGCCAGTTTTTGTGGAGTTGCGTTTTCTTTTGCAACTTTCTTTTGAGCTGTAGAGAGCATGAGCTTGATTCTGTTAAGCTGGTTAACTTCTGAAGCTCCTGGATCGTAGTCGATAGCCACAATATTGCAGCCCGGATACATATGTCTCATCTGTTTGATTACACCCTTACCGACGACGTGGTTTGGAAGACATCCAAATGGCTGTGTACATACGATATTAGTAGCGCCTTCCTTGATAAGCTCAACCATTTCTCCTGTAAGGAACCAGCCTTCACCTGTCTGATTACCGATTGATACGATTGGCTCAGCGTATTTTACAAGCTCGTAGATACTTGTAGGTGGTTCAAAGTGAACACTCTTTTCAAAGGCCTTGCTTGCGCCGCTTCTAAGTCTTTCTATAGCCCAGATAGCAACTCTCATAAGAGCAGCTGTCTTCCTGGAGGTTCCAAGCTCTTTTGCCTTGTATATCTGGTTGTAGAAGCAGTAGAGCATAAAGTCTATGAGATCAGGAACAACAGCCTCAGCGCCTTCTGCTTCAAGGAGTTCAACCAGGTGGTTATTAGCAGCTGGAGCAAACTTAACCAGGATCTCGCCTACAACGCCAACTCTTGGCTTAACTACATCAGTTAACTCTATCTTATCAAAGTCCTCGATGATGTCTTTGCAGAGCTTTTGGAATCTTGCAAAGCTCAGGTGCTTGGATGTTACAAACTTCTTGGCTTCAAGAAGCCATTTCTGATGACATTCATCTACAGAGCCTTCTCTGGCTTCATATGGACGCATTCTGTATACACATCTCATGAACACGTCACCAAGAATAGCACCATAAGCAGCTCTTTCGATCATACCTAAATTGATATGGAAGCCTGGATTAGCTTCGAGTTTGGAAAGATTCAGTGATACAACAGGAATCTGCTCCATTCCGGCTTTTTTGAGAGCTCTTCTTATGAATCCAACATAGTTTGTAGCTCTGCATCCGCCACCAGTCTGAGACATGATGACAGCTGTTTTGTTAAGGTCGTACTTACCTGAGTGAAGCTCATCCATGATCTGACCAACTACCCACAAAGAAGGATAGCAGGCATCATTGTTAACATACTTAAGACCCATGTCTATGGCATGTCTGTTGTCGTTTTGCATTACAACGAAGTTGTATCCGCAAGACGCAAATGCAGGCTCTAAGATGTCGAAGTGAATTGGTGACATCTGAGGGCAGAGGATGGTGTAGTTCTTGCGCATATCCTCAGTGAACAGAACTCTGTTATTGGCAGATGATCTGATAGTCCTCTTCTGATTCTTTTGCTTACGGACTCTGATGGCTGCAAGAAGAGAACGAACTCTTATCCTAGCGCTTCCAAGGGAGTTAACTTCGTCTATCTTAAGGCAGGTATAGATCTTGTCTGAACCTGAAAGTATATCATTAACCTGATCAGTTGTTACAGCATCAAGACCGCATCCAAAGGAGTTGAGCTGGATAAGATCAAGATTTTCACGGCTTCTTACATAGCTTGCTGCAGCGTAGAGTCTTGAGTGGTACATCCACTGGTCTGATACGATAAGTGGTCTTTCAGGAGCTCCAAGGTGGGAGATGCTGTCCTCTGTAAGAACTGCAACGCCGTAGGAGCAGATCATATCAGGAATTCCATGGTTAATCTCAGGATCAACGTGATATGGACGGCCAGCAAGAACGATACCGTGCTTGCCATTTTCTTCCATCCACTTAAGGGTTTCTTCACCCTTTTGCTGAACATCTTTTCTGGCCCTTGCCATTTCATCCCAGCCGTCTTTAGCAGCCTTTATTACTTCCTCTGCAGGGATCTCGGAAAACTCTTTTACAAGAGAATCAGTTACTGTCTCAATACTTGTGAAAGCCATAAATGGGTTCCTGAGCTTCATCTTGCCTTCGGTAATGGCCTCAACATTGTTTTTGATATTCTCTGAATAGGATGTAACAATAGGGCAGTTATAATGGTTGGTTGCGCCATCTACCTCTTTTCTCTCATAGAAAAGACCTGGATAGAAGATGAAGTCAACCTTTTGGCCAATGAGCCATTCCACATGTCCGTGGGATATCTTGGCTGGATAACACTCTGATTCACTTGGAATTGATTCAATACCCATCTCATAGATCTGGTGAGTTGATCTTGGAGAAAGAACTACTCTGAATCCGAGATTGGTAAAGAATGTAAACCAGAATGGATAGTTTTCATAGAAATTGAGAACCCTTGGTATACCAACGGTACCTCTAGTTGCCTTGTCTGGATCAAGAGGCTCGTAGCCAAAGATTCTTTTGTACTTGTAATCAAAGAGGTTAGGAATGCCATCAGCATTCTTGACCTTACCAATACCGCGCTCGCACCTGTTTCCTGAAATGTGCTGACGACCGCCTGTGAACTTGTTGATGGTAAGTCTGCAGTGGTTGGTGCAGCCCTGACAGGTGGTCATGCTTGTTGAATATTTAAGGCTGTTTATCTGATCGATAGACAACATAGTAGTCTTGTAATCGTCTACTTCACTAAAGCGTTCACGGGCAATAAGAGCAGCTCCGAACGCGCCCATGATTCCTGCGATATCAGGGCGGATAGCTTCAGCACCTGAAATGATCTCAAAAGCCCTAAGGACTGCGTCATTATAGAAAGTTCCGCCCTGTACAACAATGTGATTACCAAGATCCTTGGCGTCAGAAACCTTGATAACCTTAAACAGAGCGTTTTTGATAACTGAGTAAGCAAGACCTGATGAGATATCAGCTACATCAGCTCCTTCCTTCTGGGCCTGCTTAACCCTGGAATTCATAAATACAGTACATCTTGTTCCAAGATCTACTGGAGATTTAGCGTAAAGAGCAACCTTGGCAAAATCCTGAACTGAGTAGTCAAGGGACTTGGCAAAGGTCTCAATAAAGGAGCCACATCCTGAAGAGCATGCTTCGTTAAGTTGAACGGAATCAACAGAATTGTTCTTGATATGGATGCACTTCATGTCCTGACCACCGATATCTAGAATACAGTCAACCTGTGGATCAAAGAATGCAGCTGCATTGTAGTGAGCAATTGTCTCAACTTCGCCGTCATCAAGTAAAAGAGCGGATTTAAGAAGAGCTTCACCATAACCTGTAGAGCATGATCTTGCGATTCTGACGCCTTCAGGCATCAGCTTGTATATCTCCTGAATAGAAGTAATGGCAGTCTTTAAAGGACTTCCGTTGTTACTTGAATAGAATGAATATAAAAGGTCTCCATCTTCGCTGATAAGCGCACACTTGGTTGTTGTGGAACCAGCATCGATTCCAAGGAAAGCATTGCCCTTATAATCATCAAGTTTTCTTGTTTTTACCCTGTAATTGTCCTGTCTGGATTTAAATGACCTGTATTCATCTTCATTTTTGAATAATGGATCAAGACGGGAAACTTCAGCTTCCATAACGATCTTGCTGGAGAGCTTACCAGTCATTTCCTCCATGCTGTATGAAACATCCTCATGAGCATTCATGGCAGAGCCAATAGCTGCAAAAAGATGAGAGTTATCAAGTTCTATTGTGTGCTCACTATCAAGGTTTAAAGTTCTTACAAATGAAGCCTTGAGCTGATCAAGGAAGTGAAGAGGACCACCAAGAAATGCTACGTGGCCTCTGATAGGCTTACCACATGCAAGGCCGGAAATAGTCTGGTTAACTACGGCCTGGAAAATAGATGCTGAAAGGTCTTCTTTTGTAGCACCTTCATTGATAAGCGGCTGAATATCTGACTTGGCAAATACACCGCATCTTGCGGCGATTGTGTAAAGAGAGTTGTAGTTTTTGGCATACTCATTAAGACCTGTGGCATCTGTCTGTAACAGAGAAGCCATCTGATCGATAAAAGAGCCTGTACCACCGGCACAGATACCGTTCATACGCTGCTCGACATTACCATCCTCAAAGTAGATGATCTTGGCATCCTCGCCGCCAAGCTCAATTGCGACATCTGTCTTGGGAGCAAGAGCCTTAAGAGATGTAGAAACAGCTACAACTTCCTGCTCAAATGGTACGCCAAGGTGTTTAGCAAGAGTAAGTCCACCAGAGCCTGTGATAACAGGGTGGAGAGTTACATTGCCACATTTACTCATGGCATCATTTAAAAGATCGGAGAGAGTCTCCTGAATATTAGCAAAATGTCTTCTATAGTCTGAAAAGACAATATTTCTGTCTTTGTCTAAAAGTGCAATCTTAACAGTTGTAGAACCAATGTCAATTCCAAGTGTAAAATCTTTTGAAATCATAAAAAACCTCTTCTTATTAATAACCGACAATCTCAATGATTATATAGCAGAGGGGTGAAAAAAGCAATTGGAATAGATTGCATAAAATGTTTACAATAAAAACAGCAGATGTTAAAATTTTAAAGTTAAATGACTAATAAAAATCATGAAAGCTGGACTGATCATATATGAATAACTTTTTAAATAACATGGAAAGAAAATTTGGCAAATATGCCATCAGAAATATCACAATCTACATCATCGGACTCTATATTCTTGGATATATAATCCAGTACGCACCATTCAGGACAAATATTACAAATTATCTGACTCTTGACCCATATCTTATCCTTCAAGGACAGATCTGGCGCTTGTTCACCTGGGTGCTTATACCACCAAGAGCCCTTAGTATCTGGATCTTCTTTACACTTTACCTGTATTATTTCATGGGTACTACCATGGAGAGGACCATTGGAACCTTTAGATACAATGTGTTCATCTTTGGCGGAATGCTGTTTATGATCCTTTCAGCCTTCCTTACATATTTTGTGTATTACCTTATAACTGGCGGCAATCAGGAGCTTCTTGCAGGTATTATGTACGCACTTTCCGGCGTATTTTCTACCTATTATATTCAGGAAGCGGTATTCCTTATCTTTGCCATCTGTTATCCAGACATACAGCTGCTTTTGATGTTCATTATCCCTGTTAAGGTTAAATATCTTGGAATCCTGTATGCAGCGATGCTGGCATTTTCAGCTATCTACGACGGACTTATCGGCAGGAACTATGCGGTATTCTTCGCTGTATTCTTCCAGTTTGTAAACCTGTTCCTTTTCTACCTTTCAACAGGAAGACTTCATCACCTTAAGCCAAAGGAAGTAAAGAGAAGGCAGGAGTTTAAGCAAAACGCCAGGGTGATGCCAAAGGGTCTTACAAGACATAAATGCGCCGTATGTGGACGTACAGAAGAGACCAATCCAGAGCTGGAATTCAGATTCTGCTCAAAGTGCAACGGCAATTACGAATACTGCCAGGACCACTTATTTACTCACCAGCACGTAAAATAATCATAGAAAAGAGATAATACTTAAATGGGCAATATAGATAATAAGGAAAAAGAGTTTGCGGAAACCTTAAAATATGTCACAAGAACCGCAAGAGAAAATAAGAACACTATCTCAAAAGAGCAGATTGATCTGGCTTTTGCAGAGCTTGACCTTGATGAGAAGCAGCTTTCAATGGTATATGAATACCTTAAGAGCCACAAGATCGGCATCGATGAAGCGGCTGATCTGTCTGATTTTGATGAGGAGCTTAGCGACGAGGAGCGAAACTACCTTCAGGACTATATAGAGAGCCTTGATGCATTAAATAAGCTCTCAGATGGTGAGCTTGAGGCTGTTCAGATGTCAGCGATCGCAGGAGATAAGGACGCTCAGCAAAAGCTTATTGAGAACTACCTTCCACTTGTTGTAGATGTGGCAAGGATGTACTCAGAACAGGGCGTTTTCATTGAGGATCTTATTGGAGAGGGCAATGTTGCACTCACAAGAGGCGTTACAATGCTTGATGCTGTTGGCGAACCCAAAGAGGTTGAAGGTTTTCTTTACAAGCTGATGCTTGATGCAATGGAAGCTATTATCCAGGACAACCTTTCAGAGGACGCTGGCATGCAGAAGGTTGTAACTCTTGTAAACGAAGTGGCAGACAAGGCAAAAGAGCTCTCAGAGGACCTCAGAAGAAAGGTCACAGTTGAAGAGCTTATGGAAGAGACTGGATGGGAAGAAGACAAGATCAGAGATGCCATCAAGTTCTCAGGAGACAACATCGAAGATATCGACAGCGGAGACCAGAAATAATCAGTTATGAACAATATTGTTAATGAGAATGACTTTAAATACTACATGCAGGATATCGAGAGATACTATTTTGGAGCTCGCTACAGTTATAGCGAGCTTTTAAATAATGAAATGGTCCCATTTAAATACAAGACCATCATTACCAAGTATCTTAAGGATGAAGTTGACTATGAAACAACTTTGGAATCCCATTTTTATCATATGAACAATGAGGGATTTGATTACAAGATATATAAACAGCTCAGGGCCAGAGTCAGAGCCAGCCAGTACAAAGACCCTGCAAAGAGGGAGAAGGGCTTTAAAGAAAAGATATACACTATTGAGCAGTTATCAAGGATAAGCCCCAAGGAAAAAGAGAGCCTTGGAATTATAATAAGAGAGCTTATAATTTCAAAGCTTGCCATGTTTGGATTTTCTGCATAAAAAAATCACCTGGAAAACCAGGTGATTTATTTTTGTTATCTTAGTCTGGTAGGAGATTAAGCTCTCTCTACTTTGTTAGATCTAAGGCAGCTTGAGCAAACATTCATTCTCTGTGTGTTTCCGTTAATCTTAACAGCAACATGCTGAACGTTAGACTTCCAAACTCTGTTAGATCTTCTATGAGAATGGCTTACGTTGTTACCGAAATGAACGCCCTTGCCACAAATTTCACATTTAGCCATTTTGACACCTCCTTATAAGCCATGTTGATTCCTATAGCAATTTCGCGCAGAATTATCCGCAACATTGATATATTAGCAAAAAACATTTTGGATTGCAAGTAAAATATAAAAAATAATGGATTTTTTTGAGCCCTTCTATTATAATTCAATGTGGTATGCAAAAACACCGCATTAAGGAGGACATATATGAAGGCTTCAGTAGTTAATACTCACATGGGAAATATTTCCATTGATAATGAAGTTATTGCCCAATATGCTGGCGCAGTTGCCATGGAGTGCTTTGGCATCGTTGGTATGGCCAATGTCAATGTTAAGGACGGACTTGTAAGCTTACTTAAGCTTGATTCCATGACAAGAGGTATCAACGTAACTCTTGATGAGAACAACAAGCTTAAACTTGACTTCCATGTTATAGTATCATACGGCGTAAGCATCTCTGCTGTTTCTGAGAATCTTATCGATACTGTTAAATATAAGGTAGAAGAGTTTACAGGACTTGAGATAGAGAAGATCAATATTTATGTAGAAGGCGTTCGCGTCATCGACTAAGCAGACAGATGGTTTATGGAGGATATTGTTTTGAGTAATAATGCTATTGACGCGAAGATGCTCTCTAAGATGTTCCTTAGTGGAGCTAAGAATCTTGACGCAAAGAAAGAGTGGATAAACGAACTTAATGTATTCCCTGTTCCTGACGGAGATACAGGTACAAACATGACTATGACAATCATGTCTGCTGCCAAGGAAGTACAGGGACTTTCAGATTCTTCTAATATGGAAGCTATCTGTAAGGCAATCTCATCAGGATCCCTTCGCGGAGCAAGAGGTAACTCCGGTGTTATCTTATCCCAGCTCCTTAGAGGATTCACCAAGGTGGTTAAACAGCACGATGAGCTTACAGTTAATGTTCTTGCAGAGTCCTTTGAGAAGGCTGTAGAGACAGCTTATAAGGCTGTTATGAAGCCCAAGGAAGGTACAATCCTTACAGTTGCCAAGGGAGCCAGCGAGAAGGCTCATGAGCTTGCTGTTGAGGGCTGCGATGATATCGAGACATTCTGCAGAGGAGTCATCGAATACGCTGATGAGGTTCTTAGCAAGACTCCTGATATGCTTCCTGTTCTTAAGCAGGCTGGCGTTGTAGATTCAGGTGGACAGGGCCTTGTCCAGGTTATGAAGGGTGCCCTTGACGGATATCTTGGAAAAGAGATCGATGTAACAATTCCTGATGAGTCTGCTAAGCCATCTAAGACTGCTGAGAAGGCTCAGAGCACAGAGGACATCAAGTTTGGATATTGTACTGAGTTTATCGTACTTCTCAACAAGCCTCTCAATGTTAAGCAGGAAATAGATTTCAAGGGATTCCTTGAGTCAATTGGTGACAGTATCGTAATGGTAGCAGATGACGAGATCTGCAAGGTACATGTTCACTCCAATGACCCTGGTCTTGCAATTCAGAGAGCTTTAATGTATGGCCAGCTCTCTAATATGAAGATTGACAATATGTGGATGGAGCACAGAGAGAAGCTCTTCCATGAAAATAACGACGGTTCCTGGTCAGAGATCCAGACAGAAGTTAACGGAGCTGCAGAGATGACTCCTACATATTCTGCTGGTGATGATATTCCTCTTGGAGACAAGGTTTCTACAGAACCTGTAAAAGAGGAAGTTCCAGAAGGACCAAGAAAAGAAGTGGGATTTGTAACAGTTTGCGCTGGTTCAGGTCTTGCAGAGATCTTCAGAGGTCTCGGCGTAGACTATGTAATTGAGGGCGGACAGACCATGAATCCAAGTACAGCAGATATCCTTGATGCAGTAGACAAGGTTAATGCTGACACAGTAATTGTTCTTCCTAATAACAAGAACATCATTCTTGCAGCTAATCAGGCAGCTATCATGTCTGAGGATTCAGATGACGGCAAGAAGATAGTAGTTGTTCCAAGTAAGACAGTACCTCAGGGTATCACAGCTATTATCAACTATGTGCCAGATGTTGCACTTGATGACAATATAAGCGCAATGAATGATTCTCTTTCAACTGTTTCTACCGGTGAAGTTACCTACGCAGTTAGAGATACTGTTATTGATGATGTCACCATCAAGCAGGGCGACTATATGGGAATTGGCGATTCTGGAATCCTTGGAGTAGGCTCAGATATCGCAGATGTAACCTTTGATATGCTTGAGAAGATGATGAACGAGGATAAAGAGCTTATCAGCGTTTACTTCGGTGACGAGGTTAAAGAAGATGATGCTAATGCCCTCAGGGATCGCATTTCTTCAAGATTCCCAGACTGTGATGTTGAGCTTCAGTTTGGTGGTCAGCCTATTTATTACTATATTGTATCTGCTGAATAATAATTATAAGCCGGGCATTTTGTCCGGCTTATTTTGCCTTATGGGGGTTTGTTTTGGGGAAAAGAGAACTTGATGAAAGTGTAATAAATCTAAAGGGCATAGGAGAAAAGACAGGAAAACTCTTTAACAAGCTTGGTATATATACCTGTGGGGATCTTATACACTATTTTCCAAGGGGATATGATAAGTTTGATGCTCCTGTTCGTGCCTGCGACTTAAGAGAAAACATCATTCTCTCATCAAGGCTTACCATTATTGGAACAATCACCAAGAGACGTGTTCGTAATCTTTCGATAATTGCTTTTGAAGCTGCCGATGAAACAGGCAGAGTTAAAATGACATTCTTTAATGCTCCTTATCTTGCAAGTTCCCTTAAAAGTGGAACCACTTATATTTTCAGGGGAATGGTGAGAAAGAAGGGCAATTTCTTTTCCATGGATCATCCCAAAATGTACAAGGATGAGGAGTATGCACCTCTTATGGGCAGACTTCAGCCACGCTATCCGTTAACCAAGGGCCTTACCAACAATTCAGTCAAAAAAGCTGTAGAAAAGGCTTTTGTTAATATTGGAAGTCTTGAGGAATTCATCCCACAGGACATTTTAGACAGGCTTGATCTTATTGGGTATTTCGATGCTCTAAAGGGCATTCATTTTCCTGAAGGGGAGATACAGCTGGAGGATGCCAGAAGAAGGCTTGCCTACAATGAATTTCTGTTGTTTGTCATTAAGCTTAGGCTCCTTAAACAAAATTCTGATGAAGTTCAAAATACCTGTAAGATGATCGAGGTAGCTGATACAAAAAGGCTACTTGAGCAGCTTCCTTATGACCTTACCGGCGCTCAGATGAGAGCCTGGAACGATATTGTAAGTGACCTTTCAGGCCCATATGTTATGAACAGGCTTATTCAGGGCGATGTTGGATCAGGTAAGACAATCCTTGCGTTTTTAGCGCTTCTTATGACCGCTGCCAATGGATACCAGGGCGCCATGATGGCTCCCACAGAAGTTCTGGCAGCACAGCATTATGAGACCTTTAAAGGACTTATCAAAAAATATAATATTAAAAACTTCAATATAGCTCTTTTATCCGGATCTCTTCCTGCAGGAGCGAAAAGAGAAGTACAGAGGCAGATAAGTGAAGGCGAAGTTAACTGCATAATAGGTACAAATGCGCTTATTCAGGAAAAGGTATCCTACAAGAATCTTGCCCTTGTTGTTACAGATGAACAGCACAGATTCGGCGTGCGGCAAAGAGGAGCTCTTGCTGGAAAGGGCTTAAATACTCATGTCCTTGCAATGAGTGCAACGCCTATCCCAAGGACACTTGCAATTATCCTTTACGGAGATCTTCATATCTCAATTGTTGACGAGATGCCACAGGGAAGACTCCCAATAAAGAACTGCGTTGTTGGTCCCGGATACAGACCAACTGCCTATAAGTTTATTTCTGATCAGGTATCCAAGGGCCATCAGGTCTACGTTATCTGTCCAATGATCGAACAGGGCGAACTTGACGGAGTTGAGAATGTCATGGATTATTCTGAGGTACTGAGAACTACACTTCCTGAGAGCGTAAGTGTCGGCGTTCTTCATGGAAAGATGAAGCCTGAGAAGAAGGATGAGATCATGGAATCCTTTGGAAGGGGAGAGATCGACGTTTTGGTGTCAACTACAGTTATTGAAGTTGGAATCAATGTGCCAAATGCTACAGTTATGATGGTTGAAAACTCTGAGAGATTTGGTCTTTCTCAGCTTCACCAGCTGCGTGGACGAGTGGGAAGAGGCGGTGACCAGTCATATTGTATCTTTATCAATTCTTCTGACGATGAGGATGCTGCTAAACGCCTTGATATTATGAACAGATCCAATGATGGATTTGTCATTGCTGAGGAAGATCTAAAGCAAAGAGGTCCTGGCGATCTGTTTGGAGTAAGACAGAGCGGTGAGATGAACTTCAGAGTGGGTGATATCTACCATGACAGCAATCTGGTAAAAGAGTCTGCCATGGATGCGGACAGGATCCTTTCAGATGACCCTGAACTATCACAGCCACAACATGCTGTGCTTAAGGATTACTTAAATACAAAATCTGTAAATTTGGTTGACTTTACAACTCTATAAAAGTAAACTTAATCTATCATATTAGTGAAAATAGGAGGAATGTCGGCATTCGCCGGCTTATTGACATGTCTAAGATTGCGATAATTACAGACAGTAACAGCGGAATAACCCAGAAACAGGGCGAGGAACTTGGCATATTCGTAGTTCCAATGCCTTTTATGATAAATGGGGAAGACTACTTTGAAGATATCAATCTTACACAGGAACAGTTTTATCAAAAGCTTGCTGAGGATGCCCAGGTTTCAACCAGCCAGCCAACGCCCGATTCACTCATGACTCTTTGGGACAGTGTACTTAAGGATTATGAGCAGATCATCTACATTCCTATGAGTAGTGGCCTTTCAGGATCCTGCCAGAGCGCATACATGATCGCTCAGGAGGAGTACGAGGGAAAGGTTTTTGTTATAGACAATCAGAGAATTTCAGTTACCCAGAGACAGTCAGCCCTTGATGCCAAGGCTATGGCAGATGCAGGTCTTTCTGCTGAGGCAATAAGAGATAAGCTCATCGAGACCAAAATGGAATCAAGTATCTACATTATGCTGGATACTCTTCATTACCTTAAAAAGGGTGGCAGGATCACTCCTGCAGCAGCGGCTCTTGGTACACTCCTTAGGCTTAAACCTGTGCTGCAGATCCAGGGCGAGAAGCTTGATGCTTTTGCCAAGGCAAGGACAAGTGCCCAGGGCAAATCAATTATGATAAATGCCATCAAGGCAGATATCGAAAACAGATTTGGTGGTATGGAAGCCGGTGATTTCTGGATTGCAGGCGCTTATACCAACAATATTGAAGCAGGACTTGAGTGGAAAAAGGAAGTAGAAGCTGCTATACCTGGCTTTGATATGCATCTTGATCCACTTTCACTTTCAGTTGGATGCCACATTGGACCTGGGGCTCTTGCTGTAACAGTTACAAGAAAGGTCCATTTCTGATAAGTATCAGAGTATGAAAAAATGTTTTAAAGGGGTTATCTAATGTCAGTACAAGAAAACTATGATGCTTCCAGCATTACAGTCTTAGAGGGTCTTGAAGCGGTAAGAAAGCGCCCTGGAATGTATATTGGAAGTGTCACCACCAGAGGTCTTAATCACCTTGTTTACGAGATCGTGGACAATGCTGTGGATGAGCATCTGGCTGGTTTCTGTTCCAGAATCTATGTATGCCTTGAGGCCGACGGCAGTGCAACTGTCGAGGATAATGGACGAGGCATTCCTGTTGGTATGCACGCTAAGGGCATAACTGCCGAGCGTGTAGTTCTTACCATGCTCCATGCAGGCGGTAAATTTGATAATAATGCTTATAAGACCAGCGGAGGACTTCATGGTGTGGGTTCTTCGGTAGTTAATGCGCTCTCAAAGAGAATGAGTGTAAGAGTCAGAAAAGATGGCTTTATCTACGAGGATGCTTACGAGAGGGGTATTCCTACAGTCAAGCTTGATAAGGGGCTTCTTACTCCTGTTGGAACTACCAAAGAGACTGGTACAACAATAAATTTCCTTCCTGATGATGAGATCTTTGAAAAGACCAGATTCAGAGAGGATGACATCAAATCAAGACTTCATGAGACAGCTTATCTTAATCCCAAGCTTACGATCGTCTTCGAGGATAAGAGACCTGGTGTCGAGGAATACATTGAGTTCCGCGAACCAGACGGCATTACAGGCTTTATTAGAGACATGAATAAGTCAAAAGAAGCTGTATGCGACGTTATCTCTTTTAGCGGCGAGAGCGAAGGAATTGAAATAGAAGCTGCATTCCAGTATGTAAACGAATTCCATGAAGAAGTTCTGGGATTTTGTAATAACATCTATAATGCTGAGGGTGGTACTCACCTTACAGGCTTTAAGACGATGTTTACCAATGTTATCAATCAGTATGCAAGAGAGCTTGGCATCCTTAAGGATAAGGATGTGAACTTTACCGGTACTGATGTAAGAAATGGTATGACAGCGGTTATCTCAATCAAACACCCTGATCCAAGATTTGAGGGACAGACCAAGACCAAGCTTGATAACCAGGATGCTGCCAAGATCGTATCCAAGATAACAGGCGAAGAGGTAACAAGGTTCTTTGACAGAAACCTTGAGACATTGAAGGCGGTAATTGGCTGTGCTGAAAAGGCTGCCAAGATCCGTAAGACAGAGGAAAAAGCCAAGACCAATATGCTTACCAAGCAGAAGTATTCCTTTGATTCCAATGGTAAGCTTGCAAACTGCATAAGTAAGGATGCTTCAAAGTGCGAGATCTTTATCGTAGAGGGAGATTCTGCGGGCGGTAGTGCCAAGATGGCAAGAGACCGCAACTATCAGGCAATCCTTCCTATCAGAGGTAAGATCCTTAACGTTGAGAAGGCCAGCATAGATAAAGTCCTTGCAAACGCTGAGATCAAGACCATGATAAATGCCTTTGGATGCGGATTTTCAGAAGGCTATGGCAATGACTTTGATATAAATAAGCTTCGCTACGACAAGATCATTATCATGTCCGATGCGGACGTAGACGGTGAGCATATTGCAACACTGCTTTTGACACTGTTCTACAGATTCATGCCAGAGCTTATTTTCCAGGGACATGTTTATCTTGCTATGCCACCTCTTTACAAGGCACTTCCTGCCAAGGGAAAAGAGGAGTACCTCTATGATGATGTAGCTCTTTCCAGATACCGTAAGACTCACAAGGGCAACTTCACTCTTCAGAGATACAAGGGTCTTGGAGAAATGGATCCGGAGCAGCTTTGGGAGACAACACTTGACCCTGAGCGCAGACTACTTAAGCTTGTAGAGATTGAGGATGCCAAGATGGCTTCTCAGATGACAGAGCTCCTTATGGGAGTTGACGTTCCACCAAGAAAAGAATTTATTCATCAGCATGCCACAGACGCAGAGCTTGATATTTGATGATAGGAAACAGTTAATATGGATGATCGTATTATTAGAACCGAATATTCCGAGGTAATGCAGAAGTCCTTTATCGACTATGCCATGAGTGTTATCGTTGCAAGAGCGCTTCCTGATATCAGGGATGGACTTAAACCAGTTCAGCGAAGAACTCTCTATGATATGTATGACCTCGGGATCAGATATGACAGGCCTTACAGAAAGAGCGCCAGAATAGTTGGTGATACCATGGGTAAATATCATCCCCATGGCGACAGCTCAATCTATGATTGTCTTGTTGTAATGACTCAGGACTTCAAGAAGATGGTTCCTCTGGTTGATGGCCATGGTAACTTTGGAAATATCGAAGGCGATGGCGCAGCTGCCATGCGTTACACTGAGGCTAGACTTTCCAAGCTCACTCAGGAAAACTTTCTTGAGGACCTTGATAAGAATGTTGTAGATTTTGTACCTAACTTTGATGAGACTGAAAGAGAGCCATCCGTTCTTCCTGTTAAGATACCTAATTTCCTTGTAAACGGATCTGAAGGTATTGCGGTAGGTATGGCTACAAGCACACCTCCTCATAACCTTGCTGAGGTTATTGACGCGGAGATAGCTTATATTCAGGATGATACTCTTTCTACCAAGGATCTTATGAAATACATCAAAGGACCTGACTTCCCAACAGGTGGAGTAGTCATCAATAAAAATGAGCTTTTATCCATCTATGAGTCTGGTGTGGGTAAGATCAAGATAAGGGGCAAGGTAGAGGTTGAAAAGGGCAAAAACGGCCATACAAACCTTGTTATCACTGAGATCCCTTATACCATGATTGGTGCAGGTATTGGTAAGTTCATGGCAGATGTGGCTGAACTTGCTGAAAAGAAAATAACCAATGATGTTGTAGATATTTCCAACCAGTCATCCAAGGAAGGCATCAGAATTGTAATCGAGCTTAAAAAGGATGCTGATGTAGAGAACTTTACAAACCTTCTATACAAGAAGACCAAGCTAGAGGATACCTTTGGTGTCAATATGCTGGCTATTGATAATGGAAGGCCGGAAACTCTTTCTCTTAAAGAGATCATGAGGGCCTGCGCAGACTTCCAGTTTGAGATAACCACCAGGAAGTATCAGACTCTTTTAAAGAAAGAGCAGGATAAAAAAGAGATTCAGGAAGGTCTTATCAAGGCATGCAACGTAATTGACCTTGTTATTGAGATCCTCCGCGGCTCTAAAGACCGTCCGATGGCTAAAAACTGCCTGGTAAACGGTGTTACAGATGGAATCAACTTTAAGTCAAGAGAGTCCAAGGCAATGGCTGCACAGCTTCTTTTTACAGAAGCACAGGCAGATGCTATTCTTGATATGAGACTGTATAAACTCATTGGCCTTGAGCTTGACGCTCTTATCAAGGACCATGAGCAGACTGTAGCCAATATCTATAAGTATGAGGATATTTTGGAGAGCCATGAGTCAATGTCCATGGTTATCCAGAACGACCTTGTGAGGATCAAAAAAGAGTATCAGAAGGCCCGCAGGACTGAGATAGACAACAGAGAAGATGCTGTCTACGAAGAGAAGCCTGTAGAAGAGATAGATGTAGCGTTTATCATGGATAAATTTGGCTATGCCAAGACCATTGATGCTTCTACATATGAGAAAAATAAGGAAACAATACAGAACGAGTTCAGGTTCTCGTTTATCATGAAGAACACTGGTAAAGTATGCTTCTTTACCAATACCGGTAATCTTCATACAGTTAAGGCCATGGATCTTCCTCAGGCCAAGATGCGTGACAAGGGTGTTCCTATCGACAATGTCAGCAACTTTGATACTTCAAAAGAGACTATAGTTATGGCTGCAAGTCAGTCAGACCTTAACCTATACAGGATCCTGTTTACAACCAGGATGTCCATGATGAAGATCGTTGATGGTGGTGAGTTTGATGTTTCAAAGAGAACAGTAGCTGCAACGAAGCTCCTAGACGGGGATGAAGTTGTAAATGTAGAGATACTTCATACCCAGAAGACTCTTGTTCTTCAGACTAATGACGGATATTTCCTGAGGTTCCTTGTTGAAACAGTACCTGAAAAGAAGAAGGCTGCTGTGGGCGTAAGAGGTATGAGGCTCTCTACAAAGGACTATATCAGAGATGTTTACTATCTCTCTGACATGGAAGAAAAGAAGATAGAACATAACGGCAAAGAACTTAACCTTGGCCACCTTAAGATAACAAGCAGGGATACCAAGGGAACAAAGGTGAGATTATGAGAGTAATTGCAGGTTCTGCAAGAAGACTAAGACTGGTAACTCCAGATGGCAATGATACCAGGCCAACACAGGACAGGATAAAAGAGACTCTTTTTAACATGATCCAGAATCAGGTTCCGGGAACTGTATTTATCGATCTGTTCGCTGGAAGCGGTGGTATCGGCATCGAGGCTCTTTCAAGAGGAGCTACCAAAGTGATATTTATTGAGAATAATACCAATGCCTACAAGTGCATCATGCAAAACTTAAAGACCACTCATTTTGAAGATCAGGCTATGGTGCTTAAACAGGACGTGGTTCTTGGGCTTCGCAGCATCAAGGAAAAAGAGGCAGATATAATCTTTATCGATCCTCCTTATCACGGAGAGCTTTATGAGAGAACTCTGTCACAGCTTTCTGAGATGAGCTATGTTACTAAGAACACAATGATCATTGTTGAATCAGCTGAGGATATGGATTTTTCTTTTGCTGAAAACTATGGCTTTGAAGTAAGAAAAGAAAAAGAGTACAAGACCAACAAACATGTTTTTCTTTATCGAAAGGCAGGAGATTAAATGAAAACTGCGATTTATCCAGGTAGCTTTGATCCTGTAACCTTCGGACATCTGGACATCATAAAGCGCGCATCAAGGATGTTTGACGAGGTTATAGTGGCTGTAATGGTCAATTCAGCCAAAACTACGTTGTTTAGTCTTGATGAACGTGTTAAAATGTTACAGGAGTCTGTAAAAGGCTTATCTAATGTGAGAATAGAACATATCAGTGGCCTTCTTATTGATTATTGTAAGGCAGAAGACATCCATATTGTTATCAAGGGTCTTAGGGCTGTCACTGATTTTGAATATGAGCTTCAGATAGCTCAGGTCAACAAGGAACTTTCTCACAATGAGGTTGATACGCTTTTCCTTACAACGAGTCTTGAGTATTCATATCTCAGCAGCTCGGTTGTAAAAGAAATAGCACGCTACAATGGGGATGTATCACCTTGTGTGCCTGATTTTGTGGCGGATGAGCTTGATAAGAAATACGGATTTAAGTAAATTCAGGGGGAATTAATATATGACTAGCAGGATTGAACAGCTGATAGATGAGATTGAGACCTATATAGACAACTGTAAGCCTCAGCCTCTTTCTCAGACCAAGATCATAGTCAACAAAGAGGAGATCGATGAGCTTTTAAGAGAGCTCAGATCCAAGACACCAGAAGAGATCAAGAGATATCAGAAGATAATCAGCAATAAAGAGGCTATCCTCAATGACGCCCGCAAGAAAGCCCAGGAGCTTATTGATGAAGCCACTGTTCACACCAATGAACTTATAAACGAGCATGAGATCATGCAGCAGGCTTATGCGCAGGCCAACGAGGTTGTTTCTCAGGCTGCTATGCAGGCCAAGGGAATCCTTGATAATGCAATGCTCGAAGCCAATGAGATGAAGGCTGCTGCCGTACAGTACACTGACCAGCTTCTTGCAGATGTTGAGAGCATTATCGCTCAGTCAATTGATGTTACAAGCAAGCACAACGATGAGATCATCGAGTCAGTCAAGCAGCACAGCATCAATATCGTTAAGGATGTAGCCCAGAACAATGACAGTATTCTTTCTGCACTTACACAGTACAGTGAGATCATCAAGTCAAACAGAGCAGATCTTAAACAGCCTGTTAATACAACGGCTTCAGCTTCAGCAGATGCAGCTGCGCCTTCCAGTATTGGTGAGCAGTTAGATGCTCAGGAAGAGAACATCAATCTTGACATAATCAACTGATCTTTAGATTTACAGCTGCCGCTTTTTGCGACAGCTTTTATCTTTTTATGAACATCGGAGGTAAGTTATGAAAAAAGCATCAGATTTAGTTAAGAGAGTTTTGACCGGTTTTATTATGGCAGCTTTGTCGATAGCTCTTTTTACTGCTCCTGCATTTTCAATTAAATCTTATGCAGCACCAAAGAATGTTGTAGTTGTTATTGACCCGGGACACGGCGGAACAGGGGATAGAAACCTTGGAGCCCAGTACAATGGTCTTTCAGAAAAAGAGCTGACATTGCAGCTTGCAAACATTCTTAAGGCGGAACTTGAAAAGTACGAAGGAATTACTGTTTATCAGACAAGAACTACTGACGTTCTCATGTCCCTTGAAGACAGAGCAGTATTTGCCAAGAATGTGGGCGCGGATTTTGTGTTCAGCATCCATTTCAATGCCTCTGCAGAGCATATATTCTACGGATCTGAAGTATGGACATCAACCTTTGGCTCATTTTATCAGAAGGGTTATAACTTTGGGCAGATCGTCCTTGGAGAATGGGGAGGCCTTGGCCTTTACCAGAAGGGCGTTAAGACCAAGATCGGATCTTCAGGAAACGATTATTATGGCATTATCAGACAATGTGTTGCAAGAAACACACCTTGTGTAATCTTAGAGCACGCTTATCTTGACCAGGGCAATGATGTATCTCTTATTAAGACCAGCGACTTTATTAGTAAACTTGCCCAGGCTGATGCCACAGCGATTGCCAAGTATTACGGTCTTAAGTCATCAAAGACTGGAGCAGACTATTCCGGATATACCTATAAATCAGTAAAAAAGCCATCTGGCAAGCTCTATCAAGATGAATCAGGCCCCGATAAGTGCGAAGCAAAAGTTCTTACCTATGATACAAATAGCGGAAATGTACTTGTTGAGCTTACAGCTGTTGATAATCAGAGCCCTGTAATCTATTTTAGCTACAGCTATGATGGTGGTAAGACTTTCTGCCCTTTACAGATGTGGGACAGAACAAAGCCTACTCAGTCCTTCAATGTTAAAGTGCCTTCAGGAACTGTTAATCCAAATATTATTGTCAGGGCATACAACAACTATGAAAAAGGTTCTGAGAGTGCTCCAGTAGCGGTAAACGCAGCATTTAATTACTAATGGAGTAAATATTTGAGACTAGATAAATTCTTAGGGGAACAGGGAATTGGAACCCGCAAACAGATAAAAGAATATGTAAAAAATGGAAGATGCAAGGTAAACGGCGAAGTTGTACTTAAAAGCGATGTCCATATTGATGAAAATAAAGATGATATCTCTTTTGACGATGTGCCTCTAAGTTACAGCAGATTCCATTATTTCCTTTTGAATAAACCAGCTGGCGTAGTTTCTGCTACCACAGATGGCAGAAACACTACAGTTCTTGATCTTCTCGGAGATGATTATGTAAAAGGTCTAAGCCCCTGTGGAAGGCTTGATATTGATACAGAAGGCCTTCTTCTTATTACTGATGATGGAAACCTCATTCATAAGCTTTTATCACCCAAAAAGCATGTTGATAAGGTATATGAAGTACATTTGAGAGATTCTCTTTCGGATGCAGATATCACTAAGCTTGAAGAAGGTGTAAATATCGGCGATAAGAAGGATGATGGCTCCATAGATTACACTTTGCCTGCAAAAGTAGAGGTTAAGGATGTGGATAACGAAGGAAGACCTGTGATTTTCCTTACGATCCATGAAGGACGTTTTCATCAGGTCAAGCGAATGCTCGAGGCTGTTGGCAATGAGGTTTTGTTTTTAAGAAGGCTCTCCATGGGACCTTTAAAGCTGGATGAATCTCTTTTGCCAGGTGATTACAGGCCTCTGACCGATGAAGAGATAAGTATATTAACTAAGTAGGATTATGTATGTTTGATATAAATTTAGACGATTTTGAAGCGGTGATCTTTGATCTTGACGGATCACTGGTTGATTCCATGTGGATGTGGAAGGCAATAGATATAGAGTATCTTGGGGGCTTTGGCATAGAGGCTCCAAAAGACCTTCAAAAGGAGATTGGCGGAAGAAGCTTTGTTGAAACTGCCATCTACTTTAAAGAGAGATTTGGACTTGAGGATTCCATAGAGAAGATCGGTGATGACTGGAACCGAATGGCTTTTGATAAGTATACCCACGAGGTTCCTCTTAAGGACGGCGCAGATAAGTTCCTTACAATCTGCGAAGAAAAGGGAATTAAGCTTGGAATAGCATCCAGCAATTCCACAGAGCTTATTGAGCAGGTTCTTGCATCCCACGGCATCAGAGATAAATTTAAGAGCATCAAATCTGGCACTGAGGTTTTAAAGGGTAAGCCTGCTCCTGATATTTATCTTACTGTTGCAAAAGAGCTTGGGGCTGATCCTTCAAAGTGTCTCGTGTTTGAAGATCTTGTGGATGGTATCATAGCTGGCAAGAATGCAGGAATGACTGTGGTTGCTGTAAGTGATGACTACTCAAGACACAGCGATGATGAGAAAAAAGAATTATCAGATATGTATATAGAAGATTACTGGGGATTTGTTTCATGAAGAAGTGTTATAAAGGCGATTTTGGATATATAAAATACAGAAAACAGCTGGGAATCATTCGAACAGGAGCATTTTTACTTGTTGTTCTTGCACTGTTTGTGACAGGGCTTCTTCTATTTGATTCCAGCAAGAATTATCTAAGTATAATAGCGGCTCTTCTTTGCCTTCCAACAGGCTGGAGCGCAGTTAATCTTATTATGTTTTTAAGAGCAAAAGGGTGCAGCGAAAGCTCTTTTGCCAGAATTAAAGAGCATCAGGGAGGACTTCTTGTTCGTTTCGACCACGTCATCACCTCCTATGACAAGAACTTTAATGTAGCGGCTTCTACTGTACTTGATAAGAACATATGCTGTCTTGTAGAGGATGACTCTTTTGACTTATCAGACCTCGAAAAGCATATCAGGAAGATGATGGCTCAGAATGGGTACTCAAGCTATAGCATTAAAGCTTTTAGCAAGCTAGATGATTTTTGCACAAGACTTGATCAGCTTGAGAGGATCAGAAGCGAAAAGAGCATAGACCCTCAGGCAATAGAAGACTCATGGGTTCCTGGAACACAGGAAACAGCAGCATCAGTGCTTCTTTCTATTTCATTATAAGGTAGAGATATGAGAGAGATTCATATTGGACCAAACGAGGCTGACAAGAGACTGGATAGGTTTCTGACCTCCTATTTCAAGGAAGCTTCCGCAGGGTTCATATATAAAATGCTTAGAAAAAAGAATATTACACTTAATGGGAAAAAGGCTGATGGAACTGAGAAGCTAAAGAGCGAGGATGTTATCAAGGTCTTTTTTTCAGATGAGACCTTTGAAAAATTAAAAGGTGACAGTGGTGTCATTATTCCTTCTGGTCGAATTTTTAACCAGTTCGGTCAACTTCCTGTGATATATGAAGATGAAAATATTGTTCTGGTCAACAAACCCTTTGGTGTTTTATCCCAGAAGGCTGCAGCAACAGATATAAGTCTAAATGAATGGCTTATAGATTATCTGCTTGAAAAGGGCGAAGTGACAGGGCAGAGCCTTGAAACATACAGGCCATCAATTTGTAACAGGCTTGACCGCAATACCACAGGGCTTGTTATATGCGCCAAATCCCTTATTGGTGCCCGCAAGATGAACAGCCTGATAAGTGAAAGAGCTGTAGATAAGTTTTACAGAACTATTGTATCCGGAAGGCTTACAGACAGAGTTACTCTTAAGGGCTATCTAAGTAAGGATGAAAAGGCAAATAAGGTAGATATAAAAAAGACTGATCCAGGTAAAGGATATTCATATATTGAGACGGTTTATGAACCTGTAAGTTACCTCTCTGATAAAGACCTGACTGTGCTTGAGGTTAAGCTTGTTACAGGTAAGCCGCACCAGATCAGGGCTCATTTATCCAGCATTGGCCATCCAATAATAGGTGATGTTAAGTATGGCGGCAAGAAGGTATTTTCATTAAATCATCAACTTCTTCACAGCTACCGCATTGTATTTCCTAAAGACCTTGAAGCGCCTTTTGATAATATCGCTGGAAAAGAGTTTGTAGCTGAGCTTCCAAAAGAATTTAAGAAAATAACAGGTTAACGATCTATGCCAACATGGAAATCCAGGGGCCTTAGAGGTTCGACCCTAGAAGAACTCATAAACAGAACCAATGAGAGGTATGGTGAGCTTGGACTTGCGCTTATTCAAAAGATTCCGACTCCCATAACACCCATTAATATTGAAAAAGAAACAAGGCATATAACTCTTGCCTACTTTGATCAAAAGAGTACTGTCGATTACATAGGCGCAGTTCAGGGTATCCCTGTTTGTTTTGATGCCAAGGAATGTGCCCAGGAAACCTTTGCTCTTGAGAATATCCATCAGCATCAGGTTGATTTCATGGAGAATTTTGAAAAGCAGGACGGCGTTGCTTTTTTCCTTATCTATTTCACCGCATTAAATGAGTTTTATTACCTTCCATTTCGTGATCTTAAGGTATTTTGGGACAGAGCAGCGGATGGCGGCAGAAAGAGTTTTAGACACGATGAACTTGACGAGAGTTATGTAATAAAACCAAGTCACGACGCAGGTATATTCGTTCCTTATTTAGATACATTATCCATTGATCTTGAAAACAGAGAATAAAAAGATTGACAGGTAACTATCAATACTGTAAACTCTCTTTTATAGTAGCGAATTAGCATAGTAGCACTGTGCATTACTAAAGTGAGGTTTATATGAACAAAGTATTATTACATACCCCAGACGGTGTAAGAGATATATATGGAACTGAATGCAGTGACCGTATACTTACCAAGGACAGGATCTATGGCAAGATGAAGAGCTTTGGATATCAGGATATCGATACCCCTACATTTGAGTTTTTCGATGTATTTGCTGATGAGATCAATACATCCGATGCAAAAGAGCTTTATAAGTTCTTTGATAAAGAAGGCAATACTCTTGTATTAAGGCCCGATTTTACACCTTCAATAGCAAGATGCGCATCAAAGGTCATGCTCGAGGATTCACAGCCTGTAAGAGTGGTTTACCAGGGTAAATCTTTTTTAAACACTTCTAATCTTCAGGGTAAGCTAAAGGAAAACTACGATATCGGAGTTGAGCTTTTGAATGACGACTCGGTATTTGCTGATGCTGAGATGATAGCTCTTTTGATCGAATCCCTTAAAAGCTCAGGCCTTTCAGAATTCCAGATAAGTATCGGAGATGCAGATTATTACAAGGGCCTTTGTGAGGAAGCTGGAATCGATGAAGAAACTGAGGAAATGGTAAGAGAGCAGATCCTTCAGAAGAATTATTTTGCAGCTGAGAACATCATGACTGAGAGACTTATCTCTGACAAGTACAAGGACCTTATAGTAAGATTTTCCGAGTTTATTGGCACAGATGAGGCTTTGGACAGAGCAAGACAGCAGGTAAGTAACGACAGGTCTATCCAGGCTATTTCAAGGCTTAAAAGGCTGTATCAGGTGCTCAAGGAATATAATGTGAGCCAGTATGTATCATTTGACCTTGGAATGCTAAGTAAATTCAACTATTACACCGGCGTGATCTTCAGTGCTTATACCTATGGAGTGGGCGATGCCATTGCTAAGGGAGGAAGATACGATTCACTTCTTGGCAAATATGGCAAGGATGCTCCTGCTATTGGATTTGTAATCTTACTGGATGACCTTATGTCTGCTCTTTACAGACAGAATATCGACATCCAGCATGAAGATGCTCCAGTAGTCATTGAGTTCGATGAACAATCATTTTCAGAGAGCCTTAAGAAGGCTTCTGAGCTTAGAGCAGCAGGAAAAGCTGTGGCTCTTAAAAACAGAAAGAGGGGAGAGTAAAGATAATGAGATATTTAACTTTTGCCCTTGGTAAAGGAAGACTTGTTAATGACACAATGGAGATCCTTAATAAATGCGGTATCCAGTGTGAAGAGATCCTTGATAAAAAGACCAGAAAGCTCATATTTACCAACGAAGAGCTTAAGCTGAAGTTCTTTTTGGCTAAGGGGCCAGATGTTCCTACATATGTTGAGTATGGCGCTGCAGATATTGGTATTGTTGGTGCTGATACCATTTTAGAAGAAAACAGAAGAGTATATGAGGTTTTAGATCTTGGCTTTGGCAAATGCAGAATGTGCGTATGCGGACCTCATGAGGCTAAAGAGCTCTTAGAGCATAGGGAGATGATCAGGGTTGCAAGTAAATACCCAAACATCGCCAAGGACTATTTCTTTAACAAAAAGCATCAGACAGTAGATATCATCAAGCTTAACGGATCAGTAGAGCTTGGACCTATCGTCAATCTGTCAGATGTTATCGTAGATATTGTTGAAACCGGTTCAACTCTTAGAGAGAATGGACTTGAAGTACTTGAGGAGATATGTCCTTTATCTGCCAGAATGATCGTAAATCAGGTCAGCATGCAGATGGAGACAGAGAGAATTCGCAAACTCATCAGTGATATTAAGGAGAATCTTGGTTAATGAGAACACTTAAGTTAACACAGCAGACTAAACAGGAGCTTTTGGGTAATCTGCTTAACAGAAATCCTGGAAGCTATACAGAATACGAAGAAACAGTAAATGGAATAATAAATGATATTCGAAATAATGGCGATAAAGCTTTGTTTGAATATACAGAGAAATTTGACAAATGTAAGCTCGATGCTACCTGTGTTAAAATAACAGATGATGAGATTAAAGAGGCCTATGCAGCCCTTGATCCTGAGTTCATCGAGGTTATGAAAAAGAGTGCTGAGAATATCAGAGTCTTTCATGAGAAGCAAAAGAGAAATACCTGGATCGACACCAGGGAAGATGGAAGTATCCTTGGCCAGAGAATTCTCCCAATAGAAATCTCTGGAGTTTATGTTCCAGGTGGTAAGGCTGCATATCCAAGCAGCGTTCTTATGAATGTTGTTCCTGCAAAAGTAGCTGGAGTTGAGAGAATAGTAATGTGTACGCCTCCTGGTAAGGATGGCAAGGTTAACCCAGGTACACTGGTAGCTGCAGACATAGCAGGTGTTACAGAAAGCTATAAAGTGGGCGGGGCACAGGCTATAGCTGCCATGGCTTTCGGTACAGAGAGCATTCCCAAGGTTGATAAGATCACTGGACCAGGTAATATCTTTGTTGCCCTTGCTAAAAAGGCCTGCTTTGGCCATGTATCAATTGATTCTATTGCAGGTCCAAGTGAGATCCTTGTTCTTGCAGATGAAACCGCTAATCCAAGATATGTAGCAGCAGATCTATTGTCACAGGCAGAACACGATGAAATGGCCAGCGCAATACTGGTTACAACATCTCAGGAAGTAGCAGATAAGGTTTCAGCTGAGATAGACGAGTTCTTAAAGACATTATCAAGGGCAGAGATCATCAAGAAATCCCTGGATAATTACGGATATATCTTTGTTGCTGAAAACATGGAAGATGCTATAGAAGCCGCTAATGCAGTTGCTTCAGAGCACCTTGAGATCATTACCAGAAATCCTTATGAAGTAATGACCAAGATCAAGCATGCAGGAGCCATATTCCTTGGAGATTATTCTTCTGAACCTTTAGGAGATTACTTTGCTGGACCAAACCACATTTTGCCTACAAACCGCACAGCCAGGTTCTTCTCACCGCTTTCAGTAGATGATTTCGTTAAGAAAACAAGTATTATTTCGTATTCACAACAGGCATTATATAATGTTCATAAGGATATTGAATTGTTTGCAACCAGAGAGGGGCTTACAGCACATGCAAATTCCATCGCAGTCAGGTTTGAGTAAGTGATTCAATATGTTATGATAATGACTGATATGGATAATACCGATTAAATCACATTTGTAATTGTGTAAAATTGTGTTAAAAATGCAAGTTAACTTTCTAAATTATAAATTAAATGCAAGTTTACATAATGTTTATAATTTAAAATGACAATATTTAGTATCAGACAAAAGGGAGCCACAAGCTATGGTTAAAAGAGAAGCCACCGTAACACGAAAAACGCAAGAAACAAATATAAAAATTTCATTAAACCTCGATGGCACTGGAGTTTCTAGCATCGAAACAGGCATCGGATTTTTCGATCACATGCTTGCAGGATTTGCAAAACATGGTCTTTATGACATGGATGTCAGGGTTTCTGGAGACCTTGAGGTAGATGGTCACCACACAGTAGAAGATACCGGAATAGTGCTTGGACAGGCCATTGCGCAGGCTCTTGGCGACAAAAAAGGAATTAAGCGCTATGGAAGCATGATCCTTCCTATGGATGAAACTCTTGTAATGAGCGCAGTTGACCTTTGTGGAAGACCTTATTTTGTTATGGATGCAGAGTTTGAATCACCTATGGTAGGAGATTTTGACACCCAGCTTGTTAGAGAATTCTTCTATGCTGTATCTTATTCAGCAGCCATGAATCTACACCTAAGGGTTATCACAGGTCTTAATGACCACCACAAGATCGAAGCCATGTTCAAGGCTTTTGCCAAGGCTTTGGATGAGGCTTCAACATTTGATCCAAGGATCACAGATGTACTTAGCACTAAAGGAGCGCTTTGATTATGCAGGATAACAGACAAAAAGTAGTTGGATATATATTTCTTTCAAATGGCAAGGTTGTATCATCACTTGACAAGATATCAGCAGTTAGTGATGATCCGGTAGCATTTTGTGGCAGCATTTCAGATAATGGTGCTGACGAGATCATTGTTTTCGATATGTCAGAGTCAGGTAATGACGCAGCTCACGAGGATGCTCTTGATATTATCAAGGACATTTGCAAGGAAGTTGATGTTCCTGTGACAGGTGCTGGCAATGTTAAGCGTATGGAAGACATCAAAAAACTTCTCTATGCTGGCTGCAAAAAAGCTGCACTCAACTTCTCAAAACCTGGAAATATTGAGATTTTGAAGGAAGTATCAGAGAAGTTTGGTAAGGACAAGATTGTTATCTGCTACGATGATCAGAAGGTTATAGATGAAAACAAGGACCAGATCGATACTTTTGCTTGTGAACTCATTCAGTTTACATGCAATAATGGCTCTTTTGTTCCTGCTCCAGAGTCTAAAGACGCTAAGTTTTACGACGGAAAAGATATTATAGAAAAGGACGTAGCTGACAGGGCTCTTACAAGCTCTTTTACCTGGGGAGACCTTAAGAAGAACTCTGACGGAATGGTACCGGTTATCGTTCAGGACTATAGAACTGATCAGGTTCTTATGCTTGCTTACATGAACGAAGAGGCCTATAACACTACACTTGCAACTGGTAAAATGACCTATTTTAGCAGAAGCAGAAACGAGCTTTGGATAAAGGGCGAGACCAGCTCTCATTATCAGTATGTTAAGAGTCTTACTGCTGACTGCGATATGGATACTATCCTTGCAAAAGTTAAGCAGATTGGAGTAGCTTGTCACACAGGCAGCTATTCCTGCTTCTTTAATGAGATTGCCAAAAAAGACTATAGCGAAAAGAATCCTCAGAAGGTTCTTGATAGTGTATATGAAGTCATTAAAGACAGAAAAACTAATCCAAGAGAAGGTTCATACACTAATTACCTGTTCGATAAGGGCATAGACAAGATCCTTAAAAAGGTTGGCGAAGAGGCCACAGAGATGGTCATTGCTGCCAAAAACCCTAATGACAACGAAGTTATTTACGAAATGTCAGATTTCCTGTATCATATGATGGTCCTCATGGCTGTTAAAAATGTTAGCTGGGAGGATATAACAGACGAACTGTCGAGACGATAAAGGAAAGTGAAATGAACGAAAACTTAGCTCTTTCAGATGAGACATTGCTCAGTATTGAGAAGCCAGAGAGATACATAGGCAACGAAGTTAACTGCGTAATGAAGGATAAAGAGAAGGTGGATATCAGATTCGCCTTTTGTTTTCCTGATGTTTATGAGATTGGAATGTCTCATCTTGGAATACAGATTCTTTATGGAATGTTTAACTCCTACGAAGATGTTTGGTGCGAACGTGTCTATTCACCATGGATGGACATGGACGCTGTTATGAGGAGTCAGAACATTCCTCTTTTTGCGCTTGAATCTCAGGATAAGGTAAAGGATTTTGATTTCCTTGGCTTTACCCTGCAGTATGAGATGTGCTACACCAATATCCTTCAGATTCTTGATCTTTCTGGGATTCCATTTAAAACAGCAGACAGGACATGGGAAGATCCTATTGTTATAGGCGGCGGACCATGCACCTATAACCCTGAACCAATCGCAGACTTCTTTGATATTTTCTACATCGGAGAGGGCGAGACCAGGTACAGGGAGCTTTTTGATCTCTATAAAAAAGCAAAAAATGATGGCATTTCCAGACAGGACTTCCTTCATATGGTTGCGAAGATTCCAGGTATGTATGTTCCATCTCTTTATGATGTTAAGTACAAGGAGGATGGCACCATTCTCTCTATGGATCCTGTATATCCAGATGTACCAAGGACTGTCTACAAGGAAATGTGTCTTGATCTGTCAAAAGAGTTTTATCCTACAAAGCCTGTTGTTCCCTATATCAAGGTCACACAGGACAGAGTAGTTCTTGAGATCATGCGTGGCTGCATAAGAGGCTGCAGATTCTGTCAGGCTGGACAGCTCTATAAGCCACTTCGCGAAAAGGATGTTGATTATCTTAAGAAGATTTCTCTTGAATCCCTTAAGAATACAGGATATGAGGAGATTTCCTTAAGTTCGCTAAGTTCCAGTGATTATTCAAAGCTCCCGGAGCTTCTGGATTTCCTTATCGAAAGCTGTAATGAGAAAAAGATAAATATCTCTCTTCCAAGCCTTCGTATTGATGCATTCTCTCTGGATGTAATGAGCAAGGTTCAGGACGTAAAAAAGAGCAGTCTCACATTTGCTCCTGAGGCTGGAACCCAGAGAATGAGAGATGTAATTAACAAGGGCCTTACAGAAGAGGATATTTTAAGAGGCTCTGAGCAGGCTTTCCTTGGAGGCTGGAATAAGGTTAAGCTCTACTTTATGCTGGGTCTTCCTGGAGAAACTGACGACGATATCCTTGGAATCGGAGATATAGCCAATAAGATTGCTGTAAGGTATTTCGAAACTGTCCCAAAGGAAAAGAGAAACGGTAGAACTATAGATATTGTTGCAAGTACCTCATTCTTTGTCCCAAAGCCATTTACACCTTTCCAGTGGGCAAGAATGAATACCAAGGAGGAATTCCTTGATAAGGCCAATAAGACCAGAAAAGGTATTATGGCACAGCTTAACCAGAAGCATATCAAATATAACTGGCACGAAGCTGATGCCAGCATGATGGAAGGTATTTTCGCAAGGGGCGACAGAAAGCTTAATGACGTCATCTTAAAGGCTTATCAGAAGGGCTGTATTTTTGATGCCTGGAGCGAATACTTTGACTTTGGCAAGTGGATGGAAACCTTTGAAGAATGCGGAATTGATCCTTTCTTCTATACAACAAGGGAAAGAGCTGATGATGAGATCTTCCCTTGGGATATACTTAACTGCGGCGTAACAAAAGAATTCCTTTTAAGAGAATGGAAGAATTCCATAAAAGGAACGCCTTCTACCAATTGCAGAAAAGGCTGCCTTGGATGCGGAGCTGCATCTTATGGAGTCGGTGTATGTAAGGAGGGCAAGATAAATGAATAAATTACGCCTGAAATTTTCAAAAAACGGCCCTATTAAGTTTATCGGACATCTGGATGTCATGAGATATTTCCAGAAGGCTATAAGAAGAGCAGACATTGATATCAAATATTCTGAAGGCTTTAGCCCACATCAGGTGTTATCTTTTGCTCAACCACTTAGTGTTGGTGCTACCAGTGATGGTGAATACCTTGATATGACTGTTAATTCCATGGTTTCTACTCAGGATATCATGTACAGACTTAACAGCGTGATGAATGAAGGTATAAAAATACTGGCTATTACTGAGCTCAAAGAAGGCGAGGACAAAGCAATGACATTGTCCTATGCCGCCAGATACTGTTTACAGCTCAGAAAGAGCGCCGATTTTCCTGACTGGACATACAAGATGGAGGAATACCTTAAGGGTGATCATCTTCCAGCCATGAAGAAAACAAAGAGTGGCGAAAAAGAAATTGATATGAAACAAATGTTATTCGATTATACTTTCGACCATGAAAACAGCAGTGTTGACATGCTTCTTAGCATGAGTAGCAAAGAGACTCTTAAACCAGCACTTCTTTTCGAGTACTTTTACAAGAGTCTTGATAAGGAATTTGATACCAAGTTCCTGGATATCCACAGGATAGATATCTACAAATCTGGCGAGGATCAGAAAGGCACTTATATTGAGCCTTTCATAACAGATGATATAAATAAGAGAATATACTTAAATGGCTGATATCTTTGTTACCGAATATGAAAAATACCCTGTTGTATCTGCATATATTGATAATAAGCTTTCATTTTTGTCTCTTGTAAGGGACTCTGAACTTGGAAGTATTTATTTATGTCGCGTTGATAACATACTTCAAAACCTGCAGTCTGCCTTTGTAAGGTTTGGAGATGGGCAGATAGGATATGTTCCTTTTAAGAGCATACTCCCTGTAAGTGTAACTGGTAGGAAGATACTTTCTGCAAAAGATCTAAGACAGGGCGACGAGATTATCCTTCAGATTGATACAGAAGCCCTTAAGCTGAAAAAAGCCAAGCTTACTTCTTATATATCAATATCTGGCAAATACTCAGTAGTTACACTTGGAAGAAAAGGTGTAGGCGCATCCTTAAAGCTTCCTGATGATCTTAGAGAGAGCCTTATTTCTGATGTAAAAGGAGAGCTTCCATCAATAATGGATGGCCTCAATGAACTCCTTAGAGAAACTGGCTTTGGGATCATCATAAGAACCGAAGCATCAGAACTTCAAAGGGATGAAGCTCTTTTAACCATCCTAAATGATATAAGGGAATGTGCTTATGAGCTTGAGCGCATACTGACTGAAGGCAGGAGCAGATCAGTATATTCCTGTATAAAAAAGGGAAAATCCGGAGACATCGAGGATCATATACTAAAGGCTAAAAACTTCCTTAAATCAAGGGGAATAGAAGAATATAACATTATTAATGAATCTGTTGTATATAGTATCAGACAGGACATAGATAAACTTACGCACAACAGAGTGTGGCTTAAGAGCGGTGGATTTCTTATTATAGAACAGCTTGAGAGCTTTAATGCCATAGATGTTAATTCCGGTAAAGCTATTGATAAGAAGAGAGATACTCTTTCCAAGATCAATTATGAAGCCGCTGAAGAGATATTCAGACAGATACGTCTTCGTAATCTCTCTGGAATGATCCTTATAGATTTTATCAATTTGAAAGATGCGCAGGATATTGAAAAACTCTGTGATTATGTAAGAAAGCTTGCCAGAAAAGAGCCTGTACATACTGAGTTTGTGGACATAACGGGACTTGGTATAGTTGAGCTTACAAGAAGTAAAAATGATAAAACGTTAAAAGAAGTATTGGAAAATAATACAGAGGCTGTTGACAACGGATAAACCCTGTGCTATTATACCATGGTATGCCGCTTAACTAGGCTTAAGTGGGCCTTGCCCCGCCGAAGTTAGCGAGTTTTTTAGAAGAAGGAGGTAACTTATGTACGCAATTATTGTAACTGGTGGAAAGCAGTACAAAGTTTCCGAGGGCGATGAGATCAAGGTTGAGAAGCTTGATGTAGAGCCTGGAAAAGAAGTAACATTTGACAATGTTATTGCAGTAAACGATGACAAGGCACTTAAGGTTGCAGGCGATGTTTCTGGTGCTAAGGTTAGCGCAACAGTAGTTGAGCAGGGCCGTGCTAAGAAGGTTGTTGTTTACAAGTACAAGAGAAAGACTGGCTATCACAAGAAGAACGGTCATAGACAGCCATTTACACTTGTTAAGATCGACAAGATTTCTATGTAATTTAAACTGGGTCGATATACCATGACTACTATTACAATTACCAAGACTTCCGATGACAATTATAAAGAATTTGAATGTAATGGTCATGCTGGATATGCAGAATATGGAGAGGACATTGTTTGTGCAGCTGTTTCAGTGCTGACGATCAACACCCTCAATTCCATAGAGAAGCTTACAAAAGATGAAATAGATGTCTTTGAAAGCGAAAAGGATGGAATCATCCGTGTAACTTTCAAGGATATTCCTTCAAAGGAATCAGATCTGCTTCTTAAATCTTTTGAACTTGGTGTTACAGGTATATACGATCAGTACGGTAAGAAGTTTTTGAACATTAAATTTAGGAGGGTATAAGTCATGATGAATATGAACCTTCAATTTTTTGCTCATAAGAAGGGTGTTGGATCTACTAAGAACGGTAGAGATTCAGAATCCAAGAGACTTGGAGCAAAAAGAGCTGATGGACAATTCGTAAAGGCTGGTAATATTTTATACAGACAGCGCGGAACACACATTCATCCAGGTGTAAATGTTGGAATCGGTAGCGATGACACACTCTTTGCACTTGTTGATGGTATTCTTAGATTTGAGCGCAAGGGCAGAGATAAAAAGCAGGCTAGCGTTCATCCTGTAGAGAATAAGTAATTAGTAATGTGATTTATCAGGCTTCAAACATTGTTCGTTTGAAGCCTATTTTTTTCAAAACATATTTGAGGTAAACATATGCCTGTATTTGTTGATAAAGCGAAAATATTCATTCAAAGCGGTAAAGGCGGCGACGGTCATATCTCTTTTCGCAGAGAAAAATATGTACCTAACGGCGGTCCTGATGGCGGCGATGGTGGAAAAGGCGGAGATATCATATTCGAAGTAGATAAGGGCATCAACACCCTTGCTGATTTTCACTATGGCGGTAAGTACAAAGCTGAGAATGGTGAAAATGGAAATAAGAGGAGGATGCATGGTAAAAATGGATCCGACCTCATTATCAATGTACCTGAGGGTACAGTTATAAAAGACGCAGAGAGCGGAAAAGTTATCGCTGATATGAGCGGTGAGAACAGCAGAATGGTAGTCCTTAAGGGCGGAAGAGGCGGAAATGGTAATATGCACTACGCCACATCCACCATGCAGGCTCCAAAATACGCTCAGCCAGGTCAGCCAGCCATGGAGCTTGAGGTTTTACTTGAGCTTAAGGTAATTGCTGACGTTGGTCTTGTTGGTTTCCCTAATGTAGGTAAGTCAACATTCCTTTCAAAGGTTTCTAATGCGAAGCCTAAGATTGCAAACTATCATTTCACAACTCTTTCTCCCATGCTTGGAGTAGTTGATCTTGATGATGCAAAGGGCTTTGTTGTAGCTGATATTCCTGGTCTTATTGAGGGAGCTTCAGAGGGAGCGGGTCTTGGACATGAGTTCCTTCGCCATATCGAGAGAACAAGGATGATGATCCATGTTGTGGATGCAGCATCTACAGAAGGCCGTGACCCAATGGAGGATCTGGAGGCTATAAACAGCGAGCTTGAGCGCTACAATGCCGATATTACCAAAAAGAAACAGGTAATTGCTGCCAATAAGATAGATATGCTTCCTGAGGGAGAAGATTCTGAGATCATCAAAAAGATCAGGGAAAAGTATGAACCACTTGGCGTTAAGGTCTTTGCCACATCCACCCTTACTGGAAAAGGCATCAAAGACTTGTTATACTATGTAAGTAGGACCCTTTCTGAGATCAACGAAGAGCCTGTGGTATTTGAACAGGAATTCTTCCCTGAACAGGAGCTTAAGGATATTGATGATGCATTCTCAGTATTCTATGACAGCGACGAAGCTGAATACGTAATAGAAGGTCCTAAGATTGAGAAGATGCTTGGTTACACCAACCTTGAATCTGAAAAGGGCTTTGCATTCTTCCAGAAATTCCTTGCTGATAACGGTATTCTCGATGAACTTGAGAAGCTCCACATCGGCGAAGGCGATACAGTAAGAATGTACGGATACAGTTTTGAATACTATCGAAATGCAGACACAATGCCTGTAGATGACATAGACGAAGATGACAATGAGGACGAAGAATAATGACATTAACCAGTAAACAGAGAGCATATTTAAAGAGCCTTGCAGCTGACCTTGATCCTGTTTTTCAGATCGGTAAGGGAAGCGTAACACCTGAGGTTATAGATGCTATTTCAGAAGCTTTTAACACACATGAGCTTATTAAGATAACTGTATTAAAGAACTGCCTTGATGATGTCAAGGAAGTCGCTATTACAGTATCAGAGCGTTCAAGATCTGATCTTGTTCAGGTCATTGGCCGTAAGTTTGTTTTATACAAGCCTTTCAAGGATGATCCTAAGATCATTTTACCTAAGAGTAAAAAGAACTAAGTCAAACCAATAACGGAGGCCCAAATATGGAATGCAGAAAAATCGGAATTCTTGGCGGAACTTTTGATCCTATCCATAATGCTCACCTTCTTCTTGGTGAAGCCGCAAGGGAGCAGTTTGGCCTTGACAGAATAATCTATATTCCAAATAATCTGGCTCATTTCATCAACAGAACAGAGATAACCAGTGGAGACATCAGGTATCAGATGGTTAAGATGGCCATTGCTGATAACCCTTATTTCACCTGTTCAAGACTTGAGATTGACAAGCCAGAGGGAATCTACACTTATGACACCATTCAGGAGCTCAAACTGATGTATCCAGGTGATGAGCTTTACCTCATCCTTGGAGGCGACTCAGTTATCGGACTTGATACATGGTATAAGGCAAAAGAGCTGATGCAGTCCTGTGTTATTTTGGCTGCAGTCAGAGCTGATGACGATCTTGCAGCCCTTGATAAAAAACAGAGAGAGCTGGCTACCAGATTTGGTGCAGATATCAGACTTATGACCTTTAACAGGATCGACATCTCGTCAACCGAGATAAGACAAAGGGTCAAGACAGGAAGATCAGTAAGATATCTCATGCCTGAGCAGTGTATAGAATACATGTGCATTAAGGGGCTTTATAGATGAAGACTATTGAGATTTCACAGAAGCTTCGTAAGCAATTGGAAAAAGAGCTAAAACCAGACCGTTTTGATCATACTCTTGGTGTGGCTTATACAGCAGCAAGTATGGCTTTTGTTCATGGCGCTGATGTAGAAAAGGCTCTTATCGCAGGTTTTCTTCATGATTGCGCCAAGTGTATGTCCCATGAAGAACAGATCAAGATCTGCGAAAAACATAATATAGAGATTTCCGATGTGGAACGCAGGAATCATTCTCTGCTTCACGCAAAGGTTGGTATGTATCTTGCAAGGACTAAATATGACGTCTATGATACGGATATATTAAATGCAATAAGATGGCATACCACAGGAAGAGAAGATATGTCTCTTCTTGAAAAGATCGTGTATATTGCAGATTTTATTGAGCCTAACAGAAAGCTTCTTGAAGACATGGGAGAGATAAGGCAAGAGGCATTTACAGATATTGATAAATGTCTTGCTCACATCCTTCACAATTCTGTTATTTACCTTAAAACCATAGGAAAAGAAGTAGATGAGGCAACTACTATTGCCTACGAATACTACAAAGACAAATACAAAAAATAAGAGGTGTACATGTCAGATTTAGAGAATTCAAAGAAAATGGCAGCCCTGGCTGTCGATGCCCTTGATGATAGAAAGGGTGAAGATATCAGAGTTATCGATATCAGCAGTATCTCTACTCTTGGAGATTACTTTATCATTGCTGCAGGTACCAATAGAAACCAGGTACAGGCTCTTGCGGATAACGTGCAGGAGAAGCTTGGAAGAGAAGGATATCTTACCAAGAATATTGAAGGATATGATGGTGCAAACTGGATCCTTCTTGATTTTGGTGATATCATTGTTCACGTCTTCGACAGTGAAAACAGATTATTCTACGATCTTGAGAGAATCTGGAGAGATGGAAAGGCTATTGAGCCTTCAGAACTAACTAAATAATTGTAAAGAAAAAGGCCTGAAACTTCATTGTTTCAGGCCTTAAATATTTAATAGAATCTCATTACACCAAATACCTTACCAAGTATCTTGCAATCATCAACAATGATAGGATCCATGCTGTCATTCTCTGGCTGAAGTCTGATGTGATCCTTCTCCTTGTAGAAAGTCTTAACTGTGGCGGAATCATCTATAAGCGCTACAACCTGATCCCCATTTTTGGCTGTATTGCAAACCTGGACAAAAAGCTTGTCGCCGTTATAGATTCCAGCATTTATCATTGAATCGCCCTTAACATTAAGAATAAAGGCATCTGATCCCTTAGGGCACATCTCTGCTGGAATAGGAATATAGGAATCGATATTCTCTTCAGCTAAAATAGGTGTACCTGCAGCAACCTGTCCAATAACGGGAATGCTGACGATCTCGGTTCTGACCATATTAAAGCCATCATCGCAGATCTCAATAGCTCTTGGCTTGGTAGGATCTCTTCTGATATATCCGTTCTTTTCAAGTGTTTCAAGATGGGAGTGAACAGAAGAAGTGGATTTTAAATTAACAGCCTTGCATATATCCCTTACTGCTGGTGGGAATCCACGAGAAAGTGTCTGTTCCTTGATATATTCAAGAATCTCTTGCTGCTTGGGCGATATCTTACCTTTTGACATATGACCCCTCCTATAATATTGTCACTAACTAAATACAGTATAGCACACCAAAGTATAAAAAAGCAAATGTTTGTTCGGAAAATATGTTCGAAAAATGTTGACAAACGAAAATATGTTCGATAATATAATTACAGAACAACTGTTCGTAACAAATGTTCGCATTGGAGGATTTGATATGAGTGATGCTATGAGAGCCGCAGCAAGTTTATATAATGATCCAAGATATTACAGCAAGAGCGAAGTTCGCATTCGCAAGAACAAGATCAGAAGAGCAAGGATCTTCAGAAGACAGGTATGCCTGCTTTGCGTCACTGTAGCTCTTCTTATTTTCATAGGTTTTTTATTTGCATCTACAATCAAATCTGAGGCTCAGTCTGATACATTTGTACCAGAATTCAAATACTACAAGACTGTTACTGTACACAGTGATGATACAATGTGGAATCTGACACAGGCTGATTATTCATCTGAACATTATGATGACATGCAGGACTATATAGCTGAGATATGCTCAATCAACTCAATTTCTGATCCTGACAGACTCAATGCAGGAGAAAGTCTTGTAGTTCCTTATTATTCCACAGAGTTCAAATAATTTTAGCCTTATTTTCTTCCAGGAAGTAATATATAATACTCTTGGGAGAAAAATATGAAATTATCCAGTCTATTAAATTACAATTCTATCGTTATACAATGCCATGACAATCCTGATGCAGATGCTATCTGTTCAGGATATGTTTTATACAGTTATTTCAAATCCCATGGAAAAAAGGTCAGATTCATCTATTCTGGCAATTTTGAGATCAGCAAGAGCAACCTGGTCTATCTTATTCAAAAACTCCATATTCCAATTGAATATGTAACTTCTTTAAGAACAAAACCGGATCTTCTTCTTATGACAGACTGCCAATATGGAGAAGGTAATGTTAAGAAGTTTAATGCAAAAGAAATAGCAGTTATCGATCACCATCAGGTTTCTGCCAATCTGCCTAAGCTCAATGAAGTTCGAAGTAACCTTGGCAGTTCCTGTACAGTAATATGGTATCTTCTCAAGATTGATAATGAAGAGAAGATCATCGATAAGAAAGTTGCAACAGCACTGTACTATGGCTTATATTCTGATACTAACGCTTTTTCCGAGATGGCACATCCTTTGGACCGTGATATGATCGATTCCCTGGACTATGATAAGGCGCTTATTTTAAAGCTTAAGAATATGAACCTGACATTAAAAGAAGCCAGAATTGCAGGCGTAGCCATGCTTGGTGTTGAGTATCACAAGGACAACCACTACGCAATTCTTAGAAGTGAGCCCTGTGACCCCAATATCCTTGGCCTTATAGGTGATTTTATTGTAGGTGTTGATACTGTAGATGTATGTCTTGTTTATAGCGTATTGTCATTTGGCGTTAAGTTTTCCATAAGAAGCTGCGTGCCAGAGACAAGGGCTGACGAGCTTGCGACATTTATTTCAGATAAAATTGGGTCCGGCGGCGGACATACTGAAAAAGCTGGCGGAGTATTTAAGAATGAACTTATTAAGAAGTATTATCCTGATTACAACTGTGTAGATGATGATTCTTCAAAGGTGTCCATATCAAGTATTATTCAGACCAGAATGAATGATTATTTTGAGAATTCCAAGATAATCTACGCCAAGAAAACCAAGCTTGATACTTCATCAATGACCAAGTATGTAAGAACACCTCTTGTTGTTGGATTTGTTAAACCGCAAAGCCTAATTCCGTCAGGTAATATGGCTATTGTCAGAACGCTAAAGGGCGATAACAATATTGAGATCAAGGACAATACTGTGCTTATCATTGGTAATTCAGGTGATGTTTCTGTGATCACAGAAGAGAAGTTTGATAGCGCATATACAAAGACCGGCAAGAAATTTAAGCTCAACGTTGATTATTCACCTAATATCAAGAATGCTGATACAGGTAAACTCATTCCTCTTATGCCAGAAGCCAGGGGCTGTATCTCTACTGGTGAACTTACTGTTTATGCCAAAAAGCTCACAAGCTTTACCAAAGTCTTCCCTTACTGGGACAGTGATACCTATATGATAGGTCAGAAAGGGGATTATATTGCAGTAAGTGCTGATGATCCTCACGATATTTTTATAATAGAAAAGGCCTTCTTTAAGAAGACCTATAAGATGGTAAAGTGATATTTACTTTTTATCCTCACGGAGTCTTACCATTCTGGCTGCCCTACGACGGTTTTCATCCTCCTGGGCAGCATAATGTTTCCTGGTGGTATTAACGTCCTTGTGGCCAAGAACATCAGCTACAAGATAAATATCTCCTGATTCTTTGTATAGATTTGTGCCAAAAGTGCTACGAAGCTTATGAGGTGTGATCTTCTTAAGTGTAGTAACATTTCTGGCATATTTTTTTACAAGATTTTCAACCGCCCTTACAGTAATACGCTTATTCTGAAGAGACAGGAATACTGCATTTTCACTGCCTTCGCAGGGAATCATAAGTTTTCTCTGCTCAAGATAATCTAAAAGAGCAGTTCTTACTTCATCAGGGAAATAGATTATTGTGTTATAGCCACCTTTTCTATGGATCTTAAGGCCATTGTTGTCAAAATCAATGTCATCCATATCTATTCCAACGCACTCGGAAACACGGATACCTGTGCCAAGAAGAAGGGTCAAAAGAGCTACATCGCGTAGCTTGGTCTTTTCATGGTATTTAAGCTGTGATTTTGTAAGTTTTTCTCCAGCTTCAACCTGATCCAACAAAATAGCGACTTCGTTTGGCTCAAGCCTGATGATCTCATGTTCATGGAGCTTTGGCATATTAACAAGCTCAGCTGTGTTTCTTGTTATCATCTCAGCTTTATAAAAGTAACTGAACATAGAACGAAGAGCAGACATTTTGCGCTTTTTCCCCTGCTCAGCGTTAGTTATCTCTTTGGAATCCTTCTCATAAAGAGAAAGATACTGCAAATATTCTTCAAGGTCCTCTCGCTCAATCTTTTCAAGTACGTCTATGGTGTAATCCTTGATATCAATCTTGGAAAGAGCTGGATTTTCTGAATGAAGATACTCAAAAAATACGCGAATATCATAGGCGTAACCAAGCCTTGTTCTTGCAGATGTGGTAGGCTCAATACCTCTAAAATACTGTCTGCAAAAACGAGGAAGATTATCTAACACTTCGCGCATCTTGATAGTATTTAATTTGTCCTGTTCTTCGTAATACTTGTCATCACTGTAATTATTCATATTCACATTATATCATAGAAGAAAAACCCAATAATACCAATTATTGTATGAAATATCGATTATTGCATAAATCTAGTGGTTTTATATTGATGATACCCCTTCTAAAATGTTAAGATTATTTCGTTCCATTCATTTTTGGGGGTATAAGTTGGGTACACGAGCAAATTACAGGAAAAAAGACGGATCTAGATTATCCGCCGTAGAATATAGAAAAAGACGAAAAAGAGAAATCTATTTCCATATCAGCCTGGTTATTCTAATACCAATTTTGTTGATCACCGTAGTATTTGTTGCTGTAAATAAGATCAAAAATGGAAATGATCAGGTAGAGCCAGGTGAAATTGCAGATAACTCCACTCAGGAGCTTACAATCATTGATACTATGATCGAAGATGTTGAAATAGAAGAGGAGAATCCATATCTTGCAAGATCAGCTGATTCAGACAGCTTTTTTGATGGATATGACGCAAGTCTCGACTCCGACACCGTTGGTATTACAAGTGAAGAAGTGCAGAGCACCTATGGTCTACTAATTAATTTGGATACTGGTAAGGTTATTGCTTCAAAAGAAGGCAATGTCACTATAAATCCCGCATCAATGACCAAAATCCTTACATTATTAGTGGCTGTTGAGCATCTTGATAACATTGATAATACTTTCACAATGACACAGGAGATAGGGGATTACGTTTTCAAGAACGATTGTAGCCAGGTAGGTTTCGAAGTAGGTGAAGAAGTAACTGTAAAAGATCTTTTATATGGCACGATCTTACCTTCAGGAGCTGATGCAGCCATGTGCCTTGCTGAATATGTAGCTGGATCTCAGGAAGCATTTGTTCAGATGATGAATGACAAGCTGGATGAACTTGGATTATCAGATACAGCTCATTTTACCAATTGTATAGGCGTATATGACAAAGATCATTACTGTACATTACTTGATATGGCCATGATACTTAAGGCCGCAGAAGAAAACGAATTATGTCATGAAATATTAAACGCAAGAACATATCTGACGACACCGACAGCACAGCATCCAGATGGGCTTCAGATTTCTAACTGGTTTTTGCGTCGAATTGAGGATAAAGATACCCATGGAGATGTTGTGGGTGCCAAAACAGGATTTGTTAATGAATCAGGGTGTTGTGGAGCATCCTATGAGATATCCAATGATGGAACCCACTATATATGTGTAACAGCAGACGCCTGGAGCTCCTGGAGATGCATATACGACCAGGTTGATATATATAGCACATTCGGTAAATAATCAAAGTAAACGCAACATATTTCAATTAAAATTTTTCTTAAACTAAATGCAACGAAAGTCAGTGTCTA
>NZ_RAIR01000020.1 GCF_003625485.1 Butyrivibrio sp. CB08
GGTAAATAATCAAAGTAAACGCAACATATTTCAATTAAAATTTTTCTTAAACTAAATGCAACGAAAGTCAGTGTCTATCAGGCATTGGCTTTCTTTTTTTGTCCCTATTCTACCAGTTTTTTTCAATTCTGAACATGGCAAAAAGACGTCTGGCATCTATATTCTCACACTAAATGCAACACATCTGGTCTGTATCAAAAATGTTGCATTTCGGATGAGACGTGACATATGATAATCAAAAGCGACCATTTATTAGCTGCAACTAATAGATGGATACGGATGTGTTATCTGTGCCATCTTTTGATGAGCGCAGGCTTGAGACAAACTTCATCCGACTTTATTTCGACAAGCTTCATGACTTCATGGAGCTTGTTGTCTATTAATACTTTTGATAGCTGATATGGCGTTTTTCCATGGTATTTATCACGTGCGAGGCTGTTTATGTGATTCATTATGAGAGTGATCTCTTCCTGTGTCAGATCCTCAAATGAAATACCTTTTGGGACCACGTACCTTATGAATTCATGGTTCTTTTCCAATGCACCTTTCTGCCAGGCACACTGAGGATCACAGTAGAACAGCTTTGTTTTGATTTCCCCATATCTGTCGCATTCAATGGCTTCAGGATTTAAAAATTCAATTCCACGGTCTGTCAGTATGACTGGGAAAAGCTGCTTAAAAAGCTCGATTCCGAGCTCATCACAAAGCCAGTTTAATGCACAGACAACCTCCTCCTGTGTCTTTTGTTTCAAGAGAATGATCAGCATGAGATTACATGATCTGAATAGGAGAGTGAGCAGTACTTTGCTTGTGGACACCGGCCCAACAACGGTATCCATCTCTACCACGTCAGTATCTGGGTTTTGCTCCATATATTTCTTGAAACGTTCGTAACTCCTTGATAGTACAAGAAGTTTTTCTTCCTTAGTCAGCTTCTTGTCATCAGAAGCCTTTCGTGCCTTATATTTGACCCTTCTTGGCATATCGATGTTCCTTGCTGTAAACACGGAGTCATTTATATATCTGTAAATCGTGCTACGGCTGCAGTTTATTTCGTCTGAATGAGTGGCAAATATATGAGAAAGAGACTGACCTTTTCTGATGAGAGGGGAGATAAGATCATCCATTTCCTGGAGAGATTCAGGATCCTGATTTATTCCTTCCCTGGTGCTTATCAGCGTGTCCTGATAGGAATTATGGGCATAGGAAGCGTAATAATAGTATCTTTCGTAATTACACGCAAGCTTATGGCATCCGTTGCACACATGTGGCGATTTGTTAAGTATTTCACATTCGTTAGGGAAGTAGTCAGGACAGACATCAACACATGCATGGCAGTTTCTACATGGACCAGCACAGCGTCGTCTGTCTTTACATAATCCATAAACGATACAGTCCTTTTTTCTTGCACATGGAGGCTTTGCACCTGGAAAACGCTTGCCTTTAAATGATCTGTGTTTTAGGATTTCACGGATAACTGTAGAACGTGATTTGCCTATTTTTCTGGATATTGCACTAGGGGAAAGATTATTATCAAGACCTTCTTGGATAGATACACGGTCATCTAATGTCATATGAGACATTTTTCTTCACCTGCCTTTCATATAATGTTGGATCATCATATGAACACCAAAGACCATCATCCGAAATACATTTATTATCCTTAGAATAAAAGAAATCCCAGACTAAATGCAACAGCAGTTATTTTTGTTGCTTTTAATCTAGGATTAGTGCGTTTATTATGGTATTTTACT
>NZ_RAIR01000021.1 GCF_003625485.1 Butyrivibrio sp. CB08
TGAAGTGATAACGTAAAAGTAGACACCTAACTTATTTTTGTAAACAGGAATAACCTTTTGCTGCTACACTAGAGTAATAAGGTAGCCACGTTTACATGAGAAAGCACAAGGAGGTCTACATGTTATACACAAAAGAAGAAAGGCTAGCCATAGGTGAACAGCTATATAAACACGAAATAAGACAGAAGGATGCAATGGCTAAATATAACATTAGCAAAGCCACTGCAGAAAAATATCTTCGTGCTTATAAAGAACACAATGGCATTCCAATCATAGCCCAAAAATCGGCTTCTTCAGCATCCGAAATGCAATCAGTTAAATCAAAATCATCTGTGACTCCCGAAATGGAAGAGTACATGTCCATGTCCAAGGAGGAACTGATCCGCGAACTGGTACAGGCCAAGGCAAATGAACTGCGAGCAAAAAAAGGATACGAAGTGAAAGGAGCTGGTGCAAACAAGGAATTCGTTCCTTTAAACAACAAGAATTCGAAATCGTAATGGAACTATCCGGGCAGTTTCCGGTTAAATATCTATGTGAAGTACTGAGCGTAAACCGCAGCGGTTTCTACAAGTGGAAGAAACGCTTAGAGCATCCTTCCAACCGCATGAAATCTTTTATCAGTGACCTTGTGCTCTTTAAAGAGTATCACGCCAAATATCCATCGCATGGGTATAGGTGGCTCAATGCCAAGATACTTCTTGATACAGGGCTCATTATGTCAGATCAGAGAGCTCACAGGATATGCAAAGCAGCGGGTATAGTTAGTGTCTGCAAGCATTACAGATATAAAAAGCCAGGAGATCCTTACAAAGTATATCCAAATCTTCTCATGACTGGCCTCAATGTTTCTGGCCCGCTACAGTGCATAGTAAGCGACATGACAGCATTCTACCTACAAGGAGTCTATTATGAGCTTACATTGTTCATGGATATTTGGAACAATGAAATCCTATCTTATTCCCTGTCCAAAAAGCGTGGCGACAGGATGACATACATGAGTGGTCTTAAAGGCATCCTTGATGTCAAAGCACAGTATCCAGATATGGAAATGGTCTTGCATACTGATCAGGGTTCTGTTTACTCTTCAAAGAGCTTTAATGAACTTCTGCCATTGTATAACATAGTCCATTCAATGTCTCGCGCAGGAACACCTACCGATAACGCTGCCATGGAGGCGATTAACGGATGGATTAAGGCAGAGATGTTTAATGACCTACACATAACAAGCAATGAAAACATAACAAGAGAGATTGCAGACTACATTGTGTTCTTCAATGAAGAACGCCCTGCGTACTCTTTAAACTACCTGACTCCGAAACAGTACAGGGAGTACTATGCTTAAAAACAAGTGTGGAGTTTTTTTGAAACTGTGTCTACTTTTACTTGACTAGTGCA
>NZ_RAIR01000002.1 GCF_003625485.1 Butyrivibrio sp. CB08
TTTTTTGGCGCGCCTTTTTTGGCTGCTGCCGTTTTTGTTGCTGTCGTTCTTGCCATGTTCTTACCTCTCTACCCCCGCCCCCCTACTACACTACGCGTGCGCCCGCCTGCGGAGTAAAATTAGAGTTCCCCCCTCGGTTACTGTACCCCTTAGTCTTTGTGATCTAATGGGGGGAGTTGTCAAGCTGGGCTTTGCAATAAATAATTTTCAAAAAATAATTTGATTATTATTTATTTTTCGCTAGGAATTATATTTCCGTCACTATCAAAGCTGTAGCGCTTGGGTTTGTTGTGGTGTTCTTTGTTATGGCAGTCTTGGCATAACGCCTCTAGGTTATCCCAGCTAAGCGTTATGCTTACGTCGTTAATATTCTTTGCGGTTAAGTATTTCTTGTGGTGCACAACCTTTGCAATGTCGCCGCAGCGCTCGCATACGTTGTGCTGGCTAATGAGATATGCAGCCCTGCACTCTCGCCAGCTGCTACTTTCGTAAAACTCTTTTGCCCATGCTTTCATACTTTCCCACTCACTAACATTGTATACAATGCCTTAGCCTCAAAAAATATCATAAAAAAATCACGCCTGCCATTTTATCTGCTGCTTATATAATCGTATCGTCTATGCCCCAAAGCATAACGCTTAGCTCTTGTACTATAGCTGTTACCCAGCGGCGCGGTGTAGCCTCGCCTGTGTTAAGTGCCTCTGCTATGTACTGGTATGTCCTGCCCTCTAAGAAATACAACTTAAACGCCTCGTACTCGTGCTGCCTGCCGTCCTTAGCTTTGTCTGCCTCTATCTGCTGCATAGCTGCGTTAATATGCTCTACTGCTATTTCTGTCTTAAGCCTGTTAGCTTTTAACTTAGCCTGCTGCAATAGCTGCCCGCCGTCTGCTGGCGCTTGCTTTGTACTAAACAGTGCAGCCCTGTAGCTCTTCATAAGGTTAAACGTGTCTGTGTATCTGTCTCGCTGCTGGCGTTCTGCTTTCTCTTGTCTCTTGTATTCCTTTACGCCTGCTGCTACTGCCTGCGTTATGATCTGGGTTAACTCGTCCTGTGTTAGTTCCATAAGCGCCCCCTAATCACTTAAACGGTAGTTCCTCGTCTATACCGTCTGGTATGTTCATAAAGCCGCTGCCGTCGTCCTCAGTCTGTGGCTGCTGGCTCTGTGTCTGTCCTCTGTTCTCTGCGTCTGTCTTACTCTCTCCAAAGCCCACGCTATTAGCTCTTACCTCTGTGTAGTAAACCTTAACGCCGTCTTTGTTGGTATAGCTGCCCGTCTTAATCTTTCCTGTTAGCTCTACCTTTGTGCCTTTGCTTGCCCACTTCTCTAACCACTCTGCCTGCTTATCGAAAGCGACGCAGCTTATAAAGTCTGTCTCTTTGTAGTCGTCTACTGCCAGTGTAAAGCGCGCTACTGCTTTGCCCTCTTGCGTGTACCTTACGTCTGGCTCTCTAGTAAGTCTGCCTACTAAGCATGCGTTATTCATTCTTAGCGCCCTCGCTTTCTGTAATTCCTGCTGCAAGCTCTAGCCTGCGTCTCTTTGTCTTGCCTGCCTCGCTCACGATCTGAAACGCTAAGAGCGTTAAGCAGATAATGCCAGTAATTGCTATTGCTGTTGTGTTCATAGTTTTACCTCGCTTTCTAAGTAGTCTGTTAGTGTCTGTATTGTCTCGTCGTAGCCGTAGCATACAGCTGTAAAGTAGCCCTGCTCTTGTAATGCCTCTAGCCACTCTTTCTGCAGCTTTGTTGGCTTGTTGCTGTGGTCGCTCTTCTTAAGCTCGATATACAACCCGTGAAAGCCTAGCCTCGATACTGGTAGCATTAAGTCTGGTACGCCTGCCTTTACGCCCTGCCGCTTTAGTGCTATGGCTGTGCTCTTGTTTCTCTGCCCGCCGTTTGGTATGTGGTGCAGTAGCTTAAGCTCTGGGTAAGTGTTCCGCATAATGTCACACCAGCTAAATACTGCCTCTTGTGCCCCTGCCTCTGTGTCTAGTCTGTAGTTGTGCCTCATGTTATCCCCCTTGCTCGTCCTCTTTGCACTCGTCGTAGTGCCTGCATGTTAAGCAGCAGCTATGGCAGCCCTTGCCTCTTTTAAATCAGTGGCTAAGCCTCTGCTTAAACTGTGCGCCGCTGTCCTCTGCTGCCTGCTGCGCGCCTGCCTTACTGATAGCTACGCCTGCTGCCAGTACAAGCGCTATAAACACTGCTGCCGTAATAGTAATAAATGCTGTTATCATTTCCCGTGTAACCTCTCTAGGCGCTTGCTCTCTTCTATGATCTCTAGCGCATAGTCTGTATACGCGCCCTCTTTATACAGCCTGTTTGCTGTGTCTGTCGCCATGTTATACCTCATAAGCACGTATATAATGTCGTACCCGTAGTCTGTAGTGTCTCTAAGCTCTGCCAGATAGTCTGCAGCTACAAGTATGTTGCCTCTTACGTCGTATATGTCCGTAACGCCTAAGCGCTCCATGCGGTCTGCGTGCCAGCGCTCGCTTACCTGCATAAGCCCTTTGCAGTCGCCGTTAGTAGCCATAATGTAAAGCGTGCTCTCACGCTCTGCCATTGCCTGCAGTATCTCTGGGCATATCCCGTACATGTTGCCGTATTCCTCGGTAATCTCTATAAGCTCTAGCTCGCTTATGTAGCCCTCTGCTGCCTGCGTGCTAGGTATGTACTCGTACTGCGTCTCTACTACCTCGTCGCCTGCTGCCTCTGCTGGCGCTTGCTCTATAACCAGCTCTATAACTTCTAGCTCTGGCTCTTCGGTTTCTACTACTGCCTCTACTGCCTCGTCTCTCACAAAGCAGCTGCCCAGTAGCACAAGTGTAAGCACTGCTGCAATGCTCGCCGCTATAACTCTCTTTGCTTTTGCCTTTGTCATGGTTAGCCCCTCTCTTTACTCTAGCCGTACCATTGTGTACCTAAACCAGCCATAGCCGTAATACTCTGGGCTTGTTACGCCCTGCTCTATGCTGTCTGCTGGTATGTAGTAGCCTTTAGGTGGTTTAATATCCTCTCGCACTCTGTAGTAAGCGCGTGTGGTGCATATTTCATACTTTGGCTCTGGGTGTACTAGGTTGCGGCTACTGTTGTAGCGCTTGCCCATAAGTGCGCCCTCGTCTCTGCGGTGCTCGCTGGTGTACTTAATCAGATATGCCGCCAGCTCTGCGTAGTTGCCTGTATCGTCTAGCGGGAATACCTTAACGCGGTTGTGCCCCTCGTATGCTTTGTACCACGCCTGCTGCAATAGCTCAGTGTCTAGCTTGTTTATAACTAAGTGGTGGTGGCGTGCTCCCTTTTTGCCTATCTCCATTACGTGCACATACTTAAGCTCTTTGCCTGCTTTCTTGTATAACTTTCTCAGCTCACGCAGAAACTTAGCTATATCTGTCTGCATTTCCTCTTTGGTGCGATCTGGCTTACCCTCTTGTCTGATGTAGTCAAGTATTACGTGGTAGTCTCCATAACCAAAGTTAGCATTAAGCAGCAGCCTTAACTTTCTCTCTGCCTGCTTATTGTTAATTTTTTTCTGTGCCTCTTTCGTAGGCTTTACTTTATCGGCTCTGCACTGCCCCTTACGGTTGTACTGGCTGGTGTAGTAGTACTCTACCTCTATTGTCTTTCCTGCTTGGGTTGTTCTCTTAACATAAGGCATATTATTTTTTATCCCCCTGTCGGTAAGTTAATACTTTTATCAAGTGTTTTAAGAGCGCTTACCGCGCCTGTTTCTTCCTATATATATGTAGTTAATTTTCGATTAGCTTTACTAAGCCCATGCTTAGCAGCTTGTTTGCTCTCGGTATACTCATGTAGTGGCGCTCGCCAGCTACTACTACTTTGCCTAGTGCATTGTCTAAGTAGTCCTGTGTCGCCTCTACGTGCAGTTTTTCTGCTGGCTTATATGTGGGCTTGTGCGTTGGCTTGCCTATGATCTGCCGCCAGCGCTTTAATATTTCCTTGTCCTCGCTCTTGTAAGTAAAGCCTGTGGGTATCTGCTCGTATATCTTCTTAACGTCTATGCCCTGCATATCAAACGGCACTACATAGCCGTTAACGCCGTCCTCTACGCCTATTTCGTCTGCTACGCTAATAGGTGTAGTAATTACTGGCGTGCCTAAGCTAAACGCCTCTACAATGCTGTAGCAGTAGCTCTCGTTGTCCGAAAGCTGCACTAAGTAGTCTGCTGCTGCAATATATGGCTTAATCTCTAAGTCTGGCTGCATTACTACAATGCCTTTAGGCGTGCCGTTAAATGCGTTGGCTGTAAATACCAGCCATATAAACGGTATATGCTCGTCGTTTAATGCCTTTGCCAGCGCTTTAATACGGTCTGCGCCCTTTTCCTCAGTAAGCCTAGTAGCGCTTAAGAGCTTAAGCAGCTTTCTAGGCTTTTTGTTGTTTCCGATATTGTGCAGTACGCCTGCTGCCGCTGCTATCTCGTCGTCGTAGCTGTCCTTTGCGGTCTGGCTTACTGCTATGTACTCGTCGCGCCCCTCTGGTATTACGTAAAAGTCGCGCAGCTTGCAGCTGTGTATAAGCTGTAGTGTTTTTTTGGCTGTGATCTGTACGGGCGGCTTATCAAAAAGGCTGTTCATAATAAGCAAATCGCAGCTAGCCTCTAGCTCGTTGCCTAACTGCAGTGTCATTACTACGCCCTGCAGTCTCTCTACTTGCTTGTCGTCGCCGTTCTTATATATAACCGTTATGTCGTACTCTTTATGGAGTGCGCAGCATAGGTTATATATAAAAGTCTCTATGCCGCCTACTGGCGCTAATAGTTCTGCGTATATAATTACTTGTGCTGTTATAGCCTTGTCATATTGCATATTGATACCTCGTAGCTGGTGCGCTTAATATCCTCTGCGCCCTCTTGTTTTTTGATAAAGTCGCGGCTCTGCAGCCTGCCTGTAAGTTCTACTGTGTCGCCTACTTGCCAGTCTTTAGCTTTGTCTGCTAGTGACTGCCAGCAAATACAAGGTATATAGCAGTTAGTGTTAACCCTAAATACGCTGGGCACTTCTAGCATTAAGTTAGTAATGCGCTTGCCGCTCTTCTTTACGCGGTACTCTATGCCCTTGCCTAGCTTGCCCGTTATCTTAACGTCGTTCTGCAGCTCGTAGCCCTCGCCCTGTACTACGCCTATGTAGTCGGCAGCTACAAAAGTAAGCACTCTGTTAGTTTTAAAGTCCTTAGCTGTCTGCATTTTTCCTATTACCATTACGGGCATGCCCTTAACAAACGGTAAAAGCTCCTGCTCTGTTTTCTCTGTAAAGTAAATCTGCTCATAATCTGGCGTGCCGCTGTGTCTGTCCGTCCTAAGCAGGATATGCCAGCACTTAACTTTAGTGCCGTTGATGTTTTCGCGCTCTTCTACGTCTGTTTCTGCAATTCCTAACAACGTAATAAGGTTTTGTGTTTCCATAGGTCTATATATCCCCCTGTAACTCGTTTTTTGCTGCCTCTTCTGCCTCAGCTCGCCAGCTATCGCGCTGCAGCTTTCCGTTTAAATCTGTTATGCCTTTTACTGGCTTGCCTAGCTCGTCGTCTGGTAGCTTGTCGTAAAGCTCTAGGGCTGTAGTATCAAAAGTGCGCTGCCCTGCTACCTCTATGTCGTAAACGTCGTAGCCCAGCTCTGCGTATTTCTTTTCTACGCGTTTCTGTGCCGCGTCTACGTTAAAGTCTGCGCCCAGTATCTCTATTGCCTCTGCTTTGCTGTTCTTGCCGTTTCGCCTGTCTGTAAGCTCGACTTTAAATTTAATGAATACAATTTTTATATGATCTGCAGTACACTTAATCACTTATAAGTACCTCTCTATAGCGTTCTTAATAACGTCTACGTCGTCCTGCCCGTCTATTACAATTACGGGTATATCTGCTGCGCCTGCTGCCTGTAGCTCGCCCTGCATGCCTGCGCTAATGCCGTAACGGTTGCCCATAACGCAAAAATCGCAAGTTAGTAATAGCGCTGTGCCTGCCTCTAAGCCTCTGGCTCTTTCGTCTGGCTTGCTATCGTCCGTAACTTGCGTTAAATACAAGTGCGGCGTAATTGGTGCTAGTCCTGCTGCTAGCGCGGTGCGTGTAAGCTCCTGCGCGTAGTCTATGTGGTTGTCTAGCTGTGCCTCACTTGTCGCCCTATAAGGGCTGCATATATATACTGTTTTCATACGCTCCCATATTCTCCCAAAGTTTTATAGTAATCTCTCTTTTGCTATCTCGTAGTATTCTGTGTCTAGCTCGCAGCCTATAAAGTCTCTGCCTAGTTCTTTACACGCTACCCCTGTTGTGCCGCTGCCCATGAATAAATCTAAAATCGTGTACCCCTCTGGCAATATGCCTACTATGTTTTTCATAACTTCTACTGGCATTTGACAAGGGTGTGCGGTTTTCTCTGCGCTAGTGTTCTTTACTTGGTTTATGTTCCACCAGTCGTATAAAGCTGCGCCTGTCTTTCCTGCCGCAATAAGCGCCTTTACCCTTTTGTCTGTTGGGTTTTTATATGGCTGTGTCACTTGCCTAAAGTCTGGTGTAACGCCAAAGTATGCTACGTCTCTGTGTTGGCGTTTGTTGTTGCTGTTGTACGTCCAGCTGCAGACTTTGTTGGGCGCTTGCCCCGTCTCTATTGCTAATCTGTATAGCGCCTCTGGGTAATGTATAACCACATAAGGGCTTTTAAGCTCTGTAAGTAGTCCTGCTATCCACTGCCAGTACTCTTGCTCTTTCTTTCTGTCTTTATATGTCCTGTACTTGTAGCCGATATTAAAAGGTGGATCAGTAACAATAATTATTTTTCTGTCGCGTAGCTGCCCCCCCTCAAAAGTTCGGCGCAGTCGCAGTTAAAAAGCTCTATCATGTGTTAATACCTCGCATAGCTCCTAAAGTCCTTTTCGCGTGCCCGCCTCTCACGCTCTACATTGTCGCTGCCCCTCAGTTCGTAGTATTCCTCTTGCAGCTTTCGCCTGCAGCGTCCTACTGTCTCTATGCTGGGTATTGCGCTGCGCTTTACGCTGCTAAAAAAGCTAATTACTGAAACTCTGCTAAAGTCCACGTTAAGCCGCTTGCCGTAATACTCTAATACCCTGCAGTAAAGTACGTTGTCGCTGTCTCTTGCTGCCTTGTCCTCTTTCAAAATGTCGTAAACTAAGTCTGTTGTCTTTCTAAGTTCGCCCATTTCTTAGCCCTCGCTTTCGTTTGTATAGCGCCACGCTACTACCTCTGGCGTGTTCTTTGGTTTGTATTGCAATGTACTTTTAAAGGTGCTTTCTTTTACTAGCCATTTCTCGCGGTTGTACTTGTCTGTACGCTGGTAATAAGTAATACACTCTGCTAGCTGCCAGTCTTTGTTATGCGGTATGTCGCGCCCGTCGTCTACTAAGTGCCAGCCGTCTGACTTCAAAAGCATTTTGTTGCCGTCTACGCAGTAGTTGCCCTCTGTATCGTAGGCGCAGCAGCTTGCAAAGTTGTTAAATACGCATTTATCGCAAGGCAGCGCCGCGCTTGGGTTTTGCTCTTCATTTCCTAAAATATCCCATATAGTTAGCTGCTTATACTGCTGCATACTTGTTACCTCTCGCGTGTTAATGATCTGGCGCTTAGTCCTCTAAGCTCTTTTTATCTGTTACCGTTCTTTCGCATTTAATGCTATTTTCTTTGGCTGTAAGCGTTGCTCTTACGCCGTCTGCGGTTGTTACTGTAATTTTCTTAATGTTCTGTGCTGCTAAGCAGCCTGTGCTTTCTAGTAGCACATGTCTAAGCCCTGCGCAGTCGCCCTCGAAAAGCCTTTTAATGTTCGCCTCTGCGTATGTTTTCTTTTGCTCTACTTTCTGTAGTGCCTGTGCCTCGTCGCAATTACACTGCAGCGTTGCCAGCTTGTTAACTTCGTCCTCAGTTAAGCCCTCGCCCGCTACCACGTTTGCTAACTGTCCGCAATAAATGCAGCAGCCTGTATAACTTGCCATGTTTCTACCTCTCTTTCGTCGTTGTATTATTTACGTTTCCAGCCCCCGCGCAGTCTGCGCTTTTTCTCTACAATGTACATGCCGTACTCTCTTACTGTGCTTTTGTTTTTCTTTGGTGTCATGTCTTGCCCTCTCTTTCCTTTACCACTTGCCCTGCTCTTTTAACTGTTCTAAAAAGTGCGCTAAGTCGTCTGCGGCTTTCTGCCAGTCGTAAGCGTCCTTTTTAGCTTTTAATAGCTCTTTTTGTCCTGCTATTAAGTTGTCGCGTGTGTTGTTTAGTAGTTCCTGCAGCTGCTCTAGCTGGTTTATAAGCTCAGCGTTAAGCTCGTCTGCCTTTTTCTTTTCTTTCTTAGCCTCTGTAAGCTGGCTCTTTAGGTCTTTAATCTCTGCTTTTAGCTCGCTAATTGTTTCCATGTCTTTAGCGTCCTCTTGCGCCTGCTGCCCTGCTGCAGCTAAAGTACCCTCTATGTTAATTTCTCCCGTGTTTGCAGCTGTAAAGCTCTGCCTGCGTCGTAGTTCTGGTCTTTCTACTACTGTTAGGCTTAAGCTCTTGCCCGCAATGTCTACAAAATGCTGCTGCCCGCAGTACTTGCACTCTATAACCTCGTTATCGTGCTGCCAGTCTGTAAGCTCGCTGCCGCATTTTAAGCAATTATGCCCGCCTTTTGCATGTAGGCTGCTTACTCTCTTAAGTGCCATTTGTTGCCCCGTCTTTCTCTATTGTTATTTCGTAGTAAAGCCTTAGCTCTAAGTCGCTAAAGCTGTATGCTGGCGTGTCCTCTGGGTGCATGCTTTCAATAAGCCCCAGCTCTTTAGCCCGTTTGTGGTTTATTTCTGGTATCATGCGCAGCTTAAGCACTTTATAGCCTAAGTACTCGCGGTCTAAGTTGCCGCCTAGCTTGCCCTCGCTATCTATTGCAAGTGCCTTGTAGCTGTCAAATACTACAAAAGTGTTAGTTATGCGCTGGTCTAGTATGCGTACCCTGCAGCTATGATCTATAACGCTTAACTGGCTCTGTAAGTTCATGCCTCGCCCTCGCTTTCTGGTCTTTTGCTGCCGTACTCTATATAGTTCTTAAGTGCCGCCTCTGGTATGTTGTAAGCCCAGCGGCTAGACATTTTAACGGCAGTGCCGATAGGTAAAACGCCCTGCTGCAAGCCTACGCGTACAAATTGCGGGCTAACGCCTAATATCTTTGCCGCCTCGCTTGGTGTTACGTTCTTACTGCTCTGCATTTCCTACCCCTGCTGCCGTCGCAGCTATAACGCCCTGCGCAAAAAGCGCTACTTTTGTCTGCTGCTCTTTTGGCAGCTGTGCTACCTCTGCCGCAAGGTCTTTAAACTCTGTGTACTGTGGGTTATTCTCTAAAAAGTTTCGCTCTTTAGCCTCTTCTATGATCTGGTCTACGTTCTGCTTTTTTCTCATTTCCTTTTAACCTCGTATTAAATGTCTAGTACTTGCTCTTTGGTAAGCATTAAGTAAATGCCTAACGGTACTAGGAATACTGCCGCCGTTATGTCGCCGTCTAGTACGTAAGCGGCTAGTACGTTTGCTGCTACCAGCACAAGCCCTACGCTGCGCTGTATTAAAAAGTACTTGCGGCGCTGGGCTGCTGCCCTTTGCCGCTTTCTGCGCTTTGCGTCTCTTTCTACCATGTCTGCTACTGCTGCTGCATAGCCTGCGCTATATGCCTGTATATCTTCTAAAGTTCTATAATTTTCCATACACGCTGCCCCCTCTATGCTTTTAATGCTCTGCTACGCAGTAGCTAGTAATAACTGCCTCGCGTTTAAGTGAAAACATAAGGCTTTCTAGTTCGTACTCTGTGTCGCTGTGGTCTAAGATATTCTGCGCTACTATCTGCAGCTTAGCTGTGTCTATGTCTTGCCCTGTTTCCTGCCAGTAGAAAAGCATATTAGCAAGTCGTGTGTATTCCTCGTTAGTACCGCGTGTGTAAAGGTTTTTGCTTATACAAAAGCTGCGTACGTCGTCAAAGTCTAAGCGGCTGCGCTCTTGCATTTTGTTGCCCTTTACTTGTAGCTCTGCTGGGTAAACGTCGTAGCACTCGTCGTTAATGCTTACTTGTACTGCGTCTGGTACGTTTACGCTTTCAATAAATAAGGCTGCCTGCTCGAAAGTGTCGAAACCAAACTTAGTTTGGTATTCATGGTTAGGCTTTCCGTCTGGTATTCTTAACGCCTCGCCTGCCACGTTCCAAAACATTACTTCAAACTCTGGCGGGTATGCTCTGTAGCCGTTCTCTTTGTTAGCCGCCCATATTTTAATAACTGTTTCTGCGTCGCCTGCTGCCTCTGCGTCCTTTTCTGCTTTCTTTATGTCCTTTTCGATTAGTTTTCTATATTCTGCTAAAAACTTAGTAATGTAGCTTACTGTTAATGTGCCCAGCTTGTACGGTAACTCTTTCTCGCTGTTCACTGCGTCTATGCAGCCCGTAATAACCTTTACTGCGTCCTGCTGTGCCTCTAATGTTCTGTACTCTGTCATGTTGTTACCTCTCTTTCGTAAGTTAAATTGTGTTTTCTCGTTTCCGTAGGCACTAAATATAGTGTCGCGGTGTTTCTATATGTAACAGTATAGTTACTTTACGTACGCGTGTCAACATATTATTTATAAATATGTTGCGTTTAGTAACTTTACGCTTTATAATCTAGGTATCAAAAGGCATATATACTTATTAAGGAAAGCGGAATTATGAAAGAAAGAGTAAAAGCAATAAGAATAGCGCTAGGTATGTCTATGGAAAGTTTCGGCGCGCGTCTTGGTGTTACTCGTGCTACTATTTCTAGGATAGAAAGCGGCGTAAATAACGTTACCCCTCAAATGCTTATAGGTATCTGCAGGGAATTTAACGTTAATAAAGAATACTTAGAGACTGGCAGCGGCGACATGTTCGTTAAAGTTTCCGACGACGAGCAGCTAGCTAAGCTGTTAGGTGCAGTATTTACAGACGGCGACGAGTTCATTAAAAAGACTTTCTTAGCACTAGGGCAGCTTAGCCCGCAGCAGTGGCAGCTAGTAAAAGACTTTGTAGACAAAATTAAAAGCGGCACGTAATAGCGCCGCTTATTTTTTACCTTATTAGCTTGTCTTTTATGCCTAAGATAAACTGCAGTATGATTTTAAGCGCCTGCTGGTCGTTTAGTCCGTCCAGCGCGTCTATGATCTGCTGCTTAAGTTCCTTGTTATCCATGCTGCTACCTCACTTTCTTAAAGATTAGCTTTAGGTTATTAAAACTTATTGCCCTAAAACGTACATAAACGGTACAGCATATATTTAAGCCCTTTTTAGTCACTCTATCCCCTTTTTATGCACTTTAGGGCTTAAATATCCACATTTTACATACGAAAGCGTGATTATATGAAACTACCAAACGGCTACGGCTCTGTGTATAAGTTATCTGGTAAACGTCGTAACCCTTATATAGCTCGTAAAACTACGGGCTGGTCTATTGATGATAGCGGCAAAGCTAAGCAGCATTTCGTAACAGTCGGCTATTATCCTACTAAAGCTGCTGCACTACAAGCGCTGGCAGACTTCAACGCAAACCCCTACGACATACAAGTAAATACTATTACCTTTAAAGAAGTGTACGAAAAGTGGGCTAAAGAGCACTTCGAGCTTATAGTACCCAGTGCCCGCCGTACATGGATAAGCGCGTATAACCATAGCGCCCCGCTGCACGACATGCGCTTTAGAGACATACGCGTAAACCACTTAGAGCAAACAATAAAAGACGCTGCAGCAGGGCAGCCCACTAAGCAGCGTATGAAAAGTCTATATAATCTCATGTATAAATACGCTCTTAAGCACGAAATATGCGACAAAGACTACGCGGCGCTGTGCAATAGCGTTAAAAAGGGCGAAAAGGTTATTAAGCGCGTGCCGTTTACTGATAATGAAATAGAAACGCTGTTTAGTAATCTGGCTTACCCGTTTGTAGACATGCTGCTTATAGGAATATATAGCGGCTTTCGTCCACAAGAGCTAGCTATACTAAAGCTAAGCGACGTAGACTTAAAAGAGCGCACTATAGTAGGCGGCTTAAAAACAGACGCAGGGCGCAATAGGGTTGTACCGATACATAGCCGCGTTTATGATCTGGTCGAAAGCTGCTATAACAAAGCTGCTGCCGCTGGCTGTGATACTCTTTTTTATGATGAAAGCAGCCAGACTGGTAAAGAGCTTACGTACGATAAGTGGCGCGGGCGCTTTCGTAAGATTATGAAACGCTTTAAAATGTCTCATACGCCCCACGATACCCGCCACACGTTCATAACTAAGGCTAAAGAGTGCGACGTAGACGAGTACATACTTAAACTTATCGTAGGGCACGCTATAGACGACGTAACAGAAAAGGTATACACGCATAGAACACTAGACGAGCTTAAGCAGGAAATAGAGAAAATAAAGTAAGAAAAAAGAGCTAGCCAGCTGCTATACTGGTTAGCTCTTTTGTTAGTTACGTCTGTTAGTTACTTGTTAGTTACGTGTTAGTTACCCGTACTATTTTGTACTAACTCACATTGTTTTTAATTTTTCCAAAGTCTCATATTTACGGCATTTCTTAAAACTTGCCAGCCTTAGCAGCCTCTTCGATTGAAACGGCTGTTGAAACAGTCATACCAACCATAGGGTTGTTACCAGCGCCGATAAGACCCATCATCTCAACGTGTGCAGGAACTGATGAAGAACCAGCGAACTGAGCATCTGAGTGCATACGTCCCATTGTATCTGTCATACCATAGGAAGCTGGGCCAGCTGCCATGTTATCTGGGTGAAGTGTACGTCCTGTACCGCCGCCTGAAGCAACTGAGAAGTACTTCTTGCCAGCCTCGTTACGCTCCTTCTTGTATGTACCAGCAACTGGATGCTGGAATCTTGTAGGATTGGTTGAGTTACCTGTGATAGATACGTCAACGTTCTCCTTCCACATGATAGCAACACCTTCGCAAACATCGTTAGCGCCGTAGCAGTTAACCTTTGCACGAGGTGAATTTGCATCCTTGGAGTAGCACTTTCTTGAAACTTCCTTAACAGTGTTTGTATAAGGATCGTACTCTGTCTCAACAAATGTGAATCCGTTGATACGTGAAATGATCTGAGCAGCATCTTTGCCGAGACCATTAAGAATAACTCTAAGAGGTTTCTGACGAACCTTGTTAGCCTTCTCTGCGATACCAATAGCACCCTCAGCAGCTGCGAATGACTCGTGGCCAGCAAGGAATGCGAAGCACTCTGTATCCTCTTCAAGAAGCATCTTACCAAGGTTACCATGGCCAAGACCTACCTTACGTGTATCAGCAACAGATCCAGGAATACAGAAAGCCTGAAGTCCCTCACCGATAGCTGCAGCTGCATCAGCAGCCTTTCTGCAGCCCTTCTTGATCGCGATAGCAGCACCTACTGTGTAAGCCCACTTAGCGTTCTCAAAGCAGATTGGCTGAATGCCTTCGATAAGGCTGTAAACATCAATACCAGCTGCCATTGTAATATCTTTACATTCTTCGATAGAAGAGATTCCGTACTGCTTAAGGCAAGCCAGGATCTGGGGCTCTCTTCTTTCATATGATTCAAATAAAGCCATTATTATTTCCTCCTTCTCACCTTATCACTGTTTTCTAGGATCGATGCATCTAGCAGCATCAGCTACACGGCCATACTGACCCTTAGCCTTGTCAAATGCTGTGTTAGCATCGTCGCCGGCCTTGATGAAGTCCATCATCTTGCCGAAGTTTACATACTTATATCCAATGATCTCATCGTTCTCATCAAGAGCGATATCTGTGATGTAACCATCAGTAAGCTCAAGATAACGAGGTCCCTTGTCAAGTGTTCCGTAGGTTGTACCAACCATTGAACGTGATCCCTTACCAAGATCCTCAAGACCTGCACCAATCTGAAGTCCGCCCTCTGAGAATGCAGACTGTGTACGTCCATAAACGATCTGAAGGAAGAGCTCTCTCATAGCAGTATTGATAGCATCACAAACAAGGTCTGTGTTAAGAGCTTCAAGAACTGTAAGTCCTGGAAGGATCTCAGCTGCCATAGCTGCTGAATGAGTCATTCCTGAACATCCGATAGTCTCTACGAGAGCCTCCTGGATGATACCTTCCTTAACGTTGAGTGAAAGCTTACATCCACCCTGCTGAGGAGCACACCAGCCGATACCATGTGTATAGCCGGAAATGTCCTTTACCTCTTTGGACTTTACCCATTTAGCCTCTTCAGGAATGGGAGCAGCGCCATGATGTACCCCTTGTGTTACGGGACACATATTTTTTACCTCTGTTGAGTAAATCATGTGAAAATCTCCTTTCGTATTGTAAAGTAAAACTCTACTTACTCACAATAAGCATCGGGCATAGCCCGTGACAATACCTATTTTCGCATACAATTGCGCTTATTTCAATGGCAATGATATATTTTTAACGGATTTTTTAGCGGTTTTATCAATCAAACTTAAATACTACCCTGTATTGTTCATCAAAGGCGAGCATAGCATCAAAGCTGTTTCCTGACTTGCTGGTGAAACCAGAAATCTTGTCTGTTACCTTGTCAGTAAGAAGCTTGATCACAGCCTCCTTTGGTAGTTCAAGGCCAGCCACCTTGCCAATAAAGAAGTCGCAGCTGCCTTCCACGTCTTTCTGGTTGCCCTCGCACTTATAACCCCAGTGATTTTTGATAACTGGCTTGCCACACTTAGGACACTTGACTCCTTCAAGGGCCTCTTCCTCATTTTCGAAGACGAACCTGATGCCAGTAACCTTTCCAGCATCATCCTTAGAAAGTGCCAGTTTTGCTTCGAAAGGCTTTCCTGCCTTGGACTTAAATCCAGAGATTGGCTGGGTAACCTCCATCGTAAGAAGTTCCTTTACCTGACTGTCATTAAGCTTCTTACCAGCGATCTGACCTATATTGAACTTGCAGCTGTGCTCAGGATCTTCTCTATTGTAGTTCTTGCAGCCATAGCCAAAGCTGGTCTTAACTATCTCGCCGCCGCAGACAGGACATAAAACACCCTTAACAACCTTGGCCTCTACGTTCTCAAAATCAAAGGTAATATCGCTCTTGCCCTCTTCATTCTTTTTAAGAACAAGGCATGCATCAAAGGACTTCTTGTCCTTATTTTTGAAACCTCTGATAGTTCCAGTCTTACCTTCTTTAAGAAGCTGCACTACATTTGCTTCAGAAAGCTGTTTCTGGGCCACCTTTCCAATAAAGAACCTGCAAGACTCTGGGTCATCCTTTTTGTTGTTCTCACAGCAAATACCTGCTGAGAGTTTGATTATCCTGCCACCGCAGTCTGGGCAAACCACATCTTCCAGGTACTCTGGTTCAATTCCTTCAAAGTCAAAGCCTACTTCTGTCTTGCCTTCTTCGTTCCTTTTAAGGACAAGCTTTGCGTCAAAGCTTGTCTTTGATTTGGACTTAAAGCCCCTTATTACATCAGTTGTCCCATTTGTTATAAGAGTCCTGATGGTCTCATCATCCAGCTTTTTGCCCGCAACTTCGCCTATGTTGAAGTAGCAGCCATTCTCTTCTTTGCCTCGGTTTTCGCAGGCCACCCCATATCCGGTCCTGACCATCTTGCCGCCGCATACAGGGCATGCAATGCCCTCAATATATTCATCAGGAACGCCGTCAAAGTCAAAGCCTATAGTATGTTTACCATTCTCATCTTTGGTAAGAACAAGAATAGCCTTAAACTTCTTCTTGTTTTTACTGGTAAAGCCTTCGATAACTCCGGTCTTGCCTTCTGTTATCAGCTGCTTAACCTCTTCTTCAGAGAGCCTCTTACCTGCTATCTCTCCAACGGAAAATCCACACTTTACCTGATCGTTGAAGTAGTTGCTGCAGCCATAACCAAAGGATGTGGTGGTCATCTCACCGCCGCAGGCAGGACACTTTACACCGATTGGTCTGCGACCTGCTGGTCCCTTGGCATCTTTTCCAGCAAACTGACTGATATTGGAAGCTATGGAAGCCGTGAGATCTGCACCTATCATCTTGTTGGTCTCACGTCTTATATAGTCTTCCAGTTTCTTGCGGTACTCTCCAGAGTCAACGGAACCGTTATAAATTCCCTCAAGCCCCTTCTCCCAGCTGGCAGTCATCTCCGGGTTAAGAAGTGTAGGTATTGAGAGATTAACTACCTCATAGATCATCTCCCCAAGATTACCAGGGGTGATAACCTGAGACTTGTTGACATTAAGGTATTTATTGGTAATGAGCTTATCGATAATACCTGACCTGGTAGCGGCTGTTCCAATTCCGCTCTTCTTGATCTGGGCACGAAGCTCTTCATCCTCTATGAGATTACCTGCATTCTCCATGGCAAGGATAAGGGTACCAGAAGTATATCTCTTAGGAGGCGATGTCTTGCCTTCCTTGATCTGATACTCATTAACTGTTACAACATCGCCCTTTTTGGCGCTATCTACAAACTTAATGAAGTCCTCTTTTGAGATTCCAACATCTTCCTCATCGTTGCCTTCTGATGATGACCCTCCCTCAGCGCCAGCTTCTACCTTGTTGTCTGAAGGAAGTCCTGCCACCTCCAGGTATCCTGGAGAAACCAGCACTTTTGAAGAAGCAAAAAATCTTTCTCCGTCCACAAGAACCTGAATCTTGGCTGTCTTGTACTGAGCTGGAGGATAAAAGATAGAAAGGAATCTCTTCACAATAAGCAGATACACATCTCTTGCCAGTGGAGAAAGTGACCCTAAAGCCGCAGTCTGCCCTGTCGGGATAATTGCATAGTGATCTGTAACCTTGGAATCATCTGTATAAGATGACTTCTCAATTCCTTTGTACATGCCATTTTTAAGCACGTTATCTACAAACCTGGAGACTTCGTTTATGCCCGATAATCCCCTTACATTCTTGGTTATCTCTTTTGCCACAGCTGTCGTGAGAACTCTGGCATCAGTTCTTGGGTAAGTGGTGAGTTTCTTCTCATAGAGTTCCTGGGCAACCTCAAGGGTCTGTGATGGGCTTATTTTAAAACGCTTGGAGCACTCTCCCTGAAGCTCCGCCAGGTTAAAGAGCATAGGAGCTTTCTTGGAAGTCTTGCCTGATTCGATGCTGTCGATGACAGCCTCTTTTCCTGTAAGACTGTCTATAAGTGCCTGCGCATCATCCTGCTTGCTGAACCCATTCTCCTTGTATAAAAGAGGTGACTCAAAAAACTTAGATCCCTCAACGGCTTTCCACTCTGCCAGGATCTTAGCATCAGAAAATGAACCCACAATCCTATAGAATGGGGTCTCAACAAAATCTCTTATCTCACGCTCGCGCCTTACGACCATGCCAAGAACACAGGTCATTACTCGTCCAACAGCAATAGCTGTGTAGCTCTTGGTAGCTGCTGCGTCGTTTAAGAGCTTGCCATATTTAATTGATAACGCTCTGGAAAAATTGATACCTAGACTGTAGTCCTCAATGGCACGCATGATTCCGGACTCGCCAAGAAGAGCATAGTCAGACATGGGTTTTGCCTCAGCAATTCCCCTTCTGATCTCTTCATCGGTCTGAGAGTCAATCCAGACTCTGAGCTCCGTCATGCCATCACGGACTCCACCATAATTTCTGATGTTTTCCTCGATGGTCTGTCCCTCTTTTCCCGAGTCACCTGCCCAGTAGACAGTATCGATGTCCTCTCGGTGAAGAAGTTCATTGACGATCTTGTATTGATCTTTAGATTTTTCAATTACGCCGTATTTGTAATTAGCTGGCAGAAATGGCAAATCTTCTATACGCCACTTGCTGTACCTCTCGTCGTATGCCTCTGGATAGAGCATCTGGACAAGGTGTCCAACACACCATGAAATCACATACTGGTCATTTTCTATGTAACCCTTCTGGTTGCCAGAGACATTAAGCACTCTGGCAAAGTCTCTTGCAACCGAAGGTTTCTCAGTTATAATAAGCTTTTTGCTATCAGCCATTTGTTAATTCATCTATTCCAATCAGCCTCAGCTTCGATCCTGGCTTAAGGGATGCATCCACCAGCCACTCATCGAATCCTGCAGTTGAAAAGAGATAGATCAGATCTCCCTCAAGTCTTGCTTTTTTCGCGCAGTCCTCAAGCTTAATAAGGTCCTCGTGGGTGATCTGTCTCTGCCATGCGCAGATACCAATTGCGGTATCTCCCATGTCACTCTGGGCAATGATATCAATGTTGCCCTCTTTGCCGATCCATTCTCCCTCATCTCCTATCTCGAATGGAAGAAGTCCCCTCTCCTCGAGCCTGAAGACATACTCACGGCAGATGCCCTTGAAGAACTCATTAGCATAATTTTGAATTCCTGCAGATATAAATATATCATAAAACTTATCTGCCGGCATCATAAGAAGACTGCTCTCATTTGGGAAGATAAACTTGAAATAGAAGTAGATCAAAGGGTCAGCTATCTTATATACTCCCTTCATGACATTCTCTCTTCCAGCGTTGCCAAAAGAGTATGCCTTGTAGGCAAAGTCATGATGGATAAGTGTCTTTAGATATACGGAGATCTTAGCTCTGGAAAATCCTGTTGCATGATAGAGGTCATTGAGTTTGCTCACACCTGATGCCATCTCTGACAGGATCGTATGATAAACTGATGTCTCTCTAAGGCTGTATTCTGTGAGCCTTAATGCCTCTCCATAAAGGAATGATCCGGGATCTAAGATGTTCTTGCAGACGTTCTCTTTGAAGGAGAGGTTCTCGTCAAAGTATCTCCAAAGCATTGTCTGTCCGCCAAGAACTGAATAGGTAAGAACAGCGTCTCTGTATGGCATGTTCTTAAAGTAGCTTCTCATCTCAGAAAATGGCAGGGGCTTGATCTTGCGGAATCCTGCGATATTAGCAGAAAGAGACCCAAGTGTTGCCACCATGCTGTTCTCAACCCAGGATACGTCGCTACTTACAAGAAGTACCAGTATCTGTCTGAACTTGCCGTTCTGCTCAATAAAATTCACCAGCTCCTTCATAAAGGAATCGGAGTTTTTTATGATGTACTCAAAGTTTTTGACAACAAAAATAACGGGGTGTCTGGCATTTGTACCAATGCTGGTATTGAAGATATCTGTATAAGTCAGGTCTTCACCAGTCTTGTTCCCCGCCTCCATAAGCTCTTTTGACCACAGACGGATCTGCTCCCTTTCGGAGACACTCCTGGCTGTGTAAAAGACATTTCGTCTGTTCTCAATAAACTTAAAAAGCAAAGAGTCCTGCTCCACATTCCTGTGTCCATAGACCACAAGAATATTGGAGCGTCCACTCTCGTAATATCTGTTTAAAAAAGTTAAGTCGATTTTTCTAAGCTCTTCCATAGCTTCTCACATCTATAAATTATTTTTTATTGATATATCCGCTAGCCTTAAGAAGCTCTGCGCACTCTACAGCGCCGCCTGCTGCGCCACGAAGAGTATTGTGAGAAAGACCAACAAACTTCCAGTCGTAGATTGTATCCTCACGAAGTCTTCCGATGCTTACACCCATACCACCCTCGTAGTTAACATCAAGAGTAACCTGAGGTCTGTTGTCATCCTGCATGTACTGGATAAACTGCTTAGGTGCGCTAGGGAGCTGAAGCTTCTGTGGAAGTCCGGAGAAGGTCTCGAGCTTTTCGATAAGCTGCTCCTTGGTTGGGTTCTTTTTGAACTTGACAAATGCAGCTGCCGTGTGACCATAAAGAACAGGAATTCTAATGCACTGACATGTGATCTTAACATCATCAGCAGGAACGATAACGCCGTTCTCAACCTTACCCCAGATTCGAAGGGGCTCTTTTTCTGACTTCTCTTCCTCTCCTGAAATGAAAGGAATAACGTTTCCTACCATCTCTGGCCACTCTTCAAAGTTCTTGCCTGCTCCTGAAATAGCCTGGTAAGTTGTAGCAACCATCTCGTATGGCTCAAACTCCTTCCATGCAGTAAGAGCTGGAGTATAGCTCTGGATTGAGCAGTTTGGCTTAACAGCGATAAAGCCGTTTGTTGTGCCAAGTCTCTTTTTCTGATATTCAATAACATCCATGTGCTCAGGGTTGATCTCAGGGATGATCATAGGAACATCTGGTGTCCATCTGTGAGCTGAGTTGTTTGATACAACTGGAGTCTCTGTCTTAGCATACTCTTCCTCAATGGCCTTGATCTCATCCTTGGACATATTTACAGCTGAGAGAACGAAATCTACGTCCTCTGAAACAGCCTTAACGTCTGTAACGTCCTTGATAACAATGTTCTTAACAGACTCTGGCATAGGATTTTCCATCTTCCATCTCTTGCCAACTGACTCCTCGTAAGTCTGTCCAGCAGAACGTGGGCTTGCTGCAATTGTTGTTACCTCAAACCATGGGTGGTTCTCAATAATAGAGATGAACCTCTGTCCAACCATACCTGTTCCGCCAAGAACTGCTACCTTTAATTTGTCGCTCATAATAGTTACTCCTCCTAAATATTATTGAATATGTATTATTATTTTAATTTGAATGAACTAAGGAAATCATCACCTGCTGCAAGCACCTGCTTCATGGCGTCGCTACTTGGTGCGCCAACAGTAAGTCTCTTTTCAACGCAGGTCTTTAAGCTGATGGCATCAAAAATATCTTCATCGAACAGCTCCGAAAAAGTCTTGAGCTCAGAAAGAGGCAGCTCGTCTATCGCACAGTTTTTGTCAATGCAGTAAAGCACAAGCCTTCCAATGACAGAGTGGGCATCTCTAAATGGCATACCCTTAACTACCAGGTAATCTGCCGCATCTGTGGCATTGGTAAAGCCTCTCATGGCACTCTTTTCCATGTTGTCCTTATTGAATTTCAGAGTACTAAGCATATCGGTAAACAATGTCACACAGTTCTTGACTGTATCCATTGCATCAAAGGCCGCTTCCTTGTCCTCCTGCATATCCTTATTGTATGCAAGGGGAATTCCCTTCATTGTGGTCAAAAGAGACATCAGATCTCCGTAGACTCTTCCTGTCTTGCCACGAACAAGCTCCGCAATGTCAGGGTTCTTTTTCTGTGGCATGATGCTGCTACCGGTTGAATAAGCATCATCGATCTCCACAAACCTGTATTCATTGCTGTTCCAGATAATGATCTCCTCTGAAAGCCTTGAGAGGTGCATCATTATGGTAGAAAGAGCTGACATATACTCTATCAGATAGTCCCTGTCTGAGACAGAGTCCATGCTGTTAAGTGTAGGTCCGTAAAAATCAAGAAGCTGAGCTGTATATTCCCTGTCCAGGGGATATGTGGTTCCTGCAAGAGCTCCAGCTCCAAGTGGACAATAATTCATCCTGTTATAGATATCCTTCATGCGAAGGAGATCTCTTTTAAACATCTCAAAGTAAGCACCGAAATGATGTGCCAGAGTAACGGGCTGAGCCTTCTGAAGGTGTGTAAAGCCTGGCATGTAGGTGCCAAGGTTGTCCTTCATGATCTGGCTGATAGTCTTTAAGAGGTCCTGCAAAAGAGCTGCCATCTGTTCAACTTCGTCTCTTGCATAGAGCCTCATATCAAGAGCCACCTGGTCATTCCTGCTCCTGCCAGTGTGAACCTTCTTGCCAGCATCCCCAATCCTCTCTATGAGATTAGCTTCGAGGAAGCTGTGAATATCTTCGTATTTATCAGTTATTACAAGCTTACCATCTTTGACATCGGAAAAGATGCTATCCAGTCCTTTAATGATGTCTTCTTTTTCCTGCTCAGAGATAATGCCCTGCTTGGCAAGCATTGTCGCATGGGCCTTACTACCTCTTACATCAACCTCTAAAAACCTCTGGTCAAAAGAAATAGAGGCATTGAAATTCCATGCCAGTTCATTGATACTTCCAGTAAATCGTCCGCCCCATAGCTGTGCCATACTGTATTCTCCATTACTGCATAGTGGTAAAGTCAAAAAAAATATAATAAAAACTTAACATACAAATAATTTTAGCACAACTGCATTTTTTCACAAAAAATACTGCCAGAGTAAACTCTGACAGTACATTTTTACTATTGGTTTATATAATTACGATGTTTTCCCTTGCTCCGTCAGCCTTGATGATCATCTTGTCATAGGTCTTTCTGTCGGTGTCAAACTTGTAGATGATACCTGCTATCACAAAGATAGCGTTGGCATAAGCTGTTTCTGTGATGACAGCCTCAGCACTGTTGCCCTTTCCTATCTCCACTTCCAGAGAAAGAAGTTCCTTCTCAAGCTCTTTTATCCTGGTCTCCTTAGTGGCAACTGCAGCATTGATCTTAACCTTCCACTGCATGAGCTGTCTGTCACCGCCTCCAACCTCTTTGAGTCTTTCCTTCTCCTTGTTGAGGGTCTCAAGCTGTTCTGTCTCTCTGCTGATGTTCTTCTTAGTCTGGTTGTACCTGGAAAGAACATTGGAGTTAACGCCGATATTGATGATAGTCTTGGCTCCTGCCTTGTTTCCAACTGAAGCTGCTTCTATTCCAAAGAGGCTGTTGATGGTTCCGCCATAGATCATTCCGGCTCTTCCCAAAGTCTTGACCATACCCTTGGATTCAACCTTGCAGTTGATAAAGTAGTTAGCAACAATATCTTTTCCAACAATGGTAGCACCCTCAAAGTACTTGGCTGTAATATCTCCGCCTGCATAGATGCTTCCTCTTATAGGACATGTAACTCCGCCTTTGATGACCACATTTCCGCCAGCATTGACGTCAGAGCTCTCAAGATGTCCTCCGATTATTACATCTCCAGTTGCATCTATGACGCTTCCGGAAAAGACATCTCCCTTTACGTATACTGTTCCGTCGTATTTAATGGCCTTATCTGTGATCTTAACTTCCTCAGTAACAAGGAGCTTTGTTATCTCCACTTTTCCGTCTACCATTCTGATGGCTCCAGAATAAGTAGCCACGTAGCTGACTCTGTCATTAAGGATCATAAAGCCGGTACCTTTGAGAATAGGTATCTCTTTTCCAGGCATAGCCTTTAAAAAGGTTCCAAAGACGTCATATCCATCAACGCCCTTAGAGGCTCTGTGGTACTCAGCAATCTTATCTCCAACCTTTACAGACTGGATGTATTCAATATTATCAAGGTTAACGGTTCCATCCTTAAGAAGCTCAGGTTCTTCAGTGATCTCAGTGTTAAAGTAGAAGGTATAATGACCATTAGCCCCGTTCACAACTGGTTTTCCTGAAGCCACAAGCTCTCTTATAACAGATCTTCCTGCAGAACCGATCCTCTTTACCGCTTCCTTGTCAACTCCGTAAATGATATTAGCTTTTTCAAGGAACTTAAGGATTATCTCCTCAGTGTACTTCTTGCCATCAAGACGATCAGGAAGGGACAGAAAGCACTTCATGTTGTTCTCTTCATAGGCAAGATATGTCTCCTTATGAAGGATCATCTCCTTGACGAAAGCATCTATTTCACTTGTATCTTCTGTTGGTGTATAGCCTGCAGCAGCACCATTTTCTGCCGCTATGGACTTCTCGATATCGTATGCGCCAGACTCCAGTTTACGCCTTATACGGCGCATGTCTCTGGCGGTATACATCATGGTTGAATACTTGCTGATATCAAGGCTTGCTTCAATACCAAGCCTTATCTCCCTCATCTGGTCAGCCTGGTATAAAGGCTTCCTGTAAGGAGTGATATCTATCTGGTGCTCAAGGCCCATTCTCATCTCATACATCTGTTGCCATCCATATGCAACATCTGCATACTGTTTAACGTCTACACCATTCTCAAGACCAAGACGGATCTCTTTTATGGCGTCTCCTCGCATATCACCGGTAATATAGTCATCAATAGGAAGTCCTTCCTTGATGGCAAGTCTTACCTGTTCAAGCTGCTCATCATCAAATCTTTCACGGACGTATTTGTTGATGTCAATCTTATCAAGAAATGCCTTGTGCATCTGATCTAAGATGTTGGCATTGTATCTTTCAAAAACAGCTTTATCGAATTTAAGACCATCCTGGGCAGCAAGCCTTACAACCCTCATCTTAAGGAATGGAACATGAGGATGAGCATACATGGAAATATCAAGGCCATTTTCAAGGCCTTTCCTGATCTCACGCATCTGCATGGAGTCAAAGGCAGGATCCTGATAGAAAACAATAGGTACTCCACCTTCTTTGCTAAGCCCAAGGCGAAGCTCTCTCATCTGATCTGCGAAGTACTCCTTCTTGGCATAGACTGACACGTCGATGCCTGCTGCAATTCCCTGTCTGATCTGGGCCAGCTGCAGAACATCAAAGCCCTGCTTGCGATAACTGGACATATCGATGCCCGAGTACATCTCAAGGCGGATCTCCTCCATAGCTGACCATGATAAAGAAGGGTCCATATATTTGGACACATCAACTTTATCTGCGATTCCTTTTCTGATCTCTGCAAGCTGCAAGCTGTTAAACTTTAGGGCTTTAAGCTTTTCAACATCTGCGCCAAACTGTCTGCACAGCTCCAGCTCTCTTTCATAGGTGTTGTCGCCAAAGGAATCCAGACCTGAATATGTACTTCCACTATTTAGCATGTTAGTCTCGTTAGTTGCCATAGTACCCCACAATGAAGCTATATTAGTCTTATATTCATTATAGGAATCGTTTTTCTATTCCGTCAATAAATAAACAATAAAACAGAACAGTTTTTATATAGTTTTAATGAATGCTATGTAATATGTGTTTATACGGATTATCGAAAATGCACTAAAAATTGACAGTATAAGCTTCATATATTAGACTAAATTAATAAGTAATTTAACTTTAAAGGTAGGGGAAAAAGTGAAGGATCTAAAAAATTTAATATTCTTTGAGAATCTGCTCCTTGAGGCGAACAATGAGCTGGTTCAGAAGGCACAGTCCGAGGGGAAGGTTTGTGCCTGCTACACTTGTGAGAACACTCCTGAAGTGCTTCTCAATCTTGATGGCTGTTTTTCTGCACGTCTGCGTGCACCAAGAACAGGATCTTTGGATATTTCCACTTATTACATGACAAGTTTTCTGTGCGAATACTCTCGCGCCCTTTTAGAGCGCGCTATTGAGGGCGGCTATAACTTTGCTGACTGCATCATCACCCCTGATGGATGCTCAATGATGAACCGCTGCATAGAGAATATGGAACTGCTTAAGGCAGTAGGTAAAGGGAAGGACAAGTTCTTTTTCGAATACATGGAGATTCCAATGAAAGCCGATGACAATGGTCTTAATCTCTATGTTCTTCAGTGCAAAAACCACATCCTTAAGCCTCTTAATGAAACTTTCGGAATTGATACCTCTGACGCCGCCATCAGAAAGGCTGTTAAAGAACACAATCATATCTGTGAGCTTATTCGCGCTATTGGTGATTATAGAAAAGAAGAAAATCCAAGGATCACAGGTTATGAGTTTAATGTAATTACTCTTGCTACTTATGTGGCTCCCAAATATCTCATAGTAGATAAACTTGAGGAGACTCTTGAAGAGCTTAAGACAAGACAGCCGGATGACACAAACAGATTCAGAGCCCGTGTAATGGTAGTTGGCTCCGAGGTTGATGACACCGACTTTGTTAAGCTTATTGAGGACTCCGGCGCATATGTATGTGCTGACAGATTCTGCTACGGCTCTCTTCCTGGCAGAAATCCAATTATTCTCAATGACGAGGAAGATGCACTCACACAGATCTGCAGACAGTATATGATGAGGGGTGAATGCCCTCGCTTCATGAACACTGACAAGATGGATCACAGAAGAGTTTATGTAGATGAACTGGCAAAAGAGTATAAGGCTGACGGTATCATCTACGAGCAGATGAAGTTCTGCGACCCATGGGCCTATGAAAAGATGATGGGCTCACAGATACTCAGAAACAAGTACGGATACCCTGTTCTTGCTGTAGACAGACCATATTCCATCGGAACATCAGGCCAGATGCAGACAAGAGTACAGGCTTTTGTTGAGAGTATTGAGATCAAGAAGATTCAGAGAGGTGAAGCAAATGGCTAAGCAGATTGGCGCCGACAGGTTTGGCGATTTTTATATAGAAGGTTCCAGAGTCAGAAAACGCCGTGAATGGCGTGGCTTTGTGGACACCATGTACGATTATTCAAGATGGCTCAAGATAATGATGACTCTTGGCAAGTTCGTTATGAAGCCAAGAAACGTAAAGGCAATGTTCCGCTATCGCTGGATGGCCAATTATCTTGCAGTTCCCATGATGGTTGACAGACACACCCAGGGACTTAGAGGCGAATACCTTCGCATCTGCCACGAGGAGCAGGACCTGGTTATTGACGACGTAGCCAAGCTCCTTGATTCCCTATTCAGGGGCGATCGAAGGATCGGTAACGACAAGAAGTTCTCTGATAAGGTTGTACTTGTTGACGAGAACGAAATGACAGCAGTAATGATGGGATTTCCAACACTTAAGGTTCTTAGCCGCGAGACTCCATCTACTTATGTTTCAGTTCTTCTCAACCAGCGAGCTGCATGCCACTACATCGATGTAGCTCAGGAATTTGGTCTTGCCGGAGATGTATGTCCTATGCCAGAGGCTGAGGCCGGTGTTTCAATTGATGACGACGCTCCTATCCTTGGAGCCTGCGCTATCCAGTGTAACACCACCTGTGACGGATCACTTCTTGGCAATGGCGTTATCTCCCAGCGTCTCGAACACGAGGATGGAATCCCGGTATTCCAGCTTGCTGCTCCACTTCGCCACAGAGAGGACGACGTTCAGGAGTACGCTGCACAGGAGATTCGAAATGCCATCGCCTTTGTAGAAAAGCACACAGGAGTTAAATGGGACTGGAAAGCATACTTTGAATGTGCAAAGCGTGTAAACTACGCAACAAAGTGCCGTCAGGAATGGCTTGAGATGAACCGCACTCCTTATCCACAGGTATTTGGTTCTAACCTGGCACTCTACACAGAGACCAACTACATGGCTATCTGCGGAAGAGTCCCAGCCTTTGAAAAAGCTGATAGAAAGATCACCAAGCTTGCAAGACAGGCTTATGCTAAAAAGAAAATGGCAGCCAAGGAATATCGCCACCGCGCAATCGTATGGGGCGTTCAGTCACATTACTACATGGACTTCCTTGTATGGCTCCTTAACTGCTGGGGAATCGTTCCTCTTACAGATATGCTCTCAATGGTATCAACTAAAGAGATCGCTGAGGTTGACACTCCAGAGAACAGAGAACAGGCCATCTATGATATGGCTTGGCTTACAGAGAACATGATCATGAGAAACCGTACCCACGGTGGTTATAAGGTACTTCTTGATGAGCTTTGGGAGTTTGTAGAGATGTTCAACGCAGACATGGTTATCCTTTGGGAGCACATGAGCTGCAAGGCCCTCGATGGAATGCATGGTCTCTTCGAAGAAAAGGCCCGTGAAAAAGGAATCCCTCTTGTATGGGTATCCCACGACCTCTTCGATCCACGTATCATCTCCCGCCAGGGCGTTCGTGACCAGATCAATTCCTTCATGCGTACTGTAATGCAGGAAGAACCAATCGACCCATCACTTGAGATTCTGCCAGACGATCAGAGCTGGTAAAAACTAGCGGCTATAAGGCCCGTAAGAGTAAAACAAATTATATACAAGGAGTACCAATAAAATGGCATTGTTTCTACATGTACTTAAGATAATCGCAATCGTGATCGTAGCGCTGTTCGCATTAACCTTCACAGTCTACATCTTTAACCTGGACATGAAGCTCACAGCTGCTATAGAGCCATGGCTCTTAAAACACTACGATAAGATTGACAGAGATCAGCATCTATAACACTTCATACCCGCTTTATTGAATTGTAACGTCCTGCCAAAATCCCTCAAGGGGCTTTCACGGCATATCCCCTTGCCCGATTTTGGTAGGACGTTTTTTTGTGATCAATCGGGCTATGAAATTTCCAAAAATTCAGTTTATCACTCCCCTCTATCAAACCTCATACGGCTCAAATGCGTAGTAACGCTTCTCTGGTCCGTAATTTTTCAGCATTCACAAACTCGAAAAAGATGGTTTTTCAGACCAAATGCAAAGAAGTATTGATTTGGTCCGTAAAATTCCCTTTATTTTACCCTTGATCAACCAATCGATTTGCCAAAATTACAGACCAAATAGCATTAATCTTGTCCCTGGTCCGTAATTTAATTAAATATCATTTGATATACCCCTGAAAACTACATACCATTTGCATAAAAACCAGGCTCTGGTCCGTAAATTACGTAAAATCGCAATTTCATCATCTTACGGCCAATCACCTATACGTTTAAAATCTTTTCATCTCCCCTGTCGCACACAAAAAAGGGCTGCGCACCATATGGTGCACAGCCCTTTAATTATGCTTATTAGCGGAAACAATTATTTGTTTCTTGTCTCTTTGTAAGCCTTAACAGCAGCGTCAACGCCTGCCTTAAGTCCCTCGAGACCAGCCTTAGCTACATCAGCAGACTGATTAGCAAGTTCTCTTGCGATCTCCTCTGCCTTCTTAGCAGCCTCTTCAAGCTTAGCCTTTGTCTCGTCATCTACGAATGACTTCTTTGCATCATCAGCGCCCTTGCTAGCCTTGTCAGCGATAGCTGCCTGAGCTGCAGCAAGACGTGCAACAGGTACACGGAATGGTGAGCATGATACATAATCAAGACCAATCTTGTGGCAGAACTCAACTGATGAAGGATCTCCACCGTGCTCGCCGCAGATACCTACGTGAAGTGAAGGATTAACTGGCTTGCCGAGCTTGAGAGACATCTCCATAAGCTTACCAACACCTGTCTGGTCAAGCTTAGCAAATGGATCGTTCTCGAAGATCTTTGTGTCATAGTAAGCGTTAAGGAACTTACCAGCATCATCACGTGAGAAACCAAATGTCATCTGTGTAAGGTCGTTAGTACCGAAGCAGAAGAAATCAGCTTCCTTAGCGATCTCATCAGCTGTAAGAGCAGCTCTTGGGATCTCGATCATTGTACCAACTTCGTACTCAAGCTTAGCGCCTGCAGCAGCGATCTCAGCGTCAGCTGTCTCAACAACTACCTGCTTAACGTACTTAAGCTCTTTTACTTCGCATACAAGAGGAATCATGATCTCAGGCTTTACATTCCAGTCAGCGTGAGCCTTCTGAACTTCAAGTGCTGCACGGATAACAGCCTTTGTCTGCATCTTAGCAATTTCAGGATATGTAACTGCAAGACGGCATCCTCTGTGACCCATCATAGGGTTGAACTCGTGAAGAGAATTGATGATAGCCTTGATCTCGTCTACTGACTTGTTCTTAGCATCAGCAAGCTTCTTGATCTCGTCCTCTGTTGTAGGAACGAACTCGTGAAGAGGTGGATCAAGGAATCTGATTGTAACAGGGCATCCCTCAAGAGCTTCATAGAGCTGCTTGAAGTCGTTCTGCTGATAAGGAAGAATCTTCTCAAGAGCTTCTTCTCTCTCTTCTACTGTATCTGAGCAGATCATCTCACGGAAAGCAGCGATTCTGTCTTCCTCGAAGAACATGTGCTCTGTACGGCAAAGACCAATACCCTCAGCGCCAAGCTCTCTAGCCTTCTTAGCATCTGCAGGTGTATCAGCGTTTGTACGAACCTTAAGTCTTCTGAACTGATCAGCCCAAGCCATGATACGTCCAAACTCGCCAGCGATCTGAGCGTCAACTGTTGCGATCTGTCCGTCATAGATGTTACCTGTTGTACCATCGATAGAGATGAAGTCTCCCTCGTGGAACTCTTTTCCACCAAGAGTAAACTTCTTGTTCTCCTCGTCCATGTTGATGTCGCCACAACCTGATACGCAGCACTCACCCATACCACGAGCAACTACGGCAGCGTGTGATGTCATACCACCACGAACTGTAAGGATACCCTGAGCAGCCTTCATACCTGTGATATCTTCTGGAGATGTCTCAAGACGAACAAGAACAACCTTCTCGCCTCTCTCAGCCCAAGCTACAGCGTCATCAGCTGTGAATACAACCTTACCGCAAGCAGCTCCAGGTGAAGCGCCAAGTCCCTTTCCGATTGGTGTAGCAGCCTTAAGAGCAGCTGCATCGAACTGAGGATGAAGAAGTGTATCAAGGTTACGAGGATCGATCATTGCTACAGCTTCTTCTGGAGTCTTGTGTCCCTCATCAACAAGGTCACAAGCGATCTTAAGAGCAGCAGGAGCTGTTCTCTTACCGTTACGGCACTGGAGCATGTAAAGCTTCTTGTTCTCTACTGTGAACTCCATGTCCTGCATATCATGGTAGTGATTCTCAAGAGTCTCACATACCTTGATGAACTCTGCATATGCTTCTGGGAATTCCTTCTCCATCTGAGCGATTGGCATAGGTGTACGAACACCAGCAACTACGTCCTCACCCTGAGCGTTGATAAGGAACTCACCCATAAGCTTATTCTCACCTGTTGCAGGGTCACGTGTGAATGCAACACCTGTACCAGACTCATTATTAAGGTTACCGAATACCATAGGCATTACGTTAACAGCAGTACCCCATGAATAAGGGATATCGTTGTCACGACGGTATACGTTAGCACGAGGGTTATCCCATGAACGGAATACAGCCTCGATAGCAAGCTTAAGCTGCTCTACAGGATCTGAAGGGAAGTCCTTGCCAAGCTGGTTCTTGTACTCAGCCTTGAACTGCTCAGCCAGCTCCTTAAGATCTGCTGCTGTAAGGTCAACGTCGAACTTAACACCCTTCTTCTCTTTCATTGCATCGATAAGCTGCTCGAAGTACTTCTTACCTACTTCCATAACAACATCAGAGAACATCTGGATGAAACGACGATATGAATCATAAACGAAACGCTCGAAAGCTGGATCAGGATTGCCCTTGATCATTGCAGCTACTACTTCGTCGTTAAGACCGAGGTTGAGGATTGTATCCATCATACCTGGCATAGATGCACGTGCACCAGAACGAACTGATACAAGAAGAGGATTCTGAAGATCGCCGAACTTCTTGCCGTTAATCTCCTCCATCTTCTTAACGCCTTCCATAGCCTGAGCCATGATCTCGTCGTTAATCTTACGTCCATCCTCGTAGTACTGTGTGCAGGCCTCTGTTGTGATTGTGAAGCCCTGAGGTACTGGAAGGCCAATGCTTGTCATCTCAGCAAGGTTAGCACCCTTACCACCGAGAAGGTTACGCATTGTCATGTCACCTTCGCTAAACATATAAACCCACTTGTTCGCCATGTTTTTACCTTTCTTACCGGTTCTTGTCCGGTAACCTTTCATATATACATTTATTTATAACTACCAATTTTGATAACACTATCATAATTGGGAATTATCACATTTTATCGCTCCCTGGAATGAAGCTGTCAAAGATATAGATGTCGAAATCTCTTTTGGCATCCTCAAGCTGCTCCTGGCTCTTGATGGTCCAGGCTGCTGTCAGGCACCCATACAGATGTCTGTTTACCCAAAGTGAAAAGCTCTTTGGATACTTCCTGTTAAATGCTATGAAATCAGGCTTACCTAGGAAATTAAAGAAAAGATGAGTGAGAACGAAGTACAGTATTCCTTTAAATTCCTGTGGATCCTCCTTGTGGAACTCATCAGAAAGCTGTCCTCTCATAACATCAGGGCGATGCTTCCTGTACCAGATAACTCCCAGTGGATTGAAGGACTCGATACAATAAACGCCCTTGTAATCACTAAGAAGTCCATTGACTGCCGGACAAACAGATAAGTCCTTCAGTTCTATCTTAAGCTCTACAATAAGTGGAACCCTGCCGTCGACAAGTCTTAGGAAATCCTCAAATTTAGGAATCTTCTCGTTAGAATTGAAAAGGTGGAACTCCTTTAGCTCTTCATAGGTATAATCAATTACCTTGCCCTCTGGAGACTGGCCATCAGACGTCCTTGCCACCCTTTTTAATGTGAAATCATGAAAAATAACAGGGATACCGTCCTTGGTCAGCTGCACATCACACTCGATACCGTATCCAGCTTCCACAGCCTTCTTAAAAGCTGCCATGGAGTTCTCTGGAGCATCGCCAGCATTATCATGAAGTCCCCTGTGTGCATAAAGAACATTAATGTGTGGTCCTCTTTCAGGTCTGCCTATCATTCTGGGCATTGTCATAAGCAGATACAAAACTGCCAAAATCCCCAAAACCACGCATAAACACTGAATTACTGCCATTAATAACCACTTCCTAATTGATAATCTCGTAACTTGTCCGCCAACTATTTTACATTGCTTTTTGTTATAACGCAACCAATAATGTATAATATTAGTGTATTATTTCACAAAAAAATGTATGAAAAAGGGGCTTTGGGGATTATGAAACTTAATTACAGACGCACTATTCTTATTGGACTGGCATTTCTTTCTATCACTGCCTTCTGGCAGTTCTACGACAATGAGATACCCAGAATACTAAAATACACCTTTAATCTTGGCGAAACCGCTACCGGCGCTGTAATGGCAATGGATAACGTTTTTGCTCTGGTTCTTCTTCCACTGTTTGGAGCTCTTTCAGATAAGAGCAGCACGAAATTCGGAAAAAGAATGCCCTTCATTATTATAGGAACTTTCCTTTCAGTAGCTTTGTTCCTTATCTTAATGCTTGTGGCCAAGCCAAGCGGCAATGTGTTTTTCTTCTTTATAGTACTTCTCCTTCTTCTGGTAGCTATGGGAACCTACAGATCTCCAGCTGTATCCCTTATGCCAGACTTAACACCTGCACCTCTTCGTAGCTCAGCCAACGCTGTGATTAACCTTATGGGCGCTCTTGGCGGCGTATTTATCCTTGTTATGACAATGCTGGTTTTGGACAGACCAGAGAACCCTGCTGACACCAATTACACAGGCCTTGTTCTTAGTCTTGTTATCTGCATGATAGTATCCATCGTAGTTATGATCTTTACCATCAACGAGAACAAGATCAAGAAACAGATTGAAGAAGAAGGCGGACTTGGCTCCCTTGGCGATCAGATCGATGATGATGAAAAAGAGATCCAGGCAAGTAAAGGAAAGCGCCTTCCAGCAGACGTCATGAAGAGCCTTGCTTTCCTTCTTATATCAGTAGCATTCTGGTTCATGGCTTACAACGCTGTTACTACAGCCTTCACAAGATACGTCAGCGAAGTCTGGGGTCCTGAGGGCGGAAGCTACGCAGGAGCTCTTATGGTTGCCACTGTAGCTGCAGTTCTTAGCTACATTCCAATCGGTATTCTTTCAAGTAAACTTGGCAGAAAAAAGGTGATTCTCGCCGGCGTTTTACTTATGAGCTTTTGTTACCTCAGTGTGTCCTTTATGGTCACCTACTCTCCTCTATTAAACCTGTTCTTCGTTCTTATAGGAGTGGGCTGGGCAGCCATCAACGTAAACTCCTACCCTATGGTTGTTGAGATGAGTAAAGCTGGTGATATCGGTAAATACACAGGAACCTACTACACCTTCTCCATGGCAGCACAGGTATTTACACCTATTCTCTCCGGACTTCTTCTTGAGAATATTTCTTACAGGACACTGTTCCCATATGCCTTTGTGTTCTCAACCCTCGCATTCTTTACAATGCTGATGGTTAAGCACGGTGATTCCAAGCCAGAGGCTAAAAAGAACATTATTGAGCACTTTGATGTTGATGACTGATAAACGCTTAATAGAAGATTTATAATTGATTACTCATTATTTTGATAAAATATAATGTATGGAACGGTACTTTATAGATAATCTTGACACAGCCATATCCAGGGAGTGGATAAAAGCCTACCACCACCCCCTGATTCGTGCTGCCAGCGGACATGTTTCTGATGAAGAATCTCTTGCAAGATGGGAAGACCCTGAAAAAGGAGTCTTTACTGCCGCTGAATTTGTCCCAGTTCTCGAAAAAGAAAAACTCTCATATAAACTTGATCTTTATATGGTTGAGCGGGTCCTTAAAAAACTTAAGGGTCAGGCTGAGCACGGTCTTCACATCGTTCCTGAGTCCGTAAATATCTCCCGCGCAGATTTTGACTCCTGCGATATGGTAAAAGAGATAACCCAAAGAATAGATGCCTCCGGGCTTTCAAGGGATATCCTCATTGTTGAGCTTAATGAAAAAGATGTGGGAAGCGATGTGGATTACATGAAAACCCAGGTGGAACGTTTCAATAAAGAAGGAATCAAAGTCTGGCTAGACAACTACGGGGGCGGCCACTCTTCTCTTCTCATCCTCCTGAAGATCCACTTTGATCTTCTAAAGATATCCAGAGAACTGGTAGCGCAGATTGGTAAAAACGAGGCTGCGCAGATTGTTCTTACTGAATACATAAAGACCGCCATCGCTCTTGGAATGGACACTTCCGCCAAGGGCGTCGAGACCAGGGAACAAGCCATGTTCCTTAAGGAAGTTGGATGTACTAAGCTTCAGGGTTTCCATTACATAAAGCCTGTGTCGCTGGCAACTATCATCGAACGAAACGAAAAGGGCATTCAGATCGGTTTTGAGAATCCAGCGGAATTCGAATATTACGAGAAGCTTGGCAGAGTAAATCTCTACGATCTTTCTTTTTCAAGAGCTGACAGCGATTCTCTTGATAAATACTTTGATACCATGCCCATGGTCATCTTCACTTTGGATGATAACAAGGCCACTTTTATCAGATGCAACAAAAGCTACAGGGAGTTCTTAGACAAGTATTTCCCTGATACGAAGAGATGGCGATTCTTCAATTACGATTCCATAAGGCCAGGAGTTGGCTACTATTCGTATAACGCTGTAAGGCAATGTGCCGCAGATGGGAAAAGAGCTATCATCGATGACAGAATGAGTGATGGAAGGACTATCCAGCTCTTTGCAAGGCGCATAGCTGTTAACCCGGTCACAGGTGCTTCTGCAGTAGCTATTGCTGTTTTATCTGTATCCGAAGCTGCAGCAAAAAACGAGCTGACCTATAACTACATAGCCAGAGCCCTTTCAGAGGATTATCTGTATCTGTTCTTCGTTGATCTTGATACAGAAGAATACACTGAATATGCCGCCAATGGTATTAACCGCGACATAACCTTTGAAAGACACGGCGATCATTTCTTCGAATATGAAAAAACCGGTATTGATCTGGAAATTCCCGATGATGAGCTGTCTCAGCTCAAGGTAAACTTCACAAGAAAGAACGTAGAAAAGGGTCTTGCTGAAAACGGAACCTTCTCTCTGCTGACAAAGATGTATCTAAATCAGCAGCTGGTAAATATTTCCATAAAAGCCGTAAAAGTAAGAGGCGAAGGGAACCATATCATAGTGGGGATAAGCAACGTTGACGCCCAGATAAAAGCCCGTGAAGTTCTTGAAAAAGCCAGGGAAGAAAAGGTCATCTACTCAAGAGTTGGCGCCCTGACCGGCGATTATATCTACATTTATACCGTGGATCCCGAAACCTTCCACTACAAGAAATACAACCCTTCGGGTATTGTATCAGACCTTGGAATTACCGATGAAGGTGATGATTTCTTTGGATCCATCATAAGTAGCGCCCCCAACGGCATCTATCATGAGGACCTTCATGAATTTCTGTCAGCCTTTACAAAAGAAGGGGTCCTTGAAGAAATAGAGAAAAAAGGAATATTTGAAAACAGACACCGTCTGAACATCGGAGGAACCCCACGTTATGTGTTAATGCGCGCCACTATCCTTCAGGAAGAAGACGGAAAAAAACTTATCATGGGTATCTTTGACATTGATGAAAGAGTAAAGCGTGAACAGGAGTATGAAGCTAATCTCTTTGATGCCCAGCACAGGGCAAGTTACGACGAACTTACTGGTGTAAAGAACAAGAACGCCTACGCCAGCGTGGAAAAGAAAATGGACAGCCTTATAGTTGACGAAGTTCATTTTGATTTTGCCATCGCACTTTTTGATATCAATGATCTCAAGCTTGTAAATGACACCTATGGTCATCAGGCTGGAGATGCCTTTATCAAAAAGGGCTGCGACTATATCTGCCGGCTATTCAAACACAGTCCTGTTTACAGGATTGGAGGCGATGAGTTTGTTGTCGTAGCTCAGGGCTATGACTATTTAAACATTGATTCCATCATGGATAAACTTAGAAAGCACAATATCAAGAACAGATTAAAAGGTGAAATAGTTATAGCTGGTGGAATGTCCAAATATGATGATGATCCCACTGTCGCTGCTGTTTTTAAGCGGGCAGATGAAGAAATGTACAAGAACAAGGCGGAACTTAAGAGATAAAAAAAGCTGATACATGAAGCTCCCATTTAGGGATATCATGTATCAGCTATATTTTTTGTGTAAAAATACTATCAAACTGCCAGATCTGAGCCTGTAAGGAGCTTGTAAGCCTCAAGATATTTGGCAATAGTCTTATCGATAACATCCTGAGGAAGATCGTAGTTGCAATCAGGATTAGCCTTTAAGTAATCACGAACGAACTGCTTGTCAAAGGAAGGCTGACCATGTCCTGGCTCATAGCCTTCTACTGGCCAGAAACGTGAACTGTCAGGAGTAAGCATCTCATCAGCAAGAACTACCTCACCATTCTCATCGACACCAAACTCAAACTTGGTATCAGCGATGATGATGCCCTTTGTAAGAGCGTAGTCAGCGCACTTCTTGTAAAGAGCGATTGTGTAGTCCCTGATCTTCTCAGCGTAATCTCTGCCCTTTCCAGGGAACTCTTTTTCAAGAACCTCTATGCTTCTGTCGAAGTCGATGTTCTCATCGTGATCGCCAATCTCAGCCTTGGTGCTTGGTGTGTAGATTGGCTGTGGAAGCTTGTCGCATTCCTTAAGTCCCTCAGGGAGCTTAATTCCGCAAACTGTTCCGTTTTCCTTGTAGCTGTTCCAGCCGCTACCAGTGATATATCCGCGAACGATACATTCAACGGGGATCATGGTGAGCTTTTTGCAGAGCATGCTGTTGCCAGTAAACTGTGGCTGTCTGAAGAACTCTGGCATATCTGCTGTGTCAACACTTACCATGTGGTTCTTAACAATATCCTTGGTATAATCGAACCAAAATCTGGACATCTGAGTGAGAACTGCGCCCTTCTTGGTTACCTTGTTCTTAAGGATAACATCAAAGGCTGAAATTCTGTCTGTAGCCACCATAATGAGGTTCTCACCTACATCATAGATCTCTCTTACTTTACCTTCTTTTACTGGTCTGTACTCCTGCATATTCGCTCCTCCTTGTATTGCATTATAGCAATTTATCAATCGTCCTCTTCTTCGTCAGCTGCAGCGGTATATACTGTACGCTTTCTAGCCATCTCATCACTTTCAAGATACTCATCATATGTGGATCTCTTATCAACAAGAGTTCCGTCTGGAAGTATCTCCATGATTCTGTTGGCTGTGGTCTGTACAACCTGGTGGTCACGGCATGCGAACAGCTCTACACCTGGGAATTTGATCATTCCATCGTTGAGGGCTGAAATTGATTCCATATCAAGGTGGTTCGTAGGCTCGTCAAAGATGAGGCAGTTAGCGCCGCTTATCATCATCTTGGAGAGCATGCAACGTACCTTTTCTCCTCCGGAAAGAACCTTAACCTTCTTGATTCCGTCCTCTCCTGCGAAGAGCATACGTCCAAGGAAGCCTCTTACATAGGTAGCATCCTTGATCTCTGAGTAGCCTGTAAGCCACTCTGTTATATTGTAATCGTTGTCAAATTCTCTTGTATTGTCCTTAGGGAAGTAAGCCTGGGATGTTGTTACGCCCCACTTGTAAGTTCCCTCGTCTGGCTCGATCTCTCCCATCAGGATCTGGAAAAGAGTTGTCTTAGCCAGCTCATTGCCTCCTACAAAGGCAATCTTGTCGTCATGCTGAACAACAAATGAAATGTTATCAAGTACCTTCTCGCCGTTTACAGTCTTGGAGATTCCATCAACTGTGAGGACTTCGTTACCAATCTCTCTCTCAGGTCTGAAGTCGATGTATGGGTACTTTCTGCTTGATGGCTTAATCGTATCAAGCTCGATCTTCTCAAGGGCTCTCTTTCTTGAAGTAGCCTGCTTACTCTTACTTGCGTTAGCGGAGAATCTTGCAATGAACTCTTTAAGTTCCTTGATCTGCTCCTCTTTCTTTTTATTGGCTTCCTTCATCTGGCGGATCATCAGCTGACTTGACTCATACCAGAAGTCGTAGTTACCAGCATAGAGCTGGATCTTGCCATAATCGATATCTGCAATGTATGTACATACCTTATTAAGGAAGTAACGGTCATGGGATACAACGATGACTGTGTTGTCGAAGTTGATAAGGAACTCCTCAAGCCATGCGATAGCATCAAGATCCAAGTGGTTGGTAGGCTCGTCCAGAAGAAGGATGTCAGGATTACCAAAAAGTGCTCTTGCAAGCAGAACCTTGACCTTCTGTGCGCCGTCCAGTTCCTTCATATATTTGTGGTGGAACTCTGTCTCGATTCCAAGGCCGTTAAGAAGGCTCTCTGCATCTGACTCAGCTTCCCATCCGTTCATCTCAGCGAATTCAGCCTCAAGTTCGCTGGCTCTGATGCCATCTTCGTCGGTGAAATCCTCTTTTGCATAGATCTCATCCTTTTCCTTCATGACCTCAAAGAGCCTTGCGTTACCACCCATTACTGTGTCGAGAACAACGTCCTCGTCATACTTGAAGTGGTCCTGCTCCAGGAAGGAAAGTCTCTCGCCATCGGAAATAACTACGTCTCCGTTTGTGGTCTCGATCTTACCTGAAAGGATCTTAAGGAATGTTGACTTACCTGCGCCGTTGGCACCGATGATACCGTAGCAGTTACCAGGTGTGAACTTGATATTTACATCTTCAAAAAGAGCTTTTTTACCAACTCTTAAAGTTACATTATTTGCACTGATCATTTAAAAAACCTCATTAATATAAAACTACTCTTTGCAACAGTTCGTATTATATTGGATAGACAAATAAAATGCAATGTCTTTGCACAAAAAAGACAGCAGGTATACTTGCCTGCTGTCCACAAAACACACTATCGTCAAACAGAATATTTTTCTACGAATTCATTCATAGGAAGAGGCTTGGAATAATAATATCCCTGGAGATAGTCACAGCCAACCTTAGTCATAACTGCAGCCATATCCTCATCCTCTATTCCTTCTGCTGTGACACCAAAACCCATGTGCTTAAAGGCCTGTATCATACTTGGAAGAATATCGTCAGGCTCTCTGAAGTAATCCCTGACAATGCTCATATCAAGTTTGACATTTATAAATGGACATTTCTTGAGTCTGGCAATGTTGGAATAGCCTGTTCCATAGTCATCAAGTACGAACTGGAAGCCTTTATTCTTCATGCTCTCGATCTGTCTGTGCAGGAACCCATCATCAATAAGGGATTCTTCTGTGATCTCTAAATAGATCATTCCAGGATCGATATCATATTTCTTCATTATGGAAGCATATCTGTCTGCCAGATCAGTCTTTAAGAACTGTACAGGGGACAGATTGACGTTTATCCTGGATAGTCCCATCTTATTAATGTCATTGTCCTTAATAAACTGGCAGGTCTTTACAAACACCTGCTCACCAAGCTGATTTATCTTACCATTGGCCTCAGCTATAGGAATAAATAGTCCCGGAGGAATGAGCTTTCCTTCGTCGTCTCTTATTCTGCAAAGAGCCTCTGCACTTATGAGCCCTCCACTTTCTGCCTTTACAAGAGGCTGAAGGAACACCTCTACTTTGTCCCTTTCAACTGCAGTTTCAAGGAACCTCTTAAGGGCCATCTCATCCTCTTTTTCCCTGAGCTCTTCCTCTGAAAATACCAGTATATCACTGGAAGACCGGGTCTCAACTTTGTTAAAAGCTACGGTCAGAGTATTAAGAAGAACATCTAATGCGACTTTTTCTCCCACATCAATGAAGGCAAAGCCTGGTTCAAGATACAGCTCGACTCCCTCTTCTTTCCAGGGCGCTACAAACCTGCTGCGTATCTGCTCTACATAATTTTGATAATCCATATCGTTGCTTCCAAGAAGCAGGAATCTTCCATTTCTATAATAGAAGGTGCTTAACTCCTTAAAGTTTCTTGTCAGATACTGGCTGATAAGGATAAGTCCATCATCTATCTGCTGTCCGCCATATATATCCCGCATCTCGTGATAATTCTTGATCACAACGCAAAGTACTGAAAAGTGCTCCCTTCCGATCCTCTCTTCAATCAAATCCCTGAAAGCTGCGCTGTTAAATACAGCACCTCTTGTTTCCAGATAGAACTCAGGATTCTCAGTGGCAAGGTATATTATCAGAATGGCTATAAGACAGAAGGTGTCCATAAGCAGAAGGTGTGGCATAAGTCTTCTTAAGATAATGCCCACAGTCAAAACTGCAACAAAATAAAATACTGCCCAGTAGTGACGTCTTCTCTTTATCCTGTACTTAAATCTGTACAGGATTATATAGCACAATATCATATAGTAGGCATAAACAAAATAGATAATGTTGTAAAGCGGACCGCTTTCATAGAAGCCCTTGCGAACTGAATAGATAAGCCCTGTAAACGGACTTGTAATACTCAAAAGAAAACCAACTCCAAAAGGTATATTGATTATAAGAGTTTTTACATCGTTCTTTTCCGGAATCAGCTTGAAATAGCTGGCAATAAAATAAAACATAGCCAGTGCCCTTGCGAAGAAAAGCGCAAAGTAACTGGCATTTAAATAATCCACTAAAACAAGTGGCAAAATACTTATATTGTCATCCGCCCAACTTGAAAAAATGTCCGCGCTTATTACAAGACTCTCAACAATGAGAATCATGACATAGAAAATGTTCTTCCTAAGTGCGAGCCTTGGAAGCGAAAAGTAAAAGCATAGCACTATGAAAATAATTATACAGCTGGGAATCGCAAAGCCATAATCCCACATATTCCGTCCTCTGACTAAACATGGTGTGCGATTTTTAGTTATAATTATTGTCACATATCAATAATGCAAAAGCTATTAAAATTGTGTTAAATCTATTAAAGCTCTTTCTTTATCGCAGTAAGAAGGTCGTTATACTCTTCAAATGCAGGAAGTTCAGGGTAATCAGCCTTAATCTTGTCTGTGGATCTAAATAAAAATCCTGCCTTTGAAGCCTGAATCATTCCAAGATCGTTGTAGCTGTCTCCACTGGCTATAGTCTCATAGCCAATAGACTGAAGAGCCTTAACAGTTGTGAGCTTGGAGTTTTCTATTCTCATCTTAAAGCCTGTGATCTCGCCGCTGTCTGCAACCTCAAGGGAGTTACAAAAGATTGTTGGCCAGCCAAGCTTCTCCATAAGAGGAGTTGCAAACTGTGTAAATGTATCACTTATGATGATGACCTGGGTAAGACTTCTAAGTTCATCCAAAAACTCTTTTGCCCCAGGAAGAGGATCGATCTTAGCGATAGTATCCTGAATCTCTTTAAGTCCAAGGCCATGCTCCTTAAGAATTCCAAGTCTCCATCTCATGAGCTTGTCATAGTCAGGTTCGTCCCTGGTTGTTCTCTTAAGCTCAGGAATTCCACTGGCCTCAGAAAATGCAATCCATATCTCTGGAACAAGAACGCCTTCAAGATCTAAACATACTATATTCATAACGATTCTCCTCTAAATAGTTTTATTCGCTCGGATTAGTTTAGCACATTAAAGTAATAGAGACAACCTCAAAGCTGTAATTTAATCAATTGCCCCAAGAATAAACTCAGCAAGTCCATCGTGATCGTTGTCCAAAGTTGTGATAACATCAGCGCTTTCTTTTACGATATCTGTTCCATTTATCATGGCGATTCCGCAGCCTGCAGCCTGTATCATGGAAATGTCGTTCTGTTCATCCCCTGCTGCATAGGTATCTTTTATATCAACCCCGATCATATCAGCAAGTCTCTTTACTGCACTGCCCTTTCCCGCATCTGATGGGAATATCTCAAGGTAGTATGGATTTGAGTAAAGGGTGGTGAGCTTATCTCCAACCATGGTCTCAAGGGCCACCCTGAATCTCTCTTGCTTTTCATGGTCATGAAGCTCTATTGCGATCATCTTTGACGGTGGCTCTTTTACATCCTTAAGGACATCCGTTGTAATAAGAAGCGGGGTCTTGATAACACGCCTGTAGTAGGTCATACATTCATTGTCATGCCTTGATACTATGTGGTCTTCGTTATAAGTGTGGCAGTGAACGTCGTACTCCTCAGCCAGGTCCAGGATCTTTGGCACAAGCTCCAGGGGCACTCCGGTCTTAAACAGGTATCTGTCCTCATCAACGCTGTAGATCTCTGTTCCGTTGGAGCCGCAGAGGTAGCTTCCCTTAAAGTCCAGGTGCAGTCCCTTATATACTGCCTTGGCGCTGTCTATGGCACGGCCTGTATTTATGCAAAAAGAGTTCCCGGCGTCCGTAAATCTCTGAAGGGCGTCAAGGGTCTTTAATGATATCTTCTTATCTGTAGTAAGAAGGGTTCCATCAAGATCAAAGAAAAAGATTTTTTTACCCATTTAAGTTCTCCTGTCAGTCAAAAAATAAGAGAGTCTGAAATACTCATCAGACTCTCTAACCATATCACATTTATACTGGCTAAATCTATAGCCTTATCCTGCTAATATCAACCCTCTACGATAAGGTATCTGCCATCTCCAATATCAAATACTTCGTCAGCATCAAGAACATTGCCACCTTCAGTGTCAACGCCTGTCTCCTCGAAGTACTCCTCAACCTCATCAACTCCGTCTACGACAACAGCCATGCAATCCTCAAGGAATGCCTCAGCTTCCTCCATATTCTCAGCTACATTTTCCGGGAACAACTGACCCTGATTTTCCAAAAAACATCTAAGAACCGCTTCATCGTATTCGTGCATATTAACCTCCAACAAGATCAAAGAAGATTGTGGTTTTTAAGCTCCTGGTAAAGCCTTGCTACTGGAAGTCCCATTACATTGTAGTAGTCGCCTTCGATGCCGGTGATGTACTTTGCAAACAGTCCCTGGATCCCGTAGGCTCCAGCCTTATCAAGGGGTTCTCCTGACGCCACGTAGGATGCAACTTCCTCCTGTGTCATCTCTGCCACGTGAACCCTTGTCTGTTCACTAAAGGTGAAGGACTCCTCTTTTCCATCCCTGTTATAAAAACAGGTAACTCCGGAAAAGACATCGTGGTCTCTTCCCGACAACATGGAAACCATCCTTGCTGCATCATCTTCATCTGCAGGCTTACCAAGTATCTTATGATTATATGATACAACGGTGTCTGAACCGATTACAACAAGTTGGTCCGCTGTATCGGTTAAATTTTTATGAAATATTTCCGAAGCTTTCTGAAATGAAAGCTCCTCTACAATTTCCGCCGGAAGCTCTTTTGTTGCATTCTCCTCTCCCGTAGCAGGAATTATCTCAAAGTCCGGAACGACCTTCGCAAGGAGCTCCTTTCTCCTTGGGGATCCGGATGCAAGTATGTATCTCATCAGTCTTTCTCCAAATTGTATTATGTCTTGGCATCAGGGTTCATCTCAGGGATGAAAACTCTGCTACTGCCAGCGTCAAACTTTTTCGCTGCACTGACAGCCTCCTGCCCAAATATCTTCTGGGAGTTGACTTTTTCTCCATCAGAAGCAGTTTTCTTGACATAGATTCCCTTGCTGTTCATGACATGAGCCTTCTCTGTGTCCTTAAGCTCAGTATCCAGAATGTTCCACATCTTCTCCTTAAGCCTCTTGTCTTCAACAGGGAAAAGAATCTCAACCCTTCGCTCAAGGTTTCTTGGCATCCAGTCAGCACTGCTTGCGTAAAACTCGGGGCTTCCGCCATTTTCAAAATAGAAGATCCTGCTGTGCTCTAAGTAGTTACCAACAATTGATCTTACTGTGATGTTCTCACTTACCCCTGGAATACCGGTTCTAAGGCAGCATATTCCGCGAACTATAAGGTCAATCTTAACTCCGGCGCTGCTTGCCTTGTAAAGCTCCGCAATTACATCCTTGTGGCAGATGGCATTCATCTTGGCAACGATCCTTGCACTCTCTCCTGCCCTGGCATGCTCTGCTTCTCTTCTGATAAGATCGATTATCCTGTCCTTGAGCCAGAGCGGAGCAAGGGAAAGCTTGTTCCATCCAAGGGGCTCTGAATAACCAGAGAGCATGTTAAATACAGCAGTTGCATCCTCACCGATTGCAGGAGCACAGGTAAAGAGACCAACATCCGTGTACTGCTTGGCTGTTGAATCATTGTAGTTACCGGTTCCAAGATGGACATAGCGCATGATGCCATCTTCCTGGCGCCTTACAACCAGAGTTATCTTACAGTGGGTCTTAAGTCCAACAAGACCGTAGATTACGTGGCAGCCCGCTTTCTCAAGCATCTTGGCCCAGACGATATTGTTTTCCTCGTCGAATCTTGCCTTAAGTTCTACGAGAACCGTTACCTGCTTGCCATTGTCAGCAGCCTTGGCAAGAGCTGCAATGATAGGTGAATTACCACTTACTCGGTAGAGAGTCTGCTTGATGGCAAGAACATTAGGATCTACAGCAGCTGTCTCAACAAACTTAACAACGTTCTCAAAGGTCTGATATGGGTGATGCATCAGTATGTCGCCCCTCTGGATGACATCAAAGATGTTCTCACCACCCTCAAACTCTGGAACTGGCTGAGGTTCTGCATAGCTGTGCTCTTTAAGATGCTCAAAGCCTTCAAGCTTGTACATCTTAAACAGGAATGTAAGGTCCAAAGGACCATCGATCATGTATATCTCATTATCTTCAACAGAAAGCTCTTTTGCTATGAACTTAAGGAGCTTCTTGTCGATACCCTTTGGAACTTCAAGCCTTATTGCCTGGCCCCATTGACGACGCTTGATCTGCTTTTCAATCTCTTTTAACAGATCCTCCGCCTCGTCCTCGTCTATGGAAAGGTCGGCGTTTCGTCCAACCCTGTAGGAAGCGCTGGTAATGATATCATAATTAAGGAAAAGCTTTTGCATGTTCCTCTTGATGATCTGCTCAAGGAGCATGATCTTGCGAGGGCATATTCCGTTATCCTCACATGGGATCTCTAAAACTCTTGGAAGAACATCTGGTACCTGAACCGTTGCAAAGTCAACGTCATCCTTGCCCTCCTTCTTTTTAAGAAGAGCTCCGATGTTAAGGGACTTGTTCCTGATAAGTGGGAACGGCCTTGATGAATCCACCGCCATAGGTGTAAGAACAGGATAGACATACTCATCAAAGTATCTGTCCACGTACTCAAGGTCTGTGGCAGAAAGATCACTTCCGTCTGTTATCTTAAGTCCGTTTTCCAAAAGCGCAGGAATAAGCTGCTTGTTGTAGATCTGGTACTGCTTGTCCACAAACTTATGGACCTCAGTAAGAACTGCATCAAGCTGTTCTATAGGAGTCATTCCCGCTATGTCCGGCTTTTTATAGTCAGCGTTTATCATATCCTTAAGGGACGCAACCCTGACCATAAAGAACTCATCCAGGTTACTTGCTGAGATGCTAAGGAACTTAAGCCTCTCAAACAAAGGATTGCTCTCATCCTCTGCCTCAAAGCGAACCCTCTCGTTGAACTGAAGCCAGCTGAGCTCTCTGTTCATATAAAGCTCTGGTTTTTCAAAATCTGTGGATTTCTTATCCTTTACCATCTTATCCCCTCTAAATTACATCATCTTCTTTTGCTTGATAACCGGTTTGATTCCAAATACCTCTTCGAAGAAGTCAGCCCTGTTTGTGAAAAGACCTTTCTCCAGGGTAATGTCATCTCTGGTATCGATGTTGATGATAAGCTCTCTGTCCTTGACTGTGACCTTGACGTCCTTGAACTTCTGCTTGTGGGTCCTGTCAAGGCTGTTGGCAACCCTTAGGATCGCTGTGAGCTTTGCCACAATCAGATAGTCCTCATAGGAGAACCCTTCAAGATACGGACTTCCCTCTCCGTAGTGGTCAAAGAGCTCGTGGTTGTATCTTACGACGTTTGCCACTATGCTCCTCTCCTTGTGGGACAGTCCTATGATCTCAGTAGACATGATTATGTTAAAAGAGCAGTCTCCAAGGTTTATCATGCTGATATATTTGCCACAGTCATGAAGCATTGTAGCTACCTGCAGAAGGAGCCTTTCTCTCTTTGAAAGGCCATGGATCTTCCTGGTGTTGTCAAAGATCTCTGATGCGATCTTCCACAGTGTCTCGCGCCTTGACTTACTTCCCATGTAGCGCTTTGAAATATTCTGAGCGCAGGAAATAATGTCGTGTTCGAAGTTATGTGGAGACTTGATGAAGTTCTTTTTCTCGGCGTACTCATAGGCGATGCCGTCGCATAAGGTTACGCCCGGAGCCCAGAGATTCTCGGCCTTGGTGATCTCAAGGATACACTTGATGAGGATTGATGATACGTAAAGGAGTGGGATGTTTTCCTCAGGCATTCCAAACATCTTGGCAACGTCTGTTGCATTGACGCCATTGGCCTTATCAAGGAATCCATAGTACTCCTGCCTTGTGGCGAATCCCTCCATGCCCTGCTCAGGCTTAAGCCTTCTGATGACGGGGCTCACATAGTCATCGATAATTATAAGATTCTCAACCTTCCTGTCCTTAAGGTACATCTTGGAAAAGACAGCCAGCTGGGAATTGACAAGCTCTGAAATGAGCTCAAAATATCTGTGTCTTGTGGCGTGGACCGTCTGCATGATTGCATGAAGACGAAGAACACCGGTCTTAAGGTTCTGTGTGGCGATGAGGGCATCCTTCTCAAAGAGAGATATCTGGATACTTCCTCCGCCAATATCGATAATAGCTGTAGGGCGCTTGATTACTTCCTGGAACTGCTCGTTTTTAAGAGCGATGGATTTATAATCAAGAAACCTCTGCTCAGAGTTACTTAGAACATCGATCTGGATATGTGTTCTCTGCCTTATGAGCTCCTGAAGGACAACAATATCCCTGGTCTCTCTGATGGCACTGGTTCCGTAGGCCTTGTAGTGGGTTGCTCCGTAAGATTTCATGATCTGCCTGAATTCACCAAGGATCTTGATCATCTCATCTACGTGCCTTGAGCCGATCTTGCCGGTGGCATAAGTCTCAGAGCCCAGATCCATTCTGTGCCTTACATGATCCAGCTCTTTTACCCCGCGCTTATCTGACAGCTCAAAGATCTTAAGAGCCATCTCGTATGAACCAACATCAATTGCAGCAAATACTTCTCCAGTCATATTCGCTCCTTTTATAGTTAGTAATTGCCAAGGATCTTCATCATCTTAGCTTCTTCACGAAGTCCTCTGAGTGCATTCTTAACACTACTGTCCTCAAGATTGCCGTCGAAGTCGATAAAGAATCTGTACTCCCAGTTCCTGTCCTCAATAGGTCTTGACTCGATCTTGGTCATGTTGAGGTTGTTGTAGATAAAGTGTGACATTATATGGTACAAAGCTCCAGCCTCGTGAGGAATCTCAAGGCAAAGGCTGACCTTTTTAGCACCTTCCAGAAATACCTTCTGGGTTGTAACAACGATAAACCTTGTGGAGTTGGACTCCGCCTGGTTGATACCTTCCTTAATGATATCAAGGCCGTAAACTAGCGCCGCTCTCTCGCTGGCAATGGCAGCCTGGGTGATATCTCCGTCCTCAGCTACCTTCTTGGCAGCAAATGCATTGTTCTTCATGCTGACCTGATTGATGGACGCATGGTCTGCAAGGAATCTCTGAGACTGCATAAGGGACTGGGGATGAGAATAAACTGTCTTGATATCCTCAAGCTTAGCGCCCTTAACCCCCATGAGGCAGTGTTTGATATCGATGATCTGCTCTCCAACAATGTAGCACTCGTACTCTGTAAGAAGGTCGTAAACCTCGCTTACGATGCCCGCTGTGGAGTTTTCGATAGGAAGAACTGCATAATCTGCGTTGCCATCCTCAAGGGCTCCAAAGGCATCTCTGAAGGTTCCCACATGGAATGCATTGGCTGTAGGTCCAAAGAACTTAACTGTAGCCGCCTCAGAATAGGCCCCTTCTGCTCCCTGATAGCATACTCTTGCCTTGTCCTTTTCAAGACTCTTTATAGGTATGAAGGGAAGTCTAAGTGACGCTCCCTCCTGTGCAAGCTTTTGGTACTGGAGCTTACGGCTCATGGACATGATCTGGGAAAAGAGCTCCTCAATTCCGATACTGTTAAACTCAGAGTGGGTGAGACTTTTTACCGTCTGGATCTTCTCTTTTTCCCTTTCCTTATCAAATACCTTGCGGCCGTTGGCTATCTTGTAATCCGCGATCTCTGAAGAGACCTTCATCCTCTCCTCATAAAGTTCTACAAGCTTGGCATCTATCTCATCAATCTCTTTTCGAAGCTCTGACAAATCCATTTACTGCGCGTCTCCTTAACTCTTGTCTTTGTATTAAATGATAAACGAAATATTTCTTGATAGCAAGAAGTGACGCGGATATAATGGTTATTGGAGGAATGAAATGAACAGGAAATTTATCGTGTTTTTAATCATCATACTTCTTGCTTGTGCCGGGTTTGGTACCTACTATTTCCTGGATAAGAGAGTTCCCCTTAATCCCAATGCTGTTGGCAATTCAGCCGGCAATCTCCACAACAATGGTTTATTCTTCGAGATGAACGACAAGGTTTATTTCGCCAATTCTTCAGATAATAACTGTCTCTATGTAATGAACTCAGATGAGACCAAAGCCAAGAGACTTACAACCATGGGTGCCAAGTACATCAACGGTGCTGATGGCTTCGTATATTTCTATATGGATTCCACCTCCAAGTCCTCAAAGGTTAAGGGCCTTGGAGCTTCCACCAATCAGTTTGGTATCTACAGATGCAAGGCCGACGGCAGCAACCAGACATGTCTTCTAAGAGACTTCTGCGGAGAGCTTCAGCTGTGCGGCGAGTATCTTTATTTCCAGTTAAAATCAGGCGGCGGATCTCTTAACAAGATGAAGGTCAACAAAACCGATCTGACTCAGGTTACTGATGAACTGGTTTCTCCATTTTGTTATGACAATGGTTATATTTTCTTTACCGGTGTAAGTCAGGACCACAATCTCCATTATCTTGATACAAGATCCGGAGACATTCAGAACACATTTTTAGATGGCAACTATTTCTTTCCTGTAATTCAGGATGGTTATATATACTATATGAACGGTGATTCCAATTACAGCATCTGGAGAGCAAGTCTTTCAACTGGGGAAAAAGAGCTGGTGACCTCCGACAGAGCTGATTGCTTTACAATGGATCGCAATTATATTTACTATTCATTTTCCAATGCAGATGCTCCTTCCCTTAGAAGATGTAACCTTGACGGTTCAGACAGGGTGATACTTTTTAATGGCGTAACCAACAGCCTCAACTTAACATCAAAATATCTCTATTTCAAAGTTTTCGGAGATGATACTCTTACATACCACATGCCACTTGATGGCTCAGCAGCACCATCTCCATTTATAGTCAGTTCCAAGTAGTTTATAGGCGCGTATTCTTAGTTTAAGGATACGCGCTTACATTAAGTATAAAAATATTTAGAAAGATGGGAGAACGTATGGAAAAACTAAGACACATGATGAACCCTCTGGATTTCTCAGTGGAGGAACTGGAGAACCTCTTTGATCTGGCAGGGGATATCGAAAGAGATCTGCCCGGCTTTTCACACAAGTGTGACGGCAAGATCCTTGCAACCTGCTTCTATGAGCCAAGTACAAGAACCAGGCTCTCTTTTGAAACAGCAATGATCCGCCTGGGGGGACAGGTAATCGGATTTGCTGATGCAAACTCCTCTTCTGCAGCCAAGGGAGAAAGCGTTGCAGATACAATAAGGGTTATCTCCTGCTTTGCAGATATCTGCGCCATGAGACATCCCAAGGAAGGTGCTCCAATGGTAGCTGCTTCCAAGTCAACAATCCCTGTTATCAATGCAGGTGATGGTGGTCATCAGCACCCAACCCAGACCCTTACAGACCTTCTTACCATCAGGTCTCTGTATGGCAGCCTTAAGAATTTTACCATCGGTCTTTGCGGCGATCTTAAGTTTGGTCGAACAGTCCACTCTCTTATCAACGCCCTTAGCCGCTACGAAGGCATCCGTTTCATCTTTATCTCCCCTAAGGAGCTCAAGGTTCCTGACTACATAACAGAGATGCTTCGTCAAAAGAACATTCCATACGAAGAAGTAATAAAGCTCGAAGAAGTTATGCCTCAGCTGGATTTCCTGTATATGACAAGAGTTCAGAAGGAACGTTTCTTCAACGAGGAAGACTACATAAGACTTCGCAATTTCTATATCCTGGATAAAGAGAAAATGGCTCTGGCAAAAGAAAAGATGTTCATCCTCCATCCTCTCCCAAGGGTAAACGAGATTTCTGTAGAAATAGACGATGATCCAAGAGCCGCATACTTTAAGCAGGTTCAATACGGTATGTACGTTAGAATGGCTCTGATACTGACACTACTTGGGATCAAATAATAAGGAGAAGCGATTATGTTAAATATTGGAAAAATCGAAGAAGGCTTCGTTCTGGATCACATCCAGGCTGGAAAGAGCATGCAGATATACAGACACCTTGGTCTTGATAAGCTTGACTCAACCGTAGCTATCATCAAGAATGCCAAGAGTAAGGCCATGGGCAAAAAAGATATCCTCAAAGTCGAGTGTGATATCAACTCCCTGGACCTTGACGTCCTTGCGTTTGTCGACCACAACATCACAGTAAACGTAATCAAGGACGGAGAGATCATTGAAAAGAGATCCCTGGTTCTGCCTAAGCAGATAACAGGAGTCATCAAGTGTCACAACCCTAGATGTATCTCCTCCATCGAGCAGGAGCTTCCTCAGATCTTCTATCTTGCAGATGAGGAAAGAGAGATCTACCGCTGCAAGTACTGCGACGAGAAATACTCAGAGGGCGATGCAAATAACCTGTAAATAAAATAATAAGGCTTGGGCGATTGCCCAAGCCTTTTAAAATGCACATTATTTATTTGATGTATCCGTTTTGTCTGGCGTAGATATCATCGCGGTTCTTCTCCCGGCGCTTCTCCTCACCACGGAGCATTTCCTGCATGTAAGGGTTGTCATTGGCTCCCCCTACAGAAAGCGGCCTCGTCTCATTGTTGATGTAGATATCTTTCGAAGATTTTCCAAACATATCCATGTACCCCCTTATGAGATTTTTGGGCGTGCGCCATGCTCGAAGAACACAGCTAGCCATATATAATTAAGCGAGGATTACTCCGCTACGCTCTCGTAATCCTCAAACACCATTCGGAATCCGCACTATCGTGCTACTTCCTCACGGTGTTTGTTCGTAAAATAAATAAAATGCACAGCTATCCTGTAAACAGGAGCTGTGCATTTATTTACTTTACTCGCTTAATATCCGAACTCCTGTGCCCAGTACCAGTTTCCACCGTCATCCTGGAATACAGCGATACCAACAGTCTTGTATCCACCATCCATAATGTTAGCCTTATGTGTTGGTGAATTCATCCATGCTGTGTAAACACTGTCAGCTGAGCTGTAAAGCTTAGCAAGGTTCTCACCATACTGAACATTACTGTCTACTGTCCAGAAAGCTGAACCATCAGGTCTTGTATGTGAGAATGATGATCTGCACTCCTGTGCACGTACTCTAGCTGCATCTGTAAGTGGCTCACTCCATGCAAGTGTTGCAAGGCCCTGAGCTGCTCTTGTCTGGTTCATCATGTTAAATACTGCAGTACAAGCATCAACTGCAGCCTGTGTTGATGAAGCAGATCCTGCAAGTGCGATAGCCTGGTTATCAATCCAGATCTCGCCTGCACCTTCTTCAATTCCTCTGGTAGCAGCCTGATCATCGATAACAGCTTCCTTAGTAGCTCCACACGCAACAAGTGTGAATGTAAGAACAGCTGTAAGAGCAACTGCTACTATTCTTTTCACCTTTAACTTCTTCATAACTCTTACTCCTATACACTAATAACGTACTTCTGGTAATCCCATAATCCTACTTATATATTAGCTTAATTAATTCATCTATTCAACAACACATTCACTAAAAAACACTAAAATGTAATAGATTTTTTCATTTTCAAGTGAAATTAATGAAATTATGTTTTATTTATCCCCAAGCCTTGATTCGAACAGTTGTTCTTGATATGCTATAAATATGGATAATAACCATGTTTATGACTACGACAAGTACATATTTCACATCGATGTCAACTCCGCCTTTCTTTCCTGGTCTGCACTCAAGCAGCTGCGGGATGATCCAGGCAGCGTGGACCTTCGCACCATACCCTCTGCGGTAGGTGGCGATGTCAAAAAAAGACATGGAATCATAACTGCCAAGTCAATTCCAGCCAAAAAATACGGAATTGTCACAGGAGAGCCTGTTGTTAAGGCCCTGGAGAAGTGCCCGTCTCTTGTTCTGGTCCAGTCCGATTTTGCGACCTACAGAGAATACTCTGGTGCCTTTATCGCCATTTTAAACAAGTACTCTCCTCTTGTCCAGCAGATGTCCATAGATGAAGCCTTTGTTGATATTTCAGGCCTTAGAGAGATCTACAGTTACCTTGAAACTGAGGATGAGCCATTTCCAATCTGCCTTGCCCGTAAGATCAAGGATGAGATCAGGGATACCCTTGGCTTTACTGTAAATGTTGGCATTTCCTGTAACAAGCTCCTTGCCAAAATGGCCAGCGACTTTCAGAAGCCCGACAGGATACACACTCTTTTCCCAGAGGAAGTGCCTGACAAGATGTGGCCTCTTCCTATTGGAGACCTCTTTGGCTGTGGCAAGTCCACTGCTGCAAGGCTCCAGTCCATTGGTATCAGAACTATTGGGGATGCAGCCCAGTCAGATCCCGAGGTACTAATCTCCTTCCTTGGACCAAATGGCGGAAGCTATATATATCAGAGTGCCAATGGATATGGCAGCTCCGAGGTTCACGACGACTACGAAGATGCCAAGAGCTACTCCAATGAAACTACGTTAAAGAACGACCTGACTTCAGATAACTATGATAAAGATATAGTTCCTGTACTTAAATATCTCTCAGAGAAGGTTTCAAAGCGTCTTAAGGCAGATAAGGTCTACGGACGCACCATAACAGTCTCTGTTAAAACAGGAAGCTTTAAGCGCCACTCAGCCCAGCTCCAACTTGAGAGCTCCATCTGCGATGAACAGAGGATCTACAGATATTCCAAGGAGTTGTCAGATAAACTCCTTCTCGGAGACGATGGTCTTTTTATGAAGGGCGAGACCATAAGACTGGTGGGCGTTGGACTTACCAAATTGGACGACGGCTCCTACCAGCAGCTAAGTCTCTTTGACGAGAGCATGATTACCCCTCCTGGCAATGATGCATCTCTTTTCCCCTCTCCTATAGAAAGAGAACGTCAAAAGAAACTGGATGCCATGACTGAGAAGCTACAAAAAGAGTTTGGCAAAGACATAATCAAAAAAGGACACTTATGAACCGTCTGTAGTTCAAAAGTGTCCTTATATTTTTATACCAGTCTCTTCATATCTTCAGGAAGCTGCGCCTCAAAGGACAGCTCTTTTCCTGTAACAGGCTGCTTGAATTCAAGATGCGCTGCATGAAGGGCTGCTCTTGTCATCCCATGGCTGTCCGATATTTCTTTTCCATAGAGATTGTCTCCAAGAAGCGGGTGTCCAAGATAAGACATGTGAACTCTTATCTGGTGCGTTCTTCCTGTATCAAGGCGGAGCCTCACAAGGGCGTAGTCTTCAAACTGTTGTACTACCTTATAATGGGTGATAGCTCTTTTCCCATCCTCTATGACCTTTCGTATCATCCGAACGCCCTCTTCCTGGCCGATTGGCGCATCTATGGTTCCTTCCTTTTTCTCAAAGACGCCGCTGGCAAGGGCCAGATACTCTTTTCTCTTGGACATGTTCATGCGCTGGTTTGATAAAAGCGCTGCGCTGTACCTGTTCTTGGCAAAGATAAGGAGCCCTGAAGTCTCCCTGTCAAGGCGCCCGATGGTTCGGATAACATGGTCCTGGCCGGTCTTTTGATAATAGCCAGCCAGGGCATTAGAAAGTGAGTCCTGATAGTGGGCATAGGATGGATGAACCACCATGTCCCCAGGCTTATTAATAAGAATAATGTCTTCATCTTCATATACTATGTCTATTGGCGTATCCCAGGGGATTACTTCTCCAGCGTTGTCGTTGTCCTCATAGATTCTGATTCTTAGGACATCCCCCTCAGAAAGAGGCGTCTTTACGAGGATTGGGACAAAAGAATCCACATCGCCCTCAGCTCTTTTCCCAGACTTAAGGCACACTCCGTCCTCAAACTGCTTGCACCTTGTTATCTCCCTGGAAGACAAGCAAAGCCTTACCGCCATGATCTCTCTGGCAGTAAGGCCATCATCGTTTGCTGTTATATTTATACTGATCTCTCTATAGCTCTCATTCATAGACTATAGTATGTCACAAAACTCCATCCCCCACAAGGTGCGCCAAAGGCCCTTTATCAGGATGCGTCCTGGACTGACTCCGGAAGGCTCTCAAGAAGCGAATTGACAGGTATTGGCCTGAAATCAACTCCAAGAACCATCATTGACTCCTCCTCCACGTACATATCGTACATCATCCACTCAGTTGAAAAAGTGATCTCAAAAAATCCGTCCCTTTGTGTTACCAGAATTCCCTTCATTTCTCTTTCGGAAATGCCTACTTCGTTAGCTGCTGCGAAAATTACCATGTTTGTCTTATCTGCCATGATACCCTCCTTACCATCCAAGTATGCTGTCAACTAGTCCTAATGTTTCTGAGGTAATGCCAAATGCAGTGTCAACTACTCCGCCTTCATCAAAGACTTCTCCCACAACTGTATCTACTGTTTCGGTTGCCACATCAGTAGCAAAGTCCTCTGTAGCAGAAACCACTTCACTTACAGGTGCAATTGATTCGATCTTTTTAAGATCATCTGTTGATACATGCACGTGAGTTTTGCCTTTTTTCACATCCACAGTAGTGGATTCTTTTTTGGTCTCTTCTTTCTTTTCTTCTGATCTGTCTTCCTCTGGCTTTTTAACTTCAGCTGAGGCTTCTGGTTCTGACTGACTTTCCTGATGTGATTCTATAACTGTATTTTCCTGACATCTGATATCCTCTATTCTTGTTCGTACCTGGGAAGGCTCCTCTACTTTTACCTTGACCTCCACATCGGATTTCTTTTCATCAGCATCGAAGTCTTCCCCAACATAAGTAATGCCCTTAATCGTTACGCTTTGTGTGTTTGAGGAGGAGGCATTACCCACTTCTTCTACTTCCTTAACATAACTTACAGAGTATGGAGTTACTACAACCCTGTCTGCAGCTCTGGTAAAAGAGCATGTGGTGAGAACGCCAGTTGTGATAGCCAGCATCAGTAAAAGATAAAATGAAGGTTTTCTGTAATTGAAGATTCCCTTTATCCTGGTTCCCACTGCAACTTCGCCAAAGGCTACAGGATAGACCATCATCCTTCTCTTTTTGGTGCTGCAGGACAATAGTGACTCTGCGTAAGATTTCTTTTCATCAACAGACATCCTGCTGATAACTCTCTCATCGCAGGCAAGCTCAATGTCTCTGCAAAAGAGAACGTAGGCAAGCCATACAAATGGATTGAACCAGTGAATGGTCAGAATAAGAAAGCCAAGCTGTTTTCTTAAATGATCCTTCCTCTTTAAGTGCACTCTCTCATGAGCCAGAACATTGACTATTGTCTCGTGATCAAGACCTGAAGGAATGTAGATTGCTGGCTTTATCAGTCCAAAGATGAAAGGCGTGTCTATCTCATCGCAGACATATACCCTCTCACTGGACCTGTATCTTATGGATATCCTGGTCTTAAGCCTTATGGAAATGTAGCTATAGGAAGCATAGCCAAAGGCCATAAGCATTCCAATGATCCAAAGAACAACCAGATATACAAAGCTTCCAGCGCTTTTAGCAGCTACATTCTGAGTCTCTACAGGCGCTGCATCTCCAGAAGCGATGTCCTCAAGAACTCCTGTGGCAGGAGCCAGCGTATCTTCAGAGACGTAAGTAGCTACGTTGTTTGTATTCTCTTTTCCGAAAGCAGACTCTATCATGTTCCCAAAATCTGGCATAAAGCCTATACCAGACTGTATCTGAACAGGAACAAGGAGCCTTAAAGCCACAATGGTCCACAATACCCCCATGAACCACTTTGGCGCTTTCTTAAGCGGTATTCTAAGTAGTGACACTGCCACGATCAAAAGAACCGAGGCAAAACTCATTTCAAGTACTTTACCAAATATTAACCCCATACATTACCCCTCTTGCTGTCACATGATGTCGTTACTGTATTTTGTCAATTATGTTGCGTATTTCCTCTATGTCCTTTCTTGATAGCTGCTGATGTGAAGTAAATGCAGCCAGAAATGCCGGAAGGGAACCACCAAAAGCTTCATCCACAAATTCTTCGCTCTTTTTTGTATAAAACTCTTCCTTGGAGATCTTTGCAGATACAACTCCGTCTATGTTCTGAAACAGCCCCTTGTCGCAGAGCTTTTTGAGAACCGTGTAGGTAGTTGACTTCTTCCAGTCAAATCTCTCAGCGCAGAGCTTAACCAGTTCCCCTGAGCCAATGGGCTCTCTCTCCCAGATAAGCTCAGCAAACTTCATTTGTACTTCACCAAATTCTACAGCCATGATCATATCCCCTCATTGGTCTATTCGATATCGACTTCCTGATGTTAGTTTATCGTGAATAGACCAAAATGTCAACCTTAAAAGTGATAATAAAAAAATGGCATTGCGGAAATGATCCGCAATGCCACATATTCAGTAACAATCAGCCCTTGTCTCTCATCCTCTCTATGGCATCCATAGCAAGAAGGCTTCGCTCACACTCTGATGCTGACAGTGAGATCTGCCATGCAAATGGGCTGCCCTTCATATGCTCTGATGCATAGGAAAGTCCGTTGGTCCTCTCATCAAGGAAAGGTCTGTCGATCTGATTAGGATCTCCAAGAAGAATGATCTTGGTGTCCTTACCAGCTCTGGTGATGATACCCTTAGCCTGTGTAGGAGTCATGTTCTGGGCTTCATCGATAATGAGGTAGGTCTTAAGGATTGAACGTCCTCTTATGAAGTTTAAGGCCTCGCACTGAACAATGCCTCTCTCGAAGACCTCATCGGTCTTGCCCTGGAGCTCTTTTTCATCCTTGTAGCGCTCCTCCTCGTTGGAGTCAATGAGCTGCTCAAGGTTATCAATGATAGGTCTCATAAGAGGAGAGATCTTCTCCTGCTCATCACCTGGTAAAAATCCGATATCGTCGTCAAACTGAGAATTTGGTCTGCACACCAGGATTCTTCTGTACTCTCCGGTAGGACGGTTTATCATCTTCTCAAGACCAACTGCCAGTGAGTAGAAGGTCTTGGCTGTTCCTGCCATACCCTTTACGATTACAAGGGGTGCAACCTCAGCTGGCTGCATAAGCGCTTCCTGAAGGAAGTACTGTCCTGCATTTCTGGGCTTAACGCCGTAGGGCTGACTCTTTTCAAACTCAAGCTTTTTGATCATGCCCTTGCACACACGACCCATCTGGGTCTTAGAAAGGGACTGATCAGCCCTGACAACTACAAATTCATTCTCATAAAGCTCCGGTGCATACTGATTGCCGTTCTCATCACAGCAATATACCTTATCTACCGGAATGCCTTTCTTCTTAAAGTCCTTAAATACATCTTCAGGGGCATAAACATCAATTCTGCCGCTGTACTGCTCGCCTCCTCCCGCAACCTGCTCGGTTGTGAAATCCTCTGACTTAATACCAAGAAGCTGAGCCTTGATACGCATCAGAATGTCCTTGGTAACCAGAATAACCTGTTCCTTACGAGACTCCTTAAGGCCCTTGCATACCTTTAGTATGCGGTTGTCAGACTTGTAATCTGACATATCCTTGGGAAGCTCCACATCCTTGAAGTTCTTCTCAACTCGAAGAAGCCCTCCATTATCAAGCTCCACACCGGCTACAAGATCCCCTGCTCCACGCAGCTGCTCTAAGATCCTGATTGCCTCTCTTACATTCGCTCCCCTCTCACCCTCATCTCTCTTGTGAGTATCGAGCTCCTCTAAGACTACCAGCGGAAGAACGACCTCGTTATCATCGAAGCACTTCAGAGCGTGAGGTGCCTGAATCAAAACGTTGGTGTCCAGTACGTAGATCTTCTTCATGCGTAGATCCCCCTCTATTTGTATGACTTGTAAACTCATTATACCATATATTGTGTTTGCAAGTAAATAAATGAAAGATCCACATTATTACTAGCTTAGTATTCTGGACAGCTCCAAAAGCATCTTCTTTACGTCGATCGGCTTTGCTATATGTCCGTCCATGCCCGCCTCCTGGGCCTTTTTGATGTCCTCATAGAAGGCATTGGCCGTCATTGCTATAACTGGTATGGATGACTGAAGAGGATCGCTTAAACTTCTTATGGCCATGGTCGCTTCATAGCCGTTAAGTAGCGGCATCTGAATATCCATAAGCACAACATCGTAATAACCAGGATCACTCTCTCTTACCTTTTCAACAGCCTCCTGTCCATTCTCAGCCTGTTCCACCACAAAGCCGTTCCTTTCAAGAAGCTTGGCAGCAATCTTTCTGTTTATAGGCATATCATCAACAAGAAGGGCAATCTTGCCAGTAAAGTCCATGATTTCCGTATTGCCTGCGCTTGATTCCTTTGCCTTTAAAATATCCTCCTGGGTCTGAAGTGGAAGTTCAAGATTTACCACAAACTCAGAGCCCTTATCCTTTTCGGATGTAACTTCAATTGTTCCACCCATCATTTCCACGATGTTCTTTACAATGCTAAGTCCAAGACCGGTTCCCTGAATACCGCTTATTGTGGAGTCAACCTCCCTTTCAAAGGCATCAAATACCCTCTCAGTAAACTCCTTGCTCATTCCGATTCCATTGTCTTTTACACTGATCTCGTAAAGGGCATTTCCAGGCTCTTTTGCCGGCTTTTCTATTACACTTACTGCGACCCTTCCTCCTTCCGGAGTGAACTTATAGGCGTTACTTACAAGGTTAAGAAGCACTCTGTTAAGTCTGGTTTTATCGCAATATACGTATTCATTTTTGATTCCACTGGCATCAACACTATATTCGATCTTCTTCTCTTTCATCTGGGAGGAAAAGAGATCCCTAAGGTCGTCCATGGTGCTACTAAGGTCCACAGGAATCGCCTCAAGCTCCATCTTTCCGCTCTCAATCCTGCTCATTTCCAGAATGTCATTGATAAGAGCCATCAGATGACTGCTTGCTCCCCTGATCTTGCCCAGATACTCCTTAAGTTCTTCATAGGTCTTTGCTTCGCTCTCAGCAAGATCAATGTATCCAAAGATAGCATTCATAGGTGTCCTTATGTCATGGGACATATTGGACAGGAAAACCGTTTTGGACCTGCTCCTTTCATTGGCCTTGGTGGTCTCAATAACAGCATCTCTCTCCCTCTTGGCAATGATGGAATAGATAAAGAACATGATGATAAGGGAGATTATATTAAGCGACATCTGAATGATGATGTTATTCGTAATTCGCCTGTCAGTTTTATTTAGAAGATTCTCGATATAGAGCTCCGTCTCATACACATCTATAGGTCCCTGAGCCGGGTCATGTTCCTCATAGTAGGAACGTATCTCTCCTACTACTTCAGCTGTCATCTGGTCGGTAGCTCTTTTCACCCAAAGAAGCGATGTCAGGAAGATCAGGAACAAAAGCCCGATCCATACAATGGTCGACTTGCCAAAGCGCCTGTCCCTGTCCCTCTCAAATACAGCCCTGAAGCAAAGGAATCCAAGAATACTCCAGGTGGCCAGTATCAGGTAGCTCTCTGTGGACATTCCGTCGGAATACAGGAGCATAAAATACACCAGAAACAGGATGGACATAATAAAGCCCGCTATGCCGGTAATCTGAATCTTCGTGTTTTTCTCTCTTCTTGCCACAAGAAAGGCTGACGCTGAGGTGTAGGCATAGGCAATAACCGCACCAATGGTGTTAACGTCCACGATCCAGCCAATAGCTGTCCTTCCAAGGAATGGGATCAGCACAGATATGCACATAAGGAAAAGCAGCGCATTCTTTGGAGTGTAGTCTTTTCCAAGAACACCAAACCATGCAGGAAGCATTCTGTTTGCGGACATGGAATACATAAGCCTTGAAGCAGCAATGAAATTACCTATAAGTCCTGTAAGTATTCCAGCAAATGCCGCTATTCCAAGGATCTTAACGCCGTAGTCACCCGCAGCAGAATAAGCACCGTAGAATGTGGGAAGTCCCTTAAGTCCACTAAAAGAGCCAAGGTTTCTTGTATACTGCTCCCACCTGGTAACCCCCTCTGGAAGTGATGTTATGGCAATCTGAGACAGAGCCACATAGGAGAACACCGAGGTCAAAAGAGCTATCGTCATTATTGGCAGTGATTTACTGGTGGAGAACTTGAATCCCGCAGTGGAATTGGAAATTGATTCAAAGCCAACAAAGGCCCAGGGCGAAAGGGCTATTATGCAAAACAGCTGCTTAAATGATGAGCCCTGGTCAGTGGCAAAGGCGGGCACAGGAACAGCATGGGAATCTCCGCTTTTAAGCCCTACCGCCACCACTATAATGGCAATTCCAAGAACCATGGCAAGAGCAAGCACCACCTGAATCCAGACGGCCAGTCTCTTGGCATTGATACAGATGGTTCCGCAGACAAGGACCGCTGCAATTGACAAAAGAATTTCTCCAAAATATACATCATATCCAAGGATCTGATAATAAAAACCAAACTGGAAGGTGCTTCCGAAGAGATTTTTGCTGATAAGAGCAAGAGCCGACGCATTGGCCCAGATGATCGCAACATACACGAGAATAAGAAACCAAGCACTCATGAATCCATGATCGTAGCCAAGATTTTTGACGGTATAGGTCAGGGTTCCGCCTGCATCCTGATACCTGTTCATCAGAAAATGGTAGTTGATGCCTATGATAAACATAACGACAGCGCCAAGAATTAGTCCCAGGCTGGTTCCAAGAGGCCCTGCCATTGGCAGAAACGTAGTTCCCGGCATTACAAAAGCGCCCCATCCCACAGCGCATCCAAAGGACAGCGCCCAAACCTGCAAAGGGTTCAGGTATCGCTTAAGCTCATTAGCGGTCTCTCTACTGCTATCTGACATATGCTACACCTCCATTAACTATATTTTATAACATTTTTTATACTCTTTTAATACCATTAAAAGAGCCGCTTGATTTCTGAATTTAAGCGAATTCATGCCGTTTGTGCCGTCTTGACCTATGAGCCAAGTTATCGGAAAATTAATACACATTTTTTCGGGAGAATTGTATGATCGCAAAAGATACTGTAATGCTAAGTGGATTCAAACTGCACAATGGCCTTGATTCTTTTGCTGATGAAGCATTAGAAAAAGAGCTGGCTCTATGCAGCCGCTTTGGTCTTAATGCAGACAAACTTCGAAAATTCAATTACAACGCCCTTCAGCTGTCTGAGATCAGAAAGGGCCTTGATGCAGGTGTTGATATACAACAATACTTAAGTCCCAAACTCTCCTGGCTTGAAATGGAGGAGATCCGTCTCGAGCTCATGCAGGGCATAGATATGTCCTCCTACAGGGAACAGGGCTTTAGCAGTAATCAGGTCTATCAGATACGAAGAGGCATCTATGAAGGCATCGACGTTTCTGTCTATGCCAAAAAAGAATTTCTTCCGGAGCAGATGAAGCAGATCCGTAAGGGACTTGCTTTTTCTCCTGACTTCCCTGTAATCTTCTATCTCGATCCCGAATTTGACTGTCTTCAGATGAGGGAAATAAGAAAGGGCCTTCAGGCGCAGCTTGACGTTTCAACCTTTGCCCACGTAGACATACCATATATGAAGATGCGTGTCATTAGGGAAAGTGCTGAAGACGGCCTTGTATTTGATGAATATCAGATAAAAAGATACTCATCTGGTGTCCTAAACCAGATGCATAAGGCTTTCCGGGACAATGTGGACCTTGGAAAGTACATTACCTCGGGCTATGACGCTGAACAGCTTGAGGAAATAAGGCACAGCCTGATAGAGTGTCTTCCTATAGACGATTACCTCTCTATCGATATGCGTGGCGACGCTATTAGAGAGATCCGCCTTGGGCTTGAACACGGCGTGTTAGTAGATCAGTATGCAGATGCTGAGTTTAACTGGCAACAGATGTACGAAATGCGCCTTGGTCTTGAGCACCAGATAGACATCACCCCATACTGTAAGCCTCTTTACTGGGCTAATCAGATGAAAGAACTTCGTCTCGGTCTCGAAGAAGGCCTTGATATCAGCAAGTTCTCTTCTATGATGTTCACCGCCAAGGATATGCGCAGGATCCGCCAGCAGCTTCTTTTAGGTACCTATATGGACAGTGAATCTGAGGAAGCTGAGACCACGCAGGATTTTGGTACCCAGAATGAAATGAAGACCATCCTCTTCATGCTGGACCACAAAAGCGAGTATCTTTCTTTTTCCCACGAGAACATGATCTGCTGGTTAACTGTTCCTGAAAAGAAATACAAAAAGACCTATACAGAAAAAATCGTCCAGGGATTCTTAAGCAGATGCGGCATAAAACAAGGCATTGATCCAAAAGGCATTTCAGATTTTATCAAAGATCATGAACCGGGAAAACAATACCTTGTAGCATCAGGTATAGATGCCATTGATGGAACTGATGGATACTATGAATACTTCTTCAATTCCTCAGGAGACTGCCTTCTTAAAGAAAACGAAGACGGAACTGTTGATCTGAGTGGTCTTGATCAGATCGTAAAAGTTAATGTTGGTGATAAGCTGGCCGTGTACCACAGAGCCACAAAAGGCATCGACGGCTGCGATGTATTTGGGAAAAAGGTCATCGCCAAAAAAGGAAAAGAAATTCCAATCATCCAGGGTGAAGGATTCATGATCCTTAATGACAGAGTAACTTACGTCGCCAAATATACCGGAGCACTTAGCATTGTAAATGGTGATATTTTTGTACAGAAGATCCTGGTGATGTCTGAAGTTAAGATAACAGATAAGATCATCAGATATGATGGCACTGTACTGGTAACCGGGGATGTAAACTCCGGATCAGAGATTCACGCATCCGGAAACATCATAATAAGCGGGCACATGGAAAGTTCCCTTTTAGTAGCTGGCGGCGATGTATCCATCAAAGGCGGAGCAACCTGCCCTGTCCGTGGCGGCATCGAGGCCAATGGAAATGTATCTGGCAAGTACTTTGAAGGCGTTAAGATAACTGCTAACAACGTGTACGCAGGCTCTTTTATCAACTGTACTGTCCTGGCCAGAGGCATTGTTAAGACCTACGGAATTGACGGCGTAATTTATGGCGGAAGCATACAGAGCCTGTCCGGTGTTGAGACTGCTATCCTTGGCACAAAGAAAGGCGCCAAGACAATCCTTAGCATCGGTGCTATAGACAGCCTGCTTGCTGATTTCAATGCAGTTAAAAAAGCTATTGCCAGAGAGGAAGAAGAACTAAAGTCCCTAGAGAGTGAAAAACTTCGTCTTCAGGAACTGGGCGCAGTTACAAGAGAAATGCTCCAGTGGAAGATCCGAATAAATGCTGCTGTTGGAGTAAAAGAGAAAATAATTGGTGATCTCGAAAAGAGACTTGCTGATATGGACAAGACCATAAAAAGCAGCAGCAATTCAAAGGCGATCATTACCCAGACCCTCTACAGCGGCGTAATCTTCGTGATATGCGGCGTAGTCTACAGGGTTGAACAGGACCGAAGACTTTATAGTCCCGCTACTGTAAAGATCGACAGTAGAAAAGAGAACATCCTCATCCTCTGATATTTTTGTGAATCAAAGATAATTAATGAATAAGAGCCATGGGAATACATAAATCCCATGGCTCATTTTGCTTATATCTATTATCTATCAGATCTCTGCTGCTCTCTTAAGCGCGTCATCGATGTGTGGAAGGAAGTTCTCTCTTCCAACCATGTCTACAAATCCATCTTTTTCCATAGTGCTCATTGGCTGCTCATTAACGTGTGAGAAAACAAGCTGAACACCGTTCTTTTTGCACTTCTCATAGAGCTGCTCAAAGGAATGCATTGCTGTGGCATCAATAGCTGGTACTCCACGCATACGGATAACAAGAGCTCTTGTGAAATCCTTGATACTGATATCAGCGATAAGATCTGCATCACCAAAGAACATAGGGCCGCTGATCTCATACACTCTCACGTGCTTAGGGATCTCTTTAAGCTCAGGACCATCAGGATCTTCATCAGGATCATAGTACTTCCATCCGCGGATACCTGACTCTTCGCTCATTCTCTTCATGAACAGGAGGCATGCAAGAACCATACCGATCTCAATTGCTACAACAAGATCAAATACTACTGTAAGTACAAATGTGATAACAAGTACAAAGATATCGCTCTTAGGTGCTGTCTTAACAAGATGTACAAAGGTTCTCCACTGGCACATATTGTAAGCTACCATAAACAGGATCGCTGCAATAGTTGGCATTGGGATAAGTGCTGCGTAAGGCATAAGAACTACCAGTACCAGAACAAGGCAGATTGCATGTACCATACCTGCTATAGGTGTACGTCCACCGTTCTTGATGTTGGCTGCTGTTCTTGCGATAGCTCCAGTAGCTGGAATACCACCAAAAAGAGCTGAACCGATATTACCTGCACCCTGTGCAATAAGCTCCATGTTGGATCTGTGATGTGAGTTGATCATACTGTCTGCAACTACACATGATAAAAGAGATTCAATAGCTGCAAGGATCGCGATTGTGAATCCATCTCCTGCTACTGACTGGATAGTCTTAAGGTCAAATGCTGGAACCTTGAGAGTAGGAAGCGCTCCCTTAATCTCATAGAGGTCTCCAATAGTGTTAACATTCATGCCAAGAACCTTGACCATAAGAATACCTGCGATAACTGCAAGCAGTGATCCGGGGATCTTCTGGTTGATCTTTGGCCAAACGATCTGAATAGCAAGGCAAACAAGTCCAACAATAACTGCCTGAACATTTATGGTACCAATATTCTTGGCAATAGCCTCAATCTTCTCTAATGTCTCAACTGTAACTGTTCCAGCAGGATAAGTAAGTCCAAGGAAATCCTTAACCTGACCGATTGCAATAGTTACAGCAATACCAGCTGTAAATCCGGTTGTAATAGTATATGGAATAAACTTGATAAGCGTTCCAAGTCTGAACAGACCCATAAGGATCAGCAGAATTCCTGCAAAAATGGTAGCAAGGGCAAGCCCCTCCATCCCCTTAGTAGCAACAATTCCTGCAACGATAGTTGCAAAAGCCGCTGTAGGTCCTGCTATCTGCACTCTTGATCCACCCAGGAACGAAATAATAAATCCCGCAACAATTGCAGTATACAGTCCCTCTTCCGGGCCGACGCCAGATGCAAGCGCCAGGGCAATTGAAAGTGGCAGCGCGATGATCGCAACAATAATACCTGCAACCACATCACTTGCAAACTGCTTCCCACTATAGCTCTTCATATTGGAAAACAGCATTGGTTTAAGCTTATCTTTCGAATTCAAAATCTTTTCCTCCACAATAAACAAAGTGACTTTTAAACACAATTTGTAATTATATGCTCAATTATGTCTATCGTCAACGAAAAAAGAGCCACGGGGAAATCCCGTGGCTCTAAAAGCTCTAACTATATCAGCCTGTGATTGTGCAGTACATGAAGTACTTGTATCCAAGAGGACTTGAGAAGAAGCCCTTAACGCTGTCATCAATCATGTAAAGGTCTGTGTAGTAGTAGATAGGGCAGATGCAACCTGTAGACATAAGAAGGTCCTCAGCTCTGTGCATAAGCTCAAAACGAGTCTTCTTGTCTGTGCATGTCTTGATGTCGCTAATGATAACATCATATGTCTCAGCCCATGTTCCGTTCTCAACCTTTGTGTCGTAACCAAGGTCTGTGATGTCAAGTGAGTATGCAGCAACGTTAGCGTTTGCGCCCTTACCAAACTGAACATCGTTGTTACCAGACTGTGTTGTCCACATATCAAGGAATGAAATAGGATCGTTGTAGTCACCAAGCCATCCGTTACGAGCGATTGAGTAGTTACCAGCCTTACGTGTATCAAGGAATGTAGCCCACTCCTGGTTCTCAAGGTTCATTGTGATACCTACACCAGCGAATGTTGACTGAATAGCCTCACCGATTGCCTTGTGGCCCTCAGATGTGTTGTAGAGGTATACAAGACTTGGGAAGTCTGTGAACTGCTGTGTAGCCTCATCAAATGTGTAGTACTTCTTGAGTGTATCAAGAGCTGCAGCCCAGTTAGCCTCGTAAGCTGTCTCTGTTACATCATAGTATCCTGTGAATCCAGAAGGGCCAGCGTTCTGATAGAACTGTGATCCGTCAGCATCTGTAAGACCCATAGCTACGAATGAAGAAGCAGGAACCTGTCCACCCTGTGCAATATCGTTAACGATGTAGTTTCTGTCGATAAGAAGTGCAAGAGCGTTACGGATCTCGTTCTCAGCGTTAGCCTTCTCAGCACCTGTAAGTGTGCTTGATGCAGGAAGGATCTCCTCGTTGATGTTCCAGCATACATAGTATGTACCAAGCTGACCAGCTACTACGAACTCATCAGGGTAGTTTTCCTTAAGAGAAGCGATCTCGTTTGTAGGAACATCATCGATCATCTGCCAGTCACCATTCTCGAAGTTAGCGAGCTGGTTGTTAGCATCATCTGAAAGATAGAAGTTGATCTCGTTCATTGTTACCTTATCAGCATCTACAAAGTTCTCGTTCTTTGTAAGTGTGATAACTGAGTTGTGATCCCATGCTGTCATTGTGTAAGCACCGTTGTTTACATATGTAGAAGGATCTGTAGCCCATGACTCATTAGCAACAACATCCTCACGAACAGGCATGTATGTTGGGAATGCAAGGAGCTCGTTCCAGTATGCAACAGTGTTAATAAGTGTTACTTCAAGAGTCTTGTCATCAACAGCTGTAACATTGAGCTTCTCATCGCCTGTAGCGCCATCAGCCCAGATGTCTGCGTAGCCATCAACAACCTCGAACATGTAACCATAGTCAGCTGCAAGTGCCTGGCTAGCTGCACGGTTCCATGCGAATACGAAATCACCTGCAGTTACAGGCTGGCCATCTGACCATGTAAGACCATCCTTAAGTGTGTAGGTGTAAGTTACTGTACCATCCTCGTTTTCAACACCCTCAACGAGTTCCTGAGCGCAGTCTGGCTGAAGCTCAAGGTTACCATTTGCATCAAGTCCCCACTTAGCAAGACCTGAGAAAAGGTGGTTGATCATTGTAGCACCGTCAACTGCAGAGTTAAGTGCTGGATCAAGTGATGCAGGCTCAGAAGCAAGACAAACGTTAATTACCTGCTCGCCTACTGGCTCAGCTGCTGTAGCATCTGCCTGTGCGTTGTCAGCTGGAGCAGACTCAGTTGCCTGTGTATCTGCTGGAGCTGTCTCTGTGCCAGCGCCTGAGTTTCCACAAGCTGCAAGGCTAAGCACCATGCATGATGCAAGTACCAAAGAAACTAACTTCTTTTTCATAATTTTCCTCCTTATTATGAATGTTTTTTATATCATAAACATGATACACAATATTGAGTATATCACATGTATGAATCAATTGATATCAGCCACGTGGTGGCATGCAACAAAGTGTCCCTTTGAAACCTCTTTGAACTCTGGCATGCTCTCTGCGCAGTCGCCCTTGCAATATGCACATCTTGTTCTGAATGGACATCCAGATGGTGCATTAAGTGGGCTAGGTATATCACCAGAAAGTACAATTCTCTTATTAGCTCTTGCGATCTTAGGATCTGGAACAGGAACTGAAGAAAGAAGTGACTTACTGTATGGATGAAGTGGATTGTTGTAGATCTCATCTGCATCAGCCAGCTCAACCATCTTACCAAGGTACATAACTGCGATTCTGTTACTGATATGTCTTACTACTAAAAGGTCGTGAGCGATAAAGAGGTATGTCAGTCCAAGTCTCTCCTGAAGCTCATCAAACATATTGATAACCTGTGCCTGGATTGAAACGTCCAGAGCTGATACAGGCTCATCGCAGACAATAAACTCTGGATTAACTGCAAGGCTTCTTGCGATACCGATACGCTGTCTCTGTCCGCCAGAGAACTCGTGAGCATATCTTGAAGCGTGCTCTGAGTTAAGTCCTACGTATCCCATAAGCTCAAGGATACGCTCTCTTCTCTGCTCCTTGGTTGTATAAAGGCCATGTACATCCAAAGGCTCAGCGATAATATCAGATACTGTCATTCTTGGGTTAAGTGAAGAATATGGATCCTGGAAAACCATTGTAGCTTTCTTACGGAATTCCTTGATATCTTCCTTGGTCTTGATCAGTTTGCCATCGTACCAGATCTCACCATCTGTAGGCTTATAAAGATTAAGGATTGTACGTCCTACTGTAGTCTTACCACAACCTGACTCACCTACAAGGCCAAGAGTCTCTCCCTTTTTAATAGAAAAAGAAACATCGTCTACAGCCTTAAGTGGTTTTGTCTTAAAGAAGCCAACGTTTACATTGAAGTACTCCTTAAGGTGCTTAATCTCAACAAGGTTGTTCTGTGTTAAAATCTCACTCATTACTTTTCACCGCCTTCCATCAGCTTCTTGACATTCATCCAGCAGCCGGCAGCATGATCATCATTGATCTGCATGCGCTCTGCTCTCTCACGAAGGCAGATCTTCATAGCATTGTCACATCTTGGTGCAAAAGGGCATCCCTTAGGCATGTTAAGAAGGTCAATAGGAGTACCTGTAATAGGCTCCAGCTTCTTGCCCTCTTTTCCCTCTGTAGGGATAGATCTAAGAAGTCCCTTTGTATATTCGTGGCAGGGATTGTAGAAAATCTCATCTGCTGTTCCCTGTTCGCAGATTGAACCTGCGTACATAACGATAACTTCGTCACACATCTGGGCTACAACGCCGAGGTCATGTGTGATCATGATGATAGCCATTCCAAGTTCTTCCTGAAGAGACTTCATAAGATCAAGGATCTGAGCCTGGATTGTAACATCCAGAGCTGTTGTAGGCTCATCGGCAATAAGAATGTCTGGTTCGCAAGCCAGGGCCATAGCGATCATAACTCTCTGTCTCATACCACCAGAGAACTCATGAGGATACTGGTTCATTCTCTTTTCAGGCTCATTCACATTAACGAGCTTGAGCATTTCGATAGCACGCTCTCTGGCCTGGTCTTTATTTCTGTCTGTATGGAGAAGAATTGCCTCCATCAGCTGATGTCCAATTGTATATGTAGGGTTAAGTGATGTCATTGGGTCCTGGAAAATGATAGATACCTTATTTCCACGAACTGTCTTCATAACCTTCTCGCCTGCGCCAACAAGCTCCTGTCCATCAAGCTTGATGGAACCTGAAACAATCTGTCCAGCGCCAGCAAGAATCTGCATGATTGAATATGCAGTAACTGACTTACCACTACCTGACTCTCCAACAATACCAAGGACTTTACCTCTGTCCAGATTGAAGGATATTCCATTAACTGCCTTGACCTCACCTGCATCAGTAAAGAATGAGGTATGCAGATCTCTTACTTCTAATAAATTCATCTCTCCTGCCTCCTATCAAGTATCAAGCTTTGGATCAAACGCATCACGAAGTCCATCGCCGAAGAGGTTCAGTGAAAGAACTATAAGTGAAATAACGATTGCTGGAATGATCAGTCTGTAAGGATATGATGAAATACCATTAAGAGCATCTGATGCCAGTGATCCAAGTGAAGGCATAGGTGCGTTTACACCAAGTCCAAGGAATGAAAGGTAGCTCTCAGTAAAGATCGCACTAGGAATCTGAAGTGCTGTTGAAATAATGATAACTGAGAAGCAGTTAGGGATCAGGTGCTTTAAGATGATCCACTTTCCTCTCGCGCCTGCAGCTTCAGCCGCAAGTACATATTCCTGCTCACGAAGTGAAAGGATCTGTCCTCTTATAAGTCTTGCCATTGATACCCAGTAAAGGACCCCAAAGACAATGAACAAACTGATGATGTTAGAACCGATCTTGGAAAGTACCGTTCCGTCCAGGGCTCCCTCCATTACAACCTTAAGTACTGATGAAAGAAGGATAACCATGAGCATATCAGGCAGCGAATAGATGATATCAACTATTCGCATTATCACAAGATCCACAGCTCCGCCGGCGTAACCAGCCACAGAACCGATTGTCATACCAATGATAAGAACGATGATGCTGGCAAAGAAACCAACTGCGAGAGAGATACGTGTTCCGTATACTACACGGATGAAGTAATCTCTACCCTGTGAGTCTGTACCAAAGATGTGTGGAATAACTGTCTCTCCAGCTTCCATAAGCTTGATCTCAGATTTTCCATATTCAAAAGGTCTAAGATCTTTAAAGCTGTTATCAACTGGCTTACCTGGTGTCATACCAAGCATCTGGTCATAGGAATAAGGCCAGAACATTGGAACGAAAATAGCTGCCAGTGTAATGATCACTATAATAAAGAAGCAAACTGTTGCAACCCTGTTCTTAAGAAGTCTCTTAACTGAGTCCTTAAAGAAAGTAGATGATGGTCGCATCTGTACCATGTATTCTTTTTCAGCCTCGGTAGCAGGAATGAAGTCATCCATATTCACCTGGGCGCTGAGCTTTGAAATATCCATTTTTATGTCTCCTAAACTATTTTTTCAGCAATTTCTCTTGTTACTCGAGTGTGATTCTTGGGTCTACTACCTTGTACATGATATCGCCCACAAGGTTCATGATAACGATCAGTGTTGCAAGAACAATGGTTGTTCCCATAACAAGAGGATAATCACGACCTGTGATACTGTTTACAAAGGCACGTCCAATTCCTGGAACCGCAAAGATCTGCTCAACAACAAGAGATCCGGTAACGATACCTGCAAGCATAGGTCCGAAATATGTGATGACAGGAATAAGTGAATTCTTAAGAGCATGTCCGAAGATGATCTTCCATCCTGATACACCCTTGGCCTTGGCAGTTCTGATGTAGTCCTGACCAAGTACCTCCAGCATTGAAGATCTTGTAAGTCTTGTAATGTATGCCATTGGATACAGTGACAAGGTAATTACAGGAAGGACAAGTCCGTTCTTAGAAGCTCCATTTGCAGGGAACCACTTCAGATTGATCGCGAATGCAATAAGAAGAAGTGAACCCATAATAAATGAAGGCATAGATACGAATGCAGTTGTGATGATCATGATAATTCTATCAATGATCTTGTTTCTGCGAAGTGCTGCAACTGATCCAAGGATAACACCACAGAAAAGTGCGATCACAGCAGCAATAAGTCCAAGCTTGGCAGAAGTCTTCATTCCATCAAAAATGATGTCGTTAACATTTCTACCCCTCTGCTTAAGTGAAGGACCAAAATCAAATTTTGTAACAATATCCCCAAGATATGTAAGATACTGCATGCCAAGTGGCTTATCCAAACCATACTTAGCTTCCATAGCTGCCATTACTGACTCACTTACAGCCTTCTCACCAGTGAATGGACCACCTGGAACAGCGTGCATTACAAAGAAAGTAACTGTAATAACAACCCAAATTGTAACAATTGCAAGGAGAATTCTCTTTACAATGTACATCAAAGTCTTAGTATTCATAGCGTCTCCAACCCATTTCTAAATATAAATATTGCCTTGCATATTCATCCCCACAAAGCGTTAATACTTTGCCGTGCTAAATTATTAAATTATAACATAAAAAATGCAATTACGCACCATTCCTTGTACGTCATTGCACCTGAAGATCAACTTCTATTATGCAAGCCTTGTATAGTTTAGAATTTATATTACTTTATGTCAAGTATTTGACCATAAAATCGCTACAATTGATTAATATATATCAAGAATTTACCCTCAAAAGACACTTGTCTTTCTGTGGCGGACACTTTTGGCAAATATGTTTTTCACAATTGTTTTGTTTATTAAGTTTGTATTTATTTTAGAATAGGTTATATTTCTTTTAGAGTTCAGACATAGTTTGGCAAAATATTCCGTATAATATTATATCTATCAGAAGGACACAACTTCTGAACCCCCAACAATACTTTTTTTCATACACGGGTTGTCTGGTTCCCCACCCGACAACCCCTCCTCCCAAAAAAACAACCACCTGTCAGCTGACAGGTGGTTTTATAATGTTCATATTTAGTAGCCAGGTATCAGATCCTTACTTCACCCTCGTGGGTAAGAAGTGCTACGTTCTCAACTGCCTCCAGATCGTTGAGGCTTCCAATAAGCTCTTTCTCAGATGTTGTTGCTACCTCTATGATCATATCAAGTCCGCTCTTCTTAAGGTTTCTTGACTTGATCTTATAGCCCTTGGAATTATCAGCAATTCTCTTAACGATCTCATCCTCTGCCTCAGTATCAGAGCTGTTTACAATAAGTACATAAGGCTTCTTGTTGATTGGAATAAGCTCAAGAATAAGGATTCCAGCTGTTACAAGAAGAGCCACAACAACAGCAAGCTCAAAGAGTCCTGCTCCGCAGATGATACCCTCTCCAATTGACCAGAACAGGAAAAGCAGATCCATGGTATCTTTAATGGCTGTCCTGAATCTTACGATTGAAAGAGCGCCGACCATACCAAGAGAAATAACGATACTGGACTGCATTGCCAGTATGATACCTGCTGTAACAACAGATATCATTGCCATCGCAATATGGAAGCTTCTGTTGTAAAGAGAAGTCTTGTTGATAAGTCTGTAAATAAGGAAAAGATACAGGCCAATGCAAAATGTAAAAGCAAGTACAGCCACAATCTGGCTTACTGGGATATCGTTGGCTGTGAATCCCTCAAAAATTGATTTCTTAAGTGCGTCCTGAAAACTCATAATATTTCTCCTATCTCTTCGTAATTTCTTCTGGCCATGGTGTATTTAGAAAAGGCCGTTCTCTGAAGTGAACCAATCTCTAATATCTGCTGAATATATTCCGGCAAAAGCTCGTCGTACTTAACTTCAAGGATATGGGCTCCGCTTTCCATCACCGGTCTTGCGTATACATCCCTCTCAAAGAACCTGTCCACATACTCCGATGCTCCAATGTTCCTGTCAAAGGTGATCCTCACGTTGCCCACCTTCTCAACAAAAGCCTGTCTCTCGTATTCTACGATAGTCACAGGGTGAAGAAGCGCGGTGTTCATCCTGGCATAGAGCTTCTTAAAAAGAAATCCATCCTCCCGAAGAAGTACCTGGGAATTAACTGGTGCTCTCTCAGCCATGTTGCCATCTAAAAGAAGTCCCCGAGCAGTTTCCTTACTGATGACTGCTGACTCCTTGTGGGTAAGACCGCTCTTTTTGCTCTTTTCCTCAAGCCTTATAAAACTGTCATCCCTCTCGTAGGTGCGGATTCTGAACTTCTCTCTCTCGTCCACACCGCCTTCATTCTCAAAAAGAGCGCTGTCATTCACATCATCGAAGTATACGCTTCGTATCAGATAGCCGCCATCCTCAGAGCTGTGCTCATCATAAGCCATGACTTCTTTGAGGCGGTTTATCAAATATGCAATTTGATCTTCATATATTATATATTTGTCTTCTACTCTGTAATACATTATCTGGCCCATTCTTCATTAAGGAAGTCTGTTCTCTCCCTTATGAAGCTCTTCAGATTCTCATACTCCTTGTGATCTGCGGTGGAATATCCATGCTCCTGGTACATCTGATTCCATCTGATGCTGTCCATCGCAGCGGAAGCCGAAAGCTCTTTTTCATATGCATCTATACCCTCATCAAGAAGGTACTCCATATATGGCTGCACCTTGCCCCAATAGTAACTACGAACCCTTGAAGAAAACTCTTGGTTCTGGGCAAGCTCTTTATAGTATATACTAGAATGCTCCGCCAGGTAAAGTCTTGTTATTCCTGTGGCATCTTCTTCATCATACTCCATCCAGTCAAGATAGTTGCCAAGACTCATGTCGAAATCCCATCCAGGCCCGGCATAGAGCTTGCCGTCCACAAGATCTGAATCCTTATAATAGTATGCGCTGCTTACACCGCCATCGTAGTTTTTTACAACCTCTTCTACAAGATATCTTTTGGCAAAAGAGTCTATGTCAATTCGGGTTCCAAGTCCCTCCCCAGTCAGTATCTCAGCCTCAGCCTCCTCGAAAAAACTGGAAATGTAGTTTATCTCGTTCTTGCTACAGTACTGGGGCGACACAACTATGAAATGTTCATTACCATTTGTAATAAATCCATTTTTTAACTCGCCATATTCAAGCCTATAGCGGTCCATAAACTCTCTTTCAACCAGATAACCACCTGTGATATCTGTCACACCATCAGGGATATTCCAGCCCTTAAGGGTTGGGGTTTCGTATGGACTTAATGCATCATCATTTATTTTCGAGATGACTTTATCCTGCTCAATATCTATATTGGTGATATTTACCCTGTCCTTGCCAACCTCTATGCTTGGACAGAGGTAGTAATTTCCCATGTAATCGCCGTTTATATATAGGTCGATAAACCTGCCTTCTCCTGCGAAAGGAATCTCCACATCTTTCTCAATGTCTCTGCAGATCGCATTCCTTATGAGAGTTGCATCAGATGCATTCGCAATAAAGGCGTAGTCCTTGCCATTTCCAAGGCCTAATACCGATGTATTCTTTTGAAGCTTTATCTTAAAGGGCTTCTTGTCCCAGTTATTCCAGGAATAATTGCCTCTTCCCTTTAAAAACTCCAGTCCCGTGCTTGTATCCTTGTGTCCCTGGCTGTCATAAACAACTATCTTTCCTGATTCCTTGTAGTCCTTATCAGCAAGCACAGAGTCCAGGTTTCGGCTTCTGGTTGTAATGAATACAGAAGAAATATTCTCGGATTTAAGGATCCTGATGTCATGCTTTTTTGCTTCAGAAGACAGAATTATGTCCTCTTCTGTAAGAAACGAAGGCAGGAACAGATAATACTGGCCATCAGTTTCAAAAACACTGATCCTGTTCTTCCCGAATCGGGCATACATAAAATCTGTCTCCTCCATGCCTCTCGACCTGATATCCCAGGTGGCGATAATAGTTACCGCAGCAAGACAAAGCATGGCAAATATTATTTTTACTAATAACCTGCGCTTTTTGTTCATAGGCTGGCCCTCTTTTTCTCAAGTGCCACCACAACAAAAAAGCTGACTATTCCTATTAAAGAAATAACACATCCCAGAGACAGTCCCTTTGGAACATAGACCATGTCAATAGTGTGAAAAGAAGCACTTTCCGCAATTGGAATGTATGTAAGAGCGTCATAAACTGCAACAGGTGTAGCCATCCTGCCATCAACCTTGATGTTCCATCCCTTTTCATAGGGAACAGTTATAAAGACTCCTTCATGATCCCCACAGTTTATCACAAGGTGGGAGGAGCTCTTTTTTATCACCTCGCAGTTTCTCTTTGAAGCGTCACTATAGGCCCTTTCAAGCGCCTTGATATCCTCAGTCACAAACACTGCTGATCCATAACTGCTCTCAGCATTTTCCGCCTGGACAGTAAGGGTAAAGCTATCACCGCTATTAAACGTTCCCAGGTTCAGAACCTTGGTGCAGAATGAGTTACCATAGGTTGTAAGAAGTTCGTCATTTATAAAGATGGCAAGTCCCTCATCAGCCCCAATAAGGCCATTAAGATAAAAGTACATCTCGCCGTCCATGGCTGCTGTTACTTCGAAGTCCTGCCTGTATTTATCCTCTACTTCTGATATTCCAGAGTCTGAAACTAAAGCAGGCACAAAGAACTTTTCTTCTCTTCCGGTCAATCTGCTGTAAATATCCTCCTGTAACGCAAAAGGATCTATAGAAGGTACATGGGTAAGCGCAGAGTCTGCATCTCCATGATCAGGATCTGATACAGCACTGTAGTCATATCCATCTGTTCCTACTGCCACAGAGAGCGCATAGGGATTTACGTAAACATCCCTGTTTCCCTCAAAGATCATTCTGTAGTTATCATGGGTCAGGTGAGTTTCATCTCCCACAAGATACTTTACTCCAAGAATTGAATCTGCAGTCTCTGTGTTGTCATGACCATAGCCAAGATAAAGGCCATCATCATTGTAGCCCAGCCTTTGAAGAAAATATCTCATATAGATAAGACCCGCAGAACTATAATGTGTAACACCGTTGAAATTGTATTGAAGGGCATCATTTTGCTGTCTTGGATTTAACGTCTCCATTCTGTAAAAAGAGCTATCCTCTCCCTTTACATAAGTGACCGCCTCCAGGGTCTTACTTACCATATCTGAATACTCTGAGCCCTTATCGCACTTGAAGGCCTGGAAACGGTAGGTGTAAAGCGCATTACCAGTCAGATCCACCATGTTGGCTAACAGAAACAGCACTATAGCCACCGCAAAAGCCTTCTCTTTATCCCTGTGTATTAGGAGCATCACAGCACCGCAAATCACATAACATGCTATAAGGGCTGCATTTATAATGATCCCCTTAGTGGTAATGTGGTCGTATCCTCCCCTTGCAATAAGGAAGAGCCCAGTGTACATAATGGCCACCAGGATAAGCGCTTTAACCGTCAGGATCTCTTTTCCACCTGCCAAAAGAAATCTCTCTGCGCATAATATAACCAGGAACACGTAGAAAAACGCCTGCCTGTAGGGATGTCCAGAGGGTTCCATACCTGCATGCCAGATAATGTTTAGAAGATCTATGCACATGGAAAGCGCCATAAACAGCACAAGAGCTGCCATTCCAAGCCTCTCACGAAGCGTGATCTGCCTGCAGACAAAAAACATAAGCGCCAGGAAAGTTAAGAGAATTCCGCAGAAAAGCTGAGGATATCCAAATCTTGCCTCAATGACATCGTAGGCCATTGTGGGAAGCTTGGAGATAAAGTCCACAGGAGATAAATTGCTGTTTTTAAGATTCATTCCAAGCAGTGCCACATCCTTGGGGCTGTCCATAAGTCCCAGGAATGTAGGTATCATAAGGGCTGCTGAAATAGCACCGGATATAGCTGATGAATAGATAACTCTTCCTATAAGAGGAAAAGGGTTATTAAGGCGAAGCACCACAAGGCGCATGATGGTCCAAAGCGCTGCAAAGAGCACAACCTGATAGGTTATGTAGTAGTTTAGCATCACCATTATGGCAAGGATAATGATATATGGCGCTTTCCTATTCTGCACAAGGAGTTTTTCAAGAAAATAGATAAAAAGCGGAAGGAGCATTACCACATCTATCCACATGAGGTTCATGCTGTGGGCAAAAAGAAATCCTGAAAAAGCCCAGGACACTGCGCCAATATAGAGGGCTGCGCTCTCAGTTTCAAATAGAGATATCTCTTTTGCCACGCCAAAGGCCTTTTGAAGGACAAAGTCCATGATAAACGCAGCGATCATGAGCTTTAGGCCGATCACAAGGACAATGCCAAGGTAAATCTTATCCTGACTAAATAGGGATAAAAGCATGATAAAGGGACTGGACATGTAATAGGCAAAAAATCCCATGGTCCCTGAGCCTAAAGTGGTTGAAAAAGAATAAAAGATATTATTCTGGCCACTAAGAACTGTCCTGTAGTAGGCATAGTAGTCGGCGTACTGCCTCTTTAAGTCGTACATGAGAAAGGTCTCATCCCCAAAGGGTGCAATATGCCCTGCCACAAGGACAATAAGAAACATCACAAGGATAAAAAGACTCGCGATAAGTCCGTGTTTTATATTAACTTTTCCATTCAGACTCTCTTCATTAAACATACAAAATATATTGTAACATGAAGAAATGGGAATATTAAGAGGCCGGAGAAAGATATCTTTCTCCGGCCCCGGATAGTTTTCGTTATGTATATCAGTGAAGTTTTACAACCACACCATCTTCTGTTCCAGCAACAATGTTGCTCTGCTGTCCTGAGAGGTCCTTGCCTACAAAGTACTGATACTGATGAAGGAGCTGATCCTTCTGCATTCCTGAGATAGCCTGCTTCATATCTCTAGAAGCAAGTCCCATGTCTCCGAAGAGATCAATGGAGTTGCCATCGTACTGTCCAAAGGATATTGCTACGTTTTCAATTGAAGCGTTTTCTCTGGAAGGAACTTCTACAGTGAGGTCTAAGCCGCTCTTCTTCTCTTCAGGCTTAGGCTGCTGCTGTTCTGACGCCTTGGCATCAGGTGTTCCTACAGAAGCGGGATTTACTTGTGAGTTATCTTTTACAGAGGGAATATTATAAGCATTGTAATTTGAGAGATAGCTATTTAGTCCGTTCAATGCCATATCTTATTCCTCCTTTCTTGTCTACCATATGTGCTCACAAACTATTTCGGCTCCCACTTTCCGAAAGTTAACATTATAATATATAAAAAAAGTATAAAAATCCACTACTTACAGGGAATTTTTATACTTTTTATTGTTTTTTCGCTATTTTACTATGCCTGCGGCCTTAAGAAGACTCTTTGTATACTCAGCTTTGGGGTTTCTGTAAAGCTCTTTTGTCTCTCCGTACTCCACAACCCTACCATCCTTCATGATCATAACGTGGTCGCTTATCTTGTAAACAACCCTGAGATCATGGGAAATGAAGATGATAGAGATACCATGCTTCCTGTGAAGATTCTCAAGAAGCTCAAGTATCTGGGCCTGAATGGTGACATCCAAAGCTGAAACCGGTTCATCTGCAATTAGGAGCTTTGGCGACCTCATAAGAGCTATTCCTATGCACACCCTCTGCCTCTGTCCACCAGAGAGCTGTGCCGGATACCTGTCAAGGTAGCTGACTGGAAGCTCGATCTCATCAAGGATCTCCAAGACCCTCTTTCTCATCTCCTCTTTGGTCCAGGTTCTGGTCTTGTCTACGCGAAGAGGCTCCTCTAACAGCCATCCGATCTTCTTGGCAGGATTAAGGGAGCTGTATGGATCCTGGAAAACCATCTGTGGCCTGTCATACTTTTGCCAGATGGTACCTGTGTAGTCCTTATTGATCCCTACAATGGCCCTTGCAAGGGTAGACTTACCGCTTCCAGACTCGCCAGCTATAGCCAGCACCTCACCCTCTTCCATGGAGACGTTTACATCATGAAGAGCATGTATCTTCTTATTCTTTTTGGAAAAGAGCTTTCTCTTTCTGTTCTTATAATAGACATTAAGATCAGCTACTTTTAAAACATCTCTATCACTCATGCCTGTTCCCCGTCCCTTGAAAGGTCAATCTTGGGTATCGCTGCTATCAGCTTCTTGGTATATGGATCTCTGGGCCTTGTGAACACGTCACTAGTCCTTCCGGATTCCACAATATTTCCCTTCTGCATTACTATGACTCTCTGACACAGCTGATTAACAAGGCTAAGATCGTGGGAAATGAAGATAATGGAAGTATGTCTCTCCTTGTTCAGCTTTTTAAGAAGCTCCACAATCTGCGCCTGGACAGTAACATCCAGAGCTGTTGTAGGCTCATCTGCTATAAGTATCTTGGGGTCTCCGATCATGGCAGCGGCTATCATGACTCTCTGCCTCATTCCACCTGAAAGCTCGTGAGGATACATGTAGTAAACATCCTCTGCATTCTCAAGGCCAACAGACTTAAGAGCTTCTATGGCCATGGTCTTTCTGGCTTCCTTGGAAACCTCAGGATGATGGATGAATAATGGCTCTTCAACCTGCCATCCTATCCTCTTTACAGGATTAAGGCTTGTCATGGGCTCCTGGAAGATAATGGATATCTCATCTCCCTGATAGGAACGAAGGGTCTTTCTGTCGCAGGTAAGAAGGTCGTTGCCATCAAACATGATCCTGCCACTCTTAGTAAGACTCTTTCTGTTGAGAAGTCCTGCAATAGCCAGGGCGCTCATGCTCTTTCCAGAGCCTGATTCACCAACGATACCAACGATCTCACCTCTTCCCAGCATCAGGTCAAAGTCCTCAACCGCTACAAAGGGCGTATCGGAGTCATGGAATTCTATATGAAGGTCAGTTACATCAAGAATTATTTCCATCTGCTGATCCCCTCTCCTAAAAATGCGAATCCAAGCACCATAAGAACTATGATGGCACCTGGGAAAAGAACGTAGGTTGGCATAGTAAACATATACTGCTGCGCATCAGAGAGCATCTTGCCAAGGCTCGCATAGGGTGGCTGTGAACCCACTCCCAGGTAGCTAAGGCCCGCTTCTGCCAGTACAGCGTTATTAAATCCGATCATTATAGAAGATGCCAGAACGCCCTTGATATTGGGCACTATGTGAACGAAGATCATTCTAAAGTCAGATACTCCCTGAAGTCTTGCATTCTCCACATAGTCCATGTTCTTGCATCTAAGCACTTCCCCCCTTACTATTCGGGCAAAGCTTGGTACAAAGGCAATTCCCAGTGAGATAAGAAGCTGTATCCAGCCTGTTCCAAATACACTGACAATAACCAGTGCAAGAAGAATACTTGGGAAAGCAAACAACGCATCAATGATACGCATCATGACTTCATCAAGCATTCCTCCAAAGTAACCGGTAAGAGCTCCAATAATAGTGCCAACTCCAGCTCCTATAGCCACAGTACCAATAGCAATAAGAAGAGTTATCCTGCTACCATACATAACACGACTAAAGATATCTCTGCCCATGTTGTCAGTGCCCATAAGGTGCCTAAAAGATACTCCCTTAAGCTTTTCTGCGGAGTTCATGGCTGTTGGCTCGTAAGGAGTCCAAAAGATTCCAACAATAGTCATGAGAAGTATCAGGCCTGTTATTATCAGCCCCGCAAGAAGGTATGGATTCTCTTTGATATTTCTTTTTAACTCTGTTCTTGCCTTACTCATCCTCAAGTCCTATTCTTGGATCTACAATTCTGTAAATAACATCCACAAGGAAATTAACCACAATGACTATGGTTGCTATTCCCATGATGATAGCCTCAACAACCGGATAATCCCTGTTGCTGATGCTGGTAAGCAGTATCCTGCTGATACCAGGGATACTAAATACCTGTTCAATAACAATACTTCCTGCGATCATGTCCGCCAGCGCCATTCCAAGGAAGGTGATAACAGGGATAATGGCGTTTTTTAGGATGTGTCTGTAGAGAACGCCATTGGTGTTATTGCCCCTTGAATAAGCAGTTCTAGCATAGTCCTTAAGGGACTCATCAATAAGACTTCCCCTAAGCATCTTTACTGTCATGGCAACCTTGGGAAGTGCAATGGCTATAGCCGGGAAAATCAGATATCTTACGAATTTCCCAAAGTCTGCTGTATAGTTTACAAATCCGCCCGGAGTAAAGAACCTTAAGATCATTCCAAAGATAAAGGTAATAAGGATTCCTGAAAAGAAAGGAGGAATGGCCATTATTATCTGATTGATCACCGTTATGGTCCTGTCTAATATCCCGTTCTCATGCTTGGCTGTAACTATTCCCAAGGGAATAGAAACAAGCACTGTCATAAGGAAGGCCATGATACCCATAGTCAGGGTAATTGGGATCTTACTGGCAGCCATGCTTGCTACTGGGACCTTGTAATTGTAGGAAGTACCAAAATCCCCTCTGATAAAGTTTAGAAACCATCTGGCATATCTGATAAGAACAGGGTCATTAAGTCCCATTTCTGTTCTGACCTGTTCTACAAGTTCCGGGGAAGCCTCAGTTCCAAGCATCTTAAGAGCCGGATCTCCCGGAATAATATTAAAGGCGAGGAACACACATATAGAAACTACCAGTAATGTGGCTACCATCATGCCAAACTTTTTAATGATATATTTCATATATGTGTACCTCGCCTTAGGTTTAACCTGCTATGATCACTCAGTAGCAAGCTTTAACTTACTAATATCCTGTACATAAAGTGGATAGAATACATATCCTGTGTACTTCTTGTTGAGAGCTACAAACTCAGGAAGGTCCTGAATATATACGCTTGCAGCTTCCTCGGAAAGAATCTTCTCACACTCTTTGTAGTACTCAGTCTTAGCGTTGTCGTCAGATGTAGCCTGAGCATTTGCATAAGCCTCATCGTAAGCAGCGCTGTTGAAGTTTGTGAAGTTTCTGCCTGCATCAGATACATATCTTGCAAGAAGTGATGAAGCAGCAAGAGTTGATGCATCTACACCTACTACTGTTGACTGATACTTTCTGTCTGAGTATACGTCAGAAATCCATGAATTCCACTCGATCTCCTGAATCTCAGCAGTAACTCCGATGTTCTTGAGCTCTTCTGCAAGTACCTGAGCTGTATCTACGTGCTGAGTGTAGTTAGATGGAACTGTGATTGTGAATGTAAATCCATCTGGATATCCAGCCTCAGCCAGAAGCTCTTTTGCCTTGTCATAGTCAGTGTTGTATGTGTCATTGAGCTCAGGAAGGAAATACTTGGTAAATGAAGGGAACATAGCACTTCCGATCTCTGTGCCTGCGCCGTCAGATACGTAGTCCATAATCTCCTGAGGGTTGATTGCATAGCAGAGAGCCTGACGAACTCTCACATCATCAAATGGCTTCTCAGCATTGTTGAGGTAAAGAGCCTGTACCAGGTTCATTGTTCCCTCGTAAACCTCAAAGTTCTCATTGAGCTGTGAAACCTGTGTGCTTGTGATACGTGCGTACATATCAATGGATCCACCGTTGAGATCCATAACTACTGCATCTGAGTTAGCCTCAATCTTGAATGTTACATCCTTGATGAATGCCTTGTCTCCCCAGTACTCATCATATCTTGTCATGATGAAGTTCTCCTGAGGTGAGCTTGAAACATACTTGTAAGGACCTGTACCAATAGGTGTAGTCTCAGGTGTAGCGTTTGAAGCAGGAAGAATAGCTACTGTAAGCTGTGTAAGGAAATCAGAATCACCTTCCTTGAGCACTACTTCCACATGCTTGTCATCTACGATATTTACGCTATCAATGTTGGAAAAAGATGAGATAAGGGGCTCACTGCCATCAGTACCCGCATTGCGATCAATAGAATATTTGATATCCTCTACTGTAACCGCGCTTCCATCATGGAATGTGATCCCATCTCTTAAGGTAAATGTGTATACCTTGTTGTCTTCTGAAATCGTGTACTCACTTGCTACAGCAGGGTTAAGATTACCATTCTCATCAGGCTTGACAAGCCCTTCGAATAAATTAAATAAAACCTCTTTAGTTCCTGCCCCTGTAGCATAATGGGGGTCAAGACCATCAATATCCTGAGGTATTCCAATAGTAATCTTAGAAGAATCATCTCCTGCTGTCTTGTCGCTTGAGCATCCGCTCAATGCAATAGCCAGTGTCGTTAGCACGATCATCAGCGCTCCTGTTGTTATTCTCCTAAGGGAGCCTCTCTTGATCATGTTAAAATCCTCCTAGATATTAAGTTTTCATGGGCTTTCTTGGCCCATCACATGAACAATATAAGGCTACGTTAATAAAATGTCAAGCTAAAAAATACCCCGAAGAAGCATGCTTCCTCGGGGAAAATGACCATTATTGTTCTTTCAAAAGAGGAGTGCTTTTGTCGGTAGCATCAGTAATTGTGCCATCCGCCTCTTTCTTAAGCACAGATTTAAGCTCATCCATAAATGTATTAACGTCTTTAAATTCTCTATAAACAGATGCAAATCTTACATAAGCAACTGGATCGAGATTCTTCATCTTGTCCATAACGATCTCACCGATAGCACGGCTAGGGATCTCCTTCTGCTCCATGTTGAATACTTCTGTCTCAACAGCGTCTACAAGTCTGGATATCTGCTCTGCACTTACAGGTCTCTTATGACATGCCCTAAGTACGCCAGCTTCGATCTTGGAACGATCGTAAGGCTCACGAACATCACCTTTCTTGATGACTATAAGAGGAATAGTCTCAACTTTTTCATAAGTTGTAAATCTCTTGCCACAGGAATCGCACACTCTCCTACGTCTGATGGAAGTGTTCTCATCTGCAGGTCTTGAATCAATAACTCTTGTGTCATCTTTTCCGCAAAATGGGCATTTCATAACTTTCCCTCCATTTTTAAAATGATATGTCCACCTTATATTGTGTGAAAAACAATATCAATCCACAAATTATTGTATCATGATTTACCGCATTTTTCTATATATAATATTGATATTTGCTCAAAAAACGTTATTATTGCCAGCTTCCAACGCCCCTTGCTACTGGCCCCTCCGCTCCGGCCCGCATCCCAAGGGAATCTCTTTTTCGTCGCTCCGTCGCTTAAGTTCATGGCTGCGACCCTTTGCCCTTACGTTCTGCGGTCAAAAAACTCAGCCCCAAGCTGCACCGCCACGGTATCTTCCTGATTTCGAAGCATTAGCTGCAAACGCCATTTTCCCGATGCTCATAGGCCTCTTGTTAAGCGCGTGCGAATAAACAGAGGCGAAAGCAGGCGGATAAGATTTGATCAATATCAGTGGTCATAGGTGCCCTTGGCACCTCTGAAAAGAAGACTTCCTATGAGCCTGCTCGCCATGAGCATGCGCAATCAAAGAAAAGAGGCCTGAGCATCATGGAAAAGTTTCGTTTGCAGGTAGTGAGAAAGCGGGAAGATACCGTGGCGGCGCAGCTGGGACCTCAGACATTTGACCTGGAGAAGAACGTAAGGGCAAGATGTCGCAGCTCATGAACAGACAGCTCTCTCGCAAGACTCAAAAGTAAATTCCCTTGGGATGCGAGCCGGAGCGGAGGGGCCAGCGGCAAGGGGCGTTGGAAGCTGGCAATAAAAAACCCTCCGCAAAATGCGGAGGGTACTGGATTTTCTATTATTTTCTCTGAAGGAAATCAGGAATCTTCAAAGACTTAGGCTCTACTGTGCTCTTGATCTCACTTGGTCTGTTAAGAGAAAGTGGTCTTGTAGCTGAAGAAGTTGCTGGAGCCTCTGCAGCTGGAGTGCCAATAGTAGAGATTGTTGGCTGAATTGGTGTAATAGGAGTTACTGCGCTCTGTACTGGTGTAACAGGTGTTACAACTGGCTGAGCTACAGGAGTAGGAGCTGGTGCTACTGGTCTTGGAGTTGGAGCTGCAGCCTTAGCCTGAGCTACTGCTGCGTTGCCAGCACCTGCCGCCTCAATACCTGTTGCGATAACAGTAACTGTACATGTATCTGTCTTGCTCTCGTCATACATTGCACCGAAGATGACGTTAACATCATCACCAGCAAGCTGACGAACATATTCTGAAGCATCTGAAGCATCTGTAAGAGTGATATCACCAGAGATATTGATGATAACATCTGTTGCTCCATTAACCTTGGTCTCAAGAAGTGGGCTCTCAACAGCCATCTTAACAGCGTCTGTTGCCTTGTCATCGCCCTTACCACTACCAATACCGATATGAGCGATACCCTTGTCCTTCATAACTGTTGAAACATCAGCAAAGTCGAGGTTGATAACTGCAGGAACATTGATAAGATCAGTGATTCCCTGAACAGCCTGCTGAAGTACTTCATCAGCCTTCTTAAGAGCATCTGGCATTGTAGTACGTCTGTCTACTATCTGAAGAAGCTTATCGTTAGGGATAACGATAAGAGTATCTACGTTGGATCTGATATTGTTGATACCAAGCATAGCGTTCTGCATACGAACACGAGCTTCGAAGCTGAAAGGCTTGGTAACAACGCCTACAGTGAGAATTCCCATCTCTTTTGCAAGCTTAGCTACAACAGGAGCTGCACCAGTACCAGTTCCGCCACCCATACCACAGGTAACGAAAACCATATCAGCGCCCTTAAGTGCTGCTGATATCTCTTCTGAACTCTCTTCTGCTGCTTTCTGTCCGATCTCAGGCTTAGCGCCTGCTCCAAGTCCCTTAGTGAGCTTCTCACCAATCTGCAAAAGCTTTGGTGCCTTGCACAACTGAAGTGCCTGTTTATCTGTGTTAATACCGATGAACTCTACACCGGTAATATTTTCATCTACCATTCTATTTACAGCATTATTACCTGCACCGCCAACCCCGACGACGATGATCTTGCAGGCATTTTCTGCCTCGTTAGACTTAATCTCCAGCAAAACAACTCCTCCTTCATAAACCTCATAGACTCCTAATAGCTATGATACGATTTTTTGTTTCGTTTTTCAACAAATATTTTTTAATAAAATGTTCACAAATTGCTTGACAATTACTGATTTTTTTCCTCAAATGTAATGTTTTTTGTGTCGTCGTCAAAATCTTTCATCTCCAAAATTCCTTTTTTTCCACTAAGCTCTGGAAGGATATATTGAAGTTGGATTATTTTCTCGTCAATGTAGCTCTCAGTGCCCAAACTTACCTCAATTTCACCGAAGTAAAGGTACACATTGTACTCGCTGTCAAAGAATATTCTGTCAGCATTAAGCTTATATTTGGAAAGGAGCTGGGTGATATCCAGAATCTCCTCAAATACATCCTGATTATCAATAGGGAGCTTCTCATGCATGATGCAGTAGTTGAAAGAAAGTCCCATGACCTGCGGTACTGTATCAGAGGGTTCCATGGAGCTCTCTACCACTATTCCATCCCTGTCAAAGTACATATACCTTCCAAGGTAGGCAAAGTAGCCAGCAACCGCCTTCTCGTAGACATTTATCCTGATGGTGTCAGGCGAAACTATATCAACGTCCATCTTCTCGATAAATGGCACTCCCTCTATGCTCTTGTCCCTGTATTTAAGAGACAGATACATGGAGTTGTGGCTCATCCTGCCCTGCAGGACCATGTCAATGATCTCATCGTTGGTGTAATGGGTGTTGCCAGTAACGTAAATATTAGTAACCGTGTAGTTATCCGCAATATACTTGATGGCCACAGCAGCAATGATAAGCAGAGTCAGAAGGACTCCCAGGATAATATAAATGCTCTTGTGGTACCTGATCGAATCAAATGCTATTCTAAGAGGATTCTCTCCCCTTTGTTTGTATCTCTTTTTCCTCTTTGCCATACCTTACTTAATCTCTGCCTATATTTCTTGCCACATTCAGGGCGATTCCAACTTCAGCCAGCTGAATGATAACGGCAGAACCACCATAGCTGATAAAGGGAAGTGTAATACCTGTATTGGGGATCGTGTTGGTTACAACAGCTATGTTCAGGATAACCTGAATAGCGATATGTCCCATAACTCCGATAACCAGAAGAGCTCCAAACATATCAGGAGCGTTATTTGCAATGATCATAAGTCGCCAGATCAGCAGAAGGAACATCAGCATAACTGCGATAGCGCCAAACAGTCCAAGTTCCTCGCAGATGATGGAAAAGATCATGTCGTTCTGAGCCTCAGGGATGAAGCCCATCTTCTGCATACTCTCTCCAAGTCCCTTGCCAAATACACCGCCAGAACCAATTGCATAGAGGGCCTGCAGTGTCTGGAAGCCCTTGCCTGATGCATGGGCATTGGGGTCAAGCCATGCAAGAACTCGCTCAAAACGGTAGTTCATACCGCTGGACTGGTCAGAATTAGCTATAAGGATGACCAAAAGAGCTACCACGCCGAGAACTACTGCTGCGCCAATAATGTATCTCTTATATCCGGGAGTCGAAATAAAGAGCATGACAAAAGTGATTCCCATGATGATAATCGCTGAACTAAGGTTCCTTGTGATGATATACACCATACCAGCAAGGATAAGCGGAAACAAAAGAGCCACTCCAAAGCCCTTATATGTCATGAGATTTCTCTTGAGTTTGATGATGATTGTCGCTGTAAAGATAATGGTTGCCACCTTCGCAATCTCTGCAGGCTGGATGGATACGCCCATGATGATGAGCCATCTCTTGGCACCATTGACCATTTTACCAAATGGAATGATCAGAATAAGAAGTATTGCTGATGCAAGATAAATAGGCATCGCAAGCTTAGAGAGAATCTTGTATGGAATGTATGACATAACAAGCATTCCTGCAAGACCCAGAAGTGTAGGGATAAGCTGATGCTTGAAATAGTACGCTGAATCGCCATAATCAAGCGCCGCCTCATATGAACTTGTAGAATAGAGCATGATAAGACCAAAAGCCAACAGGAACAGAATGATAAAGATCAGACTGTAGTCAATGTATGACTCTTCTCTTTCACGCCTAAGGATTCCTACTCTCACTAAAACTTCCCCTCACAACAGTTTCTTTTTTATTGACAGCCTTACTCGGCTATCTTGCAAACGTATTCCTTAAATCTCTTTCCCCTGGTTTCATAGTTGGGGAACATATCCCAGCTTGCACATGCTGGTGAAAGAAGCACCGCATCTCCTGGCTGTGCACTCTCAGTGCAGAACTCAAGAGCCTCCTCATAGGTGTCTTTGAACACATAGTTGGTAAAGCCGTGCTTTTTAGCGCACTCTGCTATCTTCTCTTTTGTCTGTCCAATGAGAACAAGGAGCTTTACTGTATCGCCAAAGCACTCGATCCACTCGTCGTACTCGCTGCCCTTATCATAGCCGCCTCCGATGAGGATGGTGGGCTTACTCATAGCTCTGATGCCCTGGATAGCAGCATCAGGATTGGTTCCCTTGGAATCATTGTAGTAATCTACGCCTCTCTTGGTGGCAACGTACTCAATTCTATGCTCAACTGCCTTGAAATTTCTGATTACTTCAAGGATGGTTGAAAGAGGTACTCCCATTGCAAGGCTCATGGCAATAGCTGCCATTACGTTTTCTACATTGCAAAGTCCAACAAGGTTCATGTCATGGATGTTCATTATGGTCATTGGTGAGCCGTTTGTGCTCATGACGATGTTCTCGCCGTCAAGATAGAAGCCGTCAGAAAGCTTCTCCTTGGTTGAAAAGAATACGACTCTGGATGGACATCTTTTGCCAAAATCCCTTGTGTACTCGTTGTCATAGTTAAGAACGCAGGTATCATCTGCAGTCTGATTGTGTGTAATATTCTCTTTCATGGATGCATAGCATTCCATGGTGTGATGTCTGTTTAAGTGATCTGGTGTGATGTTCAGGATAGCTGATACCTTGGCGTGGAAATTGTCCACTGCCTCAAGCTGAAAGGAACTGATCTCACCAACAATAACTGTATCATCCTTCATGCTAAGGGCGTTTTCTGCAAAAGAGACTCCGATATTACCTACTACATACACAGACTCAAAATGAGCCTTCATGATATCTCCCACAAGAGTTGTGGTTGTAGTCTTACCGTTGGTACCTGTTATGGCAACCATTGTTCCCTTGGAGAAATTGTAAGCAAGCTCGATCTCACTCCAAATCGGGATGTTCTTTTCCTTGATCCTAAGGACTGTAGGTGAATCAAGTGGAACTGCAGGACTGGGTACAACAAGCGAAATAGTATCAAGCGTATCATCTGTTATTTCGCCAATAATGATCTCAGTCTTGTCCCTGTCTTCCTCGTAGAGCTTGTTCTTTATGTCATTCTCAGTAACCTTGGTGTTTTCCTCAAGCATTACAGGAAGGGCTCCGATCTGATCAAGGAGCTTGACAGAACCTACTCCTGAGAGACCTGAACCTATAACGAGTACTCTTTTACCCTTTAAATCTGCAGTCATATCCCTAAAATTCCCCTTTTAAGTCTTATGCCACCATTGATAGCAGTTGTTATAGACCCGCGTAAGCAATGAGACAAAGAAGTATTGTCACTGTAGTAAATACGTTAACGACTCTTGTTTCTGACCATCCACCCTTCTCAAAGTGATGGTGGATAGGAGCCATTCTAAAGATCCTCTTACCGTGTGTGATCTTGAAATAGGATACCTGGAGGATAACTGAAATTACCTCGAAGGCATAAATAAAACCAACTATTACTATAAATATAGGCATCTGCATAACATATGCTATTCCTGTTACAAAACCACCAATAGCAAGTGATCCTGTATCTCCCATCATTACCTTGCCCGGGTATACATTGTAAACAAGATAGCCAAGAAGTGCTCCAACCATGGCGCTGGACATAACTTCCGCACCTGTTGCCATGTAATGCATTCCTGCAACCGCAAAGAAGCCTGCAACTACAGCTGTAACTGATGCGCAAAGTCCGTCGACGCCATCAGTAAAGTTGGTTCCGTTAGCTGTACCAAGTGCTATAAAGAACATAACAGGTATGTTCAAAATGCCAAAATCAAGAACGATGCTTGTAAATGGAACTCTCATTCCAAGAGAGATGTCTGTAAAGTTAAGTACATATAATGAGAAAAGAATTGTAACAATGAGCTGTCCAAGGATCTTCTGCCATGCACGAAGACCTAAGTTGTGCTTTCTTACAACCTTGATATAGTCATCGATAAATCCGATTATTCCAAAGCCGATGGTAAGAATAAGGACTGGTATTACTTCTTTATGAGAAGCGCCATAGAAAATGCCTATAACTACTACAGGCAAAAGGAATATAACTCCGCCCATGGTAGGTGTTCCTGTCTTTTTCTGATGGGATTCAAGGCCCTCTTCTCTCTCAGTCTGGCCAGCTTTGAGCTTTCTAAGTATCTCTATCACCTTGGGTCCTATTAAAACCGCAATAACAAAGGAAAGAAGAGCTGGAAGAAGGGTCCTCATACAATAATCGTTCATTTCAAATCTCCAAATAATTAGTTTCCACCATTATTATCTATGCTCTCAAATATGGAAGATTCAGTGTTCTCGCCTGTGAAATCAGGAAGATCATCTCCTCCAAAAGCATGTCCTGATGATGGATCAATAAGATTACCTGTGTTCGGGTCAATATAATACCCCGTTGTACCATCAACGTCAAATGTCTCCCAGATAGAGGATTTATCAGCTTCTTCAGCCTTGGTTTCCTCCTCTGTGCTGGCACCTTCAGTTGCCTCCTCGGTACCTTCCCCGGTAGTTTCTTCCGGATTTTCAGCATTTTCGTCAACTGCTACAGCAGAAGTTATCATCTGTGCTCTAAGCTCTTCAAGCTCTGCCTGCTCCTTTTCACTAAGTGGCTCAGTCATTGGATAGTTAAGGTAAGGAAGGGCCTCAGTGAGGACCGCTCTTACGATCCTAGTCGCAAACTTGGCATCGTCCTGATATCTGGTATTTGGTCTGTCTACTACAACGTAGATAGCGATCTCAGGATCATCAGCTGGCGCATATCCCATGAAGGATACAACGTACTGATGGTTTCCACGAGGAAGTGTCTGAGCAGTTCCAGTCTTGCCACCGATCATATATCCGGCAGGACGGGCTGTTTTACCAGTTCCGTTAGGACCTGATACTACTGTGTTACAGAATTCTACGATCTTATCAGAGGTACTCTGAGAAATAACCTGTCTAAGAATCCTTGGCTCTACATTTTTAATAGTAGCTCCACTTGAGGAAACAACTCTTTTAACCACATGAGGCTCGTAGTAATAGCCGCCATTTATAAGGGCACAGAAACCAGTGATACCCTCGATCATATCGATGTTAAAGCCCTGTCCAAAAGAGTTGGTTGCAAGGTCAGTAGATGTCATATCAGAAGCCTTGTAGGTAAGTCCCTCTGTTCTGGCCTCTCCCGCAAGGTCTACGTTGGTCTTAAGGCCAAAACCAAAGTCCTTCTGGAACTTGGTAAAGGTGCTGACTCCTGTAGCCTGAGCTACATACATCATGGCAACGTTACAGGAGATCTCAATTCCTCGCTGGACTGAAACCGCGCCGTCACCGTAAGTGTTATGGCACTTGATCTCCCATCCACCAACTTCCAAAGAGCCTCTGCAATTATAAACCTCGTTGCCGGTTATGGAGCCTGACTCAATACCAGTTGCCACTGTAAATGGCTTAGCGACTGAACCTGGCTCATAAGTATCTGTAATGCAGAAATTCTTCCAAAGAGCGTTGTAGTTCTGATACAGCTGCTCATCAGTGAAATCTGCCAGCATTTCTTCTGTAATATATACACCTGAGTCAAATACTGACTCGCCCTTAACCTTATTGCCCTTCTCATCTACAGCAGGCATTCCGATAAGAGCTGACTTATCTCTCGGGTCATTGAGGTCGTACTTGGGGTAGCTTGCCATAGCAAGGATCTCGCCAGTATTGACGTTCATCATGATACAGCCAACATTATTGGCGCCATTTCCCTGTCTGAAATTGTTGGCATAGGTGTCGTTAAACTCCTGAAGATGCCTCTCAACGATATTCTGAAGGTTACCATCTATGGTTGTTACAAGGTTATCGCCGTCGGTTGCAGGAATTGTGGTTCTCTCAAGATTGGAATCTTCATCAAGATATCCATACTCTCTTCCCATTGTTCCTGACAGTGTATTGTTGTAATACTCCTCAAGGCCATACATTCCGTTGTTGTCTCCGGAGGTAAAGCCTATAACATCGCATGCAAGTGAACCGTTAGGATACTTCCTTATATAACTTGACTCAAACCATACACCCTGAATATTGGCGTCATACCCTTCCATTCCAGGAGTTATCATATCCTGGAAGTTCCTGATCTCATCATAAGGGAGTTTTTTTGCAAGAATGTAGTACTGGGATGTTGGATGCTCAGCAAGATATGCTCTGATCTCTCCGGAGTCGAGGCCAAACTCTTTTACCAGAGCCCTGATTGTTGGCTCTAAGTACTTCTCATCTCTAAGAAGAAGCTTGGCATCAAGAATTACATTGTAGACCTTTTCACTGTAAGCAAGGATGGTTCCATTGGCATCAAGGATCTCTCCGCGCCTGAATGGCAGCGTTGTAGAGTCGTACTGCTGCTGTGAGAGCACCTGTTTCTCGTACTCCTCACCGTTATTTTTGGTGATAAGGATAAGTCTTACCCCTAACCCAACGAAAGCCAGTAGTGCAAGCACAAACAGCACTACCAGCTTTTTCTTCATTCCTATAGTGAACTTCTGACTGTTCCCAGACTTCCTTTTTTTCATCGAACTAACTTAAATACCCTTCTAAATCTCTTAAAGTGGCTAAACAGACTAGTTCTTAACTACTTCAGGGATTGGTGCCAGCTGTCTTACATAATCGTTGCCGCCGCCATCAGAGTAAGTAATTATCTGACCCTCAGATGCATAAGTCATGCCGTATTCCTGGATTGCGATCCTCTTTATCTCATCCAGATCCACATTGCCACTTGCTCTATTATACGCCTCATCATTGTCCTGTTTCAAATTATTTAATTGACTTTCTAATGTGGCGATATTTTTAACACTGCTGGTGATCTGTGACTGAAGTGAAATGTACCAGGCCAGTGTTCCAACCATCAGAGCCATAGCCAGTGACAGGAATAACAGATAACCAAGGCTCATGTGGTGTCTTCTCTTTGATCTTGAAGGTTCCTGAACATGGACATGTCTGCGTTCTGGCGCTCTATTTGGTTTTCTTACGGATGTGCCACGGATGTATTCGTTTGCCATGTTCATTCTCCTTTCTTAAGATTCTTTTTCAAAGACCCTAAGCTTTGCGCTTTGTGATCTTTTATTCTGTTCAAGCTCCTCTTCACTTGGAAGGATCGGCTTTCTTGTTATCACCTTGCCCTTGGACTTCCTGCCGCAGGTGCAGACCGGAAATTCCGGAGGACAGATGCAAGGATCTTCATTGGTCTTGAAATTGTTTTTGGTGATCCGATCTTCCAGTGAATGGAAGGTTATCACGCAGAGCCTTCCGCCGGGATTCAGGAAATCTATGAATCCGTCCAGTGAATTCTGAAGGACGTCCAGCTCTCTGTTTAGTGCAATCCTGATAGCCTGATAGGTTCTCTTGGAAGGATGTCCGCCCTTCTCTCTCATTCTGGCCGGGATTGCAGCCTTTATTATGTCATTGAGCTGACCTGTGGTCTCGATCGGAGCCTTGGCCCTCTCTATACATATATGCTTTGCAATATTCTTGGCGAACTTGTCTTCGCCAAAATCTCTTATTATATGAAAGATCTCTGTCTCTGAATAATCGTTTATTATGTCTCTTGCTGTCAGGGTCTGTCTCTGGTCCATTCTCATGTCCAGTGGAACATCTTCCTTATAAGTAAATCCCCTGTCCGCATTATCAAGCTGGAAGGATGAAACCCCAAGATCAAGAAGTATTCCGTCAACTCCTGTAACTCCAAGCTCTTTAAGTCTTGTCACAGCGTTTTCGTAGTTGTCTCTTATTACAGTGATACGGGAGCCAAACTCTTCAAGCCTCTTGCTGGCTGCTGCTATCGCATCTGCATCCTGATCCACTCCGTAGAGGTGTCCCTTATCTGAAAGCCTCTCGGCTATGTGAAAAGAGTGGCCTCCTCCTCCCAAAGTGCCATCAAGGTAGATACCGTCTGGCTTGATATTAAGATTGTCTATGCACTCCTGAAGGAGCACTGAATAATGCTTGAATTCCATCAGATTCCTCACTGGAGGCTATATGCTTAAATGCTCAATCCGTACTCACTCATCTTGGCTGCAATTCCATTGATGTCATCAAAAGTACTTGCATTCTCCCACTCAGCCTTGCTCCAGATTTCAGCTCTGTTACCGACGCCTGCGATAACCGCCTCCTTCTCGATCTTGGCATGTTGTAAGAGGTTCTGTGGTAAAAGGATCCTGCCCTGCTTGTCAACTTCAGCATCAATGGCACCTGCGATAAAGAAACGTCCCAGCATTCTGGCTTCCGGCTTATCCATTGGGAGCGCCTGGAGTTTCTCTTCGAACTGATTCCAGCCCTCCTCAGCAAACACGAAAAGGCATCCGTCAAACCCCTTGGTTACCACAAACTGTTCACCTAGAAGTTCGCGGAACTTAGCTGGAATTATGAGTCTTCCCTTAGCATCAATGGAATGACTGTATTCGCCTTTAAATGCTGATCCCACAATTTTCTACCACTTATCACCACTTTTTGACACTTTTTACCACCTGAAACCATTATAATGCACTTTTTTTATGAAAACAATAGGTTTTTTAAACTTTTAAAATAAAAAAAGTCTAAAGTTTATGCGGGTTTGCACAAAAAAACGCCTATATAGTGTCTGACAAATTTGCCACCACTATATAGGCGATTTTGTTACTATTTTGTTGTAATATGTTCCTATTTTGTTCTGATTTTATTCAGGCATATTTTTATTTTTTATCAGCTCTTAAAGAATGTTGAAAGAATTCCGCGGCCTAAACTTGCACCAAGATTTCCACCAAGGGTCTTACCAAACTTACCAAAGGTTCCACCCACGGTCTTACCCACTTCTCTTCCAACGGTTCCAGCTACAGAGTTACCAATGGTCTTAGCTGTCTGCTTCTTCTTTCTGTCAGCTGCAGCCTTCTCTTTTTCCGCAGCCTTAGCTGCTGCGGCTTCCTCTTTCTCTTTTGCCTTGCGCGCAGCCTCTTCTGCCTCCAGCTTAGCCTTGGCCTCAGCGTCAGCCACTCCCTTTCTCTCAAGGAACTCAAATGCAGAATCTGGATCAACAGGCTCATAGTACTTGGTGTAGAGTGTGCTGCCCTTTATCTCTTTTTCTCTTGTGCTCTGATCTATTCCGCCCATAAGAGACTGTGGAGGAAGGATGAATACTCTCTCGCACATGGTTGGTGTTCCGGTCTCATCGAGGAATGAGCAGATTGCTTCGCCGGTTCCAAGTTCCTGGATAACATCTGCAGTGTTGAATGCAGGGTTCTCTCTAAAGGACTCAGCAGCTGCCTTAACCGCCTTCATATCAGCTGGAGTGTAAGCGTGAAGCGCGTGCTGCACCTTGTTTCCAAGCTGAGCAAGAACTCCGTCAGGAATATCCCTTGGGTTCTGGGTTACAAAGTAGATTCCAACGCCCTTGGATCTGATGAGCTTAACAACCTGCTCGATCTTGTCCATGAGCATTTTTGGTGTATCCTTGAACAGAAGGTGAGCTTCATCAAAGAAGAATACCATCTTAGGCTTATCAAGGTCTCCCACCTCAGGAAGAGTCTCAAAGAGCTCTGACATCATCCAAAGAAGGAAGGTTCCATAAAGGGTTCCGTTGTTGATAAGGCTTGTGGAATCAAGGATATTGATCATACCCTTTCCACCTTCACCTGTTGTGAACCAGTCTTTGATATCAAGGGCTGGCTCGAAGAAGAAGTCTTCTGCACCTGCAATCTCCAAAGATACGATAGCTCTCATGATGGCAGCTACAGAAACCTTGCTGATATTGCCGTAGCTTGCAGCAAAGTCCTTGTTATTCTCTGAAATATAATTGAGCATTGCCTTGAGGTCCTTGGTGTCCACAAGGAGGAGCTCCTGATCATCAGCAATCTTAAATGCGATTGACAGGATATCTCTCTGAAGGTCGTTAAGGCCAAGGATTCTGGAAAGAAGAAGTGGTCCCATCTCAGAAACAGTGGTCCTGAGTGGAATACCCTGTTTGCCAAACACATCCCAGAATGTAGCTGGATACTTCTGATACTTAAAGCCAGCCTCTGAAAGTCCGAACTTCTGAATGCGCTTTTGCATGTTCTCGTTGTCTTCACCCTCGAGAACCATTCCAGAAAGGTCTCCCTTGACGTCTGCAAGGAATACAGGAACGCCCATGTCGCTGAAGGACTCAGCAAGAACCTTTAAGGTTATTGTCTTACCAGTTCCAGTTGCACCTGCAATGAGGCCATGACGATTAGCCATCTTAGGTAAAAGAAATACATTCTCCCCCGCTTCGTTATTGGCAATCCAGATCTTGTTATCTCTTAACATGAAATACCTCCCAACGCTATTCTTCTATATTTGAAACACTTCCTATATTTTACCACATTTAGGTGCGCAAAAGGGTAATCCGGGTATTTTTAAAAAGAATCTTGCCGCCTTGACTATCCAAACACTTGTTCGTATAATGTGGGTATGGGATATGAACGAGAACGCACTTATATCTGCATAGATCTTAAGTCCTTCTATGCTTCTGTGGAATGCGCAGAAAGAGGACTTGATGTAATGACAACCAATCTTGTGGTGGCAGACCCCGAACGCACCGACAAGACTATTTGTCTTGCAGTTTCTCCGGCAATGAAGGCCCTTGGCGTCAAGAACAGATGCAGGGTTTTCGAGATTCCCAAGGGTATCGACTATATCATGGCCGTTCCCAGGATGCAGCTCTACATAGACTACTCCGCTGAAATCTATGCGATCTACCTTAAATACATATCCAAGGACGACATCCATGTCTACTCTGTGGATGAGGCCTTTATGGACGTAACTGAGTACCTGTCCCTCTATCAGATGACTGCCAGAGAGCTTGGTAAGCGCATTATGGATGACGTTTACGACTCTCTTAGGATCCGTGCAACCTGCGGAATAGGTTCTAACCTCTATCTCACCAAGGTTGCTCTTGATATCACAGCCAAACACTCCCCGGACTTCATAGGCGAGCTGGATGAAAAGAGCTACATAGAGACCTTATGGAACCACAGACCCTTAACTGACTTTTGGCGCGTGGGACCAGGCATTGCGAGGAAGCTTGAAACCTATGGTATGCGCACCATGGGCGATATAGCAAGAGGCGACGAGAACCTGCTGTATAGGCTCCTTGGAGTCAACGCCGAGCTTCTTATCGACCACGCCTGGGGCCGGGAGCCAGTGACTATAGCTGATATCAAGAACTACAGGAGCGCTGCCCACTCTTTATCCCAGGGCCAGGTACTTATGTCTGACTACAGCTTTGAGAAGGGTCTTGTTGTGGTCAAGGAGATGATGGACGTACTGTGCCTTGATATGGTGGACAAGGGCCTTGTGAGTAAGAACTTCTCTCTTATGGTGGGTTATACCAAGAACGTCATGCTCCCAATGGCAACCGGATCCTTTACCCTTGATACTGAAACCAATGCCAGCTCTGTACTGCTCCCCAAGATAGCTGAGCTGTACGAACAGATAGTTAATCCTGCCTACGAAGTCCGCAGGATGTATGTGGTATGCAATAACGTAATCCCCGAGGAATACATGCAGTACTCTTTCCTGATGCCCGCCGAGGACCTTGAGAGAGACCGCAAGGTACAGAAGGCAGTTCTTGAGATCAAAAACAAGTTCGGCAAGAATGCTATTTTGAAGGGACTAAGTTTTGAAGAAGGCGCTACCACCAGAGAGCGCAACAATCAGATAGGAGGTCACAAGAAAAATGGCTAGACAGAAGATGCCTCTTGATAAAAGAGCTGCTCAGTTCCTTCCATTTAAGGCAGTGGCCGGCCTTGATGAGGCTATAGCAGCAAAAGAGAAAATAACTGTACCAAAAATCGAGCTCTCCGAAGATTCCCTCAGAGAGCTCGATAAAAAGATGCATTTGATAAGAAAAGGTATGATGGTCTCTGTGGTGTATTTCCACAAGGAAGAATACCTTAAGATAACTGGAATGGTGGCCCGTCTTGATGAGACTGCCAGAATCCTTCAGGTGGTAAACACCAAGATTGAGTTTGATGATATTCTGGATGTGGAGTTTTAGCCCTTTTCATAGTAGGCAAGGGCAATTGCTCCAGGTCCCGCATAGGTTCCGATAGTTGCTCCTACTACAGCGTACTGGAGCTTACTTTCGTAGCCTTCATATAAAACCTTTGAGTCTTCCACATATTTCTTGAGCATCTCATCTGAGAAGCCCGAGTATGCAAGGCACACAGGTCTGTCCATATCTATTCCGCCGTGGTTTTTCACAAACTCCATCAGCATATTGTGGCTGTTCTTGGATCCTCTTGCCTTTCCAATGACCTTAACAATACCCTCATCAATAGTGATTACCGGCTTGATCATCAGAAGGTTACCCGCAAAGGCTGCTGCCGATGAGAGCCTTCCGCCAAGCTTAAGGTACTCAAGGGTGTCAAACACAGCGATTACATGGACCTTATCAAGTTCCTTTGTAATTGTATCTGCTATTTCCGCAGCTCCAAGGCCCTGTTCGCGAAGCTCTACCGCTCTCTGTACAATGATGTACTCTGCAATGCAGACCTGTTTTGTATCTATGGCAAAGACCTTTCCTGGATACTCAGCCGCGGACATACATGCATTCTGAAATGATCCTGAAACACCTGAGGACACTCCAAAGTAGACAACTTCATCCCCTGCTTCAACAGCTTCTTTAAAACACTCAGAATACTCATATGGAGGGATCTGACTTGTCTTTGGGATCACATCCGTCTCCACAAGTTTCTTGTAAAAGTCAGGACCTGTAAGTGTTACACCGTCCAAAAACTCTTCTTCCCCAAATCTAACCTTTAATGGAATAACTGTAACATTCCACTTCTTAGCCAGCTCCTGTGAGATATCACTTGCTGAATCTGTAATAATACGAACTGCCATACTGACTCCTCCCCATGTAGTTTTAATTACTACGTTTTGCCAATGTAGTTTCCGTTACTATATGATAAAATAAGCTACTGAAGATGTTTTTGGATTTGCAGTTTCCAAAAACATAGTCAGTAGCTTATCATGATTTGTATCTTTATGCAACTAATTATTTGCTATCAGTTACCCTTTGGGGAAGTCGTCGTGGATAAGACCAGGGTCTGTGTCGTCATCTTCGTCCCAGGAATCACCGCCGTCCTCCGACAGCTCTTTTGCATAGCGCTTATCTGTAAGGATCTGTCTGAAGAGCCCGTGGCATCCATCAGAGCAGTCTCTCCATGTAGCATCAAAGTTTCCAGTATACCAGGGGTCTGCCACATCTCCGTCTCTGTCAGTAAAGTCCAGCATCTTGTAGAGCTTACCCTCCGGGTCTCCTCCAAAGAGCCTCTCAAGATCCCTCATATTAGCCCTGTCCATGCCAATAATGAAGTCGAACTTATCATAGTCTCCTCTTGAGGTGAGACGAGCTCTCTTTTCGCTAACACCAAGCTCGTTGTCGTCGGTACCTATGCCATGCTCTCTGAGTTTAGCCCTAGCAGGTGGATATACAGGGCTTCCCATGCCATTCCATATCTCATCCGTGTGAGTTGCGCTGGACTCTATGTGGAAACTATCAAGAAGTCCCTGCTTATTTACAATGTCCTTCATAATAAACTCGGACATTGTTGATCTGCAAATATTGCCGTGACAAACAAAAAGTATTCTTATCATAGTTTTTTCTCCATAAGATCAAATCTGCCCTTGCGCCAGTTAGCGTATCCTCTGGATACGTACCCATTGTGGCGATAAAGTCTCTGAGCGTAAGGATTTTCTGTGAATGTATCAAGCCTTACTGCGCTGTATCCCATCTTTCTTATCTGGTCTTCTATCTGAGTAAGTACCGCTTTTCCAACTCCTTTATTCTGCATCCTTGGAGATACGCAGAATCTGTGGAGGACATAATAGGAATCTCCAAACTGCCAATCAGCGTTGCCATACTGTTCATCGCTCTCGTCGCTGATAACATAGAAGGCAGCCAGTTTATTGTCTTCAAGCACAACGTAAAGATTACCATCCTTAATATCCTGCTCAAAATCTATCCTGGCAGGATACAGCTCATCCCACTGATAGATCTCATGCCTTTCCATCTCTGCGATCGCGTCGCTCACAAGCTCGCAGATACTATCAAGATCCTTCATTGTCCCCAATCTGTAAATCATGTCTTATTCTCCTCCTGCCTCTTGGGTTTTGTTTTATTCAAACCAGCTCTTAACTGTAGCAATCTCCTGAATATACCCCTCATCTTCATTAGGCGTTTCAAGGATAAACGGAAGCCCTTCAAATACCGGATGCATCGCAAAGCGCTTCATGGCGTCCATACCGATCATGCCCTGACCAAGCTTCTCGTGGCGGTCCTTGTGAGAACCACGCTCATTCTTACTGTCATTGAAGTGAACAGCCCTTAGCCTGTTAAGTCCGATCACCTTGTCAAACTCTGCAAGTACGCCATCAAGGTCACTTACTATATCATAGCCCGAATCCCAGGTATGGCAGGTATCAAAGCACACCCCAAGCTTATCCTTGCACTCTACAAGGTCAATGATGTCTCTTAGTTCTTCAAAGCTCCTGCCTACTTCTGAGCCCTTACCCGCCATGGTCTCAAGTAGCACCGTAGTTTTCATCTCAGGGAAAAGAGCCTTATTCAGCCCTTCAGCTATCTGCTCAATTCCAACTTCCGCTCCCTGTCCTGTATGTGAGCCCGGATGAAAGTTGTAGTACTGCCCTGGCAATGCTTCCATCTTCTCAATATCTTTAATAAGCATATCTACGCCATTAGCCCTGGTCTCAGGATTAGCTGAGCACAGGTTCATGGTATAGCTGGCATGAGCTACAAGCTTACCAAATTTCTTTTCCTCAAGAATATCAGAAAGGGCCTTAACATCAGCAGGCTCTATATCCTTGGATTTACCGCCTCTTGGGTTTCTGGTAAACCACGCAAAGGTATCGCCGCCAAAACTAACCATCTGATGTCCCATTGCCTCATATCCATTTGTAACTGTCAAATGACATCCTATATAAACCATAATCTATCTACTCCACAACCACTTAGTAGCAGTGCCGAATTCCATCTTATCACAATCATGCCCATAAATGGGACAAATCCCAAAATAAAAGGGCACCCATTTAAGGGCGCCCTCCATGTTCAATCATTATTCCTCATTCTTAACTTCTTCCGCTCTCTTCTTTTCCATGTGCTCTCTGTACATCTTCTCGCCAGCTGCACCGAAGATCGCGATGATCATGATCCACCAGAAGCTCTTCTTTTCAGGGATCTTACCGGAATCCACCTCTTCTGAAAGAGCCACATTCTCTTCCTGGATGGCAACTGTGGTCTGATGATCTATAGTCTCTGTCTGAATTCCATCTACGTCACCTGAGAATTCCGAAGCATCAGGGGTCTCAGAAAGAGCTACATCTCCATCAGCAATAGTCTGACTTCCGCCTGCTCCTACAGCCTCACCAGATACACCTGCGCCGCCTACATCACCAGCTGCCTCAACATCATATACAGCCTGACTGCCAGTTATATCCTGAGCCTGAACAGTGTCAGCATGGAGCGAGCTTTCTGCAGATTCAATGATTGCTGCTACAGCCTGGGCGGCCACGTTGGTAGCTGGCCTTACAGCACCTGCTCCGCCAATATCTCCGGCTCCTGCCAGGTCAATGTCAGCACCTCCTGTGCCTCCTGAACCGCTTCCGCCTCCAGAAGACTTTCTAAGGGCAGCTAGAGTATCCGCCAGAACCTTTTCAGTGTCCACATATTTTTGCTGAAGTTTTTCGAGGTTATCGTTAGCCTGATCCGCAGTCTCTTTTGCCGCAGCCTTAAGAGAATTGAGCTCTGAGATAAGCCCTGCCACTGTCAGGTCATTGAGCCTTGCGGCCTCTGTTTCATCAACTGTGATTCCCAGATATCTTGCAACATCTGAAACACCAAGTGCCGTGGTTGCTTTAACAGTCTTCCGGCTCCTCTGGCTCTTTTCCACCACCTGATCAATTGCCTTATTCAGGGCATCCACCTGATCCTGGGCGTTCTGAGCTGCCTCCTGGGCCTTGCTGGTGGCTTCCTTGTACTGGGCATACTTGGTAATAAGCGCTGCTGCGTTTTCATTGCTATTGGCATTATCTTCAATAAACGAGTTCAGTCCAAGACTGTTATTAACAAGTTTCTCTACCTGTGCGCTTGAAAGCTTATTTTCAATATGCCACTTGTAAACATCGGTATTATTTTCTTTGCTGGTGTACTTCTTGATATTGTTATTTGATGCCACTATCAGACAGTTAGCATCGTGAAGGAGACTGTTCTTATTCTGAACAATCTTGGTAAGCGCATGTCCCTTGTAATTATCAAAGACAGGATACTGATCGTCGTCACCCACATTCGTGCAACCGGCATCTATAAGCTCCTGCCTTATGATCAGCTGCGTTTCTCCATTATCATCCACATAGCTGTAAACATCAAAGAAACCATCCAGATATGCTTGATTTCGCTCGCCACCATTTAGATAATGTTTATGTTCCGAGTGCTTGTTGCAGTATTGTATTATGTACTGGTTAGCTTCGTACTCGATAGCTTCTTTTTCAAATACTACGATACCCGGCTGTTTATCGCTGATATTGGTAGTCTTGTAATCCTTTCTCGTAAGAGAATCCCAGTTAAAGTACTTCTTGGCTCCTTCAATAGTGTTGCCATTTTCATCCTTGTAGCTGTAGGTGAGCTCAGTGTAGTTGTACTCCTGTCCATCAACACCCTTCATGGACTCACCAAACTTATAATCAACCACTTCTATTCCGAGGATCTCAGGCATATAGTAGTTGATGACTACGTTTCTCATAGTCTCTCTGCTTGGATTTATATTCTTAATGGCATTCTTCCAGGCGTTTTCATCATTTGTGCCCATTTTGCCTGCCATGTTGTTGGCCTGCTGCTCGTCTTCGAGTTTATCCTGTACAACTTCAAGAGCGCCTGCAAGGTTGTCCACCTTCTCTTTTGCAGTATCCACATCGTCCTGGGCATCATCAGCCGCCTTGGAAGCAGCTGCTGCCTTGGTAGCAAATCTTCCCTCAGCCTCATCAAGGGCCTGCTGGGCAGTTTCAAGATTCTTAAGAGCAGCCTCATACTCCGCAGTAAGTCGCTGATACAGAGACATCCTGATCGCCAGATCTTCCTTGGTCTCATCCACCAGCTGCTTAAGGTCAGCATATGCCTCCCTGGCATCTTCCGGAGTAGCTGCAGTCTCAATTGAGTTAACAAGCTGAGCTGACTTCTGGCTTGCGGTCTCAGTTTCCTCAAGCATCTCATTAGCTGTCTGATTGATAGCCTCTGAGCAGTCAAGCATCTCTCTTGCTTCTTCTTTTACAGTGGCAAAAGAGCTCTCGGCTTCCTTATTGGCTTTATCCGCCTCCTGAAGATTATCCTTAGCTTCAGATATGCTTCCTGAAGCCTCCTTAAGCTGAGTTGTAGCTGCGGAAATCTGCTCTCCCTCAGAGCTTTCCTTATCAATTACAACATCCTCTGCTGCCTGAATAAGATCTGAGATGGCAGCCTGTGCGTCTTTTCCGCCCTCTTCAGCGCTTGCAGCCTCTATTCCGTTTGCCTCATCCCCATTTATGATAACGTCAGCTGCTGCCTCAGATGTTTCCTGGGCATTTGGAACTGCTGCCTCAGAAGTCTCCTGAGCACTTGGAGCTGCTGCTTCAGGTGCAGGCGCAACGGCCTCCTGAGCAGTATCCGCTGCCTGCTCAGCCTCCTGAGTCACAGACTCATAGCTCTCCCCTGAAGATACGCTCTGTTCCTGACCAGAGCCGCTATCCTGAGGTTCCTCGTCATATTCATTGGCATAAGCAGTTATAGGAGTCTGCAGAGCCATCATGGCAGAAATACCGATGGTCAGGGCAGACAGTAACCCCTTGTTGGATATCTCTCTTTTTCTCATATTCTGCCTCCTTAAGAAAAACTATTACTCTTCGTCCCCACCAATATGTTCAAACAAGTACTGAAGTACGTCTGGCGTAAACTTCCTTGCCTTAAAAGCAACAGATTTCTTTTCCCCTTCTTCCTGGTCTTCTCTGACAGCTTCTGCATACATGATCATGGTCTCAGCAACAACGATCATATCTCTGCCTACCAGATTGGGAATTCGCTTATCAACAGTAATGGCGATACCAAGCGGACTTATGTTCTTAACCTGTCCATAGTATTTGTGGAGTGTCTCCTTATCCACGATTACACTGTTAGCAAGAAATTCAACTCGGTTAATGGTTCTTCTCTCTAGCATTTTCTTGTCCCCCTTAATGGCCAAAATTGTGTTTTTTTCTACCAATATTATATCGAAATATAAAACATCTGCCGTAACCTATTGTGCACAATATAATTGTATTGTATAATGGAGCTGACGTTTAGAAAGGAACGATTATGAGTAAACAGTTAGAATTTAAAAAGCCTTCCTTCGACGAGGCTTCAAAGCTTTCAAAGATATATGCACTTAGAAGCAACAAAACCTGCGACAGCACAGTGCTTGACACCTTCATCTGGAAGGACTTTTATAACGCAAGGATCTACATGGAGGATGAGGCAGCTCTTATACTTATGGAGGATGCAGACGGCTATTTTGCTGCAATGCCCTATTGCAGGCAGGAAGACCTTCCCAAATACTTCTCCATGTTAAAAGAGTATTTTGGTGAGGTACTCCATGCTCCCCTTAAGATACATCTTGCAGACGAAGATGCCCTTAAAGCGTTGCAGCTATCTGATAACCCGGAATTTGAGATCACAGAGGAGACAGACCTTAAGGACTACCTCTATGACGCCTCAGATCTTCGCACTCTTCCAGGTAAGAAGTTCCAGAAAAAGAGAAATCTCATAAATAAGTTTATGAAGGAGTACGAGGGACGCTGGTCCTACGAAACCATGTGCTGCAAGGACGAGTACTTCCTTGAGATATTCATGAACAAATGGGTTGAGGATAGACTTAAGGATGGCATCGAGAGCAGGGACACTCTCCTTAGCGAAAAGGATGGAGTTCTTGATATCTTAAGAAACTGCGATAAGATAACCTTCCGTGTTGGCGGTATCTTTATTGACGATCAGCTTGAGGCCTTTGCAATCGGTTCCTACAATCAGGCGGAGCAGATGATAGTTGTAAGTACCGAGAAAGCCAACAACGATATTCCTGGTATATACCAGATGATAAACCAGCAGTATCTCCTTAATTCCTATGAGGAAGCAAAGCTCGTTAACCGCGAGGACGACATGGGCCTTGAAGGCCTTCGCCAGGCAAAAGAAAGCTATAACCCTATAGGCTTTGCCAGAAAATTCAAAGTCACCCAGAAAAACTCCAAGTTCTGAATAAAGCCCCCAGTGTACTTTTTTATGGTACAATTCTTAGGTAAAGAATTTCTTTTTGGGGGACGATTCATGAAACTTAAAGATCTAAGCTCTTTTAACAATATTGTTATCCAGTGTCACGACAATCCAGATGCGGACGCTCTTGCATCTGGATTTGGTCTGTACACCTACTTCAAATCCCAGGGAAAAGACGTAAAGTTCATATACAGGGGTCACAACAAGATCCAGAAGAGTAACCTCATGATCATGCTTGATGAGCTGGAAATCCCAGTATCCTACGAGCCTGATTTTGATGAGGAGCCTGAGCTTCTTGTGACTGTTGACTGCCAGTATGGACAGAGAAATGTCACAACAACCAAGGCCAAAAACATCGCCATAATTGATCACCACCAGAAGACCGTGGATCTTCCAGAGCTCTCTGAAGTAAGGAGCAACATAGGAAGCGCCTCCACCGTTGTCTGGGACATGATCTGCGCTGAAGGCGATTCCGGAAAAGAGCTGATCCGCACCAACCAGGATCTGTCCACTGCTCTTTACTACGGCCTCTATACAGATACAGGTAAACTCTCCGAGGTATCCCACCCTCTGGACAGGGATATGCTTGATGATCTCTCCATCGAAAAGAGCCTTATTGTAAAGATGAGTAACTCAAACATTTCCCTTGGAGAACTTAAGATAACCGGAAAAGCTATCCTTGGATATGAGTACTTCAGGGAACAGAAATACATGATAATCAAGGCTGAGCCCTGTGACCCCAACATTCTTGGAGTAATGAGCGATTTCTCATTAGAGACTGCAGGCGTTGATATCTGCCTTGCTTACTACGAGCGCCCTGAGGAAGTTAAGTTCTCAGTCCGCAGCTGCACCAAGGAAGTCCATGCCAATGAGCTTGCTGCTTTCCTTGCAGAAGGTATTGGCGGAGGCGGCGGTCACATCTATAAGGCCGGAGGCTCTATCCGCCCTGAAAAGATTGATGATTTTTCAGCTGATGAGATCTTCAAAGAAAGAATGAAGGATTACTTCGACAGCTTCGAGGTTATCTACGCAGAAGATACCACTTTGGATGCTACAGATATGCTCATGTATGAAAAGCTTCCTGTAGACAGAGGCTGTGCAAAGCTCTCTGATATCTTCCCTGTTGGAAGTCTTGTGTGCATCAGAACCCTTGAAGGTGACGTTGATGTTACCGTGGAAGATGATCTGTATGTAATGATAGGAATTGAGGGTGAGATATACCCTATCAGAGAAGCCAAGCTCCTTAAGAGTTACTTCATGAAGGATACTCCATACTCAGAAACCTTTGAGTATCCACCAAGCATAAAGAACCTTGATACAGGTAAAAAGAAAAATATCATGGAATATGCAAGAAGCCTTGGCGTAGCTAGTACTGATTCTACTAATATCTACGCAAGGCCTCTCACAAAAGGTGTTAAAGTCTTTACCGCCTGGGATAAAGAAAAATATTATCTTGGAAATGTCGGGGATTATATCGCCTTCAGGACTGATGATCCACACGACATCTATGTAATTAAGGGCAGCCTTTTTGACAGGCTGTATAAGCGTTGTGATTAATCAGTGATACCATACATTGACTTCTGATCCTCACTCATCTCTTCTCCCTGAAGATAGTCTTTTGTTTTCTGGATCAGACGCTCAACAGAATAATGCTCAAAATAGCCTATCCTGCCTTCCTTCTTATTGTTTTCATAACTGTAAGTAAGGAAGGTATCTGTTTCTTTGTCATGTCCAAAGCAGTTCATGACCCTGGTGGTCTCGATCCAGGTATCTGTCTCAATAATATCTATAAGATCCCCAACCTGAACATATAAGAATCCATTTTCATCATCAGCTTCTATGGATGAATCGAACAGATATGCCATATATGAAACTGAAAGGTCGGCCTTTCCAACAAACTCTCCATTTTCAGCATTATATCTGAAAAGAGTACCATCCTGATAAGCAACAAGAAGAAGTCTTTGTCCGCCGATCTTTGTGATCACCATACCAAGGGGCTCAACGTTACCGCAGGATATCTCTGAAATGAGATTCTGGTCAGCATCAAAGAGCTTGATGACTTCAGCGTTTGATATGGCAAGTGCCTGGCCATCTCCCGCTACATATTTAGTCTTTTCCCATTCTTCAGGGAGCTTGACCTCTGAATAGGTCTCATTGTCCATGTGAACCAGATAGTCTGTTTCAGCAAGGACATATACATCGTTTGACTCAGGAACGAAAAAGAGATCTCTGCCCCAATCAGGGATAACAACAGTCTTTTTCTCTCCTGTAGCAAGGTCTATCTCTTCTGCTTTGTTTTCCTTGCCGTGCTGGGTATCTATGTACACGAGCTTACCATCAGCCATTGCGCACTTTGGATCATAATCCCAGGTATCGTCATTTATTAGGAGCTTGTCTATCTTCTTGCTCTCTATCTCAACCTCGGTGATCTCAAATCTGTTGTCCTGACAGCTTGCAAGGTACAGGGTTCCTGCATATACGCCAAGTATCTTGTATCTTGATGGCTTGATGCCGTCCTTAATGATCACATCCCCAAGGTAAGATTTCTCTTTTGTATCTACAAAGAACACCCTGCATCCCTCGTCAACCTCTGTAAGTACACACAGAGTATTGCCGCTAAGGAAGTGCTCGATACCGCTTATGTTGTATTCAGGAATGCCCTCGATCTGTGTCCAGTCCTCATCATAGACACCAGATGCATAATACACGATATCTCTGCTAAGGTACTTCTGGGCATAGACGCCGTTGCCAACAACTGCTCCTGAAAGGTTATCTGCAAACCTGCTAATAAGGGATACTCCAGGTGTATCTCCATTCATGCTTGGAGAGCCTGTTGCTCCGCCCTGGGTAATGAATAAAGGCTCGCCATCCTTATCAAGGTCGCTGATATCAATGATCGAGTCATTGAGTCTGTAGTTTCCCAGTTCCTCACCGGTCTGAGGATTCCAAACCTTACAGGTATCTCCAGTTGAATATGCTACATTGCCATTTTCAAGTGGCAGGAATTTGGATTCGATACTTACATCATAGGTTACAAGCTCTGATTCCCAGTCCTGAGTAAGAGTTCCTGATGAAAGACACCTTACAAGGGTATGTCCCTCAGTGACAAAGTCATAGTCATAGAGTCTTGAACTGCTGGTACCGCTCTCAAAAGGAGGAATGTCCATAAGGATCTTATCTCCTATATAGAGAAGCTGACGAGACCATCCTTCATAGGTGTCAGAAAAGGTTTTTTCTCCGCTTTCAAAGTCATACTCACCGACGCGGTAGTTATCGTCACTTATCGAATACCTTGTTGCCTCACAAAAAGCAAGCTTCTTGCGGTCATCAGACATTGCAAAATGGTTGATGTAGTAGCTGTCAGTCTCTTCCTTGGTAAGGATATCGAAACTCTTAGTGATAGAACCGTCTTTCATGGAGACTATATCAATATGTCCCTGGCTTCCGGCAATAAGTATTGAGTCATTGCCATAATCAAATACGTCAGAGGCATAAATGAAATTATACTCGCCATCCTTATCAGTAAGTGTCCAGAGCATTTCTCCAGAAGTAAGATCAAAGGCTCTTGCACTCTTTTCGCAGCGTATTATCAGCTTGTCATTTCCAATAAAGGTAAAGTCCTCAGATTCCTGCTGATAATCATCATAGTAGACCACCTGCTTATGAGTCTTGGCGTCCCATACAATGATCACGCCGCTGGTGTCCCTGGCTCCGAAGTACTTCGCATCAGAAGTAAGCTTCATGTCATTTACATGATTGGGCATCCTGTAGTTCCAGACTATATCAATGTTTCCACCCTCAAGGGATGTATATGCCATGGAAGACTTGGTCACAGCCCTTATAGCCTCAGGTGTTACAGGTCTTTCGTCCCCTTCTCCGTCTGGCAGGGCAAAAAGAGAAAGCTGCATGGCCTCAAGTCTGTTCTCATCTTCAAGAACCTTCTCTGCCTGATTGGCAAGATTTCTTGACTGGTTTTTAAGGGACTCAAGGTAGTTCTTATGAATAAGGGTATTGCTGTAGAACATGTATCCGGCAAAGCCAAGAGACAGCGCCATAACGCCGCTGGCAATTGCTGTCATCCTTCTCATCTTGTACTGACGATGTCTGTTTATGAGTTCGTCGTATGAGCATCCGATAAGGGCAGCTGCCATACGTGGAAGCTCCTCTGCCTTGGCTCTTCTGTATGGGAGACGATAGTCACAGGATAATGGCTCAAATGGCATCTCTACCGTGCGGGTAACTCCGTCCTCGTCCACCACTTCCTTTTTTCCTGTCAAAAGAATCTTAGGAATAACCTCATATGGCTCACCATCCGCAAGGACTGTGAGAATCTGGTTCATGGTGTGATTCTTAAGGAAAACCTCTATCTCTCTTTCAACCCAGGTAGACTTCTTGGTATTTGTTGAGCAGATGACAATAAGGTAATCTGCATTGTAAAGAGCCTGGGAAATAGTGTCATTAAGGTCACTTGTAATAGGGAGCTCATCCTTGTCCCTGAAGATCCTGTCGATCTTTTTAACTCCAGTGGACTTTTGGATCTTCCTTGGGATATGGTAGTGCTCAAGGTCCCTTACAATGGAAGCTGCGATCTTATTATCAAGATCCGCATGCTTGTATGATATAAATGCGTTGAAATGATTGATCATAAAAATACCTCACTTTTAAAAACACAGCGTTCGAATTATACCATAAACGCCCGTTTTTTCATATAAAAAGATGCCAGAACATTGTTCTGACATCTTAAGATATTATCACTCTATTTCGATTATACTGATACGTCAAATCCTCCGCTAGTAGCTGGTGCCATCATGGCTCCGCCAGCCGCTGCACCAGGCATTGAAATTACAGGAGTTATTCCTGGCATATCAGACTTAAAGACTGCTGAAGGGCTTCCACTATGTCCCGATCCCATGGCTCCTGCCATTCCATTGGCCTGTTTTGATTTTTCATGCTCCATGATTCCTTTAAGGTACTGCTTGTCGGCCTCAGCTATCTCTTTTAACTCCTTGAAGCGGTGCTTGATCTTAAGCATCTTAAGGTCTTCTTCCGACATATTTGGATCCGGAGCAACCATGGACTCAGACAGTTCCGAAAGGTCAAGCTCCTCTAACATGTCTCCCATGGCTTCCATGAGCTGATCCATCATGTCATCCATTGAACCTGAAAGCTCTTCTACAGGAATCTGGAACTCGGTAGCAAAGTCCTGCATCTGAAGGGCCATCTCATAGTCGTAATCTTCCAGACCTTCCTCCAGCTCATAATCCATCTCATCAGGATTTAAGCCTTCCTCAAGCTCTTTTGAAAGCTCGTCGTTTTCTTCCTCTGCCACCTCTTCTCTTTCTTCCTCGAACTCTTTGATGGCGCCAGAAAGACCTTTTCCATTTCTTTCGATCATCTCTTCCTGCTCAAGGTGGTTTACCTTTTTCTTGGCTACCTTTTCCATGGACTTGGCATGGTCTATTGCAAGCTGAAGCTCTTCCTCGTCGTACTCGCCGTTTGCCCTAAGGCGCTTTAGCCTCATTATCTCTCTCTTTGCAGCCTGGACTGCTTTTCTTGCAGTAACAGAAGTCTTACTTCTTATTATCTGGGAAGAAATCTTCTTAAAGCTGTACTGGAGTTTCTTTTTCTCAAGAGAAGACTTCTCGGTCTTAGTCCTTGAAGCGCTCAGCTGCTTGGCGTAGCTCATACTCTGTTCAATTACGCTTTGCTTTTGCTTCTGTTCAAGCCTGTTATTATATTCGAGCCGTGTGATAGATGTGCCGGAAGATTTACCGGTGTTAGAAGTCTGATTGGACGTAAATTTATTAACAGTACCAGTTTTGTTGCTGGTCCCGTTATAAGACTTGGCATATAGATTCTTTACCCCGATAGAACTAATAGCCATTACAACGTCCTCCGTGACGTATTTTGCCCATAGATATCCTTATCACTTTTTATATCGACCAGGCACTAAAAAATCTTTAGTCCCCTTTAAACAACTTTATGTATCCACTTCCCTTTGAAGAACCGAATAGTGAAGATTATGCCTCGCATTCCCCAGTCTGAGAACATTCCGATCCACACACCCATTGGGCCCATTCCAACTACTCTTATAAGATAAGTTGCAAGCGACACCCTGAGGAGCCACATGGTAAGGGTAGCAACTATCATGGAGAACTTCACATCTCCCGCTGCTCTCATTCCATAGGCAGTTACAAAGGATGGCGCCCAGAGGATAGGCTTAACGATTGTGATCCATCCAAGCATATAAAGACAAAGGGCCGCGCTCTCTTTTTCCATGCCAGCCATAGCAACAACCGGCCTTGCAATAGCGTAGGTGAAAAGACAACTCGCCAGGATCACAATATATCCCCATCCGATCATCTTTTTGGTATAGTAGATGGCTTCGTCCTTTCTTCCTGCCCCAAGGCACTGCCCAACTATGGTCATAAGTCCTATTCCGACGCCGCATCCCGCAACGCCGTTGACATTCTCAAAGATATTGGTCATGGCCTGGGCTGCGATCGCAGTGGTACCAAGGATAGATACCGAGGACTGGATAGCCAGCTTACCAAACTGGAACATGGAATTCTCTATTCCGTTTGGTATTCCCATAGCAAGGATCCTCTTTATCTTGGAGAAATCCGGTTTTATCCTGTGGTAGCTCCTTAAAGATATGAGCTGACCAGGTCTGTGGAGAAGTACAAGAAGCACTGCCGCAGAAAAGAGCCTTGAAAGCAGCGTAGCAAGTGCTGCTCCGTAAACTCCCATGTTAAATACAAAGATAAAAAGAGCATTTCCTGCAACGTTAAGGATATTGGAAACGATAGCCACATTCATGGGAAGCCTTGTGTTTCCTTCAGCCCTAAAGATCGCTCCTCCCGCCGCAGCAATGGCAATACCAGGGTAAGACAGGATCGTCATAAGGAAGTAGATTCCTGCAGCCCTCATAACGTCTGCGTCTATTTTTCCAAAAATAAGGACAAGAAGCTGATTTCTAAAGATCATGCACAGGAGCATGATCACAAAAGAGATAAAGCCTGCCACCAGGATCAGCTGGGCTGCGGCTTCGTTAGCTCTTTTGTCATCCTTCTGACCTATGTATGTGGCACAGATGATAACTCCGCCTGTAGCAAGAGCGGCAAAGGTCTGGACCACCAGGTTGTTTATGGAATCCACAAGAGAAACTCCCGAAAGGGCTGCTGCTCCCACGTTACTAACCATCATGGAATCCGCCATACCCATAAGGGAGTTGAGAAATTGTTCAGCTATAATAGGAATCAGCAACAGGATAAGTTTCCTGTTGCTGAACATGTGATCATTTTTCATATTACATTCTTTCTGGAGAATCAAAGCCTAAAAGGTCGATACCAGTCTCAAGGACCTTAAGTGTAACGTTAAGAAGTGCAATGTAGCTCTCCTTCTTGTTGGCATCTTCCTCGGAAAGGATCTTGGTTCCGTGGTAGAAGCTGTTAAATGCATTACTAAGGTCATAGATGTAGCCACAGATCCTGTTTGGAGCAAGGTCAGCAGCTGCACTCTCAACTGCATCAGCAAATCTTGTAAGAAGAAGCATAAGGTTCTTCATAGCCTCGCTGTCTGGGTTATCAAGCTTGGCATCCTTGGCACTTGAGCCCTCTGCCTCGTACTTCTTTAAGATAGACTTGATACGTACGATGGTGTAAAGGATGTATGGGCCTGTATCTCCCTCGAAGGAAGTGAACTTGTCTATATCGAAGATGTAGTCCTTAGCTGGCTGGTTAGAAAGATCGCCGTACTTAAGGGCTGAAAGAGCGATCTTCTTAGCTGTGCTCTTTGCCTCATCCTCTGGCATATCAGGGTTACTCTCTTTTACCCTGCTGTACATCTTGTCATTGATCTCCTGTACAAGACTCTCGAGGTGCATAACACCGCCCTCTCTGGTCTTAAATGGCTTGCCATCAGGGCCGTTCATGGTTCCGTTACCAACGAATCTAAGGTCAGTCTCAGGAAGAGCAAGCCTGGTCTTCTTGGCAGTTCTGAACACCTGCTCAAAGTGAAGGGCCTGTCTCTTATCTGTGAAATAGTAAATAGCGTCTGGACGATACTCCTTCATACGCTCCTGGATAGTAGCAAGGTCTGTTGTGGCATAAAGAGCTGCTCCGTCTGATTTAAGGATGATGCATGGTGGCATCTCTTTTGTATCAGACTCCTGTGCAACGTCAACTACAAGCGCACCCTGGCTCTCATGAGCATAGTCATGTGACTTCATATAATCAACCATTCCCGGGATGATGTCATGTACATCTGACTCGCCCTTCCAGAGGTCAAAGTGAACGTTAAGGCTGTCATAGTTCTTTTTAAGATCTGGAATAGAAACGTTCATGATGTGATGCCAGATAGCTCTGTAGGCCTTGTCTCCGTCCTGCATTCGCTTTGTAGCTTCGAGAGCCTCAGCCTTAAACTCAGCTGCTGCCTTCTTGTCCTCTTCGCTGGCATCGTCAGAAACCTTGGTCTTACCACTTGCTATAGGGTAGATCTCAGCAAGCTCCTGAATTGTGAAAGGTGGCTCCTTAGGGAAAGGACCACTGTGATTTGGATCAAAGTATGGAAGTTCCGGATGACGGCACTTGAGCTCTGTGATGATAAGGCCCATCTGAAGTCCCCAGTCACCCATGTGAATATCGCCAATAACGTTATTGCCGGCATACTTAAGGATTCTCTTTACTGCCTCACCAATGATAGCTGGGCGAAGATGTCCAACATGAAGAGGCTTAGCTACATTAGCTCCGCCGTAATCAAGGATTATTGTTGGTGCATGTCCGGGCATTGATACGCCCATGTGCTTCTCATGAAGCATTCTGACAACGTATCCCCTTACGAAATCACCACTTACTGTAATGTTAAGAAAGCCGGGCTTAACTGACTCAACCTTCTCAAACATCTCATTTCCCTGAAGCTTTGCAGCAACTTCATCAGCAATGATGAATGGAGCCTTGCCATACTTTTTAGCTCCAGCCATGGCGCCATTGCACTGATACTCGCACAGGTCAGGTCTGTTAGAAATTGTAGCCCTTCCAAGCTCACGCTCGTATCCTGCTGCCTCAAAAGCATCTCCTACTTCCTTTGAAATTAGCTCAAGTACTTTTTCCAAAATAATTACCTCTTTTCAAATTTACTCTATTCCATAAAACTCATCGATAGCAAAAAGCCAAAGTGACAATGTATCGTCTGAGAACATACCGTATTCACCCTCTGAATCGTACTCTGTATCCCCATCATTCATATAAAGGAACTTCTCAGAATAGTCAACGATCCAGGTATCTTCCTCATCATATGCATTAACACCGTAGAAATAGGTTGTTGGCTCATCAGCGTCATACATACAATAATAAACATCCATGTCAAGGTCACTGAACTCACTGGCAAATGTAAGGCAGTACATCATGGACTGCTCAAAATAATCCACCTGATTGTCCACAAGCTCTGAATCAACCAGATGAAGCTCCAATAGCTCATAGAAAAGATCTCTGTCGATCTCATAGCCATCATCTAAGACCTCTTCATCAATATAGTCACAGAATTCTCCAACAGTCTTGGTGCTGCCACTATATAGTATCGATGAATCATCTATAACGCCCTTGCCCGAAATATACACATAGTTGTCGAAGTATGTAGCGTAGGCATACTCATAATCCTTATAAGCGCCGTCTAATTCTTCACCCAAAAAGTCCTCAAAGAACTCCTGCTGATCTTCTCCAAGGTACTTTCCCCATGATGAGGAATCACGTGGAAGTTCATCTAAATCGATGTCATATTCATCTTCAAGATCCCCTAAGAGATCATCAAGGTCATCCATATCATCGATATTTTCTATCTCTTCTGCATAATCAAATGCTGTCTTAAAGTAGTCGTAAGCCTTCTTGATGGCAATACCTGTGCCTACTGAGATAACAAGGAGCGCTGCGATAACTATTGCAACAACCGGCCATACCTTGCTCTTTTTAGGAGCAACTGGTGGTGCTGAATAATTAGGATTAAACTGTACAGGTGCTCCAGTATTATCAATTACAGGTGCAGTGCCTGCTGGCATCTGCTCAGTTGGTGCTCCCACATTGATGGCTGTTACCATTACCGGTGCTCCACACTTATTACAGAATTTCTGATCCGGACTTACCTCAGCCCCACAATTAGTACAATACATTCTCATTCTCCCTCATATAAGTAATAAACAAGTTGCATTATATTAAATCTTTGCTCTCTTTTTCAAGTCCCCTTTGCGCCTTGGAAAAACTGCATCCGCAAAAGTCCTGTCTGTACAGTCCAAAGATATTTGACAGTTCAATAGACCTCTTATAGCCTTCCTTTTTCTTAAAGTCAGAGGGCAAAAAAGCTATCCCTGCCGAAGCTGCAGCCGCTTCCCCAACCTCATTTAAAACCTCTGCATTCTTGAGAGGACTGATTGTAAGGGTCGTAGTCATATACTCAAAGCCCTGCTCTTTGGCTACCCTGGCACTCTCGCGAAGTCGTAGCTCAAAGCACTTCCTGCATCGCTCGCCGCCTTCCTTGCAGTCTTCATAGCCCTTAACCGCCTCATAAAACTCCTTGGGATCATAAGTTCCTTCTATAATGGAGATCTTTCTGGCGTTTTTATCTGAGTGCATCTGGTCAAAAGAGCATTCCTCGACCTGTCTGTTGTACTCGGCAATGAGGCGCTTTTCTTCCTCTACTCTCTTATGGTACTCAGCATCAGATGTAATGTTTGGGTTATAGAAAAAAACTGTAATGTCAAAGTACTGCCTGAGGTACTCAAGACAGTAGGATGAGCATGGCGCACAGCATGCATGCAAAAGAAGTTTTGGATATACTCCCTCTTTCTGGAACTGCTCTATTTTATTTTCAAGCTCTTTTGCATAGTTTCTCTTGTTCATATTCCTAACTTATCTATGATCTCACTGGCAACTTCCAAAGGTTCTTTTCCATCAGTGTCGATCACTATATCTGCAGCAAGCTCGTAAAGCTCAGATCTGGCATCCTGCAGCTCTCTGATCCTTGCAAGAGGATCCTCAGTCTGAAGAAGCGGCCTCGTGGTGTCTCCCATGATCCTCTTATAGACTTCCTCTGGGCTAGTCCTTAAGTAGATCACCTTGCCAGCCTCAGCCAGAAGCTTTCTGTTCTCCTCTCTTACTGGAAGTCCGCCTCCAAGAGATATGACCATATCTCTCCAGTGGTCTGAAACAATCGTATCAAGAAGCTCAGTCTCCATGTTCCTGAAGGCTTCCTCTCCATCCTCACGGAAAATATCTGTAATGGCGCGGCCTTCTGTTTCCTCGATGGCCTTATCTGTATCAAGTATGTCAAGGTCAAGCTTATCAGCCAGGATCTCGCTCACTGTGGTCTTGCCACTTCCCATAAATCCCTCAAGGATAATGTTTCTTGCACCTGTAACTTCAAGGATAAGTGACTTGTATACTCTGTCAGCCTGCTCATCAGTTATCTTGATGCCTGCGTCCTGATTCCAAAGTTCATATGCATCCAGTCCCTGGTAAAGGAGCATCTTAAGACCGGAAAAGGTCTTGGCCCCAGCTGCCTTAGATAGCTTAAGGAACTTGGTCTCAAGGGGCTTATAGATAACATCAAGAGCTGCGCTCACATGGCGATAAAACTCTTCATCTTCAATAACTGCGCTGTTTACATCAGGGAACAGTCCCACTGATGTGCACTGGATTGCGAAAAAGCTCTTTTCCCTGGTAAGAACTTCTGTGTAATCAGCTATATCCATTGGGATGACTCTCTCATCCCCAAGCTCCTCGGCGATAGCAACAGCCTTCTCTAAAGTTCTGTTAAGGATATAAACCTTAGCTGCGCCCTTCTGGATACACAGATGAGCTGTTGGCCTTGCTACACCCCCGGCTCCAAGGATGACTACAGTCTCGCCCTCAAGCTCCACGCCTTCCTTTTGCATGGCTCTGTAAAGACCTGTCATGTCTGTATTGTATCCGCGATAGCCCTTAAGGGCTTCGTCACGAACAAGGGTATTAACGGCGCCTATGCTCTCTGCCAGCGGATCCACATACTTAAGCTGCGCTATGACATCACTCTTATAGGGTACTGTTACGTTCATTCCCTTGATCCCAAGCTCATAGGCTCCGCGGACAGCATTCTTAAGCCCGCCTTCTGGTACCTCAAAAGGTACGTAGACGAGGTTATTGCCTGTCATGTCCGCCAAAGTGTTGTGGATAAGCGGAGACATGGTATGCCTGACAGGATTACCAATGATTCCGCAAACTGTAGTATTGCCGTCGGTATAATTTAGCATAGGTCCCCTTTTTATGCTTTTTTCTTAAGCCTTAATCTAACTACTACGTCAGTAACAACTGCAAATATCACAAGGCATATAGCCAGCATCTGTGACACTGGAAGGCCTGTTGTGTGCATGATGAGCTGGTCTGTTCTAAGAGCCTCGATCCATGCTCTTCCCAGGCCATAGCCTCCAAGATACAAAAGAACTATCTCTCCATCAAATTTCTTGTGCTTGCAGTAAAGAAGCATCAGGATAAAGAGACATATATTCCACATGCTCTCGTACAGGAATGTAGGGCTTACCTGTATATAATTGGTGGCTTCTGACATGTGCTCCTTCATAAGAGCTGTGATCTCTCCGGAGCGGACCATCTCAACTGGAAGTCTCATGGCAAAGAGTGAATCTGTATACTCACCAAAAGCCTCTCTGTTTGTAAAGTTGCCCCATCTTCCCATTACCTGGCCAAATACAAGGCCGAACATGATGGTATCTCCAAACAGGAAGAAGTTCTTTTTCTTGATCCTGCAGTAGATAAACAGTGTAAGAAATCCTGCGATAACACCGCCGTAAATGGCAAGTCCGCCTCCCCTGGTGTTGAAGATACTAAGAAGGTTGTCCTTGTAGTAATCCCAGGAAAAGAACACGTAGTAAAGTCTTGCCCCAACAATTGAAAAAATGATTATGTAGATCGCCACATCCCAGTAGTCATCAGGTGTCTGGCCTGTCCACTTAGCAACTCTTGAGATGATAAGCAGAGCTACCAAAAAGCCAAGACCAATGATGACGCCGTACATGGCTATGTTAAATCCAAAAACTGAAAAGCTCTTGGGTACGTCCTTAAGATATAGACCAAGGTGCGGAAAGGCTATATCCATCTTCCCCATTATATCTGGCATAAAATCCTCCCAAGCATCGCGCTTTGCGATTTTTCAAAATCAGACGTTAAATCTGAACAGAATTACGTCGCCGTCCTGAACAACGTACTCTTTACCTTCCATACGAACAAGGCCCTTTTCCTTGGCTGCTGAAAGGGAGCCCTCTCTAAGAAGGTCTTCGTAGTTGATGACCTCAGCCTTGATAAATCCTCTCTCAAAGTCAGTGTGGATCTTACCAGCTGCCTGAGGCGCCTTGGTTCCGATCTTAATGGTCCATGCTCTTGTCTCATCCTCACCAGATGTAAGGAAGCTCATAAGTCCAAGAGTTCTGTAGCTTGCTGCGATGAGCTTATCAAGACCTGACTCTGAAAGGCCAAGGCTCTCAAGGAACTCTGCCTTCTCATCGTCGTCAAGCTCTGAGATCTCAGCTTCGATCTGGGCACTTATAACAAATACTTCAGATCCAGACTTTGAAGCAAGGTCTCTTACTGCTGCTACGTATTTATTGGAGGCACCATCATCTGCAAGGTCGTCATCCTTAACGTTTGCAGCGTAGATAACTGGCTTCCATGTAAGAAGATCAAGTCCGTTAATGAACGCTCTGTCATCGTCGTTATCAACTTCAAGCTCACTTGCCATCTTGTTTTCTTCAAGGGTTGCCTTGATCCTCTCGAGGATCTCAAGCTCTTTTGCTGCACTCTTGTCCATACGTGCGAGCTTTGCAACCTTGGCAATCCTGCGCTCCAAAACCTCAAGATCAGCAAAGATAAGCTCAAGGTTAATTGTCTCTATATCTCTTGCAGGATCCACTGATCCGTCAACGTGTACAACGTTAGGATCCTCAAAGCATCTTACAACGTGAACGATTGCATCTGTCTCACGGATGTTTGCAAGGAACTGGTTTCCAAGACCTTCGCCCTTGGATGCACCCTTAACAAGTCCCGCAATATCAACGAACTCTATTGTTGCTGGTGTTACCTTCTTGGAATTATATAAATCCCCAAGAAGTTTAAGTCTCTTATCCGGAACTGCAACAATGCCCACGTTTGGATCGATTGTCGCAAATGGATAGTTTGCTGCAAGTGCTCCAGCGTTTGTAAGTGAATTAAAAAGTGTACTCTTTCCTACGTTAGGAAGACCGACGATTCCCAATTTCATGATGATATATCTCCTTAAAATACATAATTAATCGAATACGATTCAAAACCTTATGCATCTTATCACATTTCCTGGAAATAGACTAGTGCTGTCAAAATGACTCAGGGGGACGGAGTGCTGATTCATTGTATTCGAAATATCTGTATGGCGTCCTTTCTATTAGCCATTTTCAATATTTTTTCATTTTTGGCTAATAGATGCATAGCATTAAAAAACCAGCACCGGACATTTGACTATCCGATGCTGTTATTTTTATCTGCTAACCTGGGTCTCAATATAGCTTGTTACAAATGAAATAATGTTAATATTTTTTCTATAAATTATAATAATTTATAACAAGTTACATACGAGAACAAATGACCACGAGCCCAGTATATATGCGGTTTCATAGAGTTTTATGACTCTTTATGGAGATTCATGAAACAGGATTTCATATAACGATTCCTCACTATAATAAATATGTAGAAATCTGGGGCGATGAATAAAATCACATAATGTTCTTTTATACAAGAAACTCCCGACTATTTAGTCGGGAGTTTTGTTCGTAACTCTACACCATGCTCTTCGACCGTAAGTTTTATCTTATCATTTTCAATTGTATGAAGTGCCATTTCAATGCCCCCTTAGAAGTTTATATTAACTATAATAAAACATTACGCTTACCTGTTCAAAATAAAAATCTTTAGCATTCTTCTATAGGTTCATTTTTAGTGAAATCAATGTCAACGGTAGCGTTTGTTTTACTATCTGTCATAAGACTTCTAGATGATTTTAGATAAAGTACAATGACTAAAACAAATGATAAGACATCTGCTACAGGCTGAGCCATTACAAGACCATTTATACCAAAGGCAGCATGGAGAATATATAGTGCTGGGATATAAATTAATCCCTGACGACTTATGTTGATAATCATTGCAAATGATGCTGCGCCCATTGCCTGAATTGAATTGGAGAAAACATAAAATACTCCAAAAAGAAAGCTTGTGCTAAGCATGATTCTTGCAAAACTTACTCCATATTCAAATGCAGCAGCATCCGTTAAGAATATACTTACAATTTGATCTGTAAATATATAGCATATTAGAGTAACAGCCACGCTCATTATCAATGCGAGAACAACTGAAAAGCGCATTATGCTTTTGAATCTATTGTAATCTTTAGCTCCTACAGAAAATCCAAGAAGTGGTTGAAGTCCCTGACCAAAGCCAATGAATAGTGTTCCTGTAATCATAGTTACTTTCATTGCGATTCCAATTCCAGCAACAGCCATATCTCCGTAAGTTGCCATCTGTCCATTGATAAGGATTGATGAAACACTCATTAGTAAATTTCCAAGAGCAGCAGGTATACCCATTGCAAGAACACCAGCGGCAATTCTTTCCTTTACAGAAAAATCCTTTGGATTAATGCTCAAAGAAGATTTACCCCATTTAAAATAACTTAAATAATAAATTGCTCCGATTATACTTGATATAGTTGTTGCAACTGCTGCACCTACTACGTTCCATCCTAGTACAATAATAAGGATTGGATCAAGAATGATATTTAAAATGTTGCCGGCTAATTGTCCAATCATGGCTGTAGTAGCTTTTCCCTCTGCTCTAATTACATTTGAGAGGCAGCTTGAAAGAATTGTGAATGGTCCAGCGATGGCAATAATCTGGAGATATTCTTTTGTATACTGCCAAGTTCCTTCACTAGCCCCAATAATATTTAATACTGGGTCAATAAAAATGAGTAATAACGCTGAAAATAAAACACCAGTTATTATAGAACCCCATACACTGAAAGCACTTATCTTTCGAGCCTTTTCTTTATTTCCTTCGCCGAGTGCCCTTGATATCGAACTTGTAGCTCCTATACCAAATACATTTCCAATTGCAATGAAAATCATAAATATTGGTGAAGCAAGTGAAATCGCTGCGACCATAAGAGCATCATGAGTTTGGCTAATAAAAAATGTATCCGCAAGGTTATATACAAGAACCATAACCATCGCTATCATCGATGGAATTGTATTTTTTAATACTGTGGCAGGAATAGAGCCATTTTTAATTGTTTTTGTTGTATTTTTCTTTTCCATAATTACGTCCTTTCTCAATAGCATGCTATCGTTTTCAGTAGTGATAATCTCGTCTAAACGACGAGATTAATTTCAAGCTAATTATCAATTAAATTTTTTCTGATTTTTATAAGAAGTGTTCTAAGAATTTGGCGCTCGTCATCAGAAATGCCTTCAAAAAATTTATCCTCTGATTCTTCTATAAAATCATGGAAAAACTGGCATTTTGCAATTCCTGATTCCGTTAGGGTGACAAGCTTAATTCTTTTATCATAGGCATCACCCATTGTCTCAATAAGTCCTTTGCTTTCGAGTCTGGAAATAATACCAACGACTGTAGGTTGTGCAACTCGAAGTTTTCTCTCTAATTCTTTAAAAGTGAGCTTACGCTCCGCCGTATTCCACACAGTCAGCATAAGCATCAGTTGGCTCTGAGTAAGATCATAATCTCGAAGAGCACTGTTAATATGAGTTTCAAGTGCATCACTGATTTGTTTAATTATTTTTCCACAAGGCTCCTTTTTCAAATTATCACCTCCGATGATGTAATAATAGCATGCTATCATTTTATTGTCAATAGCATGCTATTGTTTTTTAGATAATTACATTCGAATTATCCATTTCAGTTTTTTCGACCGGGCACCAAATCGGGCACCATTTTTGAATGAATTATATAAACCTATAACAAATTATATGGGAGTTGATATTCCAGAAAGCCCAGTGTTTATGGGCTTTTATCGATGTTTATAAAGGTTTATGGAGATACATGAAAACCGCCTTTACATAACGATTCCTAGTTTCATGATATATATACTCCTTTAAAAACTTGGTTTTCTAAACCACAAAATAGCCCTAGCATGGCAGGTTATATATTACCATGTCAGGACGGATTTGTAAAAACACTAATTACCTAATTAATGTATTTCAGAACTTAAATTATTAAAAATTTATAATATTACGACATAATATAATCTTTTTTCCAAGCATTACGCTATAATAATTATATGTGATTTCTTCATAAAACAATAATATGGAGGCGTGTTATGGCAAAGAAAACCAAAGAACAGAATGCAAAAAGTACTACAAAAGTAAGGGGTATGAACAGCGTTAAGAACCAGATCATCGCTCTTTTACTGGCAATAGCTATCATTCCTCTCGTAATCGCTATCATCGTAAGTTATGTAACTTCCACAAGAAAAGCTCTTTCAGATGCTCAGGAATCTCTGGAATGGCAGACCCAGTACATCGGTGCATCCTTCCAGTCTCTGGTTGAGCAAAATATGAACCTGATCCGTCAGGTAGGTGAAAACCCAACTATTATCGCTTATATCACAGCACCTGAATCAGGAATCGGTGACGATGTCATCATGCAGACCCTTCAGAGTGTAGATAACGTTCTTAATGACGGAAATGCTACCACCCTCACCGGAGCAGATGGTATGCAGCTCTTTAGAACAGACGGCGGTAAGCTCGTTGACGTTCACGAGAGAGAATATTTCAAACAGGCCATGAGTGGCCAGCCTTATATGTCTGACGTTATCATCAGTGCTTCTACAGGAAGCCGTCAGGTTACCTTCGCAGCTCCTGTAACTGATGGATCCGGCAATGTATACGGTATCGTTCAGAGAAACTACAACATGAATGCTCTTCACGACTTCCTTGCAGGAGAGTCAAAGGATGCCTTCATTTGTGACAGAACTGGTCTTGTTGCAGCTCATTCCCAGTACAAGATCGGACAGGGCGAACATGAAGAGGACAACAGAGAAAATTCCGAGTTCATGACATCCGGCCTTGATAAAGGTTTCTACAATGTAGACACAGGTAAGGGCTACAATGCTTATGTTGCTTATGTAAAAGAGCCTAATACTCAGTTTACTGTATGTGCAGCAACAGATTCTAACGTAATCCTCAGCACTTCAAGACAGGCAGCTATGATAGTTATCGCAATCGGCGTCGTAATGGCAATTATAGTAGCTATTATCGCACTGATTGTAGGCAGAGCTTTCACAGCTCCTATCAATGTTGTTTGTGAAGCCCTTGCTCACCTGGCAGAAGGTCGTTTCCGCAAGATTGATAAGATGACAAACAGAAAAGATGAGTATGGTCTCATGATCAGCAGCACCAATACCGTTCTTGATAAGTTAAGCGGCATCGTTGCAAATATCAAAGCATCTGCTTCAAGTGTTGGCGAGTCTTCAGAGGAACTCTCTGATATGGCTAATCAGATCTCACAGACAGCAGAGGACGTATCAAATGCAGTGCAGGAAATCGCATCTGGTGCTACTCAGCAGGCTGACGAGATCCAGAGCGCATCTGAGAACGTTGGAAGAATCGGCGATGCTGTAGGCGATGTGCAGAATTCAACTGGCAGCCTTTCAGATCTTGCAAACAAGATGAAGGAAGCTTCCGAGATTTCAAGTTCCTCTCTTGCATCCCTTCAGGATTCTTCATCTGAGATGACTGCTAAGATCGATGAGATCTCACGTACTATCTCCGCTACACAGGATGCGGTTACAAATATCAACGATAAGGTTGAAGGTATTGCTTCTATCGCAACACAGACCAACCTCCTTTCACTTAACGCTTCCATCGAGGCTGCAAGAGCCGGCGAAGCAGGAAAAGGATTCGCAGTCGTTGCGGAAGAGATCGGCAAGCTTGCTGATGATTCCAAGCAGATGGCTGATGATATCAGAAAAGAGATGGATGTTCTTCTTGAACAGTCCAAAGCCGCAGTTCAGGCAGCTGAAGACGTTAAGCAGGGCAACAACGATCAGCAGATCGCTCTTGGCGAAACACTTGATGCTGTTAACGGAATGCTTGGTGATATCGGAAGCACAGTTGGTGGTGTACAGCTCATTTCTCAGGGCGCTGATACCTGTGAATCAAGTAAGAACGCCGTTGTTGATACAATGAGTGCTCTGTCAGCTATTTCCGAAGAGAACGCTGCTTCTTCAGAGGAGACAGGTGCTTCCATGCAGGAGCTCTCTGCTACAGTTACTACCCTTGCTGGATCAGCTCAGGGACTTAAGGACATCGCAGAACAGCTCAATAAGGAAATGGAATTCTTCCAGTCATAACATGTCACATATCAATATAATGATATAAATAAAACCGGCAAAGAACTTAATCTTTGCCGGTTTTTTATTTTCTAAAAACTATCTGTCATGTCATGTCACGTCAGGCCATGGCCTCTTTCATGCTCTTAACATATTCACCCACATACTTAGGGCACTCTCTTCCGTACTTCTCAATGATCTTGATGATGGCTGAGCCTACAATAGCTCCGTCTGATACATCTGCCATCTTCTTTGCCTGCTCAGGAGTTGAAATTCCAAAGCCGATAGCACATGGAACATCTGTGTTCTCACGGATGGCCTTTACGATTGATCCAAGATCTGTTGTTATCTCTGTTCTTGTTCCTGTAACTCCAAGGCTTGATACAACGTAGATAAAGCCTTCAGCCTCTTTTGCTATCATTGCTATCCTGTTCTCTGATGTTGGTGCTATAAGTGAAACCAGATCAACGCCGTACTTATGGCAGATATCATCAAACTCCTCTTTCTCCTCAAATGGAAGGTCAGGAAGGATAAGTCCGTCAATTCCTATCTCGCTGCAGGTCTTTATAAATACATCTGCATCGTAGGAGTAAACAACGTTTGCATAAGTCATAAATACCATTGGGATAGAAACCTCGTTTCTAAGGTCTCTTACCATGTCAAAGATCTTATCTGTTGTCACCCCTCCAGTAAGTGCGCGAAGGTTTGCTCCCTGAATAACTGGTCCTTCAGCTGTAGGGTCTGAAAAAGGGATTCCAAGCTCAATAAGGTCAGCGCCATTATTGGCCATTTCAATGACAGCCTTCTTGGTTGTCTCAAGATCCGGGTCTCCGCATGTTATAAAGGCAATGAATGCCTTGCCATTTTCAAAAGCTTTTTTAATATTGCTCATCACTCGTCCTCCCCAACATATGTAACGCCCTTGTATCTTGCGATAGCTGCGCAGTCCTTGTCGCCACGTCCAGAAATGGTGATAACGATGATCTCATCCTTATCCATCTTAGGCGCGATCTTCATGGCATGAGCTACTGCGTGGGCAGACTCGATAGCAGGAATGATGCCTTCTGTCCTTGAAAGATACTCAAAGGCCTCAACCGCCTCGTCGTCAGTTACTGGCACGTACTGTGCTCTTCCGGTATCGTGGAGGTTTGCGTGCTCAGGTCCGATTCCAGGATAATCAAGTCCTGCAGATATTGAGTAAACAGGAGCGATCTGACCATACTTATCCTGGCAGAAATAGGACTTCATCCCGTGGAAGATTCCAAGGCGTCCGGTATTGATGGTAGCTGCTGTCTCAAAGGTATCTATTCCGCGGCCTGCAGCCTCGCATCCAATGAGCTTAACGCTCTCATCTCCTATGAAATTGTAGAAGCTTCCGATGGCATTTGATCCGCCTCCAACGCAGGCAATAACAGCATCAGGAAGTCTTCCCTCTTTCTCAAGGATCTGCTCTTTGATCTCCTTGGAGATAACAGCCTGGAAATCTCTTACGATAGTTGGAAATGGATGAGGTCCCATAACTGATCCAAGGCAGTAATGAGTGTCGCTTATTCTGTTTGTCCACTCTCTCATGGCCTCAGATACTGCGTCCTTAAGGGTAGCAGTTCCGGTCTTTACAGGCACAACCTTAGCTCCAAGAAGCTCCATTCTGTACACGTTAAGAGCCTGTCTCTTGGTATCCTCTTCGCCCATGAACACCACGCACTCCATGCCCATAAGAGCTGCAGCTGTAGCTGTGGCAACGCCGTGCTGGCCGGCTCCTGTTTCAGCAATGAGCCTTGTCTTACCCATCTTCTTGGCAAGAAGCGCCTGTCCTAAAACATTATTTATCTTGTGAGATCCTGTGTGGTTAAGATCCTCTCTCTTTAAGTAGATCTTGGCTCCGCCCAGGTCCTTAGTCATCTTTTCTGCATAGTACAAAAGAGATGGTCTTCCCGCGTACTCATTAAAGAGGGTCTGAAGCTCCTTATTAAACTCAGGGTCATTCTTGTAGTGGTTATAGGCCTCTTCCAGCTCTATTACTGCATTCATCAGTGTCTCTGGAATGTACTGTCCGCCGTGAACACCAAATCTTCCATTCTTGTTAGTCATAATTTACTCCTCAATCTTCCTTACGTTTCCTACAAATGCTCTCATTTTGTCCGGGTCTTTTACGCCGTCCGTCTCAATTCCTGAACTTACATCAACCGCCATAGGCTTCACATAATCTATGGCCGTGCTGACATTGTCAGGGTCCAGGCCTCCAGCCAGGAAAAACGGTCTCGGGATCTCAATACTCTTTATAAGATCCCAGTTAAACGCCCTTCCGGTTCCTGTTCCTGAATCCAGTAGATAGTAATCTGGCAAAAGAGCTTCATCCGAAGGCTTACTCTTTAGCTCCAGAAGATCATCCTTACCCTTTATCTGGACCGCCTTGATGATCTCTTTTCCCGGTGCCAGCTCCCTCAGTCTTCCAATATACTCGCCGTCCTCTGTTCCATGAAGCTGCGCCACATCGATAATGCCATCATTTAAGAGCCCCGCAACCACTAAAACCTCTTCATTGACGAATACTCCCACGGCCTTTATATCAGGTAAAAGAGCTTTCTTAAGCTTCTGGGCTGTTTCCCTTGATACGTTTCTTTTGCTCTTTTCCCAAAACACAAAGCCGATAAACTCAGGCTTTAATTCATTTGCAATTTGTACATCCTCAGGCCTTGTAAGGCCGCATAACTTAACCTGTGTCATAAAGGTCTCCCGGGCAAAATTCCCCCTTAGGCAAGACCCTTAAGCTCTGATAATTTCTGTTTCTTATCAGCTGCTCTCATAAGGGTCTCACCTACTAAAACCGCATCGGCGCCAATTTTAAGTAGCGCCTCTACGTCGCTCCTTCCCTTAACTCCGCTCTCGGAAACAAAGATCACATCTGATGGGATCAGTGCTCTTAGCTTTTTGGAATTGTCAGTATCAACTGTAAAATCCTTGAGGTTTCGATTGTTGACACCTATCATTCTTGCGCCGGCATTTAGGGCCATCTGTATCTCTTTTTCATCGTGGGCTTCTACAAGAGCAGAAAGTCCAAGCTCGTCGCATATTGCTATGTAATCCTTAAGCTGAGTATCTGACAATATAGAACAGATGAGTAGTACGCAGCTGGCACCAAGAACCTTAGCCTCATAGATCATGTACTCATCTACAACGAAGTCCTTGCGGATGCATGGGATACTAACCTCCTCTGCGATTTCCTTAAGGTACTCATCTGATCCAAGGAAATACTTTGGTTCAGTCAAGACTGAAATGCAGTCAGCTCCTGCCGCCTCGTACTGCCTTGCGATCTCAAGATATGGGAAATCCTCAGCTATAAGCCCCTTTGAGGGTGAAGCCTTTTTGCATTCGCAGATAAAAGAGATCTCGTCCTTCTTAAGTGCATTCTCAAACCCAAAGTCGCCCTTTGGCATTCCAAGTGCCTTTCCCTTAACTTCCTCTAATGATACCTTTTCTTTTGCTACGGCTACTCGCTGCCTTGCAACGCCTGCTATCTCGTCAAGTATTGTCATAATAAATTCCTTACTCTGGTCTGTTACTTACTTCAATTACCTTATTCAAAACTTCAAGGGCCTTTCCTGAATCAATAAGCTCTGCTGCAAGCTCAATGCCCTTTGCAAAGCTCTCAGCCTTGCCTCCGATGTAAAGAGAAGCACCAGCGTTCAAAAGAACTGCATCTCTCTTTGGTCCCTTGGCACCCTTTAAGATGTCCAGTGTGATCTTGGCGTTCTCCTCTGGAGTTCCGCCAACAAGATCGCTCTTTTCGCACTTCTTAAATCCAAAGTCCTCAGGAGAAATTGTGTAGGTTTTGTACCATCCGTCCTGGATCTCGCAGATCTTGGTGTTTGAGCTAAGAGAGATCTCATCAAGCTTGTCCATTCCATAGACAACCATTCCTCTCTTAACGCCAAGGCTTACAAGAACCTGAGCCAGTGGCTCAACAAGGTACTCGTCATATACTCCAAGAAGCTGCATCTTGGGAGAGCCCGGGTTAGTAAGTGGTCCAAGGATGTTGAACACTGTCCTAAAGCCCAGCTCCTTTCTGATGGCTCCTACGTACTTCATTGAGGTGTGATACTTCTGTGCAAAGAAGAAGCACATGCCAGCTTCCTTGAGAAGCTCTACGCATCTCTCAGGGCTCTGCTGGATGTTTACTCCAAGAGCCTCAAGGCAGTCAGCAGTTCCGCACTTTGAAGAAGCTGCTCTGTTTCCATGCTTGGCAACCTTCATTCCGCCAGCTGCTGCAACTAAAGCTGATGTTGTTGAGATGTTAAAGCTTCCTGCGTTGTCTCCGCCTGTTCCAACGATCTCAAAGATGTCCATTCCAGTCTCTACCTTGGTTGCGTGGTCTCTCATGGCTGCAGCACATCCTGCGATCTCATCTGTTGTCTCTGCCCTTGCGCTCTTTGTGGAAAGAGCTGCCAGGAATGCAGCGTTCTGAGTCTGGCTTGTTTCGCCACTCATGATCTCATTCATTACGCTGTAGGCCTCGTCGTAGGTCAGGTCTTCCTTGTTTACGATTTTTACGATTGCTTCTTTGATCATGTCTGTTCTCCTCCTGATTGTGGGCTCTGCCAGAGGTTTTTAGGTATAAAAAAACCTTGACAGAAAAGTCTACTATTTCTGTCAAGGACGAATACGTACTGTTTGGTACGACACTATCCGCGGTGCCACCTTGCCTTCACGGTTTGACCCGTGCTCTTATAGGATACCTTCATATCCCCGACTACTAACGGGAGTCTTCCGTTGCAGAATACTAAGCCTTGGAAAAAGAGCTGTTCCCTGCACCCTCAGCGGTCCATTTGAATACTTGTTTCCAACCTGTTCTCAGCTAACCAGGCTCTCTGTGTGGGCATCATAAACTTTATCTCCGCTTCAACGGTTTGAAGTATTAAATTAGTGAAATCATACCATCTGCCAAAGGGCATGTCAATAAAAAAATGGGACAACAGAAAATTTCTGCTGTCCCTTATTATTTAAAGTCTCATGGCAACTTCATATGCTCTCCAGATTACTGAGCGAAGGTTTCCGATCTGCTTGCAGTCACCAACAAAGTCCATGTTGCTGGTCCTGTCATTATCCCTGATAACCGGATCAGGAACGTATCCTGCGGAGCTTATTACGCTGTCGCAGGCTATCTCGATCTCTTTTCCATCCTTGTCTGTGCAGATGATGGAGCCGTCCTTAACCTCCTTAAGACGGGTCTCAAGGTAGACTGGAGTCTTATGAAGAGCAAAGTACTCGCGAAGGTATGAGCTATTAGCAAGACATACTCCTGTCTGTGAAACAAGGTCATCCTTCATCTCTACGATAACCGGGTTCTTGCCCATAAGAGCCAGCTCGTATGCTATCTCACAGCCTGTAAGGCCACCGCCGATAACAGCTACTGTATTGCCAACCTCTGCGCCCCTTAGGAACTCACAGGCCTCTATCATCTTCTCATGTCCTGGAACATTTTTAAGGATCCTTGGCTTAGAGCCTGTAGCAATAACGATATCGCTCTTTCTTCCAAACTTTCTAGGATCTTCAATCTCTGTATTAAGGTGCACCTCAATGCCAAGTACTTCCATCTGTCTTCTGTACCAGGCAAGAAGGTCACGAAGCTTACCCTTGTAGGACTCAGCACTGGCTGCAATAAAGGTTCCTCCAAGCTCTCCGCTCTTTTCGTAGATAACAGGGTTGTGGCCCCTGAGCTTAAGAACTCTTGCTGTCTCCATTCCGCCAATACCGCCGCCTACGATATGGATAGTCTTAGGGTGCTTGGCCTTTTCTATGAAGTGCTTGTCAGTCTGCATGGTCTCAGCATTAACTGCGCAGCGTGCAAGGTGAAGTGAATCAGAAAGTGCCTGATCATTAGGAACTCCCTTGTAGTGGCACATGTTAAAGCAGCCGTTGTGGCAGAGGATACAAGGTCTGATATCCTCTTCCTTGTCTTCCATGAGCTTGGTAACCCACTCAGTGTCTGCAAGGAATGGCCTTGCAAAGCCTGCGCCGTCGATCTCTCCCTTGGAAATAGCATCTGCTGCTACTCTTGGATCCATTCTTCCCGCACAGACAACAGGAACATCTACCTGCTTGCGGAGGTTTATTACATCCTGAAGGTTGCAGTTCTCAGGCATATAGATTGGTGGATGAGCCCAGTACCATGCATCATAGGTTCCGTTGTCGCAGTTGAGCATATCGTAGCCAGCATCCTTAAGATACTGCGCTGCCTTAACTGACTCCTCAAAGTCTCTTCCTGCCTCAACGTAATCCTCTCCAGGAAGGGCTCCCTGCCTCATTCCCTTGGTCTTACTGATGACACTGTATCTAAGAGAAACAGGGAAATCGCTTCCGCACTGCTTCTTGATTTCCTGAACTATCTCTACTGCAAAGCGGTATCTGTTCTCAAAAGATCCGCCGTATTCGTCTGTTCTCTTGTTGACGTAAGGAAGAGTGAACTGGTCAAGAAGATATCCCTCATGAACAGCGTGAACCTCAACGCCGTCAACACCAGCTTCCTTAAGGAGCTTTGCACTCTTACCGAAAGCTTCTACGAACTCCCTGATCTCTTTTACAGTCATCTCTCTGGATGGTACCTTATCAGACCATCTGTTAGGTGATGGGCTGGCTGAAGCAGTGATCTTATCAAGATCCATAAATGGCTTACTAAGAACGCGAAGTGCTCCGTTAGTATAGAGTTTCTCCATCATGCTGCTGATGGTAAAGGATCTTCCAAAGCCAGCTGTAAGCTGCACAAAGAGCTTAGCTCCAGTCTTGTGGAACTCAGGCATCCACTGCGCCAGCTCCTGATACATCTTCTTGTTGGTGTAAAGCCACTGTCCAAACATAGGATTATAGACTGGCTGACATCCAGGAAGCACAAGACCTGCGTTGTTCTTGGCAACCTTTAAGATAAACTCAGCTCCCGCCTTGTCAAAGTGGTTCTTTTCCATCCATCCAAAAAGATCTGTTCCACCCATGGATGTCAGTACGATCCTGTTCTTGATCTCAAGGTTACCTATCTTCCATGGTGTAAATAATGACTGTAAACTCTGGTCCATTTGCCGTAATCTCCCACAATTAGTCTTTTAAGTATTCTATGAGCTTATCAAGGTTTTCTGTTGCAGCTTCTCTTCCAAGCTGATAAACCCTCTCAAGCTCATTTGGATCTTTTTCTATTGCACTTATATTAAGGGGTGCCTTGGGTCTTAGAACAAAAACCCTGCCCTCATTTTCTCTGTTTCTTACATAGCGCTTCTCGTCGTTGTACATAAGATAGCGCTCCTGCATGCACTTTATCATCGCAGGATACTTACGAAGCATCACCCTTGCAAGTCCCATGAATTTCTGCTTACCCTTGACGTAGTCTATGGGCTGGGTCTCAATCACAAGGATCCTGCCGCACTCTTTTCCCTCCATGAACTTAAGAGGAATTGAATCAGATATCCCGCCGTCAAGGTATACACCGCCGTCAATCTCAACAGGCCTTGAAACCAGTGGCATAGAAGCCGAAGCCTGTATCCAGGTGATATCCTCTTTTTCTCCGTCCACGCATCTGTGGTAAACAGGGTCTCCCGTCTTAAGGTCAGTGGCCACGCAGTAGAACTCCATTGGGTTTTCCTTAAATGACTTGATATCCCACTTATCGAGATGGTATGGAAGTTCATCGTAGCAGAAAGATACGTTGTAGATGTCTCCTGTAAGAAGAAGAGACCTTACGCTGTGATACCTCTTATCGGAGCAGTACTTCTTGTTGTAGCGAAGAGCTCTTCCCTTCTGGCCTGACTTGATGTTGCAGCCAAATGTGGCTCCCGCCGAAACTCCAACAGCCACGTCAAAAGAAATATCGTTTTCCATAAGGACGTCCAAAATGCCGCAGGTAAACATCCCGCGCATTGCTCCGCCCTCCATTACAAGCCCTTTTCTCATACTATCTCCCCTGTAAACTCGCTATTATCAATTATATAACAAAAAAAGCGCCCCGTTAAGGGCGCTTTATAAGCATTTTACTTAGATATCCTCTGGAAGAGGAATGTTTGAAACTGAGGTATAGGTCACTACCACATCATCGTAGTCAGATACGTTCATGCCAACCACTTGGTAGTTGGTGCTTCCGCCGTGGAAGGCTGTTCCTACATCAGCGATATTTACTGTATCAAAAGCTACTGGCTTGCCATTCTTAAGGAAGATGGTGCGAACTCCTACTCCCTGTACATCATACTTGGAATAGTTGGTTGCAGACAGCTCTACAAGGCCGTCATTTTTCTGAGCATTTACAGAAACATGTGAGTATGCGCACTTATCTGTAGGAGCGGTGTTGTAAACATACTCAAAGCTTGCAGCTCTTTTCACTGCTTCAGTTGCAAACTGTCCATAAAGGATGAACTGCTGGCCGTTCTTTACAGCATCTGAGTAGTCGTTGACTCTCCTTAAAACTGTTCCGCTCTTATCCTTTGCAAGAAAATCAGCGCTGATCTTGATATCGCTGCCTGTGGTATTGGTTGCCACAACTACGTAATATGTAAAGAACCCCATTCCATCAGGGATCAGGTACTCATCGTCGATAGTAATGTCAGTACTTACCTCATTTTCTGCGTATGCTATTGTAGCTGGAACTATGTCGGATTCAAAATAAAAGACTGAAAGAATCATCCCCAAAGCGATAAGAATGGAAAAAAATCTTTTCTTCATAGCCATCTCCTCCGACAAAATTTTTAGTAACTTTTGCTTCGTTACATTAATCATTATCGAAGAAAAAAGTGCCGTTTTCCATAGGGAAACAGCACTTTTAATGGTCTTTTAAGAAAGGTACCATTCTGTTTAGAAACTACCTGTAGAGCACGTGGTACCCACCAAATTCTTCTACAGTATACAAGCCGATATCCGGGAACAGCTCTCTGTCAGCGCTTGATACAACGAACACATCGCCATCGTATTTCCCTGAACCAAGATCAGATGGGAGCTCAAAAATAAAGTTGCCAAAACTTTCAGCAATCCTGAACTCTGCAGTCTCATCCTTGTACTTAACAGTACTGATGAAGCGGTCTGGATCATACTCGGTGTAGTAAAGAGCAAGCATGAAGGGGGCTGAGAGGCCGTCGTAGGTGGAATGTATGGTCCTGTCGTCGCCTGCGATCTCATAGGCTCTCTTGATGGCATCTCCGTAGCCTGGCATGAAGATACTCACTGCCCAGTGGTTATAATCTGTGAAATAGTCTTTGGTAAAAGAGACTCCTCCAGCCAGCAGTACCACTGTAAGAACCACTGCTCCAACCTTTCCAAGATTATCAAAGATGAAAGCTCCACCCTTTACAAAGAAGTAGATCATAGGGATAAAGAGCATGACAAGCCTCTGAATATCAGGAAGTATCATCAGATCCAGGATCACGCTTCCTATAGTGACGCTGATGAACATGGCGTTAAGGGTCCTGCCCATGGTATCAACCTTATTGTTTATGCTGGTAAAGAGCTCCAGAACACCTATCACAAATCCCAGAAGTGTTATAGGGAAAGTGAACTCAAACAGGGAAGCATAGCCCTTGTAGTAGTGTGCAATAGTATGATTCTCATCACCAATGCTCACAGCAAGGAGCATGGACTTAAGGTTTGCAAGGATGTGTGCACCTGAGCCTTCTCCCAAAGCCACAAAGGCTTCTCCGGATCTGGCTGATGTAAACCTGTTAAAGGTAATTACATTCGTGATGATCTCAGGAAGTCCCAAATAATTAACTGCATAGAATATTAAAAGCGGCAAAAATACCACCACGAAAGTGATGATTGAAGCCACTAGCTGCTTTGGAGACAGCGCCTTTATTGCAAGGCTGTAAAGCGCCATGAGGACCAGCACTATAGGGATCACGATGGTTGCTGCGCCGTAGCTGTACATACAAAGGGAAAAAGCTGCTGCACTGAGGCAATATACTAAGGTACTCTGTTTTTTTGCTCCAAGCAAAAACAGATACACCGCCAGCATCAGGCTAAAGGGCATGATGTTGCTGTCAAGGCTCCACCTTGAGAGGATCACATGCCATGGGCAGATAGCAAGAAATGCTGCGCCAAGAACTGATGCTTCGTTGCGATAGCTCTTTTTCTCAAATCCAAGTCTTAAGGTCAGGTAGAAAAGAAATACCGTAAGTATCCCACATACTGCAGGTATCATCCTGAGCTTTGTTATGCCGGTTCCAAAAAGAGAAATTGATACTACGTTCAGATAGATAAGCAGGGGGCTTCCGCCGCCGCATCCCCAGGTTATCGGGTAGACCGGGAAGTGATATCCGTTTCTGTCTATTCCGAATTTGGCAAGGATGTAAGCCTCATATCCGATGGATGCCTCGTCCTGCTGAAGGCCAAGAGGAACTTCCCCAAGCTTATACAGTCGCAGAATTGCAGCCACAAGCATGATCAGGGCAAAAAGAAATCCTGCTGCTCCATCACTTAGATGAAAGGGATTTTTCTTTTTCCTGAAAACATAAAAATATAAGGCTGCCACACCCAAAAGGATGTAGGCAGCCGTAGCTATATAGTTGTAGTAATCAATAAGTCGCATATTGTATCCTATCTTGCATGCATTGCGCCGTTCCAGTCTGTGATGCCCATGTAGGACGCCGCTCTGTTAATATATGCACCGGCATTTGGTCCGTCCATCTGCTGGTAGAATTCAAAAGCAAGCTTTCTTGCGCCATTCTGATGAGTAAGTCCAACAGAAAGACCCTGTGCTACTTCTACAGGATAATCTGTCTGTCTGTTAAATGCAATGAGTTTGATGTGCTGATTGGTCACGCATCTCTGATATGCGTAAACAATAGCTGCAGCCTGGGCTTCCTCGCCCTGAGTTGAAGTGTAACCAACCTCTGTAAGAAGGACTGGTCTTACTCCGCCCTTGGTATTAAGGAATGCTGGCTGGCTCAGGAAATCTGTAAGAACCTCGATATTCTCCATGGTAAGGTATGGTGTGTTTGCGTCATGTCTTACCATTGCTGCGTTCTTAGGTGTCCAGAAGCTTGTCCAGGTCATTGGATAGTTATATGGATGCTCAGCAACTGCCCAGTCGATGTTGCCCTGAGCTGAGATGCATGCGTTGATTGCTTCCAGCATGCTTCTTGCTGAGTAATATGATCCGTTATGAATATGAGTCCAGTTCTGGTCAAGGCTTATGCAGACATAAGCGTTGGCGTTTCTGCTCTTGATGGCGTTATAGCAGACTCTTAATGAATCTGAATAAAGCTGAGCGTATGTCATCTCATCTGTTACAGCTGAATAGTTCCAGATATTCTTGGCATTTACTTCGTTGGCGATAACCCAGTTATCAACCTGGCCACAGCCATTCTTGCCGTTATATCTCATTGCAAGGAATGATACTACAGCCTCAAGATTCTCAAGACCCTGATCATCTGAAGTGTTCATCAGATAGTAGTTGGAATGTCCGCCTCTTGCAGTAGGTGAGATCATGAACTCTTTTCCACCTGCACGGGGATTAAGAAGGACCATTGTCATGCCCATTCCCTGATTGGTGCTGGTTCTTACACAGTGGTCATACTGGCTAAGCTTGGATGAATCAAAGTGATAAGTCTTGCCATTGTAGCCATACTGAACAGCCCCGTTACCACCGATGATGTCTGTGATGTTGATGTTATATGCACCCTGCTTTACGCCAAGCTGAACAGACTCTGTGTTGCCGTTTCCGATCTTGGCTCCGTCAAGGATAAGACCCTTTTTACCGTTGTTTTTCCTTGCTGGTGATCCTGATGCCAGAGCTTCAGGGTTGGTGATGTACTTGGCTCCTGCAACGGATACAAAGTTACCGCCCTGCTTGACTGCTACCTGGAACTTGTCATAGAGGTGGCAGTTTGCTGTCTGATAGCCAAGAGGTACACTCATGTTGAGGCCGGCGCTTATTGGAGCCTGAGCCACTGGCGCACCTGCTGGTGCTCCCTGATAGGGCTTTTCTGCGAAAAGATAGTACAGACCATCGTCACTTGCCGGAAGGTCTGAAGCAGAAATGTTTACTACTACACTATCACCTGCGATAGATACTGAGTTGATAGTAACAGCGCCAAGTCCGGCTGCATTAGCCTTTAAAGGCGCAAAAGAAAATACACTTATAACAGCTGCAGTGAGCACAGCGGCCATTTTAAGTGATGCAAAGAATGTTCTTTTCATTAATAACCCTCATTTCATAAAATAGTAGTATCTTTAATTGTATCGAAAAAGCGATTAATAATCAACCTTCATCAGGGCCAGACCCTGCGGAGGCGCGGTAGGACCTGCCTTCTGTCTGTCACAGGCCTCTAAGATATCCTTGACCTCTTCCGGTCTTATGTTTCCAAAGCCAACTTCAAGAAGGGTCCCCGTAAGGATCCTGACCATGTTCTGAAGAAATCCGTTGCCATGGAAGTAAAGCCTTATATAAGATCCGTTCTCTTCAATATTGATGGTATCGACGCATCTTACTGTGGACTTCTTCATCTTGTTGTTACCACAAAAGCTCTTAAAATCATGGGTTCCTATAAGGTACGTCGCAGCCTTCTTCATAGCCTCAGTGTCAGGCTTCTGATCAAGGATGGTCACGTACTTCCTGTCAAATACAGGCTTGGCAGTGCCATACCAGCAGGTGTATCTGTAGGTCTTGCCAAGAGCGTTGTACCTTGCATGGAACCTTTCAGAGCAGATCCTCACCTCATTAACAGAGATATCTTCCGGGAGATACTGATTCATGTAGCTCTGTATCTCCTCCTCGGACATATCCGTATCAAGGACTGCGTTTGCTGTCATGGCCCTTGCATGAACTCCCGCGTCTGTGCGCCCTGAACCGTTAAGGTTTACAGGTTCGCTCTCCGGAGCATTTGTCATCTTATTTAAGACCGCTTCAAGCTTACCCTGAATAGTCATGTCCTTGCCAGGCTGTCGCTCCCATCCATAGTATCTTGTTCCGTCATAGCTGATGATAAACTTATAGTTTCGCTTCATATCCTGTCAATCTCTTATCCAAGAACAACCAGTATCTTGTGAGTGCCAGCAGAAAGCACGTCGATAATGTCAGCGCCAATTATCGCGCATGCCTCTCCGGCTGCTTCAATCTCTTTTCCGTCAATAGCAACGCTCTTGATCACGTACTGACCAGCGTCCTTTTTGTCAGGATTCTGGTATGTAACTTCTAAAGTCTTGCCTCTGAATGGAAGTGAGATCGCCGCTTCATTGTCAGCACTGAACTGGCTTGCTACGAGCTTAGGCTCAATGCACAGATCTCCTGCTGCGCCGCATACACCAAACTCCTGTGTAACCACTGTCATGAGATACCAGCTGGCTGCACCTGTGAGATAGTTGTAAAGACCTCTTCCCTCGCCGTTAAAGTACTCAGGAACACCAGGATAGATCCTACTGGTCTCAAAATCTGATGCTGTCTCATAGAGAGAGTTAAGGGCCTTGAATCCCTCTTTTGCAAAGCCTCTCTTATAAAGTGCATTACCGAACATTACTGCCATGTGTGAGAATACAGCTCCGTTCTCCTTGTCGCCATAGGAGAAACCAAACATTCTTCCAAGGTCTGTTCTAAGTGCCTTGAAGTCTGTATTTAAGCGGTATCCGCCAATCTCTTTGCTGTAGAGGTGCTTATCTGCACTCCTTATGATCTTAGGAACATCTTCCTCTGTGGCTGTTCCAGCCATTACAGAGAATACCTGACCTGTGAGCATCATTCTGACGTTCTTGCCCTCTGGAGTACTGAACTCACCCTCAACAGCGTTACCATTGTCATCGTAATAACCGTTGAACCAGCCATCGCCCTGTGAGTCTCTTACCCACTCGGTCTTTCTGATCCTGTCCATGAGGTCCTGAGACTTCTCTTCAAGAGCAGCTGCAAGTTCCTCAAGATCTATCTCTTCCTTGACTCCGCTGATAGAGCTCTTTACCTCATCCATGTAGCCGTAAAGGAGCTTTCTCTTGTTCTCAGGGCTGTCAAAGAGCTCGTCGCCATCAGAGAGAATAAGTGGCAGTATCTCTTTTGCCAGCATGCAGGTCTTGTTGCCGCCAAGGGACTCATAGAGTCTTATATAATCTGCGATATCCTGGAGATTTCCAGCATATCCGTTAGTGAAAGCAACGCTCTCGCCCTTGTGAGTAGCCATATCCAGGGCGTCGTTCCAGTCTGCACCGCGAAGTCTAATCTTGCCATGCTCTCCCACATCATAAAATGCTGTGAGGTTCTCTATAAGAAGGTGCTCAAGTACTGAGCCCATGTACTCTTTTCCTGTGTCATCCTTCTGAACTACGCCGTAGTCCTCGCTGTAGGAATCATCTCTCTTCTCAGCGCGGCAAACGAAGTTGTCCTTGAAGTATGTGGCGTCTTCCATGAGGATATCAAGGTCACCTGTCTGATCCATGTAGAGCTTAAGGGTCAGGAAAGGCCAGAAGCCGTGATCCATCCATACTCTTGGAATACCATTTCTGTCAGCCTTGAATTCTCCTGGCTTGTCACCGATGATTGTAGCGTTGGTTCCATCAAGTCTTACGCCCCTGAAGTTATCAAGGATCATTTTGCGAACTCCGTCAGGATCTGTAAGAAGAAGTGCCAGGCAATCCTGCCAGAGGTCACGCCATCCTCTTCCGCCTCTTCCGTAGTCGTGGTGAGGAAGGAATGAGCAGCCGTATATTCTTCTAAGCTGTGGCTGGAAAGCAATCCACTCCATGAAGTTATCAAAGTTCTCATCGCCGGTCTTAACGTGGATGTTTGTAATGTTCTCCCAGTAAGCCTTAGCTTTCTCAAGCTCTTTTGCTGCATTGTCAGCGCTCTTTATGGCCTCTGTTGCAGCTTCAAAGTCTTTGCTCTCGTATTCCTTAAACTCTGTATCCTTTTCTCCAACATATGTACCAATAGCGATCTGGTAGGATGCGCTCTTGCCAGGTGACAGAGTTACCTCTTCAAACTTAAGGGCGCCGATCATCTCTTTTCCATCAACCTTGATTGGGCCTGACTGGAAAGACTTCATTCCATCAAGAAGTGATCTTGGACGGGTATATGTACCGCCTTCACCCACAAAACTGTCAGCATCAGCGATGAAACCTACAGGATTTCTGCCGCTTTCATCAGCGCCGATTACGAAATATGCTGTGTCATTGATCTGGTGTCCCCTCTCATCAAAGGACAGTGTTGGCTTAACTACAACTCCCTTGTCAGTAAGTATGGCTCTGTTAAGGAGAGATGTAACATGCCTGTGGTCCCTGATGTTGTCAGCGCTACGAGCGTAGATTGGAACTGCTGCAACAGGGGTAAAAGAAATATCAGCATCAGAGACATTAGTGAACTTAACGGTCATGATCTCTGATGAATTATCTAAAAGTGCAAAGATGGTTACCTGCGCCTGAATCCCTCTGTCCTTGGACTTTCTTGTGACACTCTGCCACATGCGTCCGCCAGAAAGAGTAACCTCATCCTCTCTGTCTGTGAATCTGTCAGCGTCCTGGGATGCAGATGCTCCGCATGCTGACCAGATGCCATCCTCAAATACAGCCCAGAAGTTTCTTGTGTCTCTCTCGGCATGCAGATCAGATACGCTCTTTGGCGCGATCAGAAAGTGATTCTGATCCAGCTTACTATCTCCGCCAAAATCTGGAGATACAGCGCTTCTAAGTCCCTTACCTCCTGCAACAGGAAGATAAAGACCACTGGTGTGCTGTGGATCCTTCATTTCAAATGATCCGCAGCCATCAATAAACTTGTAACCACTCATATGATTTCCCTCTTGTTTCCTAACAAAAATGGTATTGCCTCTAACACTTAATCTTACCTTATTGGCAGGCTACTTGTAAATGAAAATGGAAAAACTAGATACAAATAAAAAAGACTTCTTTCGAAGTTATAGATCGAAAGAAGTCTAGATTGTTTTTTTGTGAGCAGGACTATAAGCCGGGTTATGTCGTGAATGATCATCTATCTAGGACTGCTGTCGCCAACAGCCTCAAGCGACCCACCTGAGAACGAGCCGGGCAAGCTCATGGTCCTCTTTTCGGTCTTGCTTCGGATGGGGTTTACATGGCTACTGATGTTACCACCAGCACGGTAGTCTCTTACACTGCCTTTCCACCCTTACGTAGCGCAAAGCGCTCCGCGGTATATCTCTGTTGCACTATCCTGGGAGTTGCCTCCACCAGACGTTATCTGGCATCCTGCCCTGTGAAGCCCGGACTTTCCTCTCCCGTGCCCTTTCGTTTGCACGGCAGCGATCATCCATCCTGCTCATTGGATACTCAGTATAGCACAGGGTATTCCATGCCGCAAGTAGCGCAAAAGGATAGTAATCAAGAGGATGTCACTTTTAGTGGCATCCCCTTGATCTCCTCTTTGGGCAAATATGAATCACTTACGCCTTCTGATGAATCGCACGATCAACCATATGATGAAAATGATGATTCCAAGTAAGATGATCGGCAAAAGTATTGGTGCGATATAGTGAGTCCAGGACACTGTCTGCGGCTCTACAGCCTCTTCTACAGCTGTACCTGGCTCTACAGTTTCTTCAGGAGCATTTACGGCTCCAGTCTCAGTCTTTCCTGTACCCTCAGCCTTCTCTGCACTGCCTGCGGGCTCTGCAGCCTCCTCAGTTACTGCGGGTGCTTCTGTTGCGGTCTCACTTTCATAAGTAGGCTTTGCGGCTTCCTCAGTTGCGGGTGCTTCTGCCATTGAATCACTATCATAGGTTGCCTCTGCGGCTTCCTCGTATGTCGCTTCCTCTTCAGTGGCAGGTGCTTCAGCCATTTCCGCACTCTCCGTAGCTGCTGGTGCCTCCATGGCTGTCTCGCTCATGGAAGGGCTGGTGCTCATATTTGAAACTCCGCCAGTCATCTTAACAACGGCTGCTGCGCCAACAAGGAGAATCGCAAACATGGCAGCAATTCCAGCGTACTGCCTGATGCCATCACCAAGGCGCTTTCCAAATGTCACTATCTTATCTGTCTGGGGCATCGAACCCACGCCACCCTTTGACAGTTCTTTTTCCACGTTCTGAAGGATGCGCTTTTTCATTTCATCATCGACTTTAACGTGTTGCATAACTTTTTGATATTTATTCAAAGTCGTAGGCCTCCTTCAATATAGTTTTTAGTTTTTCCCTTCCTCTTAGAAGGTCAGAGCGGACTGTAGCCTCCTTGCGGTCAAGGACCTTTGAAATATCCGCGGTGCTAAGTCCCTCTGCGTAGAACAGGTGGATGACTTCCCTGTATTTTTCCGGGAGCTCTTTTACCGCGTCCCAAACAAAGGAAAGATCCTCTTTTTCAGCTGCCACAAGCTCTTCCATAAGCTCGTCGGTCTCTCTGTATTTGTTGTATTTGATCTTGTTCTTGCTGATGTTGGCAGCAACACGAAGGATCCAGGCCTTTTCATGCTCGTCGCTCTCAAAAGCCGGAGCTGCCTTCATATACTGGATAAGCGTATCCTGCAGAATATCCTCTGCGTCGCTCATATTGTGAACGTAAGAATATGCCAGACGGAGAACCTTGTCTCCGTAGATATCAATTACCTGGCCAGCCCTCTCGTTTATTGTGCCGGCAGATGATGTTTCTTTTTCCTTGGAAAAAGAGCTTTCTCTTGATATAACTTCTGCAAACAGGTGAAAAGACTGATAAAGCAGGTCATCCAGAGATACTTTTTCCCTCATAAGCGCTCTTGTCATAACTACCTCCCAGGGATTGTCTCCCCGGGAGATAGTATATCATATCAGCTTCTCTTTTCCACCATGCGAACAAGTGAAATGAACTCATCCTTGTAGTCGTCAGTGTTATCAAGTTCCTTGTATCCCTTGATGATGTCCTTGTAGGTTACTGATCCTGAATAGTCGCTGTCACTAAGAAGCATAGCAAACTCTGATACAAGACCTGCGAACCTAAGGTTCTCGCTGGCGTTCTCCCTGAATACCTCGCTGCCAACTACGTATGTAAGAAGGTTTGACTTATCCTCTTCTGGCTCTTTGTAGCGGATCTTGATTGTTGCGTAGTCATCAGAAGCATCTGAGTACTCAGCGTTCTGGTACTTGAGCTCGATGGCGTTCTTGCTGTCAGATGGAACGATCTCGTAAAGAGCTACAACTGTGTGACCTGAACCAAGCTCTCCGCCGTCCTTCTGGTCGTTATTAAAGTCAACTGCATCCATCTCTCTGTTTTCGTAGCCGATAAGTCTGTAAGAATTAACTACTGCAGGGTTGAACTCAATCTGGAACTTAACATCCTTAGCTACTGTTACAAGTGTAGAAGTCATCTCCTCAACAAGGACCTTTCTTGCCTCTGTAAAGGAGTCGATGTATGAGTAGTTACCGTTACCGCAGTCTGCAAGTCTCTCCATCTTGTCATCCTTGTAGTTGCCTGCGCCAAAACCAAGAACTGAGAGGTAGATTCCCTGATCCTTCTTTTCTGTGATGAACTTCTCAAGCTCGTCAGGATCTGAAATACCAACGTTGAGGTCGCCGTCTGTTGCCATGATAATGCGGTTGTTTCCGCCATCGATAAAGTTCTCTTTTGCGATATCATAAGCCATCTCCATGCCTCTCTCGCCTGCTGTTGCTCCGCCTGCTTCAAGAGATTTGATGGCAGATTTGATCTTTCTCTTATCTGAGAAGTCAGCTCCGTCAAGGACAACCTTCTCATGGCTTGCATAGGTTACGATTGATACTGTTCCTTCGCCCTCAAGGTTGTCTACAAGCTCTATAAATGCCTTCTTTAAAAGACCGAGCTTGTCTTCATCATCCATTGATCCGGATACGTCGATGAGAAATACCAGGTTACTCTCTGGGAGCTGTCCATCAAGCTTATCTTCTGCCTTTACACCAACGAACATGAGCTCGTGATCCTCATTCCATGGGCATCTTGATACTTCTGTTGTAACGCCGAACTTCTCACCCCTCTTTGGGCTCTTAAGGTCGTATGAGAAATAGTTGATGAACTCCTCAGGTCTTACTGACTCCATTGGGATACCTGACTGTCCGTAACCATCCTCGATCATTCGTCTTACGTTTGCGTAGGATGCTGTGTCTACATCCGCTGCGAAGGTTGAAAGAGGCTGTCCCTGGGATAAGAAGAATCCGTTCTCATCCGGCTTGTCGTAGGACTCTGTGTTGTAGTACTCAGGAACTACTATGCAGTAGTCATCATCGTAGTAGTAACCTGTTTCGCAGGCTGACTCTGTAGCAGCAAAGCTGTCAAAGAGTGATGAACCTGCTGACTTTGGTGCTGCCATGATTGGCTCTTCGCAGGCCTCTGTGCTGTAGTCGCCGTAAGATGCCTGTGGGCTCTCTGCAGCTGTCATAGCTTCTGTAGCAGCTGTTGCGCCGCCGCATCCTGCAAGTGTTCCTGTAAGCATTGTTGTCATAGCTAAAGTAGAAATAATTCTGTAGTTCTTTTTCATAATAAAATCCCTCCAAATGTGTTTGTTAATTGCCTTTCTAACATGTACACAATTGAAGGGAATAAAATGTTGCAACCATTCAAAAATTTTTTTTTAAAAAATTTTTTAGCACCTGACATCCAGGAAATAAAGTCTTCCGTTGAGCTTAAGCTTTCTGGAATTGGCAGGCACAAACAGGCAGTCGCCTTTATAAATATCTATGTAGTGATGGGTGCCATCTTCATCTTCGTAGCACACTGTTCCGCAGCCATCGAAGCACAGCAGAACCCTGAAGGACAATTCGTCTGTCTGGTAAAAGACATCCTGCCTTCTCTCAGTGTTAACCAGCATCCTGTGGACTTCGAAGTACTTACACCTTGAAAGAAGCTCGCTGGCAACTCCCGGTTTGTAGCGAAGGACTCTCAGCTTCTGTCTTGGCTCCTGAAGGCCTTTGAGATTAGAAACCTCCAGCGCCTTGTCTATGTGGAGCGGACGAAGATTGCCGTTTTTATCTACACGGTTGTAATCGTAAAGTCTGTAGGTTAAGTTACTGCTCTCCTGGATCTCCGCGATAAGAGCTCCCGCACCTATGGCGTGAATGGTTCCAGATTCTATATAGAAGACGTCATTCTTCTTAATAGGAACATACTGAAGGTGCTGCTCCAGCTTACCATCCCTGATATATGAAAGGAGCTGCTCTTTGGTACAGTCATGCCTTAGTCCGTACACAAGTCTTGATGAAGATGTCGCATCAAGAACGTACCACATCTCAGTTTTACCAAGCTGCCCGTTTTCATGCTCAAAGGCATACTCATCACTTGGATGAACCTGAACAGAGAGATCTTTCTTGGCGTCAATAAACTTGATGAGGATCGGTATCTCTTTTAGCTCCTCATAGTGCTGACCAAGGAACTCCGGATGAATGTTAAGGACCTGCTTAAGCTCCATCCCGTCAAACTCTCCGCCTCTTACAGTACTTGGACCATCAGGGTGAGTGCTGCACTCCCAGGTTTCCGCCAGGGGATCCATATCTATTTTTTTGCTAAAGTCGTCATTCAGTCTCTGACCGCCCCAAAGGTAGTCCTTACCTGCAGGCTTAAGGAGAAACGGAATGGCGCCAGATTTCTCTTTTCCCATAAAGTCCTATCACTCAAGCTCAAACTTCTGCTTGTCCTCCACGGAGATATCTGTTCCAAGCTGAACCTCTACAAGCTTAAGCTCTGTGTCAGCAAATACAGTGTGTCTGCAGCCAGCGCTCATGGTAATAACATCGCCGGGAGCAATGTTCTGCTCCATGCCATCAACTATAGTGCGGCCTGTGCCTGCCAGAACAACCCATACCTCGTCCCTGTTCTTGTGGCTGTGGTAGTTCATGGAATGGCCAGGATTTAAGATAACCTTGATGGTCATGGCCTCTGGCTCAACGTCCATAACCTGGTAACTTCCCCAGGACTTCTCAGCGAACATGATCTGCTGGTCGATGCCATCAACGTAAGGCTTGATATATGAGCTCTGCTCCTTGTCAGAAACAAGGATTCCCTCTGGAGATGCAGAGATGACCACATCGTGAAGACCCATTGCAATGATCGGAACATTGAGTTCGTTGAGGATATGTACGCCCTCGCAGGTATCGTTCATAACGCCCTTACCTACAACATTCTCAGTCATGGCCTCAGTCAGAGTGTTCCATGTACCAAGATCCTTCCACTCTCCGGCGAATCTCAGAACCTGGATCTTGTTCTCTTTTTCTACAACAGCATAGTCAAAAGAGATCTTCTCTAAAGTCTCATACTTGGAAAAGAGATCCTGGTAGTCTGTAAAATCAATGAGCTCATGGGCTCTGTCTAATACATAGCTAAGCTTGTATGCAAAAACACCACCGTTCCAGAGAGCGCCCTTACTGATATAATCCTTGGCAACTTCTACTGTTGGCTTCTCCTTGAAGGTTTCAACATCAGAGGTGTTGTCCTTGGTCTTAGGAATGATGTAGCCGTACTTCTCACTTGGATATGTTGGCTCGATACCCATAAGAACAAGATTGGCCTCGCCCTTTGCAGCCTGATCAGACAGGTTCTTAAGGGCCTCAAAGTAATCGTCATCAACGTATGGATCCACAGGGCAAACCACAACAGGCTCTGAAGGATCAACGCCCATAACATCTACAAGATAGCTGGTTGCCAGAGCAATTGCAGGGAAAGTATCCCTTCTGCAGGGCTCAACACTGATGCCAACTTCTGTTCCGATCTGATTGTGGATAGCAGAAATCTGGCTCTTACTTGTAGCTATAGTCACAGTGGCATCCTTGTCGATCTTCTTGATCTTGCCATACATTCTCTGGACCATGGACTCATAGGTTCCATCCTCATCCTTGAAGATCTTGATGAACTGTTTGCTTCTTACGTCGTTTGAAAGTGGCCACAGACGCTTGCCTGATCCACCTGATAACAGAATAATATTCAAAGTATTTTCTACCTTTCGTGTTGGTTTTTCAAAATCAATCTTCTATAGTATAGCACATTAACTAAAATGGCATGCTATAATTAGGCAATGAGCAAAAAACAACTGATTACAATTACAAAAGCATTAGGAATCATCCTGTTTCTCGCAGTCATCGCAGCCATGATCCTTGGCCAGAACAAACAAGATCCTGCTAGGGACTTTGACAGCGCCTTTAACTACGCTCTTAAGTCCTCCGTGACAATAGACAGCGGCAGCCTCTCCGGCAGCGGGAATGTCTGGAAAATTGGAAAAAAGACTATCACAGTCATAACCGCATCCCATGTGATAGACGATAAAGAAGACATCACAGTTTATTTCTGGAACGGGGATAATGCTAAAGCGCAGATCTTCACTAACAATACAGAGAAAGACTACTGTCTTCTCACCGTCAAAGTTGGTGACGCAAAAAAAATAGATATCAACGAAGTTTCACCAGCTAAGAACCTTCCTGTATCTGGAGAAAACATCTTCATGGTAATCCCGGATTACAACACAGCATCCGCAGGTCTTGTAGCTACTCCTGAAGTCTACTCAGAAGATTTTGGTCAGAACCTTATCTACTGCTATGTAGACGTCAATGAGGGCATGTCCGGTGGCGGACTGTTTAACAACAGCGGCAAATACCTTGGTCTCCTTCTTGGTGGCTCAGATGAAGGCGAAGGGGTCTTTTTGTCAGCTGAAGAAATCCGCTGACAAGCCTCCACTTAATATCGTGAAAATAATAAAGGCTGAGGAACTTAATTCCTCAGCCTTTTTGCTTCTCTTTAAACTAAAGCCCAGCGCACTTCATCAAACCTTAAAGCAGCTACCGCCCACAAACTCTCTGCAGATGGAGTTACGTGGAAGCATGGAGTTGTCCACACTTACGAAGTAGTCAAGGAACTTAAGAAGTCTCTTGGCCTCGTAGTACTCAGGCTCATCTTTCTCTATTGAGAAAAGAAGTGGCTCTGCGTACTGCTTGATAACTGCCAGCTCATAGATCTGAGCTGAGTTGAACATGGCATCAGCCTCTTCCTGGAATGGGAAGATGTTGGCCTCCTCACCTGCTCTAACAGATGGCCACATGCTGATGGTCTTCTTGGCAGATGCGCCACGGGTTCTTGCATCTCTTACAATTCTCCTAAGCAGACGCCCATCAGTTGTAGCGATTCTGTTGTGGTCGTCAATACTTAAGGTTGTAAGACAGCTTATGTAGATCTTATATTTTGACTCAGCAGGAAGTGAATAGCTCATCTTCTCGTTAAGTCCATGAATTCCCTCGATTACTAAGACGTCGTTCTTACCAAGCTGCAGGAAATCACCGTTCATCTCTCTTTTGCCAGTAACGAAGTTAAACTCTGGCATCTCAACTCTCTCACCCTTAAGAAGTCTTGTCATATCCTTGTTGAACTGCTCAACATCAAGAGCTTCAAGGCACTCGAAGTTATAACTTCCATCCTCATTAAGAGGAGTGTCTTCTCTGTTGACGAAGTAGTTATCAAGACTTATTGGATGAGGATTCATTCCATTGGAACGAAGCTGTATTGAAAGTCTGTTGGCGAAACTGGTCTTACCTGATGAACTTGGACCAGCGATCATAACAAACTTAACATCAAGGCGTCTGAAGATATCCATTGCGATCTCGCCGATCCTGCGCTCCTGGAGAGCCTCCTGCACAAGGATCATATCTCCGATCCTGCCAGAACAGATCATGTTGTTAAGATCACCAACGTGCTCTATCCCCATCATGCTGCCCCAGTCGCTACTGAGCATCATGGTGTTAAAGAGCTTTTCTCTTGGCTCAGATACAATGAGCTTCTTGGAATTCTGTCTGGTTGGAAGTGTCAGCAGGATTCCATCGTGATACTTCTGAACCTTGAACTTCTCTATGTAAGAAGTGTTAGGAAGCATGTATCCATAAAAATAATCATAGAAACCATCAAGCTTGTAGACATTGATCTCAGAACTTCTTCTGTATTTAAGAAGTCCTACCTTGTCCATCATGCCCTGTTTTCTGAATATCTCTATGGCCTCATCAAGAGGAAATACCTTCTTGGTGATAGGAAGGCCAGCGTCAAGGATCTCAGCGTATCTGTCAGAGATCTTTTTAACCAGGTCTTTAGTGACGTTACATCCCCTGATGGTGCAGTAAAGGCCGTTACCTATAGTAAACTCTGCCTTTATGGAAACACCGTTTTTACATCCGCCAGTCACATCAATGACTGCCTTGATAAGGATCATAAGACCTGTTCTTCTCATGGTCTTATATCCGATGTTATCTTTGACAGTGATAAAAGACAAAACGCCGTCCTTCTTAACTGTCTTCATAAGCTCTCGTATCTTGCCATTGAACATTACAGCGGCGATACGATCGTCATAGAACTTCTGATACTCCTTAGCAATCTCTTCGTAGGTTGTGCCCTTTTCGTACTCCTTGGCTGCTCCATTAATAGTAATCTTAGGCATAACATTTCTCCTTGTCAGTTTAAAATTGGTCTAGAAGTAATTCTATGTCACTAAGCTCACCAGCAACTTCCGCATATCGCTCAGGATGCTGGTCTTTATCCAAACTACTAATTATCGAACCTGCTACCTCTCGTCCGTGTTCAAGATAGGCTTTTAAAAGAGGATCCCGTCTTAAGATATTGTAGACGCCGTACCTGTCTGCAAGGCGGACCGCGTCGCACCTGCAAAGCTCTGACAGCTCTTTTATAGCCTTGTCATAGGACTCATCTGCCCCGGTGAAATCCACCAGCATTGGAAAATAGTACTTGCCATCCTCTAAGATGATCTGCTCATCCAGGATAGAAAAGCCTCTGCCTCTCATATATCCCCTAAACTCCGGGATATCTGACTGAGGCTGCAGTACCGCGCGCTTGATCCCAAGGCCCTGGATATCTCTTTTCTCTAAGATGCTGAGCATGAGCTTGCCGCCCATACCTGCGATCACAAGAGAATCCGCTTCGCCCTTACCAAGCTTCTCAAGGCCATCAGAGAGTCTGACCTCCACCTTGTCACTGATACCAAACTCTTCGATGTTGCTCTTTGCAGCGGAAAGAGGTCCTTTCCGCAGGTCCATGGCTATGGCCCCCTCAGAGATTCCCTTAAGGACCAGATATATGGAAATATATCCGTGGTCACATCCCACGTCTGCGGTGCACTTATAACCACTGCCCAGCATATCGGCAACAGTAATGAGTCTATCGGACATCCTGCCTCTTAGAACATCTAATCCGTTGTCCATATATTACAAATCCTATCAGTCGAGGTAATCCTTGAGCTTGCGGCTGCGGCTTGGATGACGGAGCTTACGAAGTGCCTTAGCCTCGATCTGTCTGATACGCTCACGGGTTACGTTAAATTCCTTACCAACTTCTTCAAGGGTTCTTGCTCTTCCATCGTCAAGACCAAATCTGAGACGAAGAACCTTCTGCTCACGCTCTGTAAGAGTATCAAGAACCTCAACGAGCTGCTCCTTGAGAAGTGTGAATGCTGCAGCATCTGCAGGTACAGGAACGTTGTCGTCCTGAATGAAATCACCAAGATGGCTGTCTTCCTCTTCACCGATAGGTGTCTCAAGAGAAACAGGCTCCTGGGAGATCTTAAGGATCTCTCTTACACGCTCAACTGGCAAGTTCATCTCTTTTGCAACTTCCTCTGGAAGTGGCTCACGGCCAAGTTCCTGAAGGAGCTGACGGCTTACTCTGATGAGCTTGTTGATAGTCTCAACCATGTGAACAGGAATACGGATAGTTCTTGCCTGGTCAGCGATAGCTCTTGTGATAGCCTGTCTGATCCACCATGTAGCGTAGGTTGAGAACTTGAATCCCTTTCTGAAATCGAACTTCTCAACAGCCTTGATAAGACCAAGGTTACCTTCCTGGATAAGGTCAAGGAAGAGCATTCCTCTTCCGACATATCTCTTGGCGATACTTACAACGAGACGAAGGTTAGCCTCTGCAAGGCGCTTCTTGGCCTCATTGCCCTCGTAGATGATCATCTCAAGCTCTTTCTTCTTGGCAGCTGAGAGCTTGTTCTTGCCCTCGTCATCTGCAAGAGTCTTCTCAGCGTCGATACCTGCCTCCATAGCCTTGGCAAGGTCGATCTCCTGCTCAGCTGTAAGAAGAGGTACCTTACCGATCTCCTTGAGGTACATTCTGACAGGATCCTCGATGCTGATTCCGTCAGGAACTGACAGGTCGATATTCTCCATATCAACCTCGTCCTCATCTGTAAGCACCATATCGTCGTCATCAGGGATATCATCGTCTGTATCCGAAACTCTGAGTACGTCTATTCCGGAATTCTCAAGTACTTCAAGGACATTGTCGAGCTGCTCCTCGTTAAGTCCCATATCAGCAAAGAAATCGCTGATCTCTGCGTACTCAAGAACGTTCTTCTTTTTCTTGGCAAGGGTGAGGATATCTTTTATCTTCTGGGAAAAGAGCTCCTTGGTAGCCTCATCCATTTCGCCCTCATTAGCTGGAGCTTCAGCTTCTTCTGTCTTGGCAGCTTTGCCACGAGTCTTCTTAGCTGGCTTCTCCTCTACTACTGCCTCTTCAGCCTTAGCTTTGCCACGGGTCTTCTTGGCTGGCTTCTCCTCTACTACTTCCTCAACCTTCTTGGAAGCCTTGGTAGCCTTCTTAGCTGGCTCTTTAACTTCTTCCTTGGCTGCCTTGGTTGCCTTCTTAGCAGGAGCCTTAGTCTCCTCTTTAGCTGCCTTGGTAGTCTTCTTGGCCGGCTTCTCCTCTACTGCCTTCTCAGCAGCCTTCTTGGTTGTTTTCTTCTTAGGCTCTTCTTTTGCAGCCTCAGCCTTAGTTGCCTTCTTGGCTGGAGCCTTCTTAGCCTCTTCCTTGACAGCCTTAGTAGCCTTAGCTGCCTTAGTCTTCTTCTCTGTTTCTTTTGCTGTATCCTTCTTAGTTGCCATTTTACGTTTTCCTTTTCTAATTTAGATAGATTTTTTATTCAAGTAATGTAAGTTCTAGTCATCAGGAGAAATATCTGCGTGAGATAGTTTTTCCAATTCTTTCTTGCCCTGGATAGTCTTCATAAGATACTCAGGGTCATCCAGTGCCAGTTCTTTTTTCTGGCGCTCATAACCGGAGTGCTTGACCGAATAGATGATATCTCTAAAGGCCTTACGTCTCTGGTCTTTGGTCTCGATCTCTACCAGATTGGTGTTGAACATCTCAGCAACCTGCCTGTGTTCCTCTTCATCCGTGAAGTGATCAAGAACTGTGGCCGGTGAAAAATTACCAGCCTCCATGCCTGCAAATAATTCCTTTGCGACACTTCTATATAAATCATCTGAGAAATCCTCAGGTGTTACCCACTTGGTTACCTTGGGGAATATCTGTGGCTCATCTGTAAGCCAGGTAAGAAGCAGTCTCTGGTTCTTGCGAGCACCGTCATCAGGACTCTTTTTAGCTGCTATTCCTGACTTGGGTCTCTCAACCTGTCTGACTCCGCCGCCTCTTGCTGCAGTGTCGGAAACGAGCTTACGAAGGTCATCTATGGCTATGTTGTATCTTGCTGCAACTGCCTCGATGTAGTTCTCCCTCTCAAGAGCCTCTTCAAACTCGCAGAGCTTTCCTGCAAGTTCCCTCTGGAACTCGGTCTTGGATACGGGATCTGAGAAATCATATCTGGATTCCATGACCCTTATCTCGAAAAAGAAGGTGTTCTCTGCGTTTTTGATACGCTCTTCAAAAGCTTCTCTGCCCTCAGCCTTCATGAACTCATCAGGATCCTTGTAGGGCCTAAGGTCAAGAACCTTACCCTTAAGACCTGCGTCCTTGAGTATTCCGATTCCTCGAAGAGCCGCTTTGGTTCCGGCTTCATCGCTGTCATAGGACAGGATCACAGTGTCAGTGTATCTCTTAAGGATCATTGCCTGTCCCGGCGTAAATGCTGTTCCAAGAGAGGCAACTGCCATATCAAAGCCCGCCTGATGCATGGCTATAACGTCCATGTAACCCTCACAGATTATCATGTAGCCTGCCCTTGAGCTCTTGGCATAGTTAAGACCAAATAGGTTTCTGCTCTTATCAAAGATAGGCGTCTCTGGTGAGTTTAAGTACTTGGGCTTGCCATCTCCCATAACTCTTCCGCCAAAGCCAATAACCTTGCCTGTGGCATCCATTATAGGAAACATGACTCTGTTCCAGAACTTGTCGTGGGTTCCACGCTTCTCATCAAAGGAAGCAAGTCCCGCCTCGATTATCTGTGAGTCATCATAGCCAAGCTTCTTAAGATGCACCACCATATCGTCAGGACTAATATTGGAATATCCAAGTCCAAAGTGCTTGATGGTGTCATCACTAAGCTGTCTTTCTTTAAAGTACTCCATACCCTTCTGGCCATTTCGGCTCCTTAAATTGGCGTAGTAGTACTTGGCAGCCTCTTTGTTGATATCAAAGAGGATCTGCTTTTTATCCCGAAGAGCCTTAGCCTGCGGCGAGTTGTCCTCTTCCGGGAGCTTGATGCCAGCTCTGTCTGCCAGCACCTTAAGAGCTTCAGAAAATGTTAAGTTGTCATATTTCATCAAAAAAGTGATCACGTTGCCGCCGGCTCCGCATCCAAAGCAGTAATACATCTGCTTACTAGGTGATACGGAAAATGAACCCGACTTCTCATTGTGGAAAGGGCATAGGCCAAAATAGTTGGCTCCCTTTTTCTGGATATGGACGTACTGTCCAACCACATCCACAATGTCGTTGCGCGATCTGACTTCTTCTACGATCTGATCTGAATAGCGCACGCTGTTTTCCCCATTTTATTAGAATTAGAGTACTGTCCATGACTTGGGCACATAGACCTCCTGGAATGCGGATACTGCATATCTGTCGGTCATAGAGCTCACATAGTCGCAAACAATGCGTTCCCTGCTGGCTTCTCCAAGGTCATACATCTCCTTGAGGTAATCAGGAAGTACATCGATGTGATCAAGATAATAGTGATAAAGGATCTTGATCATATCATCAACCTTGGTCTCCTCCCCCTTAGCTACAGGGTTTGTATATACTCTTTCAAACATAAAGCTCCTAAGAGCATGAAATGCCTCGTAGACTTCCTCAGACATCCTGATGTCGTCCTTGTCCATGCTGTTGGCGATGATATCGTGGATAAAACCATCAAGCCACTCGCCCTTGGTATGTCCAAGAACCTTAGTGATGGAATCCGGAACATCGCTCTCTGCAATGATACCGCCCCTTATGGCATCATCCATGTCGTGATGCATATAGGCGATCTTGTCAGAAAGTCGCACAACCTTGCCCTCAAGGGTTCCAGGATTTAGGTTCATCTCATGGTTGATAATTCCATCCCTTACTTCCCAGGTGAGGTTAAGGCCCTTGCCATAGTTCTCAAGCCTCTCAACTATGCGAAGCGACTGCTCATTGTGTCTGAAACCTTCTGGACACTCTGCATCAAGCGCCCTCTCGCCTGCGTGACCAAAGGGTGTGTGTCCAAGATCATGTCCCAGCGCAATGGCTTCCACCAGGTCCTCGTTTAAACGAAGAGCCTTGGCTATAGTCCTTGCATTTTGTGAAACTTCAAGGGTATGCGTCATGCGAGTCCTGTAATGATCCCCATCAGGCGACAAAAAAACCTGGGTCTTGTCCTTGAGCCTCCTAAACGACTTGGAATAAAGGATCCTGTCGCGGTCTCTCTGAAAACAAGGCCTGATATCACACGGTTTTTCTTCTTTTTCCCTACCCTTGGAATTCATGCTGAGAGTAGCATGTGTACTTAAGATCTGAGTTTCTCTTTCTTCAAGTTTCTCACGTATCTTCAATGCTGTTCTTCTTTCTCAGTTTGACATTTGGACAAAAGAAAAGTCCCATATCTAGTATTATTCGACATGGGACTTTAAATTCCTTTTTTATTTTTCTAAATTATTTATTCCACTCCGAAATCCTGCTCTCATACTGCTCATTGATCCAGACTACAGCTGCTTCAAGCCCCTCCTGGGATACCTCAAAGTTTTCGCTTGTCATAAGATCTTTGTCAGTATTTGCATAGGAGTATGGCTCTGGCCACACGGTAGCCATAAGTGTCGCTGGGCCTCTGTCTTCTTTTTTTACGAAAAAGACATTTTCCAGTGGTTCACGGGCCAGGCGGTATCTCATGCCTTTGTGACTTCCAAAATAAGCCTCTCCATATTCATAGTGGGTCAGATTAAAAAAGCTTGATAACTCTATTTCCATTATTAGAATTCAAGTTTACCTGTATCTTCGTGGTTGATAACGTAGTAAGCCGCATTATCTGAAGGTTTGATGTAAACCTGGATCTCCTTTATCTCTTTTTCATGATGGCCTTTGCTCACATAATCAGCCTTGGCTCTGTCAATGATATCCCTTGCCCTTACCTCATGGTGATTGTACTGGACATAGACCTCTTCCTTGACCTTTCTCTTTGAAGCGCTGGCTTCCAGAGTGTTTTTCATCCTGTTTGCAGCTTCCGTAGCCTTGCCTGCCTGCTTTTTAGCTGCCTTGGCTGCAGGAGAAGTCTTCTCTTTTACCTTCTTGATAACAGGGTCTGCCTTGGTCATGATCTGCTCGATATAGGGTTCAGCTTTAAGCTTAGCATCCTCTACCATAGGCTCAGTTCTGCCTTTAAGATCATTGAGCTCAGCCTCAGCCTTGGTTTTGATATCCTGGGTAACAGGCTCTGCCATGTTCTTAAGCTCATTAACTATAGGATCAGTCTTGCTCTTAAGGTCCTCAATATAGGGCTCTGCCTTCTTGACATAGGGACTTGCTGCCACCTTAACGTCTCTTACGATTGGTTCAGCTGCCTTCCTTGCGCTGTCGATCATTGGCTCAGCCGCTTCAAGAGCTTCCTTGGCCAGTTCCTTTAATCTTTCAGAAGTATCCTTTTTTGCCATGTTATTCACCTCTCACCTAAACCTATTGAAAAAATTAGCCATTGGGCCAACTGTATCCTGAAGATCAGTTATAGCCTTGTTAAGACCATCAAAATCAACATTTGACATGTTCTTGACCGCCTCTGTAAGTGGTCCGGCATTTTCATTAACAAGCTCATTGAGATTCTTGCTGGCGGTGGTCATCTCAGATACCATGCCATTTATCTGCTCCAGTGAGTCTGTGGCGTCAGATAAAACCTGGTTCACATTGTAAAGTGTGACAAGAACCCTGGGAACAACCACAAGCGCTGCTATAAGGATAACAGCAAATATTCCAAGAACCGCAAGAGAAGCGATCCTCTGCCAAAAGAGCTGCTTCCTGCTATACTTATTGAGCTCTGCCATCATCTTATCGTCTGCCATAGCTGCTGCAGGTACCTCAGCACTCTGTGCAACAGGCTCAGGAGCCTTAACTTCTTTATTTTCTACATCACTCATAACATGCACCCCCTCTAAAGAATAATTATATCACCTATTACTTCTGGTGGTACTCCTGAAGAGATTTGATGTGTCCACAGCCCTTGGCCTTAACTTCAGTGATACCCTCTGCTGCTGCCTTGGCTGCTGCCACTGTGGTGATATATGGAATGCGGGCCTTTATTGCTGCGCGGCGAAGGTATCCGTCATCATGCTCAGCGCCCTTTCCAATTGGTGTGTTAACAACAAGCTGTACATCGCCGTTCTTGATAACATCCTCTACGTTAGGTCTTCCGCCCTCGTAGTTCTTCATGATCCTTACTGCGTCGATGCCTGCTTCTACTATGTTCTCAAAGGTCTTGCCTGTTGCGTAGATCTTAAAGCCCTCGTCTGCGAAAGCTCTTGCAAGATCTGCTGCCTCTGGCTTGTCCTCTGAATTCAGTGAAATAAGTACTGCTCCCTCTAATGGAAGTGCTGCGTTTGCTGCCTCCTCAGCCTTAAAGAATGCTTCACCAGGAGTTCTTGCAAGACCAAGAACCTCACCAGTTGAGCGCATCTCAGGTCCGAGAACAGGGTCAACCTCAGGGAACATATTGAATGGGAATACAGCCTCTTTTACTCCGTAGTAAGCTGGCTCATCCTTGCTCTTACTGTCGATAAGATCCTGTACCGGTGAAGGTCTTCCTGTTATCTGGGAAGTGATGATATCTGTAGCAACTGGAACCATCTTGATTCCACAAACCTTGGAAACAAGAGGTACTGTTCTGGATGCTCTTGGGTTAGCCTCAAGAACATATACAGTGTCATCCTCGATGGCGTACTGCATGTTCATAAGACCTACAACGTTCATCTCAACAGCGATCTTTCTTGTGTACTCCTCAATAGTCTTAAGGTGCTTGTCAGAAATGTGCTTGGAAGGAATGATACATGCTGAATCTCCGGAGTGGATACCAGCAAGCTCGATGTGCTCCATAACTGCAGGAACGAAAGCCTGCTTGCCATCGCTTATGGCATCTGCCTCGCACTCAAGGGCATTGTGAAGGAATCTGTCAATGAGGATAGGTCTGTCAGGTGTTACACCAACAGCTGCCTTCATGTAGCCTTCCATGCTCTCCTCATCCCTTACGATCTCCATTCCTCTTCCGCCAAGGACGAAGGATGGACGAACCATTACAGGATATCCGATCTTAGCCGCAATCTCTTTTGCTGTCTCAACGTCTGATGCCATTCCTGACTCAGCCATTGGGATACCGAGCTTTTGCATCATCATGCGGAACTGGTCTCTGTCCTCAGCAAGATCGATAACTTCTGGTGTTGTTCCAAGGATATTTACGCCCTCTTCCTTGAGCTTGGCTGCAAGGTTAAGAGGTGTCTGTCCTCCGAACTGAGCGATTACTCCAACGGGCTTCTCCTTCTTGTAGATCTGGAGAACATCCTCAAGAGTAAGTGGCTCAAAGTAAAGTGTATCTGATGTATCGTAGTCAGTTGAAACTGTCTCAGGGTTGCAGTTTACAATAATGGTCTCAAAACCAAGCTTCTTAAGGGCAAGGGCTGCATGTACGCAGCAGTAGTCAAACTCGATACCCTGTCCAATTCTGTTAGGACCACCGCCAAGGATCATGATCTTCTTGGAATCTCCAGTTCCCATGTCCTTAGGATTCTCGAGATTAGCACCTCTCTTATAAGTTGAGTAGTAGTAAGCTGCGCCGTCAGTACCATAAACGTGAACGCCGTCCCACTCCTCTGAAAGTCCTGCTTTTTCTCTTGTATTTCTGATATCATCCTCAGATACTTCAAGGATCTGAGAAAGATACTTATCTGCAAATCCATCTTCCTTGGCCTTTATAAGAGCTGCCTCAGAAGGAACTGATCCCTTAAAGCTCTCTACAAGCTCTTTTTCCTCTTCTACAAGGTCCTTGATCTCGTTAAGGAAATAGTGCTTAACCTTGGTGATCTCAAAGAGCTCATCTACAGTAACGCCCTTCTTGAGCGCTTCATAAATGAGGAAGTATCTCTCAGAGGAAGCATCCTTGAGCATACGAAGGAGCTCACTCTTTTCCATCTGCTCGTACTTAGCCACGTTGCCAAGTCCGTATCTGCCCTTCTCTAAGGATCTTATAGCCTTCTGGAAAGCTTCCTTGAAGTTCTTACCAATTGACATTACTTCGCCAACGGCTCTCATCTGGGTTCCAAGCTTGTCCTCAACGCCGTGGAACTTCTCAAATGCCCAGCGGGCAAACTTAACAACAACGTAGTCTCCGTTAGGTACGTATTTATCAAGAGTTCCAAACTTGGAATCAGGAAGTTCTGAAAGTGTAAGTCCAGTTGCCAGCTTGGCTGAAACAAGGGCGATAGGGAAGCCTGTTGCCTTACTTGCAAGGGCTGATGAACGGGAAGTACGTGGATTGATCTCAATAACAACTATTCTGCCGGTCTTGGGGTCGTGAGCGAACTGTACGTTGGTTCCACCGATAACACCGATGTGCTCAACAATCTTGTAAGCCTGGCGCTGAAGTTCCTGCTGAAGGTCCTCTGATATTGTCAGCATAGGAGCTGTACAGAAGGAATCACCTGTGTGAACACCAACAGGGTCAACGTTCTCGATAAAGCATACGGTGATCATATTGTTGTCCTTGTCTCTTACAACCTCAAGCTCAAGCTCTTCCCAGCCAAGGATTGACTCCTCTACAAGAACCTGGTGAATGATAGAAGCTGCAAGACCTCTTGCGCAGACTGTCTGGAGCTCTTCCTTGTTGTAAACAAGTCCGCCGCCAGCGCCGCCCATGGTGTATGCAGGACGAAGAACTACAGGATAACCAAGTTCGTCAGCCTCAGCTAAAGCTTCCTCTATGCTGTAGCATGCCTTGGACCTTGCCATCTCGATTCCCAGCATGTCCATGGTCTTCTTGAACTCAGTTCTGTCTTCACCACGCTCAATGGCGTCAACCTGAACACCAATTACCTTTACGTTATATTTATCGAGGACTCCTGCCTTATATAGCTCAGAGCACAAATTAAGACCAGATTGTCCACCCAAATTAGGCAGTAATGCATCTGGTCTTTCTTTTTCAATAACAGCCGCAACGCGCTCAACATTAAGCGGCTCAATATAAGTCTTGTCAGCCATCTCCGGATCAGTCATGATAGTTGCCGGATTGGAATTAACCAAAACTATTTCATATCCAAGGCTACGAAGGGCCTTGCATGCCTGTGTTCCTGAATAATCAAATTCACAAGCCTGTCCGATAACGATAGGCCCTGAACCGATTATGAGTACTTTGTGTATGTCTGTTCTCTGTGCCATTTTGATCCTCCCCGATTAATCTTTTTCCATCCCTACAATTCTATTATTCAATCGGCACAAAGACAAGTAGAAATACCTTGATTTTAATTAATCTCTTTTAGTATTTTTTCCATCTCCTCATAATCACCTGCAGCAAAGGCATCTTTTAATTTCGCAATGGTGTTTGTATGTTCCTCAGAAAACGTATAGTCCGCCATCTCCTTAAAGGTATTCTCTAAGAACTCCTTGTTCTTCTCCTTAGCTCCCGCTTCCAGTGCGGTATACATGCTCTTTACAAGGATCTCCCCAAGGTCCTGGCTGGGCACAGCAGAAGGCGCCTCATGTTGTTCTTCTTCGGCAAAAGAGCTTTCGCCTCCCACAGGGTTTTCATCAAAGTACTTCTTAAGTGGCTCCTTGAAGGAAAGAAGCTCATCCAAAAGGTTCTGGTGATTCTTCTGAACATAGGAGGTCTTACCGTCTTTACCAGCCATCTCCATGTCCTCAGCGTTCTTGGACAGTTGCATGGCGCCAACCAGACGGGCAGCGCTCTTAAGAGCATGAGCTTTTATGGTGTAGCTTTCGTAGTCGCCCTTATCAAAGTAATCAGACAGCTCTTTTGCCTTCTGCTCTATTGAGTTGTAGAAAATGGACAGCACAGTTAAGAACGCCTCTTCAGAGCCGCTGTTTTCTATTGCTATCTCTTTATCCAGACCCTCTATGCCTGCAAACCACTCTTTTTCTTTGACAACAGGCTCTGGCTTAGTCGTTCTGTCAGGCTCAGAGTCAGGTACAAAGGAAGGAACATCTTCATCATATGAAATTAGCTTTTCAAGGTTATATGGGTGCTCAGTCTCATCCATATACATGATTCCAAAGGCTCCAGGGCCGCAGCTAAGTGACATTGCTGCGCAGGCTTTCTGGAATATAACCTTCTTAAACGGGAATCTTGAAAGGACCCTGTCCTCAATTCTTTCAAGGGTATCCTCAGAAACATCCGAATAGGTTATAAATACGAAATCCAGGTTTGGCTTTGCCATCTTTGGAAGGGCGTAGTCGATGTACTTTTCATAACCTCTCCAGGTATCTCCAAAGTGAGCTCTGTCCATTCTGAAGGTATTGTCCTTAACCAGCATGAATGGCATCATTCCTATGGACTCCATGAATCCATAAAGTCCCTTTCCTACAAATCCTCTCCTGAAGAGGACTCCGGTATCTGCAGACACAAAACTGCAGTGTACATACTTCTTGATATTGTTAAGCTCTCCTATGATGTTTCCTGGAGTAAGGCCCTGGTTTGACATGTGGTATGCCAAAAGAGCCATGATTCCCATGGAGCTTGAGTTAAGTCCAGAGTCATAGACATATACATTGCCATAGGCCTTGGCTGCCTCCTTGGCATGTTCATACTCCTTGCTGACCTGGGATGACAAGGTGATATGAATGACCTGATGGGCCTTCTTAAGCTCTTTTTCAAAGAACTGCTCAAACTCTGTGACAGATGGTGGTGCAGACGCGAACTCTTTTCCCTCGCTCATGTAACGAAGAACCTCGTCAGCGTCAGCTTCGATTCCATCAAAATACTCCCTGCCGTCAGCAAGGACCTTGAAGGCTATTGTATCGATCTGAAGGTTACGAAGGATATTCTCAGGAAGGTCGCACATACTGTTGATGGTAATAACAATAGGCACCTTTCTGCTGTATCCGCGGGAAGTGTTCATCTGTGCTCTAAGGGCCTCTGTGCCTTCAGAACGCAAAAGCACTGCCTCAGGAAGATGTGCTAAAAGCGTCTCCTCAAGCTGCTGCCCTGAAACAGGTTTAACAAGATATCCGTCAAAACCGCTTGAAGAATAGAGCTCTCTGTTCTCACTTCCGGCATTGGCTGTAAGAACGATGATCGGCACGTGGTTATTTCTGCCGCCAGCCTGCTTTCTGATCCTCTGCATACACTCAATGCCGCTCATACCAGGCATCAGGTGATCCATAAGGATAATGTCGTAGCGGTTATTGGTGGTCATAACAAGGGCTTCTTCGCCGCTGTCTGCAGTATCTATGGCCATCTTAGTTCCAAGAAGGAGCTTCTTTTCTACTTCCAGGTTCATCTCATTGTCATCGACAATAAGTATCCTGGCTTCCGGAGCAGTAAAGCTCGCCTCGTATCTTCGGCCGTTTGTCACGCTTCCGTAATTGGTAAGGTCTATATCTCCAACAGCCATAGGGTTTGAAACCTTCTGCCAGAGGGATACGGTAAAGGTTGAACCCTGTGTGTAGACACTGCTTACTGTGATATCGCCGCCCATGAGGTCCACCAGCTGCTTAACGATGGAAAGGCCAAGGCCAGTTCCCTCGATCTTGATAGTCTTGTCCTCATCAAATCTCTCGAAGGCATTGAAAAGATAAGGCAGCGCATCCTGCTTGATTCCCATACCCGTATCAGAAACAGAGAACAGGATATGTACGGAATCATCTCTGATGTCTTCCTCTTCGATATGAAGGGTCACTGTACCCTCCTTGGTGTATTTGACAGCGTTGTTAAGGAGATTTACCAATATCTGCTTGATACGCATCTCATCGCCAAAAAGCTCCTGAGGGATCGCAGGGTCAATCTCAACCTTAAACTCCAGGCCCTTTTGCTCGGCTCTTAGCCAGATCATGTTTACGATCTCAGAAACAAGCGTGGCCACGCTGTAATTGACAGGAATGATATCCATCTTGCCAGCTTCGATCTTGGACAGATCCAGGATATCGTTAACAAGGGACAGAAGCATCTTGCCTGCACCCTGGATATTTCCTGCATCCTTGATGATCTCATCTGAAGCATCTTCCTGACGAAGGATGATCTCATTAAGGCCAAGAATGGAGTTAATAGGAGTCCTGATCTCATGGCTCATGCTGGAAAAGAATCTGTTCTGCGATTTATTGAGCTCCTCGAATTTAAGGGTCTCCTCTCTGGCCCTCTTGTTCTCAGCTCTAAAGAGCCACTCCACAAACCAGACCATGGCGCAGCAGATGATGCCAACAAGGATAATGGATATGACAGAATCAATGTAGTACATTCGCTCAGAGTGATGCACTACACGTTCAGGGTGGAAATATCCGTCAAGATAAAATCCGATAGTCTCGGCAGTTAATATGATAAGCATTACAGGCTTCCATCTTGCGCCTACAACAAGTCCGGTATATAGAAATGCAAAGATGATCCAGATAGCTCCGCCGCCTCTTATTCCTCCGCCGTAGTAGAATGCAGCAGGAAGCTGAACAAGCAGGATTCCAACTACCGCTATGCGGATAGCGACAGTTACCCTGTTCTTTTTTATGGCGATGGCAGTCATTATAGGCGCAGAAACAACCGTAAATGCCAGAACAATGATCTCAACAATGTTCTCGCCGCAGATAATATCGCCTATAAGGGCCAGTGCTACGAAAAATACAGTAATAAGAGTAAGCAATATAAAGACACGTTCCCTGAAGCTTCGTGAAGGGTCTTTAAGGCGTTCTATGGTGCTTTTAAACAATTTGGCAATCATTGTACACCTCCCCTTCCTGCTTTTCCTTCAGAGATTATGCGCTGCATAACTCTTTCGAAATCTCCGATGCTGATAGGCTTAGAGATAAAGCCATCAAAGCCCTCTTTTATGAACATCTCTTTTGCACCGCTGACAGCATTGGCTGTAAGAGCCACAAGACTGACTCTGCGGTTATCTCTTTCTGCGATGCTCTTAATTCTCTTCATGGCTTCAACGCCATCCATCTGTGGCATCATATGATCCATGAAGATGACGTCGTAGCTGTTTCTTGTAAACTTGTCTATAGCCTCGATACCGCTGTCTGCAGTGTCGATGGACATGTTATATTCCTTGAAAAGACCTGTTGCAACTACAAGATTCATTGGCTCATCGTCCACGACAAGAGCCCTGATTCCAGTAAGGTCAGGTTTTTGGATATCTTCTTCAAAAGAGACAACAGTGTTCTTGGAGGTGCCATTGAGCACCTGCACAAGAGACATTCCATATACAGGCTTTCTAAGAACGATGCCTCTTGAGTCCTTATCAGGAATAAAATCATTGTCAACAGTTACAGCAAAAACGATGTTCTTATCAAGTTCATTTTCAAAGAAGGACTTATCATGCAGGTACTCTCTGTCCCCCATATATACGTGAGTTATGTCGCCTCTTGCAATAAGCTTTTTGAACTCATCAAAGGTAGCTGCAAAGAACAGGTTGTGGCGAAGACCCTTTGCAAGGTTTTCAGACATGTTCTTGTACATACCCGCAAGGATCGGATTCTGGAATCTATCCAGCCAGTTATATATCACCACATTTACAAACCTGTCGGTATTTAAGGCCATGCATGGCGAAGAATCAATAACTTCCTGGAAGATACTGATCCTGACTGTTGTGCCAAGGTTTTTCTGGCTTTCTATCTTTACAAATCCGTCCATACTGCGGACAAGACCAAGGACTACTGAAAGACCAAGTCCTACACCTCCGGTGCTCTTATCTCTCTTTCTGTCCGCTTTATACATACCTCTGGATATCCTGTTAATATCCCTCTGGGTCATACCTACACCGGTATCAGAAACCTCTATGATCAGGTTAACTCCGTAGTCCTTCTTAAAGGATGTGATCCTAAGGCAGGCTCCACCTTTCCTCGTGAATTTAAAGGCATTATCAAGAAGGTGACTTATGATCTTGTGGATCTTTTTCATGTCACCTTTCATAACCGCCGGGACTTCAGGGTCAAGGTCCACCACAAAGTCCAGCGGAGACTGACTTCTCATGAGACTGTAGTTCATCAGGATGTCATTTAAAAGAGATGTGATCATATATCTCTCGTTCTCAACAATGACGTTCTGCCTCTGAATCTCACTGTAGTCCTGGATATCCTCGATCTGGTGGGAGATCCTTACTCCTGCGTTTTTGATGGTCTTTATGTCTTCTCTTTTTTCTCTTTTAAGGATCAGGTCTGTAAGACCATTTATTACGTTGATAGGGGTCCTGAGCTCATGGGATAAGTTAACCAGGAAGTCCTCCATATCGTTGTCATTGGACTCTATGGTCTTTTCGAGTTTTTCTACAGTGCTTTCACTGTCCTGGATCTTATCCACAATAGCCTTAAGGACAATGTACAGGCATATGAGAGCAACTATATGAAGAGCAACCCTTGAGATTGTCATGGAGTCAAAGACATATTCATCCGAAGATGTGGCCATTCCTATGTGCATCACCATAAGTATCATGAATTCCAGCATGATAAGACGCAGGAAATCAACCCTCAGGATCAGGGCGGAGACTGCCATCAGTAAAGCTGCGATAACAAAGATGTCAAAAAAGCTGCTCCTGTGGGCGCCATGATAGAATGCGATGACCATGGAGAATATCAGGTAGTAGTCCTCTCTTATCCTTGCAGTACCCTTCTGGGTAACATGTATCCACCAGGCAGAGATAATGCCGATCAGAATAAGTGGTGGCACCCAGAATTCCCATCTCTGAGATACACTCTCAGCGACGGCCCCGATACCAGCAATGGTAATGACAGCTACTACGGTATTATGAATTTTAATGGTCTTTTGTGAGTTATCTCCCACTTCCTGCTCCTTTACTGCCCGCGCTGACTTTCTCTGTCCTTAGCCAGAAGTTCTCTTGTGTACCTTATGACGTTCATGATATCTGAGGTTCCGTTGGCGCAGTAGGATGCACCAATAAAGGTCCTGCAGCCTCTTTCCTTAAAGAGCCTCTTAGCCCTTTCTACGTCATTGATAAAATAGTACTCATCATTTTCAAATCCAAAGCAGACGAACTCTTCTCCGGAAACCGCATATACATTGTCATCTCCAAAGGCATCCATAAGACACCTTGCAGTATTCTTAAGGATCTGCTCAGTGTTTTCATGGCGAAGGTTGTCATTTATCTCACGAAGGCCTGCGACTTCACAGACCACATATCCGAATGGCTGGCCATAGTCCATCTTCTTTTCAGCAAACTCAGAAAGAGCGCTTCTGTTCCTTGCTCCTGATACAGGATCATGGTAGCTGTAAAAGAGCATTCTCTCCTGCTCTTTTCGCTGACCAATAAACTGGGCAAAGAAGTAGGTCATGATGTTTACGATCTCATTAAGGCTTCTTGAGCGCTCCTGAGCCACGTTGTTCACACCAAGGAAGCCTATGACAGTGCTTCCGGATTTTATTGCTCCATAAGCATTAAGGCCAGGTTTATCACTCATCTTTTCAAGGAACTCTTTTTCGCAGCTTTCCTGATTCAAAACAAGCCCGTCCTTAGGCAGAGGATCAAGACCTTCCGCAAACCATTCGTAGGAAGGTCTGAATTTGCCATCACCCTTATCTTCATAGATAAAAGCACGGCTGGCTCTAAGCTCTTTTGCAATATACTCAAGAAGAACGCGGATACTGTCAGATGGATTACTGGTGGCCATGGCGACCTGAATAGACCTGTTGATAAAGCGGTCTCTGTCGATGGCTGCCTGATCCCTCATCCACCAGTTGACGAATTGTGCCATAACTGTGGTGATAAACAGTACCATACCGATCCTGATGAAATTGCCAAAGTGATGCTGCCAGAGATGGAAGAAATAGATTATTACTTCTATGACACTGCACACAGCCATTTCAATAAGGGCAACATATATTCCGTTCAGCTTTATAGGTATTGATTCTCTCTTGCAGTAGCGGTAATTATCGATGATAAGAGCTACCAACAGGATGACCATTACTGCCACAGAAGCAAGCTCAAAGGGAACATAGCTGTCCACCATATCTACTTCCGCATAATAACGAAGGCCCACGATCATGATCATCACAGTGATGGTTGCCAGAAACGCAATATACTCATATATCTTTTTCTTTTGTCTGGTGGTGGAATTAAAGAATCTGACAAAGGGATAGACAAGCAGCATGATAAGGAGCCTGTTAAGGACTCGCCAGAAAAAGACAGTACCTGTAACTGCCTGCGCAACTGGCATTCCGGCAAGAAGCCACATGCCAAACAGACCTGCCCCAACGCCAAGGTCCAGAATATCAAGTGGAATGTTCTTTTTATCAGATATGCCAGCCCAGATAAGGACGATGGCAAATCCAAAGAATATGATAAGAAGTGTAAGGATAATGCTAATAGCATCCTTCCTTACCATCATATGAATATAGTCAGAAGCAGGTCCCACATAGACATTGAAAATCTCGCCAGCAGTAGCCTTTATGCTGACCCTGCTGTATTCAATGATTATGCTCTTTCCTGCGTGCTTTTTCGAAAGACCTACAGTATGACAAACTGTGCCATACCCCATTCCTGTCAGGTTCTCTTTTGCGTCATAGCTGTAGACAACCTCTGCATCAAGGTAGACCTTGATATTGGTATTACTGGATAAGAAGCATAGACAATCGTCATCAGAAAGTCTCGTGGGCAAAGTGTTTGCCAGGGTAGCACTGCCCCCAAACTCCTTAACCTCTATTTCATCGACAACGTAGGTATTACCCGAAGAATCTCTCCAGCTTCCGGAAAAGCTCCGAAGATGATCTTTATAGTCCTTGTTAAAGACATCAGTAAAGAAAAGTGCGTAGAAAAACACCACAATAACCACACCTGCAAAGATCAGGTTGTAATATACTATTGTACTGATGGTCTTCTTGCTGTCCTTCATGGCCCATTACCTCAAACAGGCAAATGCGTATAATAATACACATTAATTCTATCATGTATGGGCGAAACAGTCGGTAAACTTTTTCTAAATTTCGAAGCGCAGGGAACGTTTTTTCATAAACGAGTACCACATGGGTTCAAGTCCCATCTTCCGCACGAACAAAAAGGATCAACTCGAAAGAGTTGGTCCTTTTTTGTTTTGTTTAGTGCGGAAGATGGGACTGTATCCACATACCCGCATAAATACTGCTTTTCATGCTATCTGTCATCATATCTGTCATCTTTTGTACAAGATGATGTAAACAGGCCTCTATAAGAGCTCTTCTAGCATTTTTGCCGAACCATAAATCATATTACTATTCTCAATCTGCTCATTGCCTTTTCTTTTGTATCATCTATAACATGACCATATAAATTCATAGTAATGCAATAGTCCTTATGTCCTAATAGTTCCTGCAATGTTCTAGGTTCTATTCCCTGCTCAATCGCCCTTGTAGCAAAAGTATCGCGAAATGCATGGCATGTAAAATGCTCTATGCCAGCTCTCTTACAAATACGTTTTATTTCCCTGTCACAAGGTGTTGCCATAAGCAGTCCTCTCTCTGGTGCTTTAAATATCAAATCATCAAAGCCACTTATATTTCCATCAAACATACGATTAAACTCACGCTGATGGGCAATTATTTCTGAAATGCTCTCATTTAGCGGAACAGTTCTTTTTCCGCTCCATGTTTTTGTTTCTTTACCCACGCAGTACGATCCATCTTCTTCCCTTGTGATTGTCCTATTAACGTGTATCGTACCATTGTAAATATCGCTATTCTTCAAAGCACCTATCTCACCAATTCTCATTCCAGTGTGAATAGCAATCCTAAAAACATCATAGTAAAAACTGTTTTGCGCATATTCAAAGAAAAGCCGTGTTTCTTCAGGCGTCAAAGCCCTATGAATTGTTTCCCTTGCAGCCACCTCAGTTTTCTTAAGCGGTTTGACCGGGCTGCATGGATTATAGTTAATATACTGCTCTCTAATGGCATCATGAAAGATGTGAGAAATGAAGCTGATCTTATCATTTACTGTCTGAGTTCTAATTTTTCTCTCAACCAATGTCCTTTGGATTATCCTGATATCTTCCGCTTTCACTTCAGAAAGGCGACAATCTTTAAATGCCTTTCCATTTATCTGAATCTTGGCTATTGTATTAAAATGACACTGCTGTGATCTCAGAGTCGCCGGAGTCACACTCCCTCTTCTGTTTTCCATCCACCTTTCAAAGAAAATGCCTATCGTAGGATTATCATGCATTTCCTTCTTTTCTTCTAATTCCAGCTTTTTCTCGTATATCTTTTTTTCTAATTCATCCTTATCTCTAGCACGCACAAACACTCTTTTTCCATTGAATGTGAAGGATCTTTGAAATCGACCATCGTCGCATAAGTATTTTTTCTTCTTGCTCATTTTCTTATCCTCTCAGCATAAGCACACATTTCAGATTATTCTTTTATCCCTGCTCTGCTCCCATAGCATCCAAAGCGACATCAATGATGTATCTATCATATAAAACGCGCCTGCCGATGTGTCTTATGCATTTTATCTTTTCACCGTATTCTCTGCACTTATTTCTTTTTAGCCCCAGATACTCCTGAGCTTCCTTTTCTGATAAAAGACGTTTCATAACCATCTGATTTGTCATTATGCTTTTTTTCTCTCCTTCTTGTTTTTATATCAAGCTGCGCAGCTATTGATGCTTCAATTCTGTCATCCATAAAATGTCTTGGCAATGTTCCCATTTTTTCTAGAAGCTTACATTTATCAATAGTGACTATTTGTTCTGCCATAGCAGCTGACTTTTCATTAAGTCCTCCCAGATTGTCAATGATGACATGTGTTGGAAGTCCCATACTCTTGTGTATTTTTGTTGTAATTGGTAATACTGTTACTGTTGGAGAATGCTTGTTGCCCTTATCGTTCTGAACAATCAGTACCGGTCTTATGCCTTTTTGTTCAGATCCAACTCCATCTCCTAGATTAGCAAGATAAATCTCTCCACGCTGGATATCATCCTTTCCCATACTCATCACCACCTTTCAGACATATGTAAAGAGGGCTCCTTATTATATGAAGGAACGCCCTCGTAATTGTTCCAGCGAATTATACGTATCTACTTGTCCTCGACACCCCGATTTAGGGAAATCATCAGGCGGCTGCAGCTGACAGCACCATAGGCTACACCTCCCCGCGGATCTCGCCGGGCCGCTCCCATTACGATAGTTGTGGCTGAGCGGAAGTATCATTATCCCTGCAATTATCATCGCCAGGCCGGAACTACCGGCTTTCCAGTGAGGCTATATCGCGCGAGGCGTACCTTTGAAGCTATCTGCTGCAGGAATGTACCTGATGAATGGTTATTCAGTTTTCAATGTCCTTTCACCTTTTGCCACAAAACAGTATTTTTTTACATGCACTTTTTTTAATCTTTTTATTTTTTTTTAAATTAAAAGACAGTAGACCAAAATGCTGATCTACCGCCTTTTATTATTATTTCTTTATGATTTTTCTTAACCTTACAAGTGCTCTATTGATCGAAAGCGACACATTCTGTTGACTGATTCCTTCTAATGATGCGATTTCTTCCTCTGATAATCCCATCAGAAAATAAAGTTTACATCTTCTGCGCTGTTTCTCTGGTAGCCTATCAATTGCACTGATAAGTGCTTCTCTATTAAGCATTTCAATAACAGTATCCTCCGGTTCTTCTTTTGAAAAAATAGAATTGCAATACTCTGTAGCACCCTCTGTATATCCCCAGATATCATGATGCCTGATTCTCCTCATTTCATGCTTATTCTCATTGCGCCTATATTCATGTAAGGCTTCGCCCTGCTCACATGTCATGATTACATATGGTTTGAATATTGAAAGCTCCTCGCTAAATTTTAAATCTAGTTCTTCCTGCGACAGATCAGTAATTATCGCCCACTTTACGCCTCCTGTCATTCCTGGATACTCATAGCCAAGGTTAATAATCTCATATTCCTTATTCTGTTCATTTTCATTTCTATTCATTTTCCGTTTCCTCCGATTTTTGAAAGTTGATAGATTCAAAAACCGGAAGATCACGGGTACTTCCCTATATAAGTTTCCCAGCACAATAAGTGCATCTGTTACACCCTAAGGGCAAACAGAGGGGACATACTTAAGAGCAAAATAAAAAGACGTAGCAAAACAGAATACCCATCACAGGTATTTCCCATCTGTTTTGCCCGCCTTTCAACGATTCTTTGTCGTTCTTAGCCGTCTAAGCAAACTCTTGTCATCTGCTGCGAACCTTCCGATTCTCTGTCGGATCCAACGCCTATAACAGTGACTCATTACTTATTCAATTACATCAATAATCTATCATCTTCCTACACGGCGCATCTCCGCTCCAGAAGAAGCCTAAATCCGTTCTCATCATTTATCATGACAATATAATGATTACACGCTTTACATTCTCGCTCAGCCTCACCATAAACTAAAGTCAATAGATATTTCCCACAGAAAGGACAGTGGACAAATATTTTGCTTCTCCTTACAATAATTTTTCTTTTTTCTACCATAACAATCTCCTCCTCTATACTTCATCAACAATCAAAAGTTCCTTTCTCGAAACATTTTTGATTTTCTAGGTAGCGTATATGAAATATGTTTCTAATGTGTTACGTAATTATTTTTATACGTTTCATTGCTGTAATTTATAAGTAAGCCTATTATCCATAGAATATTCATAGAGGTAATAGCGCATGAATAAGGACATTAAACTATATTTAACAGCATTATCAAAAGCCGTAAAAAGAGCTAGAAAAGCTCAGCATCTTAAACAAATTGATCTCGCAGACATCGCAAACTTGGAAACCATGAGCATAAAGCGTGCTGAGAATCCCAATCTTGTTGATGACCTGAAGTTATCTACTTTTATCTTCATAATCAGAGCCCTTAATCTAGATTCCAATATTGTTGTGTATCCTGAGCTTAAAGAAATGCAACCCACAAAATCGGAACTACTCAACTTTATTACAACTAATTGTTCAGAAGCTGACTGCAAATTTATCTTCCCAGCTTTCAAAGAACTCGTAAAGATGGCACATTCCAGCAACTTGTCTGACATAAGAGATTAAAAAAGAGTCTACTCTTCCATATAGGAAAAGCAGACTCTCCACATTTCATGTGCCCGGCTCCAAGCTTTTTTCTATTTTAAAATTGATTACATTTATTAGAGTTGTCTTTTTGCATTTTTGGCAATGCAACGGAAACTTAATAAGCACCGTATCTTCGCAAACTTTTATTCTGGTTTTCTTATCACATTCCGGGCATCTTACCCATCGTGTCTTTTTTTCTTCATTCATTGCTTCTTACTCATATATTGACAGGAACGCAACAGTTATGTTTTATCACTTTGTCATTTAATTATCAATATCAGTTGCATGAATGGACGTTATTTTGTCATGAAAAGACAAAATTGAGAATGTCATCTTTCTTTTACTCGCAAAACCTACAAAACCTACAACATGGCCATTCCAAAATAATCCATTATCCAGTTTCTGTCATCTGGATTTTTTAAAGGAATTCCATTACTGTTCAAATATTTGTGAATTCTGGCTTTTCCTTCTCTTAGCGAGTTGTCATAATGACTATTCCGTTGTATTTCCATCACCAGTTTTGAGTCACTACTGTCATTCGTTTTTCGTAAGTTCTTTGAGACATATTTCTCAACAACAGTTTTTATCTCATCAAGATTTGAGTATCCCCTAAGATCAGCCCTTGCCTCGCAGAATAAAAATGACCTTGATGGTACAAAATCATTTGCAATAACTCCGGAGTCATCCAGACCCCTGTATATATTTATTGTCTTCTGATTCCATACACCATTGTATGTAATTCCTCCATCTATAAACGTACCGCTCTTATCAATTGCGTCATAGTCAGGTCTATTTATTCCGTACTGATCGGCCAGTTCGTTCAATGTATTCTTTACTATGCTCTGCATATCGGAATAAGCGTAGTAATAATCTGCATTATAGTACATACTACCCTTGAGATTACTGTAATAATCCCCGGCGTCCTGCCTCAATCCGGTTTTGATATACAATTGCTCAGATTCGAGATAATTGTTTTCTGCTGCATATTGGGCATTGGCTCTTGACATATGCTCATACATTGTAGATAACGCTTTTGATATTCTTTCTTTGCTGACATTATTGAAGCTGCAGGTTTTCTTTACATACTCTACGACTTCATCTGCAGTTCTGGTACCGGAATAGTATTCCTTCATTACATCATCTGTTTCATGAAAAAGCGTATTCCAGCTTAAAAGCGGTATTTCAGCCATTCTGCTCTTAATATCATTATAGTTCTCACAGGGAATCGGGGCTGAAGACACTACGGGAGCCTCATATCTATATAAAGATGTTTCTGTACCATCTTCATTAATCCTGTTAAAGCCACCGTCATCTCCCTTTCTAAGAGTAACAGTTTCATAACTGTTCTTCTGATAATAGCTAAATTCATATGTATCTGTCAGCCCCGTTTTCTGAATCATAATAATTCTCCTGTATCATCCTGCGTCATACATTACTCATGGCATCATAAATTCATTTTACGTCCTCATTTTTGGGAATTGCACATCAAAAATATCGATTCCATATGGGATATCTATTGTTCTATCTTCCTTTAATTCATATTCTTGCCCAGCAAAGGTGAATTTTGATCCTACAGGATAGTCTTTGAATAATGCACTTCCCCTTTTGTTGTACATTTCATAAGTGGCATCATACTCAAATTTTCTTACACACACCCCTGCATTTCCGTTGGAATAATAGTATTCTTGTTTTCTTGACCCTGATTCCACGCAAAAGAATCCTTCTTTTATGCCAGCGTCACCAAGCATCTGTTTCTGTTCTTCTGCACTGAAATAAAGTCCCAAGTATGTCCCATCACCAGAAAGCATATTCCAAAATTTAGTAATCTGGTAACTATTATTATTTTGTCTTCCAGCCAGCTGATCTGAATAAGGCTGATTAATCCTGTCATGATCACAGGCAAAAGTATGTGTATACCCGCTACGGTCCGTATACTTGTAATAATTTCCATTCTCAAACCGAACTGTGTTGTTAATTGCCTGAATTGGGGAACACCAATCAGTATCAATCGAAGGAAGGTCTTTTTTTAATAGTTTTTTTCCATTGACTGTAATCGAATCAACAGATTCACCATGATTCCTATGAATGTCCATGTAATTGAAATTAATCGCATCCATGACAGATCTTGATAATTTCGATTTATTCATCAACTTTTTGGAATAGGTAATAGAAGGCGATATTAGTCCATGAACATATTCATCACGTTGAGTTCTGTTTCCCTTACTACGAGCTATTGTTGTATTTGAACCTTTGTATAGTAGCATTTGCGTCAAACTCAAATTAGGTTTCCTTTGTACCCTCACTAATATCGCCTCCTAACCCTAATTGAAGTATAGTAGTTTATCAAGCATTCTTTTTCTTCTGTAAAACTGCCCAGTTAGCCAGGTCAAGGAAATCATTTCTGGGTGTTCTTGCATTAGCACGCTGCTCAGCCCACATATTATCCATGAAGTTACAGAACTCATCGAAAGAATAACGTTTGCTGCCATTGTCGTACATGTACCATCTGCTCGCCGCATTGGGATCTTGCTCAAGCAGTCTTTCTCTGGTGAACTTCCAGTTTTTGTTAAGCTCCTGCTGGTTACTGGCAACCTTTTCGCCCATCATTCTTATGAACTCGTATCCATCCATAGCCTTCTGAATCTTGCCATTCTTCCAGTTTTCTTCGATGATATTCTTTACTCTTTCTGCCTCTTTCTCTCTGCTTTCCTGCGCTTTGCTAGCAGCCTCTTTTGACTCCTCTACGTTTTTATCGGTATCTCCAAGAAGCTTCTCCCATTCTTCATCAGTCAGGTCGCCCAGATCCCTGTCTCCGCCCTGTGATAAAAAGAGATTACGGGTCTCTTCAAGCATCTTTAGAACAACTGATGCATCAATTGTCTCGCCTGTCTTTTCCTTTGTGAAAGAAACCTTAGAACCTGACAAGGCACTATTCCAGTTCTGCTTCTTTGTCATGGCCTCTTCGAAATTTGAATAACTGTTTTCTGAAAGAGGGTCTATAACGCTTTTCATGGAATGGAAGCTGCCAAAAGAATCAGATGTGCCTGTCCCATGTGCATCAGCATACTGACAGTATGCAAACATCTCTATTACCGTAGCATTCTTGGGATCAACCTCATCAACGTTCACGTCGATATCATGATCGTGTACATGAACCCTGACTATTTTTTCATCAGAACCAGGCTTGATGACCTCAGAAGCAGTCATGACATAACTGTTGTTATTTCCTACCGGAATTGTTCCCATTCCATGAAGTGGTCTTACTTCCAGTTCTCCCAGATACTCTTCGCTCTCTTCTGGTTTATTTTCTGTTTTTTCAGCACCACCAATTTCTCTTGTTCCTTCAAAGGTTATTGACTGGAACCTAAAGCTGGTGCTCCCAAATGTACCAAAACCTCCTGTATCTCCCCAGACTTTTGCACCATTAAAGCTTGTTGCTGTAGCAGCAGGGTCCGGTGAGATGCCGGTTCCGATACCCGATGTCATCATAACTTCCATAAGCCTGTTTATATGCGACAGAAGCTGCTCTGCTCCAAGTGTACTTACACCCATAAGCTGATAGTTTTTGATTGAACCATCAAGCTCAGACATATAGTTCTTTTTCTCAAAAATATCATCAGGCGCAACACTATCCACAGCTCCCATAGCCTCATCTGCCAGCCCTTCTGTATCCCTGATGTATGAGCAAAGCGCTGCAAACTCTGTAAAATCAGAGTCAGTTGGATCTACGTTATAAGGGTCTATCTCCTTTGAAAACTCATTTCCGTTTTCATCGGTACCTGTGGCGGTATACTTTCTGGTGTCCCCATCTACATCTATTCTGATCTGGAACTGCTGCATTACTCCCTGATAGGAATAAGCCGTTTTTCCATCTGCAAGCTGCGTCGCACCAAATCCGGAGTTCCAGATATTTGCAGTAATAACGCGGGTATAGCCCTTCTTAGCAGATGTATCTTCCTTAGCTACTGCGTCAGTAAGCTCCGGCGCTTCCTCATCCTTATCAAGAACCGCACTCTGAAAATCTCCGCTGCCAATAGTCTGGTTTGAATAATAGTGGGCACTCTGCACATACGCACTCTGGGTGTAATAATAATTTCCGTTTGTAATGGTATTTGACATAAGTGTTCCTTTCTGCGGCTCATCTGTCATTCAAAGCCGCTCCACTCTCCTGAAAGGACCGAGTGGGTGCTACGTTTTTAGGTTCTTTACATTTAATCCTGGCCTCACCTTCCTTCATCATTTTCTATCCCTGGTATTAAAGCCATTTAAGAAGATCCAACAATCCTTTCAGACCTCTTGGCGAAGCATTATTGTTCATATTTAACATAAGCTGCTGCTCGTACCAGCTCCTAAAGTTGATATTTGTACTCATATCCGCATCCGGTCTGCTATATTCCATCTTATGATGGGCAACCACAAGGTTCATCATCACATCCTTACTATCCAGCTTGCCCTCATCCTGAAGGTGTTGCATCCTCACGGATAGTTCTATAAAGTCACAGCTTGATGCATCTACTTTATCAACATCAATGTGTCTCTCTTCATATCTTCCATCGTTAAACTTTAGCTTGACCGTATACTCAGAGTCTGTTCCTTCATCTCTGTAAACTTCTGCATCATATCCATATTTGCCGTCATACCAATGGAACGTAGGCTTTTTACTCTGCTGGTCATCTGCGATATCATTATCGTCGGAATTGATTCTGTTTTCTACGACATCTGCCTCATTTTCATAGGCTTTACTTTTCTCCATCAGTTTTGTTGCAAAAGAATCTGAAATGGATTCTTTATTATTACTGTCTGGTGGTCTGTCGCTTATACGAACGCCCTGATAGAAGCTCGTCTGACTAAGATACTGTACGTTTGTTACCATATTTTTCCTGCCTCTCTTAAAAAACACAAATGCCGAATACCCCTAGACTTATCAATCCATTGATATCCGGCTGTTCCTTCACTTTTTATATCGGAAATAACACAGGTCATCTTATATTGACAGCATGAATAGTCGCTAAATAGTCATAATTGGACTATTAACACCCTTATCTACATGAATGCGTATGATTTCGTGTTTGCTCCAAAGAAATTCCGACTTTCTGAGAGTGCATCAAAAAACGCCTTAAACCGCAAATATCCCTGAGTATTTCCTATTGTGTACTGCATCTGCATCATGTCACGCGCAAGCTCCATGAAATTAGCTGACCCCAGGCCATCATAACTGGGATTCTTATCATAAATCTGACTCCTGCACATCAAAAAACTGTCAACAGCATTCTTACACTTTCCGCTATCTGACAGATATGCAGAATAGGCATGCATTTCAGCCGTGGTAGCATTACTTGGATCAACCTCAGAAATCTTTACCATCTGCTCTGTTTTATTTCCATCTTTATCCCATACCTCTACCCGATACTCAGGATCACTCTCATCAAAATCTGCAGGCTTATAAATAACGGTATTTACTCCTGATCGCGCATCCACCCACGAACTAAGACACCTTGAGCCATCCGTAGGTGTTTTATCATAGTGAAGTGTAAGGCCTTCTGATAAGGAAATTGTTGATATACCCTTTCCTCCAATAGCATTCTTAAAATCCCAGTTTTCTGCTTTATTTGTCTTTGATTCATTAATCCGCTGGTAAGAATATGTATTATCAACTGCTCCTATTCTCATTGCCATTTCCCCTTTCAATATACAAAATGCCGGATATCCAGGATTGTCTCAATCCATTGATATCCGGCTGTTCCATCAATTCTATTATCGAAAAAAGCACCTGTAATCTTTATATTTATGTCATGAATAGACGTTATAATGTCATGAATCGCATATGCTTAATCATTTACTATAGTTGTCGGTCTGCACCTGTCCAGACTGTTCTTAGGTATTCTCACAAAAACATCAGCTATATCTTCATCAAGTTGGGTTCCGGAAACTTCCCGAATGATACTTATTGCGTCCTGGTGAGTTCTTTCGCCCTCATAAGCTCTCTTCATCGTAATAGCAGAGTAAGTATCTGTTATGGCTATCATTCTGGACGCTGTAGGTATATCTTTTCCCTGTAAATGATAGTAGCCTATGCCATCAATTCTCTCATGATGGTATAATACCCATTTTGCGATCTCGGAAGGAACCCCAATAGTATCAAGTGCTCTGGCCCCAAGCTCAGGATGAGTGCGTATTATCTCCCATTCTGCTTCATCAAGTTTTGCCGGTTTATATAGTATGGCTCTGGGTATTTCAAGTTTCCCTATGTCATGCATTAGGGCAGCAATCTCTAAATTCACAGGATCAACCTTGCATCTGTATACTTCCGGCAAAGCAGTATAAAGAGTCATGGTAAGTCTTTGTACATGCATGCTATGCCACAGCACTTCATTGTCATCAAAGTATGCATATAGATCCTCTATCCTATTCTTCCACTCCAACGCTTGTTGAATACTCAATTTCTAAAATTACCCCTTAGGAAAAGCGTAAAATACTGCATCAGATCATTACTACCGCACTGAACTCCTGATCATTACAAGAGATTGCGAAACTGCCATCATACTTACTTGCTACATGTTCCACATTGATAAGCCCAATCCCATGTCCTACCGAATTATTCCCCTGAACCTTATTGTCAATAATATCAACTCTCTGGGCTACAGGATTTTTAACCATAATTATTATGTTTCCATCCTTCTCAACGAATTTAACCTGTATTGAAGCCGTTCTACCGGTTGCAATTACCTTTTCACATTCATGAATAGCATTCTCAAGAAGATTTCCAAGTAGTACTACAATATCCTCATCAGATATTCGGATGCTCTTAAGATCGCTTACTGCAAACGTCATTCCAATATTCTTTTCCTTGGCAATGCGATACTGCTGGTTCAAAACTGCATTTACCACTGGATGGCCAACATTTACCTCTGCAATTTCGACAGAAATACTCTTGGTGAGCTGTTCCACATACTCTGCAGCTGCACTAACATCCCCACTTTTTAATAATTCCTGCACAGTGCCAAGCTGTTTTTTATAATCATGGAGTTTTCTTCCCTGTCGTTCATACAAGGACTGCATATCCCTGAATGCCTGTAGCTGATTCTGCTTACTTTCGATTTGTACCTCAGACAGCCTTATCTTCTCGTCTTTAATCATTAGTTCCTGTAACGCGAACAAGGCTGCGACATTTCCAATAAGCAACACCGCAGAAACAAACGTTTCAAATGGTCCCATAAGCGCTTGTGTGAAAAAAGAACCATAATACAAACCGGCAATAACACCTGCAAATGGCAACCATATAAATTTCAAAAGCTGATTTGTAGGTCTTTTTAGCAGTTGTTTTATCTCAGGCATTTTCCATTTTAGCAGCCTTATGATCGCTGCCATGATTGTGTATGCACCGCTTATTCCAAGTACAGAACGCCACATATACTTATCATCATATGTAAACTGCAGTACTCCAATCATTATTGTCGCTGATAAAGCCATAAATGTTGTATTGATGCTTGCAACAAATATAGCTGTTATAACGCTTGATTTGTAAAACACCTTCAGAAATACCACAAAAATATTCAACAGTATCAGTAATTTCAATGCTATATTAGTGGAAAAAGACTCAACCAAAAGCGCGTTTCCGCACATTGCTATATACAATGACACCCCTAAAACATATCTCCTGACAGAATTCCATTTATGGTCAAGAAATATATCAAAAAGCCACATGCTTAAGATCATTTCAATCGCGCTTGAAGCAAAAAAGAGAAACCATGCCATCATATCCGATCCCCCGCGTAGAGAGCAAAAGCTCTTCTAACTTCTTTATATCTCCCCCGCGGAACAGGTAACTCCCTGCCGTCATCCAAAGTCAGAACATAGTTATTAATGCTTCTAACGTGATCCATGTTTACAAGAAAACTGTTATGAATACGGAGAAATCCGTGCGGTTTAAGCTGTTCCTCCATATCATCCAGCTTCTTATATATCTGGTAGGTCTGATTACTCAAATGGATAATATTCTTATGCCCTGCAGTTTCTACCAGTAAAATGTCCGCTGCTTTCAGGCAGACATCCCCACCCACACATGAAAACATTATCTTACTGGATCTTCTGTGCTTGTCACTGCAAATATGGTCCATGCACTCAAAGATAGTCTTATCCAAATCGTCTTTTATTAGGAACCGACTTGCTCTTACTTTATAACCATCAAGAGCATAATTCATGTATGCAGTAACAAGGATTATCGGAACATCTTCCATATCCATTCGGATTTCCTTTGCTACAGCAAGTCCATCCATTCCTTCCATGTTAATATCAAGGAAAATGGCATCTGTGTCGGAATCTGTTTTTAGCGAGTGAATCAGCTCAGATCCCGATTTATACTCGGAAAAAGAAATGCCAATTCCTGTCTTTTTATCATATTCTTCAATTAGCTTCTCCAGTCTTTCTATATCCCTTATATCATCATCACATATTGAAATGTTCATAAAACACCTTCTTTCAAGTTCTACTAATAATGATATCGGATATTTTATGAATATAAAAACATGGCAGCATGAATCGACTTCAAAATGGCATAAATCGGCGGTAATACATTAAAAATCAAGAAGGCACTCCTTTGGTGGAATGCCTTGACGATTTCCAAAGCTTATGTGCCATATAACATTTTCCTATGCTCTATAGCCTTTTCAGTGAGTTCCTTGTTCAGATCCTGTCTTTTCTGGTAATCTTCGAGTTGCTTTTTCTGCCTAGCAGCCCTGGCTCTGCGTCTTGCAGCATTATCATTATTATTGCTCCGCCTCCTCTGGGAGTTTTCGCTTCGCATCTTTTCCAAAACTTCATCAAGCTTTTCTGCTGCACTCATAAGTTCAGATTCACGCCCCTTAATGGCGAGGTCAACGTGCTGGATGGTTCCGGCTGTGCCATCTTCTTTCAGGAAAATGCCTGTTTTACGAACCTTCCCATCCAGAACGCCATCCTCACCTTCAAGGGTAAACTCCGTATCTTCCGATCCCAGGAAAATTGCACCTACCCCAGAGTCTTTTAGGCTCTTAAGCTCATCCTTCCCATCTTCTGTTCTGGTCCATACCTTAAGCTTCTCAAAAACCTCATCGTTTTCATCAATCCAGCCGTTGCCATCGCTGTCATATTCAGCCAGATCAGAAAAACCGTCACCGCTCTTAACTCCAAAGAGTTCATTGCCATCATTTATCTTGCCATCTCCATTTTTATCAAGTGCCAGGAATCCGCTTCCCGCCTTCGTCATGGAGATTTCATCCTCCTTGCCATCTGCATCCAGGTCGAATTTAAATTTCTTATCACTAAGCCCGGATGTCTGGGCATTGGTATTGATGATCAGCGGATCAAAAAGGTTATCCAGAGGTGATGACATTGCAATAAAGGTTTCATGCTCTTTCTTCCTCGCCATGCTCACATCTACATCGACATTGATCTCTCTGCCATCCTCTGTCTGTACTTTTCCGGATGCTGTATAATCCGTCTTTTCTTTTTCTATATGCTTTTCTACAATGCCTGCAAAAAATCCGCTAGTCCCTGCGCCGGTTGCTGCCAAATCCTTTTGATAGCTGTAGTTTGCATTTGAATACACATCACTATTTGCTATCTTCATATGTTTTTACCTCGTCTGCGCCTGCCTGCTAAGATCAGAACCAGCTTGAGAACATGGATGAAAGCATCGAAGCATATCCTCCATATCCTCCCAAGAAACTGTTTGTTCCGTATCTTCCATTTGATCCATAAATACCGCTTGTTGCAGCGTTATACCTTGTGGCTGTAACGGCTGCCTGCGATGTCAAAGAAGCATTATTACGCATTCTCTGTCCAAAAGATCCTGTATTTCCAAGAGTCTTCTTAACAGTCTCTTTGTCTGCTCCCTTAAGAACATCCTCATCAACAGATAATTCCCCAGTCTTACTATTAAATCCAATTCCGATTTTTCTTAGATCAGATACATTGTTAAGGGCATCTTCCCTCATCCATCCGGCACGGTTTCTTACTGTTGTACTTGTGGTATTTCTGGCATTGTTATTTACTTCGTTATATCCTTCCACAAAGTTCTTTACCGTCTTAAGGAGCTGATCCGTGTTCTTTTCCTCATAAAGTTCACCATATGAGAGCTTTCGTCCAGCATTCTCTACTTTCACTGCTCCATCGGCTACGGACTGATCTGACATATAATTTCTGTTGTATGTCGTGTTATAGGCATTGTTCATGGCCTTGATGGTATTAGCACTGAGTCCAAAATAACTGTTATTGTTTCCAAGTCCGGTCGTTCGTGACGTACCACGTGTTCCTGTGGTTCTGTTTCTGCTGTTAACATTAGACGTTCCCTGTCTGTTCCAGATATTGGAGGCTCCGCCAAACCTGCTTGTCAGGACATCAAAATAGTTTTGCCCAAAGTTCATAAAAAACACCTCCTTCTATGGACGTACATTTTGTTTCAATTCAAGTATCGTCCATAAAAAGAGGCGTTTAAATAGCTTTGTCACGAACGGACATATTTATGTAATGAATAGTTATTATCTGTATTTTGTAACATTATCTTTACTTCAAAGACATTGTTTTCCGTCTTAATCTCCACTGCTCCAAGATACTTCTCAGCTATGTTCTGTACACTCTTAAGGCCAATTCCATGCAGTTCATCTTCTGCCCCAAGTTTTTTTCTGCTGACTATACTGTTTTCAGAATCTCTTTTGACAATTCCATCATAAGCATTTTCGATATTTATAAGATAGAAGTTATCTTTTACTCTTCCGGTCAGTTTAATATACCGGTTTCCAACCCGAACCTCAGAAACCGCTTCAAGAGCATTATCCAAGAGATTATTCAGAATAATTCCCATATCAAGAGCACTGATTTCGTTATCATCAGGGAATGAAAAGTCGCAGTCAAATCGGCAATCTAACTTCTCACAAGATGCAGTAGCTTCATTTATCACCACATCAGTTACCGGATTTCCAGTTGAATATTTAAAGCCACCGGAATTAAGCTCAATATCCATTTCCCCCAGGAACTGCTTTGCATCCTCAAGTCTTCCTGCTTCAAGGAAGCTCTTTATTATCATAAACTTACCTGCCATATCATGGCGAAGAGTCCTGATCTGATCATGGTATTTTTCGGTATATTCTATTTTCTTTTTGATAAACTCCTGCTCATGAAGCTGTTCCTGCAATATCAACTCTTCTTCCTTAAGTCTCCTGTACCTCTGCCAGGTCGCAATGGCTGACATTTCACCGGCAAAGATAAGGATTGCAAGAACCGGCAACATCCATTTGATATCCTTTTTCTCCTCAAACAACACGAACACCTCGTTTTCCAAAGGAACAATCATTACCTCAGCTATCATGTATACTATAAAATACGAAATCACAGAATAAACCGACAGATACAAAGCTTCCGTCAGGCTCATATCATACTTCTTTTTGCATATCACCTTAATGATAAAGTGCGAAACCATGAAATAAACACATAGAAATAGGATAGCTATAGCAAACAGAATCGACATCCTGCCATACATCTGTTCCATGGCATTTTCCGCTGAATAATCCAGAGTCTCTATGATCAGATCTCCCAAGATATCATTGGTTACTGTATTCATCAGAAACCATACATAATAGACATTTGTCCAGAGCAGCAGCACAAATGCGATATGTGGCATATATTGTCTGTTATAGAAAAAGAAAACTGCAAGAACTGTGATAAGACTTATATATGTCCATACCCCTCTTGTTGATACCGGCAGCGAAAACAGAACCACGCCTTCTACAGTCACTACCGCCGACAGAATGATATTTTTTTTATTATCTAAAACCGATTGAGCAAAAAAGGTTTTTATCAGCAATCCCAGAAAAATGCCTCTCACTATGATCATGGCATATCCATAGCCATCCTGAAACAGCAAAAATAGTTCCTCTGACATAAAAAGTCTAGCTCCCCCTCTAAATCTATGATATGAAATCCATATATGCCCTGATAAAATCAGAATACTTATACTTGGAAATAATCAATAGTTCGCCGTTATCTACCTGAACCTCTGTCCTGGAATAACCAACCACATGACTGAGGTTTACAAGGTATCCTCTGTGAATCCTGAAAAAGTCTTTTCCAAGCGCCTCTTCAAATTCGGCCATCTGCTTATAAACCTCATATTTCTTTTCGTTCAAATGAACAATGGCTTTCCTTCCAGAGCTTTCCACGTAAAGAATATCCTTATGCTTAACATTGACGATTCCTTTACCGGATTGTAATGCTATAAACGCATCTGACATATCTGCATAAGAAGTCTCACAGACGAGCTGTGCATCCAGCTTTTTAAGTTCCTCCACAGCCCTGTGAAGTTCACCATCAAAAGAAGGTCTTGAAACAGGCTTTAACAAATAACCATACGCTTTTACCCCAAAAGCATCACCCATTCTGTCTGGAATCCCTGTAACATATATGATAAGCGGCCTGGATGCACGCATGCTTTTGCCATTATTCTCTATTCTGGTTACAAGTTTTTTAGCAATCTCTATACCGTCACTCGCTCCCATGGCAATATCAAGGAAAAGAACATCTATCCTTGTCCCGGTATCAATATCCTTTATGAGTTCTTCCCCTGATGAATAATCACTTATCTGTGCTTTGTATGGACTATCTGACAGCCATCCATGAAGCAGATCCCTTACAGCTTTTTCATCGTCACACACAGCAAAATGGTATTTTTCCATTTACAGACACCTCTTTTATCCACAACCAAAAATGCTTAGCATGGAGCCCCATGTAAGCACTTTTGACTTTAGCACCATATTTATCATAACATCATAGAAATTATCGTTTACACAAGGATGTAATGAATGGACATTTTTTTGTCATGAATGGTCAAGAATTAAATTGCCTCCAACTCATCACTGTTACCACCATGTTTTCTACCCTCCATGCTCTGTATTTTATATATCGAGTTCAACTATTGTTTATGCCGAACAAATCAATCAGCTATTGTCAGATAAGACCACCGCTTGTTTCATCCAGTTGTCTTTCACGTAATGCACGCAAGGAATTACTTCCTTCATCTTCATATATCATTAGAAGAGTAAGATAATTACCACTCTTCTTACATTCACCCAAGAGACATCTCATGCTTTCTGATGTTCTGCCAAACATCATTCCCAGAAGTCCCATATCATAGTAACTCTGTTTATCACTCAGAATTCCCTGTTCATGAAGATCTTCCATAAGCCCGTTTATCCTTACTTCTTTTCCAATCTCCTGAGCTCTGTTATACAGATCAGGATCTACTCGTCTTAAATAGTCCAAATATCGGGTCTCAATATTCCTGTTTGGTGTACCACTCATTATCCAATTAGATATGTCTTCAAGTGACGCTCCCACCTCATAGTCCTGGATTAGATTCATCCGTACTCGTCCTGATTCATCAGTAGTAAATGTATATTTACCATCTTCGGAATACATGGTTGAAGAGCCAGGGTACTTGGGCATTGCTTCCTGTTTAACCAAAACTTCAAATGCATCATTAACCTTTCTGTATGCTTCCTTAGGGCTATCATCGTCTGTCACTGTCACTTTCCCCGCTGATACAGCTATCTGTAATAATTCATAATCAGTCACATTTCTTCCATGATAATAATATTGCTTATTATCTTTTAATTGTTCATATACAGACGGAAGGGATGTGTTTTTGACAGCAAACTCATCACTACCTGACCACTCAGCCGCTTCTTTGCATCCTGCAGTTCTCTTTCTGATACTTGGTCCGTTTGTTATGGCTGTTCCATACTTGTCAACCAGCATATGCTCAGTAATCGTCACTGAAGCAAATTCAAAAAGACTACCTTTGTTCGATGTATTACCATATCCAGAAACCTTGTATGAATATGGAAAACCACCACTTTTTCTTTCACTTCTTAAAGCTGAATATGTACCTGAATAGGGAATACCTCTGTTGTGAACAATCATTTAATGACCTCCGATAATAACAAATGCCGAACATCCATGAATTTTTCAATCCATTGATATCCGGCAAATCCTTTGCTGATATTATTATCGGAAAAAGTATTGTTTTGTTTATAGAAACGTCACAAATAGACGGTCATAATGCATGAATGTTATCTATGCCTATATGTCTATCGACGAAGCACTTGTCATCTGTGGCGCAGGAACAGAAACTCTTATACTCTGGGGGACTGAAAGTGTTGTTGCCAAAGAACTTCCGCTGCCACCTCCCATGCCTTGCATAGACGCATTCTTCGCAAGCTCATGCTTTATCATATTCTTGAGATATTCCGTGCTTAGTTTATTTTGAAATACGAGATTTTAATACACTGACGAATGCTCACGCCTATATGACTCAGTTGTCTTTAACAACAATTCTGCATTAACCTGATTTAGCTCTGCTTCTATCTGCTGGCGTTTAGCTTCGTCAGCTGTACGCAGCTTCTGCTCAAGCTCAGCCTTCTTTTCTTTAAGTCTTTCTATCTCTTTATCCACAGAATCTGTGTCTGTAGTTGTCTTTTCTGCCTTAGCTTCCTTATCTTTCTTCAGCGCAGCCATACCTTCCTCAGAAATAGATAAAGCATTTTCCTGGCGTTGCTGCTTCCTACTGGCCACAAATGCTGCTGCACCCTGAGCATCGCCTTCAGCGATATACTTCCCTTCAGTCTTTACTTTTTCAATCATAGCCTTGGCTGTAGGCTGACTTGTCAGATAATCAAGTTCTGCTTTTGATACATCAGTGAGAATACGCATAATATCGTCCTCCACTATTTATGTTTACATAAAACCTCTATGCCTGTATATCTATTGTGGGAGCCTGCATCTGTGGTGCAGAAACAGAAATCCCGATGCTTTGTGGCAATGAAACAGATGTTGCAGAGGAAATCCCGCCACCTCCCATGCTGGGCATTGAAGCATTCTTTGCAAGCTCATGTTTTATCATATCCTTAAGATATTCCATGTTTGCTTTCATGATAGCCTTGTCTTCAGATGCGCGGTGTTTACGTTTAAGGTCTTCTAAATCCGCTTTACTCATATGCGGATCGACCACTTCCATGGTCTCCATTAGTTCCATGGCTTCTTCAAGCTCTTTTAGTTCTTCCTCTCCGAATTCGGAGATCATCTCATTCAGCTCTTTTAACTCTTCTTCAGAAAAAGAGGCTTCTCCTTCCTGCATCTGCTGGAGTGCTGCATCAAGCATCTCTTCACGGGCATCAAATATGGCATCTTCCTTCTCAGTGATTTTTTCTTCTTCGGCAGAAGCAAGTGCGCTCTGCATCTGTTGTCCTACGTCTCGCTGATTTTCAAGTTTTTCATCCCTGCTCTGGGTGCGCTCTACCATTTCTTCCAGTTCAAGGTGATGCTGCTTTTTCCGGGCAACCATTTCCATGCGTTTTGCATGGGTAAGCGCAAGCTGTAATTCTTCCGGATCACCGTTTCCTGAAGATATCTTTCTTTTTATCTTTAAGGTCTCCCTTTTTGCTGCAAGGACGGCCTGTCCTGCGCTTATGGAAGTCTTTGCCCTCTGGATTTTGGAAGCTACTGTCTTGTAATTATATTTTTCGGAAGTATCTATCTCTTCCTCTTCTGCAGCATCAGGAGATCCTGACAACTCAGAAAAACCATTAACCTTATCCTTTGATGTCTTCGAAGCATACTGTTCCTGCTTCAAATCTCTGATCATCTGTCGCATCTGTTGTGAGATGGAAGCCTTATCTTCTGTTACCTTGTTCGCAAATTTAGAAAGAGGATTTGCTGATGCATCTTTTCCAGGCGCAAAAGGAGAGTTGCTCCCAGCAGTCTTTTGCTGCGAGTTCTGCCCCATAAGAGTGCCTTTTTGATAAAAAGACGAATATGGACTTTGTGTATTAAACGATATATTCATTATCGTTCCTCCCATCCATATATCAGCTATGTATCTTTTCTAAAATACTGTTCCATAACCTCTCCTGCGCTTCCTTGTCTTTATCCTGCTTAGATTGGAGCAGCTTGATCTCATCAGTAGAAATAACAATCGACTTTCTGTTATTTCTCATGTGATAATCATGATTCTCAGGCGTTCCTGAAGACTTAACATAAATATCCACTTCGGGATCTTCGTTATGTATTCTGTCAAAGATATCACCATAAGCCCAGTTATATGCCTTGGCATAGACTTTAAACTTTTCGCTTGGATCAGAATCATTATCAGCAGTTTGCTCTGCTTTTAAAAGATCATTATACGAAGTGCGGTCTGTATCCTTCATTCTGCTCCGAATATCATAGTACTCTTCAAGCCTGAAGCTTTTTAGAATACACGTTTCATCTTCTGAAAGGTTAAACTTTTTGTAACCCCCATCAAGTTGAACAATGGATTCCTTAAGAGCAGCCTCTCTTCCGGCACGATCCATCTGCGCAGCTCCTGATGATGAGATTGAAAGTGTGGCTGCCACATCTGAATCAAAGGCATTGGAAACAGTGCCATCCTGCTTTGAAGCAGCCAGCTTGTCTTTTATTTCCAATTGCATTCCCTGTAAATAGTTTTCAGTTTTATTGATTCCAATAGAATCAATTCCGTTCATAAGTCATGTCCTCCTACTTTGAGGTATATGTTATGTGTCTGAACGTTACTTTCACAATTGTTGTAAATCTCTATATGCGTTTTATCCCTTGAAGTCCACCCTTGTACCTACTGCTCTTTCGGTATCTGTCATTACCCTTGAAGCTGCGTTGTTATAAGAATAAGTCTGTACCTTGGAAAGAAGATCATCCAGGGAATTTGCCTCTATTATTTCGAACTCTTCTTCCTCATAAATGTTCATATCATCTTTGTCTTTTGCCTTTTCAGCCTTACTGTCTTTTGCCTTATTTATGCGGTCTTCCTGAGCTTTTTTCTCGGCTTTCTTCTTTTCCTTTATCTTCTGTTCTTTCTTCTCAGCAGCCTTCTTCTCTATACGCTTTTTCTGAAGATCCTGAGATTTACCAACCGTGGCAAAGAAACTCTCTTTTCCATTGGAATCCACTGACATGCCAAAATTCTTAACATTGGAACCACTGCTGGAAAGGCCCATCTTAGCCTGCATCATCTTACTTTGTGATGAAGCGATGATTCCCTCATATTTCTTACGGAATGACTCATCGGTAGCCATACGCTCAAGCTTCTCTTCATCGATCAGAACAACCATTTTATTGGCATTGCCATATGCAGCTGCGTTCTGCTGTACCTGAGCCTTCATATCTTTGCTTACCGTGATGAACTCCATACCATGGAACTTGGACTGAAGCTTGCCAAGATAATCTTTAGCCTTGTCAGAAAGCTGCACATCACCAATCGTCATTCCAATTTCCGTCTTGGTAGGCACAAGAGATGATTTTGTATCAATAGGAGACCAGCCTTTTGTCTCTACCTTTGCCTGTGCTCCCTTAGTGGCTGCAGTCTGATCACTTTTAGCTGTGCTCTGTGTTTTAGTGTCATTATTCACTGTGCTTTTGCTATATGCCTGTGAAGTCTGCTGATAAGCTGATATACCATATAATCCTGCCATGCCATTTACCTCCATTTTCACTTTCAATTATCCAAAAGACATTTTCAGATTTGACTGTCTACCGACGTTCCTTTTATATCATTTGATAAAAGACTGAGTCTGTTAAGTATATTGGTAATCTCTGTATTCACAGCATTCTGGGTATCTTCCATAGATGTAGCATCGGAAATAATCGTCTTTTCTACATCACCAAGATCCATCCTGTTTGCATCTTCACGCTCACGTCTGGCAACCGCCTTTTTGATATCAGCACTGGTCCTTCCGCTTTCAGCAGCATGCTCCTTGATATTTTCTATCATTTCCTGCTGCGCTGCCTCTTTCTCAAGCTTCTTGGCCTCTTCCTTCTTTTCTTCTTTCTTTTTTTCGGAAGCTTCTTTTGCAGCTTCTTCGCGCTCCTCCTGCTCTTCATCGACATGTTCTACAGCTTCCTGTGTCAAAAGAGCTATCGTCTCGCCATTTGCTGCTTCCATAATGTCCTCAGCAGCATCCTGGGCTTTAAGCATATCCTGGGACTTGGCACGCTCTGATTTCATGTCAGCATAACCCTGAACATTGGCCATCTGCATGGCTTTTGCATGATCTATGTCAAGCGAGTTCTGTTGGTTTGTAGTCACATAGTAAAGAGCCTTCTGCTGATATTCTGAAAGCCTGCTCATTTCTTCATCAGAAACTCCTACATTTGGATTTCTCATCTTGGCAGCCAGCACCGACAATTCTTTGTGTTCTTTGCTGTCCGGATCAATACCATATTCTTCCTGGAGTTCTTTTAGCTTGGCATCATTTTCTCTTGTATCAGCACTCTTCTCATTGATCTCATCCTGCAGGCGCTTTATCTCATCCTTGATTCCCTGCATCTGTGCGTCAAGTTTCTTTTCTCCGCCAAAAGCATCGGACACGACTTTAAGAGCCTGCTTCTTTGCAAGGCCCTGTCTCTGAGCTATCAGGCTATCTCCTGTGAGATTTGCTCCTGATATCGTTGTGCTGTTTTTATTATTAGTATGTGATTTAGACGCAGAATTTACGCCAGTCTGATCCTGTAAAAAGTTATTCTGCACTTCCATGTTCTGCTGTATCTTCATGAAGCACCTCCTTGTGACATCCAAATGAACATAATTACAGCTTTCTACTTATATATCGACTTAAAATAAAACAATCTTAACCCTTTGGATTGAAAAACTTGCTAAATATTGTTTTCCTAATCTTCATATCGGTTCTGCATAGTTCCCATTAAAGACCACTTGCATGAATAGACGTTATTATGTCATGAAAAGACATTTTCCGGTGTCAATATGTAGCCATTAGGCAATTACCTGCTTAAAACCGTCCATAAAGTGTAAACTGACCAATAGTTCTCTGATTCCAAGGATATAGTTTTCATGCCATCAGAGAATAAATATACACTTCCTGCTTGCTCTTGAAACTCAAGACCACTACTGTCAGAAATATATTGTAGTAATTCCTGACACTCACCACGTCGGGAAATGTATACCGGTCCTTCAGCTTCAACATTCACCTTTACGTAGGGGTATTCCTCAGTAATTGCTGATGCAGCATGTAGGTATGGAAGTGGATTTCCTTTCTGAAAAATTTCTGATGAATAGCAAAAGAATACTGCTCCGATAGTTACTACTACAGTTATCACTATCAAAATTGTTCTTAATGGCTTTGTTTTCTTGCTCTTGTTAAGATTATTCATCAACGAACTCCATATGCCCTGTGTCATAACCACAATCTATTTTTACCTTTTTTATTTCATGATCTGACTCCCCAGATGTCGGGACAGGATATGTAAAATATAGTGTATTTTCTTCCCATGAAAAATATGGTTCATCAGTTGACGTTGCTGTGTAGAACCATTCTTCAAATATACAATTTATATTTCTGTCAGTGCCATTAATTGTGTCATTTAATATGATCCCATTAGCACCTTTTTCTTTACTGATTATTCCATATGCCCTATATCTTCCGGTAGAATCTTCTGCCATATCTACGAGAATATCTGCATCTTCTTTAAATTCTATCGTATTATTCCAGGGCACCGGTTTATACTCATATTCATTTAAAACCCGGTCAATAACAGCGCTGTAACTATTATCAGCAGGTTGATCATTGTCATATTCTATACATTCTTCATCTTTCTTTTCCGCTATAAACACAGCTGTTGGGCCATCAGTAGTGTCGATTCCAAGTTTTTCAAAATCAATTGTCGGCTCTTCCTTTGCCCCACAGCCGAATAGCAACATAATTGAAACAACTCCCAATAATACAATTCCATATTTTCTCATATATTCATTCTCCAAAAATTTTTTAGTAATTGTTCTAAATCTTCACATTTTCATTATACCGCCATGTCCACTTTTTCAATCATTACAGTGCACGAATAGGCACCAAAATGTCATAAATGGACGGTTGAAGCCAAATCACCCATCATGAAGTGAAGTTAATTATACTGCTTTAAGATGCCAGGTAGTGAAAGTCAACTACCTGGCAAATAATAGTTCAAACTATGCTGATAATGCAATTATACTTATAAAGCATTTTACTTATCAAATATCAAAAGCCACATCTTCTCCGATATCGTAGCTGTGGAGTACGTTCTCCTGAAGCTTTTCCCTGAAATCCTTAGTCACAGGATAAGCAATGTCCTTGAACTGAGGCTTTCCGTTCTCATCAGTTGTCTTCATCTTGTAGCTGGGCATAGAGATGAAAAGATTACCTGCCTTGCTCTCCACGATAGAGATATTCCTGACAGCAAAGCTGTTTCCAAATGTTACTGTTGCTACTCCCCTTACTCCGTTTGTAGGCTCCTGAAGTGCCTTTGTTCTGATATCAATTCTCATAATAAAAATCCCCCTCATAATGAAATTGTTTGTTGTTATACTTTTGTAGTTTTCTTAAAATGCTCAAGATCTTTTTGCTCTGGGCGGTTACTCCGGGACGACCATTGCCGCTGGCAAGGTCGCATGCAAGCAATGCATTTGTCGGACAAATGCGATTTTCGCTTTTACAACGAGGCCTCCGACCTCGAGCTACGGCTAGGCTTCGCCTTTGCCTTTTCTTCTTTTTCCTGCTCTTCTCTAGAGAGCAAAAGTTCAAGACTCTTTCTCGCGATAAGATAATCCTTCCGCTCTTTTCTTAGCTGCACATACTGCTGAAAATCAGGTCTGTTGGCTTCGATAAGTTCTCCATATTCCCTACGAAGGTCAGCCAGTTTTGGGATCTTTCCTCCAGGGACTTTTTCAAAAACTGCCTTTGCATCCTTATGGGCCTGGATCTCTTTTTCATGTTCAGCGAGGAACTGTTTGCTATAACCGCTCTCCCTATAGGCAGTGTAAACATCACTGGTTTTGGAGTAGGTGATTATGGCATTCTGAAGTTCTTTGTTATCGGCCATTTTCTGATTTCTTTCTTTGACGCGGTTATTAAGTTCCTCAATTTCTGCGTCCATGGTATTGGTCTTTTTCACCAATTCTTCGAAAGATGAAATGCCATGTTCCTCCAAAAACAGAAGCACCTTGGCACGCTGCTTTAGGTTAAATTTCCTGGCCCAGTTCTCATAGCCTTTGCCCTTTCCTTCCCGCATCTTTATCTCGATATCAACAAGAAAGCTCAGGCTATTATAGTCAAGGCCATGACTACTGCCATGTGCGTTCATACGACTATGACTTTTAACCCGCTGCTCATATCTGGACTCTATAACGCTGAGATTATTCTCAAGACAGAGCATGTCAGAGATTCTGGAAAGCACGTAACTTGAAAAATACATGTTCCTGAATCTGCTTTTTCCATCAATAGCCACAGCGTTGAACACCACATGATTATGAATGTGATGTTTGTCCGTATGAGTAGTTACAATAAAAGCATGCTTGCCCTTAGTGAACTTCATGGCTAGTTCATAACCTATCTCATTTGCTCTTTCCGGAGTAATCTCTCCCGGCTTAAATGCCTGCCTGATCTGATAAGCAATCACGTCATTTTTGTGAGGTTTCCGGACATTATCCTCATAGATTTTTCTTGAAAGAAGGAACTGTTCTGTTACGGAATTAGGATCACAGCCATAGGTACTTACATACTTTTCGTCCTCTGTTTTTCTGGAATCCCTGACATAATCGATGCTGCGATCAAGACACTCTCCAACAGATTTTGACTTCACATGATGGAGCGGAATAAGCATTGTCGCTGCCATGATAATCCCCCCTTTCTAAAAAAGGGCATAAGAAAAGCAGCCCATATTTTGCAAATACAGACTGCTCTCATGCCTTACTATATTGAATTACTATGATCAGATTTCGTGATAAAACTCGATAACCCTGTCCAGAAAGTAATCACTGTAGCCAAGTACAAGCATCACTGCTGCAATCATCATTGCCGCGATAAAAGTCATGCACACTCCAAACAGGCAGTGGGTAGTGATGTTATAAATGATGATCACAATCCCCAAAAGGAACGCAACACCCGCCACAAGACCGGATACATTTACAATGACTTTTACAAAAAGACTCAGTGTAAAAAGGATCAGAAATACCGGGAACAAAACAACCTTCAAAATAAATCTCACAATACTCATGGCAATTACCTCCGTGATGTCTAAACAAATGATGCCTACAAAACCATGATATGATCAGCAAGTGTATCTGAAAAGTTTGTCGATTATCTTATCTGTGAAAATGCCAGCATCATACTTTTGGTATGCCCCCAGATTTCATCAAGACGCTTTTTCAGGTTTTCGATATCTGCAGCATACACCTCTCCAAAAGCATTTGCTTTTTTCGCATATTGGTTCAGATTGTTGGAACACATACGCAGAAGATATACGATCTCTCCAAAGTCATCTGTCTTTAGTTTCACGCAGTATCCATCCAGCATCATCTTCCTGATATAAAGGCTCATGCTCCCTACACCAACTTCATTCATTTTAGCGAGAAGTCTGGTGTACTCCTTATCTGTCAATCTCACGGTAACTTTGTGCACGCGCTCTGGCATTTCGTTTTTTCTCCTTTGCGATTTCTTCATCTTCGACGGCTTTTTGCCTGGCTGCATCATATTCCCTGGCTCTCTTTACAGATAGTTCAGAAGAATAATCATCATCAGGATCATCTTCGCCATCATCAGGAACAGCATTGATCAGACCATCAAAGTTATTATCATTGGCCTCTATCGCGTCCTCTGCAGCCTTAAGATAATTCTTCCCGGAACGCATTGTATGTTCCTCCAGGATAGCCTCTTCCTGCTCCGTGAGTTCTTCCTCTTTGTGGATCCGGTCATTAGCAATATCAAGTCCGCTCATCAGATCACCCCCTTAGCCTTTTTGTAGTTATCCAATTTCTGAAGAACAGAAGGTCTGCCATCGATCTTGCCCTTCTTGATCATCTGTTTCTTTTTCTGGGCTTTCTTTTTGGCATCAACTACCTCCCCCATCCTGAAGCTGTAGTTGGAGAGACGACTTGTGATCATCTCCACCTTTTCTTCCCCAGTTATATCCTGAGCTATAGCATTCTCAGCCATTGCAATCATCTCCTTTCATAAAAACGGCAGTCACGTGCTGAGTCAGCGCGCAACCACCGTCGCAAAAGATTAAGCCTTAATCCTCAGGCTTTTCATTTATGGTTTCTGCATTATCCAGCGCTCCACCGGTCTCTTCATCTTCGTTATAGTCCTCATCAGGATCCTTCTTTTCTTTTTTGCCAAAAGAAAAATCCTCTCTGTTACTGTAAAGATAGAAACCTCCAGCACAGCCAAGGATTGCGATAATAACAAATATGATCAGATTGGAGTTATCCTTCTTGGGTTCCTCCTTTGGAGGTTCTTCTTCCACCGGTTCCTCTACTACAGGCTCCGGTTCAGGTTCTTCCTCTTCTTCCATAAGTTCAGCTATTTCCTCGTCATCCATAAGCGAAAGCAGATCTCTCTCATCAACGAGATTTAAGAAGTGAACTGTGTTCTCACCCTCATCATCACGGTCGATGATGATATAAAAGATGTTTCCACTCTTGGAAGACACAGTGATGAACTGCTTACCGCTTTTGTTTGGATCGCCATAATCATCAATGATGGTAAGATTACCATCAGGAGTAAGAGGCCCCATGGGTTCTTCCACTTCCTCCACAGGCTCAGGTGGAATAATTTCCTCTTCCTCCACTACCTCCGGATCAACATAAGCCAATGACGTGATAGGCGAAAACGATAACGCCATGCAAATGCTGCTTAAAGCGAGTACTGCTGTTTTAAACTTCCTCATCTTCGAGTTCCTCCTCATCTGTATTTCCGCTGACTATATCGCCAACAGATTTGCCCCCAGGCAGATTGTCCTTTGTGTAGGCAATCAGCTTCTGAAGACCTTCAGGAGTTATGTCAGCTGCTTTCATCATTTCATGAACTGCAGCCATCTCTTCCTCCTGGCATTTCTTTTCCAGAACTCTGACTCTTGCATCAGCCTCGGCTCTGCGCCCCCTTGCCTTTGCAAGTTCGGCTTTATATCTGTCTAATCTCTCAAACATAATCTCCTCCTCATGGTTTTACTGGTCTTCCATAACATAGGAAATGATTTCTCCAGTACTTGGTGTTGATTGATGTGTAGGATATGGGATTGCCACAGTGGAGCATCATGCCATCACCAGCATAGATGCCAACATGACTTGCCCCGGGAGTGTCATAAGTTCTCTCAAAAAAGATAAGATCTCCCGGTTTTGCATCTGAAGGCGATACATAAGCGCATCTTTTTCTAAGTCCCTGAGCTGTAGTTCTTCCCACACTGTAGCCACAGTGATTTAATACCCAGCAAACATACCCCGAACAGTCAAAACCAGTAGTTGGATTACTGCCTCCCCAAACATATTCCCTGCCAAGGTACTTCTCAGCTTCAGCTATCATAGCTGCAAACTGTGCATCAGTGAGAGCATCTCCGGGAACATGATAGTCCTCAGGGTCCTCAAGGTCAGAATAGATATCTGCGAAAAGATACTCCTTGTTGCCCTTCGTCATTAGCAAAAGATCATAGTGAGATTTCTGCTTTGAAGTAAGCCCCATCTCCTCTATGACTTTACCAAGGCTACGGTTATCCAATTTTACCTTCAGGATTTTTACTGTGTACTCCTCTTCCTCCTCGTAGGTGTATTCTTCTTCATAACCACCTTCAGGATAAGAATCGTCATCTACCCATCTGGTTCCAGTCTTTTCTACAGTACGTGTCCGCTTCTCAGTCCTGGACTTATATGTCAGCTTGTACTGCTTTTCAAAGAGCTTTTTTATGATAGGCTTCATATCTTTTCTCTTGAAATCATCATATTTGACTGTAAGATACGTGATGAGTTCATAAGGGTTATGCCCTATCTCATCAAGCTCGTACTCATACTCGTCATATCCCGGGTATAGTGTCTCAGTATCGTCTATTTTCTTCTTAAGTTCCTTTTCCAGCTTACGATAGTCCGTTTCTACACCATGAATATCCTCATCATACGCAGTGTATGTGGAGACCAGGGTTCCATCAGACATAGTAGGAACCATCATGGCGCAGCTGGATACCATAGCTGATAACAGAACAATGATCAGAACGACAATAACTATTGCGAGAATCAGCTTGGGATTCCCTTTTACAAAGTTTGCGAGTGCAGCAAGAGCATCGCCTATCTTTTCAGATATTTTGTTTATTGCATCCTCCAGCCATGTTGCTCCCCGCTTTGCAGCCTCACGCTCTTTTTCCCTCTGGTAGTAAGACTTACGGTTTCTTTTTTTCTGAGCTGCTCTGGACTTTGCATTTGAACCATCCTTGGGATTCTGCTCATTGGCATGCTTCTTTTCTTCTTTATGCTGACGTTTAAGCTTTCTTTGGTAGATGCCTTCGTTGATCTTGTCCGTAGCTTCATGAACTGCGGAGGCTCCCTCATGAACCACATCCCCCGATACGTTCTTATCATCCCTGCAGTCACTGCTACCCGCAGCCACTACTTCCGCTGCTGCACCTATAACAGTATTTCCCACAGTAACTACTGTGTCTGCAGCCTGTAATGCTTTGATTCTGGCACTCTCAGCCTTCATTTGAGCCTTTACACCAAGCATTTCTTCTGACTCAGCTCTGCCCCTAAGAACCTTCTTACGCTCCGGATCCGGCTTTTCCTCAGTGTCCTTTGAGCCAACACCAACTCTACTTTTTTTCAGCTTTTTCCCATACTCTTCTTTAAGGGCGGACTGCGTCCGGAACTTCTCTCTGAAATGCTCCCTATCATTCAAATCGTTATGCCCCCTTTTCTTCTTTGTATTTCACAAGATCTGATGGACGGGTGGTGAGAATCCTGTAAAGCTCTATATCCTTAGGGAAGTGATCTACAAACGGCAGGATCACATTTCCAAAAAACAAAAGCCCTTCACCTTCTCCGGCCTGTGTGACATGGGATAACTGGTGTGGGCTTATATTGAGCTTTTGTGCAAGAACTGTTCTATCACCTGCCGCCTGATTGAGCATATAGATAAATTCGCAGTTCTCGAGGATATTCTCGATTTCCGCAGAGGCCAAAAGGTCCTTCACGTTCTGAGTTATTGCGGTCGGGATGCCTCCCCATTTACGGAAACGTTTGTAAATCTCTACGCTGTAGCTTGCGGTCTGCTTCTCACGAAGAAGCAGATGGAACTCGTCCATATAGTAACGGGTACTCTTTCCGGAATCTCGGTTAGCAGAAACTCTGCCCCAGACCTGGTCCTCAACAATCAGCATTCCTAGCTTTTTGAGCTGATTACCAAGGTCTTTGATGTCATAGCAGATAATCCTGTTATTGATATCAACGTTTGTCCTGTGGTTAAAGACATTGAGGGAACCGGAAACATATATTTCCAGTGCTGTTGCCAGATTGTGCGCTTCTTTCTCATCCTGCTTAAGGAGTTCATTGTATAGATCTTCCAAAAGAGGCATGTTCTCAGGACGCGGATCATTGAAATACTTGTTGTATATCTTATGAACACATCTGTCGATAACAGTCCTCTCTATGGGCATCAGTCCGTCTCTTCCTCCGATAACAAGCTCACATAAGGACAGGATAAATTCTGCCTTAAGTGCTACAGGATTGTCATCATCTGAATAGTTCTGGTTGATATCCATGGGATTGATATACTGGCTGGAATTGGCGCTGATCTTGATGACCTGCCCGCCGAACTTCTGCACAAGAGGTGCATACTCGGCCTCTGGATCACATACTATGATGTCATCGTCCGTAGAGAGCATAACATTGGCTATCTCCCTCTTTGCAGCAAAAGACTTTCCGGAACCTGGTGTGCCAAGGATAAGGCCGTTAGGGTTCTTAAGTTTCTTTCTGTCAGCCATGATCAGGTTATTGGAAAGAGCATTAAGACCGTAATACAGAGATTCCTCTCCCTCCTGGAATAACTCCTGAGTGGTGAAAGGGATCATGATTGCTGAGCTTGAGGTTGTCATGCCGCGCTGTATCTCGATGTGGTTATGAGCAAGAGGAAGGCTACTCATAAGCCCCATCTCCTGCTGATAGTCAAGACGAACCAGCGTGCAACTGTGTTTCTGTGCTATACTCTTTGCCTGGAACACATTGTTTTCGAGCTCTCTCAGAGTCTTTCCGGTATTCATGATAAGAAACGTTATCATGAACATTCGCTCATTCTGGCTCTGCAGCTCCCTCAGAAGAGACTTGGCGTCTTTGCCGTATGTGGCAAGATCTGAGGGAATTATGTCCATATCATAACCGGAACGGACAGCCTTTTTCTGCTCTTCGATTTTACTTCTATCAAGCTCTGTAATGGTGTGCTTAACCTTCTTTATGGCTGTATTCTGGTCTACAGACTGCATGTGGATTGTAAGAACCTGTGATGAATCCATGGAAAGAAAATCACAGAGCATCTCATCATTTATTTCTGATGCAGTGATAGACAAAAAGCTCATAGCGCAGTACATATCTCCCATCTCGAATGTTTTCTTTGTGGGAAATGCAATACTGCTGGGAACGATAAAGTCCTTAGGTCCAAGTCCACGCTCCGTACACCACTTCCAGTCAAACATGAATCTGTCATCATCTCCCATGTGGAAGATCGCATGCATGACTTTCAGTCTCTCTTTTCCGTTAAGACTGTTGGCAAACACTCCCAGGTGCTTGAAGTTATTGAGAACATCAGTCTCTATTCGGGCCAGTCTTGGCTTAGCTTCTCTTATGGAAGCTGCGTGGATACCGAAAGTAAGGTACTTGGTCTTTGTAAGGCCGTTATTACCTTTTTCGAACTGACTCTTTAGTACTGATGAATACTGATCTCTTACGTCGTTGAAAGTATCATGCCTAAGTGGTATTCTGATACTCTTTTCAAACTTTGTGCCATCTGTACTGACATTAAGGAAGGTCAGGGAAAACTCAACAGAGCTGTCAAAGAAGTTAAGAAAACTGCACCACTCCTCAAAAATGGTTGTCTTATCTTCTTCCTGTGCCAGCTTATAGTTGATGTCCTGAAACTGGATGGTTTTGGAGTAAAAATCTCCTTCTTCCCTGCAGATACCGCTTGGAAACATTCTCTCAAATGTTACGGACTCCTGTGCGGAGTGCGGCACCTTATCAGCCTTCTTGGCATCATCTATGACCTTTTTTATCTTTTTCTTTTCCTCAGATGAGAGGCGAACCGGAACTTTCAGGTCACGTTTTCTTTTCTTTCTGAACAAAGGAAATAACAATGTCCTCCACCTCCTCATATAGTTTTTTCTGCCTCATGAGGGCAGCGAAATAATTATTGGTCCTGTAAGGACGCTCCTTGGGTCTTTTGAATCGCCACTGGATCATGTGCTTAAGGATGGTCTCACAGTTCATACCATCTTTTTCGTATAGAGCCACGAAGAAGAACGGCAACATAAGCACCATCATTACGAGCGTTGCTCCGCTAACATCTTCTGAAAGCTTTTTTACAAAGAAAAAAGACGGAACTCCTACGAGTGCCGCCAGTGAAAAGCAGATGATCTGTCTTTTGGTGAGATTCAGGAACAGTTTTTCCTTGACCCTTGAAAGATCCCTGGGGACCGAAACAAAATTTGCCATGGTTTTTGCCCCCTTGTCTTACCTTGCATTAAATATGCTCTTTGAGATGGAACTTGTCTTCAGAAGTGAGAAGCATAAAAGAACCGTATATCCCAATACTCCCCACATAGATCCGACTATGTCGGTTGAGAATGCAACTGAACTTATCAGCGCTGCATAGATAGCCACACATACCATGATAAGGAATCCCTGAAAGCCCAAAGCGAACAGGCCTCTTACATAGTTCTGTCCCATCTGGCTCTGCTCTCTGTTCCCGAATGTCGCAAACGGAATAGGCGCAAGACTTATGGTCAGATAGATTTCCAGCATACGTCCATAAACAACTACAAATATGAATGCAGCAAGAATCCTTGTTGCCAGGTTTACAAACATTACCTGGAAAAACATGCCAAAGAGTGCTGCCATATCCATTGCTTCCAGAGTTGACCTCATGGTCGCAAGCGCAGAGTCGTCTATTGCGGTTGACGCTGCAATAAGTCCTCCGCTGCTTCTTACCACATGCTGGGCAACATCAAATACCGCCATGGTAAAGTCAAAGCAGTGAGTGATCAGCATGACTGCAACATAGGTCTTAAAAAGCCATTTGAAGAAAATCCATGTCTCAAAGTTAGCCAGGTTATTATGAGCTGTGATTAGCTGTATCAGTTCATAGCAGGCAATAAAGGTTAGCACCATACCCGCTATCGGCATGATTACAGTTTCCGATAGGTTACGTATCATGCTAAAAACACTGGGCTGAAATGCATCAGGAGTCATTCCTACCTGTGTTGTGATATCAGCCACGTGGTTATTCACGTCCTGAAACATACCTGCCATAACGCTCATAACACCATCTACAAGTACAGACTTAAGCCAGGCGGCGAGCTCTTCTACTACTCTATCCATAGATTGCCACCTTTCTGTTTTTTATAGGTGGGGACTGGTCGCGCCAGCCCCCGAACAATATTCAGTTTTCAGTCCTGCATCTTGCTATAGCGCGGCAGGCCGCGCTCCCCTCCCAGGAATCAGAAGAGTCCTGAGAGAAGAGGAATGAGCTTAATACCGATGAGGCAAACACCTCCACCTGCCATCAGCTGCTTGATTCCCTGGCTCTTAGCTCCAGGGTTGTCATTGCCATACCCCTCGAGGAGGTTGATAATGCCCCAAACACCAAGGCCTGCGCCAAGTGCTACAACAAGTGTCTGTAAAACTCCTACCGCTGAATTGAAGAATGCCATAATTCGTTTTCGCCCAAAAATTCAGCTTCATACAACATACTTCATAATCGCTCTACTTCAATAAACAACCTTCATCCGAACTAATTGAACCTTCGGACTACTCTCCTTTCTTGAAATGAAATTGATTAGTAGTTTCGTTATGCTCTCATCCCATGCGCGCCTGTTCGAGGGCATAAAAATAGACCAGTAAGTACCGGACGTCTCCGGCCTTTGCTGGTCTATGTAAATTCTTTGTGAAATATTTCCAACTTATATTGACTTAAGTACCGATTATGTTATTCTAGACTTAGCAGTGAACCCTACTGTGAGTGGGAGCTATTAAAGCAGTGAACCCTACTGTGAGTGGGAGCTATTAAAGCGGTGAATCCTACCGTTAAGTGGAAGCAAATGAGGGCTGCACTTGTTGCAGCCTTCTTATATTTTGGAGGAGTATGAATCAAGAAAAGCTATATCTGTACACCATGGACATGAAATATGTTCGCAATCTTCATTCTGCTGATGACAGGGTGCAATCAGTATCTCCGCAGATTCACAAGAGTAATAGACCGTTTGTTGGTGTAGTCGTTATTTGTGGCGAGCATCAGTACTGCATTCCCTTGGATCACCCAAAGCCAAAACATTTGACAATGAAAAATGATATTGATTTTACAAGGATTTTTCATGATGAAAAGTTAATAGGTGTTATGAACTTTAATAATATGATTCCTGTTGACGATTCAGTGATCACTAAAATGAATGTAAAAATCAATAAAAATGATTCTGCTGAGACAAAAGCATATAAGAATCTATGTTCTAACGAGCTTGATTGGGTGCAGAAGAATCAGGATGCAATAATCAAAAAAGCAAATAAGCTTTACGATATGATTAATTCTGACAAAGCTAATAACAATCTCCGAAAACGGTGTCTTGATTTCAAAAAACTTGAAGGCGTTTTGGCCAAGTGGAAAGCAAATAAACAGAAATGATTTTGAGCGGAGTATAGCAATATACCCCGCCCTTTCTTTATGCTTCTACAACGTCATAAAGATCTTCATCCTTAAGAGACATTCTCGGCTTCAGGTTCTTTGCGATATCGTATTTATTCTTTTTGTCGTACTCGCCAGTCTCCTTATAGTGTGGATGCTGTGTTACATCATACTTATCAGAGAAGAACGGCCTTACTCCACGAAGCTGCAAGATACACTTACCCCCATCCATAACAGCAAGCTCATCCATGGTCATGAGGTCTTTTCCTGTTTTCTGATAATTCATAGAATAAGACGGATTGTTGCCTCTGCTTTCTCCGGTGTTGTACATGTCGATGGTTTCCTTACCGAGCATCTGGCTTAGATCCTTAAGCGTAGTCTGCTCAGTACCACCAAGGAAGAGCTGTGAATCCATATTTCCGATTATGGTATCACAGTGGTCTTTGTAGATTGCCTTGAGCTGTGACTTTGCCTGAAGGAACAGGCAAGCGCTTATCTCACGACTTCGAATTGTGGCTACAAGCTTTTCCAGGTTAGGTATCTGGCCAACATTGGCTGTCTCATCTATAAGGCATCGCACATGAATCGGAAGCTTTCCGCCATAGACATCATCCGCCTTTTCGCATAGCAGGTTGAACATCTGAGTGTAGATAAGAGCTATAAGGAAATTGAATGTCGGATCAGTATCACTCATGATAAGGAACAGTGCAGTTTTCCTGTCTCCAAGCATATCAAGGTCAAGTTCATCATACCTTGTAATATCTCTTAGCTCCTGAATATCAAAAGGCGAAAGTCTTGCTGCACAGCTTATGAGCACTGATTTCATAGTCTTGCCGGCAGCAACTTTGAATTTTTTATATTGCCTAACAGCAAAGTGATCAGGACTATCTTTTTCCAAATCTCTGAAGAGCATATCCACCGGGCTCATATAATCCTCATCATCTTCCCTGACATCTGAGGCGTTTATAAGCTCCAGAAGAGTATTGAAATTCTGCTCTTCATATGGTGCGACATAATAGATATATCCGATCAAAGCTGTATATAACAGCGTCTCTGCTTTTGTCCAGAACTCATCACCTGATTTGCCTTCACCTTTGGTGTTGGATATCAATGCGTTTACCAGCTTCAGGATGTCTTTTTCCGAGTGGATATAACGGAATGGGTTGTAGTGTGCACTCTTTCTGAAATTTATGGTGTTAAAGACTTTAATCTCGTAGCCATGTCTTTTCAGACATTTCCCTGTCTTGACCACAAGGTCCCCCTTGGGATCAGTAACCACATAAGAACTGTGCATTTGTAATAAGTTCGGCAACAGGAAAAACCTCGTTTTACCAGAACCGGAACCACCTATGATAAGCACATTCTTATTTCTGGCGTACTTTGGAATCTTAGGTCTGCTCTCCATTGTTAGCCTCTCTGTCTGAGTGAGTATCACATTATCCTCAAACTTAGGAGCTATGAATGGCTCAATGTCCTGTGGTGTTCCCCATCTCGCAGTTCCATACTCAGCGCCATGCCTGTACTTCTTGGCATTTTTCCCCTTAAGATATACCGCCAGCTTAAATATACCGCCGATAGTAGCACCGACCGCAATATCAAACGGATGAAAACTTGGTATTGGATTGGATAATGCAGCTGGGAGCATATCAAAAAGATGATTTATCTTCTCAGATACATTTGCTCCGGAGGCAATCCTCCATGCTTCTCCGAAGTTAGTAGCAAATAGTCCTGCCATCACATATGGGATGTTTAGAATGATAATACGTTTCTGTTTCTTAGTCATCGCACCATCTCCTTTACTCGGATTTTTGCTTTTGTGATCTGTTCCTTGGATACCTCCTTATAATGCTCAAGCTGTTTTAGTACGCTTGGCTTCTGCTTTTGAAATGCTTTAGTTTTCTCAAACTCATCCATGACCGCTTCCAGCGCATCAAGGTCTTTTGCCTTAAAGAACACTGTATACTTCGGTGGATCAACGAACTTGTCCTTTGTTATGGCAAAATCAACACCATAGCGCTTGGCAATTCGTTCGAACTGGCTAATACTTTCATCACCAACAAGCATACTGGTCACCCCCTGGTCTTGGCTGATTAGCTGCTTGACCGTCTGCTTTCCACGATATCTCTTTGGCCCCATCATCTCTTTATGACGTTTGTAACTGATATATGCCCTGACTGCTCCTACTATAGCCCTCCATGAAAGCTTAGTTACCGAAACAGCCAGGTTTATGGTTTTCTCTTCTACCGCCTCCTGCATAAGAAATCCCCCCTTTCAAATGCTACTGCAATTGCTGCTCCCGCATTCGTTTCTTCTGCCATTGGTCTAGGAGCTTAACTATAGTGTCCTCCATCTGTTTTGGTGTATAGCTCTTTGGAAAATACTTTTTTAGGACATCGTTCTTGATCGTAACTCTGTCCACATCTGACTTCTTTTCTTCTGACATGATTACATTCATAGCCTCCTGTGTTATTCCTTCCTCCTGAGACATCTTTTTGATTCGCTGTGCCTGGGATAAAGATGGCGTGGACTGCGAGAAGTCCATGGCTTCTAACAGGCGTCTTTGCTCATCCTCATCAAGGTATGACAACTCAACGGCTGGATTTAAGCCAATTTGCTTGTTATCGACCATATCTAATATTTCAGGCAAAAGATAAGTCAACCTAATATATCGTTGAATCTGGTTTCTACTTACTCCACTTTCTTCTGCCATTATTTGGTCAGACCTTAACTTTGTCCCAATTTGGGACGAAGTTAAATCTCCTCTTGCCCCCTGATGCTTTATCGCTTCCAACTTCATTCTAAACGCCCATGCCCGCTCACTTGGAAGTAATGTCTCTCTCTGTAAATTGGCATCTACCATCAAAATGGTCGCTGCATCATCATCAAGCTCTCTCACGATGCAAGGTAGCGTCTCTTTTCCAGCAATCTCCGAAGCATGACATCTTCTGTGACCTGACACAATTTCATATCCACCTTCATCTCTCGGTCGTACAATTGCCGGAGTGAGTACCCCGTATTCCTTGATGCTTTCCACAGTTTTATCCATCTCTTCATCATCCAGAACCTTAAAGGGATGGTTTTTAAATGGATAAAGCTCCGATAAAGGAATATCCTTAACATGTTCTTTCCCCTGTTCATCCGCAGTCTCTTTTGCACGATCAGGAGCACCGCCAAAAATGTCATCATAACTCGAAAGCTGAATGTTTCCGCGCGATTTCTGCATTCTTCAGTACCTCCTTCGTAAGATTTCTATAAGCCTCAGCCACCTTTCCCTTAGGATCGTGCCTGAAAATACTCTCTCCTGCGGCACTTATCTCAGCTGCTCTTACTGAATGCGGAATTTCTGTGTCATATACCCTGATCTTGCCGCCATACACGTTCCTTACAAGGTCACTTATCTCTTTTCCATAGTTGGTTCTTCCGTCCACCATGGTAAGAAGAATACCATCAATCTTAAGTCCCGGATTCATCTGTCTTTTTACCTTACTGACAGTCTGAAGCAGAGCCTCCAAGCCCTTTGCTGAAAGATACTGTGCCTGCATTGGGATTATGAGCCTGTCTGCTGCTGTCATGGCATTGATTGTTAGCATTCCAAGTGACGGATTGCAGTCGATCAGAACGACGTCATAGTCTCTCTTTACGCTGTCCAGATATTCCTTGAGGATTCTTTCTCTTGCCATGACATTTACAAGTGACACCTCCATTCCCGCCAGTGAAATATTGGCAGGTAGGAGATCCACTCCCTCCTTATTGTGGATTATTCCTTCACCGGGCTCCAAAGGTACTTCCTGAAGGACTTTACTCATGATATCCGTTACTGTGACCGGAATATCATCAGTCTTTGGATATCCAAGGCTTATAGTAAGAGAGCCCTGCGGGTCAAGATCAACCAACAGGACTCTTTTGCCTTCATTCGCAAGGCCAATTCCTATATTCTCTGTACTCTGTGTCTTCCCTGTTCCACCTTTCTGGTTGACCAGAGCGTAAACTGTTCCTCTACTCATCTTCATCATCTCCTGTGTTTAAATCTGCCCCATAGCCATGTCATGATTAACTTGGGTCTCATAATGGGTTTCTATCGTAAGTGGCGCGTTATACAGTGCTGCAATAAGATATTGCCTTGTGTTACGTACTTCTGTAGTGTTCCTGCTTAGAGAATCAAGTACATAAGCGATATGCTCATACTCAAGCTTTTCAAACTGTCTTTTAACCAATCCTGCCGGTTTCCTGGCTCCGCCTACAACGTAATAGTCTGCTTTTCCTGCAAGGACATCAACCATAAGGTCTGCAATCTCATTGATCAGCTTAGAATCCAGAGGATATCGTTCTTCAAGGCTACAAATATCTATGTTGCTGTGGACAGTCCTGATAATCTCATCCAATTCACTTTCACTATCCCCTCTCTTCTCATCTCTTCTATCTTCTTCGTTTCGGGATATACTTCCTGAAGGTGGATATATCTTTATGGGATTAGAAGAGAAAGGAACAGATTCAGTATTATTAGAATCAGTATTATTATTCTCAGTATTAATACATTCCGTTTTTGAGAATTCTAGGGTTCTGCTTTCCGGAATTCTAGAACTATCATTTTGAGAATTCTGCTTTTGAGAATTCTGGTTTTCAGAATTCTTATTTTGAATACGCTTTTCTCTTGGTTCCGAACAATCTGAAAGGATCTTCTTCACATAAATAAGCTGAGCTTTCCCCTGGCCTTTATTGTCTTTTTCTATAAGTCCCACCTCTATAAGCTGCTTTAATGTGTTACAAGCCTTTGTATTAGCGCAGCCAAGAGTACTTACTATCTCAGCAATCGTATATATGATAAAAACTCTCCCCTGCTTATCAAACCAGTTATTCTCAATGGAAAGACTCATCCTGTCGAGCAAAAGTCCATAAAGGATTTTGGCATCACTTGTAAGATCTTTAAATCTGCCATCGGTAAACAGCAGCTTCGGTACCCTTATAAAGCTAAAAAGGTCAGCTTCCTGACCATAAAAGTATTCAAACTCGCACATTCTCATCATTCCTCTTTTTCTCAAGAATCTTACGGGTGCACCAGCCAATGCATGGCCAGTGCGCTCCGTAAGGACAGTCCTTTTCACACGGTTTACGCGTCTGCTTGTTTCTCTTAATGACGTAGAAGCACTCAGAATGTCTGGTGCAAACGCCCTTACTTGTCCCGAAGTAGCAGTCTCTGCAATCTTCAGGCTTATCAGCCGCGTAGTATTCCATTAGATTGCTTCGCCTCCCCTGTCTCTGTGAGGCTTAATAACTTCCTTAGCCCTGTCTGCCTTAGATATATCAATATCCTTTGTAGCAGTCCTCTCATCGAATTTCTCTGCCAGCTCAAATACCTTAGTCTCAGCGTCATAGTGATAAACGCTGTCAGTGAGCTGCTCTGTGATATCGACTGTGGTTGCATTTACTTCTCTTACCATCTGCTCAAGGCTTGCTGTATCGAACTTTCCGTTATCCGGAATGATGAGAACTTCATGGATACTGCTGGGCAAAATATAAAAGCTGCCTCCAGCCCTTTCCGCAGCCTGATCCATGAAGTTCTGATAAGCGATTACTCCTGCCCCATGGACATTTCCTTCCACGGAAGCAACAAACATCTGCTCCTGTTCAGGTGGAATGTTAAAACCGAGCATCTCAAGATCCTCAACCCCCATCTGCTTAGCAAGGACTTCTGCCATACCCTCAATAACCAGAGGTCTGATCTCAGGAGCATTTTTTAGTGCATCCTCATGGAGCTGAGTTGCTGTGATGCCATAGTTATCAAGCATCTGATTTGTGACAAGGATTGAACCGGTTCCTGAAAGAGGACCTTCTGAAATAATGAATCTGTAGACTACAGCCATGTCCTCTATTTCCTTATGAGGCACTGTCTCAAGAGTGCTTCTGTTTCTATCAGCAGAAACAATCTCAATAGCCAGTGTGGACTTCATCTTGTCGTAATCTTTGATTGAATCAAGATCAAAGTCCGGTCTGTTGTCCAGTGCCTCTGTTGCGATGTCTGCAGCCTTTGTCACTATGGAATCATAACTGGTGCCGTTCTGATACTCCTGATAGAGATTATCCAGGTTTAGATTAACCCCGATCTCACCGTCATCAGGCTTTACTGTAAGCCCCTCATAGGTCTCATTCATTTTTTCCACGGTTCTGGCTTCTACCGTAAACTCTTTTTCTGTGTTCGCCTCAAGCTTCTCCTTTACATCTGTCGCAAAACTGTTCTTAAACTCATCAAAATTCATGCATTGTTCCTCCTGTGAATTGAATAATGGTTATTACCCTTTTCTGGGCAAGAAAAAAGAGCAATCTTCCATTGCCGGAAAACTGCCCTATGTAATAACATATGCCATTATTCTCTTTTAGAGGCTCTACAGGAGCTTTTTATCTGTCATCCTACTTGTCATCTTTTCCGTCATCTTTTTGTCCCAAAATAGACCAAATTTGATGATTCTTGATAACACTCCACAAACAAAGTGAAGCCACCTAAAACAGCATGAATACTAACAAAAAAGGCTCTTCATGCATCTACATGAAAAGCCTTAATCATTCGTGCGGAAGATGGGACTTGAACCCACACGATGTAAGCATCACAAGATCCTTAGTCTTGCTCGTCTGCCAATTCCGACACTTCCGCGAACCTTCGTCTTTCGAGCTAACCGCTCGTGACGACTTTTATATATTAGCAAACTCCATATCTTAAGTCAACACAAAATCTCAATTTTTTTCAAAAATCGTTATTGCGTTCATTTCTGGAGCAGGTCTAATATTTCTAATGGATCTGAAACGAAGATATTTCCTGATGCTCCGGCATTTAGGAGTTCCTCTTTTGTACGAAATCCCCACAAGCAGGAAATGCATCTTAACCCCGAATTCATGGCAGTTTTGTGATCTACTTCTGAATCTCCAACGTAAATTGACTCCTCTTTGGTGCTGCCAAGCTCGTCCATTGCGGCAAAAACTTCATCAGGATAGGGCTTTCTTCGCATGGTTTCAGTAACACCAATAGCCACAGATACGTAGTCTCCAAAGTAAATCTTGGTAAGCTCTTTTACCGCACCCATGGGCTTGTTGGACACAATAGCAAGCTTGTACCCTCTCTCGTTAAGCCCCTTTAAAAGCTCAGGGATATGCTTGTATGGTCCTGTCTTAATATTACAGTGCTCCTCGTAGTAGCTCTGGTACTCCTTAAGGATAATATCAAACTCCGGATGCTCTTTTCCCGAAGCGATAGCTCTTTCCATAAGATATGAAGCCCCATTGCCCACCATGTGCCTTATCTCATCAATTGTCCTAAGTGGCAGATCGTGGCGGCCCAGGATCACGTTCACTGAATCCGTGATGTCATCCAGAGTATTAAGGAGCGTACCATCCATATCAAAAACAACTGTTGTGATCTTATCCATTTTAGCCTCACTCAAAATGTCTTAAAAAAATAACTCCAAAGAGCTGTTACAGCGCTTCGGAGTCAAATTATCAGTGCAGAAGAAGGGACTTGAACCCTCATGTTGTTGCCAACACATGGACCTGAACCATGCGCGTCTGCCATTCCGCCACTTCTGCAAGCGACAAGAATAATAATACCGATTTTGGCAGAATATGTCAATGCCATTATTTGAGCGTGAGCTTATCTACATAGGCGCACAGCTGCTTGGTTACAGCAAAGAGATTCTTATATGTAAGGGCCAGATAAAGAGTAACAAGGCCACATACGCCAGCTGCGATGAAATTGCCAATATAGAACCCATTGAAGGCCGCAGCCAGGAAGATGCATGCACAGATAAGAAAAGCACACATAGGAACAAGGATCCTCAGCATTTCCTGATGGATCTCAGTTAAACGAAGCTCTAAGCCCTCGCGTTCCTCCCATATTTCCTCTTCAGAGATTACGTCGTAGTCAATTTTCTCAAGATGTCTTAAGTAGTCTCTAAGTCTCTTTTCCATAATGCCTCCCACTCAAAAAGGTAGTATTTATCAGTCCTTGGAATTCATTATACGCTATTACGTCAAACATGTCACTCACAAACGTCTGCTGTAGTGAACCTGATAACCTTTGACAGCTCTTTTACCGGAACTTCCACCTGAAAGCCCACTTTACCAGCGGAGAAAAAGATACTGTCAAACCCGTTTACTTCCTCATGGATCACTGTAGCAAAGGTCTTCTTCATGCCTATTGGCGAGCATCCGCCGTGGACGTAACCGGTAAGGGGCAAAAGCTCTTTTTGAGGAAGCATGGATATGGACTTTTCAGATACTGCCTTAGCAGCCTTCTTAAGGTCCAGCTCCCTCTCAACAGGGATCACAAATACGTAGTGCTCTCCGGACTTTGAGTCTGTCACAAGTGTCTTGAACACCTTCTTAGGGTCCTCCCCAAGGATACCAGCTATCTGGGTTCCTGTCATGGTGGCATCGGGCTCATAGCTGTAGCTCTTGTATTCTATCTTTTTCTGCGACAAAAGCCGCATTACATTGGTCTTCTCTTCCTGGTTCTTAGCCATTTATTCCTATCTCCTGTTCCAGTATTTCAAGCACTCTGGCGTTGAATCTGTCGTTCTCCTCTATAGCCCTTGAAAGGTCGCACCCTTCCTGGTCCGGGGCGCACTCTCCGCAGATGTCCACTCCAAGGAGTCTTCGCTTAGCAGGTAATGCCCTTACAAACTCAAGAACCTGCTCTGGCCTGGCTTCCCCCTGGTCCCAGTTGGTGGTCAGCTCCTCTTTCCTTATGACATCCTTATCTATAGACAGGTACACGGGAAAAGAGCTGTCTGGAAGATTTACTATGATCTCTCCGCCAGGGCCATCTGAAAATATATCTTCTATATTATAGAAGTGAACTTTTTTCCTGTCCTCATCATCCAGCTCATCAATGAGTTTTTCATCCGCTCCAATCACATGCACATCCCTCACAAACTCATTGTGATCAAGTACATCAACGATCCATCCGCCGCAGGATAATATATCAAACATGGGCCTTTGCATGTCAGGATGGTGGTCTAATACTATAAGAGAGAAAGGTTCTTTTACCTGACTAAGATATATGGAAGACATATAGTGAAAGTTCCCGTTGTCGATAAAGTGAAGGCCGTAAGGCATCATGCTGTGGGCAGAATCCAAAGCTCCCCTGTCAGGAGATGAAATACGCGAAAGGATCTCTTTTGCCGCTTCATCATCACACATGCAATTGGTCCCTGAAATATCACAAAGGTCAACAAAATGAGAGCTCTTATCTGACCGATAAAAGCTCTCCTGATCATAGATTTTAGAAAAATTAAGTATCGCTACATCAAAATTCATTGTCTTATTTAGCAAGGTCTGCCAGATGGATAATGGCGTCGTCTCTTATGATGCATTCGCCGTGTTCCTGGATAAACATGGATTCTGGCGAGTTAACTGTGAGCATCTGTGAGTACTCAACACCTGCTCTTCTCATGTCATATATTATGCTCTCATCTGCGGACATAAGTCCTGCAATGAGATAAAAGCGTCCCTTGTCCTTGTAAAGCGTGGAATCAACGATTGGAAGCCTCTGGACAACCTTAGAAAAGCGCCCTGCCTGGGCTATATCGTCAAACTCCATCATGTACCTTGCATACTCTGTCAGAGGCTGATAGCTGTATTCGTTCTTTTGCTCCTGCTCTGCTGGTGTAAGGTCCTGGGTGTAGATCCTGTTGATAGTGTCTGATACGTTGGTGATAACGTTGTTGAGGGCAATTCCCTTGTCCTTGCCAGTCTTACTCTTGACCTCATCAACCTTCTCCTGGGTAAGAGTCTTGAGAATGGTCTCCGCAGCGCCTCTGATCCTGTCTGCAGCCTTCTGGATATCGTCATTGGAAAGCTTAACAGCAAAGATACGGATGCTGCCATCCATCATCATGTTCTTACTCATCATCATGACCTCTGTCTCAGGGTCATAGTCAAGCTGAGCTCCAACCTCCTTGTTGAGCTGTGCAAAGAAAGACGTGGTGTTCTCCGCTCCACTGATTACAGCTTCAGGAGTCAGACCGATCTCGTGGAGCTCTGATGCAGCGATACTGCATTCTACTGTGGTTTCATTCATTTTTACTATGATCACTTGCATCATCTCCCTTCTGAAAAGTCTATCTTCTTACTGTAATTATAGTACGCTGATTTCGCAACGTCTATCAAAGAGTCGTAAAAGTTTTATTAAGAAAGAATTGAAGTGCAACCAAATTCTTAAGATGCCTTAAGAATTATACAGAAAGTCTTAAGAAATTCTGCCGGTTTTCTTAAAGAATTCCCATCATAAATCTGTTATGATGACATTTGTCGCGCCCATTCAGGGCCATATGCCACAGTCGTGGCATCAGCATTTTCGCTAAAAAATCCAATATTATTTCAAAGAAAGAAGGAATTAAATGAATCACAAAGAAACAAATCTAGCCAATTACTTCCCCATGATCAGGACAAAGGAAGCTATCCTTGAAGACATCCGCAGAAATGATTCTCTACAGGATACCTTCGAAGGTTGGACCAAAGACCACCAAAAGGAATTCCTTAACATCTGCAGTGGAACAAAAGGAGTGAAGATGCTGTACGACAGTTTCTTCAAAGAATGTTTAAATCCAGAATACGATCCAGAAAGGCTCTCTGACCTCCTTAGTGAACTGATTCAGTGCAAGGTCAAGGTAAAAGAAATCCTTCCAAACGACAGTACCCGCCTTGGCGATGAAATGTCTCTTGTCATCACTGATATCGTGGTCGAGCTGGAAGATGGATCACTTGCAAATATTGAAGTTCAAAAGCTCGGATATCTCTTCACCGGAGAAAGAGCTTCCTGCTATTCTGCAGACTTATTGCTCAGACAATACAAAAGACTCCGCGATTTAAAGAAATCGAAATTCAGTTATAAAGACATAGCACCTGTCTACACGGTAGTCTTTCTGGAAAACAGTCCTGCCATCTTCCATGAATTTGAAGAAAGCTTCATTCACAGATTCACTTCCATCTCAGACACCGGAATTAAGCTAAATATGCTCCAGAATTTTATCTTTATTCCGATTGATATTTTCCTGAAAAAACTACATAATGAAGGTATCAATAACAAACTTGATGCGTGGCTTGCTTTCCTTGGATGTGACGAACCGGAATATATAATCCAGCTTATTACAAAGTATCCGGAATTTAAGCGTATCTACGATGATCTTTATGAAATGTGTCAGAACACAGAAAGGGTGATTGAGATGTGGTCTAAAGAACTTCAGATTCTCGATAGGAACACTGTAAAATATATGATCGATGACCTCCAGGAACAGCTTGACGACGCTAAAGAACAGCTTGATTCTGCCAATGCCACCATTGCCGATAAAGATGCCACCATCGCCACTCTACTAGAAAAACTCCAAAAATACGAATCGGAGAATGACTCGAAGACCTGATCAAACCAAAAACCCCTTGGATCACTCCAAGGGGTTTCATTTTATAATCTTCAATTTGTCTTCCTGATATGCTTGCTCTCTTCCACAGCCTTTAATATATCCGGCTCAGAACCTGCATCAGTAACTTCTCCAGTGGCCTCACACCTTACTGTCACACGATTTGAGCCGCCAACTGTACATGTAAACATGGTGAAATCCCACTGTCCTGATTCCATCTTCTCGGTGTCATAAGCTCCAAGGGTCTCAATGTTAGAAACCACAAAGTGGAAGCTTATTCCGTTCATATCAGTAACAATAACATCAGATCCGATTTCCAACTCCGGAAGCCTTCCGAAGTGCTCCACGTAGTTGTGTCCGCAAACGATCAGATCATTCTCATACACAGATCCTGAATATCTGCAGATCGCCACCTTGGCGTTTTCCTTGCTCCACTGGTCCTGGATAGGAAGTATCAGCCCAAGGGAAGGAATCTGAACAGTTCCAACAAAGCTCCTTCCGTCCACATCTGCAATAGGCATCGCACCCTTAAAATGGGTTCCGATAGCCACCTCAGGCATCTGCTCAATAACACCCTGTAAAAGCTCATCTGAAGCCGCACCTGCCTTGGCATTCTCATCGAAGTTGTTCTTAACGATCACTGCTGCGATTATTATCAAAAGAGCTCCTATCGCAATATAAATGTATCCAGAAATCTTCTTCAAGCCTTTTCACCTCGCATTTGAAAATATAAGCCCTGCTTTTTCCTGCAGGGCTTATGATAAATTCAATTACTTAGCACTCATTTTAGCATTTTTCCTGATTCCCTTCACAATGAAGAAAATACCAGCTATCACAAGGATAGGAAGTGGCCACCAAAGCTGACCTGTCTGAGGAAGTCTTCTTGCACCAAGAACTGCTGGCAGCTCTCTTATAGCTCCAAGAACCTCAGGAAGATCGAAGCCTCCTGGTGGAGGGTTGTCTCCTGGTGGTGGGTTATCCGGTGGCGGGTTATCCGGTGGCGGGTTATCTGGCGGCGGATTATCTGGTGGTGGAGGTGGCGTCTCTGGTGAGTAACTGTTAGTCAGAGTATAAACAACTATCGTACCATCCTCACTCAAGGCTGGATCAGAAACACTTACAGTGTACTCAACATCACTTGTGTAAGTCTCCTCAAAAGTCCACAGATGACCAGGTTCGTCTTTCCACGAATAACTCCAACCCGTAGAATCGCTTAGCGTAACTATATTATAATCTATTCCATCACGCTTTATCTTTACTGTAATGGTGGAAGGCCTGTAAATCTCTCCTCCACTGTCAGCCCACCTCTTATGCAGACTATACTTAACCACCTCAATGTTGGTCTTCTCACACTTTGCAAAAGCCTCTGCTATGTAAAACAAATCATCATAGATCCATTCATCAGTTTCAGCATCAAGCTGCGGAACAGATACCAAAAAGCTTGAAAATACATAAGTACACTCTTCTTCAATATCTTTCACCACAACGCTTTTTACCAAATAAATGCCAAGGTCCAAGCCCTCAAAAACCGCCTTGCCATCAGAAGTGGTAACTGTCCTTGTCGGCTCATGGTTGGTGATTGCTTCCGGTTCTACCGCCTTCTGCACAGCCTCCCATTTTGCAGCCGCAGTATCATTGTCCGTTATTGAATCAAGTTCAATTCCAGTCAAAGAATCATATGGCGGATCCAGTTTAAAAGAAAACCTGTCATCCGAAACAGAAGCTACCTTGTAAATAGATACGTTGATACCATCAAAATACCTGTAACTGTCTTTGCCATCCTCTTTAAACCTGTACGTTATGGTCAGTTTTCCTTTTTTTCCAGTATCAATCGGAACTCTGGCATAAGAAGTAAACGACACTCCTTCTGCAAAAAGAAGCACCGCCATAGCAAATACTAGTATTCTGCTGATCTTGTAAAATATCTTTTTCATAAATCAATTTCCTCAATTTTGAGACTTACTCTTTTCCTTCTTAGGACTTCTGGTCCTTATCAGGAAAATGATAAATGCCAAAAGAAGTATCGGTGCTGCAACAAATGGTGCAACAATAAAGTTTCCGTATCTGGTCGCATCTGCCGGTACGATCAGTTTTGTTTCTTCATTATAATCAACACGCTTTGCCCTTACAAGGAGCCTGTGGGTATTTACACCGTATGGTGTACATGTAACAAGCGTGACATATTCCTTTCCATCGACTATCGCCAGGTCCTGAGTCTCTTCAGGAAGTACTATATTGATCTGATCAACCTGATATGCGAAAGTCTGATCAAGTATGTGTAAAAGAAATGTATCTCCCACGATCATCTGATCGAGGTCTGAAAAAAGTTTGGCTGAAGGAAGTCCCCTATGCCCTGAAAGGATCGCATGGGTCGACTTAGTTCCTGTAGGAAAAGATGTTCCTTCAAGATGTCCAATTCCTACCTGTAGAACACTCTCGCTTGTTCCGTGGTAAATTGGAAGATTAACTCCTATATTCTCAATCTCGATGTAACCCATGATACCGGTTCCTGTTACATCAAGTACACTTTTATACTCTTTCATCTCCTCTTCCGAGAGAGTAAAATTGAGTGGTTTTTTGGCAAGTTCCTCGTTATATCTGTAGGCCTCACTCCACATCCTGGAGTAATCCTCTTCAGAAATTGTATTGATCAGTTCCTCGTAGTTCGAAATAGCTCTACTCTGGTTCTTGGAGTTGATATAGTTACTGACCGACGGATATAAAAAGATAACCAGTCCAACTACAAATATAAGCCCGAATATTATGTTAGGTATCTGCTTTTTTAGTTTGCTCATATTTCTTTCTTGAATCATTCTGTACTTCCGAAGTGGCTTTCGCCACTTCGGAAAATACAGTAAGTTTCTTTATTAGAAACAAGATTCAAATATATATATTTACTTTTTCATACCCTTTTAATACAAATTACTTTGCAGCTGCCTTTCTGCGTACGATGAAGTATGCAACACCTGCTACGATGAGAAGTCCACCAACGATGTAGAAAATAGTTGTTCCGATTCCACCTGTTGAAGGAAGTGTAAGACCTGTTCCATCTTCTACCTTCGCAACCTGAACTGCACCGGTCTTAGAAGTTGTTGATACTGTTACCAGCTGAGCATGCTTAATCTCCTTATTACCTAAAGTTACGCTGCTCTCAAGAAGGTTGTAACCCTGAGGAGCCTTTGTCTCTTCAAGAACATAGTTCTCTGCGTTAAGACCTTCAACTGTTACAGGAGTTTCAGCAACAGTTACGATTGACTCTGCTGAGCCATCAGGATCTACCTTGTACTCAGTATCTGAAATCTTTGTAAACTTAATCTGTGCCTGATCAAGCTCTCTGTATACCTTAAATTCAGCACCAGGAAGAACCTTCTCGTCTTTATCCCCTACAGCGACCTTCTTAATCTGAATAGGATATGTCATTGTCTTTGTTGTTACGTGAGTTGTCTCAGTGTCGTTACCATAGATGAGATAAGCTTCATTTATATTTTCCTCAGATGCGATAACAGCGTCCTTGTTAACAACTGCCTGGTAAGAAACAGTTACAGTTGTATCTGCACTAGGCTCACCCTCAAATACGATCTCAAATCCCTTATTTCCATCCTCGTCAACATACTTGTTGTTGATTGTAAACGCAAGAGTAACATCTGAGAAAGTAACATTGCTCTCCTGAACAGGTACAAGTGTAAGACCTGGTGTTAATGTATCAACAATCTTATAACCCTCACCACCAACTTTAAGCTTTGCTTTGATCTCGAAATTTACTGTATCACCAATCTGTGCATCGTTTCCTGTCTGATCAGAATAAATTGTTGCATCATTTGTAGCGTCTGTAACCTTCTTGTCAAGTTCAGGAACACTGTTCTTCTCGCTAATTACTGCGCTAGGAGTAGTTGTATTAACTGCTACTGCACTACCAAGTGATGAATTAACTACATAGTAACCATACTCACTAACAGAGATAGTAGCTACACCGTCTTCTGTAGCTGTTGTTGAACCGTCGTTTGCTATTCCGTTAGCCTTTACATATGCAAGTACAGCCTTACCAAAAACCTTCGCATCATCTTCTGTTTTAAGTCCTGCAGTATCAAGGATATCATTATCGCCAACTGTGAAGAATGAGCTCATTGCTACACTGGTTCCGTCATTATCGTATGTGTATGATGGAAGACCTGAAAACTTGGAAGCAAGCTTGTAAATACCACCCTTATCAGCATTCGCTTCATCAGCAGGTACATAATCAAATACGCGGTACGCGTCGTATGTCTGTCCAGCTGCTGCATTTTCGATTGTAATTGTTCCTGAAGCCGCATAGGCTGTGATTGCCATTCCAAGTACCATGGCTGTTACAAGGAACCCTACTAATAGTTTCTTAATACCTTTCATTTGTTTCCTCTCCTTTGAATCTTGTTATTTGTTTTAGTTTTATTTTTAGCTCTCCCAAGCTCTAAAACCTTTAGTTACTCTTCTTCCTGGTCCTCATCTTTTTTCTTTTTGTAATAAAGACCTGTTCCAAGAAGTCCTACTACTGCTGTTCCAGCACCTGCTGCCATGTAAGGGATATCTCCTATACCGCCAGTTGAAGGAAGAACATTATCACCTACTTCGTTTGTAACAGTCAGTGTAAAGTTTGGATCTTCATTAGCATTTCCAAATGCATATACCTCGTTCCAATTCACACTAGATTTGTTTTTATAACTTGTGGTGTATATTACAAGGTTCTTCTTTTCTACGTACTCGTTGGTCATCGTATCAAGTACGTATTCTCGAACATAGTAGCAATAGTTTCGTTTTGTATCAGCTGGATGAATCTTCTCGGTGAGAAGCTGTAATTGCCATTCAGTTCCATTTGAAATAGCAAGCATCGATTCTCCAGAATCACTTGCTTCGTAAACACCCGAAGCTACTCTGCTCCATTTCATAAGCTCATATTTCCCACCATCTATCTCCTCGAAATCCTCTCCATGAGTTCCATATTTAAGGCTATATGAGCGATAAACTTTAACGTAGATCGGTGTTGTAAATTCAGGATTAGTTATTTCTTCTCCATTTTTTGTCCACTTCTTTTTAACTATCAAATATGATTTTTCATAGTTATTAAATTCAGCTTTCTCGACTGGAGTTTTGCATTCCTTGTCAGAATAATACTGTGGTTCTAATAACTTATTATTCTGTACAACAACCTTCACATAAATCTTGTGAGAATCATATTGAACTTCACTGCGGTCACCTTTGGTCTCACTGATAACGTATATGTACTCTCCATTGATGCTCTGATCAAACTCAAGTGGACCAAATACTACATCTCTGGTATTCTCGCCACCATAAACCGTCTGTTCAACTTTTTCAGGCATTGGCTGGTTAGCGTTATCTCCAAGCTTTTCAATCTTGAAAGTGAATCCAACGTCTTTAGTCCAGGTACCGCCAATATAATTCTTTTTAACCTTGATCTCAGTAGGACGCGTATTATTAAATGCTAGCACCTCTGGAGATCCGCTTAATTTCTTGAAGTATTCTTCTAAGTTTCTCTGACCAATGATAGTTGCAAGATCAGATCTTACATACTCTACTGTTTGATTTGCACCAGGATTAGTAACTATAACGATAATTGCCGATTGATCCTTTATTACATTGCTTCCTTCCGGCATATCATCCTCAGTTACTATGAAGAAGGCTTTCTTTGTCTTATTTCCATGACCGCCTTGTCCTGGGCCGCCTTGTCCTGGCGTATCAAATTCAACAATAGCACCCTGCTCAGTCAGCTCCTTAAGCGTAAATGAAACTGTTATGTTTTCTAAACTGTTAGTTACATTTCTCAGAGGATCACTAATCTTTGTTGTTGGTCTTGGTCCCGTTCCATTAGTTTTAGTAAACGCTCTGACAGTGAAGTTGTACTGCTCTCCCTCAACAGGCTTAACACCATTCACATACTTAAGCAGGTGGAATTCCAAATCACCATTTGTAGTATTCTTAAATGTAGGAGCCGTTGTTGATTCGTTAGACAAGCTTCCTGCTTTTGTCGGATTAGCATCCTTGGATTTAAGAACATAGTATTTTGGAGCAGTTGCTTTATACCTTACTTCGTTTTTGCCCTCTATGCGCTCAGTTGTAACTTCTACCTTCGCAACATACACGTTTGAATCATATTCGTAATCAGTACTTGTTCCAGGTATTTCAACGATTCTGTAATAATGCACTCCTTTATCTGTGCTAACGCCATAACTAATAGGCTTGAATTTAATCTCACCTTTAACGTTCTGTTTAGTTTCGATAGAAGTCTCTTTCCATTTATTATTGCTGTTATCCCATTCAGTTAATTCAAATGAGAAGATTTCATTTTCTGCAGGCTCTTTATCATCTACAGTTTTGTTCGCCTTCAGTTCGATCTGTGTTCCGTAAACGGAAGGAAGATCATGGTTATGGAAGTGCCACTCAGCGGAGCCATTTACCTTATCAGCAACTAATATGCCACCGCATGCAGATGTCTGATTCACCTCCGAGTTGGGAGCAATAAAGACACCACACCATGATTGATCTATTGTTATCTTTTCGGCCTTTACAATATTGAAAACCACTGCAGTGGTAAGCCAATCAAGCTCTTTAGCTGAAGATCCTGCTAAAGTATCTGTTTCAATGCCATTTATCTTATATTTTCTTATTTTCAAATTAGGAGAAGTACAATTTAAAATAAGATGCTGATCAGATTTTATGGTAATATTTAATAATTCTCCACCTCCAAGGTCGATATTATCGCCGTTATAATTAAGTACATATGTACCACCTGGTAAATCATGTAAATCAATATTCACTGTAACCTTGCCCGCGCCATCTTCATATGGCGTAGGATCGTACACATAGTCACTTACTGTTTCATATTTGTCATAATACTCACCAATACTCTTTATAATACTTTTAACATCAATATCATGATTTGTTACAATATTAGTCCCATCAACATTTCTCAGCTGATATTTCCCAGACGCTATCGGATTTGTCCGTGATGGATCATATTTTTCGGTTGCTTTTTTACCAAGATAAATATTTGCTGGTGGCTGATAGAACCATAAATAACCATCATTTGGCCATTTTTTTATTTCCCCAAAATAGTTATTACCTCCAGCATTGCTGTAATTTGAAGATGCTCCTATTTCTTTAGTATCACCAGAAAATACACCTACCATTACATTCGTTTCAGTATCGCCTTGCCATTTGTAATCATTGGCAATAACACCATAATCATAAGCATCGCCAAATGACTCCATAAAGTCGTATGAAACATCAACTAACTTGGCACTTAAATTAGGAGTTAATGAAGTAATGGCATATACCGAGAAACTGTCTGTCTCAAACTCAACCTTTTCAGTTCCCTCAACATCTACAGTAGCGCCTGTAAGAGTTACTACATCAATATCCCCTGAAGAAATGCCTGTTGCATCTTCAGTATTTTCGATCTCGTTCTCTTCCTTGAATGATTCTGTAATAGGAAGATGCACAACTGTAAGATCTTCTTCAGAAGAAGCGGAAAGATCTTCAGTGAGCTGATTGTTCATAAACTCGATCTTAACAGTTACTGTGCCTTCTTTAGGCTGGATCTCTTTTCCCTCGTATACAAATGCAATGTCATAAAGCAGAGTATTATCCTCAGTAAACTCGTTCGCGTCTTCCTTACCTGCATCCTCAGCGATATCATCAGCGTTATCATTGAGGGCATCCATGTAAGCATCATAGTTGTAGCTTGAGGAGTCCTTAGTTACCTCAACAGCCTTGAGTTCAATTCCATCAGGGAATACGTTCTTGCCGTTGATGGTTGCTGTAACTGTTACCTTGCCATCTGAGAAAGTAAACTCTGTCTCTTCACATGCCTTCATGTAAGAGTACTCAATCTCAGCATCCTCAGTGATCTCTATAGTTTCGCCGTCTGCTGTTGTAAACTCGTAAGCTTCTACTGATACAGACTCAGCTTCCTCTTCGTCTTCCTCAGAAGCCTCTGCTTCTTCTTCAGTATCCTCTTCCTCAGCCTCAACTGGCGCGATCTTGACGATCTCTTCGCCTTCGTATGTTGCCTTCATGAAGAAGTAACCGTCGATCTCAGGTACATTGTCATTATTTAATGAAGTCTCTTCTGCAAAAGAAACTTCCTCTGAATCCTGAATCTCTTCGCCGTCCTTGTCCACATACTTTGCTGTAAGGACGAGCTTGCTCTCTACTTCAACTTCTTCCTTATCCTTGATATATGTAAGGACGATAGTTGCGTCCTTCTTAATCTCTTTTGAATCGCCATCAGCAAATGTTACTTCGTAGTATCTGATGTCGTCTGCGTTCTTCTTAACTGTGATCTTGGAGATCGCATCTTCCTTATAGGTAGCTTCCTCGAAGGTGTAACCATCAATGGATGGAGCCTCTTCTGAGAAATCAAGGCTGTCGTAAATGTCGATCTCTTTCTCGTCTGCTATTGCTTCACCGTTTTCATCTACATAAGAAACTGTGATAACAACATCCTCTGAAAGCTCGTCTTCTTCCTTAGCCTCTTCTTTCTCTTCCTTTTCCTCTTCTTCTCCCTCTTTAACTTCTTCCTCTACCAGGTCTTCTGTTTCTGTGTTTTCCCCAGATTTCTTAAGCTCATCAGCATCTACGCCTTCGCCATCTTCGTCATCATCGTCGTCATCGCCATCCCCAAAATCGAAGATGCTGCCATCGTCATTGTTGCCATCGCCGTTTGATTCCAGCTTATTTTCCATAGTCTGCTGGATCCATTCTGCTTCATCCTCAGCACTTGCGGTGTCTAAAACAACTCCCACTTCTTCAGCACCGTCTTCTGTCATAGCAGTAGCAGGCTTGTTCATAATATAAAGAGTGATTGTTCCTGTAAGAAGGGACAGGCAAAGAACAAATGCCAACCACTTTTTATAGTTCGTATGCTTTCTTATGTAGTTTGCCGCGCGAGACTCATCAACTTTGCGCATTACCTTACTCCTATTTGCTTGAAAACCCCTAAACTTCTGTGAACTTTGTGTGAAAACCTATTAAATCTTTATTAAAACCCGCTTCCCAATCATCATTTTTATGTCTCTTTTCAAATCTTTCTGCAAATATGATGTTTCGAAAACGTTTAAGTACCTCTCCCACAAAAAGGTAAAAAAATATAGGGCAGCTCGATGTCTTACATCCCGCCGAAAACTTCGAAGGGATACACTCTGAAAAATATCTTTCCAATGAGCTGTTCTTTGGTTACGCATCCAACCACACTTGATCTTGAATCGATTGATGCGCTCCTGTGATCTCCAAGAACGAAGAATCTGTTCTCTGGTACCTGATAAGGGAACTCGATGTCTGTTGGGTCCAGGCTCTTTTCTGATACATATGGTTCATCGAGAGCCACGCCATTTACTGACACATTACCTTCATCATCAATGTTGATCCAGTCCCCAGGTGAGCCGATGACTCTTTTTACAAGGACCTTATTGTTATAGTAGAAAGCAAGCAGATCTCCTGGTTCAAAGGTGCTGGAATTCTGTGCTATTACTATCTCTCCGGTGTTCATCGTGGGAGTCATTGAGTCTCCCGTAACCTTAAGTACTGTTACAAAGAAGCTTGATACCAGTACCGCCAAGGCTGCCACAACAACCACTACAAACACGGTGTTTCGAAGAACTCTTTTGTATTCTTTTTTATTGTTCTCCCTCTTCAGCTCCTTCTTAAGAGCATCTATTGAGGGACGCTCAACTTGTGAGCTTTCGACAGTTTCCTCAGTTTTTGTCTCGTTTACTATTTCAGCCATCTTCTCTCTCTCGCATCTTATTAGTAAAAAGATCTATTGATTCCTGAGCTTTTTCCATCAGGCCTGTGATGTTTATCACTGCCTCAGCCAGTGTTCCTGACTTCTCGATGGCTGCCAGCTTCCTGTCGACTTCTTCATCCTTGGCCTTCATCTCTCGTTCGTGTCTTGCCTTAAGGCCATTTATATCTTTATCGAACTTCTCCTGCATCTCGGCTTTTTGCTGAGCGAACTTCTCTCGCATCTCGGCCTTCTCTTCATCGAAGGTCTTGAGCATCTGTGCTCTTTCATTGGCCATCTGTTGCTGGAGTTCGAGCTTTTCACGCTCGAGTTCTTTCTTTAATTCTATTTCATGATACTTCGCAAGCTCAGCTTCTTCTGAAAAACTGATCATCATCTCAAGAAGTTCTGCTCTGCTAAGCTTTTTAAGATTTACGTCTGCCATTATTCTCTCGCCTTATAGTCAAGTTTCAGGAAACGTTTAAGTAAAAAAGGTACCATGCACCGGACATCAGCGCATGATACCTTAAGTATCGAAACCCTCTCAAAAAACAGGCAAAGACGCCAAGTCCAATCGCATTATTTAGAAACTACTTTGTTCCCTGTACCGCAACAAAAAGCTGCTCGCTCTTCCATGAGCAATAGTCGTACAATAATTTCCAAAAAAATAGACCGTTTGAACTGCCCCCACAGCCACGGTCATCCCCTTTGGTGCCGTTTATATCCAGCACCAGCAACTGGCTGTCTTTCACCTATGTGATTAAGACCCTTTAGCTTTGCGTCACCATCTTTCAATGGCTTTGCCTTTTATATCTGCTGAGATAAAAATACAATATCTCCTTGCGTGAATTTAATATATAATATTCCGGATTTTTTTACAATAGTTTTTTCACACTTTTTTCACAGTTTCCTCAAACTTTCTTTAGAAACCGTATCATTACTGGGTAATATTTTTTCATTCGCTTACATTTTTATGATAGTTTCCATTTTGGAGAACATATTTTAACACTGCGTTTCCATAAAGTAAAAAAGAGCCAGGAAATATCCTGGCTCTCAAACCCGCTTATTTACTGATGTTTACTGTTTTAATCCTCTGAGGATCTGAAGCATCTCATCGGATGTTGTTATAACCTTACTGTTTGCCTGGAAGCCACGCTGTGTCGTGATCATATCTGTGAACTCTTTGGCAAGGTCAATGTTACTTCCCTCCAGAACGCCGGAGTTCATATATCCGCCATCCTTGGTAATATCCATGATCTGTGCCACTCCAGAGTTAAGAGATGCAGCATAGAGGTTATCTCCAACCTTCTCAAGTCCCATGGCATTGCTGAATTCTGCAACTGCGATCTGTCCTTTCTTGAGGGTCTGGCCATTTGAGTATCTTCCATAAATAGAACCATCTGTTCCAAAAGAGATATTGGTAAGTTCGCCATTAGGATATCCCTGGTTAAGACCCTTGGTATCTCCTCTGTATCCGTATATCGATGATGAATGAGAAGCAGAATTTCCTGCGTAGTTAGTCGTGTGAATGAAGTCAATGTTGAGGCCGTTTACAACAGATGCATCGCCTGTGAGGTTAAGCGTATATGTACCAGCTGTGTTACCATTAGCTGATACCAGCTTACCATCGCTCTTACTATATACAAGGTCAACCTTCACATCATCTGTAGGATTCATTACAGAATCACCATCTTCGTTAACCACTTCGTTAAGCTTAAGTGTGTATGTATTATTCTCAGTATCTCCACCATCCGTCAGTGAGAACTTCAGAGTATACTTCTCGCCGTCACTTCCATATACTTCGATGCTAAGAGCCTTACCTTCCTCAAGAGACTCATCAAGCTCGTCGATATTTCCCTTGAAGTATGACTGTGATGTTGCCTGACCTGGCATAACATCTACCATTCTGGTCTCCCCGTCAGGGCCGGTAACAGGAGTTCTGTTGATAACGTGAAGCTTCTGAACAGCATTACCGATAGCCGCTTCTCCCATAACACCAAGCACATAGTAGCCATTGCCCTTGGTTACAAGATCGCCATTAGCATCGATTGCAAAGGAACCGTCACGGGTAAAGTTCATCTCTGCGCCTGAGATATCAGGGCTGATGATAAAGAATGAATCACCAGTGATCATAAGGTCAAGGACGTTATCTGTTGTAACTGCTGAGCCCTGTGCTGCGATGTTGGTATAGATAGAACCAACCTTTGAGCCAAGACCAACCTGAGCTATGTTGGTTGAACCAACATTCTCTCCTGCACCTGTTCCTGATTTAACTGTCTGATATAGGATATCCTGGAAACCAGTAGCCTGTGATTTATAGGATGTTGTATTAACATTGGCAATGTTGTTACCAATGACATCCATTTCAAGCTGATGGGTTTTTAAGCCGGCGACACCGGACCAGAGTGATCTCATCATAGTACACGTACCTCCACGTGGGTAAACAAATAGCTCTTTTGTGCGTACATCCGTGTACATAAATGGCAAGATCCCTTTGCCGATAAAGAAGCATATTATACCTGCTGTAATCTTTATCGGATGGTTTCTTTAGAATGTTTAGAGGGGAAGCGAAATATTTTTTCAAAAAGCTTTCAAACACCATATTTGTGGTATAATTGAAGAAATTTTAGACCAAGGTCAGGGGAAACCATGGATTATAAGAAGAAAAACAATTCATCAGAACTAAAGACCGAGATCAGGGATATTGTCGACTTGATCCTGTCCGACTACGAGAAGGGCCGTGATGTGGACCAGATGGACGTCTACAACCAGCCTGATCGCGACGCGGTAAAAGATATCGTCATCAAACTGATACGTATCATTTATCCTGGATATTACAGAGACAAGGTTTACAAGAGCTACAACGACAATAACAGGATTGCTGTGGTAATCGAGGACGTTATCTACAATCTGCAAAAGCAGATCGCAATCGCCTTCCATCACAGCCCTGAATATAAAGATGCTCTTGACGATACATTGGAATGCGGCGCAAGATGCATTACTCATGAGTTTTTCAAACAAATCCCCAAGATAAGGGAATATGTTGACACAGACCTGCAGGCCTGCTACGATGGCGATCCTGCGGCTTACTCCAAGGGAGAGATCATTCTTTCATATCCTGGACTTACTGCTTCTACTATTAATAGAATTGCCCACGAGCTGTACCTGCTTAAGGTGCCGCTTATCCCCAGGATGATGACAGAATATGCTCATTCCAAGACAGGAATCGACATTCATCCAGGAGCAACCATTGGCAAGTACTTCATGATCGACCACGGAACAGGCATTGTTATTGGCGAGACTTCAGTTATCGGAGAACACGTCAAGATGTACCAGGGTGTTACAATAGGTGGTCTCTCAACAAGAGGTGGACAGAGCCTTAAGGGCGTTAAACGTCACCCTACTATCGAGGACAATGTAACAATCTATTCCGGAGCTTCAATCCTTGGCGGCGAAACCGTCATTGGCGAAGGCGCAGTTATCAGAGCTAACGCATTCATCACTTCCTCTGTTCCAGCAGGTAGCAGAGTCAGCATGAAGAACCAGTAAATAATTAAGGCCACAGCACTTAGCTGTGGCCTTATTTTTTATATGAATTCACATTTTGCAAATATGTCGTTGACCGCAGCCTGGTACTCTCCTTTGCTACGGCTTTTTCTTATGGTCTTTAGGCACTTGTCACAGTCCTTAAAGTGCACATGAATAAATGCCCAGTGTTCCAGCATTTTGAAGATGACGTTTCTGTCCTCAGGAATGTACTCAGCGTAGGAATCGTAGAGTTTTCGAAGGTAGGACTTGAGTTCATCAGGTTTAAGAGATTCACCGCCCTTAAGTTCACGGGCAAGTGCGGGATTTGTGAGAAGTCCACGACCGATCATGATACCAGAAATCTCTGTACCAGATTCACTTAGCATTTCAGCTAGTCTGTTGTAATCTTCTACGCTGTTCACATCGCCATTGTATATGATATCTGCTGCTCCGCCGCAGTCTCTGTAAGTTTTCACAGCTTTAACAAAGTCATCGGCCCTTGGCTTTCCGCCGTAGTAGTCCTCCCGGACTCTTGCGTGAATAGTAAGTTCTTTAATAGGATACCTGGCGTACACCTCCATAAGCTTTCTGGCTTCAGCAGGGTCACTAAATCCCAGTCGAGTCTTCAAAGAAATATCAGGATACATCTCACTTCCAAGACCGGCGAGATCCTCCTCATCTCTTCGCTTATTGAATGGTTTTCCACCAGCTACAACGCCTTCGCTAAATGCTGCAAATATCTCGGATAGCATCTTATCCAGATACTCAGCATCCTGCAATAGCCCTGCTCCTTTGTGCCTGTTAACCACCGTCGGCGCAGGACATCCAAGGTTCAGGTTGACTCCCTGATAGCCCAGCTTTTTCATCTCTCTTGCTGCCCACAGGAAGTTTTCTGAATTTCCAGCCATGATCTGGGGCTCTATCTGGGTTCCGTAATCGTCAAAGACTGGTGAATTCTTTTCCGGGAGCACATCTTTCTTTTCCCTGTTCTTGAAATGAAATGTTGACGCAGCAGTAAGAAACGGGGTGTAGTACTTATCTACCCCCGCCCCAAAAACTTCTCTATGTACATTTCGAAGTGGATAAAGTGTTATCCCCTCCATCGGTGCAAAATAAACCTTCATAAACTCCCTCGTCACACAAACGGATTGAAGTAGCGGCTTCCGTCTGCGTAGGTGATGACCATGGTTGCCACAAAGAACAAAATGATAAACACAATAACAGCGTAGTCTGCTGTACGTAGCGGTTTTCTTGAATACCAGCTCCTGGTCTTTTTCTTGCCAAAGCCTCGAAGCTCCATGGCATTGCTGACAACGTCGATCCTCTCCATGGTTGAGAACAACAACGGGAAGATGATGATGGCAACGTTCTTGATCCTGTCGATGAGCCTTCCCTTGTTGCTCATCTCAATGCCTCTTGCCTCCTGGGCATTCTTGATGCGCCTGAATTCGTCCTGCACATCCGGGATATAACGAAGAGCAATCTCCAGTGAATATGCTATGGAATATGGCACTCCGATTCCATTAAGTGATGAAGCCAGTTCACTGGGGTCAGTGGTGGTCAGGAAGATGAACACCGCCGGGATTACTGTGAAGTACTTGATGAACACGTTGAACTCGTAAAAGAGCTGTTCCTGAGTCAGACTGTAATTCCCAAATAAATGTGCTATCTCAGTCTTGGTGCCATAGATAACTGTTCCCTGATATGGTGCAAAGAAGAAGATACAGGTTAGGTTGATCACCATAAAGAACATTACTGCTGCAAAAATGGTGCTGACCTGCTTCCACTTAACGTCAGATATCTTATAGATAATAAGTCCCATCACAAGCATGGTAAGAAGAATCCTTGTGTCAAAAGTAAGTGCACTTGCCATACACCACACAATGAAGAACACCAGCTTGGTGAAGCCGCTCAGCTTATGGACAGGAGTATTCTTTTTTTCATAGGAAATAAGCCTGCTCATTTTGACGCGCTCCTCTCAAAATCAATAAATCTTGCAGCGAATTCTCCAGGCTCGTCAATGTCACACTTAAGAGCAAGGTCGTAGAGAGACGTCCTCTTAAGATAAGCTCTGTCGCAGATTTCGCTGTTTGTAAGAACTTCAGATGGAGCAGCGTCCATAATAAGTTTTCCATCAGTAAGGACCAGAGTCCTGTCAGTGTACTCCAGCATCAGATGCATGTCGTGGGTGATCATGATGATGGTGATGCCAAGCTTCTCTCTGATATCCTTAAGGAACTCCATGATCTCTGTATAGTGCATGTAATCCTGTCCGGCTGTAGGCTCGTCAAGGATCAGGATCTCCGGATTCATGATGAGTATTGAGGCTATTGAGACTCTCTTTTTCTGTCCAAAAGAAAGAGCTGAAACCGGCCAGTTTCTGAATGGATACAGACCGCAGATCTTAAGGATCTCTTCTGCCCTCTGTCTGATCTCATCTTCCGGAACGCCTCTTGAAGCAAGGCCAAGGCCCACTTCCTCCATGATCATGGGCTTACTGATCATCTGGTTAGGGCTCTGCATCACGTAGCCGATCTTCTCTCCCCTTTCCTTAATAGAAAGTGGAGATATATCCTGTCCGTTAAGAAGGATAGTTCCGTTATCAGGCTTGTAAAAACCGCAGATAAGTGAAGCAAGGGTAGATTTACCTGCTCCGTTCTTTCCAACCAGGGAGACTATCTCTCCCTTCTTTATGTCAAAGGAGACCTTATCAATGATCTTCCTCTTTTCGTCGTAGCAAAATTCCAGGTCAGTGACTGTAAGAACACTCTCATCAGAGGTCTTGACCTCATGAAATGGAATTGAATGATACCAGCTCCTGATAGTGTCTTTGTATGGAGCAATGTCCATAGACTCTATGTGCTGAGGATGAGTATCTGCCAAAACCCTGGCGCCAGCAGCCTTCATAGCTGATACATAGAGAGGCTCTCTGATACCGTTCTGAACAAGAATGTCAGATGAAAGCATATCATCCGGAGTCATATCCGCAATGATCCTGCCCTGGTCCATCAGAACTATCCTGTCAACATCACGATACAGAACATCCTCAAGTCTGTGCTCAATGATGATAACTGTCATGTCTTCATCGTGCATGATCTCATCAATAAGAGCTATGGTGCGCTTACCTGTGGCGGGATCAAGGTTCGCCAGAGGCTCGTCAAATAAAAGGATCTTCACATCGCAGGCCATTACGCCTCCAAGGGAGACTCTCTGCTTCTGACCACCGGAAAGCTCTCCAGGAGCATTCTCCATAAATGAAGTAAGCTCAAGCTTGCCAGCAACTTCATTAACCTTCTTAAACATCTCCTCCTGAGGAACGTTATCATTCTCCAGCGCAAAGGCGATGTCCTCTCCAACAGTAAGTGCGATGAACTGTCCGTCAGTATCCTGCAGTACAGTTCCCACTATTTTGGACATACCAAAAACTCCGAGCCCCGCAGGTTCTTGCCCGCTCACTCGGAGAGATCCACTCTGATCCCCCGCATAGGAGCAGGGGATCAGAGCGTTTAATAAATGTGCAAGTGTTGATTTTCCAGATCCTGACTGACCAGCAATCAGGATTTTCTCGCCGGGATAGATCTTTAAGTTAATGTCTTTTAAGGTGGGCTCCTTCTGGGCTCTGTACTTAAAGGACAGGTTCTCAAACTCTATGATTGGCGATATTTCTTTTTCCAAAACTATTAGTCCTCCGCCTGGAGATTATTGGAGCCGCCTGCGATCTTGCTGTATGCAACAAGGAGGATTGTTCCAAGGATACCGATAACAACGATGTTGCCAAGGAAAGCGAATGCGCCCTGAGCAAATACCTTGTTAGCTGGCTCTGCGAAAATAAGGATATCAAGAACAGGTGCGCAGATGATCCATGCTACTGCATTTACCACTACCTGAACGATGTTGAAAAGAATGATGTTCTTGCTGTTTACGAAGCCGCCCTCTTTTACAGCGAACTTGTTTGCAAAGAATCCGATTGCGAGGCCAACGATTCCATCAGGAATAACCCAGCTCCACCAAACTGATCCATAGAAAAGAGCATCTCCAAGTGCATGGCCAACAAGTCCTACAACAAGACCAACGATTGGTCCGAATACTGCTGAAAGGAATGCGAGAATTGCCATACGTGGCTGAAGCGCTGTGTTAGGTACTACGATAAGTGGAATCTGTACGTTTGTAAGTACTACAAAAAGTGCAGTTCCGATTCCCATTGCTACTACTTCTTTGATACCGATCTTAAAATTCATGATCCTTCTCCTCCGTTACTTGTTTGCTTAGTTTTCCCCTGTATTTATCCTCAAAGCTCTCAACAGGCATTGGCATGTCGTAGTAGAATCCCTGGAACATCTTACAGCCCATTCCCATAAGGAAATCAAGCTGCTCTTTGGTCTCTACTCCTTCAGTGATAACGCCCATTCCGAGCTCATGAGCCATATCTATCGTGTAATTAAGGATAACCTGTGCACGCTGAAGATTGTCAGTCTTGCGAAGGAATCCCATATCGATCTTAAGCACATCGGCGTTGATGTCCTTGAGCATGTTAAGTGAAGAATAACCTGATCCAAAGTCATCGATCTCAACCACAAAGCCGCTGCTCTGAAGGTCAAGGATGAGCTTGGAGCACTTGGAAACATCAGATGTTACCGCTGTCTCTGTGATCTCAATGTTAAGAAGATGTGGATCAATGTTGTACTGATTCACAAGATCCGTAAACTCTCTCTTGATATCCAGGTAGTACAGATCCTTGGGGGAAACATTGACGGATACGGACAAGCCCTCCATGTCTGTTCCCTTCCAGGCTGCAAGCTGAGCTGCTGCCAGCTCCCAGATATATCTGTCCAGCTTGTAGATAAGATCTGCTCTCTCCAAAACATCTATGAAAACTGCTGGCTGGATAACACCGTTTTCCGGATGAAGCCATCTTGCCAGAGCCTCTGCGCCGAACACTGTTCCGTCTGAATGAACCTGTGGCTGCAGATAGATACCAAACTGCTTGTTGATGATAGCAAAGTCAAAACTTGAGAGTACCTCTTTTTCCAAAAGAGCATTTACCAACATCTCATCGCTGTACCATGCGATCTCGCAGACTCCGTCCTTTTTGATGGACTTGCAGGCCATGTAGGCTCTGTCGCACATAAGGGCGATGTCCATGTATGGATCTCTTACCTCATAAACTCCCACCTGCATGTGAAGAGAATAGGTCTTACTGGTAACTCTGTTGGCAATCTCTCTTACGAGCTTCTTAAAGCCTCTCTCGTCAAAGCGATCCTTGGGAATACACATAGCAAAGTGATCGCCGTTGATCCTGCCGTAGATATCATCCTCCCTCACGTGCTGAAGGATCATATCGCCAATATTAAGAAGGATGTCATTGCCCTTGTCTATACCAAAGAGCTGGTTAAAGAGCTTGAAATCCTTGATGTTTGAATAAAGAAGAAGGTAGGGCTTGTTGGCTTTCTTGAGAAGTTCCCTTGCTCCTTCATTAAAGCCCTCTCTGTTGTACAGACCAGTAAGTTCATCGTGTGTGAGTCTGTACTGCTCGCCAGTGCTGTTCTCCACAAGATCTGAGAGATTCTGAATTGTGTACATATAGCCAATAAGAATTCCATCCGTATCGATGATACTCCTGAAGCGGACCCTGTACAGTCTCTCCTTGTCGCCGTTACTATATACTCTGCACCATGATGCAGCTGTCTGTGCAATTCCAAGTCCATTCATCCACTCGTAAAAGAGATTTCCAATTACCTCAGGATCTTCCTCAGAATGGAACATAGAAAAAGCGTGCTTGTTGGCATAGACACACTTCCTGTTGCTGTCCAGGAACAGTATGCCCACTCCAATGTGCTGCACGCCGTAATTTAACAGTCTGACAATATCTTCCGGGTCAGACTTCTTACTGTAATAGCTTGTATTGTCACCAAAGATCAAATTCGCGTCCATAGAAACATTGTACTTAATTTCATTTGTAAAATCTACTAGAATTTGTGGTATAACTAGCATTTTATGCTATTTTTTTACAACAGCTAGTTATTCCCTGTTCTTCTTGTACCTACGATCAACCAAAAACCATACAAGTACCAGGAGAACTATACCTCCAAGAAAGAGATGCTGCGATTTGATCTGGACTTTTTTCTCAGTAGGGACAAGGCTCTCGCTCTTCGTCTGATACAGCAAAAGAGTCGTTCCAATACTGTGAGTACTGACTGTAAGAGTATCTGCACCAACATCCGTATCCTGCGCAAAATCGCACACTCCCATCACATCGGTCATGAGATAGTATTCTCTTTCGGGAGCTACAAGATAGAGTGGAATGTCATACTGCATCTCAACGTCTTCAGAAAAACTTTCCAGTTCCTCTGGCTCCTCTGCGCCAACATACTTCTCGGCGTTGACATCAAAGAACACACCATTATGCAGAGCGCCATACTCCTTAGACTTCTCCTCTATAGCCTGGTCAAAAAAAGCCAGCTCGCTCTCGTTTGCTATCTCATCAGACATCACGAAGCTAAAGCTCACCTCCGCATCCTGTCCTGAGGATATTTCCTCCAGCTCTTTTGCGGTAAAGCAAGCCCTCACAGCGCTTTCATAACTGCCAAATCTGATATCGGGAGCAGCTACTTCAGTATTGCTCTCCGAGCTCATTGTCACAGTTATGGTTCCCTCTCCATAAGTGACCTGTGTGGTTTCGTACATATTTGCCCTTCATAAGAAAATGTTGCTACATATAAATTATAAGGCTAATTTTAACACCGGGTCAAACCATAAAAAAACCTCTCTACCGGGATTCCGATAAAGAGGACAACACATATAAATTCTTCAGTTTTATTTTACAACCTCAGTCTTCAAAAGAGCCTTAACCTGTGGGTTCTGCATCATCTTGATTGACTGAATGGCACATTCGTAAATCATAGCCATCTGTCTTGATGAAGCATCGTTTTTATCATACTTGCTTGCTACAAGTTCAAAATGCCTGATAGCCTGATCAGCAATTGACGCATTGATCTGCATTCCATTGCAATATAAAGTTCCTGTCTTGGCGTCATATCTTGACTCTTCCTGTTTGGTTGTTACACGCTGACCTGCACCCATTGATGCAGCTAACTGATTGATAAGATCTGCTCTGTCTAGCATCAGTAAAACTCCTAATAAATTGAAATTATGTCTTTAAAAATAAGCAATAAAAAGGCTCCTGGGCCTTTGCTGTCATAGCTTTGGTTTAGAGCCTTTAATAGATTATCATAATATTATGGTTAGTCAACAAAAAAAGTGTGAAAAATGATTGAACAATCATTTTCAGAATTGCATGGACTTTTTTACCCTCTCAGTGATGAGGCTTGAAACAATACCAATCACCACTCCCGTGATGGTTCCAACAATAATGAGAAATGGCAGGTAGTAGAAAAGGCTCTTTGTCTCAAGAACCAGCATAGCCACAATGATCTGTCCTACGTTGTGGAATACTCCGCCCAGAACGCTCACTCCGGTCATGGAGAGCTTTGAAATCCGCTTAGCTATCAGCATTGCAAAAAGAGAAAGCGCCGCTCCCGCCAGTGAATACATCATCATGGATAGATTGCCAAATGTAAGTCCCACCAGAACTACCCTTATTATAGAAAGAACAATAGCATCCCTCTCACCAACTGTGTAAAGGGTCACCATTACAGCAAGATTGGCGATACCAATCTTGGCTCCGGGAATTCCTATATTAAGAGGAAGCATGAATTCAATATATGAAAGGACAAAAGCCAGCGCCACAAACAGTCCTAAAAAAGCAATTCTTTTAGTTTTCATCTCAATTTCCTTTTTCACTGATCAGTAGGTTGATCCGTCAATACCATTGTCTTCTCCGCCCTTAACTTCAACCACCAGCTTATTTGGAAGACACACTATCGACTCTCCGGAATACCTTATGTGGTTGTGATGAACACAGATCTGATCAGGACATGAGGCCTCTGTTACATCAGCGTAGCCTTCTGATACTGTAAGGACATTGAAGCTTCCATCAGGAAATTCAATCCTCTCTACTATATCTTCAGAAAGAGGGAACTCTCCGTAGATATCTCCATCGATGGTCACAACAGCAACTGCGTCTTCATCAGTATTAGATTTCTGCCATATCCTGGTGCCAATAAAGCAGGCCAGAGCCACCACCAGTGTAATAGCTATTAAAATGATATCGTTCTTTTTCATTTCTTTACGTACTTTCCAATAAAACCTTCAGAGTATCTCTTTGTTCCGTCATGCATGATCCACATGGCTTCTACGTTATCTCTTTTCCCTACAAATGAAAGTCCATCTTCATAGGACATGGTATAAAGGGCTGTGGAATAAGAATCTGCAAGTCCCGAATCGTCAGTGATTACGCTGACACTGGCAAAGCCACCTGCAGGATACAGAGTCTTTGGGTCAATTATGTGGCAGTATCTTACGCCGTCTACATAATAATACCTCTGATAGTCTCCTGAAGATACAACGCACTCCCCGTCGCCAATATCCACCATCTCAACATACTGCTCATCGCTATCCATGTCGGGATTCTGAATACCAAGCCTGAAGCTGGTTCCATCGATCCTTGTGCCTATGCAGGAAATATTGCCCCCAAGGCTAAGAAGGATGTTATCAAGACCTTCCTCTCTAGCATACTCTAAAACTCTCTGGACTGCATAGCCCTTTCCTGTACTGCCCACATCCAGGGACATGTCAGGGTCTGCAAGATATACTGTGCTGTTTTCCTTATCGATCACTATGTCTGTGATATCCGTGTGGAGAGAAGCTTCTTTAAGGGCTTCTGCGTCTGGAAGAGCTGCCCTGTCAGGGTCATCCATTCCTATCATCCTCTCCTTGTGCCACAAAGATAAGACGCTTCCTAACGCTACGTTTACAGCGCCGTCAGTTTCATAATATGTATCTATACTAAACTCAAGTAGTGAGATTATGTCCGGATCCACTTTTACAGGAGCTACTCCTGCATTGTCATTTATGGTCTTAATATTGTTCACTCCCGGATAATCATTGTAAATATCATAGAGCTGATTGTACCTTATAAGCTCATCCTTGATAAGCTGGGCGTTTTTTGCAAATTCGTCCTTGTCTTTGGCAAAGCCAACTATCTCTGTTCTGGTGTCAAAAACATCCAGGAAAGTTGCAGTATATCTGTTTAGCTGAGCTGCCTCAGAAACAGATCTGTATGTAATTATCCCGGCTATCAGTATCAGGAAAAGAATTCCTGGCAGTAAAACCGGCAAAAGTTTTTTCATCTTCATAATGCGTTCCCAAGAGAAAAATGGGGTGCGTAAAATAAAGCGCACCCCAAACACTTCTACAATCTGTCTTATAAAACTATAAGTTCATTATTTCGCAGCTGCAACAGCCTTAGCAATAACAGCGTTGAAATCTGTGATGTGAACTGATACAGAAGCTGCAAGATCAGCATCAGCAGCGCGGCCCTCTTCCATAGCTGTGCCAGCTACTTCATCAGCTGTCTTACCAACTGTGTAAGCAGCGTATGCAGCAGCCTGCTCGTTCCACTCTTTTCCAATAGCAGATGCCTTCTTCATTCCATAAGCATCACCAAGTTCGTTCTTGCTCTGTACTTCAGCTGACTTATCTGCTGTGATAACACCAGCAGCATCAAATGTGATCTTAGCCTGAACAGCGTCGATGATGTTGCTTGTGATCTTGCCATCGTTTCCTACAGTAAGAACTGAGATTGTTGTGTAAGCCTCAGCTGTTCCATCGCCTTCAGCAGATGCATCAACTGACTTCTCAATGTTAGTTGTAACACCAAGGCCAAGCTTGTCGCCCTCGTGAGCGCCCATTGCTGTAGCATTGTTTACAGCCTCAAGAACTGCTGCCTGGAAGCCTGTTACATGGATAGAAACAGAAGCTGCAAGGTCAGCATCACCAGCGTAACCCTCTGAGATAGCCATTCCGCTAAGATCAGAAGCTGTCTTGCCAACTGCCCATGCTGCAAAAGCATCAGCCTGCTCGTACCACTCCTTGCCAATAGCAGAAGCCTTCTTCATTCCATAGTTGTCGCCGAGCTCTCTCTTTGAAGGATACTCAGCTGCAAGATCTGATGTGATCTTACCGTCTGCGCTTGCACCGATTTTTGTCTGTGCGATATCGATCACGCACTGTGTGATCTTACCATCAGCATCAACAGTAACTGCTGCGATTGTAGCATCAGCCTGTGCTGTTCCATCCCCCTCTGCTGTTGCGTCCTTAGAATCAGCGATTGATACGCTTGTTCCAAGACCAGTCTTGAGCTCTGCTCCTGTTGCTGCCTCTGAAGTTGTCTGTGTAGCAACCTCTGAAGCTGATCCTGACTGTGAACCACAGCCTGCAAGTACTACTGCTGAAAGAAGAGTAGCACCTACGAATGAAACTAATTTCTTTTTCATTTGTTTTTTCCTTTCCTTTTATAGCATTTATATTAAGGCCTTAGCCAAAATATCATTTAAGACCTCTGTAGGCTCTCTCAAGGAGGCCAGATAAGATCTCTTTTTTCCTGCCTCCAAGCGCCAGTTTATCCATTATCGCAAGGCACCTGTCGTAGTAATCTCCTGCCATCTTATGGGTAAAAGAAACTCCTCCGTGCCTTTCAACTTCTCTAAGAACCTTCTCCTTGGTGAGACTTCCATTTTCTGCATCCTGTGCAAGGAATGGGTCCTTACTAATAGCATGGATAAGAGGCATTGTTATAACGCCGTTTTCAAAATCTGCCTGCACCGGCTTACCTGCTGTATCCTCAGATACCTCATAGTCAATGCAGTCATCCGTAAGCTGGAAGATGATACCTGTATATCTGCCAAGCTTTCGCAAAAGAGCTATACGCTCACTGCTCTCATCTCCTGCAAGAGCACCTGCATGGTACGCCCCTTCAAAAAGAGCTGCAGTCTTGCCATCGATAATGGCCAGATATCTGAAAACATCCAGTCTAAAGTTTTTGTTATTGATGTTCTGCCTCAGTTCGCCGAGAGCAACTCTCTCGACGTACCTGGAGAAATCAAAACTCTTATATCTGTCATTTTCCTTAGCTCTTGAAAGCTGTCTCATGGCTGCTGCCAACAGATAGTCACCGCAGATAACAGCTGTCCTTTTGCCAGCCTTTTTCTGAAGTGTCACAAGTCCACGTCTGACATCAGCATCATCCATAATGTCATCATGGATAAGTGTTGCCAGATGCATTGTTTCTACTGCAGAAGCAAATATCACAGCATCCATAGGGATCATCCCATCTTCATCCATGGAGCACGCAAGCGTAGCTGCTGCCCTCATCATCTTGCCCTGTGCGGCAGTAAGATAGGATGTGTAACCTCTTATAAGTCCTGGTGCTCTTTCTATAATTCCAGCGCACTCTTTGCGGACCATTTCGAAAGCTCTGTCAAAATCCAAATTTCGATCAGTCATTGTAGAGATACCACTTTCTCGCCCACTTAACCTTCTTCCACTTGCTCTTAAGCCATGGCATCAGATAGTAGTCAAGACCAATTGAACGTCCACCACCAAACATAACTGCAAGGCCAGCAAAGATCATCCAGAAGGTGTTGAGGTATAGACCCGTTGTAGTTACAAACATTGCCTGAAGGACCAGTGAAACACCGGCTGAAAGGAATGTGAAGCATCCAGCCATAAGTCCAAGGCCAATAAGAATCTGCAGGATAACGATAAGTCCCTGCATGAACATTGTCATAGCATCACTTGAAAGAACTATGTTCTCAACTATCCAGTCAACGAAAGGAACCTGGATCTTGAATGCAAAGTCAGAAATTGTAGACTTTGCAAGGTCTGTTCCTGATACAAAGATCATTTCAAAGAGCCCTAAGTTCCAGTCAAAGATAACTGTTCCTGCTGGAGCTGCTGCAGCTACTTCAGTTGAAGCTGATGCCACTGCGTCTGCAACCTCTGTTGTTGCTGCTGAAACTGCGTCAACTGCTGTAGGGCTGACTCTTCCAAGAAGAGAATCAAACCATGAGTTTGCTCCTCCAAAGAAGCCTTCAAGCATTGGCTTTTGAAGCCATCCTTCAACAATCTTCATGACGCCTTCAAATACCCATACAGCGCCGAGCCATACACGAAGGGGTACCATCATGAAGCTTGGAGTCTTGTTTGAGAAGTGACCGCCAAGGAAACTTCTGTTGTTTCTGATAGTAAAGAACTCATGCATCAGGTAGCTGAACACCTTGGTCCATCCCATTACCTGAATGAAATAGATAATGTTGATGAAGTGCTTTGCAAACATAGCAAAGAATGACGCAAAGTTGATCTGGTGGTTGGCCATTCCGCCTCTTGCCACGCCGTAACGTCCGCCAACACATACCATAACGCCGTGGAACTTAGGGTTGTAACTCTCTTTTTCCCCTTCTCCGGTAATATCAACCATGATGTTCCTTGCTACAGTAGCTGCGGAGTGCTCAGCATTCTCAACCATCTGAGGAACTGGTCTCTCCTGGCCTGGAGCCGTGTAGAGCATGTTGTCGCCAATAACAAAAACGTTTTCATGATCGACACTTCTAAGGAACTCATCAACTTCAATACGTCCTCTTCCGCCGCTCTTAACTTCCTGTGCAATCTTGGAAGTGATCTCTGAGCTCTCGATACCAGCGGTCCAGATAACTGTTCCTGCTACATGCTCAGATACTTCATCGCCCTTCTTAAGCTTAATGAAGTTCTCTCCAACTCCTACAACTGAAGCGTTCATAACAACATCAACGCCCATCTTGCGAAGCCTTCTGTCTACTTTATTAGAAAGCTTCTCAGGAAGAATTGGCACTGGACGTGAAAGGCCATCTACATCAACGATAGTCACATCACCTCTGTCGATACCAAATCTCTTGCAAAGGATTGGTGTATACTCAGCAAGCTCACCAACCATCTCAACGCCTGTAAAGCCTGCACCAACTACATAAAAGCTAAGAAGTTCTCTCTTCTTATTGATATCTGTCTCATCTGCTGCAAGTCTGAAGCACTCGTGGATCCTGTCGCGAAGCTTTACTGCATCGTCATAAGACCAGAGCTTGTAGCTATACTCTTCAGCTCCCTCAACGCCAAAGTATGTTGGCTTGGATCCTGCTGCAACAACAAGGTAATCGTAATCATAGCTGCCATTCTTGCCCTCTACAGTGTTGCTGTTAAAATCAACGCCTGTGACTGTATCAAGAACTACGTTCACCTTTCTCTCAGCAAAGATCTTCTTAAGATCCATCTTGATGCTCTCTTCACCAACACGACAAGCTGCGACTTCGTGAAGCTCAGTGAGCATTGTGTGATAAGGGTGCTTGTCGATAATAGTTATCTCGCAGGAGCCGAGAAGTTTCTTTTTACGAAGCTTCTTTTCGAGCTTTTTGGTGGCCAGCACTCCGGCGTAACCAGCACCGATAACAACAATTTTCGTCATTTCATTTTCCTTCTTTCTAAAACTTTCATAAATTCATTGCGTGAGAAACATTGACATGATATCATATTTAATTGTACGCGACAATATATATTTCAATTTTATTTTATAAAATGTATTTTCGTATATTTTTGTTCACAAACAGGAGTCCAAATGGTCAGAAATTTTTTGAAATATGTGGAGATAACCACGAAGATAACCAGTGTTTTTGCTTATCTTAACACCATGCTGTTCATCCTCTATCAGAGACAGCCGGTCAATATAAAACTGATGGTAATATTCTTTATCGCCATGTTCTTATTTGATCTGACAACTACAGCAATCAATAACTACATTGATAGTAAGGATTATCCAGAGATGCTTCCTATTCCAAGGAAAAGAGCTTTTGCAGCCATCATCATCATGCTGTCTGTCAGCACCTTACTTGGCCTGTATCTGGCATATAACACCGGGATAGTGGTTCTTTTGCTTGGAGCCTTTTGCTTCCTTCTTGGAATCTTTTACACCTTTGGTCCAATACCGATTTCCAGGATTCCACTTGGAGAAGTAATATCAGGTATCGCATACGGAATGTTCATTCCCTTCCTTATGTTGTATATAAACAATCCAACCTATTACCTGGATTTAAACCTTTCCTGGGAAACTATTTCACTGCAGATACATGTGATGCCATTTATCACTTTTTTCCTGTTCTCTCTGGTAACAACCTTTACCACAGCGAACATCATGCTTGCCAACAACACCTGTGATATAGAAAAGGACACTGCTGTAGGAAGACTTACTCTCGCCTACTATATAGGAAGAAAATGGGCGGTAAGGCTCTACGCACTTTTGTACTACGGAACCTATGCTTCAGTTGCTCTTATGGTAATATGTGGATTCCTAAAGCCTGTAGCTCTTATCTACTTCTTATCACTGCCCCTTGTAATTAAGAACATTCACGAATTTAGAAATGCTCAGATCAAGGAAAAGACATTCATCACATCTATAAAGAATTTCCTCATAATAAACATCTCTTATGCCATCTCAATTCTGGCAGCGACCATAATATAAAAATATACGCCGCAGATCATTTGTAAATCTGCGGCGTCTTCTTTATTAGTTTAATGATTCAAGGTTGAATACTGAGATCAGCTCGTCGTCCTTTTTGCCAACTCCGCTGATAAGTGACTCACTCTTTTTAAGGAAAGGAGATGGCTCCATGATCTCATCATCAGAAAGGTCCAGAACTTCTGTAACCTCATCTACGATAATTCCAACCTGTTTATCCTCTTCAATATCAACAATGATGATCTTTGCGCTATCTACAACTTCTTCCTCATAATTCATCATTTTTCTTAAGTTGATAACAGGTATTACCTCACCTCTTAAGCTGATGATACCGCTATAGTGCTCTGGATAATCCGGAACATTTGTTATAGCTGGCATCTTGATGATTGAATTCACAAAAGAAATATCAATACCAAAGTTTTCATCGTTGATGGTGAAGATCACATACTTCGTTTCACCAATTATTGTTTCCTTATAAACTGCTATTTCCTGCATTTAAAACCTCTTTTTTACTTACTCTTTCTAAGAATGAATATTTATACGTGACACGGTTAATTAAATTAACACAAAGATGCAGTATACGTCAAGAAGTAATTAAATTGTCAGGAATTCGCCATAGATGAAACTTAGTTACGATTGCATATTTATTCTAAAACAGACAAAAAAAGAACCGCTCGAACTGAGCGGTTCCTCTAAATCGGAGTGACGTGATTCGAACACGCGGCCCCTACCTCCCTAAGATAGTGCTCTACCAACTGAGCCACACCCCGATACGCTAAATATCAGCGACATTTAGCATTATATAACCCCGTGGGAGTAAAATCAAGTACTATTTTACCTTAAGATATTTATTGATATTCGTTGCTGTTATCTTCTCATAATCAAGCCTGATGTACTTTCCATCAGTAACTTCAAACTCGTCAGACAGCTCCTCAATGCTTCCGCCCCTTGCTATGGTTGTGGTGAGCCTGTACAGGGCGTGGGCCTGGCCTTCCTTGTCGTTATATACAGTGCCTGTCATCTTGTCATCACGGACAGCCTCAAGACCAACTGTGGTTCCGTCGATACCAAAGATCGCAGGCCACTCGCTCTTTATCATGCCTGCTGCCTCATAGGCGTCGATGGCACCAAGGGCCATATCATCGTTATTGGACATGATAAGCTCAATGCTGTCGTGGTAGTTTTCAATAAACTGGGCAACCTTGGTCTGGGCCTGAGCCCTGTTCCAGTTGGCAATAGCGTATCCAAGCTTATCAACCTCAACACCTTTTTGAACCAGGGTATCAACGGAATACTCTGTTCTTACGATCGCGTCCTGATGACCAGCCTCGCCCTCAAGGACTATGTACTGGATCTTGCCATCGCCATTTCTATCGATGGTCTTATCAGAAAGGCAGGTCGATGCAGCCAGCTCCCCTTCAAGGATTCCTGACTGGGCGGCATCAGCACCTACGTAAAAGAGCTTGTTCCACCTTCCAATATCTCCCTCAACCAGCTCTCTGTTGAAAAAGACAATTGGTACGTCAGCTTTTTTCGCAGCATCTATAACTGTGGTGGGGTCAGTTCTGTCCACCAGATTAACGCACAGAATATCGCACCCGTCCTCGATCATCTTCTTTACCTGAGAATTCTGAGTCTGCTGGCTCTGGGAAGCATTGTATACCACTACTTCTACCTCTTCGTCAGCCTCAAGCTCTTTTGTAAAGCACTCCATGTACTGGCTAAGGAAGGTGTCGTACTGGTCATAGATCGTAACTCCCACCTTGATCTTATCCGAGCGTCTTACTGTATTCTGTTGTCCGCAACCTGCCGCAAAGACTGCAGCAAGAAGCACAAATGACAGTGCAACAGCCATCCCCTTTATGCGTTTGCTCATACTCTCTCCTATTCTACAACTGGGAACAACGCTCTCTGGTTGCTCTCATCAAACAGATTCTCCCTGTTGACCACGCGGTAGCTGATCTTCTGATCCTCCATCGGAGTCAGCTTATTGTCCAGTCTCCTCATGATAGCCACTATGCTCTGATAGCCCATGTAGTACTCATTTGGAACCACCATGCTGTTTATTATGCCATCATCCAGGTAACTCACATTTTTAATCGAAGTTCCTTCTCCAAAGATGTAGAACTTATCCCCGGTCCTTAAAGCATAGTCGCAGACCGCTTCAAGTCCCGTATTATCCAGCGCCACCAGAATATCTGCCTTCTCCTGACTCTGGCATATCTCTATCCTCTCGCTGACATCAACGATGCTGTTGTCTGTCCAGGCCACCACAGCTCCAGAGGATGCGATGTTCTCATTAAAGCCCTCCATCCTCTCTATGAGGCTGTTCTGTTTCTGGTTACCAGCAACAATTCCAAGCTTGTGGCCAGAAAGGTCATTGCCAAAAGCTATGCGGACTTCGTTGGCAAGTGCTCTTCCGACAGCCAGGTTATCTGCGTCAATGCAGGCTGACTTGCCCTCAACATCAACATCCATGTCTGCAGTAGTATCCACCAGCATCAGCACAACCTTGTTGCTGACCTCTGATATCATCTCCTCTGTCCCACGGCTGCTTGCTATCTGGAGCACCACTCCATCTGCTCCGTCTGCGATCTCATCGTTTATGGCCATCTGCTGCTGTTTAAGAGTAAAGTTCCTTCCTGTTGGAACAACGTTTAGCTTAACGCCGTTATCCTTGGCAGCCTGTTCAAGTCCAGCCAGGAAAGAAGCCCATCTTGTGGATCCGCTGTCATCCACCACAACCGAGATCCTTACAGGGTCCTCCCTTACGCCGCTCATAATAAGAGCAGAGGTTGAAGCCACAAGCACGATGGAAAGAAGAACTGCCACGACTAAAATAAATAGATTCCTGTTACTCTTCATCGCCCCGCTCCTTTCCGGATTCAAGAGCCTTTCGGTTCTCCTCCGTATATTCTATTGCAGGCAGATGGATGGTAACAACGCATCCCTCGTCTGGCTCAGACTCAATCTTAAGACCATACTCCTGGCCAAAGCGAAGCTGTATCCTTCGCTGCACATTGATGAGGCCAACACCTGATCCCTTCTTGCGAACTCTCGTATCATCAGTCAAAAGAAATTCCAGCTGCTCGCTGCTCATTCCAAAGCCGTTATCTGAAACCGTAATGTAGATATCTCCGTCCTCGCCCTTAAAGCCTTTGACTCTGATCTCTCCGTCTTCCATATCCTTAACGCCATAGTAAACCGCATTTTCAAGGATAGGCTGAACGATAAGCTTAACTGTGCAGTAGTTCTTTATCTCCTCGTCAATGTCAAAATCTATGGTAAAGGCATCCTTAAATCTGACCTTCTGAATGTTCATATAGTTGCTGGCATGGCGGATCTCATCCTCAATAGGAATGATGGTCTTGCCACTTGAAAGAGACACTCTAAAGAGGCTGGCGAGCTGGGTTATCATAAACACCGCTTCGTCATATTTTGCTCCCTCGATCATCCACACAATGGAATCAAGGGTATTGTATAAGAAGTGAGGATTGATCTGGGACTGAAGAGCGTCAAGCTCTGATTTTCTCTTTTCCTCCTGGGAAGCTACCATGTCCTTCATAAGCTGATCTATCTGGTCGTAGCTTCGACGAAGTGTCTTACCAAGGTGCTCGATCTCAGAAGGTCCGCCAATATATACAGAAGGGTTCACCTTGCCCATCTCGATCTCTCTGATGGAATCATTGAGCTTGGTGATAGGCCTTGTAACTCGCCTTGCAACCATTCTGTTAAGGATAAGCATTGCAAGCAGGGTTATTGAGAGGATCATCATTACGAAATATCTGATATCCTTCATGCCAAGATAAGAGTTACTTGTTGGGATAACACTGACAAGTTTCCATCCTGTGTAGCTCATGGTCTTGACGGTGACAATTCTCTTTTCCCTCATGAACTCTTCCTTGTGGCTTCCATCATCGTAACTTGCAGCCACAGAGTTGTTCTCCCTGTAGAGCCCCGCTTCGATCTGCATAAGCATCGGATGGTAGATGATAGCCCCGGAATTATCGCACAGGTATACATACTGCTCTGAAGGGTTGTCGTTAACCCCCTCAAGCATCTGCTTAATAACGGCGTAATTCATATCCACCAAAAGAACTCCCTGCTCAGGTACACCTCTTCCGCCAAGCTCAACTGCGCGGCTTAGGGAAGTTACCCAGTAGTACCTGAAGGTAGGGTCGTCTACGAAAATGTTCTGGACATGTGGCAGGGAAAAATGCAGGTTCTCAGGCCTTGCAAGCGCAGTCTTAAACCAGTCCTGGGTTGTGACATCAACTTCCGGCTTTTCTACAGCTACGGGAGAAGCGCACACAAGCTGGCCATCCTCTGTGTACAGAGCAAGGCTTATAAGGTAGTCCTTGTGGGCCTCATACAAAAGATTCATCTGTTCAATGGGAGACTCTCTGCTGATATCCTGATCTTTGATGACATTGTAATAGATTGCATCAGACATTCGTCTCATGCTTCTAAGATAGTCCTCAAGAGCGAGAACAGTCTGGTCCAGAGTCAGCTCCGCGCTGTCGGTGAGCATCTTCTCTGACCTTACAGAAAAACTGTTATAAAGGGCAACACCCATGGCAAGCATACAAACAAGGGCTACGATGGTAAAAGAAACCGATATCGTAACCTGGATACTCCTTGGAACTGCATTCCTCATGTACCTCTCAAGCTTCCATTTGGAACGCAGCTTATCAAATTCCTTGGATACACTCTTATCTTCCAATGCCTTTATTCCTTGCCAGCCTTGTATTTAGAAGGTGAAACCCCAAACTGTTTTTTGAAAACATAGCTGAAGTAGTTTGGATCTGAATAGCCAACTTCCTGCGCTATGATATATGTTTTTTCATCAGTTTCAAGAAGCATGCGCTCAGCCTTTTCCATGCGGAAATCTGTGAGATATCCAACGAAGGTCTTTCCTGTCTCCTTCTTGAAAACTGTGGAGAAATATGCACTGCTGACACCAAGATAGTTGCACATAAAGTCGATGGACAGGTCCTGATCCATGTAGTGGTCAGCCACGTAGTCTTTTGCCTTAGTGACAAAGCTTCTGGTGTTGTCAGATCTCTTTCCCGCAATCTGCTCATGCATCTTAAGAGCCACAGAGCCAAACCAGTTTGAAAGCTCTGTGCCTTCCATCTGCTGAACCTGAGCATATACATCGGTGTTCATGTCAAAGATCTCACCCACTTCAAGCTGATTGCTCCTTGCAAACTTATAGAGCTCGCTGACAAGATCCATGACAAAGAATCTGTGGTTCTGAATTGAAGACTGGTTCTCAAGCCCCTGCTCAATGTACTTCTTGGCAGCTGCCTCAACAGCCTCTTCATCAGCCATCTTTATCTTTTTGAATATATCAAGAAGGCTGTTGTCATCCTCTGAAACCACCTCATCGCTGTCCATAGGTGAGATCTCAGAGATGTTGATTGCCTTGGTATGTCCATATAAAACTCTGTAGGAAACCGCATCCCTTGCGCCCTTGTATGAAGAATCAATATCTGAAAGAGCCTCAACCAGTGAACCTACGCCAATAGTTACGTTAGCCTTACAGATACTCTCAGCCAGCCTGCAGAGCCTGTCGCACTCGTCGGTAAATGCAGTTGCATCCTTCCTCTCTGCAAACTGAGCCACCATGACAGTACTGCCAAGGTAGGAAAAGAACCTGCAGCCCCACTTTTCATCTATCCTCTCTTCAAGAAGCTTGCGCACGGAAACAGATAAAAGAACAGGATTCATGCCCTCAGGAATACTGGAGCTGCTGATGTGAACAACTGCTACAGCAAAAAGAGGTCCTGTAAGCTCGATACGATAGTCAGATAAGAACTTCTCTATCTTGCCCTCTGCAATCCTGCCCTCTATGAGCGCAGTAAAGAAATCCTCCTGAAGAAGTGGCAGAGAATCCATGTAGTAATTCTCAAGCTTGGCCACATTAAGCTTCTCATTGATATCTCTATCAAGTGCCTCATGAACTCTGGTAAACACTGCCCTAAGCTCATCAGAATCTATAGGCTTTAAGATATACTCTTCAGCCTCAAGTCTAATGGCCTCCTTGGCATACTCAAACTCATCAAAGCCAGAAAAGATGATGATCCTGATATTTGGATAGAGCTGTTTCAAGTTCCTAGACAGCTCCATTCCATCCATGTATGGCATCTTAATATCAGTCATGACAATGTCAGGCCTTAGCTCTTCCGACAGTTCTAACGCCTCAAGTCCATTGTGGGCATATCTTGGCTTCTCAAAGCCCATCTCTTCCCAATTCAGTTTCTTAAGTATCGCCTGGGCAACATCTTCCTCGTCGTCCACAAGCATGACTCTATATCTGTTCATGGTAATTCCTTTTTAGTCCGCCCTGGGGATGAGAAAAGTATTTCTACTCTCTAGGCACGCTCTCGCTCCTTATCTCTGGCAACGGTACTAAGTGTCTAAAAAACAGACACTAAGTACCGGCCGAGCTAAAGGGCCGGCGAGGAGCAGAAATATCTTTTCTCATCCCCAGGGCTCACTGATAAATCAATTATAGATTACGCATATTTCTCGTGCATGAACTTCCACATAATTCCCATAGCGAATACAGCCACAAGAATCACTATGAGAGAAGCCACCGCATCGAAAAATGAAACAATACCCATAACCAGGGCTGCTACTCCCAAGAAGATGATTATCAAACCAGCATATAAACAATACTCCTTGGGGTGCTTAATCTCTTCAGGGTGTTCCTTCTTTATTATACTCACATCTCTAGTAATGATGAGGCGAATACCAAAGAACATACACACAGCAAACGCCAGTATCTCAATTCCCATGTGGTTAATTACGTCCATAAATGTCATAGTTCAATTCCTTTCAACAACAAAAGCATTACCGTTTGTCGACCTTCTTCCGGCCGCAACAAACGCCTTTAAATGGTCTGCGCCATGTCCCCATTTCTTTAATGTGTATATGGTGGGACAAGTCTTATGCCCCACTGAAGAGGCCTTTGAGCCGGCCGGTACTTGGCGAGGTTTTACCGAGCTTAGTACCGCTGCCAGGCGAAAGGAGCGCAAGCGTCCTCAAAGTGGGACATAAGACTTGTCCCACCAAAAACCAATAAACCAAAAGGGGACATGGCGCAGGCCATGCCCCCAGATAATTATAAGGGATGTTATTACTTCTTAGCAACGTACTTACGGATATCAAGTGAGATAGCTACGAAGATAACCAGTCCGATGAAGATGTACTGTGCGTTAGCATCAACACCGAGGTACTGGAGGGCTGCCTTTAAGAGCTCGAATACGGCAACACCGATGATAGCACTTGAAACCTTACCACGTCCACCAGTAACTGATACACCACCGATTGTACATGCAGCGATAGCTTCCATCTCGTAACCAAGACCAAGGTTAACTGATGCACCGCCGGCCTTAGCACCAAGCATGAATCCTGCAAGACCATACATCATAGCGGCCTTCATGTAAATGAGTACCATTGTAAGACGAACAGGAACACCGGCAACTTCTGCAGCCTGTGGGTTTCCACCGATGGCATACATGTACTTACCATGTCTTGTCATGTTGAAGATGAACCATGTGATAGCAGCTACGATAATTGCGATCCAGATAAGGTAGCTGACACCAAGGAATCTTCCTGATGCAATGTTTGTGTACTCTGTTGTGTATCCACCAAGAGGTGTAGCACCTGTGTAGATAAGAGCAAGTCCATAAACGATTTCCATCATAGCAAGTGTTGCGATGAATGGAGGTACGTGAAGGAATGCGATGAAGAATCCAGTAATAGCACCAAATGCACCGCAAATAGCAAGAACGATAAGAAGTGCAACGAAGATGTTAAGTGGCTGCATATCAGGGAAGAACTTACCTGAGTAGTCGATCTTCTGAAGAAGTGTACCTGCGATACATGCTGCAAAACCGATCATACGTCCAGCTGAAAGGTCACAACCAGCTGTGATAACACAACCTGCAATACCAAGAGCGATTACAAGTCTTGAACTCATATTCATAAGAATGTTGAACAGGTTGTTTGTTGTAAGGAACCTGTCATTTGTAATACCTGTGTAAATAACCAGGATGAACATTACGATGATAACACCGTTATTGATAAGAAAATCTATCGCTTTCTGTTGTTTTGTCTTTACCATTTTTCCAATCCTCTCTTCTAATGATTAAAACTGAGTAGCGTAGCTCATAACCTTCTCCTGGGTCATGTCGCTCTCTTCAGTTATCTCGCCTCTGAGTTTACCGTTACACATTACATAAATTCGATCTGACATACCAAGAAGTTCTGCCATTTCGGAGGATATCATTATGATAGCCTTACCCTGCTTGGCCAGATCTGTCATGATCTCATAAATCTCATGCTTGGCACCTACGTCGATACCTCTTGTAGGCTCATCCATTATAAGAATATCAGGATCGTTGGCAAGCCATCTTGATACGATAACCTTCTGCTGGTTACCACCTGACAGATTGGAAATGTGCTCCTGCATGCTTGGAGTCTTGATGGAAAGCTTCTCAATACTGTCATCAACTACCTTATTGATCTTGCCATGGTCAAGAACAAATCCCGCCATTAAGTACTTGTTGTAAACTGAAACGCCTACGTTATCCTTTATAGAAAGACATCCGAAGATACCGTTACCTCTTCTGTCCTCTGTGATCATTCCGATGCCGGCATTCATGGCATCCTTAGGTGATTTGATCTTGACATTTTTGCCGTGTATCGTGATCTCACCTGCAGAAAGATTTCTGATTCCAAACAGACCTTCCATAAGCTCTGTTCTCTGAGCACCAACCAGTCCGCCAAATCCAAGGATCTCACCCTTTCTAAGTGTGAAGGATACATCCTGGAATGACTTCTCATGGATTGAAGAAAGTCCCTTAACTTCCATAACTACTTCGCCAGGAGTTCTGTCCTTGACTGGGTAGATGTTTGTAAGCTCACGGCCTACCATCTTGGCGATGATCTCGTCAATTGTAAGGTCTTTTGCTGGCCATGTTCCGATGTATGTACCATCACGCATGATAGTAACATCATCAGCAATTCTCTTGATCTCATCCATCTTGTGTGAGATGTAGATCATTGCAACACCCTTTTCTCTAAGACCTTCCATGATCTTAAAGAGCGCTTCTACTTCGCTATCTGAAAGAGAAGATGTAGGCTCGTCGAAGATGATAACCTTGGCGTCATGGGAAACTGCCTTGGCAATTTCTACTGACTGCATCTGTCCGATAGACAGTGTGTCAAGCTGCGCCTTTGGATCAAAGTCCATGTTAACCTCTTTGAGCCACTTCCCTGTTTCTTCGTACATTGTTTTGTGGTCGATTACCTGAATAGGACCAAATTTCTTAACCGGGAATCTTCCAAGGAACATATTCTCTCCTACGCTTCTTGCAAGAACCGGCTGAAGCTCCTGATGCACCATGGCTATACCTTTTTTCATAGCCTCATCAGGATTATCGATTGTTGTCTTTTCTCCGTCTATATATATCTCTCCGGCATCCATCTTATAAATGCCGAAAAGACATTTCATAAGTGTTGATTTACCGGCTCCGTTCTCTCCCATAAGTGCATGGACGGTACCGGGCTTAACTGCCAATTGTACGTTATCCAGTGCCTTTACACCGGGAAAGGACTTTGATACGCCCCGTAGTTCCAATTTGTACTCTGATGCCATACCCAATTCCTTTCTTCCTTTAAATCCCTTTGCTTCTTTCTCAATAAAAGGTGCGGGTGCTAATTGGGCGCCCGCACCATATTATTTCTTAAATTACTTAATTACTTAAGTGAATCAAGAACTGACTGTGCGTTGTCAGTTGTAACCTTTACATAATCGCATCCGATGTAGTACTCGTTGCCAGCACCTGTGATGTAGTTGATAGCTGCATCAGCTGCACCGTGTGACTGAGCGATGTGATCGTTGAATACTGTACCTGTCATTGTTCCAGCAAGTACGTCCTCAAGAGCCTCTGTAAGAGCATCAACACCTACAAGGTAGATGTCCTCGCCAACCTTACGTCCAGCTGCCTCGATTGACTGAAGAGCACCAAGTGCCATAGCATCGTTGTTGCAGAATACAACTTCTGTCTCAGGATGAGCTGAAAGTGAGTTAGCAACGAGCTGCTGAGCTGTAGCCTGATCCCAGTTACCAACCTGATCATCGAGCTCTTCAACTGCCCAACCAGCATCCTCAAGAGCCTTAACTGAGAACTCTGTACGATACTGAGCGTCAACGTTCTCTGGGTCACCCTCGATCATGATGTACTGGATCTTGCCATCGCCGTTGAGGTCGATCTTGTCCTGGCCAAGGTCTACAAGGATCTCACCCTGCATTGTACCTGACTGACGAGCATCACATCCAACGTATGTTACGTTCCAGCCATTTGACTCCCATCTTGCTTCCTCGTCAGCGTCTGGCTCACGGTTGATGTATACAAGAGGGATGTTAGCGCCAACTACAAGATCTGTAATTGTTGCTGCTGATGATGAGTTAACTGGGTTGATGATAAGTACATCAACACCCTGTGTGATGAAGTTCTGGATCTGGTTTGTCTGTGTAGCCTGATCGTTAGCACCATCTACGATAGTGATGTTATCTTTTGCAAATCCCTGAGAGATGAGATAGTTCTCAAGCTCTGTTCTGAAGAGAGTCATGAAGTTATCAGCGAACTGATAGATACATACTCCAACCTTCTTGTCAGCGAGATCAGCGTTTCCTGCTGTCTCAGCAACTGTCTCAGCAACTTCTGTAGCTGTCTCAGCAACCTCTGTAGCTGTCTCAGCAACTTCTGTAGCAGTCTCAGCTGCGCTGTTTCCGCAACCAACGAGCATTGAAAGTGTCATTGCAGAAACTACTAAAAGACTAACCAATTTCTTTTTCATTACATGTTCCTCCTTAAAAATATGTTAACAATTTGTTTACATTAGGAAGTATAGCAATGTCTTTTGTGCAAAAACATAGATTATTCTTCTCTCATTCTTAGAAATCCTTTTAAGTTTTTGTGGCTTTATTGTATTTTGCACAAAAACAAGCCTCGCCTTTTGGTAATATTTCCTTTACTAAGACGTTTCCGCCAAAAAATGTTTCGTCAAAATGTATTTTTGCACAAAAAAACAGCTGCCATAACAGGCAGCTGATTCGTATAAATTCTATTTAGTACTGTTCAATTTCCGTACTTCCATCATCATAGGTGATAACCCAGTATCCTGCGCCAGTACCGCAGTCTTCATGGTATTCCTTGCCAATGATCTGCTTTGCAGGTACTTCAGAGACAGCGCTCTCAACAGATGGTGCCAGAGGTACATCCTCTGAGATTCCCATATCCACAACTGCTTCTGCCTCCTGACTGGAACTTACAGGCAGAATGTCATTTTCTTCTTGGTAGGAAGTGCTGTCGATGGCAAGACCTGAATTGACGTCAACTACAGGTATATTCTCATCCCGCCCTACTGCACCTGATAACATGCTCCTATAGGAAGGAACAAAAGCATACATCACCAGATTAAAGATGAAGATTGAAAATATCGTACCCGACATTATAAGGGTTACAGCAAGCACTCTTCTCATATCAAAATCCCTTTTCTTAAACTACAACCCGGCGGAAACTCTTTTCCCGTCAAAAACTGATTGTATATACCGCCTGCTTATTTATAGGAGCTGCTGGATAGCTGTAGTAGGTCTGTTTGTAATAGCCGCTTCCTTTTGCTCCCTGCATCTCTGTGTCAAAGATGTACCACTCGTCGCCAAACTTTATCTCTGTCCAGGCGTGTGGTGTAAGGCCTCCAAGCGATGACTGAACCGTTCCTGTGCAGACTCTTGCGTCATACCCAAGGCCCTTAGCTATGTACGCAAAAGCTGATGCGTAGTTGTAGCAGTTACCCTTACCTGTAGATAAGATGTCCGCTGCGAATGGTCCTGTCCACTCTCCTATCGGAAGGTCCACCTTGCGCTCATAGCTTGAAGTATTAACAAAGTAGTTAAAGCATTTCTCAAGCTGCTTTTTCTGAGTCATATCGCCTGTGGTGCAGGCTTCAACAACTGCAGCTGTCATCTTCTTAAGATCTGTGTCAGGATCTACAATTGTTCCGTCAGCTCTTTTCCACTTGACACCTGATGGTGTGTGGACGAAATGCTCACCAGGAACATCAAACTCCATCATATTCTCTGCTGCCTGAGCCTTAACCACAGATTTCACCTGCTCTTTAAGACTCTGATCAACTCCGTAAAGTGCGTTGTCTCCGATGGAAACAACTGTATCAGGAATGACTGCTCCGTGAAGTGCTGCAGGAAAACAGATAAGCTCAGTCATGTTTTTGTCATACAGGCAGTTACTGTAGGATGTGTAAAACGGGTTGTTGGCACTGACTGTAATTGACTGAAGGTTTATAAGGCCTCTGAAAGCATTTGAAGAAATCTCTGAAACATCACTTCCAATATGGATTGTTGAGACCTGCGTGTTTCTCTTGAAGGTGGTCCCGCTTATCTTGGTAAGTTCCTTGGCGTCAACCTTAGCTGCCCTTGCAGGTGGGATCAAAAGAACTGCTGCCACCATGAGGGCTACACACACTTTAAACTTTATCTTTATCCAGTTTTTATCTTTCTTTGCTGTCATCATATGTCTCACGGTTTGTAGTCATTTGAAGCGTTGCCATTTAAGTTAGCATTCCAGGTTGGATCAGAAGTAGGTGCCTGTCCATTGTCGCCATAAGCTGGTCTTGTGTTGATGATCTTAGTTAATGTTGCGTAATTTACATAGTTCTGGATATCCTGTTCAACTCCGCCCTCCAGAGGGTGCTTACCATATCCTGCAATTCCATAGATGGCATCAGCATAAGCTTCATGGTTGTTGCAGGCTATCTGGCAGTACTGCTGATTCCAGGTATTGGCATTTACATGTACCCACTTGATAGGTGCTGCTCCAGGATTGTTAGTCTGAATGATCTCATTTAAATAGTCCAGGATAAGGCCCAGAGCCCTTGTAGCTCCTGCACTGGTATATTCATGAGCACAGAACACTCCATATGCGGTTCTGTACACCTTGCTGTTTCTCTTTTTTACCTGATCCTGTGTAAGCTCTGTTCCAGCGTTGCAATATGCCTTTACGATTCCTGTAGCATAAGCAACCATCTCAATCTCCGGGATTGAAGGAGTGGTGCTGGAAGAATCTTTTTTGCTCTTCTTACTCTTTTTGTTAAGAGTTTCATTGGTCATGATCTGGTTATATATATTTGTAGCCAGCTGCTTGGCTATGCTTCTGGCCTCAGTCTCCTGACGTCTGTTCATTCCACCGTTGTTGTGAAGCTGGTCAGGAATAACTACCATTCCATCCTTCTTTTCCTTTGTGAGCTGATTGGAAGGAACAATATACTCGTTACTGCTGCTCCAGGCCTGAGCTCCTCTTGTAATCTGCTTGTTGGCTACTCTTTTTTCTTTTATTCCATAGAGCGCATAGTGCTCAACAAGCTTGGCAGGATCTGCGCCAAAAGCAATCCTTAGATCATTGTAGTTGAGGAAATAGTAGAGAGGATTGTATCCATACTGCTTGCCGTAGTCTACTCCGTTATACACTGTTGTTCCCTTGATCAGGGTATTATAAGTGTCTTCCGACAGCTTAACAGAGTCTTCGTAGGCTGAGCACTTAATAGGAGTACCCAAAAGAACTGCTATTATCATCAAATAGCAGATGCCAGACATAAGTGATTTCTTGATCCTTGAATCAGACATTATCGCCTCCAACAATAGTTTCTTGCTTGCTATGCCCTAAAAAAGGGCATAGCAAGATCATTCACTATAGTTATCGGCAATTTTATTTCAATTATTAATAAGAAAACAGATTATTTCTTTTCCAGTCCGCTGAATATCATCCATTTTTAAATATAAAAAACCACATTAGGGATTAAAAATCCGAAATGTGGTTTTATAAGCGTTAAATTTTTTCTGTAGCTCTTCGCCTTAAGTTAACCCCGTAAAGAGCCATAAATCCAAGACAGATCAGGATGATCATGTAGTTTATAAGCGGATCGCTGTCTTCTCCAGTACCTGCTCTTCTGGCACCAAGCACCTGAGGCAGGTTGTCCGAAAGATCAAGTCCTTCGCTGGTCTCAAACGGAACATTGATGTATGTGATGGATCCGTCAGCGTGTGTAACCTTGGCCTTAAATACTGTGCCAAAGGAATTGGTATTATTGGCAATAGTACCTGTTCCACTTGTAACAGTCGTATTGTTATTAGAAGAAGCCACACTACTACCTGACGTTTTTTTGCTTACGTCTACCAGCCAAAGTCTTCCATCGATGGTAGATATATCATAATATAAATCAGTTACATCTGTTCCAGCTTCGTTAACGATGGTAACACCCGTAATCTCATTGGCGCAATGAGCACCAGCTCCTGTCACACTTCCATTAAACACTATAGATTCTATCCTGTGTCCCTTGGCCAGTGATCCTTCTACTATCTTGTAGGTGTCATTAGTAAGAGTGGAACCATCATCATTTTTAACTGTGGATCCAGCTTCAATAACCAGCTTTCTCTTTTTCAGATCAATCGATGGTGTCGATCCAGGGCCCATGATGGGGCCAGGGGTAGCTGACAAATGGGGTTCGATTGGCTTTCCTCTTTCGTCAGTAATCTGTAAGTCATCAAAAGATACTTCCTGATTTCCACAATAGAATTTAATATCTTCTTCAATAAAATCAACTACTTCAGTGTAGGCACTTGTGATATTTAAATAGAACGTCTCGCCCATGTATTTAAAGCTCGTGCCATCACCTTCTGCATGAACAGTATGGGAAAGGAAATTACCAAGATAGTTATAAAGGAAATCCTCAAGAGGATTTCTGTTCAAGTCAGTAATAACGATGTCAAAACCACCAACCATGTGCGGCTCGCCATCATACTCGATATCCTTGAGTTCTCTGCCCTCTGCATCGCGATACTGAGGAACGATATAGAATTTTATGCCTTCCTCAAGCTCATCAAGCCTCGCGTCATGTTCAGGATCGCCAGTAGTATAAAGCACTTCCGTAGCTTCTTCCTGGGGCGCAACTTCCTGCAATTGTCTCTGTCTGATAACGCCATCAACATGAATAATGACATCTCTGTTTTGTCCAAGAGTATATGCTCTCTTAACAACATACCAGACAACATAATGCTGCTCTGGATCAAATCCAGGAACAACTGCCTTGATCTCATCTGCTGATGGAACACTGTTAAGAATACTTGTTACATCGTTAGAAGCAGTAAAGCCATCAGAAAGAAGGCTGTCCATAGAGCCATCAACTTCACTCTCGCTAAACTTCAGTTTACTGGAGTTAACTGCATCGTTTATCCTGATACCTGCAGAATACTGCGTGTACCAGCTTGCACTGGGCTCCTTGGGAATAGCTGCTCCGATACCATTCCCCCTGATATAGAAGCATATATCATATGCTGGATCAATCTCAGGTACTGGAGATGGTCTCCTGTCCCGAGGGTCATACTTAAGAAAAGCCTGTCCCTTAATAAGCTGCTCATCATCTAAAACCGGAAGTTCCTCTTCAGCTGGCTGCTCAACAGGAGTCTCGACCTTAAGTTCAACATTCTCATCAAGATCAACATCCTCGTCCAGATCAACATCCTCGTCCAGTTCAGCATCCTCATCAGATTCTTCATCTGGATCAGTAACCTCTGGAAGAGTTCCTGCAAGAGCTGGCTCCTGATCTGGAATATCTACTATAGGTCCATCCCCTGCCGCATCAGAAATGAGACTGTCAGTCTCCTCTGCAGCGTAGGAAATATCAGCACTTGTCACTATTAAAATTGTCACTAAAAGGAGCGCCATGGCTCTTTTTACTTTGACCATTTTCTTCCCTCAAAAAATCGTCGCTTTAACACACTACGTTATCATACCAAATAACCTATCATAATCTCAATCATATATAGTGAATTTTTTGTCATTTCGAGATATTTTTCTGACCAAAGTACATTTTTTAGATGACCTTCATGGCATCCGCCACTGAGGATACTCCTATGATCTCAATATCCTTAAAGTTCTTTTTCAGCTTACTCTCCAAAGCCTTAGGAACAATGCAGGTCTTAAAGCCAAGCTTTTTGGCTTCTGATACCCTTGCATCTCCCATGCTAACTGACCTTACTTCTCCGGATAAGCCAACCTCTCCAAAGGCGATCACATCGTCGCTTATGGGCTTGTTCTTGAAGCTTGAAACCAGAGCAAGGCATATACCAAGATCCAAAGACGGCTCTGCAACCTTCATTCCACCAGCAAGGTTTACATAGGCGTCAAAATCGCTCATCTGAAGCCCGATTCTCTTTTCCAGAACGGCCATAAGAAGGTTTACCCTGTTGTAATCTGTTCCGTTTGCCTGTCTTCTTGGGAATCCAAAATTGGTTCTGGTCACAAGGGCCTGGACCTCGATGAGGATTGGCCTTGTGCCCTCTACGGAGCAGGTCACGATGGATCCGCTGGCGCCCTCTGGTCTTCCATCCAGCATAAACTCTGAAGGGTTTGTCACTTCCACAAGGCCCTTCTCCTGCATCTCGAAGACGCCGATCTCGTTGGTTGATCCAAACCTGTTCTTGACGGCGCGAAGGATCCTGTAGGATGCATGTCTGTCGCCCTCAAAGTAAAGCACTGTATCCACCATGTGCTCCAAAACTCTTGGTCCTGCAACCTGACCTTCCTTGGTCACATGTCCCACGATGAAGACTGAGATGTTCATACTCTTGGCAATCCTGAGAAGAACCGATGTTGACTCCCTTACCTGGGATACGCTTCCCGGCGCAGATGAAACAGACTCATTGTACATGGTCTGGATTGAATCAATGATGACAACCTGAGGCTTCTGCCTTGAAATTGTCTCCTCAATATTGGAAAGGTTCGTTTCGCACATGAACTTAAGCTGCTCAGTAAAGCCTCCGATCCTGTTTGCGCGAAGCTTGATCTGCTGCAGTGATTCCTCTCCTGAGATATAGAGGACATCTCTTTTGTCCCCAGATATATTACCTGCAACCTGCAAAAGAATTGTGGACTTACCTATACCTGGATCGCCGCCCACCAAAATAAGAGAGCCCTTAACAAGGCCTCCGCCGAGAACTCTGTTCAGTTCCCCGATGTGGGTGTCGTATCTCTCCTCGTCGTTCATTACGATCTCGGAAAGAGTCTTAGGCTGGATGTATTCACCTGAAGCGGCAGAAGAAGGAACCCCTTTGACAGCCTTAGCAGCTGGCTTAACCGTCTCCTCCACAAATGTATTCCACTCCCTGCAGCCCGGGCACTGTCCCATCCACTTGGATGATTCATAGCCACAGCTCTGACAGAAAAATACTGACTTGATCTTAGTTGCCAATTTGTCCTCCAACAATCTTTTTTGATGTATTTTATACTGATTATTATAAAATAAGAGCTTCAGGTTGAGAAAGAGAAAAAAATAAGAAAAATTTCATTTCGCAAACCCTCTCCTGTGCTATATAATTATGGTGTAAATATACATTTTCTTTTTTATTAGGAGGGTTACTATGGCTGTCGTAGAACAGTTGATCAGAGCTGAAAGCGATGGAAGCATCAGCTTTGGCAATTACAAGCTTCCTGAGAAAACGAAGCTGGAGAATTTTGAACACAATGGTAATATCCTCAAGGTTAAGACCTTCAAGGATATCACGAAGCTTGAGAAAGACGAAAACTTTGTATATGAGTCCGTACCTGGAACTGCAGTAACAAGCTTTACTGAGACAGACAAGGGTGTGGAGTTCAAGGTAGAGGGCGCTACTGATGCCCAGATCACACTTGGTCTTAACGAGAACACAGAGTACAGCGTATTCGTAAACGGCAGTAGCATCGGCAAGATGAGCACAGGCCTTGGTGGCAAACTTAACCTTAGTGTTGAGCTCTCAGAGGATGCACCAACTACTGTAAAGGTAGAGATGTAAATTAAATAAAGAACAATAAAAAGAGCTATCCATCACGGATAGCTCTTATTTTTATTTCTTCTTTTTCGCTGCGGGCTTCTTTGCTGCAGGTTTTTTAGCAGCACTGCCCCTGGGTTTCTTGGTAGTCACGGCCTTGGCAACCTTAGTAGCCTTCCCCGGCTTTGTGGTCTTAACCTGCACCTTCTTGACTGATGCAGCCTTACCATCCTTGCCAACAAACACGATCTTGTCATCCTTGAGAGTGACAGTTACATCCATGCCAGCCTTGATGTTGCCCTTAAGAAGCTCTTCTGCCATGGCATCCTCGATGGTCTGCTGGATAGCTCTCTTAAGAGGTCTTGCACCCATCTTGGCATCGGAATGTTTGGAAACAAGGTGCTTCTTAACAGCTGGTGAGATGGTGAGATTGATATCCATCTGCGCCTTACATCTCTTTGAAAGGTTCTGAGAAAGAAGGGTTACAATGTCCATCATCTCTTTCTCAGTAAGGGTATGGAATACCATGATCTCATCAATCCTGTTGATGAACTCCGGTTTAAAGAGCTTCTTGACCTCATCCATAACGCCGCTCTTCATATCCTCGTAGTCCCTCTTGGCATCTGCTCCGGCTCCGAATCCGAGCTTCTTGGGATCAACGATTCTCTGGGCACCAACGTTACTTGTCATGATAAGGATAGTGTTCTTAAAGCTTACCTTCCTGCCCTTGGCATCTGTAATGTGTCCGTCATCAAGAACCTGAAGGAGCACATTGAAGATATCAGGATGAGCCTTCTCAATCTCATCAAAAAGAATAACTGAATATGGATGGCGTCTGACCTTCTCAGAGAGCTGGCCACCCTCGTCATATCCAACATATCCTGGAGGTGATCCGATCATCTTGGATACCGAATGGCCTTCCATGTACTCAGACATATCAACTCTGATAAGGGCGTTCTCATCACCAAACATAGCTTCAGCAAGGGCCTTACTAAGCTCAGTCTTACCTACACCAGTAGGTCCCAGGAAAAGAAATGATCCGATAGGTCTGTTTGGATCCTGAAGTCCTACTCTTCCTCTTCTGATAGCCTTGGATACAGCCTTAACTGCATCCTCCTGGCCTATTACTCTCTTGTGGAGAACTGACTCAAGCTTAAGGAGCTTCTCTGACTCCTTCTCAGCGATCTTCTTGACAGGGATTCTTGTCCATTCAGCAACAACCTCTGCAATGTCGTTCTCGTCTACTATAAAGCCTGATGACTTCTGCTTTCTAGCCTCTGCATTCTTAACTCTGGCAAGTTTCGTCATCAGAGTATTCTGTTCTTTATTTAGCCTTCCAGCAGCAGTAAAATCAGAATTCTTAAGGGCATCCTCTATCTGCTTGTCCAGTTCAGCTACCTGCTTCTCCATCTCTTTTACCTTGGGAGATACTCCCATGGTGCGAAGTCTTACAGCTGAAGCAGCCTCATCAATAAGGTCGATGGCCTTATCTGGAAGGTTTCTGTCGTTTATATATCTCTCTGAAAGATCCACTGCAGCCTTGATAGCCTCTGGAGTTACAGTAACCTTGTGGTGTTCCTCGTACTTGCTGACGATTCCGTTAAGTATGTCAGTAGCCTCTTCCTTGGTGGGTTCATCCACGTTAACAGGTTGGAAACGTCTCTCAAGGGCAGCATCCTTCTCAACATACTTGCGGTACTCGCTGATGGTTGTGGCACCGATCATCTGAATCTCGCCTCTTGCAAGAGAAGGCTTTAAGATATTAGATGCATCGATTGCTCCCTCAGCGCCGCCGGCGCCAATAAGGGTGTGCATCTCATCCACAAAGAGAATGATATTGCCATCATCAGCTACTTCCTTGATGACCTTCTTGATCCTCTCCTCGAACTCACCTCTGTACTTGGAGCCTGCGATCATTCCAGAGAGGTCCAGAGTCATAAGGCGCTTATTCTGTACTGTTAGAGGCACGTCACCTGAAGCGATCCTCTGAGCAAGTCCCTCAACTACTGCTGTCTTACCAACACCAGGCTCACCTATAAGACAAGGGTTATTCTTGGTCCTTCTTGAAAGGATCTGAATAACTCTCTTTATCTCACGCTCTCTGCCAATAACAGGATCGAGCTTGCCTTCTATAGCAAGAGCTGTCATGTCCCTGCTGTACTGAGCAAGGATTGAAGGCTTCTTGCCAGTCTTGGCACTTGTCGCACTCTTTTTACCAAGGTCCTCTTTAACAAGGTTTGGGTCCTCTCCCATGGCTGCCAGTGTCTCAGCGTAGATCTTCTGAGCTGGCACGTTCATGGTGCTGATAAGTCTTACTGCTACGTTCTCACCCTCTTTGATAAGAGCCAGCAGGATATGCTCAGTTCCTGTCTTGTCCGCGTGGAACCTCTCAGCCATCTTGTGGGCCTCTTCAAGGACCTTCTCAGCTCTTGGTGAAAAACCGTCTCTGTCCAGTGTTCTTACGTTGCTATCAGGGACGATAAGATCTCTTATCATCTCCATCATGCGGTTCTCATCTATTCCGTTATCAATAAGGATCCTTGATGCCACGCATCCGTCCTCTAAGATGAGTCCCATAAGAATGTGCTCTGTGCCAACGTAGTTGAGCTTGAGTGTTCTTGCTGTCTTCTTGGCCAGCTTCAGAGCTTCATTCGCCATTACTGTAAACTTAGAATCCATAATTTATCCTCCATAGTGATCGTATATCTGATCAACAAGTGCATGGATATCATCTCGTCCAATGCCCTTACACATTGCTCTTGCCAAAACTACTGCCAGTTCGCTCTGAGCTTCCTTCAGGGCCCGGAGCTTGTCGATGTCGATGGCAATTATCGCACCTCTTCGCCTGTCGATCTTAACAAAACCTTCCTGCTGCAATATGGAATAGGCCTTGTTGACAGTGTGCATGTTGATGCCAATGGTCTCCGCCAGTTGTCTTACACTTGGCAGCTGCTCCCCTTCCCTGAACTGGGAGGTCGCTATTCCAAGTATGATCTGATTGCAGAGCTGAACATATATGGCTTCATCACTGTTAAAATCTATTTCAATGATCATCTTTGCGCCTCCTTGTGTGATATATTTAGTATAACATATGATACAGTTTTTTTCATGACAATAAGCACATAAAAAGAGTGACGCAGTAGCGTCACTCTTTTAAACCCTGTAAAGATATTACTTGTCGTCATCAAGATCGAGGAACTCAAACTCAAAGTCATCCTCATCGCCGATGAAATTCTTAGCTCTGCGCTTTGGAGCTTCCTTAGCTGGAGCCTCTGCATCAGCATCCCTGAAGCTCCTTCTGCCATCAGCATCGCCCTCAGGGCGCCTTGGTCTTACTGGTCTGTCGCCCTCATCGTCTCTTCTAACTGGTCTTGATGGTCTTACTGGACGATCATCGCCTTCATCAGAAACAGGTCTGCGTCTTACTGGTCTGTCCTCTGCATCCTCATCTCTTCTTACTGGTCTTGATGGTCTTGCTGCCCTAGGATCCTCATCGCGATTAGGTCTTACAGTTCTCTCCTCAGCTGAAGGTCTGCGTCTAGCTGGACGCTCGTCCTCTTCATCCTCGTCAGGTCTTGCTCTTCTCCTTGAAGGCTGTGAGTAACGGTCATACTCCTCTTCCTCTTCATCCTCATAGTAAAGAGAATCTCTGAGCTTAAGTGCCATAATGATAAGTCCGATCACAAGTGCTGCAACTACTACAGCAAGAATGATAAGGATTGTCTTGTAGTTGTTGTTGGTCTTAACAAGCTTGTTAACTTCATCGCTGCTCTTAGCTGCATCAATGAGTTCGTTAACCTTAACTCTGTAACCTTCGATGTTGTCATAGAGGTACCAGATAGGCTCTCCGCTTGCATCATCTGTAAGATATACAAGTGAGTAGTGTCCGTCACCTGCTTCGCTTGTTACTGCAGGTCCCTGCTCTTCTTCCTGTGGCTCCTCAGTTTCTTCTGGTGTCTCAGCTACTTCGCCTTCACCCTCACCACCTTCAGCGCCTTCACCTTCGCCGCCTTCAGCTGGTGCAGCCTCGCTGACCTGAAGAAGATCTGATCTTACATAACCTGTCTTGTTGCTGCTTCCAAATGTTACCTGATACCAGGTCTTATTATCTGTTCCAGTAGCTTCACCTGTTATTGTAACAGTGTCGCCCTTGGTAACCTTACCTACAGAATTGTACTTGGTGCCAGCGCCCTCACGAACGTTAACGCTCTCCTCTGTGATGGTTGCTGACTTGGCGTCTACTGCTGTAGCCTGAGTTGCAGGAAGTTCAGCTGCTGCGCCGTTTGATTCTGTTGTTGATGTTGTGGTTGTTGTAGTTGTGGATGAAGATGAAGAAGAACCACCCTTCTTGGAAACCAGGTCACTTCTTACATATCCATACTCACTCTTGTTGACACGGATCTTGTACCATACATATCCTGAAGCATCTGTTGCCTCGTCAACAATATCAATTGTATCGCCCTCTCTAAGGCTTGATACCTGTGATGCTGTTGTGCTGGCTGAAGATCTTACCTTAACATTGCTTGTTTTTACTGTACCAGTAGTCTCAGTGTAAGCGAACGCTGTAAAACCTGCTGATACGAAGATAGCCGCTGAAACCACTATAGAAAGTCCCAGTGACAAAACTCTCTTTCTTAGATTTTTCATATCTTACTCCTCCGTTTCATCAATCGCCTTGCCAATGTCATGACGCATGTATTTATTTTCAAAGTCTACCCACTCTGTAGCCTCGTAAGCCTTAGCACGAGCCTCCTTAAGAGTGTCACCCTTAGCTGTTATGCCAAGAACTCTTCCACCATTTGTGACGATTCCCTCGGGAGTCGCCTTGGTGCCAGCATGGAAGCAGTAGTAGCCTTCCTTGCCTTTGAAATTATCAAGGCCTGTGATGAGCTTACCCTTCTCATAGCTAAGTGGATAGCCATCACTTGCAAGAATAACGCACACAGCTGCCTTGTCTTCAAACTCAAGATCAAGGTCCCCAAGTGTTCCATCTATGCACGCATTTACAACATCTATAATATCTGTCTTAAGTCTTGGAAGTACAACCTGAGCTTCTGGATCTCCAAATCTTGCGTTGTACTCAAGTACCTTAGGTCCATCCTCTGTGAGCATCAGTCCAAAGAAGATAATTCCCTTAAACTCTCTGCCCTCTTTTGCCATGGCTTCTACTGTCTTGCCATAGATATTGTCTCTGCAGAACTTATCAACTTCCTCTGTGTAGAAAGGACTTGGTGAGAAGTTACCCATTCCACCAGTGTTCAGTCCTGTATCTCCATCCCCTGCTCTCTTGTGATCCTGAGCGCTACTCATGAGCTTGTATGTCTTGCCATCAACGAAAGATAAAACTGAAACCTCGCGGCCAGTCATGAACTCTTCGATAACCATGTGGTTACCAGCTGAGCCAAACTTCTTATCTTCCATAATCTCTTTTACTCCGGCTCTGGCCTCTTCAAGGTTCTGGCAGATAAGTACGCCTTTGCCAAGAGCAAGTCCGTCTGCCTTAAGAACGATAGGGAACTTTGCAGTCTCAAGGTACTCAAGAGCCTTGGCTGGATCATCAAAGGTCTCATAGCCAGCTGTAGGAATGCCATATTTCTTCATAAGGTCCTTGGAGAAAGCCTTGCTTCCCTCAAGGATAGCTGCGTTCTTGCGAGGTCCAAATACACGAAGTCCCTCTGCCTCAAAGACATCTACAACGCCTCCAACCAAAGGATCGTCCATTCCAATAATAGTAAGGTCAATGGCGTTCTCTTTTGCAAAAGCTGCAAGCTTGTCAAACTCCATTGGAGTAATTGGAACGCACTCGGCAAGCTCCGCAATTCCGCCATTACCTGGCGCACAATAAATCTTATCTACCTTACTGCTCCTGGAAACGGCCTCCACAATTGCGTGCTCTCTACCGCCTCCACCAACAACCAAAACTTTCATACGTAGCCTCTCTCCTAATTATTTATCCCCATTTACAGTTCTGAAAGAACCTTGTCGTCATAATCATCAATTACTACATGACCATCCACAATCTTAACCCTGCCATTGGCTATAAGGTCGATGGCCATAGGAAGGATCTTCCACTCAGCCTGCTCCATAATGCGCTGCTGAAGTGATTTTGCTGTGTCGTCATCTCTTATCATCACGGGCTTTTGAAGGATGATAGGTCCTGTATCTGTCCCCTCGTCCACGAAATGCACTGTGGCACCAGATACCCTTACGCCCCTCTCAAGAGCCTTCTCATGGACCTTAAGTCCGTAGTAACCTGTTCCGCAAAATGATGGAATAAGTGATGGATGAATGTTGATAATGCGGCCCTGGAACCTCTTTACAACGCTCTCAGGAATTACCACAAGACATCCAGCCAGTACCACGAGATCCGGATCAGCCTCAACAAGAGTCTGTAAAAGAGCTTCATTAAACTCTGCCCTTGTCTCGTAGTCCTTGGGAGACTTGCATACGCTTGGGATTCCAGCCTTTTTGGCTCTCTCCAGTGCATAGGCACCAGGATTGTTGGAATACACAAGGCAAATCTCTGTGTTAGTAATTGTTCCGTTATTTATTCCATCGATTATGGCCTGGAGATTAGTTCCGCCTCCAGACACCAGTACAGCTATCTTCATACCAGTTCAACACCCTTTTCACCGTTTGCGGCTCTGCCAACTACCCATGCCTTGTCGCCTGCTGCCTCGATTGCCTTAAGTGCAGCGTCTGCATCTGCAGGATCAACGGCAAGAACCATTCCAAGTCCCATGTTGTAGGTGTTGTACATCATCTGGTCTTCGATCTCGCCCTTTTTCTGCATCAGCTTAAAGATAGGTGGAATGTCATAGCTGTTCTTGTTGATAACAGCCTTGATTCCATCCGGGAGCATCCTTGGGATGTTCTCATAGAATCCGCCGCCAGTGATGTGGCTGCAGCCCTTAACCTTAATGCCTGCGTTCTTAAGGGACTTCATCATATGTACGTAAATCCTTGTTGGAGTGAGAAGACACTCGCCAAGGGTCATTCCAAGTTCATCGTAGTATGTCTCGAGACTTTCTTTTGTCATCTCGAAGACCTTTCTTACTAGAGAAAATCCGTTTGAGTGAACACCGCTGCTGGCAACACCGATAAGAACGTCTCCGTCCTTGATGGTTGATCCGTCGATCATATCTTTTCTGTCTACAACGCCAACTGTAAATCCAGCTACATCGTAATCATCCTCAGGCATAAGACCTGGGTGCTCAGCAGTTTCACCACCGATAAGTGCACAGTCAGACTGCTTGCAGCCCTCTGCAACACCCTTAACTATGGCAGCTATCTTCTCAGGATAGTTCTTGCCACATGCTATATAATCCAGGAAAAACAGGGGTTCTCCCCCGGCACATGCTACATCGTTTACACACATTGCAACCGCATCGATTCCGATTGTGTCGTGCTTATCAAGAAGAAATGCAAGCTTGATCTTGGTTCCTACACCGTCTGTTCCGGATAAAAGAACTGGATCCTCCATGTCCTTGATCCCCTTCATGGAAAATGCTCCAGAGAATCCGCCAAGACCTCCAAGTACCTCAGGTCTCATTGTCTCCTTGACATATCCCTTGATCAGTTCAACAGACTTGTAGCCTGCCTCAATATCAACTCCCGCCTTTTTGTAATCCAGTGCCATTTGTTCTCCCTTTCCTTACTACGTTTGAAATGATATTTTTCTTTATTTAGTTGTAATTCTTATAGCCAACTTCCGAAAGCTTCTTGTCCTTGGCTACAACAGCGTCCTTGAGAGATGCGCTGTAGTCCTTGAGCTTGCCTAAAAGCTCCGGATTGCTGGTTGCCAGAATCTTGGCTGCAAGAAGGCCTGCGTTAGCGCCTCCGTTTATAGCAACTGTTGCCACAGGAATTCCTGATGGCATCTGTACTATGCTGTAAAGTGAATCTCTTCCGCCGAGGGAAGTGGTATGCATCGGAATACCAATAACCGGCATTGGGAAAATAGCCGCGCACATACCTGGAAGATGTGCTGCCATTCCTGCTCCTGCGATGATGACCTTAAAGCCTTTGTCCTCAGCAGTTTTTGCATATTCAAAGAATTCGTCAGGCTCTCTGTGAGCTGAGATAATTCTCATCTCATAGGATATGCCCAGCTGCTCCAAAATATCAGCTGCCTTGCTCATTACTGGCATATCTGAATCGCTTCCCATTACAATTCCAACCTGTGGCATAGCTATTATCCTCCAATGATGTAGAAAAAAATTCAATATTTAGTCGGTCATATCATACCATAATACTAAATATAGTGCCATATATTTTACGAAAATTTTAACAATTAAAACTCTCCGTCAAGGGGCTTATTGAGTTCTTCTGTTCCAGGAAGAACAAAGCGTCCCTTCTCGATGATGGTAACACTGCTTCCATCTGCTCTCACTGCCCTGATACTGCCCAGTTCATCATAAGGAATGGTGATATCTGTGTGGCAGCTAAAGTATGCTTCAGAAGGATTAGTAGTTCTCTTACAGGAGATCTCATTTTCCCTTGCCACGATAGCCTTGCCATCAGGATTGTAAGTAACGTTGTCCTCTTCGTATGAGTAGCAGGTATCACCCACAGCAAAGTGTGGTCCTGTCTTTTCCGCGATGAGGATTGGAAGTCTTTCTTCTATTCCATACTTTCTGGCGATGACATAAGCCAGAGTGTTGGTTCCAATAGCAAACTCTCCGATAGGGAGCATCTTGTGGTTAAAGAGGATGTTGTCCTCTATGTACTTTTTGTTTTCTTCCTCAGACTCAAAGTTAGTGCAGGTATAAGTTGTCGTGCAGCCATCCTTGAAATTGATCTCAAGATTCTTAAAGAACAGACCCTCAAGATATACACCTGTTACGTGAAGCACGCCCTCTGTTCCTGTGAGCTTTGGTGAAGTAAATACCTCTCCAACAGGAATGTTTACATCAGCAACGCAGTTCTCAAAGTTGGTCTCTTTGGACTTATCCTTAAGCTCATGCATGCAAACCTTAATGTCTGTATGGTTGTCTCCCATTCCCTTAACTTCCACATACTCTGCTTCATCAAGGGCATCCACTATTCTTTGCTGGATGGTCTGGTAGAGCTTGTAATCTAAAGTGTTGATCCTTACTACCTCATCAAAGATAGTCTTGAAGTTCTCACCGATCTCAGGAATAGGGAAAGAGATAATGGTAAAGCTTCTTTCTTTTCCAATAATATATTCATTGGTAATAAGGGAAGCCTGAACCTTATACTCACCCATCATCTTTCTCTGAGAAGCGCTAAGCTGAACTGCATTTGCCTTGGGCTGTGGTGAGAATGGATTCTCTCCAAACACCTCAATTACTGCAGGTCCGCCAAAGAGCTTGGCCTTAGCCTTGTACTTTTCACCTGCTGCCCTTACAGCCTCGAGCCTTCTGTTAACAAGCTGACTGTCAAGGAAAAGACCTTCATCATCCTTGTGGTCGTAGTCGAACTGCTTGTTTGGTACAGCTCCTGTGCAGGCACTTCTTGTGGCATTGCCACCCATGTAGAAGGTGCTCTGTATTGATCTGTAGATGGTTGAATCAAGGTCGATAGCCTTGAGGTTCTCGATAGCTTTTTTGATTATCCTCTCAAAGCCCAGGTTATAGATAATAGAAGCGGTCTTCTTGATGGTGATATCCTTACCTGTCATCTCAAAGCCGATGCGATAACCCTCTGTGAAGGTTGTGGCCATCCTGTCGATATCTTCCTGACTTAAGGATGCAAGATGCTCCGCTGTCTTAATCTCATTGTCTGTGATGTACTCACCAAACTTATACAGATAGCGAACATCTGAAAGGTCGCTGCCTGTGATGATATCTCTAAAGAAGCTCTCGGAAGGATCTACGATGCTGGCAAAGCGGGCGATACGCTCTGTCTCTGCGTAGTCACTGTAGAACCAGTACATGATCTTCTTGAGGTCCTCAAACTTAGGAAGGGCGCCACTTTCGTCAGTTGCCTTGAACACTCCGTATACTTCTAAAAAGAGCTCTATGCGGATCACAAGTTCTTCCTTCTTTTTCTCAAAGGCGTATCCGATCATGGATCTGAGCTCAAAATATAAAGAAGAAAGAAGCTGTCCGTAGTCCTTGGAAAGGTTTTCTACTGCATAGTCCGGATTACCGTAGCTTACTGCGTAGTTCTCTGGAAGGATATCCTCAAAGAGCTGTCTGTTTCTCTTTTGCAAAGAAGCAAGATCATCCTTGTCAGGACCTCCCTCAAGGACCCACTTGTAGGTATCAAGAACCATGGATACGAAGCCGGCAGTTCTTTTAAAATAGTCATCAAACTTCTCATTAGAAAGAGACTCTGATGGCAACTCCCCAATTCTCTCTGCTGCCAGATCAAGTCTCTCCTGGATTACATCTTCTCCGTTTTCAAATTCAAAAATAAGTTCTTCACTGTTCATGATCAACTAAGTCCTAACACTAAAATGAATATTACAAATGCGATGGATAGTGTATTAAGCACTATTCCAAGATTGGGAAAGAGCTTGAAGATGTCCTTTTCAAGCCTGGACATGATCCCCAGAACAAGACCCACAACAGAAAAAATGGCCGCAACCAAAGCCGCTGCGGCGTATCTAAGCTGTGCCTGACCACCGTCGTTGTAGGTAAATACAACGGCGGCAATGAGTGCACTTACTGAAATGATTCCTAAAATTGCAGACATTACGCCCTTCTCGGGATGTCTGTTGTCGGTAAACATATATCGGTCTCTGACCGGTTCAAATTTTTTGATGCGAATCTTCTTCATAGACTTAAATAATTACGTTCCTTCTGCTGCCAAGGAGTTTAGCTCCGCTGATGATAAGAAGCACTCCTGCTGTAAGTCCAACCACAATGGATACAACTCCAAAGGTGATATTTAAAGCTCCTGTTCCACCAAGAACCTTGTATGTACGCTCTTCCATAAATGTAACCCCCTAAGAATATATTAAGCTTTTGCGCCGTACTCTGCGTAGTAATCGTCGATGGCCTTCTTGATGTCCTTGGTCAAAAGAACTTCTCCATCGATCGGTCTGTTATAGAGGTATGAAACTACATCCTCCATTGTAACGATTGAATGAGCTGAGAAACCGTATCTCTCCTTGATCTCGTCAAGGGCGCTCATATCTGAATCCTGACCCTTCTCCTGTCTGTTAAGTGAAACCATAAGTCCCACGATATCGCAGTCAGCCTGTGCCTGAATGATAGGCACTGTCTCCTCGATTGACTTGCCGGATGTTGTAACATCCTCGATGATAAGGACTCTGTCTCCGTCGCGGAGCTTGCTTCCAAGCAGGATTCCCTTGTCGCCGTGGTCCTTGATCTCTTTTCTATTTGAGCAGTATCTGATCTCTCTTCCGTAGAGCTCGCTGATCGCAACTGATGTAACTACTGAAAGAGGAATGCCCTTGTATGCAGGTCCAAACAGAACATCAAACTCAAGACCAAAGGTGTCGTGAATAGCTCTTGCATAGTACTCGCCGAGCTTACGCAGCTGTGATCCTGTAACATACGCACCTGCATTCATGAAAAATGGTGACTTTCTGCCACTCTTAAGTGTGAACTCTCCAAACTTAAGAACATTGCTGTCCACCATAAACTCAATAAACTCTTCCTTGTAACGCTCCATCTCCCCTGACTCCTTCATTATTTTCTACTAAAAACTAACAGTTTCTAATACCTAAGACATAATAACACTATATCCATTATTCCTCAACCAATTGACCGTAAGTCACGCCATATTTTTCAGCGATGTCTCCGGCATAGGAAAGTCCCACTGGCGGCGCAACTTTTACCTCATAGGAGCGCTTGCCCTCCTCAGATACAACGATAAGGGATGCGGCTTTAGCCTTATCAGCCCCCTCGTTGATCTCACCTATATCCATGGCAAGCTTATGCATGTGGGTGTTGTAGATTGTCCTTATCCCCTTTTTGAGGATCGCCTTTGAGCAGTCCCTGGCGATATAGTAGCCCTCCTCAAAGGAGGTGGTTGAAAAGGTCTCATTTAGAAGCAGTATGCTCTTATCTGTCGCCTCCTCGTATAGCTCTTTAAATCTCTTGCACTCTTCGCCGAGTCTTCCAAGATCTAAAGTCTTGTCCTCATCCGCCGGAAAGTGCGTCAGGATCGTATCTGTTGGCACGTACCTGAACTCTTTTCCTGCTACGTATATTCCACCCTGGGCCATGAAAAAGAGCTGTCCCACCGCCTGAGTGATGGTGGTCTTGCCGCCTCTGTTGGCTCCTGTAAGGATGTAGAGGGTTCGGTCCTTATCAAAAGAGATATCGTTTGGCACAATACCTTCCCTCTTTGCAGATTCATCAAGAACCAGCTTCATGTTGTAGACGCCCTTCGCATCAAGTGACAGAGCACCCGCACTATCTAAAGGTTCAATGGCATCAGGCTTACAAAAGACAAGTCCCCTTCCCTGTAATTTCTCGATATACTCAGCCCATCTTATATAGTAGATGAACTCTGGCATAAGGTCCGTAATGTCTGTGATGGTAAGTGTAGTGTACTTAGACAGTACGTCACGAAGCTTTTTTACCGTCTTACTTAGCATCCTCTCTGTGATGTCATCCATGTAGTTTGTGACGCTCCTGATCTGGTCATCACTTTCAGAGATGTACTTGATGCTCATAAGTGCCATGGGGCTAAGAGGTGGGATTACAGGAATCGTGTTGTTTACGTATGGGCTCTGAGCCTTAAATTCCTCGAATTTGTAGTCTCCATCCCAGTCATTTCCGTCCTTCACATTGTCTTTTCCCGAGATCTTATCAGCAAAACGGCCAACGATTCCAGACTTGGTAAAGGGCTTGTTGTTAAGGGATACGATTCCGATGCCACAGGCTTCAAAGCGCTCGTTAAGATTTACCCCAAGGGTTACACTCTTAAGGTTCTGTGTGGTGGCACGAAGGTCAGCAACATCCGCCTTGAGCTCCCCAAAGCCGTTGTCGTTATAGAGCTTTTCAACGAAAGCCTTTAGGGATAAAAGTCCCTCTGAGTGAATGTCCGCATCCTTAAGGCAGACTGTCACAGCTTCGATGCTCTTAATATAGTCATCAAGCTCTGAGAGCCTGTGGAGCAGATCCCACACCTGGGGCTCGTGGTCGTGGTCATGCTTAAAGGAACCAAATTCCCTAAGGAAATTGATCTTATCAAGGATCTCCACGATGTCGTCCCGCATCTTCTTATTGTTCAGGATATCCTCAAAGACATCGCTTCTGAACCTGGCGTTTTTTACGTCATCACAAATAAGCCTCATAACATTCATGATATATGTCTGTTCTGAGACTTTAGTTGTCACCTTACAAACAATGCTGTCCATGCCAATGTCATGGACAGCCACGTCTGAAAGCTTCTTAAAATCTAAATTCTTATCTGGAAATAAAATACTGATCTTGCCTGACATTTTTAAGTTCTCCTCAAAATCAAAGGCCCTTGTCTGCCGCTCTCATTCATAAAAAAGCCGCCTTAAGGTGTCTGTCTCCTTTTTTACTTGAGTCAGTCTCTATAAGGCGGATGTTATCAACTTGTAAAAAGGTCCTCGATGCCCATGGCAAATCGGATCTCAGTTTTTGTTTCCTCATCTGATAAAGTATATTCAAAGGCATGAACGTCATCAAAAAGCCCATATTCAGCATATTTTTTGGTATCTGTGCAACTCACTACAATGTATGGATCATCAATTCCATCAAAGGTAACTTCACCAAGTCTGTAGTAATTGCCATTGAACCAGAAAATGGTCCTTTTTTCGTCCTTACCCTGACCTCGCGGCTGTATTTTGGCATCGATGGCCCCATTCTCAGTCAGGAGGGATTCTACGTATCTGATTCTGTCTTTCTTTTCGCTATCGGTCATACGGCTTATTTCCCTTCTTCAAGCTTTCTGATCCTCTCAGCCTCATCGATGATCTTCTGTGCCCAGTCAGGATCAGGCTCATACACCTGCATTGCCCTGAAACCATAGATTCTGGCATTCTGGATGATCGCATCCTCGTCATCGATATGGAGAGATATCCTGTAGTGTTGAGGCATCTTCTGGGGCAGTGTCATCTCCCGGTCTCCCTGCACCTCAGCCTTATGTCTGTAGCCGTTTACAATCTGGTCGAACTTAACTCCGTACTGCCGAAACAGTGATCTTATGTACACCTCCGTCCTGAAGGAAGAGGTATACACCCACACTTCAAAGCCCCTCTTATGGAGCTCATTAATGAGCCACACAGTGCCCTTTCTTAGGCGCTCCGGAAACATCCTGTTTAAGGGAAACCTTAATTCCGGCTCTACTTCGTAAGTATCTGGAGAAACAAAAAGTACTTCATCCAGGTCAAATGATATTTTCATGTGGTGGATTGCCCCTCAACTTGTAACTATGCATTAATTATATCCGTTCTATGTTCATCTCTCAATGAACATATGGCAAAAATAAAAGTACAATTTTTTACTTTTCTACGAAATATTGTTTCCAGGCCTTGTAACCCGATGGAACCGAGGTGAAATGGATAAGATAGCCATCATCATTTTTCTCCATCACCTTACAGTACAGTTCTCCTCCGGCTTCCAGCTGCATGTTGTCGTAGACATTAAGCTCTGCCTCGGTTTCGATTACAGCCATGTCCTGTCCCAGGGCAGTGATTCCGCCGTAGTGAGATTTCTTTTCACCGTGCTTACCTTCTATGAGATAGAAAGTTACAGGGATGATCTTTTGAAGTTTATCAGGCGCAGTGCCCTTTACATCAACAAAGAGGTTATAGGGCTCTCCAATTCCGATTACCTGGAAGAGCTTCATATCTCCTTTGACTCCCTTTGGATGAACCACAATTTCTTTTGCAATAGACATCTCTGAAATTATGGCATCCTTGGTGGACTGGGAGATCAGAATCTGACCATTAATGGTGTAGCTCTCTACTCTTCCTGTGAGGTTTACGTTGCTTCCTACAACTCCATATTTGGTACGCTTTTCAGAGCCTATGTTTCCAACAATTACTTCGCCGGTGTTGATACCGATACCCATCTCCAGGATTGGATAGTCTCTTTCAATGTTCCACTTATTGATTGCTTCCATTCTGCTCTGCATATCTAGAGCTGCAGCAACAGCGTCTGCTGCGTGGCTTTCATTCTCAAGTGGTGCTCCGAAAATGGCAAAGATTCCATCGCCCATAAATTCAATGATGGTGCCCTCCTTGCTCTGAATGGCATCTGTCATCTCACCCAGGTAGTGATTGAGCATGGTGATAAGATCTTCAGGATCCATCCTCTCACTCATGGCAGTAAAGCCTCTAAGATCACTCATAAGGACAGTCAGCTCTTTCTTTTTACCTCCAAGGCGAAGTCCGTCAGGAGTATCAAGAAGCTGCTTTACAATGTCGTCGGACAGGAACCTTCCAAAGGTCTCGGACAAGAGGTTATTTCTAAGCTCAAGCTGTGAGTTTAAGGCCCTTATCTTTTCCATGCTCTTTACCGCATCTCTAAGATCTATAAGCTCGCTAAGATCGCTGAACACAACGATAATTCCAACCTTCTCGCCATTTTCCTGAAGGAAGGAAGTGACAACACGAAGCTGAAGGGTTATGTCTCCCCTGATATAGGGCACGATTCCCTCATGGGATTTGGTCCTGTCGTACACAGCATCCAGCACCATCTGAGTAAACTGGTCGTTGTTGATACTGTCAAAAAAGCACGCCGCAAATTTTTTTCCAACGCAGTCATCAGGAAGTCCCAGAGTTGTTACTGCAACCGGGTTGACGAAGGTGATCTCACCATTAAAGCCTATGGACATGACACCCTCTGCCATATTCCTCATTATGTTTTCCTGAATGATTCTTGATGAATCAGCCATTCTCTTCTCCTTGCTCAAAGCTTTATAGCTTCAGATAAAAGTTGTGCCCGCTCTTTAGATAAGAGCGGGCACCTTTAAAGACTAGTATCATCCAAAGTAATTCTCTTTATAATCCTGTGCCTTCTTCTTGAGCTCATCGCTTACTGAATTCTTAAGTTCAGCATCAGCAGCATCATAGATCATCTTGCAGGCATTGACATACTCATATGTAAGTCTTCTGATTCTGAAGGAAACATGCTTGATAATAGCCTCGATCTCAGCAGGATTCTTTTTAAAGATATCCTCGAAGTCATCCATGTAGATAGATTCAAGCATTGTGCCCTCCTCAAGAGCTACTGCTGTAGCTGTTCTTGTTTCTCCGCTAAGAAGAGCCATCTCTCCAAAGAACTTGCCTGCATACAGAGTAGTAAGGCACTTCTCCTGAGGTGTGCCATAGCCTGTATAGATGCCGATAGTACCAAAGTGAATATCATACATGCACTTTCCAGGCTCACCCTCTCTGAAGATGATTGTTCCTTTTCCGTACTTCTCAACATTCTTGCCAGATGCATCCTTATCGCCAGCTCTTTTAGCTTCTCTAAGGAATTCAGCACTTGGCTGTTTTGACTTATCAAGAAGGTTGTATGCATTTACGAACTTCTTGATCTTGTCAGCGATACCAGGCTTACGCTCCTCGTTAACAGGATAAAGCTCTCTGATAGTCACACATGCATCAGTATAGTCGTCTGTAAGTCTCTGAAGTCTTTCACCAAGCTCTCCAAGGATAAACTTGATCTTGTCAGGTGAACCTTCAAAGTAAGCTCTCATCTGGTCAATGGTAACCTCTGTGAGCTCGGTGTCTTCAAGAGCAACAACTGTTGCGCTTCGTGGAAAAGCATCGATGAGTGCAAGTTCACCAACAATGTGTCCTGCACCGATCTCTGTAAGCTTCTGCTCGGTATCTGTGCCATAGCCGGTGTATACGCCTACAAGGCCCTTGATCACTTCAAAAAAGCTCTCACCATTATCTCCTTCGCGGAAAATAATCTCGCCCTTACTAAATGTCTTGTTCATGTCCTTTTCCTGCCTTTCGTTAGTTGTTTTTATCCCTTTTAAAAAGCGCTATGCGCATGTGTGTTTATACAAAATATTATAACACATCTTTACGCAAAATTATTATTATCTTTTCGCTCTTTTTCTGGCTGTTCTCTTGTATTTTACAAGGTTTGCAAAGCATATAACTGCAAGTATAAGTGAAACTACTGCTATAATCGCAAATCTGAAGATCAGCTTGTTTATATTGATCGCTTCGTATGCAATGGCATACTCAGAAAATCTGTCTGTCCTGAATGTGATGGTAGTAGGGTCATCACCGATATCTTCAAGGACATCCACAACTCCATTGTGATTTCTTATGATAAAGAATTTTCTTCCTTCCTTCTGATACTCTGCAGGAATAGGAACTACTACCTCAAGCTCTGATGCCGTCTTGTTGATAACTGTTGTCTCACCGCCCATGGACTTCATGATAAGGAAGTCAAAATAGCTGACTGGCTTATAACCGACTTTCTTTTGCATCTGCTCCTTGGTGGTAGCATCCACAAAGTCTGTGTTCTCGCTGATATCAATGTTGAAGGAAACTGGTGTACCAGTAAGCACTGCAAACTTCTCATCAGCAGACAGTGTCTCTGCTATTACATCCTCAAAGTTTACAAGGGTTGGCTTCTGGTAGTAGAGCTGAGCTGCTGTTTCCTGTGTATCTTCTGCATAGCTGTTGTTTACTGTGATCTGGAGTGTTCCATCCTCAAAAGCCTCCCTGAGCATTGGAAGAACCGCGTCATCATTTATAAGGATCTTCAGAGTGTCTTCATCCATGTCATGTCTTGCCATAACACTTCCTGCTGCAAGTGGGACTTCTGAATCGGGAATTTCCTGAGCCTCTGTATATACGTCATCTTCGTACTCCTCTCCCTCAAGTTCACTGGTGTTTTCGGGAACTGTGACATCGACAATCTTCTGCTTAGGAACAGCGCCTTCAGCTGCAGTGTTATCGTTGTACTCAGTCTGCTTGGGAGCCTCCGTCTTTTTAGCAGCTGCTTTCCTGGTGGTATTTCCTGTTGTCTGCTTATTATTTGCAGGGGCTGGAGCAGGTTTTTTCTCAAAACTTGCTGTAATTGAATGTCCGCCTCTGATGTTATTAAATGTATAGCTTGAAGCTGCGCCAATGTTCTTGCCATCAACCATTACTGCAGTGATATTGTAATCAGCCGCAGGAACGATATTGTAGGTTACGCTGCTTCCTTCTGCCACTACAAGATCACCACTTGGAACAATGCTTCCTCCTGCATTAGCTATTCCAGAAGTGAGCTTATAGGTTGTGGCGTTCTTCTTCATGAAGTTAGCCACGATGTTTACATCACTCTTGATCTTGTCGATGGTGTACTCTGAATCGTACGAAACGATCTGGCCATTTATTGACCAGCCATAGAACTCAAATCCATCGTAAGCCTTTGCTTTTAGCTTAACCTTAGAGCCCTTGCTGTACTTGTCAGCGCCCTCTGCCTTACCAGTATCCTGAGGGTTAATGGTGATGTTTACGTTACACTTTTCTCTGTTAAATACAGCTGTGATATTTCTGTCTGATGTTATGTTATTTAGCTCGATAGATGAGGCTGTTGAAATAGTCTTGTTGTTCTCCACAAATCCAGCGAAGGTATATCCTGAGTTAGCCTTTGCTGTGATGGTATACTTTCCGCCATAAGCTACAGAGCCGCTACCTGTAACACTTCCGCCGTTACCATCGTTTACACTGGTCCTTATGTAACAGGAATTTCTCTCAAACTTAGCTACCAAAGTCCTGTCACAGGTAATGTTTGTAAGATTAAGTGTTCCGCTGTTTGAGATGATCTTGCCATCCTCATACCAGCCCTTAAATACATAGTTGTTATTTGGAGATGCTGATACGCTGCAGTTTCCTCCTGACCGTACAGCTCCGCCTCCTGCAACTGCTCCGCCGTCTGACGGATCAGCCTTGACACTGACTATGTAGTCAACACTTGATATGGTTACAATTGACCTGTCTGCGAAGGATGGATCCTGCTTGGAGGTTCCTATTACTGCAAAAGAGCTTGCTGTCTCATTTGAAGCTACTGTCAAAGTTCCATTTGTATCAATCTGTGTTCCTGTACTCTGACTTCCTACAAGAGACCAGATGACCGTGGGATCATATCCATTTCCGCCATAAACTGTAGCATCGAACCTGTAGCTCTTTCCCGCAGGAATAGTCACAGATGCTGGAGTCACCTGAATATCCGAGATGTACGGAGCAACGTCCTTAACTGTAATTGTCACGTCAACTCTTGCTGTGTGATTACGCCTTATATCATTAGCCGAGAAGAATATATAGCTTGCCACATAGCTTCCAGGCCTCAGATTCTCATTTGGGGCTATTGAAAAAGTAACTGACTCATTAGGATCCATGTTGAGATCAGGACTTATATAGCCAAGGTCAAATGCTGTGTACTGATCAATTTCCTCCCATGTAAGTGGAAAAGGATTCTGACCAACGTTTACAATAGAAAACTGCTTGGCTGGTACCGCATCTCCCTTAAATACTGTTCCAAAACTGATGCTTGGAGTGTAGCAGATAAGATTGTAGTCAAAAGGATCTGGCTGATATTTTGCCGAATCTGGTTGTTCTGACTGATTGCCCTGATCAGAATCAGCTGGTGAATCAGGAGTTTGTTCCGGTTCTGGCTCTGGTTCCGGATCTGAATCTGGCTCAAAGTCCAAAAGATCATTATCCCCTTCTGTGTCCACAAAGCCTTCTCCTGCATAGACTCTTCCAATCTGTACTGCAGTTACGCTGGCAAGCACGATGCATGCAGCAAGAAGTAATGAACAGATTTTTAAAAAGATATCTTTTTTCAAAATAATTTCCCCCTCTCTGGAAATCGCTGGAATAAAATTTCAATCCATAAACAACGATATCATGGTTTTTTGCACCAATGTTGTAACATGGCGAAAATTTAAATAAATTTAATAATATGGTATTCTATCTATAGATTTATACGAAACGAAATGCAGAAAGGCACAAAATTTTGTATATCAATATCAAAAAAAGAATTCTTTCCAGCACAATACTGCAAGTTGCTGTAGTTAAGATAATTGCAGCATGCCTTGAAGGAGCCATAAGGATCATCCTTAAAAAGAGCAATATCACTTCTCCTGACATGATGGACATAGTCCTGTGGAGAGCTCAGATAACGATATCCTTTATCCAGATCATTGTCATAGCATTTATGTTCTTCAAGGTCTGGCAAAAGCTCAATCACTATATGAAGCTTGTTCCCAAAGAAGACCAACAGGGAATTGGCGAGCTTCAAAAAGAGGTCTTTGGGAAAAGCAAGCTTGCTGCCCTATCTGTCAACTCAGTAAACAGGCTTATCCAGCTGTGGGCTGTTATCTTCATTGGAGCTGAGCTCATCTACGATTTCACTTCTATCATGTACAGACGGTTTATTGGAATTCTTATGGATGCCCTGTCCTCAGGAACAGGCATGAGCGACGGAACCTTCGTCATGCTCTACAACATGACTCATGGGTTTAAATACCTTGAGATCCTGTCAGCCATACTACTTGGAGTTATGATGACAGGAATTTTCTTAAGCGACAGATATCTTAAGATAGCAGCGGCGGTTATCCTGGGACTTTTCCTGATATCCTTTGGAGTTTTACAGATGCAGACAGTGTATCTCATGGGCCGTGAAGTCGGGATAGTCTGGACCTCCATGATCTACCACATAACAGAGACCGTTGGTCTTGTGGTTCTATCAAGATATCTAACCAAACAATACAAGGGACTATAAAGAATGCGCAAACCAAAAGGTTTGCGCTTTATTTTGCCCAGGCCACACATCTCTGATTCCAGCCACAAAACCAACTAGTTTCAGGCAAGCAAAAAACCTATTACGGACCAGGAGCACCAAAAGGCCTTTCTGGTATGTAATTTTTCAGCACTCACAAACTCAAAATGTGGGTATTTTCAGCCCAAATGCATAGAACAGGCCATTTGGTCCGTAATTTTTTATGCTCTCAGCTCGTTCCGTCAACAGTTTTTTCCTGAAATTACAGCCCAAATGCCACTATCCAGCTCTCTGGTCCGTAATTTCAAAAAATATCAGGCGTTATAGGCTCAAAAACTACATACCAGAAAGGACTTTCTAAGCTCCTGGTCCGTAATCAGCCAATTATCACAATAAAAAACCCGCGCCAGCGCTTAGCTGGTGCGGGTTTCAGTATTAACCACTAAAAGTCTTACTCGATCGTAAGAATATCAACAAATCCTGTTACCTCGAAGATCTCCTTGATCTCTTCGTTAACATTCTTGATAACCATGCTGCCCTGCTTGTTCATAACCTTCTGAGCTGAAAGAAGAACACGAAGTCCTGCAGATGAGATGTACTCAAGCTTTTCAAAGTTGAACTCAAGCTTTGTGACGCCCTCAAGTGCTGTCTTAAGCTCATCGTCAAGCTGTGGTGCTGTTGTTGTATCAAGTCTTCCCTCAAGCGCGATTGTAAGTTCATTTCCATTAGCTATTTTGTTGATTGTCATTTTATCCACCTCTCCTATCTTTATTTGATATCACATACAATTGTCATGTCTATTCTGTTGCCCTTAACACCAACAAGTACATCCTTGGCAAGGCTGGCAACGATTGACTTTTCAAGTTCATCCCAGGCTTCCTTGGCTTCTTCATTGCTGCCAATGTTCTCTTTAAGAGCATCTCTGTATTCGTAAAGGGACCACATGATTCCTGAATCCGCCATTCCCTCTACGCCATTGTACATACCCATTGTACCGTAGTTGACATATCCACCGCCGTATTCCTGCTGAAGCTTCATAACGTTGTTGTAGTTAAGAAGACCATTTTCGATAATGTCTCCAACCTTACCCATGAAGCCCTTAACCAGGGTGTTCTCTTTCTGAGAAGCAACTCCAAGAAGTCCTTCCTTCTTGTCCTGATCCATTTCAGTCTTACCTGATACTCTTATGCAGCACTCGTGGTTGTACTTCTCAAACCATATAGCTGCATGGTAATCAGCCGTAAGAGCCTTAAGCATTCCAACTGTCTCTTCAAAGAGAAGCTTCATGTGAACTGCATCCTTGGGTGAAAGTTCAAGGTCTTCAAGAAGCTCATCAACCTTGTCAAAGGTACGAAGATCGTTCTTATTGTTGCTGTCAATAAATGTGAATGGTGTAATAGCCTGAGGAACTCTTGATCCTACTGTGCTGAGGGCCTCTGAGAAGTCCTTGGTAACAACCATTTTTACTGTGTTCTTATCTACAGAAACGTCGATATCGTCAGCAAGCTTAGCAACCAGTGATCTCTCAAGATCATCCCAGGCTTCCTGGGAATATGGATCCTTTTCTCTCTTGGTGTAAACTTCCTGGAGATAATCCCTAAGGTTCCATTCCTCGTCATCAATTCCCTGCATCAGGAACATTGACTTAAGTACTCCGAAGAATCCCTTTTCATTACTGTTCTCGCCGGTACTGGAAACAGAAATAAGTTCCTGCTGTTTAGCTTTATCCATGTGGTTTTCTGCTGAGAGGTAAATTCTTGTAACTCTGTTTGTTCCCTCAAGCCAGAAATCCATAATTCCGTAGCCAATAATGGATTTCGCAAGCCTTAAAACTTCCTCACACAAAAGCTTAAGTCTGAGCTGATCTTTGTCTCTAAGGCCTACATCAAAGATGTAATCATCGATCAGCTGATTAGTCCCTTCAAGTTTTGCTTCTACGTCAGCAATTTTAATATGACTTGTCTCTACGTATCGCATATTCCCTCCTCATATATCGTTATATCATAAATGATAGCACATTTTAGTGTACAAGTGCATCAGCAATATCTTTTTGCATATCAAGTGCTGCGGCTCTTGCAGCCTCACCAACCTTGCCATCAGCAAACTGCTTGTAGTTATCGCTCTTCCATGCTGCAATTATACCTCTTGAGGAATTGACGATAGCACCAAGGCCATCCTTGTCAAAGAAGTGAACAAGATCTTTTCCCTTGCCTCCCTGTGCTCCATAGCCAGGAACAAGGATGTAAGCATGTGGCATGATGCCTCTTAAGACCTTACCCATCTCTGGATATGTGGCACCAACAACTGCGCCCACATTACTGTATGAACCATCCATCGAGTCCAGACCCCACTTCTCTACCTGCTCTCCAACAATCTCGTAGAGAGGCTTGTCATCTATAAGTCTGTCCTGGAACTCTCCGCTGGATGGATTAGAAGTCTTAACAAGAACAAAGATACCCTTGTCCTCTTTATTACAAACATCGATAAATGGCTTAACGCCGTCTGATCCAAGATAAGGATTAACTGTTGCAAAATCCTCATCGAATCCTCTGAAGGTCTCTCCTTCTATTGTTACGCTTCCAAGATGTCCCACAGCGTAGGATTCTGAAGTAGATCCGATATCACCTCTTTTGATATCGCCTATAACGATAAGTCCCTTTTCCTTGCAGTACTCTACAGTCTTTTTGAATGTGATAAGTCCAGGAATGCCAAGTTCTTCATACATGGCGATCTGTGGCTTAACTGCAGGAACTATATCATAAATATTGTCGATGATCTCCTTGTTGAACTGCCAAAAGGCTTCTGCAGCACCTTCAAGGTTTTTTCCTTTCTCCTCAAAGCATCTCTCCTTCATGGCGTCAGGAATAAAAGAAAGCTTAGGGTCTAATCCCACAACAATAGGTGCGTTGGTCTTCTGAATCTTGTCAATCAGTTTGGAAATCATTATTAGTCTACCTTCCTTGATGTTTTATTGTTTGTTATTTCTTGCGTCCATCATCACAAAGAACTCATCGATAGCTCCAATGAGCTTATCCTTGGGCATGGACTTAAGAAGATACTTGGCTGGCTTAAGGGAAACAACCTTCATTACGGACTCTTTGTCATCCTTGGCTGTCAGGAAGATAACCGGAACATTCTTGAGTTTGGAGTGATCTCTCATGGCCTTAAGTACTTCAGGGCCACTCATGACCGGCATCTCATAATCAAGCAGTACCAGGTCAACGGGAGTCTGCTCAAGGAATGTAAGCGCGATCTTACCTGAGCTCGCCATATACACATGGTACTTAACAGAGAGCCAGGTCTTCATCATCCTGAGCATAGCGCCGTCATCGTCGATAATAAGAACCTTCTTCCTGAGGCTCTCATCAACAGCGCTGTAATCCACAACCATATTCAGATGCTCTACAAGAAGCTTGACATCCAGGGGCCTTAAATAGGTCTCCTGTATTTTTTCCTTGCCAATAATAGAAGTTGCATAGGTAAGCTCATCATTATTACCAATGAGATAAAGCAGGAATCTCTCAGAATCTATATGTTCATTGAGATAAGTAAAAAGAGATGTTGCTTCTGATGCCAGATCTCCAAGATAAAGAATGTAGATATCTGGCCTGTCGATCAACCTGTCAATAGCTCCAGCGTATGGATCAACTGTCTCTACCTTGTAGTTTTCCTTTTGAAGTCCCACTGCTATGGCATTTATCATAAAGCTCTTCTGAATGCCAATAAGCAATACCCTTTTTTCCATTTAGCTGCCTTTCTATGCGCCGAAACATCCGCCACAGCACATTTTTCCATCTTCTTATAAATCACAATACATTTAAAAGTCCATCTCTGTCAACTGCCGCAAGAAGCCTCTTGACCTCCAGGAATTTATTCTTGTAATCCGCTGGAATCCTGTATCCTTCAAGCATAGCAACTATATCATCTGCACTGTCAAAGTAGGATGCAGAGACAAACTCTTTTATTGAAGCGAAGGCCCCTTCAAGATCTTCAGGGCTGATCAGCGGTTTACCATTGTCGTCCTCCGCAAACAGTACTTCAAGCTTCTTGGAATAGCTCCTGTACAGGGTCAAAAGACCTGGCGTCAGCATCTCAATCTCATCAATATCTCCGCCATTTCCACAGGCCTCGAGGTACTCAGCCTTCTCGGAAAGGTCCAGCGCTCCGATAGCCTTGGCAGAGCTCTTAAGGCCATGTACATAGATGGTGTAGTCCTTAATGTTCTTTTCCATCTCGTATCTTTCGATGTGTGCCGCCCTGTCATCAATAGCAAGCCAGAAGTCTCTCATTACGTCTCTTGCTGCCATAGCTGATCCGCACCTCTCTATTGCAGAATTGATGTCTATTCCATTTATCTTAAGAAGCTCCTGCATGATGGCTTTCTCTTCGCCGTTATCCTCCTGAGTTTCCGCAACATAGGCCACATCTCCAGGCCTTGAAACCATATCCTCTGGAAGGTAAGAAAGTATCATCTCCTCAAGCTTTGCAGGGTCTACAGGCTTGGACATATAGTTGGTAAAGCCTTCCCTGAAGTACATCTCTCTTGAACCTGAGATTGCATTTGCAGTAAGAGCAATGACCGGAGTCTCTTTATTGAGATTGTCCTCCATCTCCTCCATGGCATGGAAGGTCTGAACGCCGTCCATTTCAGGCATTCTGTGATCAAGGAAGATCACGTCGTACTTGTTCTCCTTAACCAGCTTAAGAGCCTCTTTGCCGCTGGTTGCAGTGTCTATCTTCATCTTGGTCTGCTTAAGAAGGCCCTCTATAACTGTAAGATTGGTCTTGGTGTCATCAACCACAAGGATCCTTGCCTTCTCAGCCTGGAAACTCTCCTTGTAGCCCTTTGCATCCTTCTGGGCTTCCTTAACTTTCTGGGCAAAGTCGCCAACTCTGTCCCAGCTTATAACCTTCTGTCTTATGACAAAAGAGAATACGCTGCCTTTACCATATTCGCTGTCAACTTCAAGCTTACTATCCATCATGCCAAGAAGACTTGTGACAATGCTGATTCCAAGGCCGGTACCCTCAATGGTGCGGTTTTTCTTGACATCTATTCTCTCAAAGGCGCCAAGGAGCTTGTCCATATCCTCCTGCCTGATTCCAATTCCGGTATCAGAAACACTGACCTTAAGATCGATGAAATCTTCGTCAGCGTCAAAGGATTCTTCGCTCTCAACCACTTCATAAGACACATCCAGAGTAACCGAGCCTTCCTCGGTATACTTAACAGCGTTGGTGATGATATTGATGATACACTGCTTTATCCTGATCTCATCGCCAAAGAGAATGTGCGGCGTGTTCTCATCGACATTGACGTGGAGCTTAAGGCTCTTTTCCCTGGCTCTCATCTCTGACATGTTGACAATATCGTTCATCATTGAGCCAAGCTCGTACTCCACAGGGATGATCTCCATCTTGCCCGCTTCGATCTTGGAGAAGTCGAGGATATCGTTGATAAGCGCCAAAAGAGTCTTACCCGAACTCTGGATATCCCTGGCGTAGCCCAGGATCTCGTCGTCCTTACTCTCTCTAAGGATCATCTCGTCAAAGCCAAGAACGGCGTTGATAGGAGTTCTGATCTCGTGGGAGATATTCGAAAGGAACCTGGACTTGGCTTCATTGGCGGACTTGGCAACCTGAAGCTGATCTTCGATGGACTGCCTTGTCTTAACAAGTTCAATGTACTCCACCAGCCTGTAGACCGTAAGGTCCACGGCGTGGTACAGATCCTCTATCTCATCGCCTGTCCGAAGGTCCAGGTCGTGTACTGCCTTGATAGACTCGTTAAGGTACCCTTCTTTGGCGTTATAGATGCCGGACATGACCTTGGACATGTTCCTTATGGGTCTTGCTATCCTGTACTGAGCATATCTATTAACAAACACCGCAAGAGGAATGACCAATATGGAGATCAGCATGGCAAGGCGCACACTGTATCTATAATTGATGCCTCCGCCTACAATAGTATCGGCGAAGTAGGCCCCTTCATTTTTGACCTCTTCTGTAAGCTGCCTGTAAACAGTGTTCTCGAGTCTCTCAGCGCTGTTGATACCAGACAGATCATAATCACTGCTGGTTATAACGTTTTCATCATGATAGTAATCATGCATTGTAGGAATAAGGGTATTTGAAGCAAACTCAGCTGCAAGACCAAGCACCAGCGCCTCAAATACGATGATGTTCATGATTACGCTGCTGATCCTGGAGCGCTTTTCAACCTCGTATCTCTCATCGTCTGAAAGCTTCTCCGGATTCACATAGTATTTTCCGTTTGCAAATATTAGTTTTACTTTGTCGGGAAGTTTTTTGAAAACAAGATAAACCACCGTGCTGCTAAGAAGGCAGCCCGGAAGTTCATTCAAAAAGATATAGACGATCTGCATTGGTGTTGCATACATGATTCCATTATCGCTAAGAAGAAGCAGCAAAATGGCCCAGAAGGTTCCTACCAGGTTCATCATAAAGAAAGTAACAAAGATGACCTTGTACCACTTGTTAAAGAAGCGCCTTCTGGTGAGGAGATCAACTACGCATACTACCAGCAGGTATATAAATGTCAGATAGGAAAAAGAGCTGCTGGTAAAGCTTCTGTGCAGAAAAACAAGGAGCACACTTGCCATACCAGGGACATTACCGCCAAGGGCAGTCGTGATCATGATGGGAACATATCTAAGTGAATACACAATTCCAGCAACACCAAAGCCAGCCCCGTCAAGTGAAGGTATGGCTTCGGTGTATATGATTGTAAAGGTAGAGGTAAAAAGGACCATGATAAAATTCATGACATCTGCCTTAATGGTCCTTTGTTCCTTGGGTCTGCCTAAGATGCTGAGTATATCCATAAATCTTGCCCCTCATAGCGGTGTAACAAGAGTCGATATTACATGTGTCCATCTCTGTGCATTGAGAATTTATCCATTGGATAGTTCTTGAGGTTCTCTAATACTTTTCTGTCATCAGCCTTGGCAAGCAGTGCCTCCCTTGGCTTGTTTATATCACTGATGTTCTTGTGTCTTGAAGGTCCGCCTACGCAGCCTCCAGGACAAACCATTCCTTCGATGAAGTCCTCTGGAAGCTTACCAACCTTAAGGAGGGTGAGAGCTTTTTTACACTCTGATCCGCCTGCTGCCCTAAGGAGCTTAAGCTGCGTCGTGTCTTCTCCTCTCTCCTGCATGCACTCAATAACCGCATTGGCAACACCGCCGCTGGTTGCAAAGCGCTTGCCCCAGATTGAAGACTCCTGATAGTTTTCAGAAACAGGTTCAAACTTGGCATCCTTGGATCTCATGAGAGCTCTGAGCTCACCGTAGGTTACTACGTAATCTGCGTTATCTGGAACTGACTTATCCTGAGCCTCACTCTTTTTAGCGATGCAAGGTCCGATGAATACTGTAACGCAGCCAGGTCTTGTAGTCTTTAAATATCTTGAAATAGCACACATAGGTGAAACTGTGGTGCTCATGTTCTCTTTATACTGATCCGGGAAGTGTTTCTTTAACATGTTGATGAAAGCTGGACAGCAGGATGTTGTCATCTTTCTGCCTTCCTTGTAGGCCTCTGACCACTCCTCTGACTCATAAGCAGCAGTCATATCTCCACCAAGTCCGACCTCAACCATGTCCGCAAAGCCGATCTTCTTAAGCCCTTCTCTGATGGATCCCATTGAGATATCCTCGCCAAACTGACCCTCTGTAGCAGGTGCGCACATGGCGATAACTTCTTTTCCAGCCTTGATCTCCTTGATGATATCTACAAGGAAGGTCTTACTTCCGATAGCTGCGAAAGGACAGCTGTGGATGCAGTGACCACACTGGATGCACTTCTCTTCATCGATCTTGCAGTAGCCGTACTCATCGTAGGTAATAGCGCCTACAGGACAGGCCTTCTTACAAGGTCTCTCAAGATGAACGATAGCGTTGTAAGGGCAGGCTGTAGCACACATTCCGCACTCCTTGCACTTGGCTGGATCGATGTGCATGTGGGTATCACCAGGGGTGATGGCGCCAAACTTACAGGAGCTGATGCAGGCCTTACCCATACAGAAACGACAGTTATCAGTTACTGAATAAGCTGCGATAGGACACTCGTCGCAGGCAGGATCAATAACCTGAACTATGTTATCTGAATCAGGATTGTAGCTGGGAGCCTTGGCATTTGCCAGGTTGATCCTCTGACGAACGATCTCTCTTTCTTTATAAACACAGCATCTGTACTCTGGCTTGGGGCCTGGGATCATCTTAAGTACAAGCTGTTCGATGTGCTCCTGATCGTTTTCATTGTTCCACTCAAGTCTGCACACTTCCTCCATGATCTTGTGCTTAAAGCTGTTCATACTCGCATCATTTGTTACCATAAATAAATCTCCTCCAAAAATAAAACACTCTTTAACTCATATCAGGTCGCTATGCCAAGGTCTATTATTCTGCCAAACTCAAGGCCTGTGGTATCGTGGGTTGTAATAACAAGGGGACCTGACCCCTGTTTATCTCTTATATAAGCTATTGCTGTTTTCCTGGCCTCCTCATCAAGCCCCGTAAATGGTTCATCCATAATGAGGATGTCGCTTGGGATGGCACAGGCTCTTACTATCGAAACGCGTCTTTTCTGGCCGCCGGATAATTCTTTTACCGGTTTGAAAAGAGCTTCTTCCGGCAGAAGCTTTTTTAGCTCCTCGATAACTGTTTCCTTAAAAACCTTCTTACTGACCATGGTCACGTTGGTGACGGCGTCGTAGTCTTCGCACAGGCGATCTTCCTGAAAGACCATTCCGCAGTTTATAAAAGGATACTTGTAATCCCCAAGGAGCTTGACGCTGCCACTGTCACACTCATCAAGTCCAAGGATCAGTCTAAGAAGCGTTGTCTTGCCACATCCGGAAGGTCCGGTTATGACGTAGCTGTGCTCTGACTCTATATTCAGATTGAAATTGTTTAGTACCTGCTGCCCGTCAAAGGACTTGCATACATCTTTGATCTCTATGGTCATAGGATGTCTATCACTTTCGTAATTATCTTTTCGCATACAAAGGATATAAGAACAACAACGATGGTCCATGCGAAAAGGTCTGCTGTCTCAAGATATATCTTGGATAAGTACAGTCCGTTGCCAATGGTATTAAGTGGCTGCCCGATTACTTCTGCTGCGATTCCGCTCTTAAAACTCATTCCAATGGCGAGCTTAAATGCGCTCTTAAAAAACGGAGACAGCTGTGGAAGATATATGTATCTAAGCCTTCTGCCGCCTGGCATCCTGAAAACCTTTGCCATCTCAAGGAGCTTAACATCTGTGCTCTTTAAGCCCTCTAAAGTGTTCAGATACAGGATCGGAAATACCACCATTGCGCAGATGATAATGGAAATGTTACTGCTGCCAAACCAGATAAGAAGCAGTATTACAAAGCTTGCTACCGGCACTGACTTAAGGGCTGAAACAAGAGGCCTTAAAAAGTCTTCTACCCAGCTCTTTTCATGGGCGATATATGCAAGGATGATTCCGATAACTGATCCCAGAAAAAATCCCAGAAGGATCCTGCCTGTTGTCTGCCATACGCTTCCCCAGAAGGAAGGAGTCTTCGAAAGGCTCACCAGTGCTGCCACTGTATCTATGGGACCTGCCAGAAGTATTTTGTTGTGTATTATCATAGCTACCAGCTGCCAGATGATGATCCATGCCGCTGCTGCTATTGTTCTCCTTACTATCTTTTGCACGCCTTATCACCCTTCGTAGTAGAAATCATCTGAAGGGATCTGTCCGCCAACAGACTTAGGGTCCTGCTCAAATAAAACTTCCAGATAACCTGAAAGGGTCTCTTTTATCTCTTTTCCTGAAATACAAACAACTGCGCAGTTTGGAATGGCCTTCTTGGCAAGGGGCTCCTTGGCAATGATGCCCTGCTCCACTGTAAGAGCTGCTGTCTTGTCGATATTTTCAAGAGCCTTGTCTGCGCTGTCCTTGTGAGCCTTGATAAACGCATCAACCGCGCCCTTGTGCTCACTTAGGAATTTGTTTGTTACTACTGTTACACCGGTTACGATCTTGCATGAATCGTTGACCTTTGACCACTCCTCATCAAGATTAAACGCAATCTTGAGGTTCTCGTTCTGAAGCATTGCGGCTGTCACAAAGGGCTGTGGAAGCACTGCGACGGCTTTTGGATCCTCTGAAAGGATAGAAACGATCTCAGTTGGCTCTGACTTAAACTCAACAGCACAGTTCTTAACGTCATGCTTCTCAAGAAGATACCTGATGGTATATTCAGGAGTTGCGCCCTGGCCTGTTGCATAGATTGTCTTGCCAGCAAGATTTTCTACAGTTTTAACACTCTCATCTGCTGTAACGCAGTTAAGTACTGAAAGTGTGTTGATATCGATTATTGAAACACCGCCCTCAACCTTTTTATCCATAACACAGGCAACGTTTGAAGGAACAAGTCCGATATCCACGTTTCCAGCAACCATGGCTGCCATGATATCTGACCCTTGCGTGTACATCTCGAATTCGCACTTAACATCTGAAGTTCCGTTTTTAGCATCATCTATAAGGTTCACAAGTCCGATGGTTGTAGGCCCTTTAAGAGCTGCAACTCTTATTGTCACGTCATCTCCGCTTGCGGAAACTCCACCGCATCCTGTAAGTGAACTTGCCACCATTCCAAGAACCATCACCAGAATAAGCACAAGGGCAATGGTTGAAACCATCTTCTTAAATCTTCTACTTCCTACTCGCATTGTAAGAAACACTTCCTTTCATACATCCATTTATTTTATTTTTGATTGATCATACTTGCTAAGAATCCGGCGCCGAAGCCGTTGTCGATGTTAACGACACTTACTCCGCTGGCACAGGAATTGAGCATGGACAAAAGAGCTGACAGTCCCCCGAAGGAAGCTCCATATCCCACACTTGTTGGAACCGCAATAACAGGGCAGTCCGCTAGTCCTCCAACCACGCTGGCAAGAGCACCTTCCATTCCAGCAATGGCAATGACCACATTTGCTGTCATGATCTCTTCCATGGGCTCCTTGGACATAAGTCTGTGGATACCTGCTACGCCCACGTCATAGAGCCTTACAACGTTATTGCCATAAAACTCTGCAGTAAGAGCTGCCTCTTCTGCAACTGGCATATCACTGGTTCCGCCTGTAGCAATGACTATTTTGCCAACCTTGTCATCAGCTTCATCAGCCTTTTCTCCAAAGGCAATTCCAACTTTGCTGAGTTCATCGTAAAAGAGCTCTTTTGTAAGCTCTGATCTGTTACACTCATAATATGTAGCAGCTTCCTGGGACATCCTTGTAATAAGGACTTTTTTCTGTCCATGGCTAAGAAGCATCTCTGATATCTTAACGATCTGCTCTGGAGTCTTGCCCTGGCCGTAGATGACCTCAGGCTTACCCTGGCGAAGACCTCTGTGAAGGTCAGGCTTGGCAAAGCCCATATCTTCATAAGGAGCCTCCTTCAATTTAAGAAGCGCCTCCTCAATAGTGGCATCTCCGCTCTTTACCTTATCCAACAGGTCCCTTAAGTCTTTCTCTTCCATAGGTAATCTCCATGTAGCAAAATGCAAATGCGCAAACTAATCTAATTTATAGTATATCATTTTTCTGTACATCAAAAAAGACAGCCGCTTTCACGGCTGCCTTTGTTTATACACTTTTAATTATTTGCTTTTCAGGCGAGGGCCATTTTTACTGCTGCCTTGGCATGGATGATAGTAGTATCGTAGGTTGGAAGGCAGCTGTCCTTATCGCCAATAAGCATTCCAATCTCTGTGCATCCAAGGATCACTCCCTCTGCTCCCTTTGCCTTCATATCGTCAATGATCCTCTGGTACTCTTTTCTTGAAGAATCCAGAACCTTTCCAAGACAGAGCTCATTAAAGATAACATCGTTTACAAGCTCAATGTCCTTATCATCCGGGATCACAACTTCAAGTCCTGCATCAGATAACCTGCTCTTGATAAAGTCCTGTGTCATGGTGAACTTTGTTCCAAGAAGTCCCACTTTCCTTATGTTGTCGCACTTTACAGCATCAGCTGCAGCATCGGATATGTGAAGGATCGGGATATTTATCTGCTTTTGGATCTCGTCAACAAGCTTGTGCATGGTGTTTGTTGCGATGACAATAAAATCTGCTCCCGCCTTCTCAAGTCTTGTGGCAGCATCTGCAAGGATCACTGCATTTCCCGCCCAATAGCCGTTTGACATATTCTCCTCAAGCTCTGCAAAATCCACGTTGTACATAAGAATCTTGGCGCTGTGGAATCCTCCAAGCGCACCTGCTACTTCTTTATTTAAAATCTCATAATAGGTGACAGTGCTCTCCCAACTCATGCCACCGATAAGTCCTATAGTTTTCATACCGGCCTCCGTTCCTTATTACATCTATATTGTCAAAGATATCCTATCACCAAAAAGAAACAGACTCCCATCTGACACTGATTTGAGTCTGTTTTACACTTATATATATTCTTACGTCCTGTTAAGGATCCAGGAAAAAGCTTTGGCTGTCCGAAGGTCTGCATCTTTAAAATGATTACCCTGATTCCATTCAAGGGTTACGTCTATGCCCCTGCTCTGCAAGTATTCATGTGCCCCTCTTATGCAGTCACCCACTTTAGCCATAGTCTGATTTCTTGCCTTCTCCTCTTTATCTCCAAGACTTAAGTACACACTGTGAGCTTTAAGTTCATGGTCTTTCATATAATCCACAAATCCCGGAAACCAGATGGAGGGCGAAGCTGCAGCAACGCCTTCAAAGATATCTGTCTGATATGCAGCCCAAAGCGCAAAGAGTCCTGCAAGGGAGTAGCCTCCAATATGGTAGGTTTTGCTCTTATCTGTGCAAAGCTCAAGGACCTCTTTTAGCGTAGCCTCTGCATTTCCACCAAAACCTTCATTTCCAAAGACCGCTTCGGATTCCCAGGGAGATAAGTCATCATTCCAGTTTGTGACATGAAGCGCCACGAGGCAGAAATCTCTTTTCACATTCTCCTGTATAACAGAAACTTCTCTCTCGATGTATTCAAGGTCATGGTCGTCAACCATCTGGATAAGGACAATATCAGCGTCTTCATTTCCATAAAGGTTTTTCTTCATATATTACTTGCCTTTTCTTTTGCTCTTTAATAGCTTCTTGGCCTTGTCGCACCACTTAAGGTAAGCCTCGTAAGTGTCTATACCAAAGGTCACAGTCAGATAGTAGTAAATATGGTCCTCTTCATCAAGGACCTTTTCAAGGTTCTCTTTATACAGGTACAAAAGAGATAAACTGCGCTTTATATCTTCCTCAAAAACTTCTATGTTCCTTACGGAGATTTCTTTGGTTGAAGCCCCTCCAAAATAGAGCTTTAAAAGAGTCTCATACTTAAGCTCGTTAGTAGCCTTATCATCTGAGATCCATTCATTAAGGACCTTAGTGCCCTTTGCAGTTATATGGTAGGGAATCCTCTCCCTGGCTCCGCTTGTCTTGACCCTGGCCTTCTTAACAAGCCCCTGCTCTTCCATGGCAGCTAGGGATGGATAGATATTTCCAAAGCTTCCCTTCCAGAAAAAGCCAATGGCTCCGTCTATTCTCTTTTTTATATCGTAGCCTGTAAGATCCTCATGGGATAAAAGCCCCAGAATCACCAGGTCTATCTTCCTGTCCTTAGCCATGTTTTTATCTCCACAAAAGCTTGTATTTTAAAACCTTCTTAGGGCACTCATCTACGCATGCGCCGCACTGGATGCACTCTGTGCACTTTGGTCCCGTTCCATCAGCCACCATTTTTTTTACATCAAGACCCATTGGGCAGGCCTTGGAGCACATACCACAGGATACACACTTACTCTTGTCAGCCTCCACATGGAGCTGAGGCAGATGAAGGAACCTTTCTATGCTGCTGCCGATCACCATAAAGGGTGCCATCCAGCATATATAGTGGCAGGTAGCTCTTTTCCCATGAACAAGTGGTGGTACTACAAGAAGCAGGATCACTCCGTAGTAGATCACGTAGTTGTATATCCCCGAAACTGAAATGCCATGATCTGTCATATAAAAGGGATTTACAGTTACATCGTTCTTCCCAAGGATAAAGGTCACGATCACAGCGGCGATCCATACGACCCAGATCACATACTTTATTTTATCACGTTTCCCCTGAGGTGCCGGAGTATCTTTTATCCTCATGGCGCACTCCTGAAGGCCACCGGCAGGGCACAGGTATCCGCACCAGGCTCTTCCAAAAAACATGGACAAAACCAGCATTAACACAAATACTATGAAGCTTCCATTTATGATGTGCTCCGATGCTGCCTGGATTATCAGGTAGGGTGAGAAATACCAGATTGTTATTGGAAAAAGCAGAAATGATATTAAAAGCAGAGTCTTTCTTATTGTCTGTCTCTTAGTCTTTTTCATTTTAATAATCTCCTTAACATATATCTTATTGATATATCTATTTGATATATTAGTTACAGGATCATTCTATGTCAAGCAAAAGAAAAACAGACCCAAATACACTGATTTGGATCTGCTTTACACTGATATCTTTTTTGAATTAGTCCAGGAGTTTTTCAAACTCAGATTCCGGCATTGGCTTGTAGCAGTAGAATCCCTGAATGTAATCGCAGTCATAGTTTCTTAGGAACTTGAGCTGCTGCTCTGTTTCAACACCCTCTGCTGTAACCTTGGCTCCTATCATGTGGGCAAGGCCAATGGTGGTGATAATGATGGACTCCACCTTGTCATTTTGGCCGATCTTGCGGATAAATCCCATGTCGAGCTTGATGATATCGAAGTTGAAATTTTCCAGCATAGACAGGGAACTCATGCCGCTTCCGTAATCATCAAGGAGTATCCTGATTCCCTGAAGCTTCATCTCATTAAGGTAATCAAGGGCCTTCGACTCAAGATCTGCGTAGGCGGACTCAGTAACCTCAAATCTGATCATCTTGGTGTCAAGCTTAAGCTTATTTATCCTCTCAAATATGCTGTCTATAAATGCAGCATCGTAGAAGTCTATCCTGGAGAGGTTTATGGCACATGGCACTATCTTTTTGCCGCTGCCTGTGCGCCTTGCTACAAGCTCCATTCCCCTCTCAACTATAAAGTTATCAAGGACTGAAATCTTGCCCTCAGCCTCAAGCACAGGTACAAAGTCACTTGGTGATACCATTCCAAAGTCCTTATGGCGCCATCTGACAAGGACTTCTGCGCTGACTATCTCGCCAGTTTTGGCATTGATAATAGGCTGATAATAGGGCTCAAATTCATTGTCTTCTATACCACGTTCAAAATCAGCAAGAAGCGTCCTCTGCAGGAGGTACCCTTCCTTCATGGCATCGTCATAGTAAGCAAAAAAAGTTCCCTTTCCAGCCTTTAAGCTCTTCTCTGCAAGCTTGGCTCCTGCTATGAGCTGAGTTATCTCCACATTGGAATTACCTATCGCATAAATTCCGCAGCTGATCTCATAGTTAAACTCTTTGGATTCAATCCTGAAAGACTGACTGCACATAGCCTTAAGGTTAGCTTCTGTCAGGTTTTCATCGGAGGTGATAAGGACAAAGTGATCACTTTCAAGTCTTCCCATGATCAGCGGCTTTAAGTATTTACGCAGTACATCCCTTGTCTGGAAGATGACCAGATCGCCGTTCTTATCGCCAAAGAGCTCGTTTACAGCCTTAAAGCCTTTGACGTTGGTGTACACGAGGCTGTAATGGCCATCTGCAGGAAGTTCCTTAAGGAAGAGCTTAGCTCTTTCAACAAAGCCTGTCCTTGCATATTCATCTGTCATCCAGTCGTGGTCAAGGGCTGTAGTTATATCGTAAAAGACAAACAATATCCAGTCTGGATAACCCGGAACTTCTCTCACTCTGACATTCTTGGCGCGTCTGCCGGACTCCGAATCAATGTGAACAGTTTTTACAAAAGAACCTTTCTCCTTTAGCTCTTTTCTTATATTAGGAAGAGCAACATTGATAAGGAAAGTATCCTTCTCATCCTCCCATATCATCTGGGAAAGTCTGAAGCAAATATCGCTGTACTTAAGACGGCTGGTGGCAAAGAGCCTTGAGAATTCCTCGCAGAGATGATAGATCTCGCAGACCTGATTTGTGGTATTTACTGAAACCACCAGATCAAAACCATCTTCCAATATAGTCTTGATAACAGGCTGCTCATAGACACCCATGTATGGGATCACTGTTCCCTGTTTAAGAGGTGTGATCTTTCCATCTTCAACAAGTTCACCGACACCACGAAAAACAGTCTTACCATTTTTCACCTTGAAGTAGCTTCCGTCGGTGATCAGGTAAAACCTGCTTCCATAGCTGTCGGGGATCACAATGTCTTTTATATAATCCCTGCCATCTAATGAAGTCTGTTTTAAATAATCTGCATGTGGAATTATCTCGATATTGGTTAGATCAAGTCCCTCCAAAAAGCGAACGTAGTTTGGATCCACAGCTTCACCATTAAGCTCTGGAGTAAGATAAACATTATACGCAGCATTCATTGAACCTGAGCTCAGGCCAATGACAATACCCTTATAGGATAAAAGAGCTTCTTTAAGCCCTATACGTTTCATGAAAGCAAGCTGAGTTGGCGTATGACCGCCGGATAAATAGATCACATCTGCCCAGGAAACAAGCTCTGGAAGCTTTTTCCTGTCTTCATCTGTAACCATACGTAGATCAGACACCTTGAGATCTTTCATCTCAAAGGCACCAAGAATACACTTCTTTTGATGGTCGTTTGCAGCATCATCCAATGGGTCACATGGAATATACAGTATCTTTGCAGACTCAGGCCACTCCTGTCTAAGATCCTCAAAAAAGCCATAGCATTCCCCTGGATCTTTTTTCTCATAGTGACCGATTTCCTGATAAGGTATAAAGCTGCTTGTAAGATACAATACCATGGATGCTACTCCCATATACCTGAAAACGACAATGTGTATATAGGCTCATTGTATCACGTTTTCAGGTTTTGGGCTCCATGGAATTTGTTAATATCCCATGGCTGCTGAAACGGTTTTGGACATCTCTTTTCCAAGAAGAAGCTCAAGAAGCGTAAAAGCCACATCTGCTGCGGTCTCAGGGCAGAAGCTTGTGACGATGTTTTTATCAACAACTATTCTCTGATCCGGGATCACATTGACTCCAAACTCAGCAAGCTGCTTCTGTCTGATGCCACTTCCAAGGTGATAAGTGGTTGCATTTCTTCCCTTAAGTACTCCACTTGCTGCTATAGGAAGAGCTCCAACGCAGATTGATGCGATTGGCTTTCCTGCCTCATCAAACTTTCTGATAAGATCAAGGAACTCAGGTTTATAGCCATCCTCGTAGAATCCATATTCCTCATACCCTCCAGGGATTGCAAGGGCATCGAAGTCACTCGCATCTATCTCATCAAAGAGCTTATCTACAATTACCGGAACTCCAAAGGTTGAAACAACGGTCTTGGTAAAGCCTGCTGTCACAACATTGATGTCATTGTGAAAATCATCCCTCGCCCATCCGCATGCATCCAAAAATGGGGCAAACTCCATGGTTTCAAATCCCTTACAGCAAAACAGTAATACTTTCATAACGTCTCCTCTTTTCTATTAAAATCCCAAATCTAAAACCTGCATCCAGCCAGCGCTGACCTTGGCGCTTTTACTTGAAGCGTCGTTATCAAGGAAGGCAACAAACTGATCAAACATCCTTGTATCAAGTTTATTGCTCCACCTTTGTCTGTCAAGGTTCTTATGTATGTAATCAGCCTTATCCTTGATGAACTGCTCCTCATTATCTCTGTCGGCGTAGTCATAATCTAAAGTGTCCAGCCAACCAGCAAACTCCTCATTAAACTCATCGATGTAAGTTGTGTCATCAAAAACATAGCTGTGACCGTTATCCTTAAGCCTCATAAATGAGAATCTTGGATCGTTCTTGTATTTATCATAGTAGATGTCGTAGCCATAGTTGATTCCAACCACATCGTCGTCCTCGCTGTGAACCACCATGACTCTGGCATCACTATTTTCAAAGCCCTTCATGGCTGTTGCTCCAGCAACCTTGCCAAACTTGATGCGCTCATGAACTTTAACACATGGAACCATAAGAGCAGCAAGAGATCCTGCTTCCTGCCTAGCTCCAACTTCAAACACATCGGAAGATTCGTTGCATCCTGAAACAGCTATTACTGCCTTCACCTCAGGATGATACTCAAGAACGCTGCATGCACTGTAAGCACCCCAGCTGTGTCCAAAGAGCATGATTGGAATCTTTGGAAAATTGCCGCTCTCTTCTACAAATGTTATGGCTGAATCCAGATCGATAACTCCCTGTGGGATTCCGCCGATGCTCTTACCTTCACTGCTGTCGTTGCCCGTTACATCGTAGGCAAATGCATAGTATCCGTGTTTGGCAAAAAAGTTCGCGGCCTCCATATAGAAGTTATGACCAGAGCCAAGTCCATGGGCTATCACTACGATTCCCTTTGGAGTTCCCTCTGTGCTATATAAATATCCAGAGAGCTTCTGTCCTTTATCTGAAGTGAACTGATATCTTGTAGATGTCAGATCCGGAAAATCAGATATCTTAAGAGATGTGGGCTCGTAGGTCTCATACCTTTTATTGATGGCTGAGTTGTAACAATAAACTGAAAAACCGTAATCTATAAATACAAGTGCTGCAAGGATAATTCCAACTATTGCAGCAACCTTTCCAAATTTTTTCATATCTTCTCCTCTTTCCATAGCTCTTTTCCATGGATCATTTGGTGTACAACGCTCCCTGAGGCTTTCCGTCTACTTCAATATTGCCCATTCCTGTCTTTAAAGTTCCCTTCCAGTTTGTATTGTTGGAAACCTTGATGTCTCCCATGGAACTTTCAAGATTCAGCTTGTTGTACTTTCCGTCAAAAGAAACATAGCCCATGGCGCAGTCCCATTTCGCATCAGAAAACTCACATCTCTTCACATACACATCGCCCATGGATGTCTTTCCTTTAAGCTTATCTGCATGGATGTCATCAACATTTACATCAGACATGGCAACACTTATTGATACATCCTTGAGGTCCATCTCTTCTGGAACCGTGATGATAAGATAAGTCTTGCTGAGCTTATTATCAGAGATCGTCTTTACTTCCTTACCCTCTATTACAAGAGTTCCATCCTTGACGCCGTATTCTGGCTGGATCTTTTCAGGGAAGCAGTACTCTATGCTGTAGTCCGTTCCTTTTTCTACGGTGACATCACCAACTGAAAGATTTATGTCGATGTTTGAAAACCTGCTCAGAGCTGTTTCAAAAGACTTCATCTCTCCATATCCATCATCGTATGAAGATAAGACATTTGTCAGATATGCTGTGCTGTCGTCTGACCTGTCAACGGCTGAACTCTGAATGATCCCGCATCCAACAAGTGACACAGCTATTATTAAAATGGGAATTATATTTCCATATTTTTTCATAACATTTCTCCTCTAGAGCCTAGTCTAACAGAGGTAAAAAAACAGACCCTCATCTGCACTGATTTGGGTCTGTTTTACACTGATATGTTTTTGAGTTATTTCTGGCAGCCTTTAGCACCAGTTGTTGTTATTCTTGAACTTCACCGCCTGCTTTGCCCACTTGGAAATCTCTTTTTTCTTGGCATAGTTGCGGACGTTCTCCTGGCTAAGACTCTTGTAGAGAATGTACCTTTGTTCTGACAGCTCTCCGTTTTTAATGGCGGCCTTGATGGCGCATCCAGGTTCTGTGTCATGCTTGCAGTCGCTGAACTTGCAGCAGCACTCAAGCTCAACAATGTCTCTGAAGGTGTCATCTAGTCCCTCTTCAACCCTTGCCATTCCAAGCTCTCTCATACCAGGAGTGTCGATTATTGATACGCCGTTTTCAAGGTCTATTAGCTGTCTGTGAGTTGTGGTGTGGCGACCGGTTGAATCGTACTCCCTTATGGCGGAGGTCTTCATCAGCTCTTTTCCCGCAAGAGCGTTTAAAAGAGTGGACTTGCCAGCTCCGGATGATCCCATAAGGCAGATGGTCTTACCTGGGATAAGGTACTCATCAAGCTCCTCCATTCCGATGTCGTAGAGGGCACAGATCGCATGGACTCTTACCTTGTCTGAGATCTGCTCAACTTCTCTGGTGTACCTGCCAACGTTGTTACAAAGGTCTGACTTGGTCAGAACCACTACAGGAGTTGATCCGCCCTGAAGCACAACGCTTACATATCTTGCTATTCTGTTAAAGCTGTAGTCCTCATTAAGTGAGGTGATGATAAATGTGTAATCTGCGTTGGCAACCATGTACTGCATTGTGGCTGTCTTGGCCTGATCAGGTCTCTGAAGAAAACTTGTCCTCTCAAGGACCTTTGTGATCATTGAATCTCCCTGGGGATTGTAGGTAAACTCTACATAGTCGCCAACCACGGGAAGTTCGCTTGCTTCTTTTTCATAGAAGCTTCCTTTAAGTTTTCCAGGAATGTCTTTTCCTTCGAATCTTATCTTATAACTGTTCTTTTGTATTTCTGAAATTCTACCTGTATTATTCACTGCTTTATTCTCCATTTCAAATAAAAAAGCCGCGACTAATAAGCCACGGCTGATGATTACGATATAGTATATGTATAGACTAAAATTTTAATCGCAGACCGAGGTCATCATACTATATTCAGTTACAATCTCTTTTCTGTTTGCACTCATCAAGATAACCTCGCTTTCCTTTAGATTTTTGTTGGTTCGTTTGTGATCAAATAATTGATCCTATGACGATAATAACTTATTCCAATAGAAAAAGACCCCAATACACTTAATTGGGGTCTTTTTACACGGATTTGGATTTACGAGAAGTAATGTTTACGGGTTACTGATATTGTTTATCTGTTTTCTGATTTCTTTCTTGCAAGTACTAAAACGCTTGCTGATGCTGCAATAACGATAAGTCTGAGAACCATATTAGTCTCATCGCTTGTGCCTGCTCTTCTTGCGCCGAGAACTGCAGGAGCCTCAGCTGGAAGCTCTCTCTGAGCACCAAGTACTGCAGGGGCATCGCCAGGTGTAGGTGTTACAGTTGGAGTTCCAGGATCTGTTCCAGGATCATCTCCGCCACCGCCGTCACCAGGAATGTAGCCATCGCCGTTTATTGTTACAACATAAGCATCAGTCTCTTCGTCATAAGTTACACTGTACATCTTTTCAATCTCTGTATAGCTGATTTCCGCATTGATCTTCTTAAGTGCACGGATTGTTAACTGTGAGACTGCTTGAATAATTGAATCCTCGTAAAAATTATCTACTAGTGGTCCATCAAGTCCAAACTTAACTGTGAATTTGATCTGCCCTCCATCTGCCGAGAAATCCATATTATCATTAGTAAAGAAGTTTGATCCATCCTTCTCGGATATCTTCGTTGTTCCATTCTCAGTTTCCTTATTCATAGAGAATGTGACATCCCATCCATACTGCTTAAAAAATTCGGACCAGAGTTCAAATACTGTGTCATAACTCTTTTCCGGATCTTTTTCAATGACAGCATCATACAGCTTAATTATCTCTTCTTCGTTTATCAAGCCATGATTCAATTCACACCAATCTTCACGTTCACTTAGCAAAGTATTATACAATGTCGGATTATGATGAAAATCAATTATATTACGGTCTTCATCATATACAGGCATAAAATATGAGATAGCGTACCATTTCAACTGCGCTCCTGCCTTTTCCGTATCAAAAAAAGGATCATCGTCAAATAATACATTACTGCCATTAACTACTGTTACAACATTCGGCTTATATGCAACACATTCGTCGCCATCCTCATCTATAAAATCATACAAAAACTCACCATACTCATCTTTATGATTCTTATAGTCTTCTTTGCTGGTCCACCTGGCTATACTATCAAGAGACTGCATATAATCCACAATTTCATAGTCATCACCTGATTCATTGACTATAACGAACGATCCAACAATCTCATCTCCTGGTTGCATGGTTTTCTGCTCTCTGATCCAGTCAAAATCAATTTTTATTTCTTCAACGCCGCCGGTGATAACAATCTTATACTTTCCAGTACTTCCCCATGGAGATTTCTCTACATTTTCTGCCACAATATGATATCCGTCAAATGAAAACTCATCGTCAACCCACTCTCCGTCAACAAGCCTCTTACCTCGCTTATCTACCTGAGTAGCACTAACATCACCTGCCTCTGTAGTAGAAACGACTTTTGCATCCTTGATGTTGTCCTTCTTATTTAGTTCAACAACATAAGCCTCAGCTTCTTCCTCGCTGGCAAAGTCCTTATTCTCAGTCTTTGGTGTCTCGACTGTTTCCTCTTTTACTTTAACGTTCTTTGCCTTCTCATTTTCTTCTTTCAGCTTCTCAGCTATCTGATTAGCATCTTCTTCTGATTCTGCGGGAATTGGTTCCTGCGGAATCAGAACGACAGTCTCACCTGTCTCTATGGTATAACTATAACTTCCTCCCTGTCCTTCGATGTCAGCCTTAATCTGCTCCTGCTCGGCAGTCTTTTCATCAACTACTTTAGCAGTACTCTCTTCTGTGAGCATTCCAGATACCTGCTTGTCGTAGCTTACTGTCTTACTTCCATCAGGATTGTCCGTAGTAACCTTTCCATTACCTGATTCGGTAATGACCTCTTTTACTTCAGGTTCCTGCTGTGGCGCATCCTGAGTTGGCGCATCCTGCTCCCCACCACCATTATCAGCGGGTGCATCTGCTGCTGGTTCATCAAGGCCGTAGTCTTCAATAGCATAAGATACAAAGCTTGATCCCAAAACCGACGTCGCTACAATGGCGCCAGATAGCACAGATACTAACCAGCGTCTAAGTTTCCTCTCCTTTACCATTTTGTTTACCCCTTTCTCATAAGAAAAAACAATACATAAAACACTCAAGCAAGCAAATTATAAAACATCAACTATCATACGTTTTATCATATTTTCATTAAATTTTGATGTTTTTTAACATTTTTTGATTTATTTTAAGCAATTTTCCTTATTATCCAAACAATTGTATAAAATACAAAAAGAGTCTGACCAAAGCAGGTCAGACTCCTTAAAAAATCACTATTTATGCACAATTGACGGTGTTTGTGACTGACCGTCAGCCATTTTTAGGCATTCTTGAGCTCTTTATACTGTGAACCTGTGAGAATTTCTGAATCTCCACAGCATGGACATACGATAAGTTTCTTAGATGTCCATCCAAGAACTGGGATGTAGAAAAGTGTTACTGCGAACTTCTCTCTTGCAAGAGCACGCTCTACATTGTGGTGGCAGTTAGGGCATACCCCCGCGCCAAGGCTCTTATCTACCTTAAGTTTCTTTTTTGTTCCGTATATGATCAGCATTTCTATGTCCTCCTATTATGCGATAAGGCTTCCGTCGTTTGCACGGCAGCGCTCTTTTAATGTGCCAAGTGTAGCATTGAAGTCAGCAACATTCTGTGCCTTTGAGCACTTTGAGAAATAGAATGTCTCGTTCTGTGCTGTCTCTACTGCAACAGCCTTGAAGTTGTAGTCATAGGATCCATAGAAACAATTTGACTGGTAAACATTTGTGATGTCCTTAAGTGGAAGGATCACAAGTGTTCTCTTGAAATCACCGTAGTGACAAACATAGTTTGCTGTGATCATGATATTAGCTTTTGCCAGGTTCATTACACCAGCGCCCTGAGACTCTGTCAAAAAAGAATTCAGGTACTCTTTACCACGACCGTTATCAAGTGCCTTGTTTACGGCTTCAACATTTTTCTCTTTGTCCATGTTGAAGACCTTTTCAAATTTTGCCATCTTTTTTCCTCCTCCGGTGGAAAACCCACCAAGGGAAGATTATATAACAGTTCTGACCAACGTTCAACTTTAAATGTTCTACCAACCAAGACTCTCAAGCCACCTTGCTGTCTGCTGTTCCCGGTCTCTTTCCATGGAAGCATCGTATTTTCCAAGGTTTAGCTCGCCCCTTATCTCGCCATCCAGGATATAGAGCACTCTCTCGCACTTACTTGCAACTCTGCTGTCATGGGTCACCATGAGGATAGATGTTCCCTCACTGTTGATCTTAAGGAAGGCATCCATCACTTCCCCGGAAGCAGACTGGTTCAGGGCGCCAGTAGGCTCATCAGCAAAAAGAATCTCCGGCTTCATTATCATGCTTCGGCAGATGCATGCCCTTTGAAGCTGGCCTCCAGACACTTCATTAACCCGTCTTTCCGCCAGGTCTTCTATATGGAATTTTGCCATCAGCTCTTTTGCCCGGGCATAGTACTCTTCTCTATTCTTCCTGTCAGCATGAACTGCAGGAAAAACTATGTTATCAATGAGGTTTAGATTTGAAAGGCAGTTCATCTGCTGGAACACAAAGCCCATGTTCTTTAGGCGTATGCTGGCTTTCTCATCTTCGCTAAGGCCCCGGATCTCTTTTCCCTGAAGAAAAACTTCTCCGCCATCTGCAGTGTCCATGCCCGATACGTTGTATAGAAGCGTTGACTTGCCTGAGCCCGAAGGTCCCATGATAGCTGTCATCTCGCCCTTCTTAAGCTCAAAACTGATGCCGTTTAAGATCTGTCCTTTTCTTATATTGTTTACCTTTAAAAGTTCACTCATAATGATCACCTTCCTGTTCCTGACTGAAGACACTCGTAAGCTGCGATGCTGTGTATTTCGTATAGTCCCGTAAATGCCGCTGCGATAACTGTAAGGAGCGCCAATGCCGGCGCGAATGCAAATACTGTAAAGGGGCTGATGATAAACTTAAAGCCCTGGGCTCCCATGGCTCCAAGGAAAAGCCCTGCTATGCTCTGGCCTGGCACTACGCCAGCAAATACTCCAAGGGCAATGCCAATTACTGTCGCCGCGATGACCTTCCTCATATACTCCTTTTGCACGTCCCTTGATGTGAAGCCAAGAGCTTTTTTAAGTGAGCTGTCACTTCTCTCCCTGAATATCAGAAGTCTTAGAAGGAGCAGCACCACCACAAAGAGAACCATGCAGGCAAGGATTGTTGTTACTGCCGATGCGCTTCTGATGCCTCTTATGGTCTGTCCATAGGTTCCATCAAGGTATTCACTTATGGAAGTTACTTTTATTCCTTCGCCGGAATAAGCGTATTTTGTCTGATACTGCGCAGTCCATTCGTGGATCTTATTTGGCTCTTTTAGCGAGAGATAAATGATGCTCCAGATCACGGGAGTGTTGTCACTTTTGCTGTCAAAGCAGCCCTTGGCGGTCTTACCTCCGTTTGTGATGTCTGAATAGATTCCGCATACTGTGCAGGTCCTGCTGGTTTCTGTTCCATCTTCTGACTGTAGGAACACTTCTACCTTGTCGCCGACACTTAGCCGAAGCTCCTGCGCATTAAGGAGAGAAAGAGCTATCTCATTATCTGCCTTTGGATATGAGCCTTTGCTGTATCTGACCGGAAATCTTTTGTGGTCTCCGTTCTCGATAAGCAGGTTAACGCTCTTTCCATCCGGAAGCTTTGTCTTATAATTACCTGTTCGCATCAGCACGAAGTCCGAAACGCTATCGTCCGCTGTCAGCTCTTTTCCCAGGGACTCTGAAACTTCAGCTATGTCATCCATCTGCCTTATGTCGATGCGAACATCGCTGTCGCCAATTCCCATGTAAGTCACAAATTCCGGAGCCTTAAGGGTATTTGAGATGTTAAGCGGAAGCAGGATCATGAACACTGAAACCGCGGTGATGATGCATGTTGGGATCCAGAGATTTTTCTTTTTCCCAAAGCTTCCCTGGCCGTTTAGAACCTCTACCGTGGAGGCCTTGTCGATCTTCCTTAAGGTACGGCTTATGGAAAAGAGTATGATGCTCTCCACAAGTACCTCCCCAAGGATCATCAGAACGTATGTCATCGCAAGGTTTCCTGTATCTCCGTAAAGCTGCCTCATCTGGGCTGACAGGGGCTTTGCAAGGATAAGCGCTACGATGAATCCAAGGACCGTTCCCACCGCAGACAGCATCAGGTATTTGGACAGATACAGTCCTCTGATGCTCTTTCTTGACAGGCCTATTGCCTTTATCATTCCGATCTCGCTCCTGTCCTTTTCAAGCTGGGTAAATAGAAGGCACCTGATGCAGAACATGGAGATAAATAGCATGGCCACTGCAATAAGGAGTATCACCAGGATCATCATTCCATCGGAGAGGGCGTTCATCATCCTGATAAGCGGATAGGTGATGGTCGGGCCATTTCCGGGAAGACCAGCATCCTCGTAGGCTGTTGTAAAGGCGCTATAGTCGCTGCCATCCGAGAGCTTGAACTCAATCAGATACTCTTCGCTTCCCAGACAAAAGAGCCTGTCGTAGTCGCTACTGTTAACCAGAAACCTCTTTGAGGACGCCATCATGGAATTCATCTGGGAGTCCCTGAGAAACCCTGCGATAGTGAGCTTCTCGGATCCGATGTAGACACTGTCTCCAACCTGGGCATCGTACTCTTTTCTATAACAAACAGGAATATAGATATCGCCCTGTGATGGATAGATCGGGTGGTTGTCCATATCCACCAAATAGTCAAACTCAGGACTCTGGACGCAAAGACCGTTGTCCTGCATGTTGCCGTCCATGGACTTATCCCCTATCTGAAGCTGACTGTTTGGAAGATTGAGAAACCGGCAGATCTGTACTTTTTCTACATCATCTCTGCCCCTGGCAAAATCCATTATCTGCTCTTCATGGATGTCTCCTGCGTGCATCTGCAGAAAGTCAGGGGTCTGCGCGACATTCATCAGCGTGTCTATGGAGCCTGAAAGATTTACGAACAGAAGCGCCACAAGGCCCAAAAGAGCTGCATTCACCGTCATAAAGAGCAAGGTCCCTATTGAGGTCAGTTTATTCTTTTTTAGATCATTTATTATTAGTCTCTGGTACATAGGAAACTCCTTTCTTAAACAGCCTGTTCCTGCTCTTTGCTACTGCCTTCAAGCGCCCTGATATTCTTTGATAGCAGAACTGAGATGGATGAGATACAAAGGCACATCCCTGCAAACATGACTACCATTGCAGAGCCTCTTCCAACGCCGCGGCCGCTCACCTTTCCAAGAAAATCTGCAGCTGCTCCTGAAACTCCGTAAGATACCACATATCCTATCTGGGAGATAAACCCGATAAGCCCCCAGACTCTTCCCTGAGCATCATCCGGGACGTTGGTCCTGACCAGATAATCAAGGCAGTTGTTTGCAAAGGGAAGTGATGCGAAAAACAAAAATCCAAAGAGGCATATTACAAAGATGTTCTCCATAATTCCAAACCCAAACATGGCAAAGCCTGAAAAGATAAGAGCCGCACCAAGTGTCTTAACATAGCCACTCTTTATTCCTCTCATTCCAAGGAACACTCCGCTTACCAGCATTCCACTTGCACAGACAGTCTCTGCAATTCCAAGGGTCCTGGCATCTGAGAAAGACAGGATGAGTGGCTCCGCAAGGATCTGAAACATTCCCATGAAAAGAGTTATCACTGAAGATACAAAGACCAGAGTAAGAACTCCTCTTCTGTCGCTTAAGATCTGCCATCCTCCCTTGATACTCTCAAGAAGGGGCTCCTTCTTTTCTATCTCCCTGCTTCCAATGCCGCGTCTTACAACCGCAGCGCTTACAACTGTCAAAACAAAAGTACAGATATCAATGATCAGCAGAAGCTTTACATCGCTTACTGATAACAGGAATCCTGCGATGACCGGGGAAAAGAGATATCTTGCTGATCCCGCAAGAGATACCAGTCCGCTTGCCTTTGAAAACTCCTCTTTGGTCAGAAGATCTGTTATGGTTGCTCTGAATGATGGTTCAAGAAGAGCTGAAAAACATGCACTTATAAATACACCTATACAGATCTCAGTGATGGTCGCATTTCCTCTTATCATACACAGCAGAATGTAGATCACGCCAAGAGCTGAGCAGCCATCTCCTATCATCATAAGAAGCCTTCTGTCATAGCGATCTGCCAGTGCTCCTGCTGGAACTGACAAAAGCAGGGTTGGCAGAAAGCCAAGAAGTGTGACGATCGCCATGCTGGCCGCGCTCCCTGTCTGTTTAAAGATATATACCCCAAGGCCAAAGCTTGTGAGGCCTCCGCCCACTGAAGAAATAAGCTCTCCAGCCCACAGCAGCAGGAATTTTCCGAAATTTCTTTTTTGTTCCATTGTTTTCTCCTTTTAACCGACAGATTGTCGGTACAAATTTCTAATATATGGGACCGCCATTTCCTGGCAGGTCCCAGTTAACAGTATTATCCAAAGAATGGGCCAAGTACTTTAACAAGGCTCCCTTCTTTTGCTCCAAGAATCCTCTCAGTGTGATGAATAAACGCCTTACCTTTGGCCTTCATCTGCTTGGGGGTTAAGTTTTCCAGTTCGTCAAAGGCTACATTAGAGTAGATCATTATCATCTCAGATGCTTCCTGTGGGTACCTGGCATCAAACAGCCCCTGCTTGTTGCCCTCTTCTATGAGCTGTGCAAAAAGAGGTACCACTCCGCTTATGAGCTTTTCCTGCATCTTCTGGTGAAGCAGGGCGTTCTGCGGCTTGTGCATCTGTTCAAGTACAGCATCCTTGGCACCATTTTGTATATTGATGGCAAGTAGTGCCTTGGCAACCTTTTCAAGAACAGGCATATCCTTGTCGTTAACAATAGCCTTTGCTCCAGCGATCGCCTGTCTTGTCATCCTATCTATTATGGCATCCAGGATCTCTTCCTTGGAGCCAAAGTGATGATAAAGCGTTCCCCTTGCTATTCCGATCCTGGCAATGATGTCATTGGTACTTGCATTGTCATAGCCTTTCTCAGCAAAGAGCTCCTCAGCCACATCCAGTATTTCGTTTTTTCTCTCTTCTGCAGTCTTAACTATTCTCATATTATCTGTTGTTTTCAGGCTTTTTGGTATCAACCGACACCTTGTCGGTAATCATTATAACCTCAAAGACAGATTAATGCAAGTACCCCGTAAGCAGCCAGTCCCAGGCTTGCTGCGCAGCAGCTTGGAGCGTCGATAAAGATATCGAGCTTGGTTGCTCTGAACATAAATCCAATGAGCTGAAATGCCAGAGGATTAAGAAGTACACACCAGTAAGGAGCCTGCAACACTCCTGTAATTAGGAGCACTATCACCACCAGAGCCGGGATGATCACCAGCATGACATACAACGTAAAGAATGGAACATAGATCTGTCTGAAGGTAGACTGGATCACATCCTCCGCAAGTTCCTCGTCGCCCTTTGCCACTATCTTTCTATAGATGGTAGGCTGCTGGCACAGGAAGGTGTGGATCATAAATCCTCCCATGGCCCCACATAAAAACACTATAGTAAGGGTTGTTGCCAGAGTCTGATTCTGCTTGCCCAGAACCATCATAAGAGCGATAAATCCGCATGAATACATTGGAACAGCGAACATTGCCAGGATGTCAGACCACACAAATCTCCAGTGGGCCATGTTCATCCATTCGCTGTCTAAAATCTTCATCTTTCCAAGCTTCTTATTCTTTGGTCCCTTGAGGTCCAGCAAAAGATCTGCCGTGGCACACAAAAGTCCTCCAATAATTCCGATAATAGCTAATGTAGTGATCATATCTTTTCACCATCTTAAAGGTACTTGCCTTTAAGCCCTTTCAAGTCTCTTTCGAGCCTCCTCATTGTTGCCTATGATCATTGCGACCTTTTCGCATGCTGTCATTTCTGCGCAGTCGCCACAGGTCTCAACTTTTCTGCCAAGAGCGCACTGTCTTACCGGGCACATTGACTGGCAGTATGGAGTCTTAACTCCTGTAAGCCTGCAACCAACGCAGTTGATCATCTCTGGAGTGATCTCAACCCCATTGAGCTTACTCCACTCCTTTGCAACCTTCTGTCTAAGCTCGTTGTCATCATTTACTGTTGCGATCCTTGCCTCGCACTTCTCGCAGTCAAGTCCGCAAAATGCTATATAATCTGTCATAGTTTTCTCCTCCTGTTTCTGTATATGACAAGCCAATCTTTTTTTACTATGACCATCTTATCAGCAAAAAAATACAGCCCCTCATCATGCACTGATTTGGGGCTGCTTTACACTTATTTAACTATTTCTTATTGTTTCCCATGAAGTACATCTTTCCTCTCATTCCGCCGCCAGAGAGGTAGTATTCCTTGAGAAGATCTTTTTTGAGCTGATTGATGGTGTCATCTTCTTCCTTCTTGGTATAGGTCGCCAGCTCTTCACTAAGTGCCAGGATCTGGTGCTGCATGATCACCATGTTCTTGGCCATGTTCTTCATAATCTGAAGGATACTTGAATGATTCTCCTGAATGAAGTCACCAATTCGACCTTCTGTAACTCTGATGGCATAAACATCGGTGTAAGCTATGACTGTATAGATCGCCGGTGCCTGCATCAAAAGACCAAGCTCGCTAAAGCAGGCTCCTGGTCCGATAATTCCAATAAGCACTTCATTAGGAGTACCATAACCAACATACATCTCAGCCCTGCCCTGAATGATCTTGTACATATCAAGGCACACTTCACCTTCCTGAACGATCATGGACTCGGCCGGAAAAGTAACTATGGCCTTACCTTCAAACTTGTTATCACCTATAAGGTTATTATTACCGTCACCCATTTTATCTCCTTCTCAAATGACATTCTGATGTTCAATAGGGAAAAGAAATATTAACAGTTTTTCAGATAATAATATCATACTATATTATTGAGTTTTGGGACATCATTTCCATTGTCTTCTTCATATTTTCTTCAAACTGATCTGCCCTCTGTCATTTACAGTGAGCTAAGGAATAAAGTCATCTGTCCTGACAGCTTGTAGCATGTCAGAAATTGCTTCTGTTTTTTGATTTTGGGTCAAAAACGGCCTTTTTCAAAAAGGGGGACCATTTTTCTAACAGTATATTGATAAATGCTATGCGCTTTATTGATGCCGCAGCATTTTTTCCAATGTTCCACCACGTATTTAGCGAAGGACTATGCATTTCGTGCAACTCAAAATGGTACCCCTTTTTCAAAAACCGCGATTTTCGCCCAAAACCAGCTAGCACTCCATGCAGAAATCCTTCTGCCGCAGAAAAATGCCAACCCACAGGATAACTGTCACCCCACCGGATGGCATAGCTATCCATTACTGCTTGATTACTTAAATTCTTTTCTATCTTCAATCTTCCACATACTTGTATCTTCTCATGAATCTGCTTGATGTAATGGTTATGACAATACCTGTGATAGCCAGGATAAACATCATAAGAGCTGCTCCTGATCCCTTGCCTGTTCCAAAGACACCTGTCCAGAATGCACTACCACTCTTTACTTCCATGAATGGCTCGCAGATATGGTCCACGAAGAAGCCACCAAGGAAAAGACCTATTGGAATGGTAAAGAACTGCAGAGTATTTCTGCAGGCGTATACTCTTCCCTGAAGTTCGACTGGAACTGAATTACGCATGATAACATTCTGATTAGCTGCCATCAGTGGAACCAGCGCCCAGCCAAGGAACTGTCCGAAGCACCACACAACCGGATTTCTTGAAAATGCCAGAAGGAAGTTCTCTGTTCCAAGGGAAAAGAGCATTGTAAGGTATATTACTCTTACCCTGTCCTTGGGCTTTGGCAGAACAGTTGGAAGAAAGCTCCCAATAACCATGGCTATTCCTGAGCATGCTGTAACCACGCCAAGAACATTATTTCCCTGTCTTGGAATTACAAGAGCAGGAAGTACTGCATCAAAGCTTGAAGCTGTAAGGTTAACACCTGCCATAAACAGTATCACGTGAAGTACCAGAGGGTTCTGTTTTAAAAACACAAGTCCCTCTTTAGCAAGTACCAGTACGTTCTCACTCTTTCCATTACCAGTCTCAATCTCAGGAAGCTTAATGAACAAAAGAAGTGCCAGAAAAGCAATTCCAAATGTCACAAGGTCAACTCCTATAACAGCATCAAGGCCCGCAATACCATATAATGCTGCTGCAATAAGTGGATTTCCAATTGAGATAAGTGAACGTGAAAGAGACATAAGTCCACTGGTCTTCTGGTACTCATCCTTAGGTACGATCAGCGTATTTGCTACTTCAGAAGCCGGCTGCTGAACCGTGTTCATAAGACCTGAGAACATGTTGATGGCATACAGATGCCACATGCTAAGAAGGTCTGTCTTGTAGAGGACAAATACCAAAACTGTTGTAAGTGCCGCCATAAGATCGCAGACAAGCATGGTTTTCTTTTTATCGAACTTATCTGTGAGAGCCCCTGCAAAAATGCTCATGATAACATATGGTGCATAGGTGCAGATTGAAAGCGACGCTGTACTAAGTGCTGAGCCTGTCTTTTCATAAATCCACAGTGTCAGCGCAAACTGTGTCATGGCGCTTCCAAGCTGTGACAGGCTCTGGGTACTCCAAAGTATGTAAAAGTCTCTAAGTTTCATTATTCTGTTTTTCATTTTTCTTCGCTCCTTTTTCAAACAATTACTTCAGTGAAAAAGGAGCTCTTGCTCCGCAAATAGACATTGCTTTTTCCTCCTTGTTAATTTGCTTTATAAGTCTCACGAGGCCTTTGCGGTCTCGAAGCTTGCATTCTCATCTGCAAGATTGTGGAGCCAGCGCTCTTTTTTCATCCAGATATGGAATACTACAATCTTGACGATATCCAAAAACTTAACTGTCATATACATCTGGACAGGTCCTATATCTGTGAACCTTCCAAGTACAAAGAGCATCGGAAGCATGATCAGAATAGTAAGTGACGCATCTGCATAAGCTCCCATTTTTGTATCTCCACCTGCCCTTGAAACTGCCTGCTGAGCGTTCATATAAACCCAGACCGGCATAAAGAAGGACATTAAAATTACCATGCTCCTTGAGATTGCAATGGCGTTGTCTGAAAGCCTTCCAAAAGCTATTGGAATGATGAGGGTTGTGGCAAAGCCTACAAGAGTCATCATGCATCCAAATACAAAAGATCCGGAAAGCAGCCAGTTCTTTTTCTGTCTGGCCTCCTCAAGGTTTCCTTCTCCAAGAGTCTTACCAATGATCACGCTGGTGGCTGAGTAGATTCCGCTAAATGCCACAAAGAACAGGTTTGCAATGGCAAAGCTTGAAGCCATGCCGGATACTACATCTGCTCCTCCTCTTCCGTTGTAGATGGCAGAGGTAATGGTCTCAGACAGTACCCAGGTCATCTCGCAAAAGAGCATCATGGCGCCCTTCTTCATGATCTGGGAAAAGAGCTTTAGGTCCACCATAAAGTCTCTTGTAAATTTCACTGCAAACTCAGGCCTGGTCTTAAAATAGATCCCAGCGAATATCAGAAACTCAAGAGTTCTTGATATTACTGTTGCATAGGCTGCTCCCGCAACTCCAAGAGCAGGAAGACCAAGATGTCCATATATCAAAAGGTAGTTAAACACTGTGTTGGTAAGTGTTGCAATTATAGTAACAACCAGTGGTGTCTTAACCTTACCCATATCCCTTAAGGAACTGGCTATACAAACAGATCCGATAAAGGGTGGTCCTATGATGGACATGATCCTGATGTACTTAACACCTTCATCAAGAATCACTGCTGCCTGGGTGTTTCCCATTACCATAAGTGAAAGGACCTGCCTTGGATATATAAGACAAACCATAAAGTATGGTATCAGAATGATCAGTCCCATGATCAGCTTGAACATGAATGCCTGCTGCATTCCGCCCTTGTCCTTCGCGCCAAAATACTGGGTTAAAAAAATACCTCCTGCCATGCAGGTGGTATTTGCAAATACAATAAATACGAACATTACCTGCCCAGCCACGTTAACTCCTGACATGGACACATCTCCAAGTCCCGATACCATAAAGTTATCAATAAGTGATACCAGGCTCTGGATGAGTTGCTGTAGCATTATGGGAACTGCCAGAGCTAATGCACTTTTATAAAATTTCCAATCTCCAAACAAAGACTTTTTTTCTGTCATCAAAAATCACTCCAAACATCATTCAAAAACCTTCTGAGGCCATTTACAGATACCAACCTCAAGAGCGGTTTCTTCCTTCAAATGAAAATCTGCATACTTGCAGTACCAGCATCCCTTGATGCTTGGGATCGCTCCTTCTCTTGGTGTATATGCAGGACATCTATCGTCAGGCCAAACACTTCCATCTCGCTTTGGCACGTCATAAACGGTTTCTTTATTGTTATTATTGCTGTCTTTAGTTTCCATGTTTCTCCCTCCTGAGGATAATCTATCACAAGAAAAAAACAGGCCCCATAATTTCACTTATTTGGGCCTGTTTTACACTGATTCTATCCTATGATCATTCTAACTTTGAACCTTCCATCCTCAGCTATATATCTGATCTCGCTGCCTGTTTTTTCAGCGAAAGCTATGACGCTTTTTGTTCCAATTCCATGGCCCTGTTCATTGGTTATTGGATGTCCGTCCTCATCCAGCTCAACCTGTCCAATGCAGGAATTAACAATTTCCAAAAGAAGCTGATCCTTGAACTTGGCAGTAAGCTCAATAAATCGCTCTGACTCTGGAACCTCCTCGCAGGCGTGGATAGCATTCTCAAAGAGGTTACTAACTGCTATAGCAAGCTGCATCTCATCAACACCCGGTTCATACGGGATGTTAGTTGCAACAGAAGTCTTGATTCCTTTCCTCTCAGCCATAGTTACATAGTGCATGAGAGCCGCGTTGACCGTTGCGTTTTCGCAGTATCTCTTGGCTGACCTTGGTTCCTGGGAAAGTCTCTCCTGAAGGCACTCCCTCGCTTCTTCAACCTTGCCGTCCTGAATAAGAGAAAGCAGAAGCGCCTCAAAGTGTCTTCTGTCATGACGCATAGTCCTGTCCTGATTCATCAGCTCCTCTGTAGTAAGAAGACGCTCTTTCATGTTGTTGGCAGCCATCTCAATGATGGCAGCGTCTGCCTTAAGCTTGTACTCTCTCTGCTTAAGAACTGTTGTGTCGACCAGAGCATAGAGCTTACCAAAACTCTCTCCGTCGTCAAAAAGCTCTTTTTCCTCAGGAGTGTAATACCTGTCCTGGAAGGTTATGGTATCGCCTTTGATGATAGCCTCCTGGATCTCAGTCACAACACTCTCCGGATCCTTAACTATGTCAGGATAAAGAACCTTGGCATGCTGATTGTAGTACTGGATCTGGCCTTCAGAATCAACGGCGATAACGCCCTCTGCCAGAGTATCAATGATGTACTCCCTTGCCAGATCTATGATTCCAAGAAGGTTGTATCTGAAGATCGCTATGAACATAGCCACAGTTACAGCCACGTTACCAAATACCGAAACATCGAAGGTGTAGGTAACCGGGAATATGTGAGATACCTGAACCAGATACAGCGCGGTCTCAACAAGATAACCTGCGACTATGATCCAGATGCGCTTTTTTGCTGTACCACTGGTGTGCTTTCTAAGGGACTTAAACATCCAGAAGAGAATAAAAGCAATTGCAATGATCTGGTACTGCATAAAGAATGCATGGACAATTCCGCTCTGGTGAAGAAGAATCGGGAACATTCCGTTAGTGTTAAATATTGTTTTGGTGTAGTACAGATTGTGGTTAGGCATTGTGAAGATTATTCCATAGGTCACAATGTCGATAAGAACAAAGATCCTTACAATCACCTGCGGGATCCTTATGTGACACAGCTCAACTGTGAACATGAACAGCGAAAACAAAATCCACACTCTTCCTGCATATGAGAACTTAAGGGAAGCCATGTACTCGCCCTTAGTCTTTGAAAGCAGCTGCGCCAGATATCCGATATTGTTGATTATCATCACAAAGCAGTTCATGAACAGATAAGCATGAAGCCTGCTCTTCATATTTCGAAATACAATAAAGCTCTCAGTAAAGAGCCCGAGGATACTAAGGACAAGTATCGCCAAAAGAAAGTCATGCATCCTGTCATCCTCCGCTCTTAGAATCTGTAATCCATGTAGCTGTCCATAACCTCAGCGTACCTGCTCTTTGTGACAGGAATCTGCTCTCCGCCCCTAAGGGTGATATCGGTTTTGGTAAGCTTATCTATGGCAGCCACGCTGACAGCCAGTGACTCGTGGCAGCGCACAAACTCTTTTCCCGAATGGTTCTCAGCAAGATACTCCGCAAAGCCAATTCTTAAGGTTGGTGTGGAGATCACATCGCCGTTGTCCATGTGATATGACACCACGTGGTTTCGATACTCGATATAAAGGATCTCATCAAGACGAAGGGTCTGCATTCCGCCCTTGACCTTGATGGAAATGCTCTTCTCATTGGAGATGTCCACCCTGTCGATAGCCATATCCAGTGTATTAAAGAGCTTCTCTTTATCTATTGGCTTAACAATATAGTTTATGGGATTAACGTCGAATGACTCCAGGGCAAAAGAGCTCTCGGAAGTCGCAAAGATTATCTGGGCATCCGGCTGATTCCAGCGAAGTTCCCTTGCAGCCTGGATCCCGGTTACCATTGGCATTACGATATCGAGGATATAGATGTGAGGCCTGAAGTGCTCACACTCCTCTATAAGGGCGTCCGGATGGTCAAAGACCTTAACCTCAGCCTTAATACTTCTGTCCTTTAAATACTCGTCTACAAACCCCTGTACTCTCTCTCTGTCTGTCTTGTCATCATCACAGATTGCTATGCGAAGTGATGAATCTCTTGATAGTTCCTTCTCAGCCATAATGCCCCCTGAAAGATTTAATAAAACGCTCTGCTACTATTATAGCATCAACTTAGTTACCTTCTAAGATTAGAATAACAATGAATAAAGTTTTCCCATAAATATACACTTAAGATTAGCTAATTTACACTGATTTACATGGAAAAAATGTGAGATAATGATAGAGAAATTTAGAAGTAAGGAGATGCAAAAATGAATATACATTTATGCAAGGGAGATGAGACTTTAGAGCAGGCTCTTGAGTACATCAATTCCCATGACAAAGATAACAGGAAATACACCTTTGATAAGGAGGCAGACAGATGCTACATCGGTGATGAAGCTTTTTCCACTGCCCCGGTTCTTATCAATTACAAGAATACCTACTACGCTCTTCATGAAGTAGAGTAAAAAAACTTAAGGCTTACGTCAGCTCACTGAATATCCTCAATGAGTCTGTGCTTGCCATCAATGGATTCGTAAACAAATATCTCGCAGTTCTTGGGCCTTGGGCGCCAGATGATACCGCTCTTCTTGCTCTCAAGGTAACCTCTTATAGGTCTTATGATACCGCCGTGACAGGCAACCAGTACTGTTTCGTAGTCATGCTGTAAAAGCTCTTCGATGAAAGAAGCTGTCCTGGCCCTCATCTCTTTAATGGTCTCAACCCCTTCTGGAGCCGGGAAGATCTCTGGAAGGGACCAGTAAGCCATCATCTTAAGGCCTGTGCCATAGTAATTCATAAGCTCATATTTACCAAAGTTCGCCTCGATGATCCTCTCGTCAGTGATGACCTCTTCTTCGCTGACATCGCCTATTATGGAAGCAGTCTTTACAGCCCTTACAAGGGGACTTGAATATACTGCGTCGAACTTAATGTCTCCAAGCTGCTGCCTTCTGGCTGTGGCCTGGGCTATTCCCACATCGTTAAGTGGAATATCGCTTCTGCCCTGCATCATTCTCTTTTTGTTATAGTCAGTCTGTCCATGTCTGGTCAGATATATCTTCATGCTGTAAATCTCCTGTTATCTCTTTTTGCCTTTGCTGTAGTCAGGTCTCATGCCCTTGAGCTCAGAGTATATCACCTTGTAATTGTCATATCGAACCTTCGATACTTCTCCAGCCTCAACAGCTTTTTTAACGCCGCAGTCCGGCTCTGCTATATGAGAGCATCCGCCAAACCTGCACTCCGGCTCATATTTTTCAAACTCCGGATAGTATCCCATAAGGGAATCCGTTGTGACATCTCTTAGCTCCAGTGAAGTGAAGCCAGGAGTGTCAATGATAAAGGTCTCCTGCTGTTCGTCCGTCAGCTCTTTTACCAGAAACAGCTCTGAATGCCTTGTGGTATTCTTGCCCCTGTCGATCTTCCTTGAAAGCTCTCCAGTCTGCATCCCAGCATCAGGAACAAGCTTATTTAAAAGAGATGACTTACCAACGCCACTTGGTCCAGCCAGGGTAGAGGTCTTGCCCTTTAAAAGAGCTTTGAGCTCATCAAGGCCCCTTTCCTCTTTGACGCTGATAAACAGAACTCTGTAGCCGCACTTCTCGTAAGCGTCGTAGAGCTCCTGCTGTTCCTCTTTTGTTGCGATGTCCTGCTTGTTAAAGCAGATGATGACCGGAAGCCCATACTGCCTCATCATGATAAGAAACTTATCAAGAAGGTTGTAGTTGGGATTTGGCTTGACGATGGCAAACAAAATAACCGCCTGGTCGACGTTGGCAACAGGCGGTCTTATAAGTGCGTTGGTCCTTGGCAGGATCTTCACAAGATTGCCCTGCCTGGTGTCCTCATCTATTATTTCGATCTCAACGTTATCGCCAACTATTGGTTTTATATTGTCCTTGCGGAAGATTCCCTTGGCCTTACACTCATAGACTGTCTGGCCCTTGACCTCCACATAATAAAACCCGGCGATACCCTTCATAATCTTTCCCTGCATATAGGGTTAATTCTCCTGAGTAAATGTCACTGCTCTGGTTACTGTGTAATCAACTGGCTGACCACCAGTTGTCTCTCCTGTTTCAGGATTGGTGGTTGTTGGTGTTGTTGCTGTATAGACAAAGGTAATAGTACCGGTAGGTGCTGTGATACCCTTGTAGTTTCCTACTACTGGAAAATCTGATGTTGTTGTGCTAAGAAGTGTTGTTCCATCTGATGTTACGAGAGTTACCTTAACCGGGATTCCGTAGTTGTAGTTCTCACCCTCAGTTGGAGCATCAATTCTTGCGTCATAGCTGTAAGTTACCGTTGCTGGTCCTGTTGAGAGTTCCATGTTGATCTTGGTTCCCTCAGAAACTGAAGTGCCAAAAGCGATGCTCTGGGCACAGATCTTGCCTGTAAGGTTTGCATCCTCGTTGGATGTCTGGACGATTGTTCCCTGCTGAAGTCCAGCTTCAACAAGTGCTATAACTGCATCCTCTTCTGTCATGCCAATAACATTTGGAACTGTAACCTGCCCCTCTGATACTGCAGTTGAAACCTCGGTAGTTGCTGCCTTGGCGTCGTAATTGGATCCGTCGCTGACATAGAGCTTGATGGTCGCTCCGCTCTTAGCTCTCTCACCTGCTGAAGGTGATGTGGATACTACTGTATCCTTGGCTGCTGTATTCTTGGAATCAGCTTCTTTTGTTACCTTGAATCCCTTGTCATCCTGAAGGATAGATACAGCCTCTGCATAGGTTTTGCCTGATACATCAGGAATCTGAATGCCATCTGCATTGTCACCTGACTCTGTAACTGATGAAAGCTCAGAGCTTGCATTCTCTGAAGATTCATCTGATCCGCCAAAGAGTCCAAGACTTCTTCCAAGAAGAAGGATAACTATAAAGCCAACAAGAGCTGCTGAGATAATAGCCATTACTATGGTCATCTTCTCGATCTTGTTATTATTCTGATTGGACTGGGCAGGGCGGCGTCTTGGCTGCCTTGGCCTGTCATAGTCATAGAGATCTTCCATCTCGTCGTAGTCAGATCTCTTTTTCCTGCGACCATCGTCGTAGTCATCGTAGCGATCGTCCTCGTCGTACTCGCCCATTACATCAGTCTTGAGTCTCATGGTCTCAGATTCTGCAAGGCGATCATCAGCTTCTCTCATCTCCTCTTCGGAAGCAACTCTTGTTGCGCCCTCTTCGTCAGGGTCAACCAAGTTTACGAAGTCCTTGTCAGGAGTGATAAGAGATTTCTTGAGGTCTGCAATAAGCTCTGCGGCGCTCTGATAACGTCTGTCAGGGCTCTTCTGGCAGCACTTAAGGACTATCTTCTCGACGCTAATAGGAATCTCGTCGTTGTATTCAACCGGGCTTGGAAGGTCCTCCTGAATGTGCTTAATGGCGATGGCAACTGTTGTATCGCCGTTAAAAGGAACTCTTCCTGTGAGCATCTCAAAAAGAGTAATACCAAGTGAATAGATATCACTCTTGGCATCACTGTAACCACCTCTTGCCTGCTCAGGTGAGGTGTAATGAACTGAACCCATTACGTTGCTGGTAATGGTGTTGCTGGTTGCAGCCTTGGCGATACCAAAGTCTGTAACCTTAACCTTGCCTTCCTTGCTGATCATAATGTTCTGAGGCTTGATATCCCTGTGGATAATGCCGTTGTTATGAGCAGCTTCAAGGCCCATTGCAACCTGGATTGCAATGCTGACAGCCTCTTTTACGGAGAGGCGGGATTTCTTTTCAATATATTTCTTAAGAGTGATACCATCAACCAGCTCCATAACAATGTAGTTGATGCCATCCTCGTCGCCTACGTCATAGACATTAACTGTGTTTGGATGCAGAAGTCCCGCTGTGGACTGCGCCTCAACGCGGAATTTTGAAACGAAGTTCTCATTCTCAGAAAACTCCTGTTTGAGCACCTTAACAGCTACAAGTCTGTTCAGTTTATGATCTTTTGCCTTATAAACATCGGACATACCGCCGGTGCCAATCTTCTCAAGCACCTCATAGCGATCGCCGATCACCATCCCTATCTTAACCATCTATTCCTCCATCGCGCGGGGTCTCTTCTGCAAAGGGCTCGATCAGAATAACTGCAATGTTGTCCTTACCGCCATTGTTGTTGGCAGCCACAACGAGCTTCTGAGCCTTCTCGACAATATCCCTCTGGCCGCTTACTATCATGCGGATCTCTTCATCCTCAAGCATGTTAGTAAGGCCGTCAGAACACAGAAGGACCATGTCCCCACGATTTAATTCCACATTAAAAAAGTCGATGTCTACTGTCTCAGTGGCACCGATTGCCCTGGTAATGATATTTTTATCCAGATGAGTCCTTGCGGTCTCTCTGTCAATACCACCCATTCTGACCATCTCTTCCACCAGGGAGTGATCCCTTGTGATCTGAGTGATCTTGTCGTTGATAACGTAAAGTCTTGAATCTCCTACATTGGCTACCTGAAGGTATCTGCCAAGGACTGTACACGCCACAACTGTGGTACCCATTCCGAATAGTTCCTCGTTTTCAGCAGCCTTATCTCTAAGCTTTTTGTTGGCAATCTTGATGGCATTCTCCAGAATCTTAACCGGACTCTGCTCAAAGCTGCGCTCAATCTCTTCAACCATTGTGTCTACTGTAAACCTTGAAGCATAGTCGCCAGCGTTGTGGCCACCCATGCCATCAGCAACAATGAACACGTTGGAGAGATTGCCTATCTTCCTGTCGGAGGAAAAGACATAATCCTGATTCAGTTTTCTCTTTTTTCCGATGTCCGTAATGGAAAAAGTCTTAAGCAAAATTGCCTCCCGGTGGAACTAGTAAATTTCATCATGGAAAAAAAGCAGGTGGTACTACTTCCCTTCTAAATGACGCCTTCTTAGCTGTCCGCAGGCGCCATCAATATCCCTGCCCATTTCTCTTCTAATAGTAACATTTATTCGGCTTTTTTCAAGTTTATTTTTGAACTCCAGAGCCCCAGAGCGGTCTGTAGGCCTATAGTCTCTCTCCTTGATAGGATTTACCGGAATGAGATTGACTACCGCGTTAAGACCTGACAAAAGAGCTGACAACTGTCTGGCATCTTCATCAGTATCATTGACTCCTGCTACCAGCGAATATTCGAAGGTAAGCTGCCTTCCAGTCTTGTCAAAATAAGTCCTGCAGGCATCCAAAACCTCACTGATGCTGTAAGTATTGGCTATTGGCATCAGCTCTTTTCTCTTGGCATCGTTGCTTGCATGGAGAGAAAGCGCCAGGTTGATGGACAGCTTCTCATCTGCAAGTCTTAAGATGTTTGGCACTATTCCGCAGGTTGAGACTGTAAGATTTCTCTGTCCAAGGTTCATTCCGTTCTCATCTGTCAGGAGCCTTATGAACTTAAGGACATTGTCGTAGTTATCAAGGGGCTCTCCGCTTCCCATGACTACAACTCTTCCGATCTTTTCGCCTGTGTACCTTGAAATGGAATAGATCTGATCCAGCATTTCTGAAGGAAGAAGGTTTCTCACAACGCCGTCTAAGGTAGATGCGCAGAACTTACAGCCCATACGACATCCAACCTGGGATGATATGCAGACGCTGACTCCAAACCTGTACTTCATAAAGACGCTCTCAATGACGTTTCCATCTGAGAGAGCAAAGAGGAATTTTTTGGTCTCATCTATGTGAGACTCCTGAACCTCTACCACCTCAAGGCTGGTGTAAGAAAAGCCCTCTTTAAGCTTCTCTTTAAGAGCCTTGGGGATATTGGTCATATCTTCATACCCTGCTGCCTGCTTGACGTGCAGCCACTGATAGAGCTGCCCCGCCCTAAATGCTGGCTCACCCAGGTCTTTGATGCACTGGGTAAGCTCTGGCAGATCCAGGGATTTTAAATCTATTTTGTTATCTACTGCTCTAATATAATCTTTATCCATATCTAAAACATGCGCGTAGGCGCTTACTCGGTTCTAAGGGCCTCAATAGGATCCAGCTTGGCTGCTCTCCTTGCGGGATAGATACCAAAGAAAAGACCTATTCCTGTTGAGATCATAACGACCACAGTAACCAGCACCGGATTAACAACAAAGGAGAATCCAACCACCTTACAGATAAGGAATGCCACAGACAGACCAAAGATAATACCTATGATACCTCCTGTGAAGGTAAGGATTGCTGCCTCAGCAAGGAACTGCACCAAAATAGATGATGTCCTGGCACCAAGGGACTTTCTGATACCGATCTCCCTTGTTCTCTCTGTAACTGAAACCGTCATGATGTTCATAACACCGATACCACCTACAAGAAGTGAAATAGCGGCGATGATGGCTACTACTGAAGTGATGATGCTAAGGATCGAATTGGTTGTGGCATCAAAGCCATAACCTGATGAGATCTTAACCGCATTCTCTCCTCTAAGGCCCATGACATTTTCAACAACAGCTCTTGCCTGAGAGAGAACCTTGTTCTTGTTCTCACTGTCAAGATAGATGGTAAAAGAGGTGATTCCGGTATCAATATTAAGATCAAAAGACTTGGCAACTGATGTAAAAGGCGCATTTCCAGCAACCATTGCATCGTCGCCCCAGGCTGCAAAGGCGATATCCATTGAGGTATCTTCTCTTACGCCTATTACTGTAAATTCTGCAGTCAGATCGAAGGCTGTTATCTCAACAACCTCACCAACAACCTCTTCGTATCCAAAGAGCTTGTTGGCAGCGCTCTGACTGATAACGCACACATTTTTGGCTTCATCCACGTCGTTCTTGGTGTAGTATCTGCCGTGGAGCATCTTAACTCCGCCGCTTTCCTGAGAGGCCTCCATACCGCCTTCAAGCTGCATGGAAAAAGAACCTCTATTTCCAACGGCTGTTCCATAGGCAGAGTTTCCTGCGCTGATGCCGTAGATATCCTTAATCGCATCCTGTATAGTCAGGAGCTGATCATAACTAAAAGACTTGTCTGTCTTGGTGTCATCAAGTGAAACACTTACTGTTGTAGCGCCGATGGTATCCATCTCGCTGTTTACTGTCTCCTTCATGCCATCACCAATGATAAGCACTGTGAGCACGGCTGAAATACCAATGATAATACCAAGCATTGTAAGAAATGATCTGCCCTTGTTGTTACCAATGCTGGACAGAGCACTTTTAATATACTCTCCAAAAGTTCCCATTTTCTAAACTCCCATTTAAACTCTCCTGAGTTTCCCAATGAAGAATCCGTCGGTGCCAAAGGCTCCAGGGATAAGCTGTATATATCCATTTTTTGCGGACTTTACAAGCTCTTTTCCCGCATCACCCTCTGTGAGGGCCTTTGGAAGGCTATCTGAAAAGTCCACAGCTTCAAAAGGAAGCTCAGCACAAATTCGTTTACACATTTCCTCGTTTTCTGCCCTGTTTACGGTACAGGTGGAGTACATCAGGGTTCCACCTGGCTTGACGTAATCCCAGACAGTTTTAATGATCTCCCATTGAAGAGCGGATAGTTCCATAAGCCCTTTTCTGGAAGCGTTGTATTTAATGTCGTTTTTTCTGCCAATAATGCCAAGCCCTGAGCATGGAAGGTCGAGATAGATCACATCTGCCTTATTCTCCATGTTGCGGTCATGGATCTTGGCGTCGTGCATCTCTACCTTAAGATTTGTAAGCCCCATTCTCTCGGCATTTTCCCTTATAAGCTCGCACTTCCTCTCAGATACATCCCTTGAAAGAACTGTGCCAGCCCTCTGGGCCGCGTGAAGACTCTTGCCCCCTGGCGCTGCGCACACGTCAACTACTACGTGCTGGGGTTCTATCCCCGCTATCTCAGTCACCAGCATTGAGCTCACGTCCTGGACAAAGAATACTCCTTCATCAAATCCTGGTAAGAATCTTATATTATCTGTCTTTTCCAGGTCAAGTGCATATGGAAGAATATTGCTTCTTTTTACCACCGCACCTGCTGCCTCTAACTTCTCAATATACCTGGAAAATAGCGCATCTTCGGTATCATTTTCCTGCCCATAAACTTTTTTTAAAGTCTCAGGATTAATTCTTATTGTAGTAGGTCTTGGCTCAAGGAAAAACGAAAGAATCCCTTCTGTTTTCTCAAAGCCGTAATTTTCAAGCCACATGTTACAGATCCACTCTGGCATGGAATAGCAGGTGGACAGGTACTTGGCTCCGCCATCAACAGACTTGTCAGGGTATGTGATCTTATCTTTTCCCCTGGCAATGTTGCGAAGCACTCCGTTAACAAAGCCCTTGAGCCCTGAAAACTTGTGTTTCTGGGCAAGCTTGACTGCCTCGTTGCAGGCCGCAGAATCAGGGATAGCATCCATGAACATGATCTGGTAGACGCTCATCCTAAGTAGATTCCTGATAAATGGCTGCATCTTAGCTACAGGAGTCTTGGAAAAAGAGTCAAGGATATAGTCGATCTGAATCTGCCTCTCGATACATCCGTCCACGACCCTCTTCATAAAGGCCTTGTCCCTGGTCTCAAGATAATCATATTTATTCAGGCTGTCTTTTAAAAGAGATGGCTTACGAACGCCATCTCTCTCGTATTCTATGAGAATATTTAAAACCAGTTCCCTGACATTAGCCATAAACTAAATTAGTCCCTTCGTCTGTTTAGTAACACAAATCTCATGAGCTGTACAACAGCTGCTGCAGTGCTGGCAACATAGGTCATTGCCGCTGCTCCAAGTACTTTCTTACCGCCGCCGATTTCTTCAAAGGACAAAAGCCCTGTGTTTTCAAGAACTGCAAGAGCTCTTCTGCTGGCATCAAACTCAACAGGAAGAGTAACCACCTGGAAAAGAACTGCCAGAGAGAATACCCATATTCCAACAGTAACAAGTGGTGAAAAGCTAAGGAACAGTCCAAGAATGATGATCGGAACACCTGCCTTGGAACCAAAGCTTGCCATTGGCAGGATAGCTGTCCTTATCCTGAGAGGAAGATATCCTTCCTCATGCTGCATAACATGTCCGCACTCGTGGGCTGCAACGCTTATTGCCGCAACACTGGCTGAGTTATATGTAGACTCAGAAAGATTAACTGCCTTGTTTCTTGGATCGAAGTGATCTGTAAGATCACCGCCAACATACTGGACGATAACATCATCTATTCCGCTTCGTCTTAAGATCTCAAGAGCTGCCTGGGCGCCAGTAAGGCCGCATCCGGCTTTTACCTTGGCAAACTTCTTATAAACGGACTTTACCCTGAAGCTTGCTATCATGCACACAACTGCCATGACGATCATCAGGATATACATCAGAAAATCAACATTAATTCCACTTGAGTAATTCATAGTCACCTCTTCACTTTAAGATTGTTCCTACCTCCAGCTTGTTTCCAAGCAGGAAGGACTTAACATCCATTCTTTTTTTCCCCTCAAGCTGAACTTCTAATATCTGCAGGTAATCGCTTCCGCAATTTACCACAAATGAATCTCTGGTCAAAAGAGCTATCGCTCCCGGCTGGCTGTTTGCGGCAGTTTCAGCACTCTTGCCGCTAAGCTCAGAGTAGTCTTTGGCAAGCCTCTGGAAATCTATCTCAGATAAGGTCCTGGCCTGCCAGATCTTAAGCATCTTGTTTCCAAGATATGTAAAGGCTGAAGGCCATGGATTAAGGCCTCTTACCAGGTTTCTGATATCCTCAGCATCCTGCTCAAAATCAATCCTTCCCATGTCCTTTGAAAGCTTACCACACTTGGTGGCTCTCTCCTCATCCTGAGGAACAGGAGTAAGCTCCCCTGCTTCGATCTTAGGAAGAGCCTCAACAATAAGCTCGCCGCCAAGAACCGAGAGCTTGTCAAAGAGCCCTCCACCTGTCTCATCATCAGTGATAGGTATCTCTCTCTGAAGAAGGATATCTCCAGTATCCATTCCGGCTGCCATCTGCATGATAGTTACGCCGGTAGTTTTTTTGCCATCAATGATAGCTTGCTGGATAGGAGCAGCTCCTCTGTACTCAGGGAGAATTGACGCATGGATATTGACGCATCCAAACTTTGGAATATCAAGGATCTCCTGGGACAGGATCTGTCCAAAGGCTGCTACCACATATATGTCAGCATCGTACTTTTTAAGCTCTTCTACGTTCTCAGGAAGTCTTATCCTGACTGGCTGAAAAACAGGAATCCCATGCTCAAGGGCACAGGCCTTAACATCTGAAATCTGAAGCTCTCCGCTTCTGCCCTTTGGCTTGTCAGGCTGTGTGACAGCAAGTACCACCTCGTGTCCAGCCTCAATTATCTTTTCAAGGGCTGACCTGGCAAAGTCGGGAGTCCCCATAAAAACTATCTTCATATTATATCTGTTCTCCTGAAAAATCTTATCATTATCTGTTTAAATTCGCTTTAGAATAACCTTTTTCTGACTGATTGTAAAGTCGGACCTCTTATCAACTACTGCTCTGCAGTAATCAAGGGTCTTTTGCATCTTGCCGGTCATTTCCTTAAGGCCCTCTTCGATCTCTTTTTCATCACTCTCATAAGACAGAACGAAGGCATTTCCTGTCATGGCCATGTTCTTGATGGCGTTTAGCTTCTTGTTCTCAACGATCTCAACTTCATCTGTAAGAAGATCGATGTCATAAAGGACCAGAGGGTTCCTGGTTGCAACCACATCAATCTCGTCAGACAGTCTTATGAGTGCTGCAAGATATGGAAGGCAAATGGTATTGCCATTAGGAAGCCTGTAGTCTGATGGATACTCGTTCTCATCCAGAAGATCAGTTTTTCTGTGGCCTCTTGATATCTGCTTGATGGCAAATGCGTGTTCCCTGGTTGGTATCTCAAGAACCTCTGCGTACTTATCAATAAAGTAGCCGCTAAAGTCATTGTGGTAGGTTCTTACAAAGTCCGCTTTGGTTGCGCCTGGGTGACTGTCAAAATACTCTTTCTCCCCGAGCTTTTCCTTGCACTCGTCGTAGTCCTTTTCACTTATGCCCATGCCCACGTCGTGAAGATAACAAGCCATAAGAAGAACAAAGATCTCATCGGCGTTGAGCTTATCTATCTGGTCTCTTCCTATTATCCTGTTGCAGGAATCAATGACCGTAAGGCTGTGAAGTTCAGAGTGGTCCGTGTACTCCGGGAAAAGAAGTCTGTATCTGGTTAAAATTCTCTGGCTAGCAAAAACAGTGTCCTTAAATCTCTGATGAAGGTCCTTATCAAGCTCTTTAAGCTTTCTCTCCAAAAGGAAATCATCAGCTTCGTTCTTGATAAGGTCCTCTTCGCTTACAGTAACTGTAAGGACGTTAAGACCAAGCATATTCTGGTAGTTGACGTCGCTGGCGATATTGTAGACCATTCTGATTCCAAGGTTGTCAAAGCCGCCATCGCTTGAAGTCATCTCAGCCATCTGGTTTGGATCAAAGGGAGCGCAGTCATCCTTGATACGAAGCAACACCTTCTCTCCAAGGAAGATAGCCATTGCGTTTAAGGAATGTTTCTTTTTATCTGCGGAAAATCCGTGTCTTATTACGTTTCCAGCAAGTTCCTCAAGACAAAGCGCTGAGTAGTAGGCACTTCTTTTCTCCATGCCATGTTCAAGGCAGAACTGCTGTATCCTTGCAGAGGCCTCAGAAACATCGTCGTTACTGGTTATCGGGATATCAAGTACATTTCCTGGATCCACACCAAATTCCGGCTTAAGGAGCATCCACTCATCCATGTTCTTAGGGATCCTCTTCCAGAAGATAATGCAGTAGACAGGAACAGTCAGGATCGTAAGGACGATTCCAATGGGGTTGGCAAGCCATACGCCAAGAGCACCCATAACAGGCGCAAGGATAGCTGCCGGGATTACCATAGAAAAGAACCCGTCAAAGATTGACTGGATATTTACAAAGATGCTGTGGCCTGTAGCCTGCAGATAGTTGGTGAATATCTGGCAGATAAGGATCAGCGGGATACATATGGAGTAGATCACAAAGAGCTGATAAGCCAGATGATATACGTTTGAAGTCCTGTCCGGGAAAAAGACACTTGTAAGAAGTGGTGATATGGCAAAGATAACTGCGCCAACAACCACGGAGAGTAACATCCCCTTGGTAAATACAAGCTTTAAGGTCTTCTTCATTGAAGCCTTGTCCTCTTCACCCACAAAGACGCTTATAAGCATACGAACGATAGAGCCATTTCCAAGACAGTAAGCAATAAAGATACCGCATACCATGTTAAAGGAAGACATGGCTGAAAGGCCGTCATTGCCTGCATAGCGAAGAAGGATCCTGTTTATCACCATGCAGCGGATAGCTATACAGAATACAAGCATTGCCCCTGGAAATCCTATCTTAATGAGGTTTCCAAGATCCTGCCAGAGTATATTTTTAAAGCTGTAACGGAGCTGCGCCCTGGAAGTGAAATAGTAAGGCACAAGGATAAGAAAATAAGTGAGATTACTCAAAGATGTAGCAAGGGCAAGTCCCCAGATACCTAAACGAAGGACTGCAACAAATAAAACGTCCAAAGCCACATTTGAAATGATCATACCAGCTACGCCCACATAGCCCCTTAAAGACTGCCTCTCCATCTGAAGGAAGGCAGCAAGCTGCTGAGCAAAGAGCATGGGAATGATTCCGACTGCATATCCAAGAATGTAGGAAACAAGAGAAGCCTTGAGCTCTTCATTGGCTCCAAGTAAGGTCGCCAAAGGCCCAGGAATAAGAAAGCTTACTATTGTAAGAATAGTGCCAACGATAAAAGTGACTGTAAGGTTTAAGGAGAAGATACCTTCTGTCTTTTTGCTCTCTCCCTTTCCCATATATCTGCCGCACAAAACAGCGGTGCCTCCAAGAAGCACCGATCCAACTGCGGTCATTATTTCCACCATGGCATAGTACAGTCCTACAACACCAACGGCGGATGCATCTATGTATCGTCCTGCCATAGCGCCATCTACGATGGTGTTGATGGCTCCCATGGCAAATATCAGTATCTGAACTGGAAGTAACTTGAAAAAAAGACTTGATAGGAGCTTGTCAGATTTCTGTTTCATGTAAATCCCTCTCCATTAGTTTTTTATTCTTTATTCTTCTTCATATTCTTCCTGCTGTCTTGCGATAAGCTCCTCGTTGTCTACAAGATCTCCCTCGATCTTCTCAACATACATATGTCCATCAAGGTGATCAAGCTCGTGGCAGATAGCTCTTGCAAGAAGCTCCTCACCCTCGATAATATATTCGTTGCCATCAAGGTCTGTTGCCTTGGCCTTAACATAGTTAGGGCGTGTAACAACTCCGCTCTTACCAGGAAGTGAAAGACATCCCTCGTATCCTGTCTGCTCTCCGTCTGTCTCAAGGATTGTAGGATTGATCATGATGATAGGATCATCTGATTCTGGAGAAACATCTATAACAACAATTCTCTTAAGGACTCCAACCTGAGGTGCTGCAAGGCCTACGCCGTTTGCATCGTACATTGTCTCAAGCATGTCCTCTATAAGTTCTTTAACTCTTGGAGTTATCTCTTTAACTTCCTTGCACTCTTTTGCAAGGACATCATCACCATATTCTCTGATAGTTCTAAGTGCCATTTTTCTTACCTTTCTTTACCTGTAAATAACCATATATAAAAGTTTACCCATGCATTGGATCAAAGTCAAATTGCAGGGTTATAGTGCGAAGCTTGCCCATATCCTCAAGCTCTTTTACATAGTGCTCCAAAGTATCCTTTAAAAGCACCAGCTTGTCGTAGTCATCAAACTTAACGTAGATTGCCATCCTGTATATATCGTTGATCTTAGCTATTGGTGCCAGGGCTGGTCCGATAAATACTGCACCCTGAACCCTTTGCTGCTCCATGATGGCACGGAACCTTCCAGCGTATTCCATGCCCTCCTCTTCGTTTTTACTCTGGATCTGAACGCACATCATGTGAGATATTGGAGGATAACGAAGGAGGTCTCTGTAGGCTATCTCTTCCTCATAAAAGGACTTATAGTCCTGCCTTGCAGCAGTAACGATGGCGTAGTGCTCCGGCTGATAGCTCTGGATCACCACGTTTCCTTCTTTTTCGCCCCTTCCTGCTCTTCCTGCTGCCTGGGTAAGGAGCTGGAAAGTCCGTTCACTTGCCCTGAAATCACTGGCGTAAAGAGACATATCAGCTGCCAGAATTCCAACCAGGGTAACGTCAGGGAAATCATGTCCCTTAACTATCATCTGGGTTCCCACCAGCACATCTGCTTCTTTATTGGAAAAAGCTGACAGAATCATGTCATAGCTTCCCTTGGTCCTGGTGGTGTCGGCGTCCATCCTAAGGACACGAGCCTGTGGCCAGAACTTTTTAACTTCATCCTCTATCTGCTCAGTTCCTGCGCGGAATGAGGATACGTACTTGGAACCGCACTCAGGACAAACCTTGGGTCTTATCTCCTGGTGTCCGCAGTAGTGGCAAACAAGCCTTCCTCCCCTGTGCTCAGACAGGGATACATCGCAGTGAGGGCACTTAAACACATGGCCGCAGCTCCTGCAGGAGATAAAGCCCGCAAGGCCTCTTCTGTTGATAAAGAGCATTGCCTGCTCGCCCTTTGAGAGCTTCTCATCCATGAGCTCCTGAAGCCTTCTGGAAAAGATAGACCTGTTTCCGCTTCTAAGCTCCTCCCTAAGGTCTGCCATCTCAACTGTTGGAAGGGTTCCTCCTGTGAGCCTTCTATTTAGCTCAAAGAGGTGATACTCTCCGCTCTTTGCCCTGTAATAGGACTCCAGTGAAGGCGTAGCTGAACCAAGAACAACCGCCGCTCCGTCAGGAAGGAGCTTAGATAGTTCAATCGCTGTCTCCCTGGCATGATACTTGGGGCTGTTCTCACTCTTATAAGTGGATTCGTGCTCCTCGTCTATTATGATGATTCCGGTGTTTGGAAATGGAGTGAAAAGAGCTGATCTTGGCCCGATAATGATATCGATATCGCCACTTCTTGCTCTCTCCATCTGATCGTATTTTTCCCCCGGTGAAAGGGAAGAATTCATAACTGATACCCGGTCTCCAAAATGCCTGTAAAAGCGCATAAGAGTCTGGTATGTAAGAGCAATCTCAGGAATCAGAACGATGGCCTGCTTGCCTCTTTTTATCATGTCATCGATAAGAGCAATGTAAACTTCAGTCTTACCGCTTCCTGTAATACCGTGGATAAGGTAGGTATCTCTTTTGCCCTGGTCATAGTCACGGCTTACGGTGTCAACTATGTGCTGCTGCTCGGGACTAAGTACCTTGTCAGTGTATCTGTCAGTGGTGGCAGCTATGGGGTTTCTAAAGTACTCTTCCTCATCTATCCTGATGATCCCTGCATCTGCCATGCTCTTTAAGGTGGCTGCAGACACACCAAGCTTACCAGTTATAAGCTCGTAGGGAATACGGTCTTCCTGGTTATCCAGAAGCTCTTTTAATATGCGCTCTCTGGCCCTTTGCTTCTTGCGGATGCTCTCGTTGTAGGCATCACGAGCCTGTCTCTCATCAAGGCGCAGAGAAACAAACTTGTGGACCTGTCGCTTTTGCTGCTTGTAGGTGGGCACAGCGGTCTTAAGGGCAGCGATCATGGTGGATCCGTAGTATCTCTTCATCCAGGCTGCAAGCTTAATTGAGATGTCCTCTGCTGTGTCGATACCTTCTGAAAGAGAGATGATCTCTTTTATCCTGTCCTCGTCGTAATTAGATTCATCAGTAAGCTCTATAACGTAGCCCTTGCGCCTGGTGTTGCCTTTGCCAAAGGGCACGTCAACACTGCATCCGATCTCCACCTGGCCAAGTAGCCTTTCGGGGATCCGATACTGAAACAGGCGGTCAACCTTTTCATGGGATATGTCAATTATGATGTTAGCGTATTTGGGAAAAGACACATCGCCCTCCTGTAGGTTACCCTCTGCCGCGCTCTTTTAAGATGTCCGCAATAAGTTCTCTCTCATCCATGTGGTGCTTGACACCTTTGATCTCCTGGTAATCCTCGTGGCCCTTACCAGCAAGAACGATGATGTCGCCCTGCTCACCGTGGTCGATGGCATAGGCAATGGCTTCTTTTCTGTCTGTGATCTTGATGTACTTGCCGTCTGTCTTATTAATACCTGTCTCGATATCAGCGATGATATCTTCAGGCTCCTCAAATCTTGGGTTATCTGAAGTGATAATGGTAAAGTCAGCGTACTTACCGGATACTTCGCCCATCTCAAAGCGGCGAAGCTTACTTCTGTTACCGCCGCAGCCAAAGAGGCAGATAAGTCTGTTTGGACGATAGTCTCTAAGGGTTGTAAGAAGGCTCTTAAGTGCCATTGCGTTGTGGGCGTAGTCGATCATAAGGGTAAACTCGTCAGATACCTTGACCATCTCAATTCTACCCTTTACCTTGGCATCCTTAAGTGCTGCTGCGATCTCCTCTGGCTTGCAGTCAAAGTGTCTTGCAACTGCGATAGCGCAAAGAGCGTTATATACGCTGAACTTACCAGGAGTTACGATCTCTGCGTGCATATCTATAAGACCCTCTGTGTCAAAGAACACGCCAAGGTTTCCTGGCTTTCTGATATAAGCAAGGTTCACGGCTCTGATATCCACGTCCTTGTTAAAGCCGTAGGTCTCAACCTCACAGGTATGGCCCTCAAGGATATCGTCTGTGTGGATGTCATCTCCGTTGCAGATACCGATCCTGCACTGTTTAAAGAGAAGTCCCTTGCAGTGCATGTAGTCGTCAAAGTCCTTGTGCTCGTTAGGTCCGATGTGGTCTGCCTCGATATTTGTAAAGATACCTATATCGAAGGTAAAGCCCTGGCTTCTGTGGAGCATAAGTCCCTGGGATGAAACCTCCATTACTACAGCATCGCATCCAGCCTCAACCATCTTTGCCATGTATTCCTGAAGGTTATAGGACTCAGGAGTTGTGTTCTCTGCATGGATATGCTCATCGCCGATGATAACTTCTATAGTTCCGATAAGACCAACCTTGTGGCCTGCATTCTCAAGCATTGATCTGATGAGATAAGTAGTAGTGGTCTTACCCTTGGTTCCAGTAATTCCAATAGTCTTAAGCTTACTTGCAGGGTGGTCAAAATATGCTGCTGAGATAAATGCCATGGCATATCTTGTATCCTTTACTCTTACAACCGGCATTGTGCATCCCTCAGGAAGCTCGATATCGCTCTCTACAACGATAGCTCCTGCCTTTTTCTCTGCTGCCTCACGGCTGACACTGTGACCATCGAAGTTTGCTCCCTTGATACATATGAAAAGAGATCCTTCTTCAATCTTTCTGTTGTCGTTAACAACATTCTTTATTTCAACTGACTGTGGGTCAATTTTTTCTGAAGAATTGCCGCAAGTTACCTCGTATTCTATCCCCTCAAGCAATTTTTTTAAAAACATCCTCAATGCCCTCCATTTTTTATTTTTTCGACACAATTCTGACACAATTATATATTATTATAATAATCAAGATGTGAGCAATCACATCTCCCCCTCATAAGAAACCGCAGGCACACGCGTTACGCGTGTGTTTTTGTGGTTTATGGGGTATTTTTATTTTCAAAACTCCTGAAAGTCGCATGTTTACTGCATTTTCGCTCACATAGAGTAATCACTCATCACCATCTGAATGGTATTTTTCCCCATATAACTGTTAATATTTGGATAGTAGGCAACCTTGATCATCATACTGCTATCTGCAAAACCGCCGTACAGGTCATCTACTGCCCCTTTTCCAAAGTTTTCTGTAAGGAAGCTGTGGAAATTATCCATATCCCCAAAGAACATCATCTCGTAGTTTTTTCCGCTTTCGTCAGAAACTCTGTACTTTCCGCAGTTCTTATTTTTCCCAAGTATCCTTCCGGATAAGAGCTTTACATCCTTCTGGGCAAATACCGGCTTAGCATTGCCATTTCCAAAGGGCTCAAGCAGCGAAAACTCAGAGATAAGCTCCTCATCTACAGCCGCAAATGGAAGTGCCATATCAAGGTGAAGGACAGGAATAAAATCCTCTTCGCTTAGTGTGCAGCCTTCATTGAGGCGCCTTGCAAGCTCATCTATATTGCCTGTAGGAAGTGACAGTCCTGCAGCCATCTTGTGACCACCAAACTTGGTAAAAAGGTCCTTACACTCAGAAAGCCCTGCAAACATGTCGTACTTTTCTGTGGATCTTCCTGATCCCTTAGCCATAGGAACGGAGTTTTCCATATCCTCTTCATCTTCAGCTGAAGCTTCTGTAAGTACAATGGTTGGCCTGTTATACTTCTCCCTGATCCTGCCAGCTATGATACCGGCGATGGATTCGTGAACATCCTTAAGGAATACCACTATGACCTTTGGAAGCTGGCCCTTCATAGCCTCTTCGTCTATAATCTCGCAGGCTTTTTCCACTCCCTTGGTAGTCATATCCTTCCTGGAGTCGTTAAGGCTCTTTAAGTCTGTTGCAATCGTAGCTGCCCTGTCATAGTCCTCTTCAAGGAAAAGAGACATTGCACGGGAAGCAAGGTCAAGTCTTCCTGAAGCATTAAGACATGGTCCAATTACAAAGCCGTAGTGGAAGGCAGAGATCTTGTCAGGGTCAAGACTGTTTACGTTAATAAGCGCCTTAAGTCCCTTGTTACTGGTTCCTGCGATCCTCTTTAAAGACTCTTTTACGATGATCCTGTTTTCGCTCTTTAGCTCCATGACATCGCATACTGTAGCAAGGCCGGCAAAAACAAGCATCTCTTCAAAGAAAGTCTTAACATCTGGGTCGTTATCTCTTCCAAGCTCTTTTGCCATTACCTGAAGGAATTTGTAAGCTACAACCGCTCCGCATATCTCTATAAAAGAGCTGTTATCCTCGCTCCTCTTCGGGTCTATAACTGCCATTGCGGGAGGAAGTATCTCTTTTCCATCATCTACTGGCACTTCGTGGTGATCTGTAACAACCACAGTCATGCCAAGGTCATTGGCGTGGGCAATCTGCTCAGAAGCAGCAATTCCATTGTCACAGGTAAGGATCACATTTTTGCCATCATCTGCAGCAGCATCAACAAGCTTAACGCTAAGGCCATATCCGTCCTTGACTCTGTCCGGGAGAACATAGTCGGCGTCTGCCCCAAAGAGCTTAAGGCCCTTTGCCAGGATGTATGTAGAACAGATTCCATCAACGTCATAGTCGCCGATTATCCTGATGGCACTGCCCTTTTGTATCTCATCGATCAGGATGGCTGCTCCCTTTTTTGCATCAGCAAGCTCATAAGGATCATGCATTTTAGATGCATCTCCGTTAAGATACATCTCAATGTCCTCATCTGAAGTTATTCCCCTGTTTGTAAGAAGTCTCGCGGTGATGTTCCTGATACCGTACTTTTTTGCCGTAGCATCAAAGTCAGATTTCTTCATGCTCACCATCCATTTTGACATAACACACCTCTAAGTTAAATGCTAAAAATAGCGCATCTGATTGCAAAATGTGCGCTTATGAAAACAGGGTGCAGGTCATTATGGCCCGCACCCTGCGAAGGTTCTTTTAATTATTCTGCAGTCTTCTTGGAAAAGAATGTCTTGAAGCCTGTCTTTAAATCGTACCACATAGGTGATGCAACAAAGATTGAAGAATATGTACCACTGATCACACCAACCATAAGTGGAAGTGCAAATGCCTTGATATCAGCCACACCAAAGATGTACAGTGCAAGAACTGTAAAGAAAGTTGTGATTGATGTGAAAAGGCTTCGTGTAACTGTCTGTGATACTGATGTGTTAACAAGCTCAGCCATTTCCTTCTTGCCAGTTGCAAGATGCTGGTTCTCACGGATACGGTCGAAGGTAACGATTGTATCGTTGATTGAGTAACCGATGATTGTAAGTACAACTGCGATGAAGGTGTTACCAACTGCAAGTCTTGTAAACGCATAGGATACGATTACGATAAGTGCGTCGTGTGCAAGAGCGATGATAGCTGCAGCACCAAACTTGATGTCCTTGAATCTGATCCAGATGTAGATAAGCATAAGGATAAGCGCGATTACAAGGGCTTCGATAGCACTTGATCTCATCTCAGAACTGATTACGCCACTGATTGTCTCAGCAGCTACATTGTCTGATGTTACACCATAGTTAGCTTCGAGAATGTTCTCTACTGCCTCTCTCTGAGATACAGAAAGAGTTGTTGTCTTGAAAATAACCTGGTTTGTTCCAGTTACTGTCTGGATAAGAATCTCGTTAATTCCTGCAGCAGACTTGATGTCATTTGCAACTGTCTGCTCAAGCTCAGCGAGCTCATACTGTCTGTCAAATGTTACTGTTGTTGATGTACCACCAACGAAGTCAAGGCTGTAGTTGAACGCTCCCTTGCCTGCGCCAGCGTTAATGCCCATTACTACAACTCCTGCAATGATGATAGCGCATGAGATACCGTAGAAGAGCTTTCTCTTTCCAACGAAATCAACCTTTGGAGTTTCCTTAGCCTTACCATAGAGAACTGGGCTCTGAAGACCGATGCCATAGAAGATTGATGTGATTGTTCTTGTTACTACGAGAGCAGTAAACATTGAAAGGATGATACCAAGGATAAGAGTCTCGGCAAATCCCTTGATGCTACCGGTTCCAAGGAACCAGAGAACTGCTGCAACAATAAGTGTTGTTATATTACCGTCAAGGATTGATGAAAGGGCTTTGTTATAACCATTCTTTCTTGCTTCATCAACGGCCTTACCAGATCTGATCTCCTCCTTGATTCTGGAGAAAACAAGAACGTTGGCATCAACCGCCATACCAATTGAAAGGATGATACCTGCAATACCAGGAAGTGTAAGTGTCATCTCAAATGCTGAGAGAAGGAACACCATAAGTCCTGAGTAGAATGCAAGTGCAAGTGTTGCTGAAACACCAAGTATTCTGAAGAATACGATCATGAACAGAGCGATAAGTGCAAATCCAACAGCTGCAGCTATAAGGCTTGTTCTGATAGCGTCTGAACCAAGCTGAGCACCTACAACGTTTGAACGAAGTTCGTTGAGCTGAAGCTTAAGTCCACCGATACGGATCATAGAAGCAAGATTATCAGCTGCCTCGTAGGACTCCATACCTGTAATAACTGCCTTACCATCTGTGATAGCTGCCTGTACGTTAGGAACAGAAATGAACTTGCCATCATAGTAAATTCCGATGCTCTCACCATTTGCATAAGCCTTGGTTGTTGCATCTGCAAAAGCCTTAGCGCCTGCCTCTGTAAACTCAAGAGAAACAACTGGCTCCTGTGCGCCATATGAATCCTGCTGATATACAGCCTGAGCTACTGAAACATCATTACCGCCAAGAACGATAGAACCTTCAGCCTGGAGCTCTTCAATCTCCTTGTTGAGCTTCCATCCAAAGATAAGATTTCCTTCTTCTGTTGTCTCGAGATTGCCATCCTCTGTGATTCCAGAGTGGTATGTGTAGTTGTCATTGCCACTAGCATCTGTCTGAGCGATGAAATACAGATTACCAGGCTGTCCAAGATCCTCTAAGATCTTGTTGGCATCTGATACACCAGGAATCTCGATGTTGATTCTGTTAGAACCTTCCTGATAAACCTGAGCCTCAGTGCTGTACTGCTGTACACGCTGCTGGAGCTTGAAGATAGTGTCTGACATATCTTCCTTGCTTGGGTTCTCATCACCTACTACCTCGTATGTGATGCTGACACCACCAGCAAGATCAAGTCCAAGGTCGATACTTGAAAGTGATCCTGACTTGTCTGCGCCAAGACCGTTCACTGCTGCGTATCCCAGTCCCCCAAGAAGTCCCAGAGCCAGAATCAGCGCCAAAACATACTTTAACCGTTTCATAATCCAATAATCCTCCGTTAACCTTCTTCTTCGGCTAATGCCGCTTTTATCATAATCGCACACTCGATGCGCTTCCTCTGAAGCTCACATCCGTGCTTATATGTCGTATTGATGTCGCCATTGAAATTATAAGCGTTGGCAGCACAACCGCCGCTGCAATAATATCTGGCAAAGCATTTCTCACACTCAGGTCTCGAGTAAACATTACTCTTTTTGAACATCTCCCTGAGATCTGGTCTTGTGATGCCATCATAGACATTGCCCATGATGAAATCTTCATTACCAACAAACTGATGGCATGGATATAAGTCTCCCCATGGAGTAACTCCAAGGTACTCACATCCTGAGCCGCAGCCAGATAATCTCTTGGCCACACATGGTCCGCCTTCAAGGTCTATATTAAAGTGGAAGAAGTTAAATCCTTTTCCCTCTTTACGTCTCTCGATATAGTATCTTGCAAGCTTGTCGTACTCATCGCAAAGCTTAGGAATATCCTCATCCTTAAGTGAGTACCAGTCCTCTGGCTTAGCAACAACAGGCTCAACTGAGATCTGCTTAAAGCCAAGCTCTACAAGGTGCTTGACATCCTCAGAGAAATCGAGATTGTTGTGAGTAAATGTACCTCTTACGAAGTATCTGAGCTGATGACGGGACTCTGCTACCTTCTGGAACTTAGGAACTATCTCATCGTAGCTGCCCTGTCCGCCTCTCTTTGGACGCATGAAGTCGTGTACTTCCTTGCGGCCGTCTATTGAAAGGACGATGTTACCCATTTCCTTATTTACATATTCAAGGATCTCATCATTAAGAAGAGTTCCGTTGGTTGTGATTGTAAACCTGAAGTTCTTGTCGTGCTCTTTTTCAATGCTGCGACCGTACTCTACGATCTTCTTGACTACTTCCCAGTTCATAAGGGGCTCACCGCCAAAGAAGTCAACTTCAAGGTTTCTCCTGCTACCTGAGTTTGCAACCAGGAAATCAAGGGCCTTCTTGCCCACTTCCTCAGTCATGAGAGCTCGTCTTCCGTGATACTCTCCCTCATCAGCAAAACAGTATTTACAACGAAGATTACAGTCGTGGGCTATGTTTAAGCAAAGTGCCTTAACAACTGTCTCTCTGTTCTGAAAATCATCTACGTAGTTCTCATATACATCATCTGTATAAAGAACTTCTGAAGCTCTAAGCTCTAAAATCTCTGAAATAGCCTCTCCAATATCCTCTGGAGAATAGTTTGATGAGATAGCTTCCATCTGCATTACTTCATTGAAAAGCTTCTGGAAATCCTCATCTCCTTCCTTGTCCGCTTCCAAAGCTGCAGCAGTTCCGTGGTAAGCCTTAAGCTTGTCCTCGATAACTGGAACAAGGTCATAAACAACGTCATCAACAACATGAACAGAACCGGAATTAACGTCCAGAACAATGTTGTAGCCGTTGTTTCTGTATGCGTGAACCATATAAAAAACTCCTAACTAAATGTTGAAACAGAATACGCATCCTCGCGGAGCGTTTCTTGTCATCTGACAAGAAATAGGCAGCGACCATACTTGGGTCGCTGCCCCACATGATTGCTTGAATTATCGAAAAATCTTACTTGCTAAGCTGCTCACAGCTCTGGTTTCCTACTGTGCAGGATGTCTTGCAAGCAGACTGGCATGATGTCTGGCACTCGCCGCATCCGCCCTTCTTCATGGACTCCTTAAGGTTTCTTGTAACTAATGACTTAACATGCTTCATAATATTGCCTCCTACTTGAAAATGCGCCAAATCTTTGCATTTCGAGTTTTATTTACGTCGATTCAGTATATCATAAAATAAAAAATTGTTAAAGGTTTTTTTCTTCTTCCGGAGAATTAACAGTAATAAGAACCTTGGTGATACGATTGCCCTTAACACCGCGGGCTGTAAGGGTTGTTCCATCATCTAAGGTAACTGATTCTCCGACGCCTGGAAGTCTGTCCAGAGCTTCTATCAAAAGACCTCCGATAGAATCGTAGTCCTCAGAATCAAGGTTTGTTCCCAGTTCGTCGTTGATATCATCGAGCTTCATACTGCCCTCGACCAGATATCTGTTTCCACCCAGATTCTTGATAAGGTTGATCTCATCAAGATCGTACTCATCTCTGATCTCTCCAACGATCTCCTCGAGAAGATCCTCAAGAGTGATCATACCAACTGTTGCGCCATACTCAGACAGTACAAAGGCAACGTTCTGGGATTTTTCTCTCATCTCTACCAGAAGATCTGCAGTCTTCTTGAACTCATAAGTGTAATAAGCTTTTCTAAGGTAATCGCTGATCTTGAAATTCTCTTTATCCTGAAGAAGAATAAGGTCCTTGACGTTTATAAGGCCGATAATGTTGTCCTGATCATTGCCTTCGTAAACAGGAATTCTGGTGAACATATTCTCCTTAAAGAGCTTCATGACCTCGTTGTAATCAGCCTCAGCGCTGACACAGGACATGTTGATCCTTGGGATCATGATGTCTTTTGCAACGGCATCTGAGAAATCGAAGACGTTGTAGATGATCTCTTTTTCTCCGCTCTCAATTACACCGTCCTCATGGCTTACATCCACGTAGGTCTTGAGCTCATTCTCAGTCATGGCCTGGCGGCTCTGTGTATCCACATGAAGGATCTTAAGAACTACTGTAGCTATACCATTTATGATAAAGCTAAGAGGTGTGATAAGCACTATAAGCGCTGCTATTATTCCGGAGTACCAGATGGAGATATTCTCCGCATAAGCTGTCGCAATGGTCTTTGGAACTATCTCGCCAAAGATCAGTACAATAAATGTGAGGATACCAGTACCAACACTGACAGCATAGCTCACATTAAAACGATCTGTCACATAGACTGTCATAAGTGCAGAAGCACTTAAGTTTACGATATTATTCCCAATAAGTATTGCAGACAGGACTCTCTGGGTGTCCTCTGTGATCCTAAGGACCCTTCCTGCTCTCTTGTTGCCCTCATCAGCCAGAGCCTTCATCTTGACCTTGTTGCAGGTCATAAGGGCTGTTTCTGCAGATGAAAAAAACGCAGACAAAAGAACTAATACTATCAGGATTATTATCCTTATCAAATGTATGTCCAACAGACAAATCTCCTTCCATTAACTAAGAGGATTTAAATAAAACTCCTTGAAATTCTCATAACCCTGATCCACAAGCTGCTGTTTCTGGAACTTCTTGTTCTTATTCATTCTGACAACAAGAACCTGCTTGCCAGAAGCTCTTTCCTTCTGAGCCTCTAAGATGATCTCAGAAAGTCTCTCTCCGCCAATTCCCTTTTCAATAAGGAAAGCTGTCTTCTCGCTCTCGCCAGGGATCTTAAAGCCTTCATCCATCATGATCATGATGATTCTCTCAAAACCGATGGAGAATCCGCAGGCTGGTGTATCCTGTCCAAGGAACTTGCCAACCATCTTGTCATATCTTCCGCCACCGCCGCAGCTTCCGCCGTACTGTGGCATTGCAACCTCAAAAATAGTTCCTGTATAGTAACTCATTCCACGAACAAGAGTTGGATCAAATACCATCTCAAACTGAGCAGTCTTGGTTGACTCTACAGAGCTGATGATCTCTGAAAGTCCTTCTCTTACCTCTGCAGAAAGGAAGTCACCAAGCATATCTGCGATGACCTTAAGGCCTTCAAGACCCTCTTTTCCCTCTGCTGCCCTGAAGAGGTCAAGGTACTTATCGATGCACGCCTTATCAAAGCCCTCTTTCTCAAGTTCCTCTGATACGCCATCGATACCGATCTTGTCCATCTTGTCCAGAGTGATGAATACTTCGTCGTATCTATCCTCAGCAAATCCGCTGTAAGCAGCCATAGCCTTGAGGATCTGTCTATCGTTGATCCTGATCTTGAAATCCTTGAAGCCAAGTCTTCCAAGGGTAGTTGTTGTAGCAAGGATAAGCTCTATCTCTGCAAGGTTTGAAGCCTCACCAAGAATATCGATATCGCACTGCATGAACTGACGATATCTGCCCTTCTGAGGTCTGTCTGCTCTCCAAACGCTTCCCATCTGAAGTGCCTTGAAAGGAGAAGGGAGCTCTCCTGCATGTGCTGCATAAAATCTTACAAGAGGTACAGTAAGGTCGTAGCGAAGACCTGAGTCTGTAAGATCATTCTCAGTCTGAGCCGTCTCAAGATTGAGCTTCTCTCCTCTTTTCATTACCTTGAAGATGAGCTTCTCATTTTCTCCACCCTGCTTGCTGTTGAGGTTCGCAAGGGACTCAACTGCAGGTGTCTCAATAGAAGTAAATCCAAACTCACCATAGGTCTTTTTGATGATTCCTATCGCATAATCCCTGAGCTGCATTTCAGCCGGGAGAATATCCTTCATACCGGTTACAGGTTTTTTTACAAGTGACATAAAACTATCCTCCTAATACAAATCCAGTGTGTCGGCAGTTTAGCAAGACGTCGCGACACACTGATAGATTGTACTATATTAGCTGCTTTTTTTGCAACGTTTTATCTAGTGGTTGTTATTCCTAAGAAACTCCAGGAACTGATTCCTTGGCATTGGCCTTGCATAGAAAAATCCCTGAATGTTATCACAACCAACTCTAATGATCTGCTTAGCCTGCTCCTCTGTCTCAACACCCTCTGCCACGATCTTTTTGCCAAGGGACTTAATGATCTTGACCATGTTGATCATAACCATATATGAAGTCTCTGACTCAAAGGCAGACTGGACAATACTCTTATCAAGCTTAAAGAGATTAACAGGAAGAGTACCAATTCTTGCGATATTGGAATAACCTGTTCCAAAGTCATCCATGGAGAAGTTGATTCCCTTGCTGATAAGAGCCTGGATATTCTCATCCATGGCAGAAGAAATACCCTCTTCGAAGGTCTCAGTGATCTCAAAGTTGATCTGCGCAGGCTCTATTCCATACTTGTTCATGGTCCTGCAGACATTGTCCGCAAGGTTTGCCTGAATACAGTCAACAACTGAGAGGTTAACTTCCACATATTCAATGCCATGGGCAACTGCATCTGATTCCGCCAGCATCTTGCATACGCTGTCCAAAACGAAGCTGTCGATCTCGATTACCTTACCATTTCTCTCTGCAACAGGCATAAATACCGCTGGAGAGATAAATCCAAGATGTGGATCACGGAGCCTAAGGAGCGCCTCGCAGGAGATGAACTTACCAGCTTCCGGGTTGTAGATAGGCTGATAGTAGACTTCCAAAAGTCCGTCTTCGAGAGCTCTTTTTACTATGGAATCGATCTTCTTGTCGTGCTCCACATGCTTGAGGTTAAGGTCTGAAACCCTAAGGACATCCTTGTTGTGGTGAAGGATCGCCTTGTTGATAACGCCGCGAACTTCGTTGAACTTATCCAGGGTGTCGATCTCATCCGGGAATCCAATAACGTATGGATGCTGGAAAAGCTTGATCTCCTGGTCGTTCATTATCCAGGATTCCTTAAAACGCTTTCTTATCTGTTCTGCAACCTTCTCTATCATCTGATCATCAGGATCAATGTTAGGGAAGATCAGCAGGAAATTGCCATCATCTGTAAAAAAGATATTTCCGTCCTGACTCATCTGCCGCAGGTACGCTGTGATCTGGCCAAGGAGCTCTGAAACTGTCTCCATGGACTGACCACCTGTAATGACATTCAATCTTTCGATGTAAATTCCAAATACTGTAAACATCTTCTTTTGAATAAGATTGTTGCCAACTATGAAGTCAAGCGCGTTTCTTGTTCCAGCTCCTGATACGCTGTCCGCAAACTCACTGGGATTCTGGAAGGTGTAAACACAAAGAAGGATCGCAAGAGATACACCAAATTCAAACATAGATGTGGATCTGGTAAGGAAGCGGACCGGAACAGCGATAAACATCAAAAGGAAATATACCGCAATAGAGACCTGTTTCTCCGTACTCATGGTCCTTGCGTACATAAAGAACAGATAAAAAGCAAAGGGGAAATAGATCCACAGGCCTATTCCTACCGATAGTCCCTGTGGGAAGTTGTAATGAAGCTCTCCCTGCTCATTAAATACATAGAAGAAATCGGACACAAAACCGCACACAAAGAACAGAAGTGCATAGACCTGCGGAATGAACAAAATAGCCCTCTTCCACAGGGTATCCATCTCTATCCTGTAAATGGCCATCATATAGAGCATAGATAAATAAGCCATTGTGTAGGCCGCCAGCTTTTCCAGAACTACGATCGCATTATTAAGCTCAATAGAAACGCTTGAATTGATCACATCAATGTAGAGCCACAGATTGTGGAACAGACCTGCACAGTTAAGCACAAGAGCATCTGCAATGATAAATCCAAAGAGCTGCTTTTGCCTGTTGTCATAAGTCTCTTCTGAGGCATTGATAATAAACGCAACCAGAATTATAAGCAGAGATGCGATGGAAAAGTAAATATTATAATTGTAGGGGTCGTTGCCAAAAACCATCTTTATCCCTCTTCAAAATAGGCATCGATGTATTTTACGAAGGAACTGTCCTTCATAGGTCTTCCCATGTAGTCACCAATAAGGAAGTCGCAGCCAAGCTTTTCGGCTGTATCTCTCTCTTTTTCCGAAGCGATATCTGTAGCACCAACGAAGATACTGATATCGTGGAAGAGATTGACGATTCCAGAAGCCACAGTAAACATGGTCTCTGATTCACCAGCTTTAACGATGATGTCATGATCAATATTGACCTGTGTTACAGGAAGATCCAGGATTTTATCAAGATCTCCATAGCCGCTTCCGAACTTATCAACAACTATAGAGCACTTCATCTCTCCAAGGAGCTTTAAGTTTCTCTCAGCCACAGCGTTCATGGTGGAAATGGTTGTCTCAGTAAGCTTAAGGGACACCCAGGAAGCCTCAGCTCTCTCTTCCCTCAATATCTTCTTAAGACGTCTGATGAGGTCATTTCGCGCGATCTCGCCCTGACTCATTCCAACTATAGCTCTGTATTTGCCGTTCTTATCTCCCGCATTCCAGAAAGCCAGAGCCCTGCAAGCCTTTCTGTACACAAACTCGTCAGTATCAAGAAGAGCCTGTGAGACTCTTTTATCCGGAATGTGTCCTCTCATGTCGATCTCATTACCATACTCATCAATGAAAAAACATATAGCATCAGCACAGTAATTGATCTTGTATACCTTGGACAGAACAGGCTGGAACTTAACAAAGGCCGACTTTTTATCGATATTGGATCTTGCCAGGACATCGTAGTCCATAACCTTGGTGATCTCGTCAATTCCACTCTTATGGATATCAACAACCACGTCATTTTGAAGATCGATGCTCTCAACAACAGCGTCAACCTTGGTGATAAGCTCCGCAGTTGTTGTGTAATCACTTGGGTAATTGATCTGGAAGCAGTGTCCTTCAACCCTGATGGACATGTTCGCAAATTCCCATGGCTCATGAAGTCTTAGAGCGATGGCATGCAAAAGAGCATTTATCCTCTTTAAGTCTGATCCGTGAACCGTAACTGCAAATACGTATTCAGAATATCTGTAGGCATAGGTCTGGAGCCTGAAGTCCCTTGCTCCAACTCTCTTTAGATAAAGAGCTATCTTCTTCATTACACTCTGAGCCTGAGCATAACCGATCTCATCACTCAAAGCTCTGATGTTATCTATTGTCACGAAGATGGTGCTACTTGGACTCTTTCTGTCAGTCTTGATATCAAGTCCCTCGAGAAAGGCCTTTCTGTTGAGGATATTAAGCGTATCATCAACCATCTCACTTGGGTTCTGAAGAGAAATGTAAACCAGCGTAATAGCCAGCGCACTCATAAGGTTCTCGATAAGGATCTTTGGATAGAAGAACTGAATAAAGATTCCAGTGATAACGAGCACAACATATGAGAGGATAACCAGCTTGGTCCTCCTTCTCATAAGCTTTTTGTACTTAAACAGGATTCCGCAGCCATAGACCATGTAGTAGGTTGCAAGAATATAGTAGATAAACAAAAATCTGTCTCTGTGATAAAGTCCATTTTCGTCGTAATGGAACAGAACAGGAACAAAGACATTTATGATGACCATAACAACACCTATGACATGTCCCAGCATGACGCTGATAAAGTCTATAGGTTTTCTGATGTCCACATAAATATCGAGAACAGAAAGTATATAGATCATGTAACAGAATCCGGAACCCAGATGGGCTACGAAATAGACAGATCCAGACAGCATCTCAAGAGGATGATACCAGGGTTCAGAGCTTGGGAACATCTGAAGATAGGTCTCTACCCTCTCAGACAGAGTTGCCATAAATACAGCCAAAAAGAGCATACCATAAGCTCTCTGCCTGTAAGCGGGAACCCACTTTCTTGACAGAGAGACAACAGCTATTGTCAGTAATATGCAAATAGCGCAGATATCAAAGTAGAAAATATAGTGCATGCGCCGCCTCCGGCTTAGTTACGATCAGAGCCACTTAAGGGGATTGCTTATCTCCTTGGCTCTGGAAAAGATCTCATCACTGTTATTCTTAAGATACTCCTCCAGATCTCTGACCTCTTCATCGGAAAATCCGTTCTGGCGCTGAATTACGCCATCAGGAAGAAGACCCTCAGCAAGCTGTTTGCCAGAGTCTGTATCGCGCTCAAACTGTACTCTTATGACCCTGTTTCCAGCCTTATCCCTAAGGATAGCCGAATAGGTCATGGTGATCTCACTGTCAACCATAAGCTTTTTCCTTATGCTCGCACAAAAATAGTGTTATCGGAGCGCAGAATTCCGATAACACTATTATACGTCAAATAATGCAATTATGAAATATCGATAATGAATTGAGCCGTTAAATGAATATAGTTAATTCTGGACGCTTTTCCATCCTTCATATCAGGCCATTCCTGGAGATATATAGCATCACCCTCCTTTAGAGGTTCTATTTCCAGGTCAAAAGAGATCTCGTCTGCATTACCATATTCATCAAAATATCTCTTTAAACCGATCTCCCAATCCTGCCCGGTATAGAAATTGTCAGCTATAAGCTTGCCATCTTTATAGAGCTTAGCTGTATTTCCTTCATAACCGATATTTGCAAATATCTCATTTAGGCCATCCAGATTACCAGGAAGAGCAACGGTGTACTCAGTTTCTGACTTCTGGGTAAAGCTTGCCTTCTTGTCACTAAGGATAGCATTAACGCCCTCATAGAGTGCAAAGGCATCTCCGTTTAAGAAGTCCTCTCCATCTGTCTGTCCATTGGCTCTGTTAAATCCAGAAGGAGTCCTGGAAAGCTCAGGGAAGCTTCTAAAGGATGGAACTACTCTTCCATCTTCATCAGATACATCGTAGTAGAGCCTTGCTCTGCCATCCGCTGCTGTAACAGCCTCACCCTTTGAAATGATAAGGTGCTCTCTTCCTCCGATCACAACCTTTACAGAGTGCAGAGCCTCTTCCTTGGTAATGGTGATGATGCAGTTTCCATCAAGGTCTCCAGTGACATCAGCATTTATATCTCTGTCAGTATCTGTGTAGAACACGTAAGCATTTTTCCCGGACCCGCAAGCATCATGGATAACGCAAAGAGGCGTAGCATTTGCAGTCAAAAGAGCTTTCTCCCCAACAGGAAGATTAAATGGATAGAAGAAAAAGTCTCCGTCCTCGATATCTCTTTTGCCAAAAGATGCTAAAACTTCACCTGACTCAGAAATTGCGGAAAGCTCTGCATCCTTGTGAGAAGCCATCTCATAGCGCCTCTGGTAGTTGTTTACAAAGAGGTATCCGCGCCTACAATCTCCGCAGGTCTTGTATCTTACAGCTGTTCTAAGACTCTTAAAGTCATCTGGCTTAAGAGGATTACCTGGCTGCTCAGTGTAAACCATGGCAGCAAGGTCATCGCCAAAGTCGTGCACAAAGGTTCCAAGGAGTCTTACGTGCCTGTAGGTATCCTCCATCTGACCATACTCACGAAGGGGAGCATTAAAGTCATAGGATCGAACAGGAAGGTCGTTGGGATAGCCTGTCTCTCTGGACTCCTGAAGAGTTGTAAGCTTACCATCAGGATTGGTGCCGCCGTGGTACATGTAGTAGCCAACAAGGTTTGCACCGCTGGCGATCTTGACCATTGTCATAGCCTCAGTATCTGTGCCTGTAGCAACCGGTCTTCTGTGTTTAGTTACCTGAAGTCCGCCTCCCAGCTCAGCAGTGAGGTATGGGAACTTGTCCATATCAAAGGTAATGCCAACTCCAAGACCGTGGTCTGATCCAATGTTGTGGTCATTTCTCTCTCTGGTGAAAATGTAGTTGCCGCTTGGCTCGATCTCTGTGGTTCTCTGATCCCATGGAGCCTCGCAGTAGCCGCCCATTACAGGGAGCATTCCGCCGGTGACAGCTCCGCCCCAGCCTGTAGCTGTGTAGATAGGAGCATCAAATCCGATCTCTTTTGCCATGGCAAGAAGAGTCTTCATGTGCTGTTCACCCTCTTCTCCGCCTTTTCCGCCGCAGTGGCCGTACTCATTTTCAATCTGAACACCTATTACAGGGCCATCGTCCTTGATAAAAAAGCCTTTGGCCTGCTCATAGGTCTTTTCATAAAAAGCTCTTACATGCTGAAGGTATCTTGGTGCATCGGTTCTGGTCTCATAGCCGTTTACTCTGGCATCCTCTAAAAGCCAGTCCGGGAAGCCGCCGTTTCTGGCCTCGCCGTGGGCCCAGGGGCCAATCCTTAAGATGCAGTAAAGACCGCACTTTTTAACTGTTTCAAGGAAGAGCTTTAAATCTCTGTCTCCAGAAAAATCAAACTCGCCATGAACTTCCTCGTGGTGGATCCAGATAACATAGAGTGAAACAATGTCTATTCCTCCGGCCTTCATCTTGTACAGCTCTTCTTCCCAGTATTTCCTTGGGTATCTGCTAAAATGCATCTCACCCATCATCGGGAATACCCGCTGTCCGTCCACAAGAAGGCTTAAAGGATCAAAGGTCACCTTTGAATCTTTTGTGATCTTCATAAAATAGTCCTCATTTTGTACTTTCTTTTAATATTACTTCGTAGTTGCTAAGAGTCTTGCTTGATACATGGGCTCCGCCGATCATATCAAGAAGAGTTTTGGCTGCACTTGCTCCAAGATTTCTGTCATTGAAATTAAGAGATGTGACAGATGGCACAGTATTCTCAAGGATAGAACTGTTGTAGAAAGAAGCGATCTTAAGATCATCAGGGATCCTTATGTGCTCATCCCTGCACTTTGACATGATTTCTCCTGCAATGGCATCATCCATGCAGACAATTCCATCGATATCCTTCTTTTGAAGCTCCTTAAGAATATTGCCAACCTTGGAAACATCCTCAACCTCAAGATAAACAAGGCTTGTATCGAGAGGAATACCCGCCTGCTCAAAGGCCGCAGTAAAGCCTTCGTGTCTGGTCCTTGTAATGATGTGGTTGGTAGAACCTCCGATAAGAGCAAGTCTCTTAAGGCCCTTGGAAATAAGTATTGATGTAAGCTCCTTGCAGGCTGAATAATTGTCGTTGTCCACATAGACGATTTCTTCGTCATAGGTCTTGCCAATAGCCACGAATGGGATACCAGTGCTTCTTAAGAAGCTTGCAGGGATATCCTTCACAAGAGTCCTTGTAAGGATCATTCCATCTACCTTATGGTTATCGATTATCCTCTTCATGCCTGTGATGTCATCGCCATTTACCAGTGTCACAATTACATCATAGCCATAGCTTGAAGTCATCTCACTTATTCCGATCATGCAGCGCTGGAAAAATGGAAGATCCACCGCATTATAATCATCAGGCCAGATTACGCCAATATTGTATGTCTTTTGTTTTGCCAGAGCTCTGGCATTGATATTCGGTATGTAATTATGTTCTTCAATGAAGTCCTTGACCCTTTGCTTGGTGTCATCTCCAACCCTGCCCTTGCCAGAGATTGCTCTGGACACAGTGGTCTTGGAGATACCAAGGGCTTTGGCCACATCATCGATCGTAATATTAGCCATAGTTAACCTTTCACTGCTCCGCCAGTTACACCTTCTACATAGTATTTCTGAAGGAACATGAATAAGAGTGTTACAGGGATTGCTACAAGAACGCCGCCTGCGCAGAATCTTGTGAAGTATCCCTGGTAATCATTGGTCCATACCCATCTTGTCATTCCGACAGCCACGTTGTAGCTGGTATCATGACCAAAAGCAACGTAGGAAGCGAATACGTAGTCGCACCATGGGGCCATGAAGGCTACCAGTGCTGTGTAGATAACGATAGGCTTGGACATAGGAAGGATCATTGTAAAGAAGATCCTTGCTCTTGTGGCGCCGTCGATTCTTGCCGCCTCGTCAAGAGCCTTAGGTATTGTATCAAAATATCCCTTGCAGACATAGTAGCCCATTCCGCAACTTGCAACGGTTACAAGAATAAGTCCTGGGATTGCTCCTGCCTGAGTAAGTCCAAACTGCTTAAGAAGGAAATACAGACAGATCATGGTAAGGAATCCTGGGAACATTCCAAGGATAAGCCAGAATCTCATAAGGAAAGTTCTTCCTGTAAATCTCATTCTTGAAAGAGCATAACTTACACAGAGCTGGATAAGTGTCTGAAGTACTGCAACGCAGATCGCAATTGTAATTGTGTTTCTGTACCACAGAACATAGTTGGTCTGTGCTGAATCAAAGAGGAACTTGTAGTTATCAAGACTAAACTGCTTGGGAATAAGGTAGTCAACCATTCCGCCGTACTCAGTTGCATAGGATCTGAAGCTCTGAAGCACAAGCCCCACAAATGGGAACAGCCAGATAATGCTGATGATAACCAGAAGTATATATGTTAAAACATTGCTCAGATTTCTTTTTGCTTTGTATGATTTCATTATTGGAAGCCCTCCTCATCTTTAACTGATGGAAGCATGTTGTAGACAACCAGTGAAATAACCGCTGTAACAACGAATACCATGATACCAAGTACTGCTGCCATTCTATAGTTGGTGTCGTTGACTGTCATCTTGTACAGCCATGTGATAAGAAGGTCTGTGTTTCCTGCCTTTTCTGCCAGGTTAACCGATTGTGGCTTACCCTGGGTAAGAAGGTAGATTACATTGAAGTTATTTAAGTTTCCAGTGTACTGTGTCAGAAGGAAAGGACCTGTGACAAACAGCATGTAAGGAAGTGTGATGCTCTTAAACATCTGCCAAGGATTAGCGCCGTCGATCCTTGCGCTCTCATAGAGGTCTTCAGGAATATTCATGAGAAGTCCTGTTGCAATGAGCACCATGTAAGGAATACCAATCCAGATATTGACTACGACTACTGTGATCCTGGCAAGTACGGGATCTGTCCAGAATGGAATGTAGGTCTTGATAAGTCCCCACTTGATAAGGTATCCGTTGATAAGTCCGTCGTTAGCGAACATCTTCATGACATAAAGAAGTGAAACAAACTGTGGAACAGCGATTGTCATAACAAGGATTGTTCTCCACAGTTTCTTGAACTTGATGCCCTTCTTATTGATGAGCATCGCTACTCCAAGTCCAAGGAAGTAGTTGGTAAAGGTAGCAAGAAACGCCCAAACCAGAGTCCATAAAAGGACATGAGTAAATGTTGATCCAATTCCGGCTCCGGAAAATGAAACCAGGTTTTTAAAGTTCTCAAGTCCAACCCAGGTAAAGAGATTGGATGGAGACTGATGGTTCTTGTCATAGTTGGTAAATGCTACCAGGATCATGAACACGATCGGAAGCACTGTAAATACGAAAATGCCAGTTACTGGAAGTGCCAGCAAAGTCTTGTGGAAGTTCTTGTCAAACAGAGACATGAATACTTCATTGTTTGTAGGAAGCTTTTTGCCACTCTTTAAAAGAAGTTCCTCTTTGCGGTTCTCTCTGATGTTGATATACCAGATAACCACAAAGGCCAGTACTGCAAAAAGAGCTAAAACTCCGAACAGCAAAATAAGAAAGCTGTTATCGCCGTATACAGTTTTACGGCCAACCTTCTTGGTAGCTACTGTTCCCAGAGTTCCTATTTTTGAAAGATATTTCCAGCCAAAGCCGGCCATAAACCAAAAGAACAACACTTCTAAAGCAAGAAGCGCAGCTCCTATCAATATCTGTCCTCTAAGAAGCGGACCAAAACCAAAGATCAGAAAAGATATCTTTGTCTTAAAATCTCCCTCCACGAATGTGGTACCTATTTCCTTAAAACCATTTCCCAGGGCTTTAAAGAAATTGGCGATGGCATTCTTTTTATTACTATCTGCGCTTTGTGCCATACCCTCAGGCCTCCTTCTATCCCAGCAAATTCTCATTAGTTAAATATAGGCCCGGAAACAGATTGAATCCGGGCCTGTAATAGTTAGTAGAATGAAGTTCTTCTACCCAGATTACTTAGCGTATGACTCGCAAGTTGTCTGGAAGTCTGTAAGAACCTGCATAAGTGTAGCATCGTCTGCGTCAGCCTTAACCTCACCTGAGATGATTGAATCACCAAGTGATGTTGCAAGTGACCAGTAATCTCCAGGGTACTGTCCCTGAGGGATTGTGTACTGAAGCTGATCAGCAAGAGCTGAAAGAGCCTCGTCAGCCTTAACTGCATCTGACTGCTGAGCCTTGAGGTTTGAAGGTCCCCAAAGAACTGCATCGTATCTAGCCATCTGTACTTCCTCACCTGAGAGGTATGCAGCAAGTGCATCGCAAACAGCAAGCTTCATGTCGTCTTCCTGAGGCTTAACACCAAGGAGCTTGAATCCACCGAAACCGCTCATCTGGTATGTCTTGCCATCAGCACCTTCGAATGTAGGAAGCTTAGCGCAAGCGTAGTTGTCACCAAACATATCCTTAGCTGCCTGTGCATCCCATGTACCATCAACGATTGCTGCGCAGTTTGTTGCGTTAGAAACTGAAGAACCGTTCTGGAATGACTTTGAAGAAGCAACCTCAAGCATCTTCTTAAGAGCTACAACACCCTTATCTGAAGCGTATGATGAGTTGCAAGTTGTGAAGTTACCTTCATCGTTTGTCTCGTATGTAAGCTCAGCACCTGTTCCGAAGAAGAATGCTGTCTGATACCAACCTGAGTTGAGCTCGAAGTAGAAGTTCTTGCCTGCTGCTTCGCAATCAGCGATGATGCCTTCAAGAGTTGAAGGATCTTTTACAACGCTCTTATCGTAGTAAAGGAAGTAACCATTATCTGAAGTAATAGGATAAGCATAAAGTGTTCCACCAACTGTAGCAGCTGCAACTGCACCAGCATCGTTCTCAGACTTAACAACCTCTGCATTAGCGTCCTCAACTACCTCAAGAGCACCAGCAGTAACAAGTCTTGCGATCTGATCCTGAGCGAATGCATAGATGTCAGCACCAGCTTCAACGTCTGTGATCATGTTTCCAGCAGCATCACCTTCACCAACAGGCTCAACTGTGAATGTGTAACCGCTCATCTCAGGATGTGCTTCCTGGAACTTAGCGATCTGCTCATTTGTGAAATCAACTACGTTATCAGCAACCCAAACCTTAACTTCGCCTGTGCCGTAGTCTGTGATCTCCTCTGCTACCTCTGCTGCTGTCTCAGTTGCTGTCTCAGCTACTTCTGTGGCAGTTTCAGCAACCTCTGTTGCTGTCTCAGCTACCTCTGCTGCACTGTTGCCACAACCTGCAAGAAGTGACATGCCCATAGCAGCTGTTAACATAACAGATACCAATTTCTTTTTCATAATAACTTTCCCTCCATTTTGTTAAATAGTGACTGCGCAATTATGCGCAATCGGTTGCTCACATAAAAAGTTTATCCTTTGTGCATTTTTTTGTCAATTAAACATTTTCAATGATTAATTTGGGCGAATTTCATACAGATTGCACATTGACTTTTTTCGTGGTAACGTTTCCGGAAACGTTGTCGGTAACGTTTTGCGCAATCGGTATCTCACGCTATTTTGCGGTAATACGCGCCATTTTGGGCTATCTTTCCACTGTAAGTTAACTCCATTAACGTGGACATCAGTACCGGAACCGGAATTTCTTTCCCCTTTTTATAGAGTTCTTCCAGGATAAAAGAGGTTGAAACCGGGATAATATCAAGGATTCCCAGTATTTCTTCCTCAATGGTAAGTTCTCTCATTTCAGTTTCCAAAAGTTCCGGATCCAGGTCTTCAAAACAGCCGTCCTTCATGGCTTCACCGGCTTTTGTATCTGACGAATGTGACGAACTCCTCTCTCCCTTAATGGTCCAGAGTCTGTCCAGAACATCCTCAGCGGAAATTGCCACTCCCGCTCCCTGGCTTATAAGAAAATTACATCCATCGCTAAGTCTGTCCGACGCTCTTCCAGGAACAGCAAATACTTCTCTTCCCTGCTCAAGTGCAGTATCTACAGTTATCTGCGTTCCTGACTTCTTCCTGGCTTCCACCACCAGAAGAACATCTGAAAGAGCGCTGATGATCCTGTTCCTCATGGGAAAGAAGTTGGCTATAGGCTCCATTCCAGGGGGATATTCAGAGATGATGCCTCCATTTATCACGAGACTATCGTAGATCTCTTTATTCTCAGGGGGATAGCAGATATCCACGCCGCAGCCAAGGACTCCAAAGGAAGTTCCACCAACTGAAAGGGCTGCGTTCTGGGCAATTCCATCCACTCCTCTTGCCATTCCGCTTATGACCTGGACTCCAGCCATGGCCAGGTCCCTGCCAAACTGCCTTGCCATCATCCTTCCATAGTCCGAGCACATCCTTGCTCCAACTATGGATACGGCAGGAACACCCGGGTCCGGAAGTCTTCCCTTCACATAAATTGCAAAGGGAGCGTTTGGTATGTTTTTTAGCTTTTCCGGAAATATGGGATCAATCCTTGAAATAAACTGAATCCCCTTTTCCTTAAGCTTTTTCTTTTCTCTTTCAAAGTCCCAGTTGTGTCTTGATCTTTCTATGCTAAGGACCTGCTTTTGCGAAAGAATCTTAGACAGCTCTTTTGAGCTCATCTGATACACATCCCTGCAGCTAAGCCCTCCGCAAAGCAATTTGTCAGCACTGGCATTCCCAATACCTTCAACGTTAAAAAGCCATAGTGCATAATCTTTTTCTGTAATCTCCAAATTTATTCCTCCATCTGACTGTAATATTTTCCGTCTGTGATCCTGTACCCCACAGCTTCCATGAGGTGGATCTGCATTATTTTTTCTGATCCGTCGATATCCGCTATAGTTCTGGCAACTCTAAGGATCTTGTGATAGGCCCTCGCTGAAAGCTCCATGCTGGTAAAGAGGTTTTCAAGGTAGGCCTCTTCCCTTGGACTTAAAGGGCAGAACTTCTCGATATCCTTAGGCGACATCTCTGAATTGAACTTAATATCTGTCCCCTTAAACCTCTCTTCCTGTATCCTCCTGGCCCGCAGAACCCTTTCCCTGATTGCCTTGCTGGATTCGCCAACGCTCCTGCTTTTGATGGTAAGGTCCGAGATATCTACCCTTGGAGCCTCCACGCAGATATCCACCCTGTCAAGGATCGGCCCTGAGATGTGTCCAAGGTACCTTCTTATCTCCGAAGGAGAGCACTTGCATTTGTTTCTGTCAGGGTAATAACCGCAGGGGCAGGGATTTAATGCCCCGACAAGCTGGAAGTTGGCAGGATATGTATAGGTTCCTCTGGCCCTTACTATGTGGACATTCCTGTCTTCCAAAGGCTGCCTTAACATATCAAGCTTGGCCCTTGAAAACTCCGGCATCTCATCCAGAAAAAGTACTCCTCTGTGGGCAAGTGATATAAGCCCTGGCCTTGGTACCACTCCGCCTCCAATAAGGGCGGTCTCAGTAACCAGGTGATGAGCACTCATAAATGGGCGTTTGGTGATAAGAGCCTCCTCTTCCCCAAGCATTCCGGATACGGAATAGATAGTTGATACCTCAAGACTTTCCTCCAGAGAAAGAGGTGGAAGGATGGTCGGGATTCTTTTGGCAACCATGCTCTTTCCAGCTCCCGGAGGGCCTATTAGCATAAGGTGATGGAATCCTGCTGCCGCTATTTCAGCAGCTCTTTTCACCCCGGACTGTCCGCTTATATCTGAAAAGTCCACATCATTGTCATAGCCCGATGTATCTTCAAAAAGCTTGTCTACATCGACAATGGTAGGCGGGATCAGGATATCTTTTTCCTGGTCATCTGCCTGAAGATAAAGAGCCGCTTCCTGAAGGGAGCTTACTCCAATGACCTTGATTCCTGACACTACCGCACCTTCTCTTGCGTTGCTCTTTGGAAGGATCACCTTCTGATAGCCCATCTCCCTGGCTTTGGTAACTATGGGAAGGATTCCCTTGACCGGCTTGACTTCTCCGTCAAGGCCAAGCTCTCCAAGGACCACCACATCTTCTAGCGTCTTATTGTCAATAAGCCCCACGGCGGCCATTATTCCTATTGCCACAGGTACATCAATAACCACGCCGGTTTTCCTGATATCTACAGGCGACAGATTGATCGTGATCCTGGCAGCGGGAATCCTGCAGCCTGCGTTCTTTAGCGCAACCTTAACTCTCTGGCCCGCCTCTTTTACCTCGCTGCTCATAAATCCGATCATGTTAAAGCTTGGAAGACCGTCGGAGACATCAACTTCAACCTGCATAAGGTATGAAGAGATGCCACCCACAGCTCCCGAAGTAACTGAACTGAACATTTCTTTTCCTCGTATTCTAAGTATTTGTGGAATCACTGCCTGGAGAACTCAGACAGCTTTTTTGATATAAAAACAAAATCGACCTGCTTATTGTACAACAGGTCGATCCTATAAATCTTTAAGATTTTCTTAAGATTGAAAAATATTCGTTTTTTTATCTGAGCATCTTGTTCTGCATTGTGTCAGGATCCTGAGCAAACTGCAGAGCAACTTCTCTTGTAACCTTCTGAGCCTTGTAAAGTTCAAGGATAGCATCATCCATTGTGATCATACCCTGCTTCCTGTAGGTCTGCATGTAGGTGATCAGCTGATGTGACTTACCTTCACGGATAAGGTTTCTAACCGCACTGTTGATATGAAGAACCTCGAAAGCTGCTATACGGGATCCATCTCCTGTAGGAAGAAGCTGCTGACAGATAATGGCTTCAAGAACGCCTGCCAGCTGGATTCTGATCTGCTGCTGCTGATGTGAAGGGAACACGTCGATAAGTCTGTCCACGGTGTTGGATGCTCCGATTGTATGAACAGTTGAAAGAACCAGGTGTCCTGTCTCAGCTGCAGTGATGGCTGTACTGATGGTCTCAAGGTCACGCATCTCACCAACGAGGATTACGTCAGGGTCCTCACGAAGTGCTGCACGAAGGGCACTTGCGTAGTTGTTGGAGTCCGTTCCGATCTCTCTCTGGTTAACGATAGACATTCTGTGCTGATATGTGAACTCGATAGGGTCCTCCAGCGTGATAACATGGGCTTCCCTGTGGTTATTGATCTGATCGATGATGGACGCAAGGGTTGTGGACTTACCACTTCCGGTAGGACCTGTAACCAGCACCAAACCTCTCTTTTTCTTGTAGAGATCAATTACTGTATCAGGAATACCAAGAACCTCTGCGCTTGGAATGTTGGTGGCAACGACTCTGAATGCCAGAGCATATGAACCCCTCTGCTTAAAGACATTAAGTCTGTATCTTCCAACCTGAGGAATGGAAAAAGACATATCGTACTGTCCGTTTTCATCGAGTTTCTCTCTCTGTTTCTCGGACATTATCTCTTCCACGATGGCAAGAGTGTTGGGTGGAAGCATCTTGCCGTAGCTCTCCATTGGGATAAGCTTACCGTTAAGTCTCATCTTTGGTGGAAGACCTACTGTTACATGAACATCAGATGCTCCTGCTTCTTTTGCTTCTCTTAAAACATCTTCAATAAGTGACATATCATGCTCCTTTATCAGACGTAATTAGGCTCCTCGACATTGATACCAAGTGCCTTTATCTTGGCTGTGTCCATAACGTATCTGTTGTCCATGGTCTTCATGATGTCAACTATTTCAAGCTCGCCATAGGATCTTCTGTCAGACAGATCGATTATGGTGTTGTCCCTGAAACTAAGTACTGTCGGGCGAAGGAAATCATCATCGTTGGTCCTGATGACAAGGGCCTTCTCCCCTGAATTAAGCTCTACACTGACTCCCGGAACAAGGATGTTAAGTGAATCGATAAGTCCCTTAACTACCTTGGGATCAAAGACGTCGCTCCTGTTCATCATCTTTCTGATGACTACAACTTCAGATGTAGGAGAATCGTCCAGTCGTACAGCTGTCTCTTTATCGAAAATACCTGCAACAACCAAAACCTTGGCTGCAAGTAACATCTTCTGGCTGTCTATTGGATTGCCATTCCAGTAATCAAGAAGCATACGTCTTGCCTGGTTACATGCTCTCTTTATATTGGGCTGGAAGGAAAATGCCTCATCGATTATCGGATAGCCCTGAACCTCATGGCCATCGATGACTGCTCTCTCTTCCTCAGTGGTGTGCTGCTTGGACTGAAGGTCCGTTGGAAGTGTCAGCTTACCAATATCGTGGATGACCGCTGCCATAACAGCCTCATTCTGCTCAGAGAGCGGAACATTCATGGCATGGGTTATTGCTGCTGCTAAAATGGCAACGTTCAGGCTGTGCTTGTAGATGTAATCCTCTTCACTTCTAAGTGCCTGCTGGAAGGTGATCTTTTTGCGAAGGTTACCATAGCTCTTAATGATCTGAGCGCAGATATTAGGAAACTTCTCCTGTTTGCCCTTAGCTCTGATCCTCTGAAGCTCTTCCATGATCTCGTTGTACATAACGGTCTGGAATCGCTCAAATTCAATGTCATCCGCGGTCATCGGAGGCACAGGCTCCGCTGGCTCTAAGATAAAAAGGCCAATAAGGCCGAACCCCTTGATGTTCTCAATGCTCTGGGTGTCCTTAAGAACCGTAGCACGGTCGTACAAAAGAACTCCCTTCTTGCTGTAAATTGGCTTAGCCAGTCTCATTCCCGGCCTAAGTTCATCACATTTAATAAATAGCATATGCCGCTCCCCAACGTTCAAAGTACTATAATTCTAGTATCTTCCTATCATGTAAGCTCGTCAAGAGTACTTCCGTAAGAAGAAAGGAATTCGTTAACAAAATCCAAAACTTCCGGAAGTTCCTGGTAGAGACTCCTTATGGCCTTACCAGTACTCTCCTTGGCTGTTCTGAACTCGGAGTTACCAGCATTCATCTCCCCGATGCACTTAATGAGGGCTGAGAGCTTATCTGCTGCCTTTACAAGCCTTCTCATATATCTCTCTTCCTCTGTATCAGCGGGAACAAATATCTCCTCAAAGGAAGGACGAAGGTCATCTGGAAGCTTCTCAAGGAGCTTGGAATCAGCTATAGCCTCAACTTCCTTGTATGCGTGTTTAAGATCTGCGTTAAAATATTTGACAGGAGTTGGCATATCGCCGGTGATGATCTCGGATGCATCGTGATAAAGGCCTATAAGTGCTGCCTTATTGGCATCAAGATTCTTGCCATATCGCACATTGCCAATGGTGCAAAGTGCATGGGCGATCATGGCCACCTCCATGGAATGCTCGCAAAGGTTCTCCTGTCTGGTGTTCCTCATAAGAGCCCAGCGCTCGATATATTTCATCCTTGAAATCAGCGCAAAGAAATTGTAATTCATAATATCCCCCGATCTAACAAAACTTCTGACGTTGCAAAACTTTGCAACATATATATTTTCGCATGATTAAAGGTACTGGTCAAAGAGAAAATACTGCGATTTTTTTGTGCAAACTAAAACAAAAACTCCGCCATTATGGTGTTACTGACATCAAGTCCCTCTTCAGTAAGACGAAGGCGCCCGTTATCATAGACAAGGTGGCCAGAGTTTAAGTACTTATCGATAACTTCGCCATAGACCTCATGGATCTCTCTGCCAAAGAGTTTCTTAAAGTCATCTGTGCTCACACCTTTTACGAGGCGAAGGCCAAGGAACATGAATTCCTCCATCTGGCTCTCTATAGATAATTCTTCGATGTTTTCCCGAAGCTGCTTAAGATCGCCGCCATCCATGGTCTCAACATATTCCCTGATGTCCCTGATATTGTTCCACCTTACATTCTCTACCATGGAAGAAGCTCCAAGGCCAAGTCCAAGGTAATTTCCCCTTTTCCAGTAGACCTTGTTGTGGATGCTCTCATAAGTAGCATCACTTTCATCAGCCACTGACTCTCCGTCGCTGTTTCCAAGACTCCTTGCATAGTTAGAGATCTCATAGCGATGATACCCCCTCTCAGCCAGGTACTTTTTTGTCTCGTGATACATCTGTCTGTCAGCTTCTTCATCAGGAAGATTTAAGTCCATGTCATAGAAAGGAGTCCCCTCCTCGATGATTAGACTATAGGCTGAGATGTGCTCCGGAGCCAGTTCCACCACCTTCCTAAGGCTGCCCATGTAGCTTTGAAGGTCCTGATCAGGAAGTGCACTCATCACATCCACGTTGATGTTCTCAAATCCTGCAAGCCTTGCGTCCTCAAAGGTCTCATAGAGCATCCTGCTGTCATGAAGTCTTCCAAGTTTTGAAAGCTCAGCGTCATTAAGGGACTGGGCTCCGATACTTAATCTGTTAAAGCCGGCTCTTCTGTAGGCAACAAGCTTTTCAAATATGGCTGAGGCAGGGTTTGCCTCGATGCTTATCTCGCAGTTTTCGCCAATCTCAAAGTTTTCTCTGATAAGCTCCAGGGTATCGCATATAAGCTTTCCTGCGGGAAAAGAGGGAGTTCCGCCCCCAAAGAAAATGGACTTTACCACGTATCCCTCATATTCCTTTGAAGTAGCCTGGATCTCTTTCCCCAGAGCCTCAAAGTACAGCTCCATCTGACCTTTTTCTGCACTAAAAGAAAGGAAGTCACAGTATAGGCACTTCCTTTCGCAAAATGGTGTATGTACGTAAATAGATAGTTCTTTGCTCATGAATTTCTTTCTGCCAGTATTTCTTTTATTCCATCCCAGTCCATGTTGGACAAAAGAGCCTGAATCTTATCAAACCTCTCCCTGTCAACGGATGGGAGCTTGTATTCCTTAACAGAATCCATGACCATTCTAACACATTCAAAGTCCTGTGCAGAAACAAATTCCATAAGTCCGCCGTAGGCATCTTCCAGCATGTCAGATGGGATTTCCGGAAGGTCTTCATCCCCCTCTGACAGCGGTGATAATATATCAAGGTACGAGCGGTAATGAGCCAGCAATTCACCAGTCTTTTCATCGATATATGAAATGTTGTCGTCCTTGCCTGCTGCCTCCAGAAGCTTAGCCTGTTCAGACAGCTCTGCCGCACCGACTATCCTTGCTGAAGACTTAAGGGCGTGGACCTTGATGGTGTAGTTCTTTATGTCACCCTCTTTGTAATACTTCTCTATCTCATCGGACTTAGTGGTTATTGATGTGAAAAATCCCGTGAGCACATTTAAGAAGTCCTCTGTTCCGCCGCAGTTCTTAACACCTGCTTCATGGTCAATTCCATCGCAGGAAAGGATCCACTCAGGAAGTGGAACAGCTTTTTCTTCTTCCTCTTCAATATCAGACTCTGTGGCCATAACAACCTTTTTCGCAGGCAGATACTGGATCAGCATCTCCTCAAGCCTGTCCACATCTATGGGCTTTGTCAGATAGTCGTCAAAGCCTTCCGCAAGATACATCTCCTTGGCTCCGCTTATGGCGTTGGCTGTAAGGCACAGGGTCGGTGTGTCAAGATTTGGATTACCTGCGTCCGCCCGAAGCTCATGGAAAGTCTGAATACCGTCCTTATCCGGCATCATGTGATCCATAAAGATCATGTCGTACTTATTTTCCTTTGAGAGCTTAAGGGCCTCGTCGCCGCTTCCAGCAGTGTCGATGTGCATTTTGGTACGCTTAAGAAGGCTCTTGAACACATCAAGGTTTGTCTCAGTATCATCAACCACAAGAATAAAGGCTCTGGGCGCAGTGAACTTCTCGTGATATCTCTTTTGCCCGGACATGGCATCCAGATAGGAGGCCTCGTAGTCCCCAAGGGGATCCCAGGAAGTCACCTTTTGTTTTAATCTAAAAAAGAACTTTGAGCCTTCCCCGTAGGTGCTTTCAACCTGCAGCTTTGAGCCCATCATCTGAAGGAGCTGCATGGTGATGTTCATACCAAGGCCAGTTCCCTCGATATTTCTGTTTCTCTCAACTTCAATCCTCTCGAATTCGGTAAAGAGCTTCTCCATATCCTCAGGTTTTATGCCGATTCCCGTATCCTTAACTGAAATATCAAGATAGACCTGATCCGGCTCGTCATCTATCTTTGCAAAGTCTGCACCAAAGGTCACGCTTCCGCTCTCCGTATACTTGACCGCATTTGTAAGGATATTGGTGATGATCTGCTTGATCCTGACTTCGTCTCCAAACAGGAGCTTTGGCATATTCTCATTGATATCCAGCTTGAGCTTAAGGTCCTTGCTGTCGGCCTTGGTCTGGATAACATTCACTAGGTCGTTGATGACAGAGGACATGTCATACTCCACAGGAACGATCTCAAGCTTGCCAGCCTCGATCTTGGAAAAATCAAGGATGTTGTTGATAAGACCAAGAAGGGTATTGCCAGCTGTTCTTACATTCTGGGCATACTCCACAACGTTTGGCTCCATGCTCTCCCTCAGGATCATCTCATTCATGCCAAGAACCGCATTGATAGGCGTTCTGATCTCATGAGACATATTTGCGAGAAAAGAGCTCTTGGCCCTTGTAGCCTCTTCCGCCACAGCCTTTTCAATCTCCAGCTCATGGACCATGGTCTTCTCGTAGTAGATACAGTTGTCTTTATGGTTAAAGCCATTGAAGATAGCCGTAGCCATCTGCCTGCAGCTGTCATATCCACAGCAGGTGCAGTCGATGTGCCGTGACTCTTCATCCAGCTTATTCATTGAAACGAAGATTTCTTCAAGCTGCTCATCATCTGGTAAAACGTAGCTGCACTCTGAAGATCTGTCAGTGTAGCCACGAAGGTAATCATTAAGGTCGAGCTTATCAAACTGTTCGTTGAAGCATGCTAGTCTCTCATCCGGCGTAGCACACCTTGACCAGGGATTTCCCCCCTCTGACTTTTTGGACTGCTCTCTTATCTCAAGAAGAGCATAAAGAGCATCATCAGTCCTGGACTTATCAGGGTTAATGGCTGTTCCGCAGATGCATCCGTTTTTACAGTTCAGGGCATCTATAAAAAGAAACGGTGTCTTATTTTCTTTTATCCTGTCCTCGTTGAGGTGCAGCCAGTCATAGAGGTGACGTTCGCCTTCGATCTGACGGATGAATACCTGGTCCCCGAGAAACCACTTAACATTCTCTGCTAGCCCTCCTGGTGTCGGGTAAAAAGAGCCAAGACCGTATTCAATTTCGCTCCGGGCGGAAGGTCCTTTGATGTCGTGCTCTTTTACATAGTTCATCAGGTGTTCGAAGGTAACGTTATACTGAACAAGTCCCTCATTATGTGAATCTTCTATCTCAAGCTTTTTGGCAATGCATGGACTGATAAAGGCAAACTTATCAGTAATGCCCATCTCTTTTCTTGCGTATTTAGCTGCACACATTAAGGGACTCTGTACCGGGAAGAGCTTAGGAATAAGCTCAGGGATATATCTCTCGATATAGGAAACAACTGCGGGGCATGGCTGTGAAATACCTCCCACAAAGTCATAGTTTTTGATGTAGTTAAGATATCCCCAGGTGGTAATATCAGCGCCAAAGGAAACACTGATTATCCTGTTTACTCCAAGACTCTTTAAGCCTCCAAGGACGCTTTCGTACTCATCCGGGTAATTGGCCTTAAATGCAGGCGCAAGCAAGAGAGAGATTCTCTCTCCCTTTTTAAGATCTTCAAAAAACTTTTCCGTGTCATCAAGGTACTCACGGGCTCCGTGGGCGCACACGTCAATACAGCTGCCGCAGGCAACGCACTTGCCTCCGTCAACAGCTATCCTTGCTTTGTCATCCTCTTCCACCGAAATACAGGCACCGATGGCACTGCACACTTTGATGCACTTGTTACAACCTATACAGTTATCATTTGTATAAACAATGCTTTTTATTTCCATGCAACTGCCTTTAGATACTTATTATTTTTTCGCTGCCTGAAGCTTAAAGAAGTTGTCTATTTTTTCATGAAGTCCTTCCCTGTCGATTGTTTTAAGGAGGTAATCAGCAGGCTTAAGCTCAAGCACCTTCATGATGCTTGCCCTGTCAGCATTTCCAGTAAGGAACATTACAGGAATAGAAGCAGATGGTTCCTCAGATCTTATCATCTCAAGAACCTTTGGTCCTGTAACAACAGGCATCTCGTAGTCCAGAAGGATAAGGTCTGCCCTGTTTGTTGCAAGCCACCTGATGGCGTTCATTCCGGAGTTGGCCACAGAAACGCGGTAGTAATCCTTGAGCCAGTCCATGATCATGGTCATATACTGAACATCATCATCAACTATAAGAATGCTCTTTCTCCTAGCAAGCTGTGCTTCCTCGCTGAGGTACATTTCCAGATTGTCAAGGAATTTAGCAAGGTCTAAAGGCCTCTCGTAGAAGTCCAGAATATACTCATCCGGAAGCAGATTCCTGATCTGTCCATATTCTATGGCAGCTCCTATGGAAACCACCTTTTTATCATTTTCAGCACAGTAATCTTTTACAAAAACTATTGCCTCTGTAAGTTCCCCTACATTGTCGTCAGTGTAGAGAATAATAAGGTCTGTATCTACGATCTTCTGCTGAATCTCAGAAACCTTGGGAGAAGCATAAACAACATCTACTCCGATGCCCTTTATCTTCATCTCCAGCCCCTTGACAGTAAAGGTCTCTGCTGTGCTTATAAGAAGTAATTTCTTGCCCATGTTGCTTCCTCCTGGTCGTTAACTGCGTTCGCTCAAAGTGGCAGCTATTTCATCAAAATCCATCTTAAGAAGTGAATCCGAAATCCTCTTAAACCTTCCTTCGTCCTCGGTTGGAAGTTTAAAATCTTTTACCGAATCAAGAACCATCCTGACGCACTCATAATCTCTTGCCTGGGTAAACTCATTTAATGCACCGTAGGCTTCTTCAAGAGTATTATCATCAATTTCCGGAAGGTCTTTATCCGCAGCAAAATTTGGTGCGATGGCATCAACAATTTCTTTGTAATGCTTCATAACTGTCCTGTGATGCTCTTTTATGTACTCTGTATTTTCTTCTTTGCCTGCGTTTTCAAGAGCCTGTGCTTCTTCTCCAAGTGACGTGGCACCAATGAGTCTTGAGCTGCTCTTTAGGGCATGGACCTTGATGGTATAGTCCTTAAAGTTCTCTGCTTCGAAGAAGCTTTCTATCTCTCCTGCCTTAACATCGTAGGAGTCATGATAGATCTTAAGAAGTGACAGGTAAGCATCTTCAGATCCGCTGTAACCAATACCTGTCTTTGCGTCAACCGAAGGTAAAAGCTCATACCATTTCTTTTCAGGTTCCTTCACAGTTTCTTCTGGCTCTGCTACAGGTTCCTCAGTAGTAACCTCTTCTACAGCCTCTGCTTCTTCATCCTTAGGCAGCACCTGACTTAAGTTGTAACTGTGGTCGCCCTTTTCAAGGAAAAGGATTCCAAAGGTTCCAGCTCCGCAGTTTGATGAAATACCGGCGGATGCCTTCTGGAAAATGATGTGCTCAAAACTGCACCGTTCTCTGACCGCTTTCTCAATCCAAAGAAGGTCTTCCTCCTTCATTCCGGCGTAGGTGATAAAGGCAAACTCAGTATCCGGATTGGCTTTAGAAGAAAGAGTTTTCTGTATGTATTTCATGTAACAGCTCTGGTCGCTTCCCATGAAGAACCTTCCAACTGTCATCCTGTCATTCTTAAGTACCAGTACAGGCCGCAGCCACAAGGTATTAAGGACACCATTGATGAACGGCGAAATATATCCACGCCTTGCCATAACTTCTGTATTTCTGATGACAAAGCTGCATCTTATATGCTTCTTGGCAATTTCAAGTTCCTGCAGGATCTTATCCACAGGGAGGTTCTGGCCTGCCAGCCTTGCAGCTATCATGGTAAGGGAACCAGTTGAGCTTGACAGACACTCGGAATTAAAAATAGTGACATTTTCAAAGGTTGCCGCTGCTCTTGAAGCTCGTCTGTGTTCCTCACTTATATTGCTGCTTAAGGTTATATAGATAAGGTGGTGGGCCTTCTTAAGCTCTTTTGAAAAGAACTGCACAAACTCATGCTCTGAAGGTGAATCAGAGGATGAGAATCTGTTCTCATCTCCCATGTAGCGCAAAAGCTCATCTGAATCAATATCGATGTTATCCCAGAACACGCCTTCTTTTGTGATGACGGTGAATGGGATGATGCTGATCTGGAGCTCCTTAATGATGCTCTGTGGAAGGTCTGTCATACTGCTGGCTGCAATGACAACAGGCTTCTTCCTGGCATAGCTGCTGGCTGTATTTATGGATGCACCTGTCACCTCGTTGCTGCCTGCAAGAATGACCTTCTCAGCCGGCAGATGAGAAATGAGCATATCCTCCAGCTGCCTTCCGGATACAGGCTTAACCAGGTAGCCGTCAAAGCCGGTGTTATTGTACAGCTCCAGATTCTCACCACCTGCATTTGCAGTAAGAACGATTATCGGAACGTTCTGGTTGAGACCTCCGCTCTGCTTTCTGATCATTTCGTAGCACTCGATGCCATCCATCTCTGGCATGAGATGATCCATGAAAATGAGATCATAGCGGTTTTCAAGTGTCTTTTTAAGGGCATCCTCACCAGAAATGGACAGATCCACAGTCATCTCTGTGCCCTGAAGAAGTTTGTCCTCCACCTGAAGATTCATCTCATTGTCGTCAACAATAAGAATCCTTGCCAAAGGAGCATGGAATGAGTGCTCAAACTTCTCACTTTCAGAAAGAGATCCGCTGCCAGTGATGTTTACTTCACCAATCTTTTTATCAGATGCAATACCCTGCTTTAGCGTAACCTGGAATGCAGACCCCTGTGTATAAACGCTGTTTACTGTGATGGTGCCATCCATCAGCTCCACAAGCTGCTTAACTATGGACAGACCAAGACCAGTACCCTCAATGTATCTGTTCTTTTCTTCATCAACTCTCTGGAAAGTATCAAACAGATGTGGCAGAGCCTCTGCCTTGATTCCCATTCCGGAGTCAGTGACAGTTATCTTTAAAAGAACGTGATCCTCCTCGGGATACTCGCACTCAAGGTGAAGGCTTATGAAGCCCTCTTTGGTATATTTAACAGAGTTATTCAGGAGATTTATCAGTATCTGTTTTATCCTGACTTCATCACCAAAAAGAGTCTCAGGAACATCCGGGTCAATATCAACCTGGAATTTAAGACCTTTTTCCTCAGCCTTAAGCCAGATCATGTTGACGATCTCAGACAGAAGTGCAGACACGCTGTAGTTTACCGGCACAATATCCATCTTTCCAGCTTCGATCTTGCTGACATCAAGAATATCGTTGATAAGAGCAAGGAGCATCTTACCTGCACCCTGGATATTTCTTGCATCCTTCCTGATCTCTTCAGACGCATCCTCCTGACGAAGGATGATCTCATTAAGTCCAAGAACAGTATTTATAGGAGTTCTGATCTCATGGCTCATGCTGGAAAAGAATCTGCTCTGAGCCTTATTAAGTTCCTCAAGCTCTTTTGTCTGCTGAGCTGAGAGTTCAGCTTCCTTCCGATATATCCTGGCCTGGAACATGGTGGTTGTAGAAAGTACCAGACAGGTGATGATGTACTTGGCAAATGAGTATACATAGTCACTTTCCCTTGAATAGGTGGTAACAAGCTCTGGTCTTAAGTACGCAATGATATAGAGCACGCCAAGACTTACTAGGTTGATCACAGTCATAATGATCCTGAATCTGCCCTCAAGAACCAGAAGCAGGAAGTATGTACCAAGAAGAAGTGTAAAAGGATCACCACAATATATACCGCCCTTAGTAAAGAACAGCGCTGGCTGGAATACAAATACCACCAAAAGAGCCACAATGATCTTAGCCCTTCTATAGGTTCCTTTCTTTGTTACGCGAAGTAAAAGGGCGGCGCCGAATATAGCCACAAGTATGGACACTACTGTTGATGAAATGGGCTCATGAAGGAACAGTCCCACCAGCATAGCTGAAATAACTGCAAGGATAAAGCATGCAGAAATAATGGTAAAAGCCCTGTCCTTTTCATGGATTGAAGAGTCATAGATAAAGTTAAGGTACCTTTGTTTGATCTGCTTTAGTAATTTCTTCATGCCAGTACCCTCCCTTCATAGCTGATCCTGTCTGCGGGAAGGAGTCTTTTCATTACTCGCTCAAACTGACCTATATCGACAGGCTTGGCGATAAAGCCATCAAAGCCCTCCTGAATGAACATCTCTTTTGCACCGCTAAGGGCATTGGCCGTAAGTGCCACGATGATCACGTTTCTATCAGAATCCTTGGCAATCAGGCGAAGCCTCTTCATAGCTTCAACGCCGTCCATTTCAGGCATCATATGATCCATAAAGATCACATCATAGTTACCAAGAACATATTTCTCTATAGCTTCTTTTCCGCTCTCTGCAGTGTCAGTCACCATTCCATACTCTTTAAACAGTCCTTCTGCCACCACCAGATTCATTGGCTCGTCGTCAACAATAAGAGCTCGTACTCCCTCAAAGCGCACTTTACCTAAAGCTTCACTATCATTGGCATCTTCATATTCTCCGTTAATAAGCCGGACTATAGGATAACCGTAGAGCGGCTTTGGCATCATAATGACACGACTGCCCTTGGAAACTGAGAAATCAATGTCGGAAGAAACAGCAACTGTATAGCCTTCTTTTGCCAGTTTGTCAAAGAATTCGCTGTCCTTTTCATACTCTTCCTGCCCCATGAAAATATGAGTAACATCAAGATCATCAAGAAGACGCTGAAGTTCTCTTGGATCATGGGCAGAATAAAGCCTCATCTTAAGACCCTTGGCAAGATCAATAGCCATGCTGCTGTTAAAGTCTCTAAGTTCAGGAACAGCGTACTTTTCTGGTCTGCTATAGAATACAACATCCTTTGCCATACCCTCTTTTACAGACATGCAAGGGGTGTTGTCCACTACCTGCTGTGGAATTGACAGACGAACTGTTGTTCCATGTCCCTTTGTACTGTCGATCTTTACAAAACCGCCCATTTTATGCACGATTCCGTAAACGATGGGAAGTCCAATACCGATACCGCCGGTACTTCTGTTTCTCTTTTTATTGGCCTGGTACATACCACCTGCTACCTTTGCCATGGCTGCTCTGGTCATACCAACGCCTGTATCAGTGATCTCAATTGTCAGATTGATTCCATATTCCTTCTTAACAGGAAATACCTTGATGTAGATTCCGCCCTTTCTGGTAAACTTAACCGCATTGTCGATAAGATGCCTGAAGAGCTTATGGATCTTTTGAACATCACCCTTAAGAACTGAAGGGGTCTTTGGAGAAAGATCAACGATGAACTCCAGGTTCTTGGCGTTGTTCATCCTTCTATAGTTTGCAACCACATCGTTAATTAGAGAGCTGCACATATACTCGCTCTCTTCAAGGACAAGCTCTCCCCTCTTAAGCTCAGTGTAATCCTGGATATCCTCAATAAGGTGCGCCAGATGAACGCCTGCTTCCTCTATGGAATCAAGCTCCGTCCTGTCCTCACTCTTTTTCAAAAGGGCAGTCATTCCGCTAATAACATTTACTGGAGTCCTGAATTCATGGGAAATATTAGACAGGAAATCCTGCATATCATTTTCGTTTTCCTTAACTGTATCACGCCACTTCTGAACCTTGTCGCGCTCAATAAGCCTTCTGCTAATGGTCAGCCTGCTGAACATATACAAAGTGAAAAACGATCCGATATGGAAAATGATCTTGACGATAGTAAAAGCCGTCATATTCACTTCCTCATCCTTGTAGAGGAAAGCAAACTGAATGGCCATTACCAAAAAAAACTCGATCAGAATAAGATTGAGCATCAACAAACGATCAAGAGACGTAAACGTAGCCAAAAACAGCATAAAAGCCACAGCCACGTCATAAAGACTGGTCTTCTGCATTCCATGATAAAAACACAAAAAAGCCGAGAACGCAAAATACATATAAATTCTGCCATTAAAGCTGGACTTTTGAGCTATGTGAACCCACCACAGTGCCACAGTCACGCCAAAACAAAGTGGTGGCACCCAAAATTCCCAGCCACCAATATAGTTCTGAACCGAACAGGCCAGATAAGCCACAGTAACAACTGATAAAATTAATCTCTCTCTACGGATGTCCTGCATAGTCTCTCCTGCTATAGTATAGATACTATAATTTTACTATATTCCGTAGTGATTTTTTCTTAAAAAAGTGTAAAAGATTCTCCCCATTCCCGCCCCTTTGGCAGATGAGGGGAAAAAGAAAGGGCAATGTACAACGGATGTAGTACATTGTCCTTGGGTGTTAGTCGGTATTGTCGAGCTTGAGGACGCTGAGGAATGCTGCCTGGGGAACTTCCACGTTTCCGATCTGGCGCATCTTCTTTTTACCCTCTTTCTGTTTCTCGAGAAGCTTCTTTTTACGAGTGATATCACCGCCGTAGCACTTGGCAAGGACGTCCTTGCGGTAAGCCTTGACGGTCTCTCTGGCGATAACCTTGCCTCCAACAGAAGCCTGGATAGGAATCTCGAAAAGGTGCCTTGGGATCTCCTCTTTGAGTTTTTCGCACATCTTGCGGCCTCTCTCGTAAGCTCCGTCCTTGTGTACGATGAAGGAGAGGGCGTCAACTTCTTCTCTGTTAATTAGGATATCCAGCTTAACAAGCTCTGATCTCTCGTAGCCTTTGAGCTCGTAGTCAAATGAAGCATAGCCACGGGATCTTGACTTAAGCGCATCGAAGAAGTCGTAGATGATCTCGTTAAGTGGAAGCTCGTACTTAAGAATAGCTCTTGTCTGCTCGATGTAGTCGGTACTTAGGTACTTGCCTCTTCTCTCCTGGCAGAGCTGCATGATGGCACCAACATAGTCTGTGGTCACCATGATCTCGCCGTTTACGATAGGCTCTTCCATGTAATCTATCTCTGATGGGTCTGGAAGGTTGGTTGGGTTTGTGAGGTCAAATACCTCTCCATCGGTCTTGTGGACCTTGTACACAACGGAAGGCGCTGTGGTAACAAGGTTAAGGTCGTACTCTCTCTCAAGTCTCTCCTGGACTACTTCAAGGTGGAGAAGTCCAAGGAATCCAGCTCTAAAGCCAAAACCAAGGGCTTGAGATGTCTCTGGCTCATAGAAAAGAGATGCATCATTGAGCTGAAGCTTTTCAAGGGCGTCTCTAAGGTCTGAATAGTGAGCTGAATCTGCCGGGTAAAGGCCACAGTAAACCATTGGCATTACCTTTTTATATCCTGGAAGTGCCGCCTCACATGGCTTGTCAGCATCTGTAACTGTATCACCAACTCTGGTGTCCTGAATGTTCTTGATGGAAGCTGTAAAGTATCCAACATCTCCTGCGGAGAGCTCATCACTTGGGATAAAGCTTCCAGGAGCAAAGTATCCAACCTCAACCACCTCTGCCTCTGCAGAAGTAGCCATAAATCTTACCTTCATGCCCTTTCTGATAACACCGTCTCTTACGCGGACAAATACGATTACACCTCTGTAGGAGTCGTAGATACTGTCAAAGATAAGTGCCTTAAGAGGAGCTGATACATCTCCTGTTGGAGCTGGGATCTTATGAACAACTGCCTCAAGTACGTCCTCGATACCGATTCCGTTCTTGGCAGAAATAAGCGGTGCATCCTGAGCCTCAATGCCGATGACATCCTCTATCTCATCCTTGGCCTCCTGAGGCATTGCGCTTGGAAGATCTATCTTGTTGATAACAGGAAAAACATCAAGGTCGTGGTCAAGGGCCATATATACGTTGGCCAGTGTCTGAGCCTCAACGCCCTGGGTAGCATCCACGACAAGAATTGCTCCGTCGCAGGCTGCAAGGCTTCTTGAAACCTCATATCCAAAGTCAACATGTCCAGGGGTATCGATCATGTTAAAGGTATATTCCTGTCCGTCCTTGGCCTTATAGATCATTCGAACAGCCTGGGACTTGATGGTGATACCTCTCTCCCTCTCGATATCCATATTATCAAGAACCTGGTTCTGCATCTCACGAAGAGTCAGAACTCCGGTCTTTTCTATCATTCTGTCTGCAAGGGTTGATTTGCCGTGATCAATATGGGCAACGATGCAAAAATTTCTAATCTTACTCTGATCCACTTTATATTCCTCGTAAATTTCGTTCTATTGTACTCGGTGTATTATATCAAAATCTATTGACAGTTTCTAGATTTTAATCTAAAATATCTAGCGTATGTGGCATTAACTGTCCGTGTCCGGCTTAATGCGCACACGAACATTCTTTATAAACATTTATTTTATTGATTTTTTCGGAGGTAATTATGGCAAATATTAAATCCGCCAAGAAGAGAATTTTAGTTAACCAGAAGAAGGCAGCTCAGAATCAGATGATCAAGTCAGCTGTTAAGACAGAGGTTAAGAAGGTACGCACAGCTATCGAGGCTGGTAACAAGGAAGAGGCTGCTAAGGCACTTCTTGCTGCTACATCAGCAATCGACAAGGCTGAGTCAAAGGGCGTTATCAAGAAGAACACTGCTTCAAGAAAGATTTCTCGTCTTGCTCTTGCAGTTAACAAGATGGCGTAAGCTTTATATTTGAGAAAAATATTAAAGACTGTGGATCATTTCCACAGTCTTTTTTTTGCCTTTTCTTTAAGTTCTTCCATGCTTCCTCTAAAACTTACTGAAGACATGGTTGGGTTTCCTGCGATAGTTCTTTCTCTGTACCACTCAAAAAAGTTCCGTACAGGCGCTGGTGTTATCTTAGACATTACTACCCTGTACTTGGCATAGAGTTCTGTAACTTCTTCTCTTACATTTCCAACATAGGATGCGGGGTCAAGAGCAATCTTTTCTTTTATTACCTTAAATGAGTTCTCAAGAGAATCACTTAGTGAATCTACTCTGTCATAAATGCCTGAACCAATGGATCCCACTGCATTTCCAAGAGCATCTACCTTATCAGCGATTCCCTCTTTTACATCCTCGCCCTTAAAAGCAATAATTACATCAAGGCGCTTCTGCATCCTGCGCATCTCAGTCTTGGCCTTGTCCATGTAGATAAGAACATCTCGAAGATCAAGGGCTGTCTTAAAGGCCAGCATGAAATCGCAGCTCACAAGGAAAGTCAGGATCGCGGTACATACTGTAAGGAAATTGTAAGGGATCGACAGGATCATCTTCTCGATCGGAATCTGAAGAAAATGGGTGAAAACCACTGTGCATATGCCCCAGACTATTGAGGACTCAAGACTTATATGTCCCTGGAAGTTAAACTTCTTGTGGGAATAATCCCAGTACCTCACTTTGAAAAGAGCTTCCATTGTAACTCCAACTACGTACTCAAGGGCAGTTGCTCCGATACAGCCTGCTATGAATACCAGGATCAGGTTGTCATAGAAGGGCTTGGAAACCACCAGCATCATGATTCCGCCAGATCCATACAACGGCAAAAAGGGTCCACGCATGAACCCTCGATTTACCGGATGTTTTTCCATAACTGAAACATAGGTTGACTCAAAACACCAACCAAAGAAACTATAAAAGAAAAATAGAAATAGCCACTGACTAGGCTGATAATTAAACATGCTTACTGCTCCGGATTAGAAAAATCTATTACTGGATTAGCAGGCTCTGTGGTCTTCTCAACAGATGTAGCCATGAGAACAGGACCTTCACCCTGGTACTCAGGCACGTACTGTTTAACAACTTTAGCGGTAACCTCAACCCACTCTTTCTCCTTGAGTTCATTAACCTTGTCATACTCGCAGGCAAAGCCAAGGAACTGCATATCCTGGGCACAGCATGTCATTGCCATTCTGCCAGGAACAAATCTGTTATCAGGGAACTCTGGTGGGATAAGTACCATTCCCTTAAATCTAACGTTCTTGCCTTCATATCTCTCAACGTGGTCAAGAGCATCAAGGTAGAACATTCCATAGCCATAGTTGTTAAGCTCGATAGGATCATCATTAAGGTCAAATGGAAGATCCTCATCTAGAGTAACATCAACCTCTCCATTCTGATCCTCGAAGATAATATCCGCCTTCTGGTTGATAGCCTTAACATTTCTCTTGTAGGCTGGAAGGTTCTCAGTAAGACCATCGCATCTGTTAAACAGGATAAGGTCTGAATTTCTGATCTGCTCAGCTAGAAGTGATTTCATATTGCTGAAGTACAGCTCAAAGCTTGAACAGTCGATAACAGTGATCTGCTGCTCTAAATTCCACATAACAGGAAGCTTCATATTCTTGAAGTTCCACATTCCGTTGTACTCTACAAGAATACGCTCTGGGTTGTGCTTGGCATCAAGGGCAACAAGGGCATCCGGATTGAAGTCCTCTTCGTCCTCGATGATCTCGACTACAGTATTTGTGTTCTTAAGGAGTTTCTCCTCATATTCATTCTCACCCTCTTCGCACACGATAAGAAGGGTCTTACCCTTGGTACGGAAGTATGGCTGAGCGATGGTATATCTGAAAAAGTCAGTCTTACCTGCATCTAAAAAACCATTGATAATATAAACTGGTTTCAATTTTTCTCTCCTTATCATAACCTTCTAAAGAGCTTCTCAAGGTTCTCTTCCTTGAGCTCAGCACCAATTACACAGAACTTACCAGTTACATCAGCTGATCCGCTTCTAACGTCAGCTTCTCCTGGAACATAGTCAAACTCGATCCATGAACCATCTGTACTTGGAACTACGCCCTTTGTACGAAGAACGATACCGTAGGTCTCCTCGTCCTCAAGCTTACCAAGCATCTGCTCGATTTCTTCCTTGGTGTACTTAAGTGGAGTCTCCATACCCCAGCTGATGAATACGTCAGCAGCATCGTGATGATCATGGTGATGATCGTGATGATGCTCATGGTCGTGATCATCGTGGTCATGATGATGGTGCTCGTGCTCATGGTCATGGTCGTGATCATCGTGGTCGTGATGATGGTGCTCGTGCTCATGGTCATGATCATGCTCATGCTCGTCGTGGTCATGGTCGTGATGATGACAGCACTCGTGATCATGATCGTGATCGTCGTGGTCGTGATCATGGTGACAGCAGCACTCGTGATCGTCGTCCTCGCCACCTGAAATATAAACTACAGAACCATCCTCTTTAACGATCTTCTTGCTGCCATGATCGTGATGATGATGGTGATGATGCTCCTCTTCCTCCATGATCATCTTGAGCATCTCAGCCTCAAGCTTGTTGTTGCCCTCGAAGGTATCAAGGATCTCTTTTCCAGAGATCTGATCAAGAGGAGTTGTGATGATAGTTGCCTTCTTGTTGTGCTCTCTGATCAGCTCTACAGCTGTCTCGATCTTGGCCTGATCAGCCTTGTCGCATCTTGTAAGGATAACAGTTCCTGCATTCTCGATCTGGTTGATGAAGAACTCACCAAAGTTCTTAATGTAAACCTTGGCCTTAGTAGCATCAACTACTGTAACAGCACTGTTAAGCTCCATATTCTCGTCTGCATCAGCGATGTTCTGGATAGCTCTCATAACATCTGAAAGCTTACCAACACCTGATGGCTCGATAAGGATTCTCTCTGGTGCGTACTGCTCCATTACCTGCTTAAGTGATGTCTCAAAATCACCAACCAGTGAACAGCAGATGCATCCTGAGTTCATCTCTGTGATCTCAATACCAGCTTCCTTGAGGAATCCACCGTCGATTCCGATCTCACCAAACTCGTTCTCAATAAGAACAACTTTGGTTCCTGCAAGGGCTTCCTTTAAAAGTTTCTTTATAAGTGTAGTCTTACCGGCTCCAAGGAAACCGGATATAATATCAATCTTTGTCATATATACTCCAATCTGCACAGTAATCTGTGCTATAACCACTACAACACATCTATTCTATGCAGAGCCATTAGGAATGTCAAGGAAGGTTAGAAGCGTCGTCAGAAGCTGTCACATCACCATCATTTTGTTGGCCAGAAGGCTGAGTATCACCACTGTCACTGTCAGAGCTGTTCTCATCATCCCCATTGTCATCTGTGTTGCTGCCAGTTTCATTGTTTTCATCTATGTTTTCTCCCTTTTCATCATTATTATTTGTATTTTTCTCTTTATCATCTCCGTCTCCGGAGTCATCTGTATCTCCTGATTCCGAAGGCAATGCTCCTTCAGGCTTGTCAGACTTCTCTTTTTCCAGAGAATTATTATCATCTTCCGGAAGCAGATTCCAGATGGAGTCGTCATCCCACAGAATAGACTGAGATAACCCGACAGTTTGAGGTACCATCATTAGAGATGTTGTGACATTTGTCGCAGGAGCTATGATTCCTGTAGAAGTGTTGTATTTTTCGTAGTCATCAGCAAACACTATCCTGGCTGCAACAATCTGTCCATGAAGGAGGTTGCAGGAAGTCTGATAGCCAAGAAGGGTTCCCTCTGGCTTGTCACACTTTAGGACCCTGGTCTCGCTGACCTGTGGAGTCCTCCTTGCCCTGCTATCTGCAACACTCTTGTCCGTTGTTGTCTCAGTATGCCTTGGATTGTCTTCCACAAAACTAAGGCCACAATATTCACAGCGATAATAGTAATTATTGGCGCCATTCGTATAATGGCTAAAGCCTCTGTTTACGACATCTTTCGTAGTTGTGTAAACATAGAGGGTAGTGATGTCATAGCAGGCATCTGTATGAGTATGAACATAAGGCTCTGTATAGCAACCGCCCTGTCTGTCTATTGGAACATACTCAATATCGCAAACATTGTCCTTCCCGTCCTTATGATAATGATATTCATAGACCACTTCCCCGGGAACGTCATCCTTATCAAGAACGATCTTAACAGGAATGTTCTCTATTGCCTTTGCGATCTCATCAAATGTGGCATCCTCTCTGATCTGGACGTTTTTGGTGAGCAGGGTGGATGCCAGCAGCCTTTTGCCCCTACTCACACGCTGAAAAACCTGATCGATCTTTCCATTTACATTTGAAAGCTCACCTGCAAGATAGCCCTTTAGACTGGTCAGATCACCTTCAAAGGTGAGGTTTACATTACTAAAATAGTTCTCAAGATTTGCATTTAATTCCTTAAAGTTTTTAATGCTCTCATTATCCTGATTTACAAGTTTCTCATTGGATTCATTAAGCTGCTTTAAAAGCTCTGTGTAGTTGTCCAAAAGCTCTTTTGACAGCTTGTCATCTCCGCTCTTTAATGCATTTTGTATCTCTTCAATGAGATTCCTGGTATTCTCCTGGGTCTGGTTGTAGGTGTTCTCTATCTCCTCAAGATTGTGATAGATATTGGTAAAAGAGTCCGCGATGGCCTTACCTGAATCCTCCCCTCCCTTATTTATGAGCTCACGGAGCTTCTCGATATCTTCTCCGGTTTTTGAAATAGAGTTATGAAGGTTAGTCATGTCATTGCCAAGACCTGAAACCTTCTCGGTTACTGTGTTTGTCATCTTCTCTGTGTTCTTTTCGCTAAGGAGTTTGTCTGCTCCATCCTTCTCGTAGAAGCTGCTAAGGCTCTCCTTACTCTCTGTAAGCGACTTATCAAGGCCATCAAGATACTCTGACAGTTCGTCCAGCTTCTCAATAGTCTGTTCGGTGTCCCTGCCCTGAATCTGCTCAAGGTCCTCCTTTGCGCTGGCAGCCACAACCGGGGTGCTAAGGTAGATAAGTCCTCCGCACAGGATCACCGCGATAACTACCGCTATGGCAACCACCACTGTGTCATGCCTTTTTAGTTTTCTCAGCAAAAGCTTTACTGAGTTGTTCTGTTTTGTCCACTTTTCCTTTAGGTTCATATAGTTTCCTTTCTTGAAATACCCGCGGCAAAAAAGACACAGCAAAACAGACCATGCGCCCTTACGCCGCACACATAATAAAAAAATAATTGGAAAATCATCGGGAGAAATCCCGTGATAGTAGTCGGAAGAATACCGACAAGAATTCATTATACATATAAGTCCCAAAAAAGCAAGACGGATTTTAAGACCCGTATAAAAAGAGCGCCACCATGCAGGTAGCGCTCTGTATTATTCATATATTCTGCTGTATCAGTTGTCGATGTGTCCGTCAAGATCGTCCATTCCATCCACATCGTGGATATCCCCGGCACCGAATCCGATGTTCTGCATACTCACTGTGCGGCGACGGATCCTTGCGGATTCTGAAGCCTGTAAGATGAAGTCCTTGATCTCTTTTCCGTGCTTGATGTTCTTCATGACAATGGTTCTGTCTGTAACATCAGATGTGTACAGAACGATCGTAGAAAGGCCAGCCATACGCTGCATCAGGCTGCGAGTGATCTCAACATCGCTGATCTTGTACATGTAGCAGTCATTTTCTCTGACTGTGAAAAATCCCTTTACGATAGTGAAATCATTGTCTCTGATCTCATACTTGGTAAAAGTCCATGGAAGTCCGAACAGGAGCCATCTGCTGCGCTCTCTGTATCTCATTTCTCCCTTGGCTTCTTCTGAATGTGCGAACTGCTCTGGATTAGCTACTTTTGACATATCTTCTCCTTACTTCTCAACCTTTGGAAGAGAATCAAATGATTTCTGAAGTTCTGCATCTGTTGGAACATAGTCGTTCATCTCATGGTCGTTGTACTTCTGATATGCAACCATATCGAAGTAACCTGTACCTGTAAGACCAAATACGATGTTCTTTTCCTCGCCTGTCTCCTTGCACTTAAGAGCCTCGTCGATGGCAACTCTGATAGCGTGACTACTCTCTGGAGCAGGAAGAATACCCTCAACTCTAGCAAACATCTCAGCAGCCTCAAATACGCTGGTCTGCTCAACTGATCTTGCTGTGAGGATTCCCTGATCGTAAAGCTCTGAAACAACGCTGCTCATGCCGTGATAGCGAAGTCCGCCTGCGTGGTTGGCTGAAGGAATAAAGCCGCTTCCAAGGGTGTACATCTTGGCAAGAGGGCAAACCTTACCAGTGTCGCAGAAGTCATATGCATACTTACCTCTTGTAAGAGATGGGCATGAAGCTGGCTCAACAGCGATGATCTCGTACTGGTTCTCACCGCGAAGGATCTCTCCAGCAAATGGTGAGATAAGTCCTCCAAGGTTTGATCCGCCGCCTGCGCAGCCGATGATCATGTCTGCCTTGATTCCGTATTTATCAAGAGCGGCCTTGGTCTCAAGACCTATTACTGACTGATGAAGAAGTACCTGAGAAAGAACTGATCCAAGAACGTAGCGGTATCCTTCCTGAGAAGTTGCTGCCTCTACAGCCTCAGAAATAGCGCATCCAAGGCTTCCTGTTGTTCCCGGGAACTCTGCATTTATTCTGCGTCCTACCTCTGTATCCATTGATGGAGAAGGAGTAACCTTAGCTCCGTAGGTACGCATAACTTCACGTCTGAATGGCTTCTGCTCGTATGAAACCTTAACCATGTATACCTGGCAGTCCAGATCAAAGTATGAACATGCCATGGAAAGAGCTGTTCCCCACTGACCTGCACCGGTCTCTGTGGTTACGCCCTTAAGTCCCTGCTTCTTGGCATAATATGCCTGAGCGATAGCTGAATTAAGTTTGTGGCTTCCTGATGTGTTGTTACCCTCGAACTTGTAATAGATGTGAGCTGGTGTCTGAAGCTTCTCTTCAAGGCAATAAGCTCTTACAAGTGGAGATGGACGATACATCCTGTAGAAATTTCTGATCTCCTCAGGAATATCAATAAATCTTGAAGTATCATCAAGTTCCTGCTCTGCAAGCTCTCTGCAGAAGATTCCTGAAAGCTCATCCAAAGTCACTGGCTCAAGAGTTCCTGGATTCAGGATAGGAGCTGGCTTCTTTTTCATGTCGCCCCTGACGTTGTACCACTGCTTTGGCATCTCTGATTCTTCAAGATAGATCTTATAAGGTATTGTTGTCATTTTGTTTCCCCCGTTCTAAAAAACTACTAGATAATCATATCTCATTTGACACTTTACTGCAATGAAACCATAATGTAAGAAATATTTCGAAATCGGGAGTGCACATACCATGCCAGATACTGAGTACAAAATAAGGACAGCCACCGAAGACGACGCAGCTGCCCTACTAAAGATATACGACTACTATGTTCGCAAAACCGCCATTACTTTCGAGTACGACACCCCTTCCCTTGAGGAATTTACTGGCCGTATCCGCAACATCAAAGAGAAATTCCCTTATCTTGTTATAGAGCAGGGAAAAGAGATCCTGGGATACGCCTACGCAAGCTCCTTTCACCCAAGAGCTGCCTACCAGTGGTGTGTAGAGATGACTATCTACATTGATAAGGACGTCCGCAGAGGCGGTCTTGGCCGCATGCTCTACACTGAGCTCGAGCGCCAGTTAAAGGATATGGGGATCCTCAACCTCTACGCCTGCATTGGATATCCGGATGAAGAAGATGAACACTTAACCTTCGACAGTGTCCACTTCCACGAAAAAATGGGATATAAGCTCAACGGAAAGTTCACAAAGTGCGGCTACAAGTTCAACCGCTGGTACAACATGGTCTGGATGGAAAAACTGATCGGAGAGCATAATTAATATAAAGGTGGGCCCCAGCTCTAGAATACTTTACTCCTCAATGCTAATCGCTTAACCTCGTCGTAAAGAATTCTAGAGCTGGAGCCCACCTGTATTTTAACTTATGCTTCCTGTTTTTCCCAAACCAGGCCTTTTTCGGATGTGAAGGCTCTGGTCTCTTCCATTGGCATAGGCTTTCCGAAATAGTAACCCTGCGCCCTTTCGCAGCCGATCTGCTTAAGGAAATCAAAGTGCGTTTCGGTCTCAACGCCTTCGCAGAGTGGTGATACGCCCATGGCCTTGGCGCCCTTAATTATGTACTTCATGATCTGACCTGTCTTAGGACTCTTATCGAAACTTCTAAGGAATACCATATCAAGCTTAAGTACATCGAAGTTGTAGTTGGCGATAGTATTAAGTGATGAGTAGCCACTTCCAAAGTCATCGATCCAAACGTGATATCCCATCTCTCTCATCTTGTCACATTCAGACCTTATATAGCTCTCGTTCTCGTTAAGGGAGCTCTCAGTGATCTCAAGATCCAGCATACTTCTTGGAATATCATATTCCTCCCTGGTGCTTTCAATGTACCCAAAGATATCACACAGTTCAAAGTCCAGTCTTGAGATATTTACTGATACAGCGACGATCTCTTTTCCCTCTTCCCTCATCCTTGCGTAGTCCTCGCAGACCTTTTTGACCACGTACTTATCAACCAGATGAATAAGGTGGAAGTCCTCAAGTGTAGTGATGAAGTCGCCAGGAGACAGCATTCCCATCTTGGGATCTATCCATCGAACCAGTGCCTCATATCCACAGATTTCTCCAGTCTTAACCCTTACAACAGGCTGATAGAACACCTTAATGTACTCATTTTCAATGGCTTCGTCGATATGATCGATAACAAACTGCTGCTTGCGGAGATTCTCACGGAGCATCTCGTCATAAACGCAGTAGTTCACGTCGTGCCTGTGCTTAATTGAGTTGCAGGCAAGTCTTGCATGATCGCAGGCAAGTCCGATCTCTGCCCTTCTGTCGTCCAGATAATAGATTCCGGCTTTGATCCTGACCTTCTTGTTGACATCCTCAGCAAGGAGCATAGTCTTATAGACCTTCTCAACCTTCTGGATAACGCTTTCCCTGTCGCCTGTGGTGCACACAACAAAGTGGTCATCGGAAAATCTCGCAACGATTCCGCCGGTGATAAAGGTCTCCCTGATAGCCTTGGCAAGGTCGCACAGAAGCTCATCGCCAAGCTTAAAACCGTTTCTCTCATTAAATAATTTGAAGTTTGGAATATCAAAGTGGATAAAAGAAATGTCCTCTCTCCAGCTCTCGTAGGACCCAAGGAACATCTGGGCCTTCTGGTAGAAGAAGGACATATTAAGAAGACCAGTCAGGTCATCAGTTTCCTGATTAGCAGACAGGATCTCAGCCTCTGCAAATGAATTGCGGTTCTTGTTAAAGAACTCATTCTGATCCACATCAACGATGTAGACATAGTAAAAACTCTTTCCATCTCCCCTGTGAAGAAGATGTCCAAAGTCCTCTACATATCTTGTAGTACCGTCCTTTGTGAGGATACGGTAGCGGACATAATCGTGTTTCTTTTCCCCAAAGATAGTCTGGGCCTGGATCTGATTCTCGATCTTCTTGTAATCATCGGGATGAACCATGCCCTTGAAAGTGCCGCCTGTGTGCATAATGAACTCGCCCATGTTCTCGCACCCGTAGAGAGCAAGCACATTGGGTCCTGCATAGTAAATACTCTCTGATGGTCCTGCATCATAGATGAAAAATCCACCAGGCAACCCCAACGGAATCATGCCACTAGTTCCAGCGTCGAAACTCTTTTTCTCCATACACTTCCTCTCCTTTCCCGGGTCAGAAGGCGCACGCTGCGCCATCTTCAGGTCACTTATACTCAAGACACATCATTGTAAGATCGTCAAACTGCTCTGCATCTCTTATGAAATCTGTTATGTCGTAGCAAATGTTGTCAAGGAGTTCTTTGGGTGATACATTTGGATCTTTGTTAAGTGCTATCAGCATCCTGTCAGTGCCGTACATAACCACATCTGCATTGGTTGCCTCCGGCACTCCGTCTGTGTATAAAAAGATCTTATCGCCATGTTCAAGCTGTATCGTGTATTCTTTGTATCTGGTACCTTCCATTCCGCCGATAACAAAGCCGTGCTTATCCTTATAAAGCTCAAAGTAGCCGTTAGCTCTTTTCACTGCTGGATACTCATGTCCGGCGTTGGCGCAGGTAAGCTTGCCGGAAGATATCTCAAGGATTCCAAACCATGCGGTAACAAACATTCCTGTCTGGTTGTTGGTGGTAAGAGCCTCATTGGTCTTATCAAGGGTCTCCGCTGCAGACTTACCAAGCATTGCACAGCTTTGCAGGATGGTCTTGGCGATCATCATGAAAAGAGCTGCAGGAATACCTTTACCAGAAACGTCCGCCATGACCATTCCAAGATGATCATCATCTATGAGGAAGAAGTCGTAGAAGTCGCCTCCAACCTCCCTTGCGGGTTCCATCATGGCATAGATCTCAAACTCATCCCTGTCAGGGAAAGGCGGGAACTCATGAGGCATAATGCCTGCCTGAATCCTGGTGGCCAGAGAAAGTTCGGTGCCGATCCTCTCTTTTTCCGCTGTAACTGTCTTGATGTCTGAGATGTATGTCTTAAGCCTTTCAGTCATGGAGCCAAAGGATTTAGCCAGTGTCTCAACTTCATCGTCAGTGTTCTCGTACCAGGCGAAGTCCAGCTTGTCTCCATCCATGTTCTGAACTTTATCTGTCAAAAGAGCTATAGGCATAACCAGGCGTCTGCTGAGCCTGTTTGAGATGATAACTGAAAGGGCTGCCATTGCAAGAATAAGCAGTAGTATTGTTGCAAGAGCTGATTTGGTAACCTTTGCAACCTCATCTTCTTCGCTCTGGTGACTCTGCTTGATAAATGTAAGCAGGTTCTCCTTAGGAGCAAGGACTGTCTTTTCAGGAATGATATTGATAAGGGACCAGCCTACGCACTCGATCGGATAGTATGCAACATAGCTGCTCTCTCCATCGATGTTTAAAAGCTCCAGACCATTCTCTCCATTAGTTGCTCTTTCAGTGAGGTTTACAAGGCCTTTATCGCTGTTTTCTTTTCCACCAAGCTTGGTGCCTGACTTAAGCTCACCATCATCGCTGGATGAGAAAATGATGGATCCATTGCCATCGATGATACATGTATTTCCTTCATCTGTGAGCTTGGCATTCATCATCATGCTCTCGATTCCCTCGAGGTAAAGACCAGCTGATGCAACTCCCACAAACTCTGTATCCCTGTAGATAGGAGCGCCGCACATGATGGCCAGCCTTCCTGTGTCATAGTCAGGGGTTATCTCTGTGAAATAGAGCTTGCCTGAATGCTTGGCTCCTGTGTACCAGGGGCGCTTTCTTGGATCAAGGTATCCGTAATTGCCCTTTGCATCCCATCTCTCTTCAAGAACTGGACCAGCAAGAAGAAGGATTCCGCTCTCAGTTCCTATACTGGATGCTCCAAGCTCAGGATACTGATTGTACATGGCAAGAAGATTGCCCTTTAGATTTCCTATCATGTAAAGCTCATCCTGAATTGCAGGATCATCTGGATCCACATCCTCAGCGTAGACGAACTGCTCCATGTCCTTGCCTATATCTGATGGCTCAAGTTGCTTAATATATGTTCTTCCGTAAATGTCCGGATGACTGTAAATATCAGTAGCTGAATCAGCTATCATCTGTATGGTGGCTGCAAACTCTCTTAGCATCTCGTTAAGAGTGTAAGCACATCCCAGGGTTGTAGCGTTCAGATTCCCCGTTATCTGATCACGCATTGCAATATCAGAATACTCCTCTACCTCAGTACTGGTCTGTACCGAGCTCTCCGTAAGAATATTCCTGACTCTCCCCAGCATATGCAATGCAATAACTCCAAACAGGATCAGCAACAATGAAGAGACTAGAAGCATCATCCTCATTATCTTTTTCTTCATACCAAATTTTCCCCTCTTATCTCTTATCTTTATCTATAAATTCAAGCAGAATGATTGCTGCTATAACATATACCGCTGTCCATATTATAAGCCATGCCCAGCATTTTAGTACAATCTTTGCATCATAATTAAACTCAGGATTCTGATTCTGGGCTGCAGAGGCCATCAGAAAGTCATCTCGCATATCGTTCTGCTCAATATACTGAAACGCGGTTAAAAGAGGTTTATCCCCTTCAACTTCTACATCCTTCATCTTAAGTGCGTTGTTCCATACGCTCACCATAGGAAGAGAGTTGTAATCTCCCTGGGAACACATGGCTGTCAGTCCCCATTTCGTAGCCGTAAGGTTTGTAAATGGCATTGCCTCATCAGGAAGAGTAAAGAATGATCCTGAAAACAACAGCTCTACTATCAAAAGAAATGGCATTATGGTCATGGCTGCTGTAGTAGTTTTGGAAAATGCTGAAACCAGAAGTGCCAGCATATCCGCACAATATGTCACAAGGAAAAGAGTTATTCCAAGATCAACAGCTGGCCATGGAGTGAAAAGACATTTCTCCGGCATCTTTATCTTCATAAACTGACATACAAAGAGAGTGATACATACCTGAAGGATACACAAAATAGCCTGATAGATCATGTGCGCTGCCACATAGGATGTTATATGAAGGCCGGCTCTGTGCTCTCTTTTTACGATAGCTCTTTCTCTGCATATCATCTGGATCGAGTTAAAAAAGCCATTCCAGACGCATACACAGGACAGGGCAAAGGTGCCCATAAGAGTGCCTTCCATGGTATCAAACAGGTTAGCTCCAACAGCAAATGCAACCAGTGCTGCAATAATTGCTGACATCGGGAGAACCTTCCAGTCGTTCTGGAACAGGAACATCCTAAAGAGCTTTCCCAGATATATAAAGGTCTGTGCCCCTCGGCCTCTGTGCGTGTACTCATAGGTTTCCATAGTAGTTACCCCACCTTCTCTTTCATGAGGTCAGCGTATTTCTCCACGAACTCATCTGCTCTGCCTTCGCCGCCTTCATCCTTCTGGTTGATGGAAAGAAGAATATCCTCCATGGACTCTTTTCCAAAGAATTCATAAGCCTTATCAACAGGGCCATAATATGCCAGTCTTCCGGTTCTTCTGGCATCCTTGGCAAGGACGATAACATCATCAAAAAGATCTATTACACGGTCAGGGGTGTGGGTGATAACTATTACGATCTTGCCCTCATCAGCAATTTCCCTTAGCTTCTCAAAGAGCTTCCTGGCCACAACTCCGTCAAGGCCCGAATCCGGCTCATCAAGGATAAAGAGCTCCGGGTCAGTTATAAACTCGAGGGCGATGGACAGTCTCTTTCTCTGACCACCAGAGAGTTTATCAACAAGGCTGTTTTTCACAGCCGTAAGTCCAAACAGATCAAGGACATAGGCCATGCGGTTTTCTCTTTCCATGACAGACATCTCAACCGGAAGGCGCATCAGCGCAGCATCCAAAAGAGTCATCTCCACAGTATCTGTGCCTCTCATAAGGTCAGCCTGTGGCACAAAGCCGATGTCATATTTCATCTTCTCGTAGTCTTCGTAAACATCCTGCTGCCCAAGCATTATCCTGGCGTCAGCCTTCTCATACCCTGTCACTGCATTAAGGTATGTTGTCTTTCCAGCGCCTGATCCTCCAAGAAGAAGCACCAGATGTCCCTTTGGAATGGACATGTGGATGTCCTTAAGAAGGACTTTCTTTTTGAAGAAATCTATGGCAGTTCGCTTGCTTATGTTTACAGTAAGGGCATTGTCAGAAGCTTTGATGTCTTCTCCAAGCTCTTTTGCCCCAGATACCCCTTTGAGACTGACAACCTTCTTGCTGGGCTGGAACTTCCTGGAAAGTCCCCAGATAAACAATGTCAGTGTCTTGAAGAAAATGAATGCCCATATCCATTTTCTCTTTCTCTCAAATATCTGTATAAGCCCCTGGTATATCTTGATCCCATAGATAAAAAGAGCCACATACAGTCCTAACAGAGGGATGGCAAGGAACATCGTTACCCTGATGTCGCCTTGAAAGATGAATCCAGCGATGACATCAACATAGTACAGGCAGGTCAGGACAGTATATGTCCGGCCTTCCTTTTCTTTGTCCGCACAAAGGGCTATGTTGTACTCTCTGACTGCAGGAATAAAAGCAAAAAGCTTATTTACCCCGCACTTATGAAATATCCCAAGATAAGAAAGGGATATCAGTAGATATGATAAAACCTGTGGTCCAATACGGTTAATATCAGTATAGTCAATGTTTCCAGCCATGCTTGTCTCCTTTTCCCCTCATAAACACATAGCCACACCTATAATTTTAGCCGAAATTGCGCTTTTTTTCATTAGTTTTTTGCTGTTTTAGCTAAAAATAACGGACTTAAAGCCACAAAAAAACCGGAGAGCTGTCCGCTCTCCGGTTAACAGGTCATCAGTTAAGATGCCAGATATCTCTGTTGTACTCTGCAATTGTTCTGTCTGATGAGAAGTAGCCTGCCTTGGCGATGTTTGTGAGCATCATCCTCTTCCACTTATCTCTCTTCTCATAGTCAGCGAAGATCTCATCCTTCTTGGCAATGTAGCTCTCAAGATCGATAAGAGTCATGAACCAGTCCTTGTTAAGGAGCTCTTTGTGGAGTCTCTCAAGATTCTCCTTGTGACCAACCTTAAGGCACTCTTTGCTTACGATGAAGTCCACAGCCTCTTTGATAACAGGACTCTTCTTGTAGTAATCCTTAGAAACGTAGTCTGCCTTCTTGTAGTGCCCTATAACTTCGTCAGCGCTTACACCAAAGATGTAGATATTGTCATCACCTACAAGCTCGTGGATCTCAACGTTTGCGCCGTCGTCTGTTCCAAGAGTTACAGCGCCGTTAAGCATAAACTTCATGTTACTTGTTCCTGAAGCCTCCTTGGAAGCAAGTGAGATCTGCTCAGAAACATCACATGCAGGAATGAGCTTCTCTGCGTAGCTTACATTGTAGTTCTCAACCATGATCACCTTCATGTACTTGTTTACATCAGGATCGTTGTTGACGATCTCCTGAAGAACAAGAAGAAGGTGGATAATGTCTTTTGCGATAACATAAGCAGGTGCAGCCTTGGCGCCAAAGATAAAGGTGATTGGCCTTGTTGGCTTCTTGCCGCCCTTGATCTCAAGGTACTTGTGAATGATGTAAAGGGCGTTCATCTGCTGTCTCTTGTACTCGTGAAGTCTCTTTACCTGGATGTCAAAGATAGAGTCGGGATCAACCTCCACGTTCTCAGCCTTCTTGAGGTAAGCAGCAAGCTCTTTTTTCTTGCCCATCTTGATGGCCTCAAGCTGTGAAAGTACTTCCTCATCGTCCCTAAACTCAAGGAGCTTCTCAAGCTTGTTTGCATCCTTCTTGTAGCCGTCGCCAATGGTCTGTGAAAGGAAGTCAGCCAGAGGATGGTTGCAGGAAAGAAGCCATCTTCTGAAGGTAATTCCGTTAGTCTTGTTGTTGAACTTCTCAGGATAGAGCTTGTAGAAATCATTGAGCTCGCTGTCCTTAAGAATATCTGTATGAATTGCAGCAACACCATTGATTGAGAATCCGTAGTGGATGTCAATGAATGCCATGTGCACTCTCTTGTCCTTGTCGATGATCTGAACCTTAGGGTTCTTGACCTTAGCTCTGATCCTCTTATCAAGCTCCTTGATGTAAGGAACAAGCTGAGGAACTACCTTCTCAAGGTATTCAAGAGGCCATGTCTCAAGAGCCTCTGCAAGGATAGTGTGGTTGGTGTATGCACATGTCTTGCTTACAACATCGATAGCATCATCAATTGCAAATGCCTTATCCTCAACAAGGATCCTGATGAGCTCAGGGATGATCATTGTTGGGTGTGTATCGTTGATCTGAATAACTGCGTGCTTATAAAGCTCGTGAAGGTCGTACTGACGCTCCTTCTGCTCTCTTAAGATGAGCTGTGCTGCGTTTGAAACAAGGAAGTACTCCTGGTAGATACGAAGGAGGTTTCCTGCCTCGTCTGAATCATCCGGATACAGGAAAAGAGTCAGGTTCTTGTCAGTCTTGGTCTTATCGAAATCGATGCCCTTCTTAACAAGGCTCTCATCGATAGACTCGATATCAAAGAGGCGAAGTTTGTTAACGCCTGTATCGTAGCCTACAACGTTCATGTTGTAGAGGCGGCTTACTACCTTCTTTTTGCCAAAAGAAACTTCGAAGGTTGTATCTGTCTTCTCAAGCCATGACTGATCCTCGATCCAGTCGTTCTTTTCTGCGCACTGCAGGTGATCTTTGAATACCTGCTTAAAAAGTCCGAAGTGATAGTTAAGTCCGATTCCCTCTCCTGCCATTCCAAGAGTTGCGATTGAATCAAGAAAGCATGCTGCAAGTCTTCCAAGTCCGCCGTTACCAAGTGATGGTTCTGGCTCGCACTCCTCGATCTCTGGAAGGCTCTTGCCGTTGGCTTCAAGGATTGCCTTAACTCTGTCATATACTCTCAAATTTATAAGGTTGTTGGAAAGAAGCTTACCAATAAGGAACTCCATTGAAATGTAGTAAACCTTTTTCTCCCCGTTATATACTTCCGCTACATCCATCAGCCTAGTTGTCATCTCAAGAAGTACATAGTAGGTTTCCTGATTGCTTAAGTCCTTAAGGCTCTTGCCGAACTTCTCATCGGCGATTCCCTGAAGCTGTTCTTCAAGGTTAAGGACAAGTACGTCGCGCTGCATGTTTGTGTGCTTTGACATTTTTCATTCTCCTTTTTGTTGCTTGTTTTTATTTCCCTTTGTTTTATTTTTCTGGAAAACGTTTTCTTCAATTGATGAATTAAATGTATCACAGGAAAACGTTTTCCGCAAGTACAAATTTTAAATTTTTTGTGATATCCGTATTGCTGCGCCTTAGCAGATGATGTCTTCGTATTTCATCCTGACCATAGTGTGAGGAACTGTAACCTTCCTGCCCTTTTCTCCCTGCATGAGTCTCCACAGTTCATCCAGTGCAATCTCTGATATCTGCACGAAGTCCTGCTTGACTGTATTCATCTGCTTGCCCACATATCCCATGAGGATAATTCCATCAAACCCACATACCGGGCGGAATATATCCATATCTATAAGGGCCTTCATCGCTCCGATAGCCATAAGATCTGATGCACATACAACGCAGTCGTTGTTCTTTGCATATCTCATGGTGAGCTGTCTTGCCCGAAGCTCAGAAAACTGCCCGTTTCGCACGCTGAGCTTAAGTTTCTTTTCATCGCAGAGCTTCTTAATACCCTCGAGCCTTTCTGAAGTCACATAGCCATCCTCTTCTCCTGCAATGTAGAGGATCCTCTTGCATTTATTCTCAGTGATGGTCTTTTTAGCTATGTCATACTGAGCCTTTTTATTGTTGATGCTGACACAGGTTGTGGTGTCGTTGACCATTGGGGCGTCGATGACAACCATTTTAAAGATCCCGCTGTCGATAAGCTTTTTAATGAGCTTATCCTTCTTGGTCATGCCATATACGATGATGCCCTTTATACCTTGGGATTCAAAATAGCTGATAACCTCTGTAGCAGTCATGTCTTCTATCATGGTCTTAAAGACAGTGATCACATCAAGCTGCAGCTCTTTTGCCCTGTGAACTGCCCCTGAAATGTACTGCATGTTGATCTCGTCGCTGGCCTGCGTGCCAAGACTTATGTTGATAAGAAGAGCCACCCTTCCAGTCCTCTTGGATGAGAGACTTGCTGCCACAGCGTTTGGCACAAAGCCAAGTCTGTCCACCACATCCATGACCTTCTTCCTGGTGTCCTCACTTACATTTGGATAGTTGTTTAAAACCTTGGAGACTGTTGATATTGCAACCCCTGCCTCCTTGGCTACATCCTTAATCGAAACCATTGTTTTCCCCTTATACCCTCATTTCGGAAATCGTTTTCCGTACATACAATACTATATCGAAAGCGCCAGGAAATGTCCAATAAATTATATATAAAAAAAGGATGGCACCTGCTATGTGCCATCCTTGTATGAATAATCTCAGCTTGCAACCGTAAGCTGCTCCAGGCTCTTTCCGTTCTTGTGGGCCCTGTTATATATTTCAGTGCATTTCCTGTACTGAGCAAATGTCTTAAGGGCAGAGGCCGTATCTCCATATACCTTCCAAAAGCCTGTGTACTTAACCCCTTCTTCAGGACTCTTCATAAATCCCAGCACATCTGTAACAGGGTATCCCAGGAAAAGACCTATCTCGTGGGGGAACTTTGGATCCTGACAAAGATGCCTTGTAAGCTCCGCCACGCACCTGTCTGCATTGGTGTAGGTATATCCCTTCTCCTTGAGGATCCTGCAGACCTCCTCGTTTCCAAAATCTCTTTTTAAAAAGGCTGGTCTGTAAAGATAAACAAGCATCCTGCCCCTTGAGAATCTTACCGGTATCATACGGATTCCCTTGGGTGCCAATCTCTTGTTGAATCCTCTGACTTCCCTGTTGAATTCTTCCTTATCATCGCATTCCACAGTAAAAAGATTTCCTGTTTTGAGCCCCGCCAGAGTTGGCGAGCATAGACTGATCAGTAATTGATCCCCCATTTTTGAAGTTTTCCTCCATGTGGTTAGTGTGCGCTAACTCGATAATTCTTATCATCTGTTAGTCTTGATTACTATGTTAGCATGTGCTAACTTCTTTTTCAAGAGTATATCTACAAATTTCACATGACTTTCAATGCTCAGAAAGGATGAGATAAGTATGAATAAAGTAAAGGTTGTATTCTGGAGCGGAACAGGAAACACAGAGGCTATGGCAAACGCTGTAGCATCCGGAATTAAGAGCGCAGGCGGCGAAGCTGAGCTTATCCCCTTCGAGACAGTCAGTGTATCCGATGTTTCAGGAGATTCAGTAATTGCATTTGGATGTCCTGCCATGGGAGCAGAAGTTTTAGAGGAAGGTTCCGTAGAGCCATTCATGATGGACTACGAGAACAAGTGCAGTGGCAAGAAGATCGCCCTGTTTGGTTCCTACGGCTGGGGAGACGGCCAGTGGATGAGAGACTGGCAGGACAGACTCACCGCCGGTGGCGCAACTATCCTTGGCGGCGAAGGCGTTATCGCCAACAACGCACCAGATGACGATGTCATCTCAAAGTGCGAAGATCTGGGAAGAGCCCTTGCCCAGGCATAAATAACAGTCAAGTCATTTTATTGACCACTACTTGAATTTTAACGACCCTCGGAAATCGATCCAGTGGCTTTCACGGCATATCCTCACAGGTGCTCTGTATAGATAGACCTATATATGACGGCCTATCGCACCTGTTGCGGTATTCCATGATCCACTTGACCGATTTTCAAGGGTCGTTTTTTGGTAATCAAGCGGGCAATAAATATCATTGGTGCCCATATAGTACTTGTGTTTGTATTGCCGTCCTGGACTTTGGGCCAAAACAGCCTATTTTCAAAAAGAAGTACCATTGAATTTACTTTATCTAGTCAATTGCCGCACGAAAAGCTGATTTCGTAGGCATTTTTTACAAGTTCCTCATGAATTCATTGCAAATGATGCAGTTCTCAATGGTACCCCTTTTTCAATAACACCCTTTTTGGCCCAAAATCAAATTATTCATAGCCCGCTTGATTACCAAAAATGCCCCCAAGCCTGCAGTCAAGCAGACCTGGGGGCATTATAATCTCAAGCGCGGACTATGAATATTACTGATACTTATTTCTCTATAACAGACACAACTTTATAATCCAGCGCTTCTATAGCCTTAATGATCTCATCGTCATCAACATCCCTGTCGTACTCTACCACAGCTTGTTTCTTACGAAGATTAAGCCTGGCTGAAACGCCGTCTATTCTATTGATAGCTCTTTTAACGCGGTTTGTGCAGTTCTCGCAGTGCATTCCGTCAATTTTAAACACCTTGGTCTTAACCGCTGGTCCGGAGAGCTTCTTGTCAGGTTCCTTAACAGTAGAGGATCCACCTCCGCAACAGCTTCCCTGTCCCATAAGGTGCTTTACAGCTCCCTTTGTCGCCGCGGCGAATATCACAGCCAGAATTACAACTATGATCGCATTTGCCATATCCTTAAATTCCTCACTAATTTTCTATATTTTAGGGCAGCATAAACTGTTCACCTAAGCTTAATTATGTCGATCCTGTCTACCACTCCAATGTCCTCCAGGACCTTGATCATTCGGTAGACTGTGGCTGTGCCTATTGAATCATCTTTCTTTTTTACATTGCAGCAGATATCCTTGCAGGATGATCCATCGTTCTCTGCAATAACGTCTGCTACCAGCCTTCTCTGTTTTGTTATGCGCATTCCGCTGTCTTTTAATGCTGTGATGATCTGTTCGTTGCTCATAATCTTTTCTCCGTTAGTCTACGCTAACCACATGCTAATAATAAAGCCCGCTGTTTGGACGGGCTTTATTACATCATTTCTTTTTACATGAACAGGTTGCCTTATGGCAGGCACCTGCTGATGGACATCCGATGCAGTGTACACCCTTTTTCTTCTGGGTGTATATGTATCTGATCGCAAGTCCAAGGATTATTCCGATAATTACAATTGCAATAAAATCTGCCATATACTAACACTTTCTAATAACTACAGATCAGTCGAGCTTGTACTCCAAAGCCATCTCTTTCTGGTTTCTCTGGATCAAGTATACAATAACTACTGCAAAAACAACAATTGCGATAAGTCCGCCTACAAAACCTGCTCCAAGAGAGCCTGTTGTAATAAGAGTTCCGATCTGATAAACAAGGAATCCAACGGTAAAGCCTGTTGCAAGCTGAAGTCCGATGGCACCCCACAGCCACTTAGCTGACTTCATCTCGGAGTTCATAGCTCCAAGAGCTGCAAAGCAAGGTGGTGTGTAGAGGTTGAACATAAGATATGCAAGGGCTGCAACCTTGGTGATTCCCATAACTGCTGCTACTGCATTTCCTTCACCAATGAGTTCAAGCTCCTCTGTATCGATGAGGTTAGAGATAGCAAATACTGTTGCGATGGTTCCAACAACGTTCTCTTTTGCGATAAATCCTGTGATAGCTGCTGCAGCAAGCTGCCAGCTGATAACGCCAACTACTGGGATCAGGAGATATGCAAATGGTCCTGCAACGCCCGCTAGGATTGATGTACTCTCCATGCCCTCTTCAACTGGCTGGAAGCCAAAGTCGAAGGTCTGCATGATCTGAACTACAGTGTTACATACAAGAATAACTGTTCCTGCCTTAACGATGTATGCCTTACCTCTTTCAAGCATTGACTTGAGAGCAAATGAAAGGCTTGGAACCTTGTACTCAGGAAGCTCAATGATGAAGAAGCTCTTTCTGTACTTCATACCTGTGATAGCCTTGATAAGAAGTGCTCCAAGGAGAATCAGAAGAATACCACCCATGTAGCAGATGAAGCTTACCCATCTTGACTCTGGGAAGAATGCACCAGCGAAAAGAGCTATTACAGGAAGCTTGGCTCCACATGGCATGAAGGTTGCAAGCATGGCTGTTGCACGTCTCTCCCTCTCATTCCTGATAGTTCTGCAGGCCATGATAGCTGGGATTCCGCAACCTGTACCGATGATCATTGGGATAACTGACTTACCTGAAAGACCAACTCTCTTAAAGATAGGGTCAAGGACTACTGTTGCTCTTGCCATGTATCCACAATCCTCCAAAAGAGCGATGAGGAAGTACATAACCATAACCAGTGGAAGGAAACCAACAACGGCACCAACACCGCCGATTATTCCATCAACGAGAAGCGCATAGAGAAGAGGGTTGGCATCTGCCATTGCATCTCCAACCATTCCCTGGAAGGACTCGATCCAGCCTGCAAGAATATCAGCAAGCCATGTTCCTACTGTTGTCTGTGAGATATAGAATACAAGCCACATGATGGCTGCAAAGATAACAATACCAAGAACTGGATGTGTAACTATGTTATCGATCGTATCGCCGAAATTCTTGTCCTTAGTAAATACCTTACGGTTCTCAACTTCGCTTACGATCTTATTTACAAACTCGAATCGCTTTCTATCAGCTGCCTCAACCTCAGCTTTGCTGGTAAGATCAATGTTGCCCTGAACATAAGGCTCTTTCTGACCCTTGCCCTCAAGCTCAGCAGCTGCCTTAACAACTTCCTTAAGGCCAGACTCTGATGTGGCTACAGTCTTGATAACAGGACAGCCAAGCTTCTCTGAAAGGAGCTTCTCATCAATGGAGTTACCCTTCTTGTCATTGGCATCGTTCTTGTTAAGAGCAACAACTACAGGCACCCCAAGTTCAAGGAGCTGTGTTGTGAAAAAGAGACTTCTGCTAAGATTAGTTGCATCGACAATATTGATGATTGCATCAGGATGCTCATTCTTAACATATCCGCTTGTGATGCTCTCCTCTGATGTGAATGGAGACATTGAATACGCTCCGGGAAGATCAACTGCGATCAGCTCCTTATCACCATCATAGTAGCTCTTTTTGATAGCACTCTCTTTCTTGTCAACTGTAACACCGGCCCAGTTACCGATCTTTTCAGAACGACCAGTTAAGGCATTGTACATGGTTGTTTTGCCGCTGTTGGGATTACCCGCCATAGCGATTCTCATTTTCTTTTTCCTCCTAAATTGCTATATCATTCAAAACACATTTAAATGTATCTTTGAAACTTACTGAACCCTGATAGCACTGGCTAACTCAGGATCAATATTATATCTTGCGTCCTTGATAGCGACTACCAGGTTTTTCTTCTTGTCTACAACTGTGATCTTCTCTCCACTATAGCAACCAAGGGAAAAAAGAAAGCTCTCCATCTCCTCATCGCCTCCAGTTGAGACATTGTCGATTGTATATTCTGTACCAAGATTAGCTTCATTAAGTGACATAGACATTTTTTCCTCCTATTTGTTCAAATGACGTTAGCACTGTGTAACATGTGTTATCATGTGCTAACTTCAATTCATAGAATAGTCTTGTCAAGAATAATTGTCAATAAGTAATTTTAAAAAACCTTAGACTATTTCTGGTTTTATGCAATTGATTAATCAGATCTTTCTGCAATGGAAATGCCGCATTGGCAAGATGCGGCATTTTAGGTAGGAGATTTCTTATGACTTGGCTTGTCATTTGATTAGCTTTCGCTAACAAAATGAATGTTAGCATATGCTAACTTCTTTGTCAACACTTTTAATTACATTTGTTTTTCATCAATGGTTATAGTATGCTTAATTATAGAAAAAAGCTTATGAAAGGCGGCTAAGTTATGGCACTTCAAGAATCTGGAGAGATGTATCTGGAAACAATTTATGTTCTTTCACAGGACCATACCAACGTTCGTGCAGTGGATATAGGCGAGGAGCTTGGATATTCAAGGCCTTCTGTTAGTCGTGCCATGCATGTGCTTAAGGATGAGGGACTGGTTAAGACCGACGAATATGGTTTTGTAGTGCTAACTGAAGCAGGCAGAGTTCTTGCCAAGCGCATCTACGAGCGTCATACAGTTCTGACTGAGGCTTTTCGTTATATTGGAGTTGATGAGAAGATCGCTTCTGAGGATGCATGCCGCGTGGAGCACTACATCAGCGATGAGACCTTTGATGCCATTAAGGCTTTCATGGCAACCAAGAAGAAAAAGAAATAATAAGATTGCGCAGATAACAATAGAGATGCCAGGGGCAAATTGCCCAGGCATCTCTATTTTTGTGTCTTTATAAAATTCAGCGAGAAAACCCCTTCCGATGAAGTTGGTTGTGGGATGAATCGCCTTTACGCGAACAACTGTTCGTGATAGAATAAACATATCGGAACCTTGAAAACTGTATATATAGGGTTGTACCACGAATCTAACAAACCAAGAACCTGTGGTGCATAAAATATACAAGGTGTTAGTTCCCACGCGCCATAAGCGCATCAAACAACATTTTCAAGTATGCCGAAGGGCTTTGCCTGACGGAGTAGTGGCACAGTGAACGTGCCTTACTATACCACAAGGTATTGTTGAAACCATTTCCGATGTCATCGGTCATGGTAGTTCATTTATCCATCTTTTCAAGAGCTTTTTTAAGAACTTCATTTCCCTGCTCATAGAAGCGCACAGCCTCCATTGTCAGATCATAAGCTTCAGTGTTTCCACTCTCTTTTACATGCTCTGCAAGATGCTCAAGCTCATGAGTATGGTCTGCGTTGTGCGTAACCATGTAGTTCATAAGAGCGTGCAGCTTCTCAGCAGGTGTTCCACCCTCGTGATCGTGGTGGTGATGCTCGTGTTCATGATGATGCTCGTGATCGTGTCCCATAATTAATCCCCCAATTGATTAAAATTATCATAACATCATGATAATCCTAATCTATGGGTCATTACAAGATATCTTCAGAAAAAGGTCTCTCCATAAGCTCAGGATTTTCTACAAGCTTTTTCATGAGCTTAAGTGAGCGTCCATAATAGAATCCGTCTGATATTCTCTCATCGATTGTAAAGGCAAGGTCCAGTTCTCTCTTCATGGTGACATTGCCATCCTGATCAAAATGTGGCTTGTACTGCTTGGTTCCCATAATGATGAAGATGGAATTAGTTCCCCAGTTCATCAGATGGTGATATCCGATATTCATTCCAAGAGATCCAAGATTAGTAAGTACGACAGAGCACTGATAAGGGTCAGTTGCGATAACTGACTGTGGCATCCAGCCATGTCTGTCAAGGAATCTTGCAATGAGGCCAATAAGGTGCTTGCCAGGAAGCTTCTTGATAAAGTTCATGGCCTCTGTGGACTCATCATCCTGAGTCTTACAGAGAGCTATCTGTTCCCTTACCTTGCGGCTGATGCTGGAAAGCGTGTCGTCATCTTCAGCAACTATCCTTGCAAGAGTCTCATCTCCGTCGTCCTTAAACTCTTTTTTAACAGTGAAAGCTGCTGTCACACAGTTTCTCTGATACATTGTCTGGTTAGCGATAAATCGATTCATCTGAGGCCTGAGCTTAACAAGCTTAAGAGCCGCTGCGATAACAACATCCCAAATGGCTATCCTGTTGTCAGGATGCTCTGCATTGAATTTTTTGATGTACTCCTCTGTTCCGGATATATCCACAGAGAGTTTCATATAAGCTTCATTGTCGCATCTGTTTGGATACATGAGTGGCATGATATAGTGCATGGCATCTAAATCACGTATCAATTCACCATCGCGTCTGTCGCCCAGTCTCCTTTTTCCCAACTTAATGTCCCTCCCAAATAATAACAGTTCCAAGAACAGATATAACACTACAGCAGCCCATACATCAGTAAATGAATGCTGCTTAACAAACAGTACAGAAACGCAAATCATCAGCCCCCAGGCTGTGATAATAAGTTTCTTCCATGCCTTTAGCTCTTTTATCAAAAGCCATGCTGAAAGCACAGCCAAAGTATAACCTACATGAAGTGAAGGGCAAACGCCTGTTGGTGTATCGCCCCAATAGAGGATGCCAAGCATCCAGGTGCAGAAGTTCTCGCGTTCAAAATGATCAGGGCGAAGGAGCTGCACTGAAGGCCACACAATATAGGTGATGACCGCGATTATCTGCATACCAATTATGATCTTCTCAGCACGGACAAAGCTCTTTATATCGTAGAGCATAAAGTGCAATAACGACCATACCATAAAAATGTACCACGATACGTAAAAAAGTACAAAGTACTCATTAAACGGTATGATATCGTCCACTCTGCTGTGAACTACGTGGCACTTGCTGACTGGAATCAGGTTCTCTGTGACAAAGTACATGATAAAGTAGATAAGCCACCCTGTCAGCATCAGTAAATGTCTGTATTCTTTGCTGGTAATATTGGAAAATCTAAGCTTTCTATAATCAACTACAGGTTTCTTCATAACTATCTTTCATTATATGGGTAATTTCTTTTGGATACATTTGGGTATGGCACAACCCTGTGCCTTGGCATGTCGTACGCAAGCTCCGAAATGCTGTCCTGAAGTTCTGTGCAGATGCGTTCTGCCTCATCTCCTATCCTGGCATCAGGGTCAAACATTATGGGTTTGCCGATAACAAGCTTTCTAAAAGCAGGGCATACATACATTGGCACAAAGGGCAAAGCTTCTCCCGTCTGCCTGTAATAGTACTTGGCCACATGGACAAAGCCTCTCTGGAACTGATGAACTATATTGTTGTACTCAGTGTATTCTTCCGGAAAAATAACAACTGCCGCATTTTCTTTTAACTTATCTACAGAAATCTGGAAGGTCTTAAGAACACGCTTATCGCGGTAAACAGGTATGGTCTTTGCGTTGGTAAAAACGATCTCGCAGGCCCTTGGAAGTATGTGGGCAACGAGCCAGAAAAACGGTCTTACAATGGCTGGCTTCTTGGACCAGAAATCCTGATAAGCGTAATCCGCCACCCTGTCTTTCTCCATCATATCTGAAATGCACCAGGTGTAATTGTGGCCTGGAAAATACAATTCAGAAGTGACAGGGCCATAAGCCTGGGAGTGATTACCTACAACCACGCATGGACCTTTGGGGAGGTTCTCTGCACCTTCTATTTGAAATTCAGGGATCAGGATCGATACTATGGTCCTGAACATAAGATACACTGGATGTTTCACTTTACTGCTCCAAATCCGATCACTTTTTATGTCTACCCAAAGGACAAGTATACCTCATTTGGATAAATTTAGCCACGAAAACAATAGAAAACAACGCAAAATAAACAGAGGCCTGCCCTTAAGACAGACCCCTGCTCATATGGTGGTTCCCTACGCTATGGGGAATAATTTATCTTATTTTGCTACAACTACGGATCCTTTGTGACGAAGCATCTTAAATCCGCCGCCGTTCTTGATAGTCTCCTTTACGAAAGCGTTCATGATCTCAGTATATCCACACTTGCCATCCTTAGAGTAAGCTGGCTCGATGGAATCAAACTCATTGCCCTCGTATGTGATAGACATAGCGTTGCCATCTGATGTCTTCATGACAATAAGAGTGGTTTCGCCATTCTTGATCACTGTATACTCATAGTTCTCTGAGCTTAAGAACTCTTCGATATCTTCAACTGCGCCTTCCATTGCATCAGATGCTGCATCCATGTCCATTGGAGCAGGTGTCTGCTCTGGCTCACTCTCCTCGATGATAGGCTCAGTAACCTCTACAGGCTCTGCAGGAATTTCTACTGCTGGCTCTTCTACCGGAGTCTCTGCAGCCTCAGCTGCTGCTTCCTGTTCAGCTGCCATCATTGCCGCTGCAACAGGATCGATATCTGCAGGCGCTGCATCTGCTGGAGTTTCAGCTGCAAGAGCTGCCATCATGACATCCATCTCAACAGGAGTTTCTTCTGCTGCTGGAACTGGTTCTTCTACTGGGATTTCAGGTGCCGGCTCTTCTGCTGGCATCTCGCCTGTAAGGGCATCTACTTCTGCATTCAGGATAGCATCAAGGTTCTCAGCCGGGCTCTCCTCAGCTGGCATTTCTACTGGAATCTCCGGAGCTGGTTCCTCTGCTGGTATATCCATAGGAATCTCTGGTGCTGGTTCCTCTGCCGGAGCTGCCTCTGGCATTGGCATGTCGCCTGCTGCCATCATTGCTGCCATAACAGGATCTATATCTGCAGGAGCTTCCTCTACCGGCATTTCTGGTGCTGGCTCTACAAGTGCTTCCATCTCTGGTGCAGGAGTTTCCTCAACAGGCACTGCCTCAGGAACTGGCTCCTCTGCTGGTGCTTCTCCTGCAGCCATTGCTGCCATTAAAGCGTCCATATCAACTGGTGCTTCTTCTGCCGGAGCTTCTTCTGTAGGCGCCTCAACTGGTGGCTCCTCTGACGCCATCATAGCCGCCATCATTGCGTCCATATCTACAGGGGCTTCCTCTGCAGGTGCAGCCTCTACTGGAGCCTCAGGAGCTGGTTCTTCAGCTGGAACATCTCCCGCTGCCATTGCTGCCATAAGGGCATCCATATCCGCAGGAGTCTCTTCTGCTGGTGCTGCCTCCTCTGCTGGTGCCTCTCCTGAAGCCATAGCCGCCATCATTGCGTCAACATCTGTTGCTGTTTCTGCAGCAGCCATTGCTGCCATCATTGCATCCACGTCAACCGCAGGTGCTTCCTCGGCTGGAGCCTCCTCTGCTGGTGCCTCTCCAGCTGCCATTGCCGCCATAAGGGCGTCCATATCTGCAGGAGTTTCCTCTGCTGCAGGTACTTCTCCTGGAATATCCGGAATTGGTTCCATTATTGCATCAAGACTTGCTGTAATATCATCTGCTGGCGCTTCCGCTGGAGCTTCTGCAGGCATATCAGCCGTCATAGCTGCCATCATTGCGTCAAGATCTACAGGCATGTCAGCCGGTGCTTCCTCGGCTGGTGCCTCTGCTGGTGCCTCTGCTGCCATAGCTGCCATTGCTGCTGCCATAGCATCTGCCTCTGCTGTCTCTGCGGGACTTGGTGCCCCATCATCAGCAGCTGCGGCCATTATATCCTCTAAATTCGGAATATCCTGAATAGGTTCTGGGGCTGCCTTCTTACGTCCTCTCTTAGGCTTTGGTGCCTCTGCAGGCTCCTCTGCTGGTGCTGCCTCCCCTGCTGACATTGCTGCCAAAAGATCATCTACATTAGCTGTAGAAAGGTCCTGTCCATTAAGAATATCCTGAGTGCTCATGCCGTCCATGCTGTATCTCCTTTCAAGAGTAGTACATTCACGATACCAAAAAGGCGTCTATATACATTATCGTTTATTTTTATTAGAATTTACAGTAAATTTTTTATAAATTCTGACATTTCTTTTTGCCACAACCAATTCTCATTCGTATATAATAGTGTCAAAGAGTTGTAGCCCTTATAATCAGCATGTTTATGCTCGATATATATTGCAGAAAGAGGGAGGTGTATCATGGACGATAAAAAGAAAACAGAAAACCTTGCATCACTTTCAGAGAATGATTTAACCACCGTTTCTGGCGGAATTTCTAATGCCAAGGTAGATATGTATAATTCTGTTATTGATGGCATTACAGAGAGCGTAGACTCCAATAAAGCTGTAAAAACCATCACCAGTGCCGGCGCTGAGGGAATAAAGAGCGTACTCAACTCCCTTCGCGACTAACTTATACTAAAAGAGCGCCTCTTACCCGTTTATTAAGCGGGCAAGAGGCGCTTTGCATTTACGTATTACATCTTCTCAGGTTCTGGATAGTCAACACCAAAAGTCTCAACTGTCACAGTCTTCATAACCTGTGGATTAACTGGTCTGTCGTTCCAGTCAGTATCTGTCTCTGCGATCTTATTTACTACATCCATTCCCTCAGTAACTTTACCAAATGCAGCGTAGTCACCATCGAGATGAGGTGCATTCTTGTGCATGATAAAGAACTGTGAACCAGCGGAATCTGGCATCATAGATCTTGCCATTGAGAGGACACCCTCTGTGTGCTTAAGATCATTCTTGAAACCGTTTGATGAGAACTCGCCCTTGATGTCATATCCAGGGCCACCCATTCCTGTTCCTTCCGGATCGCCACCCTGAAGCATGAATCCACGGATAACTCTGTGGAAAATAAGTCCGTCGTAGAAATTTCTTTTGATCAAAGAAATGAAGTTGTTGACGGTGTTAGGTGCAATCTCCGGATAAAGCTCTGCCTTGATGACATCGCCATTCTCCATTGTAAATGTAACTACTGGGTTCTGTGCCATTTCTAAAAAACTCTCCTTAAAACTATTACTGTGCGATTATCTGAACTGCGTGAAGGTATTCATCTGAACCATGTTCGCAAACAACCTGTACTTTCTTGTCATAAAGAAGAACAGGGCATCTTGAGAAGTTGGTTGATGCATCAAGTCTGATCTGCATTGTGCCACCATCTGTATCAAGGAAAAGAGTGCTCTCCTTAGTATCACCTGTAACCCTACCAGTTACTGTAACCTTGTTGCCATCAAGTGAAGCCTCTGAAGAAGCCTTACCCGTATTGTTTACCATCTTGGATGAATGGTTCCAGGCATCACTTCCTCTGTAGAAGTAAACTGTTACTGAAGCACCTGGGATAAGAGTTCTGCACTCGCTGGCATCTGTTGCAAGGTCAAGTACGAACTGCATTGTTCCACCGGATGTCTCAAGGAAGAGGATTGAAGAAGTTGTACCCTTCTCAACTGTTCCTGTAACTGAGTTGCCTGAAGCTGTTCCTACAGAAGATCCTGTATATGATGATGATCCTCCAACATCAGAGATTGAAAGAGCGTGCATGTAAGCATCTGATCCTCTAGCGCAGGAAACTGAAACGGTCTTACCTACGATAAGGAATCTGCAGCCACTAAGGTCTGTGTCGCCATCAAGCTTGATCTGCATTGTTCCGTTATCAATTACAAGATAAAGAAGATCTTCACTTGTTCCCTTGGCAACTCGTCCCTGAACTGTAGCCTTGGTTGACTGGTCAACTGAAACCTTGCCAGCTGATGAACTGCCGCTGAGCTTGGTTGCATGCCAGTAGGAATCTGTTCCTACATAGCAGTTCGCTGTTATTGAGTTACCAGGCAAAAGAAATTTCGCATTAGAAAACTCTGTACTGCTATCGATCTTGATCTGAACCGTTCCGCCACTTGTTGAGAGATAAAGAACGTCAGCTGTTGTCTTTTCAGAAACTGTTCCTGTATAGGTCATCTCAGCAGCTTCTACATTTGTTGGGATCGCAAAGGCCCCAAGACATGCTAAAAGCACCACTACGAATGCTAATGCGCTAGCACATATTCTTTTTTTCATAAATTTTTACTCCCTTCACAACACTAAATATTCCTCATAGTTAAGTTAATTATACATCATGTTGTGGTGCATTGTAAACAATTGGTTAGCCAGCCTTTTCAATCGGGGAGTAAATTGTTGTCTGTATTTTCAGATTTCTTAACGCTGCATAGTCTTTAATGAACTGACCTATCTCAGGATCATGGTTATAGGAGTCCCTAAAACCATAGCACTGACAGATTACGCCCTGCTTTTCCTCCATGGTGATGAGGGGTTCCTCCAGGTGATTGTTGTCCCTTACAAACAGGATAGTACAGCCATTACCAGCCATAGACTCGATGTATCCCGCCCTTCCGACACAGTGTTCAAGTTTTCTGCCTTCAGTGATGATATCAAGGGCGTCCCTTGGCATTATGACAGAGTACCTCTCTGCCCTGTACTCTCTGTCCTTGGCCTCCTTCTCTTTTCTGCGTCTTATAGCTTCGGTGTATTTATTTATCTGATCCGAGCACTGGATAATATCTATGATCTTGCCAAGCTTATCGTGTCTGTCCTTGATAATTGAAGGCTTTATGCTGATGGGTGCTTCTCCAAATTTGGTTATCTCCTCAAAGAGAGGGTCACTATCCTGCATCTGGCTTACATGCTGCAAATAAGTTCTGCGCATTTTGATATAGTCCAGATACTCTCCAATGAGCTTGTCTTTTTTCTCATGGTCAGCTATCTTCTCCAGAGAGTTAAAGGTTTTTGCCGCCTCAAAGAGTTCCTGCCTTGTGAGGCTCCAGGTTACGAAGTATGAGTCTGCGCCTTTCAAAAAGATACTTGTTGCAAACATTCTCTTCTTAACATCGGGATAATACTGGTTAAACTCAGGATCCCTCATGCAGTTTGCAAACTCATTGAGGTTGAAGGGGATGTTGATGTCATCCATGAACTTTACCTGGCTTCCTGTAATGCCAAGAAGCTCAGGCAGTGCAAGCTTTCCATCCGTAATTCTGCCTGCGAATATGTTAGCTATAACACCAAAATACAGTCTTTTACTGACCTTAAATGCCTGCTCCGCAGACAGAAACACTGCCTGTGCCATGAGATGTCCATAGTTTACTTTTTTATTCCCCTTGAACTTGTGCTCGATGGCCCCAGGAACAAACCTCTCCATGCAGGTATTCTCAAACAGATCCCTGTCTATATATCTTTCGCGCATGTCTTTGTCATATCTGAAGTATTCTGTATCTCCCGAAACAAGCCAGGATTTAGTCAAAGGGCTTTTTCTGAAAAAGAATGCCCTACTGCCGTCAAAGTAAGCCCTGGTCTGTTCTGTCAGATTAAGAAGCGGTAATTTACTCTCCCCGGTTACTACCACCAGGTCTTTTGCGATTCTCACCGCTATCCCACCTGGCATGCTCCTTCCGCAGAGTTCCTTTACTATGCGGTCCGGAATGCCCTGAAGTTCTCTTGACTCCCTGTCTGCAATTCTGTAAATCTCCTGGAAAGAACTGAGCATAAACCGTTCATTCTCCCTGACAAGCTTCATAGCCATCAGGATATATCTTTTATTTGCGATAACAGCTTTATCTGTAAATTCCCGCAAGAGTGCTTCCCAGGCAAAATAGCTCATTGCCTTATAGCAATCGTAGTATTCGTTTTCAGCCTGCAGCGCATCTACTGTTATAAACTTCCAGCTGCCGTCTGCATCTTCCCTTATGATATTTGCGCCGTAGAATACAAATCTGGACAGCTCTTTTGCATTATCCTGTCTCTTGGTCACTCCTTCTGGAAACTGAAATTTCCTAAAGACAAGTCTGTCTCCGATCATCATCGGGAAGATGATGGGACTATTTGAGTTTTCCCGCCATTTCCTTTCAGGGGCTGGGATCATGCCTTTTCCCTCATTAAAGGGAAGCATCTTCCACGAGGGCTTTATATCTGAAAAAAGAATGATGCTCATGATATATCCTCCTTCAAGAAGAATTCATCAACTTCTTCCTCTTCACAATCAAAGAACTCCCACATATCATAGTCTTCTTCACAATCGTCGTTAAGTTTATCTGAGACCCTGAAGTTTATGATATTTTTTCTGGTTTCTCTTATCTCTTTGCTCATCTCAGTCAGGTCAATATTTATATGTCCGGACTGTTCTTCAAGATCATTCAGCCTCTTTTTGGCATATTCCTTTATCTCCATCAATGGTATCCTCTTCCCCACCTCGTACTTATGGGTAGAGAGCAGCATTATCGCCTCGGCGAAGGCGAGAAGCCTTAATTCGTAATACTTATGTCTGCGATTAACCAGATAGAGGCTCTCAGCATCTTCCATCAGATGCCTTATCACATTTGCCTCAATCCGCCTTGCCAGTAGATGTTCAAAGTTGACCTTAATAAATCTTTCTACGTTTTCTTCATCCATGGCAAATTCTATAAAGCTAAGTTTCAAAGTATTTTCAAAGCTTTGCATGCCCATGTTTTTCTCATAGCGCTCACGCTCCTTCGTAAACGGATCAAAAGATATGCAGTCATCATACTGATATCTTGAGTAGTAGCAATAATTCAGATTCATGCTCTTTGTGGGAAACCGCCCACCCGGGCATAAAATACTGTAGCTTGCCACGAAGTCATTTGTAGTCTCTATGTCAGTTTTTACATCAGATCCTGTAAGGATCATGTCGTAGGGTGCAAACACCAGATCATAGCTTCTTTCAAGTCTTATACTGTCATCAATCTTTTTTATATGGTAAAAGAACTCGTTCCCCATCAGGTTCTGTTCCTGAATAAATCTCCTGTACCTTGAGTTGGAAAAAGCCTTAAACAGTTCTCCGAAGGTCGCATGTCTGTCCGTAAGCTCCTCATTCTTTTCAAGGAGCCAGTTATAATAGTCTCTGCTAAGGTAGATTCCATTCTTTTCGTAATTTGTTTCCATGGTCAGACCCTCCTTGTTTATCCATGTAAATCATCGCACTGCGGACAAAAGCTCTGATCATCCAGAAAACTCAGTATTCAATTGTCAAGGTGCAGTTTGTGCTTAGTAGCACTTATGTCTATAGCTTAATCCAAATTGAAAAATCCCGTAATAAATCTGTGATTTAGTATCAGGATAATGGCGGTAATCTGTTTTTCCAAAAAAATAGACATTATAGAGCGTTATCTCTGCTCTATAATGTCTTTTTACTTTCCGTAGAACTCACCTCTTATGAGGGTCTGTTTCTTCTTTCATCTTGTACATTTTCTCATCAGCTACTTCTATATATTCATCAAGACTCTCCATTCCTTCTTTTGGCGGAAGGAACACGAATCCGTAGCTGGCGGCCACCTGGAAAGGATTGTCGTGAGTTTTGTTGTAGGTGGTAAGTTCTTCCTCCAATATTTTCCCAAAAGAATCCGGCTGAGTACTGTCTTTATCAAGCGGGCAGAAAACAAGGAACTCATCTCCACCAGTTCTTATTATACTTGACCCATTGGGAGCTGCTTTTTTAAGTGCTCCTGATACCGTAGCGATAGCTGTATCACCAGCTCCGTGTCCGTAGGTATCATTCAGATATTTAAGACCGTTAAGATCAAGAACACATACAAATATGTTTTTGTTATTCTCGACAGAATCCTTAAGTGCTATTGCTTCAAAATACTTAAGTCCCTTCCTGTTATAACAACCAGTCTGTGCATCTGTCATATTCTCAATAAAGAGCTTGTTGTATTCTTCCTTGAGGGAAGCGATGGTTCCCGCCATCTCGTTGTACTCTGCTAAAAGAGCGTCCTTCTGAGTGTGGATGTCTTCTATGAGGATCAGATACTCATGTCCAATGGGGCTATCTTCAATGCTTGAATTGCATATGGTTATCCTGGACCAGTAATACTTTAGATCAGTATGCCTGATGCGGCATTCGCAGGAGATATAGACCTGCTTCATCAGAGCATCGTGAAGGGCATCGATATTGCTAAGAAGCGCCAGACTATCTCTATCTTCAAAGTAGGTTGCTTTCTGAAGAGTCTTGTACAGACTGTAATAATCATTAACGCTGGAAATCTTTAGATTATCCAGTTCCTTATTGCAATCTGCAACGTGACAGATATAAGTCTCATCCTCAACTAACACTATCAGCTGGTACAGACTCTTTATTGCATTACCTATCGAAGCTTTTCTCTGTTCCGTAAGATAACGATCCATAACGCCTCCAAAATAATACTTTGATGTACTTTATTTTATCATTTTTTCTTCTTTATTTCCTCAACGTATTTCCTAAGCTGTCCCTCCCAGTCAACATTCTCCGAGAAGTACAGTGTTCCCAGGATGTTTTGGTAATTGTAGTGCTGATTGGAGCAGACCAGTATTGGTACATCCCAGTGCTCTTTGTCAGCCAACTTGACCAATATGTCGCCGCATTCAGCTTCCTTCATCCCTTTCTCAGGCGGGTACCACATATCCGTGATAAGAAGGTCATAGGGATTTCCTGCTGCCAGAGCTTCTTTGTATCTGGCTACCCCATCATCCAGATACATCTCGTGATCGATATCTGTCACTCTGCAACTCTCAAGGACATCTCTGATAGCCCTGTGTTTGGTTGGTGTATCTTCGATATTGAGTACTCGCATATGAAATACCTCCTTTTGTAATTATATAACAACTATTTTCTTGGGTTTACTGGCCTTTTTCTTTTCCCCAAAGTCAAGGCTTACACTAAAGCCATACACCCCATCTGTGAAAAGAAAGGCATGGGTGCCATCTTTCCCTGGGAGGACTCTTATCTGTGCCCTGCACTGGTGCATCATTGGGAACGTGACTTTTCCTTCCACATCCCTTGCAACTAGTACCTTCATCTCTTCCATGACGCTGTCACGGGTTCTCCTGGTACAGGGAGTATTCTCCTCAACGTTCTGGCCCATTGCTTCCTTCTGCGCTTTAACCTGTGCCTGAACTTCCTTTCTTATGGGAAGCTCATTAAAATAGAGCCTTAACCTGTCCGGAAGAAGTGATGAGGTCTCGGTTTCCTTAAAGAGATCCGAAACCGCAGTAAGCAGTGCATGTTCATACTGATAGGTTTTGGTCTTGGGATCGACGTAGTACTTATCAAGACCTTTGCCGTTGTCGAGCTTTATTTCTGTGTAGGTTTTTACTATCTTCTTCATGTATCTACCTCCTGGCAATATGTATTTTTCAAGGAACCATGGTTCATAAGACAGAAAAAAGGTTGGACATAGTAATAGCAATAAGTGCACTCACTTTGTTCAACCTGTTATTAGTTTCAAATAATTCTTTTGTTTTTGTCTTATGACCTAAGTATACATTTTCCAGAAGATATGAAAATAAACCAATAGTTTAGTATCCCCCATCACCATGGGTTTACCTGTTTGCCGGATCCGCCGCCTTCGCCGTCTCCGTCGCCGCCGTCAAGGTCTCCACCCGGACCGCCTTCCTGGTCTCCTCCGATGAAGTCGGAGTACTTCTCAAGGCTTCCCTGCTGGTCTTTACGGTCTTCCATGGCGTCTTTCTTTTTGCCCTCAAGCTCGCCCTGGATCTTCTTTTCCCTGTCTGATGGTCCTGAGCTTCCGCTGCTGCCACCGTCGCTGTCCTGGGACTGATCGTTGTTGTTTTGCTGGTTGCCGGAGCTGTTCTGGTCAGGATTCTTGAGCTTCTCGATCATCTTATCGATGTCTTCCTTGAGCTGCTGAGCCTCCGGGTCATGGCCCTGCTCGCCCTCTGCCTCAGCCGCACAACCATTTTCTATCAGCACATCCCTTGCCTTGTACAGGATGAAAAGAGCTGTATCTATCTTGTCCTGTGAATCCAGATGATAGAAGTCTATTGTATCGCAAAGTGACAGCGCCAGGTTCACCCTGATGTCGCAGTCCTTACTCTCAGATGGATGCATCTCCAAAGCCTTGGTATAGTAAGAGATTGCAGAGTTGTAGTCAGCAAGCTTATAAGCTGCGTTTCCAAGGTTGTAGTATGGCACATAGCTCTCCGGGAAATTCATGGTCAAAAGAGATTTCTCTGCCTCTACCTGATAATCCCCTTTATCAAAGGCGCTGACAAAGCTGTGGTTCACAATAAGGCGACGCGCCATAAACACTGTTACCACCAAAAGCGCCAGTGCGATTATTGAAACAAATATAACTCTGAGAGGAATCTTTTTCATAATTACAGCCTCCCTCTTCTTACAAATATCACGATCTCAGAGATCACCATAAGGATCAGCGGATACGCAAAGAAGTAGTAGATATCTCTTTCTACCTCTGCTCCGGAACCTGACTCAATGATGGTCTTGCTGCTCTCCTTGATAAGCTCAACTGCGCCATCAAGAGCAGAATTGCCGCTGTTCATGTTAAGGTATGAGATCCCAAGGTCCTCGGCGATCTTGTTGAGGTTGTCCTCATCTATCTTTGATACAGCATCCTTGTGGGTTGAATAATCATAGATATAGCCGTAGCCAAAGCCCTCTTTCATCTTGCCGCCCTCCGGGCTTCCATAGCCCAGCACAGCACCAGCGTCGATATACTGGGCAAGCTCTGAGTAGTCCACCAGCTCTTTTCCATTGGTGATCTCACCGTCACTGATAAAGAACACGATAGTCTTGCGGTTCTCCTTCCTTGCTGAGGAGCGAAGAAGGGCATCAATGTCCTGATAAGCTATGGAAAGGTCACTTCCCTTGGCATAGTAGCTGTCCGGGGACTCAAAGGTATCAAACAGATCCTTGATGTACTGCATGTCCTGAGTAAAGGGTGACAGCACATGGGCTGTATCATCGAAGGTCACAAGGCCAAAGTTACTGCCAGCAAGCTCATTGATGATAAGGTTTACGTCTGCTTTGACGCCGCTCATCCTCTCCCTGTGGCCATTGTAGTCCTGGGCCCACATACTGATGGTGTTGTCCACGATAAATAGAACGTCCAGGTTCTTGGTGGCAAACTCGTACTGGGTCTCCAGCATAACAGGGCGAAGTCCGATGACAAGCATAAGAACATAGATCACTGTCATCCTGGTCAGGGCTGCGATCTTTTCTGCGGTATTAAATTTATTCCTGATAATGAAGTACGCTGTGATGCCAAAAAGGCAGGCGATCACCAGGAGCAGCACTCCAATTGGAAGTATAGGTTTAAGGCTCATTTCTGTAGTACCAATCCTGCCAGACAAGCAACTGCGAGGCTTGCCAGCATAATGATATATGGAATCTCCGGAAGGTCGATGGTCTGCCTGGTCATAACAACCTTGACCAGCATGGCCTCCTGCTTCTGAATATCTTTGACGATCTCTTCAACGGTCTGGGACCTGGTTCTTATATAGAACTTGCCCCCGGTGGACTCAACTGCCTCCCTGAAACCGGACAGGCATGAGGAATAGTCATATTCCTCTGGAAGATAGAACTTTTCCTCTGATGGGAAGATACCAAATACTGTTACTTTGTTCTTCTTGCAGTAACTTGCTGCTTCTTTAAGGTTCAGCACTTCTCTTACAAAGGCATTATTCTCATTGTCGGTGCTCATTATGATAACTCTCGTCCTCTCGGAATTTCCAAGATAGGGAAAAGAGTAAAGGGCCGTTCCAAGCCCTTCTCCTATAAGGGAAGATCCCCTGTACCAGTTCTCATACAGGGTTCCGGCTTCAAAGTAGTCCAGTTTATCCTGAAGCTCCTGATATCTTGCATACTTATCATCTGGCATCATGCGCAGGTCATCGTAGGCAGTGTAGTAATCCTCGAAGTACTCCTTCTGCATGGCAAAGTAGCCGTTAAGCTCATCAAGCCTCTCGATGATGTAGTCGTAGTCATCAGTAAGTGGCACGTAGGTTACGGAAGAGGTGTTGAAGATATTGATTCCGAACCTGTCTCCATCAAGACCTGCCACAACTCCCTTGTAGTAATCAACGATCTCGGCGTTGAGGTCGTAGAGGGAATAGGAAACATCCAGGCACAGGATGATATCTCTTTTCTTGACGCCACTTACAACATCATCTGTTCTGTAGGGCCTTGCAGCCAGGAAAAGAGAAGCCACAATACCACATACCATACCAACAAGCATGATAACTGACAGCACTCTGTATCTTATGTTCAGAGACCTGTACAGCTTGGAATTCCTGATCCTTGAAGTGTTGGCCGCCTTGATACCACCCCCGTAGCTGGCGGTCCTCTTTCTATGGATCAGATAGATTATCAAAAGGGCTGCTGCAAGAACTGAGATTCCCGCTATCACAACCTGTTTATACATCAGCTCCATGACTTTATCACTCCCATAGCCACTCTGCAGGAAGCGGCAAAATCTTTGTTTTCAGCCTTCTCGTCCTCAGCAAACTCAGGAACATAGTACTCTTCCATGAGGATATCAAGCTTTCTGATGCCTATGGCTTTAACCTCTTTTACAGTGAAGGTCTCAACATTGATGCCTGTAACCTCGTGGACAAAGCTCCTTATGATGGCACTAAGCTTTTGGTAGCCATCTCTCTTTTCAAGCTTGCCTGCGTTGTAATCGTTGAGTAGGACCCCTACCCTGTAGATGTAGTCCTGCTTCATCTTCTGAAGGTTCTCAGGTGTAAGCTTGATCTTGCGAAATCTTGGCTTTTCAGCCACAGGTTTCTGTCTGAGGTCAAGTATCTTTTTTACCACATAGATAATAAGCCCAATGGTCAAAAGCCCAATGAGAAGGGTAACAAGTGCAACAATCCAGCTGTATTCAAATGGCGCCTGAAGTTTAACCGTAGTAACCATTTCTATACCTTTCAAGGAGCGCTATAACGCTCTCTATTATTTCTTCCTGTTTGGAGATCGTTGTCATGCAGGCCCTAAGCTGCTTGCAGGTCAAAGACGTGGACTCAAGGATTTCTTTCCTAAGTCTTACTTCCTCGTCGTGAAGGGCCTTTGAGTGAGATAAGAAGAACCTTTCATAGCTCTTTTTCTCATTGTCATAGACCTGATCTCCCGTAAGATAGGCATCCTCTATGTTAAGGATAAGTAAATCGTTGTTGTCAGTTATGCTCCTTACCAGGCCAGGATCCAGCTGGCTAAGTCCCTCGATATCAGTCAAAAGAAATATGATCATCCTCTTGTGTACCGTGTTAAGGACTTCTTTTATTGTGTCCGTAAGCGATACTTCAGTGTCGCTGTCGAGGCTCTTTTCAAAGTCATAAAGAAGTCTCTCCAGGTGGTCAGTTCCTGACTTGAACATACTGATAGTAGCGTGGTTTGCTCCTGAGTAGGACAGAGCAAAGTCAGCGCCGTTTCTGCCAACTATATATGCAAGAGTTCCGAAGGTCATCATCATGAGCTCAGCCTTGGCTTCTCCAGCAGCAGTATCTCCCTGCATCTTAAGACCTCTGTCGCAGATAAACATCACGTTGTGTCTTCTGTCTGTCATATATCTGCGCACAAGAATAGAACCCATGCGCGATGAACTCTTCCAGTCGATATCGTGAACATCATCACCATAGGTGTATTCTTTGAGATCATCAAACTCCATGCTGCGGCCTCTGTGAACAGAGTGGAAATCGCCGTCAAGGATGTTTGATGTCTTTCTCTTTGTATAAAGAGCTACTGCTCTTCTTATTTTTGAAAGATACTCATAATCAATCTTCATCATGGTGCCTTCACTGAATTAACAAGAGCATCTATTACTGACTCAACAGGCACATTGTCTGCAACTGCCAGGTAGTTAAGGCCGATCCTGTGGCGAAGAACCTGATGACTTACCTGCTTGACATCCTCTGGTGTTACGTAGGTTCTGCCCTGCATAAGAGCTGCTGCCTTGGCCATCTTAAGGAAGGCGATGGAAGCTCTTGGGCTTGCTCCTATTCTTATGTACTTGGCAAGTTCAAGGCCCTGTATCTGATTGGCTCTTCTTGATGCCACAACTATGCTTGAGATGTACCACTTGATGGCGTCATCTACGTATACTCTCTCAGCGATATCCTGAAGCTTGTCCACATCCTTGATAGTAAGGACAGGGGGATCAACTCTAGAGATTGCTCCCGTCTCTATCCTTGAAAGAATCTCAACCTCCTCACCTGCTGTAGGATAGGTGATTACTTCCTTTATAAGGAATCTGTCAGTCTGAGCCTCGGAAAGAGGATATGTACCCTCCTGCTCGATAGGGTTCTGGGTTGCGATAACAATAAAGATATCCTCTGGCATGTGATAGCTCTTACCGCCAATTGTTACCTGCTTTTCCTGCATGGCTTCCAGCATAGCTGACTGAGTCTTGGCACTTGATCTGTTGACCTCGTCAAGAAGAACGAAGTTGGCAAATACTGGTCCAAGGATGTTCTCAAACTTGCCAGTTGCCTGGTTGTAGATCTGAGTTCCGATGATATCTCCAGGAAGAAGGTCTGGTGTGCACTGGATCCTTGCAAACTTGCCATCCACTGCATCGGAAATAGCCTTTGCTGCTGTAGTCTTGGCAAGTCCAGGTACAGACTCAATAAGGATGTGACCATCGGCCACTATGGCTCCAACCAGGGAGAACTTAAGCTGCGCCTGGCCAACCACCTTGTTCTCAAAATAGTCTGAAAGCTTTTTTAATACCTCCTGGGAGTAGGCAAACTCCTCTTCGGTGATGTTATTATTTGCACTTGTTACTTCCATAATATTTCTCCATTTTTTTAGAGTCTTTTAATTGTATATTATAACAGTCTATTCCTATAATTGGTTAACAATTTAGTTACTTGGTCGAAATATTAATAGAATTAGTAATTTACCTTCACTGCATGGAGGATTATATGAATAGAAAAAGATTGCTAAGCAGCATATTGGCTACTGCCTTAAGCGTAAATATGATAATCGCCTCAGGATTCACAGCTTACGCATGTGAAACCGAAGAGGTTACATCCACTGAAAGTAGTAGCGAAACTGTTGAAACCACAGAAAGTAGTAGTGAAACTGCCACCGAGACTTCTGAATCCACAGATAGTAGTGCCGAAACTGCTGTAGCTGCAGAAAATAATACTGAAACTGTTACCGCTGCAGAAAGCACAGTCGAAACTGCAGCATCCGAAGCTCCGACTCAGGTAAATCCTGAGTACCTTGGCGGCGACGTCATGTGGGTAGTCAACGAAGGCTATACTGATGCTGAAAAATACGGCACAGAAGATTATGACTCGCAGCTTTGCTGGGCAGCCACAGCTGCAAATATGATCTGGGATGGTAACTATGGCTCAGGTACTATCAATCCTATGACCGGTGAGTATTTCACCAGCGTTGATGAAGTATTTGATTACTTCAGATATTGTTTTACTGATGAGCCGGGAGTACCCGATGGAGCTTTAGCCTATTTCCTTGACGGAACCTACCAGTACCAGGGTTATGTCGGTGTCTCACAGCTAAAGGATGATGCGCCAGATGGCGGAATGATAAGAGGTACCTTCGAAAACGTATCACAAATTATAGAACATACCAATGATGTGAATGTCCTTGACCTGGTAGCAGATCTTAGCAACAAGACAGCTGGAGCACTTTTAAAATGGTGGGGTATCAACGAACAGGAAACACTCACAAATCTTGGCGCCCACTGGCTCACAATAGCACAAGTTGTAACTGACGATAACGGCGAATATCAGGGAATCTGGCTTGCTGATTCTGATAACGATGTAGCCTGTTATTATCCTGAATACCAGAATGTGGCCGATGATGAAAGAGCTATGGCTGCAGCACAGATGCCAAACTCCTATACCTATTACGATTTATCCTACGAGCAGCTGGGTGAGGCTTATTACTGGGTAGTAAATGACTTTATTGACCGTTCAGATCTAAAGACGTACATACACGTTATCAATTATCTGTTAAACAACAACGAAGCTGGTGGAGGCGATCCTGATGACATCTACTATGGCCCTGAAGATACTCCAGCAGTTGAAGATACAGATGAGATCGACATAACACCATACGTCGCAGAGGAAATGAGACAGGCACTGCTTGTGGATATCAAATCAATGATGATCGAAAAAGATCTTGTTGTTTACTCACCAACAGATAATGTTTACAACAAGAGCACAGATAACGGATATTCACTTATACTCCGCAAGCTTGCAACAAATCTGACCAATGTCTACATAAATGGTATAAGACTTGAAGCTGGCGGCCTTGACTACACCATCAAACAGGAAAAGAACGGTCTGTTCACCATCGTCATAAGCAAGGAATACCTGAACACTTTAGAAGCTGGCACCTACACAATGACAATGGAATTTGCCGGTTCAGAACCTGTGACAGTAACAATTATTGTCAAATAAGAAATGTGCATAATAAAAGGCTGAAGTCGAACAAAACGACTTCAGCCTTGTTTTATTATCGTATTATAGTTGCAAGATTTCTCATGATACCTGCAGCGATGTCAGGCTTGTTCATTGAGTAAACGTGGATGTGACTCACTCCATTACTGATAAGATCGATGATCTGGTCGCTGGCGTAGATGATACCGGCTTCCTTCATCTTGTCAGGGTCATCAGCGAAGCGGTCCACCATGATCTTCATCTTCTGAGGAATTGTAGATCCTGAAAGAGCCACGCTCCTTGAAACCTGCTTGGCGTTTGTTATTGGCATGATTCCTGGAAGAACAGGAACTTCAATGCCCTTCTCTCTTATCCTGTACAGGAACTGATAGAGAGTAGAGTTATCAAAAAACATCTGGGTTGTCAGGAAATCACATCCTGCATCAACCTTCTCTTTTAAATGCTCGATGTCCTCTGACTGTCTTGCACACTCGATGTGTCCCTCGGGGTAGCATGCACCGCCGATGCAAAAGCTCTCATCAATAGACTTGATATCGTAGATGAGCTGGGTTGCATGATCGTAGTCGTAGCAAATCCTGCCTTCCTTGGGAATATCTCCGCGAAGAGCCATAATGTTCTCAATGCCCCTGCTCTTATACTCTTCTATCATGGACTTAACAGTCTCTTTGGTAGATGATACGCAGGTAAGGTGAGAAAGAACTGTTACTCCGTACTTATCCTGAAGGTCTGAGGAGATGGCCGCTGTATTCTTGCTGGTTCCGCCGCCTGCTCCGTAGGTTACGCTCATAAAGTCAGGTTTAAGGGCTGCGATCTCGGCTGCTGCCTTCTCTACTGCTTCATAGCCAGCATCTGTCTTTGGTGGGAACACCTCAAAGGAGAGGGTTACCTCTTTTTCCTTGAATATATCTGTTATCTTCATAATTACCTCATACGTTAATCTCAGCTGTAAGGCCAAGGTCTTCCTTGTTAGCATCAAGGATAGGCTTAACCACTTCATTTAAGAACTTCTCAACCTGGTGAGCGCTGCATCCTACATACTTCTTAGGATCCATTGATGCCTTAAGCTCTTCAAGTGTGAGTGGGAATGCAGGGTCTTCTGCGATAAGCTCAAGGAGGTTGTTGTCCTTACCCTCAACCTTGACAGTCTTACCTGCTTCCATGGAGAGCTCTCTGATCTTCTCATGAAGCTCCTGTCTGTCACCACCTGCCTTAACTGCATCCATCATGATATTCTCTGTTGCCATAAATGGAAGCTCAGCGAGCATGTGCTTTTCAATAACCTTAGGATAAACAACAAGTCCGTCTACAACATTGAGACAAAGGTCCAGAACACCGTCTGTTGCAAGGAAGCCCTCAGGAATTGAAAGGCGCTTGTTGGCTGAATCATCGAGAGTTCTCTCAAACCACTGTGAAACCTCTGTAATAGCCGGGTTAAGTGTATCGATGATCACATATCTTGAAAGGGAGCAGATTCTCTCACTCCTCATAGGATTTCTCTTGTAAGCCATAGCTGATGAACCGATCTGGCTCTTCTCAAATGGCTCCTCAACTTCCTTAAGGTGCTGAAGAAGTCTGATATCCTGAGCCATCTTGGTAGCTGATGAACAGATGCCTGCAAGAACATTTACAACCTTCATGTCGATCTTACGGCTGTAGGTCTGTCCTGAAACTGCCATGCATCCCTTAAATCCAAGCTTGTCAGCAAGCATTGGATCAAGCTTGTCAACCTTGGTAAGGTCTCCGTCAAAGAGCTCAAGGAATGAAGCCTGAGTACCAGTTGTTCCCTTTGAGCCAAGAAGCTTCATGTTATCTAAAACGTAGTCCAGATCCTCAAGATCAATGGTAAAATCCTGAAGCCACAGGCACGCTCTTTTACCTACTGTTGTCGGCTGTGCAGGCTGGAAATGAGTAAATCCAAGGGTTGGCTGATCCTTGTACTCATCAGCAAATTTAGAAAGAGCAGCGATGACATTAACGAGCTTCTTGCGAACAAGCTTCAAAGCCTCTGTCATAACGATGATATCTGTGTTGTCACCAACGTAGCAGCTTGTAGCGCCAAGGTGGATGATTCCCTTAGCCTTGGGGCACTGAACACCGTAAGCGTAAACGTGGCTCATAACATCGTGACGAACTTCTTTTTCCCTTGCCTTGGCAACATCATAGTTGATGTCATCCTTGTGGGCCTTAAGCTCTTCAATCTGCTCATCTGTGATAGGAAGACCAAGGTCCTGCTCAATCTCAGCAAGAGCGATCCAGAGTCTTCTCCAGGTCCTGAACTTCATATCAGGGGAAAAGATATACTGCATCTCTTTACTTGCATAGCGCTCTGATAGTGGGCTTAGATAGCGGTCTGTACTCATTTTTTCATACTCCTCTTTTTTTGAATAATATTATAAATGAATGATATACGGATTGCTACGCTAAAAAGCAGCTTTCGCAATCCTACAACCATTCGGAATCCGGCCTATCGGCCTACTTCCTCATGTTTGTTAGTGTCATAAAGTCAGAAGGCTTAGCATGCAAGCATGCACGCATTCTGACCTTCTGACACCATATCATTCATACTTGTCCTCATATTTTGAAACCATATCGAGAATTTCCTGAGTGTACTTGGGGTACTGCCTTGCCATATCTTCGATCTCCAGCTTGGCATTTCCAGCAACCACGTCCCTGTTGTACTCCATGCGTTTTCTAAGGGACTGTCTCTGGACGTTCAGACTGTGCCTTATCTCTACCTCTTCATTGTGATTAAGAAGGGCTTCCACCTGGTGGATCCAGATATCAGGATCCTTGACCCTGTAGTGGCGGAGCATGTAGATAAGGTCTTTTTCATTGGAATCAAGGAGCTTTCTGGCATCCTCGAATCTTGCTCTCTCTTTCTTTTCCTGCTCATATCTCTCGTACAGATCTGTCAGCTCTGATGAGGTGTTGACGCCGTACTTGATGCAGAGGTAATCGATCAGGTTCGTGTTGTTGACGTATCTGATCTTAACCTGGTTTTGAAGCATTATAAGCCTTGAGATAGACTTTGTCACTGTTTTAAGCTCAACTGCTGCATTGGAATTCTGCACATACAAAACGGTGATGGCGATAGCTGCGAGAAGTACTGTCACCATGATGCCATATATTACGTTAAGCTTAAGGCCGATCTGCAGTATCAAAAGAAATACCAGGATCACCACCAGTGCTACGCCTATGGCAATTATCAGCTTCTTGGTATTCTCTATAGTTGCAAGAAGTTCCTCTTCCTGGTACTCGTAAGCCTGGTGCTCACTGTCAAGGCGCTTAAGGTCGTTTCTGATCTTCTTTTGATAGACCTCTGCCTCAGCAAGCTTACTTGCTCCTGACTTGGCGTCGTGCTGGAGCCTCTCCATGTGCTCGAACTCAGCATCAGTCATCTTGCTTTTTCTTTTACCAAACTTCTCCTGAGTAACCTGGGAATCAAGGATCTTCTGGGCACAATCGTTGATCTCAGCCCTCTGCTCTGGTGGCAGCGCATCGATTTCCTCCATGTCACGAAGGTGACTTGTGACATCATTGTACTCATACTCAAGGGCGTCAAGTTCCCTGGCAGCCTCCTGCATCTGAAGAAGGCAGCTGCCTATATACTCTCTTCTCTGGACCGGATCGTCCATATCCACGTCTTTTCTGGTATAGACAATGTCGTTCCAGTCCTGGAGCCTTGTCTGCTCCGCCCAGTCCTCGTCTCTACTATTGTTTGAAAAGATGTCTAAAAAGCCCATTTATTTCACCCTGTCTTTAACCAGCTCTCTGTAAGTATACTTCATCTTATCAGTGAGCTCCCCAACCTGTTCGTAGTACTCGTGCATCTTGCCCTCAGCCTTGTAGACTGAAAGAGTTCCAAGTGTGTGGTTATCATCACTGGCAGCGTAGAGCTCCTCTGCTTCCTTCATCCTGCCTTCTATGGTCATGGAAGCCTCATAGGCCTCGTCGCTGTCTGCTATAAATGAAACGTATTCCTTGTTTGAAAGGTTCATCCTCACGGCTGAAAGATACTGGTAATAGGACTCCTTGTCACCGCTGTCCTCGTAGGCCTTAAGGAATCTCTCTGCGGCCTTCTCAAAGAGGAACAACCTTGCGTACATCACGCCCTCGTTGTGCTCGATCTTAGCCCTTAGCTTTTTGTCTATATCAGGAGTGTTGGCAAGAAGGAACTCATACTCTCTGAAGGCCATGGCGTATCTGCCGTTCTTAAGAAGGAAGTTAGCTCTTGCCAGCTTCTTTTGATAGACATCCATGCCTGCGTTACCACGAAGGATCTCTTCAGTCTTGTCCACTTCCTTCCTGGTGTTGTATCCAACGTAATCAAGGATGGTTCCTGCAAGAGCGGCCATGGAACATCTCTTTGAATACATGCTCCTAAGCTCATCAGAGAGTCTGTGAAGGCTGCACTCCTCTTCGATCCAGTCAAAGAGTGATGGTCCAAAGCTCTCCTCATCAAGAAGAAAAGCGTTCTTGACTATGCAGTAACACAGCTCCTCGATGCAGTAGACATTCCTGCCTATCTTCTCTATGTGGTATGGATTTTCAGCATAGCTTCCTATGCACAAAATCGGTTTACTCATAAGATCTTATACCTCTATAGTCTGCTCCCAGACTTTGCCAGTTGCAGGGAACAGTTCTCCAAATCCCCTGTCTGTGACTTTTACGCTCACTTCACTTACGCTGTTCATGGCAATTGCCAGATGAAGTCTGGTGGTGCCAGCAGGTCTTTTTACAAGACCGTCCAGATAGAGCTGAACAACCTTGGGCCTTCCGCCGGTAAGTGGTGTGACTTCTATGTTCAAAATGCCGCTCTGGTCCATGATGATGTCAAGGCTGGTCTCAGCCTCGTACCAGTTAACTCCGGCATCAAGAAGGGCGTGATAAACCTCTGTTCCGCACTTAAGGAGCTTCATTCCAAGATTGGCCTTAAGCTTGTCCTCACCAAGGAATACAAACTTGCCTGCATTGCCTGTGGGACTCACCCTCTCTCTTGCGGCGATGCTGGCGCCCTTGCTAAAGAGGTTGTTGCCCTGGAATACACGCCTTGTCCTGCAAAGGAACTCTAATGACCTCTTGGTCCACTTCTCATGGAAGCCGTCACCAAGAAGGAATACCGTTGATATGATCTTCTCCTGGCAGACCTTCTGCATGATGGTCAGAAACTCATCATCTAGTCTCTCACAGGTCTTATGGAAAAGAGCTGCATCCTTTGGGAATCCGGTTGGAAGCATCAGCTCGTCAAAGTGCTCTACATCTATGGTTGCAACCACGGGCTTGGTGTTGGTGTTTAAGGTCATCTTAAACACAGACAGCTCCTCAAGGTCGTAGTCACAGGCAAGGATCGTGTGATGTGTCAGGTCATCAGGCTGATAGAGCATGTAGTTGTAAAAGCTCTCCTCATGGCTCTGATAGAAAATGTTGGAAGTCTTAAGCTCAAGGGCAGCTGTCACAGCATTTAAAACCTGCACCATCCTGTGATCGAGGCTTCTTGTGGTAAACATGATGGCATCCACGTTGTCCATGGAAACCTCAAGGGAGAGAAGTGATAAGCTTCTTTTAACAAACAGAGTCAAAAGAGCTATCGGATCGTACTCAGCTTCTCCAACCATCACAGGCTTGCCGTCCTTGGCAGCTGCAATAAGCCCCTCTACAGCAGTTCCATCTCCGTCTTCAATGTGCCTTACAGCCTCTTTACCGTAAAACCACTGATTGACGTCCTTTCTTTTGCACAGGACAGTAGGAATATTATAAAGTTCGCTTCCTGCCAGAACTGACAGGGTTTCAGGCATGTCTGCATCTGACGCCAGGTAGCTGATCTGGGATACTTTTTCACCCAGATCATACCCCAGGACAAATCGCCTTGAGTCAGAGTTACCAAAAAGCATTGTCTATCATCCTTCCCTGCTGTCTTCTGTATCCATAGGAGAAAACAGCTTGTCACAAATAAACTTCTTTCTAAAATACTCCCCGATAAGTGAGTCCACTGTATCGTAGTCCTGCAGGGTCTCACCGATCATAATGTCATTTATAAGACTGAATCTTCCTGGAAGTGTACCACCTACGATGTCGCTCTTTTGGATGGTTCCGCTCTCAGTAAGGATCTCCTCTTCTCCGTTTTGCTCAGTGATGTAGTACTGCATCTGCTCTCCGAAGAACAGGATGAAATCTGCAACATATATGCCATCGTACATCTGACGCATCTCGACTACCTTGTACTCATTGTCAGCGTCATTATCAAGTCTGTAGTGCACCTTGCAGTGGGCGTCAGGACCTGACCTGTACTCGAGCATGGTCTTGTCTATGAACTGCACCATATCTGGCAGGACATCTGCGTACTCCATGTAGAAAGAGAAGTACACATCCTTGGAAAGAAGGCTCCTTAGGAACTTCGCTGCGATCTCCTCGTTGACCTCTTCCTCGGACTTCCTGTCGTTAGCATAGTAGCGAAGGTAAGCCAGTGCACAGACTTCAGAAAGCGGCATGTTCTCAAGTGCCAGCTTCTCAATTCTGTCAAATATGAACTTATCTGTCACAGTGCCCTTTACAAAGCTGTCGTAGGCACTCTGTGAAAGGAATGCCATCTCAACGTCAGCATTGGCACCGCTCTTAACGTACTTCTTGAAGATCTCGATCTTCTCACCGATGAAGGCTCCGCTGTAAAGAGCCTGCACAAGGATCCTCTCACTAAGAGAATAGGTATCAAGACCAAAGGACTCAGCAGCCCTCCAGATCTCTCTCATCTCCCTCAAGGTTCCGTTGTAGTGGGTGATCAGGAAGTTAAGTAGCTGCTCGTCGTACTTGCCTGATCTGAAAGCGTAGTGGGCAATCTCCAGCTCTTTTGCCTCGGGCTCTAATGCTCCTCTGTCGAGGAGACGGACGCAGAGCTTAAGGATCACCTTGGCGTCAATTCCGTGACATCCAAAGGTCTTTACCCACTCCATTGCCTTCTCGTAGAGGCCTGACATTACCATGAGCTCTAATATCTCGGCTCTTCCGGCACTTTCAAACTCCTCCGGGTCTATGTTCACAAGGTACTCAGTGAGCTGCCTTGTAAAATCGTTGTCGTAATAGAATCTGATGAGGTTACCTGAAATCTCGTTCCTATAGCTCTTTCTGACAAGCTCGGAACCAGCCAGGTCTCTGTATCTGCCCACATTATCAAGGTCGATGGTGTAGGCATTTTTGCCAAGGTCGCACAGGAATAGATCCAGGTTCTCCTTGCCCTTCTGGATGTAAGGGATTGCATAGGCTGAGAGTTTGCCAGGGAGCATCAGCTTGGTATTGGTGTACGGGATGCTGGCTGCATACCTGTTGCCCTCGTGATCAGCTAAAAGAACTGTGTAGTCACTTCCATATAACGGAACGTAGCAGACTCCGTCTACCACGGGGAAGCGCATTGCGCCCTCGCACTTGTCATACACAACGCAGACACCTACGATCCTGCTGTCGCTGACTCTGATCTCTGAGGTGTAAAGAGCTGACAGCACCTTGGATGCATTGGCTGCGTCAACCATCTGCCTTGTGAGCATGTTTTTGTACAGATAGCCAAGGTCTCTTGTGACTCTGCCCTTATCAAGCTGGGCCATAAGGAACTTCTCTATCTGTGGAACATATGAATCGTAGAGCTCAGGATACTCTTCCTTGTGCTCGTGAACATATCTGTAGAGGATAGCGTTCTTGTCGTATTCAAGGTCGCTCTGATATGAGAAGTACATAAGGACCATCTTGCTGATGTCGCAGGGAAGAAGCCCATTCTCATCGGTGTAGATGGACATCATGTAGTACTCATACAGTCTTGTGATACGAAGCTCGCTGTCGACGCCTCTCTTGTACCACTCGAAGGCAAAGGCATCTGTCTTGCCGCCCTTGATAAGAAGAGAAACAATGGCTTCAAGCACATCTCCGCTCTCTCTTATCTCGTAGCAGGCCTTTAAGATCCTAAAGAGTCTCATGTCAAAGTTTCTGACTCTCATGGACAGATAAACTATCTGATCAATGAGGTTTAAGGATATTATCTGTTTCTTGGCGCCGTACTCAAGAACGTACAACTCGTAGTTATCAAGCCTTGTTAAGATCGAAGGTGAATCATTTAAAAGATTCATGGCCTCCAGATACAGGATCGGACTCCTGCAACCAAAGGTGAACTGCTCTTCAAGCATCATCCACTTTCTGGGGCTGCTTGTGGTGTACTCCTCAGCTATATAGAGAAGGAGCCATGCAATTCTCCAGTTATCAGGGTTTCTCCTGAATATTCCCTCAAGCCTTTCTGACACGTCGTTGATGTAGGCGTCCTCTCTGCTGCAGAGAGTAGAAAGGTAGAGATAGTAGCTATAAAGAGTATCTCCATCGGCGTCCAGTGCCTCTTTTTCCGCCTTATCAAGGATCCACTTACCCTCGTTGATCCTGCCTGCGGTGATGTAGTACTGGGCAGTGTATAGTCTTGTCTCAAGATTCTTGTCATCGATGGCATTCATCTTGGAGATGATCTTGCCAGTCTCAGAAAGCCAGGCTCTTGAGGTTATTTTTTTGCAGCTGAAATTCTCATAGACTCTTACAAGGTCCACAAGGAGTCTCTTCATCTCCTGGTAATCCCCTGTCAGATGCTTGTCAGAAAGATGGACAATGGCTGTTACAGGGAAAATGACCTCTGTAAAATTGTTGTAGAAACGGATTCTTCCGTAATTGTTGCCCTCGTGGAGCTGGTCGGTACGAAGACGCAGCTTGATCCTTGCTGTGGTGCCGGTAAAGTCGTCCTCTGAGATCTCATACTTATCTAGAGTTATGAAGTCTCCGTCCACATCTGCAAAGAGGTGGGTATAACCCCATCCGTTCTTGGTTATGATAATGCCATGATCAGCGTTAAGTCCCGTGTAGTCGATCTGCAGCGACTCCTGGTCCATAACGTAGGCAACAGGCTGTTTCTTGTTGATGGAGATGAGAAACTCCTCAACATTCTGCTCGTTGTCAGGATCCTCAGACAGTCCCCTGTATAAGCTCTCGTACTGAGCATCATTGCCCTTGAAAACGGAAATAAAGTCAGACGAATAAAAGAGGGCCACTGCCTCATCCCAGTCTGTCTTGGCTAAATTTGCAAAATGAAATAGGTTCTTGATATCACCAAGGCTAGAGGCCACAACCTGCGACCTTACGGTGACAACGAAGGGGAGAACATACTCTCCCTGATTAGATATGACGCGGAATTCCCCCTTAAGGACGTCCCCATGGGACATTCCAAGAGAATTGAATCTGTAAGATACTTCATAGGGGGATCCGGATACGTCTGGTGTAATAACTTCCATCCTAAGATCGGTGGAAGTAACTTTGCCTTCTAAAAATGCGTTTTCTGGGCCAAAGATGGTAAAAGAGCCTGTGGCCAACTCCCCAGGTCCAAGGTTGAGTTCTATACGTGCAGTCGAAAAATCAAGGTTTCTCTGCGTATAAACATATTTTCCCTGAAGAAGCTGATCAATAATCTCTCTCACGACACACCCCAAAAAACAATTTATCTACAATAGTATACCATCATAATCTTAGTGCGTCGATTGGTTTCATTAAAGCGGCTTTTCTTGCCGGATATATGCCAAAAAACAATCCAATAAGTACGGAAAACAGCGCAGCTCCTGCAACTGAGGAAGGAGTGATGATAACATCAAAGCCAATAGCGGTGCAGATGATATATGCAAGTCCTATTCCAAGGACAATTCCCACTATTCCTCCAAGGAGAGTGAGGATTGCTGACTCAGCGAGGAACTGAGTAAGTATTGCTCCAGTGCTGGCTCCGATTGACTTACGGATACCGATCTCTCTGGTCCTCTCTGTAACTGATACCAGCATGATGTTCATAACACCGATACCACCTACAACAAGGGAGATAACTGATACAAGCAGAAGGAAACTGGATGCATATCCAAGAATCTGATCAAGCTCTTGTGCAAAATCCGCCATACTATAGGCCGAAAGAGCTGTGGTTCCGCGAAGACCGTGCTTGTTAGTCATGATCTCTTTTGCTGTATCAACTGTCTGGGAAAGAGTTGACTGATCATCAAACACTACAAGCTGATAGAAGTTCTCTGAATCAAAGTCAAAGTCTGCACAAAGAGCAGTATAAGGAAGTTCGATCTCACAGTAGTATTCCTGCCCCTCCATAATGAAGGCATACATGTCATTCATGTGATCTCTGAGACCTATTATCGTATATGTGGCGGTCTTACCACCTACAGTAATATCAATTTCTCTGCCTACAGCATCCTCTGTTCCAAAAAGCTTCTTGGCATCATCAAGGAGCATAATGCAAACCCTTGCTCCACTCTCAACCTGCTGCCTGTTAAAGTAGGAGCCCTTAACAATTTCGTTGCTCAGAGCATACTGCAAAGCCTCTGATCCGCCATTAAGGCTGCATTCAAAGGTTCCCTTTCTGGCAGTAACCTTACCATAAGCAGAGAGATTCGGTGATACACCCTTGATACCTGGAATTGAATCCTCGATAAGGAGCATGTCATCTCTGGTGAAACGCTCAGAGGTCTTGCTGGTGTTCATGGACATTACACCGTAGTTACCAGCAAGATCGTTAATTGAATTGGTAACATAGGCGCTCATACCGTTGCCAAGAGCCACAACTGCTATAACAGCAGCGATACCGATAACTATTCCAAGCATGGTCATGGCAGTTCTGTAGCCATTTCCCAATATTTGTTTAATTGCGCTTTTTAAATACTCGCCAATTTTTCCCATATTACTGAACAGGCATTACTGATACTGCCATACCCTCTGTAAGCATTGATACATCTGAAGAGATTACCTGATCGCCTACTGAAAGTCCTTCAACGATCTGGGCATCTGTACTTGTAGAGATACCAATAGTAACGTCTCTTCTTGCTACTACGCCGTTATCAAGAACATAGACGTAGTCTCCGGTTGAATCTGTCTGAATGATCTCATAAGGAAGAACGATGGTGTCGTCTGCCTTCTGAGCATGGATCTTGTTGTTAGCTTCTACACCAAGAATAATATCTGAATCAGGATTGGTAACCTTGATCTTGGTGTCTACTACTGCAACACCATTAGAGTTCTTGGTCGCAGAACCGGAGATCTTGGTAACTTCTCCCTGATATGACTTGCCATTTATTGTGATGTCTACCTTCTCACCAACTGAAACCTTAGGAAGGTCACTCTTTGATACCTGGATGGAAATCTGTACATCATCAAGATTGGCAATAGTAAGAAGCTGTGCTCCGTTAGCAACTGTAGCTCCGTCAACTACTGTAGCTGGAATCGCTGTGATAACACCGTTAAATTCAGCCTTGATTCCCTCTCTTGCTGACTCGATCTTGGAAAGAGTATTACCCTGTGTCAGCTCTGTTGACTCAAGGGAAGCCTTCTGAGACTGAGCTGTTCCAGGATTGACCTGAGCTGCCTTGGCACTTGAAAGGTGAGACTGTTCTTCCTTAAGAGCTGTTATCTGATTGTTCCATGCCTCAATCTCAGGATCATGCTGGATAGCATAGGAAACATCTGAGATAGAGTCCTGAATAGCAAGTGACATCTGCTTGTTGGACTCTGATGGCTCGTTGTAGTTGCCATCTGTCTTGGTATCATCCTGGTTACGATAGATGTATCCATCATTGCCATTGTCGAAGTACATCTCACTGCTGTCAGAAATACCATTCTGGTTGATATCCCTTGCAGTCTTCTGAAGATCAGTAAGGGTCTGGTTCATACGATCAGACTTTTCTGTGATCTTTCTGTTTATTGCATCGATCTCAGCTGTGATGGCATCAATTCTGTCGTTGATCTGCTGCGCTGTCATACCCTCAGCGTATTTTCTGTCTGCTGCACCAGTTGGGCTGTAAAGGGAGCTGTAGCTTCCCTTGGCCTGCTTGATGGCAAGCTCTGCGCTCTGCTGCTGAAGATCAAGGTTTTCTGCATCAAAGGTGCAAAGAACATCTCCTGCCTTAACCTTGTCACCGACCTTGACGTTGACCTTGTCAATTGGAGCTGCAAGCTCTGAGAAATAGTTTTTGGTCTCTCCACTCTCTACTGTTCCGGAGATTGAAAGAATGTTCTCAATACTGCCAAGAGCAACTTCCTGAGTCTCAACAAAGGTAACTGCGTTCTTGCTGGCATTTACCCTGAATACGATAAATCCGATAAGAGCAAGAGCTGCTACTCCGATAACTATGTATCTCTTTTTGAATTTTTTCTTCTTTTTTACTGAGTCTGATAAATCTACACTATCATCCTCATCGTAGATCTCTACTGCATCTACGGTGGTCTCTTTGATCTCGTTCTTGTTCTCTTCCATTACACATCCTCCAAAATACTAAACAAATGCTGCCTTAAATTTCATCCTTGTAATCAGGATTCATAATGTCGCTTGTGATCTTTCCATCGGAAATAGTTATGATCCTCTTGGCCTGAGCCGCAATACCAGGATCATGGGTGATTATAATAACGGTTCTACCTTCAAAGTAGAGCCTCTTTATTATCCTGATAATTTCTTTGGTAGAAGCAGTATCAAGGTTACCTGTTGGCTCATCCGCAAGAAGAATAGGTGGTGCCTGTGCTATAGCTCTTGCGATGGCAACTCTCTGCTGCTGTCCACCTGACATCTCGTTAGGCTTGTGGGTCTTACGCTTTTCAAGACCAACACTGTTAAGTGCGGCGTTAGCAAGCCTGTCCCTCTCCTTTTTTCCAACTCCTCTATATATAAGAGGAAGCTCAACATTCTCTAGAGCTGTCAGTGATGGTATTAAGTTAAATCCCTGGAAAATAAAGCCGATCTCTCTGTTTCTGACTTCAGACTGCTCGTCATCTGTCATGTGGGATACGTCCTGTCCGTGGAGAAAATACTTGCCACTTGTGGGCGTATCAAGACATCCGAGCATATTCATAAGAGTTGACTTACCGGAACCAGACTGTCCGATAATAGCTACAAATTCCCCTTCTCCGATGGTCAAAGATACGTGGTTTAAGGCTCTGACCTCGTTTTCACCAGGATTGTAGATCTTACTTACATCCTTTATCTCAACTAGTTTTTTCATAATATTCCTCAAAATACTTCCATACTAAAGCAGTTTAAAACATTACCATCATAAACTAAAGATGTACCACTTTCAAATCTTACACTGAAAGTGGTACATTTTACACTAATTTATCAATTCTTCATGGAAAAATCACAGTTTGTTCACGCGAGTTCCCAAAAGGAGTCAAATACCATAGTGATCTCTTTCACCATCTGAAGCTCGTTCGTTGTCATATTGGCCGCTCTGTCTGGAAACACGATTCTGCCTTTAGTTTCCGAAAGGTGGGTCACTGCACAGGTAACTCTTGGTCTGTAATCAAGGATCCTAAGATCCTGAATGACTGGATCCATGAACTCGTAGACCGATGGATGTGGCGCATAGCGTATGGCTCCCTGCCATGGATTGGTCACATTGGTGGTGTCTTTTCTTACATTTCCAAGGTGCCTTCTCCTGCACTCGTGGGGCAGATCTCCAGCTCCGTGCCTGGTGACATAGCTCCTTGTCACATAGACCACTTCATCGATTCTTAGCCCATATCTGTTAAGGAAGGCTGCAGGGTTCGTAAGACCCGTTCTTGAGCCTGTAACGTGGGGCGCAAACCTCTTGTTCTCTGAATCAAGAAGAAGTCCCTGTCCGCTCTCAAAGACCACATTGTCATAATTATTAAGAAAAGAGACAACGTCGTCCTCTACAATCTCCACAAGTTCTGAGTTTCTCTTCATCTCCGTTGCTGCGTTCTCTATCACAGTATCGTTTAGCATATCCGTAAGATACTGGGAGGATGTCTTTTCCCCAAAAAGTTCTCTTAATCTTGGGATATAGTAGCTCTCCCGGATATCCAGAAGTCTCTTAAACAGCTCTCTCTCTTGAAGATTCTTAACATCCTTAACAGTTAATGTCACGCCGCTTTCCACTCTAAGGAACGTCTCATAGATTCCCATTCCGCAGCTTCCGTGACGCTCTTTTCCCCTTGACTCCTCAAGAGCCATGTTAAAGAGAACATCTAAAACCGTAGTCACGTTTGTGGTGGGCAGAGCGTAGATCCTGGGAGTAAGGCCAGATACTTTTGAAAAAGAGTCCACCTCTTCCCTAAGCTTAAAAAGATCCGGGAAAAAAGTGTCGATCCACAAAGTGTCAGCACCATTAAAGCTGCCAGATCCCACTTCGTGAAAGATGAATCTCTTTTCACTGTCACAGGCATCTGGCAGTTCTAAAAAGGCTACCGACTCGGGGCCAGCTATAACGGTGTGACCAGACTGAGCGCCGCCGTTGTGACGGATCACAAGGCTCTTTCCCAGTCTGCCTGAGAGAAGGTGAGTAACTCTCCCCTTTCCCTCGTCACCAAAATTTTTTCCAATAACTACGTAGATTTTTGGAGCCATTAAAAGAAGAATCCTTTTTTCTTTGTCTTAAACACAAGGTCCTCAACTGCTCGTCTTACTATAGGCTGTTTCATGCCACTCCACTGGTTAACAGCCTCCTCAAGACCCATTCCGTTCACCATCTGCATTACTGTGATGATAACTTCTGGAATTGATGAAACATTCTGCTTGCTAAGGGTAATGATCCTGCCTGGAATAGCTTCGCTAAAGTGTACAGGCTTGTTGTAGCTGTCTGAGAGGTTGATGTGGAAGATCTCGTACTTCTCTCCTGCAATCTCAGCAAGCTTCTTTGATGAAAATCTCTCCGGATCATCTCCGAAGATTCCTGCTATATCTGTTCCTCTTACCTCTGGATGACAGTCTGCATCACCGATGGTAAACAGGAATCCTTTCTTGCCTCTCTTTTCAAAGGAATCGATCTTGGTATGCCTTGCAGCAAAGTACCATAAAAGCTCAAAGTCCTCAGGTGAATCTCCACCTCTTCCCTCAAGCCACAGCTCAAGGAGCTGCTCAGCGATCCTGATGTCTGACTCAAACTGTGTTACCTGAAGTGGCGCCCTGTCTGAAACGTCGCCAACTGCTGCAAAAAGAAGCTGTGGATCATCAACAGGCTTGGTTGAGTAGAGCTTCATCATGGTCTCGTGAAGGGAGTTCTTGGCAATCTCCTCTGACAGATATCCCATGGAGCCTGTGACGTCCAGTCCTATGATAATTGGGGTTGAGTTTGGATGGTCCTCTGAATCCATTGCCTCACGGGCATTTACAAACAGAGGGTTGAACTTCTCCTCCATCTCCACTTTTCTGAAGATCTGGGAAGCTGTAGATTTCTCCGAAATTCCTGCAGAGTCACGCAGCCTGCTCCAGTCCGCACTTGTGTAACTTCCGTATCCCATTTGTTAATACTCCTCCTAAAAAAACTTAATAATTCATTTTAGTAAAACGCCTTCCCCCGAAGGCATCTTCTATCACTTTATCCCAGTTCTCGAAATCCTTGTAGGCATCGCAGGTTGGCTTATCCTTAAGGAATTTCTCAAAGCTTCCAGACTGCTGCCCGGCTTCATATCCAAGGATCATCCTGGCAGTTTTTCTGATTGCCACAAGGTCTGTATTAGGCGATGGCAAAAGAGAAGTCTTTTTGTCTGTTACTGCCCACCAGGCCCCAAAGAGCATGGCTTCGTGAGTTCGTGGATTTATACAGATGGTATCAGGGCAGATATCCCCGTGACAAATACCGCTGTATTCAAGGACGCAGCAGATATTCTCAAGCCTGGAGATGATCCAGGCCACATGCTCTTTTTCCAAAGCTCCAAAGAGTTCCAGTGGATAGAACTCCTCTGGCTTATTGAACACCAGTAGCATTCCGCCATCTGAAAGAACAATGGTTCCAGAATACTGAGGGAAGCACTTCTCAAGGTGCTTTAGATCAGCCTGTGGGAAATTGAGCTTTCCCAGCCCCGCAATAGCCTTGGATGTAAGGTTTCCGTGAAGCTCTGCTGTATTATTTATATCAGTGTGATTTCTAAAATCAGCGGGGAAATGGTAGATCACATTGTACCTTGTAAAGTAGGATGAAACCTGTCCATTCTTTGTCTTATAAAGGTAGCTTACTACCACTTCTTCGCCGTCTTTGGATTTAAGCTTAAGCTGTTCAGCTCTGTCCCACATCCTGTCTGTCTTGTCAGGATCAGGATCTGCATCAGAACAGGCCTTTAGGTACTCCAGCATATGGATTCTGAACTTTTTGTACTCAGCCAGTTCTGCGTCTGAGAAATTCTCTTTTGTTCCGCAATAGGGACATACCAGGTCCCCGGATGAATGCACCACCATCTCGGCGCTGCAGTTTGGACATTTGTAACTTATCATGTTTTACAGTTGCTGCCTTTCTACTAATTCGCTGAAATAGCCCTTCCTGGCAATAAGTTCGTCATATGTACCCTCTTCAACTATCTTGCCGCCATCCATAACAAGGATCCTGTCGCAGTTCTTGATTGTTGAAAGCCTGTGGGCGATTACGATCCTGGTGCACTTAAGACCGTCAAGGGCTTCAGATATCTGTCTCTGGGTAATGTTATCAAGGGCGCTGGTAGCCTCATCAAATATCAGGATCTTGGGCTTGCTTGCCACAGCTCTGGCAATCAGGATCCTCTGCTTCTGGCCTCCGGAGATTCCTCCCTGACCCTCAGCAATGATGGTGTTCATGCCCATAGGCATTGCCCTGATATCATCGGCGATTCCCGCCATCTCAGCTGCCTCCCAGGCCTCATCCTTCGTGAGCTTCTCGGAAGCAATGGCTATGTTTCTGAATATATCTCCGTAGAAGAGCTTGCCATCCTGGATAACAGAACCTATTTTACGCCTAAGAGACTTAAGGTCAATCCTCTCAAGATCTTTTCCGTCATAGAAAACTGCACCTTTCTCAGGCTTTTCAAACCCAAGAAGAAGCCTTACCAAAGTGGATTTACCGCATCCGGTCTTACCTACGATGGCAACGTACTCTCCGGCCTTGATCTTGACTGAGAAGTTTTCAAGGATGTAAGGTGCCTGCTCGTTGTACTTGAAGTAAACACCGTTCATCTCGATACCGCCGCTTATTCTTGTGACCATGTCTTTCCTTAAGGTCTTCTCTGGCTCAGTCTTAAGGATTGGCTCAGCCATCTCCAGAACAGGCTTGATCTTGGCCACTGAAAGAGAAGCTGATGAAAGCTGTGAAAACGCTGCGAACATGGTTGTATAGGCGATATTAAAAGCAAAGTACTCAGGAGCTGACACGCCAGATTTAATGGCGATACCATAGAGTACTACTGTACCTATCAGCGAAATTCCGGTATTGATAACACCGCTTATCTTAAGGAAGAATGGCGGGTTGTACTGAAGAGCTGCGCCCTCTGCGTACTGATTAGCCCACTTTGCAAATATTCTTTTCTCTGCGCCTGCAAGTTTGATCTTCTGAATGCCGTTGATGATAGCGAAGGTAAGGCCACTCTCCTTGGCAAGGAGCTCCATGTGCCTCTTGGAAATACCCATCTGCATCAGAACGGAAATTGTGGAAAAGAGCACCGTAAGGAACATGATCACAACGGATGGCACCACCAGCCTTGGTGCATAGTGAAAGATCTGGAATAAGTACACCAGTGAAAATGCTGATGAAAATCCAAAAGCAAACACATCCTGAATGATGATTTCACAGATCTCGTTGATACTTGAGGATCTGCTTGATAATTCACCGGCGCTGTACTGCCTGAAGAACGTAGCAGGAAGTGTCAGGATCCTCTGCATAACCGCCTGCTCAACAGGGATTGTAACCTTCCACTTTACTCTTGCCAAAACTGCTGTCTCCAGCGCATCAAATAGAGTTGTAAAGAAGATGGTCACTATGATGGCAATAACAAGGGCCATATAAAGGCTGTAGTTTTTGGTATCAAGAACTGTTCCTGTCAGCAATTGGGATGCATAAGGAAGGATCATGGTAAACAGCACCAAAATCAGAGCTATAACTGCAACTGACAGATAATCAAAGAGCGTAAGCCTTCTCTTCATGAAGCCTATAAGGTCAGGGATTCCCAGCTTTTTAAGAGGCAGAGGCTCATAGAAAGCCACTGCATCCTCTGAAAACTGCTGTGCCTCTTTTTTGCCAACTCTCACCTTTTTGCCAGTGTCAGGGTCATAGTAGAAATACCTCGCAAACCCGATTGGGAAAAGAGCTATCGGCATATTGTCTTCTTTGAAGAAGCAGATGATAGGCCCAAAGCAGTCACTAAACCACTTTCCCTCCAGCTTGATATTGGCCTTCATCATACCAACTGTGCCTACCGCATACTCTATCTGATCCAGCGGGTCAGTAATATTGTGGGGTACCTCTACTCTTGGATAGTTGTAGTAGTAGAAAACCTCATCAATGGCATTTTTGATGTTGGCCTTTAAATCTTTTCTTTTGACAGGCTCGCCAAGTACCCTATGAGCAATATTGTCATAGGAATCCCTGAAAAGCTCGTCATCCATTCTTTTTCTTTGTCTTATTTGTTCGTCAAACCAGCCCAATTTTACGCTCCTAGTGTATACTTAGTCGTTTGTTACCAGTTCGCTGTAGTAGCCGCCAAGTTTAATAAGTTCATCGTGGGTTCCACGCTCTACGATCTCTCCCTTATCAAGAACTATGATCTCATCACTGTCTCTTATGGTTGAGAGTCTGTGGGCGATGATGATAAGTGTGATTCCTCTGTCCTTAATGGCCTTAACTACCTCATACTCAGTCTTGGCATCAAGGGCACTTGTGGCTTCATCAAGAATGATAATGGATGGGTCCATGGCCAGGACTCTGGCAATCTCAAGGCGCTGTCTCTGTCCGCCGGAGAGATCCTTTCCACCTTCAGAAAGCTTGTACTGATAGCCTGAAGGCTTGGCGATGATATCGTCGTGGATCTGGGCATCTCTTGCAGCCATGATAACTTCGAAGTCCTCGATCGACTCATCCCACATCTTGATGTTGTTCTCTATTGTGTCCTCAAAGAGGATGATATCCTGATCAACAACGGCAACTGAACCTGTAAAGGCACTTCTGTCAATCTCAGAAATTGATTTGCCATCAAATAAGATCTCGCCGCTCCAGGGTTTATACAGTCCTGATATCAGCTTACTCATAGTGGATTTTCCGCATCCACTTCCGCCTACGATGGCGACTCTTTTACCCGTTGTAAGATTCATGGAAAAGTCCTTGATAAATGGCTCATCAAGAATTGAATATCCAAAGGTAACATTCCTTATCTCAACGTTTCCGCTGAGCTTCTTAAACTCGTGGCTGTCGTCGTCCCCTCTGTCAGCGAATTCGTCAGTCTTGTACTCCATTACGTCCTCGACACGCTCCATCTCGGTACGCATCTCAAGAAGGGTCTGTCCAGCATTGGTAAGAGTAGTTGCAGGTTCCATGAAGGAAGCAAGAATTCCCTGGAAACCTGTGATCATACCGATGGTGAACTGACCGTGCATGGCAAGATATACGCCGGCAAAGGTGATACCGTAGTTAGCAAGCTTGGAGATCATGTTTGGAAGAGCACCCATATAGGTGTCATTTCTCATGAACTGAACTTCCTTCTCATCAACCTTGGCCTTTAAGTTTGCCCAGGTTTCAAAGAATCCGTTCTCTGCTCCGCTGGCCTTGATGGTCTCGATCATGCTGATACCTGAAAGTGCGGTTGTTGCCAGCTTGCCGCTGTCTATCAGCATTCCGCGGGTAACATTTATCCTGTGATCAGAAATGATCTTGGACAGGATAAGGTTTATGAGAACCGTAGTCACACCAAGGATTGTAAGTGGAACCGAATATCTGATAAGAACTACCAGATAGAACACCATCATTGCTGTGTTCAGACACAGAGGAGCAAAGGTGTTAACGATGGCGCTGGCGATCTCTTCATTGGTAGTCTGTCTCATCATCAGGTCACCAGACATTCTCTGGGAAAAGAACTCCATAGGAAGTCTTAGTACCTTCCACATAAAGGAGGTACTACCGTTAATTGCAAGCTTTCCATCGATCTTCAGTGAATATACTGCAGATATCCAGGACACAATGATCTGGACAAAAGCAAGGAATCCTAAAAGGATCAGGAACGGGTCAGCGTTTTCAAATTCTGTGCCCGTAAGAAGTTTATCCATAAAGTACTCTGACATAAATGGATTAACTACGCTAAATACATATGAAAAGATTGTCATGGCAACAGTAAAGATAACTGCTGTCCTGGCATCCTTAAGTCTCTTGCCGGCGAATTCCAGCACACTCTTTCTCTTACCGCCTGGCTGGAAGTTTTCAGTCACATCAAACATAAGGGCTATTCCGGTATAGCCCTTGGCAAAGTCCTCTATTGGCATTGCAATGCTGCCCCTTGAAGGGTCGTTGACATAGGCCTTGTTGCCTCTAAAGCCATTGAGCACAATAAAGTGATTGTAATCCCAATGCACTATGCAGGGGAACATGCCCTTTTCCCTAAGAGCATCCAGTTCAAGCCTGTATCCGTTGGCAGTAAGCCCATACTTCCTGGCAGCCTTGAGGATATTTTTGGCATTTGATCCGTCCCTTGAAACACCACAGTCAAGTCTCATCTGCTCAAGAGCGATCCACCTGCCATAATATGCAAGGATCATAGACAGACATGCAGCGCCGCACTCAAGGGCCTCCATCTGCATAACTACTGGTACTTTTGCAACTCCATTAGAAACTACTTTATTCATATGATTAATAGTCCCCTAGATTTTTGACTTTAGACTAATTATACCTTAATTTTCCCCTTTGTTGTGCGGTTTATAGCTAAGATTCCCAAAATCGATTCGATTTATTTGCACACAACTATATATTGTGTTTTAACAAACCTTGGTATACTATATTATGTGTATTGGGATAAAAATTTTTATATAGTGAGGGGGGAGCAAAAATGAAATCACCAGCGCAGATTGCAGCGGCTTATGAAGCTGCAGGAACAGCGAAAACAAAACTGTCATTTAGAAAAACATTTATCCTGGGAATAATGGCGGGAGCCTTCATCGCCCTTGGCGGACTGGGAAGCCAGATAGCTTCTGTATGTGCACCAGATCCATCCACCGGAAGACTCATCAGTTCAGTGGTATTTCCTATAGGACTTTTTATGGTGCTTATTGGCGGCGCTGAACTGTTTACAGGTAACTGCCTTATCATGGTTCCCGTATTGTCCAAAAAAGCTACAGTACAGGGAATGCTCAGGAACTGGGGCGTTGTGTATCTTGGAAACCTGGTCGGTGGAATCATAATTGCTCTTCTTGCTAACTTTTCACATACCTACGCTTTCGCTGATGGGAAGCTTGCTCAGGCAGTTGTAAATACTGCAGTTGCCAAGTCAAACATAACTTTTATGGATGGACTGCTCAAAGGAATCCTCTGCAACATCCTTGTTTGCATGGCTGTATGGTGCTCATTTGCTGCAGAAGAAGCTGCTGGCAAAGTACTTACCCTTTGGTTTCCTGTTATGCTCTTTATTATTGGCGGTTTCGAGCACTGTGTTGCCAACATGTATTTCATTCCTGCAGGAATGATCGCATCTTCTGTTTATGGCATTCCAGCCGAGGGGCTTTCACTCTTTGGATTTATTGTTACGAACCTCATCCCCGTAACTATAGGCAATATAATAGGCGGCAGCCTGTGTGTAGGCGCCACCTATTTCGCAGCATATTTAAAAGATTAAATTATTACATGATCTGATAACTGTAATCACTGAAGTCGGCCTTGAGCTTAGCCTCATGGCCGTCTTTTTTCCATGTAAATGTCATTACACTTCCATCAGTCTCAATGTTAAGTTCACTGTCAAATCCAAAGGCCGGATTGGTATTTCTGTACTTCAGAAGGAAAAGCTGCTTTTTGACCACATCCTTTTTAAGCGCCTCTTCAATCTGTGCCTTTGAAAGGTTGGTTCTGTTGATCTCCTTGTGACCGCCGGCGCCAGCTCTTTTAACTGCCTCGTGGTCGTTCTTGCCAGCAAAAAGATCGAGGTACCATACCTGTGGCTTACCTGGCATGAACATCTGGATTGCCCTTGCAAAGAGCATCTTTTTGTCGTCATCCCCAAGAGCGCTGTAGTATGTGGCATTTACCTGGTAGTACATGTTCTTCTGACCGTGGAGATCTTTTACGTATCCGCCTCTTCCAACAATGGTGTCGATCATGCCCTGGATCTCATCCTCACCAAGGATTCCCTTAAGATCAAGAAGTGGAATACCATCGTGGCAGCCAAGCATGTTGACTACGCGAATTTTCTTTTCCTGAATCTCCTGTGCCCACTTCCTTAGAACTTCGCCGTTCTTATTCTCAATGGCATAGATAAGAAGTCCGGGAAGGAAGAAGTCATAAGTCATATAGCCCTTAGATGCTACTGTTTCATAAATCTTCTCGTTGTAACTTGCGTGGATCTCAGGAAGCAGGGATACACCCACCTCATCAGCAAGCTCTTTTACCTTTTCAAGAACATCCCAGGTATCAGGTTCATTTAAAAAATTCTTCTTACCTGGCTCCTTTGGTGCATAGGCAAAGGCATCAAGTCTTACGATCTTAGCACCATAGCCGGCAAGCGCCTTAAGAGTGTTCCTGTAATGCTCCCAGACAAGATCAGATTTAATGTTAAGATCCATCTGGCCAAGATAGCGTCTTTTTGATTCCAAAAGAGCTACCGTCTGTTCCTTATATTTCTCGAATCTTCCAAATTCAATCTCGGAAGGCTTTTTCCCCTCATCAAGCCCCGCACACACAATTTCCGCAAGCCTCTCGGCAGCAAGGAACTGAATATCCATATGCTCCATAAGATCCTGAGCATTAAAGCGTGGATACTGCACCTCCTGATAAAACGTGTTCCAGTAAGGAACATCGCTGCCATCTGGCATCCTTACCATAAGGATAGGAAGACCTGGCTTTCTAAAGAACATGTCCTTGATATACTCTGGCTTTGGCTGGATGTAGCCATCCTCTGTCATGTCGCCATAGCCATCCCAGAACTTGTTCCAGTTTATAAAGAAATCTTTGTACTTTGAATTCTCACCGTTCTTAATAAGATCCTGGAACTGTGGAGAAAGAACTGATGCGTGATTTAAAATGAAATCCAGCTTAAGGTCGATACCAAGGTCCCTTAATTTATCAAGGTCCTCCCTGTCTGCCATCTCCTCGTTGATTCCATAATCTATAACTGAAAAACCTCTGTCCAGATCAGTATTAAAGATACTGGGCAGAATATAAAAAGACTGAAATGCGTCCCTGAACTCTGCTAAAGAGAGCACTGATGCAATATCCGAAAGTCTGCCACCGCAGCTGTCCGGGTAAGCATTGAGCATTGGCCCATTGTCTACGAATTTACTCATCCTATTCCTCCGTATCAGCCCATGAGCTTCTGAAACTGGTCAAATGTTAAAATTTCCCCTGCCTTTGAGATGATGATCTTAGCCTTTTTTGCCTGGCTGGTAAGCTTCTCCTGTTCAAGTTCAAGAACCAGCATAGTAAATGGGCTATCAAGCTTACTATCTCTGTTTCTGGATCTTCTATGCTCCAAAGTCTCCTCTGGAGTTGAATTTAAAAGAACAGGGATATCAACCTGGGTCATATAGTCACTGTTTCCATGGGTCCACTCTACTATAAGGACCTGCTTAGCTGACATATCAACCTCATCATACCAAAGGGAAGCTTCATCTCTGCCCATTCTCTTGAGCCAGAGCTTGTCTGCTCCGTCCTTGAATGCCTTCATAATCTGATCAACTTCTTCAAAGTTTGTTTCCTTGGGAGTTCCAAGATAATCCTTAAGTCCTGCAGCTCCTGCTTCAAAGTAACTTCTGAACCAGGTGTCAGTGCCTAGATGAGCCTTGTTTGCATCATCTTCAGCCTTTTGAAGTTCTCTGATCTTAGCAGCGTTTTCAGGATTCATGACACCTGCGTCAACCATGCCTGCGATACCGCATTTTCTGAATGTATGCAGTCTTTCAGCATCATTGTACATAGGTATCCTGTGTGGATAATTATCTCCAGATAAAGTGTAGCTGCCTATTCCTGCTGTTTCAAGGAAATATGACAGCAGTGACGCAATCTCAGATTTTCCAACGCCCGATCCACCGCAAACAGCCACTACAGCTCGATTGTAGGGATTAGCTGACATTTTTTCCGTAAGTTCTTTTACTAATATAGGAAAAATAGTCTTAGCCTTGGAAATGTGACCCTCTTCGATCTCTACCTTATCCCCGGGCATATCGCCGTGAGGAATGTCTTCTGGGATCACTATGTTCTGAATACCATCACATGCATTTTTAAGCTTATCAATTGTTCCATCTAAAACAGTGATTTTGTTATATTTTGTATTCATAATACTCCTCAAAAATATTCAATTGCTATTTTGACAAAAAGATAACCGCCGTGTTATTTTTGTGAACAAAGATACAATAACTTTTTTTCTTTGTAAAGTCCCAATATCTAAGGCTGGAAAAAACATGATAACCATTAAGGAAATCGCTAAACAACTGAACATGAGCACCACTACGGTCTCAAATGTAATCCACGGAAAAGTCTCTGAGGTATCAGATGATACCAGGGAAAAAGTAGAGGAATTTCTACGAAAAGTCGACTACGTTCCAAACATCAATGCACGGAATCTTGCTCAGAATGAATCCAAGATCATAGGATTTGCTCTTAAGGCAAGAGCCGACAAGTATGAGAACCTCATCATGGACCCCTTCGTATCAGTACTTATAGGTGGTGTCGAAGAGACCATCAGAAAAGCAGGATACTTCATGATGCTGTACATATCAAGTGATACAGCTGAGATCATGAGACACGTCTCCACCTGGAACGTGGACGGACTTATCCTCTTTGGTATGCTTGATGATGACGGTATAAGAGTCAGTGAGAAATATAAAAAGCCCATCGTATGTATTGACACCTACAGCTTGGAGGGGCTTAAGCACTTCACCAACGTAGGGCTTGACGATGAGCAGGGCACATACGAGATAGTTAATCACCTTATCGCAAATGGTCACAGGAAGATCGCTTTCCTGTCAGATAACACCAAGGGCGTTGACCTTGCAAGGCTTACAGGCTACAAAAAAGCTTTGGAAGATGCAGGCATCAAGTATAAAGAGTCCAACTTCTTAAAGATCCGCCCAAGATCAGACGAGATCGAGGAAAGCTTAAAAGAGATCTGCGAGAGATCAAAAGAGTTTACCGCCATCGTCTGTGTATCAGACCTTTATGCAGTAACACTTATGGCCGCACTTCAGGACAGAGGCATCTCAGTTCCGGATGATATCTCCATTGTGGGATTTGACGATAATATGCTGGGTCAGCTCCACAGACCAGCCCTCACTACTGTCCACCAGGATGTAAAGGTAAAGGGAATCACCGCTGCTGACACTCTGCTCAAACAATTAAAGGGTGAAAAAACTCCCAATCAGATCAAGCTTCCAACCCATCTTGTGGTTCGTGATACTGTCAAAGACATTTCCAGATAATTCATATAAGCCTACAGCTAACTGCCATGCACATGTACAGCATGGCAGTTTTTTTGTGTACAAATTTACCAAATGCAGCTTACGCGCATAAGTTCCTCGTTTTTTATGTTTTAATATATTTTTTATATACGTTTTATCGATTTTTTAGTTTCTAACGAATACGTTTAAGTTCACTATCCATGCAAGCTTATCCCCATAAGTTAATTTTAGCATTGGTCTTTTTACCTAAACCACCTTGTTTTTTGTGGTTTCCTGTGTTATTTTGAATTTAGCGTACAACTTATGCGCAAAAGTAACCGCCAAAAAAGAATTAAGTTATGGCAACTTGCACAAAGGAGGATTAGAAATGAAAAAGAAACTCATGTCAGTACTTCTTGCAAGCACAATGGTTCTTTCACTTGCTGCTTGTGGAACAACAGGTACTACTGGCACAACAACATCTGACAACACAGATGCACAGACACAGGAAGCAGCTCCTGCTGATACAGCAGCAGCTACAACAGAGGCTCCTGCAGCTGAAGCTACAGGTTCTCTTGGGGAGGTTCGTCTTCTTAATGGTAAGCCTGAGATCAACGATCAGATGCAGGCTCTTGCTGCTAAGTACAATGAGGAGACAGGTAACACTCTCGTTGTAGAGACAATCGGTGGTGACACAAACGCTTCTGACGAGCTTAAGAAGATGAACGCAGCAGGCAACATGCCTGACATCTTCGTTATCGAAGCTAACCAGGCAGCTAACTGGGACGGCATGCTTGCTGACCTTGCTGGCGAGGACTGGACAAACAAGACAGGTTTCGAACTTGTTAACGATTCAATGGGAACAATCGGATTCCCTTACACTGTAGAGGCTACAGCACTTGGATACAACGCTGACATCCTTAAGGCAGCTGGTGTTGATCCTGCTTCTCTTACAACTCCTGCAGCTTGGCAGGCAGCTTGCGAGACTCTTGATTCCAAGAAGGATGAGCTTGGCATCACAGCTGTATTTGGCTGGTGCGCAGAGCCTACAAACCTTGGATGGTCTTCAGGAACACACGTATTCGCTCAGTACCTTGACGCTGGTCTTAAGGCTGATGACACAACATACATCGACCTTCTTAACGACGGTGGTAAGATCGACGAAGCTAGAATGAAAAACTTCGCTGAGTTCGTTGGCATGATGAACAAGTACTCAGATCCTGCACTTCTTATCGACGGAACATACGACAACCAGGTAGCTGGCTTCAAGGAAGGCAAGTATGTATTCATCACACAGGGTAACTGGTGTGTAACATCTCCTGACGACGTATCTTTCGAGTGCGGATTTGCTCCATATGCATTTGAGGATGGTATCAACACAATCATCGCTGGTCCTCCTTCATACTGGGTAGCATTTGCTGATGGCAACGTTGATGGCGCTAAGGCATTCTTCAACTGGTGCGCAGGCGATTCAGCTCAGGATATCCTTGTAAACCAGGCTGGTCTTGTATCACCTTTCGACGATTGCAAGTATGAGGCTGTTAACCCATTCTACAAGAGCATGAACAGCTACATCACAGCTGGTAACTACTCTGGATGGCACACAATGCTCAAGAAGGACGGTCTTCAGAACGAGACATGTAACGTATTCGCTGATTATGCAAAGGGCAAGCTCGATGCTGACGGATTCGTTTCAACAATGGCTAAGGTTATAGCTGGTTATTACGCTCAGTAATTAGTTTCTATACGGGCAGGGCTTCCATGCTCTGCCCGCTTTTTGTTAAAATAAATTAAAGCCTGCAGTTTACGTTTTTCATCTTTGAGAGGAGGATTACGAATGGGTACATTTTCTACCGGTAGAAAGGTTGCATCGTTTGGCAGCCTCATTCTGGGACTTGTGCTTACGATTGCCGGTCTTGGTCTATCAATAACCGGCGCAGGAGACCTTATCTTAGGTTATAGTGGAAATACACCTATCATCCTGGGTAGAGGTGCCATGTTCGTATGTGGTATTATCCTGTTTTTCGTTGGCCTTTATCTTTTCCCAACACTTAAGTATCACAGAACAATCATCAATATTATTTTCCTGTTCCCGCTCCTGTTTGCCTTTGCGGTAACAGTGATCATTCCGCTTTTCCTTGGTATCGGATACTCCTTTACCGACTGGAACGGAATCAAGATGACCGGATTTGTTGGTCTTTCAAACTACACAAGAATGTTCAAGCAGCCATCATTCCTCTGGTCAATTCTTCTTACATTCCTGTTTGTTGTTTTCAACATGATCCTTGTAAACCTTGTGGCATTCTTACTTGCTCTTCTTTGCACATCAAGGATCAAGGGACTTGGGTTCTTCAGAGCTGCATACTTCCTTCCAAACCTTATCGGAGGACTTGTTCTTGGTTATATCTGGCAGTTCATCTTCAGTAACGTAGTTACTAAGTTTACCGGAACCTATTCAATGCTTTCGGATACACATACAGCATTCATTGCTGTCATCATCGTATATATCTGGCAGTATGCAGGTTATATCATGCTCATCTACATCACAGGTCTTAACACTATCCCTGGCGACGTACTTGAGGCATCTGCCATCGATGGAGCGAGCCCTACACAGACTCTTTTCAACATCAAGCTTCCTATGATCGCTCCTACTATTACAATATGTACATTCCTTACACTGACATCTGCCTTCAAGCAGTTCGATGTAAACCTTGCGCTGACAAATGGTAAGGGCTCTATCGATTTCCTTGGCAACTACATTGCAAACGGAACCGAGATGCTGGCCCTTAACATCTACACCACAGCAGTTATCAATAACGATTACGCTCTTGGCCAGGCTAAAGCGGTTCTGTTCTTCATCATCCTGGCTATAGTATCCATCGTTCAGGTTCGTATATCTAATAAGAGGGAGGTGGAATTATAATGCATACAAAAGAAAAATGGCCTTCTGTAGTAATAAGACTCATTATTGCAGTTGTTATCGCAGCTTATGTATTGTTCCCATTTATCCTGCTTCTTATTAACTCAGGAAAAGAGACTTCGGATATAACATCAAATCCTGTAAGCACTGCAGGTGCAAGCTTTGGTCAGCTCATGACCAATATAAAAGCTGTTATAAATGATCCAAACTTCATGTTCTGGCGTTCCTTTGGAAGCTCAGCACTTATTACAGTTTTATCCCTTGTTCTGCTGGCACTTTTTGGAGCAATGGCTGCATGGGTTATCTGCCGTAACAAGACTGTATGGTCAACAGTGATCTACTTTATATTCATTGCATCCATGATCATTCCTTTCCAGGTAGTAATGCTTCCACTTATCTCAAGTTTCAGGGATGTTGGTAAGTTCATCGGAATCCAGATGCTTCAGTCAGTTTCAGGTCTTGTATTTGCTTATCTTGGATTTGGTGGAGCAATGACAGTATTCATCCTTACAGGATTCATCAAAGGTGTTCCATATACATTGGAGGAAGCTGCAGCCATTGATGGATGCAGACCAGAGCAGACATTCTTCCAGATCATTTTCCCGCTGCTCTCACCTGTTATCACAACAGTTACGATCCTCAACGGTATGTGGATCTGGAATGACTACCTTCTTCCATCGATGATGCTTGGACAGAACGGTAAAGTAATGACTATTCCAATCGCTATTCAGAAGTTCGTAGGTTCCTACGTAAAGAGCTGGGACAGAATCCTTCCAGCCGCGCTTCTTGCTATCACGCCAATGATCATCATCTTCCTTATAGCTCAGAGACAGATCATGGAAGGAATGATCGAAGGTGCTGTAAAAGGTTAATAAACCATTTTCTTTCATAATATACATTTTTCCATGAAAAGACCCTTGCCAGTTAATCTGACAAGGGTCTTTTGATTCTTCTTTATTCTATTAATATATAGTAATCAGCCAGTAATGGAAGCAAGTGCAGGAACTCTGATAAATGCTATGTCACCAAGTCTTGTAATGTTAACTACAACATGATCCTGACGGACCTCAGCTACAGGAAGCTGAACCCAGGTTCCGCCCTGGTTCTGATAAGCCGCAATGTTTTCTCCATCTGCAACTCCGCCAACATAGAAGTTAACCTTAGCTGTCTTGAAGTTTACACCAGGTGCGCTTGCATTGATGCAGGATACCAATGATCCACCAAGCTTACCAGCAAGGGTATTAGCTGAAGTGATAACGCCTGAACCTGGAGCCTTGATGGTGAGTGTAGCATTGCTTCTGCCACCATTGATTTCTACTCTGCCACCCTGGTATGTCACTGTTCCCCCAAAGTTTACGTAGTTGCTGTTGCTTGAAGGAGCAGGTGTTGGTCTTGAGTTTCCGCCACCGCCGCTGCTGCCTCTTGCTTTAACAGCTTTTGTAAGTTCAGCAATCTGTCTTGAAAGCTCCTCATTCTGAGCCCTCATCTCTTCAAGCTCTTCAATGATCCTGTCGATTGAAGGTGAGCCAACCTGAGAGTTCTGTGTCTGCTCAGCTGCAAACACACAGATTGATGAAGAAATAAACATCACACAACAAAGAGTAAGAGCTAATATCTTTTTCATTTACGCGCCTCCATACTTTCTTTTTTGTTTGACCATTAATTATATTATATATGATGTCAGAGATTCTATCCATCTGACCAATCACCAATCCAAAGAAGGGTCTGAGTAATCCACCTCTCTGTCTATAGTTCCCATTACATCTCCCACAAGACATCCCACAACAACTATCTGTTTGGAAGGGTCATCCATGTTCTGTGTGGTAAGCGTAATAATGAAATTATCCGGCTCAACCATACCTGCCCAACCATTCCTGAGCATCTTGTTCATGCTCTTTCCATGGTCAACCTCGTCAAGGAAAGCCTGACATCCGGCTGCGTAGGTAAAGTCATAGGTCTCAAGGAGTCTTGTGTAGTTTCTGGTATAGGCGGCATACACGTAGTAAACAAGTGCGTTGCCTTCCAAATATACGTAAATGTACTCGTGTTCGTCGAAGTACTTTTTATCCAGAAACTTCTGAAGATCTGCAAACATGGTCCCATCTGATGGTGAAGACCCGTGTAAAACTTCGTTGAAATCACACATATTAGTGAGATTAGCGCACTCTGTGTATATCGCGCCCTTAGGATCTGACTGCCCAAGATAATTGTGGGTCTGGTAAAAAGAGTCATCTCCATCTCCGCTTTGACACACTGGGTAATCAATTGCGGTCCCAGGGACATTTATCCATGCAAAAATATCGCTGTTCTGGCTCTTTAGCTTTTCAAAATCAACCCGGGGTTCATCAGAGATCTCACTCCCATTCCCCTTAGCAGGATCATCATTTCCTTTTGCTGCGCATCCTGTAAGCATCAGCGATGCAAGGATTATTGCCAAAAGCCTTTTAAGCGCAATCTTCTCTATGTAGTTATTTCGGCATAAACTTTGCATTTATTTAGCCCACATAATCAACTTTTTCATAAAAAGTATCAATTATAGTCTGATAAAGATCCTCTTCATCCACGATAAACTCTTCAAACTTACCTGTCTTCTGAGTCTTGCCTTCAATAACCTTGATGTCTGATGGGTCAAAGCTGTAGCTGGTTATGTATGGAGCCAGATAGCTGACCTCATCAACAGAGATGTTGGTAACCATCATGTCACTTACAGACTTAAAGAGACTTACTGCAAAGCCAGGATCCTCTGCGCTATTTTCACGAACAGCCTCAATAAAGCCGTTCAGATACTGCTTTTGTCTCTCAAGTCTTGCATCGTTGGATCCGTAAATAGCGGTATCTCTCTGTTTGATGTACGTGAAAGCCTGTTCGCCCTCAAGATGAACATCTTTTCCTTTTTTAAGGGACTTATCCCACTTGGTGAGATCTTCTAAAACAGTTACATCCACTCCACCCACCTGATCGTTAACTGTAGGTATGGCGCTCATGTTTATGGCAACATAGCCATGGATAGGCAGCTGATAAAACATGTTTGAAACAGCCTTCACCTGGTATTCACAGCTCTTTTCCATGCCATCGCCGAAGGCGTGCTGTGCTGCTATCTGTGCCACCATAGTGGTCTGATATCTTCCGTACTCATCGTAGAAATCCACGTCAGTCATGGAGTTTCTGTTTATTCCGATTACCTTTATTGCTCCCTTTCTGTTGTCCAGAACCAGAAGGAAAAGAGCATCTGCCTGTCCGCCATCATCACCCTCTGGAACCGCAGTTACCACCTCATCAGTCTTGTCAATGCCCATAATGAGGAACGTGGTGATGTCTTCATTGTAATCGTAAACTTCTCCGTTGTATCTGACCCAGTCTGACTGCCAGGCCACTTCCTGACTTGCAGGCTGCTCTTCGTAGTCCGTAGGCGCCATCATAGGCGTACTGGTAGCGGATTTAGAGCTGAGATTCGATTTTCCAAATATCCTCACCATCTCGAAGCCAACAAGACCGATCACTATAAGGGTCATCAGGCTCGCCCAAACAATGAGGAAAACTCTTCCTTTTCCCCGCATATTGTCTCCTGTTAATTACCGGTTGTATTGTTTTCTGCTGTGGCTGACGTCTCTGAAGTAGCCTCGCCTTCACCCTGGGTCTCTGTTTCATCCCCCACAGGGATCATAAAACCGCCTTCGCCGCTCTCCTTATTCATGCCATCCATCATGTTAGGAAACATACCATCTTCCATAGTCTCGGAAGAATCACCGTTATAATCAATATCTGCTATGTCAGCAGGAAATACTCTTGACTGCTTGGTCACGTTACCTGAAAGGTCTGCGACTGCATAATAAACAACCGCAGTCTCTTTTTCCCTGTTAAGGACCACCTTTTCAACCACGATCCTGCGGGTTAAGTCTCCGTCCTTGGCATCGTATGCTGCAATTCCGTTCTTTAAGTCATTGTCTGTGGTCTTGGAATCATAGATTATATCCACAGACGAAAAACGAAACTCAGGCTCGATGCGATCGCTTCTGCCATAAGCTACCACGATCAGAAAGATCAAAACGCCACTCAATATTGAAAAGAATATTCCAAGAATATTACCTCTCATCTAATTCTCCTATCAGTCTTTCCTTGTGACGCCTGCCAGGTAGTTGAGCTCGTCCAGGTCATCGTCATCAGGTTCTATATCTGCAACAGAACTGCTTGGTCTTGGCGGCGATGGAATATCAACACCATCATCTCCATTTCCGTAGTATTTGCCGTAATACTTGCCATAGTACTTGCCATAATAGCTGCCATAGTGGCCATAGTAACCCTTACCAGAGATATCTACCTTGTTAAGGACAACTCCCAGCATCTTGGCTCCAGCCTTATCCAGCTGGTCCTTGACTCTCTGGGCAAATCTGTAGCTGATGGCATTACTCTCTATGACCATAACTGTGCCATCACACTGCTTGGCAACAACCGCAGCGTCGATAACGCTTCCAAGAGGAGGTGTATCAATGATGACATAGTCGAATACCTGCTTCATATTCTCAAGAACCTTACCAAAGATCCTGCCGCCCAGAAGCTCACTTGGGTTTGGCGGTACAGGTCCCGCAAATACAACATACAGATTTGGGGTGTCTGTCTCGCAGATAACGCTTGAAAGACGCTCTCTACCTACGAGGCAGTGGGTAAGTCCAAGTCTTACAGAACCGGTTCTGTATCGTCCAACAAGAACGGACTTACGCATATCTGCATCCACAAGAACAGTCTTTTTACCCGCCTCTGCAAAGGCTCTTGCAAGGGCCATGGCAACTGTTGTCTTGCCTTCACCGGGCGTACAACTGGTTACTGAAATAACCCTCACGTTCTGTCCGGAGAATTCGATATTGCTTCGAAGGGTCTTATATGCTTCTTTTATCTGATAGTTGTTTTCAGACTGGCTGAAATGGAGTTTTGCGCTCTGCATGTGATCTCCTTATTTCTTTTTCTTATCAGACTTCTTGGATTTCTTTTTATCAGTTTCTTCTAATGTGAGTGGAACCAGTGCCAGTGTGCTAAGTCCCAGGTGCCTCTCAACATCGTCGTTGCTCTTAATTGTGTCATCAAGAAGATATCCCAGGATAACAAAAAATGCCACAACTACTGCTCCAAGGAAACCTGCAATAACAGTCCATCTGGCAACACTTGGTCCAGCCTTCTGGGTTGGAACATTAGCAGTCTCAGCAACATTGATGGCGTCGATATCCATAACGTTTGTGATGTGCTCACTGGCCACTTCTCTTATGCAGTTAGCGATCTGCATGGCCATGAGAGGATCCTCGTCCCTTGCTGTTATGGCAACAATACGGGTATCTGACGGAGTATCAACCTTGAGAACATCTGAAAGACTTTCATAGTCCATATCCACAAGATTAAGTCTCTGGATAACCTCCTCTAAAACGTAGCGGCTCTTGATAAGCTCTGCATAGTCCTGAGTCAGCTGTGTGGATATCTGCACGTCAGAATATGTTACTGTCTGGTTCTCTTCTTTATTCAGAATGTATATCTTGGTGGTGGAGTCGTAAACCGGATGGATTACGAACTTGCTGATAAACAGTCCTGCCAGGGCAAAAAAGATACCGGCGCTGATGATAAGAAACGCCCTGCCCAAGAGCACTGCAAAAAGCTCGCCAAGATTGATTTCAATTATGTCGTCCCTATTCCCCATAGGTTACTCCTAAGTAATGGTTCATTTTATCTGTTCATTGCGAATGACGTTTGCCGCGTTAAGGAAAAACAGCCTTGTGGCGTAGTCCTCGCCAAATTTTCGCTCAACATAGTTTCTGCAATCAAGAAGCTTTGGCGCTCTCTTTTTTGCATCGTGGGCATCTGATGCCACAAAGTGAACCAGCTCACTTTTTAACAGCTTCTTACAAAAATGCCCTATTCCAAATCCATAGTCTCCCATGATACTGGAGGCATTGACCTGTATGTAACATCCCATATCCACCAGATCCTGTACCCTTGCCGGGTGACTTACAATGTCGCTGTATCTCTCGACATGGGCTATTATCGGAATGTATCCAGCCCCCTGTACCCTGTAAGCCGCATTCTGTATAGACTTAAAAGTGGCTGTTGGATGGAACTCAACAAGCACGTATTCAGAGCCTGCCAGTGGGCATATCTGTCCATCTATCAGCTGGTCCATGGTCTCATCACTATAGTAGATCTCATTTCCGGAAAAGAGCTTTATCTTAAGCCCCTCTTCCTTGGCCGCCTCCTGAAGCTTCTTCCTGTACACAACGTTGTGCTCAGGGCTGACGTTGTGGTGCATGGGCTTGTGATGCGGTGTAAGGATCATATGTGTGATGCCATTTTTCTCGGCTATCTTAAGCATTGAAATACTGCAGGCCATATCTGGTGAACCGTCGTCAACGCCTGGCATAACATGGCAATGTATATCTATCGTAGGCTGCATAGCGCTCCTAAACATAGTTACCTTAGAATATAAAATTACACAATAATTATACACCAAAAAACGTACTATTCCAATATTGTGTGGTTAATAATACGAAAAGTACCATATGTAGATTTGATGATATTTAAGGACTAAAAAACTTATAAACTCATGTATTTTTTAGTGTAAAAATGTGCACATTTTTTCGATAGTACGATATTATAATTTTATAGGTATGTTTTGCACTCGGAGAGAGGAGAGGAAAGCATGAAGGTACGTAAGATCAGTATTACAAAGAAACTGATAATGGGTGTGATAGCTCTTTTCCTGATATCTGATATCATCCTGGGCATCATAATCTACAACAAGGCCACTGATATCTTAAATCTCGAGATCAGAAAGAACACCGAGGGAATCGCTGCTTCTGCAGCTGCGCTAATTGATGGAAACATTGTTGCTTCCGTTCAGCCTGGCGAAGAAGGCACTGAGGCGTATCTTGAAGTCAGCAATCTCCTCACCACCATCTTGGATGGGACTGGCATCGAGTACCTTTACACCGTAAGGTATGCTGAGGGTGGCTCTCTTGAATATGCAATAGATGCCCAGATTGAGGACTACTCCGCTATAGGCGATGAATTTGACGACGAGGAGGCAATCCCTGCTCTCCAGGGCCAGATCGTATCAAGCAAGGAACCCTACACTGATGAATGGGGAACCCACATCACCTCCTATGCTCCTATCAAGGCCGACGGAAAAGTTGTTGGCGCAGTAGGTGCCGATGTAAGCATGGACTGGGTTACAGAGCAGACATCTTCACTTATGAAAGCCATCATTATAACCTGCATCATTGTTCTACTTGTTAGCAGCATCATCTTCTTTATCCTCAGCAGAATGCTGGCTTCAAAGTTTAATGCCCTTAACGACAAGATCGTAGAGCTCTCCAATGGCGACGGCGATCTTACAAGAAATATCGAAGTTGACTCTGGCGACGAGTTTGAGGTTATCGGTAACAACGTCAACTCTCTTATCCAGTTCATCAGAGAGATGCTTTTGTCCATCAACTCAGACTCCAACCAGCTTAGCACTGCATCTGGAAATATCGCAGTTAATATCAAGGATGCCCGCAGTAATTCAGAGGCCATATCTTCCACAATTACAGATATGAGTTCTATGATGCAAAATACATCTAGCTCCCTTAACGAGATGACAGAGCTTATGACCGATATCACCAATTCCTTCAAGGATATCGTTGAAGAGATTGACAGCGGCCGTAACTTCTCAAGAGACGTTAAAGAATCTGCATCTGAGACAGGCAAAAGAGCTTCTTCAGAGCGAAGCAGCACAGAAGAAAAAGTTGCCCAGATGGCCGAGTCTGTATCTGATAAGATCGAACGCTCCAAGGCAGTTTCAAGGATTGAAGATCTTACTGGAAACATCATAGCTATTGCAAGCCAGACTAACCTCCTTGCCCTCAATGCTTCCATCGAGGCAGCAAGAGCCGGAGATGCAGGAAAAGGCTTTGCAGTTGTTGCTTCTGAGATCGGTGAACTTGCAAGCAACTCCCAGAAAGCTGCTGGAGAGATCCAGACAGTTTCTTCCGAAGTTATCACCGCGGTTAACGAATTGTCCGCCGAGGCAGAGAACCTTCTTGCCTTCGTTAAGGACACCACCATTGACGGATATGATAAGCTTGTTAATATAAGCGAGGATTACCTTAACTCCGCTGTCAGAATCGATGAGATGATGGGACGCTTTGCTGAAGCTTCAGAGCAGATTCAGAAGAACGTCAACCTCATTCAGGAATCCACAGGCGCCATCAATTCTGCAGTTGAGGATGCTACCCAGAACGTTCTCACCACTGCTGAGAAGTCAGTCGAGATGAGCGAGAACATGCTCAAGATTGACGAAGATGCATCAGCAAGTAGTGAGCTTTCAAGCAAACTCCAGAACGAAGTTGGCAAGTTTAAGCTTGAGTAAACTGTGGAGCTTGGGATCTGACCTGACAAGTTTACCGGAGGAAAAGAGATGTTACCACAGGATCCTGTTATGCTGCTAAGTTACCTGAACACGCAGCTTAGAGACAATTACAGCGGCCTTGATTCACTGGCTGACGGCCTTGATATTTCAAAGGATGACCTTGATACAATAGTTTCAAAACTAGAGGGCATCGGATATAAGTACGACGCCGGCACCAATCAGTTTAAATAAAAACAAGGGAAGTCACATTATGCGGCTTCCCTTTTATATTCTGCTTAAAAAATTATAACGCCCATTTCACGACAGTTTACATATGATGCGCGCCCATGGATTGCGTGCAATCATTTTGTTTCTTCGGCTTTTGGGCCAAAATGGCCTATTTTCAAAAATGGGGTACCATGGTTTTTACAATATACTGATAATCCTCATGCTTTTTATTGTTTAAGAGGAATTTGATGCGCATTTTTTCCATACCACTTAGCGATATGGGAATGACTACCTTGCAATTCGTGCTATAGCAATAGGGTCCCCATTTTTGGAAAACCGCCCATTTGGCCCAAAAGTCAGCCATCACAGGCAAAATGCCACCTCCAGCCGGTTGGCATTCTAATCCATTGCTGCTTGATCAAAAATAAAGCCTGGCCTGACAGCTGTCAAAGGGACCGTGGAATACCGCAGTGGACATGTCCGCAAGGAATTTATTTAGTTTTTTTCTTCACCTTATTCTTAGTAGGCTTCTTGGATACGCTGTATCCGAACTTGCCAAGCTTCTTGCCAAGCTCAAAGTATTCGCCGTGGGAATAGGCTATAAGATCTGCTGCCCCAAGATCAAAGCGCCCCTTGTCGTCCATGAACTTCTCATCAACCGTTACGCACATAACTTCTCCGATGATCATGTCGTGGCTTCCAAGTTCTAAGATCTGATGAACCTTGCACTCGATGTTTACGGGGCTTTCAAGGATTCCCGGGCACTTTACCTTCTGGGACTCCTGAGGCGTAAGCTTCATCTCTTTGAATTTATCAAAGTCTCTTCCGCTCTTTACTCCGCACCAGTCTGCTGCCTTTACCAGGTCTCTTCCAACAAGATTAACAACAAACTCCCCTGTATCCTTAATGATGCTGTGGGAGAATCTCTCTTTCCTTACGGAGATTGAGAGCATGGCGGGGTTAGTGCACACATTACCAGCCCAGGCCACAGTTATGATATTGGGAGTCTCCCCTTCTCTGCCACAGCTCACCATCACTGCTGGCAGGGGATAAAGCATATTTCCAGGCTTCCATACTTGTTTTGACATATAAGTCCCTTTCATGGAATAATGCCGCCTGCGGCATTCTCGCGCCGAGCGCGGTTGCATTTATGCAACACATACATTACGCGCGAGTGCGCATCAAAATCACTGTGCAAGTACCATCATGATATCGTTGCTACGAGCTACAAACCTGCTCATTGCTTCACCTTCAAGTGGAGCGTTCTGGATGCGCGCAAGGTCGTAGAGGTGCTCAACGATCATCTTGGCGTTCTTGTCATCGCCGTGCTCCATTACATACTCAACAAGAGGATGGTTTGCATTAAGGATCAGTGTCTGTCCCTCATTGCCAAAGTCTCCCATGCTCATTCCGTTTGCCGCATACATCTTCATCATGTCAGCCATACGTCTTGCTTCCTCAGAAACTGTGAGCATTGATGACATCTTCTTGTCCTTGAGCTTCTCAAGCTTAACGGTAAGTCTGTCGTTCTTAAGAGCCTTCTTGACCATCTCTGCGAGCTCTTTTTCCTTCTCAGAAAGCTCAGCTGCTGCCTTCTTGGAAGTCTTGGACTTGAATGTATCTGTAAGATCAGCATCAATTCTAGCAAAGCGGATGCCTTCGTTCTTGCGCTCAAGCTGCTCCATGAATGGAACATCGATATTGTGGTTCATGATGAAGGCTTCCATCTTCTGGGCCTTGAACATCTTGATGTACTGGCTCTGCTGCTGCTCGTCTGTTACGTAGTAGATGGTGCGAGGCTCTTTATCCTCTGGCTTATCCTCAGCCTTATCAGCGCCTTCTGCAGAATCAAGCTTCTTGCCATCATCAACAACCTCAGCCTCAACCTTTTCACCGTTCTCGTCAACAGCACCCTCTTTGGCAGCCTCTTCCTCAGCCTCTTTGTTGATCTGCAGAGCCTCTGGAGTTGTGAGGTACTTACCATCAAGGTTCTTAAAGAGGATGAAGTCTGTCATCTTCTCGCAGAACTTGTCGTCTCTAAGGCAGCCATACTTGATGAATGGGCTGATGTCATCCCAGTACTTGTCATAGTTCTCTTTATCTGTCTTGCAAAGACCTGCAAGCTTCTCTGCAACCTTCTTGGAGATATACTCTGAGATCTTCTTGACGAAGCCATCGTTCTGAAGGGCTGATCTTGATACGTTAAGAGGAAGATCAGGACAGTCGATGACACCCTTAAGGAGCATCAGATACTCAGGAATAACTTCCTTGATGTTGTCAGCGATAAATACCTGATTGTTGTAGAGCTTGATCGTTCCCTCAATGGATTCAAACTCCATATTGATCTTAGGGAAGTACAGGATACCCTTTAAGTTGAAAGGATAGTCCATGTTGAGGTGGATCCAGAATAAAGGCTCCTTGTAATCCCTGAATACTTTTCTGTAGAACTCCTTGTACTCATCGTCTGTGCAGTCCTTAGGAGTCTTAGCCCAAAGTGGGTGAATATCGTTAAGAAGCTGAGGTCTTCTCTTGATCTTGAGCTGAAGCTCACCCTCTTTCTCCTCGCCCTCTTTCTTTTCAGGTTTGATCTCTTCGATCACTGTATCTGAATCAAGCTTCTCTGAAGCCTTAATGGTCTCTGTGCCTTCCTCGTTCTCCCTTGAAAGGTAGATCTCATAAGGCATGAATGAGCAGTACTTCTCGATGACTTCTCTTGCCTTATACTCATTGCAGAATTCAAGGCAGTCCTCAGAAAGGTGAAGAGTTACAGTTGTACCAACTGTTGTCTTGTCGCCGTCGCTCATCTCGAAGTCTGAGCCGCCGTCGCAGGTCCAGTGAACAGCCTCTGCTCCCTTATATGAAAGAGTATCGATATCTACGTAGTCAGATACCATGAATGTTGAATAGAAACCAAGTCCAAAGTGACCGATGATCTGATCGGCATTAGCCTTGTCTTTATACTTATTAAGGAAGTCTGTTGCTCCTGAGAAAGCTACCTGGTTAATGTACTCCTCAACTTCCTCAGCTGTCATACCAATACCATTATCTGTGATCTTGATGGTCTTGTCCTTGTCGTTGAGCACGATGTCCACACGAGGCTTGAAGCCTTCTGGAAGCTCATACTCACCCATCATATCCATCTTGCGGATCTTGGTGATAGCATCGCAGGCGTTTGAAATTACTTCTCTGTAAAAAATATCATGATCCGAATAGAGCCATTTCTTGATGATCGGAAACATGTTCTCGCTGTTGATTGAAAGATTACCCTTTTTTGAAGCCATAATTCTCACTCCTTTTTGTAAAAATCCATAATAATAGGGCATGCTGCTTATCGCCCAAAAACTAGTTTAAGACCCACAAAACCAAAAGTCAACAAAAATTTAGCACTCACCATCAGTGAGTGCTAACAAAAGTCAATATATGCATACTTCCTGTTAAACAACGTGCATCACAGCCTGAACTTCATGTTTTTCCAGATATTTATCTCTTGCCTTATCTCCCACAGCACAGACACACTTATACACGGTCGTAAGCTTTTCTTTCTCTGCCTTTAGTTTGTCTGAGTCTTCTCCCCAAATCAGGATAACCGGCATGCCTTCCTCTTTATCCCTAACAATCTGTTTCCCTTTTGGTAAATAGTCTTTTAACGCCTGTTCCAAAAGAGCATATTTAACAGGTTTGCTGATGTAGTCAGTAAAGCCCTTTTGTATGTAGCTCTCCTTGGCACCTATTATGGCATCTGCAGTAAGAGCGATGACCGGAGTGCCTTTGAGGATATCCATCTCCTTCATTTTGATGAGAGTCTCCTCTCCACTCATACCAGGCATCATCTGATCAAGCAAAATGCAGTCATATTTCTTTTTAGAAGCTCTCTCAATGCATTCTTCTCCGGACTGTACAAGTTCCAGCTTCATCCTGGTATCTGCCAATAATCCTTCTATAACTTCAAGATTCATGGCATTGTCATCAACCACGAGAACCTCAGCCTCGGGCGCATATAGAGCCACTTCATCGGTTCCTATATTATCAAGATAGTTTTTGACAGCTTTCGAAAAATCGCCGATGGGTTCTTTATTTATCACCTGCTGGGGAACCGTGATCGTGAATGTACTTCCCTTGCCATACTCGCTCTCGATGTCAATTCTGCCTCCCATCATATCCAGAAGACTGTGTGTTATATGAAGGCCCAGTCCAGTCCCTTCAATATTACGGTTTTTCTTTTCATCCAGCCTTTGAAAACTCTTAAAGAGCTTGTCCTTGTCCTCTTCCCTGATTCCCATACCTGTGTCTGAAACACTTATGACAAGATCCACAAAGTTTCCAGATTCAATTTCCCTTGCGGCGATCACAACGCTCACACTGCCTTCCTGTGTGTACTTGATGGCGTTGTTTATGATGTTTAGTATCACCTGCCTTATTCTGATCTCATCTCCGTTGAGAGTTGAGGGGATATCGGGAGAAACCTGAAAAACATACTCAAGCCCCTTCTTCCCAGCCCTTGGCCTCGTCATGTTGAGAACGTCATTCAGAACCGATGACACCTCATAGTCAATAGGTACGATTTCAAAGTTTCCCGATTCTATCTTGGACATATCAAGGATGTCATTGATTATGGACAAAAGAGTATTTCCTGCGCTCTTAATCTCCAGCGCATACTGCTTTATCCTGGACTCCCTGCTCTCTCTTATGATCATCTCATCCATGCCAAGAATGCCGTTAAGCGGCGTTCTTATCTCATGCGACATGTTAGCCAAAAAGTCACTTTTTGCCTTATTGGAGGCATTGGCTGCATCTTTTTCAAGCTCTAATACTTTCCTGTCATATTCCGACTTTTGTTCTTCAAGCTTCATCTCCTCCATTCTCGTCGTGTACTTTTTCTCATTGTTGTAACCCGCATAGTAAACCGCACTGATCATGGAGAAAATCAGGACACATATTATAATGATAACGATGCGCTGACTCCAGACCTCTGAGTACAGCTCTCTGTCGCTTACCACCATGACAACATACCAATCACTGCCAACGCTGTTGACATGAATTGTAGATTTTTCTTTTCCTATCTTATATGAAAAGCTGCCGGAATCAACCTCTCTGATAGTAGCAAGCAGTTCTTTGCCCCCTTCCGTTTCAGATATGTTGGTGCCTATTTTGGTCTCGTCTTCATTGGCAATAATCAGACCGTCACTGTCAATCACAAATCCATAGCCTTTTCCGTTGACTTTAAGTTCCTTCATCATTGACTGTATCCCACGAAGCTGCACATCCAACGCGATAACACTTTGCTTATCAGGCAGCATTCTGCAGGCGGATATTATCATGTTTCCAGTCTGAGCATCAACATAGAGCGGAGAAAAAGCCACTTCGCCAGCAGCTTTTTTGGCAACAATAAACCAGTCACGACTCTTGGGATCATAATCCTCTGGCGGAACCCAGTTGAGGCCGTCTATATATTTCCCCATGATGTATCCGTATAACCCTGTATAGTTTTCATCAAACTGCTCTGAAACATTTGTAGTTTCGTTCACCAAAAACTCATGTATCCTGGCAGAAGTAGTACCACTTACAAGCATGTGATGTACAGAGTCTCCCGCCACATGAAGAACGTTCTCGGCAGTGTTTAAATGATTGTCTATCATTGATGAAACTGTCATTATCCTGTCTTCCATAACCGCATAAGAATTGGAAACAGCTACCTTATACATCAAAGATGAAACATAAACAACCATGACCGTCATAAACACAAATACAAAGACAAGCGGTATGATCATATTATTCTTTTTTCTTTTATCTTCTGAAGCCGTCTTGTTCTGCCTATTCATATCACAGTCCTCTTAGACCAAGCTGACATTATCACTTGATGGTAAAATACTCTTCTGGAACCTCAACGCTTGTGGTCCCCATATAGCGACCGGGATCACCAAAAATGTATGTATCCTGATAGATCAGGAAAATATGGTCTGATCTTTCACCTGTTTCAGCGTCCGTATAGCCAGAACCATTCCAGCTTGCTCCTGGCGAAAAAACATTGTACGCCTTGGAAAGATCTTCGATGCTGTCAATTTTGCTATCGCCAAGTATCACATTCCTGGCGTGCTCAGCAAGCCCGGCAGAAGAAGTATACCCATAAGAATAGGACCAGGTTCCGAATCTGTCTGCTCCACCAGCCTGTACAACAGCATCTTCAACTGTCCCAAGTATTTTCTCAAAATCATTTGTTTCTCCGGTAAAGTCAAGATCCAAAGCGCCAGGATATCCCATGAGCGGCGAAGGAAGATCTGCTTCTATAAAGTATCCTCCATTTTCAAGCAGACTTTTTATAAGCGGTTCCGTGTGTGCGTCATTGGTACAAAAATATGCTGAAGCCTGTCCATATTTTGAAACCCACTCAGGTGCATGCTCCAGAATAAATTCCTGAGCCCCAGGGACGCCCACTTCCGTGGTGGGATCCGGCGCTTCTTCCATTGCAAAAGTCATATCAAATTCGTTGCATGCAGCTCTCATTATAGCCACCTGCCTTGACACAGACTCATAGGAAAGATGCCTCGGGAAAGAAACATGGACAAAGGTATCACATCCAAGCTCATGAGCTGTGTGTACCATCAGATATCCTCTACTTATAAAGTCGTAATTTACAACAAGATCTGCTACCTGCCCTATGTCTGAAAAATCTTCATAGGCTTCCCCCGCAATACACAGAATATCAGGCCTCATATCATGAATCCGCCTAAAAGCCTCGCAGGTTCCGTCTACTGCCTGGTTGACAACTATCGCCTTCATATCAGGGTCCTCAGCAAGTCCTACCATGATCTGAATCGTGGTTTCCTGCTCCTCAGTAAAATTATCCGGATAGATAGCAAGAGTAACCATTTCTTCTCCGTACTTCTCCTGGAAGGCCTCTGCACCTCGCCTGTCATCCTCTGACTGGGAGTATGAGCCAGTCACAATGCCAATATGAAAAGAGTCGCCATCACCATTTCCATCTGTTGTCGCCATCAAAAGCTCATCACTGCTTTTTCCAGAGGTATCCTCTGTAGAGACATCCTGCTCCATTTCACCACTATTATCCGTTGACACAGCATCACTGCTGCCTGCACCACATCCCATAAGTACTATTGTTATGGTCGTTACGAGTAATATTGCTAAATGTTTTCTATTCATGTAGCCTCCTTGCTAAAAACATGCATGATACCATCCGGCTGATGTTTTTCAAGATATTTGTCTCTCGCCTTTTCTCCAACAACGCAGACACATTTGTATATGCTCTCAAGCTTTTCCTTTTCAATCTTAAGCTGATCCGAGTCATTACCCCACAAGAGCACCACAGGAAGATCTGCGTTTCTGTCCGGGATCAGCTGTTTTTCTTTTGGTAGATATTCCTTTAATGACTGCTCCAAAACGGAGTATTTTACAGGCTTGCTGATATAGTCTGTAAAGCCTTTCTGGATATAATTTTCCTTGGCACCCATTATGGCATCTGCTGTAAGGGCAATTACTGGAGTACCTTTTAAAATATCCATCTCCTTCATCTTTACAAGCGTTTCCTCTCCGCTCATACCGGGCATCATCTGATCCAGTAAAATACAGTCATATTTCTTTTCCGACACCTTTTCTATGCATTCAGCACCGGATCCCACAAGGTCAACCTGCATTTTTGTGTCGCCGAGAAGCCCCTCCATTACTTCGAGATTCATGGCATTGTCATCAACAACAAGTATTGCTGCACCAGGGGCATATAATGCCACTTCTTCTGTCTCGATATTATCGAGATAGTTTTTGACAGCATTGGAAAAATCGCCAATAGGTTCTTTTTTTACGACCTTTTGCGGAACCGTGATCGTAAAAGTGCTGCCAACTCCATACTCACTTTCAATGTCGATCCTGCCATCCATCATCTCAAGGAGACTTTGAGTAATATGAAGGCCAAGTCCGGTCCCTTCAATATTTCGGTTTTCCTTTTCATTCAGCCTTTGAAAACTCTTAAAGAGCTTATCTTTGTCCTCATCCTTTATTCCCATTCCGGTATCAGAGACGCTTATAACAAGCTCAATGTAATTACCCATCATGATCTCCCTTGAAGAGATGTCAACGTTAACACTTCCCTCTTTTGTGTACTTGATGGCATTGTTTATAATGTTAAGCGTCACCTGTCTGATCCTTATTTCATCACCATTAAGGATCGAAGGTATGTTGTCAGACACAACAAAGTTAAACTCAAGTCCTTTCTTTTGTGCCCTCGGGCGGGTCATATTAAGGACATCATTTAGAACTGATGACGTATCATAGTCTATGGGAACGATCTCAAAATTGCCTGACTCGATTTTGGACATATCAAGGATATCGTTGATTATGGACAAAAGAGTATTTCCTGCGCTTTTAATCTCAAGTGCATACTGTTTTATCCTGGACTCTCTGCTCTCTCTTATGATCATCTCATCCATACCAAGAATTCCGTTAAGTGGTGTTCTGATCTCATGAGACATATTTGCAAGGAACTGGTCTTTTGCCTTGTTGGCAATCATTGCTTCACTGGCCGATAACCTGATTCCAATAAGTTGCTTAATCGTATGAATAGCCGCGCATATAAGAAATCCCAAAAGTCCTGTAGCCATAAGAAGTCCGGAGAAAACTCCATTGTGAGCAAACAGATAAGCAAAGATCTGTCCTATCCCGGCAAGTGCCAGAACAGCAAAACCAACTGCAACATACTCATAGTCCTTAGTCAGCTTTTTGCCCGAGTCTCTTATGATTGTACTGGCTATTATTCCTATACAGACAAGACAACTGACAGCCGCTATATTGAAGCTCTTAACAAGTGGCATCTTTCCGGACACAAAAAGGATCATGATGATAACAAAAACAGCTATCTCCATAAAACCCGCAAAAGTAAGAAGCTTTGTATATCTCTTTTTCTGCAACGAATCAATAAAAATTGTAAATGGGATAGGAAGAAGTATCACCATAAGAAACGGAATGTCAGACATGACTGAGATATTCCTGGCATAGAATTGCCTGAAGATAGAGTTGCTCATGACCCAGCATGCACCAAGAAGTACTCCAATGGACAAATGCTGCATCTCAAGATATCTTTTATACATTATCCTATAAACTATGGACGCTACAAGGCAGATCGTTCCAAGGCTCAAGATCATAAGGCCCACGTAAAGCTCTGCTCCGTATTGTTTCAGGAGCTGCATTACTATGCCTAATCTTGTGCCATAGTAAACATCATATACAAATCCGGAATTATACTCATAAACAAGCCTGATAGTCTTGCCCGCATCTTCAGGATACAGGGATGTAAAAAGATAACACTCCGCTGAGCGATCACCAAGTAATTTGTAGTCAGTGGTTTTAAATTCATCCCGCAGCTTACCATCAATATAGACCTCCATGTCCATACCGCGAAAGCACAAAGCACAGATATCCTTGTCAATTGCACCAGGCAGAGTTCCCTCAAGAACAATATCTCCATCAGTTCGCCCTGGAAGTTCAAAAAGTTGCCTTGACCCATCCTCGCCGATGGCATACCACTTAACCGGAAGCTCTTCACAGATAAATCCGTTTCTTGGTGAATCAAACGGAAATGCAAAGGATCCGATAACAATATATCCAAAAACAAGTATCAACATCACCGAAAGAGCTATTCTTACATATTTCATCCAGTTGCTTACCCCTCAATTAAAGCCCTGCCATCTGTCACTCAATAGTCTTTGATATTTCCTTTATGATCTCCGCAGCATCGTCATACATGAAGTTATCTATATGCTTTATCGCACTTCCAAGCTGATCCTTTTGTGTCAGCCTGAAGGGATAACCAGACAGCTTTTTAGCAAGATCTTTTGACTTCTCATCATCAAAATCATCCAACGCATTCAGGAGCTCGCCAGCAATCTCTTTAGCTTTTTCTCCATCAATCTCGTCTGCAGGCGGAGCGACGTCTGCTTCACCTATAGGCCGTATCAGCTCCACAAAATCCCTGTACTCGGCGAGCATTATATTATGATTCTCTTTTACGTATAGGATATCTCTTTCTTTAGAAGCTATCTCAAGCTTTTCAAAGACCTCCGAAAGCATCATGGCCCCAACCATTTTAGAATTACTCTTAAGGGCATGGACTACTATGCCATAGTTATCAAAGTCTCGCTTTTCAAATAATTCCTGTACTTTCTTATTGTTATCTTCATAACTTGTAAAAAAACGCTTCAGAGCAGAAATATACTTCTCATTACTTCCCGTAAATTCTATGCCCACTTTAGTATTAATTCCTTTTGCCTCAAGAAAAGAAATATCCATATATATGCCTCCTATCCAAGAACATCGATTATCTTTGCAACCAGTTCGGATTTTTTGGATGGTTTAACAACATACCCCTGGGGCTTAAGATCCACCAGAGTCTTGATTACCAGATCTTTTTCCGTAACACCTGTAAGGAATATCACAGGAATATATGCATACATTGGATCATCTTTAAGCTTTCTGAAAACCTCAGGTCCATCCATATCAGGCATCATATAATCAAGGAGGATAAGATCCACCTTCCTCTTGGATAAAAGCTTAAAGGCGTCTTTTCCCGATCCCACCAAGGTCACATCATAAAATTCCTTAAGATGTTCTTTTATCTGCATAAGCTGCTGAGCTGAATCGTCCACTGCCAAAATGTGTTTCCGCTGTACCTTGTCAGGATCAGGATTTACGTACTCTGACAAAAGTGCGTCATCATCCTCTCCATCAAGATATTTCTTTTCAACCTCCTCAAGCTTGTCATAAAGCATGTAAAGAGATACCGGTCTTGATAAGAAGAACATCTTTTCAAGACCTGTGTATTTGATAAACAGGCTCTTGTCCTCACTGTTAGCCACTACTATAAGAGTGATGGCCCCAAGCTTGGCACATTCTTTTAGAATATCAAAGGTCTTTATGGTTTCTTTGGTCTCGTCTCCAAGACATATGATTATTACCCTTGGCCTTTCCTGGGGAACCGTTGCAAAGAGCACGTCCTGCTTGGCAGAGCATTTTATCACGTGATAGTCCTTATCCTCTGCAAGATGATTACATACGTCTGTTGCAATCCTTCTGTTTTTTCCCGTTACAAGAATCTTTAGTTTTTTCATATTTTCACCCTTTTAAGACCTGCATGATCCATCCACCATCAATTGCCAAAAGACCTACTCCTGAGCCGTCAGGCACATTTTCGTCTGACTGACAGGTTGCAACAAGTTCAGCGCCGTCATCAAACCTTACCTGGTACTGGTTGCCTCCAAGGTGCATCACCACTATTCCAATCGCATCATAGTTAATATCTGTCATATTTTCTTCTCCCATTTGCGGCTGATCTGCTTATTCAGTTCCGCCTTTTAGCACTCCAAGCTGCGTGTTCATCTGCTTTATCTCTTTTTTCCAGATATAATACTCCGTACCCCAGATGATAAGGTAAACAAAAGAGAAAGCCAGTACTACAAAAAACAGGATTTCATGAGGAAACCAGCCCAGGACTTCGCTTATGGAGAGCATGGTAAAAAATGTCAGAATGTAGTGGGTAAACGTTGCTCTTCCAAGTCCCCAGTCCTCAAAGTCATATACTATCGCTCCACCATTTCCTACAACACCCATGATTCCTGAGCCAAACAACTGCATGAGCAGAAACCCTTTTCTTACAGGCTCGTTGTCGCCGGTAAACAATACATACATAATAGCGCCTATAACCATTCCCAGAGAGAATCCAAGAAGCGCCCTGATTATAAATTTAGTTTTCAGATCCATGGCTGCCTCCTTTCATCAGAACATTTTTAACATCCCTGACCCTTCTTCTGGCCACCCAGGTACTTTCACCGTTTTCCATCTCCACGCCGATAGTTCCTACAGCTGAAAAGTCAAAACGCTTTACCTTTCTGATGTTTATGATCTCCGACTGAGATATCCTCACAAACCTGTCCTGATCGAGAGTTTTTTCCAGTTCACTAAGATTTTTCCTGACCTCGTACACTCTGCCTGAGGTCCGAATCATCACCTTTCTGTTTGATATGTAGAGCCTGAAGATCTGCCCCTGTGGAAGCATAACGACACTGTTTTTAAAATATGCCGGGATCATAGGAATCTTTTTGTTGGCGTAGGCCTCTATTGCTGCAATGACACCTTCGACATCATCATTTCGCTCTTTGTTTCTTATAGTAACAGTGAGCTTTTCACAGGCTTTATCAATAATAAGCTTGATATCCAGTAAGTCTGACATTTTTACCACCTTTTCAGTTTATATGTATACAATTTTCAACTAATATCCTAAATTATTAAACACTTTCTGTCTATTCGGTTGTTCTCACTGTCTATTCGGTCAAAAAGGCCATAGTGAACTCCTAAAAAAATAGCACTCACCGTAGATGTGAGTGCTAACAAATCTTATATATATTTTATCCTTTGCTGTTTTCTGCCATGTAGTCGGAATAACTCATACCAGCGTACTTCTTAAAGCATCTGCTAAAGTAGTTGGGATCCGGGATTCCAACCTCTGAAGCTGTGCAGTACATCTTGGTTCCCTTCTGGGCCAGCTTCTGTGCCTGCTTCATACGAAGGTCATTTAAGTATTCAACAAACTTGATCCCTGTATCCTGCTTGAACTTCCTGGACAGATAGCTTGGTGAAAAGCCAAACTCCTGGGCCACAAATGCCAGATTCAGCTTGGAATCTGTGAAGTTCTCATCAAGATACTTTTTGATCTGGTCAGAAGAATTATCAGAAGGGTCTCCGCCAACCATCGCCTTGGTTTCAAGTTCCTCCCAGTAATCAGGAGCTGCTTTAAGTTTAACCACAACTCTTTCAAGAACCTTGGTGATCTCTTCTCTTACCATGGGCTTTAACATATAGTCAAAGACTGGCATGCTTACGCACTTTCTTGCGTATTCAAACTTATCATGGGCAGTCATGATGATAATTATAAGATTTGGATATCTGCCTGTGGCTATCTCCGTAAACTCTATGCCATCCATGAATGGCATAGAGATATCTACAAATGCAATGTCTGGTTTAAGATCGTCGATGATGTTTATGGCCTCAACTCCGCTGGCTGCCTCTCCTACTACTTCCATGCCCAGCTCGTCCCATTTAATGGCCGCACGCATCAGCTTTCTTGCTGATTCCTCATCATCAATTATCATTACCCTGAAAGGTCTGTTCATTAGTTGTCCCCACTCCTTGAGATATTAAGGGATGATGATCTCTATCTCAGTGAATTCCCCTACTTCACTGCGGATCTTCACGGCGTCTTTATTACCGGTATAGATCCTTATCCTCTCGATAGTGCCCCAAAGACCAAAGCTCTCATCAGCTTCCGCTGGCCTGTCTTTCTTTTCAAAAGAAAGGATCTTGGCGATCTGTTCATCAGTCATACCTACGCCAGTGTCCCTGACTATGATATGAAGGCCGTCGTCCTCTTTAAAGCTCTTTATACTGATAAGCCCCTTCTCGCCCTTAAGTCTTATTCCGTGGTAGATACTGTTCTCCACCAGGGGCTGAAGGGTCAGCTTAGGAACGATGGCATTTTCTGTGAATGGTTCAATATCGTACTCATCATCTATTATATCTCCATAACGGAGTTTTTGAAGTGCAAGATAATCTTTAACGATCTTTACTTCAGTGGAGAGCGGGATTACCCTGCCGCCCTTACTAAGGAAATTCCTGTAAAAAGAGCCCATGGTTTCCAGAGCTTCATGGACATTGTCCGCACCTGCATCCAGTGCAAGGAATCCAATCGTCTCGATGGAGTTATACAAAAAGTGAGGCTTGATCTGCTCCTGCAAAACTCTCATCTCCGCCTTCTGAAGGGTTTTCTCATTTTCCATAAGGCGCCCGATAAGCTCGTTAACGTGATCGATCATGTTGTTGTAGTCGCTCTCAAGAAGCATCAGCTCACTACTTGATACGTCAACATCGATCTTATTAAGTTCACCTGATGACCTGTTTTTCTCCATGGCGGAGGAAAGCATAAACACCGGGTCAGTGATATTTTTCCTGATAAAGATTCCTGTGTAAAATGCAAGACTTACAAGGACAGCCAGAAGAAGGAGCAGAACGAAGATAACTCTAAAGGGAATACCCTCGTTACCTACATTTGAAACCTTTAAAAGAACTATCGGTGTATCCGCTACCTGACAGCCTGAAATAAGGGCCATCTTTCCGCCGATAACCTTTGGCTGATGAACGATCTCTTTTGACAAAAAGTTCTCATCAAAATACTGGGCATAATCCTTGTTGCCGGCAAGATAAGAACCGTCCTCACCAATAATACAGATATCGTTGGATCTAAGATCAAAGAGCATCTTGTCGAAGTTCCCGGCCTTGATATTCATAAGCATAATGCCAAGACGCTTTTGGGAGTTGATGTCGTAGATAGCTCTTCCTATTGTTACAAGAGGCTTATCTCCGGTCTTTTTGGCAATTCCGTTGGTGTTAAGGGAAACAATGGCAGCACCATTCTTGTTGTAGATATCCTGGCGCCATGCAGTTTTCCTGATGATGTCGGAGTCGTAGGTGTAGGTGAATCTGTTTGTGCCAAACATGGTCAGGTCTTCGCGCATCACGATAACAGTATCGATACCCTCTGTGACGTTGAGGATGTCCATGATCCCGTATCTGGCGTCGTTGATCATGCTGATATCAACTTCATTCATATCAGCCCTTAAAAACGAAACAAGACGACTCTCAGTCATAATGAGCCTCGAGAGTTCCTTGTAATTGTCTATGTCCGTTATAACGTTGTTGGAAAGAGTTCTAAGAACGCTTTCCGACTCGCGGACTGCGTAGTCGCGTCTTTCCTTCTCTGTGATGATATACACCGCAATAAGGAAAGAAATAGTAACTATTAAGACAATGCCAAGGATTACTCTCTGAAGTCTTGATGATAGAGAAATCGTCTTTTTGTTTTTCGTAGTATTATTCATAGGATAAAGATAACACTTTTCCCAAGGGTTTTCATCCCTTTACTGCGCCGGCGATGAAACTTTCCTGAATTCTGCGGCTAAGGAACACGTAGAATATCAGTGTTGGGAATGTCGCTATGACAAGAGCCGCACCAATTGGGCCCCAGTCTGTGGTGTAGGCACCTGAAAGAGCCTTGATACCAACTGGAAGAGTTCTATGTGCTGAGTCTGAGATAAAGACATTAGCAAACATGAACTCGTTCCAGCATTGGAGATATGAGTAGACACCAACCGTTGACACAGCAGGCTTCATCAAAGGGAGGATGATCCTGAAGAAAGTACCGGTAAGTGAACATCCATCGATCCTGGCTGCCTCATCAAGTGCGTATGGTATCTCTACCATGAATCCTGTACATATCAGAATTGACATGGACAGTGCAAATGCTGAGTAGGGAACAATAAGTGTTGAGTACTTATTGAGCCAGTGAAGTTTGGACAACACTACGTAAACAGGAACAATCGAAGCCTGAATCGGAATGGTGAGTCCCAGCATAAAGAATGCGTTGGTAAGCTTGGAATATTTCCAGCGGATTCTTGTAATAGCGTAAGTTGCCATCATAGCAGCGAAAAGAGATATCGCAATGGCAAGTGTTGTAACAAGAAGGCTGTTTACAAAGTAAAGGCCCATGTTACCTGTGCCCATGGCACGTGAGTAGTTGGACCAGAGCCATTCTCTTGGCAGTCCAACAATATTAGCTCCAAAAATCTCTTCGTTAGATTTAAGTGAAAATGTAAACATGAAATAGATCGGGAAGAGATTTACCAGCGCCCAGAACGCAAGGAAAATATACATCAGGGTTTTGGCGAATGGATTAGATTTTTTGATTGCGTCTTGATAGTTGTTCTCCATTATTCATCCCTCTCCCTAAATATTGCTGTTATAGCCAGTGCAAATGCAAAGCAGAGCAAAATAAGCATTACAGAAATGGTACTTCCCATTCCGTATCTGTTCCTTAAGAACAGCATGTTCTCAAGCAGTGTACTTGGAACTTCAGTGGTCTGGAATGGTCCACCTTCTGTCAGGATCCTTACAAGGTCGTATGTCTTTAAGGAACCGGTTACTGCAAAGATTACACTAACTCTGATGATAGGCTTGATGATAGGAATAACGATATACTTATCGATCTGCCATGGTGATGCTCCGTCAAGCATTGCTGCCTCACGAAGATCTGTAGATACTCCCTTAACTCCCGCATACATAAGGAGCATATGGTAACCAATGTACTGCCAGATAGTAGGTACAATGATTGACCAGAGAGCTGTCTTAACTTCTCCAACCCATACGTGCTTCCAGTTTCCAAGATTAACTGCCTCAAGGAATCTGTTAAGTAAGCCGTAGTCAGGGTTATATATCTTAAGCCATAATTGGCCGATAACCACAGTTGAGATCAAGACAGGCATAAAGAATACTGACAGGAAAAATCTCTCTTTCTTAGGACGTCTTCCAAGAAGAAGAGCCAGGAAAAGAGAAAATGGCAGCTGAACAAATACTGAGAAGAAAGCCAGTATCATTGAGTTCTTAAGGCCTGTCATGAATTTGATTGAACCGTTGGTAAACAATTCTATATAGTTGTCAAATCCGATAAATGTTCCTTCTGAAAAGCCGTTCCAGTCATAAGTACTTCTATAAACAGAAACAGCGATAGGTGCGATCAGAATGCTGATAAACAAAAGTAATGCAGGGAGCAGGAAGAAAAATATTGTGATCCCCTTCTGAATTTCCGCCGATTTTTTATTCATACCTGTAACCTTCCAAAAAAATCGGTCCTTTCTGTATTCCCGAAGAAACGCAGGAAGGACCGATGTGTAGTTTAGATATTACCTAATGTCTTTTGCAAGACCGTCAGTAAATGCCTGTCCGTCAACCTGGCATCCATAAACCTGATCAACATATGAAAGATATGTGTTTGCATCGTCAGCGCTCATAGCTGTGTCGCCGAAGAGTACGAAGTTGTCTGCCTTGCTTACGATCTCAGATACAGTCTGTGTAAGCTCGTTAACAGAAGATGTGTCGCCGTATGGTGTCCATGCAGGAAGTCCGCATCCATCAAGGTATCCATAGTGGCAGATGAGCTTACCAAGCTCGAATGCATAGTCAGCAGCCCTCTCAGCGTTAGGTGAAGATGCTGCAACTGCAAGTGTGTCTGAAGGTCCACCGATGAGCTGTCCGAGTTTAGCCTTGTCAGCGTTGATAACTGGGAACTCACCAACTTTTACCTTAGGGAAGAACTCTTCGTTAGCTGCGAAGTCTGCGCAGTTCCATGTACCATTCATGTAGAATGCATACTTGCCAGCCATGAAGTTGTTCTTAACTTCGTCGTTTGTAAGACCGATTCCTGAAGGATCGAAGTAACCGTTTGTTACAAGGCTCTGGAATGTGTTAACAGCGTCTGTTACATCCTGGTTAGCCCATGTAGCTCTTCCAAGGAAGATGTCGTTAAGAGTGTCAGCGCCTGCGCTCTTCTCGATTACAGACTCAAGATACTCTGTTACACACCATGTCTCTTTTCCAGCACATCCGAAAGGAATGATGCCTGCTGCTTTAAGCTTATCGCAGCACTCGATGAACTCATCATATGTTCCAGGGATCTCTGTGTAGCCAACCTGTCCAAGAAGGTCCATGTTAGCGAAGAGACCTACGATGTTCATTGTTGTAGGAACACCATAGTGCTTGCCATCATATGTTGTGTTGCCAAGCATGTTCTCTGGAAGCTCTGATGACCAGTTCTTGTAAGCGTCGTCAAGGCAGTAAACCTTGCCAGCGTCTACGAAGTCACCAAGGAATGCACATGACCATGTGAAGAAGATGTCAGGCATCTCGTTAGCTGATACTGCAGCCTTAATCTTTGTCTTGTAAGACTGGTTCTCAAATGCTTCCCAAGTGAAGTTGATGTCAGGATACTTAGCCTGCATGTCAGCAATAGCTGCTTCATAAGCGTGACGGTTTGAGTCACTCTCTGTTGCGATACACCACATGTTAAGTGTGATAGGTTCGCCAGATTCTGTTGCTTCTGCTGCAGGTGCTGGCTCAGCTGCTGGCTCTGCTGCAGGTGCTGCTTCCTGCTGTGCAGGCTCTGCTGCTGGCTCTGCAGGTGCGGTTGATCCGCAAGCGGCGAGAGATAATGTCATTATTCCCGCCAACAATACTGAAACTACTCGCTTCATTTTCATAACGTTCTCTCCTTTGTAAAATGTGTGTTTTTATTTTACCCTGACCATAGGCCATGGATAAGCAACCGTTAGCTCGTCTCCACTGTCGTTAAGTGCGTAGTAGAGATATGCATCCTCAATAGGATCGTCGTACATAAGCTTGATGCAGTTTCTGGATTCATCAACGCTGTAATGTCCGTGAAAGATGTTCTCCTCAGCAAATTCCCCGTTTGCTGTGAACTGGTAGGACCAGCCGTTGTCCTGCTTCCAGACACCTACTATTGTGCCAGTGTCTTCACTGCAGAGCTCATATGTTGATTCTTCATACAGGGTCATTTTGTCGCCATCCATCTGGTAGCGCATCTTGATGGTGTTTCCATTATCATCCGTGAGAGTGATAAAAGAATCATCCTTGTCGAAAGTGTACTCATTCCCCTTGTAAGTACATTTTCCATTTTCAGATAGAGAAATAACAGGTTCATCCGGGTCATGGCTATAAGCCCATTCCTCTTTATGGCTTCCGCATCCTGTAAGGATTGCCACCATAGAAACAACTGTTATCCCCAAAGTGATTTTTTCTATGAACAATTTTTTCATACTGATTACCTCTAAATAACGATAACCTTCCCTTACATCTAATATATTCTTTTGGGTATTTAGAATTAATGGATTTCTTTTACATTTACAAGCACATTTTTTACTTCTTTAACAGAAAATTAATGCTTTGTTATCTTTTTATATACATTTTGTACAAAAAGAAAGGCACTTGCTTTTACACAAGTGCCAAATGTTAGTCATTTTGCTATCTTAATCAAAGTATTCGTTGTAAACATCCATAAGGTTTGCCGATGAAACCTGTTCATCCTCATTCAAGGTGATGCTATCCCAGAGCTTGGTGTTAAGCTGCTTGGTAAGTGTGGCAACGAAGGCGTCATACTGGGCTCCGAAGACTTCTCTTTTCCTCTTGTCCACTATCTTGACCTTGTTGGCCTCAGTCTCCTCCCTGTTGAAGGTACTGATACACTTGATGAGAACATATCCTTCGCTGGTCTCAACGATCTCGCTTATCTCCTCTGTTCCCAGGTTGAAGGCTGCTGTCTCATAGACGCTTTCCATTCCGCCTTTGCCAAAAGAGATGGTTCCCTCGTCAGCTTCGTTGTACTCCGCCATCAGCTCTTCAAAGCTCTCATCTGCCCAGATCTTCTTGAGGATATCCCTGATGCGGTTGTAGGCTGCATTCTTTTCCCTCTCAGTAAAAGGAATCTTCTCTCCTGACTCATCAACAGAGTAGGTCTTGATGAGGATCTGCTCAACCGTGATGGTTCTCGCTTCATCGTCACTTATCTCAGGATTGATGTCCCTTATGATGTAGTCGTAGAGCTTGTTGGCAATGGCCTGCTGCTCCATGATGCTGGTGATCTCTTCCTGAGTAACACCTGCCATGGCGTCAATATCCGACTGAGACAGGCTCTCGTAATAAGCCTCAGAAGCCTGTTTTGCAAGGGACAGTTCTTCTTTGCTGAGCTCAATGCCGTTCTCTGCCGCCAGAAGATTCATTACTTTTATCTGTGCCAGCTTGGCAAGAACAGATTCCTTTAGCCTGTCCTCTACCGTTCCGGCATCAGTCTCTTTTCCCCAGATATCAGAACCAAAGGTGTCTTCATAACCCTTCTGGGTGTTCACGAGATATACCATTGCCTCCTGAAGGGAGCAGGACACATCCTCGATCCTGAAGACAACGCCGTCGTCAAAGCCTGTGGTAAAGACTATGCGCCGGTCCAAAAGCTCCTTCGGAGCACATCCAGACAGGGTTAGTATTAAAGCAGTCATAACTGCTATAACGCTAAAATGTCGTCTCATGCCTCTAATGCCTTAATGATGCTGCGTGCAACGGAAAGTCCGTTTGCACTTGCCTGCTGAAGGCCTCTTGTCACGCCGGCTCCGTCGCCGATTGCGCGAAGACCTTTTACGCTAGTCTCGAAGTCTTTGTTAACGATAACCTTATTGGAGTAGAACTTAACCTCTACGCCGTAAAGGAGGGTCTCGTCTGAAGCAAGACCTGGTGTTACCTTATCAAGGGCCTGGATCATCTCGTCCAGATCCACCATGATCCTGTGAGGGAATACCAGTGAAAGATCGCCTGGTACTGCATCCTTAAGAGTAGGAATCAGGTTGTTTCTGCAAAGTCTCTCCTCTGTAGTTCTCCTACCGCGCTTGAAATCGCCGTAGGTCTGAACAAGGATCTTGCCACCGCAGAGCATATTTGAAAGCTCAGCGATCTTTTTGCCGTACTCGATAGGAGTCTTGAAAGGCTTGGTGAAGTTCTTGGATACAAGAAGGGCAAAGTTTGTGTTGTTGGTCTTAAACTCTTTTCCCTTATATGCGTGTCCGTTAACTACCGCAAGTCCGTTCTCGTAGTACTCAGTTGCAACCTCTCCTGAAGGATTGGTGCAGAAAGTTCTAACCTTGTCATCAAAGGTTGGTGTGTGGTAGATGAGCTTGGCCTCATAGAGGTTCTCATTGAGGAACTGCATAACCTCGTCTCTAACTTCAACTCTTACACCAACGTCTACTGTGCCAGGCTTGGTCTCAATTCCGATCTCCTCGCACTTATCCTTGAACCAGTCAGCGCCTTCACGGCCAACTGCGCTTACGATCTCTTTGGCTGCAAAAGTCTCACCCTTATCTGTTACAACTCCTGTAGCCACGCCATCTTCAACGATGATGTCCTTGACCATTGTGTTGAACTCGATGGTTACGCCCTTTGAAAGAACGTGCTCCTGAAGACGTGAATAAATCTTGTATCCTTCCTCAGTTCCAAGGTGTCTTATTGGACACTCAACAAGCTTAAGGTTAGCGTTAATGGCCTTTCTACGGATCTCTCTGATCTCAACTTCCTTGTCAACGCCGTATACGCTTGTGTCAGCGCCAAACTTAAGATAGATCTCGTCAGACTCATGGATAAGACTTGTAGCTGCGTCATATCCAAGGATCTCTGGAAGATTTCCTCCTACATCAGGAGAAAGAGAGAGCTTACCATCTGAAAAAGCTCCCGCACCAGCAAAGCCTGTTGTGATTGAGCATGGCTGACAGCCTGCACAGGTCTTTGTAATACGCTTAGGACAGTTTCTCTTTTCAATTGATCTGCCCTTCTCGATCATAAGAACCTTAAGGTCAGGTCTTTTTTCCATAAGTTCATAGGCACAGAAAATACCGCCAGGGCCAGCGCCGATTATTATCACGTCATAATTCGTATTCATATATTTATTACCTCCAAAAGGAAAATTATTATAACACACATCTAAAAAAGGTCAACTGCTCTTTCAATACCTCTATATTATAATGGCTGGAGCCCTTAATTTACACATATTTATACACTTTTTAGAAATAATTGAGTATAATGAGGATACGTCTATTCGGATAATAATGAGGGGAATGTCGAATGTATAAGAAAGTATCATCATTAATAGTACTATTTCTGGTAGCATTTCTTGCTATTCCAGTTAAGGTAAATGCCGCAGCCTTTGACCCTGTATACTACGCAGAGCGATATCCTGATGTAGCAGCAGCTGTGGGCACAAGCCAGAGAGCACTCATAAACCACTACACAACTTTCGGTGTCTATGAGGGAAGATTCCAGAACGCCCAGGAAGAGGCTTTAGGGAAACCCCTTAACACCTACATTGACATAGACCTGGAAAACCAGCATGTCACCTACATCCTTGACGGCAACATAGCTTTTGAGACAGACTGCGTGTCAGGAGATGTATCAAAAAACAGGGAAACTCCCACCGGAGTCTACGCCATCTACGCCCACGTTTCCGGCCAGTACCTCGAAGGCCCCACCTGGAAAAACTGGGTTGACTACTGGATGCCATTTTCTCCCGGCGGATGCGGCTTACACGATGCCACCTGGCGAAAGAAATTTGGCGGTCAGATCTACAAGACCAACGGTTCCCACGGCTGCGTCAACCTATCCCACGACGCCGCAAAAGAGCTGTTCAACATGGTGGGCATCGGAACTGTTGTAAACGTTCACTGAATAAAAAACAACAAGAACCGTCCCCGTGTCTTGTTGTTTATTTTTATGCCCCAAAATGATAATATGATAACAGGGTTATAATTATACATTTTAGGAGGTATTGGTTTTTATGGCAATGAACAAAGTAGTAGTTGCAGGCGGTGGTGTGCTGGGTACTCAGATCGGACTCATTTGTGCTTATACAGGACATGACGTTACTTTCTGGCTTAGAAGCGAGTCTTCCATCGGGAGGACACAGCCTAAGATCGACCTTTATTCAAAGGCTATGCTGGATGACCTTGCAGCAGCTAAGAATCTGATTGGCAATCCACTGGGTGCTCTTCTTTATCCAAAGGGACTTATCACAAAGTGGGAAGGCATCACAGCTGAGCAGATCGATGCTCTCATTGAGCAGGGTAAAAAGAATATGACCGACAACGTACATATCGAGCTTGATATGGCAAAGGCTGTTGCCGGTGCAGATATTGTTATTGAATCTATGGCAGAGGATCCGGATGCCAAGATTGATGTTTACGAGCAGATGAGAAATCTTCTCGACGAGAAGACCATCCTTGTTACCAACTCTTCGACACTTCTTCCAAGTATGTTTGCTGAGTACACAGGAAGGCCCGAGAAATATCTTTCTCTTCACTTTGCTAACACTATCTGGAAGAACAACACTGCAGAGGTTATGGGACATCCTGGAACAGACCCCGAGATTTACAAGCAGGTTGTTGCATTTGCAGGTGAGATCAACATGGTTTCTCTTGAGCTTCACAAAGAGCAGCCTGGCTACATCCTTAACTCCATGCTGGTTCCTTTCCTTTCAGCTGCACAGGCTCTGTGGGCTAATGAAGTTGCAGATCCTAAAACAATCGACCTCACATGGCGTCTTGCAACCGGCGCTCCAAAGGGGCCTTTCGAGATCCTTGATATCGTAGGCCTTGAGACAGCTTACAACATCAACCAGATGAAGCCCGGCGCTCAGGAAGAAGGCAATATCTACAACAAGATCGGTAAGCTCTTAAAAGAGAAGATAGACAAGGGCGAGACCGGTATCAACAAGGGCAAGGGATTCTACGAGTACAATAAATAATACGAATAAATATTCATATTTAAAGTTAAAGCCGGCTCCATTGAGCCGGCTTTTTACTTCTTATTATTTCTGATTTACTGTCTTCTCAAAAGTCCTTGGAACATAGATACGCTCCTCAACATAGGAGCTCACATCTTCTTGGACCTCATCAGGCTCTTTTGCCACATCTACTCCCATCACATGTGCAATATTATCTGAGAATTTCTTTTGATCCCTTAAATTTTTATTATCTTGTACTGCTACGATACTGAACTGGCGTCATGCCATATTTCTTTTTAAACAGTCTGTTGAAATGCTCAACGTTCTGGTATCCTGCTGCCTCTGCAACCTTCTCAACCTTCATGTTGCCGTTTCTAAGCAGGGTGCTGGCCTTGTTGAGCCTTATCCTCTTAACATTCTCGCCAAAGGTCATTCCTGACTTTTCCTTGATGTACTTAGAAAGGTAAGGCTTTGAGAGATAGAACTGGCTTGAAAGATCATCAAGAGTTACTGTCAGGTAGTTCTCCTGAATGTAATTGATGATGGAGTTGATCCTCTCATCCTTGTTGTTCTTGATGTTCTTAACTGTGTCGATCTGGTTTACAGCTATTACAAGTGCATTGATCGAGGACTTGATGATATCCTCGTCAATTCCTACGCCCCAGAACTTCTGGCCATTGTAGGTGATTCCCACATATGAGCAGGCCTTAGATGAAGAACCTCTTGAAAGAGCGTGCTCCTCGTAGGTTGAAAGCTCGTAGCTGATATTGAAGTACTGCTTGATGGCATTACTTACAGCATCAAGACGTCCGTTACCGTTTGCCTCAACCACATGCTCTTTATCCGCGTGGCTGACTGTAACCTCTGCGAGAATACCATCTATCTGCTTGAAATGAACTTCAGGAATCCTGAATACATTGTCGTTGTGAACGTACTTATCTTCAAAGATCTGATAGATCCTTGCAGGTGAAAGCTCAGCATGCTCTCTGTCTGAGATATCCTTGATGGTGTAGCTGATGTCTGCCTGCATTTCCTTTGGAACCATCATGCCATAGTTGGTCTTGAGGATGTAGCTTACGCCGCCCTTTCCGGACTGGGAGTTGATCCTGATAACGTCTCCGTCGTACTCTCTTCCAAGGTCCTTGGGATCGATAGGAAGATAAGGAACTGACCAGATTCCGCCGTCTTTCTTCTGCTCGTGCCAGGAGAATCCCTTGGAAATAGCATCCTGGTGAGATCCGGAAAACGCTGTAAATACCAGCTGTCCAGCGTATGGCTGTCTCTCGTAGATGCGCATTCTTGTAAGTCTCTCGTAGGTCTCAGCGATCTCAGTGATGTGGCTGAAATCCAGTCCTGGATCGATTCCGTGAGAGTACATGTTGATTGCAAGAGTAACTATATCAACGTTACCGGTTCTTTCGCCGTTTCCAAAAAGTGTTCCCTCAATTCTGTCTGCTCCGGCAAGGCATCCAAGCTCAGCATCGCTGACGCCTGAACCTCTGTCGTTGTGAGGGTGAAGTGAAAGGCTTACAGCATCCCTGTACTTAAGGTTCTTACTGATGTACTCAACCTGTGTTGCAAACACGTGAGGCATTGCGATCTCTACAGTTGTTGGAATGTTGATGACAACCTTATTTTTCTTGGTAGGCTTCCATACATCAAGAACAGCGTTGCACACGTCAACCGCATAATCTACTTCTGTTCCAGGGAAGCTCTCTGGTGAATATTCAAAAGAGAAGTTACCGTTGGTTTCCTTTGCAAGCTTATCAAGGAGCTTAGCGCCGTCAACTGCAATCTTCATAACCTCTTCCTTGCTCTTTTTGAACACCTGCTCACGCTGTGCTACAGATGTGGAGTTGTAGAGGTGGATGATAGCCTTTGGAGCTCCCTTAACAGCTTCGAAAGTTCTCTTTATGATGTGCTCTCTGGCCTGTGTAAGAACCTGAACTGTTACATCGTCAGGGATCATGTTCTTCTCGATAAGAGTTCTTGCAAACTCAAACTCTGTCTCAGACGCAGCAGGGAAACCAATCTCGATCTCCTTAAAGCCAAGCTTAACAAGCATCGTAAAGAATTCCAGCTTCTCATCAAGACTCATAGGCTCGATAAGGGCCTGATTACCGTCTCTTAGATCTACGCTGCACCAGATTGGTGGATGGTCGATGTAATCCTTCTTGACCCAGTCAAAAGTGGGCTTTGGAGGCATGAAGTACTGTCTCTGGTATTTCTCTACGTTTTTCATATCTACTCCTCATTTCTTTCTTGATGATTTTTAATTATATCGGATTATTTTCGATATAGTTAAGTTGATAATTAATAAATCTTCGAGTTAAAAATCATCATTTTTATTGATATCAGTTATCATACCATAAATTTGCACAATTACATCATGGTAGAATTAATCTCTTTTCTTGATAAATATTAATCCGCAAAATAAAAGAGACGACTCAAAGGGCCGTCTCTGCTGTATTTCCCAAATATTTAGAACACCAGCTTCTGAGCCAGGTCCTGAAGTTCCTTCTTGCGATCTGACAATAAAAGAAGCTTGTTGTACTTGTAATAGGCTTCGTTGCCTGTTTCTCTCACAAACTTAAGGCTGTGATATGCACTGGAGAGCTCAGTTAAGAAGATTACCATCTCCTGGCTGCCAGTTAAGGCCTCGCTGTCTCCAAAGGTCTCTTCAAGGAAAGCAAAGCTGTTTGATAAGTGCTCTCCCGTCTTCTTTATCTTGGCCTGTCTCTCATCCTCACGATTCGTGAACCATTTCTTGGCTTCATCTGCGCTAAGCTTCTCGCACTCAGAAAGGGCATCAGCAGCCATAAGAAGGCTCTTTTCGCTGTCTCGGTCGATCATGCCAGCTTCCTTTCTGGATGCCACGTCGTCCAGCAGCTGTTTTCTCCTTGCGGCAAAAGAGCTGTCTCCATCCCCTGCTGCCACTTCCTTAATTATCTCAAACAGAGTCTTCTGCACTGCCTGCTGCCTTGCAAAATCTCTGAACTCACCCATAAGGGCATCTGTAAGAAGCCCGATGATACTGAGTTTCTCATCAAAAGAGCCTTTCCGCAAACTCTCTTTATCCTCAGGAAATCTGCCTTCAAGGATATCAGGGATCTTGTAAACCTCATTGTATCTAAGGTAAAGCTCGTAGTAAGTCGCAAAGTCTCTTGCGATGTCGTGGTTTTGCAGGTACTGTGAGCACAGATTCTCATCCACTGGGATTCCAAGCTTCTCGTGGACTTTCATGACGCGGGATAGATCCTCCCAGCCTCTGGCGGTTACAAAGCTCCTGCCATCGACGTCAGTCTTGATGCTGTAGAAGTTATCCTTTTTTATCTCAAGGTATGCAAGGATAGCGCCGTGGATACCCACCTTATAGGCGTAGTTCTTCCAGGCGTCAAAGTCCTCTTCGATGTTGATCTGCCTTACCCTGTCAAGGGTTACGATATCAAAGTCGCGCACAGACTTATTGAACCTTGCGGGATTTCCTGCAGTTACGATAATGAATCCATCCGGGATCCTGTGACTTCCAAAGGTCTTGTACTGAAGGAACTGAAGCATGGTTGGAGCCAGTGTCTCCGACACACAGTTGATCTCATCAAGGAACAGGATTCCCTCCTTAACCCCTGACTTTTCAATCTGGTCGTACACAGAAGCCACGATCTCGCTCATGGTGTACTCAGTAACCGAATACTCTTTTCCCCCGTAGCTCTTTGTGGCTATCATGGGAAGACCAATGGCGCTCTGCCTGGTGTGGTGAGTTATGGTGTATGCCACAAGGTTGATCCCAAGGTCGTGGGCGATCTGCTCCATGATTGCGGTCTTACCGATTCCGGGAGGTCCCATTAAAAGGATCGGCCTTTGCCTCTCCACAGGGATCTCGTACTGGCCGGTCTCATCCTTTGAAAGGTAAGCCCTTACCGCGTTTTTAACTTCTTCTTTTGCCTGATCGATATTCATAATAGCTCCAATCTACATGTATAGCTTAAGCGCCCAGTCCGGCACTTTATCGTCTTCGTAGTCCGAATCCTCGATAAACACAAATGCTGTGTCGTAGTCCGTGGGCTTGTCGGGATAAGTCCCGTAGCCATCGGTGAAATATATAAGCCCCTTAAGGTTTTCAAAATACTGCTGACGTCGCAGCTCCTCCACCTTTTCAAAGACAGGCCTAAAGTCCGTGCCGTAGCCGCCTTCCACGTGAATACCTTTGGCGTACTTGTCCATGTCCTCTACAGAGGTGATAACGTCTACCTTCTGGACCTGGTCGTCGCACTGGATCACCACGATCCTTATCTTCTGAAAAAAGTTCTCGGAGGACAACAGCATCGTTCCCGTCTCATTAAGGAACCTCTGCACCATCTCATCCTGACAGGAAGCGGAGGTGTCTATGGCTATCACAAGCTCCTGGACCTTCTTGACTTCCCTGAACTCATTCTCCTCAACCAGTGGCATGTTGCCATAGGTGGCAAGGCCAAAAGAGTACATTCCGTAATCGAAGGAATCCAGATCGATACCGCCTTCCTCACGAAGCTCTTTAAACCTGTCCAGAAACTCTTTGTAGTCCCGCCTGTTTGTGTTTTCAAACTGCAGGATCCATGAGAACTTACCGATCTTGTCACTCTGATTTTTGCCGATGGTCTCTATCTCAGTTTCAAGGCGCTTGGCTTCCTTATCCCAGTCCTTCTGTTTATTCCTGATCTTCTGAAGCCGCCTTGGATTTATGTATTTCTCAGTGGTCTTGCCCTCAGGGTCAGCTCCCTTTGGAGCGTCCATATCCTGATCAAGGTCCGGCTTATCCTTGTCATCCTTTTTATCGGGATCGTCGCTCTTTTGCTCTTCCATCCTTAGCCAGAACCCGTGATCATCAAGGAAAAACTCCCTCTCAAGCTTCTCGTACTCCCTCTCATCCAGCAAATTTGCTTCATCCGAGAAGTACCGATAGAGCCGTTCCACTGTAAGGACCTTTAGCTCTTTTTCCAAGGTCTCATACCAGCGGTCGCGATAGTCACTGCTCACCCGATAAATACACTGATAGTCCATATCATCAAGGATTGACTCCACCACAATGTCCGCGCACAGGTCAAAAAGCCTTGTGTCCTCGTACCTCTCCGAGGTGTACATATGGCGGAAGATACAGTGAAGAAGCATGTGCACATAGGTGCGGTTCAGCTTCCCGGGCTCCTCCACAAAAAGACGCAGGACGTGAGCGGGGTTAAAGCGAATACTCACAGCGTCCGTTCCAACCGTGGTGGTTGACAGGTCCATCTCATAGGAAAGGGACGAAAGCGCCGCCCCCATGAACCTCATATCCATATACAGTTCTGTTCTGGCCGCATCGAGGACCCTTATACCTGTTCGCGACAGTTCCTCACTGCGACTGACTGTATTTCTTGTATCCAAATCCAATCTCCCTATCTGGGCATCCAAATCTTGAAACAGTTTGAGGTGGTGCCAAGTTCATATGCTCCCGAAAGCGCATCATCAAGTCCGCTGTAGCTCATGGTCACAACAGTAGCGTCCTTTGGCAAAAGAGCTATCTCCTCCGGAGTAGTGATGCGCACCTGCTGCCCGCCAAGATAGAACTGCAGCATCTGCACTGCATCAGCGCCGTCCTCGTTAATATAATATACCTCGCCTTTAGTTTGTCCAGCGATTTCCTCTGCAACCTCGGCTTCGCCCCTGACAAAAGAGCTGGCATCTTCCCACACAGTTATGGTCAAAAGAATAGACAAAACCGCAAATACCATGATTGCCATGGACATGGCAGCTTTTCCCCCAAGGTTCATCTTGAACACCAGAAGCGAAAAGATGATAAGTCCAGAAAGTGCAAAGGCCGCAACAAGAAAAGCCTTAACATCTGTAAAAGCAAAGGACAAGTATCCAGCTCCAATGCACAGAATCCCGTCGTAGTCTCCATATCCGCCAATCCTTACAAGCACTGCCAATAGTCCCACTGCAGCGGCTGCAAGGCCTCCCATTATCCACCTGATATTCCCTTCCTCTTCCAAAAACTCTTTTGCTCCAAGGACCAGAAGCAGAGCGCAGAAAGGATCCAAATATCTTCCGTAGAGCACCGAGGTAAAAGAGTCTCCTCCAAACAAAAACAGCGATGAAAGAAGCGCCTCCAGTACCAGTGATACCAGAATAAAATAGCTGACATCGTCCTTATCCCTGGTCATGCGTACAAGCCTCTTAAGGCCAAGTGTTCCAAGACCAAGGGTAGATGCCACCAGGTAAAAGAAATTTCCAAGAAGTGATACTACAAATCTAATTGCGCCTTCAAGGCTAAAGAGATTTCTTATCTTTGAAATCATGGCAAGAAAGCCCGTGGAAGCGTAAGCTGCGCTCTGAGTGATACCAGATGTGAAATAGGTTTTGGCAGGGAATGTCAGCGCAAAAAGAGCTGCAAAAACAAGGGCCAGAAAAACTCCACTTAGCTTCTTCCCATTATCGGAAGTCTTTTCCAGCGTGATCAGGATCGCCAGAGCCAGGACTGGAAGCATTCTGTTGTGGGTTATGAATGCCAGAAATGCCGGCAGAAGAAACAGTGCTCCATTCCGAATAGTCACATTTTCCGAAAACTTTTTGAGCCTTATGACTGTAACTACCAATAGGAAAAAGAGCGCGATTTCGCTCATGGTAGACAAACTGTAGATTATAAGTGGTGGAAATATAAGGGCAAGATAAGACTCTTTTCCCAGATCCTTCTTAAGAAGGGCAAAAGATGCAATCATGAGAATAAGGTTTATTACAAGAGCTGCGCGGTAGGCAGATAACGGACTTCTAAAAAGCGCCATGACAGGAAGGAGAAGTGCGCTGTAGCCATAGGAATAAAAGCTTCCAAGGCTCTGGATGTCTTCCCATGGGAAACCAAGGGCCTTAGCGGCATTGTACCAGTAGCCAAACTCGTCAGGAAGTATCAGAAAGGGAAAAGCCCTGGGAATAAAGATAATGCCAATAGCCAGAACTTCCAGAAGGCACAGTAATGAAATTACGTCTATTTTTTTCGCTCTCATATCTCTATTATGTGCACAAAAAAAGACTACCGCAAGGAAAATTGCGGTAGTCCGTTATTTCTTTTATCTTATATCAATCAATTCTTATAAGAGTATACATTGCAAGATTGCCCTGAGCGTTTCCTAAAGCATCAATTGTAATTGTATCTGGGTTATCATCAGTATCCTTGTAGATCTGATAGAAACCGCCTGGATAGATGGATACTACTGCGTATTTGCCACCGTCCTTCTTAAGAGAGTCGCTGATACCAAACTTAAATGTTCCAACGAAATTTGAATCCTCTTCGCCAGCTGGCCACTTGTACTGAACATTTACGCTTGGTCCGATCACTGCATTTGGATACTGCTGAGTAGCTACTTCTGTTACACACTGATAAGCCTGTGGGCTCTTTTTTGCATCTGTCTCATAAGCTGTGATCTCAACATGTGAAGGATCTGTAGTATTAGACTCAGCTTTGTAGTACTCCTTTGATGGAGCCATAGCCAGACCCTTTATTTCATCTAAAAGATAAAGTCCCTTAACCTCAGATGTTACGCCATCTACAGTCCTGTTCTCTACTTTGCTGCCCTCAGCAACAATTGCCTGTCTCTGAGCATTAGCCTCAGCATCTACTCTTTCCTGTGTTCTGTTTGCAAGCTCCTCTGGAGACTCATAATGGCTTGTATCTACCTCAACTTTTGTTCTTGCAATTCCGCTGGTTCTAGCCATAACGTCAAGATCAAAGCTTCCTGTTCCAAGAATAACTCCAAGGGATAATACTGTTCCAACACCTGCAATAATAATTGACTTTGTTGTCTTTCTCATTGTTCGTTTCACCTCATACTCACTTTTTTATTTAAATTGTGTTTACAGTTTTTCTCCGACCAACGAGACAATACTAGCACCTAAATTTCAATTTCGTAATTAAAATTATTTGCGAAACACTAAAAATTTTATTAAATTCGCAACATTAATTCACACAAGACCGTTAATGATGATTATTAGTATCAGAACAGGAAGAACGAATCTCAGGTAATACTTGATCCAGACAGGCATCTTAGTGCCTTCACCTGTGTTTACTTCCTCATGGTACTTATCAAATCCCCATCCAAGACCTGTTACGCAGAACAGCAGAATAACCAGAGCTCCTATTGGGAGAATAAGGTTACTTACAAGGAAGTCCTCGAAATCAAGAACTCCTCTTCCGCCCGGGAACTGCAGTCCGCTCCATTTGTTAAAGCCAAGAACACATGGAAGGGAAGCAAAGATCAGGAAGATGCAGTTAATGACAATTGATGCATTTCTGCTGATCTTAAAGTTGTCTGTAAGGCATACGATAAGATTCTCAAACACTGCTGTCACAGTGGAGAAGCTTGCAAATGACATGAATACAAAGAACAGAGTTCCCCAGATCCTGCCAAGAGGCATGTTGATAAAGAGCTCAGGCAGGGTAACAAAGATAAGTGATGGCCCCTGACCTGGCTCAACACCATAGGAAAAGCATGCAGGGAAAATAATGATTCCTGAAAGGATAGCAACCATTGTATCAAGAGCGCTGATCCTCATGGCTTCTCCAGTAAGGGTCCTGTCCTTGGACATGTAGCTTCCAAAGACCTCGATGGATCCCATACCAATACTAAGGGTAAAGAAAGCCTGGCTCATGGCTGCTGAAATGACCTTATGAAGTCCAATCTCTTTTGCCTTGCCAAAATCAGGAAGTAAAAAGAATGTAAGTCCTTCTTTAGCACCAGGAAGAGTTATACTGTGAACAGCAAGGATTGCGATAAGAGCAAGAAGTCCAAGCATCATGAACTTGTTTACTCTCTCAAGTCCGTTCTGAACACCAAAGCTAAGAACCAAAAATCCAATAAGTACAGTTACTATGGTAAAGATACCCATTTCAATGGGATCTGCCATAAGTCCGTCAAATACTGAAGCTACTGGAGCATCTCCGATCTTCTCAAATTCACCTGTTGCGAACTTGTAGAAGTAGTCAAACATCCAGCCTGACACGGTGGTGTAATACATCATAAGAAGGTAGTTGCCTATCATGCAGACCCATCCGTGGATATGCCACTTGGTGCCCTTCTTTTCAAGCTTCTTGTAGCCATTAACCAGGGTAAGTCCACTGGCTCTTCCCATTGCCAGCTCCATAGTCATTACCGGAACTCCCATAATTGCCAAAAACAAAAGATAGAACAGCACAAACACTGAACCACCGTTCTGTCCTGTCACATAAGGAAACTTCCATACATTACCAATTCCAATCGCGCAGCCTGCGCTTACCAGGATAAATCCCAGGCGGGTTCCAAATCCCCCTCTGTTGTTGTCACTCATTACTAAATTCCTTCAAAAATTAAATTTGGCTTTAAGACAGCCAACGAAAATTATACCATCAGTCAGAAATTTAGAACAGAGTATTTTTAAAACTCGAACCGCATCCCGTCAGAGCCCTCCGTTGCTGCGTTTGAGCTCCCATCCATGAGAACGGCAGTAACTTCAGTTGCCCCCAGCTCTGATGCATAGCGAACAGCACTATCCATATCCGCCTCGGAAAAGAGACTTTCTCCGGGGCGGTATTTTATTAATCCCTTTAAAGTTTCAAGGCCTGCAGCATCTGCTGTGGCTGCGGCGATCAGTCTTTTCAAAATGGCAAGGCCATTCTCTGTCACAAATTTCTCATAGGCCTCTTGGTATCCCGCAAGGAGCTCCACCGGATAAAGCAGCCTTCCTATGGCGATGTCCTGTGGAATCTCGCCGCTGTCTATCTTGGCCTTTTCGAAGAGCTTGTCGTACTCGCGATAGTTGATGGAGCGCCTGTCCACGCACTCCCTGTAGAACATGCCAGATCCCGCGATGGAAAACTGAATGGTGCGGGCCATGGTGTTTTCATTGAAATCGTAGACGTACTCAGGGAAAGTAAGACAGCTTGTGATATAGGTTTCGGTCGCCGTAAGCTCTTTTCCCTCCCGCACTCTTATGGTGAACTTAAGAGTCTTGTCGTTATCAGCGAGGAAATTTCTTATAACCTCAAACCACCCGCGGTTTATGGTGATATCAATATCGCTTATGCTGTCGCACTGTCTGCAGACACCGTCGTAGTAGTCATCGATGCTGTCAAAGAGAGATATCTTCCTAAGGTTCCTGCAGTTGTGAAAAGCAAAGCCGTAAAGGGTCGTTATGCTCTCAGGAAGGGTTACGCTCCGAAGGTCCTGCCTTCCAGAAAAAGAGTGATTACCGACAGCTTCTACCGGAAGTCCATCAATCTCTGCTGGCACCACCAGGTCTGATACGCTTCCCTCGTAGCCTGTGATCTCTATGAATTTGTGCTTATCTTTTTTATGTTCGCGAATTTCGTATGTAAAAGGCATTACTACTCCATTTGGACGTTTTTCTTTTTATCTTATAGCCGGTTGCGGCTCTTTACAACCTTCAATATAATAGAGGACATAATCAAACTGTATCCCCATGATACCAGGAAGGACACCATGCCCCATGAGTGAGTTTGACGCAGTAGCACTGGTTAAGTGCGAGACTTATGAATATGAAGAGGTAAAAAGAGCTTTAGGCGAGAGTCTGGATCTAATAGATGCCCTAAGCTTTGTAGAGCCCGGAATGAAGATCGGTATAAAGGCCAACCTTGTTACCGGAGCTTCAGCAGACAAGGCTATCACCACAAATCCGGTGCTCCTAAGAAGGCTCTGCGAGCTTCTTGTAGAAAGAGGCGCCACAGTTGTTATAGGAGACAGCCCAGGAGGACTGTTCACCCCGTCCTTTGTCCAGAACATTTACAAAGCCTGCGGACTTAATGAGCTTGAGGATATCAAAGGCGTTACCTTAAATCAGAACTTCTCTGTTAAGGACGGTACGTTCCCAGAGGCACTATCCATCAAGAGCTTCATATATACAGGGTGGCTACGGGACGTAGACGTCATCATCAATTTCTCCAAGCTTAAGACCCACGCCATGATGGGCATGAGCTGCGCAGTCAAGAACATGTTTGGCTGCATCCCCGGAGCCACCAAGCCAGAGTACCATATGAGATTCCCTGAGGAGAAGGCCTTCGCCAACGTGATGGTGGATCTCAACGAATACTTTAAGCCTGTTCTCTACGTGGTTGACGCCATAGACGGCATGGAGGGCAACGGCCCGACAGCCGGGGAAAAGAGACATATCGGCGCTGTACTTGCTTCCAAAAAGCCCTACGCTCTGGACATGGTCTGCGCTCATATGATTGGAATGGGAATTAATGATGTTCAGACACTGCTTATGGCAAGCGAAAGAGGCCTTGGTCCCAAGGACATAAGTGAAGTCAGAATCCTTGGTGGATACAGCCTTGGGGACGCAGTTGTCCCTGATTTTAAAAGAGCTACCATTCATCAGAGCATTACCTTTGAAGGTGGAACGGTGTTTAACAGGATCAAATCTGTGGCTGTTAAGCTGGCCTACTCCACCAAACCTCAGGTCAAAAAGGATGAGTGCATAGGCTGCAGGAAGTGCCATGAAACCTGCCCGGCAAAGGCCATCACTATGGTCAGGGCAAATGGAGCTTCACCTAAAGGAACCGGCTCTATCCCATCAATCGACCGCAGCAAGTGTATCAAGTGTTTCTGCTGCCAGGAATTCTGCCCGGTTGGAGCCATGAAGGTTCACTACAACCCGATCGGAAAACTCCTCAACAATATGCACGGCTGATTTTAGCTCTTTTGCCAAAAACAAAAATAAGCCCTGGGTGCAACAACCTGCACTCAGGGCTATTATTATGCTTGTTATGACTGGTTCTGATCTTCTACGATACTTGCTCCAGCATAGATCTCTCTAAGCTTTGGCTTATCGATCTTGCCTGTAGCATTTCTGATAACGTCTGCAAAAATGATCTTACGAGGTCTCTTGTATCTTGGAAGATCCACACAGAACTCGTCTACCTCTTCCTCGGTAAGGGTCATGCCCTCTTTTACCTGGATGATAGCTGCTGCGATCTCACCAAGACGCTGATCACGAAGACCGATAACAGCTGCGTCGTGGATCTTGTTGTTCTTCATAAGGAAGCTCTCGATCTGAACAGGATACAGGTTCTCACCGCCGGAGATGATAACGTCCTTCTTACGGTCTACAAGGAAGATAAAGCCCTCCTCGTCCTGACGTGCCATGTCTCCTGTAAAGAGCCAGCCATCCTTAAGGATCTCAGCTGTTGCTTCTGGGTTCTTGTAGTACTCAACCATTACGCCAGGGCCCTTGACGCAAAGCTCTCCGATATCGCCCTGCTTAACAATGTTGCCATCCTCGTCCACGATCTTGGTCTTCCAGCCATAGCCAGGAACACCGATAGCTCCGACCTTTCTGACGTTCTCCATTCCAAGGTGAACGCAGCCTGGGCCTGTGGACTCTGAAAGTCCGTAGTTGGTGTCGTACTTGTGATCCGGGAAGTACTCAAGCCAGTGACGAACCAGTGATGGTGGGATAGGCTGAGCACCGATGTGCATGAGTCTCCACTGCTTAAGGTGATAGTCTTCCATCTTAAGCTTGCCGCTGTCCAGCGCAGCCAGGATATCCTGTGCCCACGGAACAAGGAGCCATACGATGGTGCATCTCTCCTCGGATACAGCCCTGAATACTGCCTCAGGGGAATTGCCCTTAAGAAGTACTGCGCGGCTTCCGGTATAGAGAGATCCAAACCAGTGCATCTTGGCACCTGTGTGATAGAGAGGTGGGATGCAAAGGAAATTATCTGCGTGTGTAGTCTCATGGTGCATGGCTTCCATCTTGGCTGACTGCATAAGCGCTGTGTGGATATGCAAAATAGCCTTAGGGAAACCTGTAGTTCCTGATGAGAAATAAATTGCTGCATCGTCCTTGTCTTCTACCAGGATCTTAGGTGCCTGGGATGAAGCATTGGATGCATATCTGTAATAGTCATCGGCGTAGGATGGGCACTGGTCGCCTACAAAGAGAAGAAGCATCTCTTTTTTAAGCTTCTGTGCAATGTCCTCGATTCGTCCGATAAACTCAGGTCCGTAGAACAAAACGTCTGAATCTGAAGCCTTCAGACAGTAGTCGATCTCCTCAGAATCAAAACGGAAATTAAGAGGAACTGCTACTGCTCCGGCCTTTAAGATACCAAAGTAAATTGGCAGCCACTCAAGGCAGTTCATAAGAAGGATCGCACACTTCTGTCCCTTCTTGATTCCTCTCTCCATAAGCATATTGGCCACGCGGTTTGCCTTCTCATCAAACACGGACCAGGTGATCTGTCTTCTGTAATAGCTTGTTGATGTTGGCTGGATGAGTTCGTACTCTTTCCAGGTAACTCTCTGTTCTTCCTTGATCTCAGGATTGATCTCAACAAGTGCAACCTCTTCCCCATAGAGCTTGCTGTTTCTCTCAAGTAAATCTGTAATTGGCATTTCTTGTAACTCCCTCTAAAGAATTAAGGCTTAAAGTATCACTAATGCACTTTAAAGCACTAAAGTAAAGTATACCTTCTTTTTAGAGAAAAATCAACAGTTTACCTTTATTCAAAGTCTCCCAAAGGCACAAACTGCACTTCCTTGTCTGTAGGGAAATTCATGATATTTGAAAGGCGGTCGTTGTAATCATCCTCAGTCATTTCCTCCCAGGTTTCTCCGCTGTCATAGGATACTGACCACTTATACTGTGCTCCATCTGTCTCATCAAGTTTAAGTGAATACTGCGGAAACAGCTCTGTGCTGTTTGGCATAAGCTCAAAGGTGTTGACTACAGAAACACTGGCAAGCTCAGAGACATGCTCAGAAAGTACCGGTCCGTGGAGCATATAATAATCCCTCCAGTTTCCGGAAGTAACGTGGGTAGGCTTTCCATCTACCACTCCAAAGATATCGTAGATCTGCCCGTTACCCATGTCCCCCATCACCATCTCATCAACGCCGTCCAGGTTAAAGTCATAATAAGCCACACCAATGTTAAGAAGAGGGTCTTCCGGGTGTGAACCCATAGTCATGGCATAATAAACAGGGCTTAGCTCTTTTTCCTCAAGCTCATTAGAGTTCTCCGCATCCTTGACGGTGGTCACAATTTCTTTTACCAGGTCGCCGTAAATCTCCTCGCCCCTGCATCCGCCGCCATCAACATACTCTCCGCCTCCTACTGGCTCAAGAGTTGCCGCGATATCTCTGGCATTGTCATAAAGTGCCGAATATGTCGCAGGCGCATCAGCACTCTTGTTGAAATCCCACTGTACTTCTGAGGGAAAAGAGATAAGGACATGATGAACTTTGCCGCTCTCATCCGTTAGTTCGCCGATCTTTGTCCGCATTCCGCCGTACTCTCCGTAATCATCGGCAAGGCAGATTCCAAAAGCAAAGCCGGTATAGCCGTCTTCATAGCATGCTTTGTCGTATATGTTTATTTCGTTTTCATAGTTGTAAGCAAGATATGTTCCTTCCGTCCCTTCTGGCATCTGGATTGAGAAGATGCCATTGGATACTCTTCCGGAAGCATCCGGTGTAAGCTCCTGTCCCATAAACTCTTCTTCGTCAAAAGAGCTGTCCTCAGCGGATGCTTCTGTCGCATCATCCGCGCTGGCTTCTACGGTAGATTCAAATTCTACCTGCTCTGCTGGTTCCTGGGAAGTTGCACCAGTGCCGCAGCCTGTAAGCGCAAGGGTGCATCCTATAACAAATAACAATAACTTCTTTTTCATAAACTTTTCCTCCTCAATATACAATCTGTATTTCATTATACTCTGATGTTGTACCAAGCTACCGGTACATCAATTCACTTTCGTGGTCTTTAAGCCATTTTCTGCGCTCCTTGTAGTCCGGGATTATCTTCTCTACTTCTGCCCAGAACCTTTTTGAGTGGTTCATCTCCTTTAGATGGCAAAGCTCATGGACTACCACGTAGTCGATAATCTCGTCCGGAGTGCGCATAAGAAGGCAGTTAAAGTTAAGATTGCCTTTTCCTGAGCAGCTGCCCCAGCGGCTCTTTTGCATCCTGATGGTTATGCGGCCGTAAGTCACTCCCATGATTCCGGCGTAGTAGCGAACTCTCTGGGGGATGATGCGCTTGGCCCTTGTAACAAGAAGCTTTACCTCCTGGGGAGACAGTGGCTCTTTTCCCTCCTGACTGATCTCCTCCTGCCTCTCTTTCATCTTCCGAAGGCTCTTATCGATCCAGTCGGCCTTTTCCCCAACGAATCTATTGATCTCTCTAAGCGACACTCTCATAGGCGCTCTGACGATGACCTGGGCGTCTGCCGTAACCTCTATTGAAATGGTCTTCCGCCTGCTGCGGATAAGTTTTATCTCCTGTTTCATAGTGCTTTTCAGTATATCACAAACCACACAGCCAATTGTTCTCAAACTCCAATTTTTCCTTGCTTTTATTACCCATTTCTACTATTCTAGTATGTAGGTCACTTTATCGCTTTAAAGTTATGCACATATCACGTTGACCAAACACATTTGCAATATTTCTATGTAGGAGGTTATGTAATGAACGACAATGCTAACAAGCAGATCATGCTGGGCAATAAGGCTGTTGCCCGTGGTCTTTACGAGGCCGGCGTCTGCTTTATTTCAAGCTATCCCGGAACCCCAAGTACTGAGGTTACTGAGGAAGCTGCTAAATATGATGAGATCTACTGCGAATGGGCACCCAATGAGAAGGTTGCCATGGAGTCTGCCTTTGGCGCCAGCCTTGCAGGCCGCAGAAGTTTTTGCGCTCAGAAGCACGTTGGACTTAACGTAGCTGCTGACCCGCTTTATACCATGTCCTACACCGGCGTCAATGCTGGTCTTGTCATCGTTGTGGCTGACGATGCGGGCATGCACTCATCTCAGAACGAGCAGGATTCAAGACATCACGCCATCGCTGCCAAGGTTCCTATGATCGAGCCTTCAGATTCAGCTGAGGCCCTTGAATACACCAAGCTTGCATATGAGATCTCTGAGAATTTTGATACTCCTGTCCTTCTTAAGATGTGCACAAGAGTAGCTCACTCCCAGTCACTGGTAACTGTTTCAGACCGCACAGTTCCAGATTTCCCTTATGAAAAAGACATTGCAAAGTACGTAATGATGCCTGGTAACGCTAAGAGACGCCACCCAATCGTTGAAGAGCGCACCAGAAAGCTCATCGAGTACGCTGAGAACTGCCCTCTTAACAGAGTTGAAATGGGCGGCACAGAGATCGGTATCATCACATCTTCTACTTCATATCAGTATGTAAAAGAGGTATTTGGCGACTCCGTTTCAGTTCTTAAGCTCGGTATGACCAATCCTCTTCCAGAGAACCTCATCAAGGACTTTGCCGCTAAGGTAGACAAGCTCTTTGTTGTAGAGGAGCTCGATCCTATCATCGAGAATCACGTTAAGACACTTGGCCTTACTGTTACAGGAAAAGACCTTCTTCCAGTATGCGATGAGTTCTCCCAGAATCTCATTGCTGCTGCTTTTGGAAAAGAGATTTCAAGCACCTTCGCTTTAGAAGAGAACGTACCAAACAGGCCTCCTGTAATGTGCGCAGGCTGCCCTCACAGAGGACTGTTCTACACTCTTAAAAAGAACAACTGCACAGTACTTGGAGATATCGGATGCTATACCCTTGGTGCTGTTCCACCTCTTGGCGCCATCGAGATGACCCTTTGCATGGGCGCTTCAATCGGTGCTGTTCACGGCTTTAACAAGGTCAGAGGAAAAGAGTCTGAGGGCAAGACCGTAGCTGTTATCGGAGATTCAACATTCATGCACTCCGGAATGACTGGTCTTGCTAACGTAGCATACAACCAGAGTAACTCAACCATCGTTATCGTTGACAACTCAATCACAGGTATGACCGGACATCAGCAGAACCCTACAACAGGCTACAACATCAAGGGCGACCCTGCTGGCAAGATCGATCTTGAGGCCCTCTGCAGAGCTATGGGCTTTGAGAGAGTAAGAGTTGTTGATCCATACAACCTCGAGGAATGCGACAAAGTGCTTAAGGAAGAGCTTGCAGCTGAGGCTCCTTCAGTTATCATCTCAAGACGTCCTTGTGCTCTTCTTAAGTATGTTAAGCACAACCCTCCACTTTCTGTAAACCGCGACAAGTGTGTAGGCTGCAAGTCCTGCATGAAGATCGGATGTCCTGCTATTTCCATGAAGGATGGCAAGGCAACCATCGACAACACTCTGTGCGTAGGCTGCAACGTATGCAGTCAGCTGTGCCCTGTTGGTGCTTTTGAAGGCATGGTTACAGGAAAGGAGGCATAAGACAAATGGAGACTAAGAATATAATGATCGTGGGCGTTGGCGGACAGGGCTCACTTCTTGCAAGTAAACTCCTTGGACATCTCCTGATGAGCCAGGGCTATGACGTTAAGGTTTCAGAGGTACACGGAATGAGCCAGAGAGGTGGTTCCGTTGTCACATACGTAAGATACGGCGACAAGGTCTTTTCCCCTGTTATCGACAAGGGACAGGCAGACTACATCGTATCCTTCGAGCTTTTAGAAGCTGCAAGGTGGCTTCCATTCCTTAAAAAGGATGGCCAGATCGTAACCAACACACAGCAGATCGATCCGATGCCAGTTATCACAGGCGCTGCAGAATACCCAGCTGACCTTGTAGATAAACTTAAGGCAACAGGTGCTAAGGTTGACGCTCTTGACTGCCTCACTCTTGCAGAGCAGGCAGGCTCAGCTAAGGCTGTAAACATCGTGCTTCTTGGAAGACTCTCACACTACTTTGATCTTCCTGAGGATGCATGGATGAAATCACTTGAGGCTAACGTACCAGAGAAATTCCTTGAAATGAACAAAAAAGCTTTCGAGCTTGGTAAGAATAATTAACGTTCCACCGCAAAGGACTATAAGGAGGAGAACACATGGAGAACTATTTCCAGCCTGAAATTGAATGTGCCCCACTGGAAAAGATAAGGGAGATTCAATCAGAGAAACTCGTTAAACAGGTTAAGCACGTATGGGACAACGTGCCACACTACCGCAAGAAGATGGAGGAAAAAGGGGTAACTCCAGATGACATCAAGTCTGTTGATGATCTTTACAAGCTTCCATTCCTCTCTAAGGCAGACCTTAGGGAGACATATCCAGCAGGCCTTCTTGCTGTTCCCAAGGACCAGGTTGTAAGGATTCACTCCACTTCTGGTACAACAGGCAAAAGAGTTATCGCCTACTACACACAGCATGACATCGACCTTTGGGATGACTGCTGCGCAAGAGCTATCGTTGCTGCAGGCGGAACCAAGGAAGACGTATGTCAGGTATCTTATGGTTTTGGTCTCTTTACTGGTGGTGCTGGTCTTAACGGTGGTTCCCACAAGGTTGGATGTATGACAGTTCCCATCAGCTCAGGTAATACAGATCGTCAGATCATGTTCATTCAGGATCTTCAGGCTACTATCCTTTGCTGCACTCCAAGCTATGCTGCTTACCTTGGTGAGCGTATGCAGGAGCTTGGCTACGGCCCTGATGATATTCCTCTTAAGTCCGGAATCTTCGGCGCTGAGGCATGGAGCGAAGAGATGCGTCACTCCATCGAGCAGACCATGGGCATCAAGGCATTTGATATCTACGGTCTCACAGAGCTCTCAGGTCCTGGTGTTGCTTTTGAGTGTTCAGAGCAGCGCGGTATGCATGTAAATGAGGATCACTTCATTGTAGAGATCATCGACCCTGAAACTGAGGAAGTACTTCCTGAAGGAAGCCAGGGCGAGCTTGTTTTCACAGCTGTTGATAAAGAAGCTTTCCCAATGATCAGATACCGCACAAGAGATATCTGCAGAGTATCAAGAGAAAAGTGCTCCTGCGGAAGAACCTTCATCAGAATGGACAAGCCAATGGGAAGATCAGACGACATGCTCATCATCCGTGGTGTAAACGTATTCCCAAGCGAGATCGAGACAGTACTTCTCAACAACGGCTATGCAGCTAACTACCAGATCGTAGTTGACCGTGTAAACAATACAGATACTCTGGACGTTCAGGTTGAGATGACTCCTGAAATGTTCAATGATAACCTTGGTGAAGTAGAGGCAAGACAGAACAAGCTCTCTGCAGATCTTAAGTCAATGCTTGGCATCAAGGCTAAGGTATCTCTCCTTGCTCCTAAGTCCATCACAAGATCAGAGGGCAAGGCAGTTCGAGTTATCGATAAGCGTAAGATTTGATATAATATAATCAGATAGGAGGATGACCATGAGCGTACAGCAGATATCCGTCTTTTTGGAAAACAGACCTGGAACCCTTAAGAAGATGACCCAGGTTCTTGCAGATCACGAAATAGATATGAGAGCCACTTCCCTTGCTGAGACCAAGGACTTTGGTATTGCAAGACTCATCGTTGACGATGCCATAAGCGCAGTCAACACCCTTAAAGAGCACGACTTCGTAGCAAGTCTTACTCCTGTTCTTGCAATTGAGATTCCTGACGAGGCAGGCGGACTTAACAAGCTTCTTGAAATCTTTGCCGATGCAGAGGTAAACATCGAGTACATGTACGCCTTCCCTGGCGGCAAGGCTACCGATAAAGCTGTTATGATCTTCCGAGTAGCTGACACTAAGGCAGCTGAGGCTCGACTTATTGGTAAGGGCGCCAAGATCCTTAACCAGGAAGAAATCTCATCAATCTAAAACAGCCATAACGTTAAGAAGCTGATGCATATGCACCAGCTTCTTTTTTATCCCTTTGTAGGGATTATGATATCCACTATTGTTCCAAAACCTTCCTGGGACTGGATATGGAGTTCTGCGTCCTCCATGATCTTAAGTCTGTTTCTAACGTTCTGGATACCTGCAAGATTTCTGTCAAAACCTGTCTCCTTCTCAATCTTGGTCATATCAAAGCCAACACCGTTATCCACAACTGATATCTTCACATATCCATTACCCTTGGCGGAATAGATCATTATCTTTCCTGTATCTCCCGGCGGAAGCTTGTAGATACCATGCCTTAATGCATTTTCTACCAGTGGCTGAATTGTAAGGGCTGGAAGCTCAAATCCCGTAGCATTGGTGTGGTATTCGACTTCAAACCTTCCAGGGCACCTTGTCTTTTCAAGCTCAAGATATACCATGGTGTGGTTAAGCTCTTTTGCAAATGAAACAAGACGATCAGCATCGATGGACTCAATGTCCTGCCTCAGGTAATTAGAGAGGTGAACGATGACCTCTTTTGCCCTGGATACATCCTTGTCACAGAGGGAATAAATAGAGTTTAAGGTGTCATACAAAAACTCTGGCTTCATCTGGGACAGAGCCATCTTGGTTCTCATCTCAGTAAGTTCTTCTGACTGTTTCTTGATATAGATCTCATTTTCAATTATAGTCTTGGCGTTATCATCAAGAGCCTGGGCAAACATGATGAATCCGCTTATGATACATGCGATGTTTGAAAGAGAATAGCCATAAATAAATGCCTGTATCACTGCCGCGATAAGAGGAAGGATGATGAAGCTAAGAAGAGCTATACGTCTGAACCTTGGAATATTTTTGCGGTATTTGGTGATAAACATGATACCTACAAGCATTCCAAGGATAAACAGAACAGTAAGGATATTAAATCCCTCGCCTCTCTCATAGAGGTTGGTTTCTGGATTGATCCTGTAAATATAACCATTAAACTGGGATATGGAAATAAAAGCCAGCGAAAGCAGAGAAAAACCAGTAATAACATAAACAAACTTACTCCCAGACTTCTCCCCTCTCATGGACAAAAGAATATAGACCGAATAGAACACCGGTAAAACAGCGTTGGCTACAAAGTTTAAAAAATTGACAACGGTCAGGACAACAAAAGCAGTACGACCAGGATTGCCCCTGTAAAGCCATGCCAGGGCATCAAAAAAGAGCATGACACCAATGGCTGCTTCAAGGCTTGCAAGAGCCCTGTACTGCCTCTTGATAACAGACCTGCTAATTATCAGATATGCGGCAGCAACCCAGCAAAAGAGTGCGCCAAAGAATTCCAGATCGGTGTAAATATATTTGATTACCACCCTCAAGATCTCCAATCAAGTTTAATAATCGAGCATCCACTAATAATTATACAGTATATTGTCAGAAAATTCTCTTGATTTTTTACACTAAAAAAGCGCTGCCACCAATTCAGGTGACAGCGCACTTTTTACATATTAGATCCTACCAGCAATGAATTACTTAAGCTGTGTCTGATCGCCACGAGGCTGGCCATACTTAGATGCAGGAACTGTGCCTCTAAGCTCTGTCTTAACGTAGTCCATAACTGCCTCGTCCATAACGATACCAGTATCAAACTGAGCGCTTGCGTTCTTGAATACATAGTATGTATCTCCGCCGTCTGCGCAGAAGTTGTTTGTAACAACTGCGTATGTATCAGTCTTGGAGAATGGCTGACCATTGATGCTCTCGATTGTAACTCTGTTGATTGATGCAGGCTTATGATATGTAGAAGCTGGATAAGCAGGTCCCTGTGCAAATGACTTCTTGGTATCAATTGTGAACTTGATGCCTGCTGTCTGAGGATATCCACCGATTGCATCAGGAGCTGCGAATGTTGAAGCCTCAAGAGCCTCAAGAAGCTCTTCACCAGTTACATAAACAACTGCTACAGTGTTTCCGAATGGAAGAACTGTGTTGATATCTTTCTTAGTAATAGCGCCTGCGTGGATAGCTGCACGGATTCCACCACCATTTGTGATTGCTACGATGTGATCCTTGTCTACAGTGATAGCGCCTGCGTTCTTAGATACGCTCCAAAGGAGTGCGTCTGTAATAAGGTCACCAAGGTTTGTCTCCTCTGTTCTGTTTCCAGGAGCCTTAGCGCCGTTGAGTTCTACTTCACTCTTACCAAATGACTGGCCATACTCAGCATCTACTCTCTTGATGATTGCTGTTGTAACGGCGTCAGTGATGACTTCCTTCTGAAGTCCCTCAAGAGATACAAGGTAGTGATCCTCGATCTTCTTGGAAGCGTTGTCGATAACTACAACACCGATGTCCTGAAGCTTTGTTCCTGTTGACTGAATAGGAAGATTATTGCTTGATGCTGTCATAACTGTGTGTGAATGACCATCGATCATGAGGTCGATGCCCTTTGTCTTAGGGAATACATCAACGCTTCTGCAAGCGTTAAGCTTGGACTCTTCATCTACACCAAGGTGAGCAAGGCAGATAACAAGATCTGCGCCCTCAGCCTTAAGCTGGTCAACCTGCTCCTGTGAGCACTTGTAAAGAGCATCCTTCTCAAGGAATGTGTAACCCTTTACGAATGAAGGAGTAACCTTTGTCATTGTCTCAGGTGTTACAAGTCCGTAGAAACCTACTCTTACGCCACCCTTTGTGATGATGGTGTGAGGAGTGAATACAGAATTGCCATTGCCATCAAGGAATGATGCGCAAACTGTACCAAACTTAGCTGTTGCAAGATTAGCCTTGAGCTGAGTTACACCGTAATCAAACTCGTGGTTACCAAGTGTGATCAGATCATAACCAGCAGCGTTCATAGAAGCTACTGCATCAAGACCCTTAGTTGTGCTTACATAAGGTGTACCCTGGCTGAAGTCACCAGCGTCAACGAGGATAACCTCTGCGCCTCTGCTCTGCAGATTCTGCTTAACAGATGCGATGTAGCCATAGCGGCCGATTGCTCCGTGAATATCATTGGAATGAAGGATTACAGTCTTGCCTGAAAAATCAGCAGGAAGATCATGGATAGATAATTCCTTAACTGGTTCGCCGGCAGCTCTGACTGTAAGTGATGTCATGCCAAGTGAAAGCACAAGAGCCATTGCCATAACAATAGAAAAAATACGTCTTACTACACTGTGTTTTGTCATAAACACACCTCCCGTTTTTTCTCACCCCTGTTCGGGGCCCGTGACTATAATTATATGACAATTAAGCCCATAATTTAACAAATAATTAACCAATTTTGTCACTTTTATTTTGGCTGTTATGTACAAAAGCATCCCTCGCCCCAGTCCCCGTCTGCATGCCCCGCACCAGAGCCACCCGCCATGGGGAAGTTCTTTTTCGTCGCTCCTTCGCTGAAGTTCATGGCTGCGACCCTTTGTTCTTACGTTCTGCGGTCAAAAAACTCGGCCCCAAGCTGCGCCGCCACTATATCTTCCTGGTTTCGAATCATTAGCTGCAAACGCCATTTTCCTGATGCTCATAGGCCGCTTTTTAAGCGCGTGCGAATAAACAGAGGCGAAAACAGGCGGATTAAATTTTTTCAATATCAGTGGTCATAGGTGCGTAGCACCCTAAGGAAATGATAAAAGGCAAAACCAAGCTGCAAGTTTGGTTTTGCCTTTTTCAATTTCCTATACGCTCGCAAAGCGAGCTATGACCACTGATTCTAGAATATGTTGATGAGCCTGTTCGCCATGAGCACGCGCAATCAAAGAAAAGCGGCCTGAGCATCATGGAAAAGTTTCGTTTGCAGGTAGTGAGAAAACGGGAAGATATAGTGGCGGCGCTGCTGGGGCCAGATATTACTCTTCGTCGTCGGCAAGAGATGTGCTCTGGTGTACCATGACCTCTTTTTCGTAGCAGGCAAATGCTCCGTCCACAAGGGCCTTGTCAGGCTTGCTTGTAAAGAGTGATACAGCAGGTACGATGATAAGTCCTGCGATCATGCAGAAAGCACCAGCGTTGATAGGTGACTGAAGAAGTACTGGGAAGCTTGGTCTTACAAGCATGTTAAGAAGCATAACAACTGTTGAGAACACGAAGCTGCACCATACACCGGCCTTGGAAGTTCCTCTCCAGTAGAGACCATAGAGGAATGGAGCAAGGAATGCACCTGCAAGAGCTCCCCATGAAACACCCATGAGCTGAGCGATGAAGGTTACGTTCTGCTTGTACTGGATGATGGCGATAACTACTGAGATACCAACGAATACTACGATGAGGGCTCTCATGATAAGGAGCTGCTTCTTTTCATCCATGTTCTTAACAACGTGACCCTTAAGAAGGTCAAGGGTAAGAGTTGATGAGCTGGTAAGAACCAGTGATGAAAGTGTTGACATAGAAGCTGAAAGAACCAGTACCACAACGATTGCGATCAGGATATCTGGAAGACCTGAGAGCATTGCTGGGATGATTGAGTCGTATCCGCCTGTAGCGATGTCCACTCTGTCGGAAAAGAGTCTTCCGAAGCCGCCAAGGAAGTAGCATCCGCCAGCAACTACAAATGCAAAGAATGTAGATACGATGGTTCCCTTGGAGATTGCTTTCTCACTCTTAATTGCGTAGAACTTCTGTACCATCTGTGGAAGTCCCCATGTACCAAGGGATGTCAAAAGAACTACTCCAAGAAGGTTAAGTGGATCAGGTCCAAAGAATGAAGCGAAGATACCAGGAGTTGTTGATACTGATTCGTCGCTGATCCTTGCAAGTCCGTCAAGAGCTGCGATAAATCCGCCCTGGCTTCCAAGTACTGCTCCAATTACTGCAACGATACCGATCAGCATGATGATGCCCTGGATAAAGTCGTTTATAGCTGTAGCCATGTATCCGCCTGCGATAACGTAGATACCGGTAAGAACTGCCATTACGATAACACAGATTGAATAGTCGATATTGAAGGCCATTCCAAAGAGTCTTGAAAGTCCGTTATAAAGTGAAGCTGTATAAGGAATAAGGAAGATAAAGGTAATGATTGATGCTGCGATCTTAAGTGATCTTCCACCAAATCTTGCTGCAAAGAACTGAGGCATTGTAGCTGAATCAAGATGCTGGGTCATGATCCTTGTTCTTCTGCCCAGGATAACCCATGCAAGAAGTGATCCGATAAGAGCATTTCCAATACCTACCCATGTAGAAGCAATTCCGTATTTCCAACCGAACTGTCCTGCATATCCTACGAAGATAACTGCTGAGAAGTAAGATGTTCCATAAGCAAAGGCTGTAACCCATGGGCCTACGCTTCTGCCTCCCAAAACAAATCCGTTGACGTCAGTGGAATTCTTGCGGCAGATAAAGCCGATAATGAGCATTACTGCAAAGAACACCACAAGAAGTAATACCTTGATGATCATAACTAATTAACCCTCCAACAATTTTGTCGCTGTAACGCTTTAAATTTTAACGCTTTTAAGTGATAAAGTCAATCATAACTGGCATCCCCTTTCCAGAAATAAACGTCTTCACAATTTATTCTTAATTCTTTTAAGTTCATTTTAGGTTGGAATTCTAATATTACCTCATCAACAGAAACACAAACCCACAAAAAAAGAAAGTGAGATAAAGATATGAAAAAGAGACATAAGATTCTGGCAGCACTCCTTGCCAGTGCCACAATAGTACTTAGCGGATGCAGCCTACAGGATATTTCAAACTTAAAGTCAGAAGCTGCCGCAGTGATCAGCACCGAGGACAAGACAGTTCCAGAAGATACAGCTGAGCTTGCAAGCTCCATAGGTGACACCACACAAGAAAGCTCATCACAAAGCGCCTCCACAAACGGTAGTACTCTCCTTGATACCTCAGACATGTTCAGCGAAAGGGATCTTGAACAGGAAGCGGATTTAAGTGAAGCCACCTACATGACCTTGGAAAGCGGCGAAGACATCACCATAACTGAAGAAGGCGTATACGTAATAGAAGGAACCGCTAAAGACTCTTCCATAATAGTTGAGGCAGATGACACAGCAAAAGTACAGCTAGTCCTTGAGGGCGTAAACATCACCAACACCGATGCTCCTGCCATCTATATAAAATGTGCTGACAAGGTGTTCATAACAACAACTGATGACAACACTCTTACAGTATCCGGAACCTTTGAAGCAGATGGTGATACAAACCTTGATGCAGTCATCTACTCAAAAGAAGATCTGGTATTTAACGGAACAGGATCTCTTACAATCACTTCAACAGGAAACGGTATCTCAGGAAAAGACGACATCAAGTTTACCGGTGGATCCTACACCATAACCTCCGATGAAGACGCAGTTGAGGCAAATGATTCCATTAGAATCAGCGATGGCTCTTTTACCATAAAGTCAGGAAAAGATGCCCTCCACAGTGAAAACGCAGATGATGACAGCGTAGGCTTCGTATACATCAGCGGAGGAGACTTCGACATAGATGTAGAAGGTGATGGAATCCAGGCAACAACAGTCCTTACGATAGATGGCGGAACAATTGATATAAACGCCTCTGAGGGCATGGAAGCTACTTATGTTCAGATTAACGACGGAACCATCAATATCACAGCAACTGATGATGGAATTAACGCCTCAAATAAGAGCACTCAGTACGACGTAGTGATCGAGATAAATGGCGGAAATCTTACCATCGACATGGGAAGCGGCGATACAGACGCTCTTGACGTCAACGGCAATCTCTACATCAACGGCGGAACAATCGATATCACAGCCCAGTTCGCCTTTGACTTTGACGGCGAGGCAAAGCTTACTGGCGGAACAGTTACAGTAAACGGCGAAGAAGTTACAGAGATCACCAACTCCATGATGATGGGAGGCGGTATGGGCGGAAACGGCGGCCCTGGCGGACAGATGCCAGGAGATGACCAGATGCCTGAAAACGGAGAAAGGCCTGAACTTCCTGAAGGCTTTGACCCAGAGAACATGCCAGAAATGCCGGAAGGCTTCGACCCAGAGAACATGCCACAGATGCCAAATGGCAACATGAAGGGAGGCAGAAATGGCGGCCACTAAAGATGTATTTGAAAGAATCGAGACCAAGTATCTCCTCAGTGAGATGCAGTATCAGGAGCTCATGAGAAGACTTGAGCCCATTGCCAAAATCGACGGATACGGCGAAACGTCTATCCTTAACATATATTATGACACCCCGTATTTTAATCTCATCGAGAGATCCCTTGAAAAGCCGGTGTATAAAGAAAAACTAAGGCTTCGCACCTACGGAACTCCAGAAGATGATTCAAACGCCTTTATCGAGATCAAGAAGAAATACAAAGGCATCGTTTATAAAAGAAGGATCTCCATGTCCTACGAAGATGCCCTCTCCTACCTGAACAATGGCGCCAGGCCGCCAAAGGAAAGCCAGATTTCAAAAGAGATCGACTATTTCCTCCAGTTCTACAAAGGTATAAAGCCAGCCATGGCTATCTCCTACGACCGCATAGCTCTGGCGGGAACTAACGACCCGGAGCTTAGGATCACCTTTGACAAGAACATCAGATGGAGAACTAACGACCTGTCCCTTAAGAGAGGGAATGTGGGAAAAGACATCCTTCTCCCCGGACAGCACCTGATGGAACTTAAGATTGCTGGCGCCATGTCCATGGAGATGGCAAGGATCCTGGACGAGCTAAAGATCAGACAGACAAGCTTTTCCAAATATGGAAGAGGCTATGTTGATTACATGTATGGAAACAGAGATAGAGAAGACGAGGCTCTTAAAAGCAGCAATATAACCGCTTTTAAAAGAGCAGTTTAATGGATGGATTTTTAATAGAAGGAGAACAACATGACTACAGATATCATTTTCGATAGCATTTTAACCACAGGAACAATGACAGGAACTGCATTCCTCACCGCAACTTTCTGTTCACTTATCATCGGCTGCTTCATCGCCTTTATGTATACACTTAAAAACAATTATTCAAAAAGCTACATTATTACGTTAGCTCTTTTGCCTGCCATCGTTCAGGTGATCATCATGATGGTAAATGGCAGCATCGGCGCAGGCATTGCAGTTGCAGGAACCTTCTCACTGGTCCGCTTCCGCTCTGCTCCCGGCTCAGGAAAAGAGATCACCAGCATCTTCCTTGCTATGGCTGCAGGCCTTGCAACTGGAATGGGCTACATCGGTATCGCTGTGATCTTCACACTTATCATCACCCTGGCTAACCACATCCTCTCTGGTATGTCCTTTAAGGGCGTTCGAAACGAGGAGAAGACTCTTAAGATCACTGTTCCTGAAAGCCTTGATTTTGAAGGTATCTTCGATGATATCTTTGCCCGCTACACAGACCGCGCAGAACTTGAAGAAGTTAAGACAACAGGAATGGGAAGCCTGTATAAGCTCACCTACAAGATCTCATTAAAGTCCAAAGCTTCAGCCAAGGGAATGATCGACGAGATGAGACAGAGAAACGGAAATCTAGAGATAACATGTTCAAGACCTGTAATGGTAAGAGCTGAAGAACTCTGATCCATGATACATATAGATAAAATAAAACCCAGAGCCGGTCATTTCCGGTTCTGGGTTTTCATATTTGTAATTACTTAACTACGATATTGACGATACGTCCTGGAACGTAGATCTCTTTTACAATGGTCTTGCCATCAAGCTTGTCAGCGATGAGCTCTTTACCCTTGGCGATAACCTCGTCCTTAGGATCTTCCTTGCCGATAGCAAGAGTAGCCTTAACCTTACCGTTGATCTGAACAGCAATCTCAACTGTATCCTCTACGCACTTAGACTCATCATGAGTTGGCCATGGCTCGAAGGCGATTGTTCCCTCGTGTCCAAGGATCTGCCAGATCTCCTCACCAACGTGTGGGCAGATGCAGGAGAACATCTTGATGAAGTTCTCAGCGTACTCTTTAGGGCAGCTGCCCTCCTTGTAAACTGCATTAACGAAGATCATCATCTGAGCGATAGCTGTGTTAAATCCAAGAACCTCGAAGTCGCTTGTAACTTTCTTGACGGTCTGGTGATAAACCTTCTCAAGGTTTGCATTGCCCTCAGCTGTGATGTTTGAAGGCTCAGTGAAGAAAGTATATACACGATTGATGAACTTTCTTGCACCTGTAACAGCTGTTGAGTTCCAAGGCTTTGATACCTCAAGAGGTCCCATGAACATCTCATAGAGACGAAGTGTATCAGCGCCGTAATCGCGAACGATGTCACTTGGGTTAACTACGAACTCTGGGAAACGCTTACCCATCTTGATGCCGTTCTCACCAAGGATCATGCCCTGGTGTACGAGCTTCTTGAATGGCTCCTTAACTGGTGAAAGACCGTTGTTGTAAAGGAAGCGGTTCCAGATACGTGAGTATAACAAATGTCCAACAGCGTGCTCAGGACCACCAACGTAGAGGTCTACTGGCATCCAGTGCTTAAGAAGTTCCTGATTAGCAAACTCTTTATCGTTGTCTGGATCGATATATCTGAGGAAGTACCATGATGATCCGGCACTACCTGGCATTGTTGATGTCTCTCTAGTTCCCTTAAGGCCGTTCTTGTCGTACTGTTTCCACTCTGTTGCGTTCTCAAGTGGAGCCTTACCGCCGTGGCCCTTGTAATCCTCAAGCTCAGGAAGTACTACAGGAAGCTCTGAATCATCAAGGAACTGAATGCTGCCATCTTCCTTGTATACACATGGAACTGGCTCGCCCCAGTAACGCTGTCTTGCGAAGATCCACTCACGGAAGTGATAGTTGACCTTCTCTCTTGCAACGCCCATATCTACGAGCTTCTTGGTGATAGCCTTCTTGGCATCCTCTACAACCATTCCGTCGAACTCTTCAGAATTCATAAGGATGCAGCCCTTGCCAAGGTAATCCTGCTTCTCGAAAGCATGTCCGGATACATCAACTGTTCCCTCTGTGTTATTGATAACCTGAATAAGAGGAAGGTGATGAACCTCAGCATACTCAAAGTCTCTCTGATCGTGAGTAGGTACCGCCATAACAGCACCAGTACCGTAGCTTGCAAGAACGAAGTCTCCGATAAAGAGTGGAACTTCCTTGCCATTTACAGGGTTGATGCAGTATACACCCTTAAGAGGGCATCCTGACTTGGTCTTGTTAAGGTCTGTACGATCAAGGTCGTTCTTCTTAAGTGTCTCGTTGATGTAAGCCTGAACCTCATCAGGATTCTCAACGCGGTCCATAAGACCCTTAACTATCTCTCCGTCTGGAGCAAGTACCATGAATGTGATACCGTAAATTGTCTCGATACAGGTTGTGAAGATTGAGAACTCTCCGCCACCTACGATCTTGAAATCAACCTCTACACCAGTTGACTTACCGATCCAGTTGCGCTGGATCTCTTTAGTTGACTCTGGCCAGTCGATCTCGTTAAGTCCATCAAGGAGCTCCTCAGCAAAAGCCTGCTGGTCGATAACCCACTGCTTCATCATCTTCTTAACAACTGGGTATCCGCCACGCTCTGACTTGCCATCGATTACTTCGTCATTAGAAAGAACTGTTCCAAGCTCCTCACACCAGTTAACTGGCATGTCGATGTGCTTGGCATATCCAGCCTCATAGAGCTTTTTGAATATCCACTGTGTCCACTTGTAGAACTTAGGATCACTTGTTGCAAGCATCTTGGACCAGTCATAGTCAAATCCAAGCTCCTTAAGCTGCTTACTGAATGTCTCAATGTTCTTCTCTGTAAATCCAGCAGGATGGTTACCTGTTGTAACAGCATACTGCTCTGCTGGAAGTCCAAAAGAGTCATATCCCATAGGATGCAAAACGTTATAGCCCTGCATGCGCTTCATACGAGACATAATATCTGTAGCAGTGTAGCCCTCTGGGTGTCCGGCGTGAAGGCCTACTCCTGATGGATATGGGAACATATCCAGTGCGTAGTATTTAGGCTTACTAAAATCCCAGACATCAGTCTTGAATGTTTCATTGGCCGCCCAGTATTCCTGCCACTTTTTCTCAATCGCATGATGGTTATAAACTTCTGACATAGTTTTGCTCCTCTACTTATTAAAATAGTGCACGTGACTTAAACTCACTAATGATACATTATACAATAACAGTTTCTCATCGGCAAACGTAAAATCTGCGGATTATGAGGCGCTTATAAACTGTGATGAATAGAGGTTGTAATATGCTCCCCTCTTCGCCATCAGAGTCTCATGGTTGCCCCACTCAAGGATTCCGCCGTCGTCGATAAAGAATATCCTGTCAGCGTTCTTGATGGTTGAAAGCCTGTGAGCCACAACAAATGAAGTGCGCTTTTTAAGAAGCTCCTCAATTCCTCTCTGAACCAGGATCTCTGTCTTGGTGTCGATGCTTGATGTAGCTTCATCCAGGATCAGGATCTTAGGATCAGTTAAAAGAGTTCTCGCAAAGGCGATGAGCTGTCTCTGACCATTTGAAAGTCCGCCGCCTCTCTCAGTTATAACAGTGTCGTAGCCCTTCTCCATCTTGTCGATAAAGTCATGGGCATGAACAGCCTTTGCTGCTGCAATCATCTCTTCATCCGTAGCATCTGGTCTTCCGTACTTGATGTTGTCTCTTATGGTTCCGGAAAAGAGATAGTTGTCCTGGGTCATGATTCCAAGCTGACTTCTAAGTGACTGGATTGTAACTTTGCTGATATCGTATCCATCAACTAAAACTCTTCCGCCCTTGGTGTTGTAGAAGCGGCTGATAAGGCTTACGATTGTGGTCTTTCCTGCGCCAGTAGGTCCAACCAGTGCAATGGTCTCGCCCTTCTTAGCCTTAAAGCTTACGTCCTTTAAGATATCTACATCAGGCTCATCGGGATAAGCAAAGGTCACGTTGTCAAACTCAACATTTCCCTCGATCTCAGGAATGTCGATAGCCTTTACTCCATCCTTAACCAGGGGCTCCATGTCCATGATCTCATAAACACGCTCAGCTGATGAAAGGTTTGTTATCAGCTTGTTGTAATAGTTAGCCAGATTTCTGATGGGATTAAAGAACATGCCAAGGTACAGAACGTATGCTGAAAGAGTACCGATAGACTCTGCAGTTACGCCAAGTTTTGTCACAGCCAGGTAGTACAAGGTAGCTGTTCCAAGTCCGCCAGCTATTTCAATAGTTGGGCTGTACAGGTCTGTGATAACTACCGCAGATCTGAAGGCATGGATAACCTCATCAACAATGCTGTCAAATTCTTTGTTTGCCTCCTCCTGCGCGTTAAAGCTCTGGATTACAGACACACCCTCAATTCCCTCGTGGATAAAAGCTGTCATGTTGGAGTCTTTCTTTTTCCACTTCTGCCATCTCTTGTGGGCTAATATCTCACAGAAATACAGACCACACATGATGATCGGGATAGCTACTGCCGCTGAAAGTGACAGCACTGGGCTCTTGATGATCATGATAGTCAGGATCACCACAAGGCTCACAGCCTCAGGAACCAGGTTTGTAACTGTGCTTGAGAGTACCTCTTTTAGCGCATTTACATCACCTGTAACTCTTGCCAGGATCTTGCCTGAAGGTCTCTGGTCAAAAAAGTCTACTCCCAGCTCCTGAATGTGGATGTAGAGCTTTCTTCTGATGTTCATGATCATGTTGTTTGAGATATCAGCCATCATGCGCCTCCAGATCCTGTTAGCGCCGTAGCTTAAAAGTGCCAGGACTATCATGACTCCTGCCATGATAAAGAGTCCCTTTACATTTCCATTGAAGATCTCGTCGTCAATTACTTTTTCAATCAAAAGGGGATAAACAGTTGATATTGCTACAGTCACAAGGATCAGCAGCGTAACAGCTACGATCTTCCCCTTATATTCAAGGAGGTTAGCAAGAAGCCTCTTAAGGACATCAAGCTTTAGGGTCTCCTTTAATTCTTCATCTTCTCTGGTGCTGTTAATAGCCAATTTCACGCACCTCCTTTTTAGCCTTAAACAAGTTGCCTGTTACATGTGGCTGCAAATTATTCGCCTGCAGCCATGGCGTTTCGGTAGTCACCATACTGAGCTTCGTAGGTGCTGTAGTAAAGTCCCCTTCTTGCGATAAGCTCTGCGTGGGTTCCTCTCTCTTTTACCGCTCCGTTCTCAAGTACGATGATCTCGTCGGCGTCCTTAACAGAAGAAATTCTGTGGCCGATGATGATCTTGCTCATGTCCTTCTTTTCCTGGAGCTCTTTCTGAATCGCAGCCTCAGTCTCCATATCAAGGGCTGATGTTGAATCGTCAAGGATAAGCAGGTCCGCTGTCTTGGCAAGAGCTCTCGCAATTGAAAGCCTCTGCTTCTGACCGCCTGAAAGACCAATTCCCCTCTCTCCGATGACCGCATCGTAGTTATCTGTGATCTTCTCAACGAACTCAGTAGCGTGAGCGCTCTTTATAGCAGCCCTTACTGTGTGCTCGTCCATGCTGTCCTTGCTTCCAAGTCTCACATTTTCAGTGATGGTATCAGAGAAAAGAAATACATCCTGAGTTACCACTGATGAGAAGGCCCTTACATCTGCAAGAGTCATTCTCTTTATGTCTTTTCCACCGATCTTGATGGAACCTTCTGATGCGTCGTAGAATCTCTCGATGAGGTTTACGATGGTGCTCTTTCCAGCTCCGGTAGCTCCCATGATTCCTAAGGTCTTTCCCTTTGGAATGGTAAAAGAAACGTCCTTAAGGATCTTCTTTCCTTCCATCTCGAAGCTTACATCCTCAAAGGAGAGCTCGCCCTTTCTGCCAGTATATCCGTGATAGGCATCGGAAAGCTCTTTTTCCAGAGCCTTCTCTGAAATAACACGGGCCTTGATCTTAGGGTCTGTGATCTGTGCCTCAGTCTTAAGAACCTTGTTGATCTTCTTGTAGCCAGCCAGTCCCTGAGAAATAAGAGACAGCATCCAGCCAAGGTTTTCAATAGGCCACACAATGCTCAATGAGTAAGAAACAAATGCAACCAGTGTTCCATATGTGATACTTCCCTTGATCGCTGCATATCCGCCGATGGCTACCACAAAGGTCTGCATGATCTTTGGAATAACTTCAAGGAGCGGATCTGTATCCGCCAGGTCTGACGCAAACTTCTTGTTGGCATCTGCGTAGGCCTCATTCTTTTCGTCGAACTTCTTAAGCTCTGAGCCTTCAGCTGAGAAAGCCTTAACTGTCCTGACTCCTGAAATATTCTCCTCAACCACCTTGGTGAGAGCAGCGTTCTTTTCACTGATGTCGTCGTAGTCCTTATCAAGCTTCTTCTCAAGGTGAAGAGCTATATAAGCAAGTGGTGGCATGAATACCAGTGGTACAAGGCTCAGCTTCCAGTTGAGAGTCAGCATACACACGATGACTCCGAAAAAGTAAACTGTAGCTTCAGTCATGAGCATTCCCACAAATCCTGTAAGATCCCATACTGATCCGGCGTCGTCCTTGACCCTTGCCATAAGTTCGCCTGTGTTTGTCTTGTCAAAATATCCTTTGTGAAGGGAGAAGATATGCTTCATCATATCCTTACGAAGGCCAGAAGCCACGCGGCATCCGGACATATCGCACAGGAACTCTTTTACAAACTGGAAAAAAGCCCTTCCAAGACCAGCTGCTGCAAACAGCAGGATGTCCCTTCTGAATATCTCCATATTTCCTCCCACGATTACATCATCAACCATGGAAAGAGTGATAAATGGTACGAGAATGTCCACCAGGGTACTGCACACAAGACAGATCCCTCCGATGGTGTATCTCCACCAGTTTTTGATTATGTACTTTTTCATTACTTTTCACGTCCTCTCACTGCGCAGTATGTAATCCCCTCTGCGCTGATGCAAAACCAATAGATGTCATTTTCGGAAACAAAAAACGATAGGAAATCCTATGGAGATCCTATCGCATCATTATGCCCGCAGTCTGGCGCCTTATCTATCTGCAGATATAAAAATAGCGTGATCTCCACATGTGGAAACCACGCTGTTAATACACACGAGTACACTTATATCAAGCAAACTCCAGCGAGGTAACCACAATATCCCTATGTAGCACGTTCACGTTGCTTCTCATTTTCATAATTGCCATTGTGTTTACCTCCTTTCGTAAATTTGTTTTTGTTACTGTCAATACAATAAGCCTAATTGATCATTATTGTCAACAAGAAAAGAAAAAAAATGATACCAGGGGGATAGTTACCACACTAAGGAGTGTGGACAGGGCCACGCCCTTGGCGGCCAGTTTGTAGTTGCCTCCGTACTGCTGGGGAAGCATGGCGCACATGCTGGCTATTGGGGTTGCAAGCATAATGAAGCAGACCTGAAGAAGCATCTTGTCCCTGACGAAAAGGCCAAGGAGGAAGATTCCGATAGCCGGAACAATAGTCAGCTTGATAAGAGAAAAGAGCCAGAGTCTCACATCGCTAAGCATCTCTTTTAGATCGATCTGAGTCAGTGACTGTCCTATTACCATCATGCTAAGAGGAGCAGCCACGCTGCCAAGACTCCTGGCACTGCTGACAATAAAGCTTGGCATTGGAATGTGGGCAATATAGATGGTCAGTGATATCAGGCAGGAAATGATCCCAGCATTCAAAAACTTTGAAAACTTAAGTCCTCCCTTGAAGGCGCTTTCTCCGCGAAGAGCTGCGATTCCGTAGGTGTAGATCAGGAAATTAAATGGGAACTGGAAAAGAGATCCGTACAGAACAGCTTCGTCTCCGTAAGCCGCCTGAAGGATCGGAAGCCCCATAAATCCTATGTTGGTGAAGATGGTCATCACCCTGTAGACACTCTTATCCTCAGAAGGAACTCTTACAAGTGGCAAAAGCACAAAAGATACAGCGATCAAAAATGCGTACACAAAACCTGTCAGCAAAAATGCAAAAGCAAGGTCAGATCCCCTTATGGCACTCTCTTCATTCATTCCCGCAGCCAGGATCATGGCTGGTGTTGCCACATTTACTACAAGCCACGAGAGGTTCCTGGCAAATTCGTTTGTTATGAATTTCTTTTTGCCACAGACAAAGCCAATACCTATCATGACAAAAAGAACTATCATCTGCTGTACTAAAACCATATAAACTCCTTAAATAAGACCAAAATTCTTAAGAACAATTATCCAGGTAAAGATCGTAACTATGGAACACAGCGTAGTTACAACCACTATCTCTCCCGCAAGATCTGCGTCTGCGTCCATGCTCTGGGCCATGGGGAATGAGGCTGCTGCCACTGAGGTTGCGAACATCGCAAACACTGAAAAGAATTCAACCGGACCATAGTGAAGCTGCGCCATGATAAATGCAATGATGGCCGGGACCACAATGAGCTTGGTTGTTGTAACCGCCGTAATAGCAAGGGCGTTCTTTTTAAGGTTAGAAAACTTAAGGGTTCCACCAAGAACAAACAGAGCCATTGGTGTTGCAAGACCTGAGAGCTGGGCGATTGGATTTGCCAGAGCCTGCGGCATGGTTATCGGGAGCATGTTAAAGATGGCACCTGCAATAGCGCCCACAATAAGCGGGTTCTTCAAAATATTTTTGGTAATGACAGAAGCTGAGACCTTGCCACCTCTGTAATACTCCAGAACAATAACAGAAAAGATGTTGTACATGGGAACAAGAAATGCCACAAGAATACTGGCCTTGGCACTGGCTTCATCACCAAGTACATTGGCTGCAAGAGGAAGAGCAAAGAGCACGGAATTACTCCTGAATATGTCCATGCTGATAACACCTCGCCTCTTGTTGTCCTTAACAAAGACTGGAACAAGGAAAAAAGCAAGGGCTGCGACCGCAGTTGTAGCCACTATGGCAAATAGCACATAGGAAGCTCCTGACATGGTGCTAAAATCTGCCTTGTACAGGTTATTAAACATGATAAATGGGAAAAAGACTCTGAAGATAACTCCGTTGAGTTCCCTAAGAAATGACTCTTTTACAAGACCTGTCTTGTTGGCGATCATACCAATCAAGATGTAAACCATAAATGGTACAACCGCATTTGTAGCAATAATGAGGTTTTCCATACCTCTCCTCCCGATCTTCCAAAAAACTTTCTAATAGTTATACCATACAAAAGAGCCCCAGACTAGGTCTATATAAGGTAATATTTTTATAATCAAACTATGTATAAAGGTACTATATTATCAAGATATAGTACCTTTTTTATATATACATAATATATGGAATATGGTAATATATATAATATGATAATCAATCTTTATGGATGGATAACAGATGAATTATGTAAAGGTATATACAAAGACATACAGAGATAATTCAGCCAGGTACATAGAGCTGCCATCTCTTTTGATAGAGCAAGACGGAGAGACGCAGATATTTGAACAGCTACTGCGCTATCAGATCAAGTATAGCCATAAGAGTAGGACTTGGCATAATAAGCTCATACAGGCTGTTGGGCTGCTATTTGATTACATGAATGCCAATCCCAACAACTATGTATCTGCTAAAGACTTCTTTGAGCTGTTTGCAGAAGCGATATATTCAGGCACTATCGATGAAGAAGGGAATGATCCTTCGGGATTATACTGGCTTCCTAAAAAAGCACAGACAGCTACTACCCTACTATCATCATTAAGTGACTTCTCAGACTGGCTGTATATCAACTACAAGACGGAACAGCTTAATCCTTGGAGAGAAGCCACAAGGTATGAGGAACGTCTTAAATATATGGCTCTGATCAACAGAAGTGAGCGCTCATTCTTGGGACACCTTGATGATATCCATGACATTTCTGAAACAGCTAAAACAGTAAGAAATGTTGTAACCCACAAAAACCCTTATGCGGTGAGAAATGGCACAAAGGCTTTTCCAGAGGACAAAATAGAAAAGCTACTTAGAGAAGGCTTTAAGAAAACACGCAAGGGCTATGAATTGGATCTGATAGATGGTTATAACTGGAGAGACATAGCAATCACTATACTTATGCACTACGGAGGTCTGCGTCATAGTGAGCCTTTTCATTTGTGGGTACAGGATGTTATCCCTGATCCAGAAGATCCGGATATGGCAATAGTACGGATATACCATCCATCAGAGGGGAAAGCTCCTCTTGATTTCAAAAATCCAAATACAGGCAAATATGTAACAGACAGGGCTTCATATCTGAAACTAAAATATGGCCTTATACCACGTAATCAGTACGCTTCTTCCAACAAGAGGTTTGCAGGATGGAAGAATCCAAGACTTGATGATGAGGACAATATGTACATGAATGTATATTGGTTTCCAAGAGAAGCTGGCTACGTGTTCATGTATGTATGGAAAAAGTATTTGCAGCAGCGAATCAGATATGGCATTAAGGACACCCATCCGTTTGCGTTTGTGTCATTTGATCCAAGATATCTGGGTGAGATGATGCCTGTCAGAACACAGACAGAAGCTCACAACAAAGCCTGCGAAGCAATAGGGCTTGAAGTATCAAAGTTTAATGGAACCAGTAATCATGGTCACAGACATTCTTATGGTCAAAGGATGAAGAATGCAGGCATAGACAAGAAAGTGCGACAGGTTGCTATGCACCATAAGTCAGAAGAATCACAGAATGTTTATACTGAGCCTACAGTTACAGAGGTCACAAGTGCGCTCAGTCAAGCTACAAGCTCGTTGGAACGCGGCATAGCGCTTCCGATGAAGACAGAGATAGATTCATGGTATGAGGAAGAAAAGAAAATCACTAAGAAATACATAATGGGGAAGAAATAAGTTATGGCATATGATAACAAGACAAAATATAAGATCATTGAGGAGATGTGTAACGGCAAAACAACCAGTGATATCCAGCGCGAATATGGCATTAGACCTTCAACATCAATGAATTGGCTTCGCTCTTTTGCTGAAAACGGCCCGTTTAAAGGAGATAAACTCACACCTAAAGATTACGCTTGGCTTGAAAGGCTACAGGAATCTGCAAAGAAGCGCGAACTTCAAATTCGCCAGCACGGAACAACTACAAATGAGAGCTTTGAATGGCTACTGGAATATGATCCCAACCTTGCCGAATGGGAAGCTTATACTGAGGAATGGATAAAAACAGTTGTTAGAGCAAAATCACTAGCATTAAATGCTTTATCCAGCTTCTTTAAAAAATACATAATAGCAATGAATCTGACACGCTCTGTTCAAGAATTTGTTTCAAAAACCTATGAAATACCCGATTTCTACGAGATTATTTTTTCTGAACGAGAAAGCCAACGCACTGCCTTGTTAGATGCTAAAAAGCTCGTTGCTTTTATCGACTGGATACTTGAAGAAAAGTTTTCTGTTGAAGATGATTATGGCAAGAAGCTAATACCTGCTGAGTTTCACAATCCATTAGAGCAGTATCTGCCAGACCATATAGAACGTTCTAACAAAAGTGAATCAGATAAGAATGTACTGCCTTATCGCTATATAAAGGAACTTCGCAATCTCCTTGTTCCTTCTGATGCAACGCACTTTAGAGACTTGACACTCGCGCAGGAGCTTACAGATTCAAAAGCAAAGGGTGGCGATTGGTTCATCGTTGACAGACACTTGATTGATAAAAATGATCCTGACTGTGTTTTCAGAAAAAGAAAAGCATCACCTTATGAGATAAAAAACAAAGGCTATAGCGAATATGTTTACGAAATGTGGTGTCCTGCAAGAACTATCTGCTTATTGACAAAGCTGATGCTTCCAATCCGTACATACCAGGCAAGAATGCTTGATAGCGGTGAAATGGATACTTTCAAATATATTCAGAAGGATAAGTATAAATATGGTGAATGGGTTATAAACGATTCTCCTTTATCACAGGGAACCGAAAGAAAGCCTTGTGAAAAAGGTGTTTTGAGAAAGTTTATTGATCCTACAACAAACCTCGAAATGACAGGTTTTTTTATCAATACCAACAAAACTGCGGACATCAATAAAGATGAAGCTGATAAAGGCTACAACATGCCATGGCAGTATGAGGAAATGCAGTATTGGCTCGCAAAGTTAAGAGACTGGCAGCAAAAGTACAATCCTATCTCAAGACCTACTGCATGGACTGAATTGACAGTAAATCAATTAGGACACACAAAAGACATAGGAATCCTAAAAGCTATGGGAACGGCTGCTTTCCTGTTTAGAGATGCTGCAAGTGAAAACAAACATCTACCATTAAGATGGCATGCATTAGAAAAACCTTTATGGTACAAACTGCTCCAATGTCTTGAACAAAAAGTAAATAAGAATGCAACTACCGAAGCTGAACAAAATCTAAAGTTTGTTCATGATGATTCAGACGAAACTACTTATTATCCACTTCATTCGCTTCGAGTATCTCTTATCACAGCATTTGCTCTTGAAGGCGGTGTACCCATGCCTGTTCTTTCCAAGTGCATAGCAGGTCATGCAAGACTTGTAATGACTCTGTATTACACAAAAATGGGTATCTCCTACATCACCGATACCATGAAAAAAGCCGATACAGAGATACTAAAGCAGGATCAGGAATCATTTGAGAGGTTTATCAGAGACGCAAAGTATAAGCAATTAGAAATAGGCACTGCTGTTAATGATACGGCTGCGTATGATGCTGTCTTAAACGCTCAAAAGTCAAAGGCAAGCATTGTTATGTCGGACAAAGGAATATGCCCTAAAGGCTGCTTTGGATGTGATACAGGCGGAACTTATGTAAATGATGATACTGATAAGGTAACATACGGCCCAGTGCAGGGATATCCTGCTCATAACTGTGTCCGTTGCAGATGGTTTATCACAGGCCCCGCCTTCCTACCGGGACTTGTAAATCATTTCAATGTATTAAGTTATGAGATGGCTGAAACATCCAAAAGAGTTACCAGGTATCAGAACGAAACTGAGGAACTGGAAAACAGTAAATACGAAGCTGAACAGCATGGGGAGATCTTTGAACAGTACGAAGACCTCCTTAAGTATGAACAGCTCTTACAACAGGAACTACAAAAGGGTGATGATATAGCAAACAATCTAAACGCTACACTCAGGCTTATTGATAAGTGCCAAAAAATATCCAAAAGTGGTAACGACAATGATTCAAACTCAACGCAGCTTGTACCTGTTGGAACAGTTCAAGATGTTGGTTTTCTACTTGAAGCAGAAGCTGATGAGATGCATCAGTTACAGGCAATATGTAACGGAGCAGAATTGTTCCCAGAGACAGATGCAAGTAAGGCTTTACTAAAAAGGTCACAGATAATAGACATGACGCTGTTGTTCAACAAAAAGCAGCCAGTAATGTTCACCTTGTCTGAGGAAGAACAACTCCTTGCAGGAAATCAGTTTATGAGGCTGCTTATTAAAAGAGCCGGAAGCCTTAAGGAGGCAATTCCCTACGCTATCGGCAGAAAGAAGCTTGAAGAAATCGGCATTCATAACGAGTTTGAAAAAGAACTGAAAATCATGAGATATGACGCACCTTTAAAGCTTCTATCTACTAATAATGATGCCTAATTTGAGAGGTAATAGAATGAGTAATATACATCCAGACGAATTATACGAACAGCTATGTGAGAACGCTACAAGCAGAAAGAAGAAAACACTCACTCTTGTGCATGAAGTGTGCAAGAAGCAGAGTGAATCAGATGTAAAAGACTTTTCTCTTGGTACTATTGCTGGACTCATGGCTGATAAAGGAGGTTTAAGTGAGCAGGCTTTGCGAAACAAAAACGCAGAGCCTTACAGACTCCTTATCAGTAGGTGGGCTGAGTATTCTAATACAACCACCAAAAAGCCCAAGAAAAAGGCTATAACAACGCTTAACGATGAGATACTATCACAGATCTCTGAGCCAACCGTCAAAGCTCTTGTAGGCATGATAATTGCTGAAAACAAGAAGCTCAAAAACGAAAACAACATGCTCAAGAATCAGACCTGCATCACCATAGATATGCGTAATCAGAAAAACGCCACTTCTCCAAACTCCGATGCGGTTGTAGTATCAGCACTTGATGATCTGACCGAAACGGAGATCAACGCTTTAAGGGATGCTGTTTCTGAGAGATTTTTCAAGGAACGTGGCTGGACTGCTGACGAGCAGGGACGAGTTAAGGAAAAGGGATATCCAGTATATAAAACCGGATATGTTACGGCTATAAAGAAGATACTTGAAGAATTATAGTCAAAAAAAAGAGCATTTATAACCATAAAGTTATAGATGCTCTTTTAGTTTGATTATATAGTTTGATTATATGTAATCAAACTATTTTCCGCTTAATATAAGGCTTTATTGATATTTATTATACTATTTACCTTATATTCACTAGGTCTGGAGCTCTCTAAATCTTGATTATTTTTACTGAGTTTAAACGGCCACAATTGTAAGCTTCTGGGGCTCAACATTTCTGATCTCACCCTTTCGGCCTCTGCAGACAATGCCCTTTTCAATAACGATCATGGTGGCGTGAGCCTTCATGGCGTCACCAATCTGCTTAACTGCTGCCTCATAGTCCTGAGGTGTCATGGGAATAACGTAGTCATGATTCATATGCTCTGTAGATATAACTGCGGATCTGAATCTGGGAACATACCTGATACCATAGAAGGTACATATCTCAGTATTCAGCATTCCACTGTTGTCGGAACACTGCATTGAAATATACATAGTCACACCTCGCTTCCCACAATAAAATATATATCTCTACTAAATAATGATAATATATTTCACCCCACTTTGTCACTATTATATCTTGAAGTCTTTTACAAAATCTTCGATAGTTGCTGCTGATGCAGATACAGTAGATGCACTGTCATCAACTCCCTGGCTCTCCTGAGCAACCTGCTGTGCAGATACAGCCAGGTTATCAGTTGTAGCTGTAACTTCTTCTGTACTTGCACTCTGCTCCTCAGAGATAGCTGCAACGGATGTAGCGATTGTGTCTACGTTTCCGATCTTGTCGATCATTGCCTGTACAGTAGCACTTGTCTCATCAAGACTTGAGAAGATCTCTTCGAAGGTCTTGCCTGCTGTCTGAACAGCCTCTGTGCTTGATTTGATCTCATCCATATTGGACTGTGACTTCTCAGAAAGGTCTGCGATCTGCTGTGAAATCTCAGTGATGATCTTACCAATCTCTGTGGTGGACTCAGCACTGTTTGCAGCAAGCTGTCCAATCTCCTGAGCTACTACTGCAAAGCCCTTACCAGCTTCTCCTGCTCTTGCAGCCTCGATAGAAGCATTGAGTGAAAGGAGGTTTGTCTGATCAGCGATTGAGCTGATGATCTCGATGATGGAGTCGATCTTCTTAGCTGACTCGCCAACTGCCTGTACGTCTGTGTTCATCTCAGTCATGGATCCAGCTATCTTATCCATACCCCTCTGAACAACATCCATATCCCTCTGACCATCCTGAGCCTTAACAACAAGCTCTTTTACAGTATCTCTTGCGCCATTTCCCTGCTCCATAAGGTCAGCAACCTCTGTAGCAAGCTCTGTTGCGTTGTTGGCAAGCTCTGTAACTGCACTTGCCATACCATTCATAGCGTCTCTGATCTGGTTCATGTTGCTGGACTGCTCTGTAGCCTGTACATTGAGCTTACCGGAAGCATCACGGCTGTTCTCAGCTTCAGATGCAAGCTTGTTAGTCTCGTCCTTGATATTTCCAAGAGCTCCTCTCATGTGGTTTACGAAGCTCTTCATGTTGTTGTTCATAAGGCCAATCTCGTCCTCACCGCCCTCAGGGATCTCAACAGTGAAGTCACCATCTGTGATCCTTGTGATGTTTGCTGTAAGGTTTCCAACTGGCTTAGTGATCATCTTGTTGATCAGTACATACATGATAACTGCTACAAGAAGGATCATGAAGATAACAATAATAGCGCAGATGATCTTGAACTTATTGAGCTGCGCCATGACATCTCCCTCTGCAACAGATGAGATGAGTACCCACTCTGTACCAGGGATCTGGTTTGCTGAAACAAGATATGTAAGACCATTTTCTGATTCAATCTCAACTACGTCAGTAGATCCTGTAGTAGAGAAGGTATAAGCTCCCTGGAGGAACTTAGCCTCAGGATGCTCTGAAACTCTGGTTCCATTAAATTCAGGTTTGAAGTATGAAAGTATAGTATCGTGATAGAGGAGCATACATCCGCCAGTTTTAACAGGCTTAAGGGATCCGATCTGTTCCATGATTCCATCGAGAGTATAGTCAGAAGAAGCTACACCTTCTCTGGCATCAGCAAGTTTAACCTTTCTGGTAAAAGAAACAACCATGCTTCCACTGTCACTATCTATATAGGGTTCCCCGGCAAGGAAAGTAGCATGCTGTTCTCCCTCTTTATACCAGTCACGCTCCATTGGAATATAGTCTGGATCTGGAACCCATCCTGAAGGATCGATCCAGTCTCCGGTTGAAGTAGAAAGATACATTCCATTTGGAACATATGGATTCTTGCTCAGGGTAGGAATAAGGAAGCTTGCCATAGCAGTATCATTTGGGAATGATATTGCTGAAAGAGCATCTGCCTGTGCATCAAGATACTCCTGAAGGTTAGTGATCTCTCTTCCTATCTGCTCTGCATAGAACTCAGATTCCTTCTGCAAATTGCCCATGGCAAGATCTGTGATTATGCTCTTTGCCTGGGAGAACACAACAAGCATGATGATCACAATACCAACGACCATCATTGGAATGAGAACGCTAAGCAGCTTAGCACTTACGCTCTTACCTGCCTTTACCAGTCCTACTTTTTTCTCAGTTTTTTCTTTTCCCATAGTATCCGCTCCATCACTGTAAATTTTTTAACTAAAAACAGTTAACATAAACTAATACGATTAAATTATAAATTAATTCCCTGGGCAGATGTGCGTTTTTATAATAATTTAATAATCATTTCATCGATAATCACCAACCGCCCACAATAGCTTTTTGCACGAAAAAAGAACCCTCCTGCCTGGAGAGTTCTTTTGATATTATTTCTCAATATGACATGGACAAATCATTTGCCCATGGACGCAATGAGGGCATCGATCTCAGCCTGGCTCAGCATCTTACCAGGATCTGCTGCCGCTGGTGCTGCTGCAGGTGCTGCTGGCTGAACTGAAGCCGCACTAAAGCCACCGCCTCCACCGGCCTGTGAGGATTTACCCATTATGCTGGCAAGCAGTGCCTGCTGTTCTGCGCTTAATCCGTTAGCATCCATACTAGACGTATCCTTTCAATTCATGTTAATCAGCAATTTGAATTGAGCATAGTTCCACTCTTGTAGCTATTGTAAATACTAAACTGGGAAGCGTCAAATAACTTTTTTATAAACAGTTTTATTTTTCTCTAATAGCTCCACTTTCAAAGGCTTTTAACAGGTCTTTTAAGTCATCTATCTGGCGCATAAGGCTCTTTCCAATATCTGTGTCCCTGACAAGGATCCTCTTTTTTGTTTTTTCGATAAGCTCGATGGTGGGAGTATTCTCCCCTCCCTTTACAAAGGGCTTATGGGCTGCAAGAGCCATATGATGTGAGTTATAGATAAGCGTGTATCCTGCAATTCCAGTCTGCTCGTGGTAAGCCTTGGATATTCCGCCGTCAATGATATAAAGCTTGCCACCAGCCTTTACCGGATGTTCTCCCTTTCCTGCCTTAACAGGAACATGTCCATTTATTATGTGGGCCCAGTCCGGATCAAGGCCAAACTCCTTAAGTATCTTGTCAGCGTAGGCCTCCATGGCGGAATATTTGTAGTAAGGATTGAAGTTCTCTCTGCACAGCTCTTTTTCATTCTTAAGGAACAGGTGCTCAAAAGTAGTAATCCTGTCTTTTCCAAAAAGAGGTGAATTAGGTCCACACCACAGATACCACATAAGGTCCACTGCGTCCTGCTTTTTATCTGCATCATCCCTTGGGTCAAGGAAAAATGCGTCGTGGATCTTGACGTTAAGGTAGTCCATCAGCTCTTTTCCGGAAAAGCTTCCATCTCTGGTGGTCATGGGTGTAAAGTTGCCATCTGCGTCCATGGGGATACAGCCATGGTACAAAAGATTACCATTGACGATTCGATACATAGCCCCATGGGAATACAGAAACTGCACGTGTTTGATAAGAAGCTGCGAGTGGATAAAGCTAAAGCGAAGTGTCCGCATAAGCTCATGTTCACCCTCAGAAAGCTTGTAGGGGTCTGTAGGATCAATAGTTGGGAAGTTGGTATCGTCAAGCTTGTAAGTCCTGCCTTCTATAGTAACTTCACCGGTTTCGTAGTTGATCTTATCAAGAAGAAGCCTGTGTTCCAGGCCATACTCAGGGTGCCTTTTGATGAGCTGTCCCTCAAGTTTTAGCTGGATAACGCTGATAGCTTTGCACATCTTGGCTGCAAGCTTTGGGTTGACTGAATCGTACTTGTTCTCATCAAGAAGGTGTGGTTTGAAGCACTCGCAGGGGTCATCCCTGTAAACTTCTGCCGCAAACATTGAAAGAGGACGAAGGTTTATCCCATATCCATCCTCCAGGGCATCGAAGCAGTTGTAGCTTGTGCCGATCCTAAGGACGTTGGCGATGCAGGCGCTGTTACCACAGGCTGCTCCCATCCAGTCCACATCGTGGTTGCCCCACTGAATATCAACATCGTGGAAGTTCATGATCTCCTCCATGACAAGGTCAGGTCTTGCACCTCTGTCGAAGATGTCTCCGATGATGTGAAGAGAGTCGATGGTCAGGTTCTGGATCAGCTCGCAGAGGGCGATTATAAACTCATCAGCAAAATCGATCTCTATTATCCCGTTTACAATCTCGCTGTAATAGAGCTTTTTGTTGGGATCGTTCATATCAAGATGAAGCAGCTCGTCAATGGCGTAGGCGTAGTCTGCCGGCATCTTTTTACGAACTTTACTGCGGGTGTATTTGGAGCTTACCACGCGGCAGATGGAGATCAGGCGGTTTATGGTTATCTTCTGGTGCTCCGACAGCTCTTTTGCCGGGATGCTCTCATCGTGTCTGATGTTGCCAATAACCTCTCTCGGGTAATAGATAAGGTTTGCAAGCTGAAGCTGGTCAGCCTCTGTCATCTGATTGCCAAAGGTCTCTTCGATCTTGGCACGGATGATACCTGACGAGCTCCTAAGCAGGTGCGAGAATGCTTCATATTCACCATGAATGTCGGAAAAGAAATACTCCGTGCCCTTTGGCAGAGCACAGATGGCCCGCAGGTTGATGATCTCTGCTGCAGCCTTCCTGGAGTTAGGAAATTCCTTGGATAATAAACGCAGATACTCTATGTCTCTCATTGTTCTCCCCCAATAAATAAAAGGCATGATACATTACGTTTCTTAAGATGTATTAATTATTATAGAAAACAAGCACAAATGTCATTGCGCGAAATCAATAAAAAAAGCCCGGCTCTTTTGGTGAACCGGGCTTGTGAAATCTATATATATGAATTATGCTGTCTTCTCTTCGATTGTGAAGTATGACATCTTCTCGTTAAGTGTCTCAGCCATGTCACGAAGCTCATTAGCTGCGTTGCTGATAAGTGAGAAGGTTGCGTTGAGCTCTTCCATAGAAGCGTTTGTCTCCTGTGTAGAAGCAGCGTTCTGCTGTGAGATTGCTGAAAGCTCAGAAATGATGTCAGAGAAGCTGCTCTTAAGCTGGTTAAGAAGACGGATCTTGTCAGCGATCATCTTTGTTGAACTCTCTACGCTGTTAACGTTATCTACTACTACGTCCATGTCGTCCTTAGTTGTTGTGAGCTGGTAGTTCTGCTCCTGAACACTCTCGCTGAGAGTCTCAATGATCTCAACGTTCTTCTTGGACTCCTCTACAAGCTTTTCTACGATAGTATTGATTGACTCAGCTGCCTGCTTTGACTGGTTTGAAAGAACACCGATCTCAGATGCAACTACTGAGAATCCCTTACCATACTCACCTGCTCTTGCCGCCTCGATAGAAGCGTTAAGTGAAAGAAGGTGTGTCTGCTGAGCGATCTCTGTGATCATGTTTGAAGCCTCTGCAATGCTCTTTACAGAATCGTTAGTCTGACGAATCTGTGCATTAACATCCTGCATAGAAGTCATAACTGTTGCGTTCTTGTCCATAAGGTCGCCAAGTGTATCAACTGTACGCTTTGCACCAGTGAGCATATCGTTAGCTGCTGCTGAAAGCTCCTCGATTCTATCTGTGATATCGTCGATGCTGTCACCCATTTCATTAGTGTTGTTAACTGAAGTCTCTACGCTCTCAGCCTGTGAAGCTGCGCCTCTGCTGATATCCTCTACTGCACATGTAACCTGCTCTGCTACTCTTGAAGCTGTCTCAGCAGATGTAGCAAGGCTGATACCTGACTGTGTTACGTCATCTGAAAGCTTCTTGGTTGCACTGATTACATCCTGAAGCTTGTCACGTACCTGGGCTGAGCTTTCAGCGATAACGCCAAGCTCATCCTTACGGTTAAAGGTACGATCATTTATGTAAAAAGAAAGCTCACCGTCCTCAAGGTTCTTAAGACCTCCGATAATATCGCGGATGGCTTTACTTGTTGTGCTGATAAGGAATCTTGCAACACCAAAGTTAAATAAGAAGAATCCTACAAATGTTCCAATGATGGCATAAAGAGCTGCCTTCATGTTAGCTTCAACTATAGATGTGTCGCGACCTGCAAATACCATACCTACTACGCTTCCATCATCATTCTTAAGTGGAAGATAGTATGCATACCACTTCTGGCCACCGATCTCGAAATTCTCAGCAAGGTACTCATCGCCTTTTCTAAGTACTTCATCAACTACTGCATTAGAAGCCTTAGTACCTTCCATACGCTTGTTAGTCTCAGCATCTACTAAAGATGTGATATAACGTGTATTTCCATAGAAGATTGTGTAGTGCATTCCTGTCTTCTCGTGGAGTGCATCAAGCTGTCCCTGATAGATATCGTGTACAGGTGTCTCGCCCTTTAAAAGCTCTCCATCATCAGACAGATGCCAGTCACCTTCAAACTGGTGTGAGATCTCATCATCAAGAAGTGTAGCTGCTGCGTGAAGTCCCTCTGAAAAAGATGTGAGGTATGCGCTCTTGATATGAGAGAATCCAATATAACCTACGCATCCTGCCATAAGAAGTGCAAGTACTGATGCGATAAGAATAATTGTGCGGACCATGTTTCTGGTTTTCTTGTTCATAATAATTACCTTTCTGATTGCCTCCTGCAATCCATTCAAAACAAAAAAGCATGGAACACATGTCCCATGCTTTTAAAATTCATTGCAAATCGAATAAATATAAACTGCAACTGGCTGACATGTTAAAGTCCCTATAGCTTTGCGCCACAAGCTTTCGCTTGCTTTGCCCTTATCGAAACATAGAGGATTATATCGGCCAATTTATTAAAAATCAATAAAAAGTTTATAAATATTCTCTATTTCTATGAATTGCATTATGTCAATCAGACTAAAACGTTTACTAATTAGCAAAATTGCACAAAAGAATTTTATATCAATTCTTGAACTCAATAGAGTCGATGATACCTGCAAGAGCGTCAGATACTGGGATGTCGATGGAATCATCACCGCAGTTGTGACCTGTTACCTCAAAGAGAAGGTAGCCATCCATATAATCTCTTGCAATGGCTGTCTCATAAAGACCAGACCCCTCACTTGATGGAAGAAGCATTGCCCAGTATCCTGTAACATCTTCTGTTCCAGGGAATACTGACTCATGAGTCTGTGCTGCGCTGCCCCACTCTTTTGCCAGCTCATCGATAGCTGTCTTTGCATCACTGTCTACATTATAAGAAGCAGTGATCATATTTGTGCCTGCGCTCTCACCAGTGTAAACAAAGGTTGAGATAGGTCCACCGTTATTAACTGTGATAACTTCCGGGTCGTACTTAACGCTCCATCCATTGGCATCCTCATAGACACCCTGCTCAACTGCCATGTCTGCTTCAACCTCTGCTGCAGGCGCTTCCAACTCTGGAACTGACTCAGCCTGAGGAACCATTGTCTCCTCGATTGTCACTGTCTCAGGGCTCACTTCCCCGCATCCAACTAAAAGAGCTGCTGCAAGAGCAAATGCAAGTCCAAATGATACTACTGTTTCTAACTTCTGTTTTTTCATAATCCTTTTTCCTCCTCATAAGAAAATGAATATTTATTAGTAGTGAAATGTAACAAAAAAAAATGAAGGTCACTACATCTAGCAACCTTCATCATAGTAACACACAAAATGTACTTTACGTAAACGTTTAAGTTTATTTAATAATGTTTTATACCCTGTTTATAATTTCGCCTTCTTACCGGTCTTGCAGATATCCTTAAGACAACACTCCCCGCAGTTAGGGCGTCTTGCGATACACACTGCCCTTCCATGGTCTACAAAGCGGTGACACAGGTCATTTCCCTCTTCTGGTGGTACTATCTTCCACAGCTCTTTTTCCACCTTGGCTGGCTCCTTGATATCATCTACAAGGCCTATGAGGTTTGAAAGCCTTATGCAATGGGTATCTGTAACGATGGCAGGCTTGCCATACACATCACCAAGGACAAGGTTGGCGCTCTTCCTGCCGACGCCAGGGAGTTTTAAGAGTTCCTCCATTGTGTCAGGAACCTTATCTCCATACTCCTTATGGATCACCTTCATGCAGGCTGAGATGTCACGGGCTTTGGAATTACCAAGGCCGCAGGGACGAACTATTTTCTCTATGGCTTCTACAGGCGCTGCAGCCAGAGCCTCAACTGTTGGATATTCTCTATATAATAGAGGAGTTATCTCATCAACTCTTTTGTCTGTGCACTGGGCAGCAAGGCGAACGCTCACAAGAAGCTGCCAGGCCTTATCGTAGGCCAGAGTGCAGTGGGACTGCGGATATTCTTTTTTAAGTCTGTCTATTACTTCACGTGCCAGTTGTTTCTTGGTCATGATAAACCTCTCATCCTACGTTCGCTGCAAGCTCGCCTTTAGCTATAACTGCCAGATGCTGGGTAGCACGGGACATGGCTGTGTAGAGGCAGTGCCTTCCAAGTTCATCATCTGGATATGTCTTTTCATCTGCATCTGCAAGGATCACGTGGTCGAACTCAAGGCCCTTGGCATATGGAAGCTCTAAGATAAACACTCCTGTCTTTGGAAGAGCATCTGCGCCAGTTATTATCTGTGGCGCTTTGTCTCCAAGAGCAGCAACGATAGCATCTACGCTGCTTGGGTCCCTACATATAACTGCTGTAAGGCCCTCCTCTTTTCCAAACTCCTTTATCTTTTTGGAGAGCTCAGAAGCATACTCCTTATCAGTCTTGCAGGCCTTTACGTAAACTTCCTCACCTGGTCTCTTTACGGAAGAAACCATCATCTTCTTTTTATCAGGAAGGATCGCTGCAAACTTGTCCGTGATCTCAGGTGAACTACGATAGCTTGTCATAAGAGGAAGGGTGACAAATTTCTTGCCAGCATCCTCAGCCATCTGCGCGATCTCTGCAAACTTAACTGTGCCCTGGCGAATGGCCTGGAACTCATCTCCAAGGAGCATGAATCTTGCGTTCGGATAGAACTTCTCAAAGACCATCATCTGAGCCCTGGTGTAGTCCTGAACCTCATCCACCATGACATAGCGCATGTTCTTGTCGCCTCTTCCTGTAAGTAGCATTCTGGTATAGAGCCACTGGGCGGGAGTAACTTTTTTAACCCCGAGGATCCTCTGGATGATGTGAGTCACATTGATAAAGCTGCAGTTTCTGATTGTGCTGAGGGCGCTGCCATAGTCATTCTCAATACGGTTGTCCTCAGCAGCCTCAGATTTGGCTGTGCTGTCTGAACTGTCAGAGTCACTTCCCGTTCCATCATCCATGTTGTGGAGATTATTCTTGGCCCTCTGCTCGAGCTCATCAGAAGCTATCTGGATAAGTCTTATTCCAAGCGGGAACTTCTTATTATATTTAGAAGCAACAGAGAGGACATCTTCTTTTGTAAGGACAACACTCTCCTTCTGCCTGATGTCAAAGAAGTCATCAGCCTCAGGAACAAGCGTCTCCAGCTCGTCCCTTATCTTCTCAAGGTCGCTGGCATCCGTATCGTCATAGTCGCTGTCATTATAAGGAACATTCTCAGAAAGAAGGAACTCCCTCCATGTAAGGGTCTGAGGGTTGGTCTCACCCATATCCGGAAGAACATTATCTATGTACTCCCTGAACACAGGATTCAGTGTCATAAGGCAGACCTGATCCGGACGCAGGGTCTTTCTTTTCTGGTAAAAGAGATATGCAATGCGCTGAAGAAGTACTGACGTCTTGCCACTTCCTGCAATTCCGTCCACAAGAAGAACAGGAACATCCGGATAACGGATAACCGTGTTCTGCTCCTTCTGGATGGTGGCTGTAATGGCCTGCATCTTGTCTGTGTGGGTCTGGGAAAGAGACTTAAGAAGCAGCGGATCTTCGATGGCAAGCTGGGTGTCGAAGTACGAGATCAGCTTGTCTTTGCATAGGTCAAACTGACGGCGGAGCTTAAGGTCCACAGGGATCTCCCTGTCGTCCACGGTATAGCTGGTGTGGCCCATCTCCTGGTTGTAGTAGACCTCTGCAATTGGAGACCTCCAGTCAACGATCAGCTGGTTTGGTCCCTTTTCTGAAATAGCCGCGCGGCCAATATAGTAACTCTCCGGTTCCTCCGATGGATCAAACTGCAGACTGATCTTGGCAAAGTAAGGGGACTCCAGGAGCTTATTTACAGTTTCAAGTTTCTTGGAAAGAGAACTGCTCTCTACATTATAAGTATCAATGTAGCGGTTCCAGACCTCAATCTCAGTGAGGGTCTCCATGGTGGTCTCAATATCAGCGTAGTCAAAACGGATATTGTCACGCATATCATTTTTGTCAGCAACAGCCTTCTCGTTGAGGGCTGCGATCTGATCAACTATCTCTTCCTTCTTATTAAGAAGTTTCTCATAGGTTTCGGTCAGATGTTTTTGCTCTTTATCGAAAATTTCTTTTTTCATGGAAATCACCTTTTTAACCCTTCTGTATCTTTTCAGTATAACATATCCCCGCAAGGGACAGTTAGTGTATAATGCAGTTATATGTTTGGCTAAGAAAGGCATATGATATGAGACTATTATTCTTCAGACACGGAGATCCGGACTATGTGATCGACGGTCTTACAGATAAAGGAAATGTGGAAGCAAAGCTTCTTGCAGAGCGCATTAAGACCTTTGGAATAGATGAGGTGTACCAGTCACCTCTTGGAAGAGCCAGAGCCACAGCTGATTATTCGTTAAAAGAGCTGTCACTTCCCGTAACTACATACGAATGGCTCCAGGAATTCCCGGCCCTGTTTGATGCAAATAAGGCAAGTGAAGATACTAAAAGCGCCTATAAGAGCGAGCTTAAAATGGATGCATCCGGTAGCGGGTATGAGAAGCGAATTGTCTGGGACATGATGCCATCCTACTACGCTCATCACCCGGAGCTCTTTGATCCAAAAGCCTGGAGGGAGTCAGATGTAGTTAAGGCGTCCGATACTCTTTCTGTTTACGACAACATAATAGAGAACTTTGATAAGTTCCTTTTAGAACATGGATATAAGAGAAACGGTGATATCTACGAGGCGGTAAAAGGTAACGATAAGACTATAGCTCTTTTCTGCCACTTTGGAGTCACCTGCGTTATGCTCTCTCACCTCTTTAACATATCACCCTTTGTGCCACTTCAGTTCTTTGCCATGGCGCCAACTTCTGTGACAGAGGTTGTTACGGAAGAGAGGGAAAAGGGCATAGCGATCTTCAGAGCCCTGAGGATCGGCGATATTACGCATCTTACCATGGGCGGCGAAGAGCCTTCATTTGCTGCAAGATTCTGCGAGAGATTTGAAAACGAAGGGGAGAGACACTGATGGAAAAAGAGACTACCGGTGGCTGCAAAAGATGCCTTTTATTTGAAATGGCTGGCAAGGACGATGTGATCGCCCAGGTCGAAAAAACAAGGCAGCTAATGTCTGATGACGAAAGGTCCTCGGATGAAGAATATAAAAAGCGACTTGCCCTGTGCAAGGAGTGCGACAAGCTTATAGATGCCACCTGCCTTAAGTGTGGGTGCTACGTTGAGATAAGAGCTCTTTCCAAAAGAGCTCACTGTCCAGGTAAAAAATGGTAATAAAAAAGGGCGATGCCAAAAAGCATCGCCCTTTCTCTTCAAAAATTGCAGATTATAATTATCAGATTAGTAAACGCAATTTTACTGAAGCTTAGTTGTTGTTCCAGCGTCAAGCATTCCCTGTCTCTCGTCGATGATCTCCTGGTATCCAGCATCGAGGTACTTCTGTGAAAGCTCCTCGTAAAGAGCATCGAACTCATCAGGCTTGCACATTACAAGCTGGTCACGGAACTCAGGATAAATTTCTTCCTTAAGTGATGTGCCATACTCTGTAACTGACTCAAGTGCTCCACCAAACAGACAGTCAACGTTAGCGTATCCTGACTCATAGAGTGCAAGCTGTCCCTTGTAGTTAGCAAGGATGTCATCATAGAAGTCCTGAGGAAGTCCCTGAGGATTGATTGCCTTGATGTCTGACTCAATGTCGCCAAATGACTTTGAAGCTGTAACTACCATCCAGTAGTCTACGTTGTTGTTGTGGCCCTGCTGCTCTGGAAGACCTGTCTGATCACCAACTGCTACAGGATTGCCGTTATCGTCGAAGTTGAAGTTAACACCCTCAAGACCCCATGTCATTGTGAAGAGGTTCTCATCCTGAGCCATCCACTCAAGATACATCTCACCAGCCTTAACCTCATCCTCTGTTGCGTTGTTAGCAAAACCAACCATTGCGCCGAAGATGTTGTTTGGTCTGAATGCGTTGCTTGATCCCCATGTGCTGTCCTGAACGAACTTGCTGTCGCAAACTACTACGCCAAGCTCTGCGTCTGGGTTGTTCTCATAGAAAGAATTAAGTACATCCATTGTTGATGAAACATATCCTGACCACTGGAAAGCTTCTCCGTTTACGAAGTCAGCGTTTACATCATCAACACTTCTAAGGTAATACTCTGGGTTAAGGTAACCATCGTTGTAAAGCTCGTTGTTCCACTTAAGAAGTCTCTTCTGAGCCTCTGTTGAAAGAGCTGGGATCTGGTAGTCACCTGTTGTGCACCATGTCTTCTCATCCTGTGGATAATCTCTGAACATGTAGTTCTGGTCTGCGCCGGCACCAGCAACCTTTGATCCACTCATAGGATACTTGTGTCCGTTCTCAACCATCTTGCCAAGAGCCTCAAGGAGCTCTGTATTTGTAGCAGGATATGCTCCGTCATAGCCAGCTTCCTTGAGCCAGTCTTTACGGTACCATGTTACGAATGTGTAGTTGGTGTTACCATAAGGTCTCTTACCAAGAACGATGTAGTCATCGCCATCAAACTGTGTATAGCCTGTAAGGCCGTTCTCTTCCATGTTTGCCCAGTATGTAGGAGCAACTGTCTTGAACTGCTCAAGATCGATTGGCTGAAGGTATCCGTCTGATGCCCATGTAGCAAGCTTATCGTAGTCATACTCCATGCAAAGAGTAGGAAGTGTGTTTGTAGAAGCAAGCATAGCGTAGTCTGTCATAACGTCTGAACGTGTGATTCCTACATACTCTACCTTGATGTTGTACTTGTCACCGAAGTTCTCCTGTACCCAGTTTGTCCAGTAGTTGTTCTCAACATCTGAACATCCATTACCAGCATCACCTCTGTCGTATACTGCAACTCTAAGTGTAACCTGATCGCCAAATGGCTCCCATCCATCAATACCAGCTACTGCGTCTGTAGCCTCTGCTGCAGGAGCTTCAGCTGCTGGTGCCTCAGTAGCCTCAGTTGTATCTGCGCTGTCATTTGCTGTAGGAACTGGACCATTGTTGCCACAAGCTGCAAGTCCCATTACCATGCTCATTGCGAGAATGGCTGATAAAAACTTCTTTCTCATTGTAATCCTCCTTTTACATTGACACGTTATTGTTATCCCCCTCAGGGGTAATGTCCTTAACCCTTTACCGCACCGATCATTGTTCCCTGTACGAAGTACTTCTGAAGGAATGGATAGATGATGATGATCGGAATAGTTACAAACATGATGCAGGCTGCCTGCAAAACTTCAGGTGTTGCCTGAACTACTGCTCCTGTATCAGCAAGAGATGCGTTCTGTGCCTCTGTAGCTGATGCAACCAGCTGATAGAGCTTGTACTGGATCATCTTAAGCTCTGAAGATCTGGTGTAGTACATGTTGTCAGCGTATGAATTCCATCTGCCCACCGCATAGAAAAGGGAAAGTGTTGCGATGATTGGCTTTGACAGAGGAAGCACGATCTTCCAAAGGATCTGGAAGTTGGTTGCTCCATCAAGGAAAGCTGACTCCTCCAAACTGTCAGGAATTGTACTCTGGAAAAAGTTCTTCATGATCAGCATGTTATATGGAGAGTAGATAAGTGGCAGTATCAGTACCCAGAAAGTATCAAGGATTCCAAGCTGATAGTACAGGATGTACTGTGGAATGATACCAGCTGAGAAGTACATTGGAACCATCAGGATGAATGCCAGTGTGCTTCTTCCCTTAAGTCTCTTTTTGGAAAGAGGATATGCTGCGCATGTGCAGACGATCATTCCAAGAAGAGTAAACAAAAGTGTAACCGCTACTGAAAACAGCATTGAGTATGTCATTGAACTGTCAGCAAACACCTGCTTGAAGGCATCAAAGGTGATGTCTTTGGGCCAGAAGTATACTGAGTGAGACATTACTGCTGTGTTGCCCGATATTGACTTGGCTGCCACGTGAACAAATGGCAGTACGCAGGTCGCGCACAGGAGGATGATGACAAGCATCATTACCCCGTCGCTTATTTTGAATTTATTTACAGCGTGAGCTCCACCTGCTGAGAAGCTCTCTTCGCTTCTTACAATCTCTTTTGCCTTAGCCATTTATAACAACCTCCTACAACAGTCCGTCTTCGCCAAGCTTCTTGGCTATCCTGTCAGATATAAGAACAAGTGCAACTCCGATTACTGACTGGAAAAGACCTACCGCAGTAGCCATACTGAACTTGTTATTGCCGATACCTTTGTTGTAGATATAAACAGCAAGCTGATACTGGAACTCTTTAACCTGTGTATTTCCAAGAGATGTAAGTCTCTCGAGGTTACTGCCCATTACACGTCCCAGGTTCATAATAAGAAGCGTTACGATGGTGCTCCTGATACCCGGAAGTGTGATGTGGATCATTCTCTGCCAGCGGTTGGCGCCGTCGATCATTGCCGCCTCATACTGCTCGCCGCTGATACCTGTTATGGCTGCCAGGTACAGGATCGTGCCCCATCCCATGGACTGCCAGACGCCTATCAGAAGATATGTTATCGCCCAGTGCCATTTCTCATTAAGGAAAGGTATTCCTTCCTGGATCCATCCAAAGTTCATCATTGCTATGTTTACAAGTCCGCTTGTGGGCTTGAACATTGTCAGAGCCACGCTACCGATGATGGCCCATGACAGGAAGTGTGGAAGATACAGGATCGTCTGTGATACCTTCTTGAACTTCTGATATCTGAGCTCGTTGAGGATCAGTGCCAGGATGATGGGCATTGGGAATCCAACAAAGAGATCAAGAACATTAAATACGATGGAGTTCCTAAGAGCCCTTGAGAAGTCCGCATCCTTAAATACCTTGCGGAATGTTGCCCATCCAACCCATTTACTGCCTGCATAACCCTTGGCAGGTTTATAATCCATAAAGGCCATTCGAAGACCTGGATAAGCACCGAAGCTAAATATAATTACAAGAATAAGTGGAATAAGGAGAAGAAGATACAGCTGCCAGTCTCTCTTAAGACTCTGCTTCCAACCTGATGATGTGGAAACAGCAGCTCCCCCTTTACTGCTTGCCTTTCTCATACAAATTACCTCTTCCTTTCATAGCATCATACTAAAATAATTTAGATTGGTTATCTATTCACTTAGTCAAAAAAACTTTGCATAATCAACCATTTATTTTCGACCAAAATATGCACTATGTTAGTTTCACCAAAAACTGTATGGGTGTTTTTAGTAATTTCGCACAAATAATCATGTTCGATTTTGCGCAAAATTAAAGAGCCGGTCGGTTTATCCGGCTCTTTATCGTTTTTCATGTTTCGCAAGTATCTCAAAACCCGCTTATTTCCTGCTCTCCGTGAGTTTCTCCGCCTGAGTCCAGCCTGTGTATTTCATAATGGAAGCATTGTCGATCTTGGTCATCTTGCGCCTGAAATCACTGGGCTGAGAGCCCATCTTCTCTGCAAAATGCCTGTTATAGCTGGATACAGACCGAAATCCCACCTGCTCAGAAACAGACAATATGGAGTCCTCCGTAGTCCTAAGAAGTATGCAGGACTGCAGTATTCTCGTGGTGTTGAGGTAGTCCAGAGGGCTCGTGTTCATGATCTCATGGAAGATCCTTCTAAAGTGAGTCTGGCTCAAATGACACATGTCAGCCAGGTCTTCTATAGAGAAGTCCTGCATGTAATTCTCTCTTATGAAATCCAGCGCAGGCGTGATAACAATGGCGTTTTCATGGGATTCCTTTTTCTCCAGCATCTCCTGTCTCTGGCCTGCATAGATCCTCATAAGTTTCATGAAAAGAGCTAAAAACAGCCCCTTTACTGATATCTGATAATTCATATCCTTATTTTTCATCTCTTCAAGGATCTGTTCTATTAATAAGTAGATTTCCTTGTAGGAAGCCTTGTCGAGCACCAGCTGCAGGTTCTGGGTCATGTCGCTGAAGATGTCGCTATATGGAGAAGATCCATCAAACACGCCCTTGAAGAGCTCTTCAGGATTGACGAAGATGTAGGACCAGAGGCTACTCTGGCCTTTGGCTGAATAGGTTGTATGAGGGACATTCCTCGAAACAAAGGTCACATCCCCAGCCCTAAAGGGAACCACTTCGCTTCCAAACTCCATAAATCCGCCCTCTTTGTGGCAGATGCCTATCTCCAGGCAGTTGTGGAAATGGAGTTTTCCTGACTTTACATCAGATATGTACCACTCTTCTCCAGTTAAAACCAACACTGGAAAATGCAGCGGAAGCTCATAATTCCTGTATTCTATCATTGTTTTCTTAGGCTTAGACATACTCTTTTCCTCTATAAAAACATATATCAGTTAACCGTAAAATTTCATCCAAGGAATATATTAACATCAAATAGTTGAAATTGCACAGTTTTTTAATCTACTTGATTAGACTTTTCGACCATATAAAAATATAATTTGGTCAAAATACCATAGTTATGCCTGAAAGGAATGTTTTATGGCAAATCTGACTTATGACAAAAAAGAGATCGAGAGCGTTATCGACAGGATCGTAAAGCGCACCATGCGTATGGACCTGACCTGGGACTGGCCAGGAGGAGTTGCGTACTACGGAGTCTGCGAGGCCTATAACGCTACTGGTAATAAGGAATATATAGAGCTCTTAAAAGAGCGTATCGATGAATACATAGAGCTTGGCCTCCCATCATGGACAGTAAATACCTGCGCCATGGGCCATGCGATGCTGTCCCTCTACGAATATTCAGGGGATGAGAAGTATCTGGATATCGCAAAGAGCAAAATCGACTACATAGAAAAAGAAGCGCTAAGATTCGGTGACCACGTACTTCAGCACACAGTTTCAGTCAATAACGACTTCCCGGAGCAGTGCTGGGCAGACACTCTTTTCATGGCTGCCTTCTTCCTCTTAAGGGCTGGCGTTCTTCTTAAGGACGAGGCACTTATTGACGATGCGCTGAATCAGTACTACTGGCACATCAAGTATCTTCAGGACCCTGCAACAGGTCTTTTCTATCACGGATACAACAATATCACCAAGGACCACATGTCCGGATTCTTCTGGGGAAGAGCCAATGCCTGGGCAGCCTACACCATGTCCGAGGTTGGAAGGATACTTCCTGAGTGCTATCTGTATCCTAAGTTCCTTGATATCGTAGGTTCTCTCAACGAGCAGCTGGCATCGATCAAGCTCCTTCAGACTGAGGACGGACTCTTTAGGACAATCCTTGATGATCCAGAATCTTACGAAGAGATCTCTGCTTCCTGCGGTATCGCAGCAGCAATGATCAACAAGGGAAATCCTCTCCACATCAAGTACATCAACAAGGCTACCAAGGGGCTTCTTAAAAACGTATCAGAGGACGGCAGAGTTTTAAACGTATCTGGTGGAACTGCTGTCATGAAGGACAGAGAAGGTTATCGCGGAATCTCAAGAGACTGGATCCAGGGCTGGGGACAGGGACTTGCACTTGCATACTTCTCCAAGCTTTTAAATTACGACAAGATCAGGAGCGACGGCGCTCTATAAAATAATGTTTCGGGGGAAACAACAATGGCAAACAACATACCTCACAAAAAAGGGAGCTTCACTCTTCCAGGGGAAGCGGGTTTTGAAAAACTCACCCTGGAGCTTGCAGATAAATGGGGAGCAGACGTCATAAGGGACAGCGACGGAACTGTGCTGTCTGACGAGATCACAAACTCAGACTACGACATATATTCAACCATCTGTATCATCAGAGATCATAACGAGTGGGCAAAAAAGAACCAGGACAAGCTTCAGCAGTCATTCCTCATGACTCAGCCCAAGGTTGCCAGGGACTCTTTTCTGACCTTCCATCTTATGGACGACTTCTTCGACCAGCAGTTTGCCATCAACGACTCCGCCGAATCCATGAAGTACTGGCAGGTTTTTGACAGGACCACTGGCAGAGAAGTTAAGAGCAGCTTCTGGACCTATGAGAAGGAAGCTCAGAACGTCATCATAAGCAATGCCATTCCCTTCCACAGATATACTGTAAGCTTCCTTGCCTACAGGATCTGGGAAGAGATCTCAATGTACAATCACACCACCAACAACTGGAATAAAGAGCATCTTATGCAGATCGATCCCATCTATCCTGAGACTCAGGAGTACCTTCTTGAGTGGCTCAGAAACTGGTGTGAGACTCACCCTGCTACTAATGTTGTGCGCTTTACTTCCATGTTCTATAACTTCGTATGGATGTGGGGAAGCAGTGTCCGTAACCGCTATCTCTTCACTGACTGGGGTTCCTACGACTTCACAGTAAGCCCTAAGATGCTGGACCTCTTTGCAGAAAAGTACGGCTACAAGCTCTGCGCTGAGGATTTCATCAACAAGGGAACCTTCCACGTTACCCACACCCCGCCCATCAAGACCCAGAAGGACTACATGGACCACGTTAATCAGTTCGTAGTTTCTTTTGGAAAAAAGCTTGTGGACATCGTTCACAGCTATGGCAAAAAAGCTTACGTTTTCTATGACGACAGCTGGGTTGGCGTTGAACCATACGGAGAGAGATTTAAGGAATTCGGCTTTGACGGCCTTATAAAATGTGTGTTCTCTGGCTATGAGGTGAGACTGTGTGCAGGAGCTGATGCGCCTGTTCATGAGCTGAGATTCCACCCATATCTGTTCCCTGTGGGACTAGGCGGACTTCCAACCTTCAAGGCTGGCGGCGATCCCACAAGGGATGCCAGAAAGTACTGGGTACAGACAAGACGCGCAATGCTTCGCGCCAAGATAGACAGGATCGGCCTTGGCGGATACCTTCACCTGGTAGAGGACTTCCCTGATTTCGTGGACTACATCACCCAGATCTCCGATGAGTTCAGAGCAATCAAGGATCTCCACGAGGAAGGCGCACCTACTGTTCTGCCAATTAAGGTAGCTGTGCTTCACGCCTGGGGCAAGCTCAGGAGCTGGACCTTAAGCGGACACTTCCACGAGACCTACATGTATGACCTCATCCACGTAAACGAGGCCCTCTCAGGACTTCCAGTGGATGTTGACTATATCTCTTTTGACGATGTTAAAAAAGGTGCTCTCCAGCACTACGACGTTGTGATAAACGCAGGCTCCAAGGGCACTGCATGGAGCGGCGGAGATGCATGGAATGATCCTTCCATTGAAGAGCTGATCACCTCCTGGGTTCTTGCAGGCGGCACATTTATTGGCGTCAATGAGCCTTCCGCTGTAGACTGCTACGACACAGCCTTCAGAATGTCCTCTGTTCTTGGAGTTGATAAAGATACTCCTGCAAGGGCATGCCATGGCAAGTGGTCCTTCGAAAAGACTGTGATAGACGGTCTTATTCCAGAAGGCAGCTATGTTCCATCAAGATGCAAGATACACCTTACTGATGGCAAGGCAAAGGTCCTTCTTTCAGAAAAGGAAGAGCCACTTCTTACAGTCAACGAGTTTGGAAAGGGCAAGGGTATTTACCTGTCGACCTTCGAGACCAGCGACAAGAACAACAGGCTCCTACTTAACCTTCTTCTCTACGCCAAGGGACTGCCTCTTAATAGCAATTACATCACAGACAACCCTCTGGTTGAATGTGCATATTTTGAAAAGAGCGGAAAGATGGTGGTTATCAACAACGCTTCAACACCACAGGCTGCCACCATCGCTGCAAAAAAAGGCTCTGTTGCCATCAGGGATCTGGAGCCATTTGAAACAAGGATCGTCGACATCTAATGTTTAAGAAAACAATCAAGATAACTGGTTCATACCAGGAAAACCTATATACAGATGCAGAAGGCTGTGGCTTTTGGGAGCCGGAAATGGCACAGGTCACATCAATCACAGATCATGAAAGAGCCTTAAAGAGCGGAGGCTGGATAAAAAGAGATCTCCTTGAACAGGTAGATACTACAGGACGTGAAGTTATCATATATCGCATAGCTGTCCCGGAACCAGGTACCTACTCTGTGGACCTTAGGATCGATGTTACAAACCACGACATCGAGAACATGACAGTGTTCACATCAAGGCGCAACATGCTTGATAACAAAGTCAATATCAAGGCGGGAAAGAGCTATCAGCGCTCCTTTGGAGTTAACGTAACTCCCTACATCCCTGCCCTTTCAAGCAAGCCCGTTGAGGACCTTGCGATCTACGTCAGCTTTACAGGATCTGGCGTAAGCAAAGAAGCCTTTGATGGAGCCTGTATCTCTTTTGAAATAATAGGAAGCAGAAAGGATCTGCCAGTCATCTGGGTTGGAGGCGATTCAACCGTAACTGACCAGCACACAGGATTTCCTTATTATCCATACGGCTCCTGCTGCGGATGGGCACAGACCCTCACCAGATTTATCACAGGGGCTGCTGTCTGCAACCTTGCCCACTCAGGACTTACCACCAACTGTTTCAGGGACGATGACCACTACGCCATCATGCTTAAGCGCATTCTCCCTGGAGATGTGGTTATCCTGCAGTTTGGTCACAACGACCAGAAGCGCAGGAACTTAAAGCCCTTCGAGGGTTACACCGACAACTTAAAGCGCTATGTTCGCGAGATCAAGGAGATGGGGGCTGAAGTCATCCTCTGCTCTCCTATCAGCCGCATTCCTCTAAGGGATGAAAACGGCCATAACTACTCGCTTTTAAAGGATTACAGGGACGCAGTCTGGGAGCTTTCCCATGACCTCGACGTCACATTTGTTGACCTCCACGATCTGACCTTTGATAAGTGGATCGTGCTAGGGCCCTACGCAAGAGACTACTTTATTCCTGGTGATGTCACACACACCAACGAGTTTGGCGGCGTCCTTATCGCCAACTTCTTTATGGAAGAGCTCAGGAAAAGAGGTTCTTCAAATCCTCTTGCAGACTACGACAACGGACTTAAGCCAGAGTTCTGGCCTGGAGACAGCGACATAAGGCTCCTTCCAAAGGAAGAACCGGAGCCTGATATCTTTTCCATAGATATGCCCTACGTGGACATCAAAGATTATCCAGCCATGGACGAACTTAAAGAGGCCTTCCACGCCTGTCTTATGGACCCATGCGTAATGTATCTTCATCCTTACGCAGTTATGCCAAGGGCGCAGCTACTAATGACGCTGTTCAAGGCCCTTAGGATAACAGGCAAACGCCCATATTCAGGCAGGTTTGAGGATATAAGCTTTTCCGAATGGGATGCAGGATACATGGATGTTTTGTGGGATGAGAATCTCATCGACCCTGATACTATCCACTCCGAGGGGGACAAGCTCTTTTTCAGACCTGATGCCCCACTTACCTACGACGAGCTTGACAGCATCCTCGTGAGATTCCTTGAGAAGGATCCAGGCAAAAGAGATATCCCTATGAAAAAGTGTCGCAAGATGGCAAAGGAACTTGGCATCGACAAGAGAGTTCCAAAGCCTGAGGATCCCATCATTGAAAGGTACCCTGTTGCTGAGAGCAGCTACATTACAAGAGCAGAAGTGTACATTTACTTAAAGAGATTCATTGATATCGCAAAGGATATCAAAGAGAGGAACATTACCTTTGAAGCATGAATTTCTGATCGATTATAGATCCACTGATACTGAGGCTGTGGTTTTCTGGGATCTTCCAGAAACTGCCACTAAAAACTCCGCTTACAAAATCTATTTAGACGGCAAAGAAGCTGGCGTTGCAGACAGGACTCACTTTTCTTTTTCTGGGCTTCCTCCCTGTACAGCTCACAAAGTTGAGATTGAAATGCTTGACTCTCCTTCCGGATCTGGGGACAGGAAGGCCACCAGCCTTGGCATAATAACAGTAAACACCGGGGCTACTAAGAGAGCTCTGGACATTACCAAGGCGCCTTATAATGCAGTTGGGGATGGCAAGACCCTGTGCACTAAGGCTATCCAGAAGGCGCTTGATGACTGCGATGCAAAGTCCTATGTTTACATTCCTTCTGGAACTTTTTTAACCGGTGCCCTTAACATGCACTCAGACAGCGAACTCTATGTTGATGAGGGCGGTCTCCTTCAGGGAACAAAAGATCCCGATGACTACCTGCCTATGATAAAGAGCCGCTTTGAGGGATATGAACGTGAGTGTTTCAGAAGCCTTATCAATATGGGCGAGCTTGATCATGACGCTGACTACAACTGCCGCAATGTTGTGATACGCGGAAAAGGCAGCATCATGGGTGGCGGCTGGGAGCTTGCAAAGGCCATTGCCAAAAGAGAAGCTGTCCGCCTTAAGGATTTCATCGAATCCCTGGGCGATAGAATAAAAGAATATGAAAAGCCTGAAACAATAGCCCACAGGGCAAGAGGCAGGCTTATAAATATGAGCAACTGTCAGAACATCTGGATACACGGCCTTACCCTTGGTTTTGGTGCATCCTGGAATCTTCACTTTGTGTACTCTGACAACGTTGTAACTGACCACTGCACAATAAGGTCAGAGGGCGTGTGGAATGGCGATGGATGGGATCCTGATTCATCCACAAACTCCACCCTGTTTGCCTGCGATTTCTATACTGAGGACGATTCTGTTGCCATCAAGTCAGGCAAGAATCCTGAGGGAAATATTATCGGAAGGCCATCTAAGAACATCAGAGTCTTTGACAGCATCTGCCACTTCGGACACGGACTGTGCATCGGTTCTGAGATGTCTGGCGGCATCGAAGGCGTAAGACTCTGGGACTGCGACATGGGGCCTACCTGGTCCGGAATTGAGATAAAGGGAACCAAAAAGCGCGGAGGCTACGTTCGCGATGTTGTAGTAAGGAACATCACTGCTTCCCATGTGATGATCCACTCCGTAACCTTTAATGACGACGGAGAGGGACACCCGGTTCCACCTGTGTTTGAGGACTGCCACTTTGAGGACATGCACCTTCTTGGCAGGTTCCTTGACAACAACGCCGGCAAGAACGACTGGCACGACTGCCCTTCCATTCTGCTGTGCGGTTTCGACGAGCCAGGACACGAAGCAAGGAATATCACCTTTAAGAACATCGAGATGGAGGATCCTGCGGAAGGGTTCGACAGCATACATATGGAGCACTGCGGTGAGGGGATTGTTTTTGAGAATATGACAAGTGTTCCAAGAAGAGAACTTGGAAAATAATAAGAGCCTGGAGGATAGCCTCCAGGCTCGTTTCATTATGCTTACCTTATTTTGCTTTTGGTCTTGCTACCAGCTCGCCGCCTTCAACGTCAAACTCAATTGCGTCGTGAGGTTTTACTCTGTCCTCAAGGATGAGCTTAGCTGACAGTGTCTCGACGTACTTCTGAACAAATCTCTTAAGTGGTCTTGCGCCGTAGATCGGATCGTAGGCGTTGTCGATGATGTACTGCTGTGCAGCATCTGTGAGCTGTACGCTGATCTCTCTGTCTGAAAGTCTCTTGTTAAGGTCATCCACAATAAGGCCAACGATGTTTCCGATATTGTCCTTGGTGAGTGGCTTAAACATGATGATCTCATCGAGACGGTTCAGGAACTCAGGCCTGAAGTGAGCTCTCAGATCATCCATGGTGTTATCTTCCGCATCCTTGCTAATGGTGCCATCATCCCTGATTCCATCAAGGAGGTACTGGGCTCCGATGTTGGATGTCATGATAAGGATGGTATTCTTAAAGTCCACAGTTCTGCCCTGGGAGTCAGTAACACGGCCATCATCCAGGATCTGAAGAAGGACGTTAAATACATCAGGGTGAGCCTTCTCGATCTCATCAAAAAGAACTACCGCATATGGTTTACGTCTTACAGCCTCAGTAAGCTGTCCGCCCTCCTCATAGCCAACATATCCGGGAGGCGCTCCGATGAGTCTGGAGACGCTGAACTTCTCCATGTACTCACTCATGTCAATTCTGACCATGTTGTTCTCATCGTCAAACAGTGCCTGAGCAAGGCTCTTGGCCAGCTCTGTCTTACCAACACCAGTTGGTCCAAGGAACAGGAAGGAACCGATTGGCTTACTTGGATCCTTGATTCCTGCCTTTGATCTCATGATAGCTTCTGAGACCTTGGTGACAGCGTCTTCCTGACCAATGACTCTCTGGTGGAGTTCGTCAGCAAGATGAAGAGTTTTATTTCTCTCGCTCTCAGTGAGCTTGCTTACAGGAATTCCAGTCCATCTGCTGATGATGCCTGCAATCTCTTCGTCTGAAACCCTCTCATGGACGAGGGCAGTATCTTTTTCTCCTGCACGGACCTCTTCCTCAGCCTCTTCAAGCTGTTTCTTGAGGGCAGGGAGTTTGCCATACTGAAGCTCTCCAGCCTTCTCATAATCACCATTTCTCTGGGCAATAGCAATCTCAGAGTTAATGGTATCTATCTGTTCACGCATGGCTGCCAGTTTATCAACAGCCTGCTTCTCATTAGACCACTGGGCCTTAAGAGTGTCGAACTGCTCCTGGAGTTCAGCCAGCTCTTTTTGCAGGTTGGCAAGACGCTCTTTACTGAGGGAATCATCCTCCTTCTTAAGAGCTGCCTCCTCTATCTGCATCTGCATGATCTTACGGTTCATCTCATCAAGCTCTGCTGGCATGGAATCCATCTCAGTCTTGATAAGGGCACAGGCTTCATCCACCAGGTCGATTGCCTTATCAGGAAGGAACCTGTCGGAAATGTATCTGTTTGAAAGAACTGCTGCACTTACAAGGGCTGAGTCCATGATCTTAACGCCGTGGAATACCTCGTATCTCTCCTTAAGACCACGAAGGATACTGATGGTATCTTCAACTGTAGGCTCCTCAACCATTACTGGCTGGAAACGTCTCTCAAGGGCTGCATCCTTCTCGATATACTGCCTGTACTCATTGAGGGTTGTAGCACCGATGCAGTGAAGCTCGCCGCGGGCAAGCATGGGCTTAAGCATGTTGCCTGCATCCATTGCGCCGTCAGTCTTACCTGCGCCAACAATAAGATGAAGCTCATCTATGAAAAGAATGATCTCGCCATCGGACTCTTTTACATCCTCAAGAACAGCCTTGAGCCTCTCTTCGAACTCGCCTCTGTACTTGGCACCCGCCACAAGAGCACCCATATCAAGGGAAAAGATCTTCTTGTCCTTGAGGGCTGAAGGCACGTCGCCACTGGCAATTCGCTGGGCGAGAGCCTCTACAACCGCAGTCTTACCAACACCCGGCTCACCGATAAGGACCGGATTGTTCTTGGACTTACGGGAGAGGATACGGATGACATTACGGATCTCAGTGTCCCTTCCGATAACAGGATCAAGCTTCTGGCGCTTAGCCTTCTCAACCAGCTCAGTTCCGTATTTGTTGAGGGTATCATAGGTTGCTTCAGGGTTGTCACTTGTGACATTCCTGTTGCCGCGAACCTCAGACAGAACCTGAAGGAATCTGTTCCTGTCGATACCAAATTCCTGAAGGATATTCTTGACCTCCCTGTTTGGCTTTTTGATAACAGCCATAAACAGGTGCTCAACGGAGACATAGGAATCTCCAAGAGCCTTGGCCTCGTCCTCAGCGGAGAGAAGAGCCTTGTTAAGATCTGCTCCGATATATGGCTGACCTCCGGAAACCTTGGTGCGCTTCGCTATAGCGTCTTCAATCCTTCCTACAAAAGATCTGGCATCAACGCCCATGCGCTCCACAAGCTTGGCGATAAGGCTGTCATCAATCGTCATAAGAGCATATAAGAGATGCTCCTGCTCGATCTCCTGATTGCCATATTCAACTGCGATCTTTTCGCAGCTCTGTACTGCTTCTATAGATTTTTGGGTAAATTTCTGTATATTCATAACACATCACCTCTGTTCTAGTTTATGCATAACACAAATTAGCACTCTCGTCAATAGAGTGCTAATAATTAATCTTAAGCGGCTTAAATCCGATATTTATGCATTTTTAATTTGCTACAACCGCCCCTCGATTTTATAATTTAGTTGTGAGGGAAACGATATGACGAACAAAAATAAACTTATCGCCTTTATGGGCGGAATGATCGATGAAGAAAAGAACAGCAATTTCATTCGTGAGATGGAAGAAGGGTGTCGCGAAAATGGCTACATCATGCTTGTTTTCGGCTTTTCTGAGACATCATTCTGGAACCAGGACAGAAACAACTGCGAGATGAAGCTTATAGAGATAGCCTCTCATCTGGATCTGTCGGCTATCATCATGCAGCTTGAATTCATAAAGAACGAATACCTGATAAAAGCCATAATGTCCCTCGGTCAAAAGAAAGGCATTCCGATCATTGCCATGGAAAAAGAGACAAAGGGATGCATAAATATTTCCATGCGCTATAAAGACGGCTTTGCAGATATGGTACGACATGTGATAGATGTCCATGGCTGTCGCAAGATCAACATGGTCGCTGGGTTTGAAGGCGATCATTTCTCTGACGAGAGGATCGAAGCCTACAAACAGGTCCTTGAAGAGAAGGGCATTCCCTTCGAGGAAAAGAGACTTGGCTATGGCAATTTCTGGGACAGACCTGCAAGAGATGTGGCAAACAGATTTATCGAATCGGGCGATATTCCTGAGGCAATAGTTTGCGCCAACGACAACATGGCTATAGCAGTTACAGACGAATTGCAAAAGCATGGCTTCAGGGTTCCTGAAGATGTCATTGTTACAGGCTTTGACGGGATTAAGAAGTGTCTTTTTAAAAAGCCATCCGTTACCACCGTTGAGCCAGATTATAAGGGTGAAGCCAGAAGACTTTTGGAGATCATAAAACAAAATGAAGGTCACCCTGATTCAGAGGGCTTCTCAGATATAAGTTTCCAGTTAAAACTCAGGGATACCTGCGGATGCAGAAGGTCCCAGGATTCCTTATCACCAGATGATGTATCCGGCCTCTTTGACAGCTATGAGGATGTTAACTGGGCTGTTACCAGCATCAATGAACTGTTTGCTCAGACTGCTCATCTGGAATCCCTTAAGGATCTGCCTGGCGTCATCAAAGAGAGCATGTGGATCTGGGAGAGAGACTTCCAGTTTGGCTGTGTGTATTCAGACCTGTTAAGGCCTGAGATCCCGGACATCGGGAACAAGGAATATACCACACTGTACAGTTTCAGGAACAACGTCAGCACAAATATTGGAGAGTCCTTTGATGCAGAAGAATTTCTCCCTGATTTTGACGCTATCGTAGAGAGCAACAATATCTGCGTTATGATCGTCAAGCTCCTGCACTCAGGAAATCACATTTTTGGCTATATCGTTGAGGGAACGCCACACACCACCAACAGAGATATAAGAAGGTTTGAAGAGCTTGGAATGACTCTTTCTACAGCTATCAACAACGCCGTTGTAAACAGAGACCTTGCCAATATGCGTCAGGAGATCGAGCAGATCTCTGTGCTTGATTATCTGACTGGCATCTACAACAGAAGAGGGTTCTTTAGCGAACTAGACCGCCTTATCAATATACCTTTTAACAGAGACAGGTATCTCACCGTCTTTTCCATCGACATGGATGGGCTTAAATACATAAACGACTTTTATGGTCACGCTGAGGGCGACTTCGCCATCCAGTGCGTTGCTGGCGCCGTTCACCACATCGTCAACAGAAACGGAATCTGCGCAAGATATGGCGGCGATGAGTTTGCCTGCGCGCTGATAACTGATTATCCAATAGATCTTTCTCCTGATGTCTTTAGAAGCCGCATGGACAACGTGCTCCTTGCAAGAGAAGATATTACGGAAAAAGAGTATGTCATAACCGCCAGTGTTGGCAGCGCCTGCGCACCTATCGATCACAAGCTCAATTTGGAAAAGCTCTTGTCTGAGGCAGATGAAAAGATGTACGAAGACAAAAAGTTAAAGTCCAAAGGAAAAGTCAGAATGACCCAGTAATGAAACGAGCCTGGAGGCTATCCTCCAGGCTCTTATTTTTATAACAGCGCACATTCAACTTCCAGATTCTTATAGTCAAACTCTATCTTCTTAGCGCCCCTAAACTCTGACATCACCACCTCTTCAAGCTCCGTATCAAACTTAAGGGATGTGATCTTATCAAGGACCTGACGCTTTGGGTTGTGCTCATTGGTTCCAAGAACGAACATCTGATGAGTCTTTGCCACTTCCTTTTTTATGTGGAAAAGAAAAGTCTCATAGAGGTCAGTCCTGTCCCCCTTTGCCAGGAAAAATGAAAGGAAGGTAAAGTCAGCCCTGCTGCCCTCCTTGGGGATCCTGATGTATCCAAGTCTGGAGATCAGCGGATTTAGTACTCTCAGGGCTGCGACTCTTCCTGAGTAGCTCTGAACCACGTACTGCTTGATGTCGCTGCGGTCCCAGAGGGCTCCTGCCGCCATAATGACATCTCCGTCAGTTAAAATGTAAAAGTCTGTCACTTTTGGAAGGTCGCCGCTTCCAAAGCGCTCTATTACTGGGAAGAAGCTCTTTTCCCTGGCCTGAGATTCAAGAAACTGCAGAAGTGCCACCTCGTCGGAATCCTCTGCACGTCTGAACTTAAGGTCTTCACAGGGATTCTTAACCTTAGCTGTGGTGCTGATTATATAGGTCCTGTAGCCATCCATATCAACCGCATATGGAAGCCAGGGTCTTTTCTTTTGGAGCATTGCAAGGACACCAGTGTTCTCTTTTACCACGGAGCAATAATACACGGAGGAATCCAGCGGATCATACATCTCATTGAAAGCCTGTATCCAGTTGATATTCCCCTTGAAATCTTCCAGCTTTTTCATGTTGGTGACATAGCACACTGTCTGAGGTTTCCCGTCAATATACATCTTTCTAGGGATTCCAGCTATAGTTCCGACAATATCGTCATTCTTTTTGAACACGCCTATGACAGTTTTGTCACTCTCTAAAAGCATGGAATCTACCGGGTTTGGACGCCTTGTGTAAAAAAGCTGTATATCTCCTTTAGCTGCGTCTCCCTCCATGATCTTTAGGATTCCATCGCCATCTTCCCTTGTGGCAAAGGAAAAGTGAATACTCATTTTATAAGTTCCTCCAGATTCTCTCCCACAGGGATTCCAATCCTCTGGTCCACCTCGAAGTGGAACAGGATGTTGATGTACCAGTATGCGAAATTGATATAAAGCTTTTTGGTGCGCTTAAAGCAGGTGATACCGCGCTGGAAGATTGAGCCAAACTTAAAAAATTTCGTTTTGTACTTCCTGCAAAGGGCTCTTAGTTCCTCCGCTGTCACAAGCTTAGGGACAAAAGAGATGGTTCCAAAGGTGTAGCCTTCCTGAAGCCACCACTTGTCACAGATGAGCCTTCCCTCATCCTGAAAAGCCTTGTAGGTTGGAGTCCCTGGAAATGCCAGAAGGTGGTTGTAGGCTATTACAAAGAACTGGTGCTTTTTGGAAAACTCCAGTGTCCTTATAAAGCTCTCCTCTGTATCCTCGTCGAAGCCAAACACGAAAGATGCGTAGATACTGATCCCCGCCTTGTGGATCTTCTCAATGAGTTCATCCCTCTCACCAAGCCTTGCTGTCCACTCCTTGTTCATCTGCTTTAGGTTACCGCTGTTGATGGACTCAAAGCCAATGAGTACCATCTCGCAGCCACTCTCCTTCATAAGGCGAAGAGTCTCATCATCCCTTGCGATGTCCAGGGTTATCTGGGTAGTCCAGGTAATGTGGAGCTTTTTGATCTCTTTGAACAACTCTCTGGCAAACTCTTTATCTGAAAAGATACTGTCGTCCACCAGGAAGTAGAGCTTATGTTTGCAGGACTTCATCTCCTCAACGATGTCCTGAACATCCCTGTGGATATAGCCTGAGTTGTAGTATTTCGCGATCGAGCAGAACTCGCAGTTATGGAAACAGCCGCGGCCTGTCTCAACCAGTGAAACTGGCAGATATTTCTTTTGCTGTCTCTTATATACCGAGCGGTCGGCCTTCTTGTAATCGATGCAGGGTTTACCCTGATAGCAGGACTTAAGGCTGTTATTCTCAAGGTCCTCAATGAGCAGCTTCATGTTGTCGCCGCAGTTGTTCACCATGATGGCGTCGCAGTGCTGTGCGGCTTCATCCGGACACAGGGTCACATGGTAACCTCCCATGATAACTCTTTTCCCGCGCTTCCTGAACTGCTCAGCAATGTAGTACGCGCGCTTTGCGGTGTAGGTCTCAACTGTGATGAGGACTGCGTCGGTGTCTGTGTCGTAGTTTATGGGCTCTATGCGGTCGTCAAAGAACTCCCTGTCCACTTCCTTTGGGATCAGTGAGCTGATGACTGCTATGGTGAGCGGCTCCATGAGCCAGGATTTAAGGTATTTCTCGCCGGGCTTTTTACCTATCGCCGGCAGGATCAGGGTTACCTTCATTTCGTTTCTCCTCTTCATCTTTCTCCTGGCAGCCAAAGGTCATGCCCTGTTTCTCGTAGACCTCACGGCGGAACACAGGATTGTAGATAAGGTATGTAAAAAAGCGGACTGGATTTCGCAGGTTCGTTCTGGGCTCAAAGAGGCGGTACAGGACTGATCCAAGACTGTTGAAATCGCGCCTGCAGTTAAAGCCTGCCTCCGAGAGTTCATCCGCTGTCATATTCTTAGGGATAAAGGCGGCGTAGTTAAACCGGTACTGCTCGTGAACCCACCATTTGCCATCGTAAAGAAGTCTTCCCTGGGCTTTGAGCTCGTCATAGAGCGGTGTTCCGGGGTATGGCATCAGGACGTTGTATGCAGCAAAGGTGAACTTGTTTCTCCTTGCAAACTCGTAAGTAGCCCTGATGGACTCTAAGGTATCAGTGTCATGGCCGATGGTGAAGGCTGCCCAGGTCTGAAGGCCGTAGTGACGGAGCTTCTCGATGGCTTCCTTATAATTGTCATTTACGAACTTCTTGTTTACACCCTTCTTCATGTTGTCGATGCTCTCAGGCTTTATGGATTCAAAGCCAATGACAAGGCCAAGGCATCCGCTCTTTACCATGAGCTTCATGAGCTCTTCATCGTCCAGCATGTCGATGCTGCCCTGACTCACCCACCATATCTTAAGTGGAATGAGGGCTCGAAACAGCTCTTTTGCCTTCTCCTTGTTGGCTACAATGTTGTCGTCAACAAAGAACAGGAGCTTTCTCTTCTGGTGTTTGATCTCATCTATAACTTCGTCAACATCCCTGGTGTAGTGGTGCTGCTCGAAGTATACGCTGCTGGCGCAGTACTTGCAGTTAAAGCGGCAGCCCCTTGAGAACTGCAGAAGGGTTATTGGCATGTACTTCTTGCCTTCAAAAATGTCGCGCCTAGTCTTTATGCCCTTTTGAGGGATGGCAACACTCTCGCAGATATACTCTGGCTTAAGAGCACCGACCCTTAAGTCCTCTATCATGTCTGCCCACTTGCTCTCCGCATCACCTATCATTATGGAGTCTGCGTGTTCCTTAACTTCCTCCGGAAGGAGTTTTACGTGGATGCCTCCCATCAGAACCTTTACGCCTCGGTTTCTGTACTCGTCTGCGATCTCGTAGGACCTTCTTGCAGTGAAGGTTTCGACGGTTATTGCCACCAGGTCCGTGGGCTCGCTGTATGGTATGGGCTCAAGTCTGTCGTCGTACATGACAACTTCTATATCAGGAGGGGTGAGGCCTGCAAGGATGCCAAGCTGAAGTGGCTCCATGCTGGCATTGTCTACGTAGAGGCTGTGCTCCCGCCTTCCAATGTTTGGTTTTATTAGGGTTATCTTCATAGTTCTTTTCCCTGTTTTCTATGTATTTCACTTCTGGAGATAAGATTGATCAAAAGAAATACCGCTATGTTAAGGAGCGATGAATGATTGACCTTCTCTCTTATCAGGCGCTTAAAGATAGTCCTGTAGGTGTTAAAGCTGTATCTGGCATTCCTGCAGCCATCGCGAAGTTCCTCTATGGTCATGGACTTTGGATAGTACATGGCATCTCCGTATCTGTAGTCGGGGTCAAGCCACCACTTCTCAAATCTCATGCGACCATCAGCGTTCATGCGGTCAAACAGAGGCGTTCCAGGAAGGATCATAAGAGGATTGAAGTTGGATATAGCCAGGTTGTTCTTAACTGCAAACTCGTAGGTCTCCCTGATGGAATCTGCAGTGTCGTAGTCATAGCCAAGGACAAACATGCCATAGATCATGATGCCATGGCGGTAGATGTTGCGGATGGCGTCCTCAAAGCGGACCTTCATGTTGGCACTCTTCTTCATCAGCGTCAGGTTATCTGCGTTCAGCGACTCAAATCCAATGAGCACCATGAAGCACCCTGAGTCTTTCATGAGATCAAGGAGCTCATCTCTGAAGGCAATCTCAAGACTTATCTGACATGCCCACTTTTTCTTTAAAGGCTTTATCGCGGCGAACAGCTTTTTTGCGCTCTCTTCGTCGAGGAAGAGATTGTCATCTATGAAAAAGAGGAGCTTTTCTTTGCTCTCGCTTATTTCGCGGACCACATCGTCAATGGCTTTCTGCCGCACTCCGCCTGGATAGAGGCTCTTGATGGAGCAGAAGTCACACTTAAACTTACAGCCCCTTGAAGCCTGTACCATGGCAAGGGGAAGATATTTTTTACCTGCATAGCAGTCACTGTTTGGATCTATATATGTCATGGTGCAGGAATTCTGCGCTTCATAGATGCGCTTTGTGATCTTAAGACCACTCTTTTCAATGTCTGAGATAAGCTCTCCCCAGGTCTCCTCAGCATCTCCCTTCATGACAATATCTGCGTGTTCAAGGGCTTCATCAGGAAGAGCTGTAGGGTGGAATCCACCCATGACGATCAGGTTGTTATCTCTTTTATATTTCTGCGCCAGCTCGTAGGCGTGCCTTGCTGCGAAGGTCTCAACAGAAAATGCGATCACATCAGCATCAAGCGTATCTGGCAGATTCTCTATTCTCTCATCGTAAAAAACTATATCATGTCTATCCGGAGTAAGGCTCTTTATCACAGCAAAAACAAGGGGCTTAAGCGCATCCTTCCCCTTGCTGTACATCATATTTACTTTTATAAAAACTATCTTCACCTGCTGCCTCTTACTCCATTCCCAGATATTTAAATCCAAGATTTGCGCCGAAACCAATGAGCTTGGCGGATATGCCCTTGCTCTTTATCCTGCGGATACGCTTAAAGATATTCCTGTAGGAATAGGTCTCCTTCCAGACGTAGCGGTAGATCTCTTCAAGCTCCTGTGGCGTCATTCCTGTAGGCTTAAACACCGCCTGGTGCTGGGTGTAGTTGGCCCAGTTCTTGTCGATGATCCTGCCCTCCTCATCCATCTTCTGGTACATCTCAGTTCCTGGGATTGGAGTGAGAATCGAGAACCTTGCAAGGTTAATGCCAAGTTCGTTCACCTGTCTTGGAAGGTCCATCAGGTCTTCTTTGGTGTCGTGGTCCATACCAAGAACGAAGCATCCATTTACCATGATGCCATGGTTCTTGATGTTCTCTATGGCCTCTTTATATCTGTCAGCTTTATTGAAGCCTTTACGAACTCCCATAAGTGCAGCCTGATTTAAGGATTCCAGGCCAACCAAAAGGCCGTTACATCCGCTCTCCTTGGCAAGTTCCAAAAGCTCTTCGTCAAATCCTACATCCACAGTGGCACTTCCAGCCCAGCGTATATGGAGCTTAGTTACTTCCTTCATGAGCTTAATGGAGTACTCCCTGTCTCCAAAAAAGTTTGGGTCAAAGAATATCACAATCTTACTCTTAAGGCTCTTTATCTCTGCTATTACATCCTCGATGGGTCTTGCTCCTGCCTCACGCCACATCTGACTTATGACGCAGTAGCTGCAGTGATTGGGACATCCAGGGTTCGCAACAACCGCCGGGTACTTGAGGTATTTCTTATGGGATATCTTGGATCTGTCGGGAGCCAGGATGTCTTTTCCCAGAACGCATCCACCCTCATATTTGGGCTTAGCGTTACCGTTCAAATAGTCAATTAAAAACTCAGGAATAGAATACTCACCCGGGCCCACAAACACGGTATCTGCATGTGCCTTCGCTTCATCAGGATTGTAAGTCGTGTGATATCCACCCAGACATACGTAAGTCCCCTTCTTCCTGAACGTATCAGCAATATCATAGCCCCTGCAGGCAGTAGGCGTAGTTATGGTGATCATCACCAGGTCATATTCTTTACTAAAGTCCACCCTCCTTGAGATTTCATCCAGTGCCTCGATCTCCCAGGTGGGCTGCTGTTTTTCAATTATGGCTGCTATAGTGCCAAGGGTCAGCGGCGGATAGGTAAACAGGCTCGAATACCTGCTCCTGTAACTCATATCCGTACTGTGCCAGGGCAAAACTAAAAGTACCTTCATTACTATCTTCCCATTTCAATAACGCTTATCACTCTTAATGATAACACAAAAAGCCTTGAAGCATCTCTGCTCCAAGGCTCTTACTCAGCTAAAATTGTCATCAATATAGCTATATACTGTCTTACGCGTGACATCTCTAGATATCACATCGCCAATCTCATGGTCCTTCTTTTGAAGGTTATATATTTCAGTAAAGCGTTCCTTACGGATCACTACTATCGGGTCGGAATAGAACAGCGTCCCTTCCTTGTCAAATTCACATATCTCGTATCCCAAAATCTTTTTTCTAACGTTGCAAGCCATCAAATTACTCCCAAGCTGGAATTGCCTTTATCTTTCTATTGTTCCAGATAGACAAAAGTGCCTCTTTATTATCTTTATACCAGGCGTCAATTACAGGCCTGACATACTTGGAAAAATCTCCCTGAATGATTCCATCAAATATTCCTATAGAACCTCTGACGTCATCATCAATGTAGTTGATATCTACTGCTGGCTCACCTTCAAATTCTGAATCGATAAAGACTTCCACATCACAGAACTCCGCGATTTTAACCATGGACTTTTTATGCGCTGTCTCAAGATAGTTAGACTTTTTTTCTGAAATCTTCTGGGCGTACTCCATCATATGTGCACGCTCAACGAAATCCATTCCGTTAAACATTTCAAGCAGAGCTCTCTCTTCTGTGCCCTTTGGGATAACCATGTAATCTACATCATTGCCCCTAGCACTATCCTCAGTAACACCGGACAAAAGAAACTCTGGAGTAACCTCAAGTGCAGCACAGATAGCCATGATCTTCTCAGATCCTGGATTAGTATTCTTCTTGCGCCAGTCGCTTATAGTAGTGGTCGCAATTCCCGTCCTGTCAGAAAACTCCTTCTGCGTCATTTTCTTTTCATCAAGTAAATGGAAGATCCTCTGCCCTATGGTCATAACATCCGCCTTTCGATTTGCAATATCGTTAATTACGGATATTATAAACCCTTGGGCAAATATCGTCAATTACGGATTTTGCCCAAGGGTGTTATTTCTTATCGCTTATGACCCGGTTCCGTTGTACTTCCTGGCACCCAGCATCCAGAACTTGTAGCTAAGATAAAAGAACAGCATTCCAAGAGCTGGTGAAAGGTATGACAGCAGCGGAATCTCGTCAGGCCTTAAGATCACCAATGCAGGATAATATGCGATAAACGCAATCGGTATCACAAAAGTAAAGATGATCTTAAAGAGCCCATCGAAGATACTTGCCGGGTATTTTGCATAGTCCTTGAATCTGAACATCAGAACCATCACATAACCTGACCTCTGGATCCAGAAGCAGGTAGCTGCTGCAAAGTTCATGATGGCTATCATGAACAGGGATGCAGTTATCAGCAGCAGTACAAGCTGCACCATGGTGATCACAGTTACCGGAATAGCCAGGTGGATCCACGCATATACCAGCACCATGATCCCAAATGCCAGCTGCCCCAGGCCTTTTACATCAAACACTTCAGAGATAAAGTAGAAAAATACGTTTATGGGGCGGAAACAGTATTTGATAAAATCACCAGATTCCACGGCGTAGCGAAGACTCCAGTTGTTGTCAAAAAGACACTGCAGGGGAGTCAGTGCAATAAGCGAAAAGCCGTAGAAGAACAACATCTCATAGTAGTTCCATCCATTGATGGATGGAAAGTTCTGAAACAGTATGTAAAAAGAGATAAACCCAACCGCATTGGTCATTATCATTCCGAAGGTGGAAATGATAAAGTCAGCGCGATAGCTCATCTTGCTCTTAAGGTCCTGGGCCAGGACCTTTCTATAGATACGGGCGTAAAATGCCAGTCCCCTCTTTGCCCTTAGTTCCATAGTCTCACTCATATTCATCAACCTCCGTTTACTGTAATTCTCTTAACGGATATATCCCAGAACATCCTAGATACCACAGAGAGCCCTGCGCACCACACAACCTGCATTCCCAGCATTGTCCACAGACCTGTGTCCATGGTGTATCCAGGCTTCTGAAGCAGAATGTTAAGAGGCGTATCGTAAATACACCTGAAGGGCATGCACTCTACCACTATCCTGAACTTCTCAGGGAAGAACACCAGCGGAATAGTTGCTCCGGAAAACAGCAGCACGATGCTCTCTTTTACTATGTTGATGCCCCAGGTTGATTCTGTATGCAGGCAGATTGTAGCCACAAACATTTCAATGTAAAAGTTCACCATCAGCGCCAGAACCACCGAGATCATAAAGAAGATGATGTTAAGGCCTATCTTTATTGCCCCTTTGGTGATAAAGAACACGATGATAAATGTAGGCAGGAAGGTGGTAAAAAAGGTCATCACATTCCTTCCAAAGTACTCGAAGAACTTAAGGCGCCTGTATTTAAGGGGCTTTAACAGATCAAGCACAATGGCACCTGACTGGATGGACCTGCTCATATCCCAGACGATGAACATCTCAAGGAAATTGAAAAGAGCTGTCGCCAGAACCAGGTAGATTATAGTATCTGAAAAGGTCATTCCATTTACTACCTCAGTCCCTGCGGAAGCATAGATAGCCTTCCACAGGTTATAAATGAGGGTGAGGTAAATGAGATTTCCAAAGATAGTTGCAAATGTTCCGAGCCTGAATTGCAGTTCCTGCATGATCCCAGCCCGGGTAAGTGCGCTGTATTTTCTCATCCCGCTACTCCTTCATATATTTTCTTGATGACTTCTTCTGTTGCGATCTCTTCAAGCTTGATATCCAGTATCTTTCCCTTCTTCTGATAATCAGAGATAACGCTCATGACATCAGTCTGGGACTCATCGATAACTTCTTCCTCCCAGACATCTCCCGGCATGCGAAGCTTAAGTGTCCTGTAGGATCCGTAGTAGGTCTTAAGATGCTCCATATCGTTGTCATAGATCATCTTGCCGTGGTCTATGATGACGATCCTCTCGCACAGTGCATCCACATCTCCCATATCGTGAGTTGTCAGGATTACTGTGGTATTTTTCCTTCTGTTCAGCTCTTTTATCAGCTCACGGATCTTGGCCTTCATGGAGACATCAAGGCCGATGGTTGGCTCATCCAGGAATACTATCTGGGGATTATGAAGGAACGCTGCAAGGATATCGCTAAGTGTTCTCTGCCCAAGAGACATCTGACGTACTGTCTTGTGAAGAAGGGGCTCAAGGTCCACAAGGCTCGTGTACAACTCCATCATCTCGTTGTACTCATCATCAGGGATAAGGTATATCTCTTTTAACAATTTAAAAGATTCAATAAGTGGCAGTGACCACCACAGCTGGCTTCTCTGTCCAAATACAACACCGATCTTCTCAGCATTTCTTGTGCGGTTCTTGTAAGGAACGCATCCGTTTACTATAAGCTCTCCGCGGCTTGGCTCAAGGACTCCCGTCATCATCTTAATGGTGGTGGACTTACCTGCTCCGTTTGGACCAAGGTATCCGACGATCTGCCCCTTTGGGATCTTGATGGAGATGTCATCAACAGCAGTTACAGTTCTGTAATCACGGGAAAAGAGATCACGGATACTTCCCATAAGTCCCTCGCGGCGGTTAAGCACCTTAAACTCCTTGGCTACACCGTTCATTACAATGGCGTACTCTTTTTCATTTTTCATAATGTATGCCTCCCCTCTTTTTGACATCCGATTTTTCGTCAAAAAATGTTGTAAATTTGTATAATAGGGATTATACTCTTTTTAAAACTAAAAAATACCAGTAAAATTACTTGTTTTTATAACAATCTTACATTGGAGGTGGAATATTGTGATACCTGAATACAAAGGACTTGTAAGAACAAATGAAGATGGATCCGAAATTATCAACTACGATGACCCCTCTTTTCCATCCTACATCTACGATGGATACGTATATAGCGGCTGTACCTGGGAGAAGGTTCCACACTTTCACAAGGACATTGAGCTCCTTAGTGTTCACTCCTCCTGTATGGGATATTCTGTAAATGGTAACAATATTTTCCTGGAAAGAGGAGATACTATTTTTGTAAATTCTGATCAGCTTCACTACTCCTATGCTGTACCTCCAAGGGAAGGGCGCTACATCATAGCTGTCCTTCACCCAAGGATCTTAAGCTCAAACTTTGCGGTGGAATCTAAGGCTATTATGCCTGTTACCAGCAATAAAAAAGTCCCTTACATCCATTTCCACAATGGAGACAGGGACGCAGCTGATCTACAGGATCTGATGTTTGAGCTTTATCGCAAAGACATGGGAAATGAGTTCCTTATCACCAAGACCTTTTTTGAAATCTGGGAGATCATCCTAAACCGTGTCAACGAGTCAGGTCAGTTCCTTCAGGACAACATAGTAAATCAGGACCTTCACAACGATGTTCTAAGAGCCATGATGAACTACGTTGACAAGAACTACATGAAGAACATCACACTGAATGAAGTGGCATCAGCTGGGGGAATAAGCAAGTCTCTGTGCAACTCTATCTTCAACAAATACACCCAGATGACCCCCATCGAGTACATCATGCACTACCGCACCAGAAAGGTTGCAGACCTTCTTCAGTCAGGAAATATGTCCATGTCGGAGATTGCGGAGCAGACGGGCTTTTCCAATGCCAGCTACATGGCTGAGACCTTCAAAAAGTTTTATCTGCTGTCTCCCCGTGAATACAAAAAGACCATGTCCACCACATAATAAATCAAAGAAAAATCCCGGATGTTTAATTTACATCCGGGATATCTGTATTATCCGTCATGACGCTCTCGTCGTACTGTTCAAACTTTCTGGCATACTGCCTGTATCCAATGTTCGCAATAAAATAGATAAATGCCCAGCGCTTGATGCGCCTGAAATCAAATCTCTTGAATATAGCCTTCCAGGAATAACAGGTCTTCCAGGCTCTGTCGATTCCTTCAAGAAGTTCCTCCTTGGTCATCTGTTTGGGCCTGTACACCACATGCTCAACATCATACAGCGCCCAGTTTCTCTCAGTTATCCTGCCCTCCTTTTCAAGCTCGGTATAGAAAGGTGTTCCAGGAAACGGAGTTATTATGGAGAACCTCGGAAGGTCGATCATGGAATCAAGGCACAGCTGGGAAGTCCTGTCAAAGACATCCTTGCCATCCTCATCGCTTCCAAAGGCAAAGCATCCCATTACGAGAATTCCGTGGTCGTGGAGCTTGTCCATAAGCCACTTGTAGTCGTTAACCTTGTTTACATTCTTATTGATATCCGTCTGGGTCTCCTGATTAACCGACTCAAATCCAAGTAAAAGTCCCTTGCAGCCGCTCTTCTTAAATATCTTTAATAGCTCATCGTTATGGCCAATTGCTGTAGTCGTAAGGCCAAACCACCATTTCTTAAGCGGTATCATGGCGGTGAACAGCTCTTTTGCATAGCTCACATCTGCGATAAGGTTAACATCCGGAAATATTACAAACTTACCCTTAAAGGTCTTGATCTCTGCGATGACATCCTCAACAGGGCGGGTTAAAACGCGCTGTCCAAAAGCTGCAGGATATGCGCAGAAGGTGCAGGAATGGTTGCATCCCCTTACGCACTCAACGGTGTTTAAGGTGATGTATCTGTCTTTTTTAAGAAGATCCTTGCGGGGAATAGGGCGGCCTGCAATAGATGGGCACACTCCAGCTTCGTCCCGGTAAAACTCCTTAAGCTCTCCCTTTTTTGCATCCTCTATGGCCTGCTTGAAGGTACGATCTCCAAGGCCCACCATAACTGCGTCCGCATGCTCTTTAGCTTCTTCTGGCAAAAGAGTTGGATGAACGCCGCCAATAAGTACCTTGATCCCGCGACTTCTAAAGTAGTCCGCATACTTGTAGCACCGCACCGCCGTTCCAGTGATGCTTGTTATGGCAACAACGTCCGCCTCAAGGTCAAGAGGGATAGGCTCTGCAGTCTCGTCGTAGATAACCACTTCCTCATCAGGAATAAGGGCCGCAAGAAGCGCCAGGGTGATGGGTGCATAATGAAGATTTTTATGAAACATCCCGTTGTAGCGGTGCATGGCACCAGCCGGGGACAAAAGAGCTACTCTCATGGTTACTCCTGTTAATAAGATTTAAAACGCTGCCTATTGCCAGGTCTCAGACCGAGATCAGCGATCCTACAGCCATTACAATGTACATCGCAAATACAAACACAACTGCTACCTTGCTGCTCTCCAGAGGCCTTATAACTGTCTTCTCCCTGCCCTTAGTGCAGATAAGATAGGTTGGTATCAGCATCAGGGATATGATAACTGCTACCGCTCCACCGGCGATCTTCATGTATTCAAGGAAGCCTCCAGGTAAAAGAAATGTAAGAAGCAGGGCCGGAATTGTAGCAAGGGCAAAGCTTATGCCAAAGGTCCTCTTGGTCTCACTGGATATCATGTTGGTTGTAGCAAGTCCAATTGACCAGTAGGAGGTGAACATGGCAAGCAGGATAAACACTGAACCAAGAACCTGTATCACTCCTCCAACGGCTGCTGCCCAGCCAACTATAGCTACCTTGGTAACTTCCGCCGAGGTGATGATGGCGCAGACGGTCACCACAACTGATATTGCCATATTTATGAGAAATCCAAGGAAAATGGACTTTCTTATTTTCTTAACATCACTATCTAATATTTCAATTGCCTGAGGCACTGCAAATATGGCAGAAAAGGAGAACATTATCATACTGAAGGTGGCTGCAAAACCGCCGGCAGCTGATAGCTCTTTTGCCCCAAAAGCACTAAATGAAAAGTCTGGATTAACGTTCCTGATTGAGATAAACAGTGCCACCAGAAGGATCACTCCCATGGCTGAAACCGTGTACTTCTCACCGATTGAGATAGCCCGAAGGCCAAGAAGAACCAGCACTGCTGCCAGTCCGTAGAAAACTATTCCAAGTATGATATGTGGCACATTAGGAAAAAATACCGCAAGAATGTCCGTTGCTCCTGCGATATAGGCAGCAAGATTGGTCACCAGGACCACTGCCATGATGATAAAGAAAGCTATCTTGAAGACGTTCTTAAAACGCCCCCTGAACAGATATGTATTAAAGGAACTTAAGATGTCTGCAGTATCTCCAGTATTTATCATGATCTGGGCGATCATCAGATGAAGCAGGACGCTGACCACATAGGCAGTAGCAAATGCAATGATACCTGATACGGCTCCCACCCTGCTAACAAAGTAGGGTATTGCCATAACTCCACTGCCTATGCCATTTCCTGCAACTATCGCCGCCGCTGTAAAAACTGACTTGTCTTTTGTCATTTCCTCATCCACCATTAGAAGCATTCTTATCTACAATAATAGCACAGAAAAAGAGCCCACTTAAGTGAGCTCCTTCCAAATACACTTCAAAATCTTAGTCAACACCCTGAACCATAGGAACAACGCTGCCGCCATAGGGAATTACGTAAACCGTCTTATCAGTAAAATCAATTCCCTTAACGAAATCCGTAGCATCTGTATAACCCTGCATTCCCATAGGTCCTGTGGTGTCATTCTCAATTGTTGTCATTATCCTGCACTCGCCCTTTTTCAGGGTCTCAACAGTCAGGTAAAATATAAATCCGCCGATAGTAAAGTCTGCTCTAAGAGCGCTATCAAGGCGATCCTCCTTAAGAGGCTCAAGCCACGCTGTATAGTCAGGCGCTCCGCACCCCTCAGGGCACTTACAAAGCCACAGCATCTGGCCTCCCTCTTTCATGGCGCGCATACCGTTCATCATGCCCTTGCATCCCTGATACAGGTTCATGTCCTTGGGGGCTCCGCCACTGGATACAATGACGATATCAGCCTCGTGGTCGATCCACTTCTCGTAGCATTTCTTCTGGAAAAGGCAGCTCTCCTTCCAGGCTTCGTACAGATCTCCGCCAAAAAGTCCGCTGAATTTGCCGCTTGTAGCCACAACTATATTGATACCATAAGCAACCTCCACAAGGGCTGCTGCCTCGTTCATATCTTCGTTAATAGGATTATTCTCCAAAAGTGCACATCCAACTCTTGGGTCAGAATGAGCAATATTTGGGTCAAGTGCCCTCTGGTGGTTCTGCCTTACAGTCTGCCTTGAAGCAACTCCAGGCAGGATGTTCTTTCTTCCGCCGCCAAAGCCAGCCATCATGTGATGCACAGTTCCGCCAACAACAATGACCTTGCGGCCAACAATAAGAGGATTTACCCTGACTTCTGTGCCCCTTGATGTGGTTCCAACATAGGTACACTCACCGTCGCAGTCGTGGTCCACTACTGTGACATTTGAGTACATGTATGAACCGGCGATGATCTCTTTTTCCTGCTCAGAGGACTTGCGGTGGGTACCAAGTGCAATGAGAACTGTGATGTTCTCAAAGGGTACCTTCATCTCGTCGTGAAGGTAATGACCAAGGAGAGTTAAGATATCACCCTGATGCATCCAGCTCCTTGTGATGTCAGATACAACGATGGTTACCTGGTCAGAAGCGCTTACCTTATCCTTAAGCGGCGCAGAGCCAATAGCTCCCTCTTCCACGCAGGCCCTGAAAGCCTCTGCTACGTCCTCGATCTCAGGCATCGCATCGGGATTTAACACCTCCACAGACTTAGCGCCCTTAACCTCTATCTCCACCGTCTCGGTTCCATATTTCATCTTAGCTGTATAATCCATAACTGCCTCTTTTCAAACAAATCTAAGGGCCATAGCTCACTTAAGGAAAAGAGCTGTCACCACAATAAGCCCTATCAGCACAAGGACTGTAATAAGGTCCCTTGCGCCAAATGGATACTCCTTGTATCCGCTCTTGTAGCCCCTTAGCTCAAAGCCTCGCATCTCAGCTGACATGGCAGAAACATCTACCTTCTTTAGGCTGGATACCAGAAGCGGCACGCACAGCGGCGCAATGAGCTGTAACTTCCTGAAAATGTTTTTAGTATCAAAGTCCACACCCCTTGCCTTCTGGGCATCCTGGATGTCGTGGAACTCTGTAGCAAAGATCGGTACAAATCTAAATGCCGTAGTAACAATAAACGCATACCTGTAGGGCAGATGAACCCTCTTAACAAGGGCATTGCACAGGTCATTCATCTGGGTAATTGCAAACAGGAGCATAAGTGGAAGCATCGCTGCAATAACTCTTAGGGACAGCAAAAGTGCGCTCTTAAGTCCCCCTGTTGTGAACAGCACAAATCCGCCGATCACGCAAAGAGGATCTCCTGTTCTTACGAAAAAGAGCTGTATCACGAACATGATAAGTCCCAGCAGCATCAGGTTTCTGGTCAGGAAAAGAGCTCTTTTCGCAATGCCAGCTGTTGCTGATATAAGGATCATAAGTACGATAAATCCAATCTCTGCAAAAACGTTGTTGCAGATAATTGCTGCAATACCATAAAGGAAAGCTGCAAGAAGCTTGGTCACAGGATTTAACCTATGGAGGAAGCTGTCACCTGGAACGTAATTTAACAGGTTCATAGTGCACCTCCCTTCCCCGCTTTAGCACGAAGGGCATCAAGCATCTCTTCTACTGTAAATACATCCTTAAACTCATCACCAAATCGAAGAGCAAGCTCCGGGATCTGAGCTGGAAGGACTCTCGCCTTTTTAAGGACATCCATGTTCTTCATGATCTCGTTGGTAGGTCCCTGTCCAAGAATCTTGCCATGGTTGAGTACAAGGACGTTCCTTGCATAGGACTGAACCAGCTCCATATCATGGCTGACCATGAGAATGGTTGTGCCCTTCTCCTTGTTGAGGCGGGTCACATAATCCATGATCCTGATACACTCAAGGTAATCAAGACCTGTTGTGGGCTCATCCAGGATCAAGAGTCCTGGCTCACACACAAGTACGCTGGCAAGAGCTATTCTCTGGCGCTCACCGCGGCTCCTTGAAAATGGGAACCACTCAGGGTCAAGGTCGAAGGTCTTAATGATCCTATCTACTCTTCCCTCTATCTCATCGGTTGGCCACCCCTGGGCCTTCATGGAAAATGCTATCTCATCCTTAACTGTGTTCTCGCAGATCTGACGATCAGGATTCTGGAAAAGAAATCCACAGTCCCTTGCAAGAGCGCTGGAAGGAGTTTTTAACGTATCCTTGCCATTTAAATATACGTGACCCCTGGTTGGATGTAAAAGTCCGTTTGTAAGGCGGCTGATGGTGCTCTTTCCTGCTCCATTGGCGCCGATAAGTGCTACGAAATCTCCCTTCTCAATGTGGAAGGTAAGGTCATCTAAAATTGGTCTTTTTTCGGAGTATCCGAATGTCACATTTTCAAAACGTATCATCCAAGTATCCTCCTGACCATTTTTTCAGCATCGTCCACCGTAAGAGTAACTTCTCCGTCATATATCTTTTCCCTGATAAGTCCTGCGGAGAGCTCTGTAACACGTGGTACGTTGATGCCAAGTTCCTTAAAGGTTTCAATAGAAGAAACCATATCCCTTGGTGTTCCATAGAAGGCGATATGGCCCTTGTCCAAAACCATCATATGTTTAACATACTCGCAAAGGAGCATGATCTTTTGCTCGACTATGACTACTGTGATGCCCTTCTCCCTGTTAAGCCTTGTTAAGATCCTGAAGATCTCGCGGCTGCTCTCAGGGTCCAGTTCTCCTGTGGGCTCATCAAGTACTATAACTTCTGGCTCCAGGGCCAGCATTGATGCTATTGCGACCTTCTGCTTTTGTCCGCCGGAGAGGCTTGAAATCTCTCTATCACGAAGGTCCTCTATTCCAAGCTCCTTAAGAACTCTGTCCACACGCTCCTCAATCTCTTCATGAGGTACGCCAAAGTTCTCAAGGCCAAAAAGGATCTCATCCTCAACTACAGAAGCAACCATCTGTGAGTCAATGTCCTGGAAAACCTCACCAACGGTCCTTGCAAACTCTTCTGCGTGATGCTCTGCTGTGTCCTTGCCGTTAATTGTGACAGCACCGTAGAAATCCCCTTTTATCTTCTGAGGGATGATACCGTTTAATGCAAAAGTAAACGTAGTTTTACCGGCACCAGAAGTGCCGGTAATTCCTACGAAGTCTCCATCTTCAATCTCAATGTTTATGCCATCAAGGGCAGCTGTCTTACTATTCTGATATACAAATCCTAAATCTTTAACTGAGATCATTCTGTTTCTTTATTCCCCATAACTTTATTAACAGGAATGCTAAGTACTGTAACGATAACCATGTTGAGAAGTGCAGTTACTACAGTAACGATTGCCATGCTTACAAACTGTGCGCCTGGCATTGGCTTAGCATAGGTAAGTGCTGCAAGACCGATGAATGCGAAGCCTGAGATAAGTGTTGCAAAGAATGTGCATACTACAGGCTTGATGTACTTAGGAAGTGCAAGTCTGATAAGAAGGCACATAGCGATTGCTCCAAGTGTCTCAGAGCCAAGTCCAAGCCATGGCATTGATGTGCCAATCTGTGAGATAGCACCTGAAATAAGACCGATGGCTGCAGCCTCTTTAAGGTTTGGCTTAATGATGAAAATAGCCAGACAATATGTTGCGATAAGGAAGTTAGGATGCATGTTGCCAAGGGCAATAACTCCAGCGAACATTCTAAGAACGATGCCCACTGCCATCATAACTCCTACAAGGATCAGGTTCCTGGTGTTAGCAAGACCTTTCTTTTCCTCAACTAATACTTCTCTCTTTGTGCTCTGTACGTCCATTTTAAATCCTCCTTGCCATATATGGCCACCATAATGTTTTACACAGGGAAGATTTTTGTAATAAAAAATCCTGTCCCTGTATGAGTTTCATACAAGGACAGGAGTTATAATCCTGCGGTGCCACCTTGTTTATCGGAAAAATCCGATCTCTCATGAGAAAGCTATCACTTCCTCGACTCTGTAACGGGAGTTCCCGTCGAATACTACTCTGGTCAGACCATTTTGCTTCGCCCTCAAAAGCCCATTCCTTCATCCATCCGCTGCGCCCTCTCACCACCGGGCACTCTCTGTGAGTTTCATAAACGAAGTACTCTTCTTTCTCTTAGGTTTAACACATTGTAGCAATAAAGTCCAAAAGATGTCAACCTTATTTTTATTTTTCTGCGCTATCCCCTACGATCTCCCCCTTGGTATCTACTGCTTCTGCATCGCGAAGCGCCTGCTTTGCTGCTCTCTCAAGTTTGCCAAGTCTTGAGATAGTCCACAGGTTTGAGATGCCATCGTAGAGAAGGAACCCACCAATTAACTTTATCAGTAGCTCTTTTGCCACAGATGGATAGAACAAAAGAAATGCTCCAAGCCCCACAGTGATGATCGCCAAAATAAGCGATATCCACCAATATGCGTATTTATAACGGATAAGTGAGATTGTCTGCCACAGATTCATAAGTCCGCTAAGGAAAATGAACACTCCAAAGAGCTTTGGAATAAGGTCTGTGAAAGTGTCCGGCTTAAGGAATATCCAGACGCCGATGGCAGCAACTACAACTCCGAGAGCAAAGCCTCCGGACATGGCCAGTGTCTTTTCCTTATGTATGAAATAACTTATGACCATTACAGCTCCTGCAAGGATCAAAAGGACAGCCAGCGCCCTTGCCATGATAACAAGGCTTGCATTGCTCCAGAAGATCAAGACAGCGCCAATACCTATCATGATCAGCGCCTCTATGATATGATTCCATTTAAGAGATTTTAGTCTTTCCATCATTGTAAACCTCCTCAAAAGTTATCATTATAATGATAACATAATATTAATCAATCGTGGATTTCTTTATGGAGCTTTTATGGTATACTAAAATGCAATCAATTTATGGAGAAAAGAGCTATGGTAATAAAAAATGTAAACCTTGAAACGGTCTGTGGAATCACCAGTACACTGCCTGATAACCAGCATCCTGAGTTTGCTTTTGCCGGCAAGAGTAACGTCGGAAAGAGCTCTCTGATAAATGGCATAATGAACCGCAAGAACTATGCCCGCACTTCTCAGGAGCCAGGTAAGACCCAGACCATCAACTACTACAATATAAACAATGAATTCTATCTGGTGGACCTTCCAGGCTACGGCTTTGCAAGGGTGCCAGAGAAGGTCAAGGCACAGTGGGGCAAGATGGTAGAGAGATACCTTCACACTTCCAAACAGCTCCTTAGGGTATTCCTTCTTATCGATATCCGCCATGAGCCATCAGCCAACGACGTTCAGATGTATCAGTGGATCGTGCATCAGGGCTTCCAGCCTGTGATCATCGCCACCAAATCTGACAAGATCAAAAAGAGTCAGCATGAAAAGCACCTTAACATGCTTCGCCAGGCTCTTGGTCTTCCTGATGATGTAAGGATCTTCCCTTACTCAGCTCTTTCCAAGGAAGGCCGCGATGACATCTATGATTTCATGGATGAACTCCTTTCAGGAGACTCTGCTCAGGAAGGGGAAACTGAGCAGTAATAAAAAGCATGACAACCAGTCAGTCAGAAAGGAAACAGTATGAAAAAAGTAAAGAACAGTAACAAAACGGGGATAATATTGGGAGGAGTAATAGTAGCGCTTCTGGCTGCTGTAGTATTTATAGCTTCTCTTTTATTGGAATCCTACAGGATCAGACAGTTTAAGGTAGATGTATTCGTCCTTTGCAACGAATCAGATATCTGCGTAGCGGACGGACCAGATGGCCACGTAAAGGTCCACGACGACAACCTTCCAGCCATCTACTCCATTCTTTCAAAGGCCCATGGCAAGGTGGATCCTTCAGATGAAGATCCAGTAAGGTCTCTAAATCTTGAATTTGAATGCCACGAAGAGACCTGGAACATGAGAATCGACGAGCTAAATACAGATGTCGTAAGAGTAACTCTTTCAGGTCCTGAGAATAAATCAATGTGCTTTTCAAACAGAGGCGCCTATAACGAATACGCCCAGGCAGTATCCTTAAAGGGCTACAACAAACCAAATAAAGCTTTAGGCAAATAAAAAACAGGGCTGTGGATCACTCCACAGCCCTTTAACTTGCTCATTATTTTGCAGGTTTTAATTTCTTCTGCTCTTTTTCTCTTACGATAAGTGGCTGGCTGGTTCCCTCAACTGAGGCATCTGTGATGACGCACTCGCTGATGGTTTCGTCTGATGGGATCTGGTACATTACATCCATCATAGCCTTCTCCATTATGGAGCGAAGACCTCTGGCACCAGTCTCTCTCTCATATGCCATGGCTGCGATCTTATCAACAGCCTCATCCTCAAATGTAAGCTTAACATCATCGAAATCAAAGAGCTTCTGGTACTGCTTAACCAGAGCGTTCCTTGGTTCTGTAAGGATACGAACCAGAGCCTCTTTGGACAGACCTTCCAGTGTTACTGTGATAGGCACACGACCTACAAACTCTGGGATAAGTCCGAACTTAACGAGATCCTGAGGTGTAACCTCTTTAAGAACTTCTCCGATCTCTCTCTCGGACTTGTCTGCAATCTCTGCGTTAAATCCGATTGAGTTGCGGTCAAGTCTTGCCTCAACGATCTTATCAAGACCATCAAAAGCACCGCCGCAGATAAAGAGAATATTGCTGGTATCGATCTGGATAAGCTCCTGATGTGGATGCTTTCTTCCGCCCTGAGGTGGAACAGATGCTACAGTTCCCTCGACGATCTTAAGGAGCGCCTGCTGAACACCCTCACCTGATACGTCACGGGTGATTGAAACGTTCTCGCTCTTTTTAGTGATCTTGTCGATCTCATCGATGTAGACAATACCGTACTGAGCTCTCTCTATATCATAGTCAGCATTCTGAATGAGCTTTAAAAGAATGTTCTCAACGTCCTCACCTACATAGCCGGCCTCTGTAAGAGTTGTGGCATCTGCAATAGCGAAAGGAACATTGATGATCTTAGCAAGAGTCTGGGCAAGATATGTCTTACCAGAACCTGTAGGTCCGATCATGATGATGTTGGACTTCTGAAGCTCTACATCAGACTTGTCATCGCTCTTTGGAGCAAGCACTCTCTTGTAATGGTTGTAAACAGACACAGCCAGTACCTTCTTGGCTTCTTCCTGACCAATGACATACTCATCAAGGAAGTTTCTGATCTCAACGGGCTTAAGAAGATTGATCTCCTGGCCCTTAGCCTCGACTGGCTCGTCCTCAAACTCTTCCTCAATGATGTCAGCGCAGATATCAACGCACTCGTCGCAGATATATACGCCTGCCGGACCTGCTATAAGTTTTTTAACCTGATCCTGTGTCTTGTTACAAAAAGAGCACCTGATCTCTCCGGAATTCTTTGCCATCTTTTCTCCTTAAAACTAATTATTTATCTTCTTTCTCTCTTGGACGATTCTCAACGATTGAATCGATAAGGCCATAATCAAGAGCTTCCTGTGCGCTCATCCAGTTGTCACGCTCTGTATCCTGAACTACCTGCTCATAAGGCTTACCTGTGTTCTCAGCAAGCATTCTGTTCAGTTTCTCTTTGGTCTTCAGGATGTGCTTAGCAGCAATCTCAATCTCAGTTGCCTGACCCTGTGTTCCGCCAAGTGGCTGATGGATCATGATCTCTGCGTTAGGAAGAGCCATTCTCTTGCCCTTAGCACCTCCAGCAAGAAGGAATGCTCCCATGCTTGCTGCCATACCAATGCAGATTGTGCTTACATCACACTTGATGTAGTTCATTGTGTCATAAATAGCCATTCCGGAAGTGATCTCACCTCCTGGGCTGTTGATGTACATATGGATATCCTTGTTAGGATCTTCTGCCTCAAGGAAAAGGAGCTGTGCTACAACGATACTTGCTGATGTAGAATTAACTTCCTCTCCAAGGAATACGATTCTCTCTTTTAACAGTCTGGAATAGATATCATAAGATCTCTCTCCACGGCTGGTCTGTTCAATGACGTAAGGTATTAAACTCATATTTTTGTTACTCCTTCTAGAATTAGTATGTGTGTACCACTTTTCCACCACAAAATACACGCAACCACCTTATATTATAAAGCCAAATGCGCATTTTTCAAAGAGTTTTGCGCAAAAAAAGAGCCTATGAACATATCATAGGCTCTTATAAACACATTTATAAGGAAAAAGAGATTCCGGATACGGCAATTATGCCTCTTCCTCTGTCTTCTTCTTTCTTGTTGTCTTCTTAGGCTTCTCTTCGCCCTCTGTCTTGTCAGCTGCTGCCTTCTTGGTTGTTGTTGTCTTCTTAGCTGCTGTCTTCTTAGGCTTCTCTTCGCCTTCAGCCTTCTCAGCTGCTGCCTTCTTAGTAGTTGTCTTCTTGGCTGCTGCCTTCTTAGCGCCTTCCTTAACGTTCTCTACAAGGAAATCTGCTGCCTTCTGAACAGCGAGGTCGCTCTTGAGCTGCTTAAGCTCTGCACCAGACATGAGCTCTTTAAGCTTATCAAGCTCCATTCTGTACTGGCCAGCCATTCTCTCAAGCTCTGCTGCAACATCCTCTTCAGTAGCCTCGATCTTTTCCTTAGCTGCAACTGCCTCAAGAACAAGTCTTGACTTGATTCTCTCGATAGCCTGTGGCTTAACCTGTGCAAGCATCTGATCGATAGAGCTTCCTGTGTACTGCATGTACTGATCAAAGTTCATGCCCTGCATCTGAAGTCTCTGTGCAAAGTCATTAACCATCTGTCTCTGCTGAGTCTCAACCATAGCCTCAGGAAGATCCATCTCAGAGTCATCGATAACAGCCTTAACAACTGCATCCTCTCTCTTAGCCTTCTCATCAGCTTCCTTCTTCTCAGCAAGCTTCTTCTTAACGTCTTCCTTGTACTCAGCTACTGTATCAAAACCTGCATCGCCTGCGAAATCGTCGTTGAGCTCTGGAAGCTCTTTTGCTCTGATAGAGTTAACCTTGCACTTAAAGATTGCATCCTTACCTGCAAGCTCCTCAGCCTGATAATCCTCAGGGAACTTAACCTTAACTTCACCTTCCTGACCGATCTCGTAGCCTACAAGCTGCTCCTCGAATCCAGGAATGAATGCACCAGAACCGATTGTAAGAGGATAATCATTGCCCTTACCGCCCTGGAATGCAACGCCATCAACAAATCCCTCGAAATCAAGAGATACTGTGTCGCCGTCCTTAACTGCTCTGTCTGTAACATCGATTGATCTAGCGTTCATGCCTCTCTGCTTGTCAATCTCTGCGTCAACTTCTTCGTCTGTAACATCAAGGTCCATCTTAGGAACCTCGATTCCCTTATATTTACCAAGCTTAACTTCTGGCTTAAGTGCTACTTCTGCTGTGAATACGAAATCCTTACCAGCCTCGATCTCTTCAACTTCGATCTTAGGTGATGAAACAACGTCCTCGCCGCACTCTTCAACAGCCTTAGGATATTCCTCATCGATAAGCTCGTTGGCAGCATCCTCAAAGAATACTCCCTTGCCATACATCTGCTCTATCATCTTACGAGGAGCCTTGCCCTTACGGAATCCAGGAATCTGGATCTTGTTCTTGTTCTTCTGATATGCCTTCTCGATAGCTTTCTCGAACTGCTCAGCAGGAACACTGATCTTAAGCTTCGCCATGTTGTTCTCAAGCTTTTCTACTGTAACGCTCATTTTGTTTCTCCTTTATGCATTAAAAAAATATGCCCCCTGGGCACAGTCGCCATGACATTATAACACAGGGTTCTATTAATATCTATAACTTTATGAAAATTCTAATCTGTTCCTGCCACTTTCCTTGGCTCTGTATAATCTCGCGTCAGCAAGCTTAACAAGCTCCTCTTTTGTCATGCCTTCACTAATATATGAAGCGCCAAAGGAAGCTGTGACACTGATAGGAATTCCGGAAAATTCAAACTTATGCTCTTCTATATCCTTGCGAAGATTCTCAAGCTTATGGCAGAACTGATCGTAGCTGTAACCATCAGAGAAGATAAACAAAAACTCCTCGCCTCCCCATCTGCCAACAACTGTATTTTCGTCTGCCGCAGACAGAAGGAGTTTGGCTATTCCTTTTAACACGTAGTCTCCAGACATGTGGCCATAGGTATCATTGATGTTTTTGAAATGATCAACGTCCATGATAGACACAGCCATAAGGCTACCCTCTTCAGCCTTCTTGGCAAGAACCTGCTGCATGTGCTGCCTGTTGTAAAGCCCCGTCAGGTAATCGGTATCAGCAGCCTTGTTGAGCAACTGCTCTTTTCGTGCAGTACCAAACAAAGTAAGTGTTGTGTACAGAAAAATGGTGGCACATGTAACTATAGCATTCACGCTGCTTGTAGTCATCTGTACCCATTTGGGAGGGTTATACCTTACAGGCAAAACCTCAAAATAATTTAATATCGGAAAAACTGCAACAGTAATCGCAAAAACCACAAGGTATGTTCTGGCCACTATCTTCTGCACCTTATTACGCATGGGAGTCTGATAGGGCATGATGATAGAAAGCGAAAGGCCGAAGATCCAATAATAAAAGCCACTTCCAAATCCCATAAAAATGGTCGCCAAAACTGCGTGAATATATACTTCAAAATCAGATATCCAGACAATAAGTGCCGGTTCAGCATCATTTCTCTGGGCATATTTCAGCTGAGCGATATATACAAATATGCTCACGATATTCACGATCAACATTGGTGTGCATTTGCACAATATATAAAACACTTCAAGACTCAGATGAATACACAGGAACAGACGAAGCTGAACTCTGTATCCATCAAGATCCTCATGATCGTACTGATTCTTTTCTCTATCAAATAATCTTTCTAATAATCCGTTATTTGCCATGTAGCTACACCTTTTTAAACATCCTTGTTAATTGGGTCAACCCATATTGTAATATTTTCCGAAACTTCTGTCTACAAACACCACTTTTTTGTTGATGTTATTCAAAAAAAATTTACATTTTACCGCTTTAATTTTTTAAAGCGGTGGAGTACAATGGGTACTTGAAAAAAGTTATTGTTTAGGAGGGAATTTAGAGATGCTTAAGAAAGTTAGTGAATTACTTGGAAAGTACATGGCTATCATCGTTCTTGTAATTGCCGCTCTGGCCCTTTTCGTGCCAAAGACCTGCCTGTGGATTCAGACTTCATGGGTCAATTACCTCTTGATGGTAGTAATGTTCGGAATGGGACTTACATTAAAGCCCAGGGATTTCGCGGTGGTCTTCACAAGACCTAAGGATGTCCTCATCGGATGTGTAGCCCAGTTCACCATCATGCCACTTCTGGCATTTGCTCTTGGCAAGGTCTTCGGTCTTGAAGCAGGACTTCTTGCAGGAGTTATCCTGGTAGGTACCTGCCCTGGCGGAACCTCCAGTAACGTTATGACATACCTTAGTAAGGGTGATGTAGCTCTTTCAGTTGGAATGACCAGTGTAAACACTCTGCTAGCACCATTCCTCACACCAGCCATCACCTATCTTCTGCTTCGTACATCAGTTAACGTAGATGTTATGAGCATGTTCTTCTCTATCATCAAAGTGGTTATCGTACCTATCGCTCTTGGATTTATCATCAACCACTTCTTTGGCAAGATCACCCAGAAGGCTGGCGATGTCCTGCCAATGATATCAGTTATCGCCATCACAATGATCGTTGCTGCAGTTGTATCACACAACGCTGAGCGCATCCTTGAGACAGGCGCCATCGTATTCGTAGTAGTTATCCTTCACAACCTTCTTGGATACGCAGTTGGTTATCTTGTTGCACTTCTTTTCAAGATGCCCATTCCAAAGAAGAAGGCGATGTCCATCGAGATCGGTATGCAGAACTCAGGCCTTGCAACATCACTTGCAGGATCAGCTTTCCCTGACCTTGCAATGGCAACAGTTCCTGGCGCTATCTTCTCTGTATGGCACAACATCTCCGGAGCTATCCTTGCTGGTATCTACAGAAGAATAGGCGATGAGAACGAGACAACAGAAGATACTGCTGAAGCAAAAGAGGTAGTGTAATTAACAGATAAACCCATCTTTTTCATATTTTTTCCTTAAAAAAGGCCGTCCCCTGATATTCAGGGAACGGTCTTTTGATGTCTGAATTATTTACTTTGTCATAATGGTGATGGCCTTGTTCATCACCTTGATCTCAGTCTTTTTGTAGGCTCCGCCGTACTCTCCATCCAGAGTCCACTCAACCTTCTTATCTGCCACAAAGTTCGCGTACTTAACCTGCCTGAAGGTGATGTAAGGGTTGCCTGCCTCCTTGGTGGCAAGAGCCGAAAGGATCGCATTAAACTCTGCGAGATTCTTGGGTGCCCTTATAAGCAGAAGCTCCATCTGTCCATCGTCCTGGTGGATAACAGTCTCGCCAAAGAGGTTCATTCCTCCCACCGAGGCTGAGTTGCTGACTGCTCCAAAGAGGTAATCTCCCTCCTCAGTAATGCCGTCTGCCTCAACCTTCATGTGGCTGCTGTATCCAATGGACTGGGGAAGCTCAGCCATTGCACTTATGACATAGGCTGCGTAGCCAAGAACATTCTTAAGTTCCTGGTCGGTAGCATAGCTGACCTTGGAAAAAGCTCCAAAAGCCGCCACGTAGTTAAAGTATCTGTCATTCATCATGCCAACGTCGTAGGCATAAGGCTTACCACCAAGAGCAACATCAACTGCCTTTGCCCTGACTGATGGAATACCAAGGCCTCTTGCAAAATCGTTGGTACTTCCTGCTGGAATGTAAGCAAGGAGAGGTTTCTTTTCCATCTCCATCATGGCGCTGACCACATGGTTTAATGTTCCATCTCCGCCGCTACACAGGATCAGATCGATCTTGCCCTCGTACTGCGCAATAAGTACGTCCGAGGACAGGTCCGTTCCAGGAATGATGGGATACACCACAGGTTCATAGCCGCTCTCTGCAAGTCTTGTGATTATGGTAAAAGAGTCTGCTCCTGCCTTACCTGTACCGGCTGTTTTGTTTATCAAGACTAAAGCTCGTTTCTTCTTGTCCATAGATGACTGACTGGAAGGGCTAAGCCGCCCGGGATTCCAGCTTACCTTCTTTCGTAGATTCTGAATGTATAAGTTAAGTCAAAATAAACCTGCTCTTCGCTCTCTGAGACCATCTCCCACTCAGGATCCTTGTCAAGATTTGGGAAATAGGCATCAGCCTCATATTCCTTGTCGATGAAAGTGACGATGCATCTGTCACACACATCAAGAAACTCCTTGTATACTGTGGCTCCGCCAATGATGAATACGTCATCAGGATCCATGTCCTTAACAAGCTCAAGAGCTTCTTCCTTGCTGTGAGCGACCTCTGCGTTTCTCACCTCGTAGTCTGGCTTGGTTGAAAGAATGATGTTTCGTCTCTGAGGAAGAACTATCTTCTGAGGGAAAGTCTCAAGGGTCTTGCGGCCATAAATTATGGTTTTTCCAAGAGTTCTTTTTCTGAAGTTGTCCTTCTGATCTGCGGGAATACTCACCAGGAGCTGTCCCTTATTTCCAATAGCCCAGTTGCTGTCTACTGCTACAATTGCCTGCATGATTTTCCCTCCAAAAAACTAATATTTTTGTAATAATAACATTTTTATAACGCACCTAGCAACACGACTGTTTTTTCAATATAATTAATCCATAGGTTGAAATAAACGGAGAATCGTTATGAAAGATTACAGTTTTATATATATATACATATCTTCAGAAAACCATATGATGATAGAGGCTGATAAGAGAGCCTATGAGGTAATACCATCCGGCCTTGATGGTGCTTTTGAAGATTGTATAACCGACAAGTATAAAGAAAATTTTATAGAAAAGATAAACATTGCAGATGATCAATGGTTTCCTGCAAGAATCATCTGCGGCGAAAAAACACCTCTTTTCTATATAAGAGCATCTAAACATGAAGATGGAATAATAAAGCTTATTATAGTAAGCCTTGATGAACTTTTGGATGCCCATAACGAGCTTATAAGAAACGCCGCATCTTTCAGGGCCCAGCTGGATCTTTATGAAGATGTCTATTTTGAATACGATCCTGAGACCGGCATCGTAAACGTCTTTAATACTGATATAGCCAATTTTGACTCAGGTCTGTTTTCAATAGATGAGTTTGAAGTGCTGTTATGTGCCAACATCCCTGACAAATGCAAAAAAGGAGTAAGATCCTTTATAAACCAGATAAAATCTAAGACAGGCCGGTTTTCAGAAAGAATTGAAGCCAACGTTCTCAATGATGATATAGAGAATACAGCATCATTTATGAGAGGTGCTTACATCTTTTCCAAAGGGATAGAGAGCGTGGTCGGCCATATTCATATAGGTAATAGCAGTGGAAAGGTCACAGTTTCCAGTATCAAGCATGACTCTCTGACTGGGCTTGTGGATAAAGCAGATATCACAAGGATCGCCCAGGAAAGAATAGATGAAAGACGCCTTGAAGGAACAACTCTGGCAATTATCGACATAGATTACTTCAAGAACATCAACGATACTTATGGCCATCAGTTTGGCGATACTGTAATAAAGAGAGTAGCGGACATTATTTCAAGAGAGGTCGGAAACAGTGGAATCGTCGGCCGCTTTGGCGGAGATGAATTTGTTGTAGTTTTTTACAACATCGAAAGCGAGGAATCTCTAAGAATCCTCCTAAAAGCAATTCATTTAGGTGTAGGCGAGAGTTTTGCAGACCTGGGAATGGATAGCAATTCTCGCATCACCCTGTCCATTGGAACAGCAACCTTTTCTAAGGACGCTGATAATTATGATGATATTTTCATGCTGGCAGATCATAGTCTGTATATCGCCAAAGAGAAGGGGCGAAACAGGTTTATTATCTATACCCCCCAAAAGCATGGCTCCCTGGAAGAAATCAAAGAAAAGAACATGACTGCCCATAAGTTCAACGATCGAGGTGAAGCATCCTATGGAGATATGCTCATTAACATGTTTGATACCATTCTGCACGGACCTGGAGCAAGCGTTGAGAATCTTATGAATGACTTTGCGTTAAATTTTGGCATACAGCATCTTGCTCTTTTTGTTGGAAAACCCTATGACCTTCGGTATTCAACCGGAACAGACGATAAAGCGGCAGCATCATCTCCAGATATGCTAAAGGCCTTCTTTAACTCTGAAGCAAAAGACAAATTTATGGCAGGAAGAGATTTTATTGCAGTTAACAGGATTGATAATCTCCCCCCTCAGGCTGATGCATTTAAAGCTCATCTAAGAGAAGCAGGAGTGTGCTCCTTTATGTTCATCTGCTTTAAGGATGTGGATCAGAATGAATGCATACTTCTGGTATCGAGTATCGGTAAGAATGTCAAGTGGAATGAGACGCATCACAAATATTACAAAGCATTTGGTGATGTTCTGGCCTGCTGCAAATGCACCCCAGCGTAGGATTGTGCGTTTTCACGCTCGGAATCCGCGCTTTCGCGTACGGAATCCGAGCTTCTTCCTTTCGCGCACGGAAGTGATGAGCGATATACGGATTGCTACGCTTCGCTCTCGCAATCCTACGTCCATTCGGAATCCGCGCTTTCGCGCTTCTTCCTCATGTCCGTTCAATCTTCAAGGTCCCACAAACCACCATGCAAGCATGGGTTTGTGGGACCTTTCATCTTTATATCGCTCAGATTGCAATAGGTATATCCTTAAGCTGCTCACCAGCTACTTCGTAGCCTTCAAGGGATACGTCGTTTCTGGTGAACTGATAGAAATCCTTAACATCAGGATTTAAGTGGAACTTAGGAGCAGGAAGTGGCTTCCTCTCAATGAGTTCTTTGATAAGAGGCACGTGTCTGTCATAGATGTGAGCATCCGCAATAACGTGCACCAGCTCTCCAACGTTCATGTCACAAACCTGAGCCACCATGTGAAGGAGAACTGCGTACTGAACAACGTTCCAGTTGTTGGCTGCAAGAACGTCCTGGGATCTCTGATTGAGGATCGCATTAAGTGTGAGTCTGTCCTCCCCAGGCTTTTGGGTAACATTGTAAGTTACGCTGTAGGCGCATGGGTAGAGATGCATCTCGTGAAGATCTGAGAACACATAGGTGTTGGTCATGATACGTCTTGAAAAAGGATTGTTCTTGAGGTCGTAGATAACACGATCCATCTGGTCGAACTCTCCCTCTTTGTAGATACTCTTTTGCCCTATCTGATATCCGTAAGCCTTACCAATTGAGCCTGTCTCATCAGCCCACTCATCCCAGATGTGGCTGTTGAGGTCATTGATATTGTTGCTCTTTTGCTGATATATCCAGAGTACCTCGTCTGTAGCGCTCTTAAGAGCTGTCTTTCTAAGGGTCATGATAGGAAACTCCTTGGAAAGATCATATCTGTTTACCACGCCAAACTTCTTGATGGTGTATGCACTTGTTCCATCTGGCCAGTGTGGTCTTACCTTTTCTCCCTCTGTGGATGTTCCGTTGTCCAGGATATCCCTGCACATATCGATGAAAATCTCATCCGCTCTGCTCATACTCTTTTCCTCCCAAATTTATTTGCTCCACTTATCGCAAAGTGAATTGATCTGATCTGCAAACTTGGCCTTGTCCTTGTTGGACAGACCTTCCGATCTTGCTATGATGCCCATGAGGCGGGCACCAGCTGCCTTAAGCCGCGCGTAAACGTCGGAGACAAGGCTGCTCTCCTTCTTCTTGATCGGGATCGGAACTCCCTCTTTGATGAAGTTCCCTGATATTATATCGTATTCTGTGCCGCTGTAGGGCGCATATGTGTTAAATCCATATTCATCGTGAAGACACTGGGCAAAAGAACTGCAGACACTATCTTCTCCATGGACCACAAATACCCTCTTTGGTGCCACTTTAAAGCCCTGTATCCACTCGATAATTCCGTTCTTATCCGCGTGTCCTGAAAGACCCTCAAGCTTTTTGATGCTGGCCTTGATGTCGATGGTCTCTCCAAAGAGCTTCACCTGTTCAGCGCCGTCAATTATGGCTCTTCCGGTGGTTCCAATTGACTGATAACCAACAAACAAAATGGTGCACTCGGGGCGCCACAGGTTGTGCTTCAGGTGGTGCCTGATCCTGCCCGCTTCGCACATACCGGAAGCTGAGATGATGACCTTGGGCTCAGGATCTTCGTTGATGGCCCTTGACTCCTCTGTGGTGATGGACAGATTAAGTCCCGGGAAAGTTATAGGATTGATGCGCTTTCTGATAAGTTCCAGCGCCTCTTCGTCGTAGCAGTCGTACTGGTTCTTCTGGAATATTTCCGTCGCATCAACAGCCAGCGGCGAATCCACGAATACAGGGAAGTTGGGAAAAGAGCTGACAAGCCCCTCTTTCTTGATCTTCCTGATAAAGAACAGTATCTCCTGTGTTCTGCCAACTGCAAATGAAGGAATGACAACGTTTCCTCCCTTTGAAAAGGTCTCATTTAAGATCTGAGCCAGCTCCTTTACGTAATCAGGCTTCTCCTCAGAGTGGAGCCTGTCACCGTAGGTGGACTCCATGATAACAATGTCCGCTTCCTCGGTCTTTTGAGGGTCGCGGATAAGTGGCTGGTCCTTATTGCCAATATCACCGGAAAATACCAGCTTCTTGGTGACGTTCTTTTCCGTAAGCCACACTTCTATACTTGAAGATCCCAGAAGGTGTCCTATATCCGTAAACCTGATGGATATACCCTCGGCAACCTCAATCTCTTTTCCGTAAGGACAGGGCACAAAGCTCTTGATGGTGTTCTCCGCATCCTGCATGGAATAAGCGGGCTCCACCTGAGCGATCTCCTTATTTCTTTTGCCCTTTCTGCTCCTCCACTCTGCCTCCTGCAGCTGAATGTGGGCGCAGTCTCTGAGCATGATATTACAAAGATCTGCTGTTGCTTCTGTGGAAAAGATCTTGCCACGGAATCCCTTGGAGTAAAGAAGCGGGAGATTTCCCGAGTGATCCACATGGGCGTGGGTTAAGAAAACATAGTCGATCTCTGGCGCCGAAACCGGAAGGGGCACATTCTCATAATAATCCTTGCCCTGCTCCATTCCATAGTCAACCAGGATATTCTTGCCTGCAGCCTCAATAAAATGGCAGCTTCCTGTCACTTCATGGTCTGCACCAATAAACATCAGTCTCATAGGAGATACCCCCTTTAGCTTTCCTCTATTATATCATGGTTACCCCTCGCAGTCTTCACCCACTGCCACAGCCCCACGCTGCGCTGCCCCGCGCCCTGGTCCGCCAGCCCCCGCCCCAAGGAAATCTCTTTTTCGTCGCTCCGTCGCTGAAGTTCATGGCTGCGACCCTTTGCCCTGATGTTCTGCGGTCAAAAAACTCGCCTCCTTCCGGGGCAACACCGTATCTTCCTGTTTTCGAATCATTAGCTGCAAACGTCATTTTCCTGATGCTCATAGGTCGATTTTTTAAGCGCGTGCGAATAACATGAGCATGCGCAATCAAGGAAAATCGACCTGAGCATCATGGAAAAGTTTCGTTTGCAGGTAGTGAGAAAGCGGGAAGATACGGTGTTGCCCCACAAGGAGACTCAGACATTTGACCTGGAGAAGAACATCAGGGCAAGATGTCGCAGCTCATGAACTGGACAGCTCTCTCGCAAGACTCAAAAGTAAATTTCCTTGGGGCGGGGGCTGGCGGACCAGGGCGCGGGGCAGTGCAGCGTGGGGCTGTGGCAGTGGGTGAAGACTGCGAGGGGCTGATATAAATGTAAATGAGGCATAGAAAAATCTGAAAAGGGGTGATAGAATATAAGGGATTATTCTTATTAAAAGGGAGATTATGAAAATGTACAGAATAGATGGTAAAAAGGCAGTGTCAGTATTTCTTGCAACTGCCATGCTTACTATGACAGTAACAGCCTGCGGCGCAACACCAGAAGAGCCAGCAGCTACAGAGACATCAGAGTCTATTTTTGAGGAAGCTACACAGGAGGTTTCTGTAGAGGAGCCTGTAGCTGAGGAGCCAGCAGCCGAAGAGCCTTATGTTCTTCCAGAGGGAATGTATTTCTCAGAGACAACTGGTGAGCCTATCAGCGAAGATATCAAGGATCAGAGACCTATCGCAGCTATGGTAGACAACGAGTCTATCGCCCTTCCACACTTTGGAACATCAGAGGCAGACGTTGTTTACGAGCTTATGAACAGCACCAAGAACGACCGCATCACAAGACTTATGTGCGTTGTTAAGGACTGGGGTGCAATCGAGCAGCTTGGTAGTATCAGAAGTACAAGACCTACCAACATCCTTCTTGCATCAGAGTGGAACGCAATTCTTTGTCACGATGGTGGCCCATATCACAACGATGCTTACTTTGCCAAGGACTGGGCAAAGGATCACTTATCTGGCGTATTCTCACGTGTAGATAACGGCAAGAAGAGAGAGTTCACTGAGTACATCTTAAACGGCGACCTTGAGTCAAACCTTGATAAGTATGGTATTTCTGCTACTTACAATGAGTTTGCCAACGAGGGCAGCCACTTCAACTTCACTGAGTACGGTGGAAAAGAGATCCAGCTTGACGAGAAGTATTCTAGATCCTATCAGGCATTCAAGATCTCACTTCCATTTACCCACAATGGTTCACAGCTCATCTACAACGATGAGGACAATGTTTACGAGTACTACGAGTACGGTGACAGACATGAGGATGCTGAGGACGATGCTCCACTGGCATTCAAGAATGTATTCCTTCAGAGCTGCTCATTTAACCAGCTTGATGATGAGGGATATCTCATCTACAACTGCATCGGCTCAGGCAATGCATGGTACATCACCAACGGCGTAGCCAAGGACATCACATGGTTTAAGTCCAGCGAGACTGATGTCACAAGATTCTACGACGAGAACGGCGAAGAGATGGAGATCAACACAGGTAAGACCTACATCGGTCTCATTCCTGAAGACACTTGGGACAAAGTCATTTTTGAGTAAACTATGAAAAAGATAAATGGAAACACCCTTAAGCTAATTGCATGCATCACAATGTTTATTGACCACGCTACAGCAGGCATTATGCTTCCGGTTGTAAATGCTGGCTTATACCCAGATTCCATTCCTTTTGATACATTAAACATCATATACAAGATCCTCAGGGGAATTGGCAGAAACTCTTTTCCTATTTTCTGCTTCCTTCTGGTTGAGGGATTTGTCCATACAAAAAGCAGGCTAAGATACGCTCTTAGCCTGTTAATTTTTGGCTTTATTTCAGAACCCTTCTTCGACGTATGCTTCTATGCCAAGGAGGATGTGTTCAACATAAATATCTTTTCCGTAATAGAACAGAACAGGGATCTTCTGTCAAAAAAGTGTAACGTCTACTTCACACTTCTCATCGGACTTCTGGTTATCTGGGGCGTCGAGAAGGTCATGGACCTTGTTAAAAAGCACAGTGGAAACATCCTTATATCCTATGCTCTTGCAATAGTTGTTGCAGGTGCAGGAATCTATGTGGCTGAGATAATGAAAACTGATTACCACGGATACGGCGTTTTCCTTATCTTCGTATTCTACATCTTAAGGAACTTTAGCCCCGCCAATCTCATTGGGGCATATCTATCCATCATATCTCTGGGCACTGAATATCTTGCCCTTCCATCCTTTGGAATTTTGTATTTCTACAATCAAAAACGAGGCAGAAGCCTTGGCAGGTTGAAATACCTGTTCTACGCTTTCTACCCCGTTCATATCGCATTTATCATTCTGCTCAGATGCCTGATCTATGGCTGATCATTCATCGCAGCCACAATCTACATCCTCTGATGAAAGCACGCAGGCCATAGCCTCCTGTGCTCCCTTAACATCTGTAAGCGACAATGTGTAGTCCTGTATGATATTGGTCTCAAATGATACGACGTTGTCTTCCTCGGCTGTTACAGTGGTAAACTCACTGTAGCCTGTATCCTTATCTCCTACAAGTACATATACCTTGTCTCCGGCCTTAACATTCATCTTGACCTCTACTAAAGCCCTTGATGACAAAATAGCCTTCTTGGAGAAACTAAGCTCATATGTTCCAGGATAAAAAGGATCCTGGCTCTTGGTAACTGTTCCGCCTAATGCAAGTGTTCCATTTTCATTGGTAACTGTAATGTTCTGGGATAAGCGCTTTGATCCCTTCACTGCAGAATCTTCAACATCCTCCCCGCTGTGGACAAGGCCCTCAAACTCATCAGTAGTTCCTGTATACAGCTGCCCATGTCTGATATTGCCAGAGAGTCCGCTTGAAGTAACTCCCACTAAAACAGCACATGCAATCACGAAACAAGCAAGGAAAACAAGTACTTTCTTCCCTGTCTTACTCATGATAAAAAAACCGCCTTCTTTACTCTTATTTCTTTGCTTTTCTTTCTATTTTCTCTCTTATAAGCGTGGTCAGACGAAAATCAACGAAAACGATTTCGCTTGAACCAATTTAAATCATATCACAATTTGGACACAAATTTCAAGGTAAATTTTTATAATTAGTTTATAAAAATTTTATATTTTTTAACGTTTCCATGTTTTCGGTTTGATGACAATGAAGATTGGCAACAGCTCAAGCCTTCCTGCCAGCATATCAAACATCAGGACTATCTTGGACAGATAGGAGAACTCTGAATAGTTACCCATAGGTCCAACCATGCCAAGTCCAGGTCCGATATTGTTCATGGTTGCTATGACCGCTGTGACAGTGGTCTGAAAATCAAAATTATCAAGAGATACTACCAAAACCGAAGCAAGGAGTGTTATCACATAGAGGCAAAGGTACGCTGATACAGACTTAACTGTTGTGCCCTCTACCACATGACCATCCATATAAACTCTTTTAACAGCCTTGGGATGAACCAGGAAGTTCAGTTCATTCCTTGCGTTTCTGATAACGATAAGGGCTCTTGAAAACTTAAATCCACCGCCTGTTGATCCTGCGCAGGCTCCGATAAGCGCAAGGCCCATAAGAAGGACTCTGGAAAACTCAGGCCACTTGTCAAAGTCCAGGGTTCCGAATCCTGTTGTTGTCATGATAGAAGTAACAGCAAACAGTGCATGATGGAATGACATTCCAAGGCCTTCTACAGCCCCTGATCTATATACATTGATACCTATAAGGGTTGCTGCTATCAAAAGTGTACCAAAGTAGTATTTGACCTCATCGATGGCAAAAGCCTCTTTTGGCTTTCTCTGAATAAGGAAATAGTAAACAGTAAAGTTCACTCCGCAAAGGGCCATGAACACTATAAATACGCTCTGGGTAAGAGTTGAATATCCGCCGATTCCGCTGTTTGTTACAGCAAATCCTCCGGTACCTACTGTTGAGAAAGTAAGAGTAACTGCCTCGTATAGCGTGATACCAGTGAGCTTTAAGCAGATGATCTCCACAACAGTGATAGCAATATAGATAGCGTAGAGGATCTTGGCAGTGTCTTTTACCTTGGGTACGATCTTACCTACAACCGGTCCAGGGGACTCTGCTCTCATAAGGTGCATGCTGTAGCCGTCTGCCATTGGAACTACGGCGATAAGGAATACCAAAACTCCCATACCCCCGATCCAGTGGGTGAATGTACGCCAGAACTGCACACTCTTTTCCATGCCCTCAACTGCAGTGAGGATGCTGCCTCCGGTGGTGGTAAAACCAGACACCGTCTCAAAGCACGCGTCTATGTAATTGGGGATTGTTCCTGTAACTACGAAGGGAATAGCTCCCACCATACTCATGATTATCCAGGCTACTGCTGTTATAGCAAAGCCTTCCTTGGCGAACATTACTGTGTTCGCAGGCTTCTTAATGGTACCTATAATGCCTGTCCCAAGAAGGAAAAACATGATAATAAGAAAAGAAAGTGCGCTGTCATACTCTCTGTAGATTATGGCTACCATAAGTGGAAGCGCCATAAGAGCGCCCATGACTCCAAGAAGCCTGAACAGCACATATCTTACCATCGAATAGTTCATTCTTTAATTCTCCAAAATGTCATTTATATCCTTAAGTCCGGTCCTGGTTGTTACTACAATGACCGAATCCCTGTCCCTGATAACACTGTCACCAGTTGGGGAGATAATTTCTCCATAGTGATTGATGCAGGCAATAAGAATGCCTTTCTTGAGCTTGAGTTGTGAAAGGGGCTTGCCTACTACTGCGCTTGCGTTCCTGACAATAAACTCCATGGCCTCAACCCTGTCGTCATTGAGCTTATAAAGGGTCTCGATGTTACTGTCCTTGGAAGCTGACATACCGCGGACAAACTGAACGATCCTGTCTGCAGTGATGTTCTTGGGATAAATGATACTGCCTATATTGAGAGATCCGATGATCTCGCCGTAATTTACTCTGTGGACCTTGGTAATGAGCTTGGCTTTCTGGTTGATGCTCTTTACATACATGGAGAGCATGATGTTCTCCTCATCAAGGTTTGTCAGTGCCACAAAGGACTCTGTGCTCATAATACCCTCTTCAAGGAGCATATCCTTGTCAGTTCCATCTCCGTTGATGATAAGGGCCTGTGGAAGGAGCTCAGTAAGTTCCTTGCATCTTGCAGGATCCTTGTCGAAGATAGTAACCTTGATGCCAAGGGCAATGAGCTGCATTGCCAGGTAATATCCTGTCTCGCCGCCGCCAATGATGATGGTTGAATGAACCTTGGCGGAAGGAAGTCCAAGTTTTTTGAAGAAATTAACAGTATTTCTGCTGGATCCAAATATGGTTATCTCGTCACCTGCGCGAAGGATAAAGCTACCATCCGGGATATAAACATCATTGCCTCTTACTACAACAGCGATGATGACCATCTTCTTAAGGTCTGATGGGATATCCTTGAGGGCAAGGTCGCAAAGCCTTGAGTTCTCATCGATCACAAGTCTTACCATCTCAGCTCTGCCACGGGCAAAGGTCTCAACCTTGGTTGCTGATGGGAGTTTTAAGAGTCTGCCCGCCTCAGAAGCTGCTGCCTCCTCAGGATTTATTACCATTGAAAGACCAAGTTCTTCTTTAATGAAGTTGATCTCCTTTTTGTAAACCGGATTTCTTACTCTTGCGATGGTGTGGCAGTTACCGGCCTTTTTAGCTATAAGGCAGCAAAGGAGGTTAAGCTCATCTGAATCAGTAACCGCGATCATAAGGTCTGCCTTGTCGATACCGGCATCCATCATGATGGAATAGCTGGCGCCATTTCCCACGATTCCCATAACATCCAGATTGTTAACTGCTGACTGGACAACACTACTCTTTTCCTCAATGACAGTAATGTTGTGTCCCTCTTTGCTAAGCTGCTCTGCAAGGGTAAGTCCTACATTTCCGCAGCCTACAACGATGATACGCATATAATTCCTCCATGACCGGAGACCATTCTGATCATCAGGTCAAAATCTTTCTTACTTATTTTTCTTCATCAAGTTCGGAAGCTTCTCTCTCGTAGTCAAGGGCCTGTTCCTCGTTGCCAAGCTTCCTATAGCACTTGGCAAGAGCAAGCCTTGGGAAGGTTCCGCTCTTTTTTACATCAAGAATGCTGCTGCATTCATAAGCAGCATTATAGTACCAAACAATAGCCTCGTCTATGTCTCCCTTGCCATAGTAGTAATCACCCAGCTCGTAGCACATCTCACTGGACATTTCAGTGATGGCATCCTTTAAGGAGTACTTTAAAAGGCTGTGTGGATCGTTCTCCAAAACTGCGATGTGAGCCAGAACGCAGCTGGCCTCTTTTATCTCATCAAGATCCCTTAATGTATCTACACTGGAGGCAGTAAAGAACTCTTTTGCCTTGAGGAAATCCTCATCGCTGCCAGCCATAAACAGCTCTCTTGCATACATGCCATGGAGTCTTTTTGATAAGTGTCTGCCATCAGCGATAGCCTTCCTGAAGGATTCAAGGTCGCGGCCTGCGTGGCTCTCTTTTGGCCTGTGAATGATCTCAATATCAGAATTTACAATGACCGGCTCAAGAACCACCTGCTCATGGATCGGGTCCTCCCAGACAAATCCGCGAACTCTCTTAAAGAGCTTTGGACGGAGCTCTCTGTCGAAGTTGTAGACTGTTCTGTACTCCAGCTGGTTGCAGTAGTACATCTGAACCATGTCTATCTTGAACTCCTCAAGGTCCTTTTTAAGGTCCATGAAGCGCTTTCTGTTCTCCTCATCCAGCTCCTCGTCTGCATCGGCTGAATAGATGTAGTCACAGCTTGCGTGGGAAAAAGAGAAATTCCTGGCCTCAGAAAAATCCCCGGTCCATTTAAAATCAAGGACTTTGGCACCATAAGAAGCTGCGATCTCTTTTGTTCTGTCTGTGGAGCCAGTGTCGACGATGATCATCTCATCAACAATGCCCTTTAAACTGTCAAGGCACCTTCCAAGGCTCTCCTCTTCATTTTTAACGATCATGCAAAGACTGATAGTAACCATGATTACCTCCTGCTGCGACGTGGACAAACTTTAAAAGATTGTCTTCACGTTTATTATACTGCCGTCTTGTACATTAAAGCTCCATATTTGATGATCAATAAGGCGATGCTCCGTAAGGAAATACGTATCCCCTACCTGAGAGATATTGTAGGGTGTTCCACCGCCGATAAAGTATTCTGAATAAATATCCTCGTATTCCCCTTCTGAGAGGTCCTCAAGGCTCCTGGTCCTTATAAGTGTGGCATAGTCCTGATTGCCAGTTATGTCCGTTGAAATGGTGATGTAGAACATATCCTCGATCCTGGTCATCTGCACCATTCCTGCAATCTCGTCGGGCACGGGATAGCTCTTTTTCACCTTAAAGCTGTTAAGATCACATACCAGTACTCTTGGGGCTGAGCCGTCACTTGAAAGGCCTGATACAAAATAGATCTCATCATCTATTATAGTAAAAGATCTTACGTAGGTATTTGAAATCTCATTGACCTTCCTGATATCTGTGAGGTACATGCGGGTAGAGTCATCAGTGTGCTTAAACAGGTACATCTCCCCAGACTCCGAACTCCAGACGTAAAATGTCCTGCTATTCTCGTCATAAACCGAAAAGTGTGGGCGGTTTCCAATGTCCTCAAATATCTGTGAATTAACAAACTTGTCACAATACTTCTCGTAAACAAGAACCCTGTTGTTCTCAGTATCATCAACTAAATACACCTTACCATCGCTGGCCAGAGTGTGAGGCTGAATAACCTCATCACACATGACGTACCATGCCTGGATGGGAGTATCAAGGCTCTCAGAATAGATTACCTTGTTGTGATAGCAGTCCACGATGAACCAGTAATCACCGACCTTCGTGATATATGTCGGCACACTTAGGGAAAGATCAAGACTCATGAGGAGTTCTTTTTTCTCTCCCGCCACATCTATATCTTCTCCGTCCTCTGTAACTTCTGAGATCTTAATATATTCTGTTCCGTCAAAGGCAGCTGCAGCGGCAGGCTCCTGGTCCTGAGTATCATTTCGACCTGGCAGGCTGCAGCCAGCAAAGGTCACAGAAAGGAGCGCACACAGCGAAGCTGCGATGATTCTTTTTCTAAGCATCTTATATCACTACAACCTTGTTACGGCCTGTATTCTTGGCCTTGTATAGAGCAGCATCCACGTTCTGGATGGTCTTGGAGTAATCGCCGTTATAATGGGATACACCAATTGAAACAGTAAATGGTACAGGAGTGTCCTTGGCGTTTTCAATCTCCTGTCTGAACTGCTCCATGCGGGCACAAGCGTGGTTGACGTCGCAGTTCTTGAAGATGATGACAAATTCCTCGCCGCCGTAGCGGATTACATAGTCGTCATCATGGGTCTGTCCGGAAAGCTTCTGCCCAATGTAAAGGAGCGTTAAGTCTCCAGTATAATGTCCGTGTTCGTCGTTGATCTTCTTGAAGAAATCAATATCCAGCATCGCAATTGACGCATGCTGTCCCTCTGGTACATCCCTTAAGGCGTTCTTGTAGACTATTCTCTCAAGAAGGTGCCTGTTGTAAACCTGGGTGAGCGGATCTGTGATCATGGCCAGTTCAAGCTTTTGCTGAATCCTGTAGTGGTCCAGGAAGTACAGCATCAGAAGACAGTGGGACAATATTACAGCAAGTCCACAGGGAATCTCCAGTGCCAATATGATATCCAGGTTTGGATAGTGATTGATAGGATATGTGAGAATGATCTCTAAAAGAAATACAACAGTGGAGATGACCACCTCTCTGGGCTTGGCAACGAATCCAACAGTTATCCAGATGAGGTTCATGATGATAAATCCCTCACTGGCGTGGACCTTGTCTTCCAGATGATAGATGGACCAGATGGTAGCAATTACCATGGCGTGTCCAAGAAAATAGTCCATAAATACCAACACTGATCTCTTTTTTGAGAAATGCGTTATGGCAAAAAAGATAATCATAAATACTATGATCGAGCACCTGGAGACCAGGGTTGGAAGAAATGTACCATTTAAAAGATAATCAGAAAAAATATAAGCAACGGATGAAAAGCATCCGGCGATCAGACTAAGTTCAACATACTTCTGATAGTAGTCACACTTAGCCTGATAGAAGTCGGCCTTCTCATCCTTATTCATAGTCTTGTAATCGTGGTATAGAGCCACAAGGTCTTTTATACCTTCTACTAATCTCATGTCAGTCCCCCAAGACTGCTATTACTCTTCAGATGTGTCTCCAACCGGCTTACCACCTGTTGCAAGCCACTTAAGGTATGCATTGATGAATGGATCAAGATCACCATCAAGAACGCCATCTGCGTTAGATGCCTTGAAACCTGTTCTTGTATCGTTAACCATTGTGTATGGCTGAAGTACGTAGGAACGGATCTGACTTCCCCAAGCGTTGTCCTTAACTTCACCTCTGATACCTGAAAGCATTGCAGCCTGCTCTTCCTGCTTCATGATAAAGAGCTTAGCCTTGAGCATCTGCATAGCCTTGTCCTTGTTCTGGAACTGAGAACGCTCATTCTGACAGGCAACAACTACACCTGTAGGAATGTGTGTGATTCTGACAGCAGATGATGTCTTGTTGATGTGCTGACCACCTGCTCCAGATGATCTGTATGTGTCGATCCTGAGGTCATCAGGATTGATCTCGATATCAAGGTCCTCCTCAATGTCTGGCATTACGTCGCAGGACACGAAGGATGTCTGTCTCTTGGCCTGAGCATTGAATGGACTGATGCGGACAAGTCTGTGAACACCGTGCTCTGACTTTAAAAGACCGTAAGCATTGGTTCCTGAAATCTGGAATGCCACTGACTTAATACCAGCTTCGTCGCCGTCAAGAAGGTCCAGAGTCTCAATTGTAAAGCCCTTGCGCTCTGCCCATCTTGTGTACATACGATAAAGCATGCTGGCCCAGTCACAGGCCTCTGTTCCGCCTGCACCAGCGTTGAGACGAAGGATTACGTCGTTCTTGTCGTATGGTCCGTTAAGAAGATTGCTGATACGGATATTCTCAAGTGTGTTCTCGAACTCATCCAGCTCAGATCTGATCTCAGCTGCCATATCGTCATCATCTACACCCTCTGCATTCTGCATATCGATGAGATCAATGATGTCGTTGTACTGATTGCCAAGATTCTCAATGTTGGCAACAAGGTCCTGCATGTTCTTAAGGTCCTTGGTCTTTTTGTTGGCCTTCTCAGCGTTATCCCAAAAACCTGGCTCCTCCATCTCTCTGGAGAGCTCTTCAATTATCTTTTTCTTAGAATCAAGGTCGAGAGATGCTGTAACCTCATCAAGGGTTCCCTTAAGGCCCTGGATCTCAACCTTCATCTGATCTAAAACTACCATTTCTTATACCTTTCCGTGACAATTCTTGTATTTCTTACCGCTTCCGCATGGGCATGGATCATTTGGATAAACCTTGGCTTCTACTCTCTTGATTGGAGCCTTCGCCAGTGAATCATCCTTGTTGGTGCCAGTAACCTTGGCAACCTGCTCACGCTCTACTCTCTCTTCGATGTGTACACGGAAGAGAAGTCTTACTGTATCTTCCTCGATGTTCCTTGTCATGTCGTCGAACATCTCGTAGCCTTCAAGCTTGTACTCAAGCTTAGGGTCTCTCTGGCCATAAGCCTGAAGTCCGATACCCTGACGCAGCTGATCCATATCATCGATGTGATCCATCCACTTTCTGTCGATGACCTTAAGAAGGATGACACGCTCGATCTCACGGATTGTCTCTGGCTCTGGGAACTCAGCCTCTTTTGCCTCATAAAGCTTGACTGCTTCTTCCTTGAGCTGCTGCTTGATACCTGACTTGGTGAGATTCTCGATCCTGCCTCTGTTGATCTTCTTAAGAGGTACTGTAGGAAGGAGGATCTCGTTGAGCTCTGTAAGATCCCAGTTATCAGCATCGTTCTCTTCACCAATTACTGTGTCTACTGAAGACTCAACAATATCTGTGATCATCTTGTAGATAGAATCGCGCATGGATTCTCCGTTAAGAACTCTCTTACGCTCTGCATAGATGATCTCTCTCTGCTCGTTGTTGACCTGGTCATACTCAAGCAGATTCTTACGGATCGCATAGTTATTGGACTCGATCTTCTTCTGAGCTGATTCGATAGCTCTTGACAGAGATGAGTGCTCAATTTCCTGTCCCTCAGGAATACGAAGGGCATTGAACATGGAGATAAGCCTCTCTGAACCAAAGAGTCTCATGAGGTTATCTTCAAGTGATAAGTAGAACTTGGATTCACCAGGATCTCCCTGACGACCTGAACGTCCACGGAGCTGATTATCGATACGTCTACTTTCATGTCTCTCAGTACCGATGATCTTAAGACCGCCTGCTTCTCTTGCCTCGTCGTCAAGCTTGATATCAGTACCACGGCCGGCCATGTTGGTGGCGATGGTTACAGCGCCGTGTCTTCCTGCCTCTGCTACGATCTCAGCTTCCATCTCATGGAACTTGGCATTCAGTACCTGGTGCTGGATATTTCTTTTTCTGAGCATCCTTGAAAGTTCCTCAGATGCCTCGATTGTGATGGTACCAACAAGAACTGGCTGGCCCTTGGCGTGTGCTGCCTCAACAGCATCGCAGATGGCATTCAGCTTCTCTTTTCTTGTCTTGTAAACTGCGTCCTGAAGATCCTTACGGATTACAGGCTTATTGGTAGGAATGGTGATAACGTCCATTCCGTAGATCTCACGAAACTCCTGCTCCTCAGTGAGGGCAGTACCTGTCATACCACACTTCTTGTCGAACTTGTTAAAGAAGTTCTGGAAGGTGATAGTTGCAAGAGTCTTGGACTCTCTCTTAACCTTAACGTGCTCCTTGGCCTCGATAGCCTGATGGAGACCATCTGAATATCTACGTCCAGGCATAACACGGCCTGTGAACTCATCTACGATAAGAACTTCGTCATCCTTGACGATGTAGTCGTGGTCCTTCTGCATGAGGTTGTTAGCACGAAGGGCAAGGATGATGTTGTGCTGAATCTCAAGGTTCTCTGGATCAGCAAGGTTCTCTATGCGGAAGAATCTCTCAACCTTGGCAACACCCTGCTCTGTAAGGTTGACGATCTTGTCCTTCTCATTGACGATGAAGTCACCAGTCTCTTCACGCTCTACACCCATGATGGCATCCATCTTGGAGAGCTCTTCCATGTCCTCACCTCTTGTCATCTGCTTGGCAAGAATGTCGCAGGCTTCATAGAGCTTGGTAGACTTGTCTGACTGTCCGGAAATAATAAGAGGTGTGCGGGCTTCGTCGATAAGGATTGAGTCTACCTCGTCGATGATGCAGAAGTTAAGGCCGCGAAGTACGCACTGCTCTTTGTAGATAGCCATGTTGTCACGAAGGTAGTCAAATCCCAGCTCGTTGTTGGTGACATATGTGATGTCGCAGTTATATGCTGCTCTTCTCTCATCTGAGTTCATGCTGTTAAGTACGCAGCCAACCTTAAGTCCAAGGAACTCATGGATCTGTCCCATCTGGTCCGCGTCACGCTTAGCCAGGTAGTCGTTGACTGTAACAACGTGAACACCATTGCCTGCAAGGGCATTGAGGTATGAAGGAAGTGTAGCCACAAGGGTCTTACCTTCACCAGTTCTCATCTCAGCTATACGGCCCTGATGGAGGATAATTCCACCGATGAGCTGAACCCTGAAATGCTCCATTCCAAGAACTCTTACGCTGGCCTCACGAACAACAGCATAAGCCTCAGGCAATATGTCGTCTAAAGTCTCACCTTCAGAGAGCCTTTTTTTGAATTCCTCAGTCTTGGCTCTGAGTTCCTCATCGGAAAGAGCCTTCATCTGATCTCTCATGCCTTCAATGGCATCAACTGTGCCCCTGATACGGCGAAGCTCCCTCTCTGAATGTGTACCTATGATCTTATCAATAATACCGCTCATATCATTCTCCAAATAAAATAAAAATGACGAACTTTTACTTATTAAATGTAAGCAAAAGTCCGTCAATCATTGTATCAGATTTGGGCTAAGTTATCAACTTTAGTAGACCTGTACCTCTTCCTCGCCATTCATGACTCTGATGGCACCCTGGGCAAGAGCAAGAAGCTCATCCTCTCCAGGATAAACAGTAACAGGTGCGATCCAGTCAACTCTCTCCTTGATAGCATCTGTGATGACCTGTCCATAAGCGATTCCGCCTGTAAGGATGATCTGATCAACCTTACCCTTAAGGACTGTAGCACATGCACCGATGTTCTTGCAGATCTGGTAGATGAAAGCATCTCTTACCAGGTTAGCCTTCTCATTGCCCTCTTCGCACATCTTGTTAACTTCTCTCATGTCGTTTGTTCCAAGGTATGCGTTAAGTCCGCCGTAGCCAACGATCTTCTTTTTCATCTCATCGTATGTGTACTTGCCTGAGAAGCACATATCTACAAGAGCCTTGGCTGGAATGCCGTTAGCTCTTTCTGGTGAGAAAGCACCATCGCCGTTAAGAGCTGCATAAACGTCGATCATTCTGCCGTTCTTGTGAACGCCTGTTGATGTACCGCCGCCCATATGAACTACGATAACGCTGATCTCATCATACTTTTTGCCGATCTCCTTGGCATATCTTCTTGCAACCGCCTTCTGGTTAAGAGGGTGGTCGATTGAAACTCTCTCGATCTCTGGAACACCTGAGATTCTTGCAACTGGCTCCATCTCGTCAACAACTACAGGGTCAACGATGTATGAAGGAACGCCGATCTCGTCGCCGATCTCTCTAGCAAGGATTCCGCCAAGGTTAGATGCGTGCTGACCCTGAAGGCCCTGTCTGAGTCCCTCAATAAGAGCATCTGTGCACTCGTATGTTCCGCCTGGGATTGGGCGAAGAAGTCCGCCTCTTCCTACGATAACGTTAAATGACTTGATGTCGATGTTTTCCTTCTTAAGGAAGTCGAGAATGATGTTCTTACGGAAATCCTTCTGGTCGATGATGGATGCGTAAGACTCGATCTCCTCTGTGCTGTGACGGAGGGTCTCTTCCTTCACAAGTGTCTCGTCTTCAAAGATACCTACCTTGGTAGATGTGGAACCTGGATTGATAATAAGACTTTTGATCATAGTATTCCCCTTTCGATTATCGCCTTACTTCTGTGCAACAACTGCAGCAAGGGCGATAGAATTAACCTTAACCTCAACTGAATCTGATCTTGATGTAAGGATTACAGGAGCCTGGGTTCCTGTTAAGATGTTACCGTTCTTAACCTGAGCAAGACGAACGATAGTCTTGTATGTAAGGTTACCTGCGTGGATATCTGGGAAAAGAAGTATATCCGCGTCACCAACGATCTTCCTGTCGAGAGCGCCTGCCTTGTGCTTGGCTGCCTCTGGATCGATAGCAAGGTCCATTGAAAGAGGTCCGTCAACGATGCAGTTCTTGATCTCTCCTGCCTCGTTCATCCTGGTGAGCTCAGCTGCCTCAACTGTTACAGGCATCTTGGGATTAACAACTTCTACAGCTGCAAGTGGAGCAACCTTAGGGCAGTCAACGCCACATGCTCTTGCAACTTCTACTGTATAATCAATGATGACTTTTTTATCTTCAAGAGTTGGATATGGCATGAAAGCAACGTCTGTAAGGAAAAGAAGACGGTCAATGCCTGGGATCTCAAATACACAAACGTGTGAAAGTGGCTTACCTGTACGAAGTCCAACTTCCTTGTCAAGAACGCTCTTAAGGAAATCCTTGGTCTCAAGTGCGCCCTTCATGTAGATGTCAGCCTTGCCATCGTGTACCAGTGATACTGCAGTTCTTGCAGCCTCGATGGTGTCCTTAACATCGATGATCTCATATCCATCAATGTTCATGCCAACTTCCTTAGCCTTCTCAGCAATAAGGTCCTTGTCACCAACAAGGATTGGCTCTACAATGCCTCTCTCTTTTGCCACCTTAACAGCCTCAAGAACGTGTGTGTCCTGGGCTACAGCTACTGACATCTTCTTGATATCAGCATTTTTAAGCTTGGCTAAAATGTCATCAAATGTCTTGCTCATAATAATAAAACCTCCGTTTTACTGATTATCCGTGGGTGGTATCCTGAATTTTTACCGCCGTATGACAAAATTTTAACACTAAGTTTTATTAAATTCAACGCTTGGATAAGAATCAGAATCCTTCCATCCTGCGCTGCTTACGAAGGTCACGTCTCTTTTCTGCACCTTCCCACTCTGCCTTCTCGCTCTCTGTGCGAACATTGAGGCCATAAGGAACAATAACAGCTGAACCGTCATTGTCTATGCAGACCTCTGTGAAATACGCCCTGTTAAGGACATGTCTCATTCCGTTCTGAACATCCTCAACGTAAGTATCTACCCTTACTTCCATGGAGGTCTTACCTACATGAGTGAGCTTGCCAACGATCACAAGTACATCTCCCAGCTGAGCGCCCTGCTTGAACTGCATGTTATCAACTGCAGCTGTAGCTACAGGATTTCCTGAGTGACGAAGGGCAACTGTTCCAGCCACCTCATCGAGCCAGCTCATGAGCTGTCCGCCAAAGAGCCTTCCCTCACAATTGATGTCACTGTACTTAACCACCTTGGTCCACTCTGTAATGGAATCTTCCACGTTTTTATTGGCAATCTGCTTGTCTACATGAAAAACCTTTCTCATAGGTTCACCTCCAAAAATTGATAATTAGATTTTACCCCATTTAAGCCTCAAATGCCATGATATGATATAATGAACTTTCGAAGAAACTCTGCCAAAAAGGACCGGATTATGAGCAATATTTCATACAAGATCAAAAAAATATCAAAAATGAATCCCAGCGTGGCTTTAAGAAAGTTCCTGTCATTTGACGAGGTGTTCACCATAGCCTACAGAAAGCGGGGAAAATATATTCTCCCCAAAGAAGGTATTGCCGAATTTGAACAGATCAGCACCGACAAACACTACTGGTATGCGGACCCAATCCTTTTCACAAAGGACGGAAAGTCATTCCTGTTCATGGAGCTCTTTGACAAAAAGGCTGGCAGAGGCAAAATGGCATACTGCCTTCTTACAGAGGATGGCCCAACACCAATTAAGGTGGTGATCGACGAGCCTTTCCACATGTCTTTTCCAACGGTATTTGAATTTGATAACGACATCTACATGCTGCCAGAGACCAGCTCTGACAAGTCCTTTATACTCTACAGGGCTGTTTCATTTCCCGACAAATGGGAGAGGGTAAAGAGATTTGAGACCGAGGGTCTTTACCTGGATACAGTTATTACCAGCGTAGGGGAAAAGAGCTTTAACATCCTGACATGTGAAGCCAGCCCCAGCAAGGAATATGAGTGCAGATTCCAGAAATTCACCTTCACAAAAGAAGCTGACGGAGACTTTACTCTGACTGAAGATAAGGAATTCAATTCATGTCAGGAGTTTGATCTTTTTTCAAGAAACGGCGGTCCTATATTTGAATATCAGGGTAAGCGATATGTAGCGGCCCAGCAGAGCTCTTTTGCCGAATATGGACTGTATATGAATTACTACGTATACGATGAGAGCAAAAAGAAGATTGCAGTAAATCCCCAATTCCAGAGGATCACAACAAGTGGTATCTTTGTGAACGGAATCAGAAAGGGCTACGGCATCCACTCCTACTGCTTCAATGACGACTACGAGGTAATCGACTATAAGTATATGACGTTTGCTCCACTGAAACACATTCAGAGGATCATGGGGAGATAATAAAACATGAACATGGATTTTACACCAGAAGAACAAAAGCACTTTGATGAAGCTCTTTTCATCAATCGAAGTGTTTACGGCGATGACATAGACCAGACTGTCTATGAGAACAAACATTATGGCAATCCTTATAAGCTTAAAGAGCCATTTTCAATTTCCTATGAGGATGACGAACCAGCAGGACTTTCCGGATTTCTTGGAATGAGAATCGTCATTGACGGAGAGGTTTATCAGGCTGCTCAGTCTATGGACGTGGCGGTACTTAAGAAGTTCCAGGGACGTGGACATTTCTCAAAAGTAATGAACAAATTTGAATACAGTGACAATGGCTGCAAAGTGATCTTTGGCCTTCCAAATGACATGTCATTCCCACGAGCAGTCAGTATCGGATACACCAGTCCTGTGTGGCTTCATCACTATATGTATTTCAATGCTCCATTTTCATTTGCTCTGGGAGGAAATGCTTTTACAAAGGCACTGGATGGTCTGTTCCAGAAATTCTTGTGGCTCAAGGCGCCAAAAGCAGATGGCGACACTGTTTTGACCATCTATGATGGAATGGACAATGTTCCTGTTACAGATGAGGAGGTTGCCAGATTATATTCAGATTCTCACTGTCACTTCCTTCATGACCAGAAGACCTATCAGTGGAAACAGTCATACAATCCAGACCTTCAGTTCCACTGGGCTGTTCTTAGAAAAAAAGATGGCACACTGCTTGGATATGCACTGTGCCACTTAAGACCTCGTATGAAAGGCAACTTTGTAATCATCGATGACTACGCAGCTGCCGGCAATGAAACTGATAAAAGGGCAGTTTTAAAACAGCTCTTTGCCTCATTTAAGCAGTTTGGAAATATCCTTGAAGTTCCATTTGTAAACAGCAACGTTGATGGCGAGCGACTTAAGGCTCTCCATTTTGCAAACGCCTGCAAGTTCCCATACAAACTTCGCGGCTGTCCGTTAGCTATTTCTCCAAGTTGCAAGAACATTGAAGATATGATCAGATGCAACTTCAGAAACATAGACAGCGATGTAATCTGACCCGGTCAGTTAGTTCTTTTATCAAAGAGATTTATCAGGGCTTTGGAAAAAGAGATTGTCGCTGCGTTCGGGTGTTTCGCTGTGAAATAAAGGAGCTTGTTAGCTTTATCAGAAAAACTCACATCAGTATTCCTAAGCCCTGCTTTAATGTCTTCGCTTAGGAATATTTCTTTTACTCTCTTTGTAGTATTGCCATCCGGGCAGCGAAGTTCATTCTTCATGACTATCATCAGAAGCATTATGAACTCTCTGTCCATCTGAAGATCAGCATTCTCGATATGCTTGTCCTTGAGGATCGCTCTAAAGGTCCTGTTGGTCAGCAGGGTGTTATCAAGGAGCTTGGGGTTGTAGGCGTGGATCATTGAGCCCGCAACCAGTCTGTAATGGTAGGAGTAAGCTCCCTCCAGAATAACAAGCCTCTCACAATCGCATACACTTGGGATCGTAATATTTGCATCCTCTCCCATAACAATTTTGCTGTCACAGTATTTGATGTTATCAACGATGAGCTTTCTTGATGTGAGCTTCATGCATCTGGACATGGTGACAGGTCTGTTTTCCTCACCCTGAATCCTTCGCTTTACATCATCAAGAGATGCTCCTGTATACTCTCCTGCTTTCAGGCCATGACCGGCCTTGCGGCGCTCGCCTGCCTTCTCGATCATGCCGTTTCCTGCGATGATCTCTCTGTCTGCATACTCGTCGCTGACCTGGGCATAGTACTGCTCGATCATGTCGGTATCGATCCAGTCGTCACTGTCCACAAAGAAAACATACTGGGTGTCGCAGGCATTTACTCCCGCGATCCATGCGGACTGAAGGCCGCCATTTTCCTTGTGAATGACCTTTATCCTTGAGTCAGCAGCGGCGTAGTCATCGCACATCTTGGGGCTGATACCGTCTGTCGATCCGTCGTCCACCAGGTAGATATCGATATCAGAAAAAGTCTGCGCGATAACGGAATCCACGCATTCCTTCAGGTATTTAGCTGTATTGTAAACTGGTATTATTACGCTTATCTTAGCCATTGTCTTTCTCGCTTGTTTTGTGTAATCCACTTAGATACTACCGAAGTTTGGGGTTTGCGTCAAACTCTTCTATCCCCCAGGTTTTTATCCTTGGACCGTCATATCCATGCTCTATGGTGAAAAGAGCTTTCGCCCCCGGATAGTCCTGGTCCGCCCTGAAGTTTCCAAGGGAGTAATACACAAGTGTCTGTCCGCCATCAGGGCGTGTAAGCATCTGCGCCTCCTGCACAACGTGAGGGTGAGAACCTATCACAACGTCTGCCCCCGCCTCTGCCATCATTTCTGCCATGACCTTCTGATGGTCTGAAACTTCTGTCTCATATTCATCTCCCCAGTGAGCAAACACCACCACAAAGTCCGCCTGCTGCCTGGCCTGCCTGATGTCGTCAGAAGCACCTTCTGTCAGGTAGTGTACAGCGTATGGATATTTATCAGAAACGTCTATATCGTTGGTTCCATAGGTATAGGACAATAGCGCGATCTTCATCCCGTTTCTGCTGATGATCTCAAAGGGCCTGTACTCACTGTCCTTGCTATTTTGTATCCCAACGCATGTCATTCCATTTTCTTTGTAAAAAGAGCTGGTGACGTCAATCCCATATATTCCCTTATCAAGGGCGTGATTGTTGGCACAGGATATTACGTCAAATCCCGCTTTTTTAAGAGCCTGCCCAACCTCAATAGGAGACCCAAACTTCGGGTAATCAGAAACGGCTTCCATCTTATCGACCAGCACTGTCTCAGCGTTTACCGCCGCAATATCCGCCCCTTCTATATCTGCAGCGAAGGGCTTGTAGAGAAAATCAAAGTTCCCGCCCTGTTGATAATATCCATACTCATATATCTTCTTGTGAATGATATTGTCTCCAAAAGCCACGAAGTCAACTTCATTGTCCACACTCTTTAGCCCAAAGGATTCCCAGCGCCACAGCACACAATTATCGTCCACATCCTCAGTAAGGATCGTGGCACTATCCTGCTCCATGAGCTTCATGCGGCGCACCTCTGCGCCAATGTCGGAAGCGAACCACTTTTGTTTCACAGTAGTGGGCGCCTGTGGTGTCCCGCCATCTTCGTTGCCTTCAGCCACACTCTCAATGTCATAGATAAAGATGTGCTGCGAGTACCCCTTCTCATCCCCGCTAACCCAGAATGGCCTGTGCTCTCCAAATCTTCCCCTCTTCCACAGAAGTAGCACCATCTCCACATCGCCATCCCTGTCCAGATCCGCCAGGAACCCATCCTGGACTTTGTATTCCTTGGGTGATGTCCAAATAGCATCGCCTGCACCTGCGTCTGCGCCCGCCTGCGTACCGCCGTACAAAGCTGCCCTCTTCTTTCCAACCGTCAGCCTGTATTCTCCGCAGCTTACTTCCTTCTCCTCATATCTCACCCATGTCGGCGGCGCAATAAGCCTTCCAAGCGACCTCAGTTCTCCTTCTCCGAACCCTTTCCAATAAGCCATCTCCACCACCACGAACCCGCAACAAAAGGCTGCCACGCACAATATGCGCCGCAGCCTCTTAGCTATATTCGTTTTGCCAGTCCCTGACTTACTCATCCAATCCTTCCTAATCAGTCCCGCTTATCTTCCAGCCCCTTCCGGAGCCAATATCTAGCCAACTCTCCGTGCAGGACCTTGAAAGAAATATGTTTGCCTCTCGCAGGGCCTTTGAGCCGGCCGGTACTTAGCGAGGTTTTACCGAGCTTAGTACCGCTGCCAGGCGAAAGGAGCGAAAGCGTCCCAAGAAGGCAAACATATCTTTCATGGCCCGCACGGAGAGATGGCGTACTATTTGTGCGTATCGGTGAGGCGGTAACTGGTGGTCCAGGAGGCGCGAGGTGGGCAATTGTTGTTCTCTACCCAGTTCCAGTCGTCGTCCATGTAACCGCCGTCCAGCGCCTGCTGGAATTCCTGGTCAGTCATCCTCTGATCCATAGGCACCGTAAACTGATAGAAGCTGTATACACTTCCTGAACCTATGTGGAGCTCCCCGTCTATTGGGAATACTACGAACACTGAATCTGCCTTGCCTGATCCAACCTCTAAAACTGTTCCGTTTGGATCTGTGGCGATATCTGCAACAACCGGGCATGGAGCCTGGTAGCTGTGGGACAGATCAAAATCTCCTTCAGGAGTGGTGTTTACCTCAACCCAGAAGTGCTCCAGGTTTCCGCCGTAGCATCTGATAAACTCGTAGTCCTCGTCAGAGAGTGCCTCATCCTTAAGCTCTTTTTCAGAGATGGTAAGAAGCTTCATTGCGATATCTGAAAGGAGGGCCAGATTACTCTTTTCCGCCTCAGTGAGCATTCCTGCTGCCTCGAGACCCTGTGCGGTCTTGTTGGAAAGATCAATGAATCTGCTGTAGATCACAGGCTCCGGATCAACGTATCCGCGGTCGTCCGGCATCTCGTCATCGCCGCCGCCCATCTCTGCCACAATCTGCTTGGCGTAGAGGATGGTGTCGTGCTTGAGCTCGGCAAAAGAGCCAGCGAAGGTCTCAAGCTTTTTCTTGTTCCACTCATCGTTTTGCATGTACCATGGGTAGCCAGCTCCGCGCTTTTCAAACAGTGGTCTCAAGGTGTAGAGCCAGTTTGCGTAAAGGCTGGCGTTCCAGATCTTCATGTCTGAATTATTGAAAGTATCCTGCATGATAGCAAGATTGTCATTATATTTCTTGAACTCAGTAGCTCCCTGCTCTTCAAGGATCTTGTAGGCCTCCTCAGAGCCAAGAGCTGCAGCGGTATCCAGCGCATCAGGAAGATATCTTCGCTCACCTTCTGGATTTTCCTCAACTGCCCTGTACACCAGATTCTGCATGATTGCTGCATCAACAGTAAAACGCTGTCCCATGAATCTGAAGGATGGAATCACGTTGTTTTCAGTCTCAAGCACAGGGATTCCGTTGATCTTTGGCGCTTCAGCTTTTTCAAGGGCTGCGCACACATCTGTGAAAGCCTTGCTATCGCTGGCAATTGCATCAGCGTCAGGAATCTTGCCATAGGCATCATTAAGGACCTCTCCCATCTCGCCGTAGGTAAAGTCATCGCTGACACCGGCAAAAAAGCTGGTGATGTCGTAAATGCTGTTGTAATCCGCATCGTCCTGAGAAAGTGCAGAACTCATAAGAACTGCGCTCTTAACCATCTCCTCAGAGTCCAGCGCAAAGGACATGCGGCCGTACCACATCATGGCTCTGAAGTACGCCTCAAGCACCTCATCTCCCTCGTAGTATCCGCGGGGCTTGTACTGGGTGTAGTCCTCCTTGAGGCCTGTTATCAGGCTCTCTTCTATGTCTGCAGCCGCCATGATCCTGTCGTATTCAGTGTCTGTTATCTGGGCAAAAGAGCTGTCGGTGACATCGCACTTTGCTGCTGGGTCCTGAAGCTTTGCTCCCACATAGAAAAATGCCACGTTCCTAAGGGCTGCTTCTTCAAAGTCTGTGCCCTTAAGGCTCTGATACTGGGCATTACTTCTTGCAAGCATCTCTGTGCTTACAGTTTTTAAGCGGTCAGAGAGAGACTCTTTTTCAATGCTGCGAAGCAGAAATGCAAAGTACAGATGATATGTGTGCATCAGTGAGTCCACTGTTACGAAGTTCGGGAACATGTTGTAACGGTTTGCCTCGTAAACATCGAAGAACTCTGAATTATTGTCGTTCCTTACTGCAAAGCCCTTCTCAATAAGGGCATTTCGCATCTTGGAAGTGTCGTTGTATTCATTGTCGTACTCGGATTCAAACATCCACGCAAAGTACTTGTGGTAGGTAACATTGGAAAAATCCGCAGCCACCTTGTAATCAGGAATAGATGGAACCAGGTCTGGGTCGTAGTAGATTACCTCTTCCCCATCTGTGATAAGGCTGCTGACCGGCTTATCAGGCTGTCCGCTTGTAACCTCTGTCTGGGCCTCATCAGAACTTTCCTCACCACTTTCACTCTGGATCGTATCCTGGGGCTGTTCCACATTTCCAGCTGCTCCGCATCCCGCTACCACAAGGGATACCGCCAGCAGCATCGATAACACTCTCTTTTTCATAATCCTTTTCTCCTCATAAAATTGGATTCTGTCTCCATTCATTATAACACAGTAAAAAGACGCCCCATTTTAGGGCGCCTTCTAAATCACTGACTGATCTCCACAACCTCTGTGGCGATGCTCTCCTGAAACCTGACATCGTGCTCAACCACAAGCATTGTGGGCTTGTAGTCCAGTATCAGCTTCTCGATCTGCATCTGTGAAAAGACATCTATGTAGTTTAAAGGTTCATCCCAGATATAGAGGTGTGCTGGCGTAATAAGGCTCGCAGCGATCACCACCTTCTTTTTCTGGCCTTCAGAAAACTCCTCCATGTTCTTTACAAACTGCTGCCTTCCAAAGTCAAGTTGGCGAAGGATAGCCAGGAAAAGACTCTCATCAAGGTTTCTCTCTTTGCAGAAGTCCTTAAGGGTTCCATGAAGAAATGACGTGTCCTGACTTGCGTAGGATATCACAAGGCCTGAAGCTACTTCCAGAGTGCCGCTTATGGCCATGTTATCAACTATAGCTTTTGCGCCTTCTGCCCCGCTAAGCCCCAGCACAGCCTTGATGATGCTGGACTTTCCGCTGCCATTATCTCCAGACAGCACCACTCGCTGTCCTCTCTTAACCTGAAAGGTCTTTGGTTCAAAGAGCGACCTGTCTGAGTCCGCATAACGTATCGACAGCTCTTTTGCATTAACCAAAACTTCCTTGTGGAAATCCATGGGACAGAGCTTTAGGTCCTTCACCTTCTCAATGTCCTGAAGAAGCCCCTCCTTCTCCTCGATCTCACGGTCTACTCTCTTTTCGTAGTTCTTGACCCTTGACTGCATCTTCTTGGTCTTGGCACCAATAAAGGATCTGGTGGAAATGCTTCTGTCGTTTTCCTTGATGGGGTCAAAACCGATCTTGGTATTCTCGTTCTTGTCAGCCCAGCGACTGCTCCTGTCCGCAGCAGCCCTGAGCTTACCAATCTCCTTTAAGTGTTTCTCATTCTCAGCAACAGCGAAGGCATCAGCCTTTTCCTTGTTCTCCCACCAGGATGAGAAGTTGCCCGCCTGAACCTCGATGGTTCCGCGGTTTAAAACCAGCACGTGGTCGCATACTCCGTCAAGAAGGTCTCTGTCATGGGATACCAGAATGAATCCCTTCTTGCTGTTTAGGTAATTCTTTACGATGTCTCTGGCTCTTTTGTCCAGGTGGTTTGTGGGCTCGTCTATCAAAAGAAATTCATTCTCCCCGGCAAATAAAACCGCCAGCATTACCCTTGTCCTCTCCCCGTGGCTAAGGGTTCCAAAGGGCCTGTAGAGCACCTCTGAGTCCATCTGGATCTGGTTCATCTGAACCATTACCTGCCAGCTCTCAACCTGTGGCTTCCAGGTCTCAATGAGTTCGTCGGCGGTCTTAGAAAGGTCCTCCTTGGAAACTTCATAGGGGAAATAGTCAAATCTGGTACTGCTTGTGATGCTGCCATTGTACTCAAGATCTCCCATAAGGAGCCTTAGCAGGGTTGTCTTACCCTTGCCGTTTCTGCCTATCATCCCAAGCTTCCAGTTTGTATCAATATTAAAGTTTACGTTCTCAAGGACAGTATCTGCGCTGCCCTCGTATGAAAATGTAAGGTCACTTACTCTTATCTGTGCCATCTATATCACCTCCAGTTTGCCGATATCTCTTTTCCCAGATATCTACCCCGAGGCCAAAGTCATTACAGCACTTTGTACATTATGACTTCTTCATAGTAGGTTCCGTCCTTGCGAAGGGCTCCAAATGGAATCGCGCCAACCCTGGTAAATCCAAGGTGCTCATACAGACCGATGCCTCTTTCGTTCTTGTCGAAGGTCTCAAGCTGCATTACGGTGTATCCCATCTTTTTGGAAAAATCCATTGCGTCCAGCATTAGCTTTTTTCCCACTCCGCAGGACCAGTAGTCCTTGGAAACCAGGATTCCGATGTCGCACCTGTGGGCGAATTTCTTGTGGCGGTACTTGGGAGAAACGTGAGCTGCACCGATGAGCTTATCTCCGTCATAGGCACCAAGAAAGACATCCTTCTCGCTCTCTGCGGCATTCTTAATGGACTCTGCCTCTCTGTCACAGGTTCCTGGAAATTCCTCCGGGTATCTGGTTAAAAAATCTGTCTCCAGGGCTGTCTGATATCTAAGATCAAACATGGCCTGAGCTTCACTAACATCAACTGATTTAAACCCATAGGTTTTGCCATCCTTCAGGGTGTCCGAGTATTCATCTATTATCATCGAGTTTCTCCTCTCGTATTTTCTATGAATTCACAATTCACATTATTCCATAAAAAACAGACCCATAAAATTATACACTTAAATGGGTCTGTTTTTCACTTACTTTAACTTGTTTGAAGAGATCTTATCCTGGCAGTCGCTCTTGGGAGCTCATGCTTCGCAGATCACAACACCAGTGGATTTGTGGATGTACATGGTGCCATCTTCATTCATTTTTGACTGGACTCTCTTAAAGAAGGCTTCTTTGTCGCGGCTGATCCTCTCCTTGGCCTCCTCAGAATAGGACGCCACATAGTTAAAGATAAGCTGCTCATCTGGGACATAGAGGTCGTTTTCGTGCTCTTCAACAGAAAGTACGTTGAAATAGCTCTTTAGCTCCTCCCTTGCTGTCTCAAGCCAGATATCAAAGGCTCCTGATGGGAACTTGATTCCCGGGTAGTACTCTGTTACAAAGTCGTGCATCTCCTTCATATGCTGCTGCCCAATCAATGTACATGTGAATCTTCCGCCCTCTGCGAGAAGGCTCTTGATCTTTGGATACAGCTGCAGCCTGTGTTCGCGGGCCACATGGTACAGCATGTGATTAGCCATTATAAGGTCAAAACCCGATGTTGGATAAGAAAAGTCTGCAGCGTCACGCTTTTCTATCACGAAGCGGAGGTTCTTTTCCGGGTATTCCTGGGTGATGTCTGCTGCCACTTCCCTGGCGCATTTTAGCATCCCGTCCGAGTAGTCCACAAGGTGAACTTCAAGGTCCTCAGGCAAAAGAGCTGCCACCCTCTTCCACAGAGTCGCATTTCCGCAGCCGATATCCAGGATCTTCATTCCTGGTCTAACCTGCTCTTTTTCAAAAAGCCAGTGAAACCACTCTGTCTCAGCGGTGCTGTAGTCGTGGATGGAAATTCTCTTTTTCAGATTGTCATCGCTCTTATACTGGGCAATGACTTCTTCCCTGTCCCTTGTAAGCTCGATGACGTGTCTTAGGTTCGGCCAGAACTGCTCTTCGTCAGAGTTCTTGGTCTTCCTGATTGCTTCTATAAGTCTTGTGATGTGCTCTCTCTTGTCCAGAAGCAGCTCTTCCTGCTGCTCCAGAGACTTCTGCATGTCTATGACAGCTTCGTCTTTTTTCATCATGTCAGCTATCTGCTCCAGTGAGAAGTCCATGTATTTCAGCATCAAGATCTTCTGAAGGCGAAGAACGCTGTTCTCGTCATACAGTCTGTAGCCTGATTCGGAATAGTCACACGGATTCAGTAGCTCTTTTTCATCATAGAATCTTACAGTTCTGGCAGAAACCCCCAGTTTCTTAGCCAGCTCCCCAGCAGTGTATCTCATACCTTTTACCTACCTTATTGTTTTTTCTTGATTCTATGCCTTTACGCAACGTTAAGGTCAATAGGGTTTTTGATTTTTGTTTTTGCGATTTTTCAAATTTCAACAGACAATCACCTTCCAGAATCTATTCTGCGGATGGCCATAGAAAAAACAAGCTTCCCTGGATTTCACAGAAGGGAAGCTTCCCAATATCAGTATTCTTGAATTGCGGTCATAGACCGGTGAAATAGGATGTATTATCATTTACCACACCAGTTTTAGTTGCCCGTCGATCCAGCTCTTTTGCTCTGCCTGATGTATCTCATCTTCTGGTCTTACATTTCCGATGAGAAGAGGCGAATCAGGATCGTGGTTGGCGTAATTAGCCATTACAGTTTTCTTGTCATGATTAGCATAGCAGTACCTGCACATATGAAGGCAGGTGTTGTACATTCCGATGTCTCCTCCAAGGTAGCATGCGCAGGAGGATCTTGCACCCTTGCCCTTTGGAAAGACCATGGTGTTGTGAATAGCTTTTTCATAGATAGCCTGTGTCATGCAACCACTGCAGTCAGCTCCGAACTGTTCAAGCTCAGTACCTTCACTACAGGGCCTAAGCACCATTCCGTGCTCTTTGGCGATCTTTGACATGTGCTCTCCAAGGTAGAGTCTGTCCTCTTTTTCGACAACCCTCGCTTCTGGAAAGTTCTTTTTCACCTTCTGATAGAGATCAATAAAGCTGATTACAGAAGTCTCCGTGTAGCCATCAAGGGCCTTAGCGATCCTTTCAAACATCTCAAGATGATAGTCCGCAGTGTATTTGTCATCCAGGAAAATAGGATCGTATCTCCATCCCATGGAATCAACACCCGCAAACTCTGAAAGCCTCTTAAAAGTCTCGACCACTTCCATACAGTCAGGAACCTTGGGTTCTATGTCTCTTCCGTAACCCGTGATCGTAACATACCAGTACATTCCATATGGCTTGAGGAGGTCCAGATACTCAAGCATTGGCCTGGGATTCTTGGAGCAGAAGCAAATCAAATCCACCACTTCAGGGTTTAAGTCATATTTAGTTATGTAAGTCATGTTGAACGGATTTCGAACATAGACATAACCTTCCTTTAATCTGTTTGCAAACCATTCAGAGTAAAACGCAGGAATGTCTGTCCTTGATCCTGATTGAATTATCATGATCGATTATTTCTTTTTCCTGTTTTGATATGAACTACCCTCACCGACTCCACGTCGGAAAGAGTTTCTGTTACGCCGCATGGCGGCATGAACCTGTAGGATGCTCTATGCATCCTGCAGAACAGGGCATGTCCACTATGCCCCTATCCCA
>NZ_RAIR01000003.1 GCF_003625485.1 Butyrivibrio sp. CB08
TTACTCTAGTGTAGCAGCAAAAGGTTATTCCTGTTTACAAAAATAAGTTAGGTGTCTACTTTTACGTTATCACTTCACTTCCAGCAAATGACCAACTGTCATCGAGGAAAAAGTATACCTTCAGAGCACAGTCATACCTCCTGAAGGCATATTTCAAATTTTTTCGCACTCCAAAACTGAAATGACAACAAGAAAGAACAACAAGAAAGGACAACAAAAGAAAACCAGAGAGAAAATGGATCTTTATAGAGCCAGTGGGATCTATCCTGGCAAGAATCTGATGTTCACCTACGAGACCGAGGATAATCCACTGGACATCACCGGCGTAAGAAAGATGCTGACTGAAGTGTTTCTGTCTTGAAATCAGCATAAAATCCGCTAGACTAATATATAACATCTAAAATCAGGAGGACTTATGCGTACAGCACGTAGTGAAAAAGAGAACCTGATCAGAGAGAAGATGCTCTCTGAATTATATTCAAATCAGTACAACCAATTTATTGGTTTCGAGGTATTGGAGCTTAGTCCAACCTACAGTAAATCCAGAGTCAAATGTGACGAGAGACTCCACAATACCTACGGAAGCATACACGGCGGAGCACTGCTGTCATTTGTTGATGCCATGGCCGGCGCAACAGGCAGCATGAGCGGTTATTATGTTACCACCGTTTCCGCGAATCTTAACTTCCTTCTCCCTGCGGTTAACACAGAGTACATATACTGCGAATGCATGAAACTTAAGACTGGAAAACATATCCTCGTCTTTGACATCAGAGTAACTGACGATGAGGGCAACCTGCTTGATAGCGGAGAGTTCTCCTTCTTTGCCAGCAAAGTTCCAGTACTTGATAGCAACCTGAAATATGGCAAATAGGAAGATCACAGAAAACATGAAAACAATCGACATCGTTGGCGACAACTATTTTGGGAAATGGACTAACACCCGCACGGCCTGCAGGGCGGTCATAATACAGGATGGCAAGCTCCTGCTGTCCTACGCAGCTGTAGACGACATATGGATGCTTCCTGGCGGAGGACTTGAGGATGGAGAGGGAGAAAGAGATTGCTGCGTCCGGGAAGTTGCTGAGGAGACCGGATATGTGGTAAGACCCTCAGACTGCATGCTGGAAATAAATGAATACTACGAAGACTGGAAATGGGTAAACAGATATTTCTTCGCAGAGGTAGTGGAGACAACAGAAGTGAAGCTCACGGAGAGAGAAAAAGAAGTTGGAATGGAACCAAGGTGGCTGCCCATAGATGAGATCATCGCCATTTTCTCAGAACACGCTTCCTACGCTGATACAGACGAGATGAAGCGTGGGATGTACCTTAGAGAATACACGGCACTTCAGGAGCTGATTCAGCAAGCAAACTGAACCGAATTCCCTAAACGCATACAAAAAGCCTGAGAGCACACTCGCTCCCAGGCTTAAATTTTCCATCAAATTCTTCAATCATCAAACAGTGGTGTTGAGAAATATCTTTCCGCCGTATCAGGCAGTACAGTCACAACAGTTTTCCCAGGACCAAGCTTTTTGGCGAGCTTGATGGCTGCAGCAACATTGGTTCCGCTGGAGATTCCGCACATGAGACCTTCAAGTCTTGCAAGGTCCTTGGATGTCTCGATGGCTTCTTTATCAGAAACCAGGCAGATGTTGTCGTAGATTGACTGGTTGAGGATCTCAGGGATGATGCCATCTCCGATACCCATCTGCAGGTGAGTTCCGATGTTTCCTCCGGCAAGGATCGCGGCGTTTTCTGGCTCCGCTGCCCAGATCTCCATGTCAGGGTATTTCTCTTTTAACACTTCACCGATACCTGTCAGGGTGCCGCCAGTGCCGATTCCTGAGCAGAAACCGTGGATCGGGCGATCAGCCTGTTCAAGAATCTCAAGGGCTGTGGCCTTTTTGTGGGCCATGGTGTTGTTGGGATTTTCAAACTGCTGTGGCACGAAGACCTTAGGGTTTTCATCGCGCATCTTAAGAGCAGTCTGCAAACATTCGTCGATGCACTTTCCGATGTCGCCGTCGTCGTGAATAAGGACAACCTCAGCGCCGTAGTGCCTTATGAGCTTTCTGCGCTCTTCGCTGACGGAGTCAGGCATGATGATAATGGTCTTGTAACCTTTGACTGCGCCGATGAGCGCCAGGCCAATTCCCTGGTTGCCGCTGGTGGGTTCCACAATAATGGAATCCTCGTGAATGAGGCCCTGCTTCTCAGCCTCTGTTATCATGTTAAGGGCGGTTCTGGTCTTGATTGATCCGCCGATATTTGTTCCTTCGAATTTAACAAGGACTTCTGCGCAGTCCTTATCAACCATTCTGTTAAGTCTCACAAGAGGCGTATTTCCAACTGCCTCAAGCACATTTTCGTAGATCAAGATTTCCTCTTTCTACCCTTTCCGAAAAGGGCGTCCAAAATTCTTCAAACAATACATATTTGAGCATAAGTTTCTTTTTTAGTGCTGTCAAGAATTAGCGAAATATTGTGGTAAAATATGTTGAGAGTTAGGAGGCAAGGACATGACAGAGTTATTTACCGGAAGACCAGTAAGCGCCGAGGGGCGCCTGCCAAGAGAAATCAGAGTCTATGATCTGTTGGACGAACTTCAAATAGAGTACAAAAGAGCTGACCACGAGCCCACCACAACCATGGAAGCCTGCGAAGAGGTGGACAAAGTGCTGGGCACAGTGATGTGCAAGAACCTGTTTTTGTGCAACAGACAGAAGACCAGGTTTTACCTTCTTCTCATGCCAGGTGACAAGAAGTTTAAGACAAAAGAGCTGTCGGCTCAGATAAATTCAGCCAGGCTCTCTTTTGCCGAAGCAGAAGATATGCTGAAATACCTGGACATCGAGCCCGGGGCAGTGAGCGTGATGGGGCTCATGAACGACAAAAATCACGAGGTGCAGCTCCTGGTGGACGAGGACGTCAAGGCCGGAGAGTTCATCGGATGCCATCCATGCGTTTGCACATCCAGCATGAAGATCAAGGCCGCAGACATTTTCGAGAAGTTCCTGCCGGCGGTGGGACACGAATATCAGACAGTGCATCTGGTTGGGGAGGACTAAAAATGAAGCATTACATAATCGCGAAATTCAAGGACAGAAACGATACAGAAAAGCTCCTTCCGGAGATAACAGCTCTTTTCCAAAAGAGCCTTGACCTTCCGGGAGTTGATGGCGTCACCATTCACAAGTCAAACAGCACCAGGGACAACAGGTACAGCCTCATGATCGAGATGGATCTGTCAAAAGAGGGACTGGAGGCCTTTGATGCGTCGGAGGTCCACAAGGAGTGGAAGGCGACCTACGGGGAGAGGCTTGAGAGCAAGGCGATATTTGACTGCGACTGATTTGATGGGAGGAGCGAGGATATGCTTAACGACTTTTACGATGACAGTGAACCAATAGTTAACTTCGAGACTTTTTACGGGCCCAGGAAAAATCTGGTGGAGAAGTGCCTCGTCATTTTCTCAAAGGTGATCTATGACCACATGCTTGAGGAATATGAGTGCGAGCAGATTGCGGAGATCGGGGCCTGCAACGGCGCGATCCCGGTTATGGCTTTTGAACATAATGGAGAAAAAGTCGCTTTCTACCTGACAATGATCGGCTCCGCGCTGGCGGGAGGAACTGTGGCGGAGGCTAGTCACCTTACGGGAGCCAGCAAATTTGTGATGTTTGGATCCTGCGGAAGTCTTGACGCGGAGAAGACAACTGGAAAGTTTATCTTACCAACGGAGGCTTATAGAGGAGAGGGCCTGTCATATTACTATGCTAAGGCCCAGGATTATATCAAGGTAAAGAACTCCGATAAGCTGGCGGAAATCTTTGCGGAGATCAACGTTCCATTTGTACAGGGAAGAATCTGGACCACAGACTCAATGCTCAGGGAAACAGTGAATCTCGTTAACAAGAGGAAGAGCGAGGGCTGCATCGCAGTTGAGATGGAAGTTGCCGGAGTGCAGGCGGTGTGCGATTTCTACGGATATGAGCTGTACGATTTTCTGGCAGCAGGCGACGTGCTGGTTGAAGGCGACTACCAGGTGGAGGGGCTTGCAGACGCCAACCACAACCTGGACAAGCTGCAGATCGCGCTTAAGATTTTGGAGAGAATTTGAGGCGGACGATAGTTCTTTTGCCGGATTGAGAAATTCTCCTTGCGCGAAAGCCGCTTATGGTCTATCATTGAACCTAATGTAACAACAATTCAATAGACGGGAGCTTGTATTACAGGCTGAGAGGAAGGTGCGACCTTCGACCGAGAACCTGATTTGGATAATGCCAACGTAGGGATGCCTTCTGGATTTGCGTGGAATGGAAGAGTTTGCGGGAGCTATCTTGTCAGGTAGCTCCCTTTTTTGCGCCCGTCGGAAGGAGACAGTATGAAGAAAAGTAACTATCTAAAACGAATGGTGATGCTGGGCATGTTCGTGGCCCTTGGGGTAGTCATATCGCCAATTCTCAGAGTTGAGGGGATGTGCCCCATGGCGCACCTCATCAACATCACCTGCGCAGTTTTCCTGGGCCCCTGGTACGCCCTGCTTTGCGCGCTTCTGATCGGAATCATCCGAATGGCGGTGATGGGGATCCCGCCTCTGGCCCTGACCGGAGCCATCTTCGGCGCTACATTATCCGGCGTCTTCTACAAACTATCCAAAGGTAAGATCATCGCCGCGGTCCTCGGGGAGATCATCGGCACCGGCGTCATCGGCGCCATCGTTTCCTACCCTGTCATGACTTTTTTCTGGGGAAAAGAGGGACTGACCTGGTTCTTCTATGTTCCCTCATTTATCATGGGCACGCTGATCGGCGGAAGCATCGCATTTTTCCTGCTTAAAAACCTCGAGGCAGCGGGACTCCTGACCAGGATGCAGGAGAGCCTTCGCGACCAACCAGCAAAGGAAAAAGAGGCAGCATGAAAACTAAGAATTCACCACTAATTCATTGCATCACAAATCCGATTTCCATGACCCAGTGTGCCAACACAGTCCTGGCCCTTGGGGCTAAGCCCATCATGGCAGAGCATCCAGGGGAGGTAAAAGAGATAACGGCTACCGCGAAAGCGCTCCTGCTTAACCTGGGGAACATCTCCGGCACCAGAATGGAAGCCATGGAGATAGCCTTTGGGGAGGCTTTGGTGCGTGACATCCCAGTTGTTATAGACGCTGTGGGTGTTTCCTGCTCGAAGCTTAGAAGAGATTTTCTGCTAGCTCTTTTGGGGAAAAGAGCTAACGACTCATGTCTGGTTATCAAAGGAAACTACTCTGAGATCCTTGCGACATGTGATGAGAGCTACAGGTCTGAAGGCGTTGATGCTGCGAAGGGAATTGAAAGAGAAGAGGTTGCAAGGGCGGCGGAAGAGCTTGCGAGAGAGCGAGGGGCTGTTGTTCTTGCCAGCGGCGCCGTGGACATCGTTACGGACGGCGAGAGGACAGAGCTTGTGGAAGGCGGATGTCCTGAGCTTGCCATGATAACAGGAACAGGATGCATGCTTGGGGCGATCTGCGCGACGCTGCTGGCGGAGAGCAGAGGATTGGCAACTGTCGCGGATGCGTGCAGACTTCTTGGAACAGCTGGGGAGAAGGCTGCCAAGGACTCTCATGGAGGAGCTGGCTCGTTCCTTGTTAAGCTAATGGACGACATTTCGATGGGAGGCGAGCAGGTTATGCAGCGCGTGACAAAAGACCAACTAAAACTCTACCTGGTCACAGACAGTACCGGCCTTTCAGAAGAGGAGTTTTTGACGAAGGTGGAGGCTGCACTGCAAGGCGGAGTCACCTTCCTGCAGATCAGAGAAAAGGACAGACCAACCCTTGATTATATTGACCTGGCCAGAAAAGTCCACGAGATCAGTGCTCGCTACAACGTGCCCCTTGTGGTAGATGACAGGGTGGATGTTGCTATGGCAATTGATGCTGAGGGAGTACATCTTGGCCAGAGCGACATGCCTGTGGACGAAGCAAGAAAGCTCCTTGGAGATAGCAAGATAATTGGAGCAACAGCCAAGACCGTGGAGCAGGCAAGGGTAGCCAAGGACATGGGAGCTGACTACATAGGAGTTGGAGCCATCTATCCTACAACAACTAAGGTAAAGACCATCATCACTTCAGTGGATACTTTAAGGGACATCTGCGAGAAAGTGGAAATCCCTGCCAATGCCATCGGAGGACTTAATAAGGACAACATCGACGTGCTTAAGGGAGTGCCAATCGCCGGCATCTGCGTGGTGTCAGCAATCATGAAGGCAGAGGATTCCTACAAGGCCACAAGAGATCTGCTCGCGCGAATGGACGAACTTGAAATAGGAAAGGGGAATAGCCTATGAAATTTGGAATAGGAAAGGGGAACTGTCCATGACACCTATGAAAAAAGTTTTGACCATCGCAGGAAGTGACCCTTCCGGAGGGGCAGGAATCCAGGCAGATCTTAAGACCATGGAGGCCCACGGAGTATATGGCATGAGCGTTATCACAGCTCTCACAGCTCAGAACACCATGGGAGTTACTGGGAAATTCCCGGTACCAGCAGACTTCGTCACAGAACAATTAAATTCAATTTACGAGGACATCATCCCCGACGCTGTTAAGATTGGAATGCTGCCAGACGCAGAAGTGATGCGCTCTGTCCGGGATGCGCTCGTAGCTCATAACCAAAAGAATGTAGTACTGGACCCGGTTCTTAGCTCCACATCAGGAACCAACCTCTCGGAGGAGGATGCAAGGGAAGTTTTAAAGACTGCTCTTTTCCCGGTGTGCAGGCTAATTACGCCAAATATTCCTGAGGCAGAGGTGCTGGCAGGAACTGCCATAACATCTAAAGAAGAGATGGAAAGAGCCGCTAAGTTTCTATACGAAACCTACGGCTGCGGCGTTCTGATAAAAGGCGGACACAGCGGATTTACTGGGGAGAAGGCGGAAGATTGTCTGTGCGACGATAGCTCTTTTGCCTGGTTCTCGGACAGAAGGATAGATAATCCAAACACTCACGGGACAGGATGTACGTTGTCCAGTGCCATTGCATGCAATCTTGCGGAAGGCTTGAGTCTGCCAGAAGCAGTAGAACGCGCGAAGGCTTACCTTACAAAATGCATAGAAAAAGGGCTGGACCTTGGAAAAGGCAGAGGCCCGCTTGAACATAGAATTTAGGAGGAGATTTAGGAATGAGAAATTACACAACACAGATGGATGCTGCAAGGCAGGGGATCATCACACCGGAGATGGAGGCGGTTGCCAGGGACGAGTACAGGACTCCCGAGGAGATCAGGGACCTGGTTGCCAGGGGACAGGTTGCGATCTGCGCCAACAAGAATCACAAATGTATTCAGCCAAAGGGCGTGGGTTCCATGCTGAAGACCAAGATAAACGTTAACCTTGGTGTGTCCAGGGACTGCAAGGACTACGACGTGGAGATGGAGAAGGTGATGGCGGCTGTGAACATGGGGGCTGACGCTATCATGGATCTGTCATCCCACGGAAATACGCAGCCTTTCAGGAAAAAACTCGTGGAGAGCTGTCCTGTGATGCTGGGAACTGTGCCAGTTTACGACAGCGTTATCCACTATCAGAGGGATCTGTCAGAGCTTACTGCTAAGGATTTCATCGATGTGGTAAGGCTTCATGCTGAGGACGGCGTTGACTTTGTGACTCTCCACTGCGGTATTACCAGAAAGACCATCGAGCAGATAAAGAAACATAAGAGAAAGATGAACATTGTTTCAAGGGGCGGATCTCTGGTGTTTGCCTGGATGAGCATGACCGGGCAGGAGAATCCATTTTATGAGTACTACGACGAGATCCTGGAGATCTGCAGGGAGTACGACGTGACCATTTCTCTGGGAGACGCCTGCAGGCCTGGATGTCTTGCGGATGCCAGCGACGTGTGCCAGATCGAGGAGCTGGTAAGGCTTGGGGAGCTCACCAAGAGAGCCTGGGAGAAGGACGTGCAGGTCATGGTTGAGGGTCCTGGACACATGCCAATGGACCAGATCGAAGCCAACATGAAGATGCAGCAGACCATCTGCATGGGCGCTCCTTTCTATGTTCTGGGACCTCTTGTTACTGACATCGCTCCTGGCTACGACCATATCACTTCAGCTATTGGCGGTGCTATCGCGGCTGCCAGCGGTGCGGCTTTCCTGTGCTATGTAACTCCCGCTGAGCACCTGGCACTTCCAAACGTTGAGGACGTTAAGCAGGGAATCGTGGCTTCCAAGATCGCTGCCCACGCTGCAGATATCGCCAAGAAGATCCCACACGCCATGGACATCGACAATAAGATGGGCGACGCCAGAAGAGTTCTTGACTGGGATGCCCAGTGGGAGTGCGCCATCGACCCTGAGACCGCCAAGAAGATCCACGCAGACAGGGCTCCTGAATTTGACGATACCTGCTCCATGTGCGGAAAATTCTGCGCGGTAAGAAGCATGAACAAGGCTCTGGCAGGAGAACATATCGATATTCTGTAATGGCTGGTTCATGTCACTGACAGTGCTGGGCTTTGACGCAAAGTATCTGGAATAAAGAAGAGAAAATGATGATTGGCGCTGTTGCTTTTTGATTTTGCCAGGTTTATGATATTTCCAATCATGAATGAAAAAAGTTTGGGGATTAAAACTAGAGAAGTGATAGGACAGGCCTTTTACAGGTCTGTTCCTGTTATGGCTGGATATATTGTTCTTGGAATTGGATTTGGAATTCTGCTTCGGAACGCTGGATTTGGCGTCATCTGGGCCTTTGCCATGAGCGCGCTGATCTACGCAGGTTCCATGCAGTATGTGGGCATCGGCCTTCTGACAGGTGGAGCTTCGGTTGTCACCACCATCATCACCACCATCATGGTGAACGCGAGACATCTCTTTTACAGCATCTCCATGATCGACAAGTACAAGGGCGCAGGCAAGTTCAAACCCTACATGATCTTCGCGCTGACAGATGAGACCTATTCTCTTTTGTGCGAGGATAGAGGGCCCTCTGCAGAGACCCTGAATCTATACCGCTTCTTTGTGTCGCTGTTTAACCAGTGCTACTGGGTTACGGGCAGCGTTCTTGGAAGCCTTCTTGGGAGCATTCTTCCCTTTTCTACTGAAGGAATTGAATTCTCGATGACAGCTCTTTTCATCGCCTCATTCACTGAGCAGTGGATCTCGTCAAAAGAGCATGTTCCGGCACTTACAGGACTGGCTTCAACGGTGCTGTGCCTCTTGGTGTTCGGGCCTCAGAAGTTCCTCATCCCGTCAATGCTCCTCATCACATTTGTACTATCTATCATCAGGAAGAGGGAGGTGGCAAAAGCATGACAGCAGCTATTCTCATCGCAGCCATGGCGCTTACCACCATGGCCCTTCGGTTCCTTCCATTTCTGATATTTGGCAAAAACACTCCTGAGTACATCTCGTATCTTGGCAGAGTGCTGCCCCAGGCTATCATCGCTCTTCTGGTGGTGTACTGCCTTCGTGAGGTTTCATTTCTATCCAGCCCCTTCGGAATCCCGGAGCTGGTGGCTGGCGCATTCGTTGTAGGAATGCAGGTCTGGAAGAGAAACGCGGTTCTGAGTATTCTGCTCGGAACAGCGGTTTACATGTTGCTGATTAGATTGTAAAAAATCTAATTGACAAATACCCCCTTAGGGTATATCATGCAATCATGATAGATACCCAGAGGGGGTATTTTATATGGAGGGAAAAGAGATGTCAGATCACCCACACTGTGTTGAAAACATAGAAGAATCCTGCTCCTGCTGCTGTTCAGGTAAGCACAAGGAGCGCGATGAAAAAGAATACAAGGACCTCATGAACAGGCTTAAGAGGATCGAGGGACAGGTTCGCGGCGTTGAAGGAATGCTTGAAAACGACGCCTACTGTACCGACGTTCTCATTCAGGTTTCAGCCATTACAAGTGCCCTTAACAGCTTTAACAAGGCGCTTCTTGCAAACCACATGAGGACCTGCGTTGCAGACAATATCAGGGAAGGCAATGACGAAGTGATCGATGAGCTGGTCACCACATTGCAGAAGCTGATGAAGTAATGTAAGGAGTTATTATGGAACAATATAAAGTTACAGGGATGAGCTGTGCTGCCTGCCAGACAAGAGTTGAGAAGGCGGTCAGCGCTGTTGACGGCGTTGAGAGCTGTGCAGTGAGCCTTCTTACCAACTCCATGGGAGTTGAGGGAAATGCTCGTCCGGAAGATATAATTGCTGCGGTTGAGGCAGCAGGGTATGGAGCAAGTGTTAAAGGCAGCGGATCTGAAAATGGAGCCGGCAGCGGAAGCAGCGGCAGCGGCGCCGGAGCCGGAACCATTAGCAGCGCATCAGCCGACGATTCTCTCAAAGACACCGAAACCCCCAAGATGAAAAAGCGTCTCATCTGGTCGATAGTTCTCCTGGTTCCACTTATGTACGTGTCCATGGGACACATGCTCTGGAACTGGCCACTACCAGGATTCCTTGATGGCAATCACGTTGCCATGGGAATATATCAGATGCTTCTGGCAGGAATGGTAATGGTCATCAACCAGAAGTTCTTTATTAGCGGATTCAGGGGGCTCATTCACAGGGCTCCAAATATGGATACACTGGTGGCGCTGGGTGCTACCGCATCTTTCGGTTACAGCGTAGTGGCGCTCTTTGGAATGAGCCGAGCCGTCATGGATGGCAACCAGGACCAGGTCATGTACTTCATGAACCAGTTCTACTTTGAGGCGGCGGCCATGATCCTGACCCTTATTACTGTGGGCAAGATGCTGGAGGCAAGGTCCAAAGGCAAGACCACAAGCGCCCTTAAGGGACTTATGGATCTGTCACCCAAGACCGCGGTGGTCCTCAAGGATGGCGCAGAAGTTACCGTTCCAATAGAGACCGTGAAGGTTGGAGATAAATTCGTAGTAAGGCCCGGAGACAGCATTCCTGTTGACGGCGTTGTGTCTGAAGGCGAGAGCGCAGTGAACGAATCTGCCCTTACCGGCGAGAGCGTTCCTGTTGAGAAGAACGTGGGCGACACGGTTTCTGCTGCTACCATCAACACCTCAGGCTACATGGTCTGCGAGGCTACAAGGGTTGGCGAGGACACCACTCTTTCAGCCATCATCAGGATGGTCAGCGACGCTGCGGCCACCAAGGCACCCATCGCCAAGATCGCCGACAAGGTTTCAGGCGTGTTCGTGCCAGCTGTAATAGGCATCGCACTGGTGACATTTATCGCTTGGCTCATTGCAGGACAGAGCGTTGGATACGCCATCGCAAGAGCGGTTTCAGTGCTTGTTATCAGCTGCCCATGCGCTCTTGGCCTGGCAACTCCTGTTGCTATCATGGTTGGAAACGGCGTTGCAGCTAAGACCGGGATCCTCTTTAAGACCGCAGCTTCTCTGGAGCAGGCGGGCAGGACCCAGATCCTGGCCCTTGATAAGACCGGAACCATCACAACCGGCGAGATGAAGGTTACCGACATCCACCCACTTAACGCATCTTCAGAAAAAGAGCTGCTGACAGTAGCCTACGCTCTCGAGTCAAAGAGCGAGCATCCAATCTCCAAGGCAGTTACAGACTACGCCAGCGAGAACCACATAGAACTTGCAGAGACAACAGAATTCGAAGTCCTCTCAGGAAACGGCCTTAAGGCCAAGCTTAATGGCAGCGAGATCACCGGCGGAAGTGCCAAATACATAGGCAGTTTGATCGGAGGACTAAGTAAAGAGACTGATGAACTTATAAAGCATCTTGCAATGGAAGGGAAGACGCCAGTTCTTTTCACCAAGAGCGGAGCGCTTCTGGGCGTCATCGGAGTTTCGGATGTGATAAAAGAGGATTCCACAGAGGCAATCGCAGAGCTTAAAAAGCTGGGAATCCACACGGTTATGCTGACCGGCGACAACGAGGTTACCGCAGCTGCGATCGCAGCCCAGGCGGGAGTTGACGAGGTTGTTGCTTCCGTCAAGCCAGATGGCAAGGAGGCTGTGGTAAAGCAGCTCATGGAGCACGGCGTTGTGACCATGGTGGGCGACGGCATCAACGACGCTCCGGCTCTGACAAGTGCGAACCTTGGAATCGCCATCGGCGCTGGAACAGACGTTGCCATCGACGCGGCTGACGTGGTTCTCATGAAGAGCAGCATCAGGGATGTTGCGGCGGCCATCAGGATCTCAAGAGGGACACTTAGGAACATTCACGAGAATCTTTTCTGGGCATTTTTCTACAATGTCCTTGGAATACCGCTTGCTGCGGGATGTTACGTGGCGGCTTTCGGATGGGAACTTAATCCTATATTTGGCGCAGCAGCCATGGGACTATCGAGCTTTTGCGTGGTGTCCAATGCGCTTCGCCTTAACTGGCTTAAGCCCTACGACAGCAAAGGCGATAAAATAGTTAAAAACCCTGTAACAGGGATTTTAATAGAACAGAAAACTGAAATTGAAACAATAAAGGAGAACAACGAAATGAAGATCAAAGTTAACGGAATGATGTGTGGACACTGCGAAATGCACGTAAAGAAGGCTCTTGAGGCAATTGAGGGAATCGAAAGCGCAACAGCATCTCACGAGGAGAACCAGGTTACAATCGCTACATCTGCAGATGTTGATGAGGCTGCGATCAAGGCAGCAGTTGAGGAAGCAGGCTACGAGTACGCTGGAATTATGGAGTAAAGAACATGATCACTGAGCTGAGTCCATCCTACGACCTGGAGCTTGCGGAGCTCATCAGGGTCAACCTAAAAAAGCACCATCTTGATATCCCAGGCACGGTCTATTTTGATGACAACTTGAATCACCTCAGCGACTTTTACCTGGCTGAGCCATCAAAGCGCAGTTATTTCATCATGACTGATGATGATGGCAGGCTCGTTGGCGGCATCGGCCTTGCGGAGCTTGAGTTTATCGAGGACTGCTGCGAGCTGCAAAAGCTGTATCTTTCAGATGACGTTAAGGGTGCGGGGCTTAGCTATAAGCTTATATCCCTCGTCGAGGACAAGGCAAAAGAGCTGGGCTACAAACGGATGTATCTCGAGACCCACGACAATCTTGCTGCGGCCATTCATGTCTACGAAAAAGCTGGCTTTAAAGAAATTGATAAGCCAGCCGGCGTTGTTCATGCTACAATGAATAGGTTCTTTATAAAAGAACTTGGCTGAAACTTTGGCCGGGAAGGAAATAACGTGAGCATAGACAGACAGCGGGTCAGGGAGCAGTTCGCCTCCTACACAAGAGACTACGACCCCACAGACCCCAAGATCGCGCTTAAGATTGCGCATACATACCGCGTCGCCGACAACTGCGAGAAGATCGCACAGGCCATCGGGCTGACTCCCGATCAGGTAGATTTTGCCTGGCTTTCGGGCATGCTTCACGACATCGGCAGGTTCGAGCAGGTGACAAGGTACAATACTTTCATTGATTCCCAGTCCGTGGATCATGCGGAATTCGGGGCTGACCTTCTTTTTGGAAAAGAGAACCTGATAGCCGGATACTTCGATGACAAAGGCGCATATGATCAGCTGGAGACCGTCATCAGGCAGCACAACAAATACAGGATCGCTGAGGAAGTGACTGGAGATACGCTTGTTTTCTGCAAAATCTTAAGAGACGCTGATAAGGTGGACATTTTGCGGGTTAACGTTGAGACTCCCATGGAGGAGATCTACAATGTCTCCGCAGAGGAGCTGCATTCTTCCGGAGTGTCAGAGGAAGTCATGAAGCAGGTCAGAGAGCACCATGCTGTCAGCCGCGATGTCACCAATACCCCGGCGGAGCACCTGGTGGGACATATCGCTCTTTGCTTTGAGCTTGAGTATCCAAAGAGCTGGGAGCTTGCCAAGGAGCAGGGATATCTTAATAAGATGTATAGATTCCCTTCAACCAACGAGAGCACTTTGAAGGCGCTGGATGAGATTAAGAAAGAGCTGGAGCTCTTTTACCAGAATAGATAAGATTTAGAGGCTGTTTGAACGGCCTCTTTTTTTTTGTAATTTTTTTTGAAATTTGTATTGACCCTGACGTTACGTTATAGTTTATGGTATAGATACACGTGAAGGAGATGAAAGCCATGATGACAGTAAATGAAGTAAGTAAGCTGACGGGAGTGAGTATACGCACCCTGCAGTACTACGACCAGATCAAACTCTTAAAGCCCACGCAATACACGGAGTCGGGCTACAGGCTGTATGACGATGCGGCCCTTGAGAAGCTGCAGCAGATCTTACTGTTTCGTGAGCTGGAATTTCCCCTTAAGGATATAAAAGAGATTGTAAGCAGATCTGACTTTGACGAGAAGAAAGCGCTTGAGCAGCAGATCGAGCTCCTGGAACTTAAAAAGGAGCACATCGAAAACCTGCTGAACATGTGCAAGTACCTGAAAAAGAGAGGAGTGAAGAAATTGAATTTTTCAGCATTTGATACAAGTAAGCTTGATGAATACGCACAGAAAGCCAAGGAGCAGTGGGGCGACACCGCGGCTTACAAGGAATTTGAGAATAAGAGTAAGGGCAGGACAAAGGAGCAGGAGAGTGGCCTCATGGCTGATCTCTCCAAGGTCTTCGAGGAGTTTGGCGCTATGAAGGGCGAGGAGCCAGGTTCAGACAGGGCCCAGGCTCAGGTCAAGAAGCTCCAGGACTTTATCACCAAGAACTTCTACACCTGCACCGACGAGATCCTTTACGGCCTTGGAACAGGCTACGTTGCCGGCGGCGAGATGACCGATAACATCGAGAAGATGGGCGGCGCAGGCACCGCACAGTTTGTGTTCGACGCGATCAAGGTTCACTGCGGGAAGTAATTTTTTAAAAAAACCCCAGTGTAGAATAAGTAGTATAATACTAAGCAGAGGCTTCTTAGGAGGCTTCTGCTTCTTGTTTTATCAGGAAGCGTGAGAGGAGGATGAAGAAATGACTATCTTTAGAAACAATAATAGAACCACACTTAGCAGCTGCGGGAAAAGAGCTATCGCAGTGATCTTCGCTGCAACCATGGCCCTTACAATCTGCGCATGTGGAAAAGAAACTTCTGACGCCGACAGTGGCCTGGCCTTCGAGCCAGTAGAGGCAACAGATGCAAACGCCGGAGCAGAGCAAAACGGCGGAGCAGAGCAGAACGCAGCAGGCGCCGCAACCCTTGCAGCTCCAGTCGTTAAAGACGGCGAGCTCAGGCCTGGCGAAGACTGTGTTGAGACATACTTTGAATGGGAACCAATAGATGGCGCTGAGGGCTACGAAGTAACCGTGCAGAACAAATACTACGAAGAAGAAACCTACAGAGAACCTGCAGAAACATTCGAGATAACAGACCCTAACTACGCTGCAGGAGCACAGGACTACTTTGATTTCAAGATCAAGGTTAGAGCCTACAAGGGCAGCGGAGATGCAAGAGTCTACAGTGACTATAGCAACGAAGCAGTTGGATCAACCTACGACGAGGCCGAGATTCAGAACGCAAACTAACAGGAGCGCCTCACAGGATGATGTGCGGGATGTGAAGCTCTGTACCGTCTACGTGTATACAAGGAGAAGGGAATATCGTGAGGGGAGTCAAGGTTCAGAAAGCAAATGTGAAAAGCAGGATACTGGAAAAGACAGGCGGAGTCTGCGCTGTGTGCGGAAGACCCCTGGAGTTTTCCAAGGTGACCATAGAGCACTACATCCCAAAGTATCACGGCGGGACAGACGACGAGAGGAATCTCCTGCCCCTGTGCAGGACTTGCAACCGGAGCAAGGGCTCGCGCCTTGTGCAGGCAAAAGAGCATTATCCGTACCTTAAGTCTGCTTACATAATAGAGACTAAACAATACCAAAACGAATGGGAGAATGGAGGAGACAAACATGGCAACAGCTAAGAAGACAACCACAACCAAGAAAGCAACAACAGCTAAGAAGACAACAGCAAAGAAGACAACAGCTAAGAAACCAGCTTCAACCACAGCCAAGAAAACTTCAACTGGCACATCCGTAAAGGTTACCGCCACAGAGAAGAAGCTCCTTGAGCTCTACAGGGCAGCAGACGCCGACACCAAGAAGGCAGCAGTAGCGCTTCTTAAGGGCGAGAAGTCCCAGCTTAGCGGAATCCTGGATTCCATTCTTGATAACAAAGCTATTATGAATACAGTTACAAGCTTGTTCAAACAGTCCTAAACAAGGGCTTTTGAAATATATCTTATGAGGAGCAAAGTTATGAAAAAGTTCTACAGACACCTGCCAGTCCTGGCAATGATCATGTTGCTCACAGGATGTGGCAGCAGTACCACTGCGCCTTCAGATGAGAGCGCAGAAACAGAGACTTCTACAAAAGAGGCTAGCATAGAGTCAGAAGCTCCCGCAGCTGAATCCAGCGTAGAAGCGGATTCAGAGCCTGCAGACGCAGACAGCCAAAGTGCCGACGCCGAAACATCTCCCTTCGAACTCTGGGAGTATGTGGGCTACGTTGACGAGTGCACCAATTACACCTGGCGCGCGGAGTTCGACAACTGCGACTACGACGGGGATGGCAAGACCGACCGCGTAAACCGCGACTGCGACACCAAGGAAGAGAGCGCCATCTACACCATCAAGTTTGGCAACGGCGATGAGCTTGTGACACCCAAGGGCTGGGATACCGGATTCCCTCACATTCAGTCAGGAGACCTTGATGGAGATGGGGCAAAAGAAATCCTGGTGACCCTCACATACGACACCAGCACTGATCCATTTTCCTTTGGTGACATGTGGCTCTTCCACAAGGACCAGACCACCGGCCAGTACAGCCAGGTTGAGCTTCCACTTGCAAATGGAGAAAACGGAGCTAAGGGATTTACCACGGAATACGATGAACCAGAAGATGGCAATATCAAATACACCTTCAAAGAAGCAGGCCTTTCAGCAACAGAAGAAGTCGGAGAAGACTACATCAAAGACTGGTGGACGACAGACGCTGTTACAGAGATCAGACCGGTATTCTTTGCAGAGATAATAAATGAAGACAGCCCGGTGTTAAGGTGCTACGTTACACCTTTCCCGAGGCTTGGAACCATCATGGGCTTTAACCTCAACTACAATAACGGCAAGTACGAGATTGGCTACATCGAAAGAGATGAGCCCAAGACCTGGGCCCAGTAAGAAATCACAGATTGACCTCACCCCACTTCTTCAGTTCAAGAAGGATTGGGATGAGGCTTTTTGCTTTTTTGGTCAGATTGTACTCGACACGGACTGGCATCTCGTCGTACTGCTTGCGCTCTACAAGACCGTCTGCCTCAAGCTCTTTAAGAGAGTTTGCAAGCATGGTGTTGGTGATGCCATCAACGGCGCGGTTGAGCTCACCGTAGCGCACTACTTCTTTGTTGTCGATGACGCAAAGGATCATGATCTTCCATTTGCCGCCGACTATATCTATTACTTTCTTAAGGCCGCAGCCCTTCCCAGCGATATCTTCACACAGAGGCTCGCGCTTCGCACCAGAAGTCTTCGCACCAGAAACCTTCCCACCTACATTCTTTTTTGAAGCCATAATTCCCATCCTTTCCCATTACTCAGTTTTTTCGTACCAGGTCTATATTATTTGCGTACTTGATATACTTTTTATACCACCTATAATATGAGTATCGCTCGCAAATTGCAAGCGGTAAAAGGAAAGATGTAAAAAGCGAGAATTAGATGGGAGAAGATCAAATGAGAAAGGCAGCAAACGACATAAACAGATGCGTTGCCTGCGGCGTCTGCGCATTGCAGTGCCCGCGAGGAGCAATCAGTATCTGCAAGGGATGTTATGCCGTTGTTGATATCGCGACCTGCGTTGGATGCGGACTTTGCGCCGGAGCCTGCCCCACAGGTTCCATGTCCATTCAGGACACCCTAACCCCCCTCAGAGATATCCAAGAAGAACGCACGGAGGACGCAGCACGATGAAGACGGCAACCAAGAAGAAACACTGGTACGACTACCTGTGGATCTGGACAATAGTATATTTCGCCCTTGGCTTTTTTAACATTCTGTTCGCCTGGCTTGGGCTCATTGATTTCATTCTCCCACTGATATTCGCCATCGCAGGAGGAAACAAGCTCTTTTGCAATCACTTCTGCGGAAGGGGACAGCTCTTTTGGGTGCTTGGCAGGAACATGAAATGCTCAAGAAGAAAGCCCGCCCCGAGGTGGATATCCTCAAAGTGGTTCAGATACGGGTTCCTGACATTTTTCATGACAATGTTTGGCAGCATGATCTTCCAGACATATCTGGTGTTCTCGGGAGCCGGAACTCTTCGGAAGGCCATCAAGTTATTTTGGACCTTCAAAGTACCCTGGAAATGGGCGTATAATGGAAGTGTGTTCCCGGACTGGGTGGCACAATTTGGATTTGGATTCTACAGCCTGATGCTGACATCGACGCTGATCGGGCTGATAGTTATGGCACTTTACAAGGAACGGACCTGGTGTTCATTTTGTCCCATGGGGACCATGACTCAGGGCATTTGCCAGATCAAGGCAAAGAAAGGTATGGAGAAATGACTTTACAGGAAAGAGCCGACAAGGCAGTACAATTAAAGGCTTCAGGAATGTACAACTGCGCGCAGTCAGTAACAGCGGCGCTGGCTGACGAAACGAACCTCACAGAGGAGCAGCTTTGCCAGATCTCTGCAGGCTTTTGCGCTGGAATGGGCAATCTCGAGGCAACCTGCGGCGCTCTCATCGGAGCAGGCATGGTAGCAGGCCTTAAGACCGAGGGCCGTGGAACTCTTGGAAAGACCAGGCAGATCCAGGAGGAGTTCGGCAGAAGATGCGGCGCCATCAAGTGCAAGGACCTCAAGGCCGTAACCGACGGCAAGCCCCTTTGCCCCTGCGAAGAGTGCGTAAGGAACGCAGTCATGATCTACGGCGAAGTCTTCGGGCTCCAATAATATAAGTGCAAATCAGGCCGTTATCCGTGTGAGTAACGGCCTTTTTTCATTTGCGGTATACTATTGGTATCTGGGAAAAGAGCTACAAGCTCCCCCGGAAAGGACGCCACAACAATGAACAAAGATGTAATAATCACTGAAGCGATAGAATACGTAAAAGACCTGTTTGCCGGAAATTCCGATGGCCACGGCGCTGACCACACCATGAGGGTCTACCAAAACGCCAAAGCCCTGATGGAATCTTACCCGGAGGCAGATGGCTTTATGGTCCTTCTGGCAGCGCTCCTTCACGACGCCGACGACCACAAGCTCTTCAACACAGAGAACAACGCCAATGCCAGAGCTTTCCTCGGGAAAAGAGATATCCCTGCCGAGACTGCAGATCAGATCTGCACCATGATCAACGCAGTTTCATTTAGCCAGAACAGAGGAAAGACACCAGAGACCTTAGAGGGCAAGATCGTCCAGGATGCAGACAGACTGGACGCCATTGGAGCTATCGGAATCGCCAGGACCTTTGCCTACGGCGGAAAAGTCGGAAGAGACCTGTCAGTTTCTATCCAGCATTTCTACGACAAGCTCCTTCTCCTCAAAGATGAGATGAACACCGACGCAGCCAAGGCCATGGCCCAGAAGCGCCATGAATACATGTGCGAGTTCTTGGAGGAATACTATAAAGAGACTGGAATGGAGAGACCATGAATGGTCTGCGATATTGGTGATCAAGGGGATGGCACAGAGTGCCATCTCCTTTTTCCATTTTTCGCAGGGGTCCATTGACAAAGATTTTCTTTGATAGTAATCTGTAACTAGAAAATAGTTACAAAGGATAATACGATGCCCAAAAAGGAAGACCTGCTTAGAAAGCTACTTAGTAAGCCAACACCTACAAATTTCACAACTCGCGAACTTGATGCGCTCATGAAGAAGTGTGGCTGCAAGAAATTTGAAGGAGGCAGAGGCTCAGGGATAGGCTATTATCACGAAGAAACAAAACGTATCGTTCAGTTTGATGGTCCACATCCTGGCAATGAGTTATATCGCTACCAGATAAAAATGATCATCAAGTTTTTAGGAGAGGTAGGTGAAATCTAATGCATAGTTCACTAATGGAATGTGAAGGTTATCACGCTAAGATTGAATTTGATCAGGAAGATAAGATATTCGTTGGCCATGTTCTTGGGATAAATGACTCTATAAATTTCCATGGAGAATCAGTAACAGAGCTGATGGTGGAGTTCCGTAAGTCAGTTAATCACTATGTTGACTATTGCATCCAGATCGGAAAAGAGCCTGAAAGAGAATTTAAAGGTTCCTTCAATGTCAGAATTAAACCGGAGCAACATAAAAAGGTGGCTCTCCATGCGGCTAATGAAGGAATAACAATAAACCAGTTTGTTGCCAGAGCGATTGACGATGAACTGGCTATGCTTGAAGGATAAGATGACATGAGCAGAATGTTACGACCACATCATGGGATGTGTTTTCAATTCTATGAAGGAAAAGGATACAGCGAGGATTTCACAGACCACATGGGCAGGATAATCCGTGAGATGGAGGCTGATCCGACGCAGCAAGTCATGCTTAAAGTAGAGACAGACATCGTATGCGAAAACTGTCCAAACAACGAGGGCGGAAAGTGCACAACCCAGGACAAGGTGAAGCGCTATGACGAAGAAGTCCTGAAAGCATGCGGCCTGGAAGACAGAGACGAAATCCCTTATGCCGACTTCATTACACTGGTCCATGATAAGATCATCAAAACCGGTCTTAGAAGCGACATCTGCGGCGACTGCAGCTGGGATTACATCTGCAGGGGAAAAGAGCTTCCACAGTAATACATGGAATTATAATTCCGCCAATACTATACCCCACGAAACAAACTCTCAAAAGCGGCAATTTTGCCGCTTTTTTTATATGCATTTTATTGACCGTAAGTCAACTAAGGGATAAACTCTTTACGATATTGCGATTAGTGTTATGAAAGATGAGGGACGAATAGCATGAATTTTAAAAGAGCTTTAGCCTTAACCTTGAGCGTAGTTACATTTGCAGCATGCTCAGTAACTGCCTTTGCAGCGCCAAAGAAGATGGCGGACGGAACAATGTTTGACGCTGAGTTTTATGCAAAGCAGTACCCTGATGTAGCAAACGCTGTAGGAACAAGTGAGAAGGCTTTATATAACCACTATGTTAACAACGGAAGAGCAGAAGGCAGATTTGCCACCGCAGACGCAGCAGCTGCCGCAGGCCAGTCAGCAATAGCATCAGCAACCCCTGCTGCCACCACAAACTTCGTTGCCTTGAAAGACCTTGCCAACTACAAGAGCCTTAAAAAGAAAATGACCAACCAGGAATTCCAGCAGGCCTACGACGTAGCGTATCAGCTGGTAGCACCTCTGGCAGGAATGAGCCGCCAGGATCAGCTGGTAGGCGTGGCAACAGGAATCAGAATGGGAGTTGACCTTGGAGTAGTTACCTACACAACAGAAGCTCCTCACTACAATGACCCTTATGGTTACTTTGTGACAGGCGTTGGCTCCTGCGCAGGATGCACCAGAGCAACAGGCCTTTGCCTCAACATTCTTGGAATCCCATACGAGCACGTAAACGAGAACCAGTGGGGCCATCAGTGGTGCAGAGTCCCAATGGGCGATGGAACCTACTGGATCTGCGATGCCTATGGTCTCTACTGCGGACCAGAGCCCGCACCATACAAGCACCCATATATACAGTGAGATATTTAAATTTTTAGGGAACTTTTGGTACAATTATCACATCAAAAGTTCCCTATTTTTATGGGAAAAGAAATATCGGAGGAGTGTTGGGGGATTATGAAAAAAGCAGTGGCAATGATTCTTTCATCAGCCATCCTGATAGTAGCATCCGGCTGCAGCGCACTAGATCAGGTAAAAGAGCCTATAGAGTACGCATACCCTGTTGACGAAGCAATCTACTATCAGACCATGGACAAGATACTGGGGCAGTACAATTTCAACGGGCTTGAGTGGGGCAGCAAAGTGAATCTTACAGAAGGTACAGACGCCCTCATCTTCTGGGATGAGGACGAAACAGGACGATATAAGGCCTACGGTGTTATCAGCATGGATGCAGGATGCTATGGAATAATTCTGGACGATACCATAGACGGAACAGATGACAACGCCAACTATGTCTATGAGGAATGGGCATATACTGGTAAGGCAGAGGATAAGCCTAAGTTTAAATGGGATGGTAATCAGCTGTACCTGACATATCCGGTTTCAGAAGATGGCGAAGTGACCAAGAAGACTGTAGAGATCGGCCACGGATTTGATACTGGACATATGGAATTTAGAGACTGAGGAAAGTAAACGTATAGTAAATATATGAAAACAGTGAACGTAGTCGCAGCAATAATCTGCGACGATTACAACAAGAAAACAAGAATATTCGCAACCCAGCGTGGTTATGGTGACTACAAGGATGGCTGGGAATTCCCAGGTGGCAAGATCGAGGATGGTGAGACTCCAGAGCAGGCTTTAGTCCGCGAGATCAGGGAAGAGCTTGGAGCTAAGATAGAAGTCCATGACCTTATCGACATCATCGATTACGACTATGAGACATTCCACCTCCACATGAACTGCTACTGGGCAACTGTAGAAGAAGGTGAACTCCAGCTCCTTGAGCATGAAGCTGCAAAGTGGCTTGAGTACAGTGAACTCAGAAGTGTTGACTGGCTTCCTGCGGACCTGGCGCTGATCCCTAATATCGCAAAAGAGATGTTTGATAACAACGTTGAGTATTACAACGAGAATGCTGACTCATTCTTCGCTGGAAGTGTTGATGCCAACATGTCCTATGCCAGAGAGAAGTTCACTTCACATCTCCCATCAGGAGCAAAGATCCTTGACGCAGGCTGTGGAAGCGGGAGAGATAGCAAGGCATTCCTGAATGCAGGATATGACGTAGAGGCCTTCGATGCATCTCCTGAGATGTGTAAACGCGCTTCTGAATATACTGGCTTAGACGTTAAGAACATGAGATTCGAAGACATGACATATACCAAAGAGTTCGATGGCATATGGGCATCTGCGACACTTCTCCATGTGCCAATGACAGAGCTTCCAAGCATCCTCCAAAAGATGAATGCAGCTCTTAAACCTGACGGAGTAATATACGCATCATTCAAGTACGGCGACGGAACCAAGATGCGTGGAATCCGCAAGTTCAGCGACTTCAATGAAAAGACCATAGTTCCACTTTTTGAAAACGCAGGATTTACAATCCTGGACAACGAAGTTGGCAATGACAACAGACTCGGCAGAGAAAGTGAAATGTGGGTAGAGGTAATAGTTAGAAAATGACAACAAAAGAAAAACCCTTAGGAATGAGAATAGGTGAGAACGTCTTCTGCATCGGCTATCTGATGTTTGCCCTGATCGCAGGGATCATATTCATCACCAGGACAGCCACCACCGGCAATCTGTTCTTTAGGATCTGCGCGGTCATGACCCTGCTCCTTGGCGGTGGCGATGCATTCCACCTGATCCCAAGGATCATCTACAACTTCAGGGGCGAGCCCTCGGGAAAAGAATTGCAGCAGAAGCGAGATTTCTGGCTGGGACTGGGAAATCTGATATCATCCATCACAATGACCGTGTTCTACATTTTCTTTTTCGCAGCATTGTCCGTAAAGCATGGAAAGTATGATATCAGCTCCGTGATGCCAGAGAAGTTCACTCTGTATTTGATACTGAATGCCCTGGCAATCATCCGCATCATCCTGTGTATGTTCCCTCAGAACCACTGGTTTTCCAAGGACCAGGAGACAAGATGGAACCTGTACAGAAATATCCCCTTTGTTATTATGGGAGTGATCACAATCCTGTATCTGATCATTTGGTATAAAGAGCTACTGCTGGCAGCGTTAGTGACAGTGAGCTTTGTCTGCTACATGATAGTAGTGCTGGGCGCCAGGAAAAAGCCCATGCTTGGAATGATGATGATTCCAAAAACAATATGTTATATCTGGATGATTGCACTGTTTCTATGAAGCCTGACAAGAGGAGGAAAATGAAATGAGTAATTTGGGGATGAGTATGCTCTGCCTTGCAGTGTGCTATATATTGGTGACCTGGGTTGGAATCGGTCACACGATTTTTAACGTCAAGGTGCTTCACATGAAGTCCATGAAGGAAGGGCCGGGAATGGGCGAGGCCTATGAAAAGACCAAGCCCTGGCATCCACTGTACAACATAATCCTGTTCCCTGTGTTCGGATATATCTACATGCACAGTCTCGCAAATCCAACAATGACTGAGGCTTTGCTGACAGGCTGCATCTGGGCAGTGATCAGCATCATCGTGGACCTGGTGGGCTGGGTCCTCATCAAACATCCATGGAGACTGACTTTCAAGCAGTTCTATGTGGAATACCAGCCATGGATCACATTGATCTATATCGCGATCTTCCTTGGACCAGTGATTGGATTTTTGTTTGTGAAGTAATTGGCAAGAATAAAGTTACTGGCATGATGTGCTTATAAGCCGCTCTGTTGAGCGGCTTTTTTAGTGTCCGATTTATCGCCCAAATGTTGTGGGATAATCCTATCATCAGAAGATTGGATTATAGAAAAAGGAGATTTTAACTATGTTAATAATATTGATAGCACTGTTTCCGGTACTGTTTACGCTTTGGGTCTTGGTACAGATAATCATAATTATGGTTCGCTTTATTAGCTTTGATATCAAACTTGCTTCTATCAAGCGCACTAATCCTAAGCTGTATGAAGAGTTAAGATATAAAGCCAATATGATGTCCAATGGATGTAGGACTGTGATTATTAAAGAGGATCATTACCTTTGATATTGGCAAAGAGGAACAAAAGATGAATGGTTTAGATATGCCCATGAGGGCAGGAGGTAGAACATGTTTTTTGGAAAGAAAGACAAAGATGTAAGACTAACTGATAAAGAGTACAAGAACCTGGTTGGTAATATGAGCAAGAAGGAGCGCAAAGACTTTGATCGTAGGCAGAAAGAGTTCAGACGTGACAGAGAATATGATCGCCTGAATGACTGGCTAGATTTTGAAGACGATATGGATGATATGGGATGTTAAAAGTAGGAGTTGCTTATGAAAAGACTATTGTATTGGGTAAGGAAGTGTTTCCTAAGGCATAACAAGTTCTGCAAGCACTTTTGTGTTACATGTAAGTACTATGAAATATGTCGCAGAGACGGAATGGAGTGATACAAAAAGATTATACGAATAATAATACATATTCATCCAGTTGATGGAAAATCGCAAGAACATGAATAAAAAGCTTAGTAATTTGGTGCGTTGCATAGCTCTATGTGATAGAATTAATCTCGTGTAACCGTATCTTTTATTATCAGTGAGGCGGAGTATGAAGATTAGTTATAAGAAATTATGGATTATGTTGGCAGAACAGGAAATGAGTAAGCAGGTATTCCGAGAAGAATTGAAAATTGCCTCTGGTACCATGACCAAATTAAATAAAGGTCAAGAAGTCTCCTTGTCTGTTATTCTTCGCATATGTGAGTATTTTGATTGCAATATAGGCGATGTATGCGATGCGGTTAAGGCAGAATAAATAGAGTGGTGGATGTATGATAGAAAGAATATGCCCAAAATGTAAAGTGCCAATGAATGGGGACAATTGTGTTAATCCTAAATGTGGTCATGCAACAGAAATGGCTTCAACAATATATTGGTGTGATGAGTGTAATATACCTATTTATGAGAAAGAGTGTCCTGTTTGTGGGAATGAAGGCAGATATCTGTCTACAGATCTAAGACCGGTTTTCCCTGAAGAAAACATGCTGGTTTCATTACTTATTACTGGTAATCCTTTTGAATATCAGAAGAGTTCGGTGTGGTACGGCTCGAATGCATATATCATTGATGGACAGAAGATAAAGTTTTCTGTGGGCAAAGAGAATGCCAAACCTTTAGATGAGATAAAAGCAATAAAAGCGGCTTATGATGAGGCGTCAAAGAGTCTTGATTATAAGTATTTTGAACAAAGTGTCAGCCTTTTTGTCAAAGCTAACGCCGACCGATACAACTACATAACTGAAGAGGCAATTAACTTTATTCAGCAGTATCTCAACAAATATACAATAGAGGATATGATGGTTTCGTTCAGTGGAGGAAAGGATTCTACTGTAACATCGCATCTTGTTAATCGTGCGCTTGGAACGAACAGGATATTGCATGTTTTTGGAGATACTACATTAGAGTTCCCATATACTCTTGAGTATAAGAAAAGATTTAATAAGAATGAAGAATCACAAGGGGTTAGAATTCTTACTGCAAAAAACAGAGAAAAGAATTTTGAGAATTTATGTGAGGTGGTTGGTCCACCTAGTAGAGTAATGAGGTGGTGCTGTACAGTTTTTAAAACGGGTGCGATACAGAAGACTATAGCATCAGCATTTAAAGATAAGAATAATATCTTGAGCTTTCAAGGAATACGACATAATGAATCGGCTAGCAGAAGTAAATATGAACGTGAGAGTGAAAGCCCAAAGATCTCAAAACAAACTGTAGCTGCGCCTATCATCGATTGGACAGACTTTGATGTATGGCTTTATATCCTTACTACTGGAATTGATTTTAATGAAGCTTACAGATTGGGATGGACTAGAGTGGGATGTTGGTGCTGCCCGAATAATGGAGCATGGTCGGAATTCTTATCTAAAGTTCATATGTATGAACAGTATGTTCATTGGCATGACATGTTAGTTGAATTCGCAAAACAAATAGGAAAACCAGATCCAGAAGACTATGTTGCTGAAGGTGGATGGAAGGCAAGACAAGGCGGAAATGGATTAGCTGCAGCACAAACATCAATTGTTGCTTTTGAACCATGTGCAACAGACGAGAGTGCATTCAACTATGATCTTCAGAGACCGATAACAGATTGTTAAAATGAATAGAGAGAAATGATAGATATCATAGGAGAGAGTTATGAGTAAAAATGACTACCACAGCATCTCTTTTCCGTTGATAAGTTCTGGTATTTTTGGAGGAAATCTTCCTAATGCTGTGGGTGAATCGACCAAACAATGCTGCAGAGCATATAAGAAGTTTGTCCAGGATTATCCTGATTATGAGATCGACGTTAAACTCTGTGCTTATGGACAAGGCGAGATGACTTTGGCCCAGGCAGAGTTTGATGCGAATTGAGGATAAGATATCAGAGTAAGTAGATTTCTATAAGAATATGAAATGGAGGACTGTTGGGGATGCAGGGAAAATATCCAGTTATTACGTTGTGTGGGAGCACACGTTTCAAGGATCAGTTTATGGAAGCACAGAAGAAGCTGACACTTGAAGGCAACATAGTAATTAGCGTTGGACTTTTTGGACATTCAGGAGATTCTGAAGTCTGGGAAAACATGGATGAAGGTACACTTACAAAGACCAAGGAAATGCTTGATGATATTCATAAGCGCAAAATTGATATGTCTGATGAGATCTTTGTGATCAATGTTGGAGGATATATCGGCGACAGTACTAGAAGCGAGATTGAGTATGCTTTAGCTCATGATAAGAAAGTAAGGTATCTCGAGGCATACAAAGAAAAGGCTTGATTGGCCCTGATATTATTTCCTTCGTTTATTAGATAAGAGTAGACCTGCAAGCAATGTAATAGGTACAGCAAGTACTGATATCAGTGTTGTTGCTCCTGCAGCGATACTCTTATTATTTTTCTTATTTTCATTGTTGTTTTCGCTCATGGACCTGGATTACTCCTGTGATGATCAACCTATATAATGGTCGCCCTTAACTAACCAGTGCCAGGTATCTTGGAAGTCTTCCCAGGTTATGTCCTCTTTGGGCTTGGCCATTGCTTCTTCCAAACTGGTAAATGAACGCTCATGACCTGGTTTTCTTCGAGGAGCAGCGGCCGCGCTCATTCCACCAGTTACTTTTTCCATTTCTTCGTTTGAAAGTTCCATTCCGGATTCTGCAAAGAAACTATTATTATTCTCTTTTGAGTTCTTTGATGGCTTCATATTGTTCTCCCTTTTTGCGAATAACAGACAACTAATTACCTTGAGCTCATATACTATTATATACGAATTACTATCTAACATGTCAGTATTTTTGTGATAAAAATGATATGATAGACGAGAGGAAGGTTGCTATGAAGATGACTCGTCTTGCAAATAGAATAAATATCGTCTTACTGGCACTTTGTGTCTCCATGTCCTTATTCCTCTTTGGCTGCGTACAGAGTCATGCAGAGGACGAGATTCCTGCGTATAGTGGAAATGCGTTTGTAGAGCTTAACAAGAATGTTTCGGAGTTCAAGAAAGATGAGATCACCGTTAGCTCTTTTGAACGATATGGAGAACTGGACAAGCTGGGAAGATGTACAACCGCGGTAGCATGTATCGGACGGGACCTTATGCCCACAGAGGAGCGCCAGTCTATTGGTGATGTGCGGCCTACAGGTTGGAAGCAGAATAAGTATCCTGGATTGGTAGATTCAGATCCTCCTTATCTGTACAACAGATGCCACATGATAGGATTTCAGCTGACTGGTGAGAATGCCAATGAGAAGAACCTTATCACTGGAACCAGGTACATGAACGTAGAGGGAATGCTGCCCTACGAGAACATGGTGGCAGAATATATCAGCAGTACTGGCAACCATGTAATGTACAGAGTTACTCCCATTTTTACAGGGAAGAATCTTCTGTGTGATGGGGTGAAGATTGAAGCTTACTCGGTAGAAGATAAGGGCAGAGGTATTTCTTTTAACGTATTCTGTTATAACGTTCAGCCGGGAGTAGAGATAAGCTATGCAAATGGCAGCAATAAGCTGGCGCCTGAGACCAGTAGAGAGGTAGACGGTAGTTCTTTTATCATAACTGGCGGAGATTCCGGGAATGGATCAGTAAGGTCTTCGGCAGGTAGTGAGGTTTCTGATATTCCTGCAGAGACTACATATATACTCAACAAGAATTCCAAGAAGTTCCATTATCCTGACTGTGAGAGCGTTTCTGACATGAAGGAAAAGAACAAGGTATATAGCGACAAGAGCAGGGATGAGATAATTGCTGATGGATACAAGCCCTGCAAGAGATGTAATCCATAGAGGTGGAAGAGATGCCATTTCAGATCATCAGAGCGGACATAACTAAAGTAAAAGCAGATGCCATCGTGAACACAGCTAATCCTGCTGTGGCTATTGGTGGTGGCGTTGATTCTGCCTTATATAAAGCTGCGGGGGAGGATAAGCTCCTTGCAGCCAGGGAGAAGGTTGGTGTTCTGGAGCCGGGAGAAGTTGGGATTACGCCGGCTTTTGATCTTGATGCCAGGTACATTATTCACGCCAGTGGACCATGGTGGGAAGGCGGAAGTCACGGTGAGGTAGAGCTCCTTACCCAGTGCTACGACAGGGCTCTGGCATTGGCTTTGGAGAATGGATGCAGGTCCATTGCTTTTCCGCTGCTTGCCACGGGGACTTATGGTTTTCCGAAGAGGATCGGTATAGAGGTAGCCGTTAGCTCTTTTACCAGGTTCCTGGGAGAGCATGAGATGGAGATATACCTGGTGGTGTTCGGAGAAAGTGCCGTCAGGATATCCGGAGAGCTGGGAGAAGAGGTCAGGAGCTTCATCGACGAGGACTATGAGACTGAGGCTCTTAAAGAGGAGTATTCATGCGACGGAATTCCGGAGGATGAGCCGGAGAAAACGGTAAGGCCCAGGGCGGCGATGCTATGCAGTACGGTGGCTGGAGCTGTACCAAACCAGGCCCTTGGGATGTCTCTTGATGCTGCGCTTAAGGACATGTACACGGATACCTTTGAGAAGCATCTTCAGCAGTACATCAACAAGAAGGGACTCAAGAATTCTGAGGTTTATGCAGCTGCCAATATTTCCAAGCAGTATTTTTCCAAGCTCCTTAAGGGGCAGGTCAAGCCGTCAAAAGAGAAGGTCCTTGCCCTGGCAGTTGGTCTGCGCCTGAACCTTGATGAGGCTGTGGATTTCCTGCGGCTTGCGGGGTATGCTTTGTCTCCGGTGTCACAGACGGATGTGATCGTGGAGTGGTTTATCACCCATGGGGATTACAATGTAATGAAGATCGATATCGTGCTTTTTGATTACGGACTGGATCCGCTGTCAAAGGGATGATGTGGGTTTTGCCAAGGTCGCCTTCGGGTTGACCTTTTTCTTTTCCCAAAAAGGTAATATGTGGTCATAACAAAGAAAACAGCCCACTGCAGGGGGCGACATGATTACCAGGAGGGAAATTAAATGAATAAGAATCTTACAGAAATCGTTTATATATTGGACAGATCGGGCTCCATGGGCGGGCTTGAGGCGGACACCATCGGCGGGTTTAATGCTATGATGGAGAAGCAGAAAAAGACAGGTGAGAAGGCACTTGTGTCGACGGTGCTGTTCGATGATGTCTGTGAAGTGATCCACGACAGGGTTCCGCTGGATAAGGTTGAGGAGATGACCGGGGAGCAGTACTACGTCAGGGGATGCACGGCGCTGCTGGATGCGGTGGGCGGAGCGATCCATCACATCGGAAACGTGCACAAGTACGCAAGGGAAGAGGACAGGCCGGGCAAGACCATATTTGTGATCACTACGGATGGCTTTGAGAACGCCAGCAGGAAGTACTCCCGGGAGAAGATTGAGAAGATGGTCAGAAGGAAGCAGGAGAAATACGGATGGGAGTTTATCTTTATTGGTGCGAATATTGATGCTTATGCGGAGGCGCAGAAATACGGGATCCGCAAGGACAGGGCAGTGAATTATGTGAGTGACAGTGTGGGGACTGCGAATGTGTACGCTGGAGTTTCAGCGGCGGTCTGCTGCACGCTTAAGGCTTCCGCGGAGAACTATCACATGGAGATGGATGAAAGCGGATGGGCTGATGAGATAAATGAGGATTATGTAAGACGCGGGGGATCTGACGCGGGACGAAGGAGTGTTCTGGGCGCTGGTAGTGTTCCGGGCGCTGGTAGTGTTCTGGGCGCTGGCGATGCGGCTTTTGCAGGACGTGGTAGAAAGGCCAGGAGGTGATGTGTTATGGCAATTAAAGGAGCAGTTCTTGGAGATATATTGGGTGCGCAGTACGAGTTTGACAGACCAAGGAATCTGGACTGGAAGAATGTGGCTTTGGTAGGCGGCGATGCTATCGGGTTTACGGATGATTCCGTGATGGCGCTGGCGGTGAAGAAGGCGATAGTGGAAGGCGCTGGAGGTTCTGGGGGTTCTGGAGCTGGTGGAGCCGCTGGGGCTGATGGAGCTGCTGGGGCTGAGTGCGGGGACGGTGATCGCGGCTGTGTGAGCAGCGAGGCGCTGGTGAAGACCATGGTGGCTGTTGGGCGCAAGTATCCATTCTGCGGATATGGTGGAAGGTTCTTTAAGTGGATAAATGGAGATAAGCATGAGCCTTATAACAGCTGGGGCAATGGATCTGCCATGAGAGTGGCTTTTGTTGGGGAGTTTTATGAGGATTATGAGGAGATGCAGAAGATGGCTGAGGTTACAGCTGCGGTTTCACACGATCACCCTGAGGGGATCAAAGGAGCAGTGGTCACAGCCACATGTATCTGGATGGCGAGACATGGCAAGAGCAAGCAGGAGATCTATGACTACGTGCTGGAGCAGTATCCAAAGGATGACTATGAGTACAGCATTGCATACAGCCTAGATGAGATCAGGCCAAGGTATAAGTGGAATGAGAGCTGCCAGGAGTCAGTACCTGCGGCTATGAGGTGCTTTTACGAGAGCAGCGACTACGAATCGTTCATCCGAAATGTCTTTTCCCTGAAATGCGACAGTGATACCTTCGGAGCCATCGCTGGCGGCGTGGCGGAGGAGTTCTACGGGGGATTTGGTGCGATCGACGCGGATGGACTGCTGAAGAAGTATCTGACACCGGAGCTGTGGGAGATACTGGTGGAGTGAAGTTTTGAGGGCTGGCGGGCTGGAGTTGTACTGGTTGCAGGGCTGTTGTGGGTGTTTTGGGTCAAAATCGGGTTTTTTGGAAAAGGGGGACCACTGATTTTTGAAAAGTTGACGTTATAGCGTTTGGGTTTGGGTAAAAAACCTGGTTTTTCTAAAAGAGGTACCATTTTTCTGGGTGTTTTCCGTGGAAATCTTCGGAAAAATCCTGGGTTTAATGGTACCTCTTTTTCAAAAAGGCCGTTTTTCGCCCAAAATGGGGAAGAGGAGAGGGTTGAAGTTCACGAAATATAGAATGTTGAATTTGGCATACTACATTTTCTATACATTACTGTCAAGAAATTACTATAATAAACTCTATGGAGGAGTTATGGTAAAGAGATTATTTACACCAGGGATCAGGGCGTTATGGTTTGTGCTTGCGGTTCTGTGCCTTGCGTATTCATTGATGGTATTTTTGGTGGGAAGCGGAACATTTTCCTTTGTGATATGGTTGGTGGGGGCAGCGTTTTTCGGGGCTTGTCACTTCCTGGCTGGAAAGGGAAGATGGGCTGCGGTGCCAAAAGTTGTAAGGTGGATGACGTATGTTGTTCTGGCGGCGGGAGCAGCGGTGTTCCTGGTCTGCCAGGTGGCGATCTGGTCGCATTTTTTTGATAAGGGAGAAGCGGATCTTGACTATGTCATTGTGCTGGGAGCGCAGATGAGAGGTGACAAGCCAAGCGTTATCTACAGGTACAGGCTGGAGAAGACTGGGGAGTACATGGAAGAGAATCCTGACACCAGGTGCGTGACTACCGGAGCCAAGGGCGGAAATGAGACCATGAGCGAAGGTCAGGGCGGAGCAGATTATTTGGTGAGCCTTGGAGTTGATAGAGACAGGATCGATGTTGAGGAACTCTCAACTGACACAAAAGAGAATATCCAGAATGCGTTGGATATCATCAGGCAAAGAGAAGCGCAGAGCGATGGCGACAAGGACAATCTGGATAACCTTGATAACCTCAGGATAGGAATCGTGACCAACGGATTCCATGTATTCAGAGGAGTACGCATCGCCAGGAAGCTCACGGATGCGGAAATTTGTGGCATCGCTGCTTACATGCAGCCACAGTACATTCCTAACAATACAGTCAGGGAGTGCTTTGGAGTAATAAGAGATTTTTTGGCAGGATTACTATAGGCAACGATACAGACATTAGGAGGAGGCAGTTGTATGAACATCGTAGTTTATTGCGGGTCAAGCAGTGGTAATGACGAAAGGTTCCTTGAGTCTGCGAAGGCCCTTGGAAAGTGGATCGGTGAAAGTGGTAATACTCTTGTTTATGGCGGAGCCAGCAAGGGACTTATGGGAGCAGTGAGCACAGCGGCGTTGGAAGCAGGGGCAGAGGTAATAGGAGTCCTTCCGGATGTTCCTTTGATCCAGGCAAGGAGGCAGCAGGGGCTTACCCAGTACATCGACACACCTACCATGGCTGAGAGAAAGGCCAGGATGATAGAGCTTGCGGATGCTTTTGTGGCGCTGCCAGGCGGGATCGGGACGCTGGATGAGCTGACAGAGGTTATGTCACTGATGAGCCTTAACATTACAAGCTGTCCGATAGTTCTTTTCGATACTAATGGATATTATCAGCCCTTCAGAGCAGTTGTAAGGAACATCGTTGAGAGCGGATTTGGAAGGGATGAGTATTTTGCAAATATGCTGTTCTCGGAGGATATGAAGGATATCGCAGAGTTCATAACGAGGAAATAAGTGGCTGCCGGCGCAGGCAGCAGGGGGATTACAACATGAGCAGACTTGAAAGATTAACAGAACACATATGGTACATGCCATTTGAATCAGAGCGTGACAGGCCAAACCTGAGCTATATCAAGGGTGACAACTGGAGCCTGGCAATAGACGCAGGGCACTCTGAGGCCCACACCAGGGAGTTTTACGAGCTTCTGGAAAAAGAGAATCTTCCGCTCCCAAGCATTACTGCCATAACCCACTGGCACTGGGACCATACATTTGGGATGCATGCCATCAACGGATTGTCTATCGCCAATGCAAAAACAAACCAGCATATCGCTGAGATTAAGAGCAGGATAGAGCAGAACGGAGCAGAAGAGTTCCTATCTTTTGATGAGAGTATCAGGCTTGAATACGCTGGGGGAAGGCCGGTTATCGTAACCCTGGCAGATATGGTGTTTTCTGGCGAGATGACACTGGACCTTGGAGGCATTCACGTTCAGCTCCTGGAAGCTGAGGCGCCGCACACTGATGATTCGACGCTAATCTATGTTCCGGAGGAGAAAGTTCTTTTCCTGGGGGATTCCACCTGTGGTGAGTTCCCAAGCTGGAGGAAGGACGGGGCTCTTGCCAGGAAACTAGCTGACACGATAGAGAAGATCGGGCCAGAGACCTGTGTTGAAGGACACTGGCAGCCGGTAGAGACCGCAGATACGCTAAATGACCTTTTAGAAGGGTGATGCCAAATTTGGCATCACTTTTTTATTACTTGAAAAAGCTTAGTGAGAGATGTATCATAAAAGTGAAATTAAAGATTTCAAATATGTGAGGGTGCAATATGGTAATCGATTATATTGTAGAAAATTACAAGGGTGGCGAGCCTATCTTTATAGATGAGATACCTGGGAAATCCAAGGATTATATCAGGCAGGAAATGAAGAGGCTTGTTGACGATGGCAAACTTGAGCGGCTATACAATGGGGTATATTATATCCCTTATTTGACAGTACTGGGTACGAAAGGCCGTATTTCCGTGGATAAATTCATTGAGAAGAAATATCTGAATGTAGGTGGTGAGACTACAGGATATATCACTGGCTTGCAGCTTGCGAATAAGTTTGGATTTACAACACAAAACCCGTCCTGTTATGAGGTTTGTAGCAATGAGGCCACAACCAAGCAAAGGAAACAGGATTTGGATGGCAATACCATAATAGTGTATAAACCAGTTGCTGAGATCTGCGAGAAAAACGTTGGAGCCCTTCAATTTCTTGATCTTATGACTAATATCGACAAATATAGCGAAGTTAGTGGAAAAGAGCTCTTTAAGAAGCTGAATAAATACATTAAAACAGTCAATCTGGACTTTTCTGTTGTTAAAGAGTATCTGCCATATTTCCCTGATAAGGTATTCAAAAATCTATATTACGGAGGCTTGATGAGTGAGCTGGTATAAAGGGAATAGGAGTGAATGGCAGGAGATAATTGAAACTGTAGCACGTGAGGAGAGAAGAACAGTACAGATGGTTGAAAAGGATACGATTCAATCATTCATTTTACTGGAACTGTCCAAAAGTGAGTTGCCATTTGTATTTAAAGGAGGAACATCTCTTTCAAAAGCCTTTGGTTTGATAGATCGTTTTTCAGAAGATATAGATTTATCAATGAATGTTAAGGTTTCGGAATCTGAAAAAAGGAAGTCTAAGGAAACTATCTTATCTATAGCCCAAAATCTGGGGCTTCAATTAGTCAATCCTGATGATATTAAATCAAAACACAGCTATAACAAGTATGTTTTTGAGTACGACTCTTTTTACAGCGATATACCACTTGAGCTTATTGTGGAAACAAGCTTTTATCAAAAGGTTTATCCGGTTACTACACGTAGAGTTGACAGTATTATTGGAGCGTTCTGTGATAAAAACAATATAGTATTGCCAGTTCCCTTTGATGCGGCCACTGTGAACATGCAGGTTCAGTCCCTTGAGAGGACATTTATCGATAAGATATTTGCTATATGCGATTACAGAATTCAGGACATGCAGGACAGGGATTCAAGGCATCTATACGATATTGCCAAGATACTTCCGGAAATTGCCATTAACGATGAGCTGGATAAACTCATTGATGATGTAAGAGATGACCGTATGTTATCCAAATACAACCCGTCAGCGTCTCTTGAGTACAGCATTCCCAAGCTGCTGGATGAGATCATAGAGAGTAGATTCTACGAGCGTGACTACAATGATATCACTAAGAGGCTCCTTTATGAGGATGTATCGTATGATGAGGCGATAGAGCAGGGAATAGCAAAGGTGGCATTGTTTGACATATTTAATTACCGTAAGCAGCGACCGTAAGGCCAAACTCTTTATTAAGCCACAGACCGCAGAGTTTATAGTTAATTAACGTTTTAGCGGCAATAATTATGCCAGAACTACTCCATCCACGACTACGAGCGAATTGCGGACAAAGAGATGTATGAGTGCAAGCACAGGATGAAGGCGGAGAGGACAGACTAAAGAGGATTGACAAGCAGAGCCTTTAGTAGGATGATTAAGCAATGCTTAACAATAATAGATTTCAGGAAAACCGCACGATAAGTGCTATCATATTTAACATGCTCCTGGCGGCTGTGAGTCTTTTCTGCAACGGATTTGGAGTGTACCTGACCATCCAGGCCAACATTGGCGCAGGTCCGTGGGATGTGCTGAATCTGGGACTTGCGAGGACCCTGGGGATCCTCTACGGAACAGCGTCAGTTGCTGTATCCTACGCGATACTTGGTATCGACATTGGTCTACGAGAGCCCATCGGGATCGCGATGTTCATTGACGCCTTTGTAGTAGGTAAGGCGGTAGACTTTTTTAACAGGATGAACGTAGTGCCAAAGTGCGATTCGGTTCCCAAAGGGATCGTGGTTATGCTCATCGGTCTTGTGATCATGGCATACACCCAGTACACCTACATGTCAGCGAGCCTTGGCTGCGGTCCAAGAGATACACTGCTGGTTGCGCTTGCGAAAAGAGCTGGTCGCATCCCTATAGGTGCTGTCAGCATAGCACTTCTGAGCCTTGCCACTTTCATTGGATGGCTCCTTGGAGGCCCGGTAGGAATTGGAACTTTGATATGCGCCTTCGCAACTGGCCCAATCATGCAGATGGCATTTAAGTCAGTGAAGTTCGATGCAACCCACGTACACCACCAGCATCTGACGGATTCGGTTAAGGTGTTCGTGGACAGGAAGACGAAGGCGGCGTAAGAGGCAACTTAGGGTTGTGCAGAAATGCATACCGGTGAATAATTATTCACAAAATATACATATAAAAAATAGCCCTGTACAGGATTTTGAAAACCTGCACAGGGCTTATTATTTATGTGTATTTCGGCATTAGCTCTTTTCCCGAGCCTAAGGCATTATGACTTGAAGAAGGACATCTCTTCGTTGAGCTTATCAGCGATATCCTTGAGGTTGTTAGCAGATCCAGCAAGGGTTGTAACTGTAGCAGAGAGCTCCTGCATGGAAGCGCCTGTCTCCTCTGAAGAAGCAGCGTTCTCTTCGGAAATAGCAGAAAGTGCGCTCATTGTGTCAACAACTGCGTTCTTACTTGATTCACAAGTATCAGCGCCCTGAGAGATGAGCTGTACGCCGCCTACTGTGCTGCTGATATCACCAAGCATTCCGTTAACTGCATCCAGTGTCTCGCCAAGGGCGATCTGCTGGTCATTGTTGCCCTGCTTAACGTCTTCAGCTGCCTGAACTGCGGCTTTGGACTGCTCGAGGAGGACATCCATCTCTTTTCTGATATCATCAGCCATCTGCTTGGAATCATCAGCAAGCTTGCCGATCTCTTCCGCAACGACTGCGAATCCTTTTCCTGCTTCGCCGGCTCTTGCAGCCTCGATGGAAGCGTTGAGGGAAAGGAGGTTTGTCTGTGTAGCGATTGAGGCAATGCCTTCAACCTTGCCATTGATATTTGTAACAGCATCCTGTGTAGCACTGATGGTCTTGGAGATCTCGTCGATCTTGGCGGTCATCTCGGCTGAGGAATCCTGCAGGGATGCAAGGGAGTTGCTGGATACTTCTGAAGCTTCCTTCATCTTGTTTGCAAGATCTGAAAGGCTTCCAGTTGAATTCTGAACGTCTCCTACAGCATCGCCGATTCTTCCAACGTTCTCGGATGCACTCTGGATCTCGTCTGCCTGCTGGGTTGCTCCGGATGCGATCTCCTGAACTGCATTTGATACGTCCTCAGCTGTCTGGGAGATCTGGTTAGCCATATCGGAGAGCTCCTCGGAGGATGTACCTACATCCGAAGCGGACGCCTTGATGTTGGTTACAATATCCTGAAGCTTCTGGATAACTGTATTGGTGCTGCCAACCATAAGGCCAAACTCGTCTTTTCTGTGGAGATGTCTTTTAACTGGCTTGAATTCACCGTCTGAAAGAGCTGACAGGGAGTCGCTTACATCGCCGATAGGATCTGTAAATGCTCTTGCCATGATCAGGGAAACAATGCCTGCAAGGACAGAAAGAATAAGTCCGATGATGATAACGATGATCGCTGAGCTTCTTGCTGAAGCCTTGATCTCATCGAGGTTCTGGGCACAGCATACTGTCCAGCCTGTATCAGGGTCTTTTGCATAGCAGATGATGGCGTTATATTCGCCAGTGAAAGCTGTGAAGGAACCGCTTGTTGCGTCACTTGTCATGAATGGCGTGTCTGTATAAACAAAGTTCTCTTCATTTTCAGCTGTGATATCAAACTGTGAATGAGCTGCCATCATACCTGATCTGTCAACGATGTAGGCATTCTCAGCATGCTCTGCAAGGAAATCGTGGAACTCGTTAAGGTTGTAGTTACGCTGAACAACACCGATTACAGTGCCGTTATCGTATACAGGACATGAGAAAGTTGTCTGACGGGCGCCTGTTGAAGCGGATGTGATTACATCTGATGCATGTACATTACCCTTCATGGCTTCCTGGAAATATTCTCTCTTGCTTACGTCAACCAGCTTACCTGATGCACGGAGCATCTGCATTCCGTCTGGTCCTGTGATAACTGTGATGTTACCGTCGTTAAGCTGGCCATCTACTTCATTAAGATATGCCTGAGCTTTTGAAGCTGAGGTCAGATCTGTTGGATTTACGTAGAAAGTCTTTGTTGATGGTGCAGCAGCAATGGCCTGCATGGCTGCAAAGTTTTTCTGAATAATGGTCTCGTACTCTGACTCAATGTACCAAGCCTGCCAGTTAAGAGCCTTGATAGCGTCTGCTTCAGCTTTCTTGGTGGAGTTGTTGTAGCTGACAATGATAGCGATTGCCAATGGAAGAATGGCAACGATCAGCATAACTGCAATGAGTCTGGTTTTGATACTGTTTGAGAAACTAACAGCATTTGTGTTCTTAGTTTTCTTAGTTACCTTCGCCATAAAAGTGCCTCCATACATTAGATTTGTAACGACCATAAAAAAGAAACTGCTACGAGAATAATTATACAGCTATAGTTGGGAAATAGCACGTATTTAGGCGAAATATAATAAATATTTTATGAGTTAAATTTCAAAAATGTATCTGTTTTAGCACATTTTCTTTCAAAGCCGTGTAAAAGTACGCGAAATAAGTGAATATTTAATACCTCCAGCCCCGACTGTGATAAATAATATAGCGTAAGGTGTGACACAGCATTTTGTAGTTTGTTGAGGTAAAGAAAAATGGTCATAGGAATTATCGGAGAAAATTGCAGCGGGAAATCAACCCTGGCAGATGAGATCAAAAAGAAAATAGGTGCGGAGATCATCACAGGGAAGGATTACCTTAGGATGGCCAAGAGCGAGAGTGAGGCGAAAGCTCTTTTCCAGAAGAAAATGGAAAACGCCGTCAACGGTGACAATCTGATCTACGTGATTTCTGACCGGGAGCATCTAGAGCTCCTTCCTGCCGGGGCAAAAAAGATACTGGTTTCGGCGGACTTAGACACAATTAAGGAACGGTTCAAGGCAAGGCTCCATGGCAATCTGCCTGCGCCTGTAGAGCTCATGCTGGTGAAGAAGCATGGGATGTTTGACAACGAACCGGTGGATTTCAAGTACGACGGTGTAAACGGCAACGCTTACATGTTGTGCGAGAGTTTGGAGGTAAATTAAAATGCACTTTTTTGATAGAATTTTTGGAAACAGAAGATCTCTCAGTAAAGACGAGCAGGCCCTTATCGAGTGGGCACGCATCGAGAAGGTAGACAGAATCGTATGCGAAAAAGATCTGAGAACTTTTTTCAACTACTGTAAATAATTCAGAAGGGAGCAGCCGGGCGCTGCTCCTTTTTCCATTTCGGGGCTTTGTTGACAGCGGTCGAAATAACGTCTATCGTTTTTATTGAGGGTTATTGAAATGGATGAAACAAGAATTATAAAAAGAGTGTCCAAAGTTGGAATATTCGGAAACGTGGTGCTGGCTTTATTCAAGCTGATCGCAGGTGTCATCGGTAATTCCGGAGCTATGATATCCGACGCGGTGCACTCTTTATCTGACGTATTTGCTACATTTGTTGCATATGTTGGCGTAAGGCTGTCCCAGCAGCCAGAGGACGACGAGCACCCATACGGCCATGAGAGGCTGGAGTGCGTGGCGGCCATGATCCTTGGCGCCCTTTTGGCAGTGACAGGCCTTGGCATCGGATACACCGGCCTTCAGAAGATCATTTCCGGAGAGCCCCTTGAAGTTCCCACAATTCTGCCACTTATCGCAGCTGTGGTCTCCATCGTGGTGAAGGAAGCCATGTTCTGGTACACCATGCACTACGCCAAGAAGATTGATTCTCCGGCATTTAAGGCAGACGCCTGGCACCATCGCTCAGACGCCATCTCATCAGTTGGCGCATTTATCGGTATCGGCCTGGCTAAGCTTGGCTTTCCTATCATGGACCCCATCGCAAGCCTTGTGATATGCTGCTTTATTCTTAAGGTGGCCTACGACATCTTCAAGGATGCCCTGGACAAGATGCTTGATACCTCCTGCGGAACTGAGATGGAAGGCAGGATGATGAGCTTTATCATTAAGCAGGAAGGTGTTGAAAATATCGATCTGTTCCACACCAGGCAGTTTGGAAACAAGATCTACATTGATCTTGAGATCGCTGTCAAAGGTGACATGTCTCTGTACAAAGCCCACGAGATCGCTGAGCGGGTTCACAACAGCGTGGAGCAGGAATTCCCCAATGTTAAACATATAATGATTCATGTTAATCCGGCGGACTAAGGGCTGGCGCGGGTTCGAGCTGCGGCCTGGGCGTGCTGGCGTCGTATTTTGCGTGGCTTGATGGGTTGCGCACAATATAATTGCATTTAATGTTTGAGAGTGGTATAATGGGTCCTATGAGTAAAGAATTTGATATCCAGGAATATATGACACATGGGGTTGAGCGCGTAGTTTCCGACGCCATCAAGGCAACCCTTAAGAATCCAAAAGAGAGCGCCTACATGGCGAAGTTTGCTCTGGCAACCAAGGCGGCTTCCAAAAGAAGAGCCAAGCTCGAAGCGGAGGGCGAGCACATTCCGCCGTTCCTTATTGCCAGCATCACCAGCAGCTGCAACCTTCACTGCGCAGGATGTTATTCAAGGTGCAACAATGCAACCCAGGACACTGAGCCGGTTCAGCAGCTTTCAGATGAAGAGTGGCTTAAGATCTTCGATGAAGCAGGAGATCTTGGCGTAAGCTTCATCCTTCTTGCAGGTGGAGAGCCGCTTCTTCGTAAAGGCGTTATTGAAGCAGCTGGCAAAAAGCCAGACATTCTTTTCCCCATATTCACAAACGGAACCTATATGGCGGACAAGTACTTCGAGATGTTCGACAGACGCCGCAACCTGATTCCTATCATGAGTATCGAGGGCGAGAAAGAGGCCACTGATGCAAGGCGCGGCGAGGGCGTTTACGACAAGCTGATCTCAAACATGGATGAGCTGTGCGAGCGCGGCCTTATCTACGGCGCATCAGTTACCGTGACAACTGAGAATTACAGGGACGTATCTTCCGAGGAGTTTATTGGGAAGCTCTCCAGCAAGGGCTGCAAAGCAGTGATCTTCGTTGAGTTCGTGCCAGTTACCGACGAGTCCCAGCACCTTGCTCCAGGCGACGCAGAGCGCGATTACCTGGCAAAAGAGATCTCACGCCTTCGTACTGAGCATCCGGAGATGGTGTTTGTTTCCTTCCCTGGAGATGAGAAGAGCTCCGGCGGATGCATCGCTGCAGGAAGAGGGTTCTTCCACATCAATTCCCACGGCGGAGCAGAGCCATGTCCATTTTCACCATACTCGGACATCAATGTAAAAGAGACGTCGCTCAGGGACGCCATGAAGTCCAGGTTGTTTAAGGCGCTGCAGCAGGAGGGCGTTCTCGTGGACGACCACCAGGGCGGCTGCGTACTGTATGAGAAGAGAAAAGAAGTGGAAGCGCTGATAGGAGGGTAATGTGATGAATGATTTTGAAGCTATTTATGCCAGGCACTCGGTTCGCAGTTACAAGCCAGATGCCATCGAGGCTGACAAGGTTTTACAGCTTCGCGAGAAGATAGATGAATTAAATGCCGCTGGTAACCTGCACCTGCAGTTTATCGAGGACGCAGGCAGGACCTACAGCAGGCTAATGAACAGAGTAGCAGGCCTTGGCTCTGCACCCAGCGTCATCGCCTGTGTTGGCAAGGACGCCGAGGACCTTGACCAGAGGGTTGGATATTACGGGGAGCAGTTAGTTCTTTTCGCTCAGAAGCTCGGACTTAATACCTGCTGGACAGGTACCTTTAGTAAGGGTAATACCGACGCTGATGTTAAAGAGGGCGAGAGGCTTGTGATCTGCATCGCCATCGGCTATGGCCAGGACCAGGGCAGAGTCCGAAAGTCCAAGAGCTATGAGGATGTTGCGAAGGTGGATGCTGCAGTCGGCGAGGCTCCAGAGTGGTTTAAGAAGGGCGTTGAGATGGCGCTTCTTGCACCAACAGCCATCAACCAGCAGAAGTTTGTAATTAGGCTTGGCGCTGATGAGAGCGTGGAGCTTGTCGACAAGGGCGGAATCTTTAGTAAGGTAGACCTTGGCATTGTTAAGTGTCACTTCGAGATCGGCGCAGGAAGAGAAGTTACAAAAAGTTAACAAATATTGATAACAATTTAATTGCAATAAATATTTAAAGTGATATAATCGTTCATGGACGGAGGGAAATTGAAATGAACGAGATCAGTGAGATTGTTGCCGGAGAGATCAAGAGCGTTCGCGATATCATGCAGAGCGAAGCAAATGCAAGATGGGCATCCGCTCGTGACGTCAAGTCAGATAAGGTAGTCATCAGACTTAATCCGGACGATTCAGTAGAATTTGTTGGCACGGGAGTAATCGTAGCCTGAAAGTTGTTTACTAACAAAATAGAACATTTAAAGAAAAACGTATCAAAAATCATCACATGACATCGTTGTCAGGTGAGAAAATTTGATACGTTTTTTGTATTAATGGCTGTCTATTTAGAAAAATCGAGGATTCCGCAGGGCGAAGAGGACATTTTTTGATACGTTTCTTTGAAAAAATCGAGTTTTGTGAAAATCCGACTTTCGCAGGGGGAGTCTCTAATTTATGTCAACCACCTCTAAGGGGGAGAATCTTTTTGCCAAGTCTCCTCCCCCTGGCAGGATTTCTTTTGCCGCGGCCTGGTGTTAAAATAGTTCCATACACCGAAATTTAGAGGAGAGAGGGCATGTACCCATCAAGAGAAGAAGCAGAGAGACTCCTTGTGGAGGCGGAAGGCTGTAATCCCGGGCCTTGGGGGAATCACAGCAGAGTGGCAGCTCACTGCGCGGAAGCCATTGCGGCGCGGTTGGGGCTTGATCCGGAGAAGGCCTACGTGCTGGGACTGCTCCACGATATAGGAAGGAAGTATGGAAAGCGCCATCTGGGGCATGTTTCCGATGGGTATTCCTATATGATGTCCCTGGGGTACGATGAGGTGGCGCAGATATGCCTGACCCATTCTTTCAGCGATCACGATTATAAGAAGTACGTTGGAAACTTTGACACCAATGAGGAAGAGACGGCGCTGATAAGGGACAAGCTTCTGGAAGCTGAGTTTGATGACTATGACTATCTTATCCAGCTGTGCGACGCAATCGCAGGGGCTGAGGGTGTCATGGATATGATAGAGAGAATGAGTGATGTTAAGGCCCGATACGGGGATTATGATCCTGTGAAGTGGGACAGCAACATAAAGCTCAAGGCATATTATGAAGAGAAAATGGGCATGGACCTTTACGAGGTAGTAGACAAGGAACATTTCAAGCCCGGGGCATAAAATCAGGGAGGTAGGTATGAGCAGCATAAAGTATCATTCTGGTGACATTACGAAACTTAAGGTTGACGCCATAGTCAACGCGGCCAACAGCTCACTTCTTGGAGGAGGGGGCGTTGATGGCGCGATCCACAGGGCAGCAGGCCCGGAGCTCCTTGCAGAGTGCAGGACGCTGAATGGCTGCAATACGGGAGAGGCCAAGATCACCAAGGGCTACAACCTTCCAGCGGCTCACGTTATCCACACCGTTGGGCCTATTTACAGCGGAAGCCCATCGGACCCAGTAAGCTTAAGGAATTGCTACTGGAACAGCCTTGAGCTTGCCAAGGAAAACGACCTTCACAGCATCGCATTTCCTGGCATCTCCACTGGCGTTTATGGCTATCCCAAGAAGGACGCCGCCAAGGTGGCTCTTACTGCAGTCAGGGAGTGGATGGAAGAAAACGCAGATTACGATATTGACGTGACAATCGTTAATTTCTCTGAAGAGGATTATCTAATTTATCAGAAAGTTGCAGCGCAGCTGGACTAATCGCTGCGGGGAGGAAACATGGACAAGAAGCTGGCAGTTCTTTTCCCAGGAATTGGGTATCACTGCGACAAGCCGCTGCTGTACTATTCTAAGAAGCTGGCTCGGCAGCAGGGGTATGAGGTGGTGGAGATCCACTATGATTTTGACGGCGAGATTTTGGACGTAAAGAATAACGCCCATCGTATGATAGAGGCGGTAGAAGAGTTCGGAAGACAGGCACTTTCGCAATTAGCCGACATCTCTTTTGACCAGTATACAAGTGTTGTGTTCGTAGGTAAGAGCATCGGGACAGCCATCGCAGCCCGCCTTGCCAAGGGAAAAGAGCTATCGGTAAAGCAGGTGGTGCTGACTCCCGTTCCAGACACCCTCAAGAACCTTCCAAAAGAAAACACCATCGTCTTTCATGGCCTTAGCGATCCATGGTGTGACAACGACATCGTGGACAAAGCCCAGGCAGAGACTGGATTTGAGCTGCATCTTGTAGAAGGCGCAAACCACTCGCTGGAGACAGGAGACCCCATGCGGGACCTTGAGATCGTGCGGGACGTTATTGAGAAATTGGCAGAGTTTCTTGATTAAGGTTGCATTTTTTAGTTGGGCCAAAAATCGCGGCTTAGAGAATTGTCACCATACCATGTTCGTAATAACGTTGATAATCGGGCTGGTATGGGCGTTTTGAAGAATTGTCACCATAAGGAAAAAGAAAGACATCGCATTTTTTGCGGGAATTTTGCGGAAATTAGGCAAATCTTGAGCTTGTACATGGTGACATTTCTCCAGAGACCATGTTTTAGCCCAGGCGCCATACAAAATATAGAATAGAAAGGCAAAACTGTAGAATGAGACAAGAATCATGGAGATGATCTTGGACTGACGCAAAAGGCGTAGACTGAAATATGCCCTCGCCCTTGGAATGGGGCGGACAGTGTGATATTATAGTGACAGAAAGCAAAGGCGCTTACAGAAATGTTGACGTACTTTGCTTTTTTTGTAGATATGATTGGCAGAGAGGAGACATGCTATGGAAATTACAGAAAAGCTTGAAGGCCTTATCGAGAAAGCTAAGGGGGATGCGGCCCTGAAGGACAGGCTGCTGGCCACAAGAAATTCATCTAACCCCGTTGCGGAATTCTGTGATATTGCCACAGAGTGCGGTTTTCCCATGTCTGTCATGGATATAGTAAATCAGGGAGAGGAGTTCTACGCGGAGATCAAGCGCAGCACCAACGGCGGCGGAGAGAATTCGCCGGATCTTGATTTCCAGAATGATGAGTACTCCATTTTCATGATGAGGCTGAGCGACCTGTAAACGCGGGTAGCGTCTGCAGCGAGCCGGGCCGTTAGCTCTTTTCCCTAACAGCAGGAGGTACGCGTATGGCAGCATTTGACCGGGTGAAATCCGGAATCCCGGAGATGGACACGGCGCTGGACAACATCAGGCTCGGGGATAACGTGGTGTTCCGCGTGTCGGACCTTGATGAGTTCAGGCTCTTTGTGGATCCTTATGTGGAGCAGGCCAAGCGGGACAAAAGAAATATCATCTACTTCAGGTTTGCGTCCCATGAGCCGCTGGTGGCGGACTGCCCCGAGGTTAAGACCTATGAGGTTCCGCTGACACACCACTTCGAGACCTTTACCATGGACATCCACAACATCATAGATAAAGAGGGCAGAGACGCCTTCTACGTTTTCGATTGTCTGTCGGAACTTCAGATCCGCTGGGCAAATGATCTTATGATGGGCAATTTTTTCAGGGTTACGTGCCCATTTCTGTTTATTCTTGATACTGTCGCATTCTTCCCTATCATCAGGGGCAGGCATTCTTTCCACGCAGTCAACAAAATCCTAAACACAACGCAGCTCTTTCTTGATGTGTATTCCGATATAAAAAACGTATACGTGCGCCCGGTGAAGGTCTGGAACAGGGATTCCGAGACCATGTTTTTGCCGCACATTTATAAGAAGGACGAGGGGACTTTCAGGCCGATCCTTGATGGCGTTCAGTCAAGCCGCTTCTATCAGCTTCTGGACAACCACCAGAGGCCTGGAGAGGACCAGTACATCGACTTCTGGGACAAGTTCTTTAACGCAGCCAGGATCCAGTACGACGCTCAGATGGACATGACCGCGTCCTGCGAGACCATGTGCAATATCATGATGACCAGGGACGAGAAGATGCAGCTCATGGTAAAAAAGCATTTCCGGCCGGAGGATTATTTCAACGTAAGGAGTCACATGATCGGCACTGGAATGGTTGGCGGAAAAGCCTGCGGAATGCTGCTTGCAAGGGCTATCATAAGGAATCTGTGCCCTGAGATAAATGAGGTTTTGGAGCCCCACGATTCGTTCTTTATCGGGTCGGATATCTACTATACATATATCGTTGACAATGAGTTCTGGGACCTGAGAGTCAGGCAGAGGACCGAGGAGGAGTACTTTTCACTGGCGGCGGAGTTTGCGGATAAGCTCCAGCAGGGCACTTTCTCGGAGGCTCTGGAGACCCAGTTCAAGCACATCCTTGAGTACTACGGTCAGGATCCGTTCATCGTCAGGTCCAGCAGTATCTTGGAGGACGGCTTTGGCAATGCCTTTGCGGGCAAGTACGAGTCAGTTTTCTGCGCAAACAGAGGAACTCTTGAAGAGAGGCTTCTTGAGTTTGAGAACGCGATCCGCACGGTATATGCCAGCACCATGAGCCTTTCTGCGCTGGACTATCGTAAGCGCAGGGGTCTGGACAAAAGAGATGAACAGATGGCGCTGCTTGTTCAGAGGGTTTCAGGCTCTTACTACGGCCCTTACTATATGCCATGCGCTGCAGGCGTAGGCTATTCCTACAGCCCATACAAATTCCTGTCGGGGATAGATCCAAAGGCAGGAATGCTAAGGCTCGTCATGGGCCTTGGAACTTCTGCCGTTGACAGGACTATGGGCTCTTATCCCAGGCTGGTTAGCCTTGATATGCCAGAAGCAACCTCATCTACAACTGTTGCTGAGAAGCACCAGTTCTCCCAGAGAGCCGTTGAAGCTATGGACGTCAATGAGCACGTGCTTAAGCGCCTAGAGCTGAGAGAGATTGAGAGTAAGCTCCCGTTCTACCTGCTGAACACTTTGCTTGAGCACGACTACGAGGTTGAAGATTCCCTTAAGGAGCGCGGGATCATCAGGGATGTACGCTTCATTTCCTGCAAGGGCCTTGTGAAAAAGCAGATCCTCATGGAGCAGATGCAGCAGCTTATGCAGCTGATCCAGAGCGAGTATGAGCATCCGGTGGACATCGAATTTACCATGAACCTGTCTGAGAGCGGAGAGTATTCCATAAACCTTCTGCAGTGCAGACCCCTTCAGGTGTTCAAGGACACAGCACAGGTTGCGGTTCCTGAGAATATCCCGCAGGAGAGCATCGTTCTTGAGACTATGGATTCCTCCATGGGCCTTTCAAGAAACGTTCCCATCGATATGGTGGTCTACGTAGATCCAAAGGCCTACTACAACATGCCTTACGCAGACAAACCCAAGGTTGCAAGTCTTATAGGTAAGATAAACTGGAAGTACCGCGGACAGGGAAGACACATGATGCTGATGGTTCCTGGGCGCATCGGAACTTCGTCTCCGGAGCTTGGCGTTCCCACTACCTTTGCGGACATCAGTGAATTCGAGGCGGTGTGCGAGGTGGAAGAAAAGGAAGCTGGCTACAACCCTGAGCTCTCCTACGGAAGCCACATTTTCCAGGACCTGGTTGAAGCTGACATTCTGTACACAGCTATTTTTGCAAATGAAAAGACGCTTACCTTCGCACCGGATAAGCTGTCACGGTTTGAAGACATAGCGTCTGAATTTGAAGAAAACAAGGATGTGGCTGGCATCGTAAAGGTCTATGATATGAAGGAAAAACAGTGCGCATTGTTCTACGACCTTGAGAAGAACCATCTTATGCTTAAGATGGGAGAGTGAACGACCGGCTGCTTTGGCCGCAGGCCAAGGCTTTCCCGGGCGGCGTCAGGACTCGATCAGATCACTGATTTTTTTCCCGAAAAAGAAATTTCGCTCGATCTCATAGAACTCCTCCCACATGGAGAGAGTCCTGCAGTTCTCTTTCCTGGGGCAGTCCTCAGCACCTTCCGCAAGGCAGGCAACTGGGGCGATTGACCCCTCCATAAGTTCTATGATCTCCCCCACGGTGTACTCCGCGGGGGTTTTTGTTAGTTTATATCCGCCGTGTTTGCCGCTGGCGCCTGCAAGTAGATTGCCGTGGACCAGCTCTTTTGCAATGATCTCCATGTATTTCTTGGACAGGCCCTGGCGCTCTGCGATGTCCTTGAGCGGAATGAACTCGTCCCCTGGCTGCTCAGCCAGATCTATTATCATTCTGAGTGCGTATCTTCCCTTGGTTGAAAACATGTGTCCGTCCTTTCGAAAGCTCTTTTCCCCTATGGTATAAGGAAAATGTATAGATAGCAATAACTTTATCCTATTATAAAACCTATTGACACGGTAGGCAAATAGTAATAACCTTTTAACAAGTTAAATCGATAAAACGAGCGACAGAAAATATATAAACGCAGGAGGTTACAGGTATGAGCAACTACAGATTCGAGACATTACAGTTACATGTTGGACAGGAGCAGCCAGATCCCGCTACAGATGCAAGGGCGGTTCCAATTTACCAGACCACATCTTATGTTTTCAGAAACAGCCAGCACGCAGCAGACAGATTCGGACTTGCTGACGCGGGCAACATCTACGGAAGACTTACCAATTCCACACAGGACGTTCTGGAAAAGAGAATTGCAGCTCTCGAGGGCGGATCAGCAGCCCTGGCAGTAGCTTCTGGAGCAGCAGCTATCACATATACAATTCAGGCGCTGGCAGCAAACGGCGGACACATCGTAGCACAGAAGACCATCTACGGCGGAAGCTACAACCTGCTGGCACACACACTTCCACAGTACGGCGTGACTACTACATTTGTAGACGCTCACAACCTCTCTGAGGTTGAGGGAGCAATCAAGGAGAACACAAGAGCCATCTACCTTGAGACCCTTGGAAATCCTAACAGTGATATTCCTGACATCGATGCAATCGCTGAGATCGCACACAAGCACGGACTTCCACTTGTAATCGACAACACATTTGGAACACCATATCTCATCAGACCTATCGAGCACGGCGCTGACATCGTTGTTCATTCAGCAACCAAGTTCATCGGCGGACACGGAACAACCCTTGGCGGAATCATCGTTGAGGCTGGTAAGTTCAACTGGAAGGAGAGCGGAAACTATCCACAGATCGCAGCTCCAAATCCAAGCTACCACGGCGTTTCATTCTACGATGTTGTTGGACCAGCTGCTTTCGTTACTTATATAAGAGCAATCCTTCTTAGAGATACCGGAGCTACAATCTCTCCATTCAATGCGTTCCTGCTTCTTCAGGGCGTTGAGACACTTTCACTTCGTCTCGATAGACACGCTGAGAACACCAAGAAGGTTGTAGAGTTTTTAAAGAACCATCCAAAGGTTGAGAAGGTTAACCATCCTTCACTTCCTGATCATCCAGATCATGCGCTTTATGAGAAGTACTTCCCTAACGGTGGAGCTTCAATCTTTACCTTTGAGATCAAGGGTGGAAAAGATGCAGCATGGAAGTTCATCGACAACCTTGAGATCTTCTCACTTCTTGCAAACGTTGCGGATGTAAAGAGCCTTGTTATCCATCCTGCAACAACTACACACTCACAGCTTAACGACGATGAGCTTAAGGACCAGGGCATCACACAGAGCACAATCAGACTTTCAATCGGTACTGAGCACATCGATGACATCATTGCAGATCTCGAAAAGGGATTCGCAGCAATCTGATACAAAACTACTAAACCGCTTTTTTCTAAATGAAAATCTCCTATTTACATAATGTATAATCTCCTACGAGCAAGGGCCAAAACCGCACAGCCAGCGGTTTTGGCCTTTGTTTATATTTATTTTAGAATTTTATTTTTGGAGGGGTGTTGACATTTTGTTCTACTTGTTCTATAACATACTTGTAACAAGAAATTAGCAGCCGAACACATCGAGTGCTAATAAACCAAAACCACTACACCACAAAAAATCTTTTAGTAAAGGAGTGATAGATATGTTGATGCCTATGTTATGGAGTAATAATGATTTATTTGACGAGATGGACAATTTCTTTAACGACGGTTTCTTTGGCGGAAACTGCAGAGCTCCAAGAGCAGCCCAGCAGTTCGACTCTATGTCAGGCCTTATGAGAACTGATGTCATCGAGAAGGACGACGCTTATCAGCTTGAGGCTGAACTTCCAGGATTCAACAAGGAAGACATCAGCATCGATCTCAAGAATGACACACTGACCATCAGTGCAAATCATACAGAGAACAACGACGAGAAGGGCGACGACGGCAAGTACATCCGCCGCGAGAGGAGAAGCTCATCTTACCAGAGATCCTTCCACGTTGAGGGACTTAAGCCTGAGGACATCATCGCCCAGTACAAGAACGGCGTCCTTACAGTAAACCTTCCTAAGAAGGAAGCAATCCCTGAGAAGGAAGAGACCTTCAAGATCGAGGTCAAGGACTGAGACAAAAAAAGAGCTGCCGGCTAAGGCAGCTCTTTTTTATTATTAATAGTTCTGAGCCTTGCGGATAAAGTAAGCCTGAGGGTGGTTGCAGACTGGGCAAACCTCTGGAGCCTTAGGGCCTACAACTACGTGTCCGCAGTTTGAGCACTCCCAGATTGTGTCGCCGTCAGCTGAGAATACGATGCCATCCTCGATGTTCTTAAGGAGCTTGCGGTATCTCTCCTCGTGCTCCTTCTCAATTGCTGCTACCTGCTCAAAGAGGGCTGCGATGTCGTCAAAGCCTTCCTCTCTGGCCTTCTTGGCAAATGAAGGATACATCTCTTTCCACTCGTATGCCTCTCCATCTGCTGCTGTCTCGAGATTGTCTACTGTGGTTCCGATTCCTGAAAGAATCTTGTACCAGAGCTTAGCGTGCTCTTTCTCGTTGGCAGCTGTCTCTTCAAAGATCTTGCTGATCTGTACATATCCGTCTTTTTTGGCCTTGGAAGCGAAGTATGTGTACTTGTTTCTGGCCTCTGACTCACCTGCAAATGCTGCAAGGAGGTTTTTCTCAGTTTCAGTTCCCTTAAGTTCGTTAGTTCTTGGATCAAGATTAGCCATTTTAAAAGTCCCCTTTCCTTGTGAAAAACATTTTGAAAAGCCCGAAAATACGGGGCTTGTTGCCGTACAGTTATTCTAACATAAGCCGGAAACCGATTCCATGTTTACTTTTGGCTAAAAAGCATGTTAATTTTTGTGCATTTTAAGCGCCCTGCAGATGGCGGATTCTGCGGCACGGATGGAACAAATAGTATATAATATAGAAAGTAATGCAATTGTAAATTTCACTTAAGAGGAGACAAGACATGCAAAAGACCGCTATTTTTCTGGCTGATGGATTTGAAGAGATTGAGGCTCTGGCTGTTGTTGACCTGCTGCGCCGCGCCAAGATCGACGTTGCGATGGTTTCAATCATGGAGAGCAAGAGCGTTTACGGCTCCCACGGGATCGCTGTTGAGGCGGACACTGTGATCGAGGGCTTTGACTTTGACGGCGTGGATATGCTGATCCTTCCTGGCGGAATGCCTGGAACCACCAATCTTGATGCATGCGAGCCTCTTAAAGCTAAGATAAAAGAGTTTAACGACGCCGGCAAAATGCTGGCTGCAATCTGCGCAGCTCCTACCGTTTACGGTAAAATGGGGCTCCTCTCGGGTAAAAGAGCTACCTGCTACCCTGGACGTGAACCAGACCTCCTTGGGGCTACCGCTGTGACTGACAAGGTCGTTAAGGACGGCAACTTCATCACAAGCCGCGGAGCAGGAACAGCAATAGATTTCGCGCTGGCTATAATCGAGCATTTCCAGGGCGTTAATGCAGCCAAGGACATGGCAGAGAAGATCGTATATACAGCTTGATGATCACTGGCCGGACGCCGGCCTTATAAGGAGACGCACATGGGCGTAGAGATAGAGAGAAAGTTCCTGGTAAAAGAGCTGCCAGGCGACCTCAACAAATATCACTTCCACCAGATCGAGCAGGCTTACCTCAACGTAAGCCCCGCGATCCGCGTTCGCCGCGAGGACGACACCTACTACATGACCTACAAGGGAATTCGCGGAGAGATAAATGACAAGGGCGCAGGAGACTGGGCTGTGGCAGACGACCACGAACGCATCGGACAGACAGAATACAACATGCCTCTTACGGCTGAAGCTTACGAGCATTTGGCAGCCAAGGCCGATGGCAACATTATTATTAAGAAGAGATATCTGATCCCACTTAATGAGGATGCTTTTGATGACAATATCCTTGAGGCTCACCCTGAGCTTAAGCAGGCCATGGAAGAGCGAACCATCAAGATCGAGCTGGATGTCTTTGAGGGAGTGTTTGAAGGCCGCATGATCGCGGAAGTAGAGTTCCCATCTGAGGAAGCAGCTCTTGTTTACCATCCTGCAGAGTGGTTTCTTAAGGATGTAACAGGTGATCCCCAGTACAGCAACGCACATATGACAACGGAAAAACTTTGAGGGTCGCCGTAATTTCTTTTGACCCAAAAGGATTTGTTCACAAAATGTTAACAATTTAAATTATAAAATAACTCTAAAGTTTCATCTCTAATTTCCGATATAATTTACGACGGAACGAAAAGGTTTGAGAATAAAAACCTGAGAATTGTACGGAAACAAGGGATTCTATTAACTTTTTTACTAGTTGCCCTGATAGTGTTTTTGACCATTACATGCTCTAAAAAGTTTGGGGGAATTTTTTAGAAAAAAACTAAAGTAATGGTAACTTCTACCGATAAATGATATAGAAGTTCAAAAATACTCCAGGGAAGGAGGAAAAGATATGCGAATAGAAGCATACAGTCAGGTTCAGCAGATTTACTCTAACAGCAAAGTAGGTAAGCCCCAGGCAGCTAAGAAGACCAATGATATCAGAGATACTGTATCATTTTCTTCAATTGGAAAAGATATCCAGGTTGCTAAACAGGCTGTAAACAATGCTCCGGATGTCAGGGAAGATGTCGTTGCAAAGTTAAAAGCTGCTATTAAGAACGGTACTTATGATGTGAGTGGAGAGGCTTTTGCTGATAAATTACTGGCAAAATACGAAGAACTGGCTTAAGTAGCCAGATCCACATCAATTAAATAATAATTTGGAGGATGATTCCAGTGGCAAGTCTCGTGGAAACACTGGTGGATGTTCTCGACAGAGAATGTACACTTTATGAAAAATTACTGGGATTATCTAGCCGGAAGACCACCATCATTATCAAAGGTGATCTTAAGGCACTTGCAGAAATCACGGATGAGGAGCAGTGCATAATAGGCGATATCCAGGGAATAGACAAGCAGAGAGAGACAGCGATGAAGGATATTGCGAATGTACTTAACATGGATGTTAATTCATTAAAACTGACCGATCTGATCCAGGTACTTGAGAAGAGACCAGCGGATCAGAGAAACCTGGCAGTGCAGCGGGATAGGCTTGTTGACGTTGCAGACAATGTCAGGCGTGTAAATGGACAGAACCAGGAACTATTAAAGAGTTCAATTGAAATGGTTCAGTTCGAAATGAACATCATCCAAGCGTCTAAGAGAGCTCCCCAGACGGCGAATTACTCAAGAGCTGCAGACACTACAGGCGAATGTTTAGGTTACACATCGGGCGGGTTTGATGCAAAGCAGTAACGTACCACTACAAAAGTGGTACGGGAGCATGTAGATAATCCACCCGGGTGAATACCGCAGATTCGTGGTAGTGTCTTTTTTGTACCCAAAATTAAGTAACCAGAATTAAACCGTTGCCAGATAGCACGGAGGTAACAAACATGTCTTTAATGGCCAACTTATATGTAGGAACATCGGGTCTTATGACTTCCCAGAACGCGCTGAACACCACAGCGCACAACATGGCGAACCTGGACACCGAGGGCTACACAAGGCAGCAGGTTTCGCAGGGAACCAGAGCGTATCAGACTTTAGAGAAAAAGAATGAAGCAATCGCCTGGAAACAGATCGGAACCGGTGTTAACTATAATAATTGTAAGCAGGTAAGAAGCGAATTCCTTGACACTTCCTATAGACAGGAAAGTGGCAGGCTCGCTTTTTATGACGTTTCTATAAAAGGCCTTGAAGAGATAGAAGATCAGCTGCAGGAGATGAACGGATCAGAGTTCGCTGAGTCCCTGAATAACCTCTGGGTGTCAGTACAGGAGCTTGCTAAGGATCCATGCTCTGCGGTAACCCAAAGCTCTTTTGTCACAAGAGCAAACGAGTTCCTGACAAGAGCCAAGAGTGTATATGATGGCCTGGTTTCTTATCAGGAGAACCTTGATTCAACAGTTAAGGACATGTGCAACGAGATCAACAAGATCGGCGATCGCATCAAGGTCCTCAACAATGAGATAGTAAACATCGAGTCAGGCAGAGAAGAGAAAGCCAACGACCTTCGAGATGAGAGAAACCTCTTATTAGATAAGCTTGGTGAGTATGGAAAGATTGAATATCAGGAAGATGTTTTCGGTAATGTAGCAGTTCTTTTCGAAGGATCATCATTTGTAACTACCGACCACGTCAATCACCTGGCAATAGATACCAAGTGGGGAAGCCCCGTTGGATACGCTACTCCATATTGGGAGTACGCAGCAAAGACAGTGGACAACAGAGATGGCACCAAGTCAGTCGTTTCCATCGACGGAGCTCACATCTTTGATCTTACACAGAACATTTCAACTTCAACAAATACTGATATCGGTAAGCTTCGCGCAGTCCTCCTTGCAAGAGGCGATCACAACGCAACTTACCACGATATCTCAGAAGATACAGAGTATTACAACACACATGTCGCTCAGTCAGTCATCATGAACGTCGAGGCAGAGTTCGACCAGATGGTCAACAACATTATGACAGTCATCAACGACATCATGGAGAATGCAGAGAGTAATCCTTCATTCATCGACGGAAGCGTTGGAGAAGCCAAGGAGTTCACACTTTTCAGCTGTGCCAACGAGGAAGACAAGCTCATCTACGACATCAGCGAAGATAAGCCAGCAGGCACAGTTCTTACAGGATTTACAATTAAGAACACTCAGATAAATCCAAAGCTCATTCAGGAACCGACTCTTTTCACCTTCAGAACCGTAGATGGCAACGAAGACAACGACACTATTACCAAGTTAAAAGAGGCGTTCACAAAAGAAGCTTATTGCCTGAATCCAAACGTAACAACAAGAAACAGCTTCATCACATACTACAACAGCCTGGTTTCACAGGTTGCCAACTCAGGAGATGTTTACAACAGCATCAAAGAGGCGCAGGAACAGACAGTATCAGCAGTAAGCTCAGCAAGAGAGCAGATCGTTGGCGTATCCAGTGACGAAGAACTTGAATTCATGATCATGTTCCAGAATGCATACAACGCATCAAGCCGATATATAAACGTAGTAAGCGAAATGCTTGAGCACCTGGTAAGTACTCTCGGAAGCTGATGATCTGATTTAGGAAAAAGAGATTCAGACACCGCACCACTAAAAGGAGAATCCACATGCCTTCTCAATTTTTTGGACTTAACATTGCAGCTACAGGACTTAGAGCAGCAAATGCAGCTCTGAACACCACAGCAAACAACATATCGAACGCAAACACTGATGGTTACACAAGGCAGACAGTTAAGCAGGAAGCCAATGACGCCCTCAGAGTTTTTGCTACCTATGGCTGCGCAGGAGCAGGTGTTGACACCATCGCCATAGAGAGAGTCAGAGATGAGTTCTACGACACCAAGTACAGAAACAACGAGACACTTCTTGGTAACGTCAAGCAGAAGAACTACTACAACGGACTCATCGAGCAGTATCTGGACGACGACGGAAATACCGGATTCTCATCTCTTTTTAATAAAATGCAGGCAGCCATGCAGTCAGTAATGACAGCAGCTGGAACAACAGAAACCAAGTCATCATTCGTATCAAGCGTAAAGAGTATCACAGAGTACTTCAACAACGTATACAACTCACTTCAGAACGAGCAGGCAGACGTCAACGCAGAGATCAAGCTCTGTGCGGACAGAGTAAGCGCCATCGCTCAGGAAGTTGCTTCAATAAACAAGCAGATCAATATCATCGAGATGACAGGCGCAAGAGCCAACGAGCTCAGGGACAAAAGAGATGTCCTCATCGATGATCTTTCAAAGATAATCTCAGTAGAGGTTAAGGAAACACCAATTGTTGACGAAACACAACCCGATAGAGAAACAGGCGCCACAAGATATCAGGTCTGGGTTGGATCAGCTTACGAGCTGGTTGACACCTACGAATACAAGCAGATGGTCTGTGTATCAAGAGCTGATGACGGTTCAGTAAACCAGAACGACGTTAAGGGACTTTTCGATATCAAGTGGGGCGGCAGTAACTATAAGGACGGCGACGACGTAAGTGAACTTGCGGATTTCGCTCTGGATTCCCAGCTCATTGGTGGAGAGCTTCAAGGTCTTTTGGCCATGAGAGATGGTAACAACTACCAGTACTTCCACGGTGTGAGCCAGGTAACAGATGGAAAGGCCGGAACAGAAGGCGTTAAAGTACACGATGACGGCACAGTAACAATGAGTGTAAAGGTCGACGCGGACTACCTTAAGGACATGACCAAGGCAACTATTCCTGAGACAGGAAGCATCAAGGTTGGATCCAAGACTTATAAGTATGACAACTGGGAATATGACGGAGACAGCGTTTACACCTTTACAATAGATCCTGAGACACTTACAAGTACTCCTGACGAGAACAAGACAGTAAGCATCGGATATTCCAACAGCTATCAGGGTATTCCATATTACATGTCCCAGATGAATGAGTGGATCCGCCAGTTCTCAGATGCTTTCAACCGTATCATGGTAGCTGGATACTCTTCAGACTCCCTTGATGGTATCAGCGTTTTCACCGCAACAATGGATAACAATTCAGCAGCTGATTACACCTACGAGGAGCTCACAACTCTTTCAAAGAACAAGGGATACTACAAGGTAAGGGGCGGTAACTTCACCGTCAACTCAGTTCTTATAAATGACTCCGACAGACTGGCAACCAAGGCAGACATCACAGAGGGTGAGTCAGAGTTTGGAAACCTCACCAAGTTAAAAGAGATGCTCAATACCCAGAAGATATTCAGAGGAGCAACATCAGGAGAGTTCCTTACAAAGGTACTTGGAGATGTGGCCCTGAACAAGAGTAACTCCCAAACCCTTGAAGAGACCTATACTTCCCTTGAGAACACCATCGGCAACCAGAGACTTTCAGAATCTGGTGTTGATGAAGATGAAGAAGCATCAAACCTGGTTAAATTCCAGAATGCATACACACTTTCATCCAAGATGATACAGACTCTTACAGAGATCTACGACAGACTGATATTACAGACAGGCGTATAAAAACTTAAATAGAAAATTTGATGGCAGCATCTGCAAGAAATTGCAGGTGCTGTCTTAAGTTTACAAATAAACTGCCGATATAGATATTGAAAATCTTATATTCTGCAAGGATGCGTATGTTATGACAAAGGATTGTCTTTTTAGTGAGGGATAACTATGCGCATTACTAACAAGATCATGCAGAACAATTCACTCTATAATATTAATAATAATAAGGTCTCTGAAGATCAGCTCAACACCATGATGTCAACAGGCAAGAAGATCACAAGACCTTCAGACGATCCTGTTATCGCCATCAGAGCACTTCGTCTTCGAAGCAATGTAACACAGCTTTCTCAGTACTATGAGAAGAACGCCAAGGACGCAGAGAGCTGGCTGCAGGTTACAGCAGATGCGCTTTCAACAGTAACAGATGTCCTTACAGACTGCGTAAAGCAGGCAACAAAGGGCGCCAACAAGGATCTTACACTGGATGACCTTGAGACAATCATCACTCAGATGGATGCACTTTCTCAGGAGTATTACTCAACAGGTAATGTAGATTACGCAGGAAGATACGTGTTTACAGGTTACAGAACTGATACAGCTCTTACCTATGACAAGACAACAACTTCTTCTTATACAAATATCAACGACGAGTTCAATGCAGCCAATATCGCAGAGTCCATCAGAGTTGTAGGCAAGTACAAACTTGAGAACGCTCAGATTCTGGATGACAGCGTATCTGCAACACTTCAGAACGAGGTTGTAGAAAGATCTGTCGGAAGGCTTCGTCTTTCCTATGATGATCTTGACTACACAGGAAGCCCTAAAAAGTCAGCTGAGCTTAAGTACAGGGAGGTTCTTGACCAGCCAGCAACCAGTACAGTGACAGAGCCAACTAATGCGATCAACCTCACATTTAAGGATGAGCTGGGTGTTACCCATTACGCAGCAGTTCCTCTCAATAAGACAACAAAAGACAATTGCACTATTGATAGTCCTCTGGACAACATGACATATTCATCAACAAGAAATGTTGATGGTACTTATTCAATTGATTTCAGAAATACTGAGACAAATACTCAGTACAGAGTAACTGTAAACGAAGATGGAAAACTGTTATCAAAATCTGAATATGTAGAAGATGCAGAAACAGTTCTGGAGCAGACACATTTTTCAAGCATTACTTATACAGGAGCCAGCGGAGTGCCACAGACAGTGCGCGTGCCACTGCTTCCTGCTATAGATCAGAGCTACACCATCAATCTTACAGAAGATGGATTTACTGCCACAGTAAATAGCGACGGAACATACACAATTGTTAATAATAACAAGACCGAGTACGTTGATGGCTCACACAGCAACGAAGTTATTCAGCTGACAGCAAATGGAAGTGTATATTGCTCATATGTTGAGACAACCATTTCGATTGATTCCGATCACATACTTTATAAGACCAGTACTGAGGAAGATAAGGACAATGCTTACAATGATCTTTACAATCATCCTACAGGAGCATTGGCGTATATGAACGCAGCTACCGGCGAGATACTTCTCAATGATTATTTAAAAGAGAAGCTCTCAACCCTTCCAGACCTCATCAACGCGAACTCCATTGATATGGTTTACGACAAGAAGGAATGGAAAAAAGGCGACATCAGACCAGAAAATCTCTTCGCCTGTGAGCATACAGATGCAAATGGTAAGGAGATCCTTTACAACAAGGGAACAGCTGGACATGGCATAGCCTATGATGTTGGTTTTGCTCAGTCAGTTGTAGTTAACACCACAGCTGATGCAGTATTTACAACCAATGTACAGAGAGATGTCACTGACCTTAAGGATATGCTCTCAGAGCTCAAGACCATGAGTTCAACCCTTAAGACTCTCAATGAGAAGCTTGCAAGTGCAAAAGATGATGCTACAAAGGCCAAGGTTCAGAATCAGATAGAATCAGCCCAGAAGGCATACGACTTCCTTAGAGAAGGCATCCAGAAGGAGTTTGAACACAAGATCACTTCTATGCAGAAGTCTCTGGATACTGCAAATGTCGCAGTTACTGATAACGGAACAAGGGCAAAGAGACTTGACCTTATCAGCACAAGACTTATGAGCCAGACAACCACCTTCAAGTCCTTACAGTCAGACAATGAGGACATCGATCTTGCGGAGGCTGCAACCCAGCTGACAACAGCTCAGGTTACATATGAGGCCAGCCTCATGGCTACAGGTAAGATCAGTCAGACATCACTTATGAACTACATCTAATTATGTAGCGCAACTTCGATGGAAGGCGTAAATTGTCAAATAATTGTGGCACTTGTACGTTATAGCGTATATAATTATAAGTGTAGAGATTTCGGGAACTAAGCGGACTTGTCCGTATATCACCAGACAATAAAGTATGGAGGTACACCATGAAATTAACAACAAGGATTTTTGGAGAAGTAGAAATTGATGATAACAAGATAATTAACTTCCCTAACGGCATCATTGGTTTTCCTGATCTTAAGAGATTTACTCTGGTTCACGACGAAGAAGAGGAAGAAAAAAACAATACCATCAAGTGGCTTCAGTCAATCGAAGAGCCTGAGTTCGCAATGCCAGTAATTGATCCACTTATCGTTTGCCCTGACTACAGCCCAGAGGTAGACAAGAACATTCTTGAGGATATTGGAGATATTAAGGATGAGGACATTCTTGTTCTTGTAACAGTAACAGTTCCTCATGACCTTACCAAGATGACTGTAAACCTTATGGGACCATTTATCATCAACGCAGAAGAGAGAAAAGGCGTGCAGGCAATCGTAGAGAACAGTGATTACCCTGTTAAGTTCCCTATCTATGATATTCTTCAGAAGAATAAGGAAGCTAAGGAGGGCTGATTATGTTAGCGTTATCTAGAAAGAAGAATGAGGCAATCATTATAAACAACAACATAGAGATCACTGTCCTTGATATCAGAGGTGACCAGATCAAACTTGGCATCTCAGCACCCAAGGAAGTGCCTATCTATAGAAAAGAAGTTTACATCCAGATCCAGGATGAGAACAAGAACGCAACTGACGTCGCTGGAATCGACGCACTCAAGAAGTTGCTGTGATTGGAGAAAAATGTTGGCCGGCGCGCAAAAAGTGCGTCGGCTATTTTTGACGGGGAACAAGGATGCGGATTCTGTATTACGACTGGGATGAATTTAATGGTGAAGACTGCAGGGATGCAATGAGAAGGTTGGGGCATCAGGTGGAGACCATACGCCTCGATCAGCTTGGTGGAGATCTGACTCCGGAGATCGAGCAGCAGTTTAAGAAGAGGTTCGACAGTAGGGATGATTCGGGGAAAAGATATTTCGACCTGGTCTACAGTTATGACTACTTCCCAGGTATCTCTGAGGTGTGCCAGAAATATGATGTTCCCTATGTGTGCTGGGTGTTTGACTGTCCGCATTATCCACTGTTTTCACCGTCAATCCACAACAAGGTCAATCGCATATTTGTTTTTGACAGAGATTTATATAAAAAGCTAAAAGATAGAGGAGTTCAAACAGTACATCACTGCCCACTGGCAGTAAATGCCAAGAGATTGTCTGAGGTATGCAAAAGTTTGGATGGTCCAAATGGCGATGGAATTGCATATCTGCACGATGTTTGTTTTCTTGGAAGTCTCTACGACAATGAGTTTAATTTCTATGATCAGTGGACGGGAATTCCGACAGAAATCAAGGAGTATATTGAACAGGTAATTGGGAGCCAGGAGAGAGTCTTTGGATATGATCTCTTTTCAGATGACAGAGTCTTGTCAGAGGAAGATATCGAACGGATCAAGAATTTCATAAATATAGAAGATACAGGACGCTATCGCATAGATTACAGCGATGTGATAAGGGATATATTCCGGAAAAAAGTCACGGTCAATGAGCGCAGAAATATCTTGACCGAGATGGGAAAGCGCTTTGATACAGTGGTTTATACCAACCCGGATGCAGTTCCTATCCCTGGTGTAAATAACCTTGGAGTGGTATCTTACACAGACAAGATGTCGGAGGTATTTCGCAGAAGTAAGATCAATCTCAACATTTCGCTTAGGTGCATCACATCGGGAGTATCGCTGCGGGTCATGGATGTACTGGCGGCAGGTGGATTTCTTTTGACCACATACACATCTGAAATTGCCGAGTATTACGAGGATGGTGTTGATCTTGCTATCGCCAGAACTCCAGAGGAGATGATAGACAAGGCAGCATATTATCTTGAGCACGAAGATGAGAGGAAAGAGATAGCACAAAACGGGCAGAAAAAAGTATTTGAAAAGTTTGCATACACAAAAATATTGCCTGAGGTCTTGAAATTATAAAATTTTTATTAATTTTACGTTTTTTCTTATCATACTATAAAGAAAATATGACATTATCCGATATAGAGGGTAAGAAATCGTGTATAGACCTAGTCTGTACTTTATTGTTAACAGTTGTAGTTTTGCCGCAGATCAAGCCCTGATCTGACATGGAGGTAAAGGATTATGGGATTAGAAGTGATTAATGGTTTTAGCCCGCTGATGCAACAGACACAGCCACAGGTTAAAACACAGATTAAGGAACAGAGCCAGTCTCAGTCAGAGATTGTGAATAGTGAAGCCAGTGGAGCAATGAATACCATTGATCTTAAGGTTGAAGCGGCTGACAACTCTGCAAATTCTGGTGCGGATAGTCAGAGTGGAGCTCAGACATATTCCAAGGCTCAGGAGAGGCTTGAAGCTACAGAAGAGCAGATTCAGGAAGATAATGAGAAGGTTCGCAAGGCTATCTCTGAGATGACCAAGAATGTCAAGTCCAATGCTGAAGCTGTATTTGGCATACATGACAAGACAAACCGCGTCACCATCAAGATGGTTGATAAAGAGACCAAGAAGGTTATCAAGGAATTCCCACCTGAGGAGACATTGGATATGATCGCCAAGGTTTGGGAGATCGCAGGACTCATGGTAGACGAGAAGAGATAAAACCCGAAGATGGAAACGGATTTCCATGTAACATGCTCACGGATTGAGAAAGGAGAACGCGTATGCCTATTAGAATTACAGGAATGAATTCAGGTCTTGATACTGAGAGTATCATAACTGCTTTAACTCAGCAGAAAAAAGACAGAGTTGATAAATTGAAAGGTGACCAGACCAAGCTCACTTGGAAGCAGGATAAGTGGAAAGAACTCAATAAGAAGGTTTCTTCATTTTACAATGGAACACTTTCTAATATGAGATTTTCATCTGCCTACACTAAGAAGACGACATCAGCCAGCAAGGAAAGTGCTGTGTCGATCGTTACTGGTGATGCGGCAATGAATACTACACAGACACTGAACATTACTAAGCTTGCCAAGGCAGCATATTTGACAGGCCAGAAGGCATATGTTGGTGACCCTGAGGAAAATAAAACAGCTAAGCTTGACACCACCATCGAAGAGCTGGGCATAAGCGCCGGTGATACGATTGATTTCAGGGTTGGCGGTGAAGGCTCCGACCAGAAGATATCTGTGACAATAGCGGAAGGGGATACTGTTGAGAAGATCCTTAACAAGCTGAAAAGCGCGACTACAGCTGATGGTACAAAACTCGATTTCAATTTTGACGAGAAGAACGGCAGGTTCTATGTGGCTTCTCAGAAAGAAGGCGGCCAGGTTGCTTTCCACATTGATGCTGCTACAGATGCTATGAAGAAGCTTGGACTTTCCTATGACGGAGATTCCGAGGAGACAGCCAAGAATTATATTGCCGGATCAAGTGCAACAATAGAGCTTAATGGTGTTGAGTACACATCAGAGAATAATGTATTTGAGATAAATGGCCTTACTATTACTGCAAAAGAGGTTGCTTCCAACATTACAATTACAACCAAGCAGGACACCAGCGGAATATACGATAACATCAAGAATATGCTCAAAGAGTACAATGAGCTGATGAAAGAGATCACCACAGCTTATGGTGCAGACAAGGCCAAAAAGTACAGTATGCTCACTGACGACCAGAAAGACGAAATGTCTGATAAGGAAGTTGAGGAGTGGGAGAAGAAGATTAAGGATGGCCTACTTAGCGGCGACGAAACTCTTGGCAAGATCAGAACAGGGCTTCGCGGCATTGCCAACATGGGCTTTGACATCAAGTTAAAGGACGGCACTACTTCTACCTTCCATCTCAGTGATTTTGGAATTGGTACAGGAAGCTATTTTACTACCAAGGAAGAGGACAGGGAAGCACTTCATATCGATGGAGATAAGGATGATTCTTTGACCAGTGCGAATGCAGATAAGTTAAGCGCTCTGATATCTTCAGACCCTGATGCTGTGAGCGATTTCTTTACGCAGTTTGCCAAGGAGATGTATGGTAAGCTTTCAGACATGATGAAAGGTAGTGAGTTCAAAACTTCTTTCACTATCTACGAAGATAAGCTGATGGCATCTCAGTACAGTTCATATAACACCAAGATATCAGATGCTCAGAAAGCTCTTGAGGCAGCCCAGGACAAGCTGTACAAGAAATTCTCTGTAATGGAGACTGCTTTAGCGAAGACTAATTCTGCTAGCGGCTCACTTTCAAGTTTCTTTGGCGGTTGATTGTAACTTAATTAATCATCAGAGATTTGCTATAATAGAGAAAAGATTGTGAGGGAAATATATGCCAGTATTAACAGCTCAACAGAAAGCAGCATATGCTCAATACAAGAATAATAAAGTTAATGCAGCTAGTGGACCGGAACTGACGCTTATGCTTTATGATGGCACTATAAAGTTCCTGAATATTGCGAGTTTTGCAATTGAGAATAAAGACGTCCAGAAGGCTCATACCAATATCATGAAGACTGAGAAGATTATTGATTATCTAAGGAATACCCTGGATATGAAATACCCTGTTGCTCAGGACTTTGAGAACATGTACTCCTATATAGCGCGCAGACTTGTAGAGGCAAATATGTCCAAAGACAAGGAGATAGTTGATGAGATCAACGAGCATATGCACGCAATCAGGGATAACTGGGTTGAGGTAATGAAAGCTAATCATATCATGGTCAAGGAAGCATGATGGAATCAGGGGGCGAAATGGTTTCTGCCAGTATGGATCTTTTGGAAGAGAGCCTTGTTAAGAAAATTGAGGTCATGAAGAAAATACAGCTTGAAAATGTAAGGCAAAAAGAATTGCTGTCTGACCCGGAACATTTGCAGCTTGAGGATTTTGATAAGACTCTTGATACAAAGGGAGAGTATATTGATGAACTTCTTAGGCTGGATGAGGGGTTCCAGAGCCTCTTTGACAGAGTAAAAGCTGATGTGGGTGATCGTAAAGACCAGTTTGCTGATCAGATAAAAAGGATGCAGGATATGATCCAGGAGATAACCGGACTTAGTGCATCGATCGAGGCCGAGGAGCACCGCAACAAGAGACTGGCTGAGCAGTACTTTCAGATATCGAGAACTCAGATGAACCAGAGCAAGCAGTCATCAGCTGCAGCATTTAACTATTATCAGACTATGAGCAATTATAAGAATGTACCACCCCAGTTTATGGACAAGAAGAATTGAATAGCAGGAGCGTTTGCCATATATCGGCAGACGCTCCTTTTTTCTTTATAGTAAAATGGAAAAAACGTAAAAAAATTTCCAATTGTTCAAAAAAGTGAAAAAATATTTCGAATAAGGGTTAACTTAGGTTCTTTTGTGCCGATATTAGTATTGTAAAATAAAAACAAAAGCAGCCATGGAAGGGACTCCGCGCAAGCTGCACAAATAAAAAAGATGGAAAGGCAGCAGGGAAGCGAGCCCCTTCATGGAGGAATTAAATATGGTAGTACAACACAACGTCACAGCAATGAACGCAAACAGACAGCTTGGAATCACAACTACTAACCAGGCTAAGTCAAGTGAGAAGTTATCATCTGGCTACAAGATCAACAGAGCTGCAGATGATGCTGCAGGACTTGCAATTTCCGAGAAGATGAGACGTCAGGTAAGAGGTCTTACTCAGGCTTCCGCAAATTCTCAGGATGGTATCTCAATGGTTCAGATAGCTGAAGGTGCCCTCAATGAAGTACACGATATGCTTCAGAGAATGAATGAGCTGGCTAACAAGGCTGCAACCGAGACTCTTACATCTGCTGATCGTGGTTACATTCAGCAGGAAGTAACTGCTCTTATAAGTGAGATTGATCGTACTGCAAATGATACCAAGTTCAATGAGCTAGCTCTTCTTAGCACTGCAACATCCTACAAGATTCAGGTTGGAGCTGATAACGGCCAGTACATTACAATTAAGTTGCAGAAGATGAATTCAACAGGCCTTAGTGTTAATGGCGTTGATGTTAGCAGTCAGGTTGGCGCAAGCTCAGGTATCGCATCTATCAAGACAGGCATCAGTTCACTTTCCAGTATGAGAGCTGATCTCGGTGCTGTTCAGAACAGACTTGAGCATACAGTTAAGAACCTTGATAACGTTGTTGAGAATACACAGGCAGCTGAGTCACAGATCCGTGATACAGATATGGCTAGAGAGATGGTTAAGTACTCTAACAACAACATCCTTGCACAGGCAGGACAGTCAATGCTTGCTCAGGCTAACCAGACTAATCAGGGAGTACTTTCTCTTCTCCAGTAAGGCTAGATTACTAAGTTTAAGCTTGGCGGCCTGAAAACAGGCCGCCAATTTTTTGAAATTAACGTCCATATAAAAAATTTATAATTTGTTAATAAATTATAGGGTTAAGTTTTTAGAATTATGGACGATAATATAATTGTAAAAAATAACAGAGATGGTTTGTAGGCCAGCACTACAGATCATTTCACAACAAGCAAACGAGCAGCAAGGATGCTGCCGTACAAATTCAAGGAGGAATAATTATGGTAGTACAACACAACGTCACAGCAATGAACGCAAACAGACAGCTTGGTATCACAACAGGTATTCAGGCTAAGTCAAGTGAGAAGTTATCATCCGGTTACAAGATCAACAGAGCAGCAGATGATGCAGCAGGTCTTGCAATTTCCGAGAAGATGAGACGTCAGGTAAGAGGTCTTACACAGGCTTCTTCAAACGCTCAGGATGGTATCTCAATGGCTCAGACAGCTGAAGGTGCGCTGAACGAAGTTCACGATATGCTTCAGAGAATGAATGAGCTGGCTAACAAGGCTGCAACTGAGACTCTTACATCTGCTGATCGTGGTTATATCCAGCAGGAAGTTAGTGCTCTTGTAAACGAGATTGATCGTACAGCTAACGATACTAAGTTCAATGAGCTTGGTCTTCTTAGCACAGCTACATCCTACAAGATTCAGGTTGGAGCTGATAATGGTCAGTACATCACTGTTAAGTTGCAGAAGATGACTTCAACAGGTCTTACTGTTAACGGTGTTGATGTTAGCAGCCAGGCTGGCGCAAGTTCAGGTATCGCATCTATCAAGGCTGGTATCGATAAGCTTTCTAGCATGAGAGCTGATCTCGGTGCTGTTCAGAACAGACTTGAGCACACAGTTAAGAACCTTGACAACGTTGTTGAGAACACACAGGCAGCTGAATCACAGATCCGTGATACAGATATGGCCAAAGAGATGGTTAAGTATTCAAATAACAACATCCTTGCACAGGCTGGTCAGTCAATGCTGGCACAGGCAAACCAGACTAATCAGGGTGTTCTTTCACTCCTCGGCTAATAATCTTAAATTGCTGATCAAGTGGTCTTTTGCAAACATTGCAACTACCAAAAGAGCTCCGGGCAACCGGGGCTCTTTTTATTGATGTGGTATATCTTATAAACTATAATTAGTATAGATGTTTAACGATGTTTTATTAAGGGGTTCACTATGGCTGCTTTAAAGGAATTATCCTTTCCGGTCGAATATTATTGCGATGAAGTCAGAGAGGGCTTTTTTGTTTCAGAAACAATGAAACGCTATTGGGCTGCACAATTGGTTGTCCTATCGGAGATAGATAAGATATGTAAAAAGCACAGCATTAACTGGTATGCAGACAGTGGTACACTTCTTGGCGCGGTCAGGCATGGAGGATATATTCCCTGGGATGATGATCTTGATATCGGGATGTTTAGGGAAGAGTACACTAAGTTTATTGAATGTGTGCAGGAAGAGCTTCCGGAGGGATTTATCCTGATCACGCCTAAAAGAGATACTTGCCTGGTACCCTTCGCCAGGGTTGTAAATAATGATGAACTTGGACTGGACCCGGATTTCCTTAACAGGTTTCACGGATGTCCTTTCGCCGTAGGGGTGGATATTTTTCCTTTTGACAGGATATATAAGTCGCCAGGTAAAGAGGAAAACAGGGTTATGCGTGGAAGACGAGCATATTCCCTTATTACCGAAATACAGGAAAAAAACCTGACAGAAAAGGAGATTACAGAGCGGCTTCATCGCATACAAGATGAAAACAGTTGTGTTATTGATCCTAATAAACCCATCGCAGAATTAGTACGCCTTATTGACAGGATATCCCAGGAATGTAAAGACAAAGATGCAGATGAAATTGCAATAATGGATGAGTGGATCAAGAATTCACGCTGCAGATACAAAAAGTCATTCTATGACAAATGGATAGAGATACCATTTGAAAACACCATGCTGAGAGCTCCTGAGAAGTATCGAGAAGTCCTAACGGCATATTATGGAAATTATTCTGAACCTGTACGAGGATCTGCGGGACATATGTATCCGGTATACAGACGTCAGGAAACCGAGATTTTAAACAGATTTGGGAAGAATCCTACCTGTAGATATCATTTTGATAAGAATCATTTTGAACCCAAGGGAGACAGGAAGAGGTATAGGGCCGGGCAGGAAGAACTACTGGCATATTTGCACGGCTTTCATAAAAATATTGCAGATAGCATAAATAAGGGCAAGTTTGAAGACGCTGCAGCTTTTATGGAAACATGTCAGAATGCGGCGGTGACTATAGGTAATTCTCTGGAAGGCAAATATGGAGAAGGAACTGATGCTGTAAAAGCTCTTGAGCAGTATTGTGAGAAGATATATGAAGCATCTGTTAACTGGAGTAATGGCTTTGAGAAGGAACTGGACAATTCCTTAAAGCATGCAGAGTGTTGCATAGAGAAGCTTTATAATTCCTCTCAAAAGAGCATCGTTTTCCTATTGTGCAGGGCATCCTGGTGGGATTCTATAAAAGAGATATATGTCGACGCAGTTTCGGATGAAAACAATGATGTAAAGGTAATCTCGATTCCTTACAGTTATGTTGACAATTTAAAGAGTCTGACAGGATTTCATACGGATCTTAGGGAGTTTGAAAAAATATCCGAATTAGAGGGGAAAATAACTGATTTTAATGATTACAGGCTTGAATTAAAACATCCGGATATTATCGTAACCCAGTTTCCATATGATGGTTACAGTTCAGCACTGGCTATTCCGCAGCGGCTGTTTACTGAGAATTTGCTGTCTTGTACGGACAATCTAGTGTTTGTTCATTATCTTGAACCTGATTCGCCGGTTTCTACACAGGATGTTGCATATGAGGCTTTGCAGGAACTTTTGGAGCAGCCTGCTGTTTTTAATGCTGACAGGATTTTGGTAGGGAATAGGATAATTAAGGACTATTATGTAAAAAAGCTTGTAGATATGACTGGCAATTGTTTTGAAGATTATTGGGAAAATAAAATCTGTTTAAAGGAGACAGGATGGTATGACTGATTTACAGAATCTGGATTTTCCGCAAGATTTCTTTTGTGACGAGATCAGAGATGGCTTTTTTGTTTCAGAAACAATGAAGCGGTTTTGGGCAGCACAATTGGTGGTTCTTTCAGAAATAGACAAAGTATGCAAAAGGCATAACATCAACTGGTATGCCGACAGCGGAACTATGCTTGGTGCAGTCCGCCATAAAGGCTTTATCCCCTGGGATGATGATGTTGATATAGCCATGTTTAGGGATGATTATAAAAGATTTTTGGGCTATGCAAGGAATGAACTTCCAAAAGGATACCGTATCCTTTCTTCTGAAGATGAAGAATGTGAAAACCCTTTTGGCAGGGTGGTTAATGGAAAACAGGTTGTTTTTTCTCACGAACGTTTGGGAGCTTTTTTTGGCTGTCCATTTGTGGCCGGGATTGATGTTTTTCCAATAGACCGGATATATGAAAAAATGTCGGATGAAGAAGACAGAATGGACAGAGGGAATCTTGTTCTTTCAACAATAGTTGGTGTCAAAGAAGAAAAACTGACTGATGAAGAACTCAACCAAAAAATTGCTCAGATTGAAGAGGCTAACAATACTGTCATTGATAAGTCGGATATTCTGATGAGTCTGATAGTACTGTTTGAGCGTATAGCGCAGGAAGCCAATAATGAGAATGCAAATGAGATTGCAGTAATGACCGAATGGCTGGGAAGGGGCAGTTATGTATATGAAAAAAAAGACTATGAGGACTGGACAGAGCTTCCTTTTGAGACAACCAAGGTAAGAGTGCCCTCAAGATATCGTAAGGTTTTAAAAGGATGCTATGGCGACTACATGGTAGCTGTAAGAGGAGGTGCCATTCATGAATATCCAGTTTACAGGCAGCAGGAGGAAGTTTTCAGAGATACGCTTGATAATGATCCGGGAAGATTCTTTTTTAAAAAGGAAAATTACGATTTTGATGAGGAAAGAAAGAGCTTTTTGACTCAGCAAAAAGAAATGATGAAGTTCATTAGGTCTATCCATGGCAGCATTCAGGATATTATTATGACGCAGGGGATGAATGGAGCAGCTCCTTTTTTGGAGTCCTGTCAAAAAGCTGCTGTCAGCATTGGAACTATTATTGAAGGAAAGTACGGCGAGGATACTTCTGTAGTACACTCGCTTGAGCAGTATTGTGAAAAGGTTTATGAAGCATCTCTTGAGTGGACTGACTGTTCTAAACAGGGATTGGATGAATGCATTGATTTGGCCGAGCAACAGCTTGAGAGCCTGGTAGGCACATCTCCAAAAGAAATTCTGTTTCTTTTGGGAAGGGCATCCTGGTGGGATTCAATAAAAGATGTGTATGATAAGGCTTTAGCCAATAAAGAGTATGATGTAAAGGTGATATCTGTACCATATAGCTTTTTGGACAGTACCCAGAAGGTGTTGGGAGTTAAAACAGACTATGAAGAGTTTGACAAGATAACAGAACTTAAGGGTACATTGACAAATCTATATGAGTATAATATCGAGAAGAAGCGCCCTGATAAAATAGTGATCCAGTTCCCGTACGATGGGCATAGTTCTACACTGCTGATTCCGGAAGAACTATACTCTGAGAAGCTAAAGAGCCTTACAGATGAACTGATATTTGTTCCTTATCTTGAGCCTGATCCTCCAGAATCTGAGGAAGATGTGGCGTATGCTTCGCTTCAGGAACTTTTGGAACAGCCTGCTGTATTTAATTCTGACAAGATGCTGGTGGGTTCAAACAGGCTGAAGGAATTCTATGTTAAAAAACTGATGGAAATGACAGATGAAACGCTAAAGGATTATTGGGAAAAAAAGTTATCTATTAAGGAGAGCAGTATATGACAAACATTGATGAATTGTCATTTTCACCAGAGTATTTCTGCGACGAGATCAGAGAGGGATTCTTTGTTTCTGAGGCAATGAAGTTTTATTGGGCGGGACAACTGGCTGTGCTTTCGGAAATAGATAAACTGTGCAGAAAACATGATATTATTTGGTATGCTGATTGTGGAACCCTTTTGGGGGCAGTGCGTCATAAAGGTTACATTCCATGGGATGATGATATTGATATAGCGATGTTCAGGGATGACTACAATCGTTTTATGGAGTTGGCTAAGACGGAACTCTCAGATGAACTCCTGGTGCGTTCTTCTGACTTTGGGGATTTTGACATGCCCTTTGGAAGGGTACTGAATAAGGGAGCATATAATTTTGATTCTACATTTATCGCTAAGTATAAGGGGTGTCCGTTTTCTGTAGGAGTAGATATTTTTCCTATGGACAGTATCTACGATGATGCAGACAAAGAGGAAGACAGAGTAAAGAGAGGCAAGCGGATATATTCGTTACTTGAAGGCATAAGGCATAAGTCTCTGTCAGATGCTGAAATACAAAAGGGTATAGCCATTGTTGAAAGGGAGAACAATATAGTTATTACCAGGAAGAAGAATCCTCTTAAGGAACTTCTCCAGCTATTTGATCAAATAGCCAAAGAAAACAATTCTGAAAAATCCGATGAGATTGCTGTAATGATTGTATGGATGGGGGAAGGAGACGCCAAGTTCCCCAGATCCTGTTATGACAGTTGGTCGGAGATTCCCTTTGAGACAACAACAGTTAGAGCTCCTGAAGGGATGAATGCTGTTCTTGAAGCATACTTTGGGGACTATATGAAACCTGTAAGAGGGACAGCATCGCATGGTTATCCGGTATACAGGGAACTTGAGGATGTTTTCAGGGGTAGATACGGGAAGAACCCTACCTGTCGGTATTATTTTGACAAAACGAGGTTTACACCCAAAGCAGTCAGAAAAACCTTTAGTGATCAGCAGATGGACCTGCTGGCATATCTGAAGGGCTTTCATGAAAATATACAGGAAATGATACATGCACAGAAGACTGAGGAAGTGCTTAAATTCCTGGAAACATGTCAAAATGCAGCAGTAACGGTTGGCAACGCAATCGAGGGAAGGTTCGGAGAGGGCACAGAGGCAGTAGAAGCTCTGGAACATTACTGTGAAAAGATATATGAAGTATCAGTTAACTGGAGCGAAGGATCTAAGAATGAACTGGATGATTCGCTTAGCTGTGCACAACAAAAGATAAGGGAACTATTTAATTCTTCCGGGAAAGAAGTTCTTTTTCTTCTGGGCAAAGCAGCCTGGTGGGATTCAATAAAGACAGTTTTTACCCAAATTGCAGATGATAAGAGGAATAACATAAGCGTGATACCAATTCCTTACAGCTATCTTGACTACTCAAGGAAGCTGCTTGGATGGCAGAACGATAAGGAGCTATTTGAAAAGATTCCTGAACTAAATTGCAAATTAACTTCCTTTGATGAATATAAGCTTGAATCCAAGCGTCCTGATATTATTGTTATTCAGGTTCCATATGACGGATATAGCGGAAGCCTCGCAATTCCGGAGTGGATGTTCTCGGAAAAGCTTTTGAATTATACAGATGAGCTTATTTTTGTTCCTTACCTCGAACCTGACCCACCTGAATCCAAAGAAGATGTGGCATATGCCGCTATGCAGGAACTTGTGGAGCAACCGGTAATATTTAATGCTGACAAGATAATAGTTGGTTCACGGAAGCTCAGGGATTATTATGTGGAAAAACTCGTCGATATGACGAGTGATGAAATGAGGAATTATTGGGAAATGAGGTGTCCAGTATGCAACTGAAAAGAAATGTTTTATTGAATCCGGGTCCATCAACAACGACAGATACTGTGAAGATGGCTCAGGTTGTACCGGATATTTGTCCTCGTGAGAAGGAATTTCAGTCCATTATGGCTCCGATGCGTGAGGATCTTGTGAAGATTGTTCACGGTAGGGACGACTATACAGCTGTGCTCTTTTGCGGTTCGGGAACGATATGTATTGATATAACACTAAACTCACTCCTTGATAAGGGGAAAAAGGCTCTTGTGATCAATAATGGTTCTTACAGCCAGAGAGCTGTTGACGTACTAAATTATTATGGTCTTCCCGTCATTGACTTGCAGCAGCCAATTTACACAACCCCAAGTTTGAGCGAAATTGAGAATGTTTTAAAAGAAAACAATGAAATAGGCTATGTATATATGACGCATCATGAAACCGGAAGTGGGCTTCTGAACCCTATCCGTGAAGTAGGCGCACTGGCACATAAATACGGAGCTTTTTTTATCACAGATACGACTTCATCCTATGCAATGATACCGATTAATGTGTATGAGGATAATGTGGACTTCTGTATGGCATCTGCACAAAAGGGCATTATGGGGATGACAGGTCTCTCCTATGTGATAGGCAAGAGATCAATTATAGAAGCCAGTAAGGATTATCCTAAGCGCTCATACTATTGCAATCTGTATATGCAGTACGATTTTTTTGAGCGAACAGGAGAGATGCATTTTACTCCTCCGGTCCAGACTATCTATGCTGCAAAGCAGGCTCTTATCGAGTACTTTGATGAAGGCGAGCAGGCAAAGTGGTCGCGCCATCAGCGGGTTATGGCCGCAATACATAAGGGCGAAGAACGACTAGGATTGAAAGAGATACTTGACCGCTCTGTACAGTCTGGTCTTGTATCAGCTGTAAAATACCCGGACGATGAGAACTTCAGCTTTGATAAGGTTCATGATTACTGTTATGAGCGTGGATTTACAATATATCCGGGAAAGATTGAGAAACAGGGCACATTCAGATTATGTGCGCTAGGCGCAATAGATGAAGCGGATATAGAAGAATTCTGGAAGGTATTTGAAGCTGGCTTAAAGCATTACAATGTTCAGATACCTGTAAAGTACAATGAGGTGCAGTGATGAGCGAGACAGCAATACTTATGGCGGCAGGAATGGGAACTCGTATGAGCCCCCTTACTGATACCACGCCAAAACCACTGATAAAAGTTCACGGCAGACCCATGATTGAAACTGTGATTGATGGACTTTTGAACAGAGGAGTGAACACATTTATTGTTGTGGCGGGGTATCTTGGAGATCAGTTCGCGTACCTTGAAAATAAATATGATAATCTTAAGATCGTGGTAAACAAGGATTACCATACCATCAACAACATATCATCAATATATGCTGTGGCAGATAATCTGATATCCACTGAGGATGATGTTTTTATTTGCGAGGCAGATTTATATGTGAGCGATGATTCCTTGTTTGGCGCCAAGTTATCACATTCCTGTTACTTCGGCAAGATGGTTAAAGGACACTCTGATGACTGGGTGTTTGATACCGATAAAAACGGACGGATTACCAGAGTTGGCAAAGTCGGTGATGACCAATACAATATGTGCGGCATATCCTGGTTTCAAAAAAATGACGCACAGCTTTTGGGGCAGCTGATCAAGGATGCATACGGAAAACCCGGATTTGAGAATCAGTTTTGGGATGATGTTGTGAATGATAATCTGGATAAACTTGATTTGATAGTAAATCCTATAACACCCGAGTTTATAACAGAGATTGATACTGTGGAAGAATTAAAAGAAGTAGATAGTTCATACTAAACAATGAGAAAGTGAAATCCCTGCAGCTTATGCTGCAGGGATTTTTAGTAGTGAATTATAATTCATCGATCAGTGTGATGATTTTTTTAATGGACATCAATCTGTCGTCCACCTCTTTTGCTCTGTGATATCTCAAGATGTCCTGAGCAGTCTGCTGCATGGCAGGGAATGCGGATCTGGTCAGCTGATTAGCGTATATTACAATATTGACACCATGTTCCACCAGCTCTCCCTCTGTTATGGTATTAAAACTTGTTGGAACAACAACTATAGGTGTTGTTTTATCCTGTTCGCGGAATTTATCGCAGAATTCCAAGATCTCGCTGGGATCTGACTTTCTGCTGTGTATCATGATTCCGTCAGCGCCAGCCTGCACAAAGGCTGTAGCTCGCGCTAATGCATCTTCCATACCCTTCTCAAGGATCAGACTTTCTATACGGGCAATTATCATAAAGTCGTCTGTCAGCTGAGCTTTCTTACCTGCAGCAATTTTCTGGCTGAATTCTTCTATAGAAGCCTGTGTCTGCTCAACCTCGGTGCCAAAAAGGCTGTTTTTCTTAAGCCCCTTCTTGTCTTCAATGATGACTGCGCTAACACCTAAACGTTCTAGAGAACGTACGGTATATACAAAGTGCTCCGTCAGCCCACCTGTGTCTCCATCAAATATTATAGGCTTGGTTGTAACCTCAGTGATGTCCTCGATTGTGCGGAAACGGCTGGACATATCCACAAGCTCTATATCAGGCTTGCCCTTGGCGGTACTGTCACACAGTGAACTGATCCACATTGCATCAAACTGGTCAAGTCTGCCATTGTCAGCCTCTATTACGGTTTTTTCAACTATCAGACCTGTCAGGCCGCTGTGAGCCTCCATAGCTTTTACGATAGGAGTCATGGACAACAGCTGTTTCAGGCGTTTTCTTCGGTATTCAGGCATGGACAGTTTTTCTTTTAACTGAAGATCTATCTTGTGTACATGTTCACCAGTGGTGTAAGGAACTTCAATAAGCTGTCCGCCGTACGTATTTAACAGTTCGATTACATGAGTACGGATAGCTGATTCAGGACCGGATGACCAGTTGTCTCCGTGGATGATATAGTCAGGATGAAGGTATTCTATAACATCGTCATAGAGCATGTCGTCCTGCATGATTACTGTGTCGATACCATCCAGTTTCTTGTACATTTCCATGCGCTTATCTTCCGGAACGGTAGGGAAGCTGTTATATCTGATTGAGGCCTTGTCGCTAAGGCATCCAACTACTACGCGACCATATTTTAAGGCTTCCTTTATGATATTCAGATGTCCTTCATGAATAACATCTGTGCTGAAACATGTGTAAGCAGTTTTCATCAGTATTTCCTCCATAATATTTTTTTATCATCTATTCTATAGTGAAGATGTACCATGAATGAGCGCTCCGTGCTTGGAGAGGTTGATAAATTCAAGATCAGGATGAACTGATATCTGTTCTTCTATGGTTCTTCTGAACAGGTCAAACACCTGACTTGTTTCAACCATGGTTCCGTCAACTGATTCTACTGAGCAGTTGCCCTGCTTGTTTTCAACTCTTTCGTGTGCAACTCCGTGTGCGTAGCTTACTCCACCAGGATATGCCAGATCAAGTCCTGCCAGATAGAATTTTTTTGCGCCAAGACGTATTCCGACTTCTATCGCTAATGTTACGACAGTGCCATAAATTTGCCATACATCTAAATTGTCCGGATTAGATAATGGTAATCCCTTTCCGTTAGGGGTGGGAACCAGGCAAATATCTCCCTGATAAGCATCGATGTACTTCCAGCAGGTTGTTTCATCAGCGATAAGTGGAATTTTATCAGTGAATTCTTCGTAGCCATAAATGTGTTCGATAAGCTGGGGACGGGCGTCTGCCGCAACAACCACGTCTGGGACTGCTTTTTCAGAGTAAAGTCTCTTTATGACAGTATTTACTGCTATGACGGTCCTGGAACCCGAACTGTCCTTGATGAAAGACATACTGTCGTCAAGTGAGGGACCAGCTGCCACGATAATACATTCGTCACTGGATAACCTGCTCCGTATCTTATCAAATGAGATACGCTGCTTTGAGTAGTTTCTCATCATATTGATGACGCAGCGCCTGTGAATTGATTTGTTAAATACATCTATCTCAACCTGCTTTTGCAAGGCATCAATACCGACATTATGATACTGAATTGCCTTCCAGGGTGATATATAGGTTGAGACTTCGCCATTATCAATTTCTTGGTCATGACTGTTTATGAAATCAAGGTACTCTTTTAGTAAAAGTGTTAAATCCTGAATAAGGACAAACTCAATATCAGATTCCGGAATCCAGTCAAGAATGCCGAACTCTCGAGCATAATTAACGATTCGAGAATCGCTTTCATAGATGACGATCTTTATGGCTCCATCGGATTTTTTATGTAGCATGTAAGGAAGGTATCCCATATCACAACCGAATAAATGCACCTCCCTATTAGTAGGAGCGTAAAAGGACTCTGCTACTTCTGAGGCTTCATTCAAAGGATTATGAGTGTCGTGATAGGTCACTTGATTTTGCAGGTCCGTTATGGTCAGAAACCCAGAGTCAGAACTCTTTATACGAAATTCGTTCTCGGTCACGTCAATGTCTGTGAAATATGACATATATTTGTACATCAAGGGAATAAGACTGGAAGTAATAAGGGCTGACGCGTAGGAGGAATCCTCCCAGTTTTCAGATATTGTTCTGGCAGATGTTAAAAGAGCTTCTGCCAATTCACGGTCGTTGCCTGACAGCTCTTTTATAATGCTCTCCACGGAAGAAATGGCAGAGTTGTATAGCTTTTGTGCATCAAATTTGTTTCCTTCACGCAGAAAATGTACGGAATCTTCAAAATCTGATATCAGAAGTGATTGTTTGTATATATTCTCAAGGAATTCCTGGGCCATAATCTCTCCGGGGTAACTTGGTAAATAATAATACTATTATGTTTATTTTATTACGTTTTAAGGCATTTGTGAAGGAATGGCGGCTTATTGTGTGATACAATGAAATGGTAAGAAAAAACGTGGCTTTGAAGTTTATGATACTCGCTTTGAGTCTTTATGAGCCAAAGGAAAAATAATGAGCAATAATTATAATCTACTTCTTAAGATTAGGGATAATCTGGAGAATAATCCTTCGTTTATTACGGAGCTTCCGGTAAAGGATATTATAGATTGCGTTATCTATGAGTTGCATGAAATCAGGCAGTTTTACGAGTCTGAGCATTATGATGCGATTACAAAAGAAATGCTGGAATATGCTTCTGAAATGATGGAAATGCAGGATGCGGGAGACAGCGTAGGTGCCCTTAAGCTGTTTGACAGTATTTTAAGACAACACAGGATGATTCCTGATGTTGAGTTTGCTCTACCCTTTATTGAGAGGGCTAATTATGACAAAGCGCTTAACAGACATATTTTGGAAGGCACTGTTATAGCCATGGGAGATTCTCATTCATGCTTCTTTAGCGGAAATCAGGACCTGTCGCTTAAGCCAATTCTGAATGATATTAGCACATGTGATCAGCTTGATGGTCATCCATTCACAGTGTTGCATTTAGGACCGTGTCTTGCTTACAGCTGTGATAAGTATGGATCTACAAACAGAGTGAGAGAAAAAGTAGAGTGGCTTGAAGGAAACTTTTTCCTTGAGGGAGAAACCATTATTTTTTCTCTTGGGGAAATCGATGTAAGAACCCAGGTTTATAAACAGGTGCAGTCTGGCAGAGACTACAAAGAAGTAGTGGATGAGATTCTTGAGCATTACATGAAGCTTCTGTTATGGCTCAAAGAACGTGGCTATAGGGTCATCTGCTACGGACCGATAGGGTCCTTGAAAGATTCAGCCCCCCTTGATGATTACCGCCCGAGAGTGGGCAGCGAACAACAGCGTAATCAAGCAGGCAGATACTATAATGAGAGGCTCGAAGCGATCTGCAGAGAACAGGGGCTTGAATTCTTTACGCTGTTCTACGATATGGTAAATGATGATAATGAAACTGACGAAAGATTCCTTTCTGGAGATCAGTTTCATCTTGGGCAATATGGATATCAGCTGGCTATAGATAAATTAAGGTGTCTTGGGCTTGCGTTATAGCTCGATACCAAAATCGGCAATCATTACCGGCTTTTCTTTGACATTAAAAAGTTGAACCAATGGAGATTCTTATTCTTGAAAGGAGAAGGATATGAGTACACAGATCAAAATAGGTGACAGGCTTGTAGGAGAAGGCTGTGCACCTTACTTTATTGCGGAGATTGGTATCAATCATAATGGTGAGCTGAGCAATGCAAAAAGACTGATAGACGCATCTTTCGCAATTGGCTGGGACTGCGTCAAGTTTCAAAAGAGAACTCCTGACATAGCAGTTCCTGAAGCACAAAAAAGTGTCATGCGATCAACTCCCTGGGGGGAGATGACATACCTTGATTACAAAAAACGAATCGAATTTGGACAGGCAGAATATGACTATATAGATAAATACTGTAAGGAGAAACCTATTGCGTGGACTGCATCACCATGGGATATGCCTAGTCTGGAGTTTCTGCTTCAGTATGATATTCCTTTTATCAAATTGGCTTCTGCAACTAATGGCAGTGATGAACTTATCAGAGCTGCTTGCAAATCCGGTAAGACGGTAATAATGTCCACAGGAATGTGCACCCAGGAAGAATTGGACAAATCCGTGTCGTTACTAGAAGACTTAAGTGATGGCAATTATGCTCTTCTTCATACCAATTCAGTTTATCCTGCCCCGGTGGATAGTCTTAATCTCAATTACATTAAGACGCTAAAAGACAGATACCACTGCGTTGTTGGATATAGTGGACATGAGCAGAATCTTGAACCCACAGTGGCAGCAGTAACACTCGGAGCATCGATCGTTGAGAGACATGTAACTCTCTCTCACAACATGTGGGGCACGGATCAGAAAGCGAGTCTGGAAATAAACGCCATGTTCATGCTTTATAACAGATGTAGAGATATAGGAACAATGCTTGGAGACGGAGAGAAGAAGCTGGGAGACGATGAGCTTGTTGTGAGAAAGAAGCTCCGAGTTGAGTGAAACGTATCAGCAGATAACATGACATTCTTAAGAGGTGCTGTGGTAAATGAATGTAGCATTAATACCGGTTCGCGGTGGAAGTAAATCAATTCCTTTGAAGAATATTAAGAACATATGCGGGAAGCCGCTGGTTTACTGGACTGCCAGGGCTGCCTGTGAGTGCCAGTACATAAACGAAGTGTATATTGCAACAGATAGCATCGATATCAAGCGAGCCGTTGAATCATTTTGTGAAAGTGAAAAAGAACTGTTCCAAAAACTTAAGGTTGTTGACAGAGATCCGGAAAATGCAACAGACTCTGCTTCTACGGAGTCGGTCATGTTGGAATTTTCAAGCGGCCGCGATTTTGACAACATCGTACTGATCCAGGCAACATCTCCGTTACTGACATGTGAAGATCTGGATGGAGGATTCAAGCTGTATGATGAGGCGAGAACAGACAGCGTTTTGTCTGTTGTAAGGCAAAAGAGATTTCTCTGGCAGGAAGATCAGAATGGTTTTGCGAATCCGTCAAATTATGATGTTTTTAATCGCCCAAGACGACAGGATTTTGATGGATATTTGATGGAAAACGGGGCATTTTATATTACATCCAAGCAGCTTCTGGAAAAGACAAAAAACAGAATAGCTGGAAATATCAGAGCCTATGAGATGCCGGAAGATAGTGCGTTGGAGATAGATGAGCCGGATGATTTTCTTATCATAGAAAAGCTCCTGCAGAAAAGACTCTGTGGTCAGACAGATGCTCGTAATAAGAACATCAAAATGGTAGTCACAGATTGTGATGGCTGTCTTACTGACGGAGGAATGTATTATTCTGAGAATGGCGATGAGCTTAAGAAGTTTAATACAAAAGATGGTATGGCCCTGGCAAGGCTCAAGGAGCGAGGCGTGGTAACAGGAATAATTACCGGTGAGTTGAGAAAACTCAATGAGCGCCGCGCCGCTAAGCTTCATATGGATTTCCTGGAAGGAGGAGTTGCTGATAAAGCTTCTGTTCTCAAGGAAGTCTGCAGCAGATATGGTATCGCACTTGACGAGGTACTGTATATCGGGGATGATCTTAATGATGTCGCTGCATCGAAGTTGGCCGGAGTATCTGCATGCCCTAAAGATGCTGATAAATCGGTTAAGAAGGTTGTTGACTATATTTCCTGTTACTGTGGCGGACACGGGGCAGTACGAGATATTATTGATCATTTTTTTGAATAGCACATTGATCTTTGGAATCACATGTCTATTGAGAATCATGGGAGGAATGCCATGAACACCGAAAAACATTTTGATGTACTCATCGTTGTAACACCTGCAGACTGCGAGAGGCTTCTGCCTCTTTATCCCAGGCTGGTGGCTAATTTTGACTATGGCAATCTGTGCTTTATCGGATCTGCCGGAGTTGGCGATCTGGTAAAAAGCAGTGCTATTGCGGATAGGGCAGGCTGGGTGGACGAAAACGACATCGTGCCATTTGATGATGTCCATGCATGTATGACAAGAAGGCTTGAGCCCATCCTGCAGGGAAAGGCCCTGCCAAGAGGAGTTACCGGATGGTACTACCAGCAGTTCCTTAAGATGCAATATTCCGCCATCTGTAAGGACGAGTACTACATGGTCTGGGACGGAGATACTATCCCCTGCCGCAAGATAAACATGTTCAGTACCGAGTCCGGACAGCCCTATCTTGACCTAAAGCATGAGCACCACCCTGAGTATTTCGAGACCATGGGTAAGCTCCTGCCAGGATTTGGCAAGGTGATCGAGAGGTCTTTTATCTCTGAGCACATGCTGTTTAAGTGCGATATCATGCGCGGCCTTATCGCGGACATTGAAAAGAATGACTCAATCCCTGGAGTGAAGTTCTGGGAGAAGATCATTAATGCAATAGAGCCGGAAAAGATATATGACTCTGCTTTTAGTGAATTTGAAACCTATGGAACTTATGTTGCTCTAAAACATCCGTCTGTATACCGCCTCAGGGAGTGGCATTCTTTTAGACTTGGCGGATCCTTCTACGAGATCGATACTATCACTGATGGCGATTTTAGCTGGCTTGGTGTGGATTTTGACGCAATCTCTTTTGAAAAAGGACAGACTGTTCTGGAAGAGAACAAGGGATATTTTGACAACCCAGAGGTCCAGGCCAAGATTTCTGCCAGGAAACTTCTTCAGGCCGCCCAGATGGAGTACAAGGACGGTTACAAGGAGGTTTGGGAGGATGACGCTGCAGCAGCTGCCGCTAACGTCAGGGCAGGAAGCTATGGAACCGGAAGAGGCGCAGAAGACAAGACGCTTATTGTAGTTGCAACCCACAACGAACCTGATCTTGTAAAAAGAAATCTCGACAGCATCCAGGATACTCTGAAGCCCGAAAGCTACAAGGTGGTGGCCGTAGACAAAGATGCTGGATTTGTCGCTGCTTGTAATCAGGCGGTAAAAGCCAGTGTTGGTACTGAGTTTGAAGGGGCGGATGTATTTCTTTTAAGTAGTGATACCTGTCTGGTGTACGATTCACTGTATTTTTTGAGGCAGGCGCTTTATGCAGAAGATGACATAGGAGCTGTGGGATGCCTCTCAAACTGTGCGGCCAACAAGCAGCAGATGGATGTTGTATTTGATACTGTTGATGAATATATAAAGTTTGGCGAGAAGGTTAACGTACCCACAGCAAATCCATGCCTTGAAAGGGTGAGACTCTCGTCCTTCGCCATGCTGATAAGACGCAATGTCTGGGATGAGATTGGCGGGCTGGATGAGGACTTTGCGCCGGGATATTATGCAGATGATGCGCTGTCTCTGGAAATTCTGAAAAAGGGCTACAGGCTTGAAATTGTAAGAAACAGCTTTATTTATTGCGAAGGCAGTCAGGGCGGTGCAGATGCTGATTTTGATGATGCTTTAGAGGAGCAGCATCAGCTCTTTTTACAGAAATACGGATTCGATATTTCGCAGTACGCTTACGCCAGCGGAACAGTTATATCCCAGATACCATACGGACCAAATGACAGATTTGCAGTACTGCATTTTGGTTGCGGACTGGGATCAGAGCTTAAGGCGATAAGGAGTCTTTTCCCATACAGTGATCTCTATGGCGTTGAGACAAATGGAAAGCTATTCGATATCGTCAGGAAAACGGAAAAGGTATTCGCGGGAATTGATGAGCTATTGGAGTTCATCGACGTGCAGTTCTTTAATGTGCTGATCGTGGAAAACGATACCCTTGCTGAGATGGATCAGGAGGAGCGAAACATTCTCGGTGCGCTTATGATGCCCAATCCGGTGGTTATTGTTGGAAACGACAGACTGGAAAACTTCCCATACGAGAAAATCAAGCTGATCATATGGGGGATGGATAACACCTTTTGGCAGGGAGTCAGGAACGAGGGAGAGGTGATTCTGCCCATGTCCAACGCAGACCTTGTGAAAAACGCTGCGGATCACGGCGTAGTGAGTAGCGTGTTCGCACGTGATGATGAGGCAGCGGTTTTTGAGGAACTGGAAGGTGCCAGGGTGGCTGACATGTTTGTGTTTAACACCATCAGTCCTGATGCCAGTGTGGCTATGGTAGCAGATAAGATACGCATGATGGGACTTGAGCCTTCAGATGTTTTGTTTGTGGATGCAGATCCGGAGACACTTATAGCGGTAAAAGAACTAATGGAAGACGCTATGACAGCTGACACGGATATAATTCCGTATCTGGCTAATTTCTTTGCGAAGACTAAGGCAACTGACATAGAACACTCAAAACTTGCGTATTACAATGAACTGCAGGAAAAATGAGAAGGAGACCTGGTTAAATGAAAGTACAATCTTTTGTAGATATCCTTGGAGCGGATTTTTATACCGGAGTGCCGGATTCACAGTTGAAGGCTTTGTGCAATTATCTGATGGATGTTTATGGGATTGATCCCAAACATCATATCATAGCTGCCAATGAGGGAAATTGTGCAGCACTGGCAGCTGGATACCATCTGGCGACAGGTAAGATTCCGGTTGTCTATATGCAGAACTCCGGGGAGGGAAATATCATTAACCCGGTTGCAAGTCTTTTGAATAATAAGGTATATGCCATGCCAGTGATCTTCGTGATTGGATGGCGTGGAGAACCAGGGATACATGATGAGCCTCAGCATATTTATCAGGGAGAAGTGACCACGAGGCTTCTTGAAGACATGGGAATCGATTACTTTGTTGTTGGACCAGAAACGACAGAAGATGACATTAAGGCTTCTATGGAGCGATTCAGGACCAAGCTGGATCAGGGACTTGATGTGGCGTTCGTGATACGCAAAGGAGCGTTAACAGATGCTCCAAAGGTGAAATACAGCAATGAGAATACCATGCTCAGAGAGGAAATAATTCGGCACATAGTGAAGTTTTCCGGGGAGGATCCTATTGTCTCAACTACTGGAAAAGCAAGCCGTGAGCTCTTTGAAACCCGTGTGGCTAACGGTCAGTCTCATAAGTATGATTTCCTGACTGTAGGATCAATGGGACATTCTAGTTCAATAGCTCTTGGAATTGCCTTAAATAAGCCGGGACAGCGCATCTGGTGTGTGGATGGAGATGGTGCTGTGCTGATGCATATGGGGGCTATGGCTGTTATTGGTTCAAATAAGCCTTCAAATCTGGTGCATGTTGTTATCAATAATGGTGCGCATGAAACTGTTGGAGGAATGCCTACAGTTGCAGAGAACATTGACCTTGTGGGGATGGCTAAGGCCTGTGGTTATCCGAATGCAGTAAGTGTGAATACGTTTGATGATCTGGACCAGGAGCTTGCTTTGGCCGCTAGCAGGGATGAATTGTCATTTATTGAGGTGAAATGCTCTATCGGAGCCCGCGAGGACCTTGGACGTCCAACCACAACGGCTATTGAAAATAAGCGTAATTTTATGGAGTACCTTAAAACAATGTGATTGGGATATATGCCATATATGAAAATTTGAAAAAATAACTTTCAAACCTTGTTGCAATATTGTAACAAGGTTTCATTTTGTACAAAAAATGATAAGTTTTGGGGTTATTTTTTCGGTAATTCTGTGCTACGTTTAACGTGAGTAGCAATGTTTTGTTTTTTTATATTAAGGAGGCTACGAAATGAGTGGAATTTCAGCAGTTGGAAGCGGTTCATCAGTATATAGTGCATACGGTTCATATGGCACAGTTGCTAATGGAGGAGCTCTTACTACAGCAGCTCAGGATGCAGCAGGACTTGCAATAGATCAGAGGACTGAGGCACAGACAAGAGGTCTTGATCAGGGAACAGAGAATCTTAAGGATGCAAAGTCTGCTCTTAATATTGAGGATGGAGCTCTTGATCAGGTTACAGATTACCTCCAGAATATCAGAGAGCTTGCTCTTCGCGCATCAAATGAAACTCTTGGTGCAGAAGAGAAAGGGTACATTCAGGTTCAGATCGATCAGTATCTGCAGGGAATTGATGATATTGCCAATCAGACTACTTTTAACGAGAAGAAGCTTCTGGATGGTTCTGAAAATGGCTTGAGTATAGCAAATGGCAGCGGTAGCAATGTGGAAATTGCTACAGGCAACAGCACAGTTGATAGCCTTGGCCTTAGCGGTTTCAATGTTACAGGTGGAAGTGTCGACCTTAAAGCCGTTGACGATGCTCTTAAATCTGTTCAGAGCTTAAGGACAGATGTTGGTGCAGATACAAACAGAGTTGAATACGCTGCAGGTTATAATACTAAAGCATCATTGGAACTTAACGGTTTCAGAATGGATGGTGACGAGGATCGTGCCATGAAGGCTCTTCAGAATATCAAGTCTAAACAGGTCCTTGATCAGTACCAGATGATGCTTCAGAAGAAGCAGCAGGAAGACGAAGAAAAGAAAGGCCAGATGTTCTTCGCATAATAACTTTTGAATTAGATGCTTAAATACTGGGAGGTATTTAAAATAGGGGGCTAGAGCGTGAGCAGATCATAAATCTGCTTGCGCTCATTTATTATGCCTTTGTTTTTTGTGCGGCGATAGTGTTTGATAGTGTAAAATAAAGATAGAAAAGTACAGAGGAACAAGCTGATGTGGTATGTAGTACAGGTGAAAAGTGGACAGGAACAGGAAATGAGAGCACTTATTGATAAGCTTCGTGATGAAGAAGCTTATGGGGAGTGCTTTGTTCCGCTGTTTGAAGATGTTAAGAGAAGTGGCGGAAAGTGCAGGATAGGATTTAGAAAGTTGTTTCCAGGATATGTATTTGTGGAGTGTCAGAATCCAGGAAGACTTTTTGACACGCTTATGGGAGTTAAAGATTTTACCAAGCTTCTTGGAGCTGTTGAAGAGGATGGAAGTAAGCTCTTTATTCCGATAGGAAAAGAGGACGAAGAATTTCTGGGAACATTGTTTGCAGATGGGATCATGCATGTTAGCTATATACATATGACTAAGAATGGAAGGATTGATAAGATCGCAGGACCTCTTGCGCACTACCGCAATCACATAACTAAGTTAGAACTCCGCCATAGAATGGCGGTGGTTGGGGCTGAGATGTTTGGGAAGCGCAGGAAGGTGAAGTTTGGACTTTGGACTGATGATGACCCCATTCTTCCTGAACTTGAGAAGCTCAAAGGGGAAAATGACGTACTGGATGGAGTGGTGGAACTTGATATAGGAGTTCACGCTGGGGATAAGGTGGTTGACGAGAGTGGCGTGTATGGTGATCAGGTCTTCGTTGTCCAGAGTGTAGATTTAAAGCGCCGAGTAGTGGTGTCTACCTTCGAGATGTTCGGTACCAGTGCAAGGATAGAGCTTAGAGCTGATGAAGTGCGGAAGGTGTAAAGGGTATAGGCAAAAGGTAATAGTAAGTTAAGAATAACGCAGATTTAGCCGATATAAATGATAAGGATGATTTTGGCCAAGTACATTATGTTGTAAGAACAATGGTTGATCATACGCTACATATTGTGGTGATGACTGTATTTCATACAACAATTTACTTGTGATGGTGCATTAGTTGCTATAAAATTAATGTATATGCAGTATTCATGAAGCATCCAAGGCTCCAGGGCGGTTATACCGACGGTGATCAGGGTGTGGACATACTATTACTTAGTAGTCGCATATAGAGAAATAGCGCATATGCGATATGGCGAAGCGCGCGGAAAATCCCTTGACTCATGCATGGATATCTATTATATTACTCATTGTGCATAGCACATCGATAACCATATTAGGTATCCGGACATTCGTCCAAAGATTTCCAGATTTTGTTTGAATATCAAATCTAGGTAGCTTATAATTTTTTACACAAACTGATTTAGAGATTTTTCTTTTTTCTTTACCTTATATGTTTATCACAAAATATAAGGCAAAGGAGGTGACAGAATGGCACTGAGCAAGGAAGATTTGCAAGCAATAAAGGTTATTGTAGATGGTTCATTTCTAGGTCTTGAGAACCGCATGGACGGTCTTGAAAATCACATGGATAGCCTTGAGAATCACATGGATGGTCTAGAACGTCGTATGGACGGTCTTGAAAATCACATGGATGTCCTCGATAACCGCATGAGTGGTCTAGAGAATCAAGTGAATGGTCTAGAGAATCAAGTGAATGGCCTTACGGACCAAGTGAATGGTCTAGAGAATCAAGTGAATGGCCTTACGGATCAAGTGAATGGTCTTGAGAATCAGGTGAATGGCCTTGGACAGCGTATGGATTCTCTTGAAGTAGATGTAAAAGAAATTAAGGTTGTTCAGATTGAGAACCGCATTATTCCTGTGCTTGAAGAAGTACTTAAGTACCAAAAGGATGTATATGAAAGATATCATAATGGAGCGGAGCTTTTTGAAGAAAAGATATCTTTGATAGATCAAATGGACAAGACAGTTTCAAGACATTCCAAACAGATACAGGAATTCAAACCAAAAAAGAAAAAATGAATTGAGAGGCGTAGCGTAGGCTACGCCTTTTATAATACTAAAATGAAAGAGTCATCAAGATTTTGAAAAAATAGATGAATAATTAAGAGTGATAGGTCGATATGTGTGGAATATGTGGGCTTTATAGCAAGAAAGATATAGATAAAGATACCCTAATACGGATGAGTGACACTATGATTCATCGTGGACCAGATGATAGTGGAGCGACTGAAGTAGAATTAGTAAATGAGGGATGGTCTGTTGGTTTGGCGCATAGGCGATTAGCAATATTGGATTTGACAAAAGCTGGTCATCAACCTATGGCAACGCAAAACCAAGATCTTACTGTAGTGTTTAATGGAGAAATCTATAATTTTAAAGAGATAAAAAAAGAACTTAGTGATTATCAATTTGCTACTAACTGTGACACAGAAGTTATTCTGGCTGCATATCTAAAGTGGGGTATTTCATGCGTTGATAGATTTAATGGAATGTTTGCGTTTGCTCTTTTTGACAAAAGAACTGATACATTATTTCTAGCTCGTGACAGAATGGGGAAGAAACCCCTTTTTTATTGGGTTCAACAGGATTTGCTTGTCTTTTCATCTGAATTAAAAGGTATATATGCGTTTCCGGGGTTTAATGAAAAAATCAGAAAAGATGTGCTGGGAGATTATTTTATGCATAGATCCATTCATGCGCCTAGCACGATTTATGAAAATGTATACTGTTTAGAGCCAGGCACAATTCTTTCATATGACAAGGGAGTATGTGTTCAAAATACATTTTGGAGTGTGGCTGACACATATAGTAGATGTGCAAACAGATTCAAGGGAACTTTAGATGATGCTATAGGGGCAGTAGATGAAACACTACATAGAGCTATAAAGCGTCGACTAATTGCTGATGTTGAAGTTGGAGCATTTTTGAGTGGAGGCATTGATAGTTCACTAATATGCGCTATCGCAAATCAACATCTGAGCACACCAGTAAAAAGTTTTTGCATAGGCTTTGAAGACGAGAAGATAAATGAAGCGGTTTATGCAAAAGAGATAGCGAATTATTTGGGATGTGCTCACGAGGAGAGGTATATTACAGACGATGAAATGTTCTCGCTCGTGGGAGACATTCCGACATATTATGACCAGCCTGTAGCTGATCCAGCAGAAATACCATTGATGCTTCTATCTGCCATGACAAGGCAAAGTGTGAAAGTAGCACTTTCTGGAGATGGTGGCGATGAGTTGTTCGGGGGATATGCAGTATATAGAAAATTGATTTTGGCCCAGAAAAAGAAATGCTTAGGGCGAATGATATATGCTTTAAAGCAAGTTCCCGGAATAAAACATAACAAGAAGCTTAACAGTCTTCCAATAGAATATAGAATGGTATCCTGTAAACCAAATCCTAAAATTGAAACACAGATGGGTGTGGATGCATATACAAATATACTAGATAAAATACTTGCAGACTCAGGAGAGTATTATTATCAGTTTGATGATGTATATGGAGAAGAAAACCTTGCACAGCGACGAATGTTACTAGATATGGATACATCTCTTCCTGACTACATGTTAGTTAAGGCTGACAGGGCTACTATGAGAAGTTCATTGGAATGTCGATGCCCTTATCTCGATACAGAGCTAATAGAACTAGCATTTTCACTGCCCTTAGAATACAAAATAGATTCGAATTCTGGAAAACTTGTTCTCAAAGAATTAGCATATCGATATATTCCTAAACAGTTTCTTGATAGACCCAAAGCGGGGTTTGCTGTTCCATTAGATAGATGGCTGAGAGGACCACTAAAAGAACAGATAATGGATTGGACGTCTTATGATTATTTGCTAAGGCAAGGTATCTTTAATCCGGAAGAAACGATAAAGTTTGTTTCTGAGTATATGCAAAACGGAGATCAGGGCAGATGGTCTGGGAAAAATTTTTCGAAACTTATATGGCCATATTATGTTTTCCAGCAATGGTATGACAGATATGAGGGAATGGCATATTAACGATAGAGAGGAAGTATTTTGATATATGTCTGAAATAGTATTGTGCAGTTTTATTGTTCCCTTATATAAAGGAGAGCAATATGTTGATGGCATATCAGATATGGTCTGCAGAGCCGTAGAAAAATATCTTTGCCTTAAAAATGAAGGGATGTTTGAGATAGTATTTATTAATGACTGGCCAGAAGAGATAATAGAACTGAAGCCATCGATGCATCCTTTTATTAAGCAAAGTCTGTATACTAATAAGCATAACTATGGAATTCATGCATCCAGAATTAAAGGAGTAGAATTGGCTAATGGGCAGTATGTAGTTTTTTTGGATCAGGATGATATAATCAGCGAAGACTATATATATAATCAAATGTCGCAAATAGCCGACAATGACTTAATTCTTTGTAATGGAATCAATTATGGAGAGGCAATATATCATGACGCGGCCGAGATGAAAAGTGCACTTATGAAGGATTATTACATCAAGGGAAATAATCTGATCATATCCCCGGGGCAAGTGATGCTCAAAAAAGAAATCATACCAAAAGAATGGTGTAATAACCTGGTTCATTATAATTGTTCAGATGATTATTTCTTGTGGACGCTAATTCTGTACAAAGGCGTTGAGTGGGAAATAAATGACAATATAGATTTCCTACATGGATTCACTGACAATAATACATCAAGAAATGAAAACAACATGATACAGTCTATGTGTGAAGTAAATGAGTATTTATATAATCTTGGAATAATTAAGGACTATGATATTCAAAGCAAATTTAAAAAGAGAGCTGAAGAATGGGATATATGTGGGAAAAGATTAGAGAAAAATATGCTAGATATAAGGGCATTAAGTGCCTTACTCTTTCAAAAGAATAATCAAATGTTGATGGGAGATTATCTTGAATCAATAGGCATACATTCGGTAGCAATTTATGGATATGGATACCTTGGAAGAAAACTTTATGATGAGCTGAGACAGAGTAATATTTGTGTTAGTGCTGTGTTTGATAAGAATCGTTGCTGTAAAGACGATTCTTTTTTTCATGAGTTAGGAGATAGCATCTCTAATATTGATGCAATTATTATTACAGTTAGCAATCAGTATTATGAAATTGCGAATGAATTACGTAATTTGTTTTTGGGCAGGATTCTTTCGCTTCATAGTATTGTTTTTAATGAGGTCCCGTCGTTTTACATTTCTCAATTAAAAAGAAGGGACAAATAGAAAACGTAAATGTCCACTTGAAAACTATAAGAGATAAGATACTTATTATATCTGATGCATGTACATTTTAAAATGAATAGTTGTTTTGGGGAAATAATATGCTTGGCAAAACTGCACGTGATAATTATTTGGTTTTGAATTCAAAAAAAAGTACTAATATAAGCTTTAAAAAAGTATCTGTCGTTGCGTATCTTTATTATGAAGATGGCTTGGATTGGTATGTTAATGCTATAAAGGAAGTGCCAGAGGCTATTTATGTTCTTATACTTACTGCAAATGAGAATATAGCGAAGATAGTAAAAAGTATTTTTTCCTACAGGAGCAACTGCGAGGTAAGATTAAAGGCTAATAGAGGAAGAGATGTTGCAGCATTGCTTGTGGATGCTAAACAAGTCTTTTATGATTATGATTTTGTTTGCTTTTTACACGATAAAAAAGCAAGAGAGAAGGTGTATGAATACGATTTTTCATTATGGGCAAAATCTATGTGGGAAAATTTGATCTGTTCAAAAGGATATATTGGTGAGGTGATTAGGATACTCAATGATGATCAAATTGGACTTTTAGTACCGGTGATCGATATTGGAGATAAGGTTTCAGTGGGACATAGAAATGCGTGGGGGGACAATTACGACAATACTGTCACGCTATTAGATAGATTGAACTGCAAAAGCAGCATTACAAAAAACGTGCCACCTTTTTCATTGGGGACGATGTTCTGGTGCAATACAAAGGCATTGAGAAAACTTTTTGATTTTGGATGGAAGGAAGAAGACTTCTGTGAAGAACCTTTGCCTGAAGATGGAACGATAAGCCATGCTATTGAAAGGTGTTTTCCATATGTTGCCGAGGATGCAGGTTATAAATCGGTTGCAATAATGTCAGATTCTTTTGTGGAAAAATATATTGGAAAACTGAATCAATATCTCAGAAGTGGCTTAGATATCGTGGATAAGGCGTTCAGTGTGAGGGAACCATATGATTTGTTTCAATTTGGGAATACTATAGATACTTTGGAAAAGTACATTAGGAGACATGGTTCTATATTTATATATGGCGCTGGACAGAAGGGGAAGGCTCTTTTGAATGTGTTGTTTTGCTTTTTGGACTATTCTCCAAATGGATTTATTGATAAAAACAAAGTAGGCAATATGTGTCGTGGAAAACAAATATATTCTCTTGATGATGTGTTGGACATGAAAGATGTTGGAATAATTATATCGGTTAGTAGAAGGTATTCTGACGAAGTCAAAGCTACTCTTGAACAAGCTGGTATAACCGACTATTTATGTATACATTGATTGTGACAGGATAAAAGAATTATCGAAGCTAAAGGGACGAGTTTAATCAAATGAATGATAAAGTGTCAATAATAATTCCGGTTTATAATGTTTCGGCATATTTGCCAGAATGCATGGAGAGTGTATTCGCACAAACATATGAGAATCTTGAAATTATTTTGGTGGATGATGGATCGAGTGATGCTAGTTCTGAGTGTTGTGATAAATATGTTGAGATAGATAAGCGAATCAAAGTTGTTCATAAGAAAAATGGAGGGCTGGTGTCTGCCAGGAAGGCTGGGTTAGAATTAGTTACTGGAAAATATATATTTAATTTGGATGGAGATGATTGGATAGATACAGATACTATAGAAACATGTATTAAAAGACTAGAAAAAGACGAATCGGATATTATACAATTTGGTTATTATACCTTTGGTAATAATCAGGATGGTATTCATTCTAACTTAGACGCCATTTTTACTATAGAACCAGAGTCTTTAGATGGCGTTATTTCAGATTTATTGAAAACAAATGGTTGTTTGAATACGTTGATGGGAACAAAAATATATAAGACTAGGATATTTAGAGATGTATATAGCAAGATGCCAGATACTATCAAACGAGCAGATGATCTGCTCGTTTTTGTTATGGCATTGCCGGAAGTAAAAAGAGTTACTACTATAACAAATTGTTTTTTGCATTATAGGATGAGGAGAGATTCAAAATCGCACTTACACGATGGCATGTCTCAAGTAATAGACTTTGATAACACGATAAATCATGTCTATTCGTATATCAAGAACAAAGACTTCTACAGTAATGTTACAAGTGAAATTCTTGATAATTGGGCTGTATCATACAAAATAGGACAGCTTAATAATGAATTAAAATACTATGGCGAGCATATACCAGTCTATAAAATGTCTGATCTGAATAGATTTAAAGGAAAAAGGCTTATTCTTTATGGAGCGGGAGCTGTTGGAAGAGATTACTATAGACAGCTTTCTTTGTATAATAACATCTCTGTAGTTCGTTGGGTTGACAAGGATCCTTTGAAATATAGCTATGATTATTACAGTATTTCTGGACTAGAGGATGCTTTTAAATGCGATTATGATTATGTGATTATAGCCGTTCAAAGTGAAAGACTAGCAGTAGAGATCTGGGAGGATTTGACTGAGAGTTGGAATGTTTTAGATAAAAAAATAGTTTGGGATAAACCTCATAAAATATGGGAAAGGCTCGTTGAGAATGATAAACCAGAATAAAATTATTATTAGGGGTACAGGGGTACGAGCAAAGAATCTTATTAATGAATTAGAGAGTTATAAAAAGACTGTCCCAGATGTATATAATGAAATAATGCAGAAAATTTTTGGGTTTATCGATATAGACCCTCAAAAACAAGGAACATTTTTTTATAATATTCCAGTTTATGGACCGAGTATTCTATCAGATTTCAAAGATACTTTTCTGTATGTGGTTGCTATAGCAGATTGTAAGACAATACTTGACGAAATTCAAAATGATAATGGCTCTAATATAAGAGTTATCACTGATATGGAGTTTGTTCGAGAGATTCATCTAGATTTAACTAGTGGAATATATAGGACTTGTGATGATGAATTAAAAACAATTATTGACGATGCGGCAACTATAGTCAAAAACGACTATGATATAAGCAGGATAAGAAAATGTTTCTGCGATGAGGTGGATGCTTTTGCCATTAGGATGGTGAAAGCATTGTTTTTTTTGAATGACAGAGCGGTATTGACTTGCAACAAGCAAATAACCATCACTACTTCGCAGAGCGAAAAATACTGTACAGAACCGTTGGTGATTGGAATGTTTACTTCTACTTTTGGAGGCGGTGGCACAGAAAGAGTTGTTTCGCATCTGGCCAAATCTTTTGTTGAACAGGGGATGAAAGTATTCATTTTTGTTGATCAGAATAGTGATCAGGAGTATGCAATCCCAGAAAATGTAGAACTGGTACGATTCAAACATCCGCTTGGTGAGGATTTTTATAATGATATTGAAGAACGTTATCAGATCTTAAAAGAGAAAAAAATAAATATTGCATGTTTTCATTTCCCATATGAAGGGGCATTACTCTATTATGAAGCGCTACTTTGTAAGCTTATGGGGGTTAAGACTTTTGTTGAGGCTCATACCAGTTTTATAAATGCGCTTAGGCAACGAGGCGGATTATTTGAGAATAAAAAAATATATACACTAGTAGACAAGCTTGTTGTGCTTTCAAAGACAGATGAGTTGTTTTGGAGAGATAATGGGGTGGAAGCTCAATACATTCCGAACCCATTTCCTATCAAAGAGCTTGGTATAGAAATCAAGCAAGAGAAGAATGTTTTATTATGGGTTGGGAAACTTGATCAGAAATACAAACGTGTATTTGATCTCATTCCAATAGTAGCAAGGGTAAAAAGTATCATTCCAGATGTAAAGCTTTACATTGTAGGCGCTACTGTGGATGAAAAAGAAGGCAAGTATTTTAAGCAACAGATTGCAGAAAAAAAATTGGAAAACAATATCATTTTTTGTGGCTTTGTGAGTGACGTAGATAGTTACTATCAAATGGCTTCGGTGATGCTTATGACCTCACCTGGAGAAGGATTCCCTATGGCTCTTGCAGAGGCGAAAACAAATGGATTACCTGTAGTTATGTATGACCTTCCTTATTTAGAACTGGTAAAAGATGGTAAGGGAGTAGTGACAGTAAAGCAAGGAGATATTAAAAGCTTTGCAGATGAAGTAGTTAGTTTATTAACTGATGACGACAGAAGGGAAGAGCTTTCAAAGCAGGCGAGAAAAAGTGCCGAATATTTCATGAACTACAATATAGTTGGAGCTTGGAAGAATGTTTTTGAGGGTATTTCTGATGAAGAGATAGTTAGTGAGGCTCAGGATCAGGAAAGAGCTCTCATATGGAAACTTCTTGATGAAAGCATGAAAGTAACGAATGATAAGAGAAAATTAGATGAGCTTAGAGAAATTGACCTAGAGGACAGGAGAAGACTTCAGAAGAATTTTGGTTTTATCGACTGGCATTTAACACCAAAACTGGACAAACCATACATAGATGCCATTGTAGATGCAATTGTTGATCAGACAAAAGACAGATCCTACAGGAGCATTGTAGAAATAGGATGTGGTCTTGGAGATATAATAGGTGATTCGCTCCTTGAAGGGTATAGCAGAAAAGCGTACGACCTGAGTTCTGAAGTAATATGTGCAGCAAGAGAACGATTCATGAAACGAGGAGTAGAGTGGTATGTTGGATCGTTCAATGATGTTAAAGACAGAGATATAGAGTTTTTGATAGCGGTGAATTTTATACATAGCATAAAACCGGAATACTTATTGGAGTATTTTAATAATCTATACTCCAGAAACAAAATTAAATATCTTATTGTGGATAAAGTAACTGGCAATTATCCATACACTCATGATTTTGAATCATTATTACCAGAATACGTTCACGAAATAAAACGATTTGGACCGTACTACGCTGATGGTGGGGAACGATACATCTTACTATGGGAAAATATGACCTATGGATCTGACTAAACTTATTGATAAGTGCAAACAATACAACAAAGTCTATTTGTACGGCGCAGGAATCTATGGAAAAAAGACCAAGAGGTTTCTTGAACAGAACGGTGTGGAGGTAGAGGCGTTTCTTCAAACTAGTATACATGCCCCAAATTGTCAGTTTAGAGGTACTCCAATTTATGGCATTTATGAGACAATCATTACAGACGATGATTTGATTCTGGTTAGTGTTGCGGAAAACAAACAGGATGAGATCATAAGTATACTCAAGAGTAAATGTGTTACTAACGAGGAATGCATTACCAAGAGCATATATGATCAGATTTCTGAAGAAGTTGATTATAGTAATGTGGCGGATGTCACTAATGAGAAATATATCCAAGTACTCTTTTTTCACCGGGTTATAGAAAAAAAAGACGATCCCTGGGGACTGGAAGTAAGACCAGAGATGTTTGACCAGTATATTAGATATATTGCGGAAAATTACAATGTAAAAAGATTTGAAGAGGACTGGTCAGATGTGAAAGAGAAGACGTTAGTTATCACATTTGATGATGGGTACTGGGATAATGTGGAATACGCACTTCCGATATTAGAAAAATATAAAGTGCCCGCCACTGTATTTGTAAGCACTGGAAATCTTGATACGCCAAATGAGTTTTGGTGGGATAGACTTGCAAGATTAGTACCATCAGATAAATTGGTGGAGAAAAGAAATGAACTTAGAAAACTATCTCCTAGGGAAAGGGATAAAGCCCTTGAAGAGATGGAACAAGAAGGCAATGCTTTTCGAGAAAGGTTAGTCACTGATCGCACGCTGACTAATGATGAGCTAAAAAGATTAAGCGATTCTGAATTCATTACAATTGGAGGACATACAGTAAACCACAATGCATTGCTCTATCAGACAGAAGAACAGCAGCGATATGAGCTTATGCATTCTAAAAAAATCATTGAAGATATCATAGGAAAAAAGATTACAACATTTTCATATCCTTTTGGCCAGAGAGATACATACTCTGATACTACAATAAGATTACTTAATGAATGTGGGTTTACAAGAGCTGCGTCAACAGTTCAGGAATTGACAGGAAGAGACTTTAATCCCTACGAAATCCCGAGAATAGGACAACCAGAAGTGGATCTGAAAACATTTGCGAGAAAACTCGAAGAAAAGTGGTACATGGAAGGCTGATACGATGGTTAAGCTACTCTTAGATGATCCGTTAAAGAGCATAGAGTTGTTGAATGTAAAGAACGTTTATTGTTTTGGAGCAGGGAAACGCTTTCAGAATTTTGCTACACAGCTCAAAGATATTGAAATAAAAAGTATAATAGACAATTTCTTGTCTGAAAACAATGATTCTTTATTAGTGGGAGATAAGACTTTTTCTATTATTTCTTTTGATGAATATGTAAGTAGAGCATCTGCCGAAGATGCGCTCATAATAACGAGTGTATATTACAAAGAGATTGTCAAACAGTTAGACGAGCAGCAAAAACTGGATGGGGTATCTTGTTTTGTGATGGGAGAAGTGACAAGAGATAAACTTCAAGAGTACATAAATTCACGAAATGAACAAAGACCAGATTCTGAAGTTGTTTTCTCTGGAGATGGTAAGCATTATCAGATTTGGGAGTATATAGATTCATCCAAGGATGCTGGAAGTAAAGCACCTATGGATATGCGTTCAATACTTGGTGCTATGGGATATGAGACTATTGGAGTTCACATGGACTGTTGCCGTTATGTAGACGCTGGTGCTACAGAAAAAAACTGGATGGAAAAAAGGTCTGGTAAAGAATGGCAGAGTTTCATCGATAATATAACCCCGGGGGCCATACTTGCGTTGCAACACCCGTTTAGGGTCGAGAACCGATTTAGAGATGAAGCATTAGTAGAACTAAAGAAAAAAGGCGTAAAGATAATCTCTATAGTTCATGATGTGGAAATGATCAGAGGATTAAACTTCTCTGATTACTACGAAAAAGAAATGAATTTTATGATGGATATTGCTGATGCTGTCATTGTTCAAAATGATAGCATGAAAGCTTTTTTCCAGAATAGATGGCCTTCATTTAGGCCAATCATTTCGCTTCATGTGTTTGATTATTTATCCGATTCCAACAATGAAAGATTGAGTGAATTTGGCACTGCAGTCAAGTTTGCGGGGAGCTTGGAGTACAGAAAAAGCCCGTTTTTATACAAGCTTGGCGAGTTAAATGGAGTAAGCATTCAGTTATACGGACCCGATTTTGAAATTGAAAGGTACGAAATGGAGAAATGCCCGGATGGAATTGAATATTGCGGAGCATTTACTCCAGAAGAACTTCCGGGAAAGCTTAATTCAGGTTATGGGTTGATTTGGGATGGCGAACGGCTAGATACTTGTAGTGAAGGAACAGGAAAATATCTTTCGTATAACAGCCCGCATAAACTGTCCTTGTATCTTGCGTCAGGTTTACCTGTAATTGTGTGGGAAGGGGCAGCTACTGCTGAATTTGTTAAGAGAAATAACGTGGGACTTACGATAAACTCACTTTTTGAGTTGGAAGGGAAATTGAATTCTGTTTCACCAGAGCAATATGAATCATACGCTAGATCTGCGCAAGTTATTGGCCAAAAACTTAAAGAGGGATATTATACAAAGACTGCAATCATGGAAGCAGAGCATTTGCTCAAATAGATGTTAGGGGATGAAGTGATGAGTGATTTGTCGCTGGATAATAAACTGATACTAAAGGATTCAAAGGATCTTGAACGAGATGTATGGATATGGGGCACTGGCAATACCGCAGAAATGCTACAGGAAGGAATAAAGCGGTGGGATCGTTTTGAACAGATAAAAGGGTATGTTGATAGTGATCCTGAAAAGTGGGGAAGCACTTTTTATGGAAAGCCAATCAAATCTCCAACCGAGATCATGCATTGCAAAAATGCTTGCATACTCATATGTACGAACCAACTGAATTTTCTCGGTGAGATAAAAGAAATGCTAGACTCCAATGGGGCGGCGCATTGGTATGTTCTGGAACAGTTTGTGCTTTGTGATTTGAAAGATAAGGTCCTGGAGTCATTGGAATTGTTCGAAGATTCCAAATCTAAAGAATTATATAAGTATCTTATTGAATGTAAATTCAATGGAGAGTACCCATCATCTGAATCGGGTCTCCTTGATTTGGAGCATGGATATTTCTTTTTACCAGACTTGGTAAAATGTGATAAGAATGAAGTCTTTGTGGATGTCGGATGCTATACAGGAGATACTGTAAAAGAATACTTGGAAATAAGAAAAGATGAATTTAAACATATTCATTCGTTTGAACCTGATACAGTATCGTACGAAACGGCAAAAAAGAATATAGCAGATTATTGCATGCAATATAAAGTGAATCCAGAGAAAGTCTCTCTTTATCCTTATGGTGTGGGTGAGACAAATAGCTCTGGTGTTTTTGAGAGAACTGACGACAATAAAGGATCGGGTTCTAAGTTTACCACAGGGAAAAATACTGATGATAAAGACTCAACAAAAATAATTGCATTAGATGACTTTTTAAATGGGGAGGTTTCCTTCATTAAGGCCGATGTGGAGTCATATGAATGGCAGGTAATACGAGGAGCAGAGCATATTATCAAACAGCAAAAGCCAAAGCTTGCAATCTGCATTTACCATAATGTTTTTGATTTTATTCAGATACCGGGATTGATAAAAAAGCTATCAGCAGATTATAAACTATATGTAAGGCAGCAGGCTGCTTCGTGGAGCGAGACTATATTATATGCAGTGGCTCATAAGTAAGGAGACTAGGTTTTGGAAACTTCAAAAGAACTAATCCAGGCACTTAAAAATTCAATTATCGCGTGGTATCCATTTGAAATGAACAAGGATATCACGTACATTGGCGAAGAAGATCCTATTTATTACATGCTTCGTGAGAAAAATCCGGAGCATGTAAATAGAGTGTCTATACATGACAAGATAGAGGGCAAATCCGACTATGTTCTATGCATCAGGTATGCAGAGGAATTAGAGGATGTGCCTTCTTTTTTATTGAATTTAAAAGAGCAGATTAAGCCAGGGGGACGCCTGATTCTGGGCATGAACAACCGTTTTGGAATCAAAAATTTCTGTGGCGATAGAGACCCCTATACTGATCGAAACTTTGATGGAATCGAAGACTATTTTAGGGCTTATGCGAGCGTAGATGATAAGTTTACAGGCAGGACCTATGACAAATCACAGCTGGTGGACATGCTCACTGCAGCAGGATTTTCAGATAATAAATTTTACTCTGTTTTTTCTGATCTTGATAATGCTTCGTTTATCTTTGCGGATGGATACATTCCCAATGAGGAACTTCAGATTAGAATCTTTCCAACCTACAACTGTGCCAGCACAGTTTTCCTTGAAGAAGAAAGACTTTATTCATCTCTTCTGAAGAATGGAATGTTCCATAAGATGGCCAATGCGTTTCTCATTGAGTGTTCCCTTGATGGTTCACACACAGATGCTCTGCAGGTCACAAGTTCTTTTGACAGAGGACATGAAGATGCGCTGATTACAATAATCCATGACAATGATACTGTAACTAAGCAGGCACCATTCCATGCGGGAGAAGAAAAACTGAAACGCCTTGATGCCAACATGAAGTATCTGGCTGAAAGAGGAGTAAACGTTGTTCCTGGCAGTTATAAGGATGGAGTTTATACCATGCCTTTTATTATAGCAGAGACAGGAATGGTGTATCTTCAGAGACTTCTGCTAGAGGATAAGGATCTCTTTTTACAAAAAATGGATGAGTTTCGTGATGAGATTCTGAAGGTGTCAGAGATCTTTGAGGGAGCATATGTACCAATGGAGCCACCAAACGAGAGTGAAGAGCAACGAACCAAGCGCCTTAAGAAAAAGAAGGAAATCTGGGAACTTGAACCACAACTTCTTCTCAAAAAAGCAATGGTTGATATGATTCCGCTCAACACTTTCTATGTGGATGGGAAGTTTGTTTTTTTTGATCAGGAGTTCTGTTTGGAGAACTTCCCAGTTAAAGCTCTGATGTATAGAGTGCTGGGGACTGTTCACACTGGAAGCCCGAGCTTTCAGAGAGTTCTTTCTAGAGATGACCTGTTTGCTCGTTATGGAATCGACTCTAGGGATCTGAACAGGTATAACTACATCACTAGAGTGGCTAATGACTGGCTTTTCTACGTTCGTAAAGAGGACGAACTTTCAGACTATTACAAGAAGGTCCGTAAGGACTATCAAATTGTACATGCCAACCGCCAGCGAATGAACTTTTCGGCAGATGACTATCAGAGACTGTTTGTGGATATATTTGAGAATACTGATAATAGAAAGGTCATTTTGTTTGGCTCTGGAGCCTTTGCCAGAAGATTTATGGCTCTATATGGTCAGGATTATCAGATTTATGCTGTGGTGGATAATAATGAAAAGCGTTGGGGACAAAAGCTTTATCCTGAAGGATATGAGCCTGTAAGAGATGAGAGAAAAGAGACTTATGAAGGAGTAGAGATCTTCTCTCCTGGTTTATTCAATGACCTTCGACATGGCGAATACAAGGTTATCATATGCATAAAGAGCTTTATGTCAGTAGTGAAGCAACTTGAGAACATGGGAATAAGGGAGTACAGCATTTTTGATCCTTCCAAGGCTTATTCCAGAAAGCGTCATCCACTGACTCTTGAATCAGTAGAAAGCTACAATAACAGTACAGTCACTAAGGACGGGGGCAAGAAGTATCATGTAGGTTATATCGCGGGAGTGTTTGATCTATATCATATCGGTCATCTGAACATGTTCCGCAGAGCCAAGGAAATGTGCGACTATCTTATCGTGGGAGTGGTTTCTGATGAAGGTGTAAGGCACGTAAAGAGGACTGATCCCTTTGTTCCGTTTGAAGAGAGAATAGAGATGGTTCGTTCATGCCGATATGTGGATGAGGCTGTTGAGATTCCATACATGTTCAATGGTACGGAAGATGCATGGAAGATGCATCACTTTGATGTACAGTTTTCAGGAACTGATTATGTCAACGATCCAGGATTTGAGAACTTCAAGAAGTTCCTTGAAAAGCATGGGGCAACACTGGAATTCTTCCCATATACTGAGTCAACCAGTTCTACCAAACTTAAAGAACTGATAGACAAGAAGCTGATATGATAAAGAGCTAAACGTTATTTCGCCCTCAAGAGTAGAAAAAATCTAGATAGTAAGGATAAATGATGATAGAAGTAAACCAACAAGACTTAAAAAAACTCCAATCTCACGAGCTCGAGATGCTCGTGGAAGTGGACAGAATCTGTAAAAAAAACAGCATAAATTACACAATCATAGGAGGTACGCTCCTTGGAGCAGTAAGGCATGGTGGATTTATCCCCTGGGATGACGATGCAGATGTAGCAATGCTTAGACCGGAATATGACAGATTCTGCCAAGCATGCCAACGGGACCTAGATAAAGACAGGTTTTATTTCCAGAATATGGATATTACCCCTGGATACAGATGGGGATATGCAAAAATAAGAAGAAAAGGAACAGTATTTCTTAGAGAAAATCAGGAATTCATGCCTTATGAACAGGGTGTTTTCCTTGACATTTTCCCTCAGGACGCTGTTCCGGATAATAAAATTCTAAGAGAAATACATTCCTTTAGATGTTTTGTAGTACGAAAGATTCTGTGGTCAGAAATTGGTAAAGGAAGTGATAAGAGTGCTGGGATGAGGCTGTGGTATACTATTCTTAGCAAAATACCGATGAAAATAGTACGAAAACTCTATAAAGGTCTTATTATCGATGACAATACTTCTAATCTTGTAAGGACGCTTACATTTCCGGCACCAAAGAATAAGTATGGCTATAGAAGATGTTGGATCAGAGACACGGCAGATATTCAATTTGAAGGTAAAACATTCTCTGGAGTCAGAGATTACGATGGATGGCTCAAGTGGGAATTTGGTGATTACATGGCAATACCGCCAAAAGAGAAACAGAAGGTTCACCCCGTTACAGAGCTTAAGTTAGATATAGATTAAATGAAAGGATACTATAGCATATGGCAAATGTTGCGCTCATAATAGCTGGCGGCACCGGGGCTAGAATGCATCAGGACATACCTAAGCAGTTTCTTACGGTTAATGACAAGCCAATAATAGTTTATACCATGGAGGCGTTCGAAAGACATCCGGAAATAGATGGAATAGTCATAGCATGCTTGGATGGCTGGCAGAAGGCACTGGACGCATACATAAACCAATTCAATATAACAAAAGTCAAGAAAGTTGTAGTAGCAGGTAAAAATGGTCAGGACTCTATAAGAAATGGTGTCTTTGCCATAGCTGAATTATATAACGACGATGACTTAATATTGGTTCATGATGCAATAAGGCCCATGCTTTCTGAAGATATTATTACGAACAACATTAATGTATGCAGAGAAAAGGGAAATGCAATAACTGTAATACCTTGTATGGAAGCAATGCTCAGATCTGACGATGAGATAGAATCTGAAGAGAGTATCTTAAGAAATTCGTTGTTTCGAGCGCAGACGCCTCAAACTGTAAGCGTCGGAGACATGGTTAAGCTTCATAAAGACGCTCTTGAAAAAGGTATAACCAACTCAGTTGCGACCTGTACATTGCTCTTGGAACTTGGACATAAGACCTTCTTTGCCAAGGGATCGGAGCTCAATATAAAAATTACGACACTTGAAGACATTAAAATATTTAAAGCACTTCTTGCAACCAAAGATAGTGCATGGATGAAACAGGAATGAACGTATCGGAATATATCGTAAAATACATAGAATATAAAGAAATAGATAAGCTATTCGGAATAGTTGGAGGAGCATCACTTTGGCTCTGCAAAGCATTTGGTGATAGTAATAAAATTGAACCGGTATTTACCAACCACGAGCAGGCAGCAGTTATGGCAGCGGAAGGATGGGCGCGCATGACCGGTAAACCTGGAATTGTGCTTACAATCAATGGTCCTGGAATGACTAATACTGTTACAGGAATTGCACAGGCGTGGACAGACTCTGCACCAATTATATTACTTACGGGTAATTCTAATCTTCAAAGTGTGAAATTTGAAAGGGAAAATAACCTTAGACAATATGGAACACAGGATGTAAGAACAGATATTATTATGCAGGGAATCACCAAAAAGACAATACTTCTTGAAGCGGCTGAGGATGTCAAAGATTGCATGGATGAAGCATTCAGGCTTGCAACAGAAGGACGACCTGGACCAGTTGTAATAGAGGTTCCAATTAACATTCAGTCATCGGAAGTTCCTGAAGGGATAGGATTTGGAAATGACAATACTAACGATAATTCCAAATTCGATAAATATCAAAGAAATATACCAACAAGTGATTATGATAAAATTCTTAACAAGCTTAAAGATGCTAGACGTCCCCTTATACTGGCAGGACAAGGGGTTCGCTTATCTGGAGCAGTTAAGGAATTCAGAGAATTTATATATAAATATGATATTCCTGTTGTTAATTCAAGAATGGGAATAGATAGCATAACATCTAACGACAGGCACTTTGTAGGTAGATGTGGCAATCATGGTGATAGAGCATCACATTTCGCGCTGCAGACATGCGATGTGCTTTTAGTATTAGGATGCAGACTTGCACCTAATGCTACAGGATACGACGTAACTAAATTCTCACAGCAATCATATAAGATGATGATTGAGATTGATCCGACGGAGAAGGTAACAAATGGAATTCCTATTGATGACATTGTTATGTCTGACTTGGCGGATTTCATTTATTATGCATTAAAAAAGACTGATACAAATAGCAGTATGCATGAGAAATGGGTAAAGTGTTGTAATGATTGGAAATATAGATATCCAGTAGTTACTGAAAAATACTATAACAATGAATCTATTTCAACATATAGGGTGGTTGATATTGCAAGTAAGCTGGCTACAGAAGATGATCTGATCTTATCAGATACTGGTTCATGCTGTAGCATACTTGCGCAGGCATGGAATGTTAAGGCCAATCAGAGAGTGTTTATCTCAGGTGGATTATCTGCTATGGGATACTATGTGACAACTATGGGACTCGCACTTGCTAACAATGATAATAATAGAAATGTTATATGCTTTGTTGGTGATGGAAGTTTCCAGATGAATATTCAAGAGCTTGCTACTATAGCAAAATACCAACTTCCTATAAAGGTTATTATCATAAGCAACAAGGGATATCAGTTTGTTAGGATGTCGCAGGGGGCTTATGGTATTAATCCGCCTTTCGGAACAGATATAGAATATGGTGTTCCGATTCCAGATATAGGGAAAATAGTAGAAGCGTATGGCTTGCATTATTCTGATTGCCGTAAGGCTGAAGAATTGGAGAACTCTATAAGGAACGTTTTAAACTCAAAAGCGCCTGAAGTATTAGAAATATTTGTAGATAGGGATCAGGAGGTATGTCCCAGACTTAAGTCGGTAGCAAAAGAAGATGGGACATTTGTTTCTCCTGAATTTGCAAATTTATATCCGTTCTTAGGAGAAGAAGTTTTGACAAAAGAGTTACAAAAAGCTGATGAAATCTGAAATACAGGAGAAATAGTATTGAGAGTATTAGTATGGGGGACCGGTCAATTAAGTTGGCACATAATCAATGACTTTACAAACGGGGAAATCGTTGGCTTCATAGATACATATAAAAGACAGGAAACATTTGCTGATAAGCCTGTATATCTACCGGGAAAGCTTGAAGGAGTGCATTATGATGCAATAATCGTTGCAGTAGCTCAGACAGAAGGAATAATCAGAACAATAGAAGAATGTCATATTGATATTTCTAAAGTGATTTTTGCTTATGGAAACATCTCCATTAATGATTACAACAAAGATTATGAATTTGTAGAGAAGATTTGCGGTAAAGATCTGAGTAAAAGAATTAAAAACAGATATCACTTGGTAAGAAGTACGGATAGCAAATTAGACGAAGAGATACTTTTTTGCGAAGGCACCGAAATTAAGAATGATTATGTCAGAATAAAAACATTCGAGTTATTAGTTAAAGAAATAAAGAAGAACGAAGTCGTAGGTAATGTTGCAGAACTGGGAGTTTTTAGAGGGGATTTTGCAAAGTATATCAATAAAGCATTTCCTGAAAGAACGCTATATTTGTTCGATACTTTTGATGGCTTTGATGAAAATGAACTTAAGAATTCGGTAGAAGGAGATGTTCTTACTGCTGGAAGAGAGGTTTTCAAAAACACGTCTATTGAAGAAGTCGCAAAAAAGATGACTAATAATGATAAGTGTGATTATCGGATAGGACTATTTCCTGCGTCATTAAAGGGGCTTGAAGATGAATTTGCATTTGTATCTATAGATTGTGATTTTGAAGAATCGATATATAGTGGTTTAGAGTATTTTTATCCAAGACTGTCTGAGGGTGGTTATATCATGATTCATGATTATAACAACTTTTTAGGCTGTGCAAAGGAGTCCATAAGAAGGTTTGAAAAAGTAATTGGTCGGGGACTATGTAAAGTACCAATCTGTGATAATCAGGGTACTTTAATAATTTCCAAATAAACGACTTACCCCTAAGGGGTAACAAATGATGTCAAGGGTGTAACAATGACAAATAGGGCATTTGAAGAAGTTTTAAATTTAATCAAAAATAGAGGATTCAAAGTCTGCATATTTGGGTGTGGCGATATCGGCGTGGGATGCGGATATCAAAGACTTATAGATTTGGGCATAACTGTACATTATTATTGCGATAATAATACTAATTTATGGGGAAAAACTATAAAAGATGGTATCTTATGCTTTTCAGTTGATGAATTAGATATTAAAAACACAGTTTTCTTTGTCTTAACACATGATTATTATGAATTGCAGATTGTTAGGCAACTTCAGGATTTAGGAGCAGATAGTATTATATCTTGGACGGATTTATGTTCTTACAAATCACATGAACGATTGGCTTTGAATGAAAAAATAGCTATATATACATGTATTATTGGTGGATATGATGAACTGCGTGATCCAGTTGATATTTCGGATGATTGTGATTACTTTTGTATATCGGATGATGAGAATACTGTAAAAAACAGCGTGTATAAGTTTATCAATATAAGAGATTTGAATTTGGATCAGAATCTTTCTGATACAAAAAAGAATCGATATGTCAAAATCAATGCTCATAAGGTCTTTCCGGATTATCGTTATTCTGTATACTTTGATGGGAATGTTCAATTGTCAAATCGTGTTATAGAGTGCTTCTCATGGTTACCCAAAACACGTATTATTGCTAGAAGTCGGAATAATACAGCAAGTATTTATACTGAGGCGATAAAGCGATTAGAAACTAAGCGTGATGACGCTAGTGTTATTTCTAGACAAGTGCAAAAATATTGGAAAGAAGGAATGCCAGAGGACTTTGGTGGCGTTAACTGTGGAATTCTTGTTAGGGAGCACAATCATCCAATTTGCAAGATGTTGATGGAGACATGGTGGGAACAGGTTAATGACTATTCAAATAGAGACCAGATTTCATTTCCGTATGTGTTATGGAAGCACGGCTTTTCATTTGATGATGTTGGCATCATATCTGAGACCTTAAGTGAGGATTCAGATATATGGAACATAGGTGGCAATCACAAAAAGAGTTTTAGTACCATATAAAAATAAGATGATTTAAACATTATAAAAAGAGGGCAAGTTTGAGTGAATTACATGCATCAGATATGCATAGAAACTGTAAGATGAGCCTTCTTTTTGTTATAGATACTATTGGAGGATCATTCATGAGACTCGTATGTAAAACAAGAAATGGCTTATGGAAACTTAGGCCAAGGCAGATCATCAAGGATATTCTTGAAGTTGGCTTTGAATATGCGACGCTGGATATTGGTTCTATTCTTGAACCAAGAGAGTATGAGCTTCTTCATCGTAACAACTACAAGCGCACCTCTGACAAGATATATCTCACGGAACACCCAGAGGAACTCAGAAAAGAAGCCGACAGGAACATTACTTCTATTGCAAAAGAAGAAGGACTTAAGCTGTCCATAGCTGTTGGCCCCTGCGCTCCAGCGGATATCAAACTGGGGAAAGAGCCTGAACAGGCCGCAGCAGAAATTAACAAGATATACAGGAAACTTGGAATAGAGACTGCTCTGGCAGCAGCTGATGCGGGATGCGAGAGTGTTGTGGTATATCCCCTCTTTTCTGGTATCGAAAGTGGACACGAGTGGGAAATTAATAAACCATTTTATTTGGAAGTAGCTAAGGCAGTAAAGGATACAGGAAGTGACATACAGATCCTTCTCATCAACAGGATAAAGAATATCAACGGACATTTCGTAAGAGGTATCTGCGCAGAGCCGGAAGAAGCCTGCAGATGGATAGATGAATTGAATGCAGAGCTGGGGCAGGAACGCTTTGGCTTTTGCTTTGACGTTGGAACAGGAACCCTTTGCGGACAGGAACTATTCACGGCAATAGAGCCACTTGGCAGCAGGCTTAAGGCAGCCATAATCAGAGACTGCGATGGAGCAAACGATGTTTCGATGCTTCCTTATACAGCGTGCTTGAAAGGACAGCAGACCAGCTGGCTTGGGTGCATCAGAGGCCTTAGAAAGACTGGTTTCGATGGTGACCTGATAATGGATTTTGCTGAGACTTATGATGCATTTCCGATTACTCTTAAAAAGACAGTTTTGTCGCAGGCCTTCGAAATTGGAAAGTTTTTCCTGTGGCACATCAACATTGAAAATGTGATCAAGAAATATGATAAACGAGTTCTTTTTGGAGCTGGAAACATGTGCAGAGCATACCTTAAGAACTATGGCGAGGAGTATCCTCCTTTGTTCACCTGTGACAACAATTCATCCAGGTGGGGAGAGGACTTCTTTGGTATTACCATTGAAAATCCTGAGAAGTTAAAAGAGCTTTCTCCTGACACCGCCATTTTTATCTGCAACATGTACTACAACGAGATAACAGAACAGCTCCGTAAGATGAACCTTCCAAATCCTATAGAATGGTTCAGTGACGAATATATGCCGACTTTCCATATGGACAGATTGGAAATGGCTAAGGACCCAAATTCAGGAAAGTGAGGCGCACCATGAGACCAGAGATCGGAGTACAGAGCAAGAACATAGTATATGACGCTAACCCCGCAGAAGGCTTTGCCCTCATGAAAGAGACTGGCTTTACCTGCTGCGATTTTTCTCTTAATGAGTTTTTAAAGAACACGGACCTGTATGAGGAAAAGTTAAACCGTTTCTTTAACAAATCAGTAGAGGAGCTGCAGGATTTCTTTTCCCCACATAAGGAAGGTGCCAAGGCAGCAGGAGTGCGGATCCATCAGATGCACATGCCCTATCCCACATTTGTTCCGGGAGCGAAGGATGAAGTAAACGACTATCTGTGGAACAACGTGGGACCAAAGAGCCTCGAGGTGTGCAAGTTCCTGGACTGCCACTATATCGTGGTTCATGGCTTTAAGCTGACAACCTACTATGGCAGCGAAGAGGCTGAGTGGGCCAAGACAAAAGAGTTTCTGGAGTTCCTGGCACCTATGGCCCAGGAAATGGATATAACCCTCTGCGTTGAGAATCTCTACAACGGCCAGGGCCAGAGAATGGTGGAAGGACCATGCTGCAACGCTGAAAAGGCAGCAAGCAGGATCGACGAGATCAACGATAAATTCGGTGCGGAGGTCATCGGCTTTTGCTATGACTCGGGCCACGGAAACCTTGTGGGCATCGATCCCTACAAGTTCATAACGACCCTTGGTAAGAGGATCAAGGTGCTGCATCTCCATGAGAACGACGGCATTGCGGACCTTCATCAGGTTCCCTTCACCTTTACCAAGACCAGAGAAAACAAGAGCGTCCTTGATTGGGACGGCGTTTTGAAGGCTCTTAAAGAGACAGGCTTTGACGGCGTTTTGAATTTTGAGACGGCGCCGGTGCTTGACTGTTTCCCAAAGGAGCTTAAAAAAGATGCGCTTCGCATGATCGCCAGCATTGGAGGTTATTTTGCAGATAAGATTCAGTGATGACTTTTTCAAAGAAGAGGTACGAAGCGGCTTTATCGTCAGCGAGATGATGAAGCGAAGTTTCGCTGCCCAGATGTCCATATTTGACCAGCTTAGAAACTTTTTTGAGGAGAAGGGGCTGACCTACTATGCAGAGGTTGGAACCCTGCTTGGTGCTGTGCGCCACAAAGGCTACATTCCATGGGACGACGACATTGACCTTGCCATGCCAAGGGAAGATTACATGAAGTTCCTTGCCATGGGGGATGAGCTGCCGGAAGGCCTGTACCTGCGCAATTTCTACAACACTGATACATTCAGCAGTTACCACTCTGTTGTTGCCAACGGAACCGGCAAGCTTCAGTGGGACGACGAGCGGACGAGGAACTACTACGGCTGCCCATTTATCTGCTTTATAGATATTTTTCCTCTGGACTACATGCCTGCGGATCCTGAGAAATTCAAGATCCAGAAGCAGCTCTACTATTTTTCCTACAAGCTGGCATACGATATCAAGACTTTGGAGGACAGCTCTTTTTCCGGCAAGCTCCTGACATTGCAGGACGTCACAGACCTTTCTCTGGGAAAAGAGATCTCTACCCCCGGAAGTGCAGATCCCGACTGGATCAAGAACTTTTTACAGGAACTTTCAGAGCTTCGAAATGCCCACAGATCCATCCTGGGAAAAGATCCTGTTTCAGACGATAATGCATCCCTTAGAAATCAGCTGTATCTGGGAGCCGATGCTGCAGCCCAGATGTGCAAAAGAGAGGATGCCAACGCAGTTGATTATGCGCCGAATTTGGCGATCATCGCACCTCCTGATCCAGACAGACCAAGGTTCATGGAGTGGTACGCAGACACGGTGGAGCTGCCCTTTGAAAACACTACAATCAAGGCTCCGATTGGCTATTTACAGGAGCTTGAAAATCAGTACGGACCTGACTTTATGAGCCCAAGGCGCTTTGCATCAGCCCATGACTATCCATTCTTTAGGAGTGAAGTTAGCGTCCTCATGGGTGGAGATGTGGGAGACAACTACGTGGTAAGCCCTACAGAGACCATGTTTGCTGACATGTTCCAGACGCTGTTTGAAGCCATTTGGCATGTGGCTGTGTGCACTGGTACAGCTTACGCGTTAAATTATCCTTTTGACTATCCTGAAAAACACAGAGGAAAAGAGCCTGAAGAGCTCATCGACTATGACAGCGCCATGGGAGTTCTTGGAAGCCTTCAGGAGAGCATAGTTCAGCTTGGAACTGTTCTTGAGCAGACCTTTGGTGAGGGAATAGCCGCAGTATCCTATCTTGAAAAAGCCTGCGACTCAATCTATGAGTGCTACAACCTGATAGAGGGGAACGCTTCTGTTCACCAGATTTACAGGAGTAACACTGATATAAACGACAACCTGATCCTTGCAAAGAGAGAGCTTTATAAGTTATTCCACCAGAAAGCTCTAACGGGCAGCGCTGTCCCGGATGTTTGCGAGACAGATAAATACTCCATTCTTTTCTGCTTCACTGCTACCGACGTGATAAATGGCGGAAGGTTAGGACTTCAGGGAATCCGGGATTTCTTTTCCCTGATGGAAAAAGACAGGGAAAATGTGTCTGTTATGGTGCTTGCGCCAAAAGGCGTAGCAGAGTTTATGGAAAAATGTTCAATAGAGATATATGATGATTATAGGGAACTTATTGACGAAATAAAGAAGATGGACTGGGTTGAGCTAATTGAAGGACCATCGCAGGCAGACATTGAGCGAGCTGTCCTTAAGTGCGACCACTACTACGGCGATAGCTGCGGAGTTTCAACAGCAGTCTTGTATGCACAAAAGCCCATTATCTGGCGCTACGGGCAGATCATCCAGTACTGATTGTAACAGGAGGGACCATCTTTGAAAAAGATCATTACCTATGGATCCTTTGATCTCTTTCACGAGGGACATTATAGATTATTACAGAGGGCAAAAGAGCTTGGGGACTACCTGATCGTTGGTGTTACCACGGAACACTATGACCACCAGAGAGGTAAGCTCAATCTCGTGGATCCCATTATGACCAGGATCCAGAACGTCAAGGACACTGGCTTTGCGGACGAGATCATAGTTGAAGACCATGAGGGACAGAAGATCGAGGACATCCAGAAGTATGGCATCGATACCTTTGTTCTTGGCTCTGACTGGGTTGGCAAGTTTGACTACCTCAAGCAGTACTGCAACGTAGTGTACCTGGACAGGACCCCAAATATCTCTTCAACAATTATCAGGGGAGATATCTTAAAGCTAATAAGGCTTGGAATTGTGGGAACCGGCAGAATTGCCAGACGTTTTTGCCTGGAGACCAGATATGTTTCCGGTGTGGAAGTGGTTTCCGCCTACAATCCATGTAAGGACGAACTTAGCTCTTTTGCTACTGAGTTCTCAATAAATGCATTTTCAGATGACTACGACAAGTTCCTGGATAGCGTGGATGCTGTCTATGTGGCCTCTCCCAACGAGACCCACGCGGACTATGTAAGGCGTGCTCTGGAAGCTGGCAAGCATGTGCTCTGCGAAAAGCCCATGACCTTCACATATCAGGAGGCTATCGAACTCTACGCCTTGTCCAAGACCAAGGAAGTGGTTTTGATGGAGGGCATCAGAGCTGCATATCTTCCGGGATTCCAGCATCTGCTTAACGTGGTTAGTAACGGCACAATCGGTGAAGTCTGCGACATCGAGGCATGCTTTACTAGAATTGGTGACCCAAAGAGCCGCGAGATGAGCGATGCCAAGTACGGCGGGGCTTTCATGGAATACGGAAGTTATACTCTTTTACCTATATTTAAGATCCTTGGCACAGGATACGATGATATCACCATCGATTCAATCCTTGGAAAAGATGGAATCGACGTATTTACCAAGGTTCAGTTCAAATATCCAAACAGCCTGGCTACCTCCAAGACCGGAGCTGGTGTAAAGAGCGAAGGTCAGCTGGTAATCGCTGGAACCAAGGGCTATGTTCTGGCCCAGTCCCCATGGTGGCTGATCCGAAGCTTTGATGTAAGATATGAGGATCCTGCAATCGTGGATCATCACGAGGTGAGCTTTGCGGGAACTGACGGATTCAGATATGAGATCGCGGAATTTTTGACCAAGATAAACGGAACTGGCGGCAACGACTACAAGCTGACGGCGGATGAATCCATCGCTATGGCCAAAGTTGTAGAACTGTTCATGAACAAGAGGAGAAGCCAGCAGGGATGGTAAGATTAGGAATAATCGGAACCGGACGAATTGCAAAAAGAGCTGTGAAGGAGCTCTCATTTGTTCCCGAGATAGAGCTTGTGGCTGTGTTCAACCCAAACTTTGAGCATGGCGAGGCTTTTGCAAAAAAAACAGAGACAATTTATGGAACCGAGGCGGGCAGCATTGTTGCGAGCCCTGACCTTGGTTCTTTTGCTGCAGCTATAGATGCGGCCTACATCGCAACGCCCCACGGAACGCACCACTCCTACGCGGAGAAGATGCTCATGGCGGGTAAGCACGTGATCTGCGAAAAGCCTCTGTGCCTTAAGGAAGCAGGCGCCAGGGACCTGTTTGACCTTGCCACTTCCAAGGGCCTGGTTTTGATGGAAGCTGTTAAGACGGCCTACTGCCCTGGATTTAAGAAGATCCAGGAAGTTGTGGAGAGCGGCGCCATTGGCGAAGTTGTGGACGTTGAGGCGACATTTACAAGGCTTACGGAGCCCTCGGGCAGGGAGTTTGACCCTGCGGCCTGCGGAGGCTCTTTTACCGAGTTTGGATCATACACTTTGTTGCCCATACTGAGATTTCTTGGAACGGATTATGGCGATGTTTTTGTACAGAGCATAATGACTGGCTCCGGAGTTGACGGCTATTCCAAAGTGACGATTTCTTTTGGGACAAAAGAGAAGTCTTCCGAAATGTCAGGTGCTGGCGCGGGACCAAAGGTTTACGCCACCGCCACAGCAAGGACAGGACTTACGGCCAAGAGCGAAGGACAGCTTGTTATAACAGGAACCAAGGGCTATGTGCTGGTGCCATCCCCTTGGTGGCTTACAAAATATTTCGAAGTCCGTTATGAAGACCCTGACCAGATAGAGCGCTATGAGTGTGAGTATGAGGGCGACGGACTCAGGTATGAGTTCAGGGAACTGGTCGATAGAGTAACGAAGATACAGGCTGGCGGTGGTGCCAGTCATCTATCGGAGGGAAAGCTCTTTTCCCAGAAGGAAAGCAGTGAGGCGATAGCAAGAGCTTCCGTATTTGAGACAGTTCTTCATGAAATATATGGATGATAGGAGATGCGTGATATGAGGATTTGGGCTCACAGAGGATGCAGCCAGTTGTATCCGGAAAACACCATTACATCATTTTCACAGGCAATGGATGTTCCTGGAGTAGCAGGCATTGAGCTTGATATTCAACTTACCAGGGACGAAGAGCTGGTGGTTATCCATGATGAAAGAGTTGACAGGACTACGGATGGTTTTGGTTATGTGAGGGATTTTACACTGGCGGGAATCAGGAGTCTGCACGTTCCTGCAGGTGGCGGCGCAACAGAGTACATCCCCACCATGAGAGAAGTATTTGAACTTATGGAATCAAGGCTTTTAGAATATTGCAGGTCCAAACAGGAGGGAGGCCCTGAGAGTGGAATGAGGCTCAACATTGAGCTTAAGAACAGCGTCTACCCATATCCTGGCATGGAAGAAAAGATTGTGGAGATGGTCCATGAATTTGGTGTCGAGGACGCCATCGTGTATTCTTCATTCTATGCGGAGTCCCTTCTTAAGGTTCACGAGCTGGATCCCAAGGCAGAACTTGGCGTTCTGGACAGCAAGGTTTCAGACTGCTTGTTTAAGGCTATTGGCCTGGAGCAGATAATTGGCGATCCTTCCTTTAAGTTCGCACTTCATCCCTACGGAAATTCCATCGACATAGAGGACTACCGGTTTGAGGGAAGGGCTGTAAGAGGATGGTTCGGCGGTCACCTCTACCCCGAGAAGCCCACAGACGGCAAAATGGACGTCTTCAAGTACGAAGCCTTGGGCGTCACGGATCTGTTCCTGAATGAACCAGAGAAGTACTGCGGTTAGTGAAGGCGTGAGATGATCTAAAGCGATTTAAATTCATTTCATAATATAAATCGAAAACCTCCTGTCGTTGGACAGGAGGTTTTTTTTCCCCCTCTTCCCCTCCCGCCCAATTTAGAGTAAACTTTTAAACTGTGTTCAGGAGGAAAAGAAATTGCGATCTACATTTACTTTTACACAGGAAACAGCAGATTTAAGAGGGCAGCAGTGGAGCCTTGGCGATAAACCGGACGACGGGATTTACGTCAGAGGCGGCGCCGCATGCGAGGTTACCACAACTGCTGATGAGATACATGAAGTTATAAAGGGAGAGGAAGGATTCTTTAAGGATGTCACCAGCAAACTTACTGACATCAAAAAGAGTGCAAGGACTAAGGATTTCCTGTTCCTTCAAAGCGACAGCTATACATTCTGTATCAAGCTGGATTCAATAACAGAAGCTGAGCCAGGGGAACTTGAGAAGATCGAGGCAGCAGCCAAGGCGAACACTAAGGCCAGCTCCAAACCAGGCCATCTCATAGGCAAAAGAGCTACCGCCAACGGCCAGACAGCAGCCACCCACACCCCAAACACCATCTCCGACGAAGCAAAAGCCTACTTCAGACAAAACATTTCCGCAGCCCCCAAACGCCCTTTAGCGGAGCGCTTTCGCGTAAACCTGCTCTTTGCAGCAGGAGCCATTATCATCAGTATTTTCAGCCGCTTTGACAGCATGGTATTTGGCGGACCATCACCGATCGATCCCATGACTCTTGTGGCGCAGCTGATCCTTACTGGAATCGGCGGATTTTTCATGGGCTTTGGCTACACATTTTTCGCCACATGGTTTGGAAACCAGAAGGAGAGAACGAGAGTCCTGTCGATAGTTCTTTTCCCAATAACGATCCCTGCGTTTCTGCTTATGACAGTGATCGGAGTGATACCATATGTGCTGTTCATGCTGATAAAGGGCAGGACCACCCAGAGCTTCTACCGCATTATCAACGTGGCATTTTACGTGCTTGCGGCGCTGGTAGTCATAGGCGAAATAGCCTTTGCGTCAATGTTCCTGATATGATACACTCTTTAAGTTGACTTTAGTTTTAATTTATTAGTAGAAAGAGGTTTAGTTTTGAAAATTGCAGTAACTTACGAAGATGGACAGGTGTTCCAGCACTTTGGACACACTGAGCAGTTTAAGGTATACGAAGTTGAGGATGGCAAGGTTGTATCCTCACAGGTTGTTGGCACTGAGGGCGCTGGGCACGAGGCTCTTGCAACACTTCTTTCCGGAAAAGAGATCGATGCGCTTATTTGCGGTGGTCTCGGTGGCGGCGCTATGGCTGCCCTTGAAGCTAACGGAATTGAAGTCGTTTCAGGCGTTAAGGGTGACACAGATGCAGCAGTAGAGGCTTACCTTAAGGGCGAGCTTGAGAGCACAGGTGTTAATTGCGACCACCACGATCACGAGCATGAGCACGGCGAGGGACACAACTGTGGACATCACGACCACGGAGATGACCACGAAGAAGGCGGTTGCGGCGGATGCCACAGCGATGAAGATTCAGAAGGTGGCTGCGGTGGATGCGGCGATGGTTCCGAGGGTGGCTGCGGCGGATGCAGCGGATGCCACAGCATGGAGCCTATCATGGAAGGCAAGAACGCCGGCAAGAAGGTGCAGGTTCACTACAAGGGCACATTCAACGACGGTACACAGTTCGATGCTTCTTATGACAGAGGCGAGCCTATCACTTACATCTGCGGTACAGGCATGATGATCCCTGGCTTTGACCTTGCTGTAGTTAACATGGAGAAGGGCGAGATCGTAGACGTTCACCTTACACCAGACCAGGCTTACGGCGAGTACAATCCAGACTATGTTGTAGTTGTTGATGCTGATGAGTTCCCAGCTGAGGAAGTTGAGAAGCTTAAGATTGGCGACAAGGTCTTTTTACAGGATGGCTATGGACGTGCATTTCCTGTTACAGTAACTGCTCTTGAAGCTGACAAGATCACCTTCGATGGTAACCACGAGATGGCTGGCAAGGACCTTAACTTCAAGATCGAGCTTGTAGATATTCTCGACTAATATGAAAAACTCCGCAGAGCGCGGACATAAGATACTAAAAAAGCTCCCCTGGATCATATCCGGGAGAGCTTTTTTGATGCATAAAACGTATATTTATTCAAAATCATACAGCATTGTAAAACATTCTTGCTTCTTTTTCTTCCTGTTTCTGCTTCTTGATGCAAAGGATATAGTCAAGAAGGCAGGTGGTAACGTTCTTTAAGACGCATCCAACCGCGTCAAACTCATCAACCTTGAACTTCCTTACAACCTGACAGGTTAGCTTGACGTGGGAATAGCTGTCTTCCTTGAGCATATCAAGCATGATCTCGTCGCCTATGTTAAAAGCGTTGCTATTTTTGCCAACGATCATTGACACTCCGCGCATGGACAGGTCGTTAACTAAAACCTTCATCACAGGTTTCTTGGCAACGTAAGCAGTTGCAACCCTTTGAATCTTATATCGCTCAGCCTTGCGGGAATTGTTGACTTTAACGGTCTCGCAACCCTGGGCCACATGGAAAAGAGATCCTGAAAAGTCGATAGGACTAATGGAACTTAAGCAGAAAGTCCTCACCTTTCCATATGAATCAGTAAAAGTCATTCTGGCATCTGAGCAGTACTGGATCATCTTGCCATCACAAACAACAGGAGTGATAAGAACTCCGGCGCTATACTGTGTGAGAACAGTGGATTCAACGCAGTAATCCTTGCCATCGTGGTTCAGCTCTATATTTACTTTTGTTCCTGGTTCGATATTTTTGACGTTCATGCTCATAAATATACATATGCTTAATTTTAATTACAAGACAAAAAATGTGAAAAAGCGGAAACTGCGCAATTTAATTTCAGTTTCCGCCTTGCGATATTTAAAATTTTATTTCAGTCATATACTTACAACCTTAGTCGATGAGCCTTTTATCCTGCCATTTCCCTGTGTAGTAGCGCACAACAGGGATAACGCATCCGCAGCTCCAGGACAGAGGTGTTGATAGCCAGATGCCAAGAGCGCCCATAATGGGCGACAAGAGATATGCAAAAAAGATCTTTCCCGCCAGCTCAGTTAGTCCCGCAACCATGCAGGTATTTACGTCCCCGGCTCCTCGTATGACGTTCTGGTAGCTCTGCATCACTGCGCAGATAAGGTACGCAACGCCTATGATGGACAGATACTGGGCTCCTGTCTCCAGCGCCAGCAGTGAATCCTCAGGATTGATGAAGAGCCCCATTATGTTGAACCTGAAAACGTAGGCACAGACTGCGATGATCACAGCGCTTATCAGCATGACGATCCTTGACTGCTTAAGCGCAACCTTAACTCTGTCGAGCTTGCCGGCTCCGATATTTTGCCCGGTAAATACGCACAGGGAGTTACCAACGGACAGTATCACCTGGATTGCCAGGCTGTCCACCTTGCTGGCAGCGGTGTATCCCGCCATGACATCCGCTCCAAAGGTGTTGATGAGCCTCTGGACGCTTATCATTCCAAGGGCTATCATGCAGGACTGGAATGTGGATGGAATTGATGTCTTTATGACCTGCCACACATTGTGCCTATCCGGGAAAAGAGAAGTCTTATCGAATCCAAATTTTTCCCTGTCCCTTACAAGCACATACAGGCAGATAAATCCCGAAACAAATTGGGAGAAAACTGTAGCAGATGCTGCACCTTCAACGCCCATTCCAAAGTTTATGATCAGCAGAAGGTCAAGACCAATATTGATAAAGGAAGCAGCTACAAGAGCATAAAGAGGCGTCCTGGAATCTCCAACACTTCTTAATATAGAAGATGCCCAGTTATAGATCACCGTTCCCCCAGTAAAAACGAAGATGATCCTGATGTAGGAAACAGAGTAGGGGAGCACGTCCTCAGGAACTTTTAGCATTCTCATTACAGGCTCGCAAAAGAGATATCCCGCTATAGACATTATTACCGCCAAAGCAGCCATGATCCAGGTCATAGCCACGATAGTGCGCCACATCTTCACTCTGTCGTTGCCACCATAGCACTGGGCGATGATGAGACCGCCGCCATTACCCATTCCAATGGCAAGGCACAAAGCCAGGAAGATAACAATATTAGTGGCACCAACTCCTGCCAGGGCTTTGCTGCCAAGATACTGGGAAATGATAAGGGTATCCACAGCAGTGTACAGCTGCTGAAAGATGCTGGAGATCAGCATCGGTATCGCAAAACTAATTATGAGGGGAAGTGGTTTCCCGGTTGTCATATCTTTTGTATCGGTAAACAAGATCATTGCCCTCTGCAAAATATTATTATTCCATTTTGTATTATGCAGTTTAAAACCAGGCCATATCAACCTGAAAACGCCTGTTTTTCGGTGATTTTCAACCAGAAAAAAACTTCTTTACTTTATATTTATGCTATGCTATAATTTCCTTCGTCGGCGCGATAGAGCATGTTCGGGAGCCCTTCTGGCGCCGTTTAAATATAAAGGGGAATCATACAATGGCTAGTATCACGGTCTCCAAAACCGTTCATGCGGGTTCGAATCCTGCTTCCCCTGTTTCTTAAAAGGTCTGAAAACAGCTGGTTTTCAGACCTTTTTTTGTTTCAGGAGATCATCTTAAGGAAATCTTAAGAAAATCTACCACTTTTCTTAAAGTATTCGTTGGTGGAGTGTGCTATCCTTGCTTTTGTAACAAAATAAGCAAGGAGGTAAAATGTCTTTTTACAATGAAATGAATAAGCGACAGGAACAGCTTGAGGACATCTGGGGTATGGGATAAGGGTTAAGTGAAGGTGTTTGTGAGGATGCTAGTTTTGGCATAAAACCAGGGGTGTGGAGAATTGTCACCATAAAGTATGGAGAACCCAGGGTGTTTTCTGGGCTAGAATGGGAAAAATAGAAAATTGCCACCATGCGTGAATGGTGACAATTATCAAAAGAGCCTTTTCTGACCCGAGATATTTCATACCTATATGCAAAATTGTGGTGACAATTCTCCAGAATTAGCCAATTAGCCCAAGTTTAAAGAACAGAAATCCGGCGGGCAGAATTCTTCGTATTCTGAGCAGACAGCTATTCCGTAAAAAGAGCCATCAACACCGCTACAGGAATAGTCATGTATAAAGAGCTTCTCGCAGTCGTAGCCAGGATGGCTGACGCGGATCTTGCTGAAAAATTGTCCGCCGCTGCTGTTCTTGGCTTCGGAAACGCCATTCCCTCGGGCAGCGGCCCCGTCATCGAGCCTGAGCACGATCTTCTGGGGCTCCATTGCGAGGCCCTTTCCGTTGTGCTTCATCACGCTCTCTTTCATGGCCCACATGCGGGTGTAGATGTAGTCCATGTTACTGGCACCATCCCGGTCTTGGACTGAAGCCATGTCACTGGCGCCATCTCGGTCCTGGACTGAAGCTATGTCATAACGAGCCAATAGCTCTTTTGCAAATTCCCTATCTTCTATATTAAAGACGTAATTAGATAATCTCTCATCAAAGTGCCTGAGCTTCTGGATATCAACGCCGACTTCCCTATCGGAGACTGCGATGGCAACCATAGAGCCTGAGTGGGACAGATTGAAAAAGAAATCCTGGCTACCTTCAATGTAAGGCTTGCCCTGGGGACCAAAGGCTATCCTGTAAGGTGCCTCCGCGCCAGAAGCCGCACCAGCAACTACAATACCTGCTTCCGCCAGCGCCTTCTCAAGCAGTATCCCGGCGCCCAGGCTTAGTCTCTTGGCACTCTCGACTTTTAGTGCATCTATTTTATTCTTTCTCTCTGTGGACATCTTCTTATAAAAACCAGCAAACAAATCCTTGTCTGCAAGTTCTGATGTATCCAGAAGCATTATTCTGTTACCCGTCATCATAGTAAAACTCCCATGAGTACTATATTAACCATTATCTTACCAAAGTAAACTTGTATCAAAAAATAAAATATAAATAAACAAATTTTATATTTTTTTTATATAAATATGCATTATTCCGTATAGATATGATGGGTCTTATGATACCCCTTTCATTATAATGATGAAACATGAAAGGGATATGATCATGGGAAAAAGGGATGCTACAAAAAAAGGAACCTTCATTGTGAAGGTTGAATATTGTCAGCACGATACCTGGCAGGGACAGGTGGTCTGGGCTGAAGAGAACAGATCTGTTCGGTTCAGAAGTGCCCTTGAGCTACTAAAGCTCATGGACGAAGCCATGGCAAGTGGTCAGGCAATCACCTTTGAACGTGAACATTCGGTTTCTTAGAACTGACAACCACAAGATTTTTTATTTTTCAACTTTTTATTCTTTGAGGGAGGCGTAAACAATGTTGAGAAAATGCAAAAAACTCTTAGCTTTCTTATTAGCTTTAGCACTCGTATTCACTACATTTAATAGTGATTACACATCAGCTAAGGTTTATGCGGAAAACGACACCGAGGATACCAACGAGGATAATTCCGCAGATGACGAAGGTGAAGAGGACGGAGAAGACGAAGAGGAAGAATCAGAGGACGAGGAAGACGAAGAGTCTGATGAAGAGTCCGACGATGAAGACGAAGAAGACGAAGAAGACGCAGATGACGAAGACGAAGAGTCTGAGGAAGATGCTGAATCTGAAGAAGAATCTGCAGAAGAGGAAGAAGCAGAGGAAGCAGAAGAAGCAGAAGAGGAAGACGAAGAGTCTGAGGAAGGCCTTATCGTAGTTAAGTATGTAGCTAACGATGGCGGATCTGTTTCTAATGATAAAGAATCCTTTGATCCTGAGAGTGAAGAAGAAATCATTCTTGAAGGTGCTACAGCAACAGCTGACGAAGGATATGAGTTTGTTAACTGGACTATTGGCGACGAAGAGGTTTCTAGAGAAGCCACTTTTGTTCCTGTTGTAGAAGATATCACAGAGAGCGTTGAGTTCACAGCTAATTTTGAGGCTGTAGAAGAGGAAGAGCTTCCTCCAGTACAGGATTCCGTATCTGTAAATGGAGTAAGAATTTCACTTCATGCAAATCCAGGTGTACTTCCTGAAGATGCCAAGCTCGATGTTAAGACTCTCGAAGAGAGTGACGAAGTTAGCATTACTGAAGAAGATGTAAAAGAGGCTGTTGACGCCGTAACTGAAGAGGCAGTTACAGCAACATACTCATTTGATATCAACATCTATTCTGAGGAAGCTGGTGGATTTGTTCAGCCTGAGGATGGATCAGTTACTATTACTTTTGACGTAGAGAGTTCTGAGATCAATTCTGCAATTGCAGATGAAAATGCTGAAGTAGCTGTATACTACATCGCAGAAGATGGCGGAGATATTGAAGGCGTTGATAAGATATCAGATGTTTCTGCCGACAACATTGAAATTGAAACTGATCACTTCTCAGTTTATACAGTAGTTATTTCTAACAGCATTATTTCTGCTAATTTCCAGATTACAGTTGTAGATACTAACAGAAATCAGATTGGCAGCACACAATCAATATCAGTTACTAAGAATGCAGATACATCTATCTCCGCTGAGGAGATGGGAGACATGTTAGTTGCTCCCAGTGGATATGAATTCTGTGCTTTTGGTATAAGACAAACAAATAACAACGGCCAGGGCTATTATACAAAAGTCACTGAATTTAGACTTCATGATGGACATAGTAGTGATAGATGCCAGTACAAAACAGAAAATAGTAGATGGACTGACTGTGCGGGGAAAACAATCTATGCTCTGTTCTATCCAAACGACGCTGTAACTTCTTCATCAAGTGAATGGGGTGGCAAGCATCACCTTGATATTGGTTTTGAACAGACTGATTATCAAAAATACTATGAAGCCGGAGCAAGCGTATATGCAATAGTAAATGGCGAAAAACTTGATGCTGTAGCAACTGGTTTAGATGAGCAGATCGGATCATACGAATATCGTGTAGAGCGATCAACACCATTCCGTGATACAGATACAATTGAGTTCTATGTTGAATACAAGGCAAATCGTTGGAGTCCAACTGAGACATATCAGATGATATGCTCTAAGAGCCGCAGCAATGAAGCGTATAGAAGATGTGTTGAGAAGCATCTTACACGTCAGGATGTATTTGGTTTTGACTATCTCTTCACATTTACAGAGGACTTCGACCTTAATGGTACAGTAGTTTACCATAAGAATGATGGCACTGAAGAAAAGAAATCTTTCCCTGTTGCAGGAACAAATATTGAATCAGCAGAGCATTCAGTGCTTACATATGCCGGATCAACACTTACAAGTTATCCAGGGCATACCTTCACAGGATGGAAGGATGAGGAAGGCAATGATCTTGGTAAGGGCGGAGATGGAACAACCATAACAGTTACCAGAGATCAGGTTAGACATATCTATGCTCAGTGGGATGAGGATGAGGTCACTGTAAGCTTTGTTGGTAAGTACTATGATGACAATACTTATCAGACCACCAGGGACCTTGAAGAAAAGAACTATTCATTAGCTACAGCAGGAACAGCTACAGTACCATATAGCGACATCAATACTATAGCTAATAAGACAGCAAACAAAAATGGTTATGAGGTAGAAGGCTTCTACAAAGACGCTAATCTTAGCCAGAAGATCACTGGAAACCTTACAATCAGCATAGCTACAACTGTATACATCAAATATACAAAGACTCGTTATAGCGTTACTTACAAGCTTTCAAACGATTCTCTTGTAAAGCCTACTCTTGAGCAGGATACCAACAGATATCTTGAAGGTGACACTGTAACAGCTATGACAGCACCTGTTGTTGCAGGTTATAAATTTGAAGGATGGACAAGGACAGGTTCTCAGAGTGGCGTAGAGCAGGGCGGAACATTCACAATGCCTGCAGCTAACGTTGAACTTGTTGGTAAGTATGTAGCAAGTAGTGAAGTTCATTACGTTGTTGAGCACTATCAGCAGAAAGCTGATCTCAGTGGATATCCAACCACACCAACAGCTACAGAGGAATTTAATAACGGAACAACTGGTCAGCCTGCAGCTTATTCAGCTAAGACTTATGAAGGCTTCGAGTATAAGTCAAATAAGACTGAGTTCTATGGTACAAGTGGTAAGCTTACATCTGCAACAGTGCAGGCAGATGGAAGCCTTGTGATCAAGCTTTACTATGACAGACTTCAGTACGATGTAACATATGCTTATACAGATACAACAACAGTTCCTGGTGCTACCCCAGCTAATCCATCTACATTAAATGGCAAGTTCTACTTCGGACAGACTGTTGTTATTGCTGACAATGCTACAGCAAACGGTTACACATTTAGTGGATGGCAGGTTCCTTCAGGAATAACTGTTTCAGTAAATCCTAGAACACACAAGAAGGAATTTACAATGCCTGCAGCTCAGGTTGACATTACTGGAAACTTCGATGTCAACAAGCATAAAGTATCATACGAATACATCCTGGATGATCCATACATTGCTGTTCCAGATGGTGCAGCACCACTTGAAATGGATCTTCCTAAGAACGAAGAACATGATTTTGGTACAAGTGTTAGTACCGTAGCAGTTACTGTTCCTGCTGGATATGAATTTATCGGATGGAAGGTAAAAGGCAATTCTCTTACACTTAATGCTGGTGAAGAGATAGTTGGTGATTCCTTCACAATGCCTGATAATGATGTATTCCTTCAGGGTGGATTCAAGGCAAAAACTGATACAAAATATGCGGTAGAGTACTACCAGCAGAACATTAAAAATGACGAGTTCACATTATTTGAAACTGATAGCAACAGAAGTGGCACAACAGGCCAGAAGGCAACAGAATATGTTAAGTCATACGAAGGATTTACATTTGCATCCGATCTTACAGAATATGTAAGCGTTAATGAAAGTACCCACGCTGAGTCTTCAGTTGATGATGACACGATCCTTGGTGACGGAAGCCTTGTTATCAGACTTTACTACACAAGAAATAAGTACAATGTTTCTTACAGCTATACAAATACCGTACCTGGTGCAGATCCTGCTAATCCAGCAACCTATAACGGTACATACAAGTATGGTGCAACAGTAACTGTAGCAGCAGATGCAAAGGCTGCTGGCTACAAATTTAGCGGATGGAATGCATCAGTAGAAGATCAGACTATCGTATCTACTACTCTTGCACAGAGACTTCTGGCACTTATCACTGGACAGCCTGTAGCCGATACTGTTCGTACATTCGAGATGCCTGCAAGTAATGTATTCATCACAGGTGGATTTACAGCTAACGATGATACTGTTTACACAGTAGAGCATTACAAGAAGAGCCTTGATGGTCAGTATGTACTCGCAGATACTGATGCAGATACTAAGGGTACAACAGGAACTATCGCAACTTACTCATCAAGAATCGGTACAGCGGATTACGTTGGATTTAAGTATATTGAAAATGCAACCAAGTTCTATAGTGGCGATGATGAGCAGGATGATGCAACCATTCTTGGAGATGGAAGCCTTGTTATCAAGCTCTACTACGACAGAGAGTCTTATCAGGTAACATATAAGTACACAGGCAATGTTCCAGAGAGTGCAGATCCTACAGAAGCAGAACTTGAGGCAGAGCCTTATAAGAAGAGCTATCTGTTTGGTGAGACTGTAACAGTAGCAGATGATGCTACAGCTACAGGATACACATTCAGTGGATGGGATGTACCTGTTGATACAACTGAAACAAGTGCAGGTCTTATTGAGACTCTTGTTTCAGCGGTAACTGGACAGGAAACACAGACTACACGTACATTTGAGATGCCAGCACAGGATGTTGAGATCAAAGGTTCATTTACAATCAACAGACATATGGTTATCTATGAGTACACAGGCGAAGTTCCTGAGGGTGCAGATCCTTCAGTTGCAGAGCTTGCAGCAGAGCCTTACACAATGGAGTATGACTATAACTCTACAGTAACAGTAGCAGATGATGCCAATGCTCCAGAGGGTTACTTCTTCAAAGGATGGACATCTGAGGATGAGGACATTACAGAAGGCAGCTTCTTAATGCCTGATAATGACGTAACTATCAGAGGATCTTTTGAGAAGAAGAAGATCGTCACATTAAGACTTAATATCGATGGAAGTAATGTTAAGGAAGTTCTTTATGATGGAACACCTTACAGCACAGGCGTCGATGTTGTTGCAACCGTTACAGGTCAGGATGGAGATGACCAGGAAGAGCAGAATACTATTCGCCGTGTACTCGAGCAGTTTATAACAGCAGGAGTATTGGTAGTACACGCTGAAGAGGGTGATGATGAAGAAGATGGCATTCGTGCTGAATATGGCGGAGATTTATACATCATTAAGGGCGTTACAGTAACAGAAGGTTCAGGAATTGATGCTGATGTATATTATGCATACATCAATACTGATGAAATGGCTATCTTCAGAGATGGCGAAGATGTAACAGGTGAATTTGATCTCGTTATTGATAAGCCATTTGATGCAGAAGAGAATGTAGTTGGACGTCTTACAATCAAGCAGAGACAGGTTACACTTACATCTGAGTCAGCAAGCCAGACCTACAACGGATCAGCGCTTACACGTCCAATAGTTCAGATTGGCGGAGATGGATTTGTAGATGGTGAAGTAGAGAACCTCAGAGCTACAGGAACAATCACAGGCGTAGGCTCAGTTTCTAATCCAATCGAGTATGACGTGGTAGGCAAGTACAAAACTGAAGAAGGTTATGATGAAGATCTCTTCAAGCAGAACTACAAGGTAGAGGAGGTTGTCGGAACTCTTACAATCACAGCAGGTGGTGGCGGCGGAGACGATACACCAGGTACTCCAACAACTATCCCTGATGCACCAGTAGCAACAGGTCCAGCACCTGCAGTACTTGGTGAGCAGAGACCTCTTGATGGCCCTGCAGTACTTGGCGCTAGAAGAGCAGGAACAGATGACTCTACAAACAGAACAGCCAGAGCATTCATCATCCTGGTTTCAGCAGCAATAGGACTTTCACTGATAATTGCTGGAAAGAAGAAAAGAGAAAACGAGGAAGATTGATCTCCCGATTCCTCAGAGATAATTAGTTGAACAAGGCGGTTGGCCCCAGTGGTCAGCCGCCTTTTTTGCGCCTTCTTCCCACTACATTGTGCACAATCGAATTGTTGGCACAATTGTCTTAATTCTGTGAATTTTGTGTGAAAAAGCAAAAAATTACGTTTTTTGTAACATTTTCTGTCCAGAAGTGGTATAATCATTTCAGAACATGTTCTAAATAGTGATTACACAGGGGGCTGCAATCATGAAGAAGAATACGTTTATAGTGAAAGTGGACAACCGCCAACGGAATACCTGGCAGGGCGAGATCGTCTGGGCGGAGGAGAACAGACGCAAGCGCTTCAGGAGCAGTTTGGAGCTTCTTATGCTCATGAACGAAGCCATGAACCTTAGCGAAGATAGTGTCATGAGAAGAGCCAACTAACTGATTTGTACTACAATTGAATAGACAATAATACAAGCTGACCTAAAATAACCAAAAAAGGTCAGCTTTTTTTGCGCTTTACTGTAAAGATTTCATACAATTCAGCCGATAGTTTTATATGAGTGCGTGATTTTTATCATGGCTCAGCAAAAAAATAAGTGAACGGATTTCACTTTCTTATGGAGGTATCCAAAATGGCTAAAGAAGCTAACGAGAAAGGCAAGAAACAGAAAAGTACTATCAGCTTTAAAGACAGTATCAAGACCAAACTGATTGCGGTTATGATCCTTATAACAGCAATTCCTCTGATTGTATCACTGATCGTAAGTTACAGGAGTTCAACCAACAAGGCTCTTGACGATGCAGTGGCTAACCTCAACTGGCAGGCAAAGTATATTGCTTCAGAGTTTGAGGATACAATCGACAAGAACTATGTAGCGATGCAGACAATTGCTGCGGCTCCTTCAACAAGAGACTTTATGCTTCATCCAGATGATCCTGTGGCGATGACCAAGACTCTTGAGTTTTTAAGTGCTGTTGATAAGAACCTCAATGACGGTAATATCACAGTTCTTACAGGCCCTGACGGAATGCAGGTTCTTAGAGCTTCAGGAAAGCTCGTAGATGTTTCCAAGAGAGAATACTTCCAGAAGGCCATGGAAGGCAATCTTTGGTGCTCAGACGTTATCGTTTCTGCATCAACAGGTGCAAGACAGTGTACTTTTTCAGCTCCAGTCTATGGTGATGGCGGCGCTGTTATCGGTATAGTTCAGAGAAACTTTGACATGAACGTTCTTCATGAATTCCTTGCAAGCGAGTCAGATGACGCATTCATCACTGACAGAGCTGGTCTGGTAGCAGCACACTCTCAGTATGAGATCACAGCAGAGAACGAAGATGACAGAAGTCAGTCAACATTCATGACAAGCGGACTTGACAGCGGAACATATGAGGCGGATACAGGTAAGGGATACCGTGCGATCGTATGTTACACCAAGTCTCCTACAATCGGATGGACAATCTGCACAGCAAGCGACACCAAGACTGTTACAGCATCTGCAAGATCAGCAGCTACTGTAGTAGTTATCATCGGTATCGTAATGCTCATTATTGCAATCCTTATTTCCTTCATGATGGCAAGGAACTTTACTGATCCTATCAAGGTTGTCAATGACGCTATCACACAGCTTGCAGATGGACGCTTCAGCAAGGTAAGTAAGCACCAGAACAGAAAAGATGAGCTTGGCCAGATGATCGGCAACACCAATCTGGTTATTGATAAGTTAAAAGAGATCGTTACTAACATAAAAGAGTCTGCTAACAACGTAGGTATCAATTCTGAAGAACTTTCAGATATGGCTAACCAGATCTCTCAGACAGCCGAGGACGTATCAAATGCAGTTCAGGAGATCGCATCTGGTGCAACACAGCAGGCTGATGAGATCCAGCACGCTTCTGAGAACGTTGGCAGAATTGGCGATGCAGTAGGCGACGTACAGAATTCAACTGGTGATCTTTCAAATCTCGCAGAGAAGATGAAAGAGGCATCAGAAGTATCAAGTACTTCACTTGCATCCCTTCAGGATTCTTCAAATGAGATGACAGCCAAGATCGATGAGATCTCCAAGACCATCAGTGCTACACAGGATGCTGTTACAAATATCAATGGCAAGGTTGAAGGCATTGCTTCAATCGCCACACAGACAAACCTTCTTTCTCTCAACGCTTCCATCGAGGCAGCAAGAGCAGGAGAGGCAGGAAAAGGATTTGCAGTCGTTGCGGAAGAGATCGGCAAGCTTGCTGATGATTCCAAGCAGATGGCTGATGATATCAGAAAAGAGATGGATATTCTTCTTGAGCAGTCCAAGGCAGCCGTTGCTGCAGCTGATGACGTTCGTCAGGGCAACCAGGATCAGCAGCTTGCACTTGGTGAGACTCTCGAGGCAGTTAACGGAATGCTTGCTGATATCGGAAGCACAGTTGGCGGTGTACAGCTTATTTCTCAGGGCGCTGACACCTGCGAAACAAGTAAGAACGCGGTTGTTGACACAATGAGCGCACTTTCAGCTATTTCCGAGGAGAACGCTGCTTCTTCAGAGGAGACAGGCGCTTCCATGCAGGAGCTTTCTGCAACAGTTACAACCCTTGCTGGTTCTGCAAACAACTTAAAGGACATCTCAGACAAGCTCAACGAGGACATCGCATTCTTCAAGGATTGATCTTTAAAGTTTCTTTAGCATAAATATATATGGCACCAGAGGAACGCTTATAGGCGGTCTTCTGGTGTCATTTTTGTTGCAATTAGCCTAATTTGGCTAGGTGTAATCGAGCCTTTAGTGTGATAAAATCATAGGATACAAGACATCTATCAAAGGGGGCAGGTTTATGGCAGAACTTAAGTGTCCACATTGCGGACAGGCATTTACAGTTGATGATACGGAGCTTAGCAGTATTGTTTCCCAGATCCGTGACAAGGAATTTGAAAAAGACCTATCGCAGCGCACCTCAGAGCTTGAGAAGCACCTGCAGGAAAAGCACGCCCTGGAGATGTCTGCTGTAGAAAATAAGATCGTCTTAAAGACCAGACAGGAGTTTGAAGACGAGATCAACAAGCTCAGGGAAGAGAACTCCAGGCTTACCATGGAGATCCAGGCCTCAGATGACAAGAAGCGCCTTGCAGTTCTGGAAGCAGTTAAGCGGGTTGAGGATGAAAAGCACGACCTTGAGTCTCAGTTCAATGAAAAGAGTCGCGACCTGGAGACAGCTCTTTTGCAGGAAAAGGAAAAGAGCAAGATCCTCCTTGACCAGAAGGAAAAGGAAGTTGAGTTCTACAAGGACCTTAAGACCCGCATGTCCACCAAGATGGTGGGTGAGACCTTGGAGCAGCACTGCGAGATCCAGTTTAACCAGATCCGTGCCACAGCCTTCCGGAACGCTTACTTTGAGAAGGACAACGACGCCAGAAGCGGCAGCAAGGGCGATTACATTTTCAGGGAAGTTGATGAGAACGGCGTAGAGATCATCTCCATCATGTTCGAGATGAAGAACGAGATGGACGAGACTGCCACCAAACACAAGAACGAGGATTTCTTCAAGGAGCTTGATAAGGACAGGAGGGAAAAGAACTGTGAATACGCTGTTCTTGTATCCCTTTTAGAGAGTGACTCTGAGCTCTACAATGCCGGAATTGTTGACGTCTCCTACAAGTTCGACAAGATGTACGTGGTCCGTCCACAGTGCTTTATTCCTATAATAACGCTCCTTAGGAATGCGGCCCTTAACGCCCTTTCCTACAAGCAGGAGCTTGCTGAAGTTCGCAATCAGGATATCGATATCTCCAACTTTGAGGACAGCCTCCTTAAGTTCAAGAACGACTTTAGCAGCAATTATACCAAGGCCCACGCTCATTTTGACAAGGCCATCGAGGAGATCGACAAGACCATACAGCATCTTGAGAAGGTAAAAAAAGAGCTCCAGGGCTCCGACAATCAGCTCAGGATCGCCAACAATAAGGTGGAGGATGTTTCAGTTAAAAAGCTCACCAGAAACAACCCCACCATGAAAGCTAAATTCGACGCATTAAAGGACGAGTAATAATGGCAGCAAAGACACAGAACAGAAGAGAATTTATGACTCAGACCCCGGTACCCAAGCTGATACTGACGCTGTCTGTGCCAACAATAATAAGTATGCTGGTAACGGCGATCTACAACACCGCTGATACCTTCTTTGTAGCAAGAGTTTCAAGTGACCCTGCAGTAAACACCGCAGCAACAGCCTCTGTAGGCCTTGTGTTTACGGTTATGGCCATCATCCAGGCCTTTGGATTTTTCTGCGGTCACGGCTCAGGTAACTACCTTTCAAGGATGCTTGGAGCAGGCAATCACAAGGAAGCCAATGAGATGGCATCTACAGGCTTTGCCCTGGCTATCATTCTTGGAATCATCTTCGCGATCGTAGGAAATATCTTTGTTACACCAATAGCCCAGTTCCTTGGAGCAACGGATGCAACCATGCAGTTTACCAAGGACTACATGAGGATCATCTTGTTTGGGGCACCATTTATGATGGCCCAGTTTGTTATAAACAACCAGTTAAGGTTCCAGGGAGCAGCCACCTACGCCATGGTGGGACTAATGTTTGGCGCTGTCATGAACATGATCCTGGATCCCCTTCTTATCATGGTGTTCCACATGCAGGTAATAGGCGCAGGAATCGCCACTGTCATGGGACAGGTAACAAGCTTTATCGTGCTTCTTATCGGAACCAGCAAGGGCGAGAACATCAAGATGAGCATCAAAAATGTTCACATTAACAGGCATTACGTTTTGGAGATAATTAACGGCGGAGCGCCATCTCTTTTCCGTCAGGGCCTTGCAGCTATATCAACACTGCTCCTTAACAGAATGGCAGGAGCAATGGGTGCGATCACTATGGTTACAATTGCTGGATCGCAGCAGCTTATGGGAGCTGAGGCAGCCATCGCAGGAATGTCTGTAGCAGGACGCCTTATGATGATGATGGCATCTGCCCTTATCGGATTTGGTCAGGGCTATCAGCCTGTGTGCTCCTTTAACTACGGAGCAGGACTTACTAAGCGTGTCAAGGAAGGCTTTGTGTTCTGCGTTAAGTATTCAACCATTTTCCTTATTGGAATCGGCGCGGTTTGCTTTGTCTTTGCGCCAAATATCGTAGCTCTTTTCACCAGGACGGAAGCTGCCCACATGGTGGGTGTTGCGGCCCTTCGCTTCATGGCTGCATCCCTTCCTCTTTCAGGAGCCATCGTTATCAGCAACATGATGCTTCAGTCAATTGGTAAGGGCGTCAAGGCTTCCATCACAGCATCAGCAAGAAACGGCATCTGCTTTATCCCGCTGATCCTGATCCTGCCACAGATCTTTGGCATCAGGGGCGTTGAGATGACTCAGGCCTGCGCTGATGTTTTATCACTTTTTATCGCAGTTCCACTGGCTCTTTCGGAACTTCGCAAGTTTAATGACTAACTGGAGAATTTATGTTTGATCAAAAGACACTTGAGCTTCTCGTTAGCTCTTTTCCCAAAATACTGGAGTATGGACTTAAGGTAACACTGCCACTGGCGGCCATAGCCTTTATGCTCTCTACGGTTATCGCGGTTTTGGTTGCAATGGTACAGTACGCCAACACTCCTGTTCTTAGGCAGATATGCAGGGTGTACATCTGGATCATCAGAGGAACGCCCCTTCTGGTTCAGCTGATGGTGGCATTTTACGGACTGCCACTTCTTGGCATAAGGGCCAATCCCTTTGTGATGGCGGTGGTTGTTTTTTCAATAAATGAAGGTGCTTACTCCGCAGAGACCATGAGGGCAGCAATGGAGGCGGTTCCGGCAGGACAATTGGAAGCCGGCTACTGCGTTGGCATGAACTATATGCAGATCATGTGGCATATCATCCTGCCCCAGGCCTTCAGGACAGCGTTCCCATCTCTGTTCAACGCCCTGATCAGCATGGTCAAGGACACTTCCCTTGCATCAAGTATCACGGTGGTTGAGATGTTCACAAGGACCAAGCAGATCGCAGGCCAGTCCTACAACTACCTGCCGCTGTACATCGAGGTTGCGCTTGTTTACCTGATCTTCTGCACGGTTCTTACCTTTATTCAGAAGAAGGGCGAGAAGATTCTTGGAAGTTACGGGGTTAGAAAGTAATGGCACTTTTAGAGGTTAAAAACATACAGAAGGCCTTTGGCGAAAACGGCGTACTTAAGGGCATTGACCTTACCGTAGAAAAGGGCGATGTGGTGTCGGTTCTTGGGCCATCAGGTTCAGGTAAGACGACGCTCCTTCGCTGCATCAACTTCCTTGAGAAGGCTGACGGCGGATCCCTTTCCTTTGAGGGAAAAGAGTATGATCTGTCCCGGATCACTAAGGCTGAAATAGCAGATATCAGAAAAAAGACAGGTTTCGTGTTCCAGAACTACAACCTGTTTGCAAATAAGACGGTTCTTGGAAACGTGACACTGGGGCTTACCAGCGCAAGGAAGGTTGCTAAGGCTGAGGCGGAATCCAAGGCTAAAGAGGTTCTTGCCAAAGTCGGAATGGCAGAGTTTGCAGACTACTATCCATCCCAGTTATCAGGCGGTCAGCAGCAGAGAGTTGCCATAGCAAGGGCTCTTGCAACAGATCCATCGATCCTGTATTTTGATGAGCCAACGTCGGCTCTGGATCCTCAGCTTACGGCTGAAGTTCTCGAAGTCATGAGGGAGCTTGCCCGTGAAGGGATGACCATGATAGTTGTTACCCACGAGATCTCTTTTGCAAAAGAGGTATCGACCCATGTAATGTTCATGGCCGATGGTAATGTTGTGGAAGAGGGAACAGCGTTGGAATTCTTTGAAAACCCCAGGATGGACAGGACCAGGGAGTTCTTGCGTTTAACAAGTAATTGATGTATTATGCACAATATAATTGTATCGAGGTGGACCTGCTTTATGGGCAGGTCCATTTAGTAAGGAGGACTATTATGAAGAAGAAACTATCTTTAGTTATGGCGACAGCTCTTTTGGCTGTATCAGTTATGGGATGCGGCGCATCAAAGGATGCCGGAACAGCAGACACTAATGCAGCAGGCAGCGAGACAGCAGCTGCCACTGGTGAGGACCACCTTGCAAGGATCAAGGCAGCAGGCAAGATCACAATCGCTACAGAGGGTGTTTGGGCTCCATTTACATATCACGACGAGACTACAGATGAGCTTGTGGGCTTTGACGTAGAGGTTGCAGCAGCCATCGCTGAAAAGCTGGGTGTAGAGGCAGACTTTAAGGAGGTTGCTTTTGACGGCGGTCTTACAGGCGTAACAACTGGAACCTTCGACATGATGGCCAACGGCGTTGACGTTACTGAGGACAGAAAGGGAACCTACGATTTTACTGATCCTTATGCATATGACCACGCAGTTGTTGTTACCCTTGCAAGCAACAGCGATATCACATCATTCGACGATCTTAACGGCAGAACAACAGCTAACTCAGCTGGTTCAACATACGAGGCAATGGGCAAAGAGCACGGCGCTACAGTATCAAATGTTGATACTCTTGGCGAGACTATGACACTGGTACTTAACGGAACAGTTGATGCTACCATCAACGCCAACACTTCAGCTCAGGACTACTTCAACACAACAGGAACAACAGAGCTCAAGGTTGCAGCAACAGACCCGGAGGTTACAATGTACGCTATTCCTCTTGCAAAGGGCGCTGATAACGACAGCCTAAGAGAAGCCATCAACAAGGCAATTTCAGAACTTCGCTCAGAAGGTAAGCTCAAAGAGATCTCTGTTAAGTACTTCGGAGCAGATATAACTACAGATTGATATTTTTTTAAGTAAAGGACTTGATTTAATTTAATATTGTTGTTATATTATACATAAAATGTATAAATATACAGGATTTATGTATAAAACAGGAGGAGATTATTATGAAAAAGAAGATACTTTCAGCCTTTGTAGCAACAGTAATGACAATGACAGTCCTTTGCGGATGCGGAAGCGCAGCAGCACCAGCAGCAGATAACCAGGGTGCTGGCGAGGCTGCCAAGGAGACACTTATCGTTGGAACCAACGCAGCTTTCCCACCATTTGAGTTTGTAGGCGATGATGGCAAGCCAGATGGATTTGACATGGCACTTATCAAGGCAATCGGAGATGAGATCGGCTATGATGTTCAGATCCAGGACATGGAGTTTGATTCACTTGTATCATCAATCGGTAACAAGATCGACGTTGCTATCGCTGGTATGACAGTAACTGAAGAGCGTAAGAACATGGTTGATTTCTCTGATCCATATTACGAGGCTGTTCAGGCTGTAGTAGTTCCTAAGGGAGCAGCTATCGCTACTGCAGATGACCTCAAGAACCTCAAGATCGGTGTTCAGCTTGGAACAACAGGTGAGTTCATCGCTGATGAGATCGAGGGCGCTGAGGTTTCAGCATACAACAAGGCAGTAGATGCAGTTAACGATCTTAACAACGGACGTGTTGACTGCGTTATCATCGACAAGAACCCTGCAGAAGTATTTGGTGCACAGTTCTCAGATAAGGTTGACGTAGTAGCAGGCGAGAACTTCGATTTCGAGCCAGAGAACTACGCTATCGCACTTCCTAAGGGAGACACAGAGCTTGCTGGCAAGATCAACGCAGCTCTCAAGAAGTTCAAGGAAGACGGAACATACGACAGCCTTGTTAAGCAGTACATCGAGGAGTGATTTATTTAGATGACCATTTCAGAACGTTTTACCGCGGCGTTCATAACAGGTGAGCGCTGGAAACTTTATATCTCTGGTCTTGGGATTACCCTTGAGATAGCTCTTTTCGCAGGGCTTCTTGGAATCATCATTGGTACCATTGCAGCTCTTATGAAGCTCTCTACCACTGAGGATGGCAAGCCAACCATATTTAACTACATCGCTTCAGTTTACGTGGATGTTATCCGCGGAACTCCAAGCGTACTGCAGCTCCTTATCATGTGGTTTATCGTAATGGCTTCTTCCAACAACGGAATCCTGGTTGCATCTCTTTCCTTTGGTATCAACTCAGGAGCATACGTTTCCGAGATCGTAAGAGGCGGAATCCTTGCAGTTGATAAGGGACAGATGGAGGCAGGAAGGTCTCTTGGATTATCCAAGGCCAAGACCCTTCGCTACATCGTTCTTCCACAGGCTATGAAGAATGTCATTCCTCCTTTGGGGAACGAGTTCATTACTCTGGTAAAAGAGACTGCGATCGTGGGATATGTATCCCTTGCAGATCTTACACGTGTTGCTAATCAGATCGCATCAAGGACCTATGACGCATTCATGCCCCTTATCGGAGCAGCGGTGATCTACTTTATTGTGATCAAGATCCTTACGATACTCCTTGGAAAACTTGAAAGGAGGATGCGTAGAAGTGATATCCGTTAAGAACCTTACAAAAGATTACACTAAGGCCGATGGCAACCACATAAGAGTTATCGAGGGCCTTAACTACGAAATTGAAAAGGGCGAGAAGATCGTTATCGTAGGACCTTCAGGTTCAGGAAAGAGCACATTTTTAAGGTGCCTTAACCTCCTTGAGAGACCTACTTCAGGCCAGATATTCTTTGACGGTGAGGAGATCACTGCCAAGGGAACAGATATAAACAAGGTAAGACAGAGGATGGGAATGGTATTCCAGAACTTCAACCTCTTTAACAACCTTACTGTTATGCAGAACCTGACACTTGCTCCAGTCAAGCTTGGAGTTATGAGTAAGGAAGAGGCCCACGCTAAGGCTACTGAGCTTTTAAAGAGGGTTAACCTTCTTGATAAGGCAGACGTCTATCCAGCTTCTCTTTCAGGTGGTCAGAAGCAGAGGATTGCTATCGTTCGTTCACTTTGCATGAATCCTGAGATGATGCTCTTTGACGAGCCAACATCAGCTCTGGACCCTGAAATGGTCGGAGAGGTTTTGGACGTTATGAAGCAGCTTGCAGATGACGGTATGACCATGGTGGTTGTTACCCACGAGATGGGCTTTGCAAGAGAGGTTGCCACCAAGGTGCTGTTCATGGACGAAGGTATTCTCCTTGAGGAGAACACACCGGATGAGTTCTTTGATCATCCAAGGACAAAGAGACTTCAGGACTTTTTGTCCAAGGTGCTGTAAGAAGATTTAAATTCGTGATTTTTTTAGTAATTGAATAGCCAGATATATGTAAAACACCAGGGCTTTTTATGGCTCTGGTGTTTTTGCGTTGCGGGAAATGCCCATGGTTACTGGGCTTCTCAATGTGATAAGGAAAATTTATATTCACCTATAAGATTAGTATGTTTTACAATTGCAGTGCGCTAAAGCATAATTCACTCATGGACAGGACAGAAGAACTGATCGTCAAAACAATAGATGATCACAAAAACGAAATACTTGAATTTGCCAGAGACATTTATACTCACGCTGAGCTGGGTTACAAGGAGTTTAAGACCAGCGAAAAGTTCCAGAACAAAATGAAGGAGCTGGGACTTGAGATCCAAAAGGATCTGGCCATCACAGGAGCAAAGGCATTCATCAACAGGGACAGGAAAGACTCTTTTAGCCTGGCACTTCTTGGAGAACTGGATGCACTCAGGATCCCGACTCACAAATATGCCAATCCTGAAACAAACGGAGCTCACTGTTGTGGACATCACGCACAGCTCACAGGAATCGTCGGAGCGGCCATAGCCCTTAGCATTCCGGAGATAGCAGATAAGCTTGACGGACAGGTTGAACTCTTTGCAGTACCTGCTGAGGAATACGGAGAGGTTGAATTTAAGAACACTCTTATAGAGCAGGGCAAGATAAGATACGGCGGAGGCAAATGTGAACTCCTAAGGATCGGAGCATTCGATGATATAGATCTTTCCCTTGCGCATCACATAAGTGAGCAGGGGAACAGCTTAGGATCAGGAAGCAGCAACGGATTTGTTTCCAAGGTCATAAAGATCAAAGGAAAAGCAGCCCACGCTGCAGCAGCACCGGATCAGGGAATAAACGCTCTCTCAGCTGTAAGCCTTGGACTTCAGGCTCTTGGGCTTAACAGAGAAACCTTCAGGGATGAGGATGCTGTAAGAGTTCACCCGATACTTACAAAGGGCGGAGAGCTGGTAAACGTAGTTCCGGAGCAGGCAGTAATCGAAACACTGGTAAGGGGCAAGACAATAGAAGCCTTCACCGATGCAGCAGTTAAAACCGACAGGTCTTTTAAAGCAGGAGCCCTGGCAATCGGAGCAGACTACCGGATAGAGACAATGCCAGGTTACCTTCCGGAGATCCCGCAGGAATTTCCAAAAGAGCTGATTGAAGCCTTCGATGAACTGACCAAAGGGAACTTCGAACTTACACCTAAGACTACCCACTCCAACGGATCAACAGATGTGGGAGATGTGCAGCACCTGCTTCCGGTTTTAACCTTCCACACTGGAGGAATGAAGGGCGGACTTCACCAGGACAACTTCGACATAGTAGATGAAGACACAGCCTACATCCTGACAGCCAAGATGTTTGCCATAGGAGCCTACAGATTACTTAAAGACGGCGCAGCCCTTGGAAAGTCAATTAAGGAAGGCTACACACCAAAGTTTAAGAACAAGGAAGAATACATAAGCTTCATGGATTCCTTCAACAAGATAGAGGAAGGTTCCTATAAATAAAGACCTAAGAGGTAGACCAACATGAGTACAGAAAAGACAAAGATCACAGGCGTCGTAGACAGGGCCAGGGAAGTTGATCAGATTCGAAGAGCCGCAAGGCAGTTTGCAATGCAGTACTTCCACTTTAGTAAGACCCTTTACGAGAGCCTGGGACGAGACAGAGCAAAAGAGCTGGTCCAGAAAACAGTGTACGAGCTGGCAAAGGACAGAGCTGAAAAAATGAGGAGGAAAGCGCAGGATGAGGGAAAAGGCACTGACACAGTTGAAGACTTTATGGCAGTCATTGATCTTCCTTTTGACGGATGGATCCCAGAGTGGGGAGAAAACCATTGTCCTTACGCTGAGGTGTGGAGAAGCTACTTTGATGAGTACCCCTGGTTTAGAGAGTTCGCACCTTTTTACTGCGATGTGATCGACACCACAACAATCGAGACCTTCACCCACAAGCTCTCACACCACATCACACAAAACGTAATAAACAGCGGAACAGCTTGTCTACGTGAATACTACCCAAGCGAAAAAGTAGAAAAGGGGGAGTACACCTATGAAAGCTAAAAAGAAAAAGATAACCCTGATAAACATACTTCAGATAATCACCGTTGCAGCGATCCTCATATACATGCAGGTGGCAGTTAAGTCAGGAGCCATAAGTAAGATCTTCCTGGCAGCACCGACAGACATCGTTTCCGAGGGAGTGAAGATCATCAGTAACGGAACACTTCTTCCACACTTTCTTATAAGTGTAGAGGAGATCCTTGTGGGATACGGGATCGCAGCATTTGTTGGTATAAGTCTTGGAATAATCTGGACTTTGTTCCCGAAAACTGAGGAGTTTGGAAATGTCTTTTGCGCAGCCATAATGGCTATTCCAAAGGTAGCAATCCTGCCACTTCTAATTCTGTGGTTCGGAATTGGATTTACATCTAAGGTTGTTCTGATCTTCCTGTTTTCGGTATTCACGATCCTGTACAACACAGTGACTGGAGCCAAGCAGTGTAAGGACTCATACCTTAAGGTGGCAAGCGTATTTGAGGCATCAAGATTCCAGACAGTATTTACGGTAGTTATCCCATCGGCCCTTCCATCAATATTCAATGGCCTAAGGCTTGCAGCGGCCACTGCCTTTACCGGAGTTGTTTTCTCGGAGATGCAGTCAGCAAAGGCCGGAGTTGGATATCTCTTATCAGAGGCCCAGGGACTTCTTAATACATCAAGGGTGTTCTTTTTGATCATCCTGATAACAGTAATGTCAGTAATATTCGTTAAGCTTATTTCACTTATTGAATACTCAGTATGCCATAAGTGGAGAAGAATATAAAAACCAAAAGAAAAGAGGAGAACGGTTATGAAAAAGAAAATATTAGCAGCACTTATCAGCACAGTACTTACAGTATCAGCTCTCACAGGTTGCGGATCAGCAGCACAGAGTGCGGCAGCAGAGACAACAAACGAGACTACAGAGGAAGCTCCTGCGGCAGAGACAACTGAGACAGCAGAGGCTGCATCAGAAGATGCATCTCAGGACAAGATCACAATCAAAGCTTGCTTTGCAATCGGCATGACAGGTGCCGTAAACAGATTCGCTATTCAGAAGGGCCTTTACGAGAAGGAAGGTATCGAGTTCGATATCACAGATTATGAGTCAAACGACACTACACTTTCACTTATCACAAGAGGTGACATCGACGTAGCAGACGGCGATCCAAGCACATATATCCCAGCTATCCAGAACGGTGTTCCAGCTAAGCTTGTTGGTAACATGTGGAGATATCAGGGATGCTACTGGCTTGTAGTAGATGACAGCATCCAGAGCTTTGAAGATCTTAAGGGCAAGACAATTGGTACAGCTGGTGCCAGCGGCGGAATGAGACTTTCAGTTCTCAAGATGCTTGAAGCAAACGGCATTTCAGAAGATGATGTAACACTTGTGGCTAACGGAGTTTACACTGACGCATACGCAACACTTACATCTGGCGAAGTTGATGCAACTATCATCCACAACCCATACGCAGTTCTTGCACAGAATGAAGGCAAGGGTCATCCACTTGGAAGAGCATGGGACTACATTCCTGATTACTACACAGGTACAATCATCGCTTCAGACAAGATCATTAACGACGATCCAGAAAAGCTCCAGAGATTCATTACAGCATACTACAAGGTTCACGAGGAAGTTAAGAACGAGTACTTTGATGAGTTCATCGACTGGGCAGCAGATTACATGAACACAGAGCCAGCTCTTTTAAAGGAAGCTGTAGAAGCAGAGATCGACGTTTGGTCAGACTACCCTGTAATTCCTGAGGACAGACTTCAGAAGACAGTTGAGTACCTTCAGCAGTATGGATGGCTCGATGCAGCAATCTCTCCAGAAGGAACATACACAAACGAGTTTGCACAGAAGGCAGCAGACGAGCTGGGACTTAAGAACCCAGAGAACTAACTTTGACAGACTAAGGGCCGGGGAAGCCTGGCCCATACTATCAGAAACGAGGTGCACATTATGCCTGGAATACACATCAAAAACATCAGCAAAACTTACATTGACGGCGCAGGAAATCCTGTTGATGCCATAAAAGAGATAAACCTTGATATCAAAGACGGCGAGTTCGTCAGCATCGTTGGCCCATCAGGATGTGGTAAGAGTACCCTTCTTGAGATCGTGGCTGGCCTTCAGAAACAGACCGCCGGAGAGGTTTATATAGATGACAAAAAAGTCACCGGCCCCAGCAGGGATATAGGTGTTGTATTTCAGGATGCAGCTCTTTTCCCATGGAAGACCATAAAAAAGAATATCCTGTACGGAATGGAGATCAGCAAGGCTCCAAAGGAAGAGCAGGAAGAAAAGCTTAAGAGCTATCTTGAGCTCATGAACCTTACAGGGTTTGCAGATAAGTACCCTTCACAGCTCTCAGGCGGAATGAGACAGAGGGCAGGAATTGCAAGGACGCTTATCATGAACCCAAAGGTAACCCTGATGGATGAGCCCTTCAGCGCAGTAGATCACCTGACAAGATGCACACTGCAGGAGGAGCTTGTAAGGATTCATGAGAAGGAAAAGAAAACCGTGCTGTTCGTAACTCACGACATCAACGAAGCGGTATTCCTCTCAGACAGAGTTATCCTGCTTAGTCCAAGACCAAGCGTCATCCAGAACGAGTACGTGATAAAAACAAAACACCCAAGAAGCAGAAGTGATGATTATCTTGTACATGTTGCAGCAAAGATCGTGGCAGATATAAGCCGCGGCGCAGAAAATGTTGAAAGCGAGTACATGATCTGATCACTAAGGAGGAGAAAATGTCAGAACAACACACACACGAATTTCACGACACATGCCTTGACTATCAGCCTTTAGAGCAGATCATGGCGATTTATCAGAGAAACTCAGCACTTACAGAGGACGAGCTCTTTGAGATGGATGACACAGAGTTCAGGGCAAGAATGAGGGAGAGAAGCCATCATACTCTGGAGATCCAGCTCTACGCCAACGGCTACAGAGGTAAGACCTTAAGTGACAAGCAGGCTGATATCGCCAAGAAGTTTTTGAGGGTATGGGACAGAAAGGGGCTTTCCCACGACCTTCCAGAATACAAGTATGTTTCCTTCCTTGTTGAGAGTGCAGACAAGCTCTCAAAGGGAGAGGCGCTGGATCTGTCTGCATACAAGCCTCACGAAATAACACCACAGATAGAGGAAGACTTTTTTACCGTTCTCTATGAGAGAAGGTCAGTGAGAGAATTCAAGGACAAGGAAGTGCCGGATGAGCTTATCGACAAGATCTTAAAGGCAGGCCTTTGGGCAGCTCACGGCTGCAACGTACAGTCAATCAGATACGTGGTTGTCAGAGATAAGAATGAGCCGGGCCTCTTTAAGGGATCTGACGTTCCTGGCGGCCCAGTGCACATCGTTATCTGCCAGGATATGAGATGCTACAGGGCTAACGACTTTACGCCAAATAGAAACAGGCTCCTGGATGCAGGCGCTGCAGGACAGAACATTGTGCTAGCAGCCCATGCAGTCGGCCTTGAGGGCGTATGGCTCACATTCACAGGAGAAGAGTTCTGCGAAAGACTTAGGAAGAGATTTGCTCTTCCTGATTACATCAGACTTGTAACCTACGTCGATGTAGGATACGGAGATCAGACTCCACACCCACCTCTTCGTCAGAGCGTGGAAGAAGCAGTGCTCGGCAGATATTAAGAAAATGGCGCCAGATGGGGAGGGTATCCCCTAAGGCGCCTTTTGTCCTGTATAATAGGATTATCACGAAAAAGAAAGAGGTACTGTCATGGGGAAATATGATTTTGACGTAATACATGATAGAAGAAATACAGACTGTATCAAATGGGATTTTGGGATGCAGCGAAAGGGAAGGGATGACCTTTTGCCTCTCTGGGTTGCAGACATGGACTTTAAGCTCCCTGACGAGGTGATAAAGGACATAACGGACAGAGCATCGCAGGGCATCTTTGGATATACAGACCCAGGAGATAAGTACAGAAATACAGTCAGGGACTGGTATCTAAGACGCCACGGTTTTACCATCGATGGAAAAGACATCATCGTAACTCCCGGAGTTGTTTACGCCATAGCAATTGCGATCAGGGCATTTACAGAACCTGGAGATGCCATCATCATCCAGCAACCGGTTTACTACCCATTCCAAGAGACCATCAAACTTAATGGCAGGAAGGTGGTCAATAACCAGCTCGTTTACAGGGATGGACATTACGAAATTGACTTCGATGATTTCGAGAAAAAGATAATCGACAACGATGTAAAGATGTTTCTTCTCTGCAGTCCTCACAATCCTGTTGGAAGAGTGTGGACAAGGGATGAGCTCACAAAACTTGGCGAGATCTGTGCAAAGCATGATGTGTATGTGTTTGCAGATGAGATCCACTCTGACTTTGTTTACCCAGGCCACAGGCACAACTCATTTATCACGCTGGATGAGAGTCTTACAGGTAAGCTCATTCTTGGAACTTCAGCCAGCAAGACCTTTAACCTTGCGGGACTCCAGGTTGCAAATATCATCCTGAAAGATAAGGAGATGTTCAGCTCTTTTGCCAGAGAAAATGCAGCAGCGGGCTACAGCCAGCCCAATGCTCTTGGAATGGTGGCAACAATGTCTGTGTACCAGAAAGGGGAGGAGTGGCTTGACGAGCTCATCGAATATCTTCAGGGGAATCTTGACTACGTCAGGGAATTCCTTAAGGAAAAACTCCCCAAGGTTAAGCTCATTGAGCCTGAAGGTACCTACCTTATCTGGCTTGATTTCTCAGAGATCACAAGCGACCATAAGGAGCTTGAAAAGCTCATTGTGGATGGGGCGCACCTTTGGCTCGATCCCGGAATCATCTTCGGAAGAGAGACTTCTCTTTTCGAGAGGATCAACATCGCGTGTCCCCGCAGCATCCTAGAGCAGGCAATGGAGCAGCTTTACGAAGCTATTAGTAGTGCTGATAGCAATAGATAAGTATTCCTTAATTGTGTAGCCGTGAAATCACGGCTACTATTTTTATATAAGAAACAAAGAGGAGCAGAAGTTATGGGAAAAGAGATTTCATCAAATTACAGTCTGGATACAAAGTGCCAGCTTCTGGACAGGGACTTGGCGGATAAGTGGGGAGCAATAAGCTTTCCGATTTACCAGTCAGCAACCTTTGCCCATCACGGAGTTGGAGGAAGCACGGGTTACGACTACACCCGAATGCAGAATCCAACAAGGCAGCAGCTTGAGAGCGTTGTAGCAGATCTTGAAAACGGAATAGACGCACTGGCCTACTCAAGCGGAATGGCAGCAGTTGCAAATGTGATGGAACTCTTCAGACCAGGGGACCATATAATAATCGACGAGGACCTCTACGGCGGAAGTATAAGGCTCTTCGATGAGATCAATGCAAAGAACGGGATTGAGTTTACGGTGGTGGATTTAAGCCGGGAGGACATTACACAATACATCAAGGATAACACCAAAGCGGTTTACCTTGAGACACCAACAAACCCAATGATGAATGTCACTGACCTTGAAAAACTCGCAAAAGCAACTAGGACTGCAGGTCTCATCCTTATAGTGGACAACACATTCCTGTCTCCCTACTTCCAAAATCCACTGGACCTTGGGGCGGATATTGTAATCCATTCAGGCACCAAGTTCCTTGGTGGACACCACGACACCATCGGAGGCTTTGTGGTTGTTAAGGATGAGAAACTTGATGAGAGGCTCAGGTTCATCTACAAGACCGTTGGTGCAGGCCTTAGCCCCTTCGACAGCTGGCTGATCCTAAGGGGCATCAGGACACTTTCCGTAAGACTTGAAAGAGCTCAGGAGAATGCCAGGGCTCTTGCAGAGTATCTTAAGGGAAAAGAGCATGTCACAAGGGTCATCTATCCTGGCCTTCCAGAGCACCCTGGTCACGAGATCATGAAAAAGCAGGCAAGAGGGTTTGGCGCGATGCTCACCTTCGAGGTGGACAGCGCTGAGTTTGCAAAGAGGATCCTGGATAACGTAGAGCTTATCTACTTTGCAGAGAGCCTTGGAGGAACGGAGACACTTATCACTTACCCTATAACCCAGACCCACGCTGAGGTTCCAAGTGAGCTCCTTAAGAAGAACGGGATAACAGACAGAGTGCTGAGGCTATCAGTAGGAATTGAAGGAATTGAAGATCTTAAAAATGAGTTTGACAGAGTTTTTGCATTAGCAGATTAGTTAAGGCGGCGGAGGCCGCAAGCAGAGGTGAAGATATGGGAAGCATACTGGCATACGGCGATTCAAATACATGGGGACTTATCCCTGGAACCCACAAGAGATACCCTTGGGGCGTAAGATGGACAAGCCTTGTCCAGGAAGAACTTAAGAGTACAAGAGTTATCGAGGATGGACTTTGCGGAAGAACAACAGTCTTTGAAGACCAGCTTCGTCCTTTCAGAAAGGGTGCTGACGTTCTGCCCCTTGCCCTTGAAGGTAATTACCCACTTGATGGCGCCATCATCATGCTTGGAACCAATGACTGCAAGACTATTTTTAATGCATCTGAACATGTGATAGGACTTGGCCTTGAGAAGTGCCTTGACGAGCTGGAGAAGTATCTTTTGCCAGAGCAGATCCTTGTGGTAGCGCCAATAAGTCTCGGTGAGGATGTATGGCGCCCTGAGAAGGATCCTGAGTTTGACAGTGCGTCTGTTGAGACCAGCATCAGCTTAAGGGATGAGTACGAGAAGATCGCAAAGAGGCGCGGGAACAGATTCCTGGCGGCTTCCGACTATGCGGTTGCCAGCGACATCGACGATGAGCACATGGACGAGAATGGTCACAGGGCTCTGGCAGGTGCAGTGGTTCAAAAACTTTCTGAAATGAATATAGCGTAATTTCCTGGTGTTGTGTTATCATACTTTTAAGTTTTTTGGGGAGGACGATAACATGACCATACTTCAGCTAAAATACGTAATTGCTATTGATGAAGAATGCTCCATGAGGAAGGCAGCCGACAGGCTCTACGTGTCACAGCCGGGACTTTCAAGTGCTGTTCGAGATCTCGAGAAAGAGATCGGAATACAGATCTTTGAGAGAGTCCACAACGGTGTTGTGACCACTTCTGCTGGGGCATCTTTTATTGCTTACGCGAGAAATGCTGTTGAACAGTTTGAGAAGGTTGAGAACAAGTACATCAACGGCGGAAGTGAAAAGCCTACATTCTCAGTATCCATGCAGCATTACACCATAGCTGTTGATGCATTTATTGATACGGTAAAAGAGTTTGATCTTCCGGAGTATCAGTTCTCAATCCGCGAGACTCAGACCAGTGAAGTCATCGAAGATGTTAAGACCTTAAAGAGTGAGGTTGGCGTTATCGCCCTTAGCGAATTTAACAGGAATACATTCAAGAAGATCTTTGCCGATGCATCTTTGGAGTTCCATGAGCTCTTTTCCAGAGATACTTATGTGTACTTAAGTAAGAATCACCCCCTGGCTGACAGGGACGAGCTGTCTCTTGATGAGCTTCAGGAGTACCCTTGCATGGTCTTTGATCAGGGGGACAACACTTCTTTCTACTATAGAGAAGAGGCCCTTGCAACCTACGATTACAAGAAGGTTATCAGCACCAACGAAAGAGCAACATCTATTGAGCTGATGCTTGGCCTTAACGGATACGCGGTTGGCGCTGCCATGCTTGGAGAGGGCAAGACTTCATCAGATATCCATGTTATCAAGCTTAAAGAGGATGAGATGCTGACCTTTGGATATATCACCAGAAAGGGCCAGGAGCTTTCAGAAATGGGAAGGACCTTTGTGGAACTTCTTGAGAGACATAAAGAAAGCTGATCACCCTATAAGCAATATTTATCGGTGTCTATAAATCTCTTAGTATTGCTCATGTGCAATTGGGAGAGTATATTATAGAAAAAAGTTAATAACCGCTTTACGCGGACGGAGGAGGAAAAGTATTATGAAAAAGAACGTATTAGTTAGCCTTGTGCTTGCAGCTACCCTTGCAGTTTCAGCGCTTACAGGATGCGGTGCTGCAGCAGGCGGTGCAGATAGCAGCGCAGATAAGACAATCAAGGTTGGTGCAACACCTGTACCTCACGCAGAGATCCTTGATAACATCGTTAAGGAAGTTCTTGCAGAGGATGGATGGACTCTTGAGACAGTTGTTTTCTCAGATTATGTTCTTCCAAACACATCACTTGAAGAGGGCGAGCTTGACGCCAACTACTTCCAGACACTTGGTTACATGAACCAGCAGAACAGCGATGCAGGTCTTCACCTCACAGCTGTTGCAGGTATCCACATCGAGCCAATGGGAATCTACTCAGAGAAGTACACATCACTTGCTGATCTTCCAGACGGCGCATCAATCGGTATTCCTAACGATCCAGATAACGGCGAGAGAGGAATCGACCTTCTTGTTCAGAAGGGACTTCTTACATCAAAGGGCGGCTTCGGAACAGATGCCAACTACAACGAGGATTCACTTACAAACGACGCTGAGGCAAATCCTCACGGCTATGTGATCACTCCACTTGAGGCAGCAAGCCTTCCACTTTCACTTCCTGATCTGGATGCTGCTACAATCAACGGTAACTACGCACTTGAGGCTGGTCTTCCAGCTAAGCACCCAGCTCTTGATATCGAGTCATTTGACGCTGAGACAACAGTTAAGAGAACAAACTTCCTTGTAGTTAAGGATGGCAACCAGGAGTCAGAAAAGACAAAGGCCCTCATCAAGGCTCTTCAGTCTGACAAGGTTCAGAAGTACATCGATGACACATACAAGGGTGCAGTTATCACATCTTTCATTGATGCACAATAATGGTTTTTGTAATATAATACTGTTCGAGCCGCTTGTTAATTGCAGGCGGCTCATTTTATAAGATGACATGCGGGTGACATGCCCGTGAGATTAGTTAGAAATGGAAGTTTTAAAATGATACGAATTGCAAACGTGCAGAAGTCCTTTAAGGATACTGAGGTCCTTAAGGATATTTCAATCGAGATCGAAGACGGCGAGATCTTCGGAATAATCGGACAGTCAGGTGCAGGAAAGAGTACCCTTCTTCGCTGTATCAACGGCCTTGAGTCCTACGACGGAGGCAGCATTACCGTTGGGGAACAGCTGGTGGATATTAAGAGCAAGAAGGAATTGCGTAGTCTTCAAAAGAGAATGGGCATGATCTTCCAGAGCTTTAACCTTCTGGAGAGACTTGATGTTTATCAGAATGTGGCCCTTCCCATGAAGTTCTGGGGAATTCCTACAAACACCACTGATGCAAAAGAGAAGATCATGAACCTCATTCGTCTGGTAGGACTTGAGGATAAGGTTCACGCAAAGCCAAGGGAGCTTTCCGGTGGTCAGAAGCAGAGAGTTGCCATAGCAAGAGCCCTTGTTCTTGATCCTGAGATCCTTCTGTGCGATGAGGCTACATCTGCCCTTGACCCAGAGATCACAAAGGGTATCTTGGCTCTTTTGCAAAAGATCAATAAAGAGATGGGAATCACCATCGTTGTTGTTACACACCAGATGGAAGTTGTTAAGCAGATCTGTCAGAGGGTTGCGTTCCTTAACAAGGGCCATGTCCTTGCAGTTGGAAGACCGGAGCAGCTCTTTGTATGGCCCAAGGAAAGAGAGATCAGAGATTTCCTCAGGGAAGAGAGTGACAAGCTGCCAACAACTGGCGTAAACCTAAAGCTCTTTTTCTATGGCGAAGGCAATCAGCGTCCTATCGTAACCCAGATGTCACAGGAGCTCCACACAGATTTCAATATCTGCTGGGCTAAGCTTGAGGACTTCAGGGAGGATGTTTACGGAAGCCTGGTTCTTAACATGGAGGAAAAAGACCTTGAGAAGGCCTGTGCTTTCCTGGATTCCAAGGACGTTACCTGGGAAGTTATAAAATAAGAGATTTGTGCTGACAGGGCAGGAAGTCCTGCAGTTTAAGGAGATATAAAATGTCTGGAGTTTTATCAAACAGCGGAATGTATTCAATAATAATGAATGCCTTTTGGCAGACACTTTACATGGTGTTCTGGTCAACAGTTTTTTCAGTGATAATCGGATTTATACCGGCAGTGGTTCTGACACTTACAGCACCTGACGGGCTTAAGCCAAACAAGATCGTATATGAGATCTTAAGCTTTATAGTGAACGTGTTCAGAAGTTTTCCGTTCATTATCCTTCTGGTTATCCTGATCCCATTTACAAGAATGGTTGTAGGTAAGTCCATCGGAACAACAGCTTCTATCGTGCCACTTACTGTTTCAGCAATTCCTTATATCGCAAGGGTGTTTGAGACAAGTCTTCGTGAGACCAATCCTGGTGTCATCGAGGCAGCAAGAAGCTTTGGAGCGAGCAATTTCCAGATCCTTATGAGGGTCTACGTTAAGGAATCTATTCCAAGAATGCTCAACGGCGTTGTTCTTCTTGTGATCTCACTGGTTGGATATTCAGCAATGGCCGGAACTGTCGGTGGCGGCGGTGTCGGTGATATTGCCATCAGATACGGTTATCAGCAGTACAAGACGGATTACCTTATTGTTTGTTCGATCATTCTGATCGCATTTGTTCAGCTTATTCAGATGCTTGGAAACCACATGTACAAGAAGATGAGTTGAGGTAAGTATGGATTACACAGTAACAGCAGCGCAGCATGATAAATACAACAGATTATTGTCCATTTTGTCTTCCTATGGAAGTGCGGCGGTAGCCTTTTCCAGCGGCGTTGATTCAACGTTTCTTTTGTACGCAGCAAGAGCAGCCCTTTCTGACAACGTGGTTGCAATGACTGCATCTTCCGGAGTTTTCCCAAAGAGAGAACTTGAGGAGGCTCTTAGTTACTGCGAGAGGCTCGGGGTTAAACACGTGGTCCTTAACATCAACGAGATGGAGATCGAGGGCTTTGCCCAGAATCCCAAGGACAGATGCTATCTTTGCAAAAAAGATCTGTTCCAACATTTCCTTGATACAGCAAAAGCTGAGAATATGGCTGTTGTAGTTGAAGGCTCAAACCTTGACGACGAGGGTGATTACAGACCTGGTCTTAAGGCAATCGCAGAGCTTGGTATAAAGAGCCCACTTCGCGAAGCTGGTATGACCAAGAATGATATCAGAGCTCTTTCACAGCACTTCGGACTTCCCACATGGGATAAGTCTTCCTTTGCCTGCCTTGCAAGCCGCTTCCCATACGGCGAGAACATCAGCGACAAGAAGCTTGATATGGTCGATAAGGCTGAGCAGATCATGATGGAGCTTGGTTTTAAGCAGTTCAGGGTTCGTATCCACGGCAATGATATTTTCCTTGCAAGGATCGAACTGTTACCTGAGGATATTGCAAGGGTTCTTACTGAGGACCTTCGCAGTACAGTTCATGACGCCCTCAGGAAGATCGGATTTACATACGTGTCCCTTGATCTTTATGGATACAGAACGGGGAATATGAATGTTTTTCAGGATGAAGTTGAGTAAGCTATTTTTGAATAAGAAGAGAATTGTTTGCGCTGCCGCGGCTTTTTTGGCCCTGACAGCGCTTTCTGCATGTTCGCTTACAGGCCCTAAGATTATGACCAGTAGCCTTTTTGCCATGGATACCATCATGGAGCTTCAGGTTGCGGGAGATGAGGAGCTTCTTACTGGCGCTGAGACCATGATCCGTGACCTGGAAAAAGAGCTGTCGGTAACGGATGAGGGCAGTCAGATCTTTGCACTTAACAGAGACGGGGAGGCAGATGTTTCTTCGGAGGTTGCAGATATCATGAAAGGGGCGCTTGATGTTTGCGACAGGACTGATGGGGCGCTGGATATCTCTATCTATCCCGTGCTTAAGGCATGGGGATTTACAACGGGAAGTTATAAGGTGCCTCAGGAAGCGGAGATTGAGGCGCTACTTCAGAACGTGGATTACAGGCGCGTGGAGATTGCAGGATCTCGCGCCACAATAGCGCAGGACATGAAAGTTGACCTTGGCAGTGTTGTTAAGGGTTACACCAGCACTGCGGTGGCTGACTATTTCCGTGAGAACGGCGTTAAATCCGCCCTTATTAACCTTGGCGGAAACGTACAGTGTATTGGCAAAAAGCCAGACGGTCAGAAGTGGAAGGTGGCGATTAAGAGCCCCTTTGAGGATAGTCAGACCGGTATCTTTGCAGTTATCGATGCTGAAGATGTGGCTATCATCACCTCAGGCGGATACGAGAGATACTTTGAAGAAAACGGCGAGATCTACTGGCATATCCTCGATCCCAAGACCGGATATCCAGCCAGGAACGGCCTTATGTCTGTGACCATCATTGGCAAGGATGGTCTTATGTGCGACGGGCTGTCCACAGCTCTTTTCGTAATGGGTCTTGATGAGGCAGTGGAATTCTGGAAACAGGCAGGGGACTTTGACGCGGTATTTATCACAGAGAGCGGAGAGGTCTATGTAACTGAGGGCATCGAGAGCTCTTTTAACCTCTATAACGAGTACTACGATGCGCCAGTGCACGTGCTAAAAAAGTGATAATCTGGATAAAAATTTCCAGTTGAAAAATGGTCTGTAACATAATAGAATGAGATAACGGTTGCGATAAATTCAATTGCGCAAAATTTAGGAGATTTCTATGAAATACAGGAATAACAGAAACGGCGAGCCCATCTCCATCCTTGGCTACGGATGTATGAGATTTACCACAAGCGGCGGCCGCATCGATATCGACAAGGCGGAGAAGGAGCTGATGGAGGCCTACAGAGCCGGCGTCAACTACTTCGACACAGCTTATGTTTACACTGGAAGCGAGGCTGCTCTTGGTGAGATCCTTGAGAGAAACAGGATCCGCGACAAGGTTAATATCGCCACCAAGCTTCCACAGTACCTCATCGGCAGCAGGACTGCCATCGACAGATACTTTGACGAGGAGCTCAGGCGCCTTCGCACGGACTATGTGGACTACTATCTCATGCACCACATGACCGCCATGAACCAGTGGGATAAGCTTAAGAAAGTGGGCATCGAGGACTGGTTCGCTGAAAAGAAGGCTTCTGGACAGATCAAAAACATTGGATTTTCCTATCACGGAAACACTGAGGATTTCATCGGGATCCTTAATTCCTACGACTGGGATTTCTGCCAGATCCAGTACAACTACGTGGATGAGACTTCCCAGGCAGGTGTTGAGGGCCTTAAGGCTGCAGCAGCTAAGGGTATTCCAGTTATCATCATGGAGCCCCTTCGTGGTGGCAAGCTCGTAAACCTTCTTCCTGACAAGGCAAAAGAGCTTATCGCATCGAAAGAAACTGGCTATACACCTGCAGAGTACGGACTTCGCTGGCTTTGGAATCAGCCTGAAGTTACCTGCGTTTTATCCGGAATGAACTCCATCGAGATGGTACAGGAGAACTGCAGGATCGCATCTTCGGCTGAAGCAGGCTCTTTTACCCAGGACGATTTCGATACAATTGATAAGGTAAAAGAGATCATTAAAGAGACAGAGCTTGTTGGCTGCACAGGCTGCAGATACTGCATGCCATGTCCTAAGGGCGTCGATATCCCGGCGCTGTTTAGGAGCTACAACATGACAGCTCTTGAGAGCAAGTCCAATGCCCGCTTTGAGTACGCGCAGACTGTTGGCCTCAAGAAAGAGCCTGCTTTTGCAACTCAGTGCATCGGTTGTGGAAAGTGCGAGCAGCACTGCCCTCAGAACATTCCTATCAGGGAGAAGCTCAAAGAGGCAGACAAGGTTGTCCGCCCATGGAATTACAGGATTGGAATAAATATCGTCCGCAAGTTCATGCTCAGAGGATAATTGATGGAAAACCCTCGGTTTTCGGTGTATATTTAGATGGTACATCAGAAAACCGGGGGTCATTTTTGTTTTGAAGAATAAAGTTGGGGCGATAATTACAGCTATCGTCATGGTGATACTTGGCGTGGTGGCGATAGATCTTTTCCTGGGGCCAAGGCTTAGAGAGAGCTACAGGCTTGAGCGATTTAAGGAAGTTACAGAGGATACATTTCCAAATCTTGGCCAGAGATGCGCATATATAGAGAGCAGGAGCAGCGATGAAAATAAGATCGGGACTGTGAGTGTTGCAGCCATTGAGGTATTTGGAGCCCAGGATCTTTCTCTTTATTGCGAGAATGTCTGTGACTGGATGGAGAGGTGCCTATCTCAGGTTCCTTATGATGAAGCGCCATGGCTTTACAGAGAGATGGGAATCAAAATGTCAGAGGAAACCATTCCTTTTGACTTAACTCCCTATGTGGGTGAGACTTTTGATAGAAAAGGCCTCTACAAGGGGCTTTACGATACTATTGATGCAAGGTTTGTGGGAGAGGGCTGGTCTCAGAATGATGAAGACTACAAGGGACTTGCTTTTGTGGAGGAACCACAGGAGACTGATCCTTACTATGCCACAATTGAGCCAGACTGCACCTATACTACGAAGGATGGCGTGGAGTACAGGCTTATTCCCATAGACAGGGCAGCGGGCAGCAGCTTCTACATGATGGTCAAAACCTCTGACGGTGGTAAGACCTGCAGTCTCGTCAACGAAGATCCATTTATTGGATGCGGAGGACAAGCGCAGTGGATCACCTTTATTGATGATACGGAGCTTGGCTTTACCTGTCTTAGTTACAGCGGCGGAGATGAAGGCTATCTTTTCAGAACTGAGGATGGTGGAAAGACCTACACCCAGATCAACTATCCGTCAGCCAAGGTTACTTTCTCGGATGGTTCTATCTACAACCCTTATGTGATTCCTGAGAAAGTTTGGAGAGAAGACGGTAAGATCTATATGCTTGTAGGACAGAGCCCATATTCAGGGGATTACTACAACGAAGAGCTGGAAAAGCATCCTTCGGGACTGTACGTGTCCGAGGATGATGGTATAATCTTTGAGTATGTAGGAGAGCAGTGAATTATTTTGTGAGGGGAATATGCGTAGGTTCTACATAATAATCGCAATCGCCGTGGTGCTGGCGCTGGCGTCATTGGGGCTGTATCTTGGCCTTGCTGGAAGACCGGGCGTCACCCAGGAGGATAATAAAGTGGTGGTGGCATCGCCCCACCCAATAGAGTTCATGAAGCCACTGATCAACGAGTTTGAATCAGAGACTGGTATTGTCGTGGAAGTTAAAAAGTGCGGAACTTCAGAGGCCATAGATATGATGACATCTGGCGAAGATGTTGATCTTTTGTGGGGAGGATCCGTACTGTCTGTTGGCGCTTATAATGACTATTTCATGCCATACATTTCTCAAAACTATGACAGCTTTGCTTCGGAGTTTAAGAACCTTGGAAACGGCATAACATGCTTTACTGACGTTCCAAGTGTACTTATGGTGAACACCGATCTTATCGGAGATATTAAGATTGAGGGGTACGAGGATCTTCTTAACCCTGCACTTACGGGTAAGATCGCTTTTGCTGATCCTGGTAAATCTTCTTCATCCTTTGAACAGCTTGTAAACATGCTCTACGCCATGGGCGATGGTAATCCGGACAATGGCTGGGACTATGTGGAGGCCCTTGCCCATCAGCTTCAGGGGAATCTTCTTACCAGTTCATCAGCAGTATATGAAGGTGTTTCCGCGGGCAAGTACATAGTGGGGCTTACCTTTGAGGAAGCAGCTATAACCATGCTCAAAACAGGTAAACACGTTAAGATCATCTACATGAATGAAGGCGTGGTATCAACACCAGATGGCCTTTACATTAACAAGAACGCAGGTCACGTGGACAACGCCAAGGCCTTTGTTGATTTCATGACTGATGAACACGTTCAGAAATATATATCCAATAACCTTGGACGCCGCTCGGTTCGTGGCGACGTTACAGCATCAAGCCTTGTAAGTCCAAAGAGTGACATCAATATAATTGAAGTAGATAAAAAGCTCGTAATCGGAAGTAAGAAGGAATGGACTTCCCGCTTTTCAGAGCTGATGGGAGGTACCGATGAGTAAAGAAATCGAATCCTTCCAGGAAAATATAAGAAGAACCTTCATCGTCTTTTCCCTTACTCCTGTAATCGGAATCGTATTTGCAGTGATGATCCTGTTTATCATCACCTGGAACGCCTACATGAGCGAGTCCAACAGGAGGGATAACAGCGAGATCGCAGCAGAGACCAACGAAGTTCTGACCACCTACTACAGCATGTTTTCCGAGATCAAGAACGTGATCAACAAAAACGACGGAGATATAGAGGCTTCATCGAACCAGATCTTTTCAAAGCTTTATTCAAGCACTTCCGGGTATGATGAACTTGGAAACCTGATGATAATTGATGGGACGGGTGATGTTCTTTTCACCAGCGCAAGTCCCATGGATATTCCAAGATACCTCACGGACCCGGAGTTCATGGACTGGGGCGTATGGAATAAATTAAAGTCCAGGCCCGGTCTTGCCAGCACGGTTCTTTATGAGGGAACACTTTACGTGGCATCTGGTGAGTACACAGGAAGCGACCTTAACTACGCCATGATCTATGCGGTTCCATCCCAGGTCATTGCAAACATTGTAAACGCCAAGAACAGATACTGTATGATCACCGATGAAAATGGCTGGATCTACCTTAACAACACCCAGGGAATCAGGGACGACTTCGGTCAGATTCAGGAGGTGTTTGAGGGTCGCTCTGGCTATGTAAGGAGTGACGGACAGAAGTACATCTGCCACGAATCCGGACTTCAGAAGGGACTTCGTGTCTACACTTTTTACGACATCAACCGAAGCCTTTGGATGATCCTGATCCTCATCGCTATCATTCTTGTGATCTTCGTTGCGGTCATCATCATCACTTACCGCAGTACTGCTGCCACTTCCGAGGAGTACACCAAGGATGTAAAAAAGATCGAGGACGCCTTCGAGGCTGTTCAGCAGGGTAACCTTGATGTGAGCCTTTCAATAGATACAAACAAAGAGTTCCAGACTATTGGTAACGACTTTAACGAGATGCTTGGCGGTCTTAAAGATCAGATCGAGAGGAATAAAGAGCTTGCGCAGAACGCGGCTTTTTCCCAGGTTAAGCAGCTTGAAAGCCAGTTTAACCCGCATTTCCTTTTTAACACGCTGGATAACATCCGCTTCATGGCCAAGATAGACGCTGCAGCTGCGGACAAGATGATAGTGTCGCTGTCAGGACTGCTTCGCTATAGTATCAAGGAGATGAGGGAAGAGGTTACGGTAAAAGAGGACCTTGATAACCTGCAGTATTATCTCAACATCCTGCAGATCCGCTTCAACAAGCGCTTTTCTTATAATATAAACGTGGCAGAGGACATTTACGACTGTCTGATCCCGAAGCTTCTTTTGCAGCCCCTTCTTGAAAACGCTGTGAAATATGGCTTTGGTGAAAAGGAGAAACTGAACGTAAATATCAGTGGATATCAGATCACAGAGAATCTGATCTTTGTCTGCGAGGACGACGGCGTGGGCATCGACGAGGACGTTCTTGAAGAGATAAAGAGCCAGCTTGCGGACAGCGAGAACACCTCAAACCACTTTGGAATCTACAACATCCACCGCAGGATCCAGCTGATGTATCAGGGGGACTACGGTCTTGATATCAATAGTAAAAAAGGCGAGGGTACCACAGTAAGACTCACCCTGCCAAAGAGGACGTAAATAAATGTACAGAGTACTTATAGCTGAGGATGAGGACATCATCCGCAAGGGAATAGCATACACCATGGACTGGGTTTCCATGGGCTGCACCATTATAGGAGAGGCAGCCAATGGCCAGGAGGGAGTTCAGAAGATTGAGGAGCTCCAGCCAGACATCGTTCTTGCTGACATCATGATGCCAGTTATGGACGGCATCGAGATGATCAGAAGAGGCCAGGAGATAGCAGATTTTAAGGCAATCATCATGACCAGCTATGGTGAATTTGAATACGCCAAAAAAGCCATCGAGCTTGGAGTTTCTGCCTACCTCATGAAACCTGTCGACGAAGAGGAGCTTAAGGCCAACATCAAAAAAGTCATCGACGACATCGAGCGCAGCAATCAGCTTAAGCAGCTTGAAAGCAGGAAAAGAGATGGCGGCGAAGTTGATCCTATCTTTATAAAGAGCGACAAGGAAAACGACTACGTCAAGCAGGTCATTGACCGCACCAAAGAACACTACTCAGAGAAGATCAGCATTGAAGGCTTTGCAGAAGAGTTTGGCGTTTCCGCAAGCTACCTGTCCAGGAAATTCAAGGAGGCTACAGGCCAGAAGTATCTGGATTTCCTCAACAAATACCGCGTCCAGCAGGCGGTTGGACTTCTTGAAACTGGCAAGTACAAAGTGTATGAAGTATCTGATATGACTGGGTTTAGTGATTATAAGTACTTCAGTACTGTATTTAAGAAATATTCCGGAAGCTCACCTTCGGATTTTGTGAAGTGAGGATTACGAACCGGAAATTTTGTCTGGGAATGTAGATGTCACAATAGTAATCAAGGGGCGGCACAAATAGTGCCGTCCCTTTTTTCTATTGTGCGGGTCCGGCTCCTTTGTCAATGGACTTTCGCGGCATATCCTCGCAGGCCACGAGGGGTGCTGGCACTTTGCGGATTTCGATGTGGCCTGCTGCGGTATTCCACGGTTCCGTTGACAAAGGGGGTTCTGCCAACCTAGGAGCGTGGTTCCGCGCATGAAATGTCACTTTATACCTTCAGAGTGTGTTTTTGAGTTGTGAAGGTATACTTTTGGGAAGATTCTTACTTGGCAAAAAAATAAGTATACCTTCAGAGGAGATTTTTATACTGTGAAGGTATACTTTGGGATGAGGCGGGCATAATATCAGAAAAAAGTATACCTTCAGAACAGATTTTTTCACTCTGAAGGTATATTCTTTGAAAACTACTCACTTTGGACGCGGGCGGTGCGCTCGATTCAGTGTTGGTTTTGATAGACGCTTTCCTTGACGCCCCCCGCCGCTTGTCAACGGAAGCGTGGAATACCGCAGCGGACGTGTCCGCGAGGATATGCCGCGAAAGTCCGTTGACAAGAGATGGAACCAGGAGCCTTACTACAGGGGATGGCACTTTAAGTGCCAGCCCCTTGATTACCATCTGGCAGCAGAGATAGGAGCCAGTAAATCTTGCTGGTAATGCACTTGGGGCAGAGGTTATTTCTTTTCCCTGCATGGATACTGCGTTTAAACTTGTGTTCATTTTTTTGGATAATTAAACAGAAAATTAGGTATTTTAGGAAAACGGTTTTCTTTATCATAAAAGTATCCAATGACCCGAAATTGAAAGGAGAGGTAATATGAAAAAGAAAATCGCGTTAGTATTGGCGGGACTTATGACACTTGGTGTTGTAGGATGCGGAAATGCAGCTACTGAGACTCCAGCAGCTGAGGCTCCAGCAGCAGAAGCACCTGCAGCAGAAGCTCCAGCAGCAGAGGCACCTGCAGCAGAGGAAGCATCAGGAATGGATGCTCTTATTGAGGCAGCTAAGGCTGAGGGCGAGCTCATTGTTTACGGTTCATGCGAAGAGGAATATCTTGCAGCAGCTTGTGAGCACTTTGAAGAGCTTTACGGAATCAAGGTTCAGTATCAGAGACTTTCAACTGGTGAAGTTCAGAGTAAGATCGAAGAAGAGAACGGAAATCCTTCAGGCGACGTTTGGTTTGGTGGCACAACTGATCCTTACAACGTAGCAGCAGGCGAGGGACTCCTTGAGGCTTATGAAGCACAGAACGCTAGCCACCTTATCGATGCAACATATCGTGACAAGGATGGTTACTGGTATGGTATCTACAAGGGAATCCTTGGATTCATGGTTAACACAGACGAGCTTGATCGTATGGGCATCGAGCAGCCTGCAGACTGGAAGGACCTTCTTGATCCTAAGTACCAGGGACTTATCTGGCTTTCAAACTACAACACAGCTGGAACAGCTAAGCTTGTTATCAACACAATGATCCAGAAGTATGGTCATGACGAAGGTATCCAGTACCTTGTAGACCTTGATAAGAACATCGAAGTTTACACAAAGTCAGGTTCTGGCCCATCTAAGAACGTTGGTACAGGTGAGTGCGTAGTTGGTATCGGATTCCTTCACGATGGTATCACACAGATCGTTGACAACGGATATGGCAATGTAGGACTTATCATTCCTTCAACAGGAACATCCTTCGAGGTTGGTGCAACAGCTATCTTCAAGGGATGCGCACATCCAAACGCAGCTAAGCTTTGGATCGAGTATGCTCTTACACCTGATTGCGTTGAGCTTGCAGCACAGAACGGTTCTTACCAGTTCCTTGTTATCGACAACGCTAAGCAGCCTGAGATCGCAACACAGTTCGGTCTTGATCCTAACAACGTTATGAAGTATGACTTCGAAGATGCTAAGGCTAACACAGCTACATACATCGAGGAAGTTATGACAGCTCTTGGAAGCGCTGCTGACGATCGTTTCCAGACCGAGTAATCAAAACTCATTCTAGCGTTAAACAGATTTATATAGGGCGGAAATTCTTTTCCGCCCTTTTCTTTAAGATTTACTAGGAGGAATAACAATGGCAAAGAGTCAAAGTGCCAGCCTTGACAGGAAAAAGCTCATGGCGGATCCAATAATGATGACCACCATCGTGCTTTTGGTAGCATTTCTTACAATCTTCATCTTGTATCCGCTGGCAATATTGTTGGTGGACAGCTTCATTTCAGATAATGGGTTAACACTGGATATCTTTAAAAGAGTTATGGCCCTTTCAAACTTTAGGCGCGCCATAACAAACACATTAAAGGTTGGTTTCCTGGTAGGAATCGCTTCAGCTCTCATAGGTCTTTTGTTTGCCTATGTGGAGGTTTACGTTAAGCTTCGTACCAGATTTATGGAAGGCCTTTTCAAAGCAGTATCAATGCTTCCAGTAGTTTCACCACCTTTCGTTTTATCACTTTCAATGATCATGCTCTTTGGTAAAGCGGGCATCATCACAAGATTTCTTTTGAAAATTTATGACAACAGCGTATATGGCTTCTGGGGAATCGCAATTGTTCAGACACTGACATTCTTCCCAGTATGCTACATGATGCTGAAAGGTCTTTTGAAAAATATCGATCCATCCCTTGAGGAAGCAGCAAGGGACATGGGTGCATCAAGATTCAAGGTATTCATGACAGTTACACTGCCACTTATCCTTCCTGGTCTTGGAAATGCATTCCTTGTAACCTTCATCGAGTCTATCGCAGACTTTGCTAACCCAATGATCATCGGTGGATCATACGACACACTGGCAACAACAATCTACCTGCAGATCACAGGTGCCTACGACAAGGAAGGCGCTGCAGCCATGGCGGTAGTTCTTTTGGCAATAACCCTTGTGATGTTCATTGTTCAGAAGTATTACCTTGAGGCCAAGTCTACAGCAACACTTTCAGGAAAAGCATCAAGAGAGCGTATGCTCATCACAGACAAGAGCGTTACAATTCCTCTTACAATCCTGTGCTCAGCTCTTGCGATCTTCGTAATCCTGATGTACATCTGCGTACCATTCGGCGCGATGTTCAAGACATGGGGCTACGACTTCCACTTAACCTTCAAGTGGTTCGGACAGGTATTTACCAAGTACAAGGGACTTAAGGCCTTTAAGGACAGCTTCGTTCTGTCACTTATCTCGGCTCCGATCACAGCTCTTTTGTCTATGATCATTTCTTACCTTGTAGTAAAAAGAAATTTCAAGACCAAGGGCTTTATCGAAGCAGTTTCAATGCTGGCTATGGCAGTTCCTGGAACAGTTCTTGGTATCGGATATATCAGAGGTTTCTCAGGGGGACTTTTTGGAACAGGAATCCTGCAGGGGCTCTACGGAACAGGTGCGATCCTGGTTATCGTATTCATTGTAAGATCCCTTCCAACAGGTACCAGAAGCGGAATCTCAGCTCTTCGCCAGATCGACAAGAGCATTGAGGAATCTGCTTATGATATGGGCGCGGACAGCCTTAAGGTGTTCATGACAGTTACACTTCCTCTTATCAAGGACAGCTTCCTGTCAGGATTTGTAACATCGTTCGTGCGCAGTATCACTGCTATCAGTGCGATCATCCTTCTGGTTACACCTTCTTACCTGCTCATTACAGTACAGATCAATGAGTTTGCAGAGAAGGGATCCTTTGGTATCGCCTGTGCCTTTGCGACGATCCTTATCATCATCACATACAGTTCAGTTATCCTTATGAACATCGTGATGAAGTACTTTGGAACAAGCCGCAAGGTTAACCTTGAAGAGAACTAACTGTTTATATTTTGCGCATGAAACATGCGAGATAGGTGGATAAAATGGCAAAAGAGAAAAAGGGCGTACGCCTTGAACATATTTCAAAGATTTATAAAGACCCAAAGACCGGAAAGGACTTCTATGCGGTTAAAGATCAGAATCTGGAGATCGAGCCAGGCAGCTTTGTAACCCTCCTCGGACCTTCCGGATGTGGTAAGACAACAACACTTCGTATGATCGCAGGATTTGAATCTCCTGACGAGGGCGAGATCTATCTTGGTGGAGAGCCAATCAACGCACTTACACCAAACAAGCGTGACACAGCGATGGTATTCCAGAGCTATGCGCTTCTTCCTCACTACAACATTTTTGATAACGTAGCTTATGGTCTTAAGCTTCGCAAGATGGATTCTGAGACCATCAAGAAAAAAGTAACTGACATCCTTGCACTTGTTGGCCTTGAGGGAATGGAAAACCGTATGACAAACCAGCTCTCAGGTGGACAGCAGCAGAGAGTTGCCCTTGCAAGAGCCCTTGTAATTGAGCCAGGAGTTCTTTTGTTCGATGAGCCACTCTCAAACCTTGATGCAAAGCTCAGGGTTTCCATGAGAACTGAGATCAGACGTATCCAGCAGGAAGCTGGAATCACAGCTGTTTATGTAACACATGATCAGTCAGAGGCTATGGCTATTTCTGATAAGGTCATCATCATGAACAAGGGTATCGTTGAGCAGGTTGCAACACCTCAGGAAGCATATTATTATCCTAATAACAAGTTCGTTGCTGACTTCATCGGCGAGTGTAACTTCCTTAAGGCTAAGGTAACAGGCCAGGATATGGTTGAGATCGGTGGAACAGCAGTTAAGTGCGCAACTGGCAGCCTTTCAGCCGGTGCAGACTGTGACGTGGTACTTCGTCCAGAGGGCGCAACACTTTCAGATATGGGCGCTATCAAGGGTAAGGTTGATTACTCATGCTTCATGGGCGCTTACCAGGATTACCACATCAGGATCGGCGAGAGCGTAATCAAGATCCAGGATTACAATCCAAAGAATAAGAAGATCTACAAAGTAGGGGATGAAGTATACCTCAACTTCGAGGACAACACACTCTACGCACTCTGAGGAGAGATTTATGACTTTTTATGATTTTATTGATTTCTTACAGTCAACTAACGATATCGCAGTTGCCATAAGACTTATAATGGCCACAGTATTCGGCGGTCTTGTAGGTTGGGAGAGAATCGTCACTCACCACAACGCAGGCATCAAGACTTTTGCACTGGTGAGTCTTGGCTCTGCAGTTGCTACGGTGCTCAATATCTACCTGGCGCTCCTTCCGGATCTGGCTGCGGATGTTAGCCGTATTCCTGCCGGCGTAGTAAGCGGTATTGGTTTCCTAGGCGCAGGTACCATCCTGGTTACTGGCAAGAAGCAGATCAAGGGTCTTTCAACAGCAGCAACCCTATGGGTTACATCCTGCATGGGAATGGCCATTGGAGGCGGTTATCTGGTAGTGGGAGTTTGTGCATTCCTCCTTATTGCATTTGCCAACGTTATCCTGCTGCAGATTTCTGACAGAGTTGAGAACAACAGCAAGTACATGAGCATCTACATTGAGGTTCCCAAGAACCGCGGTGTGAACAAGCTCACCAACGCCATCAACGAGCAGGGATTTACTATCATGAGTATGGAAAAGAGCAAAGAGAAGACCCTGCAGAGTTCGGATGCGGGACTTATCATCGACATTGCACTTGATAGGAAGAGATCCCACCACGAGCTCATAAGCATGTTCAATAACCTTGAATATGTTAACTATGTAGAAGAAGTTTGAAGTGTTTTTATATGGGGCCGGAGGCGTTTTGCCTTCGGCCTTTTTATGTGCATATTTTTCACAATAATTCACTTAATTTCTGCGCTCAAATCCTTTATAATACTTGTCAGTGGCGATTTTATTCGCATGTTGAAGGGACGGATTTTACTTTGAATAAGAAAAAGATACTTAGAAGCAAACTCTTTTTATACCTGACAGAGTTCTTTGCAGGTATGTCAGTTATGGCAGTCGAGCTGGGAGCCAGCAGACTTCTTGCGCCATACTTTAGTTCATCTCAGATCGTATGGACCATTATCATCGGAACCATCATGATAGCCATGGCCCTTGGAAATATCTACGGAGGAAGGAAAGCCGACAAGGACCCTGATCCTGCAGGGCTCTATAGAAGGATTCTTATTGCAGCCATCTGGATCGCCCTTATTCCGGTTCTTGGTAAGTACATAATCATCGGAATCTCCGCGGTTTTAGTTTTTGCAGTAAACAGCAATTTCCTCGTTATAGCTGCCTTTGCTGCATGCATGGTGGTGTTTGTGTTCCCTCTTTTCCTGCTTGGAACAGTTACACCAAGCCTTGCCAAGTACACAACGGATTCCCTGGAGGACAACGGAAGGATCATCGGAACCCTTGGAGCCTACAACACAGTGGGCAGCATCATCGGAACCTTCGTGCCAACCTTTGTGACAATCCCTGCGGTTGGTACAGCAGTTACATTCCTTATCTTTTCAGGAATCCTTATAGTTCTTTCTATTCTCTATTTTGTGAGCCCTTATGAAGACGGGGCAGCGTCAGCTCAGTCAGGAGGCAGCGCTAATGGAAAAAAATCCCTGGCCAAGGGTGACCTTAGAAGAATAATTGCAGGAGCGCTTATCTTTTTCCTGTGCGTCATCTTTGGCCATAACACAAGCTTTGCATTCTGGGAAAACGACTTAACCTTCGAGGGTGAGTCAGTTTACAACTATCTTCAGGTCAAGGAGACAGATAACAGCGTTATCCTCTCAACCAACGTTCTGTTTGGAGTTCAGTCCATCCTTATCAAGGACGGCGCCCTTACTGGAATGTACTACGATTATGCCATGGCAGCGCCCTATATGGCAGGCATCAAGGAAAAAGAGAAGTCTGGCGAAGAACTAAATCTTCTTATCCTTGGAATGGGTTCCGGAACCTATGCAACCCAGCTGTCCAGATACTTTGACAACATAACTGTTGAGGGTGTTGAGATCGACGATAAGATCACAGATCTTGCCCACAGATATTTCGAGCTTCCTGCAGAGACAAAAGTTACCACCTACGATGGCCGTGCTTATCTTGCAGCAATTGACGGACAGTACGACGTTATCATGGTGGACGCCTATCAGGACATCACCATTCCATTCCAGATGTCCTCTGTAGAGTTCTTTTCCATGGTAAAAGAGCACCTTGCTCCCGGAGGAGTTATGGTGGTAAACATGAACATGTACAGCGATGATCAGGAGGGCATCAACACATACCTTTCCGATACCATCAGCTCTGTATTTAGCGATGTAGTAACAGTCAAGGTTCCAAACTCCACAAACAGGGAGCTGTTTGCCACAGACGATCCATCATTTATGGTCAGGCTCTCTGAAAATGTTGCCATGGAAGACAATGAGACCTTGAGAGCTATGATGCAGAGGGTACTTGATACTTATGTAAGATACGAGAGCACAGGCCACATCATGACTGATGATAAGGCTCCGGTAGAACTTCTTGGAATGAGACAGATCGACTCCATCATCCAGAACGAAGTATCCTACTACCGCCATATTTATGAGACACAGGGCATTCAGGGATTATTAGAACTTCTTTGATAATCATACTTTGTGAATTCTTTGTTAAAGTACTATCAATTTGTGATTCGATGTAATATAATCATGATAATTAATTATCAATAGGAGATACAATGCAGGGTCAGAGTAGAGAAGCTATGGATAATAAATACAGGGAGCAGATGAAAGCCTGGATGATGATCCAGGTAATTGGTCAGACCAGCATCAACTTCCTTAATGTCAAAAAGCTTGCAAAAGAGATGAGACAGCACCTTGCAACTCTCCTAAACTGTGATATAGCAGAATTTGCAGATTATTTCATCGATTCCTGCAAGGATTCAAAATCTTACAGGGCAGCTATTTTTGGAACGATGACCATGAGCGATGAAGGGGCCAGAACAAGGCTTTTAGAGGATATCGACCAGGTTACAAAAACCATTCCGGAAAAGTTTGGACTAGAGGATTCTTTTGAACCAATCAGAATTGCTTTTTTAAATTCGTTAAATAGAGTACAATAATTCGTAGAGGTATTCGGAGTAAATATTGTTGCAAATCAACGCCCGTTTTGAGGAGATGCAATGATAAAGGATAAAAGGCTTGTAGCTTTATGTACATATAGAATCTATGATCCGGGAGAGTTTGCGTTCATTACTGAGCTGAACAGACTCTTCAGGGAGAATAATTGTGCCCTGTTTATCTATGCCTTGAATTCTGAGATTGGCAACAGTGGCAATGAAGTGGCTGAGACCGCTGTATTCGATATTATTCCCTATGACAGAACAGATGCGATAGTTATCCTTGATGAAAAGATCAAGAGTCATCAGGTTGCCCAGAGCATCATTGACAAGGCGGCAAAAAAAGAGGTCCCTGTCATTGTGGTGGATGGAAAATACGAAAATGTTTCCACTGTCTGCTTTGACTATGCCAAGGGCTTTGAAAATGTTGTAAGACACATGATCGAGCACCATGGGGCAAGGCGCCCTCACATGATGGCCGGCAAGAGGAACAATGTCTTTTCTGACGAGAGAATCGAGATATTCAAAAAAGTTCTTCGTGAAAATGACATCCCATTTGACCACAGCATGTTAAGCTATGGAGATTTCTGGGCTGCTCCTACAAGAACAGCTACAGTTCAGCTCCTTGAAAGGGACGAGCTTCCAGACGCAGTTATCTGCGCCAACGATATCATGGCCCTCAACGTTTCAGACGTGTTCATGGCAGCAGGAGTAAAGGTGCCAGAGGATGTTATCGTTTCAGGCTTTGACGGGATCGAGGAGTCATTTATCTCCAAACCTGGAATAACTACAGCCAAGTGTGACGGTACAGCCCTTGGCCAGGAGGTTATGAAGGTTTTAAACAGATTGTTTGCAGGTGAGAGAAACATAGATACTCTCATAGTTCCTGATTTTATAGCCAATGAGTCCTGCGGATGCCCAAGGAACACAGAGGTTACCTTCGACAGCATCTCAGCTCTTAACAACAACTTCTATCATCACCAGGATGATATCCATATGCTCCAGGAGATCACCTACAAGATCATGAATGACAAGGATATTCAGGGACAGATCCGTTTCCTGAAAAAGAGCCTTGCCCAGAATACATGCGTCGTTATTGAGGATTCCTGCTTTGACCTTGAGAAGAACTACTTCTTTGAGGATGTACCACACGGCAGCAGGATGGTTATTTACGATTCCTACAAGGAGACCGAGACTCCATATCGCTATGATCCCTATGAGATAGTGCCTCACCTTGAGCTCTTCATAAAGAGAGGCTTCCCTGTTATCTTCAATGGCCTTGAGTATATGAATAAGTCTCCGGGATTTGTGTGCTTCTCATATCCGGGAATCAATCTTATCGATTACACCCAGACTTCCAGCATTACCAACAGCATGGGAATGGCCATAGGTGGATATGTCACCAACAAGTATCAGAAGTACCTTAGGGACAAGCTTCAGGAGATGTACCAGATGGATGCCCTGACAGGACTTCTTAACAGGCTTGCCTTCATGGACAAGATGGCTGACATCCGCGAGAATCCTCATAACGTTGGCAGGAAGATCAACATAATAACTGCAGACTTAAACTCACTTAAGTGGATCAATGATAATTTAGGACACCTTGAAGGGGATAAGGCCATATCTGCTGTTGCCCACGCCCTCAGAGAGTCATGCCCTAAGGACGCTCTGTGCGTAAGAATGGGCGGCGATGAGATGTTCGCTTTCTTCTTTGGCGTCTATGATCTTGATAAGATCATGGCTGAAATTGATGAGAGGCTTGAGAAATCCTCCCAGGACTACGGCTACACAGTGTCTGCCAGCATGGGAACCTACGTCGCATTCTTTGACAAGGACCTTGATATGACTGAAGCATTTGAGAAAGCCGACGAAAAGATGTACGCCAACAAGAGGCGATATAAGGAAATGAAAGATAATGCCTAAGCATGTAACAATAGGAATTCTGGCCCACGTAGATGCAGGAAAGACCACTCTCTCGGAGGGGCTCCTGTATCTGTCCGGCGCCATCAGAAATATAGGAAGGGTGGACAAAGGTGACACCTTCCTCGACACATATGAACTTGAAAGAGCCCGTGGAATAACCATTTTTTCCAAAGAGGCTTCTTTTGATTACGGAGATTTTTCTTTTACCCTTCTGGACACCCCAGGACATGCGGACTTCTCACCGGAGATGGAGAGAACCCTGCAGGTGCTGGATCTGGCGATCCTTCTCATAAGCGCCGCCGACGGTGTCACAGGTCAGGCAAAGCTTCTGTTTAAACTTCTTGAACACTACAACGTTCCCACAATTATTTTCGTGAATAAGATGGACCAGCTTGGCAGCGATGCTGCTGCGGGAAAAGAGATCCTCTCTGCCCTTAAGTCTGGCCTTAGCCCTCACGTTGTGAGCATCCAGGATGGAATAGATGACGATGAGACCCAGGAAGAGCTGGCGGTTTGCGACGACGAGCTCCTAAGTGGCTTTTTCGATGGGAAAAGAGTCTCATCCGAGGATGTTAAGAATCTCGTGAACCACAGGAAGTGTTTCCCGGTTCTCTTTGGCTCTGCCCTTAAGATGGATGGGGTAAAAGAGCTGTTGGATGCCACATGCGAGGTTGTAAGGCCGGTTACCGAAATCCCGGCAGGCAGCGCTTCCATGCAGGCCCCGGCTTCGGCTGACGCTCCCTTTGGAGCCCGCATCTTTAAAATCAGCAGGGATGGAAGCGGAAACAGACTTACCCACATCAAGATAACAAGCGGAAAGCTCCGCATACGAGACCAGATCGGTGAAGAGAAGATCGATCAGATAAGAATTATTTCAGGCGAAAAGTTCCAGGCCATCCAGGAGGCAGAAGCCGGTCAGGTTGTGGCTGTACTTGGCCTGTCCGGAAGGCGCGCAGGAGAGGGACTTGGATGCCTTGAAGGTGACACCGTTTCTGAAGTGCTTCAGCCGATCCTCTCATCAGTCCTTATCCTTCCAGATGGCGCAGACCCATCTATTGTCTACAAAAACCTTAAGGCCTTAGAGGACGAAGAACCCATGCTCCTTGTTTCTTTTTCCGAGGAGACAAAAGAGATACAGCTTCAGCTCATGGGAGAGGTGCAAAAGGAGATCTTAACTCACCTTATTAAGACCAGGTTTGACCTTGATGTTAAGTTTGGAAAAGGAAACATAGTCTACAAGGAAACAATAGCAGGCCCTGTGGAGGGCGTTGGTCACTTTGAGCCCCTTCGCCATTACGCAGAGGTTCACCTTCTTCTTGAGCCATTAGAGCCGGGAAGCGGCCTTAAGTTTGAGGCTAACTGCAGCACAGACGATCTGTCTCTTAACTGGCAGAGGCTCATCCTTACTCACCTTGCAGAGAAAAAGCATCGCGGAGTCCTTACAGGATCTGAGATAACTGATATGAAGATCACAGTCATCGCCGGAAAGAGCCATGTGAAGCACACTGAGGGAGGCGATTTCAGACAGGCTACATACAGAGCAGTAAGACAGGGCCTTATGATGGCAAACTCCGTGCTTCTTGAGCCGGTCCTTGATTACAGGCTTGAGGTTCCGTCAGAGTATGTGGGAAGAGCTCTTACAGACATGCAGAGGATGAACGCCACAGTGACAGGACCTGAAATCGAGGGCAACATGTCAGTGGTTAAAGGCGTTGTACCTGCGGCATGCTTTGGTGACTATGCAGGAGATGTGGCGTCATATACCAAGGGCGAAGGCAGGATATTTACTACCCTTAGCGGCTATCAGCCCTGCCACAACGCAGAGGAAGTCATTACAGAAAGAGGCTATGATCCTACCCTTGACAGAGCCAATTCTCCCGACTCTGTATTTTGCATGCACGGCGCAGGAACCGTTGTGCCATGGGACCAGGTTAGATCCCACATGCACGTGGAGAGCGGATGGAACCCTGACACCCACCAGATAGAGACTGACCTTTCAGACAACATAGACATGGAGGCCTTAAAAGAACTCCAGAATAAGCTAAGAAACAAAGATACCGCCCAGAAGTCTTTTGCCGAAAGAGAAAGAGATCACCGCGCGGCAGAGGGCGAGCTCATGGCCATCTTCGAGAGAACCTATGGCGCAGTAAAGCCAAGGTACGTTGAGACAGAGACTGTCTACGAGGGCATGACCAAAGAGGAGAAGGAAGCAAGGCGCGACCACGAGGTAGAGCAGCAAAAGCGCGAGAAATATGAGAATGTTAAGCCGGCAGATGAGTACAAGGAATACCTTCTGGTGGACGGCTATAATATTATTTATGCATCAAAAGAGCTGTCAGACCTGGCAAAAACGGATCTTAAGGCTGCAAGAGACAGCCTTATCGACATGCTGATAAACTTCCAGGGATTTCGCAGAGAGCGCGTACTTCTTGTGTTTGACGCATATAAGGTCCCTGGCGGAAAAGAGCATGTGGAAGACAACAGCGGACTTTTGATTATTTATACAAAAGAGGCTGAAACAGCGGATCAGTACATAGAAAAGGCTGCCCATGAGATCAGCAAAAAATACAAGGTTACAGTGGCTACTTCCGATGCCATTGAGCAGGTGATAGTTATGGGAGCTGGCGCAATAAGGCTCTCTGCCCGTGATTTCCTAGAAGAGATAGAGAGAACCAAGGAACTTATCCGTGAAAGGATAGATAAACACTAAGCGTGATAAAGTAATAACAAATTATCTAAAAAAAGTATAAATTTTCGCAATTTTATACACTTTTTGTTCTGAAACCCAATATAATATTAGTACGGGATTCGGAATAAGGAGGTATACAAATGAAGCAGAAAAGCGGATTTAAGGCGCCACTTGGCATTTTACTTATTGGTATTACTGCAGTACTGGTATTGGCTCAGTGTCTTAGTATTGGAATAAACAGCAGCAAGATGAAAAAACTCCAAAAACAAGACGAAGAGCTTTACTATGACATGCTGTATACCATCAGTACAGCTCTTTTAAATGCAGACAGAGACCTGTATCAGGCTCAGTCAGCTGCACTTCACCTAAATGCTTATGCTCAGTACCTGCCAGAGGAGATGATAAAGGGCCACATTCAGGATTACTATGACAACTGTGATCAGGCTTATGAGAGAGTTACATTGGCTGCACAGCTTGCCAAGACCAATGATGACCTTTATACAGAGCATACAACTGCTGATGGAAAGACTTTCGCAGATATCTATCCATCCTTTGATGCTCAGTTCAATAAGTGGAAATCACTTTATAACGTAGATACAAACGAAGGCGATATCGAAGCCTTTGACATGGAGTTCTCAACAACCAGAGATTATATCAGTGATATGACTGATATCGTTGAGGATTGGGCTAACCACGAGAGAGAAGAGAACAACGAAGCAATAAGCAAGAGCATATTGGTTAATGTATTGATCTTCTGCATTTTGGCAGCAGTTCTTTTCATAGCAACAATCATTATCATCCTTGCTATCATCAGAACTCTCAACAAGATGTCAGCAGATGTTAAGAGAATTTCAGAAGGTGACTTCGTAACCAAGATCAAGGCACAGAGTATCATCGTAGAATTCCAGAACATCCTGGAAGGCTTAGAGTCCATGAGACATGAGCTTAGAAATGCCCTTGTAAAGGTTATCGACCACGCTGATACAGTTAATACCAAGGCAGAACTTGCCAAGGATTCCATTTCAAGTTCTCAGAAGACAACTACAGACATCAGCTCTGCAGTTAACGACCTGGCAACGGGCGCAACAGCAATGGCTGAGGATGTACAGAGCACATCTTCTGTAACAGTTAACATGGGATCTTCAGTAGATAACGTTCTTGATTCAGCTAACTCTAACCTTGAGAGAGGCCGCAAGGTTTACAGCGAGTCCACTAAGGTTAAGGATCAGCTTGAACAGATCAAGGAACAGGATCAGAAGAACGACGAGATGGCTACTCAGGTTGCAGAGTCAGTTAATGAGACTGCAGCAGTTGTTGCTCAGATCACAACAGCAGCAGAGTCCATCATCTCCATCGCAAGCCAGACCAACCTCCTTGCTCTTAACGCATCTATCGAGGCTGCAAGAGCTGGTGAAGCAGGTAAGGGCTTCGCAGTAGTTGCTGATAACATCAAAGACCTTGCTGGTGATACCAATAACCTCGCGGGTGAGATCACCAACATGCTTTCAACAATTACTGATTACTCCGACAAGAACAAAGAGCTCACAGAGGCTATTAAGGAAGCTATCACCAATGAGACCGCAGCTCTTGAAGAGATGAGTGAGTCCTTCGGGCAGATGCTTGAACTCCTTAGAGAAACTGAGGAAGGTAACAAGCAGATCGTTGATCTTGTTGAGACAATGAACTCCGACAAGGAGAACATCCTTAATTCCGTTGAATCTCTTTCAAGTATTTCCGAGGAGAACGCCGCATCAACACAGGAGACAAGCGCATCTCTCATGCAGCTTGATACCAACATGGAATCTGTTGTTGAGCAGGCTAAGGATCTTCAGAGGATCGCTGAAGAGCTTACAGCAAATGTTAAGTACTTCAAGGTTGAGCTTCCTGCAGGCGAGACAGCTCCTGAAGAGGAATAATCATACTAACAACAAGGCCTGGGGCATGTTAAATGCCTCAGGCCATTTTTATGCTCTGGGAAAAGAGCTATATTCTGAATGTAATTTATTTGTTTCTACGAAGGATCTCGGTGTAGGCAAGGATAAGAGGAGCAACGCCCTTGGCCTCGTTCTCAACTACAGGTTCTGAGAAGTAGTACTCAAGGGATCCGTCTCTGTGCTGTGCTCCGCCAAGACCTGCCACAAGGCAGATACCGCCAAGCTGTGGTGAACCGTCTTCGTTTCTTGAAAGGTATTTATTGGTAATGCCATCAAATGCCTTCATGGCTACTTCTTCAAATCTCTTTGGAATATATCCAAGTCTAACGCCCTTTAAAAGCCCGTAGGCGATAAGTGCTGTTCCTGAGGTCTCAAGATAGTTTCTCTCATCGTCCTTTTTATCAACAATCTGGTAGAACATTCCGCTCTCGTCCTGGAAAGGAATAAGGGCGTTTGCCAGGTTCTCAAGCATTGTCTGAAGATATCTGTACTCGTAGTACATGGACTCATCCATGGCTTCTGCCGTATCAACTAAGGCTACAGTGAACCATCCAAGGGCTCTTAGCCAAAAGTTAGGGGAAAGACCAGTCTCTTTATCTGCCCAGTACATATCCCTGCTCTCGTCGTATCCGTGGAAGTAAAGGCCGGTTTTTGCATCCTTCATGAGAGCTTCGACGTTTTTGAACTGATTGAATGAATCAAGACAGCCCTGCATCTTGTTGTAGCGCTTCTCGTACTCCATGTAGAAGGGCTGTGCCATGTACATGCCATCGAGCCATACCTGGTATGGATAGATGTTCTTGTGCCAGAAGTTTCCAGCCTTGGTCCTTGGCATAGTCTCAAGCTGGCCTCTTGCTGTATCCATGGCCTTTCTGTATTTCTCTTTTCCAGTAAGATCGTAGAGCTTGAACAGGTTCTTGCTGGGATTGATGTTGTCCAGATTGTATTCCTGTGGGTCATATGTCTTGATGGAGCCGTCCTCCTGCACAAACCAGGACACGAAAGAGTCTGCAAAATCGAGATATTTCTTTTCCCCGGTCATCTCGTAGAGAGAAAGAACAGCAGTGATCATGCAGCCGTCGATGTAGTTCCAGGTGTTGGCCTTGCCCTGAAGGATCTTTTCTTTGTTCCAGAATGGGTGCTCGGCGTCTGATTTCTCTAAGAGATAATCAACGTATTCCGAAAGCATCTGGTAGGTTTCTTGTCTTGTCATGAGGAGTCTCCGTATCTTTTTTATAGAGGTTTTTACAAAAGATGGTGCAAAATGTAAGTGCTTACATTTTAACATATCATTGGAAAATATGGTATACTAATTTTTCAGCGAGGTGGCAAAAATGAAAGAAAATATAACTAAGAAAATGCTTGATTTTATCGACGCTTCACCAACAGCTTTTCACGTTGTTGATAACATCAAGACAGAACTTTTGAAAAAGAAATTTACAGAGCTTAAAGAGACTGAGGTTTGGAGCCTTAAACCAGGTAATTACTTTGTTACAAGAAACGACTCCGCCATTATCTCTTTTAAGGTACCTAAAAAGGACTTTAAGGGCTTTCACATGATCGCATCCCACAGCGATTCACCTTCCTTCAAGGTCAAGGAGAATCCTGAGATGGCTGCATGCGGAGCCTATGTGAAATTGAATGTTGAGAAATACGGCGGAATGTTGTGCGCTGAGTGGTTTGACAGACCTCTCTCCGTGGCAGGAAGACTTGTTGTGGACAAAAAGGGCAAGACGGAAAGCGTGCTGGTTAATGTAGACAGAGATCTTTTAATGCTCCCTGCGCTTGCTATCCACATGGACAGAGAAGCCAACGACGGACACAAGTACAACGCCCAGACAGACATGCTCCCACTTTTTGGAGATGAGAAGAGCGAGGGCAAGTTCTTTGATATCGTTGCAAAGGCAGCAGGAGTCAACAAAAAAGATATCTTGAGCCACGACCTGTTTTTATACAACAGGTTTAAGCCCACATTCTGGGGCGCTAACGAGGAGTATATCTCAAGTTCAAGGCTTGATGATCAGGAGTGCGTATTCTCAAGCCTGTTTGGTTTCCTTAATGCCAAGCCTGTAGATTATGTATCAATGCATCTTGTTTTTGACAACGAGGAAGTTGGAAGCACAACCAAGCAGGGCGCAGCTTCATCTTTCCTTAAGGATACCCTTGAGAGGATCAACGACGGTCTTGGCCGCAGCAGGCAGCAGTACCTTGCAGCGATCGCAGACAGCTTCATGATCTCTGCTGACAACGCCCACGCTGTTCACCCTAACTATCAGGACAAGGCAGACCCTGTAAACAGGCCTGTTATGAATAAGGGCATCGTTATCAAGTATAATGCCAACCAGAAGTACACAACAGACGGAGTTTCCGCTGCACAGTTCAAGCTCCTTTGCAAGGAGGCGGGAGTTCCTTTCCAGACCTTTACAAACAGGTCTGATATGCCTGGCGGATCAACCCTGGGTAACATCTCTACAACACAGGTTTCAGTAAACACTGTGGATATCGGTCTTGCACAGCTTGCAATGCACTCACCTTACGAGCACGCAGGCAGCAAGGACCCTGAGTACCTTGCCAAAGTGGCAGAAGTTTTTTGGAGGAAGTAATGGGATTATTTGATATATTTGGGGGCAAGAAAAACGAGGCACTTGCTGAGCAGGAAAGAGAGCAGGCCCTGGCAGCCCAGAAGGAGCAGGCGCTTGAAGAAGTAAAGGCTGCTCACGAAGGCCTTGAATGGCCGGTTATTGGAAGGCTTAACCCTGTAAACATCAAGGGCGCTGAGGATTCTGTAATGAAGGAGACTGTATCCGAGGACAGGAAGGACGCAGTCGGAGAGATGATCTACGAAGAGGAGATTTCTCCAGATTCCCTTAAGTTCTTATCTTCTCAGGAGCTGTTATTTCTTTTGACTGCTCTTGAAAAGTTCCACAAGCATTCACCACTTCCAGGGTTTGAGGCAAACCACAGGAAGGTTTACAACGTGGTTTTAGACCGCATCAGAGACGCAGAGTATCTGTATGTGCTCTACGATCTGGCTACAGGATATCCATTCATCGACCACGGTTTTGGATGTATCTATTTTGAGAAGGAACTTGCAGAGGAGGCAGCAGCTCTTTTCGCCAAGCAGTACAGAAAGCTGGCGGTAAAAGAGTGCCTTGTTGAGGATAAACAGAACCACAACAAGGTGGGATTCTTTGATTTCCTGTACTACATCGGAATTGAGAACCTTATTATCGACAACGGCGCTTACAGAGCAAGGTTTAAGAGAAATGAGATCGTTGCAGCTCCTGGCGACTGGGGCGGCGACAAGAAGATGATGCCAAGTAATCCGGCTCTCAACTTCGCAATGATGGACTGTTTAGCAGAGAGAAAGTGGCCTGTTAATTACGAAAAGAGAGACGAGGTCATTAAGGCCAAGGAGATGAGGATGTTCACCCTCATGAGAAATGGCCGGTTTATCCTGCCAATGAAGCACGAGGGACCAGCTGAGGTTATGGAGGATGGCAGGATCAAGATCGGCAAGGACTCCAAGATCGAGTTCCTTATCCTTAAGACTCCGGATGGCAAGCAGTTCCTGCCTGTTTACACTGATGGCTTTGAGTTTGCCAAAGTAAACAAGGGCAAGGAGTGGAATGCAGGAGTGTTCAGATTCCAGGACCTCATCAGATTTGTTGGTGACAGGGACGGAGTGACCTTCAACCCGGATGGACACAGGATCATCATGAACAAGCAGCAGCTGATGGTTATTGAGGCCGCAGCGCAGCAGGCTGACGCATTAAAGGCCAAGAAGAGCTGAAGTGTCCTGGCGTTCACCCTTTGACTGACAATTAAACTTGTTTGTGTACGTAATTTAGATTAAAATTGATATATAGCGTAATTATCTTTTACCCGGTGATCATGGAATGTGAAGGAGCAAGAGATATATGTTAGATCGACTGATGGGATCTTATCTCATTGAACAGGGAATGCTGACCAAGCAGCAGCTTCTTGAGGCATACAAGTATCAGGAAGCAAGTCGCGCCAAGCTTGGCGTAATTGCTGTGGTCGAAAAGCTCATGAATATTGCCCAGGCAGAACAGGTCAATACTCTCCAGGCCTCCATGGACAAGCGCTTTGGCGATATCGCCATTGAGAAGGGGTATCTTACTGAAGCCCAGGTCGCAAGGCTTCTTGAACTTCAGGGCAATGCTTATCTGATTTTCCTTCAGGCTATCGTGGATCTGGGATTTTTGAGCATGCAGCAGCTCGAGGAAGCTGAGAAACAGTATCAGAGCCTTCATGGCTTTACCGAGAGCGATATGGCGGCCCTTAAGACCGGAGATGTTGAACAGGCAGTTCCTATTTTCCTTGATACCGACGAGCAGCTGTTTAAGGATATACTCGCCATGGGCGTCAAGAACATGTATCGTCTCGTGGATAATCACGTATTCATTGGAAAAGCGTATACCGCTAGAGTTCTTAAAGACGAGGTTCTTGGCTATCAGAAGATCCACGGTGACCAGAACGCAGTTGTGGCAATTTCCGGCAGATATGACGATGTCAGGAAGATGGCCATTGCCTATACCAAGGAAGAATTTATTGAGACAAAAGAGGACGCTCTTGACGCGGTTTGTGAGCTTATAAACTGTATCAACGGCCTTTATGCTACTGAACAGAGCAAAGCGGACGTAAAGATTGAACTGGAACCACCTAATTTCTCCGTCAACTTTGCAGAGGCAACCAGCGAAGAAATGATCGTTTTACCTGTCTACATCCGTGGCGGTGAGATCAAGTATATTATTGCAGTATCCAAGGACTTTGTAGTAGGCGGACAGGGGGCATAAGATGAGCAGCAGCGTTTTAATTGTAGATGACTCAAGAACTTCACGCAGAATATTGAAGGATATAGTGGACAGAGCCGGCTATAAGGTAGCGGGCGAAGCCATAAACGGCAAAGAGGGCGTGGCATACTATGTAAAGTTCAAGCCCGACATTGTTACCATGGACATCACTATGCCTGAGATGGACGGCATTGAGGCTCTTCGCCAGATAAAAAGAGAAAATCCAGACGCCAAGGTTATCATGATCACGGCAGCTGGCCAGAAGGACAAGATGATGGAGGCTGTTAAGCTGGGAGCTGCAGAATTCATCTCAAAACCCTTCGTTGAGGAGACTGTTTTGGAGGCGCTCAAGCACTGCGCACAGTCATGAAGATAAATATCTGAATTTTCGCCGGGGGCTTTTGTCCCCGGCTTTTTTTCGCTATAATTTCTATTGTGTTTTCTATTTATATAGAAGGAGTCATTTATGAAAAGAAAAGTTCTCATAACCGGGGCTTCCAGAGGAATTGGAAGGGCAATCGCAATCTCTTTTGCCAAAGAAGGAGACGACCTGTTCCTGACCTGCAAGGACAATATCGGGATGCTGACGGAACTTAAAGAGGAACTTGAGGAAGAATGTGGTATTTCCTGTAAGGTTTTTGCCTGCGACATGTCTGACTATGCCCAGGTAAAAGAGCTTTCGGAGAAAGTGGGAGATATCGACATCCTTATAAATAATGCAGGAATCTCCTGGATGGGACTTCTGACGGACATGGAGGCCTCTGACTGGGAGAATGTAATAGGAAGTAACCTTAGCAGTGTGTTCTTCACCTGCAGGCTCTTTGTGCCTTCAATGGTGAAAAAACAGAGCGGCAGGATCATAAATATCTCCTCAGTATGGGGAAATGTGGGAGCATCCTGTGAGGTTGCTTATTCAGCTTCAAAGGGCGGAGTAAACTCTTTTACCAAAGCTCTTGCCAAGGAGCTGGCGCCAAGTAATATTCAGGTCAACGCCATTGCCTGCGGAGTTATCGATACGGACATGAACAGACAGCACCTTACAGAGGGAGATCTTCAGGAGCTTGAAGATGAGATTCCATCTGGCAGAATGGGAGATCCAGAGGAGGTTGCAGATCTGGTCCTTCGGGTGAGTGAAGCGCCTTCCTATCTTACAGGACAGGTAATAACCTTAGATGGCGGCTGGATTTAAACGAATTTTGAAAAAAGTTCTTTACAAAAAATAGAAATGTGGTACTATTCAATTGTACACAATCTAATTTACAAATGAGGAGGTAACATTATGTACGATCTTATTATCATAGGTTCAGGCCCTGCAGGTCTTTCAGCAGCTGTTTACGCTAAGCGCGCAGGTCTCAACATGCTTGTTATAGAGAAAAATCCAGTGAGCGGTGGTCAGATCATCGACACATACGAGGTTGATAACTACCTTGGAATCCCAGGAGTTAACGGCTTTGACCTTGCAATGAAGTTCAGGGAGCACGCTGATAAGCTTGGCGCTGAGTTCGCTGATGCAACAGTTACTTCTATTGTATGTAAGGAAGAGGGAAGTGACACCAAGGCTCCTGTATTTACAGTTGTTACAGATGCTGGAGAGTATGACACTCACACTGTTCTTCTTGCAACAGGTGCTCATCACTCCAAGCTTGGCATTCCAGGTGAAGAGGAGTACATCGGAAAGGGCGTTTCTTACTGCGCAACCTGCGATGGCGCTTTCTACAAGGGCAAGGTTACAGCAGTTAACGGCGGCGGAGACGTGGCTGTTGAGGATGCAATCTTCCTTGCAAGATTCTGTGAGAAGGTTTACCTCATTCACAGAAGAGATGAACTCAGAGCAACAAAGGTGCTTCAGGATGAGCTCTTTGCCCTTCCAAACGTGGAAGTTATCTGGGACAGCGTTGTAAAAGAGATCAAGGGTGAGGACAAGGTTACTACCCTTAAAATAGAAAATGTTAAGAAAAGTGAAGAGAGTGATCTTAATGTTGATGGCATCTTTGTGGCCATCGGAATCCACCCTTCAACAGACCTTTTCGCAAGCTTTGTAAAGTGCGACGAAGGTGGGTATGTAATTGCAGGTGAAGATGGCGCAACCTCAGTACCTGGCGTATTTGTAGCAGGTGACTCCAGGAAAAAACGCTTAAGACAGATAGTTACAGCCGTGGCAGATGGCGCAAATGCGGTAACTTCGGTACAGGATTTCATGGTCGGAAAGTCCAAATAAGTAAATTTAAGTTGACAAAGGGATGATTTTGGCGTATATTTTTTAAAAGATGTAACAAATTCGTAACATTTTGGAGGTTCGTTTTGAAAAAGCCATTTATGCAGCTTGCTGCTTTATCTATGGTAGCTGCAATGACATTCACAAACCTGGACATAGTCGCTTATGCGTCAACTAATAAAGTAACCAGCGTAATGCCACAGGCAGGTTTCACCTATGCACTTGGCAACAATCAGGTATCTCTTTCAGGGCTTCAGGAGTCTGTAGAGACTGAGAAGATTGAGTCAGAAGAGGCTTCATCAAGTATCAGCAAGACTACAGCAGAGGCTGCTGGTTCAGAAGAGACCGTTACTAATGTAACACCACTTGCTTCAACAGTTACAGACAGTATTCTTGCAAATATCCAGAGCGCTACAGGCTCTGTCATCAAGAACTCAGATATAGCCAAGGAAGTTGAACAGGACTCAGAGGAAGAACTCTTTAAGACTCTGGTAATCGCCAAGGTTCATGACTACGTTAACGTAAGAGATCTTCCAAGTGAAGAGGACGGCGAGATCATTGGTAAGCTCTATGACAAGTCTGTTGGTACTTACATTGAGGAAGACAACGGCTGGTACAAGATCAAGTCAGGATCCGTAGAGGGTTACGTTAAGGCGGAGTACTGTGTAACAGGTGATGACGCTGTTGACCTTGCCAAGGAAGTTGGTACAAGGATCGCTACAGTTACTACAACAACTCTTAAAGTTAGAGGAGGCCCAAGCCTTGATGATGAGGTTCTTGGTCTCGTTCCTATAGAGGATCAGCTGGTAGTTGAGGAAGAGCTTGACGGATGGGTTAAGGTTAGTATCGAGGAAGGTGATGGTTATGTATCACTTGACTACGTAACACTTTCAACAGAGTTCGTTAAGGCTGAGTCCAAGGCAGAAGAGGAAGCACGTCTTGCAAAAGAGAGAGCTGCAAGAGAAGCTGCTAACAAGGCTGCTAAGGCTAATACTTCTACCCAGAAGTCCAGCTCAGGATCTACAAGCTACAACGCAGCAAGCTCCTACACAACAGCTACAAGCTCAATTGGTAGCGCTGTTGCTCAGTTTGCTCAGCAGTTCGTTGGTAACCCATATGTATATGGTGGAACATCACTTACTAACGGTGCTGACTGCTCAGGTTTCGTAATGAGCGTATACTCAAACTTCGGTGTAAGTCTTCCACACTCATCTGGTGCAGACAGAAGTGTTGGTGCAGCAGTTGATGGACTTGCCAATGCACAGCCTGGTGATATTGTATGTTACTCTGGTCACGTTGCTATCTACATTGGTGGTGGACAGATCGTACATGCTTCTACAGCTAAGACTGGTATCAAGATTTCAGATGCTAATTACAGAACAGTTCTTGCTGTTAGAAGAATCTTCTAAAGCTAATAGAAAGCTATATCAAGCCAGCTTGATATAGCTTTCTTTATTTCTTCCTGCGCGCCTCACTGCAAGCGCATTTTCTCCTATTTGCACATGAAATGATTTGTCAACAGAAAACGTTTAAATTTTCAAAAAAAGTTATCCACAATTCCAACATAAAAAATGGCTATTTTTCGACTTATACACGAAGTTATCCACATTGTCCACAAAAAATGGAGAGGAAACTGAGTTTTGCACAATAGAAAGCAAGAGATATTTTTTGTGCACTTTTAACAAAAAGTGGTGTTGGTGAAAAAGAAAGTAACTCAATTTCTCTAATAGCACCTAGAAAATGGTATAATTATCTCAAACATAAACGTCTTTCTAAGACGCAGTAAAGGGGATGATTGCATGAAATTTACTATCGTAGGCAAGAACATTGATGTAACACCCGGATTGAAGGCAGCTGTAGAGGAGAAGATCGGTAAACTGGAGAAGTACTTTACCCCTGATACAAATGCCGACGTAACACTCAGTGTGGAAAAGGAGAGACACAAGATAGAGGTTACAATACCTGTTAAGGGCAAGATCATTCGTGCTGAGCAGGTTAGCAATGACATGTATGTTTCTGTAGACCTTGTAGAAGAGGTTATCGAGAGACAGCTCAAGAAGTATAAGAGTAAACTCGTAGACAAGCAGCAGGCTGAGGCCAGCAACTTCAAGAAGGAATATATCGAGACCGACTATATGGACGATGAGGATATCCGCATCGAGCGTATGAAGAAGTTCGATCCCAAGCCAATGTATGCTGAGGATGCCTGTGTTCAGATGGAACTTCTTGGTCACAACTTCTTCGTCTTTGTAAATGCAGAGACAGACCAGGTCAATGTGGTTTACAAGAGAAAGGGAAACACATACGGACTTATCGAACCAGAAGTTTGATAAAGTGCACAGTTATCTGCGTTAATTAAATATCAATTCATAGATTTTTAATAAAATAGCTCCCGAGAGGGGGCTATTTTTGTTGCATTTGCCTAAGCGCTGTGCTACAATAAAACTGTTCTGACAAAAATTTATCAATCAGAATGAGGAGAGGTTTTTACAAGTAGAAATGGGCGTTTGCCCAACAAAATGGAGGTAATACAATATGGCACAGAAAGTAGTTATTGCTGGCGCAGTTAGAACTGCAATTGGCAAAATGGGTGGAGCACTTTCAAATACTCCAGCTGCAGAGCTTGGCTCAATCGTTATCAAAGAGGCACTTAATCGTGCAGGCGTTAAGCCAGAACAGGTTGATGAAGTTCTTATGGGATGCGTTATCCAGGCTGGTCTTGGACAGAACGTAGCAAGACAGGCATCAATCAAGGCAGGTGTTCCAAATGAGGTCCCTGCAGTTACAATCAACGTAGTTTGCGGCTCTGGTCTTAACTGTGTCAATATGGCAGCTGACCTCATCAAGGCAGGCGAGGCTGACATCGTTGTAGCAGGTGGTATGGAGAACATGTCAATGGCTCCTTACGCACTTCCAAATGCGCGTTTCGGATATCGTATGAACAACGGAATAGTTGTAGATACAATGGTAAACGACGCTCTTACAGATGCATTCAATCATTATCACATGATGATCACAGCAGAGAATATCTGCGATAGATGGAACCTTACAAGAGAAGAGCTCGACGAGTTCTCAGCTAATTCTCAGCAGAAGTGCGAGAAAGCTATGGCTGAAGGCAAGTTCAACGACGAGATCGTTCCTGTTCCTGTAAAGGTTAAGAAGGAAATGGTAGAGTTCAAGGTTGATGAGGGTCCTCGTGCTGGCACAACTGTTGAGACTCTTTCAAAGCTTAAATGCTGCTCTGGTAAAGAGGGCGGACTTGTTACAGCTGGTAACGCATCAGGTATCAACGATGGTGCTGCTGCAGTAGTTGTAATGAGCGAAGAGAAGGCTAAGGAGCTTGGCATCAAGCCTATGGCTACATGGGTTGGCGGAGCACTTGCTGGTGTAGAGCCTGAGGTAATGGGAATTGGTCCTGTTGCAGCTACTAAGAAGGTTCTTAAGAAGACAGGTCTTGACCTTAAGGATATCGACCTTGTAGAGGCTAACGAGGCATTCGCAGCTCAGTCAGTTGCAGTTGCTAAGGATCTTGGCTTCGATATGAGCAAGGTTAACGTAAATGGTGGTGCTATTGCACTTGGACACCCTGTTGGAGCATCAGGATGCCGTATTCTTGTTACACTTCTTCATGAGATGGCAAGAAGAGACGACGCTAAGAAGGGTCTTGCAACTCTTTGCATCGGCGGCGGAATGGGCTGCGCTACAATTGTAGAGAAGTATGAGTGATAAATGGATTTAAACTGAAGCAGTCTGTTGTGCTAGCACAAAACAGACTGCTTTAGCTTGAAGACATAACGGACATGAGGAAGTAGGCCGACAGGCCGGATTCCGAATGCCCGCAGCATGACGGGAGCGAAGCGGAGTCATGCGTTTATTACGGATGAAAATAAATCATTTAGGAGGCATACAATGGGTTTTGTAAATACTGAAGTAAAAGAGAAGATCGCAGTGATCACTATCAACAGACCAGAGGCCCTGAACGCACTTAACTCTCAGGTTCTTGATGACCTTGATGCAGCTTTTGCAGGTCTTGATCTTGAGGTAGTAAGAGCAGTAGTTCTTACAGGTGCTGGCGAGAAGTCTTTCGTTGCTGGCGCTGATATCGGAGAGATGAGCACACTTTCTAAGGCTGAGGGTGAGGCTTTTGGTAAGAAGGGTAACGACATCTTCCGTAAGATCGAGCAGTTCCCTGTTCCAGTAATCGCTGCAATCAACGGATTTGCACTTGGCGGTGGATGTGAGATCTCAATGAGCTGTGATATCCGCATCTGCTCAGACAACGCTATGTTTGGTCAGCCAGAGGTTGGTCTTGGAATCACTCCTGGATTTGGCGGAACACAGAGACTGGCTCGTCTTATCGGCGACGGAATGGCTAAGCAGCTTATCTACACAGCTAAGAATATCAAGGCTGACGAGGCTCTTAGAATTGGTCTTGTTAATGCAGTATATCCACAGGAAGAGCTCCTTGCAGCTGCTGAGAAGATGGCTAATCAGATCGCAGCTAATGCACCTATCGCAGTTCGTGCTTGCAAGAAAGCAATCAATGATGGCCGTCAGGTTAACATCGATGAGGCTCTTGTGATCGAAGAAAAGCTCTTTGGTTCATGCTTCGAGTCAGAGGATCAGAGAGAGGGTATGGCTAACTTCCTCAGGAAGAAAGACGACCCAGCAAAAGTAAAAGTTGTAGATTTTAAGAATAAATAATACTTAGGAGGAATTGAAAATGAAGGTAGCTGTTATTGGCGCAGGTACAATGGGATCAGGTATTGCTCAGACATTTGCTCAGGCTGAGTCCGTAGAGAAGGTTTATCTTTGCGATATCAAGACTGAGTTTGCTGAGGGCGGCTTTGCTAAGATCAAGAAGGGTCTTGATAAGCAGGTTGCTAAGGGAAAGAAAACTCAGGAGGAAGCTGACAAGATCACTGGCAAGATCCAGACAGGTCTTAACGACATCTGTGCAGATGCAGATCTCGTAGTTGAGGCTGCTCTTGAGGTTATGGACATCAAGAAGAATCTTTTCAAGGAGCTTCAGGACAACATCGTTAAGAATCCTGATTGCATCTTTGCATCAAACACATCATCTCTTTCAATCACAGAGATCGGTTCAGGCCTTGCAAAGCCTATCATCGGTATGCACTTCTTCAACCCAGCTCCTGTTATGAAGCTCATCGAGGTTATCCAGGGTGCAAACACTCCTGATGACATGGTTGAGAAGATCAAGAAGATCTCAGTAGATCTTGGCAAGACACCTGTTCAGGTTAACGAGGCAGCTGGATTCGTTGTTAACAGAATCCTCGTTCCACTTATCAACGAAGGTATCTTCGTATATTCAGAGGGTATTTCAGATATCGAGGGTATCGATACAGCTATGAAGCTTGGATGTAACCATCCTATGGGACCTCTTGAGCTTGGTGACTACGTTGGTCTTGATATCGTTCTTGCTATCATGGACGTTCTCTACACAGAGACCGGAGACTCCAAGTATCGCGCTTGCCCTCTTCTTCGTAAGATGGTTAGAGGTAAGAAGCTCGGCGTTAAGACAGGAATCGGCTTCTACAATTACGCAGACGGAAACAAGGTTCCAACTGATAAGCAGTAATTATCAATTTAAAGAATAATACGGAGGAAATAATAATGGATTTTCAGCTTGATCAGCAACATGAAATGGCGAGAGCTCTTTTCAGAGAATTTGCAGAAAAAGAAGTTAAGCCAAATGCTATAGAGGTTGATGAGACAGAGGTTTTCCCTATGGAGACCGTTAAGAAGATGCAGAAGTACGGTTTCATGGGTATTCCAATTCCTAAGGAGTACGGCGGACAGGGTTGCGACCCTCTTACATACGTTATGTGTGTAGAGGAGCTCGCTAAGGTATGTGGCACTACATCAGTTATCGTATCTGCACACACATCACTTTGCTGCGATCCTATCCTTACATATGGAACAGAGGAGCAGAAGCAGAAATATCTCGTTCCTCTTGCAAAGGGCGAGAAGCTCGGTGCTTTCGGTCTTACTGAGCCTATGGCTGGTACAGACGCTCAGGGCGTTCAGACCAAGGCTGTTCTTACAGAGGACGGAAAAGAGTGGATCCTCAACGGATCAAAGTGCTTTATCACAAACGGTGAAGTAGCTGATGTTTATATCATCATCGCTTACACAGATATCGTAGAAGACAAGAAGGGCAGAAAGCAGAAGAAGTTCTCAGCATTCATCGTTGAGAAGGGAACACCTGGCTTCACCTTCGGAACAAAAGAGAACAAGATGGGTATCCGTGGTTCTTCTACATATGAACTTATTTTCCAGGATTGCCACATTCCTGCAGAGAACCTTCTTGGTGCTCGCGGAAAGGGCTTCCCTATCGCTATGCACACACTGGATGGCGGACGTATCGGTATCGCTGCACAGGCTCTCGGTATTGCAGAAGGCGCACTTGACAGAACTGTTGAGTACGTAAAAGAGAGAAAGCAGTTCGGACGTGCTATCGGCCAGTTCCAGAACACACAGTTCCAGCTTGCTAACATGGCAACAAAGTGCGAAGCTGCTAAGCTTCTTGTTTACGCAGCTGCTGATGCCAAGAAGAAGTCAGACCGCTACTCAGTAGAGGCTGCTAAGGCTAAGCTTTTCGCAGCAGAGGTTGCAATGGATGTTACAACTAAGGCTGTTCAGCTTCACGGTGGTTATGGTTACATCAGAGAGTACGAAGTAGAGAGAATGATGCGTGATGCTAAGATCACAGAGATCTACGAGGGTACATCTGAAGTTCAGAGAATGGTTATTTCTGGCGATTTACTTAAATAATAAAGGAGAATGAACATGAAAGTTGTAGTTTGCATTAAGCAGGTCCCTGATACAAAGGGCGGCGTTAAGTTCAAACCCGATGGAACATTGGATAGAGGTGCAATGCTTGCTATCATGAATCCTGATGACAAGGCAGGTCTTGAGGCAGCACTTAGATTAAAAGATCAGTACGGCGCAGAAGTTTCCGTTCTTACAATGGGACTTCCAAAGGCTGATGCAGTACTTAGAGAAGCAATCGCTATGGGCGCAGACAATGCTTATCTTGTAACAGACAGAGTACTCGGCGGCGCAGATACATGGGCAACTTCTTCTACAATTGCAGGAGCTCTCAGAAACCTTCAGTATGATCTCATCATCACAGGCCGTCAGGCTATCGATGGAGATACAGCTCAGGTTGGTCCTCAGATTTCTGAGCACCTTGGAATTCCTGTAATCTCTTATGCAGAAGAGATCAATGTTGATGAGAAGGCTGGAACTGTAGAAGTTAAGAGACAGTTCGAAGACAGATATCACATCGTTAAGGCTAAGATGCCTTGCCTTATCACAGCACTTTCAGAGCTCAACGAACCCAGATATATGACTCCTGGCGGAATCTTCGATGCATTCGAAAAGGAAGTTACAGTTTGGGGAAGACCAGATCTTAAAGACGTTGATGATTCTAATCTCGGTCTTAAGGGCTCACCTACACAGATCGCAAAGGCTTCAGACAAGGTTAAGAAGGGACAGGGCGAGAAGGTTGCTCCTGATTCACCTGATGAGGCAGTTGACTACATCGTAGGCAAGCTCAAAGAGAAGCACGTAATCTAAATTTTCGAATAGTAAAGGAGAAGAGTCATGTCTTTAGAAGAATATAAAGGTGTATTTATATTTGCTCAGCAGGTAGATAATGAACTTTCAAGTATCGCCCTTGAGCTTCTGGGCAAAGCAAAGAGTCTTGCAGAAGACCTCGATGAGAAAAAAGTAACTGCAGTATTACTTGGTAGCGGTGTTGGCAGCCTTGTTGACAAGCTCGCTGAGTATGGTGCAGACAGAGTAATCGTAGTTGATGATCCTGAACTTAAGGATTACAGAACAGAGCCTTACACACACGCTCTTGCATCTGTTATCAATGAGTACAAGCCTGAGATCCTTCTCGTTGGCGCAACAGCTATCGGAAGAGACCTTGGTCCTAGAGTATCATCAAGAGTACACACTGGACTTACAGCTGACTGTACACAGCTTGATATCGGTGACTTCCCTCTTGAGCCTAAGGAAGGCGTAGAGCAGAAGCACAAACAGCTCCTTATGACACGTCCTGCATTTGGTGGTAACACAATCGCTACTATCGCTTGCCCAGACTTCCGTCCTCAGATGGCTACAGTTCGTCCAGGCGTTATGCAGAAGATCGATCCTATTAAGGGTGCTAAGGCAGAGGTTGTTGAGTACAATCCTGGATTTACCAAGAACGACTGCTACACAGAGATCGTTAAGATTGTAAAAGAGACTTCAGCTGTTGCTGATATCCAGGCTGCTAAGATCCTTGTATCTGGCGGACGTGGAGTTGGCTCACCTGAGAACTTCAAGCTTCTTGATGAGCTTGCAGAGGTTCTTAACGGAACAGTTTCCTGCTCACGTGCAGTTGTAGATTCTGGCTGGAAGCCAAAGGATCTCCAGGTTGGACAGACAGGTAAGACAGTTCGTCCTGCTCTTTACTTCGCAATCGGTATTTCTGGAGCTATCCAGCACGTTGCAGGTATGGAAGAGTCAGACATCATCATCGCTATCAACAAGGATGAGAATGCTCCTATCTTTGATGTAGCTGATTATGGTATCGTTGGCGATCTCAACAAGGTTGTTCCTGCTCTTACAAAGAGACTTAAGGAAGAGCTTGCAGCTAAGGGCTGATAATCCTTAGAAAATCCATAATGAATTTAAGGCCGGTGTCAGGTTTCTGACGCCGGCTTTTTCATGTCCTTCAATTCCCTAAAAAACGTGGTTTCGTGCTATAATGCTTATGTTGCTTAGAAAAAACGAGGTAAGGATTTAGTGGATCATAATAAATTCAGATCAATTATATATAGTGCGTTTTCGCTAGCTCTTGGCGCTACGCTTCTTTCAGGGTGCGGCGATTCTGCAGGGAAGGAACCTGATCAGGCTGTCTTTGACGAGGCTGTGGCAGGAGCTCATTTTCTTAGCGCACCAGGTAATGAGGACGAAAGCACTGCGGATAATATCACTGATTTTGTGGCCACCTGCAGGATAATTTCCGAGGGAGAAACTGGCTATATTGTCCTTGGAGATAAGACTGGAGAGTATGGTAATCTCCTTTTGGTTGGAGCAGGTGCTTTTGCAGATTCAGACGCAGTTACAGTTAAGACCTGCCTGGGAGGCGTCCTTAGCGAGACCTATTCTGTAGAGATGGAGCCCCAGGAAGATGCTGAAGGGAAAAGAGCTTTCGACATCTCTGTAAGTGTCTCAGGTGGCAAAGCGAATATAACTGTAGATGGAAAAGAGTATGATCCTGTTGATACACCATTCACATCCCTTGGCTGCGTTGGAACCTATGTGGATCGTGGTCTTGCAATAGCTTACATGGATGACCTTGAAGTTACAGCAGGTGGCGAGACCATTTTTGCTGACGATTTTGACGGTAACTTTGTAAATACTCTTCATGAATATAACTATTCAAACGAACAGGACAGTGTTTTTTCTCCCTACTTTATCAAGAGGGAGGACTTTGATGGCAATAACGCCCTTATTATAACCACAGGATTTCTTTTATCAGAGACAGAAAAAGACTGCGCTCCGATATTTAAAAAGGAGTTTGAGGCAAAGGCTGGAAAGATAGAGAGCGCCTACCTTTGTATGACATCTCTTGGAAGCTTTGAAGCTACCATCAATTCACAGAAGGTGACGGATCACTTTTTTGATCCTGGTAAAATGCTCTATGATCATGAGCTTTACTATGTTACCTACGATGTTACGGACCTTATCAAGGAACAGAACGAGCTTAAGATAGCTCTTTTCCATGGTTTCTATGACAGAGGTGTGGGATTTATTGATGTGGGTGGTATCTGGGGAAAAGAGCTGGCGGTAAAAGGCGCACTTATCATAAATTACAAGGGTGGTAAGAGCGAGGTGATTCCTACAGATGACAGTTTTCTTGTATGTGATGATACCAGGTACAGAGAAAATGACATGTACCGCGGCGAGATGATCGATGACCGCTTCGATACTGATGAGGCAGAGTGGACCAATGCTCAGGTGGATCACGTAGATAGCTGGATGCAGGACATTCCCTGTGTGGCCAAGGAAAATGAGCCTATAACAGCTTATAAGACAATCTCTCCGATCGGAGTAACAGAGCCTGTTCCGGGACATTTTGTATATGACTTTGGAGAAAACCTGGCTGGAACGATTCGCCTTGATATGTCAAAGTTTGAGGGCTTTGGAGCCGGTGAAGGACAGGTCATTACCTTCAGATATGGTGAGTTTCTTAATACAGACAGTCTCATTAACAGCGACGGACCAGCTGGAACAGTATGGACAAGAAATCTTCAGACGGCCATCAGCACCGACTACTACGTGTTTGGAGATGGCAAAGACAGACCGGATGAGGTGACTTTCTCCCATACCTATCACGGATTCAGATACCTGGAAGTTACAGGTTCAGATACAGCTATCCCGCAGGATGCCATAAGTGTCCTTGCACTTTCATCGGACCTTGAGGAAACAGGTGAGTTTACCTGCTCCAATGAGACTATAAACCAGTACTATGAGAACTCAGTAAGGAGCCTTCGTTCCAACCTGATGGACTGCCCTACAGACTGCGCCCAGAGGGATGAGAGACTTGGATGGGCGGGAGATGCCCAGCTGGTTTCAGGCTTTGCAATGTATCAGTTCGATACCAGCAGGCTCTATCAGAAATATGTAAAAGAGCTTCAGGCAAAACAAAGGGATGATGGTAAGAGCTACGACATAGCTCCTTCAAATACAGTATTTGGCGGACACAGCTGCTGGGGAGATGCCATAGTCACTATTCCCTGGAATCTGTACCTGCAGTATGGGGATAAAGAGATCCTGGCACAGAATGTAGAACCTGCCTCAAAGTGGGTGGATTATCTTGCTGAGAATTCTGAGGACTATCTCTTTTCGTCTGATGGATATGGAGATCACCTGTCCATGCAGAGCCTTCCTGAGGAAGTGACAGATACAGCGTGGTGCGCCCATTCCGCAAGGCTTGTATCTAAGATGTACACAGCCCTTGGGGATGACGAGAAGGCTACAAAATACGCAGAAATAACTGACCACTTCACTCAGAAGTGGCAGGAAACATATATAAGGGATGATGCTTCTGTGGAGGCTGGAATCCTGTATCCTGACTATGAGACAGAGACGGCTTACTCCCTGGGCCTTTCTTTTGAACTGTTCCCCGAGGATATGAGGCAGGCAGCAGCTGACAGATTAAGGATCCTTAGTGAATACGGTGGATATCTCTTTTACCCTGGATACTCCGGAATGTCATTCTATCTGCCTTCCCTTTGTGAGTACGGTCATGGAGGCACTGCGGTACAGGTGATGACAAACACGGCGCCTGGAGGCCTTGCCCACCCGCTTTCCATGGGGCTTACCACCAACCCTGAGTCTGTTGACGCCTTCAGATACAACGATGATGGAGATTATTACATTGGTGGTTCCCTGAACCATGCGGCATATTCAAGTGTGAGCCAGGCTTGTTACGAGTACATCCTTGGAATTCAGACAGATGAGACAGCGCCTGGATTTGAGCACTTCTATGTAAGACCTTTGATGACAGAGGGAATAGCAAGTGCATCCGGCTCTTATGAGAGCGTTCGCGGTAAGATAAGCGTAAGCTGGAACAGCGATGAGCGCTCCATAACAGTGGAGGTTCCAAAGGGTACTACCTGCACGGTAGTCCTTCCTGGGGGCGAAACCAATGAAGTAACCGAAGGACAGCACAGTTTCAACTGGTGATATACAAATAGCATTTGATAGGAGATTGATACATATGAAGACTATATTGGATTACGAGACAGTAGCCCTGGTGGATGAGGATGACGCCATTGAGATCATCGACCAGACCCTGCTTCCTGGCAGAATAGAGATCATAAGGCTTCACACAGCAAAAGAGATATGGGATGCGATCTACCTTCTTCAGGTCCGCGGAGCCCCAGCCATCGGCGTAACAGCGGGCTTTGGCCTCTACCTTCTTATGAAGCACTCACAGGCGGGAACTTTTGAGGAATTTATGAAGGAACTTAGGGAAAAGAGTGACTACCTGAATTCATCAAGACCTACAGCAGTTAATCTCTCCTGGGCGTTAAAGCGTATGGAGGCCCATGTGGTGGAGACAGCCGGCAGCTCTTTTGACCGCGCAGCTGTTATAGATGAGATGAGGGCAGAATCTGAGAGGATCAAAGCTGAAGATATCGATGTCTGCAGAAGGATTGGAGAGAACGGCCTTACCCTTATCAAGGACGGGGACGGACTTCTGACTCACTGTAACGCTGGACAGCTTGCTACCTGCAAGTATGGAACAGCCACAGCTCCAATGTATCTTGCCCACGAGAAGGGCTGGAACATCAAGGTTTACTGCGATGAGACAAGACCACTTCTCCAGGGAGCGAGACTTACTGCTTTTGAGCTGCACTCAGCAGGTATAGATACAACGCTTCTTTGCGACAACATGTCAGCTTCACTTATGAAGACAGGAGCAATCAATGCCATATTTGTTGGCTGTGATAGGGTTGCAGCTAACGGCGATGCGGCCAATAAGATCGGAACCAGCATGGTAGCTACAGTTGCAAAGCGCTACAACGTGCCATTTTATGTATGCGCGCCAACTTCTACCATCGATATAAACACAGCGACAGGTAACGACATCAACATCGAGCAGAGAAAGAGCGAGGAAGTTACCGAGATGTGGTACAGCGAGAGGATGGCGCCAGAGGGAGTTAAGGTTTATAACCCTGCCTTCGATGTCACAGATAATGAGCTGATCACAGGTATTGTTACGGAGTACGGAGTACTCAGGGCACCATACGACAAGGCGATAAAAGAGCTTTTTGAGAAAAAGAACGCATAAAAGTTGTGCTTTTGCATAAATAGAACCCCCTGGGGGGCTTGTGGGCCATAGGCACTTTCCATATACTCATTATTGAATATGCTACATGATAGAAAAATACTGAATTGTAGCAAAACTAAACGTAATGTTTTGGGAGGATAGTTTTTATGCATATGGCAGACGCCCTTGTGGCACCAGCAGTAGCTGGAACAATGTACATACTATCAACTGCAGCAGCAGGTGTATCCGTTGCTGAAGTCAGAAAGGAAAATAATCCTGAGAAGATCCCTGTAATGGGTGTTATGGGAGCATTTGTATTTGCAACTCAGATGTTGAACTTCACCATTCCTGGAACAGGTTCTTCAGGACATCTTTGCGGAGGCATGATGCTTTCAGCACTTCTTGGCCCATGGGCTGGATTCCTTACAATGATAGGAGTACTGCTGGTTCAGGGATTATTATTTGCAGACGGAGGACTTCTGGCCCTTGGCTGTAACGTCTGGAACATGGCATTTTACGGGTGTTTTGTGGGAGCGCTTCTGATCTGGAAGCCTATCATGAAGAAAGGAGCTTCCAAGGCGAAGATCATCCTCGCATCGATACTGGGATGTGTATTGACCTTGCAGCTTGGCGCATTCTCGGTTACACTTGAAACACTTATTTCAGGTATTACAGAGCTTCCATTCTCTGTATTTGTGGCAACAATGCAGCCTATCCACCTTGCTATCGGTTTTGTAGAGGGTCTTATCACAGCAGCAGTTCTCTGCTTTGTACATGAGGCAAGACCATCACTTCTCTGGGGCGTAGGAGAGGCAACAGATAAAAACGAAGGTAAGCTTACTTTCAAGAACACAATAATTGTACTTGCAGTAGTAGCAGCAATCTGCGGCGGAATCGTATCTCTTTTCGCTTCAGCATTCCCAGACGGCCTTGAGTGGTCAATGGAGCAGGTTGCAGGAACAGCAGAGCTTGAGGCAGCAGGCGGAGCATACGACGCAGCAGCTGGCATTCAGGAGGCAACATCACTTCTTCCTGACTATGCATTTAAGGGCAGTGAGTCAGCAGTTGGAACGAGCTTTTCTGGAATCGTAGGAGCACTGGTAGTTGTGCTCATTACAGTCGGTGCCTGCTACGCATTTAAGTTCTTCAAGAAAAATAGCGAGAGTAAAGCGGCGTAGTATTTAGTGAACCAGATAGACAGTAATTTACAGGAACTTCATAGATTACAGACTCTGCAGCAGCGCTCCCATTGGATGAACAGGCTTCATCCAGTGGGGAAGCTGCTTGTTTGCGTTTTTTACATACTTGTTGTGACATCTTTTGATAAGTATGCTTTGGACAAGCTGATCCTGATGGCTGTTTTCCCGATCTTTGGGTTTGTTGTGGGAGAGCTGTCCATAAAAGAGGGGCTTTACAGGATGAGGCTGATTCTGCCCCTGGTGCTGTTTGTGGGAATATTCAATCCATTTTTCGATCGGAACGTTCTCTTTTCCATAGGAGAAGGAACTGCCCATGAGATAGCAGTGACGGGTGGCGTGATATCCATGCTGACACTGATGCTGAAGGGCTTCTATGCGGTGCTCTCAGCGTACATCCTCATTGCCACCACATCCATCGAGGAGATCTGCTATGGACTAAGAGCGATACATGTTCCCAAAATAATCGTCATAGTGATCATGCTGATCTACAGGTACTTTGGACTTATGGGCAATGAGGCTAACAGGATAATGACGGCCTACATGCTAAGGGCGCCAAAGCAAAAGGGCATCCACTACAGGGCTTGGGGAAGCCTTGTGGGACAGTGGCTTCTTCGCAGCATGGACAGGGCAAGCGCTGTATACGAGAGCATGACGCTTCGAGGATTTAACGGGGATTTCAGGGTGAAAAGAAAAGGCGTAAACCCGATAGATGTTCTCTATCCGGCTGCCTGGATCCTCATGTTCGTTTTCATTAGGTACATTTATTGAGAAAGGGACTATAGATGCACACTGGAATAAATGGTGAAGTATTGAAAATAGAAGACCTGCACTTTTCCTATGAGAAGGGCGAAGAGGTGCTCTGCGGGGTGAATCTGACTGCCAAGGACGGTGAGAGCATTGGAATAATCGGAGCTAACGGGATTGGAAAGTCCACTCTCATGAAGCTTCTTGTGGGACTGAGGCTCGATTACACCGGAACTCTGGAGGTTGCAGGACATCCTGTAAACAAGGAAAATCTGAACCACATAAGAGAGCACATCGGATATGTGTTCCAGGATTCAGACAGCCAGCTGTTTTTATCAACGGTTGAGGAGGATGTGGCATTTGGACCACAGAACTACGGCCTTTCTGACGAAGAGGTGGAGAGGAGAGTTTCTGAGGCTCTTGAAAAGGTCCACATGACGGAGCTTAGAAAGCGCCACAACTACAACCTCTCCGGCGGTGAGAAGAAGCTTGCATCCATAGCAACAATCCTTTCCATGGAGCCAGACATTATCATCATGGATGAGCCTTCAATTGCTCTGGACCCCAGAAACCGCAGGAACCTCATAGGGATCCTCAACGAGATAAAGGCCCTTAAGATAGTTACTTCCCATGATCTTGATTTCATCCTGGATACCTGTGAGAGGGTGGTGCTTCTTGACGAGGGCAGGATACTAGCCGATGGCGATGCTAAAGAGATTCTCAGGGATAAAGAGCTTTTGGAGAGCCACGGACTTGAACTTCCCCTTTCTCTATCAAGGGGATAAAGTATTAAATGTTGATAAACAATTAACACTAATGCGTTGAGAACGATGTATTAAAATGATAAAATAAAGAGGTATCGTGAAAGTGTGTCCTTTCTGAGATATCTCGATTATAATAGAAAGAAAAAGTTAAAAGCTGGAGGATAAAATGGCTAGAAAAGTAGTACTTGCAGGTGCATGCAGAACAGCGATCGGAACAATGGGAGGAGCTCTTAGTACAACTCCTGCTCCTGTTCTTGGAGGTATCGTAATAAAGGAAGCATTAAACAGAGCTGGGATAAAGCCTGAACAGGTTGATGAAGTATATATGGGATGCGTTATCCAGGCAGGACTTGGACAGAATGCCGCAAGACAGGCATCTATCAATGCAGGTATCCCTGTTGAGGTTCCTGCTACAACTATAAATGTTCTTTGCGGTTCAGGACTGCACAGTGTAAACCTTGCAGCCAAGCTGGTTGCAGTGGGCGATGCAGACATTATCGTTGCAGGTGGTATGGAGAATATGTCAATGGCTCCTTACCTTGTAAAGCAGGGCCGTTATGGATACCGTATGGGTACTGGCGCACTTGAGGATGCCCTGATTCATGATGGTCTTACAGATGCTTTTGGCGGATATCACATGGGTATCACAGCTGAGAACATTGCAGAGCAGTGGCATCTCACAAGACAGCAGCTGGACGAGTTTGCTGCATGGTCTCAGAACAAGGCTGAAAAGGCCATTGCAGAGGGTAAGTTTAAGGACGAGATCGTTCCTGTAGAGGTTAAGAAAAAGAAAGAGACTATTATTTTTGATACAGATGAAGGCCCAAGAAGTGGTGTTACCGTAGAGGGCATCTCACATCTTAAGCCAGCATTCAAGAAGGATGGCGTTGTAACAGCAGCAAATTCTTCTGGAATCAATGATGCGGCTTCTGCCATCATCGTAATGAGCGAAGAAAAGGCAAAGGAGCTCGGTGTTAAGCCTATGGCGACCTGGATCGCAGGTGCGCTTGCAGGTGTTGAGCCAAGCATCATGGGAATCGGCCCAGTAGCAGCAACTCAGAAGGTTATGAAAAAAGCTGGCTACTCAATTGGTGACTTTGATCTTATTGAGGCTAATGAAGCCTTTGCAGCCCAGTCAATTGCTGTTCAGCATGACCTGGGATTTAGTAATGAAGTCCTTAACGTAAACGGCGGAGCTATCGCTCTTGGACATCCTGTTGGATGCTCAGGAAACAGAATTCTTGTATCTCTTCTTTATGAGATGCAGAGAAGAGACGCAAAGAAGGGACTTGCTACTCTTTGCGTAGGCGGTGGAATGGGCTGTGCCGCTATAGTTGAACGCTGATAAATATCTTTTTCCTAAAGACTGGTAATGCAAAGTGGAGGTCATATGGCTGATCGCTCAATACTAATTGTTGATGACAACGAGATCAACAGAGGAATCTTAGGAGAAATCTTCAAAGATAAGTACAATATCCTGGAGGCTGAAAACGGCGTCGAGGCTATCAAGATGATGGAGCAGAACGAGGGCAAGCTTGCTGCTGTTCTGCTGGACATTGTCATGCCCGAGATGGACGGATATGCAGTTCTTGAGGAGATGGAAAAGAGGGATAACCTAAACGACCGTATCCCTGTCCTTATGATCACTGCGGATACCTCAACTGAGGCTGAGCGTAACAGTTATCAGAAGGGTGCTTCCGACGTTATCCATAAGCCCTTTGACCCTGTCATTGTAGACAGGCGTGTTGCCAGAAACGTGGAGCTCTTTGATCACAAGAATCACCTTGAGGACAAGGTTGATGATCAGACAAGAGTTCTTAAAAAGCAGTTCATGTATCTGAAGAAACAGGAAGAGAAGCTTCGCGACAGCAATGAGAAGGTCATCGACACCATTGCTACTATCGTCGAGTTCAGAAACATGGAGTCCGGATACCACCTTAAGAGGATCAAGGGATTTGTAAGGATCCTTGCTCTTACTGCAATGAACAACTATCCGGAGCTTGGACTTAATGCCCAGAACATTGAGGTCATTACCCAGGCTTCAGCCATGCATGATATAGGTAAGATTTCCGTTCCTGACTCAATCCTTCTTAAGCCGGGACGTCTTACAAACGAGGAATTTGAAGTTATGAAATCTCACACCACAAGAGGGTGCGAGGTTATTGAGATGTTAAAAGATATTCAGGACAAGGAGTACTACGACATGTGCCTGGATATCTGTAGACATCATCATGAAAGATATGACGGAAGAGGCTATCCTGACGGACTTAAGGGCGAAGAGAACTCCATCGGTGCTCAGCTCACAGCACTGGCGGACGTTTATGATGCCCTGGTAAGTGACCGTGTTTATAAGTCTGCTTATCCTCTGGACAGAGCCTATGAGATGATCAAAGACGGCGAGTGCGGTGTCTTTTCAGAGAAACTCATGGCCTGCTTTGAATTTGCAAGACCAGATATGGAAAAACTTGTGGCTGAGACCAAGGCTGCTGAGAAGGCAGAGAAGGAAGAATAAAAATAATTCTTATTCTTGACAAAGCAACAAGCGTTTACTATAATGTTCTTTGTTGCCGCATTAGGCACATGTGCGTGTAGCTCAGCTGGATAGAGCGTCTGGCTACGGACCAGAAGGTCGTGGGTTCGAATCCTGTCACGCACACTGATTAAGCAGTGATTACATTTTTGTAGTCGCTGCTTTTTTGATGTCACTGATAGTATTGCCATGGTTATATTTAGTTTTGTATAATGAGCTGTATGATGAAGTTTGAACTGATCGCACCATGCCATTTTGGCCTGGAGGCGGTACTAAAAAAAGAAATTATTGACCTCGGATACGACATTACCGAGGTGGCAGACGGCCGTGTTACCTTTGCTGGTGATCCGGACGCTGTTTGTCGTGCAAATATTGGCCTTCGTAGCGCCGAGAGGATACTTATCAAGGTTGGAAGCTTCCACGCTGAGAGCTTTGAGGATCTTTTCCAGGGCACCAAGTCACTTCCATGGGAGGAGTTCATCCCCATTAACGGAAGGTTCTGGGTCAAGAAGGCAAGTAGCGTTAAGAGCAAGCTCTTTTCCCCATCTGATATCCAGTCCATCATGAAAAAAGCCATGGTGGAGAGGATGAAGCAGTGCTACCACACTGACTGGTTCAAGGAAGATGGCGAGGATTATCCTGTAAGGGTGTTCCTCATGAAGGACGAGGTAACGGTAGCTCTTGATACCACTGGAGATTCCCTCCACAAGAGAGGCTACAGGAAGCTGGAGTCCAAGGCTCCCATTGCGGAGAACCTGGCTGCGGCTCTTATAACTCTGACTCCATGGCATGCAGACAGGATCCTGGTGGACCCATTCTGCGGAAGTGGAACTATTCCCATTGAGGCAGCTATGATGGCGGCGCACATCGCTCCTGGCATGAACAGGAACTTTACCGCTGAGAGCTGGACCCATCTTATTACAAAAGAGAACTGGGCAGACGTTAGGGATGAAGCCAGGGATGAGATCTTAACAGACGTAGACGTGGATATTCAGGGGTACGATCTTGATCCCGAGATGATAGAGATAGCAAGGATCAACGCAAGGAAGGCTGGCGTTGAGAACATGATACATTTCCAGGCAAGAGATATCGCAGATCTTTCTCACAGGAAGAAGTACGGCTTTATCATAACCAACCCTCCTTATGGAGAGAGGATCGGGGATAAAGATCTTTTGCCAAATCTCTACAGGACCATAGGCGAGAGGTACAAGGCGCTGGATTCCTGGTCAATGTACCTTATCACAGGCTATGAGGATGCTGAGAAATACATAGGCAGAAAGGCCGACAAGAACAGAAAGATATACAACGGAATGCTTAAGACCTACTTCTATCAGTTTATGGGTCCTAAGCCGCCAAGGAGACGGGACAGCGAACAATGACCAATGAACAGATGAAAAGAGTCGCTATCAAGGCCTCGGTTTTCGCGGCGATTTCCATATCCCTTATGCTCTACAGGTCAGCTACCAAGCACATCATGATCACTGATGCGGCAGGAGCGCCGGTAGACAGAGAAGGAAGCGAAAAGTCCTACACGCTTTTGATAGACGACAACGTTCCACAGGGCAAGGAGGATGCACTTATCATCCCGCTGCCAAGGAGCGTAAGTTCTGACAATCTCATATTGGAAGACAGATATACGGATCATGAGCTTCGTATCTACATAGACAGCAGGGAAGAGGGATTCTATCTGGATAATCCGGTGGTGACAGGGCTTGACCTATTAGAGAGCGCCGTGTGCATCAATGAGAATGACACAGGCAGTGTATGCCTTGATTTTAAGCTTGATGATCTGTACGTTAACGAGAGTGCACTTACGGAGAACAGCACCATTGAGGTGAGATTCTATGAGCCGAAGGATAAATTTGATCACGTGGTAGTGGTCGATCCTGAGGGCGGCGGAGAGAGCCATGGAAATAGTTCCCCGGATCTTATGGAAAAGAGTATCACTCTGGATACAGCTCTTTTGCTAAAGAGCGTCGCAGACAAAGACTCAGAGCACAACATTAAGCTGTACTTTACAAGACTTACAGACAGCGATGTGGCCCTGGAGCAGAGAAAGGCTCTCATCGAGGATTCCCATGCTGATCTGGTGGTAGAGCTGTCTGTAGATGGCGGTGATGATTCCTGGAATGGAATGTCTTCTTATTATAATGACAAGTTCTTTTTACGAAGGCTCTCCAATGCTGAGTTTGCAGATGCGCTCCTTAAGGGGTGTGCAGATAAGGGAGTGGGAGAGATTCTTGGAGTATTTCCTGAAAAAAGGGAAGGGCTTTTAGAGGTTTGTCCTGTTCCTGCAGCCAGGATCAGTCTTGGCAAGATTTCCGGAGATAATGATAAAGAAAAGCTGGCTAGTCCGGCATATCAGTCCAAGGTGGCAGAGGGTATCTACGATGGCATTTTGGATGCGTTAGAGGTGATGGAATGAGAATAGTATTTGCTACTGGCAATAAGGATAAAATGAGGGAGATCCGCGAGATTTTAGGCGGTCTTGACGCTGAGATCCTTTCCATGAAGGAAGCGGGAGTTTTTGAGGATGTGGTGGAAGATGGAACCACTTTTGCAGAGAATGCAGCCATCAAGGCATCTGCAATCTACAAGCTCCTTGAGGAAAAGGACCCTGATATGGCAGGGCAGACCGTTGTTCTTGCTGATGACTCGGGTCTTGAGGTCGACTATCTTGGGGGCGAGCCAGGAATCTACTCAGCAAGATACCTTGGAAAAGACACTCCATATTCTGAGAAAAACAGGATCATTATAGAGAGACTTGCTGGGGCTGAAGGCGAAGAGAGAAGTGCAAGATTCGTGTGCGCCATTGCAGCATGTCTTCCAGGAGGTAAGATGCTTTCAACCATTGGTAAGATGGAGGGAAGGATTGGATTTGAGATCGCTGGAGAGAATGGTTTCGGATATGACCCTATCTTCTTTTTACCGGAGTATGGCAAGACCAGCGCAGAGATATCTCCTGAAGAAAAGAATGCCATAAGCCACAGGGGCAAGGCTCTTCGTGAGATGGCAGGGCTCCTTGAGGAAGCTTTTAAAGGTGGAAATATTTAATGCACAAGTACTTGGTTGTGAGTGATACTCACGGACACGATAAAAACTTTTATGATGTTCTGGATCTGGAGGAGCCATTGGATGGAATAATCCACTGTGGGGATTTTGAGGGCTCTGAAGGGAAGTTTGCCCTGGCAGCAGACTGTCCGGTGTACTTTGTTTCAGGCAACAATGATTTCTTTTCAGACCTGAGCAGAGAGCTTGAATTTGAGATCGACGGATTTAGGGCTTTTCTGACCCATGGACACCATTATCTGGTCTCCATGGACCTGGAGAACATTAAAGCAGAAGGCATCGCCAGAGGGGCTAAAATGGTGTTTTTTGGCCATACCCACAGACCCGTGGCCAAAAACCTTGATGGGATTTATCTTTTTAACCCTGGAAGCCTGTCATATCCAAGGCAGGAGGGCAGAAGACCAAGTTACATTATCCTAAGTATTGATGGGGATGATGTCTCCTACGAGATCAAATATCTGTAAGAGCCCGAGATGAGGGTGAATAAAGGAAATATAAAAGGCTGCTTGTGATCACTCACAAACAGCCTATTTTGCGCCCTCTAGCGCTATCCTGCGGATAACAGGACTAAAACCTGCAATCCGCATGAACAGGAGGATTGCTACTTGACTAATACCATTTTCAATACCACTTCTCTTTAAATCGCAATATTGATTGCATCCATTTCCTGCTTTTTTGTATTCTCTAAACAATGTCCGTAAAGGCTCATTGTGATATTGAAATTGCTGTGTCCTAGTATCTCCTGCAAAGTCTTAGGGTTCATGCCACTTTCAATGGCTCTAGTGGCGAACGTAGCACGAAACGCGTGCATAGTGAATGGCTCAATGCCTGCATCTTTGCAGATTCTCTTTATTTCTCTATCTATAGGGGTTGCCATCAATAAGCCACCTTCCACAGCCTTGAAAAGCTGATTGTCCATTGATACCACATTACCATTTATCAGCCTATCAAGCTCCTTCTGTTCTGTGATGATGGTCTTTATCTGCTCGTTCATAGGGATTATGCGCTTGCCTGCCTCTGTCTTGGCATCATCACCGATGATGTATGCACCCGATTCTGTCCTAGTAATAGTGCGCTCGATGTGGATAGTACCATTGTGAATGTCTGAATTTTTCAGAGCACCAATCTCACCGATTCTCATTCCTGTATTGATTGCCATACGGAAAACATTGTAATAATAACTGTTCTTGCATCTTTCACAGCTAAAGAACGCTTTAGTTTCCTCGATGCTCAAAGCTCTGTGGTGGGTATCTCTAGCACGTTCCTCTGTTCTTTTGAGATTCTGTAACTGTAGGCAGGGGTTGTATTCAATCAATCTTGCCTTGTAAGCATCAGAGAAAATGTGCTTTAGCAAAGCCATGTAATCATTGACTGTCTGTGATTTTCTTCCAGTCTTTAGCTCTGCCTGCAAAGCAATTAGAATCTCTATGTCCACATCTTTAATCTTGAGTTCACCAAAGCAAACGCCTGCAAGCCCCTGCATTTTAATCTTGCTCATCACTCCGAAAAACTTGTCTTGTGTGCGGATAGTAGCCTCTGAAACTTTGTCTTTTCTGTAGCTCATCCATCTTTCGTAGTACTCTGAAACTGTGGGATTATCCTGCTTTTCAAGTCCGCGCTCGACTTCCTCGCGCTTTGCCTGCTCCTTTTCGGTCAGTTCCTTTTCACTGTGTCCGTACACGATAAACTGCTTGCTTACGCCTTTTACCTTAATTCTGAATTTCTTTTGTAATAAGCCATCTGCTCTCTTTGTTCTTCTTGCCATCGTTTTATCTCCTTGTTATCATTTATTTGTGTTGTTTCGTCTAGTTCCATGTGGTGCTATCACCATGATAGCACTTCTGATTAGCGCGCACAAGTTTACTCATGTAAGAGGGATTCATAATGATAGGTAAAGACAAAGAGCGTGTGAATTTCACAATATCCAAAGAGGACAAGGAAAAGCTCTCACAGATTGCAGAACGTGAAAGCCGCACCCTGTCCAATACAATCAATGTTGCAATCAAGGAGTATATCAAGAAACACTCTTAATCAGCTATTCATCCGCACCCCTCTAGGAGTGGTGGATTTATGGCAGATTCTCTGTTGTCTTTGGTAGTCTGCCTCTCGCTGTGCTCTTGCTTTAGGAGAGTTGTATTCTGCAATACGCGCATCAAAGTAGGATTCTACTTCTTTGACTGTTGCCCTGTGCTCTGCATCTGTCGGAGGCTTTGGTCTGCGATTTAACTGAAAGTGCAGGCATCCTAAAACATATCCGTTCACAGTTTCTAGTGCATCTCGCTCTGTACCAAGGTATCTACAGTAAGCATCTTTTTCCTCATCCGTAAGCTCATCATAATAAGCACCCGAATCAATGAATTTCAGAATAGCTCCCACATCCTCACTGGATGTTATCTCTGTTTTCATGGCTTGTAGTCTACGCCTCAAAGCTCTGCTCATGTGGTATCACCTCTTTCCTTTATGAGGTTTTCCAGTTCCTCCACACGTTCTAGAATATCAGCCTGTTCTAGCATCTTGAGAGTACTGCGGATTATACAATCAGCCGCGTTAAGCCTTATCTGTTGCGCTGTGTCTGCATCCTTCATTATCTCCGCGATAACATCACAGGCATCCACAAGGTTGCTCTGCATCTTTGCTGTGGCGGCTTTGAGCAGGTCAGACTTTGCGCTACGATATAGCTCTTTGAAATTCTCCTTTTTCATGCGTGAGTATAGGGTCTTTATCTGTACTCCTAAACAATCAGCCGCCGCTTTAATCGTTCCGCACTCTATCAGAGCCGCGACAATTTCCTCATCCTTTAGCCTCTTAGCCATATCATCACCACCTTGTCAGAATCAGCCACACCAAGTTAGTTATCACTAGAGCTGATGCAAGAAACACATTAGCTATCCACAACCTCTTAATAGTTCGCTCAAGCCTTGCACCCCATGCCTCACAGGATGCAAAGCTAACCATGTTTTTATGCGTTGTCATAATGCCACACTTCCTCTGTGTTCACAGCATCTCTGAAACTGTCTAAATCAGTAACGCCGCCCATAAAAGTAAGAGCATCATTCTCGCTGATAAAATCTCTGTCCACAGCAAAGCTATAGAGAGCCTGTGGGTCATAGTCTGCGCCGTGAATGTTCCTGCGTAAGAGCATTTCCTGTCTGCTATCACATCTATCTAGAGCACATAAGCGTTTTGCACTTTCCTCTAAACTGTTGATATGGTTTAAGATACTGTCTGTACTCTCTGCACCAAAGCGCACGCCCATCACATCGTTTTTCTTTGCAATCTCATCAAGGATAGACAAGCCTACTGGACAATTCCTTAATGTGCGTGATGCCTGCTCTAGTTCATCCTTGCCGATGTTGTCGCGCATCTTGAGAGCCTGTAAGAGTGCAAGCTCCTCCGATGTTGGTGCTGTCATTGTCCTGCTCTTGGCTGTCTTTCGCATCTCATCAATGATAGTCAGAAATGCTGTGAGGCGTTCGTTCTGAAATGCCGCTATAGCATCCTTACGCCTGTGTTCAATCGAATCCCTGTCCTTGTCGTAGCCTGCACTACCTCTGTACTTGTCAATCTTGGCAAGCTCTGCATCGTACTTGTCGTTAATCTCGTTTAATCCTTTTCTATACTTCATTGTTAAATCGTAAAACTGTTTTGTTCTGTTCATAGTTCCCCTCCTAGTTTTTGTAATAGTTTTTTATGACTAGAGAATCGACTTTGACCTCAAAGACCGACTTTGTTGATTCTAGAGGCTCAAACCCACATTCTCTCATGACTTCTTGAAATTCAGTATCGCTTGAGTAAATACCTGTCATGCGTTGAAACATGTGCTTTAACACGTAAGAATCAGCTTGTTTCCTAGTCATATCTGATAAGTATTTTCTTATCCATCCCACGCAAGCAAGCCGCTCGCGTTCATCCATGAATTTCTCCATTTTCCTTTAGCTCCTGTACCTCTGAAAACTCTGATATCTCTGATAGAATCAGAATAATCAGAGATATCAGAGATAAAATATAGATACTATAAGTCTTAGTATTTATCCGTTTTCTATCAGAGTTTTTCAAACTTGTGTATAGTTCCGTTTCCATTCTTTATCTGCTTGTATCTTATGCCCGATATAGATAACAGACGGATGATGCTCACAGAAAAGGTGTTTCTGTTTATCTTTCCGATAATCTGTGGGAGCTTGTTTGAGGTGTTGTAATCTAATAGCTCTTTACCAGTTCCGCTCCACTTGCCACCCTCCGCATTATCTATCAGATGCTTAACTGTGATGACGAGCGGATTGTTTGCGGCTTCATACTCATCATTCGTTCCGCAGTATCGCCATCGTGGGAAATCATCTTCAATAGCAAACTTTTGTAATGCAAGCCGCCTGCCTTGCACAGAAAAGGTGTGAGCACCTGTTTCTTGATTCTTGTAAAGCAACATCTCTCCATGAACTGTGGCGGAGATAACGTAAGAGCCTGCACCCGAACCGATTGTTTCTATAGTTCCTTTTCTCTTGGTATGTGAAACGTGATGAGCAACCACTAGAGCAATCTTGTATTGAGCCGCCAAGCGATTAAGTGTAAGCACATCCCTACGTTCTGTATCTGTGAAGTCCTCACCTTTTCGCCGCTTACTTCTTATCACACCAAACACATCAATCAAAATTATCTGAATGTCGGGATGCTTGCTCAAGTTCTCCTCTATAAGCTCTGTCAGTTCTCCGCCCTCAAGTGTGGGAGGAGAGTAGTCGAAATCCTCCAAGGTAGCAAAGTACAGATTTTCGGGCGGCTCATCGTAATTCAGAAACAGCTTTAATCTGCTCTCGAAGTCCAGTCGCTCATCTTCCAAAGCTAGATATAGAACGCTAGTCTTTACACATCGTTTTCCCATGAATAATCCACCTTTACAAAGAGCTAGTGCCATCTGCATGAGCAATCTTGATTTACCCTCTTTAGGTGGACTATTCAACATGTAATGTCCGTTTGATAGTATCTGTGGAATAAAGAAAAATGGCTCGTTCACATCCTCAAGGTCAATATCTTTTACAGAATTGCAGACTATTGGAGGTGCTTGCGCTCCATCATCTAACGCTCTTGTGATTACATACCTCAACTGATTTTCATTGAGAGGATGCTTTTGCATTGAGTTCTCAAGTTTGACCTGTGCTAATACTGAATCCATATCATGGTGATATTTCCACAGTAACTTGCGCGTTAGCTGATAAATAAATTTCTCGTTTTCATCCAAGCATCTCACCACCCTTATCCTGCGATAGAATCAAGATAAGCCTTTATCTTGCCTGTGTTGTAAAGCACCCTTTTTCCAATCTTCATGCGTGCTCCTGCTGATTTTGCAATTTCCTCTGCTGTCTGTCTTCCACAGGATAGAGCTTGCATGAGTTGTGGCATATCAAGCGATAAGGTGTCACACAGCAAAGTTCCGTCTTGTCTTCTTGTTGGATTCATTTTATCCACCTCCATTTTTGTAGTTTTAGACAAATAAAAAAGCCACAGTGCACAAACAATCTGTGCTCCTGTGGCATCCTTAATCCGTGTTATGTTCTTTGTTACTTATCACTTACATCTTAATGTAGTAATGCACAGATATACAAGAGGCGGCAATAAAGTTCTCTATTCTGCACAAACAAAAGTCCAAGACGTCAAAATGATTTTTAAATTTTCTTAAATTTCTATGTGCATTTTGCACACCCCAGTATTTATCTGCATTAACTACACCTTTTTGTACTACCAAAACTAATACCACTTAGCTCAAAAACAGGGTGAAAAGACGAAATTAGACGAAATGAGATAGTGCTGTGTGAACGTTCAATAATCCGCATGGTTGACAATAAAAAAGGCTCTCCGTGTATCAACACGAAAAGCCTTAAAATGTACTGCGGATAACAGGACTTGAACCTGCACGGTCGCCCACTGGAACCTAAATCCAGCGCGTCTGCCAATTCCGCCATATCCGCCTATAAGAAAATCCCTGATTCCTTGCGGAATAGGGATCTTGCAATGAGACACGGGGGATTCGAACCCCCGACAACTTGATTAAAAGTCAAGTGCTCTACCACCTGAGCTAGTATCCCATATAGATGGATGATGTTTCACCCAATAAAAATGCGGCTCAAAAAAATCTCAGCCGTTAGCAGGGCTAGCCGGATTCGAACCGTCGTATGCAGCAGTCAAAGTGCTGTGCCTTACCGCTTGGCGATAGCCCTGTATGCCTAACAATAGGATCCACAGTAAAAAACTCTGCTCGTAGGGTGGCTAGAGGGACTCGAACCCTCGGTCTCCAGAACCACAATCTGGCGCGTTAACCAACTACGCTATAGCCACCATATTAGTGTTTTATACAAAAAATAGCATTCATGCAATTACTTGCAGAAATGCTATTGCAAGTGCTTAGCAACTGTATAAAACTAATGTGCCCGAAGGGATTCGAACCCCCGACCCACGGCTTAGAAGGCCGTTGCTCTATCCAGCTGAGCTACGGACACATGAGAGCGGGTGATGGGAATCGAACCCACGTATCCAGCTTGGAAGGCTGGTGTTCTACCATTGAACTACACCCGCGTACGGTAATAATCCTTAAAAAAGTCGGGGTGACAGGATTCGAACCTGCGACCCCCTGCTCCCAAAGCAGGTGCTCTAGCCAAGCTGAGCCACACCCCGTTGATCTTAGTTACAAAGGCTAAAACCGTAACGCAAGAGATATTATATAATGGTCGGTCATGGATTGTCAACACGTTTTTTATCTTTTTTTTAATGTGCCGCAAACGCCCGTAAATAGAGTATAATCATCATTATGAAGAAAGTAAATATCACAGAAGGCCCCATTTGGAAAAACATGCTGGCTTATTTTTCAGCATTACTTTTGGGAGCCTTTTTCCAACAATTCTACAATACAATAGATGCGGTCATAGTGGGCAGAGCTGTCAGCAGTGATGCTCTTGGCGCTGTGGGCGGATCAGCTGCCACAGTGGTATCTCTTTTCCTGGGATTCTTCCTGGGATTGTCCTCTGGAGCTACCGTTGTCATATCCCAATTCTATGGTGCAGTTAATAAAGAGGCTGTTGAGAAGGCTGTTCACACGGCTCTGGCACTGGCTCTTGTGGGAGGTGCCATTATTACGGCGATAGGATACGCTATTTCGCCCTGGGTCATCGGAGTTATGAAGACACCTGTTGAGCAGTCTGAAGCGGCTACATTGTACCTTAGAATCTATTTTTTGGGTATGATCCCGAATCTGGTCTACAATATGGGAGCCGGAATACTAAGAGCCGTAGGAGACTCCAAGAGGCCTCTGATAGTCCTTATCGTCAGCTGTTTTGTGAACATATTCTTTGACGTGCTGTTTGTCATAACCCTTGGAATGGGCAAGAGAGGTGATAAATACGGTGTTATTGCCGTTGCAGTAGCAACTATCCTCTGTCAGCTGATAAGCGCTGTTATCGTAATAATCATGCTGATGAGATCAAGGGATATGCACAGACTCTATCTTAAGCGGATCAGGTTTGATATGCCGATGCTTGGAAGGATCATAAGGATCGGGCTTCCGGCAGGTTTTCAGACCACTATGTACACCTTATCCAACATGCTGATACAGGCTGCCATCAATGGCTTTGGTAAGGATGCAGCGGCTGCGTGGGCTGCCTATGGCAAGATAGATGTGCTTTTCTGGATGACGCAGAACAGCCTGGGAACAGCTATCACCACCTTTGCAGGGCAGAACTTTGGCGCAGGCAGAAACGACAGAGTGCGTAAGTGCGTTAAGCAGGGATTTATCATCTCTGTTGCGATCACCATTCCGCTTACGATACTTTTGATTATCTACGGAGAATTCCTTCTTAAGATATTCGTAACCAACGAGGCGGTAATCGCTATAGGATACCAGATGATAAAGTTCCTTGCTCCTTTCTATATCACATACATTGGAGTTGAGGTCTTTACCGGAACCCTAAGAGGTCTTGGAGATGCCCTTCGTCCTATGTTTATCACTTTAAGTGGTATCTGTGTTTTGAGGGTTTGCTGGATACTGTTTGCATTCCCATTTAATCCGACCATCGAGATGGTTGAGACCAGCTATCCTATTACCTGGATCACCACATCGACACTGTTTGCGATCTACTATTCATACTATGTAAGAAAAAATAATATCCGGTGATTTTCGGAGTAAAAAGAAAGCCGAGGGTTTGAATCCCTCGGCTTTTTTGTATGTGTTTTATTTGACGCGATTGCGCTATGTGTCTGCTTAGTTACCAGCAGCTACGTTCTCAGGAACGGTATCCAAAACTGTCTCCTGAGCTGGAGCTGGAGCCTCTCCTCCTGCCTCTGCGGCTGCGGCTGCTGCGGCGGCAGCTGCCTGGTTTAGAAGTTCCTGCTCTCCGGCGATTATGCCCTCAATTCCCTCCTGGGACATGTATTCCGGAGTATGTCTGCACTGGTTGAGAACTGTGACAGTGTTGCCGTTCTCGTCAGTTGTGGTAGTATACGCTGAATTAGAAGGATTGTAATCAACAAATCCTGACTGAAGTGCTGGTGGCACCTCAGGTGTAAGCTCAAATACACCAGCTGCCTTAAATGGGCAGGTCTCGCAGGCTGGGCATCCATCAAGTGCACAGATGGTTCCTGCGTAGTGAACATCACAGCTCTCTGTTGGAACAGTTCCCTCTTCAAAGTACTCTGAATATACGGCTCCGTCGCAAAGTCCTGCGATTGGCTGTTTTCCGGATCTTGAGCAAACAGCTGCGGAGGTTATGCCACTTGGAATGGTGAAGGATGAATATGGAAGCCCTTCGTGAACTCTTTCCATAACCTTGCGCCACATGGTCTTTGACAGGTTCTTTTCAGCAGAAGCTGTCATCTTGGCGTTGTTGTCGTAGCCAGTCCATGTTGTTGCTGTGTAATAGTTGGTATATCCTGCAAACCAAACGTCGTTGTAGTCTGATGTTGTACCTGTCTTACCTGCGATGGCAGTTGAACCGAAGTTAACTGATCCACCAGTACCGCTGGTTACAACGTCCTGCATGGCGCTTGTAAGAAGGAAAGCAGTAGTCTCTTTTATAATACGTTTTGACTGAACCTCTGTATTATCAAGGACTACATTGCCGTCGTGATCTACAACCTTGGTGTAGAGCTTGGGCTTGGTGTAAACACCGCCATTGGCGATGGCTGCATAAGCTGCATTGAGCTCTATGTTCTTAACACCGTATGTCAGACCACCAAGAGCAGTGGACTGCTGAATATCTGAGTAAACCTGACCGTTGATGGTTACATTCTCTGCAAGGGTTGTGAATCCAAAGTTCTTGAGGTAATCAAATCCAAGCTGAGGAGTGATAAGTGTAAGAGCCTCAACGGCGATAACGTTCATGGAATCTCTGATGGCGCTTCTTACGTTGTTAAGACCTCTGTATTCAGATCCCCACCAGTTTCTAACAAGGGTTCCGTTTGTATAAGCAAATGGAGCATCGTTAAATACTGTAGCAAGTGTAAGTCCCGCGCTGTCGATACCAGGTGCATAGGTTGAAAGAACCTTGTATGTAGAACCTGGCTGACGGTAGGTATCTGTAGCACGGTTAAGGGTTCTGCTGGCTGTCTTCTGGCCGCGGCCACCCACCATTGCTACGATGTAACCTGTGCTCTGTTCCTCAACAGTGATGGATACCTGAGGCTGAGGAGTAAGGGTGATGTTCTCGCCAAGGACCTCGTCGTCGGAACCAACAACCACAGACTTATATTCCTCGATAGCAGCTTCTGCTGACTCGTGGGAGTCATAGAGCATGTTGAAGGAGCTCTTTTGCTGCTTGAAATAAGACTGGAACATCTCGCTTGAATGGTTGGTAACTGTTCCGTCAGGAGCCTTAACTGAGAGCTCATAGCTTAACAGATACTTGGTGCCCTCAGGATAGTTGCTCTCATCCATGAATACTTCGTCGCAGATCCTCTGAATCTGAGGGTTCTGAGTTGAATATACCTTAAGACCGCCACTGTAAAGAAGAGTGTAGGCCTGAGTCTCGTTGTAGCCTGCGGCGATAAGATCCTCTAATACGTCGTTGGTCAAAGCGTCAACGAAGTAGGAGTTGATGGTGGTGTCTCCGCCTGTCTCCTGGTTGACGTTCTGGATCCTTGAATAAACGTCATCTGTCATGGCCTTATCGTATTCGATCTGAGTGATATAACCCTGCTCAAGCATGTTGCGAAGGACCTTGTCGCGACGCTCCACGTTCTTGTCCGGGTGAGTGATCGGGTTGAATTTACTTGGGTTCTGTGTGATACCTGCGATAACTGCGCACTCTGAAAGAGTGAGGTCGCTTACCGGTTTGTTGAAATAACGAAGTGATGCGGCCTGAACGCCAAGAGTATTCTGTCCAAGGTTGATGGTGTTCATGTAGTTAAGGAGGATATCTTCCTTACTCATGGTCTTCTCAAGCTGCACAGCCAGGTACTGCTCCTGGATCTTACGCTTAACACTCTCTACGAAGGACTCATCTGTCCATCCGGAGAATACGTTGTTCTTAAGAAGCTGCTGAGTAATGGTACTGGCACCCTGAGAGAAGTTCCTGCTTGTAATACCTACAAAAGCAGCTCTGACAATACCCTGAACGTCGATTCCGTTGTGCTCGTAGAATCTTGCATCCTCGATGGCAACAAACGCGTGGGTAAGGTTCTCGGGGATCATATCCCAGGTTACAGGAATTCTGTTTGAATCCGTCGAAACCAGCTTGGCAATCTGATTGCCGTCTGTGTCATAGACGAAAGTAGAGAAACCTGTTGGTGTAACATCAATATTGGAAATGTCGGGAGCTCCGTCTTTGATTCCGTTGAATACGCCAATTCCAGCGCTGGTGCCAATAACCACCATGCCAATGATAAGCGCAAGCAGAATATAGAATCCAAAAAGACTAAACTTCTTGCCCCATTTATCGGTACCGGAGTTCAGATTTCTTGCCTGCTGAACGATACCTCTTTTACCGTAGTTCATACTAATTCCTCGCTAAAAAGATTTAAAACTATACTATTATATCATAATTGACTTTTATGGTCTAATTGTGGGCTGTTATGCTATACTACTGCTATGGCTAAGAGAGAATCGATACGAGTAATAACTACAAATGGAACTGGTGAGATCGTGGAAAAGAAATCCCGGTTCATCGGTAATGTATTCGCAGTAAATTCGGCCCAGGAAGCCGAAGAGAAGATAGCAGAGATCTCCAAAAAGTACTGGGATGCAAGGCACAACTGCTATGCCTACGTGATCGGCGAAAACAGCGAGATCACCAAGTGCAGCGACAACGGAGAACCCTCCGGAACAGCTGGTAAGCCAATCCTCGAAGTCATAAATGGAGCAGGCCTTACCAATGTCCTTATCATCGTCACCAGATATTTTGGAGGAGTCCTTCTTGGAACCGGTGGCCTTGTCAGGGCCTACACCCAGGCAGCCCAGGCCGGCATTGCAGCATCTACCGTGGGAGAGCTTGTGTACTCCCAGAAGCTGACGCTGACGGTTGGGTACGATAAGGTTAACACCATCCAGTATTTCCTGGGGCAGAAGGGTATAAATATCAGTGACTCAAGGTATGCTGCGGATGTTCAATTCGACATTTGCGTCCGCGAATCTGACCTGGAACAGATAAAAAACGAACTTATCAGTAAATGTGAAGGCCAGATAACTATCTCTGAAGGAAATAAAGACTATTTCCTTCTATAAAATTAGGACCGGGCTGAACAATTATTAAGAAAAAGACCTGAGAAGCATCGTGATGATGTATCTCAGGTCTAATTTTTTACATATTATTTCTTGAATGATGCTCTCTTACGAAGTGTAGGATCGAGGATTCTCTTTCTGATACGAAGGCTTGTAGGTGTTACCTCTAAAAGCTCGTCGTTGTCGATGAACTCGATGCACTGCTCAAGAGACATGATCCTTGGTGGTACAAGACGAAGTGCTTCGTCTGAGGATGATGTTCTTGTGTTGGTAAGGTGCTTGGTCTTGCAGACATTAACCTCAACGTCCTCACTCTTTCCGCTGGTTCCGATAACCATTCCTGAATATACCTTGTCACCAGTCTTGATAAAGAGCTGTCCTCTGTCCTGAGCATTGAAGAGACCGTAAGCTGTTGCCTCGCCGCCCTCGAATGCGATGACAGAACCTGTCTTTCTATAATTCATATCTCCCTTGTATGGAGCGTATCCGTCGAAGATTGTATTGATGATACCGTTACCCTTGGTATCTGTCATGAACTCACCTCTGTAACCGATAAGTCCTCTTGAAGGAATGTTGAACTCGATTCTTGTGTATCCGCCGTTACCAGCGCCCATGTTTACGAGCTCACCCTTTCTCTCACCAAGCTTCTGGATAACACTTCCTGAGAACTCATCAGGAACATCGATGTAGCACTTCTCCATTGGCTCAAGCTTGTGGCCCTGCTCGTCTGTGTGGTAGATAACCTCAGCCTTGCTGACTGCGAACTCAAAGCCCTCACGACGCATGGTCTCAATAAGAACTGAGAGGTGAAGCTCACCACGTCCTGAAACCTTGAAGGTCTCTGTTGTATCTGTATCCTCAACACGGAGAGATACGTCTGTGTTGAGCTCTCTGTAAAGTCTGTCACGAAGGTGTCTTGATGTTACGTACTTACCTTCCTGTCCAGCAAGAGGTGAATCGTTAACGATGAAGTTCATTGAAATAGTAGGCTCAGAGATCTTCTGGAAAGGAATAGCAATCTGGTTATCTACTGAGCAGAGGGTATCGCCGATCTTGAGATCCTCGATACCTGAAATAGCAACGATAGAACCGATCTTGGCTTCCTGAACCTCAACTCTTCCAAGTCCGTCATACTCATAGAGCTTACCGATCTTGGTCTTGATACGTCTGTCTGGCTCGTGGTGGTTAACTACTACAACCTCCTGGTTAACCTTAACGATACCGTTATCTACCTTACCTACACCGATACGTCCAACGTACTCGTTGTAGTCGATGGTGCTGATAAGTACCTGTGTGCTGCTGTCAGGATCTCCAACAGGAGCAGGGATGTAGTTGATGATCGTATCAAGGAGTGGCTTCATATCTGTGCCTGTCTCATCCAGTGAAAGGGATGAAGTACCAGCCTTAGCAGAAGCAAATACGAATGGGCAGTCAAGCTGATTGTCATCAGCGCCAAGGTCCATGAGAAGCTCAAGTACCTCATCGATAACATCATTTGGTCTTGCCTCTGGACGGTCGATCTTGTTGATACAGACAATTACTGGAAGACCAAGATCCATAGCCTTACCAAGAACGAACTTGGTCTGTGGCATTGGTCCCTCGAAAGCGTCTACAACAAGGATAACGCCGTTCACCATCTTAAGAACTCGCTCAACCTCTCCGCCGAAATCAGCATGGCCTGGAGTATCGATGATGTTGATCTTGATGTCCTTATATGTGATAGCTGTATTCTTAGACATGATGGTGATTCCACGCTCTTTTTCGATATCGCCGGAATCCATAACACGCTCTACAACCTCCTGGCCTGCGCGGAATACGCCGCTCTGGCGAAGAAGACCGTCAACCAGAGTAGTCTTACCATGGTCTACGTGGGCGATAATAGCTACGTTTCTAACATCATTTCTAGTTTGTTTCATAAATCTTTTACCTCTTATTATATGTAGAAAAAACTTCAACTAATTTCAAACTAACTGAGTATAACACGCGATTTTTACTTGTTCAACCAAAAATTTGATAAAAAAATAGCTCTTTTCCGGAAGGTTTATAGTGACTAATTCATAGGAAAAAATGCTAGTGGCTTGACAAGGGTTAATCTGGTGCGGTAGTATTTAAAACAACCAAAAACGAATTAGATAGAGGTTGCATATTTAAAGAGTAACTTTGTGGATGCACAGCAGCAGTAGAAACAAAGCGAAAGGTGAATGTGCCGAAAGGCCTGGCCTGGCTGAAGGCGGGTGCTTGGGCATGCAGTAAATAGCTGCATGACTGTCATCGCAAGATGGGGAGCTATCAAAGATTCTTTACAAGGGTTCTATTTATTTGGAAGAATTTTTCTAGCTCATCTCTATAGGATTTGAGCTATTTTTTATGTCAAAAAGGAGGAAAACATGGCAATTTTCAAAGGCGCAGGTGTTGCGATCGCAACTCCATTTAAGGCAAACGGTGAGGTCAACTACGATGAGTTTGCAAGACTCATTGAGTTCCAGATTGAGAACGGAACAGATGCCATCATCGTCTGTGGTACAACAGGCGAGGCAGCTACAATGTCCGAAAGAGAGCATATGGATGTAGTCAAGTTCTGTATAGATAAGGTAGCAAAGAGAATTCCTGTAATCGCAGGAACTGGCTCTAACTGCACAGAGACAGCAATCCAGCTTTCAAAAGAGGCTGAGGAATACGGAGCAGACGCTGTCCTTTCTGTAACACCTTACTACAACAAGGCTACACAGGGTGGCCTTTACGCACACTTCTCAGCCATCGCCAAGGCTATCAATATTCCTATTATCCTTTACAACGTTCCAAGCAGAACTGGCTGCAACATCCTTCCTGAAACAGCAGTCAAGCTTGCCAGGGACCATAAGAACATCGTTGGAATCAAGGATGCTACAGGTAATATCTCACAGACTATCAAGATGATGTCTCTTGCAGAGGGATGCATCGACCTCTACTCAGGTGATGATGACCAGATCGTGCCAATCATGTCAGTTGGCGGACTTGGCGTAATCTCAGTTCTTTCAAACATCGCGCCCAGACAGACTCACGAGATCTGTCAGAAGTGCCTTGATGGCGACTATGCTACAGCAAGAGAGCTTCAGTTCAAAGCATATCCACTGGTTAAGGCTCTTTTCTCAGAGGTTAACCCAATCCCTGTTAAGGCAGCTCTTAATATGGTTGGATTTGAGGCTGGCCCACTTCGCCTTCCTCTTACAGAGATGGAGGATGCCAACAAGGCTCATCTTCGCGAAGAGATGATCCGCTACGGACTGGAGGTAAAGTAATGGTTAAAATGATCATGCACGGCTGCAATGGCAGAATGGGTCATGTGATCGCTGACCTTTGCAAGGCCGATGAAGCAATAGAGATCGTAGCAGGCGTAGACGCTTTCGGAGAGAGCACATACTCTTTTCCAGTATTTAAAACCCTTGCTGAGTGCAATGTGGACGCCGATGTGATCGTAGACTTTTCAAGCGCGGCAGCAGTAGACGGACTTCTTGAGCACTGCGCAGCCGGGAATATCCCTGTGGTTCTTTGCTCTACAGGTCTTTCAGATGAGCAGCTTAATAAGGTAAAAGAGACTTCTACTAAGGTAGCAGTTCTCAAATCCGCAAACATGTCTGTTGGTGTCAATGCTCTTTTAAAGGTGCTTAAAGAGGTATCTCCTTTGTTCGCAGCTGCTGGCTTCGACATTGAGATTGTTGAGAAACACCATAACCAGAAGCTTGATTCACCTTCAGGAACAGCTCTTGCTCTTGCAGACAGCATCAACGAGTCCCTTGGCAACGAGTACGACTACGTATACGACAGGAGCACAAGACGCGAGAAGCGCCCTGTTAAGGAGATTGGTATCTCGGCAGTAAGAGGTGGTACAATCGTAGGAGATCACGATGTGATCTTTGCTGGACAGGACGAGGTTGTTACCCTGTCACACAGAGCTTATTCAAGAGCAATTTTTGGAAAAGGAGCTATTGAAGCAGCTAAATTCCTGGCTGGTAAGGGCCCTGGAATGTACGATATGTCAGATGTTCTTGCCTGATTAAGAAGGATCAGATATGCGATTTAGACCATGTATCGATATCCACAACGGAAAAGTTAAGCAGATAGTGGGCTCATCTCTTAGGGACGCTGGAGACAGAGCCAGTGAGAACTATGTCTCAGAGAGAGGAGCAGACTTCTATGCCAGAATGTACAAGGAAAAAGACCTTTCTGGCGGACACATCATTCTCCTGAACCCACAGGACAGCCCATACTACGAGATGACCAGGCAGCAGGCTAAAAAAGCTCTTTCTGCCGCTCCGGGATTTCTTCAGGTGGGAGGCGGTATTACTGACCAGAATGCAGCTGAGTTTATTGAAGCTGGTGCATCTCACGTGATCGTCACATCCTTTGTGTTTAAGAATGGAAGGATCAGCTATACCAATCTCAAGAAGCTTGTTAAGGCTGTGGGAAAAGAGAAGATCGTTCTTGATCTGTCCTGCAAGAAGAAGGATGATGACTACTACATAGTTACTGACAGATGGCAGAAGTTTACACAGGTTAAGCTCTCTGCGGAGACTATGGATGAGCTGTCACAGTACTGCGACGAGTTCCTTGTTCATGCAGCTGATGTTGAAGGGCTTCAGAACGGGATAGAAGATAGCGTGGCCAAGATCCTTGGCGCCTGGGGCAAAAGACCTGTCACCTACGCCGGGGGTGTTAAGAATATAGAAGATATCAAGAAGCTTAAGAAATACGGAAAAGGAAAGGTAGATGTCACTGTAGGTTCAGCGCTGGACCTGTTCGGCGGACACCTCTCCATGGAAGAAGTAATTAAAGCTTGTAAATAAGACGTCAAAAGAGCCATCTGACATATGTCAGATGGCTCTAGTGATTAATCATTGTTACAATCTTGCGAATTCAAAATAAATCTATTTTAGAATAAGGCACTTTGTAGTCTGATTAAATGCTTCAATCGCCGATAATCAAAGCTTGTTTACGTTTACGGCCTGAGGTCCCTTTTCGCCCTGGATTACATCGTACTCAACAGAAGCGCCCTCTTCGAGAGACTTGAAACCTTCCATGTTGAGTCCTGAATAATGTACGAATACATCATTGCCAGCCTCGTCAGAGATGAAGCCGTAACCCTTCTGGTTGTTGAACCACTTAACAGTACCTTTGTTCATCGTAATACCTCCACAAAAATAAAAAAATAATCGTTCTGTTGTCTATGACAACACATTTACGATATCACATAAAAGTGCAAAAGTAAAGAAATAATAAAAGTATTTAATCACTTTACTTTAAAAATTTAGCGTGATAAAATGTTTAAGTACCATAGGAATGTTGACGATATTTAGTCACATTAAATTTAGCTAGTACGGAGGGTTTTTCATACAATGAACAAGAAGATCAGAACAGATGCTGTTGACCATCTCTTTGATGCGATACTGTGCCTTCAGAATAAAGAAGAGTGCTACAGCTTTTTTGAAGATCTGTGCACTGTAAATGAGTTACTTTCTCTTTCTCAGAGATTTGAAGTTGCTTCAATGCTTAGAGACAAGAAGACATATCTCGAGATTGCAGAGAAGACTGGTGCATCTACAGCTACTATCAGCCGAGTAAACCGTTCACTCAACTATGGTGATGACGGTTATGAGCTGGTATTTACAAGGATGCAGGACTGATCAAAAAACAATAAAAAAGGCTGCTACTGATGATTCAGTAGCAGCTTTCTTTTTGCTTAAAATTACTTTTTATCGTCTTTCTTTTCTTCTTCTTTTTTGTCCTCAGCAGGCTTCTCTTCAGAAGCTGCTTCCTTATCGGCTGCTGCACGCTCTTTTGCAACTTCAGCGGAATTTTTCTCAACGCCTGTCATGTCGCACTGACCTGAGAATACAGCGTTCTCGTCGATGATGATGCCCTTGCATGTGACATCGCCGATTACCTTACCTGTATCGCTGATCTCAATCTTGCCCTGTGGGGCTGTGATGTTACCATTAACTTCGCCTGCGATATAGACGTTCATTGCTGATACTGTTCCGTTGATCTTGCCTTCCTGGCCTACAATAAGAGCTCCGCTTATTGTAACGTTTCCTTTTATTGTACCGTCGATTCTTGTGGAATCCTTGGTTGTAAGGGGGCCGTCAAGCACTGCGCCGGGACCGATGATGGTTCCTACCTGCTCAAGAGCTGGATCTAAAGTTGCGTCTTTTTTGTTTCCAAACATGATGAGTCCTCCTAACCGTTGATCTCAATAAGTTCTTCAGGATCGATGTATTGTTCGTCTTTTTGGATCTGATAGCCAAGCGTGGTATTTCCGTCGCCAATGACAAAAATAATGTCTCCCTTATCTATAGCTGATCCCTCTGAAACCAGCGGATCTCCCTGATTTCTGTAAATTGACACGTAACCATTTCCATGGTCTATGGTTATCATATTGCCAAATTTGGCATCTGTTGTCACTGTAAGGATAGTTCCTGAACCAGAAGCTATTACGCTGTTGCCTGCAGCTGATTCAAGAAGAACTATAGGATTGCCTGTGGCTGAATCCTTGTTGTCCTCTGTAAGCTTGGTGACCTTGGTCTCGTTAGGGTCATCAACTGCTGGGGTTAAGGATGCTGTTCCTGTGAGAGGGAAACCTGTAGGTACTGCCAGGGTCTCGGCCTCTTCAGCTGAAATCTGTTCGTCCTCCAGCCTCTGATTGAGGGCTGCGCTCAGCTGCTGGACTTTTGTCTCAAGCTCATCATTGGAAGCCTCTAAGGTGCTGCTCTCCAGTGTGAGTTCATCAATCTGAGCCTTCTGCTGTGTTTCGATGGAACGAAGATTGGAAATGGTGATGGCTGAATAAATGATGTAGCAGATGATCACAAGTGCAAGACCAAATGCTGTGTATGCAAGAACCTGCGTTTTGAAGTGATTCAGGTGCAGGCGCTTGGTGGAGCCATCAGAATCTCCGGATATAACCATAAAAGTATAATGCCTTTTGTGTCTGTGTTTTCTGGGCTTTTTATCTGCGCTCATATTAACCTCCGACTAACGCACTATTTTACCATATCTCATCAGTTAATGGCAAGTTTACTAAAAAACGCGGCATTATGATGCTTTTTGTAGTGCAATTTACTTCCGCCTCTCTATCCATGCCCCTCTCCCGATCCAACCCGCCGCCCCAAGCCTATAGAAATTTACTTTTGAGTCTTGCGAGAGAGCTGCCCGGTTCATGAGCTGCGACATCTTGCTCTGATGTTCTTTTTCAGGTCAAATGTCTGAGTCTCCTTCCGGGGCGCCACCGTATCTTCCCGTTTTCTCACTACCTGCAAACGAAACTTTTCCATGATGCTCAGGTCGATTTTCCTTGATTACGCTTGCTCATGATATTCGCAAGCGCTAGAAAATCGACCTGTGAGCATCAGGAAAATGACGTTTGCAGCTAATGATTCGAAACCAGGAAGATACGGTGGCGCCTCGGAAGGAGGCGAGTTTTTTGACCGCAGAACATCAGAGCAAAGGGTCGCAGCCATGAACTTCAGCGACGGAGCGACGAAAAAGAGATTTTTATAGGCTTGGGGCGGCGGGTTGGATTGGGAGAGGGCGGGGGGCTTAACAGGAAAGTAAAACCGCCAAGGCACATTGGGTATGCCCTGGCGGTTTTAGGGTGTGTGATATTTTTAAGGATTAACCTATTACTGCCTCTACAGTGTACTCTTTTACGCCTTCCTCGTAAGGGATTACGTTGCCTTCTACGGTCTTGCCGTTAACGATAAGGCTCTTAACACCCTTCTCAGCGCCGTTCTGCTTAACAGTGATGTTGTAGGTTGCACCTCTGTACTTTCTTGTGATTGAGAAATCACCGAAGTCCTTAGGTACGCAAGGGTTAACCATAAGTCCCTTGTGGGTTGGGTAAACACCAAGGATGAACTGAGAGATGTTTACGAAGGTCCATGCAGCTGTACCTGTGAGCCAGCTGTTCTTGCCCTGTCCGAAGAACTTAGCGTCCTTGCCGGCTACCATCTGTGAGTAAACATAAGGCTCTGTGCAGTGGATCTCACTGATCTCCTCAATGTAAGCTGGGCATGTCTTCTTGTAGATCTCGAAGGCTCTGTCGCCGTGTCCGAGAACTGTCTCAGCGATTGAAACCCAAGGATTGTTGTGGCAGAAGATACCAGCGTTCTCCTTGTATCCTGGTGGATATGAGCTAACTTCACCGAGCTCTAAGTGGTACTTGGTGTAAGCTGGCTGAAGGATCATTACGCCGTACTTGGTATCGAGCTTTTCTTTTACGCTGCTTAATGCCTTTTCAGCAAGACCTTCCTCTACGCCGATTCCTGCAAGTACGCAGAAGCCCTGAGGCTCGATGTAGATCTGACCTTCCTCACACTCTTTGGAACCAACCTTGTTGCCGTGAGCATCATAAGCTCTGACAAACCAGTCGCCGTCCCAACCAGCTGTTGTAGCTGCGTCGTAAACTTTTTTAACCTCTTCTCTTGCTCTCTTAGCCTCAGCATCATCACCAAGGAGTTCAGCAAGCTGTGCGTACTCTTCACCGTACTTAACGAACATACCTGCGATGAATACTGACTCAGCAACAGGTCCCTCTGAAGGTCCGAAGGTCTGGAATGACTCACCTGGATGCTCTGAGAAGCAGTTGAGGTTGAGACAGTCGTTCCAGTCAGCACGTCCGATAAGAGGAAGTCCGTGAGGACCCTTGTGTGTAACTGTGAAATCGAATGAGCACTTGAGGTGTCCCATAAGTGTCTTGGCAACACTCATGTCATTATCGAAAGGAACCATTTCATTTAAGATTGAAAGGTCGCCAGTCTCTCTGATGTATGCGCTTGTACCAGCGATGAGCCAAAGTGGATCATCGTTGAAGCCAGAACCGATGTCGGAGTTACCCTTCTTGGTAAGTGGCTGATACTGGTGATAAGCTGAACCATCCTGGAACTGAGTAGAAGCGATGTCGATGATACGCTGTCTTGCTCTGTCTGGGATAAGGTGAACGAATCCGAGAAGATCCTGACAGGAATCTCTAAATCCCATTCCACGGCCAATTCCTGACTCGTAGTAGGAAGCAGATCTTGACATGTTGAATGTAACCATGCACTGATACTGGTTCCAGATATTAACCATGCGGTCAACCTTCTCGTTAGAAGAAGATACATGGTAGTTGGAAAGAAGCTCTTTCCAGTAATCCTTAAGTTCTGTAAGAGCAGCGTCTACTGACTCAACGCGGTCATACTTGGCAAGCATGGCCTTAGCTCTTTCCTTATTAATAACAGATGGTGACTCCCACTTGCTGTCCTCTGGGTTCTCAATGTAACCAAGAGTGAAGATGAAGGTCTTGGACTCGCCTGGCTCAAGAGTTACGTTGATCTGATGAGCAGCGATTGGTGACCATCCACTTGCAAGCTCGCCTGTGCACTTGCCGTTCTTAACAACGTCAGGGCTGTCAGGACCATTGTATGCACCAAGGAATGCATCACGGCTTGTGTCAAAGCCATCAACCTTGGTGTTAACGCCGTAAATAGCGTAGTGATTACGGCGCTCTCTGTACTCTGTCTTGTGATAGATAACTGCACCGCCATCTGTAACCTCAACTTCACCAGTTGAAAGATTACGCTGGAAGTTCTTCATATCGTCATCTGCGTTCCAGAGACACCACTCTACATATGAAAAGAGAGTGATCTGTGCCTGACTCTTCTTATTATTAGTAAGAGTTACCTTGGAAACTTCGCAGTTGTCATCCATAGGAACAAATGTAAGAACCTGTGCCTGAACGTCGTTCTTGGAAGAATTCCATGTGCTGTATCCAAGACCGTGACGGCACTCGTAGCTGTCGAGCTCAGTCTTAACTGGCTGCCATCCTGGGTTCCATACTGTATCGCCGTCCTTAATATAGAAGTACTTACCATTATTATCATAAGGAACGTTGTTGTAGCGATAACGTGTCAGACGAAGGAGCTTGGCATCCTTATAGAATGTATATCCTCCGCAGGTGTTTGAGATCAGTGAAAAGAACTCCTTGTTGCCCAGATAGTTGATCCAGGGAAGAGGGGTCTTAGGTGTCGTAATAACATACTCTAGTGCGTTGTCGTCGAAATGACCGTATTGCATATGTAACCTCCCATCTACTTAAACGTTTAAGACAATATCTAGCTGTATTATATATGTTAAGTTTAATAATTTCAACAGTATTTTTTATCCAATTAATTTAGCTAAAAGCTAGTAAACATGCGGGAGAAAACTGGTTTTCAACACATCGTTTCCAAAGAATCCCATGAATACTGAACGTTTTCGAAAACGTTTACCTAAAATATGAACAGATTGTAACTAAAATCGTAATTATGTATGAAATCACGAGTAAATATTTGTAAAAGACTACCAAAAATATCAAATATGCACAAAAACTCAAAAACTAAACTTGCCTTTAGAGTAATTTCGTTGTATATTTGAATTACGAAAACGATTAAGTGAGAAAAAGAGAAGCGATGGCTAAACGAATTGTATCTTTAAAAGACATATCGAAGGCCTGCGGAGTTTCGATCGCTACTGTTTCTAAAGCTCTTAACGATCACAGTGATATCAGCAAGGAGACTAAGGAGAAGATCAGAGAAGTTGCAGAGCAGTTAGGATATCATCCCAACGCAGCAGCCCAGGCACTCAAGACAAACAGATCCAATAATATCGGAGTACTTTTTGTCGACGAGGCCAACAGTGGTCTTACCCACGATTACTTCTCACACGTTTTGGACAGCTTCAAGAAAAAGGCTGAGCAGGAAGGTTTCGACATTACCTTCATCAATGGAGACAGAACAAGATCTAACAACATGAGTTATCTGTCCCATGCAATTTACAGAGGATTTGATGGCGTGGTGATCGCCTGTGTTGATTTCTCAGATCCCGAAGTTGATGAGCTCATTAAGAGCAACATCCCGGTTGTAACAATTGACCATTCCTTCTTTAATAGAATATCAATTGTATCTGACAACATTAAGGGCATGAGAGAACTTGTTACTTATATATATGAACAGGGACACAGAAAGATAGCGTACATCCACGGCCATGAGGATACAGCAGTTACACAGAGCAGATTGGCAAGCTTTTATAAGACCCTTCAGGATCTTGGAGTCAGCATTCCGGATGAGTACTTACTGGAAGCTCCTTATAGAAATATAGAAGAGGCCAAAAAGGCAACAGACAAGCTCCTTGATCTCAAGAATCCACCAACTTGCATTCTTTATTCAGACGACTTTGCAGCCTTTGGCGGACTCAATGCAATCAGAGAAAGAGGTCTTCGCATCCCGGAGGATATTTCAATAGCCGGATACGATGGCATAGAGATAGCAAGACGAATCAGTCCACTTATGACAACAATTGTTCAGGACACAGACAGGATTGGAAGACTTGCAGCAAGTAAACTTATTGATCTTATCAACAACCCTAAGGGAACCATCATTGAACAGATAGTAATTCCCGGAACTCTTGAAAAGGGCGAGTCAGTAGGCAGGATCAAGAGAACTAAATAAGGTTTAAGACAGCTTAGCTGTTTTAAATAAAAAACACTTCAAAATTCTTTTAGAGAAAAGGGAGGTAAAAGTAGTTATGAAGAAGAAAGTACTTGGTTTATTACTTTCAACAACAATGGTAGCTGGAATGCTTACAGCATGCGGCAACGCTGCTACAGAAGCACCTGCAGCAGAGGCACCTGCAGCAGAGGCTCCAGCAGCAGAGGCTCCAGCAGCTGAGCCTGCAGCAGAGCCTGCAGCAGAAGCTCCAGCAGCTGACGAGGGAACAGTTCTTAACATCTCAGCTTGGAACGAGGAGTTCAAGTCACGTCTTACAGATCACTATCCTGGATACGAAGTTATCGATGGAACAACTGGTAAGATCGGTGATGTTACAGTTAACTGGCTCATCACTCCTAACGAGGAGAACGCTTATCAGAACAGACTTGATGAGCTCCTTCTTGCTCAGGACAGTGCAGCAGCAGATGACAAGGTTGACCTTTTCCTTGTAGAGGCTGACTACGCAGTTAAGTACACAGATACAGATTACACAATGCCTATTAAGGATCTTGGAATCACAGATGATGAGCTCAAGGATCAGTACTCATACACACAGGCAGTTGTAACAGATTCTAACGGCGTTCTTAAGGGATCATCATGGCAGGGCTGCCCTGGTGTTATGATCTACAACAGAGAGATCGCTAAGGAAGTATTCGGAACAGACGAGCCTGCAGACATCCAGGCTAAGTTCGCTGATTGGGATAAGTTCTTCGAGGCAGCTGGTGAGCTTGACAAGGCTGGCTACGATGTAATTTCTTCAACAGCTGATACATTCCGTGTATATCAGAACAACGCTAAGCTTCCATGGGTTAACGGAACACAGATTCAGGTTGATGACAACCTTAAGAAGTGGGTTGAGGATTCTAAGAAGCTTGCAGACGCTGGCTACTGCAACACATGGGGCCAGTGGGGTGAGGACTGGAACAAGGGATTCTATCCTGAAGGAAAGGTATTCGCTTACTTTGGACCAGCTTGGCTTATCGACTTCTGTATGGCAGCTGACGTAGAAGGTTCTGTTGCTAACGCAGGTGGCTGGGCAGCTACAGAGGGACCTCAGGGCTTCTACTGGGGCGGAACATGGATCTGTGCAGCAGCTGGAACAGATAACCCAACACTCGTTGCTGATATCATGAGAAAGATGACAATGGATCCTACAGTTATGAAGGACATCGTTCTTAAGGACAATGACTTTGTAAACAACAGACCTGTTATGGAAGAGCTTGCAAACGATCCTAACTACTCAAATGCAGTTCTTGGCGGACAGAACGCTCTTAAGATGTTCTGTGCAGGCGCTGACAACATCGATATGGCTAACCTTACAGCTTATGATCAGGGTCTTCTTGGAGACTTCCAGACAGCTATGGGTGACTACATCAACGGCAACTATGCTACATATGATGAGGCTCTTGAGCAGTTCTACACACTTGCTCTTCAGAGATATCCTGAGCTTACAAAATAATTTTGCATAGGACGTTAGTCTAAATGATCATTGCCTGCCGGTATCTTTGCCGGCAGGCAATTTTAAAAAAACGCTTGTAGTTCAGAAAAGAGTAAGATTTGTGGAGGTAGTGAGTATGGACAAGAAAAAGTCCAATCAGAATGTAGTAAAGTTCAATAGATGGGGTTACATCTTCCTCATTCCTTTCTTTGTTACATACGTCATTTTCAGTTTTATTCCGTTGATTTCAACAATCTATAACAGTTTCTTTGAAAACTATCGTTCCGGACTTAAGCAGATTGGACCTAACTTTGTAGGTATCCAGAACTACGTTACACTGCTTGGAACACCGGAAATTTGGAAATATTTAGGCAACACTCTGATCATGTGGGTTGGTGGTTTCATCCCTCAGATCACAATAGCTCTTTTATTGGCATATTGGTTCTCAGATCCTTCACTTAGACTTAAGGGACAGAGATTCTTCAAGACCGTTATCTATATGCCTAACCTGATCATGGCATCAGCGTTCTCAATGCTGTTCTTTGCCCTGTTCTCAGATAGTGGCCCAGTTAACCAGATTCTTTTAAGCCTTCATGCTATCAGCGAGCCATTTAAGTTCTTTCAGTTCGTTAGTGCATCAAGAATCCTTGTAATGCTCATGAACTTCCTTATGTGGTTTGGTAATACCACAATCCTCCTTATGGCAGGTATGCTTGGTATTGACTCATCACTTTATGAGGCTGCACAGGTTGATGGAGCTACAGCTTCACAGGTATTCTTCAAAATTACAATGCCAATTCTTCGTCCAATCTTCGTATATGTGCTGATCACATCACTTATCGGTGGTCTGCAGATGTTCGATGTTCCTCAGATCCTGACAAATGGTCGAGGCAATCCTACTGATTCCCTCACCACAGTAATCATGTTGCTGAACAGATACCTGACCAGTAAGGACGTTGGTCGTGGTGGTGCTTTGTCAGTATTCATGTTTGTTGTAACAGGTATTCTTAGTTTGATTGTCTTCAGGATGAACACTTCTAAGAAAGATTGAGAGAGGAGATATAAGGATGAATAACGATATACAAATGAAGCCTCATGGCGTTCCAATCGGAGTCAGGAGAACGATTGCATATATAGTTCTTATATTCTTTTCGTTCCTTTGCCTGATCTGGTTTTACATTTTGCTTATTAACTCAACAAGATCACACTCAGAGATGACACTTGGATTTACAATTCTTCCAAGTACTCATCTTTTGGATAACTGGTCCAGTCTGGTAAATGGTACTATCCCTATTGCTAAGGGATTCATAAACAGTATTATTGTATCAGCCTGCACAGCTTGCCTTACATCATACTTCTCTGCTATGACAGCTTATGCTATCAACACATACAGATTTAAGGCCAGAGCAGCAGTAGCAACCTTTATCCTGGCTATCATGATGATTCCTGGACAGGTTACTGCACTTGGTTTCCTTCGTTTGATCGTAAGACTTGGTATGGATGACTCAATTGTTCCACTGATCATTCCTGCAATTGCTTCTCCTGTTACATACTTCTACCTGAAGCAGTACATGGAGAGCAACCTTCCTCTTTCACTTGTAGAGGCAGCAAGAATTGATGGATCCGGAGAGTTCCGTACATTCAATACCATTATCCTTCCACTTATTAAGCCTGCTATCAGCGTACAGATGATCTTCGCGTTTGTAGGAAGCTGGAATAACTACTTCACACCAGCCCTGATCCTTCACACAGACACCAAGAAGACTCTTCCTGTTATGATTGCGCAGCTGCGTGGTGCTGACTGGCTGAGATTCGACATGGGACAGATTTACATCATGATTGCAGCTTCAATCTTCCCAGTAATTGTGATTTACCTGCTTCTCTCCAGATATATCGTTGGTGGTGTATCTGCTGGAGCGGTAAAAGGATGATATTCATGTTTTGAAAATCCTCCTATTTTTTACTCTTTCCTTTTATAAGCGTTGCGAAAGGCCATGGCGTTATGCCATGGCCTTTCGTAATGTCTGTCAATATATCCTTTGATTGTCAGTGAATAAGCCCTGCTTCCATGTATTCCATAAGCATATCGGCTCCTGCCATTCCCGTGGCAAGGATTGCCGTCAGGATCATCATAGCTACAGCTGCTTTGTCATATACCAGCTGATCGGTCTTGAAGTTGGAGATAAGAAGCTCCAGCCCAAGGCCGATTATCATAAACGGCCAGCACTTGAAGATCAGCGAATAGTCAAGGTTTCCAATGAACAGGTGGAGTATGAATAGTGCTCCGAATATTATCATGGAAAGACCTGCTGTGATCGAACCAACTCTATGCGTTCTTAACTGTTTCTCCATCTGCGATTTCCTCCTTAAGTTCAGTCTTCTTGCCCTTAATGAGCACTGCGCCGCCAACTATGAGAAGTATTCCGATAACTAAGGTTGGCAGATCGCTTACAATTGGATAGACCATATCCCAGTAAGCATCAGGGATGAATCTGACTGCAAGATCAAGAAGGTAATCCCAAACCATGCCTATGCCAATGATGATGATAGCGACTGCAAGCCATTTGCGAAGTGTCTTGTCTTTGATGTTGATGGTGCCAGGCTTAAGATACTCTTCCCAGATGTATCTGTCTTCGTAGCTGCTAAGGGTCTCTACGTCCATGGATGCGATGTTCCTTGCGTGGAAGAATCCCCAGAACCAGACAACGGCCGTGACAGCTATTACGGCGTCAAAACGTACAGATACCATGATGGCACATACAAGGAAGAATATTCCCATAAGGCTCAGGCCGTTCTTCATAAGGCCCATATACATCTCTGCGGCTCCTGGCAGAAATGAAAATATAAAGGTAAAGAATTTGCTCTTTTTCATAGGTTTCATTTTGTTATTCCTCCATTTTCGGTGATATATTTTTCAAGCATTTCTAAAAGTTCTTCTTTGTTCTGTTCTTCTAAAAGTTCGTCTTTAGTTGGCTGCTGTTTTTGTGGAATGATGTGGATCTCTTCCCTGGCAGCCTTTTCATTTAGCACCTCTTCCCTGGTTGGGATGTGCTGTTTGGTGTCGAAGCTGCGGGGCAGTATAGCCATCAGTAAAACTGCTGCTGCCACCGATAGTACAACCTTGTAGGTGAATCTGTAGAATTCAGTTTTGCTTTCTTTATGAGATGGGGCAGGATTTCTATCGATCCTGCTGATTACTTCTGCATGCAGTCCCTTGGGCGCCTGCACCAATCCTTCACTTTCAGTTTCAGCGATAAGTGCATTCAGTTCCTCATCGGACAAGTAATTCTTATCTGTGGTCATGATAGAAAATCCTCCTTTCTCACTTTTGTTTTGAGCATTTCTCTCGCTCGGTAGATCCTGGTCTGAACGGACTTAAGAGGTACCCCTGTTTTTAGCGATATCTCTTTTGCCGTAAGGCCATCTATAAAATGCATCTGGGCCGTCTGGCTGTAGTCACCTGGAAGTGCACCGCACTTATTGGTAAAATCTTCAAGCACATCCTTGGCAACAAACATTTCCAGCGGGCCATCTCGTGAAGTGACGTTTTCTGGTAGTTCTTCCTCCGGCGTAGGCGCTACCTTTCTTTCAGAGGACTTCAGGTAGTCGATGCACTTGTTGCTTGCTACCCTGCAGACCCAGGCTTTTTCGGACCCTTCTGTCAAACTCTCCAGATGCTCAAAGGCCGAGATGAAGGTCTCCTGAGTGATGTCCTGTGCAGCGAAGTAGTCGCCCGTCATCTTGAGACAAATGGAAAAAACCAGATTCTCATAGGAGGTCATAAGCTGTATTAATTTGTCTTTTGAATCTGTTGTTCCCACTGTTCCCTCAACGCGTTTAGGTTAGTATTTTTCGTCCTTCATATAATATAACGATTCATTGAATAAAAAGTCTTCAATTTTTTGAAAAAATGTGTCAATATTTATATAAGTGTTAGTGACAATCCTAGAAAGGGAGTAGCTTTCCATGAAAAAAAATAAATTGATAATAACAAGAATTCTGGCAGCAGCTGTTGCAGCTGCGATGCTGTTTTGTTTCCCTGCAAAGGGCAGCATAGCTTATGCTGAGAATGATAATAAGGTAAAGACAGAAAACTCATCTGAAAAAGAAAATGTTGAAGAAAAGACAGATGTAGAAGAGGAACAGGCTGACGAAGAGGAAGAAGAGGAGCTTTCTGACTACGACAGAGCATTGAAGGAGGCAGCAGATGCCCGCCACGCTCTTCAGAATGATCCAAATCACATTCACCACTACAGATGGATCGCTAAGAGAAATGCCAGCGAATCTGCTGATGGCACCATCAATTATATGTGCGAGGAATGCGACAAGGTTTGGTTTTTCAGACCATATCCTGCTTATTACTGTTTCCAGGGCGACATTGCTAGGCAGATAGAGGTTGCTCCGGAGAACTTCACTATTAAGGTTAAGACATCCCTTTACATCAACTTCAACAAGCAGGTTATGGAGGCTCTTGCCAAGAGACCGGATGTATCCCTTCAGGTAAGCTTCCTTAGAAAAGAGTACACTGGCGACCGCTTAAGCTTTACTATCCCGGCAGGTGAGGACACCATGTCCCTTCTTGATGAGAACGGATACACAGGATTCATCTTCCTTGGCAACAAGTACGGAATGACTCTCGAAGTTAAACACGAGATTGATGAGGAAGAGGCTGCTGAGACAGTGGAAGAGACCAATAAGGAAGCAGCGCAGGAATAATGGATGTTTCAGAGTAAAGTTTTCAGGCGCATGTTTTGCAGCTATTTACTTATAATAGTTGTCAGCATGGGCATATATTCAGGATTTTTAATTTATCAGAGTAAGCGTATCGCGCAAAATCAAAGTACCTGGGAGCACGACCTTATCCTCCGTGAGGTTTCTGACGTCATGGAGGAGACTCTTTCCGATGCAAAAGAGACGGTGAGGGACCTTAGGTACTCTAACACCATGAAGAATCTCTACATGGCGTCACGTCTTGATGATCCCTTGGACACCTACGAGGACTACGAGGTCCAGAAGGAGATCAAGAATCTCTATGCCCTGAGGGCAGATGTAATCTACAGCACAACGATATTCTTATATGGAAGCAACAGAGCCTGGTCAGCGGGAGGTCCTATCTACATGGACGTTCCCTTTGAGCAGCAGTCTTTTTCTGTGCCACTTCTCGTTAATGGTAATATCGCTGATTCCATTGGCCTTACAGACAACCAGCGCTACTACTTCGCCAAGGAAGGGCTTCTTTACTGGGACAGCTACACCTACAGAAACGGAACTGAGGTTGGCCTTTGCTGCGTCCTTATTGACCTTCAGAACACCTTGGGCAGGCTCCAGAGCGCCTTAGGGGATGACCAGGCCATCAGGATCCTCTACCAGGGAAAAGAGCTACTGACGGTTGGAGATATCTCCGGCAGAAAGCCTGCAGTTGAGATGACGGGAAGTTCAGATTTTTCTTACGAACTTTATGATAAGAGTCATTCTCTTTTAAAGAATAATCCTGTTCTTATTGGAATGCTGGTAATCCTGCTAATTGTTGCCATAATCTTTGCCTGGGTTGGCTACTGGGAGAGCAGACGCTACTACAAGCCAATTGACTACATGGGCAAGATGGTCAGCGGCGGAGAACCTACGGAAGCCGTTTCTGAGGATCAGAATGAGCTTGGCAATATTATAGAAGGAATAGAAAAGCTCATTGGTGAAAAGAACAGCTACAGGGAAAAGATGCTGACAGTAAGTCCCTACGCAGGAGCTGGAATGTTCCAGGCTATTGTATCTGGACAGGCTGGTAACGATAAACTCAACGTCTTATCAGATGAAGAATTCCTTGATCTTAAACATCCATATTATATAGTTTCTATTCTTAATTTCGCCTATGAGTGGACTGGTAAGGTTAAGAGCATAAGCCATGAGAACATGTCTGAGATCTTCAAACAGGTTTCAGCAACCTGGGCTGGAGAGGACCTCCACATTGCATGGTATTTTAGCGGCAAGAACAGCGCTTATCTCATCCTTAGTTTTGATGAGAAACGGGACATGGACGACATGTTCTTTGGCATTCACAAGCTCATTCAGTCCTCAGTTGAAAAAGAGCATATCGTTGTGACCATGGGTGTTGACGTTGTAAGGGAAGATATTTCAGAGCTTAAGGCAGCCTGTGAAGGGGCGGCGTCAGCTCTCGACGGGATACTTCATGACGGGCGCGGAGAAGTCTTTTTTGCTGAAGAATTTCCAAAGGGAAATGTGGACTACTACCTGCCTTCGGGATTTAAAGAAAAGCTTCGTACCTGTCTTGAGAACAGGGACAAGGACGGAATACATCTTCTTTTGTTTGATGTCTACAAAACCAACCTTGATCTTGATGCATCATCGGAAGTTTACAAGTCCCTTGTTGAGGATGTGTACCTCACAATGATGAAAACTGTAAGAAAAGTTTCGGGACTTACCACGGTTCATTTGAATATCCAGAGAGTAAGCGAACTTATGAGCCTTCAGGAGATATTTGACTACTATGATGCAGCCCTTATTTCAGTAATTGATCTCTTGGAAAAAAATGAACGTCAGAAAAATAAAGAAAACCAGTTGGACGACGAGATAGTAAAATTCGTGGAAGAGAACTACTGCGATCCTGGAATCTCGCTCCAGCAGTTGTCTGACAAGTACAATGTCAGCAACAAGTACCTTCTTCTCCTGTTTAAGCAGAAGTACAATATGACTTACCTGCAGTTTATCCAGGGGAAAAGAATTGAACGTGCCATAGAGCTCATAGATCAGAACGAATTACCCATATCAGAAATCGGAACAAAAGTCGGCTACGAAAATCAGCTGACCTTCAGGAGGAATTTTAAGGCGGTCACAGGACGTAATCCCAGTGAATATGCGGCTGTCAAAAAATGAACCTCCGGAAAAAATTGTTTCTATACAACTAAAACTTCCTCTGTGTACAATCTGCTTATCAGAAACACGGAGGAGGTTTTTTCATGTCACAGGGGAATAAAAAGAAGTCCTGGAAACAGCTTCTATATAGAGACAGGTTTCTTTTGATGATGATAATTCCTGTAGTCATTTATTACCTGGTATTCTGCTATCTTCCAATGACCGGAATCGTGATGGCATTCAATCAGTACCAGGTAGGATCTGGCTTTGCCGGAGTATACACAAGCAAGTGGGTGGGCTTTAAGTGGTTCAAACAGTTCTTTGGATCGATCTATCTGGGAAGACTTGTAAGGAACACATTCCTGTTACAGTTCTACTCCCTTATATTCGGATTTCCTATTCCGATTCTATTTGCCATAGCAGTTACACAGGTCAGGAGTAAAAGAGCCAGGAAGGCCATCCAGGTAAGTACCTACCTTCCATACTTTATCTCCACTGTAGTTGTCTGTGGTATGATCAACAACTTCCTTTCACCATCTGGAGGTATTATCAATCAGCTTCTTAATAAGATAGGTATTGAGAGCATCAACTTCATGAACCTGCCACAGTGGTTCAGACCTATATATGTAATTTCAGGATCCTGGCAGAGCTTTGGATTTAACTCCATTATCTTCGTTGCAGCTATCATGGGTATTTCCCCGGACCTCTACGAAGCCATGGACGTTGACGGTGCCAACAGAAGGCAGGTAATCTGGCATCTGGTGCTGCCATCCATAAGACCTACCATTATCCTTCTTCTTATCATGTCCCTTGGAACCATGATGAGCGTTGGCTTTGAGAAGGTTTACCTTCTGTACAATACAGCAGTTTATGAGACCGCCGATGTTATCCAGACCTACGTTTACAGGCAGGGTATTCAGAGCAGCAACTACAGCTACGCTACGGCAGTAGGTCTTTTTAACTCGGTCATCAACTTCGTCATCGTATTTGTTGCCAACAAGATCAGCAGAAAGGTCACAGATACAGCTATCTGGTAAAGGGGAAAAGAGATAATGAACTCGGTTAAATTTAAGAAAAGAAGAGAGTTTCACGGCTCTTTTGGGGATAAAGCATTTGACGCACTTATATGGCTGTTTCTTGCAGTTGCAGTAATAGTCTGCGTGTATCCCTTCATATATGTACTTAGTGTTTCCATAAGTTCAGGACAGGCAGTTAACCAGGGAAGAGTAGTACTGCTTCCTGTGGACCTTAACTTCGAGGCCCTTAAGACTGTTCTTGAATACAAGCAGCTTTGGATTTCCTACGGAAATACCTTTTTCTACACAGTTGTAGGAACCATATTCAACGTAATATTTACATGCCTTGCGGCTTACCCTCTTTCAAGAAAGAGCTTTTGCCTAAGGAAACAGATGAATTTCCTTCTGGCGTTTACCATGTATTTCTCCGGCGGACTTATTCCGGTGTACATCGTTATAACCAAGCTTGGCCTGTATGATTCAAGGCTTGTAATGATCGTTCCTGTTCTGATCTCTGCATATAATGTAATGATCTGCAGATCAGCTTTTGAGTCCATCTCGGAGTCACTTTTTGAGGAGGCTGCCATTGAGGGAGCCAATGATTTTTATATCTTAACAAGGATAGCAGTTCCGCTTATAAAGCCAACACTTGCAGTGCTTACGCTTTATTATGCGGTTGCAAGATACAATGATTTCTTTTCTGCGATGCTTTATATCAGCGATTCTTCCAAGGAACCTCTGCAGGTGTTCCTGAGAAGGATTTTGCTACAGGCATCCATGGAGATCACTCAGACGACCAATATAAACATGGGCGCCCTGGCTCAGTCGACAATCCAGGTTCGCTATGTATGTATTGTGGTATCGGTAGTACCTATCATGTTAGTGGTACCTCTGGTACAGAAGTATCTTGTACAGGGAACTATGCTAGGGGCAGTAAAAGGTTAATAACTTTAAGGAGGTTATCATGAAAAAGAGAGTTATATCTTTAGTTATGGCATCAATGATGATGGCATCAGCAATCGTGGGGTGTGGAAGTAATGCAGGTTCTGAGCCCGCAGCACCAGCAGATAATGCAAACAAGACAGAGGCAGTAGATGCTGCCATTGAAAGTGCAGAGACAAAGGTTGAGGAGAGCGGCTTTAGCTACACAGGAGAAGGCCCTATCTCTGAGGACGGCGGTACAATAAAGATCCTTGCACAGACATCCAACTATTCAAACGTTGATATCACAAAGGCACCTATCGTGCTTAAGGTTTTTGAAGAAGCTGGCGTAGATCCTGACTGGCAGCTCCTTGATTACAACAGCTATGAAGATGCAATAACACCTATGCTTTCAGCAGGCAATATCGATGCTGATATCATCAAGATTCCAGACAACGATCCTAACCAGATCTGGATCAAGTCAGGAATGTTCGTTGCTCTTGATGAGTACTTTGACTATATGCCTAACTTCACAAAGTGGCTTTCAGAGAACCCTGTTCAGAAGGCTGAGCTCACAGCAGAAGATGGACATATCTACTATGTTGCAGGCGTTAACGTAGCTCACGACTATCAGCCAGTTCTTATGTACAACCAGGTATGGCTTGATAAGGCTGGAATGCAGGCTCCTGAGAATCTCGATGACTTCGTTGAACTTCTTCGTTACTTCAAAGAGAACGACATGAACGACAACGGCGACAAGAACGATGAGATCCCTATGTCTATCATGAGCGATTTTCTTCCATATATGTTTGGACCAGCTTTCGGTCTTGACCTTGTAAGCGGCTTCCAGGCAGATGAGAACGGTAAAGTAACATACGCAGCAGCTGATTCTGAGAACTACAGAAAGTATCTTGAGTTCTTAAACGGCCTCTACAAGGAAGGACTCCTTGAGGTTGAGTTCACATCCCTTGACAGAGATAAGGTAATCGAGAGAATCTCTAACGATCTTACAGGTGTTGCTTTTGACTATAGCTGGGCTATGTCAATGATGTATTCAAATGTACTTCCATACTACGATGGAACAGAAAAGACAGCCTTCGTTGGTGTTGCACCTCTTTCAGGTGAGCACAAGGGCTTCTATGTAGGAAGAAACTTCCTTTCAGGAATGTTTGGGGTAAGCTCAAAGTCAAGCCAGATCGAGCTTGCATGCAAGTTCCTTGACTATTCAATGAGCGAGCACTGCCAGGATTACTATCAGTGGGGCATCGAGGGCGAGAGCTACATCGTTAACGCTGATGGCAAGAGAGAGTACACAGAGCAGGGCAAGGACAACGACTGGTTACAGCAGTTTGGTATCAACCCAGCCTTCGTATTCCCAGCTCAGCAGTCTGTAGAAGCTACAGATATCCTTGTAGCTGACTGGCACGCTAAGATCAACGCAGACCAGCGTCAGTACGTTGTAGATCCATGGCCAATGATCTATGCTACATCCGATGAGAGTGACACTATCAACATGTACCTTGAAGATATCCAGACAAACGTAGATGAGAATACAACAGCATTCATCACAGGAACAAAGGATATCGCAACTGAATTTGATGGCTACATTGCTGGACTTGAGGCCCTGAATCTCCCAGAGCTTGTTAACATTCGTCAGCAGCAGTACGATCGTTACCTCAAGGCACTTAGCAATTAACCCATAACTTGGTTTTGAAAGAAAAGGCCTGGCATCTCTGCCCCAGAGGTGTCGGGCCTTTCTTTTTGATGGGCGCAGAAATGCCACGTGCAGAGTTCTATTTGTAGATATTAACTAAAGAAAAATGCATAAAACATGAATATTTATAAAAAATAATGCTTGTCTTCAAGACTTCACTGTGATAAACTCTTTCCAGTGCACACAAATGTCCGTCACAGAAAAACACAGTAGTGACATCCGCGGACAATTGTACGCACGAGAAAAACAGAAAGGTGCAGCTTAAAAGTGCAGCAGGATACAGGATACTACGTAATAAGAAAACAAGCGGTTCCGGATGTACTTCTCAAGGTGGTGGAAGCGAAGAAGCTCCTTGAGTCCGGTAAGGTCAAGACTGTCAATGAGGCAGCAGCAAACCTTGGAATAAGCCGCAGCTCTTTTTACAAATATAAAGAAGACATATATGAATTTCACGACAGCCTTCAGGGCACTACACTTACCCTGACCTTCCAGATGAACGACGAAGTGGGGCTGCTCTCATACGTTCTCAATCTCATAGCAGATTTCGGAGCTAACATTCTTACGATACATCAGTCCATTCCACTTAACGGAGTGGCATCTATTTCAATCACAATCCAGGTTTTGGAAACCACCAAGGACATCATGGAGATGATATCCATCATGGAAAAGACAGAAGGTGTGCACAAGGTCCACATCACAGGACGAAGTGCCACATTGACATAAAGGAGGCTTTAAGATGGCAAAAGTAGCAGTACTTGGATATGGCACAGTAGGAAGCGGTGTTGTTGAGGTTCTTGACACCAACGCTTTAGAGGTTGCTGAAAGTGCAGGAGAGAAGATCGAGGTCAAGTACATTTTAGACCTTAGAGATTTCCCTGGGGACAAGCATGAGACACAGGTTGTCCACGACATTAACATAATACTTGATGACCCTGAGATCGAAGTTATCTGCGAGACCATGGGCGGAATTGAGCCTGCTTTTTCTTTTGAGAAGAGCGCCCTTGAGAGAGGCAAAAGCGTATGCACTTCAAACAAAGAGCTCGTGGCAGTTCACGGACCAGAGCTTGTTGAGCTTGCAAAAAAGAACGGAGCAAGTTACCTCTTTGAAGCCAGTGTAGGCGGCGGAATTCCTCTTCTTAGGACCATCAACGACTCACTTAAGCACGAGAAGATCGATTCCATCACAGGAATCTTAAATGGAACAACCAACTACATCCTCACCAAGATGGACAAGGAAGGAATTGGTTTTGCTACAGTTCTTAAGGCAGCTCAGGACAAGGGCTACGCTGAGAAGAACCCTGAGGCAGACGTTGAGGGATACGATGCATGCAGAAAGATCGCCATCCTTTCAAGCCTTATGAGCGGACAGCATGTCAACTATGAGGACATCTACACTGAGGGTATCAGCAAGATCAGCATCGAGGACTTTGACTATGCAAGAAACCTTGGAATGGCCATCAAGCTCCTTGGTATGTGCAAAAAGAACGAGAACGGATTCTTTACCATCGTTGCACCATTCCTTATTCCATATGAGAATCCTCTTGCAAATGTAAACGGCGTATTCAATGCCATCAACATACATGGAAACATGCTTGGCGATGTGATGCTCTACGGTAAGGGAGCAGGCAAGAATGCCACAGCAAGCGCAGTTGTTGCTGATGTCATCGATATCATCAAGCACAAGGGTAAGCACGTTGAGGTCAACATGAAGGCGGAGAAGGCAGTTCTTTCTCCTAAGGACAACGCAGTCCGCATGTTCTTCGTAAGAGTTCCTGCTGAGCTAAAAGAGCAGGCAATGGGCATCTTTGGAACCAACATCGAAGAGGTTTCAGGAAGCAATGTACACGGCGAGTTTGCATTCGTTACACCAAACATCTCTGAGAAGGATTTTGAAGAGAAACTCTGGAAGCTTGATAGCGTAAAGGGTTATATCAGAATATATTAAGAAAAAGTAGAGAAAAAAGTAGAGAAGGAAGAAAAAGAGAAATGAAGAAGGTAGTTAAGTTTGGTGGAAGTTCACTGGCAAGTTCTGAGCAGTTCAAGAAGGTAGCAGACATCATCAAGTCTGACCCTGACCGCGTATACGTGGTTCCATCTGCTCCTGGAAAAAGAAATTCCAAGGACACCAAGGTTACAGACATGCTGTATAAGACCTACGCCCTGGCAGAGGCAGGCAAGGACTTTAAAAAAGAGCTTGCTGATATCAAGGCCAGATACGACGAGATCATCAAGGGTCTTAAGCTTAAGCTTGATCTTACCAGCGAGTTCAAAACAATTGAGAAGAACTTCAAGGAGAAGGCTGGAAGCGACTATGCAGCAAGCCGCGGTGAGTACCTCAACGGAATCATCATGGCAGCATATCTTGGATATGAATTCATCGACTCAGCTACTGTAGTTGCTTTTGATAAGAACGGCGACTTCGACAGCGAGAAGACCAACAAGCTTATGGGTAAAAAGCTTGAGAAGACACCTAAGGCTGTTATTCCTGGATTCTACGGTGCATACGCAGATGGCAAGATCAAGACCTTCTCAAGAGGCGGATCAGATATCACAGGTTCCATCGTTTCAAGAGCTATTAAGGCCGATGTATATGAGAACTGGACAGACGTTTCAGGATTCCTTGTTGCAGATCCAAGGATCATCGACAAGCCACCATACATCGAGACCATCACATACACAGAGCTTCGAGAGCTGGCTTACATGGGAGCATCAGTACTTCACGAAGATGCTATCTTCCCAGTAAGAAAAGAGGGTATTCCGATCAACATCAGGAACACCAACAAGCCTGAGGACCCAGGCACATGGATCGTTGAATCCACAGCTAAAAAGTCCAAGTTCGTTATCACAGGAATTGCTGGTAAGAAGGGATTCTGCTGTGTGAACGTTCTTAAGGATCAGATGAACTCGGAGGTTGGATTTGTAAGAAAAGTCCTTCAGGCCTTTGAGGATCAGAACATCTCAATCGAGCATGTTCCTTCTGGAATTGATACCATGACAGTATTTGTTCAGCAGGATGAGTTCATTGAGAAAGAGCAGTCAGTAGTATCAGAGATCCACAGACTTGCTCACCCTGATATGCTGGAGATCGAGTCAGATCTTGCACTTATCGCAGTCGTAGGACGTGGCATGAAGTCCACAAGAGGAACAGCTGGAAGAATCTTCTCAGCCCTTGCCCACGCCAGCGTCAATGTCCGCATGATCGACCAGGGATCTTCCGAGCTTAACATCATCATCGGTGTTGAGACCAGGGATTTTGAAAAGGCAATTGCTGCTATTTACGATATCTTCGTAACTACGCAGGTTTAACCGACGACTAAAAGAAAAGCCCGTGTGCTGTGATGCACATGGGCTTTTTAAATTACTTCATAAGATATTCTATAAACTTTTTGGAAGTATCAATTCTCTCTGAGTTTATAACGATGGCTGCAACTGCTGTCTCTTCGGGGTAAGCACCGCACTCTTCAAGAGCTTTTGAACCGTCCAGCTTGAAGCCAACAGGGATTGGATCATCCATCTCAGAAGGATCCATTATGTCGTAGTGGAAAGTTTCATTGTACTTGTCAGCCATCACTGCATATTTGTTATTTGGATCAAACTTGCCATTGGTGATGTAGGTGGTGTACTCCTCAGATGCCAGGTAATCTGCATAGGCCTGATCTACATAGAAGAGTTTGTCTGACATGGCATCCAGTTCCTCGGTACTGTAAACCTCGCGAAGATCCATGAAGGTCTCCTGGGAAGCGTAGTGGTAAGCTGAGCCAATATCTGTCACGAACACATCAAGCTCTTTTGCCGCAATAAGGGCCATGATCTTCTCGCTTGTTGCTACGGTTGTGGTGTCTATGGAAGATCCGATGTAGTTGGAGGAGGTATCTACAAGAACGTTCTCCTTGGTGGTATCGATGCCGGCGTACTCTGCAAAGCCATCCTGAAGCATTGTCTGTGTTTCCATGCCCTGATTATTAACAAATAATGAGTAAAGGGCGTAGGGCTTTCTGTTTGCGATGTCCCTTACAAGGGTTACTATAAGGAAGAGTGCAAAGATCGCAACAATGGTGTGGATCTTGTAGTATTCCCAGAAGTACTCCCAGTGGGCCTTAAAACCCTGTCCCCTTAGCTTTTGTCTCTGCTCTCTGATCTCATCACGAACTGCCATTTTTTATAAACTCCTGACTAATATTAACAGAAATGTAATACAATTTTACAACTAAAACAGATATAATAATAATATGTGAAAAAAGTCCTTGCAAGTCCTTGGAAAGTAATATAACATAGTCGGTAATTTAATCGACTTAGGAGGAGACAATCAGTAATGGTAAGTGATAACAGTTATGTTGAGTGCCTGGTTGAGAGCAAAGCTTCGCCACTAGTGAAGTTTGGCAGTTACATCGCCCTGGTACTGGCAGTAATCTTCTTTCTTTCCTCAATTCTTACTCCACTTGGAATTGTAGGTCTTATCCTGTGCGTCATTGCAGGAGTTGCGTATTATTTCCTTTCATTAAATGCAAACATCGAGTTTGAGTATCAGTACTGTGACAGGGAGATCACAGTGGACAAGATCCTCAACAAGAGTAAGCGCAAGAACGTAGCCAAGTATGAGGTAGAGCGCATTGAAGCCTTTGCTCCATCACGTTCATATCATCTTGATGAGTTCAAGAACAAACAGTATAAGACTCTTGATTTTTCAGCAAGAGAGCAGAACAGACAGCCTGATCCAACATATACATTTATATATGATGGAAAAGAGAAGGTTATCCTTGAACCAGATGCTGAGTTCGTAAATGCAGTAAAAAGTGTTGCACCAAGAAAAGTTTTCACAGATTAATTTTTCACATATTAGATAAGGGGATAAGAGATGGGACAGATTATTGGCGAAGGAATTACTTTTGATGATGTACTTTTAGTACCTGCATATTCACAGGTTATACCTAATCAGGTAGATGTTGGAACTTATCTTACCAAGAAGATCAAGCTCAACATTCCACTTATGAGTGCAGGAATGGACACAGTTACTGAGCATAGAATGGCAATAGCCATGGCAAGACAGGGCGGAATTGGTATCATCCACAAGAACATGTCAATCGAGGCCCAGGCAGAGGAAGTTGACAAGGTTAAGAGATCAGAGAACGGCGTTATCACAGATCCTTTCTCACTTTCACCTGACCACACCCTCGCTGATGCTGATTCACTTATGGCAAAATTCAGGATCTCTGGTGTGCCTATCACAGAGGGCAAGAAGCTTGTAGGTATCATCACAAACAGAGACCTTAAGTTTGAAAAAGATTTCTCCAAGAAGATAAAAGAGGTAATGACTTCCGAGAACCTTATCACAGCTAAGGAAGGCATCACTTTAGAGGAAGCAAAGAGCATCCTTGCTAAGTCCAAGAAGGAAAAGCTTCCTATCGTAGACGACGATTACAATCTCGTAGGTCTTATCACTATCAAAGATATCGAGAAGACTATAAAGTACCCACTTGCAGCCAAGGATGACCAGGGAAGACTCCTTTGCGGCGCTGGTGTTGGTATTTCTGCAAACTGCCTCGAGAGAGTTAAGGCACTTGTAGATGCCAAGGTTGACGTTATCGTTCTTGATTCAGCTCACGGACATTCTGAGAACGTTCTTAAGTGCCTCAGAATGATCAAGGCAGAGTTCCCGGATCTTCAGGTTATCGCAGGAAACTGTGCAACAGCTGCAGCTACCAAGGATCTTATCGAGGCTGGCGCTGATGCAGTCAAGGTTGGTATCGGACCTGGTTCTATCTGTACTACACGTGTAGTTGCAGGTATTGGTGTTCCTCAGATCACAGCAGTTATGGACTGCTACGAGATGGCTAAACAGTACGGGGTGCCTATCATCGCTGATGGTGGTATCAAGTACTCTGGAGATATTACAAAGGCTATCGCTGCTGGAGCAAACCTCGTAATGATGGGCTCCATGTTTGCAGGATGTGACGAAGCTCCTGGTGAGTTCGAGCTTTATCAGGGCAGAAAATATAAGGTATACAGAGGAATGGGATCTATCTCTGCTATGGAGAATGGATCTAAGGACAGATACTTCCAGGAAGACGCCAAGAAGCTCGTTCCTGAAGGTGTTGAGGGTCGTGTAGCCTACAAGGGAACTGTAGAGGATACAGTATTCCAGCTTATGGGCGGTTTAAGATCCGGTATGGGATATTGCGGATGCAATACAATTGAAGCTCTTAAGGAGAATGGCAGATTCATTAAGATGACTTCAGCAGCTCTTCGTGAGTCTCATCCACATGATATTCAGATTACTAAGGAAGCTCCTAACTACAGCGTTGATGGCCAATAATCTTTCTAATTAAGGAGTATAACTTGCAAGACATAGCTACTTTGGTGGAAAACTTAGAGACCACTAATGGGGCCCAGGCAGCAAATGAAGCCGGAGCCCTTGGTAGTTTTGCGCAAAAACACAGGGAAGAGATGCAGGCCTGGCAGGACAAATTCTGCGAGATGGCCAGCGTCTATGCCATGTGTCTCGATGAAAATGGAGTTCCTCTTACTGAGTTTTCAGGAAACGCCCATGAGATCGGGATCATCAGAAAATACATATCCCCAATAAGGATTCACAATATCTATAAGCGAGTGTCTGAGAGCGATCTTGAGGATCAGGCTGTGGAGATCACAGAGGTTCCCAACTTAAAGCTCGCAGCACTGGCTGTGGGGGACAAGGGTAAGCTCTCCGCGGTATGGATCGTGGCGGCGCTGTTTACAGATGCCAAGTATGAGAAGTCTTTTTTCCATTGTCCACCTATCGAAAATTTCCAGTATCAGATCACCGAAGAAAAATTTTACAAAACTCTGGACCTTATGCGTGCTACCCTTGGAGTTCTCATTACTGTTGAGGCCTCAAGGTCACAGGCTATTGCCATAAGTGAGGGCAGCAAGTTAAAAGAGCTTGAGATGACCAGCTCTTTCCACAGAGCCGAGACCATGACTGAGATCGTATCACTTCTTGACAGTGACGATGTCATCGAGGAGATCATGGTTGATGTGCTCTCCAAGCTGTGCACTTACCTTCAGATCAGCAACGCTTTCACCTGCAGGATCCACCACGGCAACCTAATGGACATCGTTGTTCAGTGGACACATCCGGGTGTTGGCAAGCTCTTTCCTGAGACAACAGATCAGGAAGTATGCTGGTTTTTGGGAACGCAGAAGGCCATTGTAATTTCTTCTGATACACAGATGAATGCAGGAGAAAGGGAACAACTCGAGAACCTTGGCATCAGGGCTCTTGTTTCTATGCCTGTTGTCATAAACGGAAATCCCATGTTCTATGCGTGTCTTACCGAGAACAGGGAGAACAGAATATGGTCCATTGATGATATCAAGTTCGTCAATGACGCCATCAGGATCATGCAGAGTATCATTACCAAGAGACTGCAGACCAACTCTCTGGCAAGCTCTTTTGCCTCACTGGAAGCGGTCCTTGATAATGTGGGAAGTTCAATATACGTAAGGGACATCACTACAGGAGTCCTTTTGTTTGCCAACAGAAGCTTTAAAAAGAACTTCAGCAAGGAGCTTACTGAGAACAAGCTGGCAAACCTCTTTGAGACCAATATTCCAAGCAGGAGCCACAGCGGCAACTACGAGGTTCACCACAGAGACAGAGAGAAGTGGTATGACGTCTACTACACAAGGATCAAGTGGGTTGACGGAAGACCGGTATCTCTTTGTGCTATCTACGATATCACCGAGAAAAAGCTGTATCAGAAGCGCATTGAGCAGCAGGCCTACACTGATTTCCTCACAGGTCTGTTTAACAGAATGTGCTGTGAAAAAGACCTGGCAAGATACGTGGATGAAGCGAGACAGACAGGTAAGCGCGGCGCCCTGATGTACCTGGATCTTGACGACTTTAAACACATCAATGACTCACTGGGACATCAGTACGGAGATGCGCTTCTTCAGGATATTTCCAAGACCATCAGCAGGATCGAAGGCATCAGCTCTTCCTGCTACCGTATGGGCGGCGATGAGTTTGTCATCATAGTGCCACCTGACAGCTATTCCCAGATCGACAAGATCATGGAGGAGATCAAGAACGCTTTTGCAACCCCATGGTATCTGAAGGACAGCGATTACTACTGCACTATGAGTATGGGAGTAGTTCTTTTCCCTGATCATGGAGATAATGTATCTGAGCTTATCAGAAAGTCAGACGTTGCCATGTATGAGGCCAAGAAGTCTGGTAAGAACAGGATTGCAGAGTATTCAGACAACATCGATTCCTCATCGATCCACAGACTTGACCTTGAAAAGAACATGTACTCAGCCATCACTAAAAAGTGCGATGAGTTCGAGGTTTACTTCCAGCCTGTCATCAGCGAGGGTACGGTCAATGGCAAAAGACATATCGGCGCAGAGGCGCTGGTTCGCTGGAACAGCAACTCCCTTGGATTCCTTCATCCGGACGAGTTCATTCCTCTTGCTGAGTACCTGGGACTTATCACTCCTATTGGTAACCACGTCCTTATGAAGGCCTGCGAGTGCTGTAGACAGTGGAATGACACGGGACTTGGAGATTTCTCAATAAGTGTCAACGTCTCCGTTGTCCAGATCATGCAGAATGACATCGTGGATATCATCAGAAAATGCATAGAAGAGAATGGCATAAAGCCTTCAAATATAGTACTTGAGCTTACTGAGAGACTTGCGATCAATGACCTTGCAAGGACCAAGCAGACACTGCTTGATATCAAGGCACTTGGTGTAAGACTTGCTCTTGATGACTTTGGTACAGGATATTCAGCTCTTTCAAGTATCAGGGCTCTTCCTTTTGACATCATCAAGATCGACAAGGATTTTGCCAAGGATATAGTAGATGACAAGTATTCCCAGGCTGTGGTCAGATCCATGGTTGATATGGGCAGAGCCATCGGAGCGGAGATATGCGTTGAGGGTATTGAGACCCAGGAGCAGATCGAAATTGTTAAGGGCCTTGGCGCCCAGTATCTGCAGGGCTATTATTTTGACAAACCGCTGAGAAGAGCGGCCTTCGAGGAAAAGTATGTGTATAACGGTTAAGTTTATGTTATACTTAAATGTACTTTAAATATATTTAAATTTATAGAAAGTTGGTTTTATTTAGAAATGGCAGAAGAAATTACAAATCCTAACGGAAGACATTTTATTGAGCGTGAGATCGATAAAGATCTGGCAGAGGGAGTTTACGACCATGTCCAGACCAGATTCCCACCTGAACCTAATGGCTTCCTTCATATAGGTCACGCCAAGAGCATACTTCTTAACTATGGAATGGCCAAGGAGTATAACGGCAAGTTCAACATGAGATTTGACGATACCAATCCTACCAAGGAAAAGTCAGAATTCATGGACGCTATCATCGAGGATGTTAAGTGGCTTGGCGCGGATTACGAGGACAGACTTTTTTATGCATCAGATTACTTCGATGAGATGTATGAGGATGCTGTTAAGCTTATTAAAAAGGGCAAGGCTTATGTTTCAACTCTTACTGCAGAGCAGATGAAGGAGTACAGAGGAACACTTACAGAGCCTGGCAAGAACGATCCTGACAGAGACAGAAGCGTAGAAGAGAACCTGCGCCTGTTTGAAGAGATGAAGAGTGGCAAGGTAGAGGATGGAGCAATGACTCTGCGTGCCAAGATCGATATGGCTTCACCTAACATCAACATGAGAGATCCTATCATCTATCGTGTTGCACATATGACACATGCAAGAACAGGCGATAAGTGGTGCATCTATCCAATGTACGACTTCGCTCATCCTATCGAGGACGCCATTGAGGGCATCACACATTCCCTCTGCACACTTGAGTTTGAAGACCACAGACCTCTTTACGACTGGGTCAAGAACGAGTGCGAGTACCAGAATCCTCCTCGTCAGATCGAGTTCGCCAAGATGTATCTCAACAACGTGGTAACAGGTAAGAGATATATCAAGAAGCTGGTTGAGGACGGAATCGTAGACGGATGGGATGATCCAAGACTTGTAACTATCGCGTCTCTTCGCAGAAGAGGCTTTACACCTGAGTCCATCAAGATGTTTGTAGACATGTGCGGTATCAGTAAGGCACAGGCTACAGCAGAGTACGCAATGCTTGAGTACTGCATCAGAGAGGACTTAAAGCTCAAGGTGCCAAGAATGATGGCAATCCTTGATCCTGTCAAGCTTATCATCGACAACTATCCAGAGGGCGAGACAGAGTACCTTGATATCGAAAACAACAAGGAAGTTCCTGAGATGGGTTCACGTAAGATCCCATTCGGAAAAGAGCTTTATATCGAACGCGAAGACTTCATGGAGGAGCCTCCTAAGAAGTACTTCCGTCTCTTCCCAGGCAATGAAGTAAGACTTATGAACGCTTACTTTGTAACCTGCAACAGCTTTGTTAAGGATGAGAACGGTGTTGTTACAGAGATCCACTGCACATACGATCCTGAGACCAAGGGCGGAGACAGCCCAGATGGCCGCAAGGTCAAGGGTACTATCCACTGGGTAGCAGCACAGGATGCTCTTACAGCAGAGGTAAGACTTTACGAGAACGTAATTGATGAGGAGAAGGGTGTTTACAACGAGGACGGTTCACTTAACCTCAACCCTAATTCCATCACTGTTATAAAGAACGCCAAGCTTGAGCCACAGCTCAAGGATGCCAAAGTTTACGACAGATTCCAGTTCGTAAGAAACGGATTCTTCTGCGTAGACAGCAAGGACTCCAAGGAAGGCGCTCCAGTATTTAACAGAATTGTTTCACTTAAGAGTTCATTCGTTTTACCTAAAAACTAATTTTTAAGAGAGGTACAGTCATGGCGGGTATTTTTTCTGGATTCGATAAGCTGGGACTTGGAAATCTCGGTAAAGAAGAGCTTTTTGAAGATCCCAAGAAAAAAGTAGTTGAAGTAAAAAAGGATAGTCAGCCTAAGAAACTGCAGCTGGTGAACGAAGAGGATTACCTCTTTGACAAAAAGTACAAATGCCCAGTGTGCGAGTCTGACTTCGAGGCAAAGACTGTAAGAACTGGTAAGGTAAGGATGAAGAACGTAGATATCGATCTGCGTCCTGATTACGACGAGCTTGACCAGAACAAATATGATGTTATTGCCTGCCCAGCCTGCGGATATGCTGCTCTTGGAAGATACTTCCCAACTCTTAACAAGTATCAGATCGATGACATCAGAGTTAAGATCTGTATGAACTACAAGCATGAGCCCAACAGAGAGCCTGTATATTCCTATGAGTATGCAAGACGTCTCTATCAGCTGGCTCTTGCCAATGCAGTTGTTAAAAAGGCCAAGAACAGTGAGAAGGCCTACATCTGTATGAAGACTGCATGGGTCATCAGAGGTGAGACCCAGAGACTTGATCCTGATGAAGAGGGATATGAGGCTAAGAAGAAAGAGAACGATGCTCAGGAAAAAGAGCTTTTAGAGAACGCATTAAATGGATTCATCATGGCAAGACAGTCTGAAGAATTCCCAATCGCCGGAATGGATTCAACAACTCTTGATTACCTCATTGCAGCTCTTGCTGTTGAGACAGGTCAGAGAGAGATTGCAAGCAAGATGATCAGTGACATCCTTGTTTCCAGAACAGCTAATAGCCGTATAAAGGACAAAGCACGTTTCTTAAAGGAAATGCTTGCAGAAGGATAAAAAATAAGGCCCTTACATTACGTAAGGGCCTTTAATTATGCTTATTACTTGTCTTCGTCGTCGAAGAACTCTTCCTCTTCGGAATCTGCGGTGTCCTCGTCAAGAGGCTCGTCTTTACTGTCTTCACTTTCCTCGTCCTCAGCTGGAGCTGATTCTGAATCTGAGGAACCAGTGATATCTACGTATTTACGTGAACCAAATTTGGTATCAACATCGTCATCATCGTCGAAGTCATCGAAATCATCGAAGTCATCGTCGTCGAAGCTATCAGCTATCTCCTCTTCTCTCTTGCTGAGATAATAATATGCACCTGCTGCAGCAGCGCCAACAGCGGCACAGAATAAAACAAATTTTCCAAATGCATTATTCTTGGACATAGTAACCTCCTAAATTAAACGACTACATTGATTTTAATACAATTAGCGCGCAATTTAAAGACCTGAGTATTAAAATTTGATAAAAGAACGTAAAATCGTTTGAAGTGCCATAATTTAAATGCTAAACTTAATTTAGACCGACGTGGTCAATAATCCCCATGAATTGAGGACTTACATGAACGAGAGATTTTTTGAGCTGAAAAAAGAAAAGCAGGACAGAATGATAAATGCCGCACTAAAGGTCTTTTCCCAGTACGGCTATCGCCATGCAAGTACCGATGAGATCATCAGGGGAGCGGAGATCAGTAAGGGCCTTCTGTTCCACTATTTTGAGAGCAAGATAGGTCTTTATAATTTTTTGTACGATTATGCCACCAAGTTCGTTACCCTTGAACTCACTACCCACGTGGAACCCAGTGAGGACGGCTTTTTTGAGTTATATAAGCAGATCTTAAATTCCAAGATAGACTCCATGTATCGTTATCCCTACATTTTCCAGTTCCTTGACAAGGCAGATGAGGAGACAGACGAGGAGGCCCTTAGGGAGATAGAAGAGAGGCGCGATAAGTATCACAGGCTTATGGATGCTCTTAAGGAGAGAGCAGACATCACAGTCTTTTCTGCAGGAACTGACTATGAGAAGGTGTGGAATCTTTTGGATTTCACTACTCAGGGTCTTATGCTAAAGGCTGTAAGAAGTGACAATTTCAGGGCAGATTTCCTTTTGGAAGAGGCTACTGAATATGTGGATATGGTAAGCAATATGACTTTAAAATAAAGCAAAAGGAGGACCTTATGAGTAAGTTCCTAGTAGCAGGTGTAACACAGATTGAAACTATCGTAAGAGTTGATAAGATTCCTGTAAGCTATGCTCCTCTTACCAGTGCCAATGACTCCATCTTTACAGCCATGGGCGGAGATGCTTACAACGAGTCCCTTGCGCTTAAGTGGCTTGGAGACGATGTGTGCTTCATGTCCATTGTGGGCAGGAATCAGGATCTTGGAATGATCAATCCCCCGGACCGCAAGATCACTCTTTCAACTGAATACATAATACCTCAGATGAATGAAACTCCTACTGAGGTTGTCCTTTATGACAAAGACAGAAAGCAGCAGATCTTTGAGGATATCAAGGACCTTCGTGACAATGTTTATGACATGTCCATGGTTCCTCCTATTGTTCAGGACAGCGATATGCTGGTTCTTGCAAATGCGAATTTCTGCCGTCCTTTTGCAAAGGCAGCAGCTGAGTATGGCAAGCCAATAGCAGTAAATATCAGAAACTATAAGCCTGAAAAAGAAAAATATAACACCGACTTCCTTGAGCCAGCCAAGGTTCTTTATTTCTCAGATGATACTCTGGCAGAAGATCCATACGACTTCATCAAGAGAATGTCAGATACCTACGGAACTGAGATCATCATTCTTGGACAGGGAAGTGAAGGTCTTATCCTCTTTGATAAGACTCAGGACCTTCGTGTTCACTACAAGACAGTTAAGACCAATGAGGTTGTTAATACAATCGGTGCTGGTAATGCGCTCTTTGCCTGCTTCCTCCACTACTATATGGAGACAGGAGACAGCGTAAATGCCATCAAGAATGCCCTGCTGTTTGCTTCCTACAAGATCGGATACATGGGAACATCAAACGGATTCATGACAACTGAACAGCTGGAGCAGTGGAGAAACCTTATCTGGGGAATCAAAAAGAGTGCTTTTGAAGAACATTCCCAGGGATAATTTTTCTTGAAAAATACTACGAAAATGTGGTAAAGTAGAACTACGGAAACGTTACCGGTAACGGCTAAAATTTCCGTAGTTTTTTCTTGAAAAGGAGCGATGAATATGGCAAATACAGAGAAAAAATCTACCAGGAAATGTGGAGTTTTACTTCCTATCTTTTCACTTTCATCTGAGTATGGAATAGGTACTTTTTCAAAGGAGGCCTATGACTTTGTGGACTTTTTGGAAAAATCCGGACAGAGCTACTGGCAGCTGCTCCCATTGGGACCAACCAGCTACGGTGATTCCCCATATCAGTCATTTTCAACCTTTGCAGGCAATCCATATTTCATCGATATCAAGACTCTTATAGATGAGGGGCTTCTTACCAGGAAGGACGCTGATAAATATGACTTTGGCGGAAGCGAGGAGTACATCGACTACGAGAAGATGTACCGCTCAAGATTCCTTCTTCTTAAGACTGCTTACGACAACTTCAATAAAAAGGCTAAGTCCTTTGCAGATATGGCCAGGAAGTTCGAGACTTTTAAAAAGAGCCGCGACAACTTCTGGCTTGCAGACTATTCTCTTTTCATGGCTCTTAAGAATGAGAGCGGTGGAAGAAGCTGGAATACCTGGGAAGAGGGTGTAAGGCTTCGTAAACCTGCAGCCATCAAGGCAGCAAAAGAGAAATTCAAAGAGGAAATTGATTTTTACAGTTTCCTTCAGTTTTTGTTTGCACAGCAGTGGAGTAAGCTCAAGGCCTATGCTAACAAGAAGGGCATAGATATCATCGGTGATATTCCTATCTACGTAGCCTTTGACAGCGCAGATACATGGGCTAATCCTGAGCTGTTCCAGCTTGATAAGAACAACGATCCTATAGATGTTGCCGGATGCCCACCAGATGCCTTCAGTGCAACAGGTCAGCTCTGGGGCAATCCTCTCTACAAGTGGGATTACCATGAGAAGACTGGCTATAAGTGGTGGATGCAGCGTATCAAGCACTGCTACAAGATCTACGACGTTGTCAGGATCGACCACTTCAGAGGCTTTGATGAGTACTATGCAATTCCTTATGGCAATCCAACAGCTGAGAAGGGCAAGTGGAAGAAGGGCCCTGGCTACAAGCTCTTTGATACCATGAAGAAGGAACTTGGGGAAAAGAGAGTCATCGCTGAGGACCTTGGATTCCTTACAGAGTCTGTTATTAAGCTTGTTAAAAAGACTGGTTATCCAGGAATGAAGATACTGCAGTTCGCCTTTGATTCAAGGGAGGAGAGTGACTACCTTCCACATAATTACACCAAGAACTGCATCGTTTATACAGGAACTCACGACAACGACACCACCAGAAACTGGTTTGATACCCTTCCTAAGGCAGATAAGAAGTACTGCAAGGAATACCTTGGTATCAAGAAGGCTTCTGATGCAGTATGGGCAGTGATCAGATCAGCATTTGCAAGCGTGTCAGATACTGTTATAATTCCTATGCAGGATTACCTTGAGCTTCCAGGATATGCAAGGATCAACACTCCTTCAACCCTTGGCGGCAACTGGGTATGGCGTATGAAGAAGGACGCTCTCACAGATGAACTTGCGGTTAAGATGAAGGACTTTGCAAGGATCTACAGGCGTCTGTAAGCTCTTTTGACAGAACAAATATTATGTATATTGGCAGGAAGAAATGGCAGAGATTACTATAGTTGAAATAGCCAAGAGATGCGGTGTTGGCGTCAGCACAGTTTCAAGGGCTATTAATAACCACTCGGATATCAATCCCGAGACCAAAAAGAGAATAATGGCTGTTATCAAGGAGACTGGCTATATTCCCAATAACAGCGCAAGGAACTTAAAGAGAACAGATGCCAAGTGCATTGCTGTGCTGGTTAAGGGTATTACAAACCCCTTCTTTGCTCCCATGATCGAGGTAGTTGAGCAGGAAGTGGACAAGAGGGGCTATGCCCTGGTGCTTCGTCACGTAGAGGCCTACGAGAACGAGGTGGATGTTGCTCTTGAGCTTGAGAAGGAAAAGAGACTTCGCGGTATCATCTTTATGGGTGGTAGTGCCAAGCATCCTGCGGACAAGATGAAGCAGATCGGAGTGCCTGTTGTATTTGCAACTATCGGCTCTGACATCTCTGATGACCTTAATAAAAACGCTTATTCCACAGTGTCTGTGGACGATGAAAATGAGAGCTTTAAGATGGTTGAGCATCTCATTAAGATGGGCCACAGGAAGATAGCTATCATGACTGAGGGAAGTGATACTCCATCAGTCGTTCAGCTTCGTTTAAAGGGATATATCAAGGCTCTTAAGGCCAATGATATCAAGGTGGACGAGAAGCTTATCAGATACGTTGATAAGAGGATCTACACCATGGCAAACGGCTATGATACAGCCAAGGCACTTATTGATTCCGGTGAGAAGTTCACAGCTCTTTACTGTATTTCTGACGTACTGGCTATCGGTGCACTTCGCGCCTTTGCAGATGCAGGCATTAGGGTTCCAGAGGATGTGAGCGTTGCTGGATATGACGGACAGGAGCTTTCACAGTTCTGTATTCCAAGACTTACAACAATCAGACAGCCTCTTGTTGATATTTCGAAAGAAACCATAAGGCTTATCTTCGATATTATTGACAAAGAGAGTGGTCATAGGCATATAATATTTCCTGGTGAACTAATTGAAGGAGAATCTACCAGGAAGATAAAATGAGCGAAAAGATTTTTGAATACGAAGGCTATACAGGGACAGTTAATTACGACAAGAAAGCTGACTACTACACAGGTGAAGTGACTATCGACGGTAGGATCTACACCTATGAAGGAGATTCTCTTGAGGAACTTAGGGAGGACTTTGAGGACATCATCGATTCCGTCATCGCTTTTGATGAGATGGGAGATGAGGACGACGAGGACTTTGAAGGGGAAGAGGATCTATGAAAGACGCACTGGACATTTTTCTTAAGTATGTGCTGCCCTTTATAGCGGCATATCTTATCAATATAGTGATGAACAAGTTCCTGAGTAAGGAGTTACTCAGGGGCAAGATTCATCTTATTTTTTTGAAAGGAATTATCCTGGCAGTTATCTGGGCTGCCGCAGCTCTCACTGCTCTTAGCGGAATTCCTGCCTTTGAAAAAACATGGGAGACAGCGATCGCATCATCTGGAATCGCTGCTGTGGTTCTGGGTCTTGCTGCCCAGTCAACCCTTGCAAATGTGTTTGCAGGAATAGCTCTTTCTGCCAGCCATTCAAGGCCCTTTGATATTGGGGACAGGATCAAGATCGACAGCTATGACCCTGGTTTTGTTGAGAACATAACCCTTCGTCACACTGTGATCAAGACCTACCAGAACGAGATCATCTATATTCCCAACTCTGTAGTTGGGTCTTCAACGATAGTCAATTATACTCAGGAAGATTCTTTTTCCTATCCAATTAGAGTATCAGTAGCCTATGGAACAGATATGGACAAGGCGATGAATGTTATGAGCAGTGCCATCTATACTCATCCCAAGCACTACGGCGCAAGACCTGTTGTTCTTTGCAAGAGCTGCGATGACAGCGGAGTTACACTTCAGGCTCTGGTTGAGACCAAGGACTTTAAGGACAATCCAAGAGCATGCTCTGAGTGCCTTGTGGAGATCATGAAGAGATTTAAGGAAGAAGGCATTGAGATTCCATACAACAAGCTGGTACTATTAAAAGGCGAAGAGTAAAAATATATTTGGGGGATTATTATGGGTAAGCTTTATTTCAGGTATGGAGCGATGGGGAGCTCCAAGACAGCCAATGCACTTATGGTTAGGTACAACTACCTTGAGAAGGGCCAGAACTGCATTCTTTTAAAGCCAAAGACCGAGGACAGAGATGGCAAGATGGTGGTAAGATCCAGAATGGGTCTTGAGGCTGAGTGCATCTTTGTTGAGGACTTTCTGGATGAGGTAGTTAACGAGTGGTTCACCAAAAAGAGCACAGCATGGAAAAAGCTGGACTGCGTGCTGGTGGACGAGGCACAGTTCCTTACTGAGGAGCAGGTAGATCTTTTGGCAGAAGTAGTTGATAAGTACGACCTTCCTGTTATCTGCTACGGCCTTAGGACTGATTTTACAAGCCACTTATTCACAGGCTCCAAGCGTCTTATGGAGATCGCCAACTACATTGAAGAGGTTCCGACTGTCTGCTGGTGCGGACGAAGAGCTCACTTCAACGCAAGGGTATCTAATGGCAAGATCGTAAGAGACGGCGAGCAGATCATGATGGGCGGCAACGAGTCTTACGTATCTGTATGTCGCAGGCACTTCCTTTCCGGAGAAGTTGATGGAAAGAGAGAAAGAGACATTCAGGAATAAAGAGCAAAATAAAAGGCGGACCGGATTTTGATTCCGGACCGCCTTATTTTTATGTGTATCAGTTGTACTTAAAGCACAGCATTGTGATGTCGTCGAACTGAGGAGCTTCTCCAACGAAGAAGTCGATGGACTCTTTGACGTTCTTGCAGATTTCTTCCGGGTGGGCATCCGGCTTTTCGTTGAGGGCTGCCAGGAGTCTGTCGTTGCCAAAGAGGATGTTGTGGGCATCTGTGGCCTCTGTAACACCGTCGGTGTAGCAGAAAAGTGTATCGCCGTGATGGAGCTCAAATTCGTGCTCTTTAAACTTGATGCCTTCCATGGTAGCAACAGCAACGGAGTGCTTGTAGATAGAAAGCTCGAACTCACCGTTTGCTCTTCTGATGGCCGGGTGCTCGTGACCTGCGTTTGCAGCAAGGCCCTTACCGGTCTTAACATCAAGGATTGCAAACCATACTGTTACAAAGAGCTCAGCGTCGTTACCTTCGCACAGCTGATCGTTGGCGTATGCAAGAACTTCTGCCGGGGTTCCGCCCATCATAGCGCGGTTCTTGATGAGAGTCTTTGCAATGACCATGAACAGGGCAGCAGGAACACCCTTTCCTGAAACGTCAGCTACAACAAGACCAAGGTGGTCTTCGTCAATGATAAAGAAATCGTAGAAGTCGCCTCCAACTTCCTTAGCCGGGTCCATGGATGCGTAGAGTTCGTACTCTTTTTTATCTGTAAATGTAGGGAAGATCCTTGGGAGCATATCCATCTGGATCTGAGTTGCTACGTTAAGCTCTGCGCCGATTCTCTCTTTTTCCGCAGTGACTTCTGTCAAATTGGCGATGTAGTCCTTGATGTCTCCCTCCATTTTCTTCATGGCGTCGGAGAGATTCTCAATCTCGTCACCGGTGGTGATCTGAAGTTCTGAGAAGGCGTTTCCATTGTCTTCCTGGATGTAGCTTGTTGCTGCGTCTGAAAGCTTGTTGATAGGATTAACAACGGCTTTTGTGATGGCCAGGATGTAGATTATTGTAAGGATAAGAGCTATTGCCAGGGTAATGATAACCAGCATAATGGTGAATCCCTGGCTCTCTGCCTTGATGACGTTCATGGAGATGTCAGCGCATCCAAAAGCTGCTACCTGACCGTTGCTGTCATATATTGGATATCCTGCAGAAACCAGCCATCCATACTCCGGGGTGTTTGTGATATAAGCAGGAAAGCCTATGGTAGGGTCATCAATGACTCCATAGTTGACTTCATAGAGGGGATCAAAGTCGCCAGGATCATTAGCTACAGCAGATCCGTCTGCAACATAGAGAGTTATCTTGTCCTTTGGATAAGCATAGAGGATATAGACTGATTCTACGTCGTTGGCTCCGGCCAGCTTTTGCATCTTAAGGACTTCTTCCTGATATTCAGGTGTCTCTTTTAAATGCTGGAAGTTTGCAATGTACTTTTCATGGGCTGGAGTTCCCATGCCATCACTTCCGACCTTTTCATCCTGAGCCTCGTAGATCTCAACAATCTGATCCCTAAGGTCCCTTACGTGGTCTCCGTCGAGGGTAACAGCTACAGTATGTGCCATATCTGTAACCTTGTTCTCATACTCAGAGTCGATTATTGCAGTGGTGACCCTTGAAGTGACAGTTACCAATATTGCACCAAGGAGGACCACCATAAGGATGATTCCTATAACACTTTTTAGTCCCAGGGACATCTTTCTTGTTTTTCTCATATTTTCACCACCATTGTATTAAATCCTTGATATCTTCTATAGTAAAAAGATTTTGCTTTTTTCTTTATTACTTCCATTCCAAGGGCGTTGAAGTCGCTGTCTGAATCTGCGTCCATATCGCCGACATTTTTACCGCTCATATCAAAAGGATTGAAGGTTACTGCATTATCTCTTATGTGCATTGAGAAACCTTTTTCTCCGTGGTTTACAAGGGTCAGCTGGATACGTCCGTTATTACCGTTCATCTTGGCAAATCCGTTGTTGATGATTGCCGAACAGACTTCTTCGATGGTCATCTGAACGTAGTACATCTGCTTGGGATTGGCTTCCCATTTCTCAAGGAATGCCTCAACCTCAGGAAGCACGGCTGCTATGTCATCGGATTTACCCTGAAGGGTAGTGGTATAGACCTTGTCGGAATCTATGCGCTTTGTCTTTTGCATAAAGAACTTCACATAGAAGCTTGCGATGATAAAGCTTACGACCTCTGTAATAGCGTAGGTGTACCAGAATGCATACTTGCCAAAGTGGATCATCAGAAGCATTACAGGTACCAGAACGAAAAATCCTCGAAGGGTAGCTATCACAAAGGCTGGAAGAGGAATCTCTCTTGCGGTGAAAGCGTTTGACATAAGGATGTTAAAGCCTGCAAACAGTATGCAGAGACCAAAGGCCCGCAGGGCGTGGACTCCATATGATACAGCGTAGGAATCCTTTATTCCAAACAGCCCCAGTATCTGCTCTGCGAAGACTATGATAAAGCTCATAAGCACCACAGAGGTGATTATTCCGACATTTCTTGTAAGTACCTGGGCGTCATCGCTTTCCTTGTAATTGCACTCAGCCTCGTAGGTACTAAGGATTGGCTGTGATGCCTGGCTTATCGCACCGAATACGTAGCCCATGAGATAGGACAGAGACTGAACAATCTCAAATATAGCTACGCCGACCTCTCCAGCCAGCTTAAACAGTGCATTGTTTCCAATCCAGATGAATACAAAGGTATATATGTAAGTGATACAGGATGAAAATCCTGTCTTGTAGCATTTGAAAACGTCGCCAAATCTGGGATGAGCAGGGAAGAGTTTAAGATGTGACTGCCTTCCGTAGATGAAGTACAGCTCAACTCCACTGGTGATCATAAGACCGATGAGTGTCGCCATGGCGGCGCCCATAACTCCCAGTCCGCAGAACAGAACAAGAATGATGTTCAGAGAGAAGTCGCAGGTGTTACCAACCTGGGAGGATATTGAAGATTCCTTGTAGAGGTCATCATTTCTCATGTAGTAGCCAACAGTGTAGCCAAAGAAGAAAAATGGTGCTGCTGCGAAAAGGAACCTTAGGTAAATGATGGTAGCTGTGAACAGCTTGGCGTTATTTGGGTCTGCGCCAAGGATCCTTGCGAAGAATTCCACGAAGATGTTTCCAAGTATCGCAATGGCTACGCCCATTATCAGGATGGTGACAATAACACCCTGGAAGTCGCTTATGGCTTCCTGTTCCTTACCTTTTGCCATTTTCTTGGAGTATCTTACAGCTCCTCCAAGTCCAAAGGAGTGGGCGATCACGTTGTAGATCATGAACACCGGGATGGCAAAGGCAATGGCTGCAAGTCCAATGGCTCCCATCCTGTTTCCTACAACAAGGGCATCTGCCATGTCCGCCACTGACAGCACCAGGGCTGACGAGATGGCTGGAATGTACTGCCTCATAAACATTTGCTTTGTAAATGATGATATCCTGCGTCTTATCATAGCTGCCTTCCTGTGTACATATCTATCATTGAGCACGGATGCATGTACTGCTTGGCTGTTCTAAGTCCCTGGATCCCCAGGTCCTCTTCCCAGTTGAAGAATGTAACTTCCTCTGGCTGCATCCGCGAGAACTCCTGTCTCATGTAGTACTGAAGTCCGTGGAGATAGTTGTCGGTTTTCTGCATGCAGCAGTCCACGGTGTTATCTGATAACCTGTATCCCAAAACCGCAGCGCTTGGAGCGCCGTCCATATACAGAACAATTCCCGAGATATCAAGCTCATCGAACTCATCAAGGATCAGCTCTGTGGCTGCCTTGTCCATAACATCTATGTAGTTCTCTTTACTTTTGCTCCAGGCATCGAAGATGGTCCTCACATCACCAAGAAGCGCCTTTGAAAAGAGCTTTGTCTCCATGTCATGTTCTCTGCAAAGCTGTCTGACATAATCTCTTTTTCTGGAAAAACCACCACCTGGAAGGTTCTCTATGGTATTTCGGTCGTAGATGTACTCGCTGTCATCAGGAGCAGGGTCTGTGACAAACTTCCCCGGGAAATACTGCTGCAGGAAAAAGGTATCTTCCTTGGTGACATACCTTAGGATAAGGTTTCCTTCTTTAAGTACGTCCTCTATAAAGCGCCTTTTTTCCTCATCCTCCCCAACAGGGAAGAACCAGGTGTTTTCGCCTTCATCATCGATATGGGCTGCGTACATGTTGCCAACTAAGTAGACGGACAGAGACATGTCTTTTGCCCAGATATACAGAGTCTTGTATGCATGAGCGCTGTCGCCCTTACCATAGGAGTCGTAGATACGGCTGATCTCGCTCTCCAGGGACGGTTCAATTGTCTGAGTTGTTATGTTGGGCATAATCTATATACATCTAGCCTTAGGGCTTGATATATAGCCTCCTTCTATGGAAAAGAAATTCTGGATGCCGGCAGCATCTTCCGGCTCTCCCTTGTGGGCAGTGGCTCCTATTAGCTCGTATTCCTGCCCGGTTTTGGTATCTATGTAGTAGCATTCATAGCTGTAAAAAGCGCGAAGGATAAGGTCTGCCTTTTCAAAGGAATCTGTGTCCCTTACGGTGTAGTCCTCTTTTTCTGGCATCTCCCAGTACTCTGCGATGGAGTTGTCCTGAGGTGTGGCGTTGTCCCAGAGGTTGTCAAAGTCTGAAACCAGCTGGCGGACCATGGCTGGGATAAGGGTGTTCTGGCGTTCTGTAAGGGTTATAAGGTTGTCCGTGTCGGGGTAGACAGGAATCTTTTCCCGAAGGATAATGTCCCCTTCATCCAGGCCCTTAGTCATGCGGTGCATGGTGATCCCGCTCTCTGTAAGTCCCTTTATTATGGTAAGTGGCATTGGCCATGCGCCTCTTCCAAGGGGAAGATAGGCCGGGTGGGTGTTTACGATGCGAAGCTCCTCTATAACAGGGATCACGTGGTAATACCCTCCAACAAGCACAAAATCACAGCCCATAGCAACAAGGTCGTACAGATCGTCCTGTGTTATGCGCTCCATCTGAATCGGGATATTGTGCTCTTTGGCAAAAGAGACTGTCTTTGTGTTGAACTCAGTAATATTATCGGTTTTACATGTAAAAACCTTTATTATCTCGCATCCTGTGTCATAAAGACTTGTGAGCACGGGATACAGGATATCAATACCTACGCAGGCTGCCTTCATATTATTCAATCCATTCTCGCGGCGGCGTAATTTACTTACTCATATTCCGTCTATTCTATTCTCTCATACATTTGGTAATTATGTGGATAAAATTTATATTAAAAAATGTCGATATATTTTATACAGCTATGGAAAGCATGGAACTTCAAGGATGAGTAATCTCTTTCATCAAAAGGAGGAACCATGAAAATTGCACAAAGTACCGTAAACCTGGCTTCGGGTCACCACTACCAGGAGGAACTAAACGTGACCATGAGAAGCCAAACCGTGACAAGGAGTGCTTTCCTTGAAAGCCTTCAGACTCAGGAAAAGAAGATGGATCAGCTGGAGCTTACTGATGTAAGCACAGACGGTGAGCCCATCGGAAGTGACAGCTACATGTCCCTTAAACCATCAAAGTCTGAGTATCTGACGCCTCAGTCCAGCACGCTGGAGGATCAGATAATGGAACTAAGGAACATGCTGCTTGAGAGGATCTTAAGCCTTCTTCAGATCTTTGGCGGAGATTCCCAGAGCAGAGGCTATTCAAAGACCTTGTCAAACACCGCAAACATGCTGACTGACAACATGTTTGTAAAAAAGACCACTATTGAAGTCACACATGTGGAGAGCGAGGAGACCACCTTTAATGGCACTGGAACAGCTCTTACAGAGGATGGCAGAGTTATCGACTTTGGAGTCAGCTTCTCCATGTCAAGGCGCCTTTGCCAGTACGCCGGAATCGATGTGACAAGTGCTGTAAGCCTTATCGATCCGCTGGTGATAAACGTAGGTAGTGGGGTAACAAGTATCAGTGACCAGAGTTTCTTTTTCGATCTGGATGCTGATGGGACGGAAGAAAAGATCTCAAATCTGGGAGAGGGCTCGGGATTCCTTGCACTGGATCTAAACAGTGATGGGAAGATAAACGATGGCTCGGAGCTTTTTGGAACAAAGTCGGGGGACGGCTTTAAGGACTTGTCGATCTATGATGAGGATCAAAACGGATGGATCGATGAGAATGACAAGGTCTATGATCAGCTTAAGATCTGGATCAGAAATGAAGATGGGACTGACACCCTTCTTGGACTTAAGGAAGCGGACGTTGGAGCGATCCACCTTGGCAGGGCAGAAACAGAGTTTTCCAATTTTGGAAGTGATTTTGCCATGAACGCCATGATAAGATCGTCAGGCGTATTCCTAAGAGAGAGCGGAGGCGTTGGGACCGTGCAGCAGGTAGATCTGGCTGCGCTATAAGACTTGTAATGGATCAGATGTTGTTCAGTGAGATGATCATCTCGGCTGTTTCAACCATGTTGGTTCCTGAGTCCATGGCGCACCTTTGAAGATATTTATGGGCCTCAGGCTCTGACATGTGATGTCTCTCCATTAAAAGAGCTTTTGCTTTATCAATAGTCTTTTTATCAGCGTCGCTTCTGTTGAGGCGGCGCTGTTTTGCTTTCTTGCGAAGGTTCTGGACACCCTCAAGCATCAGGTTAAGAGTTGAGTACAACTCGTCGGTCTTAAGAGGAGCCTGAAGGAACATGAAGTTATCAGCATCGGTTTCTGTTGGAACGTGGGATGCTGAAGCAATAAGGAGCATTTTAAAGTAAGGTGGAAGGTCTGTAAGGAGCTCTGAATAGAGCATGTCGTTTAAGCGGTAGCCACAGATAATGACACCGCTTCCAAGGTCCTCCATGGCGGAAAGAGCCTGCATGCCTGATGAAACAGTTGACACGCTGTCGAATCCGCCACGGGAGAGTATGCTTTTGAAATTTTGCAGATCTTTTGGTTTTGCAAAAGCAATGATAATGTTCACGTAAAAATGCTCCAGGATAGTAAGAATTGTTCTTAATTCTTTAGAAGAGGTTTAAGTATCTCTTTATCTCCCACTGGGTTACGCAGGAACGGAAGTCCTGCCACTCAGCTCTTTTTGCATCCAGGAACTTGTTGTAGATGGATTCGCCAATGGTTTCTTTGATAAATGGATCTTTTTCGTAAGCAGAAATTGCTTCTCCAAGAGTTCTTGGAAGAGTCTCGAAGGTGCTGCTTCTAAGCTCATCTTCGGAGGCATGTCCAAGGTTTTCAATGAGCTCTGTGGGAGGAGTAAGTTTCTTTTCCACACCCTCGATACCTGCAGCCAGGATAAGTGCGATGGCAAGGTATGGATTGCAGGTTGCGTCAGGGTTTCTGATCTCGATCTTTGTGCCCTGTCCGCGAAGTGAAGGAACGCGGATAAGTGCGCTTCTGTTTGCAGAAGCTGAGGACCAGGTGATGTTTACTGGAGCGTCGTAACCTGGAACAAGTCTCTTGTAGGAGTTTACGATTGGGTTGGTGATAAGGGTCATGCCCTTAACGTGGCTGAGTACGCCTGCGATAAAGTACTGTGCTGTGTCTGAAAGACCGCCGTTTTCTGAAGCGAAGAGGTTCTGTCCCTTTTCGTCTTCTGCGATTATATTGATGTGCATGCCAGAGCCGCTGATGCCCTCGGTTGGCTTTGGAAGGAAGGTTGCATAAAGGCCGTGCTTTTTGGCGATGGTCTTGACTGCCATTCTGAAGGTCATGATCATGTCTGCGATGCGCTCTGCGTTCTCGGGTCTGAAGTCGATCTCGTGCTGTGCTGGAGCGATCTCATGGTGAGAAGAAGAGATATCAAAGCCCATCTCCTCCAGATTTAAGATGATGTCACGGCGAACGTTCTCGCCCTGATCTGCGGGAGCCACGTCAAAGTAACCACCGTTCTCCTTGGTCCTGGTGGTTGGCTGTCCGTCGTCGTCATAGTCGAATAAGAAGAACTCTGCCTCAGGGTTGATCTTGAAGTTAAGGCCAAGGCTCTTTGCCTTTTCAACTACTCTTTTAAGGACGTTTCTTGGATCTCCTGCAAATGGCTTTTTATCTGCAGTGTAGACGTCGCAGAACATTCTTGCTACCTTGCCTGACTGTGGGCGCCATGGATAGATCTCGAAGCTGTCGAGATCCGGGTAAAGATACATGTCGCTCTCGCCGCTCCTTACAAAGCCCTCTACTGATACGCCGTCGAACATGCACTCATTGTTCAGGGCGCTCTCAAGCTGGCTTGCAGCGATGGCGATATTTTTGGGAACGCCGAAGATGTCGCAGAACTGGAGCCTTATAAAGGCTATGTCCTCCTCTTCAACGATTCTGAAAATGTCTTCCTTAGTGTATTTCATGGTAACCTTCCTCCTCGCACAGAAAATACATTTGGATTTAATATGAATTATAAAAAGGCACCAGAAACGGCGGACAGAATATGTCCGAGTTCTGGCGCCCTTGCCTTCTAGCATATTTTAAAGGAAAAAAGATTTACAGGCAACAAATATTTAGTATAATTGAAATGATTTTTCGAAGCGGAAACCGTGCATGACAGCCGATTATGACAGGCTGCAAAAGGGAGAGAGCATGAGCTGGGAAGAAAACGTAAGAAAGGTTGTTCCATACGTACCTGGAGAACAGCCCAAGATCAAGAACATTATAAAGCTTAACACCAACGAGAATCCTTATTCTCCATCACCTTTTGTTTACAAGGCTTATGAAGAGGTGGACCTTGACGATTACAGGAAATATCCTGATCCAACCTGCTCTGTGCTGGTGGATTCCATCGCAGATTTTTACGGTGTTAAGAAGGAAAACGTGTTTGTCGGAGTCGGCTCTGACGACGTTCTTGCCATGGCTTTTCTCACATTCTTTAATTCAGATAAGCCAATTCTTTTCCCTGATATAACATATTCGTTCTATGACGTGTGGGCTGACCTCTACAGGATCCCATACAAGCAGATCCCTCTTAAGGACGATTTCACAATTGATCCTGAGGATTATAAGGGCGAAAACGGCGGAGTTGTTATAGCAAACCCCAATGCTCCAACCGGAGTTAAGCTTCCTCTTGAAGCTATAGAGGAGATCATCAAGAGTAACAGGGACGTTGTGGTTATTGTAGATGAAGCCTATGTTGACTTTGGCGCAGAGAGTGCACTTCCACTTATCGACAAATACGACAATCTTCTGGTTGTAAGGACATATTCCAAGTCAAGATCTCTTGCGGGACTTCGTATTGGATACGCCTTTGGATGTGAGAAGCTGATCAAGTACCTTCTGGACGCCAAGTTCTCTTTTAACTCCTACACAATGAACATGCCTTCTCTTACTCTCGGGGCAGCAGCCATGAGGGATAGAGAGTATTTTGAAAAGACCACAGCCAAGGTCGTTGAGACCAGAGAGAGATTTAAAGTCGAGCTTCGCGCCCTTGGATTTGAGTTTGCAGATTCAGCCACAAACTTCGTATTTGCAAGACATCCAGAGAGGTCTGGAAAAGAGATATTTGAATATTTGAGATCCAATGGTATAATAGTGCGTCGCTTCGATAAGCCAAGGATCAGTGAATACCTTAGAATCTCCATCGGAACAGACGAGGAGATGGACAAGCTTATCAGCGCGCTGAAGGAAATAGTTTGATTATAGTTAGGAGATATTTAAATGCTTAAGCAGTATATCATCGTATTTTTAATTTCAATGGTTCCACTTATTGAGCTTCGAGGCGCAGTTCCTTACGCTATTGCTAATGGACTTCCTGTGCTTCCAAGTTACATCATCGCAATTATCGGAAACATGATCCCTGTACCTATCATCTTTTTCTTCGCAAGAAAGGTTCTTGAGTGGGGAAAAGATAAGCCGGTTATCGGAGGTTTCTTCACCTTCTGTCTTGAGAAGGGACACAAGGGCGGAGAGAAGCTTAAAGAGAAGGCCGGTAAGGGACTTTACTGGGCACTGTTCCTCTTTGTAGGTATTCCGCTTCCTGGAACAGGTGCATGGACAGGAACTCTAGCTGCATCTATTCTTGATATGGATTTCAAAAAGAGTGTAACAGCTACAGTTTGCGGAGTTATTCTTGCTGGAATTATAATGGGATCAGGAACTAAGATCATAATGCTGATAAGCAGCCTGTTCTGATCAGGCAGCTCCTTTGAAAGGTAAGGAATATGGAAGCTTATACAGATTTTGCAAAAGTATATGATACCTTCATGGATGAAACCCCATACGATGTATGGGGTAATTTTGTTTCTTCACTTATTGAGAAGTACGGAGTTTCTAAGCCGGTAAAGGGCGGGGCGAAGGCGTCTGATGAGTATAATACCCAGGAGGACAGCGAGGATGCTCTTTCTGAAGAGAGAAACCTTGTAGTAGAGCTTGGGTGCGGAACAGGCTCTTTTACCCAGGTTATGCATGGCCTTGGCTATGACATTATGGGAATCGACATGTCCCCTGAGATGCTGAACCTTGCAAGACAAAAGAGCGCTGAGGCGGGGCTTGACATCATGTACCTTGAACAGGACATGAGAGAGCTGGACCTTTACTGCACGGCTGGAACCATAGTCAGTGTTTGCGACAGCGTAAACTACGTTCTTGAGGACGATGAGCTTATAGAGACCTTTAAGCTGGTGAACAATTTCCTGTTCCCCGGCGGAGTTTTTATATTTGATTTCAACACACTGCACAAATACAGGGATATAATAGGAGATACAACGATAGCTGAAAACCGCGAGGACTGCAGCTTTATCTGGGACAATTACTACGACGATGAGACTCACATCAACGAGTACGACCTGACTATCTTTGCACTTTGCAATCAGGAAAAAGAGCTTTTTGCAAGATCCGTGGAGACTCACTACCAGAGGGGCTATACCCTTGATGAGATGAAGGGCTTTGTCGAGGCAGCAGGACTTAAATTCATAACGGCTATTGACGCTGACACCCATGAAGAACCGGGTGAAGACAGCGAGAGAATATATATTGTGGCTAGGGAACAGGGAAAATAAAAACTTCATATCCCCTTGACTGATTTTGTCAGAATGTTTTTTGGTGGTCAGGCGGGCTATGAAGTCAAAATATACCTTCACAGATCAAAAAGTGTTCTGAAGGTATACTTTTTAGTGATTCTAATCTTGATTTCTTCGTGAGTATACCTTCAGAGGGGGAAAAACCTTGCTGAAGGTATACTTTTTTCATGTCTGTGGGTGGACCTTCTCAAAAAGTATACCTTCAGAGCATAGAAATGTTCTCTGAAGGTATACTGCAAAAAAATTCTCGTTGGAATTTCTCTAAATGTATACCTTCACACGGCAAAAACTACCGCTGAAGGTATCCCTTAATTGTTTCCTGTTATCTTGAAATTACAAAGCCTTGATCCTCTCGAGAGCTTCTACGCTGTTCTCATAGCTGCCGAAGGCTGTCAGGCGGAAGTAGTGCTCGCCGCTTGGGCCAAAGCCTGAACCTGGGGTTCCTACTACGTTGGCATTCTCAAGAAGGTGATCGAAGAACTCCCAGCTGGTCATATCGCCAGGGGTGCGGAGCCAAACGTAAGGTGAATTTACACCGCCAAAGGCTTCGTAGCCAGCGCCCTTAAGACCATTAAGGATGAATGTCGCATTCTTCATGTACTTGGCAACCATCTCTTTGATCTGCGTTTTACCAGCATCTGAGTAGCAGGCTTCTCCGGCTCTCTGAACGATGTATGGAGCGCCGTTGTACTTGGTTCCATGTCTTCTTGCCCAGAGGCTGTGAAGTTCAACTTCCTTGCCATCAACAGTAACCTTGAGGTCGTGAGGAATGATGGTTGCTCCAAGACGAAGACCTGTAAAGCCGGCGTTCTTGGAGAAGGAGCGAAGCTCTATTGCGCATGTTCTTGCGCCTTCGCACTCAAAGATCGAATGAGGAATGTTGTCCTCAGAAATATATGCCTCGTAAGCTGCATCGAAGATGATCACTGCACCAACCTTGTTAGCGTAGTCAACCCATACCTGAAGCTGATCCTTGGTAACTGCAGCGCCTGTTGGGTTGTTAGGGAAACACAGATAGATAAGATCTGGTGTCTCCTTTGGAAGTTCAGGAGCAAAGCCATTCTCGGCTGTACATGGCATGTAGATCACGTTGCTCCAGATACCTGTTGCCTGGTCGTAGTCGCCGCATCTTCCTGCCATTACGTTGGAATCTACATATACAGGATAAACGGGATCGCATACAGCGATCTTGGAGTTCTTGTCGAAGATCTCCTGGATGTTGGCTGAGTCACTCTTGGCGCCATCTGAGATGAAGATCTCATCGTCTGCAATGTTGCAGCCTCTTGCTCTGAAGTCGTTTTCAGCAACTGCCTTCCTGAGGAACTCATATCCAAGGTCTGGTGCATATCCTCTGAAGGTTGAAGGATCTGCCTGCTCATCAACAGCCTTGTGAAGTGCATCGATAACAGCCGGGCACAGAGGCTGAGTAACGTCTCCGATTCCAAGTCTGATTATCTTTTTATCAGGATTTGCCGCCTGATATGCGTTCACTTTCTTGGCGATGGTGCTAAAGAGATAGCTTCCGGGAAGTTTCAGATAGTCGTCATTTGGTCTGTACATATAGGATTCTCCTTGCTTGTAGCGTATGCTAACGAAATATTTGAGGTTATTTTATACCAACTTTGTATAATTGTATACATCTTTTTGCAATTAAAATGTGATATTATATAATTGCGAAAAACTAAAGGGAGAGGTGCCAATATGAAAATAAACTTCACCAAGATGCACGGCTGTGGCAATGATTACGTTTATATAGATGGCGGAAAAGAGATAATCCCTCAGGAAAAGAAATCTGAGCTTTCAAGGCTTGTCTCCGACAGACACTTTGGAATCGGATCCGATGGACTTATCTTCATAAATCCTGTAGATGACGAGAGCATCGACTTTGAGATGGAGATGTACAACGCTGACGGATCAAGGTCTGAGATGTGCGGAAATGGCATCAGATGTGTTGCCAAGTACGTCTATGACCATCGCCTTACTAACAAGAAACAGCTTACAATCGTAAGCGCTGGTAAAAAGAAATTCATCAATCTCTCAGTTGGTGATGACGATACAGTAGATACTGTTAAAGTTGACATGGGTGCTCCTATCCTCAAGGCTGCGGAGGTTCCTGTTTCTGTTTCAGGAAGCTCAGCTAAGATCCCACAGGGAATTCCTGAGGATGCTGTTGTCGACTATCCAATAACAGCTGCTGGAAGAGAGTGGCATATGACCTGCGTATCCATGGGTAATCCCCACGCAGTAGTTTTCCTTGCGGATGACATGGACCTTGAAACCTTTGATATAGAGCACATCGGACCACAGTTTGAAAACCATGAGTGTTTCCCAAACAGGACAAACACCGAGTTTGTTAAGGTTGACGACAGGGGCAACGTTCACATGAGAGTATGGGAGCGTGGAACAGGTGAGACCCTGGCCTGTGGAACCGGATGCTGTGCAACTACAGTGGCATGTGTACTTAACGGTCACACTGATGCAACAGTCAACGTTCATGTTCTTGGCGGCATTGTAACCTGCACATGGGTCGGTGATCCTGAATCCTCAGTGATCATGGAAGGCCCTGCAACCACTGTGTTTGAAGGAACAATAGAGATTTGATTATGGACGATCAGAAGAGGCAGCTCATAAAAAAATATGAGAGCAACATAATCCTTAGTGGCAGAAGTATGCTCTTTTTCGGCCTCTGGGACGCTTTCAAATTTCTTGCTACTTATCTCTATGGAGAGGGCGGCGAATTAAACGAAGATCTTAATGTTCTGATCCAGGCGGAGCTTCTTCCTGACTATGCAGAATGGATCATTGTTGGTATCGTCTGTCTTCTTCTTTTTAGTTTCAATTTCTACATCGGCGCCAAAGCTATTGCCTATGGCAAGGGCAGAGGCAAGCGCCGGGTGTGGTTTCTTATTGTGGCCGGTATTTTGGGACTGGCTACACTTGTTGGAATCCCCTACTATTTTTCTGATATAAAGATCACCGATCTGGATTCGGTTATAGCCACGGCTCTTATGGATGTGGCCTTTGTTTATATGGTCTTTGACATGATCTACAGTGCAGGAAGACTTGCAGCAATAAACAAAAAGAGACAAATGGAGGCCTGAGGCGTGCAGGAAGATTTTCACTATTATGCCACATATTGTGCAGCCATCTTAGCGGGCTACTCCCATGAAGAGAGCATGGAAATATGCTACAGTGCTCAGTTTGTGGATATGTGCTCCAAGACATACCTGGCCTCTATCAAGGCGCCTCTTAGCGCTGCAACTACTCAGCTTCAGCTGGAGATGATGGATGCAAGGACGGATATCATCGGCCTTCAGGAGATCACCAGAATCTGGGCTTCCTTTCATTTCCTTCCAAAGGATCTCTATGCCAAAAAGAAATGGCGCCCTAAGGTCTACATGAACAAGTACAGGCTGATCTGCGGCCCCAACTCAGACCTTATGGTGAAAATGGTGGAACTTGCCAAGGGTAAGCCACTTCAGAACGTGGGCATCGCAATGCACGTTCTTGCTGACACCTGGGCTCATGCCTACTATGCCGGAACGCCGTCTCTTGTAATTAATGGCACAACAGCTGAGTTTTATGAGATAGTGCAGGATGGAGACGGGGAAAAAGAGATCCCGATCCACTTCAGACACAGCGCATCAACACCGGATGACCTTGATAAACACATCTTTACCAACAGCCTTTATCAGGGAAATGAAAAATCCATCATGAACCTGGGACACGGAAGAGCAGGACATCTGCCCGATTACTCTTTTGCCAAATACAGATTCTACCCTGCATGGGGCGACTACGGTGACATTGTTAAGGACAACCCTTCCGATTACTACAAGGCCTTTTGCCAGATGGTATACGCCATGAAGTATATAAGGGAAAAAGAGCTGTTCTTTGAAAAAGACACCTACCACGTTCCGGAAGTTGCACCCTACAGGAAACGTATCGATCAGATCCTTAGAAAGAGGCAGATAATTGCCTGCGATGACTGGAAGGCCTTTGGAGAGGAACTGTCGGGGCAGACAATAGAAGACTTTGATATAGACAGGTTTAAGAGTGAGTACATAGAGGTAGCTGAGGAACACAAAAAAGATACGTTCCTTGGTAAGTTTATAGATGGCGCGATTGCCCATAAAGCCATGGTTTCCAATGAGATCAGTTCATCAGGAAGCTTCCTGGCGGGCTTTGTTCAGGTGAAAATACATGACAAAATTTCAAAGAGCTAAAAACTTCATAAAAGGACTTCTCATGCTGGCGGCGGGAGGACTTGTGCTCTTTATCCCGGGAGACAGCTACCTGCTGCTTCTGACTTTTTTGGCCCTGGTACTGCTTTTCTCAGGTATCAATACCCTTATCTATTACTTCACCATGGCAAGGTTTATGACAGGGGGCAAGATCATGCTGTATAAGGGTATCATTGTCCTTAATTTCAGTATTCTCACAGCGTCTCTTGTGGATGTTCCAAGGATATACGTCCTTATGTACCTCATTGCGATCCACGCATTTTCCGGTCTTGTGGAGATACTAAGGGCCCTTGAAGCCAAGAGATACGGAGGCGGAAGAAGCTGGCACTTAAAGCTTGGCCACGGACTTTTGAACCTTGGTATGTGCATCCTTTGCTGCATCTTCATAAAACATGTGAAGACCGTCAGCATCATCTACGCAATGGGTATCATTTATTCCGCCATACTTACCATAGCTGCGGCCTTTAGGAAGTCTGACCTTGTGTACATTCAGTAGCCAATGTTTACATATTAAATGGAATATATTAAAATAAACCATGTATGCAATTTTTGAGCCTGCATACATGGCTTTTTTATAGTCTAATTTTATTTGAGAAATAGGAGTAATTTGTTATGGCATTATTAAAAAAATGGCGCGATATGGCTTACTCTGAGACAGCTAACAAGGGCGATCTTCAGAGACTTTGGACAGAATATTTTGAGAAAGAACGCGATATCTACTCAGAGCTTTTAAAGAACCCTGACGAAGTTGTTAAGGGCACAGTTAAGGGTCTTGCTGAGAAGTACGGCGTTGATCTTATGACTATGGTTGGTTTCCTTGATGGAATCAACGACAGCTTAAAGGAGCAGAATCCTATCGAGGAAATGGAAGAGGATACTGAGGTTAGCCTTGGTTTCGACAAGGAGCTCCTTTACAAGAACATGGTAGGCGCTGGTGCAGACTGGCTCTACAACCTTCCTGAGTGGGAGGAGATCTTTGATGAGGATAAGAGAAAAGAGCTCTACAAAGAGGAGAAGACTTCTCACACCATCAGAAAAGAAGACAAGGTATATCCTAATGATCCATGTCCTTGCGGAAGTGGCAAGAAGTACAAGAAGTGCCACGGCAAGGCTAATGCCTGATCATTTGATATAAATATTTTTATTTGCATTTCCCGGTTGGAATTGCAAGAAAGGACAGTTATGGAAAGAGAAGAATTTTTGGGATTGTACCGTCACTCAATGGCGCACATTCTCGCAAAGGCAGTAATTGAGATTTATGGCAAGGAAGTTCAGTACGCTATCGGACCTCAGATCGATGACGGATGCTACTACGATTTTGTACTCCCTAAGCCAGTAACCCAGGACGACTTCAAGATGATCGAAGACAAGATGAGAGAGATCATCAAGAGAAGAGAAGACTGGACAAGAAAAGAAGTAACCAAGGCTGAGGCACTTGAGCTCTTTAAGGATCAGAAGTTCAAGACTGAGCTTATCAATGATCTTCCTGAAGGGGAGACCATCACTATATACAATACAGGCGATGATTTCGTAGATCTGTGCAGAGGACCTCACGTTGAGAATTCTCAGGAACTTATGAATGTTTCCTATCAGATCAAGTCTGTTTCAGGCGCTTACTGGAGAGGCGATGAAAAGAGAGATCAGCTCTCCAGAATTTATCTCTATGCATTCCCAAGTAAGGATGAGCTCAAACAGCACATCAAGCTTATCCAGGAGGCAATGGAGAGAGATCACAAGAAGATCGGACCACAGCTTGATCTGTTTATGTTCGATGAGACAGCTCCTGGTATGCCATACTGGCTCCCAAGAGGATGGAAGATGTACCAGGCACTCCTTAAGTACTCAAGAGAGATCCAGGAGAAGCACGGCTACACTGAGATCGCAGCTCCTCTTATCAACAACAAGAAGCTCTGGCTCATCAGTGGTCACTGGGCACACTATGTAAACAACATGTTCATGGTTCCTGGTCTCGAGGGACAGCTTAAGGCTGACGCTGAGATCCCTGGAGTTGTTGAGAACTACAACGACGCTTCAGAAGAGCCAAGAAACGTTAAGATCGTAGCTGGTTCTATGATCTACAATCGTGAGCTTGAGGACACAATGGCTGCTAAGCCTATGAACTGTCCTAACGCCATGATGACATACAAGAGAACCAACCACTCCTACAAGGAGCTCCCTATCAGATACAGTGAGTATGACGTTCTTCACCGTAAGGAGAAGTCAGGTCAGATGAACGGTCTGTTCAGAGTTCAGGAGTTCAGACAGGACGATGATCATACATTCGTAATGGAATCACAGATCAAGGAAGAGATTGCAGACGTAATCGCAATCGCGGACGAGATCTATTCAACATTTGGTGTTACATACAGAGCAGAGTTCTCAACAAGACCTGAGGACTTCATGGGTGACATCGAGGTTTGGAACAGAGCCGAGGCTGCTCTCAAGGAGATTCTTGATGAGAAGTACGGCGAGGGTGGATACGAGATCAACGAAGGCGACGGTGCATTCTATGGACCTAAGATCGACCTTCAGATCAAGGATGCTCTTGGAAGAGAGTGGCAGTGCGGAACTGTACAGCTTGACTTCCAGCTTCCTCACAACTTTGGTCTTACATACCAGGCACAGGATGGATCAATGCAGATGCCTGTTGTTATCCACAGAGCTATCTATGGTTCACTTGAGAGATTCATCGGTATCATCATCGAGAACTTCAAGGGTGTATTCCCATTCTGGCTCAGCCCATATCAGGTAGGTATCGTTCCTATCAGAGTTGAGCACAATGAGTACGCCAAGAAGGTTGAAGCTGCTCTTATGAATGCCGGTATCCGTGTTGAGGCTGACTACTCAGACAACAACATGAAAGAGAAGATCAAGAAGTTCAAGAACTATAAGGATCCATACATTCTTGTAATCGGTGACAAGGAAGCTGCTGAGAACACAGTATCTATCAACGTTCGTGGTTCTAACAAGCAGATCCAGAATGTACCGCTTGATGAGCTGGTTAAGATGTGCGAAAAGATGAACAGAGAGCACACTCTTGAACTCATCGATACATACGAGGCATAAGATTATCATCAAAGGCACAGCCTATGCTGTGCCTTTTTTAAAGGAATCACTATGAAACTATTGTCTGAGGTTAAGGCAAAGACCTGGATCGGAATTGCATTTTTTGTAGCAGCACTGTACTGCATCGCCAGGTCTGTGATCTTATCATTTTCAATCGACATATGGTACGACGAGCTGTTCACCATGGAGTTTGTAACAAGACCAATTGGTGAGATGCTAAGTATTGCTGCAAGGGATGTTCATCCTCCGCTTTACTATATTATCGTGCGCATTTTTGAGGCGGCTCTTGGAGCAGCAGGACTTATCGGCGATGCTCCGGGGCAGATGGCACCAGAAGTTCTGGCTAAGCTCGTGTCTGTTTTTCCATTCTTTATTCTGATGATCTACGCTGTCACAGTGATCCGGAAGAAGTTTGGAATGCTGGCGGCTGGGATATTCTCTTTTGCCATAGTATCCATGCCTCAGCTTCCTGAGTACACCACCGAGATCAGGATGTACAGCTATGCTATTTTATTTGTCATCGGACTTATGATCCATGGGTACCTCCTGTATGAGAGCTTTCTTGCTGGCAACGAGAGGGGATGGGATATTGGAAATGGCTTTGCTGTGTGGTTCTACGCTTCAGCTGCAGCCTACACCCATTACTACGGAGCTCTTGCTGCTGGCATTATCTATGGAATGCTGTTTGTGATAATGCTGGTAAGTTACGTTAAGACTATGAAGTCAGACGAGAGAAAAAGCCTTAGTTTCAAGGCTTTTGGTATGCTGATCATATGCATGAACTTAACAGCCATAGCTTATATTCCATGGATTTCAGTGTTCCTGTCACAGGCATCCGCTGTTAAGGCTAATTACTGGATCCAGCCTGTAGGAATCAGGAGCCTTGGAAGTGCGGTCAAGCATCTCTTCAAGGGATACTTTGTAAATGAGACGCTGGCTGTAATTATAGCAGTGGTTCTTTTCATACTGGTTGCAGCGCTGTTTATCAAGAACTTTGTGGGACTGATAAAGAGCAGGGAATCAGAGGATCTGTTTGTTATTATGTCATTCCTGGTACTGCCTCTTCTTGTGGCAGGCGGACTTATCGCATCAGTGCTACTTAGGCCAGTGTTTGTAAACAGATATATGCTTCCGGCGTACGGGTGCTTTTGGCTTGCGATAGCTATTATGGCATCAAGAGAGATCGAGGAACTTATCGAGGCTGTGAAAAATAAAAAGACAGCTCTTTTACCAGGGTGCTATCAGGTAGCTGGTGCGGTACTTGCAGCTCTCATCCTGCTCACTGGAATTGTGGATTTTAAGAGTTTTATCGGAAACGAGGAGTACAGGCAGGTCAACATGGAAAAGACCTTGGAGCTCTTTGACGGCATAAGCTCTGATACCATCATCATCAGTAACTTCAACCACGTGCAGGGACTTCTTGGATATTACCTCAACAGAAACAGTGAGGATTACAGGATCTATCTCTATCAGCAGGAGGCTGAGCCTCTTATAGACGAGATGGTTCCGGGCCTTGAGACAATCGATGACCCCGTGGATATCGCCAATTACCTTGAAGGTGGTAAGAAAGTTCTTTTTCTCGGAAGTTTTAACAGCAGAGAGGTCCTTTTGCAGGAATGGGACGATGAGTTTGGTATAAAGAATGACAACCAGGGAAGCTACCTTATGGAGAGATACTGGTTTGATGTGTTTAAGCTAAAGAACTACTGATCTTTTGGGAGATGTTATGAAGAAGTTTTTTGATATTAAGAAAATAGGCTTTGGAGCAGGGATCCTGATGGCGCTTTTCTTTTGCGTGCTTGCAGCTTTTATGAGCCTTGATGTTATTGATGCTCTTGCAAGGGACAACCTGGACAAGGCTACTTACTGCAGCTTTGTCATTCCTCCGGAATTTGTTCCCGGGGCTGAGAAGGGTCTTTTTATCAATAAGAATCACCCCATGGAGTCTTCGTCCATCAAGTACGACTTCTATGACAACGGTCTTGATGTGGCCCTTACAAACAGGCAGAAGGCTCAGCTTGAAGAGGCGGGCACAACTCTTGGCGTCACTGATGAGACCATGTCTCTGACAAAAGAGATCTACCAGAATACCATGTCAGCTGCCTACAACAAAGAGTATGGGCAGAATGTGAATTTTGCTGTTAGCTCTTTTGACAAGATCACTGTTGACGGATATCCGGGATACAAGATCATTGCCACATTTAAGGCGGCAGATGAGGAGACCGTGCACCAGAGAGTCTACATGATCCTTAGCAGATACAGGACCTTTACCATCTCCATGCAGAGGGCTGAGGACGATGACTGCGAGAGTTTCTTTGATGAGTGCGCATCTTCCATACATGTGCATTAAGTGCAGATAGTGTGATATGATATTGTATATAACTATACAAATTTACGACTACTACATGTGATGGATACAGAATGTTTGAGAAGCTGACAGAACTGATTTCAAGTGGCGAGTATAAAGAGGCTTTGTTTGAGTTTCAGGAGGAGTTTTTTCACATCGATGAGAGAACTCCCTCGGAAGCTGCAAGGCTGTGCGTTCTGACAGCAACTTTGTGGGAGCAGCTTGAGGACAGCGTGGCTGAGTTCGACACTATAGCCCAGGGTCTTGTCTATGACCCGAAAAACTATGAGCTCTTTTACATGCTGGGATTTCTCTATATGAATCTCAATGCTGATCAGGCTTATCTGTGCTTTAAGATGGCTCTTATGTACTGCGATGATGATGGCGACAGGCAGGTGATACAGGATTCCATAGAGTCGCTAAAGGCTACCCGGGCTATGAGGGTTCGTGGCACCAGCGTCATGATCCTGTCTTACAACGATCTGGACATCATGAAAGAGTGCATAAAGTCTGTGGAAGAGAGCCTTCCAAAGGATAGCTTTGAGATAGTGGTTGTGGACAACGCTTCGACTCAGGAGGGAGTAGTTGAGTACCTGAGGGCGAAAAAAGAAGAGGCGGACTATCCCTTTAAGCTCATTATTAATAGCGATAATCTGGGATTTTCAGCGGGCTGCAATATTGGGGCAGCAGCCTGTGATCCGGATAACGATATTTTCTTTTTAAACAACGATGCAGTGCTTATGCCAGGTTCTCTTTTTTACCTGAAGATGGCGCTTTATGAAAACAGAAATGTTGGTGCGGTGAGCGCCCTTTCAAACAGCGCATCTATTCAGGAGATCCCTGCAGAGAGCTTTGGCCAGAAGGATGGAGATGGCGGACTTAAGTGGCATAAGGCTCTTGGATTTGAGAAAGCCTTAGAGGTATTCAGGAATTACGCTACTACAAAGGTTGTTCCAGCAAGGAATCCATATATCAGAACTTTCAGACTTACAGGGTTTGCACTTCTGGTCTCAAGGGCTGCACTTTTGGCGGTTTCAGAAGAAGGAAAGGTCTTCGACGAGTTCTTTTCCCCGGCGTATTTCGAGGACGATGACCTGTCCATGAGGATCGCAAGGGCTGGGTTTGAACAGTATGTCTGCAAGAACAGCCTGATCTACCACAACGGTGGCGGCGGTTTCATGGGCGACAACAGCCTTATGGACAAGGGCAGGGAGAAGTTCAAGGAGAAATGGGGCTTCGATGTTTGGGCTTACTCACTTCCATGGCTTGAAGCGGCCGACAAGGCTATTGAGATAGCCAAAGAAAAGAAGGGGCACATAAGAATTGCTGATTTCACCTGCGGCTTTGGAGTCACAGGATCATATATCAAGGATCAGGTTCCAACTGCTTTTGTTGCAGGAATCTGCAGGACCAGCTTTGAGGCCGGCATTGCAAGGAATCTGGTGGATGATGTAGCGCACGGGGAGATGAATACCATAAGGCTCCCATGGGAGGGGCACTCCTTTGATGTGGTGCTGGCAGATACCAGCGTAGTCAGCAGAGGGCGTATAGCAGAATGTCTTAATGAGGGTGGTATTTCTATTACTCAGGAGGATTTTGAATGATCTGTCCAAAATGCGGAAAAAGCCTTCCGGAAAATTTGAACATGAAGATAACCTTTTGCCCTATTTGCGGCGACAGGCTCTTTGAAGCTGGGAAAAAATATCTCATAGAGATTCAGTGTGCTGGCCAGAGAACTGGTGAAGGCACAATGAAGATGTTTGTGGATGACAGACAGCTCTACGAACTGACTCCCGGCGAGAATATATGTATTTTGCTGGACGCAGGTTTTCATACCATGAAGTTCAGACATAAGATAAGAGATAAGGTTATTGATGTTCTGATTAATTCCAGTTATGTGGTTAAGGCTTATTTCAATTCATTATCAGGTCTTATTGAGACCAATATCATGAAAGTAGACGATTCTGAGGAGGGAGCCAACTTAGATGCCTTAGGCAGTAAACAGCTTGCTGTTCCTGTAATGGAAACGGAAGATGGCACAAGAGCTTTTGATGTGATACTTGGTGAGGATGATCCTGATTACGAGATCAAGGTAACAACTGGTCTTCGTGAGGGGACCTTAAGGCTTTATTCCGAGAGATGTGAGTTTAGTATCGAGGGCGTCTTTAAAAAAGAGATCATAAACTATAAGGAAGTTGTAGAAGTTAAGAAGAAAATGGGCTCTATTGACATAGTTTGTGATGGAAATGTTCATAAAGTTTATAGTATTCCGAAAGATACCTACAATGAGGTGTTGGCATATTTGACCAATAGAATCAGAGAGGTTAAGGGCCGATAGGCGGGGCAGTAACAGAGCATACTAAATAACATTTATTAACAAATGATAAACTGAGAACAAACAGTGCTTTTGTACTGTTTGTTTTTTCGTTTATATTAGAAAAATTCCTCCAGCCCAGTATCCATGGGCACTGGAGAAATAAACGGTAAAAAGTCTTTTATTATAACAACGAATTGCGAAAAAAGTGTGAACACTTTAGCAAATTCTTGTTATTCAGTAGATTTTCGTTAAAATGCCAAAAAATCGTAGTCAAACTCTCTAATTTTTTATTCGAAAATTCCCCTAAAAAGTGAATGACGAAAAATCGTCTATGTGTTATTCTTATTTGTGCAAAAAGAAAGAGATTTCGCAAGAAAAATATTAGTAATAGGAGGTGGCATCATGACAAAGGCAGAAATTTTAAAAAGAGAAATTCTTTCACAGTATAAAAGTGTTAGACAGTTTGCAATAGATATGTCTATTCCATACAGTACACTTGTAACAGCATTAGATAGGGGAATTGAAGGTATGGCTTACGGAACAGTTATCAAGATGTGCGATCGTCTCAACCTTAACCCAGTAGATTTTTCAACACTTGAGCAGGGTACAGACCTTGGTAAGAAGATCGTTGAGAACAGAGTTATGCAGCAGTACGTTAAGCTCAACAAGGCTGGAAGAAAGAAGATCCTTGATATGATGGGTGATTTCTCACAGCTTGACAAGTACCAGGCAGACTGATAAATAGTCTTGTAAGGTAAAAGGATGATAAAGCTCCGCTGATTTGATATAATAATCAGCGGAGTTTTTTTCTTGGAGGAAAAGGGATGAAATACGATTATCTTATAGTGGGCGCTGGTCTGTTTGGTGCAGTGTTTGCCCGTGAGATGAATAAAAAGGGAAAGAGCGTCCTTGTGATCGACAAGAGAGATCACATCGCTGGTAATATATATACAGAAGAAGAGATGGGTATCAACGTCCACAAGTACGGAGCCCACATCTTCCATACCACTGATAAAGAGGTCTGGAACTACGTCAATGAATTTGCAGAGTTCAACAACTATATCAACAGCCCTGTAGCTGTTTATAAGGATGAGCTCTACAATCTTCCTTTTAATATGAATACCTTCAGCAAGATGTGGGGTATCAAAACACCTGATGAGGCAAAAGAGATAATCAAAGCCCAGGCTGATAAAGAGATCGAGAGGATGAAGGCTGAAAAGGGAACCGATGAGTTCACAGCCGACAACCTTGAGGAGCAGGCTCTTAGCCTTGCTGGTAGAGACATCTATGAGAAGCTTGTAAAGGGATATACAGAGAAGCAGTGGGGAAGAGACTGCAAGGAACTTCCTGCTTTTATCATCAAGCGTCTCCCTATGAGATTTATCTATGACAACAACTATTTCAACGACAGATATCAGGGAATTCCAATAGGAGGTTACACTCAGCTTGTTGAGAAGCTCCTTAAGGGGATTGAGGTCAGGACAGGTACTGACTACTATGATTTCATTAAGCTTGAAGGTTCAGTTCCTGCAAGACCATATACTTCACAAGAGGGTGATACCTTCGACAAGATACTGTTCACAGGAATGATAGATGAGTTCTTTGGCTACAAGCTTGGAACACTGGAGTACAGATCTCTTAAGTTTGAGACCGAGAGCCTTCCGGATGTTGATAACTACCAGGGCAATGCGGTTGTGAACTACACCGAGAGAGATATCCCTTACACCAGGATCATCGAGCACAAGCACTTCGAGTATGGAACTGGCAAGGGAACCATTATAACAAGAGAGTATCCAGCCACCTGGAAGCATGGTGATGAGCCATATTATCCAATGAATGATGACAAGAACAATGCTCTTTATGAGAAGTATAAAGAGCTTGCTGCAGAATATCCTGATATCCTTTTTGGTGGAAGACTTGGACAGTACAAGTACTACAACATGGATCAGATCGTAAGAGCGGCTCTGGATATGAGCAGAGCATGATCGATTTTATAAGAGGACATGGAAAAGGCCCCGCGCATATGATGCGTGGGGCCTTTTGCTGCCTATCCCTGGCAGCTCTATTATTTCAAGTCACCTCTTCTGCAGCAGAGGGACTGAAGGCGAAGATGTATCAGCAATAATTGTTGAACATCATGCCTGAATATTCGCTGGTGATGTATGGAGATGTGTAATCGCGGCTGTCAGGATTCTTGTAGTTAACAACTGGCCGGTCTACATACTTCATAGGATCAACCGAAATGTCTTTTGTCTTGGCAATGAGACTGTCGGCGAAGTTATTGACAGGGGCAAGGGACTCTACTGAGCTGGTGCCTGATACTGCCTGCTTAAGAAGTTCCTCATCTATTGAAAGAGTACCGCTGCCTTCAATGGAAATGCCGATATCCTGTGCGTTTGCCAGATGCTGCTGGGCAATTCCTATGATCTCGCTGCGAAGCTTGTTGCTCTTGAACTTGTCATCAGTTTTACCTGATGCGTCCTGAACAAAGCTGTTGTAGTTATCGATAAGAGCCGTAACATGCGAAATCAGGGCATCGTTGTCTTTCTTGACGCCCACATGTATAGGTTCTGAACCCTTGGTTGTCTCTTTGAGGTTGATATCGAACTTGCCACCAACTGTAAAGTGGTTGGATATGGCTGCCTTCTCCTCGCCGTTAAGTGTAAAGTGGGCATTGGATGCCGGCTCGAATACCTTGTCTATTCCAAGGTACGCAACTGATCCGGTTGCAAGGCCGCTGCTGGATTCGAATATCTCAAACTGGCTTATCTCACCCTGCTTAAGTCCTGTGTGAGTGGATGCGATCTCAAGTGCTGTTCGCTCGCCGTCCTCAACTATCCTTGCGGACAATCCTACATTTGCTTTATTAATAAGCTTTTCAAGCTTCTGCTGAACGTCTATGTTCTTATCGTTGTTGTAGATACTGAACTGGAACTCGAATTCCTGACCATCTATCCTTACATCAAAGGCGTAGTTGTCAGCTGGAAGTCCCGTGGCTTCCTTAGGAAGGAACCTGCCCTTGTTGACCTGACTGCTGGCCAGCTGAGAAACTTCAATATCAAATCCGATGTTTCCAATATCCTGCTCAGGAGTCTTGCCAATGTAGGAAGCGTTAACCTTATCCTCATCACTGGTAAAGGCTGATGAGTGATTGAGAGAGGACTTGTCCTCATGATCGCTTAAGCGCCTGATACTACCCTGGAGCTGACGTGCTTTTTCTTTTATATCTATAGCATCGTTTCTGGAACTGTCGTCATCTGTTAAAAGATAAAGAGGGGATTTCTTGTTTATTTTTGCAATTGACTTATACACATCCCTAAGCTCATCCTTACGATGGGCGTCGGCCTGTGTAACATCTTTGGATACATAATCCTGTATGAAATGGTTATAAGCACCATTTAGAGATATGCCTGCCATAATGCCCCTCCTTTCTTCCATGATGTACGTACGAGTCCTTACTCTCTACCAATCCATTGGTATCAATCGCACGAGGGCATAACTAGCCACATTTAGTTACTTACATTTTACTAATTAAAGGTCAAATGTCAACTACTTATTGTCATAATTAAGAAGATTTTATAGATAATTAAGAATTGATTGTTATTGACCATGCGTTTATATTATTATGTTATGGAATAGTTTAAAAGGATTGGAAGATCATTGATGTTTTTTGTTGTGGTTTTGGCTGTTTTACTGTTATCTGCTATGACAACAGTAAGATATAAAAAGAATATACTGGATGCTGTGACGGTCTGGACGGCGGCGCTCATCATGCTTTTATATGTTCTGGCCTTTTTCAGGGCCATGAAGCTTGTCTTTGTTTTAGCTATCATCGGTATTTTATATGCACCAATACGAGCATATCTGGATAACAGATCAGATGTGAAACAGTTTAAACAGGAAATCTCAGGTTATTTTAAGGCGCTCTGTTCGCCGTATCTTATACTGTTTGTTCTGACAGTAATTGGAGTGTGCGTTGCTACAGCTGACATGGCATTTACATGGTGGGATGATATCAACTTCTGGTCATCAGATGCCAAGCAGTTTTACTTTATGAATGGATTTCCTGGAAGATACGGAAATGTCTCTCCGGAATTTGGTGATTATCCACCCGTTACTTCTATATTTAAATGGCTGTTCCTTCAGATCAGTGGAAAAGAGTATTCGGAGAGCCTTCAGTTTGCTGGATATTTCTGCCTCAATGGAGTATTTCTTTTACCCCTCCTTGCAAGGATAAAGGATTATATTGAAAACGCCGGGTTTAAGAAGACAGTTTCATATGGCCTTTATCTTGTAAGTTTTCTGGCTGTAATGCTTTTTCCCGGAGTGTTCAACGGGATCATCTACTATGGGACTCCTGCAGATGTGACAATGGCTATTGTATATGGAGCGCTTCTTCTGGCTATTTACGATCAGCAGGGTCACGGAAATCTGTTTTACTTTGGAAGGATAGGCTTATATGCCAGCATTCTTCTTCTGACCAAGTCAATTGGTTTTGAGTGGGCTCTTTTTGCCTTTGCTTTCTATATATTAATAGGTAAAAGAAATAAAGCCGTGTTTGGAAGTGCGCTGGGAGCGGCGCTGTCCTTTGGAAGCTGGATGGGATTCTGCCTTGTAAACAGGAGAGTTGCCAAGCTTACAGGGGCTGGAGTCAAGATGGCGACATCCGGAAACTATGTTGCTCCGGATGATACTGCCGACAAGTTAAAGTTCTTTTTCCAGGGCTTTGCCTTTGAACCCATGCACTCGGATCATAACCTTAATATTGACTTGTCCACGGCGGCAGCTTTGGTTCTGATCTTTGTTATGATCGTTGTTCTCTATAATATGAAGCTTCTTGGAAAACAGGAGACAAAGAGGATAGCTCTTTTCACCCTGTGCACTGGGCTGTTGGCCTATGGAATAGTGTTCCTGGCTCACATCTCCATCTTCCAAGGAGAGGTTCAGTACATGAACTCCTTTGCTATGGGAATATCCATTGCCAGATATTGCGCACCATTTACCCTGGGAATGACATACCTGCTACTGGGGATGATGTTTAACAGGCTAAGAGCAAGGAATCTTGGCTTGCCTTCAAGAATTTTGGTTTATGCGGTTTTGCTGATCATCTTTTTGACAGCGGATTACACGGGAGTCTATAAATATCTGACGGGCTATCATAATAGTCTTGCTGAAGACAGAGCCTATGTGGAAGACATGGTTGGAGATGAAGGCAGGAAGATAGCAGGAGCTGTTGCTGACAGCGGGTATTATGGCAAGCGTGTTCTGGTGTTCAGGGATGGACACGATTACTACTGGGTTCACAACACCTACATTAACAAGGAGGCTTCTCCTGTACCGCTGGTATATGACAGCTATCTTGCTGAGGAAGACACTGCTGATTCGATCATGAGCAAGATCAGGGCAAGTCACGCAGAATATGTTTATGTTGAGGATGAAACTGGGGAGTCTGAGGATCTCTTTTCCCAGATAATAAAAAATGGAGAATATGAGCCAGGAAGAGTGTACAACCTGGCACAAGATGTTTATTGATGGAAAAGATCGTACCTGTAATTATTCCGGCTTACGAACCGGATGAGAAGTTAATTAAATTATTGGATGAGCTGGCGTCTGAGAAATTTTCACCGGTAATTGTTGTAAACGATGGATCTGACAAGGAGAAATACGGACATATTTACGACAAGGCCAGGGAAATGGGAGTGGTTGTTCTTGAGCATGCGGTGAACATGGGCAAGGGCAGGGCTCTTAAGAGTGCTTTCAATTATTGCCTGACACAGTACGAGGGACTGGTTGGAGTTGTCACTGCAGATTCCGATGGTCAGCACGCTGTAGAAGATATTAGAAAATGCATGGATGCTCTTATCGAAGATCCCAGTGCGCTGGTCCTTGGAGTCAGAGACTTTAACCAGGAGGGAATTCCTGCCAGGTCAGTATTTGGAAACAAGACCACCAGTAAGGTCATGAAGTTTCTTGTTGGGATGTCGATAAGTGATACCCAGACAGGACTAAGGGGAATATCTGCGGAATTTATGAAGTTTCTTTTGACTGAGAAGGGTGAGAGGTTTGAGTTTGAGACCAACATGCTTCTGGACACCAAAGAACTTGGCATTAAGATAAAAGAGATTCCTATAAGAACTATTTATTTAGAAGAAAACCGATCAAGTCACTTTAACCCTATCAAGGATTCTATAAGGATCTATGCGGTATTCTTTAAGTTTTTGGTGTCATCCCTGTCTTCTGCTGTGGTGGACATCGTTTTGTTTAGTGTTTTTTGCGCGATGTTTAAGAACGTACCAGTTGCCATTGGTTACATCATGCTCTCCACGATCATGGCCAGAGTTATTTCTGCTATCTATAACTTCCTTATTAACTATAAGGTGGTATTTAAGGGGAAAGGGAGCGGGCTCAGAGCTGCGGTCAGATACCTGGCGCTTGCAGTGTGCATCATGCTCCTTAGTGGATTTCTGGTAAGCTTCTTCCACGGAATGATCCCGAGGCTTCCTGAAGCTGTTGTAAAAATTCCAGTGGACTGTGTGCTGTTTCTTTTGAGCTTTTTTGTTCAGAGAGAAGTGGTATACAAATGAGTCGTTTAAAAACTGCATATTATTAACGAAAAAATGTGTTGACGCGGATAAAAGTCTATGTTATATTTGACAAGCGACAAGAGATTTATGTCTTTTTTTTATGCGCAAAAATGGACAATTTATAAACGCGCGGAGGTGAAATAATGCGTACAAGAATCACATTAGCATGCACAGATTGCAAGAATCGTAACTACGACACAACTAAGGATAAGAAGACACATCCAGATCGTGTTGAGATGAAGAAGTACTGCCCATTCTGCAAGAAGCATACATTACATAAGGAAACAAAGTAATTCGTCCTTATTATTCGAGGTAAATAATACATGGAAAAGATCAAGAGTTTCTTCACAGGTGTAAAAGCAGAGTTTGGAAAGATCATATGGCCTACAAAGGATGACGTTACCAAGCAGACAACAGCAGTTGTTGTGGTATCTGTTATTTGTTGCGCTCTGATCGCTGTATTAGACTATGCATTTGGATATGGAATGAATTTCATTACATCCATTTTCTAATTTAAAGGAGATAATATGTCAGAAGAAATGGAAAAGAATCTTGAGCAGGACGCTCAAAGTTCCGCCGAGACAGTATCTGATGAGGTATTATCAGATGCAGAGAATCTAGGCACTGATGCAGCAGCTGAAGATACTACCACTGAGAATGAGAATGCTCACTGGTATGTTGTTCATACATATTCCGGATACGAGAACAAGGTTAAGGCTAACCTTGAGAAGACCATTGAGAACAGACACCTTCAGGACAAGATCCTTGAGGTAAGAGTTCCACTTCAGGATGTTGTAGAAGTTAAAAATGGCGCAAGGAAGAATGTTCAGAGAAAGATGTTCCCTGGATACGTTCTTGTAAATATGGATATGAATGACGAGACCTGGTATGTTGTCCGCAATACTAGAGGCGTTACTGGTTTCGTAGGACCTGGATCCAAGCCAGTTCCACTTACAGATGCAGAGATCAAGCCACTTGGCATCAAGACAGATACAGTATCTGTTAACTTTGGTGTTGGTGATGAGATTGCAGTTATCGCTGGTGTTTGGAAGGATACTGCAGGCGTTGTACAGAGAATGGATTTCGGAAAACAGACTGCTACTATCAATGTAGACCTGTTTGGAAGAGAGACTCCTGTAGAGATCAGCTTCGCAGAGGTTCGCAAGATAGATTCTTAATTAATTTATGGTATTTGAGTGCTTCGGCATTTAAATATATAGTAACATCCACTGAGTGGGAGTGCTGCAATGCAGCATGTCCGACCACATATTTTCAGGAGGTGCCAGAATGGCAAAGAAAGTCGAAGGATACATTAAGTTACAGATCCAGGCTGGTAAAGCAACACCAGCACCACCAGTTGGACCAGCACTTGGTCAGCATGGTGTAAACATCGTTGAATTCACAAAGCAGTTCAACGCACAGACAGCAGATAAGGGTGACGTTATCATCCCTGTTGTTATCACAGTTTATGCAGACAGAAGTTTCACATTCATCACAAAGACTCCACCAGCTGCAGTTCTTCTTAAGAAGGCAGCTAAGATCCAGAAGGGTTCAGGAGTTCCTAACAAGACAAAGGTTGCAACTGTTTCTAAGGAAGACGTTAGAAAGATTGCAGAGACCAAGATGCCTGACCTCAACGCTGTTGACATCGAGGGTGCTATGAGCATGATCGCTGGAACAGCACGTAGTATGGGAATCGTAGTAGAAGACTGATGGAGGATGAGAGATGAAACACGGAAAGAAATATGTAGAAGCTGCTAAGCTTATCGATAAGACTCAGCAGTACGAAGCCGCAGAAGCTATTTCTCTTGTTAAGAAGTCAGCTACTGCAAAGTTTGATGAGACAGTAGAAGCTCACATCAGAACAGGATGTGATTCCCGTCATGCTGATCAGCAGATCAGAGGCGCTGTAGTTCTTCCTAACGGAACAGGTAAGGAAGTAAAGGTTCTCGTTTTCGCTAAGGGAACAAAGCTTGACGAGGCTCAGGCAGCAGGCGCAGATCATGTTGGTGGCGAGGAGCTTATTCCTAAGATCCAGAATGATGGATGGCTTGATTTCGACGTTGTAGTTGCAACACCTGATATGATGGGCGTTGTAGGACGTCTTGGTAAGGTACTTGGACCTAAGGGTCTTATGCCAAACCCTAAGGCTGGTACAGTTACAATGGATGTAGCTAAGGCTATCGCTGATATCAAGGCTGGTAAGATCGAGTACAGACTTGACAAGGCTAACATCATCCACGTTCCAGTTGGAAAGGCATCTTTCACAGAGGAGCAGCTTGAGCAGAACTTCAACGCTCTTATGGATGCTATCACAAAGGCTAGACCTTCATCTGTTAAGGGTCAGTACTTAAAGAGCATTACTCTTGCAACAACTATGGGCCCTGGTGTCAAGGTTGTTTCAAACAAGTACTAATTTCTTTAGCATTAAGCTTGTGAACTTAAGGCGGATCACTTCGGTGGTCCGCTTTTTTGTATCTGTAAAGTGGCAAGGTACAATATCTTGTGCTATACTTGTCCCATGAGAAGAAAAGGTTACTACGATCAGGATCACTGGACTGATAAGATCAATATAAAGAAACTATTACAGAAGCCACAGACAGTGGCTTTTCTGTTGACTTTTGCTATTGTGCTGGCGATAGGTGTCCCAGCTCTTTTTATTGTTAAGAGTTATAAGCAGACTGGCAATATGCAGAGGTCTCCTTTTGCCAGCAAGTGGGAGGCGATCCCTGAAGCAGCTATGGCTACCAACGCCGCAGTTACCAGTGAAGAGGCAGCCCACAAAGCAGCAGTCATATTTGAAGGCGATGAGGATTACACCCACGTTATTGGAGCTGGGGATGAGGATACAGTTACCATAGGTTTTGCGGGAGACGTTCTGTTTGATACAGGCTACGCTGTGGGAGATGCTTTTAAGAGAGCTGGAAACACGGCAGAAGGTGTGGTTGGCCAGAGCCTTCTTGAGAAGATGCGAGGAGTTGACATCATGATGGTCAACAACGAGTTCGCGTATTCCACAGGAGGAACGCCAACAGAGGGCAAGACCTATACCTTCAGAGCAGACCCTGCATCAGCATCGATCCTTAATACCATGGGAGTCGATATCGTCGGACTAGCAAACAATCACGCTTATGACTATGGACAGCAGGCTTTTTTAGACACCATGGCTGCCCTTGATAATGCGGGAGTTGCATACGCAGGAGCAGGAGCTACCATTGAGCAGGCTTCTCACCCTGTCTACTATATAACAGACAATGGTATGAAGATCGCTATTATCTGCGCAACCCAGATCGAGAGACTTGATAACCCTGATACCAAGGGAGCTACTGAAACATCTCCAGGAGTATTCAGATGTCTAAACGACTCTCTTCTATTAGAGAAGGTTCGCGAGGCCAGGGAGAAGAACGCTTATGTTGTGGTATTCATTCACTGGGGAACCGAGAGTACTACCGAGATAGATTACCTTCAGAGGGATCAGGCAAAAGAGATAGCGGATGCCGGAGCTAACCTGATAATAGGTTCACACCCACATGTCCTTCAAAAGATTGATTATGTTGACGGAGTACCAGTAGTTTACAGCCTTGGCAACTATATCTTTAATTCCAAGACCCTGGATACAGGAATGGTCATCACCACTCTTCACAAGGACGGAACAGTAAACCTTCAGTTTGTCCCTGCGATCCAGAGTGGATGCACAGTAAGAGAAGCTACTGGTGAGGAGTACAGCAGAGTCCTCAATGAAATGGCTGCCATGTCACCTGGAATAAATCTGGATGGCAACGGATATATAAGCCCAAGATAAGTTTTATATAGAAAAACGCTTGACAATAAAAACACTATATGTTATTTTATTCAAGGTCGTCAAAAAGACGCCATGCCGAAGACAGCAGGTGTTCCATATGAAATGTATGTGGAACGTAAAGTGTAAGCGCCTGCCGAGGAAAAGTTTAGATTAGACTTTTATGCCTCTCGATGTCTTCGAGGGGTATTTTTTTCGGCGGTTAAATTCTATAAGGAGGTAAAAAGATGGCAAAGGTTGAACTTAAGAAACCTGTAGTAGAAGAGATCTCAGCTAAGATCAAAGATGCTCAGGCACTCGTACTTGTAGATCACCGCGGACTTACTGTTGCCCAGGACACAGAGCTTCGTAAGAAGCTTCGTGAAGAAGGCGTAACATACAAGGTGTACAAGAACACAATGATGAACTTCGCATTCCAGGGAACTGACTTCGAGCAGCTCAAGGACCTTTTAAACGGACCTTCAGCAATGGCTGTATCAGAGACAGATCCTGCAGCACCAGCTCGTGTACTTTATGAGTTTGCTAAGAAGGCAAAGGCTCTTGAGATTAAGGGTGGTGTAATCGAAGGTAAGTTCTACGATGCAGCAGCTATGGCTGAGATCGCAACTATCCCTTCAAAGGAAGTTCTTCTTTCAAGATTGCTTGGTTCTATGCAGTCACCTATCGCAAACTTCGCTCGCGTTATCAATCAGATCGCAGAGAAAGGTGGCGAGGCTGCACCTGCAGAGGCAGCAGCTCCTGCAGAAGAGGCAGCACCTGCACCAGCTGAAGAGGCAGCACCTGCTGAGACAGCTGAGGCACCTGCAGCAGAGGCTCCAGCAGCTGAAGCAGCAGAAGCACCTGCAGCAGAGTAATTTACTCTTTGCAGTAAACTAACATTTATTTATTGAAAATTACAAATTATATGGAGGAAAATATAATGGCAAAGTTAACAACAGCAGAATTTATCGATGCTATCAAAGAGCTTACAGTACTCGAGCTTAACGATCTTGTAAAGGCTTGCGAGGAAGAGTTTGGCGTATCTGCAGCAGCAGGCGTTGTAGTAGCAGCAGCTGGCGCTGGCGCAGCAGCAGGCGGAGAGGAGAAGTCTGAGTTCAACGTAGAGCTTACAGAGGTTGGTCCTAACAAGGTTAAGGTTATCAAGGTTGTTCGTGAGCTTACAGGTCTTGGACTTAAGGAAGCAAAGGATCTCGTTGATGGTGCTCCTAAGATGGTTAAGGAGAACGCAGCTAAGGCTGAGGCTGATGATATCAAGGCTAAGCTTGAGGCTGAGGGTGCAAAGGTTACACTCAAATAAGTTCAACTTGCATTTTCAAGGGTCAGACACGCAAGTGTCTGGCTCTTTTTATTATTTAAAAAAGTTCTTGACATCCATTTTTGCTAGACGTATAATGGACAATGCACTATTGTGGTGCAGTGGGTCTTTTTGCGCATTTTTTTAATGTGCTTTCTTTTGGACCTCTCTAATCCACTAAAAAATTTGAAGAACGGGGTGAAATGTCAATGGAAAAAAACAGATTACATCCTACCGGCTCTGGTAAGAATCTTCGTATGAGTTTCCAGCGCCAGAAGGAAGTCCTGGAGATGCCTAACCTGATTGAAGTTCAGAAGAACTCATATCAGTGGTTTCTTGACGAAGGCTTGAAGGAAGTCTTCGACGATATCTCTCCAATTGAGGACTATAGTGGCAAGCTTAGTCTTGAATTTGTTGATTTCAAGCTTTGTGAGGATGAGATCGACAAGAACAAGAACACTATTGAGAAGTGTAAAGAGAGAGATGCTACTTTTGCAGCTCCATTGAAGGTTAAAGTTCGTCTCCACAACAAGGAGAAGGATGAGATCACAGAGCACGAGATCTTTATGGGTGATCTTCCTCTTATGACAGCTACCGGAACTTTCGTAATCAATGGCGCAGAGCGTGTAATCGTCAGCCAGCTCGTACGTTCCCCCGGTATCTATTACGATATAACATATGATAAGATCGGTAAGCAGCTCATGGCCTGCACTGTTATCCCTAACAGAGGTGCTTGGCTTGAGTATGAGACTGATCCTAATGACGTATTCTACGCTAGAGTAGACAGAACAAGGAAAGTCCCTGTTACTGTTCTTATTAGAGCGCTCGGAATTGGAACTAACGAGGAGATCCTTGAGCTCTTTGGCGATGAGCCTAAGATTCAGGGAAGCTTTTCTAAGGATTCATCTACTGATTATCAGTCAGGTCTTCTTGAGCTCTATAGGAAGATCCGTCCTGGTGAGCCTCTTTCTGTTGAGAGTGCAGAGAGCCTTATCACAGCTATGTTCTTCGATCCAAGAAGATATGACCTTGCTAAGGTTGGTAGATATAAATTTAATAAGAAGCTTCACTTCAAGAACCGTATCAGCGGACATGTTCTTGCTGAGGACGTTGTTGATGAGACAACTGGCGAGATGATCGCAGCTGCAGGCACTAAGGTTGACAGAGAGCTTGCAACAGAGATCCAGGACAGCGCTATTCCTTATGTAATCCTTCAGGAAGAGGAGCGTAACGTCAAGGTTCTTTCTAATATGATGGTAGACATCACACACTTCATTGAGTGTGATCCTGCTGAGCTTGGAATTAATGAGAATGTATACTACCCAGTTCTTAAAGAGATCTTAGAGGAGTACACAGTTAAGAACGATCCTGAGGGTCTTGCTGAGACACTTAAGAAGAGAGTTCATGAACTTATTCCTAAGCATATTACTAAGGAAGATATCATTGCTTCTATCAACTACAATATCCATCTTGAGTATGGTATTGGTAACGATGATGATATCGATCACCTTGGTAACAGACGTATCCGTTGCGTAGGTGAGCTTTTACAGAACCAGTACCGCATCGGTCTTTCAAGACTTGAGAGAGTAGTTCGTGAGAGAATGACAACTCACGACACAGAGGAAGTTTCTCCTCAGACTCTTATCAATATTAAGCCTGTACAGGCAGCAGTTAAGGAGTTCTTCGGTTCATCACAGCTTTCACAGTTCATGGATCAAAATAACCCTCTTGGCGAGCTTACACACAAGAGACGTCTTTCAGCACTTGGTCCTGGCGGTCTTTCAAGAGACAGAGCCGGATTCGAGGTTCGAGACGTTCACTATACACACTATGGACGTATGTGTCCTATCGAGACACCTGAAGGTCCTAACATCGGTCTTATCAACTCCCTTGCAAGCTATGCAAGAGTTAATGATTACGGCTTTGTTGAGGCACCTTACCGTAAGGTAGACAGAACTGATCCTGAGAACCCTAGGGTTACTGATGAGGTTGAGTACCTTACAGCTGATGAAGAAGATAACTATCATGTAGCTCAGGCTAATACACCTCTTGATGAAGAGGGACACTTCAAGAAGAAGAACGCTTCTGGAAGATACAAGGATGAGACATCTGAGTATCCTAAGACAATGTTTGAGTACATGGACGTATCTCCTCGTATGGTATTCTCAGTTGCTACAGCACTTATTCCATTCCTTGAGAACGACGATGCTAACCGTGCGCTGATGGGATCAAACATGCAGCGTCAGGCGGTACCTCTTTTAACAACAGAGGCTCCTGCAGTTGGAACAGGTATGGAGAAGAAGGCAGCTGTTGACTCTGGTGTCTGCGTAGTTGCCAGAAAAGCTGGTACTATTGATTTCGTAGACTCCAAGCTGATCCAGATGACATACGATGATGGTGAGAAGGAAGAGTATCACCTTATCAAGTTCCAGAGATCAAACCAGAGTAACTGCTACAACCAGAGACCAATCGTATTTAAGGGCGACCATGTTGAGGCTGGACAGGTTATTGCAGACGGTCCTTCAACTTCACAGGGTGAACTTGGTCTTGGTAAGAACCCTCTCATCGGATTCATGACATGGGAAGGTTACAACTACGAGGACGCTGTTCTCCTTTCAGAGAGACTTGTTCGTGACGATGTATTTACATCTGTACATATTGAAGAGTACGAGGCAGAGGCTAGAGAGACCAAGCTCGGACCAGAAGAGATCACACGTGATGTTCCTGGTGTTGGTGATGATGCTCTTAAGGACCTTGACGATCGCGGAATCATCCGCATCGGTGCTGAGGTTCGTGCCGGTGATATCCTTGTAGGTAAGGTTACACCTAAGGGTGAGACTGAGCTTACAGCTGAGGAGAGACTCCTTCGTGCGATCTTTGGTGAGAAGGCCAGAGAGGTTAGAGATACATCTCTTAAGGTTCCTCACGGTGAGTACGGTATCGTTGTTGATGCCAAGGTATTCACAAGAGAAAATGGCGATGAGCTTTCACCTGGTGTTAATCAGGCAGTTCGCATCTATATCGCTCAGAAGCGTAAGATTTCTGTAGGTGATAAGATGGCTGGTCGTCATGGTAACAAGGGTGTCGTTTCAAGAGTACTTCCTATAGAAGATATGCCATATCTTCCAAACGGCAGACCTCTTGATATCGTGCTTAACCCATTGGGCGTTCCTTCACGTATGAACATTGGTCAGGTCCTTGAGATCCACCTTTCACTTGCTGCTAAGGCTCTTGGATTTAACATCGCAACACCTATCTTCGACGGTGCTAACGAGATTGATATCCAGGATACTCTTGAGCTTGCCAATGACTATGTAAATAGTACCTGGGAAGAGTTCGAGGCTAAGTATAAAGACCTCGTTCATCCTGAGATCATGACATACCTCTATGAGAATAGAGACCACAGAGAGCTTTGGAAGGGAGTTCCTATTAAGTCAGATGGTAAGGTTCAGCTCCGTGACGGTAGAACAGGTCAGAAGTTTGACTCACCTACAACAATCGGACACATGCATTACCTCAAGCTCCACCACCTGGTTGACGATAAGATCCACGCTCGTTCAACTGGTCCTTACTCACTCGTAACTCAGCAGCCACTCGGTGGTAAAGCTCAGTTCGGTGGACAGCGTTTTGGTGAGATGGAGGTTTGGGCACTGGAAGCTTACGGTGCAGCCTATACACTTCAGGAAATCCTTACAGTTAAGTCCGACGATGTAATCGGACGTGTTAAGACTTACGAAGCCATCATCAAGGGCGACAATATTCCAGATCCTGGTGTTCCAGAATCATTCAAGGTTCTTCTTAAGGAGCTCCAGTCACTTGGTCTTGATATCAAGGTACTTCGTGAGGACAACACTGAAGTAGAAATTATGGAAAGCGTTGATTATACAGATTCTGATTACCGCTACGAGATCGAAGGCGATACATCAGGACGCGATTACAGATCAGAGTCATTTGAGGCTAACGGATATACTCAGCAGAGCTTTAATGATGAAGGTCAGCTTGAGAACGTAGAGTCTGAAGATGATTTTGCCGATGATTTTGATTCAGAAGGATCATTCGACGAAGAGTAATTGCAACTGTTAATTAGCGACTAAACATAGAAAAGAGGTTACGAATGTCTGATTCAACAATGAATAAAGCAATAAATGAAGCTTCAAGTGGCAGATCCACACAGCAGCAGACTTATCAGCCAATGACATTTGATTCAATCAAGATCGGACTTGCATCTCCTGAAAAGATCAGAAGCTGGGCTCACAAGGTAGATGAGGATAACAGAGGCGAGGTTACTAAGCCTGAGACAATCAACTACAGAACTTTAAAGCCTGAGAAAGACGGTCTTTTCTGCGAAAGGATCTTTGGACCTACAAAGGACTGGGAGTGCCACTGCGGTAAATATAAGAAGATTAGATATAAGGGAGTTGTCTGCGACAGATGTGGCGTTGAGATCACAAAGTCTAGCGTACGTCGTGAGAGAATGGGTTACATCGAACTTGCAGCTCCTGTTTCACACATTTGGTATTTCAAAGGTATACCTAGCAGAATGGGTCTTATCCTTGACCTTTCTCCTCGTGTACTTGAGAAAGTTCTCTATTTTGCATCTTACATAGTACTTGATCCAGGTGAGACAACACTTGAGTACAAGCAGGTTCTCTCTGAGAAAGAGTATCAGGATGCAAGAGAAGAGTTTGGCGGCAAGTTCCGTGCAGGAATGGGCGCCGAGTCCATCAAGGAACTTCTCCAGGCAATTGACCTCGAGAAGGAGTATGCAGAACTCAAAGAGGGTCTTGATACTTCCAGCGGACAGAAGAGAGCAAGAATCATTAAGAGACTTGAGGTTGTTGAAGCCTTCAGAGAGTCTGGCAATGATCCAGCATGGATGATCATGGATTGCATCCCTGTAATTCCACCAGATCTTCGTCCTATGGTACAGCTTGACGGTGGACGTTTTGCTACATCAGATCTTAACGATCTTTACAGAAGAATTATCAACAGAAACAACAGACTTAAGAGACTTCTTGATCTCGGTGCACCAGATATCATCGTTCGCAACGAGAAGAGAATGCTTCAGGAAGCTGTTGATGCCCTTATTGATAACGGCAGAAGAGGAAGACCTGTAACAGGACCTGGTAACAGAGCCCTCAAGTCACTTTCTGACATGCTTAAAGGTAAGTCAGGACGTTTCAGACAGAACCTTCTTGGTAAGCGTGTTGACTACTCAGGACGTTCCGTTATCGTCGTAGGACCAGAACTTAAGATTTATCAGTGTGGACTTCCTAAGGAAATGGCTATCGAGCTGTTCAAGCCTTTCGTTATGAAGGAGCTTGTATCCAGAGGAATTTCACAGAACATCAAGAATGCCAAGAAGCTTGTTGAGCGTCTCGATGAGCAGGTTTGGGATGTACTTGAAGATGTAATCAAAGAGCATCCAGTTATGCTTAACCGTGCTCCCACACTTCACAGACTTGGTATTCAGGCATTTGAGCCAATCCTTGTAGAAGGTAAAGCTATTAAGCTTCATCCTCTTGCATGTACACCTTTCAACGCCGACTTCGACGGTGACCAGATGGCTGTTCACCTTCCACTGTCAGTTGAGGCTCAGGCTGAGTGCAGATTCCTTATGCTCTCACCTAACAACCTTCTTAAGCCTTCAGACGGAGGCCCTGTAAACGTTCCTACACAGGATATGGTACTTGGTATCTACTACCTTACACAGGAGAGACCTGGTGCTATGGGAGAAGGCAAGTGCTTCAAGAGCGTTGACGAGGCAATTCTTGCTTACGAGAATGGATACATCACTCTCCAGACAAGGATCAAGATCAAGATGGAGAAGATGAACGCAGAGGGCGAGCTCATTTCAGGACTTGTAGAGTCTACCCTTGGAAGATTCCTCTTCAACGAGATCATTCCTCAGGATCTTGGATATGTTGACAGATCAGTTCCTGAGAACTTCCTTACACTTGAAGTTGACTTCATGGTCGGTAAGAAGCAGCTCAAGCAGATCGTTACAAAGATGATCAACACACACGGTACTTTCGCTACTGCAGAAGTACTTGATGATATTAAGGCTACAGGTTACCACTACTCAACTCGTGCAGCCATGACAGTTTCAATCGCTGACATGACAGTGCCTGCTACCAAGCAGCAGCTCCTTGATGAGGCACAGGCTACAGTTGATGCTATCGCTGCTAACTATCGCCGTGGTCTTATTACAGATGAAGAGCGTTACAGCGAAGTTGTTAACACTTGGATGGATACAGATAAGAAGCTCACAGAAGAGCTGCTCGCTGGTCTTGATAAGTACAACAACATTTACATGATGGCTGACTCAGGTGCCCGTGGATCTAACCAGCAGATCAAACAGCTGGCTGGTATGCGTGGTCTGATGGCTGATACAACAGGACGTACAATCGAACTTCCTATCAAGTCAAACTTCCGTGAAGGTCTTGACGTTCTGGAGTACTTCATGTCAGCCCATGGTGCTCGTAAGGGACTTTCCGATACAGCGCTCCGTACAGCGGACTCTGGTTACCTTACACGTCGAATGGTTGACGTATCACAGGAACTTATCATCCGTGAAGTAGATTGCTGCGTGGGCAAGGAAGTAATTCCTGGAATGACTGTAAAGGCATTCACAGATGGAAAAGAAACTATCGAGCCACTTTCAGATAGAATCACAGGCAGATATGCTTGCGAGACTATCAAGGATAAAGATGGAAATGTGATCGTTAAGAAGAATCACATGATCACTCCATCAAGAGCAGCTAAGATTCTTTCAGTTGGTGTAAACAGCAAGGGTGGTCCTGTTGAGGCAGTTAAGATCAGAACAATCCTTACATGCCGTTCACACAACGGAATCTGCGCTAAGTGCTACGGTGCTAACATGGCAACAGGTGAGGCTGTTCAGGTAGGTGAGGCAGTAGGTATCATCGCAGCTCAGTCTATCGGTGAGCCTGGTACACAGCTTACCATGAGAACATTCCACACTGGTGGTGTTGCCGGTGGAGATATCACACAGGGTCTTCCTCGTGTAGAGGAGCTTTTCGAGGCTAGAAAGCCTAAGGGACTTGCAATCATTTCCGAGCTTGAAGGCCATGTAGAGATCAGAGACACCAAGAAGAAGCGTGAAGTTGTAGTAACTAACGAGGAGACAGGCGAGTCTAAGGCTTACCTCATCCCATACGGCTCACGTATCAAGGTTCTTGATGATACTAACATCGAGGCTGGTGATGAACTTACAGAAGGTTCTGTAAATCCTCACGATCTTCTCAAGATTAAGGGAATCCGTGCAGTACAGGATTATCTCCTTAGAGAAGTTCAGAGAGTATATCGTCTCCAGGGTGTTGATATCTGTGATAAGCACATCGAGGTTATCGTACGTCAGATGCTTAAGAAGGTAAGAATTGATGAAAGTGGTGACACTGATTTCCTTCCAGGCACACTTGTAGATGTACTTGATTTCGAAGATAGCAATGAGGCTCTTATCTCAGAGGGCAAGAAGCCTGCAGAAGGCAAGCAGGTAATCCTTGGTATCACTAAGGCTGCTCTTGCTACAAACTCATTCCTTTCAGCTGCTTCATTCCAGGAGACCACTAAGGTTCTTACTGATGCAGCGATCAAGGGTAAGGTTGATCCACTTATCGGTCTTAAAGAGAACGTTATCATTGGTAAGCTGATCCCTGCTGGAACAGGTATGAAGAGATACAGAAGCACAGCCCTTAACACAGACGCAAACTTCAAGGATCCTGAGAAGCTCATTCTCAAGAAGAGAAGAAGAGACTTCGAAGATGAGATGGCAGTTATTAAGGATGACATCGACATCGAGGATGATTCAGACGAGGTTGAGACTGAGGACTGATAAGTTGTCATAAAAATTTTAGTTGACAACAAAACTACAAATATTTATAATTCATAATTGCGTGTATTGACAAAGGGGTAAACTATGCCCCTTTGTCTTATGCATATATCAAAATAGGAGGTAAAAAGAATGCCAACATTTAACCAGTTAGTTAGAAAGGGTCGTCAGACATCTGTTAAGAAGTCTACTGCACCTGCTCTTCAGAAGGGCTTCAACTCTCTTCACAAGAAGGCAACAGCAACAGCTTCTCCTCAGAAGCGTGGCGTGTGCACAGCTGTTAAGACAGCTACCCCTAAGAAGCCTAACTCTGCTCTGAGAAAAATCGCCAGAGTACGTCTTTCTAACGGTATCGAGGTAACAAGCTACATTCCTGGTGAGGGACACAACCTTCAGGAGCACAGCGTTGTTCTCATCCGTGGTGGAAGAGTTAAGGATCTTCCTGGTACAAGGTATCACATCATCAGAGGTACCCTTGATACAGCAGGAGTTGCCGACAGAAAACAGGCTCGTTCTAAGTATGGCGCTAAGAGACCTAAGGCTGCCAAGTAATTTTTGTATCTATTAACAGATCTAATTAGATAGTGTTGGGATTCTTTTTCTATATTCTTTTAGTAATATAAGCAGTAAGACCCGCACGAACACTTAATTAGTGAGTACCTATGAATTTAGGAAATTCTAAAGGAGGGAAGAACCGTGCCGCGTAAAGGACATATTGTAAAACGTGACGTATTAGCGGATCCTTTATACGATAACAAGGTTGTAACCAAGCTTGTCAACACAGTTATGCTTGATGGCAAGAAGGGTGTTGCTCAGAAGATCGTATACGGAGCATTCGCACAGGTAGAGGAGAAGGCTGGTAAGCCTGCTCTTGAAGTATTCGAGGGAGCTATGAATAACATCATGCCTGCTCTCGAAGTAAAAGCTAGACGTATTGGTGGTGCTACATACCAGGTTCCTATCGAGGTTAGACCAGATAGACGTCAGGCTCTTGCACTTCGCTGGCTTGTAAATTTCTCAAGAGCTCGTGGTGAGAAGACTATGGTAGACAGACTCGCTTCAGAGATCATGGATGCATACAACAACACTGGTGCAGCTGTAAAGAGAAAAGAAGATATGCACAAGATGGCAGAAGCAAACAAGGCGTTCTCACACTACAGATTCTAATCTGTTTGTGACTAGACGTTGGTTTAATTATTTATAGGAGGAAATACCTTTGGCTGATAGACAATACCCATTGGAGAGAACCAGGAACATCGGTATCATGGCTCACATTGATGCTGGTAAGACTACTCTTACAGAGCGTATTCTTTACTATACCGGTGTAAACTATAAGATTGGTGAGACCTACGAAGGTACTGCTACCATGGACTGGATGGAGCAGGAGCAGGAGAGAGGTATCACAATCACATCTGCAGCTACAACTTGCCACTGGACACTTCAGGAAAACGGCAAGACTAAGCCAGGCGCTTTAGAGCACCGTATCAACATCATTGATACTCCTGGCCACGTTGACTTCACTGTTGAGGTTGAGCGTTCACTTCGCGTACTTGACGGTGCAGTTGGTGTATTTAGTGCTAAGGAAGGCGTTGAGCCTCAGTCTGAGAACGTTTGGCGTCAGGCTGACGGATTTAACGTTCCTCGTATGGCATTCATCAACAAGATGGATATCATCGGCGCTAACTACTACGGCGCTGTAGAGCAGATCCGTAATAGACTTAAGAAAAATGCTATTATGATTGAGATCCCTATCGGAGCTGAGGATCAGTTCCAGGGCGTTATCGATCTTTTCGAGATGCAGGCTTACATCTACAATGATGATAAGGGTGAGGATGTTACAATTGGTGAGATCCCTGCAGACCTCAAGGACGACGCTGAGCTTTACCATGGCGAGCTCGTTGAGAAGATCTGTGACCTCGATGAGGATCTTATGATGAAGTATCTTGAGGGCGAGGAGCCTTCTGTTGCTGAGCTTAAGGCAGCACTTCGTAAGGCAACTTGCGAGTGTAAGGCATTCCCTGTTTGCTGTGGTTCTGCACACAAGAACAGAGGTATCCAGAAGCTCATCGATGCTGTTATCGAGTTTATGCCTTCACCAGTAGACATCCCTGCTTGTAAGGGAACTGATATGGACGGCAACGAAATTGAAGTTGAGTCTACAGATGATGGCCCATTTGCTGCTCTTGCATTCAAGATTGTCAGCGATCCATTCGTAGGAAAGCTTGCATTCTTCCGTGTATACAGAGGAACAGCTAATTCAGGTTCTTATGTACTTAACAGTACTAAGGACAACAAGGAGCGTCTTGGACGTATCCTTCAGATGCACGCTAACAAGCGTTCAGACCTTGATAAGGTTTATTCAGGTGATATCGCAGCAGCTGTTGGTCTTAAGAACACAGTTACTGGAGATACACTTTGTGACGAGAAGAACCCTGTTATCCTTGAGTCAATGGAGTTCCCAGATCCTGTTATCGAGCTTGCTATCGAGCCTAAGACTAAGGCTGGTCAGCAGAAGCTTGACGAAGCTCTTATGAAGCTTGCTGAAGAGGATCCTACATTCAGAGCTCATACAAACCCAGAGACAGGTCAGACTATCATCGCTGGTATGGGTGAGCTTCACCTTGATATCATCGTTGACAGACTTCTTCGTGAGTATAAGGTTGAGGCTAACGTTGGTGCTCCTCAGGTTGCTTACAGAGAGGCACTTACAAAGGCTGTAGACATTGAGTCTAAGTACGCTAAGCAGTCCGGTGGACGTGGTCAGTATGGTCACTGTAAAGTTCGTTTCGAGCCTATGGATGCTAACGGAGACAACCTTTACCAGTTCGATAGCGAAGTTGTTGGTGGTGCTATTCCTAAGGAATTCATCCAGCCAATCAGCGAAGGTATCGAAGAGGCTATGAAGGCTGGTACACTTGGTGGATATCCTGTTGTTGGTGTACATGCTACAGTATACGACGGATCATACCACGAAGTAGACTCATCTGAGATGGCATTCCACATCGCTGGTTCTATGGCGTTCAAGGATGCTATGCAGAAGGGATCACCTGTACTTCTTGAGCCTATCATGAAGGTTGAAGTTACAATGCCTGAGGAGTACATGGGAGACGTTATTGGTGACATTAACTCTCGCCGTGGACAGGTTGAAGGTATGGATGACCTTGGCGGTGGCAAGATCGTTAGAGCACATGTGCCTCTTGCTGAGATGTTCGGATATGCTACAGACCTTCGTTCAAGAACTCAGGGACGTGGTAACTACTCAATGTTCTTCGAGAAGTATATGCCAGTTCCAAAGAATGTTCAGGACAAAGTCCTTTCAAACAAGGGCTGATTGAGCATTTAATTTAAGAAAGACGCGTAAAATCTAAGTTTACGCTTGATTTAACGCTAATCTTTTAATATAATCGATATAGTCGGTTAAATTATGTATGAAAATGTTTATTAACATTTCACTAAGGAGGATATTTAGAAATGGCAAAAGCTAAGTTTGACAGAAGCAAACCACACGTTAACATTGGTACAATCGGACACGTTGACCATGGTAAGACAACTCTTACAGCAGCTATCACAACTGTTCTTGCAGACAGAGGTTTCAGCCCTGCTGTTGCATTCGATCAGATCGATAAGGCTCCAGAAGAGAAAGAGCGTGGAATCACAATCAACTCTGCTCACATCGAGTACGAGACAGAGAAGAGACACTATGCTCACGTAGACTGCCCAGGTCACGCTGACTACGTTAAGAACATGATCACAGGTGCAGCTCAGATGGATGGTTCTATCCTCGTTGTTGCTGCTACTGACGGTGTTATGGCACAGACTAAGGAGCACGTTCTTCTTGCTCGTCAGGTAGGTGTTCCTTACATCATCGTATTCATGAACAAGTGCGATATGGTTGACGATCCTGAGCTTCTTGATCTCGTAGAGATGGAGATCAGAGACCTTCTTACAGAGTATGAGTTCCCTGGAGATGACACACCTATCATCCGTGGTTCAGCTCTTAAGGCTCTTGAGGATCCTAAGTGCGAGTGGGGCGACAAGGTTATGGAGCTCATGAACACAGTTGATGAGTACATCCCTGAGCCTACACGTGAGACAGATAAGCCTTTCCTTATGCCTGTTGAGGACGTATTCACAATCACAGGACGTGGAACAGTTGCTACAGGTAGAGTAGAGAGAGGTCACCTTAACCTCAACGACGAAATCGAAATCGTTGGTATTAAGGAAGAGACATCTAAGTCTGTATGTACTGGTATCGAGATGTTCAGAAAGACTATGGACTACTGCGAGGCTGGTGACAACGTAGGACTTCTTCTCCGTGGTGTTGACCGTGATGGTATCCAGAGAGGTCAGGTTGTAACAAAGCCTGGCACAGTAACATGCCACACAAAGTTCACTGCTGAGGTTTACGTTCTTACTAAGGACGAGGGTGGCCGTCATACACCTTTCTTCACAAACTACAGACCTCAGTTCTACTTCAGAACAACTGACGTTACAGGTGTCTGCAACCTTCCAGATGGTGTTGAGATGTGCATGCCTGGTGACCACGTAACAATGTCAATCGAGCTTATTCACCCAATCGCTATGGAGCAGGGTCTTAAGTTCGCTATCCGTGAGGGTGGACGTACAGTTGGATCAGGTAAGGTTGCTACAATCGTTGAGTAATCTTAACAAACCTAGATTTTATGCAGCTTCCAGAGCTTCTCTGGAAGCTGTTTTTTTGTATACAATCTTGCTAAAAATATCTTCTGGCTCTAATTTGGCTCTAAAAATTTTGAGTTTTTTCTAAAAGGCAGTATTTATGCGCCTTTGTAAGGTGGAGTCATGGTGCCGATTCTAGCTATGTTTTGTCGATAATAATTATATATACAACATGTTTTTGTTATGTGTTAAAATAAATAACAATGGTTGTCAGAATCATTGTTTATTCTTCATGAGTATCCAGAAAGGAGGATTCTATGGCTAATATTAGATCTGTTGAAGATTATAAGGAGTTTCTTAAAGAGAACAGAGAATTATTACACAAAAACGCTGTAAGAATCGAAGATCTTCCTCCGGATGATGATTGGATCCTCGATGATGAATGGGATGAAATATACGAGCAAGAGGTTTTAAAGCGTGGGAAAGTATAATGTTGGTGAAGTCTGGTGGATTCATTTTCCATTTGGGGATAAGGATTATGAAAAGCGTAGGCCAGCTATCGTAGTAGATGATGATACTATTGCAATTTTGGCTGTTTACGTGACCAGCAAAGATAAGGATAACCCATTCAGTATAGATATTGAAGACTGGCAGAGTATAGGGCTAACTAAGCCATCATGGGCTAGAATAGACAAGATAGTAAGTATCACTGAGTGGTTCATGGATAGAAAGATAGGTAATCTTTCAGAACGAGATGCAGCCAAGATATTGCAATTGGTTGCAGAGATACAGACCAAGAGCTTCCATGAGTTTTCATTATTGGCAGTTCAGAATTCACAAGGACAGTTTCTACAGATTTATGATGAAAGATGGGAGTGCTGGCTGTTTCCATACACAAGAACTGCTGAAGATAATAAGTCGAATGTAGACCATTTTGCTAGTGAGTTACTTCATAAGGATATAGATACCACCTATGTTACAACTGCTAAACATTGCAAATATTCTGTGAGTGATAAGGTTTACAAGATTTATAATCATAAGCTTTATAAAGTTCAGATTGACGATATCCCTGATAGCTTACCTGATGATAAGTATAAGTGGATGTCTATCGAAGACTTAGAGTTAGATGAGGCAATTATGGAAAAGAATGATGATATAATTGCCTTTGTTAAAACAAAATGCAAATAATTCTGTAGGATTTGAGGAGAGTTTGAAATTTTTTCTGTAAATAGGAATCTTCTATGATAATTTAGATTTACACGGGAGCAATCAGAGTGATTGCTCCTTTTATTGACTATACAATCCGCATATCTATAAGTCAAAAACTAATTGGGTTTTGTAAGAACATGGTGTAAGATTTTGATTGTAATTTTATCTTTCAGAATAACAATCGAAAGAGGAGACAAACTAAATGGCTGAAATAACAGTAAAAGAGGCAAATCCATCGGATGCTCAAAAGATACTTGATTATATGAAAATAATCGGTGGAGAGACAGATAACCTTACTTATGGGGCAGAAGGAAGAAATATTTCTGTTGAGAAAGAAGCAAGTATTCTGAAAACTATGCATGATGATAATAAAAGCGTATTTTATTGTGCGTGGGATGGATCAGAGTTAGTAGGAACGGCTAATCTGAGTGGGATGCCACGAAGAATGGCGCATAGGGCTGAAATAGGGATTTCTGTCCTTAAGGCATATTGGAACAGAGGGATAGGCACTAAGTTGCTTCGGCATCTTATAGATTATTCCAAGGAACATGAAATTGAAATAATAAACTTGGAAGTTCGAAGTGATAATGCAGCGGCGATTCATCTTTATAAAAAATATGGATTTGATAAGACTGGAACAATACCGGCTTTTTTCAAAATTGGAAATGAATATATTGATTTTGATCTTATGAGTTTGGATATGAGGAAATAAATATATGACACTGAATGTGTAGATATTATTAAATGTAATAATAACTCGCGATATAAATGAGTTAGGTACATAATTGTATCCTTAAATAGCCTCTATCCCATTTTTTATGAGATAGAGGCTTTGTTGTTAGTCTGTAAGTCTACCTGAATACATGATGGAAAGTTCTCCTCGAACCTTTCCCCAGTTCTGATGGGCATTGTCCATTTCTTGGTTATTTCAAAGGTCGACAGATAAAGAGCCTTCATCAATGCCTGAGCGCTTGGAAATACGCTCCTCTGCTTATTTAATCTCGGAAGCATGAATTCAGGCTCTCAATAGCATTTGTCGTGCTATGACGATATCGTTATAGCACGACTCATGATATACGTTCCCTTAAAACTAAAATCAACATGGAGATTATAAGACTATAGAAAAATCCCATGAATGGCAATGCAAGATTCGGACCAAAATATCCGAAATTACTGTAGTCAGATATCCAATTGATTAAATGAACCATAGTAACAAAAGCCCCGGATCCCAGTGCTGCCCTGATTGCAAATGTAGCTGATTTTATTGCTTCCTGTACGCTGTTATCATCTTGTTCTCTACCGATATTTAACCTTAGAAGCTTTATAAAACCTTCAAGCCGCCTTGTAAGAACAAGCATGATCAACGGCAAAATGATAACAACAGCCAACGCCACAGCATTCATGTATGAATGTGATGACATGAACTCTGGGAATACTCGTTTAATAATCCAAATGCAGCATAGAAACAGAAAAACACAGATCAATGCGCGTATAACAGAAAATTTCTTATGGTTAGCACTTTGTTCATCTATCAACATCCCTATGTTCTCCTCCGCTTTTTCATGATATTTGTCAGAAGAAAACCTTTCTCCTGACAACAATTCATTTATGGTTATATCCAACAGGCTACAGAGTTCTTTCAAGAGCTGATTATCAGGAAGAGATCTTCCGCATTCCCATTTTGAGACAGCTTTATCTGTGATATGTAACATATCAGCCAGCTGCTTTTGGGTTAAATCTTTTTCTTTTCGAAGTGTTGCGATAAATTGTCCTATTTTTTTCTGATCCATGCTCCCCCTCCGTGTATACAAGTTGGTCTGGCTGCTGTAGCAGTCAACTTTATTATCACTGTCAAAAGAAGAATGGTCAACCTACTGTTAGTATACCGGCGGTAGAGTTACAAAAACCTCCATAAATCCAATAGGTTCTCTCTAAATACTACTGAATTTATGAAGGCTTCACTAGACGCGTTTATATTACCGCTTACTCTTTTTGTTTGCCATTATAAAAAGGCCTCCTTATGATAATTGATTTTATCATAGAAGACCTTTATAACTGTGGTGTTATCTAATTTGCAGAGATTTTTTCAAACTCTCGATTTGAGACTGACGTTGGCTCTAAAATGGCTCTAAAAATATTTAAATCCATAGTTTTTTTGACAAATATAGCGATTGATGCGAGAAACAAACACCATAAATCAAGACTTTTAAAATGGATTTAAGGACACGTAACCAGAGAAGGTGGACGTACAGTTGGATCAGGTAAGGTTGCTACAATCGTTGAGTAATCTTAGCTAACCTCGATTATATGCGGCTTTCGGAGTTTCTCCGGAAGCCGTTTTTTTGTATACAAAAAGCATGAATTTTGCCATTGGCTCTATTTTGGCTCTAAAAAAGACACTCCTTTCGGAGTGCCATTAGCTTGAACCGAGTGCTCAGTTTTGAGCACTCGATTTTTCTTGTTTCGTCTCCTCAATTTTGAGGAGCAGACTTTTTTGGTTCAACTTTTTTCTTTTTGTTTTTTTTCTGCTCTTTTAAATATTCTTCATATTGTTGCCGTGTTTCTACAGCACAAGCCTCCCTTATCTCTTTTGGATAATTAGGATGGTCCTCTTTATACTTTTCTATAGCATCAATTTTTTTCTGTACATAGGCCCATTTTTCATCTTCGGAACCATCATGGGGATATTCGCCCACATCGATGGCATGTAAGTCAATCCATGCGTCCTCATAGTGATGAATATGATTATTTTTTTCTGCTTCTGGAATATCTAATTGTTCCATAAGATCATAATAATCTCCACCAGCTTCGAACACTTTTTGATAGGCTGCATCGAATTCTTCACGTGTTTTAGGTGCATCCATGTACTGTTTCCAGGAATGTCCTGTAAGCATTAATTCAAATTGATCTTTGATGGCCAATTCCTTAAGACGATTTGAGTATTCTTCTCGTGTCTCGCTTTTAGATCTCCAGTATTTTTTATTGAGTGCTTCTTTTGCACGTTCGATATATTCAAAAGACATGAGAAGAGATGTTACATTACTGTTTAGTTGTGAATATAGTGGATCAAGAGTTATCTGGATATCTTCAACAGGAATTTCTTCACCATTGCTTTTGATTTTTATGTACTTAGAGAGCGAAGGATTGATAGAAAACCATGTATCATACGGGCTTTTTTGTTCACCAACACCGTCTTTAAATGTACCTTCTATTCTTAATGTTCCATTATCCAATAGAAGAAGCAATTGCTGGTAGAAATCGCCTTCAAAGGAATAATCAGTATACTGTCTAGGCAGACCCTCAAATATCATTTTTGGAAGCCTTAGAGCTTCACTCATCTTCTCAATCACATCATTTCCGGGAACCATTTTATTTGTCTCATATTTTCTTATAGAAACCGGATGTATTCCGGTGATCTTGGCAAACTCATTGGATGTTATTCCAAAGATTTCCCTTATTTTTTTAATTCTGTCAGCTATTGTCATAAAGTCTGTATCCTCCCATGAATACTGAACTTGAAATAAATTTGATAAACAAATTATAACACTAATGTAGCTGACAAACTACAAAAATTTAAAATACCTATTGACTGTAGCGAGTGCGCTACATATAATAACAATATAAAGAATGTAGCGAGTGAGCTACAAACCAACAATATATCATAAAGGAGGGCAAACACTATGAGAGAAGGCAAGATTTATCTAACAGCAAAGGAGGTAGCAGAGATACTTGGAGTGTCTGTAGGACATTCTTACAAACTTGTTCAGAAGATGAATAAGGAGCTTGCATCAAAAGGGTATCTTGTGATTGCAGGAAAGATTCCTGTCAGGTACTTCGAAGAAAGATATTACGGATTCACTGCTTAAGGGGGACAACATGCCGGTATATAAGGAGAACGATTCTAATACCTGGCGAAGTCAGTTTTACTATACTGATTGGACCGGGAAAAAGCACAAAAAGAACAAGAGAGGTTTCAAGACAAAGAGAGAAGCACAGCAGTATGAAGCGGAATTCGTAAAACAGGCCAGAGCTGATATGGATATGATGCTTTCATCTTTTGTAGAAGTATATCTCAAAGACAAGGAAGTAGAGCTTAAGCAGAGGACTCTTAGGAATAAGAGATACATGTTTGAAACTCACGTAATTCCTTACCTGGGTAACAAGAAGATGAATGAGATCACGGCCTCAGATATTTTAGCGTGGCAGAAAGCAGTTAAGGATAGTAAAGACTATTCAGACGCATATCTGAGGATGCTTCAGAATCAGGTCACGGCTCTTTTCATTCATGCACAGAGGATATATTACCTCAAGGATAATCCTTGTAAGCGAGTTAAGAAGATGGGGCGTTCGGATAACAGAAGTCTTAATTTCTGGACCTTAGAAGAGTACAGGAAGTTTATCGATACTTTTGATAAGGGAAGCATGCATTATCTGATGTTTGAACTTCTTTTCTGGACTGGCATGCGTGAAGGTGAGCTGCTTGCACTTACGAAAAATGATATCGATGTAGGGCAGATGACTCTTCGAATCAACAAGACCTATTTCAGATTGCATGGTGAGGATGTTATTACTACTCCCAAAACTGATTCATCCATCAGGACCATTGATCTTCCGAAGTTCTTGGTTGATGAGGTTCAAGATTATTGGAGCAAACTGTATAAGCATCCGTCTGATGCAAGGCTGTTTCCTGTAGTTGCAGAAGCTTTGCAGCATATAATGGCAAGGCATATCAAAAAGGCTGAGGTAAAGAAAATCAGAGTTCACGATCTCAGGCATTCACATTGTGCCTATCTGATCAATCAGGGCATACAGCCGCTTATCATCAAGGAGAGACTTGGACATAAGGATATAAAGGTTACGCTCAATACTTATGGTCACCTTTATCCAAGTGAGCAGAAGAGAGTGGCAAATCTTTTGAATGATTTAAATAGAAATGCCCCGGCCAAGGACCAGGGCACAATCGAGTAGAAAAGCCGGAGCTTATCTATACTCAATCTCGCAAATTTAGTATAGCAAAGCTCCCTGCTTTTTAACAGAGTTTTTGTTAAAGGGGGAATGATACTTGGAACTTGCATTATCTACTGGTAATACGATAGTAGATCAGATTTCAGAAATGAATTTTACCGGAAATATTATTCCGGCAGAATGGTTTAAGACACTTAGAGGTCCTAACGGAAAGCCAATGCTTCTGGCGATAGATATCCTCAGTGACATTCTGTATTGGTACCGCCCTACTGAGATCAGGGACGAGAGGACCGGAGTCTTAGTGGGGTATAAAAAGAAGTTTAAGAAGGACTTCCTTCAAAGGAGTTACAGGCAGATTGAGGACCAGTTTGGTGTATCAAAGAAGCAGGCAAGGTTGGCTCTAGACTTTCTATGTAGAAAGGGTGTAATTAAAAAGCATTTGGTTGATGAAACAACCAAAGACGGAATGAAATTACACAACAATATGTATCTAGAGCTTGTACCGGAAAAATTAAAGGAGATCACATATATCCATAGATCTTCTGAGGGTGTGTCTTTGAAGGAACCACCGTGTGTCTTTGATGATAATACGGTGGTTTCGGTTAGGACAGAGGGTAATTACCTTCAGGTGACTACAAGTACAGAAAATACTACAGAGATTACTACTAAAGAGTTCAACAATCCTATCAATCTAAAGACAGATGGTAGTTTCTATGTTCATGGACCTTCCGAATGTAGAGGAAAGCCTGTAAAGCAGATTGATGAGATAGATGAGATAGCTGCCTATAGAGAAGTTATCAAGGAGAACATCGACTATGAGAATCTCATGGCTAGTCAAAGCAGTGAAGCTGAGAAACAGCGCATTGATGAAATCTATGAGATCATCTGTGATGTTGTTTGCTCCAAAAAGGGCACTATCAGAGTCGGTGGAGAAGATAAACCGCTTGAGGTTGTGAAGTCTGTCTTTTTGAAACTGACTAGTGAGCATATCGAGTATGTCACCGAGTGTCTTGATAAAACTTACACTGATATCGGCAATATCAGATCATATCTTATCACTGCTTTGTATAGGTCCATACAGACAGTAGAGAATTTCACCATCCAAAAGGTTAATCATGACATGCATGAATATGCTACAAGAAATCGTGAGTTAGGAGGAGTAAATGGGGAAGATGATTGATGAGAGGGACTGCATATTGCAGTTCCGGGTTTCACAAAAGGAAAAGGAACTGATACAGAAGAAAATGGATAATGCCGGAGTCAGAAATAGGAGCGCGTTTCTTAGAAAGCTGATTATGCAAGGATACATCATCTGTCTCGATCTATCTGATACAAAAGAGATAGTCAGACTCATGAGAATCAGCAGCAATAATCTCAATCAATATGCTAAAAAAGCAAACGAGACAGGCAGTATTTACATTAAGGACATTAATGATCTTAAGGACCAGCAGGCACAGATATGGAGTTCTATTAAGGAACTTCTCAAGAGACTATCTAAGATAGCGTAGGGGGTAATTATGGCAGCAACAAGACTTATTGCAATTCATGGCGGTAAAGGTGGGGGAAAAGGAGGCGGAGGAGCCAAAGGCAACATTGATTATATTGAGGATGATGAGAAGACGGAAGAAGGCAAATGGATAACAGCTTATGAATGTGATCCAGTGACTGCTGCTGAGGAGTTTGATCTATCAATGAGAGAATACATTCAGAAGATTGGTGATAAAGCCTCTGATAACGTTATGGCTTATCAGATTCGACAATCCTTTAAGCCTGGAGAGATAACACCTGAGGAAGCTAATCGTATTGGTTATGAAACGGCCATGAGGTTTACAAAAGGGGAGCATGCTTTTGTTGTAGCAACGCATACTAATACGGCTCACATTCATAATCATATTATTTACAATGCGGTTAACCTTGATTGTGACAGGAAGTTCAGAGACTTTCACAGATCAGGCATTGCGCTGGGACGTCTATCCAATCTTATCTGTCTTGAAAATGGTTACTCAGTGATTGCAGATGAGCCGTATCACAGTGATAAGGTATATAACAATTTCCATAAAGATCGAACAGTTCGTGATGGTGTTAGAGAAGCAATTGATAGAGCTCTGGCTAATAAACCAAAGACTTTTGAAGGCTTTCTACAGGAGATGCAATCACAAGGATATGCGATCAAGCGCGGAAAGAATATTGCAGTCAAGGGAAAAGGGCAGGAACGTTTTGTGAGACTTAAATCTCTTGGCAAAGGCTATACTGAGGAAGACATCAGGAAAAAGATTGATGGAGTTGCAAAAGAGGCTGAACAGAAAAAAGAATCAGCGCCAACTATTCACGATAATAATTTAGAGAAGGTTCTAAATATACAGGATATCATAGCTAAAGGGAAAGGACCTGGCTATGAACGCTGGGCTAAGACGTTTAACGCCAAAAAAATATGTAAGGCTCTTTTGTTCATTGAGGAAAAAGGAATCCGTTCCTATGATGAATTAGTAGATAGAACGAAGGCTACCTCAGAAAGATTTGGAGAGCTTTTGAAAGATATCAAATCTTATGAAGCACGACTAAGTGAAATCTCTTCTCTTCGAAAACACATAATCAACTATTCCAAGACTAAAGCTGTTTATGATCAGTATCGTCAGTCAGGTTTTGATAGAAAGTTCTTTGAAGAGCATAGGGCAGATATTATGCTTTATAAAAAAACAAAAGATGCTTTCAAAGAGTATCCGAATAAACTTCCATCAGTCAAATCTCTCAATGAGGAGTATAAAAAGGTACTTGAAAAGAAGAATGCAGCCTACGCAGAATACAAACAGGTTAAGGCAGACATGCAGCAATTCCAGATTGCTAAATATGATATTGATAGTGCTCTTGGCATCAGAGAGACGCCGGCACCGTCCCATTCCCACCAGCGCTCCCGTTAATTTATTATAAGAGGCAAGTGGGGCATATGTAATACATATGCGACTTGTTGGGGGATTCCCCAAGCCCCTAGAATCAGATTTTCAATCTGACTGTTGCATCTACGATGAAGATAATTATCAATCCGAGAAAAAATGAAAAGCATAGCAGAATAAGATTTGAGTGTGGCTGACAGATGCTGCACTCTTTTCTATTTTGGTGAAATAATAAATTGGCACTATGTAAAAAATGAATGAATAGCTTGTGAGGTAATATTGATGATTTTTAACATGCTGATATAATTAGAAGTCGGGGAATACTATCTTGGAGGAGAGGTATGAAAAGAAGAAAAGCTCTTGTGGGAATTCTATCAAGCATGCTCGTTTTGTCTGCATGCTCTTTTTCCAATACAAATGAATATGATACGGAAGTGGTTTCAGACAATGAAGTATCTATTGAAAGCACTAGCGAAGAAAGAAATGATGAAAGCACAGCTGAAATAACTCAGAATGAGGATGAAATTGTAGAAATAGATACAACAAAAATAATAGAAGATCAGTCTTTTGACATTCAATTAAATGAATGGGGAGATGTGAGATTTGTATCTTGCCAACCTGATAAAGATACAAATCCACATGCTGACGCAACATTTTATCTTATGGAGCAGAATCAGGTGATTTATAAAATGCCTTCTGTTTATGAAAACGACATCAGAGATAACCTCTTCGAGGGGATATCTTTTGTGGCTTTTAAAGATATTAATGAAGATGAAAAAAATGAAGTGATCATTGGTCTGTTATACATAACCGGTGCGGGTCCCCAGGGAGTGATTCCGCGTACAGAGGTTAGAATATTCGAGGATAAAGGCGATTCGTTTGAATATTCAAAGGATATTAGTGAATATATTACTGACTCTATGCCTGAAGATGGCACAATCCATGATGTTTATGACAAGATAAAATGGCGTAAGCTGTATTCTTTAGATATGGCATCTTTATATAATGAAATCAAGAAAGTAGATAATGCCAAAAACTATGAAGGCGAGTGGAACGCGACAAATTGTCATTCTTCACTGGCTGGATTTTTTAATATAAAAAATCAGACCGAGGATGGCTTCTCTTTTGACGGATGTTTCTCCTATTATTCTCATACAGGAGATATTGAGGGGAATGCATACTGGATTAGCCCTACAATGGCCATTTGTAGTCAGGATGATATAGAAGATTCCATGAGTGATGGGTATATGGTTTTTCTATTTGAGGATGAACTTATGTATGTAAGAGCTGATTATAACTTTGGGTTGATGGGAATGAATGTTTCGCCAAATAATGCATATACCAGCGGTGAACCGGTATATACTAATGCAGATATGTTAGGTCGTACGTATACGGAAGAAGAGCTTTCTCAGATTAGGCAATTGCTAGGAGATGATTTGTATGATGAACCGTTTCTGTTTGGGACTACTAACGGCGGGGTGACTTCATTTAGGGAAATATTGAAGGATGGTACATACTGTAAGTATGTAGAATGCTATATTCCTACCATGGCTGAGAGCTACAAAGCAATCATTACTGAAGACGGAAGGATATACATTAAGATTTTTACTTATGGCGATGAATCCATATATACAAATGATTCGGATTGGCATGTAGATGATTTGCCCGAAGTTTTTTGATTCTAGTTATGCATATTGGATGCTGACCGCGCGATTTTCGGAATATAAACTATTGGTGCGAGCATTGTATGCTTTAATTGCTTCGATAGTCATAAACTTTGTACTGCCTTTTTATACAAGAAGGTACTTACTCTATCAAAGATTTGATTATTATGTGTCCTTACGTGGTTTTTTTAGTATTCTTCGAAACGGCCAAAAAACATATTTAATATGTTTCCTGATTATGTTTTTGGTGTTTTGGGCAGGCGAAGAGGTCGCGTATGGATGTAAGAAAGAACGAGCAGCATTAAAAGAGTCTAATGAGCAGATTCAATAGAATTTACAACAAACAATTGCCCAAGAGATAAGATTTATCTAAGAAACTTGGAAAGTGGAGTTGAGTTGAGGATGTTATGGCAGAGATTATTTTTTCAGATATCTACAGAACATTTTTGTTATGCTTTTTATCTGCATGCATAGCGTTTGGAGCGAGAAATGCTACTAAAATAAAAAGAGTATTAGCGTTTTGCGGCTACGAGGCAGTTATGCTGATGCCGTTCATTTGGATATTAGTATTAAGCATTGTTTTTACATACTATGGTGATGGCTCATGGATGTCTCTGGTTCCATGGGAATTAAAATGGATTCTATATTTTACAGTTATTACGGTATTACAGTTTCTTTCATATCAATTATTGTGGAAAAAAAGTAAAGCTCTTAAGGCTTTGGCATTGTTGATAAGCATTATTATTGTTGTGGCTCCATTGTATATACTTGATTTTCAAAAGCTAACTGGTGAAAGGTGACTCATGAATATTGAAGATAAAGATATGAGTGAAATTATTGATAGCAATTTTGATGAGCCTGACAAGAAGAATTGGATGGTCTGGGTATTTACCATTCTGTGCATTGCTATTGGTGCTGCTGTGCTTATTAAGTTCATTCCTGCCATTACCTCATCTGATGATGCTGTTACTGTGGATCCTGATGAGGATATTGTTGAACTTCCTGTTTACTATGTAGAAAACATGGATGGCATCCATCTTGATGATACCGATTTTGACATAGCAAACTACTATTTTAGAAATGAGTATGAGTATAATCACTATTATATTGATGATGATAATGTACTTTGGGGTGTGGGTGATAACAGTGAAGGGCAGCTTGGCATCGGGAATCGTTCATCTTATGAAAACACACCTCAGAAAATGGCAGAGAATGTTATCCATGTTGATGGTGCGGCCTTTTTTGTGATTTATCTTACTAAAAACGGTGAATTATACGGAGCCGGGGCAAACCAAAATGGATTGATGGGACTTGAGAATCCATATGGAAAAGAATGGATTTATTATGATGATATAGTTGCAGCAAGCCCTGTATTGCTTATGTCTGACGTCAAATATGCCAGAGCAAGCGAAAGCGGAATCGTTGCTCTCAAAAATAATGGCTCAGTATGGTGGTGGGGTGAAATCAGGACCACATCTGCGAAACATCCTGACGATACAATTGGATGCAGTTACTCGGAGCCTACGAAAATGCTTGATGATGCAATCTATGTTACCTGCGGTTCTTTCAGCATGGCTGCCATCAAAGAGGATGGTACATTGTGGACCTGGGGCAACAACACCTTTGGAAGCTGCGGATATGATAGTAAGAATCAGGATTTCATAGAAGAACCGGTAAAGGTATTGGATGATGTAAAAATGGTTTGGATGGATGAAGTCAGATTTGAAAAAGCTAAGCCATATGCCGAGAGTGAAGGTGCCGAAGGAAATTATGATTATGACTATACATATGTTACCTTTGTGGAAAGAAAAGATGGCACATTATATGCTTGTGGTAAGTATGTGGACGGCGAAGGTAGTAAGATCTGGGATTTCAAACTATATGGAGATATTTTAAGAACTCCTGAAGAATATATGGATGATGGACTTCATGAACCAGTAGAACTCGTGTATTCCGACAGATTTCAAAGGATACAGTTCAAAGAAAAGGATTGAGCGAATGAAAGTAAATAAAAGCATTATTCCATTAATAATATATAGCTTATTACTACTGATATTGGCTCTTCGGGGATGGTTTACCAGATCTATGATATTAGCCTTTTTTGTAAATCCGCTAATCCTGTTAATTGCTGTATTTTGGTTTATTTGCACCTGTATTGTCGGATTTATCACGAGTAGTTTGGCGCGTAACAAGCCAGTAATGAGAGTGCTGTATGCTCTCGCAACAGCAATTCTGATTGCAGTAGCCGTTATGATATCTTCAGTATCATATGACACCCATTTTTACAGAATCTTTCGCGTGAATTATATATTTGATGTGATAAGAGATTATCCTTATTGGATTATAGTAGGAGCACATTTTCTAATGTTTTGGCTTGGTGAAGAGATAGGGAATGGCTGTAGGAAAGAACGTGATGCATTTAATGTAGCCAAAGAAGAGATTCATTTGGGAATAAAGAGTTGAATACTTATTCGCTTTTTTAGAGGAAAACAGCCACTTTTTCCATATACACAGAAAAAGTGTATCGTCGTTTATATCTGAAAAAATAAGTTTGACATCCTGGTCTAGTTAGGCTAGACTATAAATATAGTTTAGTCTGACTAGACCAGGAGGAAACGGGTATGGAACTTGAACTTGGGGCAATTCAACTTAAGTTTGCAGAGCTTGTGTGGGAAAATGAACCTATACCATCAGGGGAGTTGGTAAAGCTTTGCGAGACAAGGTTTATGTGGAAAAAATCAACCACATACACTGTAATAAAAACGTTATGTGAAAAGGGACTTATTCAGAATAACAATGGAATAGTCTCATCTATTATTTCTAGAGAGCAGTTCTATTCTGCAAAGAGTGAAAAGTTCGTTGATGATACTTTTCAGGGGTCTTTACCTGCGTTCATTGCAGCATTTACCACAAACAAAAAATTAACAACAAAAGACATTGATGAAATTCAAAAAATGATTGAACAGGCAAAGGAGGAAAAGTGATGGATACTATATTTTTAACACTCCTTAGTTTATGCTTGCCTGCAAGTATTCTGATCATAATAGCTATCTTTTTCAGATTTATATTTAAGAAGGCTCCCAAATGGCTTATGGGGGTAATGTGGACTATTGTAGCACTACGACTTATTATTCCATTTCAGTTTGAATCATCTATAGGCTTTTTACCCAACGTTGGGAATAGATTAGAGGCTTTCTTTATTGGCAATAATGAATCTGACAGCATTGTTTATGTAGTTGAGGACAATAATGATTTCGTTAGCAGTGAGATTATTACTCATGAGTATACTCCGAATGCGGTAGCTCCTAATGAACCAGATGATGTTGTGCATGATTATCTGCCAAATGAGACGATTACTGTTACCCCAAACAATAATGATATTCCTGAAGCTGTAACAGGGCGAAGGGAAATGATGATCCGTCTTCAGATGATATGGCTGTTTGGTGTGCTGGTAATGCTTGCGTATGCAGTGTTCAGTTATGTCTCAATAAGGAAGAAGATAAGAACATCCATTAAATTGGACTCATATGATAATGTCTTTGAATGCGATGAGATAAGTACACCATTTATACTTGGAATCTTCAAACCAACTATTTATATCCCTTCTGGACTTGATGAAATTACTGTAAAAAATGTTCTTGCACATGAGAATGCTCATATCATACGTCTTGATCACATTAGAAAGCAGCTGGGATTTTTACTACTTGCAGTGTATTGGTTCAATCCATTGGTGTGGATTGCTTATATCCTTTTCTGTAAAGATATAGAGCTTGCCTGCGATGAAAAAGTAATCTCCAAGATGTCTTTTGACGAGAAGAAATCATACGCTTCATCACTGCTACTATGCAGTGCGCACAAGAAACTGGTATTGGCTTATCCACTTGCATTTGGAGAAGTTGCGGTAAAGACAAGGATAAAGAACATACTCAATTATAAGACTCCTGCATTATGGGTAATAATGATAGGAATTGTATTATGTTCAGCACTTGGCTTTGGATTTATGACCTGTAAAGTAAATGCTGATGAGGAAACAGACGCAATCATCCAGGATGATGTTGAGGAAATAATTATAAGCGAAGATAATATCCAGAAAACCGAAGAGCCACTAAAGGTGGCTTCTTACAACCAGTATTACAACGTATCTACCAAAGTATGCAAAGGTAAGACTTTCATAGAAACGGCAGATGGATTATATGTTGCAGAGGCTGATGGCTCAGGATTTACATTGGTTACAGATGGCTTGTATTCATTAGGCGCAGCAGGAAAAAATGGGGTTTACCTATGTGAGTATATTGAAAAAGATGGACGCTATCAGTATAACCTAGCATATTTGAATGCGGATGATTACAGCATTATCACATTGGAAGAAGATCTTGACCTGTCAAACAGCAACGGTGCAGCACATTATTCAGATATGTATATTGAGGGAAAGCATCTCTATGTGGAAGGAGCTAACTGCTTCACGAGTTATTATCTGCGCTCTGATACAGAAATAATGAAAGAAGGTACTGAGAATAATCTGATCTATAAGGATTTTACATATTCTGCAGCATATTCAGCAGGGCTTATCAATGCCTATATTTCAGATAGAGATGAGCATGCAATTGGCAATCTTAATGTTGAGATGTCTGACGGAAATTGGAATGTTATTGAAGGCGTAAGTGATGTTATGCTTACCTCGTATGGAGCGCTAGTCAAAAAAAGCATGGGCGATGCCATGTATAATAATGTTTATCTGGTTTCATACAGCAGCGGAGAAGAAAAACTGGTATATGATGCTCAGAAGCATGATGGATTATATGGCGGCTATAACACATATGATGAAAACGGATTCTATGGTCTTCAATATCAGGGAGAGGACAAATACACCATCATATTTTGCACTTGGGATGGAGAAGTTAAAGAATTATATAAATTCAGCACTTCTGAGAAGGTTGTCGGTGCACAGATGTCGATGAGCGTAGTTAATGACTGGCTATATTTCTATGATTTTTCAAGTGGTACGATGAAACGAATAAGCATAAGTGACTGTAATATTATTGAGGCAATAATATGATGTAAGGGACTTTTGACCCTTACATCAGAATATACATTGGCTCTAAAATGGCTCTAAAAATTTCAAAAACCACCCAAAATACAGCGAAACATGAGAAATGTGCGAACAGAAACCACGTAAAATCAAGGCTTTCCAAATAGATATAATTAACGTTAAGCCGTGAGGGTGGACGTACAGTTGGATCAGGTAAGGTTGCTACAATCGTAGAGTAATGTTCACGTTAGCAATGAGCTAAGCGATTAAAAAGCAAATATAAACAGCCCATCGTGCTTGCACGAAATGGGCTGTTTTTTATTTGCTTTTTAGGCATTCAGCGAATGCCGTGACCGAGATGGAGCGAAAGCGGAATCGAGGTTCGCTTAGTTCATGCCCCGCGCTAGCAAGCGAAATCGAAGATTTCGCTTGCGTGTGCGGCTCATTATAAACATTCCACTTCTGTCATCCGATATATATAATGAAATCTGTAACTGTGCCTTTTTACAACACAAGGAGGTGTTTTATGCGGATACAGCAAAATTTAGGGATGCAGGATATTTCAATACAGGATCAGTATAGTACTGGCTCTATAACTAAATCCCAAAATGGAAATAAGAATAGTACAACTATTTCAGCGGCAAATCTAACGGGAGATAGTTTAATTGCGCAACGTCAGGGCCTTGCAAAAAAGCAGGCTCTTAAAGTCGTTTCTGATGCCTTTGGCGGAGAAAAGAAACTGGATGCTCAGATGCAGTCTATTAAAGATGAGATAAAGCGCCTACAGGACGAAATCAATGAAAAGACTGCGAACACTATGGAGAATGACGCCAAGTTAAAAGAACTTCAAGAAGAATATGGTATTGATCCCGATAGTGAAGAAAGCAAGGAATTGTCAAAGCTTGCGTTTAAGATGAATAACTCTAAAGACGGATTATCTGATGAAGAGATCAGCAAAATGTCGGAGTATCAGCAGAAGGCACTTTACTATGTGGCTGCAAACCAGCAGAACTCTCTTGATATAGATAGGGCAAAAGCCCAGCAGATGGGCAACGTTCAGGGCTATTCTGATATGAAGCGCGAGCGTCTAAAATCTCAGGATATGCTTAAAGCCCAGGATGCTGCTGAGGACATTATGGAAGCAGCAAATGGTGAGGCGATAGCTCTTTTGACGCAGGAAGCTGTTGAGCATGTGGACGAAGAGCAGAAGGAACGCGAAGAAGAGGCAAAAGAGGCAGCCGAAAAGAAGAAAGAAGAGAAGAAGGAAGAAGCAAAGAAACTGGAAAAAGAGGCTATGCAGCAGGAAATGATAGAGAATATCAAGGAACACGCTGCTGAGAGCCAGAGGACCAGTGCTGACACAAAGCGTGCCATAGCAAGAAGAGAACGTGCGGAGGCTGATAGGATGGATACCGAAGATATCCAGAAGACTATTATTTCAGATGGTGCATCTATGGAAGATACTCAAAATACAGTTAATTCTGAGATAACCAACATCCTTAACAGGCTCAGTCTCTTGTCTAATGATGTTAAGGGAAGTACAATTGATAATCAGATATAGATAATTTGAGAGAATAAACAGACGAGGCGTAGGAGGATAGATAATTGATAAAAAGAAATTGGGGCATAGTGGTAGCGATAGCTATGTGTATGTCTCTTGTAGCTTGCGGAAAGACTAATGAACCAGAAATAAGTGATTCGGTTGTGGCAGAAGTTTCTGTTGAGACTGAGGCTGAAGCTGTTACCGAGCAGAAAAATGATGCAGGTACTGAACAAAAAGAAGACAAAGCGGATAATGCTGATCAGAAAAATATAGAGACCAAAAAGCCAGAAACTGACAAGCAAGAGACGGAAAAAACCGACGATCAAAGCGCTCCACAGAAGGATGCAGACAAGTCAGAGGCTGAGAATACAGTAAAAGAAGAAGCACAGGCACAAGCAGAGCCACAGCCTCAGGTGACTCAGGTGGTAAGTCAGCAACCAGCAGGTTATGGCAGGATTCTTTTTTGTGGTGATTCCAGAACTGTAGACATGTTCTCAGAGTCATTATCAGAGATAAGAAATGAAGTACATGATGGAATTACCGTGTACTGTAAAGACGAATGCGGGAGCACATACATGGTGAATGCCGTCGAAGAATATGGCGTAGATAATTTTGATACGCTGGTATCCTGGATGGGATGTAACAACTATGGAGACTTTAGCAAGTATGGACCATATTATGACCAGTTACTTGCACAGGGAAAGAAACTGGTTTTGTGTACGGTAGGACCAACAGTTGATGAGTATCTTTCTGAAGAGTTTACTAAGAAAAACTATACAAATGCAAGACAGATCACCTACAATGATTCTCTTAGAGCATGGGCAAATGGGAAAGATGTTAAGATAATCGATCTTTACTCATATATTTATGATGCTATGTATGATTCCGGAGATATCATAATTAGTCCAACCGATGGTATTCATTACTATCCACAGCCAAACAATCAGTTATGGCAATACATTGTCTCAAATCTGAAATAAGAAAAAGGGTTTCAAGCCTTGAGCTTGGAACCCTTTAATAATTTAATAAGTAATTCTTTTATCCTAAATACTGCCAGCCTCTGCTACATTCGCAGGCTGGATTTGTGCACTTAACTGCGGGACGATTGCCGTAGTAATGTCCGTCGGAGTTCATGGGGAATCCGCACTTGGGACACATCTTTCTTGTGACAATTCCTTCACCTTCTATGTACTTATCAGGAAGAACGTTAGATCCTCCACTTACGTTCTCAAGTTCATTGTCGTGCAAAAGCTCTTTCATATTATCAGCCATAATAAAATCCTCCAATTCATTTAGAAGTGACGTGGTCAACTTCCTTACTATTATTTTATACGAACAACGAACAAAAAAGGCATTAAAAAATCATAAAAAACATCAATTTTCTGAATATTTATTCAATTTTTGATAGAACAAATAAACGTTAATACGATATAATTAATCCGAAAAAGTTTCGTTTTTCTTATGAGTGGGAGAAAAATAATATATGGATTATTCAATTGTCGTTGTAGACGATGATTCCTTGATTCTTGAGAATGTCAGGATGCTCCTTTCCCAGGAGAGTATGCATGTCACATGCATCGACTCGGGAGAGAGGCTTCTTAAATATGTAGAAAGCCATACACCTGATCTGATCCTTCTGGACATCATGATGCCAGAGATGGATGGCTTTGATACTTATATTGCCCTTAAAAAGTTTGAGGACCACACAGGGCGCAGGCACATTCCGGTTATATTTATGTCTGGAGATGAGACCAGCGACTCCGAAGAGATGAGCCTTGTGATGGGGGCATCTGACTATATCACCAAGCCCTTCAACAAAGATATCCTGATAAGACGAATTGAACATACAGTAAAGAACAGCAAGACTATAGAGAACCTGACAGAAGAGGCTACTCTGGACAGACTGACAGGCTTTCTTAATAAGACCAAGGGAACAGACAGGGTGTCCAAGCTCTGCAAAAGAAAGATTGGCTCCCTGATGATCTTTGACCTGGACAGCTTTAAGCTGGTAAACGATCTCTTTGGACATGAGATGGGAGACAACATCCTTAAAACCTTTGCTGATGTGGTAAGGCACAACACACGAGAAACAGACACTCTGTGCAGGATCGGCGGCGATGAGTTCATGGCTTTTTTTGAGGACCTGACAGACCAGAGCGTTGTGGCATCCCTGTCAAAGAGACTCAACAATCAGCTGATGGCTGAGGCAAACAGGCTTATGGGCGAGGACCATGGCATTCCCCTTGGAGTATCCATGGGTGTCGTGATGATCCCTGATGATGGAAGGGACTACGAGGCGCTGTTTGCGCTGGCTGACAGTGAGCTGTACAAAGTCAAGCAGAATGGCAAGCACGGCTTTTCCATCCACAGAGAAGAGACAGCTGCAGATCAGGATGGCGAGGAGGATGCCCTTAGTAAGCTTGATCGCATAGAGAGGATCCTTGAAGAGCGTAACGACAAGGAAGGCGCACTTATCCTGGGAAAAGACTCTTTTACCGTGGCATACAGATTTGTAATGCGCCTGTACAGAAGATACGGAGGCTCAGCAGCGCTGCTTCTGTTTGATCTCCATCCCCAAAATGACGATGACTACAATTACCTTATAGAAGTGGTTCAGTCTTTCTGTGGAATTTTGGAAAAGACACTTCGAATGAGTGACATTGTAATGCAAAACAGCTCACATAGCTTCTTTATCCTGGTGACTGAGTGCACTGAACCTGAGGTTGAAAGTGCGATCCGAAGGATACTGGAAGCCTATGAGGAAGTTCAATACAACGAGAAAGTAAAGGTAGAGTACGTATTTAAATATTCAGCGAAGACTCGCAAGAAAAAATAGTTATGAGTAAAGTAACCAAGTTAAATGTGGAGTATTTCTCCGACTCCCTTAAGGACAAACTTGAGGAAATCAGTAATTTCCCATGTACACTTATAGAAGCGGCTTCTGGTTTTGGCAAGACCACAGCTGTTAACTTCTTTTTGTCCAAAAAGGTGGAGGAAGGCTGCAGGGTACTGACTTACAGATTCCTTCCTGAGAACTCCATGGAGACATCCTGGTTTGAACTGTCTGAAGTACTTGGTGAGCTTGGGTCTGCTGATATTACGAAGATCAGGTCGGTAGGAATACCGGGAGAGGATTCACTTCCGGACATTCGTCGCATAATCCACGATTACAAAGGTGATGCTCGGGAGACTTATCTTTTCATGGACGACTACCAGGAGTGGAAGTGCGACTATGCAGTAGAGATAATAGGAATCCTGTCCACACACCAGGCTGACAATCTTCATATAATAATCGCGTCGCACCCCTTCAACGGGGACCAGCGCACCAAGCTTATTCCTTCTAATAGAATGTATCAACTCAATGAATACGATCTTGTCTTTAGCAGAGATGACATCCGCGCATATTATAAGAAAGCGGGCATAAATGCTACTGAGAGCCAGATCGATGAAGTCATGGAATTGACCGGGGGTTGGATCATGGCTATCTACCTGCAATTGGGCACCTTTGTAAAAAGAGGGGGATTCATCCATGCAGGCTTGAGCGTCCTTATGAAAAAAGCTGTCTGGAACAACCTGGAATCCGAACAAAAAGAAACTCTACTAAAGCTGTCGGTTCTACCGAGTTTTAATTTAAAACAGGCTGCCACCATATCTGGCAAGCCAAAGAGTGTTTTGGAAAAGAGCTTTCGTGAGAAACGCTACTTTATCCAGTATTCTCCACAGGAAGGCAGATACTACCTTCATACCCAGCTAAAACTCTTTTTAAACAGCCAGTTTGAGCTGCTTTCAGATGATGAGAAAAAAGAAGTCTACCATACTGCAGGACAGATCAGCTGGGAGGCGGGAGATCACAAAAGAGCAATCAGATTTTTGTATCTGTCTGGACAATGGGATAAGATATACGAGCTTCCGCTCGATATACATGACTTTGCCTCTGTCAATGAGGACTATGTTGTTCCGATGATCGTCGATATTATGGAACACTCCGACAGGGAACTTATGTATAAATACCCCATGGTTCCTATCTGCATGATGTTCGTGGTGTTTATGATGGGAGAGAATGATATAGTCATGCGGTTTTCTCCTATGCTGCGCGAGAATATCGCAAAGAGCGATCTTTCTGATAAGGAAAAGGATGTCCTTCAGGGAGAAATGGAGCTGATGCTGTCATTTCTTTTGTTCAATAAGCTGGATGCCATCACTGTCCACCACAAAAGAGCATGGAAACTGATGAAGGGCCCTTCAAAGCTGTTCAATCCTAGGTGCTCCTGGGCCTTTGGAAGCCCTTCGGTGCTCTATCTGTACTGGCGTGAAAGCGGGAAGCTCTCTGAAGAACTTACCCAGCTTGATGACTGTATGGCAGTGTACACAAAGCTCTCAGGAAACAATGGTATCGGCGGTGATATCATTATGCGTGCTGAAGCAGACCTTAACAGCGGTAATTATGAAAAAGCCGAGATCGGAGCGTATAAAGCTCTCTTTGAGGCCGAGAGTAATGGTCAGACTGCAGTTGAGGTATGCGGAGCGCTGGTTCTTGCCAGAGTCGCTCTGCTGACCGGTAAAGAGGAACTGTTTAAGGAGGCTGAGACCAGGCTTAAGCTGTTATCCAGCATAGACATTGAGGATCTTAGCCGTTACACCTATGATATGGCGGACGGTTTTATTGGAAGCATCTGTGATGATTATGGTAGAATCAGGCCCTGGCTCTGTGACGGTAAAATAGATGCAGGCCATCTGACTGCCATCACAATGCCTTTTGCATACATTATCTATGGAAGATATCTTTTGGAGAAAAAAGATTACACAAGGCTTCTGGGTGCATCAAATAGAGCTATGAGCCTTTCTTCAGTATTCCCAAATCTGCTTCCGATGCTGTACACAAGAATATACTGCGCTGCAGCGCATGAAGCACTGGGAAATACAAAAGAATCCATGCTGGAGCTCAAGACAGCTCTTGAGATGGGCCTTCCTGATAAAGTATATCTGCCCTTTGCGGAGAACTACCATTCTATTAAGAAGATAATGGCAAGATTCAAGATGGAGCAGCAGGACAGGGATATGATAGAGAAGATGGCAAAAGACCTTGAGGCGGGCCTTGAAACTATCTCTGTTGGCGGACCAAGACTAACGGACAGGGAAAAGGAAGTTTTAGAGCTCATTAAGCAGGGCCTTACCAATGGTGAGATCGCAAAAGAGCAGATGGTTTCCCTTTCAACTGTGAAAAAGCAGGTAAGCTCCATCCTTCTAAAATTTGGTCTTGCAAGTAGAGAACAATTAAAGAATTATTAAGAAATTATAAAAAATGGCCACATTAATGACCACTGACCCATATAGATATTAATGCATTCCCGTTAACATTTTATATAGGGAACGCCCGAAGTATCAAGCCCGAACAAAGAATAACTTTGTTTGGGCTTATTTTTTGGCCTCTTCCCTGAGAGAACCATAAATTTATTTCTTATGAGACAAACGGAGGGATGTGTAATGAGTAACAAGATGCTTACAAAACGTCTGCTGGCAGCGGGAATGTCAGTAGCAATGTCTGCAACATTGTTTGCAACAAATTCGATCACAATTTTCGCTGAAGAAGGCGAAGCGCCGGTGGAGGCTATTGCTGCACCTGCAGATTCTTCAGGTGAGCCTGCAGAATTTAGCTTCCCAGAGCCTGTTCAGTCCAGCGACATTGTAATTGAAGAGAAGGAAAACTGTATTGTTGTAACTACAACTAATACTACTGAATTCTATAATTCTGATATGAACAGCGAGATTGATGGCGAGCAGGCAGATTATTATCTTCCTGTTGATGCTGAAGATACAGCTGGACAGACATTGGATTATACGGATACTTATACTCAGGATTTAGGTGTAACTGAGGTTTCTACAGTCCTTAAGGATTCAAATGGCGATTTCGTTACAGTTCCTAATGAGGACGGCGAAGAAGTAATGCTTAAGCTTGACGAAGATTTTGATATTGATGAGGTTGAGCCAGTTCTTGTAGTTGAGAATAATGATGGAGAACTTGAAATAGTAGAAGATGAAGAGAATGTTTTCTATGGTTATTTTGATGCAGATGGCAATTTTGTTGAGGATGAGAACGGAGAGGCTTACTTCTTAACAAGTAGTGATAATTATGAGCTTCTTGGAAGTGCTTATACAACAATAGTAGATGGTGAAAAGGTTATCCTTGACGAGGAGATCTATAAGGCTCTTAAGGGTGAGGATTCTATCTATTCAGCTGAGAAGCAGTATGACTATACTACTAGCCATTATGATCATCGGCAGCACAAGTGGGTTGATGAGACTAATGCCTACTCAGCTGAAGATTTAGCTGAGAAAAGAGATGTAATTGAAGTTGATGATGAAAGATGGAATTATACATTAGCTAGAGATGATACAAGAACATACTTATACGAACCTGTTGAGTACTTTAAGGCTGTTGTAGGTTCTAAGATTGGCAACACTACATATGCTAGATTCTACTTTGTTGGAAACGATGGAAAGACATATTATAACGAAAAGGCTGTAAATGGAAGAGGTTTAAAGAAAGGCGATACTATTTCGCTTGATGACAGAAATAAAAATGATTTTGTAACTTGGAACTCATCAACGTATGCGACAACAGAGACTGTTTATATCAGAGTTTTTGATAAAGACGGAAACCTGATGTTTGAATGTGATAAGACAGCCTATGATAACCTTAAGTCTGAGAACTTTGTAAAGGTTGCTGGTGAAAAGATTGCAGTAGAAGATAAGAAGGGAAATACTGTTCTTCTTGATGTAGATGATTATACTGAGACATTCAGAGTAGATAAGACTGTCAATGTTACTAATGTATATTACTATACAGTACAGGATAAGTATGAGAAGGATCCTATGACTGTAGACATCGAGACAGAAGATAAGAACTATCAGCTTTCAGTTAATTTCTGGGAGAACAACCGTATCGGTGCACAGAGTGTTGAAGTAACAGATATGCATGATGGAACATTTAATGTAAGAGTTAACTTTGCATACGCTGCATATAGATATGATTGGTACTGGAATGCATATGTACCTACCACTATGGAGGCATTTGAAGACTTTACAGTAGCTGAAAGTGAATTTGGCCAGGATGGCACAGCAAAGTTGCAGATCAAGTATACTCCTTCTTTCGACGGAGTTGCTAAATACTATGTAAGAGAGGTACTTTCTGCTACAGGTCTTAATGATCAGAGAGTAACTGGCGATCTTGTAAGAATTTCATTAGCTGAAGTGAGAGATGGTGATTTTGCTCAGTTTGGTGACTTGGTATTATTTGATGAAGAAATGCCTACTTACGTAGGTGGCGCTGAGACAGATTATCAACCAGGTTGGATTTGGCCAATTTATCCAGGCTTCAGATATAGTGTAAACCTTGGTGAGCCTGAGACAAAGACAACTAACAACGATCAGCCAGCTCCTCCAAGCGACAACAGATCATATCCACCTCGTGATCCTGATGCTGACAGCCCAGTTATCTCACTTTTAGCAGCACCAGCAGCAGGCCAGGTACTTGGTGAGCAGAGACCACTTGCAGCTGATGGCGCAGCAGTTCTTGGCGCTAGCAGAGCACGCGGAACAGCTGATGAGACTACAGCTCCTATCGCAAGAGTACTTGTTATGGCAGCAGTAGCAGCTACAGCACTTTTCCTTACAAGAAAGAGAGAGGAAAACAACTAATATAGCGGGAGATCATGAGTAAAGCCAATCCTTTACGAATGATAAAATAATTTATGGTTAAGGCGGGACTTCAAAGTCCCGCCTTCTCTCGATTAATACGGAAATGTCTGTTTTTGACTTTGTTTGTTTATTACGCCAAAAACAGACATTCTTTTTATCTCCAGATTTTTTAAACTAAAAGCATAGAACAAAAACCGTGCAAACTTTAGAGAAGATGATGGGGAGAAGATATGAAATACGGATACTTTGACAGGGACAACGACGAGTATGTAATAGACAGGGTGGACATTCCCACCTCATGGACCAACTACCTTGGAGTGGAGGATATGTGTGCGGTGGTCAATCACACTGCGGGGGGATATCTCTTTTACCGCTCTCCTGAGTACCACAGGATCACAAGGTTTAGGGGCAATGCGGTTCCCATGGACAGACCAGGTGACTATGTGTACATAAGAGACAGGGAGGATGGAGACTTCTTTTCAATCTCCTGGCAGCCGGTGGGTAAGCCCCTTGATAAGGCCCGCTACATCTGCCGCCATGGAATGAGTGTCACCACCTATGAGTGCGACTATAACGGCATTCACGCAAGCCAGAAGATGAGCATTCCTCTTGGTGACAACGCGCTTGTATGGGACGTTAATATCACCAACACCTCAGACAGGAAGAGGGAGCTTGATGTGTTTACCTATGCCGAGTTCTCTTTTCACCATGTGATGATAGATAATCAGAACTTCCAGATGAGCCTGTACTGTGCAGGGTCAGAGTATCAGGACGGAGCCATTGTTCACGATTTGTACTACGAGGAGGAAGGTTACCAGTACTTTACGGCAAACTTTGAGCCAGACGGCTATGAGTGCTTAAGAGATCAGTTTATCGGCACCTACAACACAGAGACTAACCCAAAGGCGGTTATCGAGGGCAGGCTTTCTGGCGGATGCGAAAAGGGCGGCAATCACTGTGCATCCCTTCAGAAGGCTCTGGTGCTGGAGCCTGGTCAGAGCGCGAGACTTCTCTTTTTCCTTGGAGAGGGTTCTTATAAGGAGGCAAAAGAGATCCGGGAGAAATACGCTGACCCGGCTGCCCTTGATAGAGCTTACGACGCTCTTAAGGCTTTTTGGAAGAATAAGCAGGACAGCTTTAGGGTTTCATCACCTGAGGCTGGCGTAGATACCATGATAAACACCTGGACGCTGTACCAGTCAGAGATAAACGTTATGTTTTCGAGGTTTGCTTCCTTCATCGAGGTTGGAGGAAGGACTGGCCTTGGCTACAGGGATACAGCCCAGGATGCCATGACAGTTATCCCGTCAAATCCTGCAGGATGCAAAAAGAGGATCGTGGAGCTGCTTCGTGCCCTGACCACATGGGGATACGGAATCCATCTCTTCGAGCCAAGGTGGTTTGCGCCGGAGGATGAGAAGGAAAATAAGAAAAAACCTTTCAAGTCACCAACTGTTATCCCTGAGCCTGAAGGCTCATCCAAGGTCCACACAATTGCTGATGCCTGCGCGGACGATGCTCTGTGGCTGGTTCCAACCATCACTGAGTATGTGAAGGAAACAGGAGATGCGGGATTCCTTGGAGAGAAGTACGGATATGCTGACGGAGGCTGCGGAACAGTCTACGACCACATGAAGAAGATCGTGGAGTTCTCCATCAAGGAGGTTGGAAGCCACGGAATATGCAAGGGCCTTCGGGCAGACTGGAACGACTGTTTAAACCTCGGAGGCGGAGAGAGTGCACTGGTGTCATTTCTTTTGTACAAGGCTCTCACCTGCATGATAGAAATAAGCGATTACCTGGGACTTGATGAAGAAAGGGACAGGTATGTTGATAAACTGAATGAACTTCAGGACGGCCTTGATAAGGTTCTCTGGGATGGAGACTGGTACCTTAGAGGCTTTACCAAAAACGGAAGAAAGATTGGCTCAAAAGAGAACAAGGAGGGCAAGATCCACCTTGAATCCAACGCATGGGCAGTTCTGTCAGGAGCAGCAAACGAGGATAGGAGCAGGAAGACTCTGGATTCCATCTATGAGCACCTCTTTACACCGTTCGGGATAATGCTTAATGGCCCTGCTTACACTGAGCCGGATGACGACATCGGATTTGTTGCCAGGGTTTACCCGGGACTTAAGGAGAACGCAAGTATCTTTTCTCATCCGAATCCATGGGTGTGGTCAGCTGAGTGCAGAGTGGGAAATGGCAACAGGGCCTTTGAGTACTACAAGAGCCTATGCCCATACTACCAGAACGACAAGATCGAGATAAGGCAGGCTGAGCCCTATTCCTACTGCCAGTTCATATCAGGCAAGGACCACACAACCTACGGAAGGGCACATCACCCATTCATGACAGGCTCCGGCGGCTGGGCGTACTTTGCAGTAACTCATTATCTTCTGGGACTTCGCCCGGAGTTTGACGAGCTGGTGGTGGACCCCTGCATCCCTGCAGCATGGGACGGATTTAACGTTAAGAGGCGCTTTAGGGGTGACATCTACAACGTAACAGTTGAAAACCCAGCTCACGTTCAGAAGGGCGTAAAAGAGATCTGGATTGACGGCAGGATAACAGACAGGATAAAAGCTATAGGAGATGGAAAAGAGCACGAAGTAAGAGTTGTAATGGGATGAGGGGGAATAAGAGATGATCAGATTTGGAACAGGTGGATGGCGAGCAGTTATCGGCGATGAGTTCACCAAGGAAAACGTGCAGATATTATCCCAGGCTATGGCCTCCAAGATGAAGGCGGAGCACCTGGAGGAATATGGAATAGTCCTTGGGTACGACAGAAGGTTTTTATCAAAGGAAGCCATGCAGTGGGCTGCGGTGGTGTTTGCAGCTAATGGCATCAAGGCCAGCCTTATAAACAAGTCAAGCCCTACGCCCCTTGTTATGTTCTACGTTATGAAGCACGACCTTCCCTATGGAATGATGGTTACAGCAAGCCACAACCCGGCCATTTACAACGGCATCAAGCTCTTTACAAGAGAAGGAAGGGATGCGGATGAGACCGTCACTGCAGATGTGGAGCGCTACATCGAGGATGTGGCTCTTCCCGTTAAGAGCATGGACTATGAGGATGCCAAGGCCCAGGGCCTTATCATCGAGTTCTATCCTATAAACGAATACATCGACAATATCCTGGACAGGGTAAATGTAGAAGCCATCAAGGCAGCAGGCCTTAGGGTTGCTCTTGATCCAATGTACGGCGTTAGCGAGACCGCCATCAAGACCATCCTTCTTACAGCGAGATGCGAGATGGAGACCATCCACAGCCGACACGACACTCTCTTTGGAGGCAAGCTCCCTGCTCCAAACGAAGGAGCCATGTCACCGCTTATGACCTGCGTCAAGGACTACCACTGCGACATCGGAATCGCCACAGATGGAGATGCCGACAGGATCGGAGTTGTGGACGACAAGGGAAGATATCTTTCTCCTAACGATATACTGGTGCTGTTGTACTACTATCTTGTTAAGTACAGAAAAGAGCACGGCCCGGTGGTAAGAAACCTTTGTACCACTCATATGCTGGACCGGATCGCTGAGCGTTTCGGGGAAGAATGCTACGAAGTCCCTGTAGGATTTAAGCACATCTCAGCAGGCATCACAGAGCACGATGCACTTATCGGCGGCGAGTCCTCAGGTGGTCTTACTGTAAGAGGCCATATAAATGGAAAAGATGGTGTTTATGCAGCAGCTCTTTTGGTAGAGATGCTTGCAGTTACAGGTCGCAGGATATCTGAGATCTACGACGATATAAGGCAGGAATTTGGCACCTTCTATATGGTGGAAAAGAACTTCACCTTTAAGGCAGCTAAGAAGCCTGAATACAAAAAGATCCTCATGGAGGACAAGCTCCTTCCTGAGTTCCCCATAGAGATCCAAAGGACTTCCTATATGGATGGTTGTAAGGTATACTTTAAAAATGGAGGATGGGTGTGCGCAAGGTTTTCCGGCACTGAGCCCCTTCTTCGAATCTTTTGCGAGATGGATGACCATGATCTGGCGGAGGATATCTGCAGGATCTTTAGAGATTTCTTGGGGTTAGAGGTAGAGCAATGAAGCGCAGAAACACACTGAAATGGCAGATGCTAAGGCTCATGGCGATAGGGTGGTTTGTTCCCCTTACAGCTATAGTGCTGCTGTTTCTGTTGGTGGTATCTGGCAGGATCGATCGCCAGAGTGAGCGCATAATCACAACATCAATGGAAAAGGCGGCGGAGATCAGTATCCTCCGCCTTTCTGACTGTATAGATGCATCCAAGGACGCGTCTTATCTTCCGTATATAGGAGATGCCTGGGCGGAGTACCAGAGCAGTGGGGACTCAGGCAGACTCTATAACGACGTCACGAATTTCCTTTCAGCGCAGTACAAATATAATCCTAGCTTTGATATCACGGCCCTTATTTTCGTGGATGAGCCCGATACTATCTACTACACAGGTAATACCACCGGAAGGGGAAGTGTATCAAGGATCAGGTTTTTCAAGGACCAGGTTCAGGGAAAGGCTATAGAGCTGTCCGAGGAACTTGATACCCGCACAGAGTTCTTTTCCATGGGCGGTCATGTGTATATGATCAGAAACCTCATGGGTAGGGGATTTAAGAGATATGCGGTCCTTATCATGGAGCTGAACCCGGAGGAAGTCTTTGAGAGCATAAAGAGTGTCTGGGAGTACCGGGGTATGAGCGTCTCCTTCGAGGGGCAGCAGCTCTGGAGCGAGGGAGATGTTCCGGAAACAATTGACCAGGCCGCAAGGAACGACGAAGTTGTCATGAAGAGCATCGCGGGAAAAGAGATGGTCCTGTGCTCTAAAAAGAGCGTCGACGGAAGCTTTAACTACGCCGTGTCCTACGACGCCACAGCTGTGAACCTGGAAAAGAGGACAATCACCGTTACCTTCTGTATCCTTCTGGTGTTCCTGATCCCGCTTATCTTTATGGTCATGTACTTCTTTAACAGAAAGATCACAGCCCCAATCTCTGAGCTTACGGACGTATCCAAGCAGATTGCTGACGGCAACTACGGTGTAACGGCAAAGGTTAGGGAAGAGAACGGCGAGATCACAGATCTGTCCAGGAACTTCAACAAGATGAGCGACAAGCTCTCAGAGCAATTCAACAAGATATTTGTCGAGGAGATCGCCCTTAGGGACGCCAACATCCATGCGCTGCAGTCCCAGATCAATCCTCACTTTTTGAATAACACTCTGGAGATTATCAACTGGGAAGCCAGGATGCACGGTGAAGAGAAGGTTAGCAGCATGATCGAGGCTCTGTCAGTTATGATGAGCGCCACCATGGACAGGAACAGGCAGTCCCTCATCACCCTTGAAGAGGAGATGGAGTACGTAAATGCCTATCTCTACATAATAGAGTGCAGGTATCAGGAGAGGTTCACCCACGAGGAGATCATAGACCCGGCCCTTCTTTCGGTGAGGGTTCCGCGCCTCATCATTCAGCCGGTCATCGAGAACGCCGTAGAGTATGGCAACACCGGAGATGACAGGAGACAGATATCCCTTAAGATAGAGGGAACCAGGGACGGAGACAAGGTGGACATGAAGATAATGATCATCAATCCTGGGGAGCCTTCCGAAGAGGATATGGCCAAGATAAAAGAGCTACTGACTGACGATATTGATATAAGGCCAATGGAGGAGCGCTCCACAAGAATTGGCATAAGAAACGTCAACAGGCGACTTAAGATGATCTACGGAGGCGAGAGCCACCTTACGATCGAGCCCGATGGACAAGGAAATACAATCAGCACTATATTTGTCAAGAATTAACAATTTCAGCAATCTGATTAATGGAGCTGTCAGGTTATTCTAGAATCAAGAAAAAACGAAGGTATTTGCACGTGGGGGTTACCCGTGCAGAAGGGAGATTGTATGAAAATGAAAAAACTGACAGCGCTCCTTATGGCAGCGACACTTGCTTCTACATTGTTTGGTTGTGGAAGCGCACCAGCAGCTGAGGCTCCAGCAGAGACTCCAGCAGCTACTGAGAGCGAGGCACCTGAGGCTTCGGAGGCAGCTCCTGCAGCAGAGGCAACTGGCCCTGTAGAGATCACAGTAACAACTACTTTTGCAGGTGAGGACAGTAATGCCCAGAACTACAAGAACGCAGTAGCAGGCTGGGAGGCAGCTACAGGTAACACAGTCAGCGATACATCAGCTACATCTGACGAGACATTCAAGACAAGAATTATCACAGACTTTGAGACAGGTTCAGAGCCTGACGTTCTGTTCTTCTTTAACGGAGCAGATGCCAACGATTTCGTAAACGCTGGCAAGGTTGTTTCAATCGACGATATCAGAGCAGAGTTCCCTGAGTACGCATCAAACATGAACGACGATCTTATCGCAGCATCTCCAGCAGATGGCGTTAAGTATGCAGTTCCTGTTAATGGATACTGGGAAGCAATGTTCGTTAACACCAAGGTTTTAGAGGATGCTGGCGTTGCAATGCCAGGCGCTGATTACACATGGGATCAGTTCCTTGCAGACTGCCAGAAGATCAAGGATGCAGGCTATGCTCCAATCGCAGCAGCACTCGGCAATATTCCTCACTACTGGTGGGAGTTCGCAATCTACAATCAGCAGACACCTGCTGATCACTTAAATATCCCTGGAGCAGCAGATGATGCAACAGGTTCTCAGTGGGTAGCAGGACTTGAGGATATCAAGACTCTCTATGAGGCTGGATACTTCCCAGATAACACACTTTCAGCTACTGACGATGAGACATTCGCTATGTTCACAGACGACAAGGCAGCATTCCTTCTTGATGGTTCATGGAAGGTTGGCGGTATTGTTGGTTCATGCCAGTCAGATCCTGACGATCCAAGCACAATCGACGCTGACAAATTAAGCCACTTTGATGTAACTTACTTCCCTGGAAAGGGCAACAGAAAGACAACAGACCTTGTAGGTGGTCTTTCAATGGGTTACTACATCACAACCAAGGCTTGGGAAGATCCTGACAAGAAGGCAGCAGCAGTTAGCTTTGTTGAGTACATGACAAGTGACGAAGTAGTTCCTATATTTGCACAGCACACAGCTTCAGCTCTTAAGAACGCACCTAAGGTAGACGAGACTCAGTTCAATGCCCTTCAGGTTAAGGCTATGGACATGATGAGTGGTGTTACATCCCTTACAGGCGCTGTACAGGATCTCTTCAACGGAGACTGCAGAGTATCTACATTTGATGGAATGCCTGACATCGTTGTTGGCAACGTATCAGCAGCAGATGCAGTTCAGGAAGGTATCGACGTTTATAATGCTCAGTAATTCGCAGATAGCAAGGCGCATTGTAATGCACTTGTTGCGGATCCAATGAGGGGTTACATTTCGGCCGGCAATACAGCTTGTATTTGCCGGTCGAATTTTAAGAGGGGTTAGGATATGTCTAATATATACAGGAACAAAAAATACGTTCTGTTCTTTCTTGTGCCTGCATTTCTTTTTCTTGTGGTCTATCTATACTATCCATTTCTTGTAAACATATATGGGAGCTTCAGGCAGATCAAGAATCTTGGAACCTATGGCACCAAGTGGAATGAGCCTTTTTACGATAACTACGTCAAGCTGGTGACAGATCCGGTGGTCTGGACATCACTTAAGAACACGGTGCTTATGATAGTCGCAACCATCGTTGGACAGGTGGGAATAGCTCTTTTGCTGGCGCTGCTTGTTGATAACATTGAGAAGGGAACACAGTTCTTCAGGACAGTGTACTTCTTCCCCATCGTTATCTCAGCTACAGCACTGGGACTTCTGTTTAACCTTATATTCCTTTATGATAAGGGAATGTTAAATCAGTTCCTTGAGCTCTTTGGAAAGACCACGCTTACGGACTGGAAGGGCGAGAAGCTTGCGATCTTCACCATGATGCTTCCTGTTGTGTGGCAGTATGTGGGATTTTACTTTGTAATCCTGGAGACGGGACTTAACAACATCTCTCAGGAGCTGTACGAGTCTGCTGCCATCGACGGAGCCACAAGATTCCAGAGGGTTATCTATATCTCGATCCCGCTTCTTAGAAACGTTATCTGCACATGTCTAACTCTTGGCGTAACAGGAGCCCTTAAGGTATTCGATCTTCCATGGACCATGTTCCCCAAGGGAATGCCTCTTAAGGAGACCTTCCTTACAGGAACCTACATGTACTATCAGACCATGGAGGCCAAGAACGTTGACTACGGTGCAACCTTAGCGGTACTTATAGTTGTCCTTGGTGTACTGCTTAGCCGCTTCACCAGGAAGGTGTTTAAAGAAAGCGAGGATTTCTGATATGAAGAGAAATAAACTGGGCCTTGCTGTTCTTTACATCATTTTGGGAGCATGGGCAGCAACTACCATATATCCGCTGTTCTGGGTTTTGGAGAACTCCTTCAAGGCCAAGGACAAGATCCTTAACAACAGTTTTGCACTGCCAGTGGGAGATCTCTTTACCCTGGCTAACTACAAGAGAGCCTTTGACAGGCTGGACATCCTCCATGCTTATGTGAACAGTATCTTTATCTCCGCATGCGTTACCCTGGGAGTTATGATGCTGGCTGGCCTTGCGTCCTTTGCTCTTGTGAGATTTGATTTTAAATTAAAGAAATTCTGCCACACTATGGTCATTGCAGCTATGATGTTTCCAGTATTCTCGACCATCATCCCTGTGTACACCATGGAGACAGGCTGGCACATCACCAACACCTCCAGCTGGATACTGAACATGGTATCAGTTATCCTGCCACAAATAGCAGGTAATATCAGCTTTGCCATTATCGTGCTTATGGGCTATGTGCAGTCACTTCCGCTGGAACTTGAAGAAGCAGCTCATCTCGAAGGCTGCTCAATTCCTCAGATCTTTTTCAGGATCGTGGTACCTTTAGGGAAGCCGTCATTTGTAACGGTTGCCATTTTCTCTTTTCTCTGGAGCTACAACGACCTGTTTACACAGATGTTCTTCCTGCGTCGACCTGAGATGCAGGCTATCACAAGGCTCCTTAACGAGCTGACCTCAAAAGAGGGAACCAACTACGGCCTTATGGCTTCAGCAGTTACTCTGGTAATTATACCGGTAATTGTGGTGTATATTTTCCTGCAGAAGTATATAATTAAAGGGATGACAGCAGGTGCAGTAAAGGGATAACAGATGTACAAAGTCTTGATCGTGGACGATGAGCCCGTAATCGTTGAGGGCCTTAGGAAGATCGTCGACTGGGAAAAATATAACTGCGTGGTGGTTGGCACAGCTTCCTCTGGAAAAGAGGGACTGGAGATGACCGAGAAATTTCAGCCGGACATTCTTTTTACCGATATCAGAATGCCTGGTATGGACGGCCTTACCATGATCGCAGCGCTACGGTCTGAGCACAGCGACATGCAGATCGTGATCCTAACGGGATACAGGGACTTTGACTACGCAAGGACTGCCCTTAACCTTGGTGTGTTCCGCTACCTTGTTAAGCCCTCCAAGATGAAGGAACTTGACGAGGCCATGGAGAGCCTTACCAAAAGGCTTGAAGAGATAGGACAGGCCCAGGAAAAAGAGACTTTACCTGACAATGAGAGTGCCAACAACTTCGTGGTGAAGCAGGCTATCTCATACATCGAGCAGCACTACAAAGAGAAGCTCCAGCTTACGGACGTGGCAGAGAAGGTGTATGTGAGTCACTGGCATCTTAGTAAGCTTTTAAACAGCACGGGCAAGAGCTTTTCAGATGTGCTAAATGAAGTTAGAATAGAAAATGCCAAGAAACTTATGGAGGATTCATCCCTTCATATCGCGGATATCTCTGAGAGAGTGGGCTTTGCTGATACTGCCCATTTCTCAAGGGTGTTCAAGAAGTACGCGGGGATGAGTGCCGGAGAATATAGAAATAAATTCCTGAGGTGATTAGCTATGAAGATTACTGGTGGTGAAGTTTACGGTGTTGACAGGCTCTTTTCCAAAAGAGATATCTATGTTAAGGACGGGCTTATAGCAGAGGGGTGCGACGATGGCGAAGTGCTTGATGCATCCGGATGCTACGTGGTTCCAGGGTTTGTGGACATTCATTTCCACGGAGCAATGGGAGCGGATGTGTGTGATGGCACACTGGAAGCCTATGAGAGAATTGGCAAATATGAGCTGCAAAACGGCATTACTGCCATGTGCCCTGCGACACTGACACTTCCCGTTGATGAGCTTTGTAAGGTGCTGAGCCTTGGTGCTGAGTACGCTATGAGCGATCACCCGGATGGAGCTGACCTTGTTGGCTTTAACATGGAGGGACCTTTCATCAGCAGAGAAAAGAAGGGCGCCCAGAACGAAGCCTACATCATGGAGTGCGACCCTGCTATAGTAGACAGGTTTGTGGATAGCTCCAAGGGACTTGTTAAGATAATAGGCCTTGCCCCGGAGGTTAACCCGGGATTCAGGGAATACATACAGGCTGTTAAGGGCAAGATCAAGGTATCACTGGCCCACACAGGAAGCGACTACGAGACGGCAGCAGGTGCCATAGAGGCGGGGGCTTCGCATGTGGTGCATCTCTTTAACGCCATGACAGGACTAAACCACAGATCACCTGGAGTTGTGGGGGCAGCAGCTAACTATGACAGCGTTACCTGCGAGATGATCCTTGATGGAGTTCACATCCACCCAGGGGCAGCAAGAGCAGCCTACAAGATGATGGGCAGAGAGAGGATCATCCTTATCAGTGACAGCGCCCAGGGAACAGGAATGGTGGACGGTGACTACACACTGGGAGGCCTTGATGTTGTCAAGGAAGGCAAGTTCTGCAGGCTTAAGTCCGACGGAACCATCGCAGGATCAGTATCCAACCTCTACGACGTATTCAGGACAGCTGTCCTTGAGATGAATATCCCAATCGAGGATGTTTTAGACAGTTGCACCATCAATCCAGCCCGTTGTATAGGTGTTGATGACAGATATGGATCCATCGAAACAGGCAAGAAGGCTGATTTATTAATAATAGATAAACAAACCTTAAAACTCTCTAAAATCGTTAAGAATGGAGCGAAAATTTGACCGTAATCAATTTACGGTCATTTTTTTTATCATAGAATCAATCATAGTTTACAAACTGCGACAAAAAAAAGACTGTTCACGACATATCCCATCATAGGAAAATTGTTTCATGTTATATTACAATCACAGAAATGATTTTACGAAGTAATAAGTGGGAGAAAAAAATGGAAGAAATAAGGTACGATGCCGCAGGCCTTATGATAGTCAGAGAGGACTATTACTGCGAGCATTATGAGCCTGACGACGGGGCGCTGGTTCCAATGAAGGAGTGTTGGTGCTGCAAATGGTCTAACTTCAGAACTGAAGGCAAGGACGGTGGCAGCGACAGTTACAGCGTTTGCAATTATATAGGTAATATGAAACAGGCAGTAAACAGATAAACCGATAGGGGTAGATAGTATGGGGAACACAGAAAAGACTATACTACAAGTAAATATGTTTGGTGGGCTTGCGATCAATTATGAGGGGAAAAATGTTTCGATCGGCAAGAACAAGACCGCTAAATATATTCAGCTTTTGGAAATAGTTTGGCTTGCAGGTGATGCAGGAATTCAGAAGGATCAGCTTACTGGTATTCTTTATGACAGAGAGGAGCAGTCCAATCTTTCAAACAGTTTCAACAACCTGATCTATCAGATGCACAAGCAGATGGACAGAGCCGGACTTCCACCAAGGGATTATGTAGTAAACAAGGATGGAGTCTTTTTCACAGACGAGGAAGTAATTCTCGATTCAGATGTTTTAAGGTTTAAAGAGAACATCGCCAAGGCAAGAGCTGCAGGAAGCGATGCAGAGAGCATTCCATTTTACAAGGCAGCCTTTGACGAGTACAGATCAGAGCTCCTTCCAGAGCTTGCCACAGCAGAATGGCTCATTATTCAGAGCGTTCAGCTTCAGAAGATGTATGCAGAGAGCGTAGTTGCACTTGGCAGCTACTATGAAGATAAAAAAGATTACGAGTCAATGCAACACGTATACAAGAAGGCTGCAGAGCTCTATCCAGATGATGAGTGGCAGATCGGAGAGATCAATGCACTTATCGGAATGGAAGCTTTCAAGGAAGCCTACGCAGTATACGATGAGACCGTAAGATATTACACAGACGAGCTTGGAGTTACACCAAGTAATGACCTGCTTGAGTGTTACGACAAGATGAGCCGCCAGATCACTAATGTACCTGGCAAGATCCTTCAGATCAGAGATGGCATCCTCGAGCACAGAGGAGCTGTTTCAGACAACGACGACGGAGCATATGACTGCTCATTCCCAAGCTTTATCGATGCTTACCATATCCTCAGCCGCAACATGGAGAGAAGCGGACAGTCAGTTTACATGATGCTTCTTAACATAGTTGATTATGAGGGAAAAAAGATTTCCAACCAGGCTAAGCTCGAGACAAGGGCAAAGCTATTACAGGAAGCAATATCTCTGACACTTCGTCAGGGTGATACATATTGTAAGTACTCAGCATCACAGTATCTGCTGCTTTTGGTAGGCACCAACAAGGAGAGCTGCAAGACTGTATACAGAAGACTTCTCAACAAGTTTAAGCTCCTTGCTGGACCAAGAACAGAACTTGATTACAGCGTAGTTTCACTGGCTGATCTCCCGGACAGACTAGCGGAAGCTAAATAATTTTTTGAAAAACTCATTTTTCTTTAAGGGGATGAAGGGTTTTTTATGAGGAGGAATTCCGCAGAGTATTCAGTTACTCTGCGGAATTTTCTTTATTATTAATAGTTTGTTCACAGAAGTTTCAAGGCTAGGGGTTACAATAAATTTAGTACAATAGAAAGGAAATGGGGTTATGGCAGTGGACCATCTTGACTACTCTAAAGTGCACCTTACACCATTGCAGGGCGGGGCAGACAACTATAATCCAGAAGATGTCACCCAGGCGGATGTTGAGAAGATCCTTCGTAAGAAACATCAGCTTGAGGACTTTCAGCTCCTTATGATGAAGTATGATTGTGCTTTGTCAGAAGTAAGGACCAAACTTGATGTACTCAATAAAGAGCTTTCTCTTCGTAATAAGAGAAATCCTTTTGAGGCTATCAAGATGAGAATAAAGACACCTGTCAGCATCTACAACAAGCTCTGTGACAAGGGTGTAGATATGACGGTAGACAATATCAACAAGAATCTTTCAGATATCGCAGGTATCAGAGTTATCTGTTCCTTTGTGGATGATATCTATATGCTTGCCAATTGTCTTGCTCAGCAGGACGATATCAGGGTTCTTCAAAAGAAGGATTATATCTCAAGTCCCAAAGACAGTGGATACAGATCACTACATCTTATTATAGAGGTACCGATATTCCTTACAGATATCAAGGAATACATGAAGGTTGAGGTTCAGTTCAGAACCATCGCCATGGATTTCTGGGCAAGTCTCGAACATAAGATGAAGTACAAAAAAGATATCGAGAATGCTGAGGTCATTACTGAAGATCTTAAATTCAGTGCAGACCTTATCAATCAGATAGACATGAGAATGCAACAAATTAGAGAAAAAATCGATGCGTCGGAGTGACGCATCGATTTTTTTTGTTTGAAAGTAATTATTTTGCAGTCCATCTGCCGCTTGCTCCGCAGGGGAGTACGAGGCCGTTATTTTTTACCGGAAGACCAATTTCCTGGGCTTCGACTGTGCCCTTATGGATCGGGTCAAGGACTGTGTGCAGCATGTAGGAAAGAACTGCTGGCTGAAGTCCGGTTGTGTATGAATTAATTAGGAAGAAAAGAGGATCATCTGAAAGCAGCTGACTTGTCAGCTGGATGAATGGGAATACTGATTCCTCGATCTTCCAGATCTCGCCCTTTGGTCCTCTTCCGTAGGAAGGAGGATCCATGATAATGGCATCGTACTTATTACCTCTTCTTATTTCCCTTTGTACAAACTTATTGCAGTCATCTACGAGATATCTTATAGGAGCGTCAGCAAGACCTGAGGAAGCCGCATTCTCTTTTGCCCAGCCTACCATACCCTTGGAGGCGTCAACGTGAGTAACACTTGCGCCAGCCTTGGCAGCTGATACTGTAGCACCGCCTGTGTAGGCGAAGAGGTTAAGAACTTTGATTGGACGATTAGCTTCCTTAATTAATGAAGAAAACCAATCCCAGTTTGTTGCCTGCTCGGGAAAGATACCTGTGTGCTTGAATGAGAATGGCTTAAGGTTAAAGGTAAGATCCCTGTATCCTATGGTCCACTCCTCCGGGAGATTGTGGAACTCCCACTCACCTCCGCCCTTGCTGCTGCGGTGGTAATGGCCGTTAGGTTTTTTCCATCCGAAATGATTCTTGTCCGTGTTCCAGATTACCTGGGGGTCTGGACGGATCAGCATATAGTCTCCCCAGCGCTCGAGCTTCTCGCCTGAAGAGGTATCTATTACTTCATAGTCTTTCCAATTATCTGCAATCCACATAATGTTTCCTCGTTATTCTTTATTAATTGATATTTTACCTTATGATAATGGCTTCTTCTATATATTAATGATAATATAAAACGGCCATTTGGTGAAAATGCACTGTGTATTGTACTACAGTATGTGTTTTATGGTATCTTAAAACACAAAAAGATTAAAATACATCAAGTAAAACAGTCGAAAAAGGCTGATTTTATATTAAAAGTGATTAATTTTTAAAAACTTGTTGCATTTGCACAAATTATGTTTTATACTAACAAACGCTGTGACATGATAGCTATGAAGCGTGAGGTTGCTGCTTTATCCAGTTAAGCAGGTTTTCCGTGGAGCGAATGTCTAGAGGCCATATATACAGGCCAAACAAACTGACGACAAGTCACTGTACAGACAATTTTGAGTCTGCCGATCAGGCAGAAACGACGTGGTAGTAGTTTTAAGCCTTACTTTGTGTTAAGGGTTAGGACACACACGGGAGAGTGTACAGTCACCGCTTGTCGTACTTAGATCAAAAAGTGCGAAAAGGAGGCGACTTTTTTTATGGCAAATCAGGTAATGAGAATTACACTTAAGGCTTATGATCATCAGCTCGTTGATGCATCTGCCAAGAAGATTATCGAGACAGTCAAGAAGAACGGATCTCAGGTAAGTGGACCAGTGCCTCTTCCTACTAAGAAGGAAGTTGTTACTATCTTAAGAGCGGTTCACAAGTACAAAGATTCCAGAGAACAGTTCGAGCAGAGAACACACAAGAGACTTATCGATATCATCACACCTACATCCAAGACAGTTGAGGCTCTTCAGAGACTCGAGATGCCAGCTGGTGTAAACATCAATATTAAGATGAAATAATACACGTAACAATCAATTGACCTCTACTAGTATGATGCGAGACGCATGATGCCGTGATAACTGGAGAATTGTCATCAGACAATTGACGACATTGCGAATGAAGTAAGCATCCGCTGTAGACGTAATAAGGAGGTAAAAACACATGAAGAAAGCTATTTTAGCTACTAAGGTCGGAATGACCCAGATCTTCAAAGAAGATGGTTCACTGGTTCCTGTAACTGTTCTTCAGGCAGGACCATGCGTAGTAACTCAGATCAAGACAGTTGAGAATGATGGTTACAGCGCAGTTCAGGTTGGATTTGTTGACAAGAAGGAAAAGGTTGTTAACAAGGACAAGAATGGTAACAAGACAATCTACCATCGCCACGGCGCAACTAAGGCTGAGCAGGGACATTTCAAGAAGGCTGGAGTTTCTTGCAAGAGATATGTAAGAGAGTTCAAGTTCGAGAATGCTGCTGATTATGCACTTGGCGCTGAGATCAAGGCTGATATCTTCGCAGAAGGCGACAAGATTGACGCTACAGCAGTTTCAAAGGGAAAAGGATTCCAGGGTGCTATTAAGAAGAATGGTCAGCACAGAGGACCTATGGCACACGGTTCCAAGTTCCACCGTCATCAGGGTTCTAATGGTTCAAGTTCAGATCCTAGCCGCGTATTCAAGGGCAAGGGAATGCCTGGTCACATGGGCAGTGTTAAGGTAACAGTTCAGAATCTTGAGGTTGTAAGAGTAGACGCTGACAAGAACCTTATTCTTGTTAAGGGCGCTATCCCAGGACCTAAGAAGGGACTTGTTGCTATCAAAGAGACCGTTAAGGTTGTAGGCTAATAGAACGCGAAAGGAGGACCATACAGATGGCTAATGTATCTGTTTACAATATGGAAGGCAAAGAAGTTGGCAAGATCGATTTAAGCGATGCTATCTTCGGAGTTGAAGTAAATGAACATCTCGTACACATGGCTGTTCTTCAGCAGCTCGCTGACAAGCGCCAGGGTACACAGAAAGCTAAGACACGTTCTGAAGTTTCAGGAGGCGGAAGAAAGCCTTGGAGACAGAAGGGAACAGGTCACGCTAGACAGGGTTCAATCAGAGCACCTCAGTGGAAGGGCGGCGGAGTTGTATTCGCTCCAGTTCCAAGAGATTACTCTTTCAAGATGAACAAGAAGGAAAAGAGATTTGCTCTTAAGTCTGCTCTTACAGACAAGGCTCAGGCAGGCAACCTCATCGTTGTTGACGAGCTTAAGTTCGACGAGATCAAGACTAAGAAGTTTGCAGAGGTTATGAACAACTTAAAGGCTACACGTAAGGCTCTTGTAGTACTTGCAGACAACGATAAGAACGTAGTTCTTTCAGCTAGAAACCTCGCTGAGGCAAACACAACACTTACAAACACACTTAATGTTTACGATATCGTAAACGCAAGAACACTGGTCCTTACAAAGGATGCAGTTGCTAAGATAGAGGAGGTGTATTGCTAATGGCAGCATTACAGTATTATGACGTAATCCTTAAGCCAGTTCTTACAGAGAAGAGCATGGCAGGCATGGCAGAGAAGAAGTACACTTTCCTTGTTAATCCTGAAGCTAACAAGACACAGATCAAGGAAGCTGTAGAGAAGATGTTCGAGGGAGCAAAGGTTAAGAAAGTTAACACCCTCAACGCTGACGGTAAGATGAAGAGACGTGGAATGACAGTTGGTTTCACAGCTAAGACTAAGAAGGCAATTGTTCAGCTCACAGAGGACAGCAAGGACATCGAGATCTTCCAGGGACTCTAATTTATAACTAATAACTATACGTGCGAATCCACCTATAAGAGTCCAGGATTCATGTGCAAGTCACTAGTCACGTGATAAAAAACAAAGGAGAAATACATCATGGGAATTAAGAAATACGGCCCATATACCCCATCCAGAAGAAACATGACTGGATCAGATTTCTCAGAGATCACAAAGAAGACTCCAGAGAGATCACTCGTTGTTTCTAAGAACAGCAAGGCTGGTCGTAACAACCAGGGTAAGATCACAGTAAGACATCGCGGATGCGGCGGCAGAGTTAAGTACAGAATTATAGATTTCAAGAGAAACAAGGACGATATGCCTGCAAAGGTTATCGGAATTGAGTACGATCCTAACAGATCAGCTAACATCGCACTTATCCAGTACGAGGATGGAACAAAGTCTTACATCCTTGCACCTAACGGATTAACAGATGGCATGACAGTAATGAATGGTGCAAGCGCAGAGATCAGAGTTGGTAACTGCCTTCCACTTTCACAGATTCCTGTCGGTGAGAACGTTCACAACATCGAGCTTTATCCTGGAAAGGGCGGACAGATGGTTCGTTCAGCAGGAAACGCTGCACAGCTCATGGCTAAAGAAGGTAAGTATGCAACACTTCGTCTTCCTTCAGGCGAGATGAGAATGGTTCCAATCGAGTGCAGAGCAACAATCGGTGTAGTTGGAAATGGTGATCACAACCTTATCAACTATGGTAAAGCCGGAAGAATTCGTCACATGGGTATCCGTCCTACAGTTCGTGGTTCTGTTATGAACCCTAACGACCATCCACACGGTGGTGGTGAAGGTAGAGCACCTATCGGACGTTCTGGTCCTTCAACACCTTGGGGTAAGCCAGCTCTTGGTTATAAGACAAGAAAAGCTAAGAAGGCTTCAAACAAGCTCATCGTAAGAAGAAGAAACGGTAAAGCCATCAAATAAGGAGGAATAAAATGTCTAGATCACTTAAAAAGGGACCTTTTGCAGACGCAAGCCTGTTAAAGAAGATAGATGCTATGAACGCAGAGGGCCAGAAGCAGATAATCAAGACTTGGTCACGTCGTTCTACAATTTTCCCGTCTTTTGTTGGACACACAATCGCTGTTCATGACGGTAGAAAGCATATTCCTGTATATGTTACTGAAGATATGGTTGGACACAAGCTTGGTGAGTTCGTTCCTACCAGAACATTCAAAGGACATGCTGGAAATTCTCCCGTCGAGAGAAAGAGCAGCATAAACTAATAGTGATTCAATGAAAGGAGGTCTATTAACGTGGAAAAGGAAATTAAGCATAGATCACAAATAAAGAGAAACAGAAATCGTGACAATAGAGAGACAAGACCTTTTGCTAAGTTATCTTACGCAAGAATACCAGTTCAGAAGGCGTGCTTCGTAATGGATGCCATCAGAGGAAAGGATGTTGAGACTGCACTTGCAATCCTTCAGTACAATCCAAGATATGCATCAAGCGTAATCTACAAGCTTCTTAGCAGTGCTGTAGCTAACGCAGAGAACAACAAGGGCATGAACAGAACTAATCTCTATGTTGCTGAGTGCACCGCAAGCAATGGCCCTATCATGAAGAGAATTCAGCCTAGAGCACAGGGCAGAGCATACAGAATCAACAAGAGAATGAGTCATCTGACTGTTATTTTGGACGAGAGATAATTTGAAAGGAGAAGCAAAGAATGGGACAGAAAGTTAATCCTCATGGTCTCAGAGTTGGCGTAATCGCTGATTGGGATTCAAAGTGGTATGCTGAGTCTGGCGATTTTGCCAATAATCTTGTAGAAGATTACAATATCAGAAAATTTCTGAAGAAGAAGTTATATGCAGCTGGTGTTTCTAAGATCGAGATCGAGAGAGCATCAGACAGAGTAAAGGTTATCGTATACACAGCTAAGCCTGGCGTAGTAATTGGTAAGGGTGGCGCCGAGATCGAAGTAACCAAGAAGGAGCTTTCAAAGCTCACAGACAAGAAGGTTCTTGTTGACATCAAGGAAATCAAGAAGCCTGACAAGGATGCACAGCTTGTTGCAGAGAACATCGCTCAGCAGCTCGAGAACCGTGTATCATTCAGAAGAGCAATGAAGTCATGCATGAGCAGAACAATGAAGACAGATGCACTTGGTATCAAGGCATGCTGCTCTGGCCGTCTTGGCGGTGCTGATATCGCTCGTTCAGAGTTCTACAGTGAGGGAACTATTCCTCTTCAGACTCTTAGAGCAGACATCGATTATGGTTTTGCTGAAGCAGATACAACCTACGGTAAGGTTGGTGTTAAGGTATGGATCTACAAGGGTGAAGTACTTCCAACCAAAGCAGGTGAGAGTTCAGATAAGGAAGGGAGCGATAAATAATGTTAATGCCAAAGAGAGTTAAGCACCGCAAGCAGTTCCGCGGTTCAATGGCTCATAAAATCACTCGTGGTAATACAATTAGTTATGGTGAGTTCGGAATAGTTGCGCTTGAGCCTTGCTGGATCAATTCAAACCAGATCGAGGCAGCCCGTGTAGCTATGACTCGTTTCATCAAGCGTGGTGGTCAGGTATGGATCAAAATTTTCCCTGACAAGCCTATCACATTAAAGCCTCTTGGAACACGTATGGGTTCTGGTAAGGGTGCAACTGATAGATGGGTAGCTGTTGTTAAGCCTGGTCGTGTAATGTTCGAAATCGGCGGAGTTGCCGAGGCAGATGCGAGAGAAGCTCTTCGTCTTGCGACACACAAGCTTCCTTGCAAGTGCAAGATCGTTTCAAAGGCTGATTTGGAAGGCGGTGTATCTAAATGAAGACAAATAAGTATGTAACAGAGCTTATGGCTAAGTCAGCTGAAGAGCTTCAGACTGAGCTCGTTTCAGCAAAGAAGGAACTTTTCAATCTGAAATTCCAGAACGCTACAAACCAGTTGGATAATACAGCAAGAATCAAAGAAGTAAGAAGAAATATTGCAAGAATCCAGACTGTTATCACACAGAATGCTAAAGCAGCTAACTAAGTAAGCGGAAAGTTATAAGGAGAAAAGATCGTGGAAAGAAATTTAAGAAAAACGCGTGTTGGAAAAGTAACAAGCGATAAGATGGACAAGACCATCACAGTTTCCATTGAGGACCATGTTAAGCACCCTCTTTACAAGAAGATCGTGAAGAGAACATATAAGCTTAAGGCTCATGACGAGAACAACGAGTGCCGCATCGGTGACACAGTTAAGGTCATGGAGACAAAACCAATCTCCAAAGATAAGAGATGGAGACTTGTATCCATTATTGAACGTGCAAAGTAATTTTCAAAAAGGAGAAATATCATGATTCAGCAGGAAAGTAGACTTAGGGTCGCTGATAACACAGGTGCTAAAGAGCTCCTTACAATCCGTGTTATGGGCGGATCTACAAGAAGATATGCGAGAATCGGCGACACAATCGTTGCGTCTGTAAAAGAAGCAACACCCGGTGGAGTTGTAAAGAAGGGTGACGTTGTTAAGGCTGTTGTCGTTCGTACAGTTAAAGAGACTCGTCGTAAGGACGGTTCCTATATCAGATTTGATGAGAACGCTGCTGTTGTTATCAATGAAGATGGTACGCCTAAGGGAACACGTATTTTTGGACCAGTAGCTAGAGAGCTTCGTGAGAAGAAGTTCATGAAGATTCTTTCTCTTGCTCCTGAAGTATTATAAGGAGGCGCCTAGATGTCAACTAGTAAGATCAAGAAGGGCGATACTGTAAAGGTTATCGCTGGTAAAGAGATAGGTAAGGAAGGCAAGGTCCTTTCTGTTGATACAAAGAACGGAAAGGTTGTTGTTGAGGGTCTTAACAAGGCTACACATCACGAGAAGCCTTCAGCAAAGAATCCTAACGGCGGAGTAATCGAGAGAGAAGCTGCTCTTGATATCTCTAACGTAGTTTACCTTCACAAGGGACAGCCTACCAAGATCGGCTTCAAGGTTGAGAAGGATGAGAATGGTAAGGTTGTAAAGAAGAACCGTATCGCTAAGAAGACTGGCGAGGTTATCGACTAATTAGGAAAGGAGGTAGAAAGCGTTGAGTAGATATAAGGATTTATACAAAAATGAGATCGTTGATGCTATGACAAAGAAGTTCGGTTACAAGAACGTAATGGAAGTGCCAAAGCTCGACAAGATCGTTATCAATATGGGCGTTGGAGAGGCTAAGGAGAATGCTAAGCTTCTTGAGAACGCAGCAAACGATATGACCATCATTTCTGGTCAGAAGCCTGTTATCACAAAGGCTAAGAAGTCAATCGCTAACTTCAAGTTAAGAGAGGGTATGCCAATCGGATGTAAAGTAACACTCCGTGGCGAGAAGATGTACGATTTCCTTGATCGTCTTGTAAATCTTGCTCTTCCTCGTGTGCGTGACTTCAGAGGAATTAACCCTAACTCATTCGATGGTAGAGGAAACTATGCTCTTGGTATCAAGGAGCAGCTCATCTTCCCTGAGATCGAGTATGACAAGATTGATAAGACAAGAGGTATGGACATCATTTTCACAACAACTGCTAAGACAGATGAGGAGGCTCGTGAGCTTCTTACACTGTTCAATATGCCTTTTGCAAAGAACTGATAGGAGGAAATAGAACAAAATGGCTAAATTATCCATGAAGTTGAAACAGCAGATGAAACCTAAGTTCTCAACACGTGCATATAACCGTTGCAAGATCTGTGGTCGTCCTCATGCTTATCTTAGAAAGTACGGAATCTGCAGAATTTGCTTCCGTGAACTTGCATATAAGGGTGAGATTCCTGGTGTTCGCAAGGCATCTTGGTAATCAGCTGCTAGGCAGCATATCTTTGTGACCCAGGATGGGGGTCACATGTTTCAAATAAAACATTCGCATTGCGGCTTCGTGTCTCTGCTCAATTCAGGGAGTAGTAAGGCGAAGCAATAATAAATAAGGAGGCAAATATATAATGGCAATGAACGATCCTATTGCAGATATGCTTACAAGAATTCGTAACGCAAATACTGCAAAGCATGACACTGTTGATGTTCCTTCTTCAAAGATGAAGCTTGCTATTGCAAACATTCTTTTAGAAGAGGGTTATATTAAGAAGCTTGATGTTGTTGAAGATGGCGCTTTCAAGAATCTTCACATCACTCTTAAGTATGGTGCTGACAGAAATGATAAGGTTATCACAGGACTTAAGAGAATCTCAAAGCCTGGTCTTCGTGTATACGCAGGCAAGGATGAGCTTCCTAGAGTATTAGGTGGTCTTGGTATTGCAATCATTTCTACAAACCAGGGCGTTGTAACTGATAAAAAGGCAAGAGAGCTCCAGGTTGGTGGCGAAGTTCTTGCATTCATTTGGTAAATTGGAGGTACGGGCATGTCACGAATTGGAAAAATGCCAATCGCAGTTCCTGCTGGAGTTACAGTAGAAGTTGCAGAAAATAATATGGTGACTGTAAAGGGACCTAAGGGAACCCTTACAAGAGTTTTCCCTGCTGAAATTCAGTTTTCACAGGAAGATGGTCAGATCGAGGTTAAGAGACCTGACGATCAGAAGAAGACAAGAGCATTACATGGTCTTTCAAGAAGCCTTCTTAACAACATGGTAGTTGGTGTTACAGATGGTTTCGAGAAGAAGCTTGAAGTAAACGGTGTAGGTTACAGAGCAGCTAAGAACGGCAAGACACTCTCTCTGACACTTGGTTATTCACACCCTGTAGAGCTTGAGGATCCAGAAGGAATCGAGACAGTTGTAGAGGGACAGACAATCACAGTTAAGGGAATTGACAAAGAGAAGGTTGGACAGCACGCTGCAATCATCAGAGAAAAGAGAGCTCCAGAGCCATATAAGGGCAAGGGTATCAAGTATTCTGATGAGGTTATCAGACGTAAAGTTGGTAAGACCGGTAAGAAATAATTAAGATAAGGAGAGTGCAAAATGGTTAGTAAGGAATCAAGATCAAAAGTTCGTGCTAAGAAGCACATGAGGATTCGTAATCGTTTCAGCGGCACAGCTGAGAGACCAAGACTTGCTGTATTCAGAAGCAACAACCACGTTTACGCACAGGTTATTGACGATGAGACAGGCAAGACACTTGTATCTGCTTCAACTCTTGAAAAAGATATCAAGGCTGAGCTTGAGAATACAGATGACACAGCAGCAGCAACAAAGATCGGCGATGTAGTTGCAAAGAGAGCTTTAGAGAAGGGTATCAAGACTGTTGTTTTCGACAGAGGAGGATACATCTATCACGGAAAAGTTAAGGCTCTTGCCGAGGCTGCCAGAGAAGCTGGCCTAGAATTCTAAGAAGGGAGAAATTTTCAAATGAAGCGTAATATCGTTGATGCAAGTCAGCTTGAATTGACAGATAAAGTAGTTACCATCAAGCGTGTTACAAAGGTTGTTAAGGGTGGACGTAACATGAAGTTCACAGCACTTGTAGTTGTTGGTGACAACAACGGACACGTTGGTGTTGGTCTGGGTAAGTCAACAGAAATCCCAGATGCTATCCGTAAGGGTAAAGAGGATGCTACTAAGAACCTTATTACTGTTCCTCTTGATGAGAACAACAGTATTACACACGATTTCGTAGGAAAGTTCGGCTCTGCTGAAGTTCTTCTTAAGAGATCCCCAGAAGGTACTGGTATCATCGCTGGTGGTCCAGCTCGTTCAGTATGTGAGCTTGCTGGTATCAGAAATATCAGAACAAAGTCACTTGGTTCAAACAACAAGCAGAATGTTGTTTATGCTACAATCAATGGACTTGCACAGTTAAAGACACCTGAAGAAGTTGCAGCTAAGCGCGGTAAGTCAGTAGCAGAAGTAACCGCATAACTTTCGACTAAGGAGAAAATCAATGGCAAACAGTGAGAAGAAGCTTAAGATCACATTGGTTAAGTCTACAATTGGTGCTGTGCCTAAGCAGGTAGCAACTGTAAAATCAATGGGATTTAAGAAACTTAACAGTAGCGTTGAGCTGCCTGACAATCCTGCAACAAGAGGACAGATTCAGCAGATCAAGCACCTTGTTAAGGTAGAAGAGATCTAATTACACTAAAAACATTTTCCGGAACTGCATTACGATGACGCGAGTGGCCAAGGCTGCGTATAGCGCATCAAGTTCCGGCATTAATAAGGAGGAATATCATGGAATTATCCAACTTAAGACCTGCTGATGGGTCTGTACAGAGCGATAATTTTAGAAGAGGCCGTGGTCATGGTTCAGGAAATGGCAAGACTGCTGGTAAGGGACACAAGGGACAGAAGGCTCGTTCAGGAGCTCCAAGACCTGGTTTCGAAGGTGGTCAGATGCCTCTGTTCAGAAGACTTCCTAAGAGAGGCTTCAAGAATATCAATCACAAGAATATCGTAGGTATCAATGTATGCGCCCTTGATGTATTTGAGGATGGAGCAGTTGTAGATGTTCAGGCACTTAAGGATCAGGGAATCATCAAGAAAGAGCTTGATGGTGTAAAGATTCTTGGAAACGGCGAAATTACTAAGAAGCTTACGGTTAAAGCTAACGCGTTCAGCGCAGTAGCTAAGGAGAAGATCGAGGCACTTGGTGGAACAGCAGAGGTGATCTAATGTTTAAATCCCTAATGAATGCATTGAAAGTCAAAGAAATTAGAACCAAGATTCTATTTACTTTCTTCATGCTCTGTGTAATCAGACTTGGATCTGCAATTCCAGTACCTGGAATGAATACTGCAGTTTTCCGTAACTGGTTCTCAGGACTTACAGAGAGTGATGCTTTTGGCTTCATGGACAGATTTACTGGTGGATCTTTTGAGAACATGTCAATCCTTGCTCTCAACATCACACCATATATCACATCTTCCATTATCATCCAGCTTCTCACAATTGCTATTCCTAAGTTTGAGGAGTGGCAGAGAGATGGTGAAGACGGAAGAAAGAAGCTTACAGCGCTTACAAGATATATCACTATAGCTTTGGCGCTTATCGAGTCCATTGCTATGGCAGTCGGATTCTACAGGAACACTGGTTTCTTAACAGAGCAGTCAATCTTCCTCGTAGTTCAGATTGTAGCAGCGCTTACTGCTGGTAGTGCATTCCTGATGTGGGTTGGTGAGAGAATCACCGAAAACGGGGTAGGAAATGGTATCTCAATAGTACTTACTATTAACATTCTTTCTAGAATGCCTTCAGATATCAGTTCACTTTTCGAGCAGTTCGTGCTTGGAAAGCCTATTGCGAGGGGAGTAGTTGCAGCAGTAGTAATTATTGCAGTTATAGTTGCAATGGTAATCCTGGTTGTTCTTCTTAACGGAGCAGAGCGCAGAATTCCTGTGCAGTATGCTAAGAAGATACAGGGCAGAAAGACCTACGGCGGAAATCGTTCAGAGATCCCTCTTAAGGTTAACACTGCAGGTGTTATGCCAATTATCTTTGCTATGTCACTTTTCCAGTTCCCAATCATTATTACTCAGCTTACAGGCTATAATAAGAACGGAGCATGGGGCAAGTTCGTAGCATATCTCAATCAGAGCAATTGGTGCAATCCTAACCATTGGAATTATTCAATTGGACTTATTGTTTATATTCTTTTGCTTATCTTCTTTGCTTATTTCTATACATCGATTACATTCAATCCTATAGAGATTGCAGAGAACATTAAGAAGCAGGGCGGTTTCATTCCTGGTATCAGACCAGGTAAGCCCACCAGTGACTATCTCACTGGTATCCTTAACTACATCATTTTCATTGGTGCATGCGGACTTACAATAATCGGTGTGCTTCCAATTTTCTTCAATGGTGTATTTGGTGCACGAGTATCATTTGGTGGTACCAGTCTTATCATCGTAGTAAGTGTAATACTTGAGACGATCAAGCAGATTGAATCACAGATGCTTGTACGCAATTACAAGGGTTTCTTGGAAGATTAAGCTATGATACAATATAAGAGGCGTAAGGACCTGCACCAGTGCAGGCCCCTAAACCTCTTATCTTAATTTTAGAGAAGGGTGATTAATTATGAAGATTATTATGTTAGGTGCACCTGGTGCAGGCAAGGGAACACAGGCCAAGATGATCGCGGATAAATTCGGTATCCCACACATCTCAACTGGCGACATTTTCAGAGCTAATATCAAGAACGGAACAGATCTTGGTAAGAAGGCAAAAGAGTACATGGACAAGGGCCAGCTTGTTCCTGATGAGCTTACTGTTGAGATCCTTCTCGACAGAGTAGCAAACGATGATTGCAAGAACGGATACGTTCTTGATGGATTCCCACGTACTATTCCACAGGCAGATGTTCTTGACAAAGAGCTTACAAAGCTTGGCGACAAGGTTGATTTTGCTATCAACGTAGATGTTCCAGATGAGAACATCGTTCGCAGAATGTCAGGTAGAAGAGCATGCCTTAAGTGTGGTGCTACCTATCATATTGAGCATATTCCACCTAAGACAGAGGGAATATGTGATACATGTGGCAGCGAGCTTGTTCAGAGAGATGACGACAAGCCTGAGACAGTTCAGAACAGACTTAAAGTTTATCATGAGCAGACACAGCCACTTATCGAGTACTACGACGCTAAGAACATTCTTAAGACAGTCGATGGTACTAAGGATATGCAGGAAGTATTTAATAACATTGTTAGTATTCTGAACGCATAAGGGAAACATGGCTATAACAATAAAAACCGATGAAGAATTAGAACTTATGCGGCAGTCGGGACGTCTTTTGGCGAAGGTTCACGAAGAACTTCACGCCGCTCTAAGACCAGGCATTTCCACCTACGAGCTTGACCAGATAGGTGAAGAGACGATCCGTGGGCTTGGGGGAATACCCAACTGTAAGGATTATGAGGGATTTCCCGCTTCTGTGTGCATATCAGTGAATGACGAGGTCGTTCACGGAATACCAAGTAAAGACAGGATCCTTGTTGAAGGTGATATAGTCACCTTCGACACGGGCCTTATATATAAGGGTTATCATTCAGATGCTGCCAGAACCTGGGGCGTTGGTAAGATATCTGATGAAGCTCAGAAGCTCATTGATGTTACCAGAGAGAGCTTTTTTGAGGGAATCAAGAAGGCAAAGGCTGGACACAGACTACATGAGATTTCCAGAGCTATCGATGACTATGTTACGTCTTATGGCTATGGCATTGTCAGAGAGCTGACAGGACATGGTATTGGAACAAGTCTTCATGAAGATCCCATTGTTCCAAACTTCAAGAAGTTCTTACCTGGTCCCAAGCTCAAAAAGGGAATGACCATATGTGTGGAACCCATGATAACCATGGGCGAGAGATATGTAGGCTGGCTGGACGATGAATGGACAGTGGTCACAGTTGATGGATCTCTTGCTGCACACTACGAAAATACAATAGCCATCACGGATGGTGAACCTGAAGTTTTGACACTGTAATAGTTAAGGAGGATAAAGATGTCAAAGGCTGATGTAATTGAAATTGAAGGAAAAGTAATAGAGAAGCTTCCAAACACCATGTTCCAGGTTGAACTTGAGAATGGACATGTTGTTCTTGCACATATAAGTGGTAAGCTCAGACAGAATTTCATCAGAATTCTGCCTGGTGACAAGGTAACACTTGAGCTTTCACCATATGACCTTACAAAGGGCAGAATTATTTGGAGAGACAAATAATTAGTAGCGCAAAGTACGATAAATAGTATATAATTAGTGCATAGCTTAGTATAACTCTTGAAACTGCTTGAATCATACGAGGTTACTATGATCGAGAAATTATATGAAAGTTATGATGACAATAACTATTATGTAGATTCAAATAAAAAGAAGTTGGCCCACGACAACCTGGCGGTTGTCGGTGGTATGCTGACTTTTTTTCTTGTCCTGAGTGTACTGTTTGTAGCTATAGCACTTGCTTTTGGTAATGGCATCAATCCTTACTATGATTTTCTTCCCGGTATCGGAGTTCTGATCATTCTTAGTTTCGTATATTTTAAGATCATCAATAAAAGGTCTTATGACTTTAGAATCACTCGTATAATCACACTTATAATATATGGACTCGTTATCCTCACATTTTCTATAGCGGACCTGTTTATCTACAGACAGTCAAGAGCAGTATTTTTCCCTGTAGCATTTATCATATTCTCAGTGCTTTATATCGACTATTTCCGTGTTCGCCTTTTCTTCCAGATCATTGTAATGGTTATATATCTTTCAGTCGATTTCAAGCTGAAAACGGGAATGAATTTTACCTATGATGTAACTGTGGCTTTCCTTTCACTTCTGGCTTCATCCTTCTGCTATGCAGCCATGATCAGCATGTCTCTTTCAAGACATGAGGACAGTCAGCAGCTTGTGAAAAAGAGTGAGACAGACCTCCTTACAGGTCTTCTTAATAAGGTTTCTTTCGAAGAAAAATGTGATGAGTACCTTTCTAAGAAGCTGGCAGGCGCAAAGTGCACCATGTTTATCTTTGACCTGGATGACTTTAAGGATGTCAACGACAAGTACGGGCATCAGACAGGTGACAAGGTGCTAAAACTCTTTTCCGAGATCCTGAAAGGATACTTCCATCCGGATGACCTGGTGGGCAGGATTGGTGGAGATGAGTTCATGGTTCTGGTTCTTGGAGATATGCCAGATGGCTATGCAGAGAGACGATGCAGAAGTGTACTCCACGAGCTCAAGACCACACAGATTGACGGCGCAAGCGGAATCACATGCAGTATTGGTATAGCTGAGGATACCCAGAGGTTGACCTTCAAAGAGCTCTATGAGAAGTCTGATAAGGCTCTTTACAAGGCAAAAGAGGGTGGCAAGGCGAGATACTGTATCTACGGCGTAGAAGAGTAATAGCATAGGATAATAATGATGAAATAGAAATCCCCCTGCCTGATGGCAAGGGGATTTATTATTCTCTAAAGTGCGATATATCGTTCAGGGGTCAGAGTGCCAATGCATCGATGGCCTTGAGCTCTTCTTCGGTAAAAGAGATGTTCCCGATAGACTTGATGTTGTCCAGGATCTGGGAAGGTTTGCTGGCACCGATAAGGACTGAGGTTACGTAGCCATCCTTGAGGATCCAGGCAAGAGCCATTTCTGCCAGTGTCTGACCGCGCTTTTTGGCAATCTCGTTAAGGCCTCTGATAGAAGCAAGCTTCTCTTCAGTGATCTGTCCTTCCTTGAGGAAACGTCCGTCTGTGCGGATGCGGCTGTCCTCTGGAATACCATCGAGATATCTGTCGGTGAGAAGGCCCTGAGCAAGAGGGGAGAAACAGATGATTCCCTTCTTTAGCTCTTTTGCCGTCTCCTTGAGACCGTTCTTCTCAATGGTTCTGTCGAAGATGCTGTAGCGGTTCTGATTGATGATAAATGGAACCTTGAGCTCATCGAGGATAGCAGTGGCCTTCTTGAGTGTTGGGCCGTCGTAGTTGGAAAGACCAACGTAGAGTGCTTTTCCGCTGTTTACGATCTGGGCAAGAGCGCCCATGGTCTCTTCAAGGGGCGTATCTGGGTCCATTCTGTGGTGATAGAAGATATCAACGTAGTCCAGCTGAAGCCTCTTTAAGGACTGGTCAAGGCTTGAAATAAGGTACTTCCTGCTACCCCAGTCGCCGTAGGGTCCTGGCCACATGCCATAGCCAGCTTTGGTGGAGATGATAAGCTCGTCTCTATGGGAAAAGAAGGTGTCCTTTAATATCTTGCCGAAGTTGATCTCTGCGCTTCCGGGCGCAGGGCCGTAGTTGTTGGCAAGATCAAAGTGGGTTATTCCATTGTCGAAAGCTGTCTGACACATAGCTTCCATATTTTCGAAGTTTCCTGTGTCGCCGAAGTTGTGCCATAGTCCAAGGGATACTGCAGGGAGTTTGAGTCCACTGTTTCCGCAGTGGTTGTACAGCATGTTATCGTATCTGGTATCACTTGCTTTATACATCTTGTTCTCCTTGTGGTTGAATATCAATACAACTTTTCTAAGAATACATACTATATTATAATCAATAAAGAGTTAAGACGAAAATGCAAAAATGATTGAAAATGCAGTGAAGTCATCGATTTTTGGGGCTTTATTTTGTTCGATTTTTTGTTAAAAAAGTGTTGCATGTTGTACCGGCTTATGTTATAGTATAAGTCGGTCTTTTTATGAGAAGGGCGTAGTATGCCCTTTTCAAGGCATTTTTGTTTATCCATGCAGGAAAGGAGTAACAATGAAAGTTAGGTCTTCTGTTAAGCCTATGTGCGAAAAGTGCAAGGTTATCAAGAGAAAGGGCGTTATCAGAGTAATCTGTGACAACCCTAAGCACAAACAGAGACAGGGTTAATTCGAGCCGTTTTCGGATTACTTTTTGATACCAATAGTAATTGCGTATTGGAAAGATCGGATTAAATACTGTCCGATTGGGCGTAACATAGCCCCAATCAAACAAGTAACAGCTCTGACAGATGGTTGGAGCAAGGGGAGTAAAGCTTCCCAGTAATCATTATTTTTTATTTGTAAATGGAGGAAATAAAATGGCTCGTATTGCAGGTGTAGATTTACCTAGAGATAAGCGAGTAGAGATCGGTTTGACTTACATCTACGGTATTGGTAGAACAAGCTCAAACAAGATTCTTGAAAAGGCAAAAGTAAATCCGGACACACGTGTTCGTGATCTTACAGACGAAGAAGTAAAGAGAATCGCCGAGGTTATCGGTAGCGACTATGAGGTAGAGGGTGATCTTAGAAGAGAGATCGCTATGAACATCAAGAGACTCACAGAGATCGGATGTTACAGAGGCGTTCGTCACAGAAGAGGACTTCCTTGCCGTGGTCAGAGAACTAAGACAAATGCAAGAACAAGAAAAGGACCAAAGAGAACAATCGCTAACAAGAAGAAATAATTTCTAATTTAGCTTTTGTATATTCCGAGCACGAGCATGGCGGGTTTGGAAAAGAGTAACAGATAAACAAGATTTATAGGAAGAAAGTAGGTTAGTTTAAAATGGCAAATCAGAAATCAGCAGCAAAGAAATCAGCTGCAAAGAAGCGTGTCAAGAAAAACGTTGAACACGGACAGGCACATATCCAGTCATCTTTCAATAACACAATCGTTACATTGACAGATGCTGCAGGTAACGCTCTTAGCTGGGCAAGTGCTGGCGGTCTGGGATTTAAGGGTTCAAGGAAATCTACTCCTTATGCTGCACAGGTAGCTGCAGAGACAGCAACTAAGGCTGCACTTATTCACGGCCTTAAGACAGTTGATGTTTTTGTAAAGGGACCAGGATCAGGAAGAGAAGCTGCTATCAGAGCTCTTGCTGCATGCGGTCTTTCAGTTACATCTATCACAGACGTAACACCTGTACCACATAACGGATGCCGCCCACCTAAGCGTCGTAGGGTTTAATCAGAATCCTGTTCCGGGTTACATGTGCAAGATATATTTCATTATTTTTTGACAATAACTCGTTGGACGAAGGTGCAATTAGCATTGTAAACAACATCAGATACACGAGTATCTGAGAAAAAGAAAGGAGCCAAACAATGGCAGTAAACAGAGTTCCCGTATTAAAAAGATGCAGATCTCTTGATCTTGATCCAACATTCCTTGGATATGACAAGAAGTCTAAGAGAACATCAGCAAGAGCTGGTAAGAAGATGAGCGAGTATGGACTTCAGCTCCGCGAGAAGCAGAAGGCTAAGTTCATCTATGGCGTACTTGAGAAGCCTTTCAGAAACTACTATGACAGAGCAGACAGAATGAAGGGTCAGACAGGTTCAAACCTTATGACAATTCTTGAGACAAGACTTGATAACGTAGTTTTCAGAATGGGATTTGCAAGAACAAGAAGAGAAGCTAGACAGGTTGTTCTTCACAAGTTCATCACTGTAAATGGAAAGGTTATCAACATCCCTTCATACCTTATCAAGGCTGGCGATGTTATCGAAGTTAAAGAAGCTGCAAAGAATATCCAGAGATTCAAGGATATTTCAGAGATCACAGCAGGCAGACTCGTTCCTGAGTGGCTTGATGTTAACAAGGAGAACCTCCAGGGTACAATCAAGGAGCTTCCTTCAAGAGAAGTTATCGATGTTCCAGTTGACGAGATGCTTATCGTCGAGTTGTATTCTAAGTAATTCATAATTAGTTTGTTAACTATTAACCACATAAGGAGGGTATATCAGTGTTTGATTTTGAAAGACCAAATATTGAAGTTGCTGAAATCTCAGATGATAATAAGTATGGTAAATTCGTAGTTGAGCCTCTTGAGAGAGGTTACGGTATTACACTGGGTAATTCCCTTCGTAGGATTATGCTCTCTTCATTACCTGGAGCAGCAGTAAGTCAGGTGAAGATCGAAGGTGTACTTCATGAGTTCAGCTCAATTCCTGGAGTTAAGGAAGATGTAACTGAGATCATCATGAATATCAAGAACCTTTCAATCAAGAATTCTTCTGATACTAACGAGCCTAAGACAGCTTACATCGAGTTCAATGGTGAAGGCGTTGTTAAGGCTTCAGATATCCAGGTTGATCAGGATATTGAGATCATGAATCCTGACCAGGTTATAGCTACTCTTTCTGGCAAGGATGCTAAGCTTTACATGGAGCTTACTATCACAAAGGGAAGAGGCTATGTAAGTTCTGACAAGAATAAGTCAGGAGATCTTCCAATTGGCGTAATCGCAATTGACTCTATCTACACACCTGTAGAGAGAGTAAACGTAACTGTAGAGAATACTCGTGTAGGTCAGGTTACAGACTTTGATAAGCTTACACTTGATGTGCACACAGATGGTACACTTGGTCCTGACGAGGCTGTAAGCCTTGCAGCTAAGGTTCTTTCTGAGCACCTTTCACTCTTCATCGATCTTTCTGAGAATGCTAAGACCGCAGAGGTTATGGTAGAGAAGGAAGATGACGAGAAGGGCAAGGTTCTTGAGATGTCTATTGATGAGCTCGAGCTTTCAGTTCGTTCATTCAACTGCCTCAAGAGAGCTGGTATCAATACAGTTCAGGAGCTTGCTAACAAGACTCCAGACGACATGATGAAGGTTCGTAATCTTGGACGTAAGTCACTTGAGGAGGTTCTTGCTAAGCTTGATGAGCTTGGACTTTCACTTAGACAGGACGGCGAATAATCAATATTTAAATGAATTCCACTGAAGGTAAATCCGATGTGTACAGATGTGGACTCTCATAGTAAACACTAACAGCATTTGGAAAGTAAGACCGATGGGCATTTCCTTATGTAGACTGCAGGGGAAACCTGCAAATGAGAAAGGAAGTAATTTAACATGGCAATGTACAGAAAGCTTGGAAAAGCAACAAAACCTAGAAGAGCACTTCTTCGTAACCAGGTAACAGCACTTCTTTACAATGGTAAGATCATTACCACAGAGGCAAGAGCTAAGGAAATCAAGAAGATCGTAGAGCCTATGATCACTCTTGCAGCTAAGGAGAAGGACAACTTCGAGACAGTTACTGTTGAAGCTAAGGTTCCTGAGAAGGACAAAGATGGCAAGAGAGTAAAAGAAGTTGTAGATGGCAAGAAGGTTACAAAGTATACAACTGTTAAGAAGGAAATCAAGAAGGATCTTCCTTCAAGAATGCACGCAAGACGTCAGCTCCTCAAGACTCTTTACCCTGTAACTGAGGTTCCTACTGAGAAGGCAGGAAGAAAGAGAAACACAAAGGAAGTTGACCTTGTAGCAAAGCTTTTCGATGAGTACGGACCAAAGTACGCAGACCGTAAGGGCGGTTACACAAGAATCGTCAAGATCGGCCAGAGAAAAGGCGATGCAGCTATGATGGTTGTTCTTGAGCTCGTTTAATTGTAACGAGACGCAAAGGTTTAAATAAGAGAGTAGTTCCCAGGCAGTTACGTCTAGGGAACTACTTTTTTGTTAAGGCATTTAAGAAAGGCAGAATTATGAGTATTTTGAACGTAGAGCACCTCACACACGGCTTTGGCGACAGAGCTATCTTTGAGGATGTCTCTTTTAGATTATTAAAGGGTGAACACATAGGTCTGGTAGGCGCCAACGGAGAAGGCAAATCCACCTTTATGAATATAATCACAGGCAAGCTCATGCCTGATGCAGGTAACATTGAATGGGCTAAAAATGTCAAGGCAGGCTACCTTGATCAGCATGCTGTCCTTAAAGAGGGCATGACCATCAGGGACGTCCTTGCATCTGCTTTTGATTCTCTCTTTGAGATGGAGCGCAGGATGAACGAGATCTGCGACGCCATGGGAGAAGCTGATGAGAAGCAGCTTGAGGACTATATGGAGGAGCTTGGTACAATCCAGGATCTTCTCACAAACCATGATTTTTATCTTATTGATTCCAAGATAGAAGAGGTCTCAAGGGCTCTGGGATTTTTGGAGCTTGGCCTGGACAGGGATGTAACTGAACTTTCAGGTGGTCAGAGGACCAAGATCCTTCTGGCTAAGCTTCTTTTGGAGAAGCCTGACATCCTCCTTCTTGACGAGCCTACCAACTATCTGGATGCTGAGCACATCGTGTGGCTTACCAGATACCTTCAGGACTACGAGAATGCTTTTATCCTCATATCCCACGACATTCCATTCCTCAACAGCGTGGTAAACATCATCTATCACATGGATGGTACGACTCACAGCCTTGACAGGTATGTTGGAGACTATGACAAGTTTATGGAAGTATATGAAGCCAAGAAGGCCCAGAGAGAAGCTGCTTACAACAGACAGCAGCAGGAGATCGCTGATCTCAAGGACTTTGTAGCAAGGAATAAGGCGAGAGTTGCCACAAGGAATATGGCAATGGCAAGGCAAAAGAAACTTGATAATATGGACATTATCGAGAAGATCCAGGAAAAGCCAAAGCCAGAGTTTTACTTTATGACAGCAAGAACTCCCGGAAAGTTCCTCTTTGAGACCAAGGACCTTGTTATTGGCTATGATGAGCCTTTATCAAGCCCTCTTAATCTTGCTATTGAGAGGAATACCTTCACTGTCCTTACGGGCGCAAATGGAATTGGTAAGACCACTCTTTTAAAGAGTATTCTTGGCATAATACCAGCTATTTCAGGTAAGGTGGAGCGCGGTGAGCATGTGGAGATTGGATACTTTGAGCAGGAGATGTCTCCTGATATCGAGACTACATGCCTTGAGGAGATATGGAATGAATTTCCTGGATTCTCCCAGTATGAAGTAAGAAGTGCCCTTGCAAAGTGCGGACTTACAACCAAGCACATAGAGAGTAAGTGCAAGGTTCTATCCGGTGGTGAGCAGGCCAAGGTAAGGCTCTGCAAGCTCATGAACAGGGAGTCCAATATCCTGGTTCTTGACGAGCCCACAAACCACCTTGATGTGGACGCAAAAACAGAGCTCCACAGAGCTCTGAAGGAATACAAGGGAACAGTTATTATGGTGTGCCATGAACCTGATTTTTACGAGGATCTGGCAACAAATATAATCGACTGCACCAAGTGGACCACTAAGCTCTGATCTGCCTAAAACGGCATTAAAAAACGCCTCACAGCTGTGGGGCGTTTTATTTTTTCTCGAAGTGCTGGTAGTCCTTGCAGGAGTTCCAGTTGCCGCCCCAGGTAAATCCGTGGGCCTTGAACAACTTGTAGGCCAGGTCATCTTCGTCGATCTTATAGGGAAAAGAGCTGGTTCTGTCCGCATAGGGTTCGCTGCCCTCGGGAGAAATGTTGGTAGAACCATCTTTATTGTAAGTGATGTAAGGGTTGTAGAAGGGATTTAAGTCAATTGCCCGTCCCTTGGCGTGATTGGAAAGGCGGGTAGTTCCTTCAACAACGCGGTAGTTAAAGCATGAAGTGTTATTGGCCAGCATAGATGCAGTGTCATCGCCGTTAAACTCATCAATAAGCTTAATGCTCTCTATCTGGTAATTGTTCTGGTAGAGCTCATAGAAAATCTCCACAACGTCCTGGGCAAGAGCTTTATTGCAGATCATTTCCCCGCTTTTGCTATCACCGTTAAAGTCCACATACTGAAGGACTACGTATCGAAGGTCATCTAAGGATACCTGACAGTCTACGGGGTAGGATACTCCGGAGATGCGCTTAAATACTTCGTTGGAGATGGGCTCATAGTAGAATCCGTCCATGTAGGTGATCCTTTCTGGAGAGGGTTCCGGTTCTACAGAAGCTTCCTGGCTCGCAGCTTCTGAAGCCATTTCCTCAGTACTTGCTTCGATAGAAGCCATTGCTGGAGCTTCCTGTGTGCTAGTTTCAGTAGATGCCGCGCTTGCAGCTTCTACAGCTTTTTCCTCCACGGATGCAGACTCTGCGGCCTGAGGATTCTTTTTTGCATAATCAGATAATGTCTCGCCTCCGGCAAGGAACCTTGCTCCTATGGCGGCAATGATGATAACGCCCAGAAGGAGAGCAAAATCTTTGAGTAACTTTTTGTTCATAAGTGTGTAAATGCCTCGTTAGCTGTTAAATTTCTCTACGTCCAACATCTTTTCGCTTCGGGCGACGATCACGGCGGCTGCCACATCTCCCGTTGTATTGGACATTGTATCAAACATATCAAGAATAGGGTTGATTGCAATGATAAGACCCAGAGCTTCCATTGGTATGTTCAGGGTTTCAAGAATCACACCAAGGCATATCAGGGCGCAGCCTGGAACACCGGGAGCACCAAGGGATAACAATACGATGGTAAAACACAGTGAAATCAGGGCTGGAAGTGTAATCTGTATTCCGTAGGCCTTTGCCATGAAAAGTCCAAACATTGTAAGGTAAATGCAGACACCGTCCATGTTTATTGTAGCACCAAGAGGAATTGAAAAGTTGGCAACTACAGGTGATATGCCCATTTTTTCTGTGCAGACCCTCATATTGGTTGGGACGGAAGCTGAGCTTGATGAAAGAGTCAGGCTGGTTATCATTCCTTCTCTGTTGTTCTTGAAAAACTTGATCGGGTTGACTCTTCCAAGAATCATGACCAGCATACCGTAGACACATAGCATAACACAGATGGCCAGCATATGTGAAAGCGCAGCACTAAGGATTGCCACAAGGTTATCGATGCTGAGATTAATGATAAGAAGAGCTATTGATACAAAACCCGCAACAGGAATGAACTTGGCGATAATCTTGGTTATGCTAAGGAACAGAGAGTTGAGGGCGTCAAACAGCTCTTTTAACATAGCTGAGTACTGACCTATGGATCCAACTGAAAGGCCGCAGAGAACTGCAAGGAAGATCAGCTGGAGAGTGTCGGATTCAAGGAATGGTGATAAAAAGTTGGAAGGCACGATGTTTAGCACTGTAGATAAAAGAGATGTATCTACTGAAGTGTCTATATTAACAGCCTGAGATGAGAGGTCAGAGGCAAGAGCAAAGCCAAATTCACCAGGCTGGATTATGCTAAATACTGCAAGTCCCACAAATACAGCTATAACAGTGGTGAGCAGGTATACTCCGATAACTTTGCTTCCCAGTTTACCAACTTCTGAAAGACTCCCAAACTGTGAGAAACATGAAACAATGGAAAAGAACACAACAGGCGCCACGATGATCTTGATGGCGTGCATGAATACGGTCTTTATCGGATCAAGGATATAGTCGCACAAAACAGCGTTCACCGGCTGAGGGATAAACATCCTGGCGATGATACCAAAGACAAGGCCAAGAGCCAGAGCATATAATGCAGAGTTGTTCAGCTTTTGCTCAGACTGGTCAGCGACGATCCTTACAAGGTTTACATTGTTCTTGTTGCGATATTTGAAGTTTTCTCCATAGGAGCGCAGGAGTACTGAGCGGATAACTCCTATGCTGGAGTCTTCATCTATGGATTCATCATCGGAATATGGTTCAAATGCTGCTCCCTTCATGGAGAGATTCACAGAGGTGTCGCCCAGGCGCTTTGTGACCTGAACCTTAAGAGCTGATCCGGGAAAAGAGTTCTTGGACAGTTCCGCGATCATTTCCTCTGTTATGAGCTCGGTCTTTTGTATCAGCTTTTTGTTGGTTCCGATACTGGTGAGGGAAGAATCAATAAACTCCATTACATCCTCTAAAAGAGATGTGCTGTCACCACTAAAAGATTTCCTGAAGTTTTTCATCTTTGCCATGAGCATATTCCTTTCTTTAAACATTAATTTTTAGCGCTAAGAAAATTATAACACGCATAATGCATTCAAGTTGTATTTACCTATGAAATCTAGTAAAATTAGCACTGTTATGGGAAAGATGATAGATACGCAAAAGCTTGTATTTGAATATATCAGACGTGACGAAGAGGGCAATGTTGAGGGAATCACCAGGGCTGTTGACGGCGTTGACCTTAAGGTTGAGCAGGGACAGTTCATCGCGATCCTTGGTCACAACGGATCTGGCAAGTCTACCCTTGCCAAGCATTTTAATGCCCTTTTATACCCTACAGAGGGTGAAGTCTATGTGGATAGCTATAATACTGAAGACGACGATCATCTTTGGGATATCAGGCAGGAAGCCGGTATGGTATTCCAGAACCCCGACAACCAGATAATTGGTCAGGTTGTTGAGGAGGATGTTGGATTTGGCCCGGAGAACATGGGAATTCCAACGGAGGAGATCTGGGAGAGAGTTGACGAAGCACTTAAGGCAGTCCGCATGGACAAGTACAGGAAGGCTTCTCCCAACCACTTATCAGGAGGTCAGAAGCAGCGCGTCTCAATTGCAGGCGTTATTGCCATGCATCCCAAGTGCATCATCATGGATGAGCCTACAGCCATGCTTGACCCCAACGGACGTCGCGAGGTCATAAGAGCAGCAAGAGCCCTGAACCAGGTTGAAGGCATCACCATCATCCTTATCACCCATTATATGGAAGAAGTTGTAGACGCTGACAAGGTCTTTGTTATGGACAAGGGCAGCGTTGTTATGGAGGGAACTCCAAGGGAGATCTTCGCTCAGGTGGATAAACTCAAAGAGCTGCGCCTTGGTGTGCCTCAGGTGACACTTCTTGCCCATGAACTAAGGCAGGCAGGCGTTCCCCTTCCAGATGCAATACTTACGAGAAAAGAGCTTGTGGAGGCTCTAAAGAAATGTCGATAATCGTTAATCATGTCAATCACATATATGACGAAGATACAGCAATGGCAAGCCCTGCGCTCATTGACGTCAACTTAAAGATCCCTGACGGGCAGTTTATTGGACTTATCGGTCACACAGGATCAGGCAAATCTACTCTGATCCAGCACCTTAATGGCCTTCTTAAGCCTTCCAGCGGCGAGATCTTTTTTAACAACGAAGATATCAATGATCCGTCCTACAACAAGAAGAACCTAAGGGCCAGAGTTGGCCTGGTGTTCCAGTATCCGGAGCATCAGCTCTTTGAGACGGACTGCTTTAAGGATGTGTGCTTTGGCCCCAAGAACCTGGGACTTACACAGAGGGACTACGAGCTCAGAGCCTATGAGGCCCTCAAGGAAGTTGGCCTGGAGGATGAGTATTTTTACCAGTCCCCATTTGACCTTTCAGGTGGGCAAAAGAGAAGAGTGGCCATCGCAGGTGTACTGGCCATGAAGCCAGAGGTTATGATCCTTGATGAGCCAACAGCGGGTCTTGACCCTAAGGGCAGAGAGGATATCCTTAACCTCATCAGCGACCTTCACAGCAAGCTTGGAATGACCATAATCCTTGTAAGCCACAGCATGGAAGACGTGGCAGATTATGTTGACAGGATAATCGTTATGAACAAGGGCAGAGTTGAGTTTGACGGCGAGCCCAAGGAAGTTTTCAGACACTACAAGGAGCTTGAAGAGATTGGCCTGGCTGCTCCCCAGGTGACATACTGCATGCAGGAGCTCAAGGCGGAAGGCTTTGATGTGGACACTGATGTGACCACCCTGCAGGAAGCAAAACAAGAGATACTAAAGGCTTTAGGAAGATGCTAAGAGAGATAACACTGGGACAATATTATAGGACGGAATCCGTGATCCACAGGCTTGATCCAAGGGTTAAGATTGTGGCTACTTTTTCCTTTATTATTTCCCTGTTTATAGCCAAAAATTTCATAGGTTATGTGATCGCGGGATTATTCCTCGCCCTTTGCATAAAACTGTCAAATGTGCCCCCTAAATTCATTTTTAGGGGTATGAAAACGATCTTCTTCCTGCTGATCATTACCATGGTGTTTAATCTGTTTCTGACACCAGGTATTCCGCTTGTAACATTTGGACGATTCCAGATAACAAAAGAGGGCCTAAGGCTGGCTCTTATGATGGGTGTAAGGCTTGTGTTCCTTATCACAGGATCTTCGCTGATGACCCTGACTACAACGCCCAATAACCTTACAGACGGCCTTGAGGATCTGCTCAATCCGTTGAAAAAGGTGAAGGTTCCGGTCCACGAGATTTCCATGATGATGTCAATCGCACTTCGTTTCATTCCAATCCTTATGGAGGAGACCGACAAGATCATGAAGGCCCAGATGGCCAGGGGAGCGGATTTTGAGAGCGGATCCCTTATGAACAGGGCAAAGAGCCTTATCCCCCTTCTGGTACCTCTGTTTGTATCAGCATTCAGAAGGGCCAACGACCTTGCAATGGCTATGGAGGCAAGGTGCTATCGCGGCGGAGAGGGCAGGACCAAGATGAAGCCCCTTATCTACAAGAAGCGCGACGCTCTTGCATACGGAGTAATTGTTCTTTATTTCGCGGCGATCATCGCCAGCAGAGTAATTCTATGAAAAGAGTAATGCTGACAGTTTCATATGATGGAACTGCATATAATGGCTGGGCGCTCCAAAAGAGCACCCCAAATACAATTGAAGAGATGCTTAACAGAGCCATTCATGGGCTTACCGGTGAAGATGTGCAGGTAATAGGTGCAAGCCGCACGGACGCCGGAGTTCACGCCTATGGGAATGTGGCTGTTTTTGATACCGTCAGTACAATTCCGGGAGACAGGTTCTCTTTTGCCCTGAATCATCTGCTTCCGGAGGATATAAGGGTAGTGGAGTCCAGAGAAGTTGCGGCTACTTTCCATCCAAGGCACTGCAGCACCGAGAAAACCTACGAGTACAGGGTCTTAAACTCCAAGGAGGAGGTTCCTACCAAGAGGCTCTATACCTACCACTTCAGTATGCCCCTTGACGAGGCGATTATGCAGGAGGCTGGCCAGTATCTTGTGGGAGAACACGACTTTACAAGCTTTTGTAATGTGGAGTCCCAGGCGGTAAGTCACGTCCGCACCATTAAGGATGTTCATGTAAGGCGCGAAGGGGACGAGGTTGTGATCTCAGTTACTGGAAACGGATTTTTGTACAACATGGTACGCATTATTGCTGGTACTCTTATCCAGATTGGCCGCGGCAAGGGCGCTCCATCGGACGTTCCAGGAATGATCGAGGCAAAAGACAGATCGGCAGCAGGTCCTACTGCTCCAGCCCAGGGACTTTTCCTCATGAAATATGTGTTTGTGGATGGTATCCCACAGCCTGATTCGGCTGATGAAAATGGGGCTTCAAAAGACGAGAAAAATGTTGACAAAGACTAAAGTTTCGTCATATAATATCATTCGCGTGACAAAGTTCGTTCTATAACTATGCCCGCACGACAATGCAAGTGACATATTGATGTCCCGGTAAGCTTCAATATGTTCATATAACTGCACAGATCAGGTGAAGGGTCTTTGCAGACGATGCAATTTAGTAATTGTTCTATTTTGTAAAGGAGAAACATAATGAAAACTTTTATGCCTAGTGCAACTACAGTTGAGAAGAAGTGGTATGTAGTTGATGCTACAGATATGACACTTGGACGTCTTGCATCAAACGTTGCAAACGTACTTAGAGGCAAGAATAAGCCTATCTACACACCTAACATTGACACAGGTGATTATGTGATCGTTATCAATGCTGAGAAGATCAAGGTAACTGGTAAGAAGATGGATCAGAAGATGTACTGGCACCACACAGAGTACGTTGGACATCACAAGGAGTTCTCACTTCGTCAGATGCTTCAGGATCACCCAGAGAGAGTTGTTGAGCACGCTGTAAAGGGAATGCTTCCTAAGGGATCTCTTGGAAGAGAGATGTATGGTAAGCTTCATGTATATGCTGGTGCTGAGCACCCACATGCAGCTCAGAAGCCTGAGGTATTAACATTTTAATCTGAGAGGAGAATAATAAAATGGCAAAGTCAGCTAATTACTACGGAACAGGTAGAAGAAAAAAGTCAATCGCCAGAGTATATCTTAAAGCTGGTAATGGAAATATAACAATCAACAAGAGACCTATCGATGAGTACTTTGGTCTTGAGACTCTTAAGGTTATCGTTCGTCAGCCACTCGTAGCTACTGAGACAACAGACAAGTTCGACGTAGTTGTTACAGTAAGAGGCGGCGGCACAACAGGTCAGGCTGGTGCTATCAGACATGGTATTTCAAGAGCCCTTCTTCAGGCAGACTCAGATGAGTACAGACCTACACTTAAGAAGGCTGGATACCTTACAAGAGATCCTCGTATGAAGGAGAGAAAGAAGTACGGTTTGAAGAAAGCTCGTCGTGCTCCACAGTTCTCAAAGAGATAATCAATCTGCTATTGCAGATTTCGGAAGACTCGGTACATTGTACCGAGTCTTTTTTTGCGTGCTGAAAGTGGACCAGGGGGACGGGGTTCCTGCCTCATTTTGCAAAGGCTTGAATATTGAAGAGGATAGAGGAAATACGTATACTATACATTATTGATTATTGCGTAAGGCTTATATATGCAAATCGGAGTTTGCAGGTGAGAAAAATGAAGTATAGACTTCCTGAAATTAACGACAAAGATATACTACAGAAATATGTACAAGAACACCATAATAACGGAGAAACCAGCATCAGTGCGAGCTTGGGTTTATCATCCTCTGATTATACTGAGTGGGTAACTAAGATAAAGAATAATGCTCTGTCTGGTGATGAACAATGGGGTAAATCTCTGCTGTATCTTTGCTTTGACGGGGACAGATTGATAGGTTTGCTAAGTGTTCGATATGAACTGCCAGAAGTGCTTTCTGAAAAATACGGCGATATTGGGTATGGAGTCAGGCCATCCGAAAGGAACAAAGGTTATGCTACTGCGATGCTCAAATATGCACTGTCAGTGTGCAAAGAAAAAGGAATGGAAAAGGTTATACTTGGCTGTTATAAAGAGAATCTGGCCTCTGCAGCAACCATTCAAAAGAATGGCGGGACGCTTATTGCAGAAAACGAAAACTATAAAGAAGGAAGAACTAGCCAATATTATCTGATAAGGCTGTAGTACTACAAATTCCAATTTGATAAAACAATTATCTTTTAATATAAACGAGGAGGGCATTATGGATATTGAGTATCGTTGGACTGGCGGTAGTAACGAAGATTTCAGATGCTTTTATGAAAAGACGGAAGAATATTACTGTAAGATTGTAGGTGGAATTTCCAATAGATCGGGATTTGTTCCATATAATTTGTCTGACAGCATTTCGGATGTTATAATCGCATATTCTGGTGGTACAGCAGTTGGATGTGCCGGATTAAAGAGATATTCCGATGCTGATGTTGAGATAAAAAGAGTCTGGGTAGAACCTGATTATCGAGGTAAAAAGTGTTCTGATTGATAACTATCCCCCTTATGACAAGCTGGAAGGCGCCATTTGTATGGCGTTAAACTTATAACTCGCAATTTACCGAAAAATATTGGAGTGAAAAACAGACCTAAATCCGTGTAAGGAGAAGGTCTATTTTTGTTTTGTGTTACTTTTGTTCCAGAGTATTTTATTACAAGGAGATTATAAATGAAAAAGCCTTTATCTCTGGATAGCAAAATGATAGAAGGTCAGAATATATCCTATCGCATATTTGGCGAGGGAGATATTGATCTGGTTATTGAAATGGGACTTGGCGCAGTTGCCGGTGAGTGGTGGCACATTGCAGAGCAGCTTTCAGAACAATTTACCGTTCTTTTGTATGAGCGCGGCAGAAATATTTCCAAGGCTCGCTCGCCTAAAAATATAGCCGAAGAATTACATACTTTGTTAATGGAACTACCCTGTAAAAGTAAGATTATTATTTTGGCACATTCACAGGGTGGTCTGTATGCGCAGCAATTTGCCAGATTGTATCCCAATATGATTCGTGGCATAGTGTTTGTAGATCCTTTATCTGCAAATGACAATACATATAAAACAGTATTTACTACAACTGATGAGCAGAAAAAGAGTGGGTTTAATAAATCAGAAAACTTTGTAATCATGCGGAAAATGGCTTCTTGGCATTTGGGGTTTGTAATTAAACTCATTATGAAAAAAGCACCACCATTTTATTACTATGATCAATTTACACCGGAAGCAAAGAAATACATTTTAGATGAATTAACAAAGGTAGAACTTCATGATGCCGCCTTAGAGGAATATCGCCTGGCACATGAGGAAAAGGAGATCTGTCAATTAAAAGAAAGAGGGAACTTTCCGCAGATTCCTATCGTACTTATAACCCATGGAAGTGAATTTGAAATAAAAGAAATCATGGAATTTGGACAAACCACAAAAGAATTTGCGGAAAAAGTTGAAGAGCTGTGGCAGTCTTTGATGCAGGAATACCTTACTTTTTCAGAAAAATCGATCTTGTTAAGAGCAGACAATAGTGGACATTATATTCATTTGAGTGATTTTGAAGTAATAATGAAGGCATTACAAGATCAAAAAAGGTGCTAATAAGTTGTACAGGGAAGCTTGTTAATGAATCATAGGAAGGCACAGGTATCATGACTAAAGAAGAGTTTTTGAAATTAGATTATGGCAATATCGTTACTTGTAAAAGATTTCCTGGGGAAATATACGAGATAGATGATATCGACGTGTTTGGTGTGGGGGATCGTGACCCAATATTTCGTGTATTTGGTGCTAAAGATAGAACTAATAATAAAGATATTCGTATAGATATGCAGAACTATGCAACTTGGGATGTATTACCATAATTAAGTAAGTTCAATATAAAAGGACAAATAGAAATCGTCGTATGTGTAAATATAAATAATTACGACAAATCGGGATTTGGGAGGATATTTGTTTATATGGAGAAAATGAAAAGTGAGGTGTCAATTAGGAAGCTTTCTGCTGAAGAAAGATCTACAGCTCTTGACCTTGCGTGGAGAGTGTTTTCAGAGTATGAGTCACCGGATTATGGGGAAGAGGGCATAGAGGAATTCCGGAAGTGTTTACATGACGAAGGATATCTTGCAGGAATTGAATACTACGGTGCTTTTGACGGGGAAAGACTGATAGGTCTAGTGGGAATCCGATCAGACAAAAAGCATATCTGTTTCTTTTTTGTGGACGGGAAATATCATCGCCAAGGGATCGGAACAATGCTGTTCAAAGCAGTACGGCAGGAATATCCTAATCAGATAATCACTGTTAATTCCTCGCCCTATGGAGTGCCGTTTTATCATGCGCTGGGATTTACAGACACGGATAAAGAACAGACAGTGAACGGGATTTGGTTTACGCCGATGAAGTATGAAGATTTTGCAGAAGATGGAGATTGAATGATGCAGCTGGTTTATGCGAATGATTTCGAGGCAGTGAAGAAAATATATATTGATGTGATAGAGAACACTCCGCTGATAGAGCAATATGCCAGGTGGGTATATGGAAAGCATCCTACAGATGAACAGCTTAGAGCATATATTCTGCATGATGAGATGTATTTCCTGATGGATGAAGATGATGCCGCCGGGGTTGTGGCAATTTCTATGAATCAGGGCGCGGAATACGAGAAGATAGTATGGAGGGATAAACTTCCGAACGATCAGGTAGCAACAGTTCATCTGCTTGCGGTTTCTCCTTCATATCAGGGAAGAACACTGGGGATCAAGATTCTTGAGGAAGCGATGAAGATTGCAGTCAGGAATGGGAAAAAGGTGCTTCGCCTTGATGCGCTGAAAACAAATCTTCCGGCGCAGAGGATGTATGAAAAAGCCGGGTTTTTATATAGGGGTGAGCAGAGACTGTATGCCGAAAACACCGGCGTTACAGATTTTTTGTACTATGAAAAAATACCGGAATTAGATTTGTTTAAGGAAGGATGATCGAAATGAAGGTTCATCAGATAAAGATTGATTTTCATATCGGATCGGCGGCGTGGTTCCGGGAACATTCAGGATGTATGAAGAAGTTGATCAACAGACTAATGAAAACTAAAATAAAGACCGACTGAAGAGGGAAAGATTATGAGATTAGACGGTTTTGGATTACTCGTTGATGATATGGCAAAAATGATCCGCTTTTACAGAGATGTTCTTGGTTTTGAGATCAAAGAAGCGGAAAACACGAAAAATGTTTACCTTGTTAAAGACGGGACATTGTTTCTGCTGTATGGCAGGAAAGACTTTGAGGAAATGACCAACCGGAGATATGACTATGTTAAAGGACTTAACGGCCATTTTGAACTTGCGCTGTATGTCGACACATTTGATGAAGTAGATGAGGCATATAAGAAGGCTGTGGAAAACGGTGCTGTACCTGTCCTGCCACCGGAGCTTGAGCCATGGGGACAAAGAACCTGCTATATAGCAGATCCGGAAGGAAATCTGATCGAGATCGGATCGTGGAATAAGCCATATGAAGAGAAAGATCTAATGGAAGAATAACTATAATCCCTTTTTCCATTAATGTGGCTGAAAAAGACATATCGAGATTTTACGAGGTGATTTTTATGATAAGAAAAATGAAAGAGGAAGATTTGCAACAGTGTGGAGTGATATATGCTAAGGCGTTTCCTATAGAATATTGGGGGATTGATTGGAACCCTGATAATGCA
>NZ_RAIR01000023.1 GCF_003625485.1 Butyrivibrio sp. CB08
AAAAGAGGCTTGAATCCAGCCATTGAATCAACCGATGACGAATACTGCCTTAAGATGAAATTTGCCCTGTTGTACAGAACGGCTGATGATCTGCAGATATCCCTGCAATAGTCATAGAGTATATGGTTTTTGCTTATTCTGTATTGCCTTGTCCTGTACACGGTTGTAAATTCCTTGTTAGTATTCTATAGTTAGTATTATAGCACACTTTTCAGGAATTGGCAAACATTTGTTCTCTTTAGATACGGAGTAAATATATGCAAAAATCAATAGCAGAATCAGATATTTTGGACGAATTCAGAAGAGGCTCTCATTCCGTATACAAACTCACATACCGTGTGATTTTTGTGACTAAATACAGAAAGAAAGTGATCACAGATGAGATTGGTGATTTCATGAAGAATTACGCCGCTTACCTCTGTGGACGCATGAACAGCGAACTCATTTC
>NZ_RAIR01000004.1 GCF_003625485.1 Butyrivibrio sp. CB08
TGGGATAGGGGCATAGTGGACATGCCCTGTTCTGCAGGATGCATAGAGCATCCTACAGGTTCATGCCGCCATGCGGCATAACAGAAACCCTTTCCGACGTGGAGTCGGTGAGGGTAGTTCATTTTTCATCCATGTATTTATCGATAACTTCATAGATTTCGAGGTTTGGATCCTCCACCATCTGGATGGTTGTATCTAGCTGAAGAAGCTTGTCGTTACTCTTACTGCGCATCTCCCAGGTTGGAAGAGCCTTGCCATCTATCTCAGTGCTGTAAATGCCGTCTCCTGGTGTATCCACCTGACGGTAGTTACCGTTTGGATCTCCGTTGTATACAAAGTTTACCCAGTAGCTCTGCATGATCTCTGAAAGCTCATAGTCGCTCTCATCGTAGAGCCCGCGATGGCGCCAGAGATTGCCATAAGCGTATGGAAGCTCTCCTGCATGATAATTACTAAGTACGTTGTTGGTCTTGGTGAAATAGTACTCGTAGGCCGGAACTCCCTGCTCTACAAGGTAATTGTTCCATACGTAGTGTGGATAGGTAAACCACATAGCACTGTAGGCTACGTTAAGGGCGCCCTTGGCCTCTCCAAGCTTATCTATGATGATGTGCTGGTCTCTGGCAGGAAGGTCGTATGGAACAACCTCTGCCATCTCCTCGGCGTAATCTCCCATGTCCTCTGCGAGAAGCTCAACGTAGTTATCCCTTGTGGCCTCCTCGTCCAGCATGAAGGCATCTGCTTCCTTTACATTAAAGCCATTTAAAAGAGCTTTCTCATTGTTGTTACCCTTAACATAGGTCTTATATGGCTGCTCCTTAATAGCATAGCCATCAATTGTCATGGAAGAGTGCTTGGTTATGGTGGTCACCAGCTCTTTTGCCGGAATGTTTCTAAGTTCATCGGAGGTTTCTACTCTGAATTCGCTTCTGACTGCTTCACCAGCCTTAAGGGCATCCTCGTAGGATCTGAAGGTGTGGAAAGGCTTCTTAGGAAGCACTGAGCTGGACTCTGCGATGGCGTACTGGAAAAGCCCCTTGGTAAGGGGCGATACGCAAAGAGCGTTAACACTGGATGCTCCTGCGGATTCTCCAGCTATGGTGATCCTCTTTGGATCTCCGCCAAAGGCCTTGATGTTGGCATTGACCCATTTAAGAACAGCGATCTGATCCAAAAGGCCGTAGTTACCTGTGGTCTTGTTGGGTGATTCCTGTTTGAGGTCATCTGCTGCGTAGTAGCCAAATACTCCAAGCCTGTATGCACAGTTGACATAGATAACGCCTTTCTTGGCCAGGTCTTCGCCGCGGTACTCGCTGTAGGACGGCGTACCTGTGGTGAGGGATCCGCCGTGATAGTAGATAACAACCGGAAGGAGATCATCAGTCTCTTTTGCCGGGGCAAAGATGTTGAGATATAGGCAGTCTTCGCTTACCTCTTCTACATATTCATCGCCAAACTTAATCTGGTAATCATGGTAACCAAGGATCCTTGCCAGGGAATCGTAGATAACTGGATTCTGGGGCTGCATAGCCATTGGCCCAAAGTGATTGCAGGCCTTAACCCCTTCCCACTTATCCGGTGCCTGAGGCTCTCTGAACCTGAGGTCTCCAACAGGAGCCTTGGCATAAGGGATTCCGCCATAGGCCTTGACTGTGTGGTCTTCGTTGTAAACTCCTGTAAGCTGTCCCTGGTCTATGGAGATAACATCCGTCACATCAGGTTTTCTGTTATCAACTACCGGAACACGCTTAACTGGTGGCTGTGTCAGAAAGTACGTTGCTGCAAGCACACCAATGTATAGGAAAAGAGATGCAAACGCTCTAAACTTCATGTCCCTGCGTCTGTTCTCCGGCCCATATCCATGAATGTTCCCAAATACGCTGCCCCTTTTGGCTGCATATTTCTTCTTGCAATAAGTCCTGTAGAAAATCATGGCAGCGCAGGCTAAAACTACGATTACCCAGCTGATGAGAATGTTCTTGGATAATTCCAGAACAGTAATATATAAAATTGTTATCAGAATGATCAGGAAGTAAAACATACGCACCTCGCGAAAATACTGCGCTTATATTACTTTGTATTATACAACATCAGAACATGGCAGGCTATGCCTGCTTGACCAGATAAAGCACTACTATCCGCAATATTTAATTGAACTACCTTCATGAATTACAACATGCAAAGTTAGCGGGCCTTATTTGCAAGTACAGAGAATTGTCACCATATTTTCCCTCCAAATCGCTGCGATTCGCGGGTCTAAATGAATCTTTTTAATAATTGTCACCATAAAATCAGCATTTTTTGACTATATTATGTGAATTTCTCAACCTTCCTTAGTCAATTTATGGTGACATTTCTCTACATTCCCCTTTTTAGCCCATTTTCTTGCAAGAGCACCTACCATTTCGCCCAAGTGAGCGAGATGGTTCATATGAGCAAATAACGGTAATCTGAACGTTTGGTTGACGTCAACAAATCATCTCAAGGCATATATAAATTAACACACAAAAATCATACAAGGCAAAAAGCGCCCGGCGAATTCGCCGGGCGCTCAAGTTTATTCGAACTCCGCTGCAACTTTTTCAAGAAGATCACGAATCGGCAAATGCTGAGGACATACTGCCTCACACATTCCGCACTTAACACAATCTGAAGCCTTTCCACCGGTAGTAGTATACTCCGCATACTTAGCCTCTATGTTATGTCCAAAACTTGCCTTGTCATTGAGACAGCTAAAGAGATCAGGAATCCTGATGTCCATAGGACAGTGATTCTCTTCGATGCAGTAGTGGCAGTTGGTACATGGGATCAGGTCGAGACCCTTGGTGATCCTGGTTACCTTCTGAACTGCCTCCATCTCTTTTTCTGAAAGAGGTTTTAAGTCCTTCATGTAGGAGATGTTGTCATTCATCTGCTCAATGCTGCTCATTCCGGAGAGCACCATCGCAACCTGGTCGAATCCTGCAACAAAGCGGATCGCATAGGATGCATAGCTCATATCTCCAAGCTCGTCGTAGACCTTCCTGGCTTCATCAGAGAGATTTACAAGACTTCCGCCCTTAACAGGCTCCATAACAAGGATTGGCTTGTTATGCTTCTTGCAGACTTCGTAGCACTTTCTGCTCTGGACCTTGTCATCCTCATAGTCAAGGTAGTTGAACTGGATCTGAACAACCTCAACCTCTGGGTGGTCAGTTAAGATCTTATCAAGGAAATCTGCTGAATCATGGAAGGAAAGGCCAACGTGCTTAACCTTGCCCTCTTTCTTAAGTTCCTGTGCAACCTCGTAGGCCTCGCACCTTTGGAACTTGTCGTAGTTACCTCTTCCCTGGGCGTGCATCAGATAGAAGTCAAAGTAGTCTACACCGCACCACTCAAGCTGTTTCTCAAAGAAGGGACGGATCTCTTCCTTGCTGTTAAAGTATGGCTCTGTGAGCTTGTTGGTAAGGGTGTACTCACTTCTGTCGTGCCTGCTTGTGAGGCACTCTCTAAGTGTAGTCTCTGACAGTCCGTCGTGATAGCCATGGGCTGTATCAAAGTAGTTGAAGCCGTTCTCAATAAAGGCATCAACCATGTCACATACCTGCTTGGTGTCGATGGCTCCGTTTGCCATTGGGAGTCTCATTGCGCCAAAGGCGAGTTTCTTTTTCATCTCAGGGAAAAATACCTGTGCCATAAAAATCTCCTTTCAAAAGGGGAAAGGCACGATTATCCGAGGGCCTGCTCCAGATCCGCGATGAGGTCTTCCTTATCCTCAAGTCCGCAGGACATTCTTACAAGGCCGGCTGGGATTCCAGCTTCTGCAAGCTGCTCGTCGGTCATCTGCCTGTGTGTTGATGTTGCAGGGTTGAGACAGCATGTCCTTGCGTCTGCAACATGGGTTTCAATGGCTGCCAGCTTCAGCTTCTTCATGAAGCTCTCAGCTGCTGACCTGCCACCTTCGAGCTCGAAAGAAACAACACCGCAACCGCCGTTTGGCATGTATTTCCTGGCAAGCTCATAATATGTATCCGATTCAAGGCCAGGATAGCTGACCTTAACTACCTTAGGGTGCTTCTCAAGGAACTGTGCTACTGCAAGTCCGTTCTCTACGTGCTTAGGCATACGAACGTGCAATGACTCAAGTCCGAGATTCAAAATGAATGCGTTCTGAGGTGACTGAATGCTTCCAAAGTCTCTCATAAGCTGGGCTGTAGCCTTGGTGATGAAGGCTCCCTCTTTTCCAAACTTCTCAGCATAAGCGATTCCATGGTAAGAATCATCTGGCTGTGTAAGTCCTGGGAACTTGTCTGCATGAGCCATCCAGTCGAACTTACCGGAATCAACGATAACTCCGCCAACACCAGCGCCGTGTCCATCCATGTACTTGGTGGTTGAGTGAGTTACGATGTCTGCGCCCCACTCGATAGGTCTGCAGTTTACTGGTGTAGGGAAAGTATTATCAACAATGAGAGGTACTCCGTGTCTGTGGGCAGCATTTGCAAATCTCTCAATATCAAGAACTGTAAGAGCAGGGTTTGCGATAGTCTCTCCAAAAACTGCTCTTGTGTTGTCCCTAAATGCTACGTCCAGCTCCTCATCAGTAGCTGTAGGTGATACGAAGGTAACCTCGATACCCATCTTAGCCATGGTAACTGCGATCAGGTTGAAGGTTCCGCCATATATTGATGAAGAAGCTACGATGTGGCTTCCGCACTCACAGATATTAAACAGTGCAAAAAAGTTGGCTGCCTGTCCTGAAGATGTGAGCATGGCTGCTGTTCCGCCCTCTAATGCTGCAATCTTGGCTGCCACATAATCATTAGTGGGGTTCTGAAGCCTTGTGTAGAAATATCCGCTGGCCTCAAGGTCAAAGAGCTTGCCCATATCCTCGCTGGTGTCGTATTTAAAGGTTGTTGACTGAATGATAGGTATCTGTCTGGGCTCACCATTCTTGGGTGTATAGCCCGCCTGTACGCACTTGGTTCCAATTTTCTGCTGACTCATCTGTTTATTGCCTCCAATAGTTTCTATTTTCTAACACGTAAGTGGTTTTATTTTACCATATTTTCCGAAAAAGTACGGCTTACAGAAGGTGAGCTCTAAGCTCCTCACCGCTCTTTTCAGAAAGCATTGCTGGTGGGATATCAAGCATTGTCTTGCATCCCTTAGCGCCATCTGCGTGCATCTTGAAGGCCGCTCTTGCTACTGCAACAAGTACACTGGTTGTAAACTCAGGGTTTGAATCAAGCTTTAAGCTGTACTCAATGATGTGGTTGTGCTCTTTGTCAGCGCCAGTCTTGCCACTTCTGAATACGAATCCGCCGTGAGCCATTCCGCTGTGGTTCTTAAGAAGCTCTTCCTCGCTGATGAAATGAACTGTTGTGTCGTAATCAGCGAAGTAGTTTGGCATCTCCTTGATCTCTTTTTCAACGGCTGCTGCATCTGCGCCGTCCTCAAGAACTACGAAGCACTCTCTTGTGTGTTTGTCTCTTGTGGTGAGCTCAGGATTCTTGCCGCTTCTAACTGCCTCAAGAGCGCTCTCTACAGGAATTGTGTACTGCTTGGCGTTCTTGACACCCTTTACGCGGCGAATAGCATCTGAATGGCCCTGTGATACACCCTTGCCCCAGAATGTATAGTCGTTGCCATCTGGAAGGATTGCATTTGAGTAAACTCTTGCAAGAGAGAACATTCCTGGATCCCATCCGCAGGAGATAACTGCAACCTTTGAAGCCTCTTTTGCTGCTGCGTCAACGTTTGCAAAGTGCTCAGGAATACGAGCGTGTGTGTCAAAGCTGTCAACAACATTGAACATCTTAGCGTACTGTGGTGTCTGCACTGGAAGGTCTGTTGCGCTTCCTCCGCAGAGGATCATTACATCTATCTTGTCCTTGTAGTCTGCTACATTGTCTACTGAAACAACTGGAACTCCAGCAGTCTTAATAGTCAGTGTAGAAGGATCTCTTCTTGTGAAAACAGCTACCAGCTCCATATCAGGTGCTGCAGCAACTGCAAGTTCTACTCCCTTACCAAGGTTTCCGTAACCCAGGATACCAATTCTGATACTCATTTTCTTTTGCCTCCTATGTATAAAAATAAATCACGTACAATTAAAACGTATTATACAACCATTTACCTTCCTATACTATTGATTTTTTTGTCTAGTTGACATTCCGAAATTGGATTTATGTTATACTGATTAATATAAAGAAATAACAATTATCGAAAGGGGATTAATTATGCTAAGTGATTATACGAAAATTCCAGCTTCCATGAATTCATCTGTCGCTCTTAAGATAATTCCTGGACACTATGCGACTACTCATTCGCATATCACCAATTACATGGAAATCGGCACATTGAAGACCAGGTGCAATGAAGCTCACGGCGTAGCTAATGCCCTGGCGATGCACTATACAGTCAACACTCCTGTTGACACTATCCTGTGCGCCGATGGCACTGAGGTAATAGGAACCTATCTTGCTGAGGAGCTGACCAAGGCCGGCGTTCTTAACTACAACGCCCACAAGACAATCTATGTTCTGGCTCCTGAGTATGCTCCAAACGGACAGATTATCTTCAGAGATAACCTTCAGCTTGCTATAAGAGGCAAGAACGTACTGATCCTTATGGGATCCCTTGCTACAGGTCTTACTCTTGAGGGCCTTATGGACGGAGTTCGCTACTACGGCGCAACTGTTTCCGGAGCATGTGCTATTTTTAGCGCGGTAAAAGAGGTTGAAGGAATACCTGTTATTTCAGTCTTCCATCCTGAAGAGATTCCAAACTATCACTCCTATGCTCCATCAGAGTGTCCTCTTTGCAAGAGTGGACAGCCAATCGATGCCCTTGTAAACAGCTTCGGTTATAGCATTTTAAGATAACTGGTGTTTTCTTCTATATTCTCTCGGAGGACATCCGTACTTGGCTGCAAACTTCTTGTAGAAGTATGCACTGTTTTCATAACCAATGTTTTCTATAATCCTCTCTGTAGTGAGAGTAGTATTCTCTAAATAATAAGCAGCTTGCTGCAGCTTCCTTTGCTGCAGGAGCTGCTTAAAATTATTACCGGTGTTATTTTTTAAAAGTCTGCTAAGGTGTGCTGTTGTGTACCCTGTCTTTTTAGCAAGTTCCTCCAAACTTCCATCCTTATAATTGTGATCAATGTACTCAAGGGCCGCAATGGTGATATTCTGCCCTTTGGATCTCATGTCCTTTAAGGTGTCAGCGGAAAGAGCTGCCAGATTCATAAGCAGAAGATCCATGGTTCCATTAACCACCTGGTTCATGTCATTTGGATGAACTGTAAGGGTCCAGATAAGATTCTCCAAAAGATTCTCAACAGCGATGACTCCCTCTGCGTGATAGAGAAGGAAATCGCTGTATCTGTTTTTCTCAGAAAGTGATGCGATGATAAAGTCCCGAAGGATATTCTCCCTGTCATAGGATACGCTGCTTCTTGAAAAGAACTCCGGAAGAATAATGATGTTCATTGCAAGGTCATCCCTGCTGCAGGGCATGATCTCATGACGGGCGTGGCGGTTCATAAGTAGAATATCACCCGTTTTTAATGTGATGCTGTCTCCGTCTTTGATCCTGGTGGTAAGCGATCCCTGTAGCATCACTACCATCTCTATGTAGTTGTGTCTGTGCTCAGGAAAGTAAGCGAACCTCGTGTGGGGTCTTATGGCTATGAACTTACCCTTTTCAAGTAGCTTGGCTGAGTCCACAACGAACTCATCCTCCGAGGTATAAAGTTCCTTGGAGATAGCAGTATCTCCAGCGATGATCTTCTCTTCTTCCTCTGTGATCTTGTAGATGTGGTCCAGGATTTCTTTTCTCATAAATACTCCGGTGAAATAATATCAAATAAGGTTCTATTTTGGATAAGTTTTCGTTCTAGAAAGGTCATGACTCGTCCTATATTATAACAGATATAAAGGGTATTGGCCCACATTATTAGAAATATCAGATGAGGTATAGCAATGAGCAAGTACTACCTGGCAATAGACATCGGAGCCTCCAGCGGAAGGCACATTATAGGATGGCTTGAAGATGGCAGGATGAAACTTAAGGAGATCCACCGCTTCGAGAACAGACAGCGGGAGGAAAACGGTCATCTCGTATGGGATATAGATAATCTCTGGAAGGGAATCATTGATGGTCTAAAGGCCTGCAAAACAGAAAATATGATCCCCGAAACTGTGGGAATAGATACCTGGGGAGTAGACTACGTACTCCTTGATAAAGAAGGAAATATGGTGGGCGACGCTGTGGCCTACAGAGATAACAGAACAGTTGATATGGATAAAGCGCTGTCTAAGTTCATCTCTGAAAAAGAGCTGTACCAGAGGACAGGAATCCAGAAGCAGCCATTTAATACAATCTATCAGCTCCTGGCTCTTAAGAAGGAAAGTCCTGAGCAGCTTGAGGAAGCTGAAAGTCTTCTAATGATCCCTGACTACTTTAACTTTAGGCTCACAGGAGTAAGAAAGCAGGAATACACCAACGCCACCACATCAAATCTTGTAAATGCATCAGATAAAGAGTGGGACTTGGAGATCATAGATAAGCTTGGTCTTCCTAAAAAGCTTTTCGGAAAGCTTTCAGTTCCAGGAACTGTTGTAGGGGATTTTTGCGATGAGATCGCTGAAGAAGCCGGATTTAAATCAACTGTTATTTTACCCGCGACCCACGATACAGGCTCAGCTTTCCTGTCTGTTCCAGCAAGGGATGAATCATCTGTATACCTCTCAAGTGGAACCTGGAGCCTTCTTGGAGTCGAGAATCCATCTCCAATAACAAGCGATATCGCTCAAAAAGAGAACCTGACCAACGAGGGCGGAGCCTTCTACCGCTATAGATTTTTAAAGAACATCATGGGACTTTGGATCATCCAGTCCATTAGAAGAGAGCTTAACGGAAGCGAGTACGTTGAGGGCAGAAAGAGTAAATACGCTACGGGTAAGACCTACAGCTTCCCTGACCTTATAGAGGAAGCAAGAAAGTGCAATGGTTTCGAGACTGTACTTGACGTAAACGACAGCTCTTTTCTCTCACCAGAGAGCATGATCGATGCCATAAAAGAAAACTGCCAGGCTAACGGCCAGAAGGTTCCTGAAAGTGTCGGAGAGATCATGCAGTGCGTATACAGCGGTCTTTCTAAGTGCTACGCAGATACCATAAAAGAGATTGAAGATATTACCGGCAAAAAGATCACAGGCATCAACATAATCGGAGGCGGATGTCAGGACAATTACCTCAATGAACTGACAGCAAAGGCGACTGGACTTCCAGTTTTTGCAGGTCCCATAGAGGGCACAGCCATTGGAAATCTCGTTATTCAAATGATAACAGGTGGTTTGTTTGAAGATCTTCAGACCGCAAGGAACTGTATATTTGAAAGCTTTGACATAAAGACTTTTAACGAATAAAAATGGGAGGATTACAAAATGAGTTACGAACAGGCAAAAGAAAAGTACGCAGCTATCGGCATTGATACAGAAGCTGCCATTTCAAAAATTAAGGACGTTCAGATCGCGCTCCACTGCTGGCAGGGCGATGATGTAAGAGGCTTTGACACAGACCCAAATAAGCCCCTCACAGGTGGAATCCAGACAACAGGCAATTACCCGGGAAGAGCAAGAACTCCAGAGGAGCTCATGGCTGATATTGACGAGGTTTTAAAACTTATCCCTGGAAAAGCTAAGATGAATCTTCACGCCAGCTATGCTATCTTTGATGATGAAAACGGCGGATGGGTAGACAGAGACAAGCTCGAGCCCAAGCACTTCAAGAAATGGGTGGATTTCTGCAAGGAGAGAGGCCTTGGATGCGACTTTAACCCAACATTCTTCTCTCACCCTAAATGCGATCCACTTACCCTTGCTTCTCCAAACGAGGAGACAAGAAAGTTCTGGATCGAGCATGGTAAGGCCTGCATCAGGATCTCTCAGTATCTTGCCGAGGAGCTTGGCCAGACCTGCGTTATGAACATCTGGACCGGAGACGGCTTTAAGGATGTTCCAGCTGACAGGAAGGGCCCTCGTGACAGATACAAGGATTCCATCGAGCAGATCCTTTCTGAGCCCTTCGATTTTAACAAGGTTAAGCCCTGCGTAGAGTCCAAGGTATTCGGTATCGGAGTTGAGTCCTACACCGTTGGAAGCGCTGAGTTCACACTGACCTTTGCTGCAACCCACATGGATAAGTGCATTCCTCTTATGGATAACGGACACTACCACCCTACAGAGGTTGTAAGCGACAAGATCCCTGCGCTTCTGTCCTTCTTCCCTAACATCGCTCTTCACATCACAAGGCCTGTACGCTGGGATTCTGACCACGTTGTGCTCTTTGATGATGAGACAAAAGAGATCGCCAAAGAGATTGTTCGTTGTGGCGGACTAGAAGGCTCTGTATTCATGGCTCTCGACTACTTCGACGCTTCCATCAACAGAATTGGCGCATGGGTGACAGGATACAGGAACACTCAGAAAGCTCTTTTAAATGCCCTTCTGACACCAAGTGATGAGCTCAAGAAGCTTCAGGACTCCCAGAATTTCAGCAAGCTCCTTGTAAGCCAGGAAGAGCTTAAGACAATGCCATTTGGCGATGTATGGAACGAGTTCTGCAAGAGATGCGGCGCTCCAGAGGATGGTCAGTGGTTTGAAGAAGTTGAGAAGTATGAAAAAGACGTACTCTCAAAGAGAGTGTGAGAATTTTAGATAGGAGATTTTTGAAATGAAAGTTTTAGATGCTGAGTTTACACAAGGTTTTATCCGCATGGCGGGTGACGGCTGGGAGCAGGGCTGGCACGAGAGAAACGGCGGAAACCTGTCCTACAGGATGAAGCCTGAAGAAGTAGATATGGTAAAAGAGGACCTCTCTGCCCGTGAGTGGCAGCCAATCGGAACAACTGTCCCTGACCTCGCTGGAGAGTTCTTCATGGTAACAGGTTCTGGCAAGTTCTTCAGAAACGTCATCATCAAGCCAGAAGACAGTTTCTGCATTATCGAGGTTGACGACAAGGGCGAAAATTACCGCATCATGTGGGGCCTTGTTAATGGCGGAAGACCAACATCAGAGCTTCCTTCACACCTTATGAACCACGAAGTCAAAAAGAAAAAGACTGACGGCAGATACCGTGTTATCTACCACGCACATCCAGCCAACACCATAGCTCTTACCTTTGTTCTTCCTCTTACAGACGAGGCCTTCACAAGAGAGCTCTGGGAAATGGCTACAGAGTGCCCTGTTGTATTCCCTGATGGTATCGGAGTTGTGCCATGGATGGTTCCTGGCGGAAGAGAGATTGCTGTAGAAACCAGCAAACTCATGGAAAAGTATGACGTAGCAATCTGGGCTCACCACGGAATGTTCGCAGCCGGCGAGGACTTCGATCTGACCTTCGGTCTCATGCACACAGTTGAAAAGTCCGCAGAGATCCTGGTTAAGACCCTCTCAATGACCGGAACAAAGAGACAGACCATCACTCCAGATGATTTCAGAAACCTTGCTAAGGATTTCAAAGTCACTCTCCCTGAGAGATTCTTATTTGAGAAGTAATTTACAGTACTTCTATCAGCCTTTCATTAGAAACATGATCTTTTACTGCGATGCGATAGTAGCCTTCTGGCAGCCCCTCAAAGGTTGCGCAGTCCCTTATGAGGATGTGCTTATCAAGGAGCTTCTCGTAAAGGTTACTGCCTCTAAGCAGTACAAAGTTTGTGTCCGAATAAAAAACCTTTATCCCTTTTTTAAGAAGCCTCGATGTGAGAAAACTCCGTTCCTCGCGGATCATGTCGAGGCTTTTTTGTATGTAGTTATCCGCAGAGCCTGCTGCCGGGTCGACGGAACCCTCTGGCCTGGTTCCTGCTGCCAGAATATTAGCGCAGGCTACTCCTGCTGCCTCCGCAAAGGCTGACATGTTCCACTCTGGAAGGAATCGCCTTAATCTTTCAACGTTTGCTGCCTGAGACAGGCAAGATCCCACTCTCACCCCTGGTATGGAGAACAGCTTGGTGTAGGCGTCCACGACGTAGAGGTTGTCATACTGGCCAATGTAAGCCCTGGCGCTGGATTGTCCATCCGAGAGCTTATAAAAACACTCATCCACTAAAACAGCCGCGCCTGCTTCCTTACATCTCTTAAGCACAGCCTCAAACACATCCTTCTTTACGCATCTTCCCGTTGGATTATTGGGATTCCCCAGAATGACCAGGTCCACATCTTCAGTGATAGCACCTACAAAATCCATCGTAAGCTCGAAATCATCATCCTCTGAAAGCTGATATGTTGCAGTCTCGCACTCTCTTACCATCCCCAGGGCATGAACATACCCATAGAAGCTTGGAACTGGCAAAAGAGCTTTCTTCGGACTGAGCAACATTGCAATAGCTGAAAGGAGCTCTGATGCGCCATTTCCTCCGATAACGCATGAAGCATCTACTCCCTCAGCTCTGGCAACAGCCTGTCTGAAGTTCCTCTGATCCATGTCCGGATATTTATCCACATCGCAGACGGCCCCGGTAAGTGCTTTTTTCACTTCCTCAGGGCATGGATATGGATTTAAGCTCACAGAAAAATCCAGATCTATTCTTTTGTCGTAAATCTCACCGCCATGCAACATAACCAATCACCAGTAGCACCGCTACCCACAAGTATTCTGTCAAAAACATGAGCCTTGCGGCCCTCTTTATATCTGCCTTTTCAATAGGCCTTGTATCATCCCCGATATAGGGCTTATGAACCATCTTACCAAAATAGCTGGAATCGCCTCCAAGGCGAAGCCCTAAAGCTCCAGCACATACGCTCTCAGTCTGTGCAGAGTTGGGAGACTTGTGATTATAGCGGTCACGCTTAAATATAGCGAAAGCTCTTTTCCCGCTATAGTCTCTGCCACCTATGAATGCTGCCAGAACCATCATCAGGGCAGATAACCTTGCCGGGATGTAGTTCCAGACGTCGTCCATCTTAGCTGCCACGCGGCCAAAGTACTCGTACCTGTCACTGTGATAACCAAGCATGGAATCCATTGTGTTTACTGCTTTGTACGCAAATCCAAGAATGGGACCGCCAATAAATGTATAGATAAGGGGTGCGATGATGCCATCTGAAGTGTTCTCGGCGATGGTCTCAACCACAGCCCTTGTTATGCCAGCTTCGTCAAGATTTTCCGTATCGCGGCCAACTATCATGGAAAGGGCCTTTCTCGCTTCCGTAAGATTCCCGCCTTCGGCTGATTCCATGGCCCTGTAGACTTTCATGCTCTCGTCGGACAGACTCTTTGCTGCAAGGATGTAACAGGTCAAAATCGCTTCTACAAAAACTCCAAGCCACCTGTTTATTCGATAGGCTCCAAGCTGAACAATTGCAGTAACCAGCACAGTAAGCACAACCACCACAAGCCATGTCACTCCGCCAAGAAAGATCTTCTTCCTGTTTGCAGAGTCCGTACCCGTTGCAGCAGCACCATCCTGATTGCCACCTTCTTTATTCAGTTTCTTGTCCATCCATCCAATAAGCGCCCCAATAAGTCGTATGGGATGGGGAAAATTATGGGGATCTCCAATTATGCGGTCCAGCACCACACCAAACGCAAACCCCAGTATATGTTCCAGTATCATTTATAAGTTCCTATTCAAGATCAATATCGTACTACGACGCCAACCACAGCCAGCACCACCAGTGCCACCACCTCAGCCACTACCACAAAGTACCCCGCAGTATCACCCGTGACGCCGCCAAATCTCTTTTTGCACATAAACCAGTAATAGGTGCTAAAGGCAAAAAGTGCAACTCCGCAGCCTATGCATGAAATCACATCAATAAACGCCCACAAAGCCTCAGCAAACGTATACTGCGTAAGCAGTATCATGATATCAGCAGTATCCGCCTGGCCTGTCTCCCTGGCCAGCATTCCATCAGGTTTGGCCTTTGGAAGCAGGATGCTCCACAATCCGCAAAGGGCTCTGACTGCTATGAAGGCGGCCGCGTAGCAATAGATCCCGTAGTCCTGACGCCCTGCGTTCCAGTTGTGAACCACAAGGTACAGCGCTCCAAGCCACACCAGAGATAGTTTTAACAGTCCGATTACAGCAAATGCCCCAATATGAGGGTCTTTCATGATCTCAAGGCTCTTCTCCTTATCGGAAAAAGAGCTTTTGGCGTCCATGACATCCATGAAGCCGTCAAGGTGAAATCCTCCCGTGATCACAAGTGGAATCAGCGCCAGGATTGCCGTCATCACAAACACCGGAAGTCCCTCCAATAATCCCGCAGCAGCTACGATCAGTGCTACAACTGCGCCAATCAGGGGCAGGAAGCTTATGGCATGCCTGTACTCCCGGTCCTCCCACTGAAATGTGGGCATGGGAATCCTGGAATACATTGAAAATGCTATAGCAATGCTCTTAATTATGCTCATGCTCCCTCCATTTCCCTTGCGAGTACTCGTATATCTTATCTGCCAAGTCTCGAAGCTTCTCATTCACCAGCGCTACCAGCCTTGCGTATCTTCTTGTGTCCTCATCGTACCCTTCCCCATCCATGGGAAAAGAGTTTGTGACTATCACCAGGTTTTTGCACATTCCTGAAAGAGCCTTGATGTCAGAAACCACCTTGCTTACTACGTCTTCGTCAGACCTCTTAACAGGCTCTTTTCCCTGGGTCTGCACCTCTGCCCCATCCTCATGCATCACATTTCCCACAAGGTTTGAAACGCACTCCAAAAGGAAGGTGGAATCCTCAATACCAGCGACCTTAGACGCAGCACCAGCTACATCCACTGGGGCCTCAACGGTAAAAAAGCCTTTCCCTTCACGGAGCTTTTGATGCTTTTTAACTCTCGCATCGCCCTCTTCTCCAAAAGGAATCATGGTGGCTATGTATATTCTCTTGTCACTTTCAGACTGCTCCATGACCAGGGATTCAGCAAGAGCTGATTTTCCGCTGTTCGGAACACCCACAACAAGTGTGATCATCAGTTAATCCTCTTGTATTCGTCAATACTGTAGTCGCTAAATTCCGCGCCTCCAAGGTAATAGTCCATAACAACGTCAAGTAATGGAAACAGCATGATCGCGCCAGTTCCCTCTCCAAGAGCCATGTTTCCTTCGATGAGGGGTGCAAGCCCAAGCTTCCCAAGCGCCATGAGATTTCCCTTTTCTCTTCCAGCATGGGAGGGGATAACATACTCTTTTACCCCGGGAACAAGCCTTTCAGCTACAAGAGCAGCTGTGGTGCTGATAACACCATCAACCACAACAGGAAGGTGGCTAAGCGCAGCGCCGATGCAGAGTCCGCAAAGCCCAGCTATATCATATCCTCCAAGGCACGCAAGGATTTCAAGAGCATCTCCAGCTCCGTACTTATTTACAGCCGCTTTTACCACTTCTCTTTTCCTGGATAATCCTGCATCATCAAGACCTGAGCCTCTTCCAACGATTTCCTCACTGTCCTCATGCAAAAGAGCTGACAGCACCCCTGCAGATGTGGTGGTATTTCCAATTCCCATCTCCCCTGTAGCTATTACTTTGTAGCCCTTTGCTGCAAGGTCTTTCGTAAGCTCAATTCCTCTCTCTATGGCAAGTAGAGTCTCATCCTCAGTCATGGCTGGCTCTTTTACAAAATTCCTGGTGCCCTTTCTTACCTTTAGATCGATCACGCCATCGATGGTCTCGTCGCAGTCAATTCCCATATCCACAGGAATGATATCCACTTTCGCAGACCTTCCCAGGGTGCAGGCTGTACTAATGCCACTTCCAAGAGCAGCAGCAACGGCCTTCGTTATCTCTTTTCCAGTCTGGGAAATCCCTTCCTCAACCACTCCATTGTCGGAGCACATGATGACTGCGGCGCGCTTATCTAAAGATGGAGCCACTGTCCCCTGGATCGCTGCTATCCTTGCCACCACCTTCTCAAAATCTCCAAGGCCGTCTATAGGCTTTGAAATTCCATCCCACTTATCCCTTGAAGCCTGATAAATGGCTGCGGAAGGCGGTTCGATATTAAGTTTAGATAGTTTCTCTCTTGTTAACATTCTTAGATCTTTCTCAAAAATTCCTCTATAAATTCAGGGCAGGATGGGTAATAAAGGTGGGCAAATCCAGCAAATACGTTATTCTTTGCCTGATACCCTTCCCAGGACCTGCTGCCTGTGGGCTTACTCATCTCGCAAAGGTCGCCATTATCCGTGGTATCGCAGTAGTGGAATTCGTGCCCCCTTACGGTCCTGCCAGCCTTAAGGTATGTCGTATCCTCTTTAGCCGTCACATTCACATATCCAAAGTGGCCAAGCTTCTCTGTCATAAAGCCCTGCCCTGGCAAAACTCCTGCCATGTCGTAAACTGCGCCATCTACGCCTATAAAGGATTCCTTAAGATACAGAAATCCGCCGCACTCAGCAAGAATAGGAACTCCGCTATCAGCAGCCTGCTTAATCTCCCGCCTCATGGATTCGTTCTCAGAAAGCGCCTTTAAGTACAGCTCCGGATATCCGCCTCCGAAGATGTACCCATGTGCCTTAGGCAGATGCTCATCATGGATCGGGGAAAAGAACTTTATCCTGGCCCCAAGCTTTTCAAGGAACCTGAGGTTATCCTCATAGTAGAAGCAGAAAGCCTCATCCATGGCTATTCCGACGGCCTTATCTGTAACTGGTGACAGCTCAGGTATGGTCACATCCATAACCTTTGCGCTACCTGCGATCTCCATAAACGTATCATAGTCAAAGCTCTTTTCAAGCTCTGTTGCCACGTAATCAATAATATCTAAAACTTCCGGCACTTCATCAGGCATGATGAGCCCTAAGTGTCTGCTCCCAAGAAGCTCTCCCTTTAATTTGGGAAGAACCGCAATCGTTGGAATCCCCAGCTCTCTTTTGATCTCAGCAGCAATGTCTGATGCGATCATCGGAGAGATGTTGTTAAGGATGATTCCCTCGATCACTCCGACGCCGTACTCTGAAAAGCCCTTGATAAGCGGAATTACAGACCTGCTCATACCACGGCAGTTGACCACCATGATGGCGGGAGTTCCTGTCTTTACGCAAAGGTCATAGGATGACCCTTCCATGGAGCAGCTCCCCATGCCATCGTAAAAGCCCATGACGCCTTCGATGACGGAAATATCGCGCCCTTTGGCGCCTTCTGCCATGCTTTGTAAAACACCCTCGCTTCCAGCAAGGAACAGATCCAGGTTCTCTGAAGGGATCCCAAGGACCTTCTTATGGAACATGGGGTCAATGTAGTCAGGGCCACACTTAAAGCCAGCGGGCTTTAAACCTCTCTTTTGGAGGAGCCTTAAAATCCCGCAGGTGATCAGTGTTTTACCGCTGCCACTTCCAGGGGCACATATTAAGATTCTTGGATCTTCAAGTCTCATACACACCTCAAAAACTTATGATAAATACAGGGTTCTGGGCATCAGCCATGTGATAAGCTCCTCTTTTCTGGTAGCGACTCACACTGACCTGAATGATATCGGGGTCTGAAATGCCCATTTTATCAAGCACTGAAATGGTCTCCGTCATGGTCTCAAGGGTGACACAGTTGACCACGATCTTCACCTTGGGGTTGGCGCTTCTTGCAGTTTCAAGAATTTCATCCAGGTGCTTTCCACTGCCGCCAACAAACACGCTGTCCGGTGCAGGCAGCTCCTTAAGGGCCTGTGGCGCCTCTCCCGGGATAACAGTCATGTTAGAAAGACCAAATTTATCCTTGTTTGCCTTTAAAAGATCCACCGCCTCAGACTTTTTCTCTATTGCATAAACCTCTATTGAAGGATCAAGAAGTGCTGCCTCAAGGGAAATAGAGCCTGTTCCAGCTCCAACATCCCAAAGAACCGCTCCCTTTCTAAGTCCCAGCCTTCTCACAGACAGAGCTCTTATCTCTTCCTTGGTCATGGGGACATCGCCCCTTGTTATCTCATCGTCCCGAAGCCCTGCATTTATCAGATGCTTCGCAGCTCCAGGATTACTTATATTCAAAAGAACTTTTCCCTGCATGGACTTTAGTTCCGCTACGTCACTTACTTCGAAGACCTTCTCATCGTCTGTGCCAAGATTTACGCCGGCTGTAACTCTGAATTCTGGATCAAGCTCCCCTATTATCCTGGCCGCATCCTCAAGGTCAGATGGAAGCACGATAAGGTTCTCATTTTCTCTGGCAAAACCAGCTACGTTGCACTTTCTTCCATGGGCGCTGACGACTAAAACGTCTTCAAGCCCAAGAGAGAGCCTGTTTGCAAAAAGAACTACCGAGGATATGCCAGATATCTTCCTGACTTCAAAGCCTTTTGCCCGGAAAGCTTCTGCGCCTTTCTTAGCACCGCTGCAAAGAGAAATATCGCCAGAATAAATCACCATGGGGCGCTTAAACTCTGGATGCTCAGCAAGGTGGTTGCAGATTTCATCAGGGCCAAACATGGGCACAACAGGAACTGAAAGCTTCTTACCGCCTTCGCCTTCAAGCTCAGCCAGAACTGTCTTAGCTCCAAATATCACATCCGCTTCATCAAAAGCCTCAGCAAATTCTGTCGTCCAGTACTGTCTTCCGCCAGGTCCCATGCCCGCAAGAGTGATCGCCATGGCATCTTTTGGCCCTGCGTTCTCAAGTATCCTGTCCAGTACTTCCGCCACAGAAGCACAGCTTTCGCCCGTGCCAGCGCTCTCCTTCTCAGGATTCGCGATGACTACGCACTTTATGCCGCAGGCGCTGGCTGCGGATAGCTTCTCCTCAAAACCGCCGCTGGTGCCGCTTTCCTTGGTAAGAATAACTGATGCATCGACCTCTTTAATAAGGGCCTCATTCATCCTCTGGGAGAATGGTCCCTGCATTGCTATTATCTGCCTGCCAGAAAGCTCCATCTCCTGACATTTCTCAAGGCTCTCAACACTTGGAAGAACCCTCACATAAACTCTTGATCTGTCGCTTATTCCAGACAGGAGTTCCTTTAAATCCCTGCTACCAGTAAGGACCAGGATATTTCCAGTTTCTTTATCAAGGACCTTTGCTGCTTCTGACACTGAAGAGACAGTTACGATACCATCTCCCGCGCTCCAGTCATCAACAGGCCTTCTAAGCCTTAGATATTCACATGAAGCTTCATCACAGGCTCCAGCAATCTCTTTGGAAGCCGCTGTGGCAAAGGGGTGTGTGGCGTCTACCACAAGGCTGTACTCGCCCGAAAACAGGACTGCTACTATATCTTCCTTGGACTTTCTGCCCACCAGAAGGCTGTCTTCTCCGCTATTTACCTCGATCTCCCTGCCATATTCTGTTGCAACGCTGACCACATGGGGAATCCCTGCTTTTTTCAAAGCATCAGCCAGTTCTCTTCCCTCTGTAGTTCCACCAAATATGAGGATCTTATCTGCCATAGCCTCTCCTTACTTCTCGCTCTCATATCCTCTTGGGGTTACCATCTTATCCCCAACTCTTCTTGTTCCAGCGCTTCCAATAAACACTGTGGTGAACATATCTGCCTGATAGTCACGAAGTTCTGTCAGGGTCATGACCTGATACTTCTCACCATCACGACCTATCTCTCCTGCAACTCCGCAGACCCTGTTTCCGTCACACGTCTTTAATAAAATATCACACGCTTTCTTTAAATATCCAGCTCTGCTCTTGCTTTCAGGGTTATACAAAACTATAGTCATGTCAGCTTCTGCAGCTGATAATAATCTCTTTTCGATAAGCTCCCAGGGAGTTAACCTGTCACTTAAACTCACAAGACAAAAGTCATGGATAAGTGGTGCTCCAAGAAGAGCCGCTCCGCTTATGGCAGCTGTAACCCCAGGGATTATTTCAACATCTATCTGGTCACCCTCAAAATCCTGGCCCATGGAAACAGCAAGACCTGCAAGGCCATAAACTCCTGCATCTCCGCTGCACACAAGGCATACTCTGTTTCCTGATGCAGCCTTTTCAAGGGCAAGTTTTACCCTCTCTTCTTCCCTCATCATGGGAGTGCTGATATATTCCTTATCCTGAAAATGTGGCCTGACAAGGTCACAGTACACGGTATAACCTGCGATAACATCACAGTTTTCAAGAGCTCTATGGGCTCTTATGGTCATATCTTCCAAACTGCCAGGACCAATTCCCACAACAAACAGCTTTCCTTCGATCATGTTTTTATCTCCATCTAAGTTCTTTAACTATTACTCCAGCAGCAAAAGTCATTCCATTTTCAGAAGTCTTCCTCTTAATGATCCTGCTGCATCCATAGGCCATCACAGACCTCTCGCAAACATTATCAACGCCCACTGTTGCCTTAACAAAATCAGAGCCTGTAAAATCTCCCTTAACAGCAGATAGCTCCTCCTCACTAAAAGTCTTAAACTCTGCCCCAAAGAATCTGGCAGTATCGATAAGCCCCTGCTCCTTACTCTTAACGTCTACTGAAACAACAGCTTTCACTGCTCTTTCATCTATCCCAATCTCTGAAAGACACTTCCTTGCGAAGGAGATCAGCTCGTCGCTGCCCTTGTCTTTTTTGCAACCCATTCCAATAACAATCGTTTTTGGAATCAGCTGGAGCTTATCACCGCCATAAATAGCAGGCGAAATATAAATATCACATGTTTCTTTTGAAGCACTTAAACTCTCTGGCACGCTGCCAATAACAATTTCTTTTTTATACTCATCATCTACTACAAAAGTCCCATTTCCTGTTGCAAGAAGTCTTGCAGTAAATTCTTTTGCAAGTTTCATATCGCTGATCACAAGTTCATTGTCTTTGGCAAAAACATCAACTGCAAATTCACCCCTTACATCTGTGGCAGTTGTTAAAACAGCTTCCGCTCCAAGGATCCCAGCGATCTTTTTCGCCTCATCCACAGCTCCTCCAAGGTGCCCAGACAGCACAGGAATAACATAACATGCGTTTTCATCAATCACCAGAACCCCTGGATCTGTGGCCTTATCAGCCACATAAGGAGCTATAGCTCTTACAGCAATCCCACAGGCCCCAACAAAGATCAAGGTGTTCCCAGTTACAAACGAATCCCTGGTCCAGTCATCAAGTCCGCCAGCAACTTCAGCAACTTCTAATGTGTGATCATTCGCAGAGCTCCGACCTCCATCAAGCTCACAGAGCCCCTGACAGATCCTCTCCATCACTTCCCGTCCTCGGTCTGTAAAGCATATTAACTTGTATTTTCCCAGACTAATCTGTTCCATACATCTTTTCCTTGAGCTTTTTTATCACATTGGTGTAATTATCCCTATAGTGGACAAAAGTACAGTTCCTACAGTTCTTAACGCCCTTATCCGTCATAAAGTACTCTCCGCCGCAGTCCTCTACATCAAAGAGAGGACAATAGCAGAACATGCAGCTGAATTTGTCATCTGGTACATCGTGGCATGGATAGAACTCGCAGGCTCTGTTCACAAAATATCCAGAGTGCCTTCCGCCATCATGCCCAAGTCCTGACAGCACCTTTCTATACATCTCATCATCAAGATCAAAGAGGCCCTTTAAGAGTCCATCTGCGATAACACTGGTCGGAGTCTCAACCTTGACATGACCATCATCGTATACTAAAAGCAGTCTGTCAGACACCTCCAGGGCAAGCTCCAGCTCGTGAAGAGACATAACAATCGTTATTCCACTCTCTGTGAGCTTCTTTAAAACCTTCATAAGTTCAAGCCTGTGCTTGATATCCATATATGAAGTTGGCTCATCCATTACAAGGTACTTTGGGCTCTGACATATAGCCCTTGCTATAAGAGTTCTTTGCTTTTGGCCGTCACTCATATCAGAAAAAGGTCTGTCAGCCAAATGCCTTATATTCATAAGTTCCAGAGCCTTATCAGTCTCCTCCTGGTCTGCAGCTCCAAAGAGTCCAAATCCTCCAGTAAATGGCAGTCTTCCTGACAGCACCACATCCCTGCAGGTCATGAGCTGAGGTTTTACCCGCTCCGTTGTCACAACTGACATGGTCTTCGAGATCTCTTTTGCTGAAAGAGAGGTAATATCCTGCTCTCCAATAGTGACCGTTCCGCCAATGAGGCTTAGAGCGCCGGAAATAGTCTTAATGAGGGTAGACTTTCCGCCTCCGTTTGGACCTATAAGGGTAATTATCTCCCCCTGTCCTATCTCAAGAGAAACGCCACCTACCACTATTTTTCTGTTATATCCCGCCTGGACATCAGTAAGCTTCATGGCTGCCCCTCCTCCTTACCATCATGTAGATGACGATGGGTGCTCCAAAAAGTGACGTAACTGCTGAGATATTGAGCTCTGTTGGCGCAAACATCTGCCTTGCCAAAAGGTCACTAAACATGCAGAATACTGATCCAGCCAGAAAACTTGCCGGTACCAGAACAATAGGCTTTGAGCTCTTTAAAAGCTCCCTTACAAGAAATGGCACAGCAATTCCAATAAAGGAAATAGGCCCAGCAAATGCAGTCACGCAGGCCGACAGAATGCTTGAAAACAGGATTACCAGAACCCTGCACAGCTTAACGTTAACACCAACGCTACGAGCATAGGTCTCACCAAGCCTGAAGGCATCCAGAGCCTTACTTAGCATCATCACAAGAATAAATGTCATAAATACGATAACTGCCGCATATTTCACAGTCCCCATGTCTGTTCCCGAAAAGCTTCCCTGGGACCAGCCGTGGAGATTAACTATGTCCGAATCATCCGCAAAAGCAATGAGAAACTCCGTAATGGCGCTGCAGATATAACCGATCATGATGCCTGCAGCCAGTAGAATTCCCATATTCCGCACAACTCTCGATATCATGATAATGAAAAAGGTTGAGATCACAGCGCCCACAAAAGCCGCCAGTACCAGCATTATGCTGCTTGCTCTTCCTGTAGAACCCACTACAAAGATCAGCATAAGAGCCACAGCCATCTTGGCACCTGATGAAATGCCCAGGATGTAGGGTCCTGCGATAGGGTTTGAGAAGTAGGTCTGTAAAAGAAATCCGGACACCGCAAGAGCGCCTCCAAGAATAAAGGTCATTAGCGCCCTTGGGAGTCTTAGATCCAGTATTATGGCTGCGTTTTTGCCTGTTTCCTGCCCTGTAAGGATGGAAAGAGCCTCTGATGCACTGATCTTCACATTTCCAATGGTGATACTAAGGACAAAGCCCAGGATCACCAGGATGATCAGCACTCCAAAGACCAGTATTCTTCTAATCTTCCTTTCCTTTTCCATTAACTGTCTGTTCCTTTTCTATAGCCCGTGGTAAATCCCGGGTCGTAAAGCTTGGATTTTTCATATTCTGAAGGCTCTACCACATCTCCAACGATGATGAGGGCCGTCTTTTCAATGCCATTTTCAGCTGCAACCTCAGGCAAAGTCTCAAGGGTACACCTGAATTTCTTTTCATCAGGCCATGTGGCCTTGTACACTATGGCGCAGGGCGTACCAGGTCTTCTCCCTGCTGCAATGAGCCTCTCTGAGAGCCTTTTGGTATCTCCAGCTGATAAAAAGAACACCATGGTTGATTCATGCTCTGAGAGGGCCTCCAGCGACTCTTTTTCCGGAACCGCAGTCCTTCCGTCCATTCTGGTTATTATGACGCTCTGACTTACGGTAGGAAGCGTATATTCAAGGTTAAGTGCCGCTGCCGCGCCGCAAAAAGAGCTAACTCCAGGGGTCACATCATAGCTGATATGAAGCTCATCGAAAGCATCCATCTGCTCCCTGATAGCGCCGTAGATACTGGGATCTCCCGTGTGGAGCCTTACAACGTCTTTACCCTGTTCGCAAGCGCCAGAAGCAATTTCCACCACTTCACCCAGGGTGAGCTTTGCACTGTCATGGATTTCGCACCCTTCTTTTGCATATTTTAAAAGCCCGGGGTTAACCAGTGATCCGGCGTAGATGATCACATCCGCCTTCTCCAAAAGCTCTTTTCCCCTGATGGTAATTAGGTCCTCTGCTCCTGGACCCGCTCCAACAAAATGAACCATATTTCCTGCCTTTCTGGCTAAATTCTTAGTCTGCAGCGCTCTTAAGGCGCTCCATCATATCCGCCGCGCCATCTGTCTCAACGAGCTTCGTGTAATCGTTACTAAAGACAATGGTCTCAACCTTAACCTGGCCATCCATCCAGTCTTCCATGCACCCCTTGATGCGCCTTGCTATCTCGCTAAACACGGGCTCTTTAAGCCCCGCCTCAGTTATTATCCTGACCGCCTCATCTGTCATGACGCAGCTTAAAATGTCATCAAGAATAGGCCCGTCACCTTCTGGCAAAAGAGATCTCGTAGCCTCAGCAAGTATCTCCATCCTGCGGTCTCCATAGGCCGAGTGGGTGTTCTTAACTCCCCCTGCAACCTTAACTAGCTTACCCAGATGTCCCACAAAGAGAACTTCCTTAAACCCGGCCTCCCTTGCGTACTCCAAAGTGTCATACACAAAATTTGAGCACATAACAGCCATGTCTTCTAAGACGCCGTATGTATCAGCAAGGAACTTAAGGCCGTAGTTACCAGGAGCCATAAGGAGCACTTTGTTGCCTTCCGCTTTCCTTATGCTGATCTCTGCCTTTATGGTTGCAAGGATAGCCTCGTCACTCATAGGCTCTACGATCCCGGTGGTTCCAAGTATCGATATTCCCCCTACAATTCCTAGCTTGGGATTAAAGGTCTTTTCTGCAACAACCTGTCCCTCTGGGGCGCTTATTACAATGCTGACCTTAAGGCCTGACAGGTTCCTCTCTTTAAGCACCTCCATCACTGCCTCAGTGATCATCTTCCTTGGAACAGAATTTATGGCTGCTTCTCCGATGGGCTGGTCAAGGCCAGGTCTTGTGACCCTGCCAATGCCTTCGCCGCCGTCGATTTCAACAACGTTCTCTCCATCCGCCTGGAAATCTGCGGATTCCCCATCTGCAGCAGTCTCCGCGATGGTGACTGTGGCGTAGATCTTCATCCCATTTGTGGCGTCCGGGTCATCTCCGCCGTCCTTAACAACAGCGCAGCTCACCGCCCTAGCTGCCTCGTCCCTCGTAATATCCTCTATCTCCGCAACATACTCTATACCCTTGGGAGTGATTATCTTAACGTTCCTTACCTCTGTCCCGTCAAGGAGCATGATGAGCGCAGCCTTGGAAGCAGCTGCAGCGCAGCTACCGGTGGTGTATCCACATCTTAACTTTTTTCCGCCCTTTTCTATATAAAGCTCGCTCACTTTATAACCTTTCATCACATGTTGTAGAGAATGGAATTGCAGATTGCCGCAGCCACTGTGCTGCCGCCCTTTCTGCCAACGTTAACGATGTATGGAACGTCCATATCAAGGATCAGCTCTTTGGCCTCCACCACGTTCACAAATCCCACAGGAACTGCGATCACAGCCTCAGGCCTTAGTCCCTCTTTGTCATATAACTCTCTTATTCGCAAAAGAGCTGTGGGTGCGTTCCCAATTGCGAAAATGGTAGGAACACCGAGCCTCGCAGCTTTCTCCATGCTGACGATAGCTCTTGTGACCTGCCTCTCTTTGGCCTCAGCTGCCACGTCCTCATCTGCCATAAAGCAGTGGACCTGACCTCCGAACTTTTCCAAAGTCTTCTTGCTGATCCCGGTTAAAGCCATGTTTGTGTCAGTCACTATGTGGGCTCCGGCTCTTAGTGCATCCTTTATTTTACCTACTGCACCGTCCGAAAACCGCATAGTGTCTGCATATTCAAAGTCAGCTGTGGTGTGGATCACCCGGACAACGGTAGGCTCTACCTCAGCCGGGATCTCTTTTCCCATCTCTTTGAGCTCAGACCTGATTATCCTGAAGCTCTCTTTTTCAATTTCTGAAGGAAGAATGTTTTTTATCACCTTATGCTTTCCCTTCGATAACTCTATATATGTAGTCCATATCAAGGCTGTTTCTTACAACGACTGCAAGCTTATCCAGCTCTCTTTCCCTGTAGGTCCAAAGGTCCAAGCGGCCATCGCAGACACTGCCAATGCCCTTCTTTTTCGAAATGATATCAAGGACTTTTCCTGTAACTTCAGCGCTGTCAAAAAAGCCGTGGATGTATGTACCAAGGACGTTCCCATCGCAGATAACCTCTCCTGCCACGCCAAAGCTCTGTCCCATATGGATCTCATATCCCCTGTAGGCCACACCATTTAGAGATGCGAACTCTCCTGACGCACCGCCTAGCACGCCTTCATTCTGCACCAGGGTCTTCTCATCCATAAACACAGTCTCAACAGGAAGGAGCCCAAGGCCCTTCAGCTCAGCAGAACTTACAGCTCTATTATCTTGCCCAGCAGAAGCCCCTGCTGCCACATCTTCTCCTGTGATCCTCTGCCCCAGCATCTGGAATCCTCCGCAGATACCCACAATAAGGGAGCCCTTTTCTCTGGCTTCAAAAATAGCCTTATCAAAGCCTTTCTCCTGTAGCCATTTAAGGTCATTAGAAGTGTTCTTGGTTCCAGGCAGGATAACCATATCTGCGGCCTTAACAGCTTCCACTGAATCCGTATATATAAGCTCAGCGTCAGGAACCTTCTCAAAGATGTCAAAATCCGTGTAATTGCTGATGTAAGGCAGCCTTACAACAGCGATCCTGATAACGTTGCCTGCTCCGGCCGATCCGCCTCTTACAAATCCCCCACTAACTGCAAGCTTCTCCGAAAGAGAATCCTCCTCTTCAAGCTCAAAGTCTGCATAGGGCACAACTCCCACAAAAGGAATATCGCAGTACTCCTTAAACATGGATAGACCCGGATCAAGAAGCTTCTTATCGCCCCTGAACTTATTGATGATAAGTCCCTTAACCCTTGCTCGCTCCTGCGCACTCATCAGCTGCACTGTTCCAAGGAGCTGGGCAAAGACTCCGCCGGGATCAATGTTTCCAACAAGAAGGACCGGCGCATCCACCATCTGGGCAAAGCCCATATTTACTATGTCATTTTCCCGAAGGTTTATCTCAACAGGGCTTCCTGCCCCTTCAATGACCACAATGTCAGAGCGCTCTGAGAGCCTCTCGTAGGCTCCAAGAATTTCCGGAATGAACTCTTTCTTTTTCCCAAAATAATCTGCAGCCCTCATGTCTCCAACAGGAAGACCATTTACAATAACCTGAGAAGCGGTCTGACCTGTGGGCTTAAGAAGAATTGGATTCATGTCCGCGCTGGGTTCCATCCCTGCCGCAAAGGCCTGGAGAGCCTGGGCTCTTCCAATCTCCCTGCCATCTCTGGTGACAAAGGAGTTAAGGGCCATGTTCTGGGACTTAAAGGGCGCAACTTTATAGCCATCCTGAGCGAGAACTCTCAGGATGCCCGCCGTCAATATGCTCTTACCTGCACCGGACATGGTGCCCTGTATCATCAGGTTCCTTGCCATCTTACTCCTGTCACTTAAGTTTATAGATATAATCCGTCTTTTCCTTTTCGCCTGAAAGGACTTCACCAACACTTTGCGCTATACTTCCGCTCTTACTTGCAAGCTGATACAAGGATCCGCTCACAACATATACTTCTCCGCTCTTAACTGCCTCAAAGTCTCCAAAAGTAGAATCCATGCCCGCCAGGTCCGATAGTGACCCCGGGGCATCCTCAATAACTGCATTATAGATAAGGATATCCGCTTCCCTTGCGTACTGATAAAATGCCTCAACGCTGATGGTTACCTGGGACTGGTTGTTGTCGTCAGAAACACCCTCGGGCATAAGGTAAGTTCCGCCTGCAGCCTCGATTATCTTAACCAGGTAGTCGTTACCCTTCTTGGTGCAGATCTGGTGCCTTGTATTTACTGAGAACACCGCAACGCTCTTCCCCTTAAGGGCACCAGCGTCCACCGCTTCTACCATCTGCTTTTGCTGTAAAAAAACTTTCGCTGCCTCGTCCTCTTTTCCGGACAGCACGCCATAAACCTTGATCCACTCAAGCCTTCCAAGGATACTCTCCTCATAGCTCGACCAGTCCACAAAAGTAGGAATCCCAAGTTTTTCAAGCTTTTCGATAACCTTGGGACTATGGAGGATCATGGTATTATCAATGGCAAGATCTACGTCCTTATCCACCATCATCTCGTAGTCAGGAGCACTGTACTTTCCGCCATACAAAAGAGATCCCGCATCCATGGCATCCTTCGCAGCATCAACGTACCAGTCGTCCCTCTGGGTTCCAGAAAGCTTGATTAGATCTATTGCATCAATAGCGTCAAACTGGCACATTACCGCACTGGCAGCAAGGTAGATGCTGTCTATTGGCCTTCTCACTGCGACCAGTTCCACGTCAGGATCACCAATTGGAGAAAGCGATACTATCCCCTCTCCAAGTTCTGGCAGCCCTGAAACCGTGGTATCTTCAGGAATTATCAGGTAATACCTGCTATCCCTGACTGAGATCAGCACGTAATCTCCCTCAAGTCTGTAGATCTTAAAGCCTGTGGCATAGGTGATATCATCTGTTGAAACTATCTTTTTGCCAAGCCTCTCAGTTATAAAACCAACAATATCTTCTTCAGACTCCTCATGCTCCAAAAGGCTTTCCGCTTCATCGATAGCCGCCTCAACTTTGCTCTCCGCTTCCTCCAAGGCGCCTTCTCCACTAGCCTCAGGATCAGCTTCACCCCCATCGATCACTTCAAACTTAAGGGTATAGTCTATAAGATGCGGCGTACTCATTGCAGTAGTGTCCGCCTGAACCGACATCTCTTTTCCCAGTTTAACAGGAATGATAAACTCGGAATTTCCTTCCGAATTTACCGGTTCATATCTGACCCCATCAACCATCATAAAGTCATAATTGGGGCTACTCCATACAATATCAGCTGTTATTGTCTGCCCCGAAACAGTGACCTTACATGGGCTCTCCACGTAGGCTCTTCCGCTTCCTCCCGTAAGAGTAACAGATGCGGCATATTCCCCATCTGGAATTCTGCCGCATCCTGTAAGCATCAGAATACATATGAATGCAATTAGTAAACTGCATCTTTTAAGTACATTACTTGATCGCACTAGCTGTATGCTCCACATAAACCTTCTGGACATCTTCAATGCTTCCAAGTCCAGCAATCTGACATGTTATCTCATCAAAGGCATCTGCTGCCTCGAATCCGCTCTTCCATGAGTCATCGTCGTCACCAGCCATATCGTTGTTAGCATGGTCACCAGCAACAACCATAAGTGGACGAAGAACAACCTTCTTGTAGCCTGCTGCCTTTACTGCCTCGATGACGTTCTCAAGAGCTGTCTCTTCTGGCTCGCCCTCAACTGTTCCGATGAATACGTTTGTGTTACCAAGCTGATCCATCTGTGTCTGCATCTGAGAATATGTAACCTTAGCTGTGTGAGAAGTTCCATGTCCCATGAATACAAATGCCACGCCGTCTTTTTCTGCATCTGCAAGAGTTGCAAATCCAGCTGTCTTAACCGCCTCAGCTGTGATAGCCTCAGCAACTGCCTTCTTGTCGTCGTTGATCTCTTTAGCGTCAGCGCCAACCTTACCAAGAAGTGGCTCAGCAACTACTACCTTATCAAACTTATCCTTGTATCCCTCAAGAGTCTCCACAAGCTCATCGTACTCAGCGCCGTGCATAAGAAGTGTAGGCTGAACAACTAGCTCTTTTACCCCGTTATCAACTGCTCTCTGGAGAGCCTGGTCAACGTTGTCGATCTTCTCGCCGTCTCTTGCATTAACGTGGTTGATGATGATCTGAGCTGTGAAAGCACGTCTTACTGAATAATCAGGATAAGCTGCTGCAAGAGCCTTCTCGATTCCGCCGATATCATTAGCTCTGCTGTCATTAAAGGATGTACCAAAGCTTACAACTAAAAGCTCTTTTTCACCGATGCCATCTGCATTTAATGGATCATCCTTGCTGGCATCACCTGTGTCTCTTCCAAAGTAATCTGGATCTGCGTCGTCACCCTCAACAAGGGCCTTCTGTGTGTCTGTCAATTTATCCCATGCCTCCTTTGCCTGTGCACAGAGAGAATCTGTCTCCTCTGTCCACTTCTGAACATAGATCGCATCGATGAGCTCTGCAACTTCGTCAGCTGCTGCCTGGTCCTCGTCACCTGAAACCTCAGAAACCATAACCTTGTGGTCGTACCACTTGCCCTTTGTTCCGATAAGCGCAAGATCAAACTCCTCATCAAGAACTGGTACAGGAACGTCAAAGCCGTTAACTTCCTCAGTTGTTCCATCTTCGTAGGTAACTGTATCTGTTGTTGGCTGAAGGAGCTCTGCGCCTTCTTTCTGCGCGTCATCAGCTGTTCCAGGGAAAAGATTTACGATGTTCTTGGATGGAAGAGTGATGTGAAGTGTCATCTCTCCGTCCTTGACTGTAAGTGTTCCTCTGTCGCCGTAAGCCTCGTTGATGTGGAACATGCTGCTGTCTGTTGTGAACTTTGCTGTGTATATTCCATCTGCAAGAGCGCCCTCAGCTGGCTCTTCTGCTGGTTCTGTAGCCTCAGTAGCTTCTTCTGTAGAAGCCTCTGCAGTCTCTTCTACTGCTGCCTCCTGTGGCTTCGCAGGCGCTTCCTTCTGTCCGCATCCTGCAACAAGCGCCATTGCCATGGTTGCAGTAAGCATAATTGTGATCAGTTTCTTTTTCATAATATTTCCTCCAGTATCCTCGCCTTAAAAAAGGCTCTTTATCATGGATCCCAGGACGAAAAGCCGCACAAATAAAAAACCTCTGCTTTTTAGGCAGAGGCTGTAAACAGACATCATAAAACCGACAAAAGAGTTTCTCTCTTGCCTTAAGTCCATTCGTACAGCCAATTCCTCGTGGCCCGGTCACCCATGTACAGCGACAGGCAGGTCTCCCGACTGATCGTCTTGGCTAATTAGCCGCGCATTCTTTCCCTTCCCGGACTTCTCCAGTGGTTACGAAAGAAAACTTCCGAATCACGGTGACGAGATCGCGCAGGACTTGCACCTGCTTCCCTTTTCACCTGCATAGGACTTAAAATCCCGCAGGCACCTTCCGCTTTCTATATATGTTTACGCATATAATAGCACAACAAACCTTAATATTCCATTATCTTCTGCAGTATATCCATCTGGTCGCCGCAGTATTTCTCGTAAACACTGGCCATGGCGGTCCTGAATTTCTCTTTCTCTTCAGGAGAGAGTTCAATAGTAGTTACGCCGCTGTCCTCTGCGATCTTCTGAGAGCTCTTTTCCCTCTCCTGCCAAAGCTCCCTCTCATAGAGGGCTGACTGCCTTGCGCACTCTGTAAGGATCTGCTGGTCCTCTGCTGAGAGCTTGTCCCACACGGCCTTGGAACAGATCTGCAGCTCCGGAACTCTTGTGTGCTCATCCAAGGTGTAGTACCTTGCAACGTTGTAATGCTTCATGGCCTCGTAGGATGGCCAGTTGTTCTCAGCGCCGTCTACAAGCCCCTGCTCAAGAGCTGAGTAGACTTCCGCGTAAACGATCTTAACTGGATTCGCTCCAAGGGCTGATACCATGTCCGCCATCATGTCTGACTCCTGGACTCTTATGGTCATGCCCTTAAGATCCTCAAGGCATGTCACAGGCCTTGTGGTGTAGAAGTTTCTTGCACCTGCGTCGTACCAGGACAGTCCCACCAGGTCGTAGGTAAGAGTCTTTGACAGAAACTCATCTCCGATCTCACCATCAAGAACCCTCCACATGTGGCTTGAATCGCTGTACAGGTAAGGCACCTGCAAAACATTCATCTCCGGAACAACCTCAGCAAGCTGGGAGAGCGATACTCTGGCAAAAGCAACTCCGCCATAGCGCATCTGCTCAATTACCTGGCTTTCACTTCCAAGCTCTGCGTCGTGCTTAACAAGGATCTGTATCCTTCCATCAGTCTGCTCGTAGACCAGGTCTGCGAAGCGCTTGGCACCCTGGGTTGTGGGGTAGTCCTCTATTTGGTTCTCCGCATACAAAAGAACGTACTCAGGAGCCTCTTCATTATTCTTTTTGAAAAAAGAGAATATCCTTCCGCCGGCCAGTAGCAACACCAAAACAGCTGCAATTACCACCACAGCGTATCCCCATTTTCTGTTCATTATCCCAAAACTCCGTTTCTATATTCGCTGGGGGTCATGCCCACCATGCGCTTGAATACTCTTGTAAAGTAGTTGGCATCCCGGTATCCAGACTCGATACTTACGTCCTTAATGTTTATCTGAGGGTCAGCTAAAAGCTCTTTTGCCTTGTCCATCCTAAACTCGTTTAAGTAGGTAATAAAGTTCTTGCCAAAGTTCTGCTTAAAGAGCTTGCAGAAGTACACATCTGAATAGCCAAAGAGCCCAGCCACGTCCTGAAGGGCGATGTCTTCCTTATAGTTATTCTCAATGTATCTGGTGACTTCCCCTACAATAATATTAGAAGCGATCTCTTCGCCGTCCCTTGTTTCCTGGGCAAAAGAGATATCTGTGTCGGTACCTTCAAGGCCTTCACAGGGGTCAGCTCCTTCCTCCAGCTCTTCCTGTCTGTCCGCAAGCCTCATGGCTTCCTCGATGACATTTATGAGATCCTCATCAGAGCCTGGCTTTAACAGGTAATCCAGTGCCCTTACTTCGATAGCTCTTTTGGCATAAGTAAACTCATCAAAAGCAGTGAGGAAAATTATGCTGCATTCAGGATGCGCTTTTCTTATCTCTGAAGCTGCGTCAAGGCCGTTCATTCCTGGCATCTCGATGTCAAGGATGGCAATCTGGCAATTGTTATCCTCAAAGACGCTCACTGCCTCAATGCCATTTTCCGCCATGAAAACAGTGACCTGGTCAGGAAAGAATCCCATTATCTTTTTGTTTATGACCTGTCTCTCGATGGGCTCGTCGTCAGCCACAAGAATTCTGTACATAGTGTTCTCCTATTTACTGGCGCCTGCGTCAGTCATTTATCTCTGCTCCCTGGAGTGGAAGCTGTATCTTAATAGTGGTTCCCTTGTCCTTCTCACTGTCTATTTCAAAGCTGCTGCCTGGGTACATGGCGCGGATTCGCCTGTTGATATTACCAAGTCCGATACCTACGATATCTTCATCAAGCGATACATCTTCGCCGCCTGCAAGCTGCTTTCTGATGCTCTCAAGGGTCTGAGCGTCCATTCCGATACCTGTATCTCCAACGTCTATAAGGAGCATGTCATCCTGCTGGCGGACCTTGATAAACACCTTGCCGCCTTCAACCTTTGGAGAAATGCCGTGGATAATGGCGTTTTCCAGGATCGGCTGGAAGGTAAAGGTAGGAACGATAACTGAGTTCTCGTCGACTTCACAGTCAACCTCAAACTCTACTCGCCCACCAAATCTCATCTTCTGAAGGTACATATAATCCCTGGAAACCTTGAGCTCCTGGGACAGAAGGGCCTCTTTGGCCTGGGTCTTTAAGTTATATCTAAACAGCGAGCTTAAGGCCTCTATCATCTGCTCAGTGGTGGCAGCATCCTCAAGGTTAGCCATACCCGCTATAACATTCAATGTATTAAACAGGAAATGTGGATTGATCTGGCTCTTTAAAAGCTCAAGATTCATGGTCTCAAGCTGTTTTTCGATCTCGAGAGTCTCAAGCTCCTGGACGTGAAGCTGATCTAAGGCTTCTCTCTTTTCCTCAAGAGCCTTGATGTATTCTCCTGTTGCGAACTTCATCTTATTAAAAGCTGTTACCAGGTCTCCAATCTCGTCCTGATTCTCAACCTCAATATCTTCTATAAAGAAGTCGTTGGCCGCGATCTTCTTGGAGGAAGATGCAAGCTTAAGTACCGGCTCAGTAATGGACCTGTTCATCATCTTGGAGATCTGTATGATCACAATGAAAAGAACTATACCAAGAGCCGCCACAAGAAATGGCACATAAAGAACAAGAGGCGTCATCTTAAGGTAGCTGGCATTGCCCTCTCTCATGGTCACTTCCACAAAGCGCTGTGCGTAAAGCGATAAATAGTCCTGCATGCTGTAAACATCGTAGAGCTTATCGATATACATCTTCTCAGCCTGATAGTCCGAAACCACCTGATTCCTGTACTTGCAGTAGGTGTCATAGGATGTTCTAAGGGACTGAAGGATTGCAAATCTCTCTGGGCCAAGATGCTGATAGCTAAGAGGAACAGCGTAAATGGCATCATAGGTAGCCTGGACTGCAGCGTCCCACTCCGCCGTATCATCAGGGTCAGAGCCGTGGACATAGGTATCAAAGGCCTCTGTCTCTTTATCGATGGCGTTTACGATCATACCGCTTCCAGCGTTGTCCACCATGATGTCGTTAAAGTCCATCATGAAGAGTTTGACGATCCAGACATCGAAAAGAATAGCTGCAAGGATCGCAATAAATACGCTGACGGTGAAGTACTTTATTTTATTTTTAATGGTGAGTGTTTCCCAGAAAGTACGTATCTTTTTCATAAAGTAATAAAATAAGAGGCTGCGTTATAGTTATATCAATAATTATAGCGCCGCCTCTTTTAAAATACTATTTAAAACTAGCCTCGTATCTTGCTGCAAAGGAAGTTGTAGAACTCCTCCTTCTGGTCTCCCAGGACTCTGTTGGTAAACATATATCCGTGGCTGTCATCCGACATAACAACGATCATGTTGTTTCTCTTAATGGCATTGGCTATCCTGTTCCACTTGATATCCTCTGACTTGTCAGAAGTCTCGACATGAACTCCCTTATCATTAAAGGTAAGCTCCATGTTCTTTGGCAGGTCCTCCAGCTGTTTAACGCTCATGCCATAGGTGGCAAGAGGCTGAATAACAGGGAAAACAAGGCATCCAAAGATCATAAGTATCCGCAAAAGATCTGAAGACGTGCCAAAAAACTTTAGTGTTAACAGGATCATGGCCACTGTAAACACAATGTTGACCAAACCAATTGGTGATTTATAAGTGCGCACCATAGCCATCTTCCAGATATCAGCTGGCTTAACATCGCACATATACTTGTATTCCATAGAAAAACCTTCCAGCAAAATATTACTTATTGATCAGGTTCGGAAGGAACATACTGAGCTCAGGTATAAATGTAAGAAGCATAAGAACGGCGATCATGCAAAGATAGAATGGAAGTGTCGCCTTAACTACCTTCTCCATCTTAACCTTACCAACAGCAGATCCGATAAAGAGAACCGCACCTACAGGAGGTGTTAAAAGTCCGATACCGCAATTAAGTATGATCATTATACCAAACTGTATTGGGTTGATGCCAATTGATGTTGCGATTGGCAGAAGGATAGGTGTAGCGATCAGGATGATCGGAGCCATATCCATGATACAGCCAAGTACAAGAAGTATCAGGTTAAGTAAAAGTGCAATAAGAATTGGGTTACGTGTAAGACCGATGATAGCGTTAGCTGCAAGGTCTGGCACGTGAAGTGTTGTAAGACAGTATCCAAAGATACTTGATGTGGAGATAAGGATCATAACGATTGAAAGAGTGTCTACACACTTCTCAAGTACATTCCAAACTCCCTTGAGATCAAGTCCCTTGTAGATGAATACGCTGACAATAAGACTGTAGATAACAGCGATAGCAGCGGACTCTGTGGCAGTGAACACACCACCTACAACACCGATAACTACGATAACGATAGCAGCAAGAGCCCAGAAAGAAATACTAAGCTGCTTGAGGAACTTCTTTAAGCTAAATGGATCACCCTTTGGATAGTGACGTCTCTTGGAAATGATAAATGATCCGATCATCAGCGAAAGAGCAAGAAGTGCTCCTGGAATATATCCAGCAAGGAACAGGCTTCCTACAGATACACCACCAGCACTCATGGCATAGATAACCATGTTGTGGCTTGGAGGAACAAGAAGTCCCTCACAGGATGATGTAATTGTTACCGCTGTTGAGAAATCATCATCATATCCCTGCTCAACCATCATAGGGATAAGGATACTTCCAAGTGATGCTGTATCAGCAGCAGCTGATCCTGAAATACCACCAAAGAAGTATGATGCCACGATATTAACCATGGCCATGCCACCGGTCATCCAGCCTACGCAGGAATCAGCCAGGGCAATAAGTTTTTCTGAAATACCACCTTCACCCATGATACAGCCCATGGTAATGAAGAACGGAACAGCCATAAGAGAAAAAGAGCTGATACCTTTTACCATCTGCTGACAAACAGTATTAAGTGGAAGTCCCTGATAAAGGAGACAGAAAATAGATGAAAGTGCAACCGCGTAAGCGATCTGGAATCTTAAAAAGATCATTACAAGAAAGCTTACAAGGAGAATTGCTATGGCAGCTGTATTAGGTGTCATTATGCATCTACCTCCCTTCCTGTAAGTCTCTTGATGTGGTTGTAGATTGCCTCAAGCTCAAAGATGATCATGGCAACTCCAGCAACCGGAATTGGGAAGTACATCCAAAATCTGGAAAGCTTTGGAAGTGATACGTACACACCCTTTGCTCCCAGTGTAGTAGCGTAACGCCACCCCACTATCATCATTACAAATGCAAGTCCAAGGACAAATGCATCTGAAAGCAAATCCAAAATCTGTAATAGTTTTTTGGGTAGATATCTGTCAAGAGCAGTCATACGGATGTGGGCACCGCGTCTGATGGCCAGAGCAGCAGATAATACTGCCATATATGACATGAGAGTGAGGACAACCTCCTCACTCCATGATGGGTCTGGTACAAAAGAAACGTATCTTCCAAGTACGCTCATGCTGGTGATCAGAATGTCTGCCACCAGAAGGAGCTTACAAACAAATAAAACAACTTTGTAAGTCACATCATATGCTGGCTTGATCTTGTCCACCGTTTTGAAGAAAGAATCCATAATACCTCCGGTAATTTACAAGATAAGCTGTTATAAATCAGAGTGGTGCAAAGCACCACTCCGACCATTTTTTGTCTTTATTTCAATTTGAATTACTTACCAAGGTCAACGAGCTTCTGGTAGTAGTCCTCAAGACCCTTGATGTTCTCTTCGATAACAGGCTTAACTGCTTCCTGCCAAGGTGTGATGTCATCAACTTCGATGATTGTTACGCCATCAGCCTTAAGCTCGTCAAGAACCTCTTTCTCCTTGCTCTCTGAGATTGATCTGTTGTACTCAGAAGCTGCCTTACCTGCATCCATAAGGATCTGCTGCTGGTCAGCTGAGAGCTTGTTCCAAGCTTCGTCTGTGATAACAACCTGGATAGCACCAAGTGTGTGTCCGTCAAGGATCATGTAAGGTGCAACCTCAGGGAATGCATTTGACTTGTAGTTAGCGATAGGCTGCTCAGCACCATCAACAACACCAGTCTGAAGAGCTGAGTAAAGCTCACCAAATGATACTACTGTAGGAGAAGCGCCAAGACCTTCAACAAGACCATTCATGATAGGGTCGTTAGAAACACGAAGCTTCATGCCCTTGAATGAGTTGATATCTGTGATCTCGTTAACTGTGAAGAAATGACGGAAACCTTCCTCACCATAGTAAAGACCTCTTACGCCTGAACCGTTCTCTGAAGGCTCCTGAAGGAATTCCTGAGCAAGGTCAGATGTAGCGAATTTCCAGAAATGCTCACGGCTTGTGAAGATGTATGGAAGTGAAAGAAGCATTGACTTCTGTCCGCCGTAGCTTGTAAGAGCGAAAGCTGAGATACGTGACATATCGATTGTGCCGCCGCCACCGAGCATTGAGTCAAGTACGTCGTTCTCTGATCCAAGAACACCACTTGCCTGAAGGTCGATGATGATTGATCCGTTTGATCTAGCCTCAACTTCTTCCTTGAACTTCTGGTCTGTCATACCAACGATTGTGTCAAGAGGGTTAACCTCTGCCATAACAAGTGTGATAGCGTCTGCTGCTGGCTCTGCTGCAGGTGCTTCTGCTGCAGGTGCTTCTGCTGCTGGAGCCTCTGCTGCTGGTGCCTCAGCTGCAGGTGCTTCTGCTGGAGCTTCTGGTGCTGTAACACCACATGCTGTCATGGAAAGAACCATAGCAGCTGTTAAAACTACTGATAAAAATCTTCTCTTCATTTTTAACCTCCCTTTAGTTAAAAGAAAAAATGTTAGGACAATTTCTGTCCTTTGATAAACAGATTATAAATTGTATAAACAAATCATTAAATCGGACATTATTAGCATTGAATAGCATATTTTTAATGTCAGCAAAAGTAATGTATAATAATGTGTATACTAATTTGAGATTAAATCCTGATCCTTCAGGGAGGACATAAATGAACATACTTGCTGTAGCAACTTCGGATTATATCGGGCTTATGCTTCTCGTGGCCATGCTTATATCAAGCCGCATCAGAAGAGCAGATTCAACCCACTCAGAATACAAGATATTTTCAGCGATCACCTTTCTTACAATGATTGCCTGTGTCGTGGACTTCTTTGTATTTTACAGTGACGGAAAACCAGGAAAGCTTATGAAAGCCATCAACATGATCGGCAACACCTATTGCTTTATGGCCAACCCATTCTTTATAGCATCCTGGTGTCTCTATGAAGACCTTAAGCTCTACCGTTCCAAGGTAAGGGTAAAGAAGATCTACACCTACGCTTTTATTCCTGCTGTACTTCTAGCAGTGATTGCTCTCGTAAACAACTTCGTTCCTATCATTTATACAATCGATGCCAACAACGTTTACTCACGGCTTCCAGCCAGCTATCTGTATTACATCGTAGACACCGGCTATATTATCTTTAGCGTGTATATTTTAAAGAAATTCGAGGAACGTTACGGAAAGGTTCGCTTCTTCCCGCTTTACCTCATGGTTGGCCCCATAGTTATTGGATGTGCCCTTCAGGTTATTTTCTACGGCATATCACTTATCTGGGTTTCAATTTCAGTTGGACTTACAGCGATCTACATGTCGCTTCAAAACGAGTTCTCATATCTTGATAAGCTGACAGGCCTGTACAACAGAGCCTATCTGGATTACCAGCTGGAGAACCTGTCTAAGGAGAAGAAGACGGTCGGCGGAATCATGATAGACGTTGACTATTTCAAGAGCATCAACGACAACTTCGGACACCACGCAGGAGACGAAGCCCTTATCGATGTAGCGAGAGTCATCACCTTTGCCAAGCCTGACAAGGCCATAGCTACAAGGTTTGCCGGCGATGAGTTCATCATCCTTGTAACTGATACTTCTGAAAAAGAGATGAACAACATCCTAAAGAGCCTCCACGACGAGGTTGATCTGTTCAACGAAACAGAGGGAAGACAGTACAAACTGTCGCTTTCCATGGGCTACAGCTTATTCGACCAGAACATCGAAACTCTGGATGATTTCTTAAAACACATGGACGACAACATGTACGAAGAAAAGCAAAAGAACCATATCGCAGAACTTGCAAAGAGTTAAAAAAACGGAGCATCCCATCGAGATGCTCCGTTTTCTATTTGTATCAGTATTTTATCATGATCTTAATATAGTCTTCTGACTTGCGGTGCATGATATCAAGGCCCTTTGGCATGTCAGCAATGGAGAAGCTGTGGGTTACAAGGTTTCCTGGATGGAAAGCCGATTTCTCTTTTGCAAAGTCTTCCAGACGGCTGATCACATAGCGCCAGTCGTCCATGGCATTTTTGTCAGATTCATCACCATCAATTCCGCTAAATGCAGAGTTCCAGGTTCCTGTAAGACTCATCTGGTTTCTCAGGATCTTCCAGTAAGTCTCTCTGGTAAGGTCCATATCTGAAGCAGGATTACCAACCAGCATAACACGGCCAAGAGGCGCTGTGCACTTGATTGCCTGCTCATAGCTCTCTGGTCTTCCGATACATTCGAAGTAGTAGTCAGCTCCTGCCCCTGTAGTTTTCTTAATGAAGGCTACAGGATCTCCATATCTTACGTCAAAGAACTGTTCTTCCTTATATCCCATTTCCAGAAGCTTTTTCTTCTGGATATCCTTGTTGCCAATACAATAAACCTTCGTGTATCCTGCATCCTTTAGGAAAAGAGCTGTCAGAAGCCCTATAGTTCCAAGACCGCAGACAACGATACTGATGTTTTCTTTTTGCGTTTTTTCAGGTGCGCTTTTGTCACCAAGACCGCCCTCTATGAGTCCCACATTTCTTATGGCGTGAACTGCAACGCTCATGGGCTCTAACATAGCGGCGTCTTCATCTGATACCTCCTCAGGTATAGGGAGAAGATTCCATACAGGAGCTGTGACATATTCTGCAAAGCCACCATCACACCTTGAGCCCAGGTAGTTGTAGTTTTCGCACATTTCATAGTGTCCTGCTTTGCACTGAGGGCATTCCTTGCAAGGTATGAGAGGAAAGATTCCAACTCTTTTGCCCACAAGCTCAGGTCTGTCCGCGCACTCTTTTACCCTGCCTGTCATCTCGTGGCCTGGGATAAGTGGCATATTGTGAGCACCGGTCTTAAATATCCTTGGAACGTCAGATCCGCAGATACCGCAGCAGCTAAGCTCAATAAGGGCTTCGCCTGCCTTGGGGGCCGGGATATCCACCTCCGCATATTTTAAGTTGTCTATTCCGTATAAAACCTGTGCTTTCATTGCTCAAAGCTCCTTTGCTATACGTTTGTTGGTAGCAAGAACTGATGATGGTCTGTCATAGGGAAGTGGCTCTCCATCTACGGTTGTCACTACTCCTCCGGCTTCCTTTACCATGAGGGAACCAGCAGCGTGATCCCATGGATAGAGCCTTAGCTCAAAGTAAAGCTCTGCTCTTCCAGCCGCGATGGTGCAAAGGTCGATGGCTGCGGAACCGCTTCTTCTAAGATCCAGTCCTCTCTTAAAGTATTCAAAGGCTCTTTTGAAAGTCTCCTCGTAGAGTTCTTCATAATATGGAGCCGCTCCAAAGAGCACCAGTCCATTTTCAAGAGGCTCATCGGAAACGTGAATCCTCTTTCCGTTGCAGTAAGCGCCCTCTCCGGCTATAGCAGTAAACATCTCATCTGAGTATGGGTTATAAACTACGCCGATCTTAGCCTCGCCGCCCTCAATGAGCGCCACTGAGATGCAGCTCATCCTGTAGTCCTTGATGAAATTCGTGGTTCCATCAATCGGGTCCACGATAAAGAATTTATGCTCCTTATCAAACTCCGCCTGGTCGCCCTCTTCCCCAATAAACCTGGCATCTGGAACCAGGGCCAGGAGCTCTTTTCTAAGAATAGCCTCTATCTTCTTGTCATACTCTGTGACAAAATTCGCAAGCCCTGTCTTTTCATCAATGGCTATGTGCTCTCTGTCAGCGTTTTTTATTATCTCTCCGCAGGATCTGACTATGCTGCAGATATCTTCTAGCAGTTTTTTGCTCATATTTTCCTCGCTTTGCCATGTTCTGATTGTATCTTTGAGGCCTGTTTACGGACCAAATACTCAAAACATGTCTTCTGATCCGTAGTTTTTCGCCCTATAACACTTGTTATTTTATTGTTTTACGGACCAATCCGCAGTTTTGTCTCTCCTGGTCCGTAAAATCACTTTTTTGACGTTGAGAACCACCGTCTATCACTATTATATTACGGACCAGACGACAATATAACAGTAATTGGTCTGATTTTATCGATATTTCAATTTTTCAGAGTAAAAAAATTACAGACCAGAAGCAAGAAACTAGCTTTCTGGTCTGTAATGACTTTTTTGGTCCCATTCCAGGCAGAGAACTGCCAAAATATTTAATGAAAAAAACTCTTAGAAGAAGAATACAAACTTCAGGAGAATCGATATAACTTCATATATCAGGAACCACTTAAAGAGCTTACCAAAGATGCTGCTGCCTGTTGCAGGAGTGTTCCAGTTACTATTTCCATTGGCCCCATTGCTGCCATTGTTGTAGCCATTGCCATAGTAGTGGCCATTTCTGGTGTTACTGAAGTTACCAAAACGGAAGAATCCAAATGGGCCAAAACCGAAGAAGGTTCCAAAGTCCTCGAAAGGATTCTCGCCGCTGGTTTGCCAGTTGCCATAGCCATTTCCGCCAAAGCCATAGCCACCGTTACCGCCATAGCCTGATCCGGAAGTATTACTGCTTGAATAATAGCCATCTGTACCCGTAGCGCTGCCATAGCCTGAACCATAACCAGTTTCAGAACCATATCCTGTTCCACGGCTTGATCCAGGGCCATAGCTTGTTCCAGATCCGTAGCTTGATCCTGGTCCATAACCCGAAGCATGTCTTGCTGTGTGGGGCTTTGACAGGATGTCGTAAGCCGCATTAACTTCGTTCATGCGCTCTGCTGCCACCTCATCCCCTGGATTTAAGTCTGGGTGGTATTTCTTAGCCAGCGTTCTATATGCTTTTTTAATTTCTTCGTCTGATGCGCCAGGAGCTACTCCCAGCACCTTGTAAGGATCTCGTACCATTTCCTTCCCCCATGGCCAAAGGCCATATACATCACCTCGAGGCTCTTATCATGTCCTCTTAATAAATCTCTCGCTGCACTTAGGGCATCTGATCTCTATCCTGCCCTTTCCCTTTGGAACTCTTATCTGCTGATGACAACTCTTGCAGATATAATACCTGCTTGTCTTGCGGTCTCTCCACTGAAGCTTTACAAGCCCGGCTCTTTTTCTGATGCCATTTGTCATCTCCAGATACTTTTTATTCTCTGCATATCTCTTTGTAATGTTCTTTGAAAAAGTCCTGAACATCGAATATGCAAATAGTCCGATCCAGGTAAAGTAAATTATAACGCTTGAAGCAAATATATTTACTACCAGAAGGATCATGGATAAACCATAGCAAAGTCTTGCGAGATTATCAAACCCATTTCGTCCATACAGAAGTCTCATCATAAAGCCCTGAAGGACAAATCGTATCTGTTTTAAATTATTCTTCATTTTCATGCCTCTGTTTCAATTCCTTTCCCAAATTCTACCTTATTATGGCCAAACTATAAATGATTTATTTCGCAAAAAAGTGTGTCTTATTTTGCTGATTTGAACATGTTATCAGGTTCACCTTAAAACAACCTAAATCCTGCACGCAAAAATACTCCGGAGCGGATGAGCCCCGGAGTATTCTTTACACGTGTAAATTGGCAAAAACTTTGGCTTTTATAATGGTAGGTAGGGTAACCTTATGGCTTCTTATCACTCTGGATCTGCAAAAAGAGCTGTTGAGAGATATCTGTCACCTGAGTCAGGAAGAAGAACTACGATGTTCTTGCCCTGGTTCTCTGGGCGGCTTGCTACGATGGTAGCTGCCTTAAGTGCTGCACCTGATGAGATTCCTACAAGGATTCCCTCTGATACTGCAAATCTCTTGCCCTCTGCAAATGCATCCTCATTCTCGATAGGAATGATCTCGTCATAAACCTTGGTGTTAAGTGTATCTGGAACAAATCCTGCACCGATACCCTGGATCTTATGTGCACCTGCTGTTCCCTGTGAAAGAACAGGGCTTGTAGCTGGCTCAACTGCGATAACCTTAACGTCAGGATTCTGCTCTTTTAAGTACTCGCCAACACCTGTGATGGTTCCGCCAGTACCAACACCTGCGATGAAGATATCAACTTTTCCATCTGTCTGCTTCCAGATCTCTGGACCTGTTGTAGCTTTGTGGATAGCTGGGTTAGCTGGGTTTACAAACTGTCCGAGGATAACTGCTCCCTCGATCTCTTTTTCAAGTTCCTCAGCCTTGGCGATGGCGCCCTTCATGCCCTTGGCACCTTCTGTAAGTACCAGCTCTGCGCCGTAAGCCTTAAGGATTGTTCTGCGCTCAACGCTCATTGTATCAGGAAGTGTAAGGATTGCTCTGTAACCCTTTGCTGCTGCAACTGCTGCAAGTCCGATTCCTGTATTTCCACTTGTGGGCTCAATGATTGTTGCGCCTGGTTTGATCTTTCCACTCTTTTCAGCATCCTCGATCATGCTAAGTGCAACTCTGTCCTTAACTGATCCAGCAGGATTGAGGTACTCAAGCTTTGCAAGGATGTTTGCACCTGTTACTCCTGCCTTCTTGCTGTATCCGTTTAATTTAAGAAGTGGTGTTCCACCGATAAGTTCAAGTGAGCTCTGTTTGATGTCTGCCATAATGTATTCCTCCCAAACAATTTGTTTTTGTTTTGATGATGTAATCATAGCACGGCATCACAAAGAGCAAAATAAACCAATACTTATAGGCTGATATAACTTTTGCTTTTATCCATTATCTCTTTTGACCAGTCAGCGCCAGTGGCCTCAAGAGGGATCTCCTCAAAGTCCTTGGACTGGCTGTGGGTCACAAGAACCATATCGTTATCAATGTGAACCGTCTGGCCGTACTTGTTGGCGATAAGCTTAGCCATTGTCTTCTCAGCTTCTGACTCTGTAACCTTCTTCTTGGAAGTACCGGTGATGATACCGTCAACGTTTACAGAGTATCTGCGGAAGTAGCGCTTAACGTCGTCAATTGAATAGTAATTAGCTGAGTAAACCCATATATCGTAGCCGTGGGTATTGAAGTGGCGGAAAAGAGCTGGTATACCAAGTCTCATGCGCTTCTTGTTCTTACCTTTTCCTCGAAGGCCCGGAACTTTCTCGATATAAGGGTCATTGGCATCTCTAAATACAACCTCATCAAGGTCCAGCGTAACTCTCTTGTCGTGCTTGGAGTCCTCGATCATGCGCTTGATATCTGCATCTGTAGTCATGTTGATGATCTTTACAGGCACCTTTTTGATGTCAGACTTCATGGCAGCTGCCCATCTGTGATGTCCGTTGATCAGCATATATCCACTTGGATGAACCTTTCCAACCATAAGAGGCTCCTGCACAGGAGGAAGGCCCTTATCCTTGTTTTCTCTGAACTCATTTACATATTCTGAAATGATCCTGAAACTTGGTCCTACTTCAGGGAAGCAGAACTCATCCTCAGGATTTGGATGAATGCTCGTGCATGGGAGCTTCGTTATAAGCAGTCTTTCAAAAATGCTTGCAGTCACAGGAACGTAAAGTCCCTTCTGACTCTCTATCTCTTGTTGCAACCACTCTTCGAACTCTGTCTTTTTTGCCATAACGTTTCCTTTCACAGATACAAACAAACAAAATAACGACTATGAATTGATTATATCCCATAGTCGTTACTCTTTCCACTTATGAGCCATAAAGTGGCTTATATTCTATCTTGTAAGGTCTTTGACCCACTTATATTTCCTGAGTCTTATCATAACCCAGGGAATCTTGCCAACTTCATCAAGGCAGGTGCAGGCGTACACCGCAAGGGGTGACCAGTGAAAAACAAATGCCCCGCATAGAGCCAATGGTATAGCTATCATCCACATGCACACCACAAGGCTATAAAGGTCAAAAATGGTATCTCCTCCGCCGTCAAGGACTCCATTTATAGTTACTGTATTTACGCTCCTTCCTATCATGTAGAAGGACATGATCACCATCATCCAAATGAGGTAATATCTTGCTTTGTCAGTAAGGATTACTCCGTGAACTACAGCAGGTGTAACTGCAAGGACGATTCCCGTTGAGATAAAGCCAATGACAAAAGAGATCTTTGTGAGCTTAAGTCCATACTTTTTGCCAAGCTCAAGTTTTCCTGCTCCAAGCTCGTTCCCAACAATAATTCCGGCTGCGCTTCCAATACCGTTACACATGCAACACACCAGGTCTCTAACTACAGCCGCCACCGAATTGGCTGCTGCAGCGTCCACACCCATGTGTCCCATTATGGCTGTATATGAGGTAAATCCAACACCCCAGCACATAGCTCCTCCCATGAGAGGAAGACACTGCTTAAAGAAGTCTCCAATAAGTACTCCTGGGACTTTAAAGAATCTCTGAAGTGCAGGGCGTATATATCCGCTTTTTGAAGACAGACCGATGCAGAGAAGAAGCTCCGCTATTCTTGCTATGGTCGTTGCAAGGGCTGCTCCTTTTGCCTCCATCTTGGGAATTCCAAAAAGACCAAAGATGAAGATTGCATTGAAAATGATATTTATTACTACCGCTGCAGAGCTTATAGCAGCGCCGGCCTTTACATTCTCTGTTACCTTCATGATAGTGAGGTAGCACTGGGAAATACCAGTAATAAGATATGACCATCCAGCTATACGAAGGTAGGTACATCCTATACTGATAAGTTCAGCGTCCCCCGCAAATATGTTCATGAGAAATCCGGGATAAAACTCGCACGCCACAAAGAAAAGAATAGAAACTGCTCCGCAGAACATCAGCATCAGGTTAAAGATATTCTCCAGGGTATGCTTGTCACCCTTGCCCCAATACTGGGCTCCAAGAATGGCCCCTGCTGCCGTAGCAGAAGAAAGAATCATATTTTGAACGAACTGAATCTGAGTAGCCAGAGAAACCGCCGTCATCTGGGCCTGAGCCACTCTTCCAAGCATCAGAGCATCACAGGCTGCAACCAGCGCCAGCATAAGGCTCTGGAGCGCAATTGGCAGCGCTATTCTGATTAAGTTTTTGTAAAACTGCTTATTATCTATCATGCCTTAACTGCCCATCTAAGCTTTGTTGATTTACTTCTTGGGTTAAGTCTTATCTCTTCCCCTGAAGGTCTTGTGACATCATCTGAGATGTCGCTGTAAATTCCGGCTTTTTTAAGAGCCTTAAAGGACTTCTTAACAAGCCTGTCCTCTCCTGAGTGGAATGTGAGGATCGCTACTCTTGCTCCGGAATTAAGGATATCCGGAAGCTTTTCCAAAAATGAATACAGCACTTCAAACTCACTGTTAACATCTATTCTGAGAGCCTGGAATACTCTGGCACAGCTCTTTTTAACAGCGTCTGCCTTCTCTTCCTTGGGAACCTTCCAAAGAGCTGCCTCAACAGCCTTTCTTAGGGCTGTTGTTGTGTCCATGGGATCTCCCTTTTTCATCAGGTTAAATACTTTGTCAGAGATTTCATCGGCGTATGGCTCATCTGAGTTTTCTATAAGCATACCCTTAAACTCATCCCTGGTTATCTTGTGAAGCCTCTCTGCAGCTGACTCCCCGTGTTCAGGGTCAAGGCGCAGATCAAGAGGCCCATCAATCTTGTATGAAAAGCCTCTCGAAGGATCATCTATCTGCATTGAAGAAACTCCAAGGTCCGCAAGGACAAAATCAAACTTGCCAGCTTCAGCAGCGACCTGATCTATGTTTGCGAAGTTGATGAGCCTGAATCTGAAGATGTCCTCACCAAATCCAGCTTCCCTAAGTCTCTCCACTGTCTTTTTCGATTCAATTGGATCGACGTCAAGGCCGTAAACACAGCCTTTTCCGTCAAGCGCCTCAAGCATCTTTCTTGTGTGTCCGCCGTATCCCAGCGTACAGTCAAGCCCCTGCTCTCCGGGCTGTATTTTAAGTACCTCCAGGATCTCTTTTACCATTATGGAAATATGCATCCCGGCAGGAGTAGAACCCTTGGAAATAACACGGGCTACTGTGTCCGCATACTTCAAAGGGTCCTTTTCTTTATACTTCTCTTCAAATTTTCTCGGGTACTTACCAGAGTAATGAACTCTTCTCTTGTGCTCTTCCAAAGCCTTAACCTCTCAAGATAAGATTACTGTCTGGATCGAGTGAGGCATCAAGTTAAGCCCTACTGTCTCGTCCCCTTCCCTAAGATCAACAGGAAGCTCCTGATCGCTCTTATTCATAACCACTACCACACGCTCTCCGTCTGGATTTAAGAAGGCTGCTGTGTCCAGCTTGTCTGTATAGCAGCTGCTCCAGATGAGCCTTGCGCCTTCCTTGATATATCTGGTCAAATGTCCAATGTAGTAGTAGGACAGTTTTTTCTCGTATTCCTTACCCGATTCTAAAGCTTTGATGGGCGCATCGCAATAGTTTCCTACGTGGTTTGGGCCGCCAAGATAGTCAACTATCAGGTTCCAGTCCAGTATTGCTGAGCATCCGCCCTTTAAATTGCCGATCATCTGGTGACCGTACATCTCGGCGTTGTGCACGTCGCTGGCATCTGAAAGCCTTGAATACTCAACACAGCCTTCGGTAAAAAAGATCTCTTTTCCCGGAAAGTGTTTCCTTATAAGTCCCAGGTTTTCAAAGTGATCTCCTGTGTACCAGTGAACTGCGCAGCCTGAAACGTACCTGTCTGCTCCTTCCCTTTCAAGGATCTCTTTAAGTCTCACGTAAGAGATCTCCTTGTTGTGATCCCAGACAAAGATCTTCATCTTATCAAGAAGACCCGCCTTCTCAAGAGCTGGTCCCAGGTAGTCCACTACAAACTCCGCCTCGTCCTTGGCTGTATATACGCAGGAGTCCCAGGTCTGTGTGGCCATGGGCTCATTCTGTATGGAGGTAAAAGAGATTTCAAAGCCGATACTGCGATACTCCTCAATGAACTTAACGAAGTATCTTGCCCATAGCTCTTTGTACTCGTCCTTGAGCTTGCCTCCGTGGTTCATCTCACCATTGGTCTTCATAAAAGGTGGTGGTGACCAGGGAGCCATCATAAGAACTGGCTGTCTGCCAAGCTTTTTAGTAGCTGCCTCTATCATGGGAATGATCTCTTCCTTGTCATGGGAGATATCAAAGGTCTCTAAGGTCTCATCCCCTTCTTCGATATAGGTGTAGTTACCGAGGGCGAAATCACAGCTGTTCATGTGAATACGGCCCATGTTGTATCGAAGACCATCCTCTCCAAAAAGGTCGGCAATGAGACTATCTTTGTTCTCATCGGTAAGACCCATGTAGGTGTGGGCTGCAGCCTCTGTAAAAGCGCCGCCAAAGCCCCTTATGGTGGTCTCCTTCTCATCGGGATAGATGACAAGCTGCTTCATTTCCTTAGCAGCAGTGACTTCTCCAGCATCTCTTTTGGCCCAGAAAAGGCCTCTGCTGGTATCTGTCTCGATTATTGTTATATTTTTCATTACGAATCCTTTGCTTTTGTGGACTCGCGCGGTATTATCCTTCCATTTAAGGTTATAAGTTCGCCTGACTCTCCATTGATCATCTTGACGAGTTTATCTACTGCTATGACACCCTGCTTTTCAAAGAAGGTGCGGATAGTGGTGATAGATGGGCTCACAAGCCTGGTGAGCTCAATATCATCACAGCCTATGACATTTACCTGATCAGGTACGCTTACTCCTCCGTCCCTGAAGGCCTCTGAAGCACCTATGGCACTGAGGTCGTTGGCTGCAAAACATGCATCCGGAAGAGGTTTGCCTGATTCAAGGAAATCAGTTACTGAGTTGTAAGCTGCATTTCGCTCAAACTCACCTCTTAAAATATAGTCATCATCTATAGTAATTCCGGCTTTTTTAAGTTCGTCAAAAAAGCCCTTCTTACGTTCATTGGCATCATAGTTTGAAAGTTCACCTTCAATGAACATGAATCTCTTGTGCCCAAGCTCTAATAGGAACTTGGCTGCCTTCTGTCCGCCGTTGTAGGAATCAAACACAACGCTGGAGGACTTGTCACCAATAAGGATCCTGTCTATGTAAACAGTAGGAATTCCCTGATTTTTAAGGATCTCCTCCTGCTCTCCTGCAATTGCTGAGTTTAAGATTATGGCACCATCAACCCTGTATCCCATAATATTCTGCATGATGTGCTTGGGATCTGAGCTAAGGAAGATCTCCAGCTCGTATCCCTTGTCCTTGCAGGCATTGTATATGGAGTCTGAAAGTTCTCCATAGTAAGGACCTCTTATAGCTCCAAGAAACAGGCCCAGAACACCAGTTGCCTGGGCCTTTAAGTTTCTTCCATTGAGGTTTGGAGTGTAGTTGAGGCGCTTAGCCACCTCAAGGATCCTCTCCTTGGTATCAGGATGAAGGACATTCACGTTATTTAAGGCGTTGGAAACAGTAGAAATGGATACTCCCGCTTCTCTAGCCACATCTTTTATTGTGATTTTTTTATTTTCCAAAACGTTTTTACCTCTTTCACTCTGATATTATACCACACAACAATTCTCAGAAGAGGCTTCATTATTACTTGTAGTCGTACTCTTCGCAGTATGCTACCCACTGCTTGGTGTACTCTTCACGGCACTTGTCGATGCCAGCTTCTTTCATCTTGTTTCTGAACTCATCTACTGCTGCATCAACATCGTCTACAAGACCTGCCTCAAGAGGAGCAAGGTACTGTCTCATTACGTTACTTACTGCTGATCTCTCAGCGCTGTAAGAATCATAGTTTTCAGCAAAGCCGTCATAAATGTTTACGTTAGGGAACTTTGTCTTTTCACCAAGAACAGCGTACTTATCAAACATCTCCTGAAGAGCCACGTCTGTCTTCTGAGGAAGCTTGGTCTCGCCATTTCTGATGTTCCATGTGTTGAATCCTTCGTAAGGGAATGTAGGTGTCTCACCAGCTTCTTCCTGAAGGTTCTTGTAAATGCCATCAACTACGTCGTAGTGTGTGCCCTTGATACCATACTGAAGGATAGAGTTAACTTCGTCGTCACAAAGAAGTGTCTGAAGTACAAGAAGTGCTCTCTCAGGATTCTTGCAACCTCTTACGATAGCTGTTCCGTTCTGTGTTGCATGTCCAGGGAAGATGATTCCGTTTGTCTCACCGTAAGCTACATATGCTGACTCCCAGCCCTGTCCAGCATTCTCAAAGTCTGCAATAGCTGTAACCTGCTTGTTAGGGTTCTGACCAGCAACCTCTGCTACGCAAAGACCATTCTTGTAAGCATCAGAGTTGTTTGTATCAGAAAGTGCACTCTTGCTCCAGAAGCCAAGATCTGCCCACTTCTTCATGAGCTTCATGTCGTCTACGAAATCGTCTGAATACCAGTAATCATATACATCTGTAGGTGTGTCATAGTTAGCTGCAAGACCGTAATCAAGACCGTTGTTAGCTACCCATGAATACTTGAAGTTAAGAGCCCAAGCTGCGTCGAAACCAGTTTTAAGTCCCTGGCTCTCTTCTGTTGTTACTGTAAGAAGTCCCTGGTTAGGCTCATTCTCTTTGATTCCAAGAAGGTAAGCCTCAAGGTTCTCAAGGGAATCTGGTACAGGAAGATCATACTTAGCGCGAAGGTCCTCTCTGTACTTAACACCATTACATACATACTCAGCCCATGTGTTAGGAACAGCATAGATCTTGCCATCAACCTTGCACATGTTAAGAGCGCCATCACCTACAGTAGCCTTAAGCTCTGGTGCTACGCTGTCAAGCATCTCATCAAGCTCTTCGAAAGCGCCGCTACTTGCAAGCTGTCCATAGTTGAGCCAGTTAGCGATGTAGATAAGGTCTGCGCTCTGAGCTGTGATCTCGTTAGCATACTTCTGCTGGAAATCTGTCCATGTTGAAAACTGCATATCTACTGTAGCGTTGCACTTCTCAAGAAGCTTCTCATTGAGAGCTGCCTCTACAAGCTCTTCATCCTGTGGAGCATCGCCCATTACGTAGAATACCAGGTCAACCTGCTCGGAGAGGTCAAGCTCTTTTGCCTCAGCTGGAGCTGCCTCTTCTGTAGTAGCCTCTGTTGTAGCCTCAGTCTGTGGGATCTCTGTTACTCCCTCAGCCTCGAGCTGATCAGCTGCTGACTGCGCTGCTGAACCACAACCTGTGATAACCCCGGCAACCATTGCCATTGACAATAACATACTTAAAACTTTTTTCTTCATATTTTGCCTCCTTTTTGATAAATATGAAAATGAAAACGTTTTTATTTTTGGGTAAATACCTGGTAAAAACCAGGCACTTATCATCCTTTTACTGCACCAACAGTGATTCCTGAAACGAAGAATCTCTGAACAAACGGATAAAACAAAAGTACAGGTCCTGTAGCTACAACTGCCATCGCAAGCTTAACTGACTCAGTTGGAAGGTCAGCTGTCTTCATGCTGACGTTACTTGCCATCTGCTTCATGGCTGTTGTTGCATTTAACAGGTCGTACAGATAGAACTGAAGCTGCCAGGTGGATGAATTGGTGCTAAACATTGATGATCTGTACCAGTCGTTCCAGTAACCAAGAGCAAGGAACAAGCCTACTGTAGCAAGTCCCGGCTTAAGGACAGGAAGAACGATTCTGAAGAAGATCGTAAAGTGACCCGCGCCGTCTATCTTGGCAGACTCTGTGATGGCATCTGGAACCGCTCCAACAATGAAGGTCCTCATCAGGATTACGAGGAAGGGGCTCATAAGAGCAGGGAACCAGATAGCCAGTGTTGAGCCTTTCAGATTAAGTACATTGGCATACATGAGATACCATGGGATCATTCCTCCGCCAAATATGCTGGTGAAGTAAATAAGGAATGATACTGTGTTTCTGTACTTAAACTCTTTTCTTGAGATGACATAGCCCGTTAAAGTTATCATCATAAGTCCAAGGCCTGTGCCCACAATCGTATAGTAGAAGGTCATCTTATAGGCCTGAAGTATATCCTTGGGAGACCTAAAAATCGTCTCATAGGCAGAAAATGTGAAATCCCTAGGAAGTAGTGAATAACCCTTTATCAGGATCGTTGAGTTGTCCGTGAAGGATCCTGAAACGATGATTATGAACGGGAGCACGCACACTAAGGATCCGATAGCAAGAAGTATGTATGCTATTGCTTCAAAGACCTTGGTCCCTGTGGACTTTTTAATGGTCTTTGGCGATGATGGTTCGTAGTCTAAATCTTTTGCCATATCTTCCTCCTTTCTTAGAACAGTGCGTACTCAGGATTTCTCTTTTTAACAACGTAGTTCACAAGAACGATGATAAGGAATCCGAACAGGGACTGATAAAGACCTGCTGCAGTTCCAAGACCGATGGAAAGTGGCTGTGTCATGGTGATCCTGTAAACATAGGTGTCAAAGATATCCGTTGCGTTAAACAGTACTCCGTTGTTACCAATGAGCTGATAGAACAGCTCGAACTGGCCCTTCATGATGCTTCCAAGTGCGTACAGAAGGAGGATTATGAAGGTTGGCTTGATGTGTGGCAGTGTAATGTACCAGATCTGCTGAAGGTCATTGGCTCCATCAACTCTTGCTGCCTCATAGATCTCATTGTCGATACCCATGATAGTTGCCAGATAAACTACCATTCCGTATCCGATATTCTTCCAGAGATAGAAGAAGGTTATGAGGAATGGCCAGTAGGATGGGGTGTTGTAAAAGTCGATCCTGTCACCACCAAAACCTGTGATTATGTTGTTGATAAGTCCGTACTGGTACTCAAATACGTTGTAGACAATAACTTTTAAAATAACAAACGATACGAAATATGGCATGAACATCAGTGTCTGTGAGGTTTTCTTGAACCATTTCACTGTGACTCTGCTGACAAGTATCGCAAAAATGATCTGAAGTACATTGCCAATACCAATAAACACAACGTTGTAGAGGACTGTGTTCTTGGTGAGTCTGAAAAGGTCTGCCTTTATCAGGAACTCGAAGTTCTTAAATCCGGTAAAAGGACTGGACCAGAGACCGTCTCTGAAGTTAAAAGAAGTGAATGCGAAGTATACACCCAGCATTGGAAGGTAGTTGTTTATCATGAAGTAGATAAAGGTCGGTATCAGCATGACAAACAGTACCCAGTTTCTCTTAAGCTCCACTAAAAGTCCATGCTCTCTGTATTTCTCCCTCTCCTTCTTCTCAAGGATCTTGATGTAAATATACGCTGCCAGAGAAATGGCCAGCACTATAAACACCACTGCAGAGGGAAGAAATCCCGTCATCTTAAATCTGATGTTAGAAAAGATAACAAATGCTATTGTTGCAAGTGCTGTGATAAAGCTAAAAAGAAAAGCACACTTAGCAGCAGCTAAATACGAAAGCTCACCTTTTCCTCTTCCATTCCTGCCTGCCATAAAGGTTCTGATGATGAAGGCTACATTGAAATAAATTGCTGCAGCCATAAGGATCAGAAGTACCATCGCTGGCAGTCCCAGAACACCCTGGTTTGCATACTGGACAAAGGACAAAAGATTGTACAGGCTGTAACCTGTAAGCAGGTCTCCTGCCATCTCTTTTGTCACGCCAATCCTGGAAAAGAGAGAAACCAGATTGACTACTTTTATCCAGTTCATAAATGGGAGAGAAAAAATAAGAATGAAAGCACTTATTCCCGATATCCATCGATTACCAGATATCCATCTGTTTTTCATATATATCCTCCCGAAGACTAGTAAACTCGTGAATAAAAACGTTTTTATTATGTTGTAAACAGATACTAGCATAATGCATACAACTTTGACAATATGTTCCGGTCATTTTTGGCATTTTCCACATTTAAACAAATAAAAAATCTCCAAAATCCACAAAAACGTTTTTATTTTAACATAAACTATTTCTAGCTAAACAAAAGAGATGCGGATTCAAACCTGAACCTGCATCTCTTACTATTTCACATAACTATTCTCAATAAGCCTTAGAACTTTACTGTCTCTGGTGCACTTGTAAATGAACTGAATGTAGCTGTGGCATTCTTGAAGTAGAACACTTCTGTATTGCCATCATCAGCCTTGTACATTCCCTGAAGTGATGGATATGCATCGAGCATGGACTGCTTAGCCTCAATGCGATCATCCTCTACAAGCTCTCCTGCCACCCTAAGCCACTGACCATCCTTAAAAGCACAAATCTCAACCTTTGGATTAGCGTGGATCTGCTTGGAAACATCCTTAACCTTACCAGTCTGAATATATAACTTACCCTCAAAGATATGAGCTGTACCAAAAGGTCTTACCCTTGGCTGATCCCCATCAACTGTTGCTAAAAAGTATGTTCCTGCATCCTTAAGAAACTGAGTAACTCTCTCCATATCTGTCCCATCCTTTCATTAAACAATTTATGCTATCACGCCCCACCATAGAAAAAGAGGAGCCTTACGGTTCCTCTTAAAGTTTATATTTCTATGAGACTCTTTTCAACCCTTATCTTGCTGGTGCCCATGTTACTCCGTACATCTGCTCCATAAGCTTTCTGAGCTCATCCTTCATACGGCTGCAAGCAGAAGCCTCATCTACAAAGTTCATAACACCGATCTTTTCCTTCTTATCCTGGAAGTATACAGCCCATCCATTCTCTGTCTTATCAAGGCAGATCCTGTTCTTGTGTGAGCCACCAATCTTATAAAGTTTTGAAGGAACCAGATGCTCCTTAAAATACTTCTTAAGCTCTTTTGTATTCATCCCCAAACCTCCAGTTATATGCTCGACGTAGTTTTGTAATTCGTCGCATGTAGTTTTAATTACTACATATAATATACCACGTTACTATCTGGATTGCAAGGGTCTGGGCCAGGGCTTCGCGTTTACTATATCAGAACTGAATAAGGCCAAATACGTTGGCGATGGAACTTACAAGGATAATCAGTACAAACACTGGGCAGAGGTACTGGATCATGAAGCTGAACATCTTCTTGCGCTTGAAGGGGTGACCGCCTGCCTGCACTTCTTCTTCCAGAACCGGAATAGTCATGTAGCGGACTACAAGAATACAGGTGAAGAGCGCTGCAATTGGCATCATCACTGAGTTGGTAAGGAAGTCAAAGAAATCAAGGAACTGCATTCCGATGATAGTCATGTTTGCAAGGGGACCATATCCAAGAGAGGACAGGGATCCAAGGACTACCATGATCACACCCATTACGCTGGTTCCAAAAGCTCTGGACCACTTGAATTCATCGTAGAAGGTTGAAACTGCACTCTCCAAGAGTGCTATAGCGCTGGTAAGAGCTGCAAATAACACAAGCAGGAAGAACAGGATTCCAATTATCTTACCAAAGCCCATGCTGGCAAAGATGTTGGGCATTGTAATAAACATAAGTGATGGACCGGCCTTAAGGGTATCTGCGCTGCCGCCGGAGAACGCGAACACAGCAGGAATGATCATAAGGCTGGCGATGATAGCGATGGCGGTATCGAAGATCTCAACGTGCTCTGTTGACTGCTCGATGCTGACATCTTTTTTTACATAGGATCCAAAGGTGATAAGGATACCCATGGCGATTGACAGAGAGTAGAACATCTGCCCCATGGCTGACACAAAGGCCATCATTGAGAACCTTGATACGTCAGGGATAAGGCAGTACTTAACTCCCTCTAACGCTCCAGGTCTTGTCACTGAATAGATGCAGATAATAACTGCCAGGACTGCAAGAACTGGCATCATTATCTTGGATACAGACTCAATTCCTCTTCTTACTCCCATGAAGATGATGGTAAGTACCATCATGGCAAATATCAAAAACCACAACTCTGACTCTGAACCGTTGGTGATAAAGTCAGTAAAGAAACCTTCTGAAGCGATTGAATTAACATCATTAGTGATGTACTCAAACAGATACTTACATACCCATCCGCCAATTACTGAATAGTAAGGCACGATGAGAATAGGGATAATTGCATTGATCCAGCCGCCAATACGGATATGCTTTTTTGTGGTGAGCGCATTGTATGCGCCTACAGGACTCTTCTTGGTGTTTCTTCCGATGGCTGTCTCCGCCATGATCATGGTGTAACCAAATGTCAGTGCCAGAATAATATAGATCGCAAGAAAAATTCCCCCACCGTACTTAGCGCACAGATAAGGGAATCTCCATATATTACCCAGTCCTACAGAGGCTCCCGCCGCAGATAATACAAAACCAATTCTTCCTGAGAAGGAACCTCTCTTTTTATTATGTTCCAAAACTAAATGCCTCCAAAATCTATTTTATTTTTGACAGAGCCGCAAGAACTGCACCCTGTCCCCATGGGTAGTGCCCATAGCTCTGATAATGAACTCCAAAGTCATCGCAGGATGACAGGCAGTTCATAACCTTATCATTTTTAATGCTTGCCCAAAGGGCATCTATAGTGTGACTAAAATCTCCTTCAAGCTCCTGGTCCCAAAGTCCGTATACTATCATACCTGTTGCAGATGTATCAAGGGGGCCGTCTGTGGCCTGAATCTGCCACGCATACCCGCCGTCAGCCTTCTGATAGGTCAAAAGAATCTTCGACAGTTCTTCATGCCATATCCTAAGTTCAGGTACAGTCCTGCATTCACCAAGTCCCATAAGAAGCCATCCTGCGGCTCTTCCCCAGGACAGGACTCCCTTCTTTTCTATGGAATAGCCTGCTCCCTCGCTGTCATCCTCAGTGATGGTGTATCCATGGTAAGGAAGACCGCTTCTGATATCACAGCCGTACTTCATGAAGTTTAGAAGCTGAAGCTCTCCAAAGCCTGTTCCGCTCTTATCTCCAAAGCATCTTCCATAGAGTCCCAGGAACATGGCAACCTGACCAGCACCGTCTGCAAAGACACTGCTGCTTCGCTCAGCGTTATAAACCACGGAGCCCATTCTGTCTCTTGGAGCTGTGGTGAGATACCCAAATATCCTGTTGCAGGCTGTCTTACAGGCAGAAGCCAGTGCTCCACCAGACTTGCCCTCGCCCTCAAGCTGCTGATAAAGCTTAACAAGAGCAGCTCCTGAAAGAGCATCGTCTATGTAATCTATCCTGCTGCCATACTTGTCATTCCAAAGAGAGATATGCCTGGAAATCGAAGCGTCGATCTCAGATACAAGGGCGCTTATCTCTTCTGTTTCCGGCTCCGGAGCACAATCCAGTACTGCCTTTTCATCAAGAAGTCTTTTCCTTGCTTCCACAAGGCCCAGTATCAGCATTCCTGCAGGCCAGAACATGGGATCCTTGGTCCTTACAGACCTTCCCATGGCACTCTTTATTACGTCCTTAACCTGATTCTTTATGGAGACATTCATGATGTCATCAAGCTCTGCAATAGTCTCTTTTACAAGTCCAATATAGCGCTCATCCATATGCTCACCCTCTTTTTGAAAGCTTGTCCTTTACCCTTGCGTAAACATACTTAAACTCTTCAGATCTGCCGTAGAGGATAAAATACACGCCGTTAAAGATGACAGTTATTACAATTACCATTATAAAGAAGTTCACAAAATTAAGCTCTGAAAGAACGATGCCTGAAATATATCTGCAAACCAGAAGTACAAAAACCATGCTCACCAGGTACTTAAGTGTATCTACAAAGTAGCCGGTAGCTTTTTTCCCAAAGCAGGTACCGTAGATGATGATGGGCTTGGTCACGTTGGCGATAAGACCTGATACGATGGTTCCTATGTAAATACCAGTAATACCAAGCGGTGTCTGAACAAGAGCAATGGACAGAACCAGGTTCACTGCGCCCTGAATAAGGGCCAGATACTTGTCCGGCTCAAAGACGCCTGCTGCCGTCTTGTAGTTACTAAGAACTATCCTGTCACCCTTAAAATAATAATCCGTAAGGATGCAGTAAACTGCCGCTGAAGGAATAACCCACTGCTGTCCCCAGATAAGGCTGATAAGAGGGGTTAAAAGAATCATGAACCCAACGCAGCTAAATCCATAGATCCATGATGCAAAGAAGCGATAAACCCTGAACATGGAGAACTGTCTTTCTTTGGACTCTGTAGCGATCAGGTTTCCAAAACTGGAAATTACAGAATTGAAAATGATGTTTACAAAGTTTGACACTGAGTTGATCACAAGGTTGTAGTTATCTACAAATCCAGACATGGATACTTCAATAAAGCTCGAAATGATAAGGGCATCAGTCTGAAGTCTTGCCACGTCTCCGACCTTGTGGAATACAAGAGCCTTGGTCTTTTTCCAGACTTCGTCGCTCTCTTCTTTGGAAAGGGGCTGTGCATCCTTGTCCTTAAGATATGGGTACATCTTATCAAGGAACCTGGATACGAAGATCTTCTGGATAAGCTGAACCGCAGCATCTGTCAAAAGGAACAGATAGAAGTTCTTAAATACCACAATGATCACGATCTGGATAAGAGAGGTGATCACCTTGGTAATGGTGTTTATGTTAGTCTGGATGTAGTTCTTTTGCTCCGCATTTATTAGGGAGTACTTGTAGGCAACAAAATAGCTGCTTACGGTATTAAACAGGAAGATGAAGTAATACAGGGTCAGATCCCTAAGGGATACATCTCCCGGGTTCTTAACAAGGAACTTAAGGAATGGCGCAAGGGCAAGGCCTACGCCTGCCACAACCAGGGCGATTATATAGTACGCCTTCCTGTACAGCCTCATGTAGGACTTGATCTTCTCTGTCTCTCCCCTTGCCACAGGGCCATAGAGACTGAAGTTAAGGGCTGTTCCGATACCAAGCTCCGCCATGTTAAGGACAGCTAAAACGTTGGCATAGGTTGAGTTGATTCCAAGAAGTTCCTTGCTTAAGTGGAAGAGAAATACAGTTCTAAGGACAAAGGAAATAAGAGCAGTTGCCACCTGCCCTACATAACCAAATGCGATATTCCTTGTTGCTGATTTAACTCTTCCCATGGAATTTAGATAATACTTCCCTTCTCATCCATAAGTATCCAGCCCTTCCAGTAATCGTGCATGATATCTGGCTGAACCGGCTGGTTATTTCTCATCTTATATGTGCGGATAACGGTCTTGTCCGCTCTCTTATTGAGCCTTGCTCCCCAGAAGCTGAAAGTGGAGTTGGCACAGATATTTCCTTTGCAGTGACTCATGAGCATCAGGTCCTGAACTGAGTTCTTGCCTGTGTTCCAGTCAACTATGGTGTACACAGAAGGATCCGAGAATTTCTCTCTGGCGTACTCGTGGTCGCTGGTGAAAATGTAAAAGTGCGTGTTCGGCTCTTTTACCCTGAAGTAATTCATGGCGCTGTCGTAGTACTCCTCAGTGGCTATGTTGCCAAGGATAGTGAAGTTTGGCGGATCAAGATAATCGCCTCTTCTGATGTGAACGCTGACAGAATTTTCATTCTCCATCTTGTCTACAAGGGCCATGTTCCTGGTGTGGAGCATCTCATCTGAGTGAGCCGGGAACTCGTACTTATCTATGAGTTCGTCCATGATATCCCCGTAGTACTTCTGACATGCAAAGTACCCTGTGATGTACTTGTCATCCAGGGAAAAGAGCTCGTCGTGATACATCTTGGTCTCTACAAAAATATTGGGATTTTCATGCTGCCAGATGCCAAGTTTTCTAAGCCCTGTTCCCACTGCCTTTTGAAGGACAGTTCTTTTTAAAAAAGCATCCCGCTCTGCCTGAGTGCACTCCTCAAAGGTCACATTCTTAAAAAGGCCAAGTTCAAATTCCCTTGGAGCCAGCATGTTTTTTTGTGTTGATGCATCGAACCAGGAAAGGTCAAGCTTAACGTCCTTGCCCATGTTCTTTAGTTTGCAGTACACGGCGTACTGCTGCATTTGGTTCCCCAGACCTCCTGCAATACGAACAATTAACATATGTAATCCCCCAATAGGTTATTTCCTGTTTTCCATGATCCACTGATATGACCTAATAAGCGAATCTGTATCTTCGATCTCCTGAACAGGAAGAACGTAGTTTTCTGTCTGGCCAAAGAGATCTGTGGCGATTCCCCTGCTCTTTACTGAATAGCCAATTACAAGAGTTGGTACCCCTGTGCTGTACGCTGCAATGGTACTGTGGGTCCTGGCTCCTACAAAGAAGCTGCAGCAGGAGATGTAACCCTTCAAAACCTCCGCTGAGTTGTCCTCTATCATCTGAACTCTTCCAGTATCTTTGAACTCTTCAAAGAATTCAGAAAGGGGCTTCCTGTCATCGCTTGTTGGCCACACTACGTGAGGCACAAGAAGGATATCCTTATCCGTGGTATCAAGGATAAAGCGGATGAACTTTCTATAGCTCTCCTTAACTCGGTCAGGGAACTTAGCCCTGTCAAGGACCATGGGACTTAAGTTTATTCCGACCGGTCCGCCATTTACTATTTTTTCCGGAACCTGCTTAAGGTCTTTTAAAAGCTCAAAAGCAGGATCTTTTCTGATCTCAAGTTTATCTTTATCAATGCCAGCTTCTAAAAGTGCGCCATAACTTATGGACTCTCTGGCAATGATATTGGTGTAGCTCTTAAGATCTTCAACGAGCCTTGCGTTATCCTTAAGAGAATCAGGCTCAATTGAACATCCCCACAGCAGGGTATCAAAGCCCTTTTCCTTAAATACGTTGTGGGCCAGTATAAGGTCTTCCACCATCTCAGGATAGCAGTAGTTGTCACCACCAATAGAAACAGCAAGGGGCCTTAGGCCACTCTCTGCCGGTTCATAGGAAGGCACATCCAGTTCTCTGCACTTATCCTCATATACCCTGAAGGCTTCCCTGAATTTATATCTAAGGAAGGATTCTCTGTCCCCTGTGATCTTTCTGTATCCGTAGTATAAAACGTGATCAAAAAATCTTCTGTCTATGTGGTTTTCTTCTACTATGGTACAAAGACCGCTCTTTTCAAGCTCACCAAGCTTGTATTTGCGATCCTGTTTTGCACTGTTGGTCACCAGAACAATTGGCATCCTTGTGTCAGCACCATGGTACGCCCTTATGGCATCTATGATCCTGATAAGGCTGTCCGCTATGGCTTCACAGCCATGATTGCCAGATCCTGCGTGCATATATAGAATTATTGGTCTTCCCAGATCAATACTCATGTTGAAAAATTATCCCTTCTTGTGTTTGTAGTACAGATCAAGGTACAGCTTAGGACTGATCCTAAAAAGTATCACCTTGATCTTGTAGCCAAATGGCAGCCCGGCAAAAGCTCCCCTTGTCTTAAGAGCCCTGCTTATCTGCTCTGTGGCCTCTGAAACTGCAAGATCTGCAAGCACATCATCCCTCTCATCTTTGCCCCATACTGCTACCTTGCCAACAACCAAAAGCGCTGTCATGATCTGACTTGCGGAGAGGCTAACGAAAGCGTACTCAGACAACTGTCTCTTATGGGGCACAAGACGCTCTCCTGCCATTCTCCAGCACACAAACTCATCCATGTAGCTCTCTTTAAAGATGCTCTTCATGGCTCCGTTTGGATTGTCGTTATATATGTAATCTTCCTCAGTGATGCATCTTATGGTGTGATTTCTCTCCTGAGAAAGAGCAAGATCAATTAAAAAGATCAGATCCTCGCCAATGGTGAGGTTCTCATTAAATCTGATATTTCCTGAAACTATTGTCTGTCTGTCAAAAAGCTTCCCCCATACGTGGGTGTTCTGATTAAGGACAGAGTTTTCAATATACTGATAGCCGCTGAGTTTCTGGGCGCCAACGTACTTTTTGGTCTCGTCAACAATAACCGTTCCCTCGTCGGCGTACTTGGTCATGTTGTCGATAAAGGTCTCTTTTACCTCATCGTCAGCATCAACGAACACCAGAAATCTGCCAGTAGCCCTCTCTATTCCAATGTTTCTGGCATGGGATACTCCGTGGTTCCTGCCATGGATCACCTGAATGCGTCCATCATACTGGCTCTGAAGCTCATCGCAGATCTCAGATGATCCGTCAGTAGATCCGTCGTCCACAAGGATCACTTCCATCTCATCTGCCTCAACAAACTTCTGGTTTAAACAAGATAAGACACACGTTTTTAGTGTGTCTTTTGCCTGGTAAACAGGGATTATAAAGCTTACTATCTTCTCTCTGTTATCTGTCATTACAAATCAATATCCCATCCAGGTTTCCCTGTCCACGCCAATGATGTACCAAAGGCCGTAGTGCTCTGCATAACCAAGGTTTAACCAGTTGAATTTATCCTCACAGATATCTGACTTATAGGCCATGGTATATCTGTTATCCCAATCAGGTCTGAGCATAGGAGCTTCTATTACCATCTCCTCGCCCTTTGCCATCTCGGTAAGATAAGCATCTCTCTCATCAAACTCTCTCTTGATCCTTGCAAGGTTTGCTCCATTCTCGATATATGAGAACAGGAACAGTACAGATAATACGGTCAAAAGAGCTGTCGCAAGAATCTGAACAAGATCCTCTTTAAATCCATCATTTACGATCCACGCAAAGCCATTAGCAATTCCTGTCATAAGGAATAAGCTTGCTCCGTAATATGTTCTAAGCTGTGAGTCAGGAACAGCCACAAGAGCGTAGCTTGTCGCAAGAAACGCAAGGCCAAAGATCATCATTGAAGATGAAGCCTCTATAAAGCGCTCCTTAGAGCCTGCCCTGTAAGCTATGGCGATGGCTATAACAATAAATATCAGGATCAGTACAAGATAGTGCTCCTTGAGGATAAGAGTAACCCTGAGGAACCTTGCAGCAAGTGCCAGCATTCCAGTGTGGGCCTCCTCTGCTGAAGCTGCTCTTGAACTGTTTCCAGGTGAAGATAGGAGGATTCCATAGCCAATAAGGTTTCCGATAAGTCCTGAAACCATAAAGGCTCTGAATCCGGAAAAGTTCTTTTTAGGAAGCCACTTAAGAAGCATAAGAAGGAGCACAAAAAAGATAACGCCCCCTGACGTATTCTCGTTACACCATCCGGATAAAACTCCAAGGAAAAACATTCCTGCAATAAATCCAGGTGTCGCAGCTCTGTCCTCTTTGTATGCCTTCCTGAACAAAGTGATATAGCCAAAGATAATAGTAGCTGTAAAGAGATAATTGCAGGCACCTGTCTCCCATAAAACGTTGTTGCTGATAGCAGGATCAAAGGTCCACAGAAGGATCAGTACGCCAATGTATAACCTGATGTCATACTTGATTTTATGGTCGATACACTGATACACGAAAAGTGACAGCAGCATAAACACAATGCCCGCCACAATGTTAAACACACCCTTGTTTCCAATATAAAGAAAAATACGAAGAATGATATGTGCAATGTTGCGTCCTGTATGCTCCAGGTAATGCTCATACTCCTGGACAAAAAGATCCATAAAGGAATTAGCTTTTGCTACAGCATCCGCGTACATAATATCATCCGACATGTTTGGAGTCAGGAACTGATATATGGTGATCATTATGTAATTGACAATGACAACTGCATAGAACAGTTTTTTTCTAAGTTTGTCAGTCATCGAATTTCCCCTTAAACAGATATCCCAGATAAACACCGGCAATTAACAGATAAAAGCATCTGCCAATATATCTGGTAACAAATGTTGCCTCGATTATAGTATATACGGAAACTGATAGTATTATCAACAGTGTCCACATATCCTTCTTTTTATAGCATACGTAAATAACACAAAGAATAACTGCCGCAATAAAGATTGTCGGGAGTATTCCATACCAGTACATAAGCCTGTTCCATCCCAGGTCAAAATAACCATCTACATCCCTTCCGGCAATAAGTCGAAGGTTACTAAGGATCCCTCCATGCTCTGGCACGCCATAGTACAAATTACTTATCCTGCCATTCATCTTTTCATCAAACTGCCAGAACCAATGCCAGCGAGGATCTTCCTTAGTTCCAGTGTTATATACCGCATCTGCCAGATGCGCTGCTGCAAAAGCCAGTACAGTGCATAATATTGGAGTCGCCAGTGCTGTCAGGTAATACAATATTTTTGCATTCTTAAGCTTTGGAAAAAGCCTGATAAGCAGTGCCAGTATAAGCGTCAATACAAGAACTACAATAGCAGTCCTTGATCTTGTAAGATATGCAAACATTGATGATATAAGTATAGTGACCAGATGGCCATATAGCGGAGCCTTTGCTCCATACAGCCACAGCCACATAAGAACAAGAACATAAACACATCCAAACAGTGTGTTTGGGTGCCCAAAGCCAAGTACCATCCGGCTCTCATTGGCAATTCCTCTGCCATAATCTGTCACCAGATAAATATCACCCAAAAGTCCAAACAGGGCCAATAGCGCAATGAGAGAAAAGCCACACAGGCTGACAAAAAAGCTGTACTTCATGGCCTTCTTAAGATCTATATCCCTTGCAGCCATCATAAATACTGCTATCCTTAAGAGATCATTTTTGCCAGATATCTCATAGCAGACAAAGGTAAATACTATAACTGCCGCAATCGTAAACCATTCCTTTTTATCCCTCTTTACAAGCACCATGGAAAGAAGAGTCAAAAGAAAAGTCACACGGAATACATGGCTCTCATAGCCAAAAGAGATCTCACTCTTTTCAACTATCATGAGGACCAGCTCAATTGTAAGGGCTATATAGAATAATGCTTTTTGAAGTTTTTGAAGTTTTTCAGTTGCCAAAAATATTATTCCTTATCTTTTTAATAGTTACTTTGAAGTCATGTTTTCTGGCTGTTGCCATAAGAAGCTTTTTGGCATCAGCACTTACAAGCATATCGTGAATAGCCATGGGCTGCTCCGGCGCCCATTCAGGCAGCTTTCCTGTCCCATACTTTTTATAAAACTCATCCTCAAAGAGCTGGTCCAGAGCCCTACCCTTTTCCTTAAGTCCAATTCCTGAATAGACAATGCTTCCAGCCTGTATTGAACAGGTAAGAGACTTTCTCTCTTCTACCCATTTGTCATACTGTGGGTTATTTCTTTTTCCAAGAAATTCATCCATCTGTGTCCACACCTGCTTTTCTTCAGCAAGATATGAAGCGTTGTAGGATGAAGTCATGCTCTCCCCGGCTCTTCTGTAAAGATAAAGAGCCTTATCCATATAAAAAACTTCTCCTGCCCTGTCAAGGTAAACAGCAGTCTGATAGAGGTCTTCGCCGTTGTTGATAAAAATTCCCTCATGGCCAACAGCTGCGATGCTGCGCTTTACGCACTTGGTCCACATGGAGTTCAGGCTGTCGCCATAGGCAAAAATCCTGTAGAGTTCCTCCATGCCCTCACCTTCATAAACTCTGCCATCTTCAAGAAGCTTTTTGTGAAGCATCTCTCCCTGGCCATCATCGGTAAGTTCACGGGCTCTATAGATAAGCATGTCAACATCGCATCCCTTTTGCTTAAGCTCAGTGATGGAAGAAGCAAGCTCTTTTAACGCAAATGGCGCAAGCTTGTCATCCGCATCAAGAGAAACAATATAGTCTCCCTTAGCTTCAAGGATGCCCTCCTGTCTCGCAGCAAAAAGACCTATCCTTCCTCTGTGGATGCATCTTATATTCTCATGTTTTTGGGAAAGTCCATCTGCAATTTCTGGTGTTTTATCTCTCGATCCGTTTTCAACAATAAGGATCTCGAAGTCGCCCCCATCATAGCTCTCACTCTGGGAAAGCGCAGAAGATACGCTCTCCGTGAGAACATCTTCACCGTTGCAGACAGGAATGATAATAGAAAAAAGCATTATACCCCCTGTTTTTTCAGCTCCCAATTCTCATGTATATATGGCCTGTAGGCCCATGTAAGTGTGTGTGTCTTTTCAAGTTCCTTCCAGATGTTCTTCATTCTCTCTTCAGAATTGATCTCTGGAATATCGTGGAACTGAACCTGTATATTCTCAAAGCATCTTATCTTGCCTGATCTGATAAGCTGCTCTAAGATGTCATATTCTCCACCTTCGATGTTCATCTTAACAAGCTTGACCTTGTCTATGCCATGCTCCGACATGAAATCTTCAATTGAAACAAACTCAGCAACTTCACTCTCTCCCTTTGAGTGATACTGTGATGAGCCATCAGCTTCATGTGAAATATCTGCCTTGTGTGTTGTGGCATCAAGGCCAAAGCTGTAGCAGTGGAAATTCTCCTTATCCTTAAATCTCTCTGCGCAGTCATCAGAAAACATTTTAACAGGCTCAAAGATATGCACCTGACAGTTCTGATTAGGAAGCTTGGCTGCCCAGTCTCCTTTATATCCTCCAAGGTCAAAGACAACATCACTGTCCTTAATATCATAATTAAATCTGATACTATCTCCGCCAGCTCTCCTGAATCTCACAAGAGCTTTGTCCTTAGGGCTCATGGTAAAAAGGTAAGCAAACTCTTGCTGGCAGGCAAGATAAGCCTTTTTCACCCATGGAAACTTTTTTGTGATCTTCCCTAAAACAGACATTTAAAACCTCCAAAATCATCCAAATACTTTGTGGATCGCTTTTCTGAAAAAGCGTCCCACTGTCATGTCCATCTTGTGGACAAACCTCATTCCGGCCGTGATCTTTGGAAGCACAAAGTGCTGGTATTCATCCAGGTGATCACGAAGGTACTGAGGATATGTGTCATCAATCTCAACTCTCTCAAAGTGAGCATCTCTTCCAAAGATATCCATTCCAAGGATCAGGTGATCCATGGTCTCAGCAAGAACTTCTCTCTCATTGAAGTTCTGATGTGCTGCTGCCTTGGTCTTGATGCCTATCCTCTTCATTGGATCCTTTTCTAAAAGACCGCCCATGTAGCCAAAGTGCCATCCACCATTAGGCACCCTTATGCTTCTTGGGTCGTCCACAGGAACAAGGTCCCTAAGTCTTACGATACCTTCTGAAGGAATGTTCTCTATGTTGCAGATCTTGGATCCAAGCCAGAGTCTCTTTTCCTCAGGGATCTCAGGAAATTCTTTGGTTATGGAAAGGAGCTTTCCGCTCTTTTCCTCGTTGTTCATGTAAACGTAGAAATTGCGCTGAGCCAGGTGGTAAACCCTGGTCTTGTCAAAATCAGCGATTATCTTTTGAAGAGTCTCAGGACAGGGGATCTCATCCACATCGCTCATGATGATAATGTCATCAGGAGTGGCATCCTTAAGTCCCTTTATGAGATTGTTCTTCTGGTAATAATCTCTCTCGTATGTATCAGCGCCCTCAATAGGCGTATCATCTACAACAATATATGTGATCTTGTCTAAGAACTCCTTGAACAGATCCTTGTGCTTTTCAAACAAAAGCTCTTTTGGCTCCCCTGAAAAAGTCACGGTGGACTCTTCGATAACGAACCTGTCCACATAGGGGTTCATTATGTGAAGTCTTAGCTTAAGGATATCTACTTCGTTAAAAAACGGAAAACAATCGTATACCAATCTATTATCTCCTCCAGAACCTGAGCGCCCTCAAAACATTCATAAAGCGCTTGCCAGGACTGATAAACCTGGGGTAATCTGCATTTTCTCCCCTCCACTTGTGGAAGGCAAATGGCTCTATTCCCTTATTCTCTGTTATTGCGTGCTCTCTGGCAAAATGTACTGCCACGTCAAGCGGAGCCCACTTAAGTCCTGCATCCTCCATCTCGTTCTTGTGGGTGCAGCACAGGAAAACGTCCTCGTTGTAAACATCGTCGTAAACCTTTTCCCATTTAAGCTCATGCTCCCTGGGATAATCAAGGAGCCTCTTGGATCTTAAGGATACGCTGTTTCCTACCCTGCTGATCTGCCCCTTACTGTCCCTGTAAGCATAGTCATTGGTTGGCTCTGGCCAGGGTGAACCGATATAATCATAGTTCATAAAATCATCATCCCAGAGCTCTGGATGTATAACAAATCCGTCTGCATGAACCACAAGACAGAAATCTGTCTTTATATGATCTGTCAGCTCGTAAACCATCTTGTAATTGAACTTATCAATACTATCGAGCTTGCTGGTATAGCTGAACCTGATACTCTTTGGAAGGTACCATGGCTTTTTATCTGACACCAGCACAGCATCACCAAAGTCAATTTCCTTCATGCTGTAACACATGGCGCGGACAGTCTCATATACATTTACACTTGTCATAGCTACCAGCGTAACTCTCGGCAGCTGTAATTTCTTTTTACTCATATAACTCCAATTTAAGCGCCGTAAACCTTAATGATTCCAAGGCGCCTCTCTACGGATCTTGCTATCTTCCTGCAGTAGAAGGCTCCATAGATACATTTTCTTCTGATCACCTGGCAAAAGAGCCTTATGCTGCCCGGTCGCTTTCCGCGTCTCCTGTAAAGAGATGATCTGTTTTTATACTCTTCAAGTTCCTGTCTGCACTCATCAGCTGAAAAGAGCTTGCCATATCTGTCCTGATAAGTGAGGAAGCTGTAAATATTCTGTTCCGAAGACCAGTATCCATCTGATACGTTGTGCCTTGCCCAGAACTTGGGTGCAATGGCTTTTTTGAGCTCAGTGCTGGACATAACCGGGACCAAAGCAAAGGAAGAATTACTGAGGATGAGATATCTTGCATTCTTGATGGTGACGTAATCCTTGCCCATGTCAAAGTGATGGCACTCGTACTCAGGAAGCACTTTTTTAGCAGACTCCTCGTCCTCTGTTACCACCATGAATCGCATATCAGGGTTGACCTTCTTCATGTTCCTGATGGCATTAAGATAGTATTTCCTGTCAAGATACAACTCGGGGTGATTGGTGTACTCACCGCCTCGCATATTGATGATACAAAGATCATCAGAAGTATACTCATGAGAGTCGGCCTCTTCCTTGACGTGAAGCCACTCTTTGATGTTGTCACGGTACTTGTCAAAATATGCCTGAGCCTGAAGATTACCATAGATGAGGGTTCCATCCTCAACATCCAAAAGAGCTTTATCTGCGCCACTAATATAGCAGCCATTAGTCATGTCGTGAATGGAGTTGCCCATATAAAGGCGGTCCTCCTGCTCCTGGTAAATACGATAGTCCTTCATTTCATCACGGGAGATCTCTTTTCCCAGATCTATTGGGTCCATGAAATACATACCCTTGTTGGAATGAAAAACATTACCTATCTGCCCAGGATTAACAAAGCCAAAGGAAGTGCCCTTATCCATAGCTATGCATCTGGTAGTGATATATACAAACAACTGATTACCAAGGCCCTGCCCTGGTATGAACTCTGATCCTATCATTTCCCGATCCGCCTCAATGTATAACTGCCCTTCCCTCTAGGGTTGTAGGTGTTATGGTCTCGTCCTTGACTTCATAGATCACATCGCAGTTCTCAATAGTGTTGAGTCTGTGGGCAATGATGACCATGGTCTTGCGGCCGTGGAAGCTGTTGATGGCCTCCATTACTGCTGCCTCTGTCTCGTTATCAAGGGCGCTGGTAGCCTCGTCAAATACCAGTATCTCAGGATTGTGATAAAGAGCTCTGGCGATACCGATCCTCTGTCTCTGACCACCGGAGAGCCTAACGCCTCTGTCTCCGATCTTGGTATCAAGTCCCTCAGGAAGTGACTTTACAAAGTCAGCAAGCTGAGCCTCTTCCATTACTTCCCAGATCCTGTCGTCGTTGATCTCTTCAGCGTCGATACCAAAGGCGATGTTCTCTCTTATGGATTCATCAACAAGGTAGATTGACTGAGGAATGTATCCGATCTGGGCAAGCCAGGATTCGTAGTTACTAAAGATGTTGTTGCCATCGCAAAGGATATCTCCTGACTTAACATGTAAAAGTCCAAGGAGGATATCTACGATAGTAGACTTGCCAGCACCGGAAGGTCCCATAAGTCCCACGGACTGGCCCTTCTTGATGGTCATGTTTGCACCGCTGAATATGTTCACATCAGAGTCGGGATAAGCAAATACAATATCCTTCATCTGGATCTCTTTTTCCAAATGGAGAGCTGGACCTGCAATAGCTGCTCTCTCTGCGCGCATAGCCTTGTCAGTCTTCATGGACTCTGTAAGGTTCTCGTAGACATAGTCAAGGCTGACCTGATTGTAGGCGATGGTTGTAATGTATGTGTTGATGCGGTTTGCAGATGGCATGATCCTCATGGCCGCAACACCAAAAGCTGTGATCTGAGGAAGAAGTGATGTTGCATCACCACCGCCGCGAACAAATATCAAAACATAAAGAAGCACAACTGCCATAAACACAGTCTCGATCATGAGCCTTGGAATGCTGTTAAGAACAGCATAATCTCTGTCGATGTCGGCTCCGATCCTGCCCTGCTCGTAGTAGTTGCGGATAAAGAAATCCTGTCTGTTTAAAACCTTGACATCCTTAAGACCATAGATAGCCTGAAGGCGCCACTTGGCAATTCTTGACTGAGTATTCTGGTTCTTTCTTCCAATGGTGTTGAGCTTTGGCTTTAACACCTTGGTGCTGAGGATAGTAAGAATCAAAAGAACTGCAATAATGAGCACTGTCATCTGCCAGTTAACCACAAGAAGAACTGCTCCAAGGCAAAGGGAAACGACAAGCTCTGTTGCAAGAGAAAGAAGTGACAACATAAGAGTAAAGGTCTTAGGTATATCACTGTCTGTTATTCGAAATACTGTAGGAATATCTGCTCCAAGATAATCCTCGTATGGTCTGTTCAAAAACTCCCTCATGACACGGCTGATCATGTCATTTCTTGAACGGGAAATAAATGTGTTCTGCTTGTAGATAAGAAACAGAAGGTACGCGTTCTTAACCACAAACAAAAGGATCATCATCACAAGCAGGAAAGTTGCAAGCTTAATATCGCTGTCAAGGCCAAGAGCATCTACGACATTTTGCGCTACCGGGTATTTGGCGATATTTCTATGAAGTGACTGTGGGTTTAAGATAACTGAGATAACCGGAATGATCATGGAAACACCCAGTGTCTCAAAAACACCACCAATGAGTATAAGGACAGCTAAAAGTACAAGCTGTCCTTTTTGTTTTTTGTCGAATATATAATTTATCTTTTTAAGAAGATCCATTTAAATAGCCACCTTTGTCATACGCTCGGTATAGATGTCGTCCATCTTTTTGTTGTTGATCCACTTTTCAGGAGCGATGACCATTTTCTCCGGAGCGTCGTTGATCCACGCTGACCACCAGCTAAAGGAGCTGTTGGCTATGATGTGGTGTTTGCATCTGCTCATAAGGAGCATGTCTGCCACATCAGTGAACTCGCCCTCCTGGAGTTCTACATTTATGAAGTTATGACCCTTGAAGTGTTCCTTGCACCACTCCTTGTCATCAGTGAAGATGAAGAACACTGCATTAGGGTGTTTAGCTCTCACCATGCTGATTGCATTCTTGTAATACTGCTCTGAGCAGAGGTTGTGAACCTTGATGTGCTCTGCATCCAGATAGTCTGTTCGTCTTACGTGAATGCTCACGGATTCGCTGCACTCGATCTGCTGAAGAGTTGTCCAGCTGACTGAATCGTGCATGATCTCCTGAGGTCTCTTGGCAAATGTATCCTGGAGATGGTCTATTACTTCAGGTGAAGTAAAGTATTTATCTGACTGCCAGTAACCAACAAGATATGCCTCATCAAGCTCTAAGATCTTGGGATCAAATATTCCCTCCATCTCGATTATCTCCTTGGTCTTGCGGCCAGTAAGTTTTCTCCTTATGCGGCTAAAGATGTCCATCCTGGAATCTGTGATGGCTACAACTTCTGCAGGAGTTGCCTTCTCATATTCGATTCCAAAGCGGTCCAAAACAGGGATCCTGAGCTTGTCATGCTCAAAACCCGTGACGTCGTCAATCTTGACCTCTTTACCTCTCTGAAGTAGTTCTCTGTAAAGAGCGTACTGGAACATCTGGTTTCCCAGCCCGCCCTTGAGCTGAATAATAATCATAATTCCTCCGAAAAAATCCCCATATATTATACCTTAGTTCCGTACCTAGCACAAATTTATCCTAATTTTGCACCTGGCCCCTCTGTTTCGTACCACATCTGGAACATCAGGATATACCATATCTGGATCCTGTATTTGCCTCTTTCGGTGAAGTCACGCCATATCTTTTCAACTACGTCTGCGTCGAGGATTCCTGCCTCCTCGATCTTCTTTTTATCAAGTAGTTCCTCTGCCCAGTCCCTAAGGTCATCATCAAGAAGCCACTTTGAAATAGGGATTGAAAAGCCCTTCTTTGGTCTTTCCATCATCTCCTTTGGAACATATCTGTAGAGCACGTCCCTAAGGATCCTCTTTCCTGTATCACCTTCCCTTAAGTACTCAATAGGAAGGCTCCATGCAAATTCCATAACGTCCCTATCAAGCATTGGAACTCTGGTCTCAAGTGATACCGCCATGGCTGTCCTGTCCACCTTAACAAGAATGTCATCCGGATGATAGTGGATCATATCAAGGAGCATTGCCTCGTGATTAACTTCTCCAAGGAAATGTGCGGGAAGTTCCATGCCCTTATATTTTGCACGCCCCTTCTTTTTTGCGATTCTCTTTGTGAGGTCGTCCTGCTCGCGCTCCATCCTGTGAAGCTCGTAGGGGCTCTTTGCTCCAAGGTACACACTCTTTGTGTATGACACTTCATCTTTGGTCATTGGTGATGCCAGCATGATACCTGACGCAAGCTTCCTTACCGGATATGGGATCTTTTTGACCTTATTCCATACACGGCTTAAAGACTGATAGGATCTGTATCCGCAAAAGAGCTCATCTCCGCCGTCACCAGATAGAGAAACCGTAACGTGCTCCCTTGTCATCTGGCTTACAAGAAATGTCGGGATCTGTGACGAATCAGCAAAGGGTTCTCCAAACATAAAGGAAAGCTTTGGAATAACTTCCTTGGCATCCTTTTCTGTTATGTACTTTTCTGTATGCTCTGTGCCAAGATGGGCTGCTATCTCTTTTGCATAGACAGCCTCGTTATATTTCTCATCCTCCATACCTATGGTGAAGGTCCTGACCTTACCAGGTGATATGGCCTGCATAAGGGATACAACTGTGGAGCTGTCGATTCCCGCAGACAAAAATGCTCCAAGGGGAACGTCTGCTATCATCTGTCCCTTTATTGACTCTTTAAGGAGCCTTTCAAGCTCCATAGAAGCCTCTTCAAATGATCCAGTAAAGAGGTTCTTCTGACCCTTCTTGGCTGCGTCCTTCATGGACCAGTATGTGATCTCTGTTGTCTTAAGCGTTTTCACATCAACCGTCAGGATCTTGCCAGGGTCAAGCTTGTATATGTTCTCGTAGATCGAATAAGGAGCTGGGATATAACCCTCCTCAAAGTAGATATCAAGAACGTCTTCATTTATGGCATTATCAAAGCCGTCGATCTGTCTAAGGCATCCGATGTCAGATGCGAAGGCAAAAGAGCCTGCGACAGTTCCGTAGTACAATGGCTTCTCGCCAACTCTGTCCCTTGCAAGAGTAACCGTTCCTGCCTCTTTGTCATAGACAGCAAGACCAAACATTCCCTTGCACATGGAAAGAGCTTCCTTGGCACCATATCTCTCTATGGCTTCAAGAAGGATCTCTGTATCAGAAGTTGAGCGAAATACAAGGCTCTCCCCTGCATCAGCCATGAGCTTTTCTTTTATCTCTCCAGCGTTATATATCTCTCCGTTGTAGACCATTACTGACTTTTTGCTGGCAGAAACAAAGGGCTGTGCACCATTTTTAGAAAGGTCCACAATAGCAAGTCGCCTGTGTCCCAGTGCCACTTTTCTTCCTTCGTCTATATAGCTTCCGCCATCGTCAGGGCCACGGTGAAACATCCTGTCATTCATCTTTTTAATGACAGTGTGCTGATCACCTTTATAGCCTATAAGTCCAGCTATTCCACACATGTTTCTATCCTATTACTCTCTCGAAGTATTCCTTCCACTTCGCATTAACTACATCAGGAGATAATCTCTCCTGAAGCACGGTTGCATTTGTTCCAAGCTTTTCTCTATATTCAGCATCTTCAATAAGACGCTTTATAGCATCTGCTATGGCCTTCCTGTCACCAACAGGGACAAGGATTCCATTCTCGCCATTCTTAATAAGGTCCCTTGGTCCTCCGCAGGGGCAGTCTGTTGAGATGCAGGCAAGTCCCAGCGACATGGCTTCTATAAGTGAATTGGGCATTCCCTCATGGTCCGAAGCCAGAATAAAAATCATGGCCTTTTCTATATGTTCAGCTACGTGGGTAACATTTCCCTTAAAGATCACTCTGTCCTCAACTCCCAGGGAAACTGCAAGTCTCTGGAGCTTAGCTCTCTCAGGGCCATCTCCGTAAAATACCAGCTTATAGTCCTTGTGATCTTTTTCTGTGGCTTCTTTAAACGCCTCCATTACCATGGCGTGGTTCTTGTTGGAGTGGAGTCTTGCCACCATTACCACAGCCTTTTCTCTCTCCCCTATATAGCGCTTTCTCATGAAAGAAGGGTTGATTGAATTTGGAAGAATGGTACATTTCTTTTGAACAAAGGCCGGGAACCTGTCCCTGGCGCCATTTGACTGGACAACGATTCCAGCTGCCCTTCCAAAGGTTGCCAGCATGCTGGCTCTCATGCTCTTTGATCCGTACTCGATATCCGGGTCAGCTCTGCAGGATACGATAACCTTATATCCATCCCTTGTAGCTGTGGACAGTGCCATGATATTGTTCTTACCGCTAAAGCTAAGGATAAGATCAGGGTTTATCTTCTTCCACACATCCCTGAGCTTCTTGTGGCGGAGCCTGAAGTTTGTAAGTCTGTCCTTCTGCTCGGATTTAAGCAGGGCGGAAAAGACTCTTTCTATGCCCCCGGCTTCTCCTCCATTTGGATCAACCCAGGCAGGATTTTCATCCATGTCCATAACAAGCTCAGCCCCTGGAGCTCCCGCAGGAACTCTTTTCCAGGCAGCGTGCTTAACGTCGTGCTCTTCTGAAGCCAGGTACGTTGTCACAAGGGTAACCTTGTAGCCCTCTTCAAAAAAGTAGTCCGCCAGGTTACACATAACCCTCTCAGCGCCGCCCTTTTGAAGGGAGCCTATATACATGGCAATATGCTTTTTACCTGCAGAGTGAGTTGTAGTCATAGTTCTCCAATATTTCTGAAAGCTCATCAAAAAAGCTGTCTACGTTATCCTCAGTGATCCGGATGCTTAGTTTGTCGGATTCAATTCCGTTCTTTTCAACATCAGCGATCTCAGCCTCTATAAGATCATTGATCTCAGGGCTGTAGTGGGCTACATCCTTGTAGTTATCAAGGTTGCCTGTAACATCGAACTGATATGCAAAGCTGTAAAGGTGAATGTTGTCGCACTCAAGCATAAGAGATGCTGCCACCTTTATAAGCTCAAGATTTTTTTGCAGATCACCCTCTTCTCTCTCTTCGCCCCAATAAGCCATGGAATAAGGCGGGAAGAAATAAAGGAAGGTTGTCTCCGGATGCTCTTTTGCCAGAGATACAATGTTCTGATCAACGTTGGCTGCCACCATCAAAATCTCATCATCGGTAGCATGGAAAGTCTCTTTAGGATCATCAAAACTGGTTCTGACATTTAATACCACATCCCCGGAATACTCATTCTCATCCCCTGTGTAGCTGTACTCATCAAAGGGAGTGACTCCCGGCTCCTGCCCCTTGAAGTATCTTACCAGAGTAGGAAGTACATAGTGGAGGATAACATCGCGGTTAAACAGGTACTTAACGTCATCAAAGAGATTTTTGTTGGTGATCCACACAGGGTACTCACCCATATCCATTCTCATCTCGTCCTTGTCACGAAGAAGAAGGGAGTAGTCAATGGGCCTGAACACGTACTTAAGGGCATGTCCTGTGTCATAGGACACCTTTAAGTTGTCGTTGATCTCTTTATAGGTAGCACCTGCATAAACTATCTTAACTGAGTTTGTTCCAAAGAGCTCATCGAACCGAGATGCTTTAAAGTTCTCAGCCATGGAAGTACCAGTCAGCATTGCATCGTAGTCAAAGCGCTTTGTTATGCCATCATTCTGGGATCTCTGGTCGTAGAGCTTGTAATAGAAATAATCTCTTGGGGCCCTGTAATGGAAAAAAGGATCCACGAAGGCCACTACTCCGCCAACAAAGATCATGACACACAGAAACAATATTAAAAATGTTGAAACCCATTTTTTTCCGGTCATAGTCATCTCTTTTATCAGAAATTAAAGTACAGGAATGTAGAGATCCTGCTAAGTGACAGAACGCTCACAACAAAAATCCCCAAGGTAAACACCAGGGACAATGTGCTTTTTTTGTACTGTCTCTCATAGTTATTCTTAAAGCAAAGGCAGAGAACAAATGCCACTGCCATAGCTGCATACAGGCTGATCTTAAGGGCGATCCTGTCAGCATTTGCGACGCCCATCACTTCAAAAATGCTTGAAAGCTTTGGTATCCTGAAAGAGTCAAGAAGCTCAGATCTAACCTCATAGTAAGGAACTGTCATCCTCTTTAAAAGGCTCCACCACTGTGTTACTGAGTCCGCTCTGAATAACAGCCATGCCACATTTACAAAGGCAAAGGTTACTGCCCACTGAAGAGCATGTATCACTCTGGTAAAAAGAAATCCTGCCTTCCCTCTGCCAGCTACATCCATAAACTTTTTATAGAACCCGGAAGTTACCCTGTTAAAACACTGTCCCAGTCCGTGGATGATTCCCCACAGGATAAAGGTCCAGTTGGCGCCGTGCCAGATACCACTCACCAGAAAGACGATCATTATATTTATATAGGTTCTGACCTTGCCCTTTCTGTTTCCTCCAAGAGGAATGTAGATGTACTGAGTCAGGAACCTGGTGAGAGTCATGTGCCATCTCTTCCAGAAATCCGCTACTGACAAGGCTTTGTATGGCGAATTAAAGTTCATTGGGATACTGAAGTTGAACATACTGCCAAGGCCCGTTGCCATGTCGCTGTATCCGCTAAAGTCAAAGTATATCTGGAAGGTGTAGGAGAGCATTACGATAATGATCTCGTAAACTCCAAGGGCCTCCTCACCATGAAATACGTTTGCATGTGAAAATCCCCAGGTAACTGCTGTTCCAAAGGTGTCAGCAATAAGGACTTTTTTTGCAAGGCCCCTTGAAAAGAGCATTATGCCCTTCGACAGATTATCGAAGTCGACTTTTCTTTTACTGTCATCTCTAAACTGTGGAATGAGCTCTGAGTGAAGAACAATGGGACCAGCCACCAGCTGAGGGAAATAGGATACAAAAAGTGCATACTCAAGGAATGAATAATCCCCTGTCTCTCCCCTGTAAGAATCCACAATAAAGGATATCTGCTGGAAGGTAAAAAAGCTTATTCCAAGTGGAAGCACGATGTTCCTAAGAGCAAAGCTGCTTCCAAATGCAGTGTTTATATTGGAGATGAAAAAGTCAAAATATTTGAAATAGAAAATAAGGGATACGTTAAACACTATCCCTAATATCAAAAGCCCCTTCTTTTGGGTCTCTGCCACTTTCTTAAAAGCTCTTGAGATCAGGAAGTTTACTATGATACTTCCACAGATCACAAGAAGGTAGCTTGCATTAAAGTAGCCGTAAAACCACAGGGACATTATTAACAAAAAAGCCTGCGACAGTTTCTTTTTCCCCAGACTGTTAAGCCCGAAGTAGCCAGCAAGGGTCAGGGGAAGAAAGCACAGTATAAAGATAAAGGAATTAAACTGCATTTACCCTGATCCTCACTCCATGTAGTAGTTGTACCATTGCTGGAATGCAAAGAAAGACCAGGCAACCTTACTGTAATTTTTGCCTGTTGCAGGACCGCCATCTCCCTTTACAACATAGTCGTTAATGAATCTGCTGACATAGTCTGCATTGAATATTCCCTGTTTCCTTAAGTATGAGCTCTCGGAGTAATCCAAAAGGGCCTCCTTTAAAGGTCCTCTCATCCAGTTATCAAGAGGAACTCCAAAGCCGGTCTTTGGTCTGTCCAAAAGGTCTCTTGGAATATAGTCATAGGCGATATCCTTAAGGATGTGTTTCTTGTCGCCTCGGAAATACTTGTACTTGTGAGGAATTCTGAAGGAGTACTCCATTACCTCTTTATCAAGGATCGGGCATCTGCTCTCAAGTGAATACTTCATGGATGCCCTGTCCATCTTGACCATGATGTCATCAGGAAGGTAGGTATCCATATCAAGGAGCATTCTCCTTATCTGGTAGTTCCTTACGCCGTAGAGAGATTCTACAGGGTAAAGAATAGGTGCCTCATTTACAGCAAGGTTATAGTCCGTTCCAATATATGTGATTGCAGACATAGGAACGTCCATATCTTCTATGCCTGATATAAATGCGCGGGAGCTCTTTACATATCCTTCTGAAACAATCTGTGTCTTGGTCTCAGGGTTTCTGTTATTAGCAACAACCTTTACCCTGAATGGCATCTTATCAAGGAGCTTGCCACCACCAATAGGGATCTGTCCTACTGCGTGAACTATGGCTCCTGGGATATCCAGCATCTGGGCCTGGGCCACATTCTCATAGACATTGTAGCCACAGAAGAACTCATCTCCGCCATCTCCTGAGAGAGCTACAGTTACATCCTGCTTGGCAAGTTTGCTGACAAGCATCGATGGAATCTGGGAGCTGTCGGCAAAGGGCTCATCGTAGAACTGAGGGATGCTGTTTACAAGGTCAAACATCTCTTTTTCAGAGATATAGATCTCAGTATGGTCTGTGCCAAGGTGCTCAGAAACCTTCTTGGCATACTCAGCCTCGTTATACTGAGGAACGTCAAAACCGATGCTGAAGGTCTTAACAGGGTCGTTTGAAAACTCCTGGGCCATAGCTGTAACAAGGGATGAATCGTATCCACCGGAAAGGAATGTTCCAAGAGGTACATCTGCGATCATTCTGGAAACAACTGCCTTCTGAAGCCTTGCCTTAAGTCCTTCCTTGGCTTCCTCGTAGCTTCCGACCATATCCCCGGACATCTCTTTGTATACCTTCTTGATGTCCCAGTACTTCCATTTCTTGATATTGCCGTTGTTGAACTTAAGTATTCCGCCGGCTTCAAGCTTGTACACGTCAGTAAAGATCGTCTCCGGAGCAGTAATATACTGGTTAAACAGATACCTGGGGATTATCTGACGTCTTATATCACCCTTAAATCCAGGGCACTTCATGATTGGCTTAAGCTCTGACGCAAAGACAATGTTCTCTCCATCAAGCCAGTAGAACAAAGGCTTCTTGCCAATCCTGTCCCTGATAAGATATACGTCGTTAGTATCCCTGTCATAAATGGCCATGGCAAACATACCGTTGATGTGGTCCACCATGTCGATTCCCCACTTAAGGTACGCTGCGATGATAACCTCTGTATCACAGGTTGATTTAAAGGTATAGTCACTAAGTTCTTCCTTGAGTTCAAGGAAGTTGTAGATCTCGCCGTTGTATACGATTGAGATCCTGCCATTTGCAGAGTGCATTGGCTGATGACCAAGGGGTGAAAGGTCAAGGATAGAAAGACGCCTCTGGGCGAATCCTATGCTGTAACCGTCAGTGCCCTCATAGATCTCAACACCGCTGTCATCAGGACCTCTGTGATACATGGTATCATTCATAATACGAAGGTCTTCTGATGATATATTCCGTTTTGAAATAAAGCCGCTTATTCCGCACATAAATTATTTACTGGTAACCTCTTCAAGGTATTCTTTCCACTGTTTGTATATTGCTTCGATGCTGCCTACATCTTCGATCTTTCTGGCGTTTTCAGAAAAGCGCTTCTGAAGCTCTTTATCTTCGATGAGTCTTAGCATCCTGTCAGCAAGGGCATCCTCATCTCCAACAGGGATAAGGAATCCATTCTCTCCATCTCTGATGACAGCCTTAGGGCCTCCACAGGGACAGTCTGTAGATACTACAGGCATTCCCATGGCCATGGCCTCTAAAAGAGAATTGGGCATTCCCTCATAGTCAGAGGAATATGCATAGATCTCTCCCTTGGGGATCTCTTTTTCAAGTTCGCTGCTGCTGCCCATAAGGAAAACAAAGCTCTCGGCGTTGTTGTCATGAATCAGCTTTTCAAGGATCTGTTTTGTTCCATCTCCTGAATCAGGACCAAATATCTTAAGGACGTAATCAGGATGTTTTTCATGAACCTTTAAAAATGCCCTTACAAGCATGGGCTGATTCTTAAAATCAACCAGCCTTGCGTGGTGCATTACAGCCTTTTCCCTGACCTCTGGAAGAGGATTTCCAAAGTACTTGGGATTTATTGGATTCATGATGATGCGAGAGTTGTCCTGAAGATAGGGCTTAAAGAAGTCCTTCTGCTCCTGGGTCTGATAAACGCATCCTGCAGCCTTAGGGAACAGCCACCTGATCTGAATATCATCAGAGAATGCATCGTAGTATCCTATCGGATTGATCCTTATGGAAATAACAACAGGGATATTGCTGTTTCCTGCTGCCATAAGAGCTCTGTAGTTGCACCTGTGGGCAAAGGCCACAAGGACATCGGGCTTATACTCTTTAACAAAGTGCTTTAAGTACTTGACCCTTAAGAGGAACTTAACTATCCTGTTTTTCTTCTCGTCCTCTTCCTTAAGTCCCACATGGACTCTTTTTACTTCAGGGACCAGCTCAAATTCGTTATTCCCATACTCTTCTGTTGCCACGTAAACCTCAAAGCCGTCCTGTGCAAATCTGTTGGCAAGATTTGCCACCACTCGCTCTGCACCGCCCTGGGCCAGGCTGCTTACATGAAATGCTATTTTCTTCATAGGCTGTTTAAAATCCTGATAAAATTCTCTTTGTACTTTTCCGGTGAAAAGTCCTTTGCTCTTTCAAAGGATCTTTCAGCGTATTTTGAAAGAAGTTCCTGGTCTGAGATAAGTGATCCTATCTGAGATCCCATCATCTCTTCCTCAGGTGTAATGTAGGTCGGATCGAAATTTTCAACCTCATCTACATTTGGAACTAGTATACCATAATCACCGCACACAGGCTTATCTATGGTCTTTAAGCCAATGCTGTCGCCTAAGTTCTGGTAGGCTTCATCACTAAGAAGGATCTCTCTTGGTCCGGTCTTACAATCTGTTGAGATAACCGGCTTACCAAGTGCCATCGCCTCAAGGACTGCGTTTGGAAATCCCTCGTGGTTACTTGGACATACGTAAAGGTCTGATGCCTTAAGATATGGGAAAGGATTCTTTTTAGCTCCCATAAAGGCCACCTTGTCAGCTATTCCAAGGCCATCTACAAGAGATCTGTAATTCTCCCATGTTCCATCACCAAGGATCATCAGTCTTAGTTTATCGTTTTCTTTCTGGGCAAGATAAAATGCCTTAACAAGGTGCCATGTGCCCTTCTGGTAGTCGTCTCTTCCCATGCAGGAGATCACCTTAACGTCCTGTCCCTTAAAAGGGAAGTCGCTTATAGGTTCTGCCGCCCTGGCTGTAAGATCCTCCACATCAACAGGGTTGTAGATGCAAAGACTCTTGTCATATCCATAGTTTTCAGAAAGCTGTCTTACAATGTCCTTGGAGCAGGATAGAACCCTGGTGGACTTTTGGGTAAAGAGTTTTATCTGAGAAGGATTCTCAAGATCGATCTGACCACGCAGTCCTGTCAAAAGACATTCTCCAACTCCGGAAAGTGAATTGACGTAGTTAGCTGATGATCCGAAGCTGTAGGAATAATCGATGCCAAGATCTCTTTTGACCTTGCGCACCCTGTTAACTCTCTTAAAGATGTTGATCACTTTGTTGAGCTTACCGTCTTTTGCCGGAACATCAATATCGATAACGTCAATGCCGGACACATCATAATGCATATCCCTGGATGTAAAGATAAGGATATGGACATTGTATATGTCCTGAAGTAATCTTGCTGTCTTGACGCACACTCTCTCGAAGCCGCCCTGATGGAGCATTGGCACCATCAGCATCAGATTTTTCTTGTTGGAAGAATCCATTAAAAATGTCCTCTCTCGTAAAAGTAGGCCATCATCTTAGCCTGGGACTTAACGTCAAAGCCTGCGGCCTTGAGCTTGCCCTGGATGTACTCGCAGCTCTGGGCTCTGTCACCAATTGAATACTCTATGGCTCTGTGGTGGGAGCTTGGAGCCTTATCCGGAACGTTTAGTGTTTCAAATCCTGTTCCCTCATCAAGCATGTCTATGTCAGGGGTGTCATAGGTTTCAAATACGCTCTCGCGTCTCTCCCCTGCGATCTTGGTGAAGGTCTGGTTAACCCTGATCTCCTCCATGAGAGCATCTGGATGATAATCTTCTCTGAGCATCAGATCATCAAGAATCTTTCTCGCCCAGTCTCTTGGCTGAGATGTAATGCTGCGAACAGATACAAGCTCTGTTACGCAGACCTCTTTTGTTATGGTGTCAGATACAAGACACTGGAGTCCTGCTGCCTGAGCCTCCACAACGCTTCCAGGAAGTCCCTCATATCTTGAAGGGAAGCAGAAGTAATCCATAGCCTGATAGTAATCGCTGGCGTTGGATTTATTGCCTGCAAAGATACATCTCTCCCTGATATGGAGCTTGTCAGCAAGCTTTATCATATCTTCCATAAGCGGGCCTTTACCCAGCATAAGAAGCTTAACTCTCATTCCGTGCATCATGCTGTACTGATTGAGGTCGTCATTATCAAGAAGCCTGCAGACCTGCGCAAAAACATTTAGTAAAAACTCATGGTTTTTAGCGTATCTGAAACTTCCCACATGTCCGATCACGATGGCGTTAGAAACATCAAGCTCCTGCCTGATGGCGTTTCTCTTTTCCTCATTGTAGGCAAAGCGCCTAAGGTCAATGGCATTTGGAATTATCTTAACTCTTCCAGCGTCCATGAGTTCCTGACCAAACACAGAAACTCCCGCCTCGCTTGAGCATGCAAAGTTATAGTCAGTAATGCCTTCCTTGTGAAGCGGCGTTCTGAATATCTTTGTGGCAAAGCCCTTTATACCATTGTCAACGCCTGCACTTCTTGAGTGGGCAATGCAGATGGGGATTCCTGCCTTTTTGGCGATTGGAAGGTAGATAGATGCAGTGCTGGTCATATGACCCTGCACCACCTTCCACTCATGGGGATGGGCGTCAAAGAACCTCTTTATGGCAGCCTTATAGTCCATAAGATTGGTTCCTGTAAACTTGGGAAGGCAGAATATCCTGCCACCAAGTTTCTGTACGCTATTATCAAAATAGTCCGGCTCTCGAACTGCCATCAGTTCATCAGAAGTCGGACTCTTCTTTCCTGTTTTTTCAGGTGAATAGTGGACAAGGAAATCAAACTGTATCCTATCCCTGTCCATATTCCTATATAGATCGATTATTCTGCACTCTGCTCCACCAAGTCCTAATCCCCCAAGAACGTGGAGCACACGGATCTGACCGTAGCCTTCTTCCATACCATTATCCTCTGATTTTTCTAAGATGAAGGAAAGTATACTTAGCCCTGGCTGTTAGATACTGCCCTAAGCTTTCATAGATGTTCCTGTCCTGTATCTCAAGGCGTTTGTACTCAGTGTAGGAAACAACCTTGCCGCTAAGAAGGAGCTTTTCCAGCTTGTCAAAGTCTTTGTCATTCATGGTGTTGGCGTGATAAACAAAGGTGACGATACCGTCCCTAGTATCCTCAAAGCTCTTTCTCTTGTTAACGGAGATAGGATAAAATACCAGACCATGCTGCCTGAATGGAGCTATTCCAAAGCCGTCAGTAACGATATAAAATCCATTCTCCTTAAGAGCTCTGAGTGTATTTTTGTCAAAAGAGTGGGAAGGCGCCATGAAGATATCTGTGACAATTCCTCTGGCTTTAAGAGTCTGCTTACCCTCTTTTATCATTTCGTACTGTCTGTCGTAGGATAATCCGGCAAATTCAGATTTATCACCCACAGGAAACATCCCGGCTTTTTTAGTAGTGTACACATGGTTATATCCATGCATGGCAACTATCCAGCCGTGCTCCTGAAGCTCTTTTACATAGTTCCAGAAGCCCTCTCTGGGCTCAGTCTTAGAAAGGTTCCTGTCTCTGTTTTCCGGAACCACACCGATAAGTGGCTTGATGTCATGCTCGTCCAGGAGGTTCTTGAACTTCTTGAACTTATTCCAGTCCATATCTGGTGTGATGTCATCCATACGAATTGTTATCTTCATAAGTTATTCCTGTACCACTCGATAGCCAGCTCAATTCCTGCCTTGAAGTCATAGGAAGGATCGTATCCAAGGTTTGTTCTTGCCTTAGTAATGTCAGCATTTGAATCTCTGATGTCACCAGCTCTTGGAGGCCCAAAGATTGGCTCCACATCTACCCCAAGGGCATCTGTAAGGTGGTGATATACATCAATAAGGTACTCTCTTCCGCCTGCGCCGATGTTGTAAGCTTCCCCTGCAACATCTGAAGAAGCAAGGCATGCACGAAGATTTCCTTCGATTACGTTGTCAACGTATGTAAAGTCTCTTGACTGCTTACCATCGCCATTGATGGTTGGTGTCTCGCCATTAATGAGTTGGCGAAGGAACTTTGGAATAACAGCAGCGTATGCGCCGTTAGGATCCTGACGTCTTCCAAATACGTTGAAATATCTAAGGCCGTAAGTATCAAGGCCGTACAGATTCTTGTAGAGTTTGCCGTATTCCTCATCAGTCCTCTTGGTAAGAGCGTAAGGAGAAAGTACGTTGCCCTCCTGGCCTTCCTTCTTAGGAAGAACTGTTGAATCACCATAAACTGATGAACTTGAAGCATAGACGAACTTCTTGACGCCGTTCTGTCTTGAAGCTTCCATCATGTTGAGAGTTCCTCTGATGTTTATCTCCTCATATAAAAGAGGCATCTCGATACTTCTTGGAACTGAACCCCAAGCTGCCTCGTTGAGGACATAGTCCACGCCCTTTGTGGCTTCCATGCAGGCATCCAAATCTCTAATATCCTTCTCAAGGAAGGTAAACCTTGGATTCTCCATGAAAGGCTGAATATTTTCAATGTGTCCGGTAGAGAGATTATCCATACATCTGACAGTGTAACCCATATCAAGAAGGGCCTCACAGATGTTTGAACCGATAAATCCTGCGCCACCTGTTACCAGGAAAACGCTTCCCTCCGGAAATTTTAAATCTCTAAATCCCATTTTACTTCTCCGAAAATTATAATCTCCAGTAGTCGAACTCTGGTGCTGTGTAGTCGTTAAGGCTGTAAATACCCTTGAGGTCCATGAAGACTTTTGTCTTGTGGGCTGGGTTGAAGAACTTAGCGATATCAGCTGGCTTGTATGACTCAAAGTCTGTGTGAGCTACAGCCACGATAACTGCATCCATGTCCTTAACTGAATCCATGGAATCAAACTCGATACCATAGAGGTGCTTAGCCTCATCAGCGTCAGCCTGAGGATCTACAACTACTGGTGTGATGCCGTACTCTTTGAGCTCATTGTAGATGTCGATAACCTTAGTATTTCTTGTATCTGGGCAGTTCTCCTTGAATGTGAATCCAAGAATAGCAACTCTGGCATTTTTAACTGCGATGTCGTTAGCGATAAGACGCTTAACAAGTGACTCTGCAATATACTTGCCCATGTCATCGTTGATGCGACGTCCTGAGAGGATGATCTGTGAGTGATATCCAAGCTCCTCTGCCTTGTATGTGAGGTAGTATGGATCTACACCGATGCAGTGTCCGCCAACAAGGCCTGGGAAGAACTTAAGGAAGTTCCACTTAGTACCTGCTGCCTCAAGAACGCTCTTTGTATCGATGTCCATCTTGTGGAAGATCATAGAGAGCTCGTTCATGAAAGCGATGTTGATATCACGCTGTGAGTTCTCGATAACCTTGGCAGCCTCAGCAACCTTGATTGACTGAGCCTTATATACACCAGCAAGAGCAACAAGGCTGTAAACCTTGGCAACCTGGTCCAGTGTCTCCTCATCCATTCCGGATACGATCTTGGTGATTGTATCAAGTCTGTGAACCTTGTCACCTGGGTTGATACGCTCTGGTGAATAACCAACCTTGAAGTCTACGCCACACTTAAGGCCTGACTCCTGCTCAAGGATAGGTACGCAGATATCTTCTGTAACACCAGGATATACTGTTGATTCGTATACTACGATAGATCCCTTTGTGAGGTACTTACCAAGAGTGTGGCTCGCACCCTCAACAGGTGAAAGGTCTGGTGTGTGATCGTCATTAACAGGTGTTGGAACTGCTACTACGTGGAATTTACACTCACGGAGCTTCTCAGGGTCAGCTGTAAATTCTACAGTTGTCTCCTTGATAGCATCATTTCCAACTTCTCTTGTAGGGTCGATTCCCTTTTTGTAAAGCTCAACCTTCTGAGCATTGAAGTCATATCCTACTACCTTGATCTTCTTGGCGTATGCTACTGCGATAGGCATACCTACATATCCAAGTCCCACCAGTGACAGTTTCTCTTCTCCGGCAAGAAGCTTCTCATAAAGATCCATTTTTATTTCCTCCAAAAAATCATATTTAAACTATCTGTTTTATCTCATTAATATACGTCAATATTATACTACGCCTGTCAAATTTCTGCTCCACGTGGTCCCTGGCTGCTTTTCCCATCTCTATGCGCTTTTCCATGGGAAGCTCCATGAACCTGTCAATGGCTTCATAGAGGGATTCTTTATCCCTTGGTCTGCATAAAAGCCCGGATACATCCTTATTGACCACCTCTTTACAACCATTGATATCAGTTGTTATTACAGGGCGCCCGGTGGCTGCTGCCTCCATGAGAACGTTGCTCATGCCCTCGTGATAGGAAGGATGAACTATGGCATCCGCCTCCTTTATGAATGGATGAATGTCCTTCTGATAGGGGATGCTCTTAAAGTATCCCGCAAGAGTAGCCTCTTTTACCGGCTCCTCAAAGTCCTCCTCGGAATAACCAACCGCCGCAAAGGAAACCTTATCCCCATATTTCTCATGGGCCTTCCTTGCCGCATACAAAAGCTCCTCAGTTCCCTTCTCCTTCATAAGACGACCAATATAAAGGAATCTTGTAACATCGTCTTTATGTCCCGGATACTCTTCAAACTTGTGCTTATCAAGGTTTACGCCAGAGCCATTTACAACAACGGTCTTTTTACCCCTGATGCCATGCTGTTCAAATATCTGATGATTATATTCATTCTGGAAAAAGAGACAGCTGCAGCCCTTAAGTGCCGTCTTGTACATGGCAACTATGAGCTTTAGAAGTGTTCCGCCTCTTTCGAATGTTGAACCAAGGCCCGTGATAGTTGAAACATAAGGGATCCTTGCCAGTCTGCAGGCAAATCCGCCGTAGATATTTGGCTTAATGGTATAGGTTATGACTATATCAGGCTTCTCACTTTTTAAAAGCCTTCTATAAGCGCCAAAAAGAGCCATATCCTGAACAGGATTGACTCCGCGCCTATTGATATCCGTATGTATTACCTTGCAGCCTTCATCCTGAAGCTCTTTTGCCTTAAGATCATCAGGAAGGCTCACGGTAACTTCAAAGCCTTCATCCATGAGCCCCGTAAGGATCTCATTTCTGAAATCGTAAAGGCCGCTGGATGAGTTGGCAAGTATCAGTGCTTTTGGCATTTTAACCACCTTTAGTCCTGTCCGCTTCTCTTTTTCAGCTTGTCCTCGCTCATGATGAGAAGCTCATTGTATTTCATCATGTAGATACCTTCCTGGTAATCCCCGATGCTGACAGGATTCTCTCTGCCGTTTAAGTTGTCGATTATCCTTCTTGGGAAATTAACTCCGCAGGCATAGGCATGAGGATATCCACCGCCAAACCTTGGGTTAACCTCTGAAAGGTACCATGTATCTGTGGCATTGTCATAGAACAGGTCAATGTCGATCATTCCCCTGTAGCCCACAGTCTCAACAAAAGATACGATCTGCTCAAAGAGCTTTGGATCCTTAACAGAAACAGACTTATCTGTCTCTCCGGCTCTCATCTTGAGCTTCTCCTTAAGGAAGATATCAGTGCACTTACCTGTGATAAGGTCGATGTACACATCTGCTCCGTACTCCTGACCTCTCATATATTCCTGGATGATAAGGTCGTCATAGTCATGGAAAAGAGCTATCAGCATCTCTTTAGACTCAACCGCATTTATGTTAAGGGAAGCGCTTCCCTTTCTTGGCTTAACAAATACAGGGAAATCAATCTCTCCCTCAGACATTGCTGTCTCAAAGTCCTCAATGGACAGATAGCACTTGGCTGTTGGAATTCCCAGCTTAACAAGCATCTCATACATCCTGTACTTATCAAGACTGGTCTCGCACAGCTCGTATGAAGAAACTATAGGTGTTACTCCGATCTCAGTAAATCTGTCTGCGTTCTCAGCGATCAGAGAAAGCTCAGGATCTATAAGACTGAATACACCCTTGATATCATTCTTTTTGCAGACCCTAAGGATCTCGTCGATATAGAAAGGGTCCTTGATAACTGGAACTATTATGGCCTCGTCTGCATCATAAATAGCTGGTCCGATGTTGGAGCAGTCTGTAGCAAACACCTTGCCATTGTTGGCAAGTTCTCTTTTGAAAGCCTGTACAACCTTGTTTCTTGTTCCTGCACTCAAGATAAGAATATTAGTTGCCATTTATTTTCCCCTCTTTTTGTTTAGCTCATCAAAAAACAGTGGTGTTCCACCTGTATGAATAAACAGGATAGTCTTGTCGGAAAGCTTGTTCTTTTTGATGTAATCTTCCATTCCAAAGAAAGCTTTGCCCGTATAGGTGCCATCAAGAGGCATTCCGTATCTGACAAGGGCGTCCTCGATGACCGCAGATATTTCACTGCTGTCAGCGCCATATCCATCTCCGGTGTAATCATCTATAAAAATGGTGGCACTTTGAATATCTTCTTCAGTAATGGTTCCCGCAGCAGATCCACCCTCACCCTTTAGGTAATCTCTGATGCTGTCAACAACCACATCTCTTCCCCTTGGGTTCTTTCTAGCGATACTGATGCCTACTATCTTTCTGTCATCCCCTTCAAGAAGCTGGCCGCACACCAGTCCTGCCTGGGTAGTACCGGTTCCTGATGCAAAGAAGATATAGTCAAAAAAGATTCCCTCTTCCTGTTCGAATTTCTTTATCTCGCTGTAGCACTGGGCGTAGGCTCTTGTGCCAATGTTTCCGTGACCACCGCCCATGATGAAATAGGGTTTGTGACCGGAATCTTTTAGTTCCTGAAGCTTGTGGTCTATGGTCTCACTTACCTGATCCACAGGAACCGTGATGATCTCTGCTCCCAGGATCTCCATGATCCTGCTGTTGTAGGTTTCGTCGCTGACTTCCTGTGGTCCTATGATAAGACACTTAAGTCCCCTTTGGGCCGCCATGTTGGCAACAACCCTGCAGTGGTTAGAGTGACTGCTTCCATAGGTGACCACGTAGTCATAATCCCCTGCGTCTATCTCCTCAAAAAATAGCCTGGCCTTTCTGGCCTTATTGCCCCCAAAGGAGTAGGGGATCATGTCCTCTCTTTTGACATAAAGGTTACTGCAAAGGTCGCTATTTAATTTATAAACAGGAGTCCTATCGTTCATATAACCTCTTTATTTAGCCGGGTTCTCTTTTCTGTAATCATCAAAATCAGGAAGGGCATTAAGCTGTATTCCCTCGCGGACAAATACAGCCTTTACTGTATCTATTATAATCCTGATATCTGTCATAAAGGTAAGGTGCTCGACATAATAGATGTCATATTCAAATTTCTTTTCCCAGGAGATGGCATTCCTGCCGTGGGCCTGAGCATATCCGGTAAGTCCGGGGCGCACGCTGTGGCGAAGCCTCTCCCTGTCGGTGTAATATGGCAGATACTTAACAAGAAGCGGTCTTGGCCCGATAAAGCTCATGTCACCCTTAAGGATATTGAAAAACTCAGGGAGCTCATCGAGGCTGGTGGAACGAAGCTTCTTGCCAAAGGCTGTGAGCCTTACTTCATCTGGAAGAAGCTCACCATTTTCATCCCGCTCATCTGTCATGGATCGGAATTTGTACATTCCAAATATCTTTTCATCCTTGCCTGGGCGCTGCTGCTTAAACAGCACAGGGCTTCCAAGCTTAACTCTGACCAGAATAAACAGGATCAGATAAAGCCATGAAAACAGGATTATGACAAACAGGGACAAAAGAATGTCCAAAAGTCTTTTTATGTACTTGGAATAAAAAGTATTCTTCATACCAGGTAACTTTCTCTTTTACTGAAAGCAGCGCTTAACAACCTCTATAACAACGTCCTGCTGCTCAGGTGTCATCTTGTTATCACTTGGAAGGCAAAGGCCTCTGTTAAAGATATCCATGCCAACATCAAGGACAGTGCCTTCGTCGATGTAGGCGTTACTTCTTGCTCTTCCATTTCCCTGCTCTGTGATAAATGCATGTGAGCGGTAGATTGGCTGCATATGCATAGGCTTCCAGATTGGTCTTCCCTCAGCATTGATACTTACAATTGCCTCAAGGATCTCAGTTGGGCAGCTCTTTCCAGGCTCTGAAACGTAGAGAACTTCCTTCTCTCCTCTTACCTGCTTGCACATGGCATCCTCATCAATGAGAAGACATGAAAGCCAGTAGTTTGGCTTAGATTTCTCAGCATCAAAAGGATTCATCTTAACTGGAAGATCCTTAAATCCTTCCTTGTATCTGTCGTAGATGGCTTTCTTCTGGGCGATGTGCTCCTCAAGATGAGGAATCTGTCCCCTTACAACACCAGCGATAACATTACTCATACGGTAGTTGTAACCAAGCTCTTCGTGCTGATACCAGGGAGCATCCTCTCTGCTCTGAGTTGACCACTTCCTGATCTTGTCAGCATCTTCTAATGAATCTGTAAGGAACATTCCACCTGATGATCCAGTGATGATCTTATTGCCGTTAAAGGAAATAATGCTCACATCACCAAATGTTCCTGTCTGTTTGCCTTCATAAGTAGCGCCAAGAGATTCTGCAGCGTCCTCAACAAGAAGTGCTCCATACTTGTCGCAGACCTTCCTGAGCTCACTGACCTTTCCTGGTGTTCCATAGAGGTGTGCTACCACAACCATCTTTACTTCAGGGTATATCTCAAAGGCCTTTTCAAGAGCCTTAGGGCTCATGTTCCAGGTGTCATATTCTGTGTCGATAAATACCGCTTCTCCACCTTCGTAGGCAACAGGATTAACTGTAGCATCGAAGGTCACGTCTGAGCAGAACACTTTTCTTCCTTCAAGAACTCCGTGGCCCACTTTAGCCTGTCCATAGAGCTTCTCACCGGCAAGCTTTATTGCAAGGTGAAGGGCCGCTGTTCCTGAAGAAAGAGCTACAGCACACTTACATCCTATCTTTTCTGCGATGAGTTTTTCTGACTCGTTGATATTGGCACCTACTGTGGACAACCAGTTGGTGTCGTAGGCCTCCTGAATATATTTGATCTCCTCACCATGCATTGTTGGTGAAGCCAGATAAAGCTTTTTCTCAAAAGGTTTAATTTCCATTGATATCCTCCGCGGTCTTCTGAAGGGCCTCTTTTCTCTCTCTTGTCATTGTGTATCTGTGGACGTCAGGATGATAGGTCTCAACGATCTCTTTTACCAGGTCACGAATCTGAGGTGATTCCTCTTTTGCAGCCTCGTTGAGCTTCTCAAGCTGTGAAAAGAATCTCATCTCGTCCATCTCGATCGGCTTACCTATGTGGATCATCTTGTTGGCTGTATCATGAAGTCCCTCTTCATCCATGAGCATCTCCTCGTAGAGCTTCTCTCCCGGACGAAGTCCTGTAAACTCAATCCTTATATCCTCTCCAACCTTGTAGCCAGAGAGCTTGATAAGGTTCTCTGCAAGGTCAAGGATCTTAACCGGTTCACCCATATCAAGAACGAAGATCTCACCGCCCTTTGCAAAGGCTCCGGCCTGAAGTACCAGAGATACTGCTTCAGAAATAGTCATGAAGTATCTGATGATGTTAGGGTCAGTAACAGTTACAGGACCACCTGCTGCTATCTGCTTCTTGAAAAGCGGAATAACTGAACCATTGGATCCAAGAACGTTACCAAATCTTACCGCCACAAACTCAGTGTCATAGTGCTTGTTGAAGGTCTGTACGATCATCTCACAGATTCTCTTGCTGGCGCCCATGATATTGGTAGGGTTAACAGCCTTATCAGTGGAGATCATAACGAACTTTTTGCATCCGTTGGTTGCTGCTGCCATGGCAGTTTTCCAGGTACCAAATACGTTGTTCTTGATAGCCTCGTTAGGACTGTCCTCCATAAGAGGTACGTGCTTGTGCGCTGCTGCATGGTAAACAATATCCGGCTTGTACTCTGCAAAGATATTGTTGATACGAACTGTGTTTCTGACTGATGCTATAAGGACTACAAGATCCAGATCAGGATATTTGTATTTGAGCTCCTGCTGTATCTCATAGGCATTGTTCTCATATATGTCAAGAATAATAAGTCTCTTTGGATTGTGGCTTGCGATCTGTCTGCAAAGCTCTGAGCCAATGGATCCTCCTCCACCAGTTACCATGATTGTCTTGCCACTTACATAACCTGCAATGGAATCAAGGTCTACTGTTATAGGATCACGTCCAAGAAGGTCCTCAACCTCCACGTCACGAAGACGGGATACATTAACTTCTCCGTTTACAAGCTGGTACATTCCAGGAAGCGAACGAAGCTTACAGTTTGTATTCTTACAGATATCCAGGATCTTTTTAAGCTCCTGTCTGGATACAGAAGGAATAGCTACGATGATCTCGTCGATATCGTAGAGATCTGCGCACTCAACGATCTTATCTCTTCCGCCTACAACACGGATTCCCTGGATATATTTGCCCCACTTGTTGGTGTCATCATCGATGATGCACTTAACTGACATGGTGGAGTAATTGCTGGTGATAATGTCCTTGATGATGATATTTGCTGCTTCGCCAGCACCGATCACCATAACAGCCTTGCTGTTTTCTTTGTTGACTGCCAGGTGCTTTTTACCCCTGAAGAATCTGTAGGAGAACCTGCTGACAAAAATAGCTGTGATCAGAAGGAAGGTGTACAGGAAATAATAGCTCTGAGGAACAGCCTGCTCGTAGGACTTAAAGAACTGAAGTCCAATAGCATTTACAACACCTGAGATAACGCAGGCCATAACAAGGTTTTGCATCTCACGCTCGCCAGCAAAAGCCCAGAGGCTGTCATAGAGCCTGAACAGGAAAAAGACCCCTATCGTGATGATGATATTGATAGGCAAAAATGTAGTTATTGGCTCCAAGTAGTAGTCAGGTATGGTGTCCAGACTAAACTCAAATCTCATAAGGATAGCCACGTAGCTGGCCATGACAATGCTGATGATGTCATAGATTATGAGAGCTGTTCTTCTATAAAGTTTTGCAAAGTTAAAGGGTTCTTTTTTCTTATTCATTTTCTTGTGCCTTAAAGGTTAGTGGAGCAATTGCCAGCATAAGAGCAACTGTCATTGGATTGCAGTAATGGAATACCCACTCGGTAAGACCAGCTACAGCAAATCCGATTATCATTGCACAGGTAATAAGAGAGAGCATCTCTTTTTCCCTGTTGTTCTTAACATAGATTAGTGATGAGATAAGAGCTGCTGCCATCATGATGATAAAGCATGCTCCTCCCACCATTCCGTGGTCATAAGCCACCTGGATAAATGTGTTGTGGGCATGAACTGCTATCTCACCATTTGGAAGCATTGCTCCCATATCTTCATGTCCCCACATATTGAGCTCCTGAATGTAAGCCTTAAAGATTGTGATACGTCCGTTGGATATAACATCAAGAATGTTGTCGTCATCGATGTATTCCACCATCTCTTCAAGGAGCATATGGTACTCAGCTCTGGTGAAAGTGGACGCTGCAAGAAGGTTATCTGCATCAGCCTCGTCGATAAGGCCGTAGTCCTCACTGCCCTCACCTTCTTCATATTGCTCTTCTATAGTATCCTCAAAAGGGAAACCATAATTATCAAAAACAGGAGTTCCGTCTTTTTCGTAGTTGTTTTTATCTATCGGAAACTCATAGGATCCAACATCCATTCCAAGGATCTTGGCCTCGAAGAGATTGGCAAATCTCTCAACACACATAAAGTTGGTGCTATCCCAATCCGCGCCGCCTTTTACAAACTCATCAGTTTCATCTATAGGATAGATAACAGGATCTGCAACCATTGTTGGAATGATCCTCTGAAGAGTAAACGCAGCAGGGAAGCACAGTATCAGCGATAAAGCAAACACTCCAATTATCCTTGGCAGGTGCTTTACGTAATATGTCGCAACAACACACAGCACCAGGAAGGTTGATGCTATGATCGCAAGATAACCTGTCCTTGAAACTGTAAATATCGCATAGGACATAATGAATCCGAAGAGGACCAGCTCTTTCCATGCGATGACGATCATATCCTTAAGGCTGCACCCCTTTGGAAGGGATACTATCTTAACCACCAGAAGCACAGTGGCTACTGCTCCCATAAAGGTAAAATACTCAGCTGTTACTGTAACTGTGTGGAAGATAAATGCAAATCTTCCCAGGGTATATCCTGCAAAGTACCTGTGAAGCAGACTAAACACCAGTGAAATACCAAAGTTCATCATAAGTCCGCCAGCCAGGATCTTGTAATAATCTTTTTTCTTGTCCCACACTGCAAGCCTGATAAACAGGCAGGTAAACAGAAGCGCAAGGTAAATGCCCCATACCCTTGTGTTTCTAAGGACGATTATGGTCACAAAGAATACAGCAAGAATAACTCCAAAGACACTTGGTCTTGCAGAAAGCTTTTTCTTCTTGATGGCAAGAACAATAAGTCTTACAAAGTTAAGGATCAGCAGTCCTCCCAATATTGAGATGATGATACTGCATCTAAGTACCAGGTTCTGAAGGTCTGCCTCTTTTTCTGTCTCAGCGATCTTATGCAGGTTGTAGTAATAGATTCCATAAATTCCTGAACCCAAGGCCCAGATGAGGTTGTACAGATTAAGTGCCTCACTGATCTTGAAGGTCAGTATTATTGCTATGAGAATCCATATGGTCATATGCTTCTCAGAAATGCTGTGATAAATATCATAGAGGCCATTCATGTATTCAGATGCATACCAAAGTCCCATTGCAATGGAGAACATGATAAGCACGTACTGAAGTCTGTCCTCGTTCTTTAAGCTCTGCCAGAAGGACACTCCTATGTTGTGGGTCACAACCCTGTGGTTTATGGCATAGAAAGTGATGGCTGCTGTAATGATAAGTCCAATCTCATAGAAGATAATGTCTGCTGGTCTTGAGTCAAAGACCTTAAACGGGAATACCATCAGCATAAGCGCAAGGAACACAATAGCTGCTACCGGATTAGCCACATATCGAAGTACTGACTCTACTGTAAGAATGCTGTTTCTGTCAGGATTCTTTTTGTAAAAGAGCTTGACCAGAGTGCAGATTATTACTGCCAGAGCTGCAATTCCAACAATCCATATAAGAGACTTAGCCTTGGACATTGGAATACGATAGTTGTATCTTGCTGCAAGATGTCTTCCCTCTACCGGCTGATATTCCTCTGTCAGATTGCCAAGATAAGACTCTGCACTTCTGACATCTTCTGTGCCAATAAAATACTTGGATCTTACAGGAATCATTTTTACTGCATAGCTCTTTCCAACTTCCAGATTCACTTCCATTGGAACATTAACAAATCCTGGAATCGCAAGCCCTTCTGTGTCAATGTAAGTCTTAAGAGCTGATACTCCATACTCATCTATGAGCATCAGTCCAATATATCTGCCCTTTTCAACGTTCTGAATATAAACATCAATAGAACTTAAACGCTCGTACTGAGCTACAAACTCCTGCATGGTGGTATCATGCTCATAATTTACGAGCTTGGTATCAGCAGTTAATTCCCCGCCGCCCTGGGCCTGCCAGATGCTTGAATACAGTCTTGCAGGGAAAATTGTCAGTATTCCTATTAATGCAAAAATAAGCACAACAGCTCTGATAGCTGTGCTTTTGTTTATTACTTTTCTCATATAAAATCCTTTGTTTCTATATACCTATGCATAGTAAGTGCATCATAGTATGATAACACACCTTCAGGCCTTTATCAAACAGCCCCGGCGCCTGTCTCAGTCCCGTCTGACACCATTAAAAGTGGCAGACATGTCCACAGATACAGGACATATCTGATAAGGTATGTAGGACCTAAAAGCACTGTGCAAAAAGTCAGGATCATAGGGAGGAATGGAAGAATCCCCCTCGCCCTCTTTTTGGACAACCTGTATGCAAAAACAAACATGTATATAAACAGGTATAGTCCAGGTGAAAAAAAAAGGTGCAGGATCGTAGCGTCCTTCTGGAAACTGCCAATTGAAATATACTTATAGAGACTGTCTATGGCAGGGATAAGGCTCTTTCTCTCTCCCGGAGGCTCAACCTCGTATCCAAAATATGAGCTCTCATCGTAAGTAAAGGTATATACAGTATTTCCCTTGTACACATTTATCACTGCAGGCGGATAGTAATATCCATAGCTTGTAAGCATCCATGCATTTACATAAGCAATGGGATGCTCTTTAAATACCTTAAACCAGGCATTCCAGAAATCACCGCTGTTCTTTTCATAGAGCTCGTTGTTAAAATCTACCTTTACAAGGTCAGACACTCTTGGTGTGTACTTATCAAGCCCCTGCTTTGTAATGTAGCTCTCTATAACCTCTTTATCCTCTTTGGAAAGCGTATCTCCCTCGTAGGAATAAACCCTTGCAAGCTGCATGATGGGTACTGTCAGCATCTCCTGGTGATGTGTTCCTTCTGTTCCACAGGCCAGTGCGAGGACATTTGACACGATCAGATATAAAACCACAGGAGCAACTAAGACTGTTACCAGAAATGGCTTTAGCTTTTTCCTGAAATAGATAAGGGCAAACGGGATAAACACAAGGTATGCATAAAAGCCATTGTGCCTGAAAAGTGGCATAAGAACGGCAGATACCATAAAGAGCGCCACTTTCTTTTTATCCTTAAGAAATTCATCCGGATTCTCAAACAGTTGCAGAAGAAGCACTGTAATAATCAAAAGGAATGCTGTAAACAGCCCGTCCTTGCAGGAACAGAGCGTGTACATCACTATTGTTGGAAACAGGCCATAGAAAGCAAGCCAAAATACTCTGGCCTTTTTTCCTATTCCCTTCTTTTGAAGGAAGGACACAACATAAGCGTAAACAGCTGATATCACCAGCATCTGCAGTATCATATAAGCTGCTATACCCAGGTTCCAGGAACCACTAAGCTTATGGAAAAGAGCTATGGTTCCCCCAAGAAGAAGCACATGGAGAAGCGGATGATGGGTTGAAAAAGATCTGGTAAGGACCTCATTGAGCTCCTCCTGAGCGTCATATACGAAAAAGCCTGGGAATTCTGCAAGAAAAACAGGGATACAAAGAACTGTCAAAGACACAAAGTTTATCAGATAGTCCCTCTTTGAAAACTCTTTTTCATCCTCTTTTTTGGGGAGCCTGATGATACCAAAAAGCTTCTTCTCCCCTGTGCTTGCCAGGTCGTAGTTCCTCCAGACATACCTGGTGTCAACGGTAATGATGATCATAAGAGCCAGCATCACCATCATTGCGTTCTTGTCAAAAATATCGATATGATCATAGGTTTCCAGCTGGTATCCAAAGGTTAAGAAAACTCCAGCTAAAATGCCAAACAAGCCTGACATAAGCCAGGCCAGTTGATTTTCTTTATTTGATTTCATCACGTGTTGTCTCCCGGATCACGTACTGAGGATTCCTGTTTTGCGAAATATAAAGCCTTCCAAGATACTCTCCGATCATACCAAGCATGAGCATCAGCATTCCGCCTATGAACATTAAAGCGCTCATAAGGGCAGAAAAGCCAACAGGTACAATTGGATTAACAAACTTCTTGATTATGGTATAAATCCCATAGATAAAGCCTATAACGGCGAAGGTCATTCCTGAAACAGTGGCAATTCTAAGAGGCTTGATACTAAAAGCTGTAAAGCCATTTAACCAAAGGCCAAAAAGCTTACTGATGTTGTATCCGCTCTGTCCCACTTCTCTTTTTCTGTGGTCTACGTCGACATTTACTATATTTCTGGTAGTACGAAGAACAAGGCCTATGATGTAAGGATATGAACCATCATACTTGACCATTTCATCCACAACAAAGCGTCTTGCAGCAAAGTAGCTGGATACATAAAGATCTCTTGGCTTACCGATCATCACACTGGCCATCCACTCATTCATGGCTGTGCCAAAGTTCCTGAAGATATTATGCTGTTTGTGGCTGTACCTTGCATATGCCACATCTGCTCCGTTCTCTATAGCTGCAACGAGTTTCACTGACTCATTGGCTGGAGTCTGTCCATCATCATCAAGGCAGATCACAATATCTCCCTTACTGGCATTAAGTCCCGCCATAAGAGCACTGTGCTGTCCGAAATTTCTGGCAAGATTGATCCCTGTAACAGTTTCAGCATGCTTAGCTGCAACCTCTCTGATGGCTCCCCAGGTATTATCGGGAGATCCATCATTGACAAGGATTATCTCATGATCATATTCATTTACCCCTGACATTGTCTCCTGAATCTCATCAACAACCGCTTCAATAGTCATTTCTGATCTGTAGCAGGGAATTACAAAACTTATGAGTTTATTAGCCATTTTGCTCCTCTCTAGCTAAATGTCTTTTTCATCATTATCATATCACCTTTGTGCCCATCGCTGCACACTACATCCGGGAGATATTCTGTTTTTTCAAATCCAGCATTCTCATAACTCTTGATGGCACTGATGTTGTAAACAAACACTCTAAGGATCAGTTCCTTAAGCTTAAGCTCTTTACCTGCATATTCTGTCATAAGAAGCGCAGCTTCGTTGCCATAGCCCTTACCACTGGCATCGTCTTCACCAATAAAAACGCCGTATTCAGCAGAAAGGTTGTCTTTATTGATATCCCTTAGATAGACACTTCCTACAGGTCTGTTGTCCCTGCTCTTTTCACAGATGATAAACTGAATAACCCTTCCAGTGTCAATCATGGTTTCTTTCCACTTTTTCTGGCCTTCAAGGCTGAAGTTTTCTCTGTATATGAAGTTTTGTTTGACGCGGTCGTTGTTGCGCCATTTCACGATAAGGGGAAAATCGCTCTCTTCAATTAACCTGAGAGACACCCTCTCTCCCTCGATCATAAACGCTTTGTTTTCCATATCCTCTCCAACTTACGAAACGGGTCTTACCCTGTAGATCACAAAAACATCACTGACAAGGTCTGTTTTTTCTATTTCAACTTCCTGGCCCTTATCAAGATAATAGTCCTTAAGCCAGTTTACCTCATTAACCGTCTTGGATACCACATAAACATTATCCCCATGGATAATGGCATCATGCATTGATGTAAATCCTGCCCCAGCGATCTTTTTGTAGTAGAGCGGGCTCTTGCATGCCCATCCTCCCATAAGATCATGATTGGATAAAGAATTGTCCACGTTCACAAACATCTTCTCAGAGAAAGACTTCTCATCTCCATCTGTGGCAGATACTCCGGTATAGACATCAACAAAATAGAAAGATTCCGGATGTTCATCAAAATATTCATAGAGAGCATCGTAGTGGGCTCTCATCTTATCGCGCTCTGCCATCTCACCAGTGATGACATTTATCTGATTAGGAACAAAAGCAGCTGCAGCTATGGCGCTGGCTATTAACGTCGCTATAGCAAACCGCTTGTTATTTTTATATTCAGTAAGGATCATTCCCAGTAAAACCACGCTCTCCATTATGTAGAGAGGGTGAGTTATTCTGATTGGATCCCTGCCCCTTACAATGATATAAAGCCACAGGCTTGACCTGCAGGCAAATAACAGCGCAATAAGCAGAATGGCTGGAAGTCTCTTTTTTTTATCCTTTGAAAAAAGAAAAATAACAGCTGTTCCCAAATAAAGAATCCCTGCTATCAGATTAAGAGGAGCATCAGTCATGGGATATTCATAGCTCTTTTGATAAGCTATATGCCTTAACCTGTAAAGATAAAATGGAATGCTCTGGATAAGCCTTGTTGGCAGAGGCACCTCATCAGTTTTGAGCTTATCAGCATAGCTGGCCACCTGCCTTAAGATACTGGTATTGACCTCATCATCAATTCCATAGTTGTAGTTTATCAAAAGCTGCTGCTCTGGCTTAGAGAGCGCTATAGTCTCATAAAACTCTGCGTTCTCATCGTAGTCAGGGATGTACTGGAAATCATAAAGCTCAGTTCTTGCATCAAACAGGGCATTGAACTCCTTCCAGCCAGCAGGGCTGTAGGCAATATTATGAGCAACTGTCGATACTACAAGTCCCAGAACAATTCCCAGGCACAGGATCACATATTTCTTAAAGAGACTTTTCTTTTCCCCGTATCTGGATACCTGAATTCCATCGCTGTAATAGTTACTTAAAGGTATTCTTGAAAGACAGAATCTGATAAGTATGCCAACCCCAACAATTGGAAGAGTTAAAAGAAGCATCTCTGACCTTAGGAGATAAGCAATGACAATAAGGAGGATGGCCAGGATATGGTCACCCTTTTCATCTCCCTCATGGGTCATGATAAGAAATGCTGCAGTAGCAGATAAAAAGCCACAGGTAAAGGTGTACTGCACAAAAGCAAAATGGGACAGGATACCACCCAGCATAAACAGAAAAACTGCTGCAGCGCCTGCGATCCTTACGATCTTATCCTCACATCTTGTAAGCACCCTTTGGAGCATGATAAACACGCAGCCAAACTGGCAGAGGCACAAAAAAATGCCATACCAGTCAAGGCCCCTGTATACTCTGTAAAATAGAGCAATAAAGGCACTTATTGGGTACAGCATCTGTATGTTATGTCCCTCCGGAACTCCTGTGTAGGCTCCGGAGAGAATATCCTTCATAAGTACGTCATCATTAAGGTCAAAATAGAAGTCCCCAAAGAAAGCCACCAAAGCCAGAACCAGCAGCGTCAAAACAGCTGAAGCTATGAAGTTCAATGCTTTAGTTTTTTTCTCCATTATAGGGCTCCGAATCAGTTAAATTTGTAGTACTCCTTAACTCTCATAACGACCTCATCAAGGTCTTCGTTAGTAAGCTTATAGTACATAGGAAGACGAAGAAGTCTCTCGCTCTCCTTTGTGGTATATCTGTCCTCTCCTCTGAACTCACTGTACTTAAGTCCAGCCTTTGATGAATGAAGAGGTACATAGTGAGAAGCAGGAAGGATATCATTGCTTGTAAGGTACTTGATAAGTCCCTGTCTCTCCTCGAGGTCTTTACACTTAATGTAGAACATGTGGGCATTATGAACACATTCCTTAGGAACAACAGGAAGTTCAATGAGTCCCTTCTCCTCAAGAGGCTTAAGTGCCTCCATATAGCGGTTGTAGTGATCCATTCTGTCCTTGTTGATCTCATCTGCCATCTGAAGCTGAGCATAGAGATAAGCTGCGTTCATATCACTTGGAAGATATGATGAACCAGGAAGGATCCAGCTGTACTTATCAACCTTGCCAAGCTTGTAAAGGGTTCTGTTTGTACCCTTTTCTCTGATGATAATAGCCTCATCAACATAGGTCTCATCGCGAAGAAGAAGTGCTCCGCCCTCACCCATGCTGTAGTTCTTGGTCTCGTGGAAGCTGTAGTTACCAAAATCGCCGATGGAGCCAAGTGCTTTGCCCTTGTAAGTTGACATAACACCCTGAGCTGCATCCTCTATAACTAAGAGATTATGTCTCTTGGCTATATCCATGATGGTGTCCATCTCACATGCAACGCCAGCGTAGTGAACAGGAACGATAGCCTTTGTCTTAGGTGTGATAGCCTGCTCGATGAGGTTTTCATCAATATTCATGGTATCAGGTCTGATATCTACAAATACGACCTTAGCTCCGCGAAGAACGAAAGCATTGGCAGTTGAAACGAATGTATAGGAAGGCATGATAACCTCATCCCCTTCCTTGATACCTGCAAGAATAGCAGACATCTCAGTGGCATGTGTGCAGGATGTTGTAAGAAGTGCCTTGCTGCATCCTGTCTTTTTCTCGATCCACTCATTGTCTAATGCAGTGTACTTACCATCGCCACAGATCTTCTGGGCCTCAACACACTCTTTGATATATTCAAACTCTTTACCTGTATAAGGTGGAACATTGAAATTTATACGCATATTCATCACTCCTTACTTTTCAGTCTTTTTTCTCCAGGAAAATCTTTCTTGTAACAAAGTTATAAACCATAACTACTGCTGTAGCAACTATTTTGGCAATGGTATACATCAGACTGTTTCCAACATTTGCGTGGAGCCATGCGATATTCTTGTAGAAATAGCTGACGCCAAGCCATATGATAGCACTGTTAATGCCCATACCAATGATTGAAAGGATTACAAAGGCAACAAACTCTGCCTTTCTGTTAAGATCCTCTTTTCTCTCAAATACAAACTTAAAGCTAAGAATGTAGTTGGCAACTACAGATACGATAAAGCCGCAAACTGATCCGATTACTGATGCGACCTCAAAGCTCTCCTTGCCAAAGATAGCCACGATTATGTTCATGGCAACAAGGCCGACAATATAGTCTATGAAAAAGCACACAAAGCCCACAACACCAAATTTAAAAATCTGATATAAGAGCTTATGCTTCTCAAGCCACTTCATTATGGCTGAGTTATTGAAGTTGTCCATGTTTAGTCCTCACTTTCACTGAGCGTGGGTATACACCACAAAGCGCTCACTCTCAAAGACCTTATTATAATCATTAGAAGTCAGATAGTCCATCAAAATATCATTCTTCTCTCCCAAAGTGGCGTACTGATTGACATTTGGGCCCATTATCACTGTAGGATAATCAGATTCCGAAAGAGGAAGTGCATTAAGCTGCTCCCTGAACTTGGAAACACTGTAAGTATCAAGCTCTGGCCACACAGTATTGATGGCAGGCTCAATATCGAACAAATATGCCAGCCCCGGTACTCCGCCGTAGAAAATCGCTTTTTTATCAAGAAGGTCCTCGTCGCTTAACTTCTGATAAAGCTCCGAAAGAGAATCAGCGTTATAGGAAGTTGTGACCATAGCTGCAGCCTTTGGGATCTGAACGCGGCTGTCCCTTATCTGTCCATCATCTCCATCTGCAAATGCAAACTTTGCATGGAAAAGAGCTCCCTGGATCACCAGAACTACTATCACCATGGTAACCATAGCCTGCCATGGGAAGTGATAATCCGCATCTCCAAGCCTGAACATAAGTCTTCTCATAAGCCAGAGCGTTACTGGGGCAACAAAGAACAGGTTATTCACCACCGGGAATGTATAGTTATTGGTCCCAATGGGTGTTATCAGAATAACCATCAGTGAAGCAAATGCCAGTGTCTGTTCCTGTTTGCTTCCATTAAGAACACCAGTGGAACCAATAACAGCAAGAACAATGGCGATTATTATGAACATCATTGCAACCTGGAACATGGAGTCGTAGTACTGATAGTTCCTTGTAAATATTCCTTTGGAAAAATAGTACTTTACCAAAACCAGAAGTCCTGCAATATAGAGTATCTTCTTAATAAGGACATATCTCTTTGGCAGGAGGTTGAACATGATTATTCCAGCAGCCACGCAGGGGAGCATCATCAGCATTTCCTTCAGAGTAGTTCCATAAGCTGAAAGAATTGAGCTTATCATGCCAAGGGCTGTATAATCCTGAGCTCCTTCAGTAGCACCAAAAAGAGACGATATCATTCCAAAATATGCAGATGGGCCATACATTCCAATTATCGCTAAAAGAGGAAGAATGATTCCAAGAAGGAAACCTGCAATACAGGAAAGGCTCTTTTTCACCGTATCAATAAACTTATCCCCGGTTATGGCCTGATAAAACCACAAAACCAGTATCAGCCCGGTCTCAACAATATTTGGAAATCTCACCATGACATTGAGTCCAAGACATACTCCCGCCAATATAAGGAAAAGATTCTGCATCTCCCACTCAAACATTCCTATCAAAAGGCAGACAAGAGCAAGAGTGAAAAACAGGTAAGTCAGGTTGTTGTAAAGAATAACTCTTGGACACCAGCAAAGGCTCTCGCAGATGAACTCTCCTATAAAGATCATCCAGCCTGGCATCCATCTCTGAAGGGCATAGTAAGCTACCAGCGCAGCTATGCTTATGATAAAGCTGCAGTAGATATTCATACCCAGCATAGTTCCTGCAAAAGGAAGCTTCATTATGGCTCTTCCAACCACGTTAGCCAAAAACGTTGACAATCCCCACATGGGATCAATAAGTGGAAGATACTCATAATTGGACAGACCATAAGTCGTATCAGTGATATCCAGACCCTGATTTACAGCCACAAGTGGATAGAGCAGCAATATCAGTGGGAAAAGATACTTTTCCAGCGGGGCCTGGTATTTTTTGAAGTTGTAAAAATAGCTTCTAATAGTCTTTAACATAAGTTGTCATCCCACTGTCTGATCTTCTTAAACAGCCATGATTCATGAAGGACTCTTCCCAGGAAATCAAAAATAGTCTTCCTGATCCAGTCCACAAATACTCCGGCAAAAAACAATATTACGACGCACCTTAGAAGATACCATACAAACAAAAGGATGCTGTCTGTAGGAACCGGACCCATAAGTGACTCCATCCACTCTACCCATCTGTCCCTTACCTCAAGATGCATATGTGCAAGGTAAACACCAAAGGTCAAAGGAGCAACAAATCTCACCACATCTGCTCCTGTACCCTCTTTCATCTTAAGGAATCTAAAGCATGAGAAGAGCCCTAAGGATCCTGTGAGTGTAAAAATGAAATTATAATCTGTCGGAACTCCTGCGTAGTAGTTGAGCCTGCCAGTTTGCAGATTAAAGAAATGTGTGGCAAGACTAATTGCGAAGATCATAAGAGAAGATCCAACAAAAACCAGTGCGCTTCTTCTGGCATTATAAAACAGAGTAACGTCGTATTTTCTAATATAAGCTGCTATCAGGTACAGGCAGATAAACCAGCCATAATCATATCCATAGTGGTCTGTAGAAAACATTACCGGAACAATACTCTTAATGAAGCAGAACCATATTAAAAGTCCGAAGATCGAGTATTTAAGCTGTTTCCTTGAAAGAGTGTTAACCGCCGCATTCATGATTGGAGAAAAGACATACATGATGACATAGGCAGTTACAAACCAGTAGTGTTCAGAAGAAATCGGGAACAGATACTGTACAGTCTTAAACACAGAATTGCCAGAGTGTACCACAAAAGAACCTACCACGATCATGGCCAGGGAAATGATTATAGTGTAGAAATACACCTGTGCGATCAGGCTTAACATCCTGCTGACTTTGGTCTTAGATGTGGACATAAAGTAGCCACTTATCAGGACATAGGTATTAACGCCAGTTATAGCAAAGCTCTCAAGAAGAGTTGCAAATACCTGGACCTTAGTTGCTGGTTCTCCCAGCTTAAGCAGAGAATCTGTGTACGAATTGTAATGCAAAACCAGGATCATGAGCATTGCCACGATCCTTAACAGTTCAAAATTCGCATCCCTCTTTTTTGTTAAACCTTCCCCAACAGACATAAACCCTCCAGCTAAAAGTTACCTGTCTCTGACTGCTTTTCCATCTCCAATCCTGTAGATCATGTCGCACTTTTCAATTGTCTGAAGTCTGTGAGCAATGATCACCAGGGTCTTCTTGCCATGGAGTCTGTTAATTGAATCCATGATAGCTGCCTCTGTGTCGTTATCCAGGGCAGATGTGGCCTCATCCAGAACCAGTACCTCAGGATCCTCAAAAAGAGCTCTCGCAATACCGATTCTCTGTCTCTGTCCGCCTGAAAGTCTGATACCTCTCTCTCCAATCTCAGTATCAAGTCCCTCTGGCAGCTCTTTTACAAACTCATCAAGAGCAGCCTCAGACAGAGCCTGCCATACCTTATTATCGTCTATCTCGTCCTCTGGAACTCCAAAGGCTACATTCTTCCTAATGGTTGAATCTGTCATAAAGATGGTCTGTGGAATATATCCTATATTCTTAAGCCATCCCTTGTAGTTGGTCTTAACGTCTACTCCGTCGGCCAGGATCCTTCCTTTTTCAGGTTCAAGAAGGCCAAGAAGCACGTCAACAATTGTAGTCTTGCCTGCGCCTGATGTTCCTACGATACCAACACTCTTTCCTACAGGGATCTCCATGTCTGCAGAATCCAGAATGTACTTGTCTGTATTGGGATACTTGTAGGTTATATCTTCCATCCTGATGGAGTTGCTAACCGGGAGCTTTTCAATTTCATTCTTTGCACGATAGTCTTCGCTGTTGTAAGAAATGGACTTATCGTGGATCTCATCCTGAAGATTCTCGCTGACATTATCAAGGAATGGTTCAAAGTAAGCGATGGATGTCAGGTAGTTGTTGATCCTGTTGGCACTTGGAAGAAGTCTTGCTGCTGCAGCTGCAAGTACAGTGAGCTGTGGAAGCAGTGATGTAAGGCTGGTTCCCTGGGCCATAACAAAGAGCATATATCCGATCATGCCAGCAATGGCAATTGTCTCTATAAGAAGTCTTGGTGTTGAGTTATACAGGTTATACTTCTGCACCGCATTTACATAACCTGCTCCGCAGTCAGCATATCCGTTAATAAAGTAGTTCTCTTTTGCTGCAACCTTGATCTCTTTAATACCTGTTACAGACTCGTAGATCCACTTGTAAAGTCCGCTGTAGTAATCCTGATTGTCCTTACCAGCCTTGACCATTACGGGCTTGATCACAAACTTGATAACCAGAAGCACTATAACAAGAAGAGTTGCAATGGTGAGTGTCATCCTGGCATCCTGGCTAAGAAGGATTCCAACAAGGCACACAAATACAATGATCTCACTGATAAGCTGCAGACAGCTGAGGATAAGTGCATAGAGGTTATTTACATCTGAGGTGATATTTCTCTGAATAACTGTGGTATCTGCATTTAAATAGTACTCATAAGGCCTTTGCATGAAGTTGATCATCATGCGACGGGAGGTGGCAAACTGATTGGTATAAACAAATCTCAGCTGAACCACATTCATGAAGTACAGGAATATATTTTTGATAATAAACACAAGGATAATGGACACCATAATGAGAGCTGCCAGTTGTGTCGTGCTGCTAAGGTTAAAGAAATTGTAGATCCCGGAAAGGATCTTGCTCTCCTGTACCTTCTCCGGATCGACAACGACTTGCATAACAGGTGCTATCATTGCAATTCCGAGGGACTCAAGCACGCCTCCAATAAGCATCAATATTACAATGCCAACCATCTGTGTCTTCTGTTTTCTGTCCAGAAGCACTTTTATCTTGCTGTAAATCTTACGCATTAATTAGTTCTTTCCTTCCGCTTTATAACAAAAGAAGCATCAGCCACTAAAGCCATGCTTCTGTTCTGTCCTGTTTCAAGCAGTATTTAGTGAATATCAGCTTCTGAAAGCCTGTTTCTGATCTCCTCTACGCTCATCCACTCAGTATTGTTGCCTGAGCTGTAGTAGAATCCATCAGCAACCTTCTTACCAGCTGGGTCTGGAGCCTGACGCTCATTGAATATTACCTGAGGATATACGATAAAGTGCTTGTCGAACTCATATGTAAAAGGAGCATCCTCTGTGGTTACCATGATCTCATCAAGCTTCTCACCAGGTCTGATTCCAACTTCTACAGTCTTGATGCCAGGGCACATAGCCTCTGCCAGATCCTTGACATTGAAAGAAGGGATCTTGCTGATAAAGGTTTCACCACCATTGGCCTCTCTGAGAGCCTTAAGCACGAGCTCAACTCCCTCTGGAAGAGAGATCCAGAATCTTGTCATACGATAATCGGTAATAGGAAGCTCTTTTTCACCCTTCTCAATAAGACTTCTAAAGAAAGGAATGATAGAACCGCGGCTGCCTGCAACATTACCATAACGTACAATTGAGAAGTTGATGTCCTTGGAACCAGCATAGGCATTAGCTGCAATAAAGAGCTTATCTGAAACCATCTTGGTTGCGCCGTAAAGGTTAACCGGATTAACAGCCTTATCAGTTGAAAGAGCAACTACTCTCTTAACTCCTGTGTTGAGGGCTGCATTGATAACACTCTGAGCACCAGTGATGTTGGTCTTGATGGCCTCATCAGGGTTGTATTCACAGGCTGGAACCTGCTTAAGAGCTGCAGCATGAACGATATAATCAACGTTCTCACAGGCTCTCTCAAGTCTTGCGCCGTCCCTTACATCACCGATAAAGAAACGCATCTTCTCAGCATTATCTCTATAAATCTTCTCGTTGGACATGGTGAACTGCTTGTACTCATCTCTTGAATAGATGATAAGCTTCTTAGGATTGTAGTGCTCAAGAACATACTTGGTAAAGCTGTGTCCAAAAGAGCCTGTTCCTCCTGTCACGAGAATCGTTTTGTTGTCTAGCATTGATTTTTCCATTTTATATCTCCATCTAATTATTCGCTTACGCTAGGTCTTTAACTAACCAATTATATAATAAGACGCATTAAAGGTCAAAAAGCGCATCTCTCAGCTCTTCTTTCCGCTGCGAAGATCCCTGTAGAACCAGAGGAGCCTGTAGTAAACATAAAAAAACAGGTGTGATTTCATCTGGAAACCTATGAGCTTTTTTTCTTCAGGATGAATCTTCTCTATATAGTATGGGTTGCTCTGGAAATCTGGAAAAGTGTTTTTCATTTCTTTTCCAAGGGCTTTTGAAAAATTATAACAATCTTTAACTTTGAATCTTTTCGGCATGGCTGAGAACAATGTGTTGATATAAAATAACACAGTGTATTTAAATTCTATCTCTGGAAGATAGTCCTCGTAGTAGCCATTTTCTTTTGCCTCACTTACTATCATCCTGCCAGCTACCATTCTGTCCTCAAGATTCTTTTTGGAAATGCTGTGGACTGTGGAGGCATTATGCTGATAGTAATAGTACATAGGTTCCTGAATGTATTCAAAGTGTTTGGATCTGATCATCCAGGTATTACTTACTGCGTTATCTTCGTAGAAAATGTTCTCAGGGAAAACTGACAGCTTATCTTTGGTACCTGGCTGGTAGTCTCCAAGGATCAGCTCTCTCTTATAGACCTTGACCACAAGGCTTCCGGTTTCAATAAGGAGCTTTTTGTACTTGTCCTTGTCCATTACCCCAGTCTGTTCAAAGTTGTTGTTGTGTACCACTTCCCCCACTTTAAAGCTGTGCTCGTAGGTGAGGTTGTAGTCGCATCCAACCATGTCTGCTCCGGTTTCCGCTGCCTTCTTTAAGAGCTTCTCGTAGTAGTCTGGAACCACCCAGTCATCTGCATCTATAAAGCCAATCCACTCGCCCTTTGCAATTGCAAGGCCAATATTCTTGGCTCCTCCCTGATGGAGATTGATGCTTGAATGAAGTGCGATAAATCTGTCGGGATATTTTTCCTGATATTTTTGTAGTATTTCGTAGGAGTTGTCTGTGGAACAATCATCTACTGCAATTATCTCGTAGGAGCCTGGTTCAAGGCTCTGTGAAACAAGGCTGTCGAGACAATACTCCAGCCTTCCTCCATCTGCCATATTGTAAACCGGCACTACAACGCTTAGTTTCACGACAAAGTCCCCCTATAGTTCAGCTCTTTTTACCAATAAAATCCATAATGGCATCGATAGTTGCAAAATTGTCGGGATCAATGTCCTCAGGTTCAATAGTTACTCCGCACTTGTCGCACAAAAAGTCGATAAGCTCCAGCACCTGAAGCGAATCCAAAAGACCTTCCTCCACATAATTGCTGCTGCCAGCAAAATCTGCGTTGGGATTCAGCTCTTTTAAAAAGCCAAGTATTTCTTCTCTCATGATAACTCTCCTTCAAGATACATTTTCTTAATCCTGGGCCTGTCGATCTTGCCATTCAGGTTCATGGGTATCGCGCTCATCTTAACATAAACAGATGGCATCATATATGGCATCAGCCTTGCTGTCAGGCATTTTGATAACTCATCACTGTCCATATCTCCTGAGAATACAGCAACTATATTAGTTGACTCTTCATCATAGATACAGCAGGCATTTTTTATCTGCTCCAATGAGCAGATGGCATTTTCTATCTCTCCAAGCTCAATTCTGTGACCAAGCTTTTTGATCTGGAAATCTTTTCTGCCGCAAAAGACAATGTCTCCATTGTCACAGCGCATGGCCAGGTCTCCTGTATGATACACCCTCTCAAACCATCTCTCATTTAAAGGATGCTGAGTAAAGACTGCATCAGACTTTTCCTTGTTGTTGAAATAACCGTTAGAAAGGCAGATACCTGCAATGCAGATCTCTCCCTGCTCTCCGGGACCTGCCTCTTTGTTTTCATCTGTTATCAGGTAGATACTGGAGTTTTCGCAGGCTTTTCCAAGGGGCAGAACTTCATCATCAGCGAAATCCCTTGTAATATCATAATACATACAGGCGTAAGTAGCTTCCGTAGGTCCATACATATTAACATATAAAGCGTCCGGAATGTACTTTTTCCATACATTTAAATGTCTGCAGGGCATAACCTCTCCGCAGAATATCACAAGCCTGACCGTATCCGGAACACACACCTCAAAGGCTCTTGCGTTTACCACGTTGCAAAGAGCTGAAGGCACCCATATCAGAGTATTGATCCCCTTCTCCTTAATAAAGCCAAGAATCTTCTTTGGGAATGTGTAATAGGATTTTGGCGGAATATATACAGAAGCTCCTGTCTTAAGAGGAATATAAAGATCAGGAACTGATGCATCAAAATAAAAAGGAGCCTGATTACAAAGGGATGTGCTCTCAGAAAGATTGTACTTATCGCATATCCACTCCATAAAATCTATTACAGCAGCATGTGAGATGGTAACACCCTTTGGAACTCCTGTGGATCCGCTTGTAAACAGAACATACAAAAGATCCGTGGTCTTAACTTCGCTTCTGATCTTGCAAAGTCTGTCTTCATCTATTTCAAAAGAATCAGCTTCATCGTCATATATCACTGGGATCCCTGGAATATTACTGTTTACCAGATCTTTCGTAGTGCTGTCACACACCACTGCCCCAGGCTTTAAAACATCAACTATGAGCTTAATGCGCTCATCAGGCATATCCTTATCTATCGGAACGTAGAAGCATCCAGCGTAGGCAGCTCCAAAGAAAGCCGGAATATTGTGGGCGCCTTTTTTCATGTATACCACTACAGGACTCTGGGGTGGTAACTGGCGCGCTATTTCGCTTCCTATCTTCCTGGCTCTTTCCGTGAGAGCTTTAAAGGTAAAGGAAACCGCTGTATCCTCATAGGCCACCTTATCCGGAAAACGCCTGCTGATATCATCAAGATAATCAAGTACTGTAGTGATCATTTATTCTCTCCATAATTCTCAAAAAGAGAATCTCTATCCACATTAAAATCATAGATATTCCTGCATTTGTTATGCAAAATATCATCACAGATAATTGGAAGACTGTCTCCCAGTTTTACCACATGGCTTTCAATCTTGTCCATGAACATATAATCTTTTGCAACACCCTTGTCTCTGAGGATCTCCCATATTCTCTCAAATCGTTCAGTAGTTCCAACATTCAGGTCTCTTGCAGCATAGTCGTAGCTTCGCTGCTCCCGGTTACCATTTTCATCAATATATGTTCCGGTAAATGTCTTAGGAAAACGATAAGGCACTTCGCAAATAGTCTCTGCGTAGTGCACAAAGGTCATGGATCTCCAGTCTGTTCCAAGCATAACCTGGGTGACGTTCTTTTCATCGCAGTATCCAAAGGGAGAATCCTTGCCAAATGAATGGCAGTTATTCATCCCCACAAGGAGATCCGCATCCTTGCCCCATACAGCAAATGAGTGGAGTGGATGAGTTGTTCTCTTAAATCCACACTGCTCAAGAGCAATATTTCCAAGAGCTCCTGTTATTCCCTTAGAATTGACATAGTCATAAACACCATTGTTGCTAAAGTCATAGTTAAAAGTAGGCAGCATGATAGTTCCAGCTTCGCCCACAGCTTCCTGAAACTGAGAAATGAGCCTGACCGGGTCAAACTTCTCTTTTAACATGCTCCTTATGAAAAACGCTGTCCTCGTAATGTCTGAGGATAGCCAGATAATATCTCCAGCCTGTAAATTAAACTGATCAACTATTTCTTTATACATTTGAAGTTTTAAATCCTTTCCACCAGTCCCTCTTCTGCCAGGCGTTCTGCGTAAGGCAGGAGATCAGCAGCAGGTACATTTATCTTATTGCCAATATCAATAAGGTCGTTCTTTCCATTGCTGAAAGCAAGGAAATGCCTGAAGTACATCTCATTGCCATAATTGCTCTTCTGGCTTATGGCTTTGCTGAGGCCTCGCTTAGACAACTGTGGTTCACACAGAACTGTGGTCCTGAATCTGTAGTTATTCTCAAGGGCCAGGATGGTCTTAGTCATGACTTCATAGCTTCCCATAAAGCCTTCAGGAGAAACAAAGCTCATATTGTCATCCGATGTGTGATACTCCGGGAATGTTCCAAACTTAGACCTGCAGAAGGATATCATTGGGATATCTACGCCAGGTGCATTGTACTGTCTCTCATCGGAGCCTCTGACAAGAAATGAATAGAATTTAGTATTTTCCCTTCCTATGAGGGCATTCTTAATAACCCTGTCAGATATGCTGTCAGCATCAGGGGTCTCAACTACTGAGTATGCGTAGTTATCTCCTACACAGGTAAGGTTAAAGGCAGCAAACACGTTGGCCTTAAGCACCTCAAGGTGCTGTGAAATGTATGTGATTGCCCCTAAGCTCTCGGGCTCAAGCACAAACCTGTAAGAGTATCTTCTCTTTTTCATGGAGATAACATATCTTACCAGCTCTGCAAGAAGTGAAGGGCCAGAGCACTCATTGTCAGCCATGGAAGGGTGACACACATAAGAGGTTATCAGGATCTCTTTTTCCTCTTCTCCCTTGATCACAAGATCTGCATAGGTTAAGCTTCCCTTCTTGTGCTCGCTGTCAATATACATATGGTATCGCCCGGAAGTAAGAGAATTCTTCATATTCTCTGACATGCAAAATCCGTAGCGTTCTGAGTAGTAGGATGTAACGTATGGAATAACCTCTGGCTGATCAGGCTCTGTATATATGTGAGTCAGCAGCTCATCAAGGTCGCACCAGGTATCGACAGCTGTAGAATATCCCATCACGTGGAGGTTGTTCTTGCGAAAATCTATGATCCTGTTACCACTCTCATCCTCGATGTAGGCGTCTCTGATCACCCACTCATCGGGAACAGTCCAGTCAAAAGCCTGTGTTCCACTTGGCACTTCATGAACATCAAACTGAACTCCGGTATCCTCAATGTACTGGTTAAGGATACTTATGGTTTTTCTGACACCCTCTCCGGTCAGACTCCTGCATATTGGAAAAATGCTGTCGCAGAGCTCGTATATCTTTTGTCCGACATTCTTATCACTATTGTTATCCATAGCTACTCCTAAAGATCTCTCATTAATCTATCTCAAAGGTTGTCCACATATCCTCAAGACTTATCCAGGTTATCTCTGAAAGGTTATCACAGCTATCAAGCAGGTTGTCGATAGCTTTGCTTTGACAGTCCTCATCCGCCACATAGAGGATGATCCTGGAAGCATTTACTACCCTTTCATCTGTAACCTTATCAAGATTGGTCTCATCCATGTAGTAAACTTCCGGATATTCCAATATTTCATCTGTAAGGCGCCACACGTTGTGGGCTGTTACAGGATTAAACATAACTACAGCTACTTCGCTGGAATTATCCCTTGCATACTCTATCTTAGCAGTATCCTCCGGATAGAGGAAAAGGACTTTCCCATCCGATACATGTCCCTTTATGAGAAGAGCCAGCATCACTGCCGCAAACACTTCCATAAGGACTCTGTTTTCAAAACTGTCCAGGACATAGAAAACATCCATAAATATCAGCAGAATAAGAAGTGAGTAAATTGGCATTTCATAGCGGTTTGAAGCGCTTCCCACAAGGAGAGCTGTCTTGGACGCCATGAGGAAATATCCGATTGATGCTACAAAAAGAGCTATTATCTCAAGCCTTGTATCTGCTGCTTTCCTGGTCTCTTTCTTTACCGGAATTGCTACAAACTGCCTCTTACTTCTGGATGCGATCTTGAGCATGCTGCCAATCAGGATCACTATGAGGATGATGATAAGTCCCCCGGCGAACACAAAGTCATTGAGGAGTCCTGTAAAGAACGCAAACCTCATACCTGTGTTTCCCAGGTCAAAAAAGCTACCGGTTGCTCCGCTTCCTCTGTAGCCCCCAAAGAGATGGCTAAGGCACGCGGGATAAGTGATAACTGCCAGCATCAGGGACACTGCGCAGCACCCTACATAAATAGCAGCATTTTTAATATCCTTTTTTACAAAAGCAATAATAGCTGCAGTAGCAATGCCAATAAATACAAAAAAGAAAATGTAAAAATATTGAATCAGAAAGCCAATGTATGAAGTAACCATTATTGGCAAAAGGAGCTTTAGAAACAGGCCCTTTAGATCCGATTTCTCTTTTTCATAATCCTGTATAAACCTTATGTGGAAGTAGGCGCAGGCAAGGATCAGCGCTCCAAGCCAGGCATACATTCTGACAAAGATATTGGCTGACACTGTCTGTGGGTTAAGGCTCCAAAAAACAAGGGTCAGAACCTCTACTGCCGGCGAAACCCTGAGTCTGTCCATAATAAGTGCCAGGAATAAAAAGCTGATGGCAAAGGCAATAAGATTTGTAATTATGCCTGTCCACTTGGTGAATACCCCGGGAACCAGGGAACACAGTGTGTGGAAGATAAAATAGTAAAAGGGCGGATGTACGTCCCAGGACTGAACCAGCTTAACAAGGCCGTAGTTAAAACCCTCTCCCTTTTTTACAGCAAATTCATCCAGGATGGTCTGTCTGTCCTGCCACTGCCTGTCTGGCTGATAGAGGCCAAGGCTCCTGTTACTGGAAAAGTAGGTGTAGTACTCATCCTCATGAAAGCCCTGCTTCTGAAATCCATAGTAAATACTCAGTCCCATTGCCAGCGCAAAGATCAGGCAAAATATGTACTTTTTGATCGAATTATAATCCTTTAACTTTGGCATGACACTTCCTGACGAGAGCCGGTGCTACAGACAAGATCATAAGATAGCTCTTCTGTTTGCCTGTAAGATACTGATTTTTTCTGATCTTACTCCGGTTCTTTCTGATATTTCTTACAACCTCCATGTAAAAGAGATTGTCGCTTTTCATCTTTGATGTTGGAATGTGAAGGAGATAGTCCAGCCTCTGAACAAAGCCAAATCTCTCAGCCACTTCCGTAAGCTCCGGGTGGTTCTTATTAACAAGCTCAAGGGCCACATCTGAATTCCTTACAATGTCCGTAAACACTGATGGGAAGTAGTCTTTGTCCTCTTTCTTTTTCCTGGAGTTACTTCCAGTTCTGTAAAAAACATGATAGCCCTGATCTGGAAGGATCACCAGCTTATTGACCTTCTCCAGTATATGGATCATCAGGTAGAAGTCCTCGTTGAGCTCCCCTTCCGGAAACTTCATATCATCAGTAAAGAGACTCCTCTTGGTAAGCTTCGTGCAAAAGGAAGCATCTCCCGTGTGCATTAGCAGAGTCCTAAGGTGCTCTGAAGGTGTCACCAAAAGCTCTTTTTCCGGAGGAATGACAACGTCCGGAAGCCTTGAACCATCCTCTGAGATCTCGTCTCTTGATATCTGAACCATGTCAGCGTCGTTTCGAAGCGCTGCATCCATGAGCTTCGAGTACATGTCAGGAGAAATAAAATCGTCGCTGTCCACAAACCCAAGGTAATCCCCAGTAGCCACAGCGATTCCCGCATTTCTTGCGCTGCTGCTTCCACCATTTTCCTTGTGGATCACCTGGACATTCTCATATTTTTCCGCCAAGGCATCAGCCTTAGCACCAGTTCCATCAGTTGAACCGTCATCAACAACTATTATCTGCAAAAGAGCTTTTGGATAGTCCTGGGCTGCTACAGAGTCCACGCACTTTTCCAAAAGATCCTCTATGTTGTAAGCAGGTATGACAACCGAGATCGATCTTATCTGATCAGCCATTTTCCGCCTCCACTCTCTTCATTTGTAAGAACAGGTCATATCCAACCATCAGAAGGATAGCAAGGTTTATCAGGGCCAGAGGCCATAACACAGTCACGGTAGAACCATACAAAAATCTCGAGTATGTAATAACTGAAACCGCCTGAACCACAGCGCATATCCCCATCCTCCTGTAGGATGTGATGCCATAGACAACCAGCAGCATTTCAGCAATAAAGCCATATCTCTCGTGCATTACCGGCAGAGCATAAAGACACAGCAGCACTGTAAATATGGCAAGAGTAACCATGTAGATATTTGTAAGCTCAAATTTCTGGTCTCTTATGTAGTATGCCACCATTCCAAGAAGCAGGATGCAGCACACAGTTCCGCAGGAGATGATCTGAAGTCTTGAGTCTTTGGAAAGACCCTCCCCCACAAAGCTGTAGATATTCGGATAGTTCATACTAAGCCTTGAATATTTTACAACCTGTTTTGTATATACGCTAAGAAGCTCATTAAGTTCCCTTCCCATAATAAGGGCAGGGATAAGAGTTATAAAGAAAACTATCGGGCTCAAGAAAATATATCGTAACTTAACTTTGCCCTTAAGCCATAATATTATCGCAAAAGGAATTATAAATATCGCCTGTTGTTTAAAGCTGTATGACAGCGCCAGATAAATAAAAAACCTGGCGTTATTTCCTTTCATCAGGTGGTAAATTGCAAGAAGCGCAAACGCCGTGTAAAGAGAGTCGCACTGAGCCCAGGCTCCACTGTTAAGCACACAGGTCGGAAGAAACATCACTGCACCAAATGCCATCAGAGACTTTTTAACACTTCCATCAGTGACGAGGTAAGTGATTCTAAAGATGGTGGCAGCGCAGATCATGTCGAAGATAACTGAAACAGATTTAAGAAGATGAAGGTCATTACCGCCAATATAGTGAAGGATCACTATTACGTACTGGTACATGCAGCCATAGTTAATGGTGCTGGCATCTGAAAGTCCGGGAGTTATTCCAAGGTAAGGTAATCCCCCAGCCTCATGGCACTCCTGCATCCAGGTGGAAAGAAAAAAGGAGTAATCTCCTGATTCAAAATCGTAAAGAGAATATCTCACTGCTATCCCCAGTCCCAGCATCACGATGCCAAAGAACAGGTCCAGCATTCGAAAGCTCACTCCAAATATGGTTATTTTAGTGTCAAAAAAATCATCAATAGTGCGCATCTTACTCCAGATGATTCTTCTCCTTAAGGGTCCTTGAAAAGCCAGGGGCTTTTATGACCCTGGCAATGCTCATTGGTCCCTCCAAAGAAGGAGATGGATTTCCATTCTCATAGTATTCTTTGCAGAATCTGATCAGCTCAGACGCTGCGTTTTTAGCATTCCATTTGTTATTTATTGTTTCCTGGGCAGCTCTTCCAAGACGTGTAACCTTTGCCTTATCAGCTGCAAGGTCAGCTACCTTTTTCTTAAACTCTTCAAGGTCTCCATCCTTGTAGGTAAGACCATTTACTCCATCCTCTATAAGGAACGGTACCGCTCCTGCTTCCAATGATGCCACAACAGCGCATCCGCACTGCATAGCCTCGTTGACAACCGCTCCCCAGCCCTCAAGATAGTTGCTGGTGAATAAGAAGATATCAGCTCCCGCCATGGCTTCATGAACTTCAGCAGGCTTCTTCCCTCCAAGGAGAGTTACACAGTCTGTAAGTCCAAGCGCTGTCACCTTATCCTCAAGTTCTTTTTTCATGGGGCCATCGCCTATTATATCTAGATTAAAGTTTATCCCCTTAGCCTTAAGGCTCCTGGCTAATTCAAGAGCATATTCCGGGTGTTTTAGATTTATAAGTCTTCCTGCCCACAGGATCTTAATGCTATCTTCCTCTGTAATCTCTTTTACCTTGGAAGCGCACTCAACATCAGGAAAGTATCCCCATTTAAGCTTCTTGCCAGGATAGCTCTTAATAAGCTCAAAGTCTGAAGCCACATAGGCCCCGGTGCAAAGAAGATATACGGGCTTATTGCGATATACAAAGTGCTCGTGGTATTTGTTTATAAGTCCTTTGGGGCTAATAAACTTCCACTGTCCCTCACGGTAGATCCTCTCGCTGACTCTGAAGGATAGCCTTCCGGAGGATAATCTCTTTTCCTCAAGATGAGATATCTCGCCCTCTGTCCATCCAAAGAGCACTACGTCACTGTCCAGGATGAGTTTTTCAGCTCTCTCCCTGTCCTCATAGTACAAAACAAGGAAATCAAGAGCCTTCTCATCCACTGCCCATCCCATGTTAACTCTTTTTTCTTCCATGGGCATGGTCTGGACGAAGTGAAAGTCCACATCTCCCCCCATCTGGCACATGGCCCTACAGAAGGGAAGCTGATGGTGATTTATGTAATTGGACACAAAGGTAATCTGCACGTCTATGCCCCTTTACTGCTTGATTATGGTGTTATAGATCTCCAAAAGCCGATTGTAGTTGGTATCCGGATTGTGGGTGATCCTGGCGTGACTGCTTGAATTATCGCCGTAAACTGCTGCGATCACAGGTTCATCCCATATCTGAAGGATCTTGCTCACAAGATCATCAACATTTCCTGTTTCAAAGAGAAGTCCGTCCTTATTCTCAGTGAGCATACTTGGGATTCCGCCAGTCCTTGATGCCACAACAGGAACTCCTAGAAGCATTGCCTCTCCAAGGGAGTTTGGTGAATTCTCTACGACAGACGGGCACACAAAGACACTGCTCTTTAAGAACTGCTCCTTCATGGCCTGTTCATCAAGAATTCCCACCATGGTGACCTTTTTCTTGAGCCTGTTTTTGCCAATAAGGCTCTTTATATACTTGCCATAGGCACTGGCGCGAAGGAAATATGGGTATTTGCTCTTGCCCTTACCTATTATGTTATTGCCAGCTACATACAGGTGCGCATCGGGATATTTTTCCAAAAGCTTTGGCATTGCCTGAAGCACAAAGTGAAATCCCTTTAAAGGGTAATCCCCCTGGGATAAAAAGATACTGTGAGGATCTGCCTTTTTCTCGCTCCACTTGCCCATGTAAAAGCTCTGGCGCATGGTCTCGTTCATGGCAAAATACTTGGCTTCCGGATTGATGGCCGCGGTCTCTTCCTTGTCAAAAGCTGTCCTTCCGGTGATATTACCGGTCAGCATTATGGACTCACGCTCATACTCAGATCTCACCTTGAACTTCTCCTGCTGCTGCCTTAAGGAATCCTCTTTCAATCTGTCCCTGAAGGTGACCTGAGCCTGAACCTCCTCAGGAAGTCCAGCCATATACTCCCTTGCTATACAACTGCAGACACCCTGAATTCCAAGAAGAACTCTCTCAGGTCTTCCAAAAGCCCTGATAACAGCCAGTGTATGAGGAAATTCCGTGCCAAAAACATGTACAATATCAGGCTTAAAATCATCTAAGATCACATGGAATCTGTTCTCGATGGTTCCGTCATAGACTTCAGGGTGATCAAGATCCTCTCTGAAGCCATAAAATGTGATCCCATCGATCACTTCACTGGAAGTAGCGATAGCACCATCTGCCGGAAAGCATATTCCAAGCTCGAAGGTCTCATCATCTTTTTTGCCTTCTGTTATTCTGCTCAAAGTCCCAGACAGCCATCCCTCCCTGCTGGAATATTCCAGGTTGTGGGCCTTAGCATAATCTGGAAGCATGATGTTACATACCCAAAGAACTCTCAATATCAGTTACCCCTCATGTTAGCGGCCTCTTTTTGCTGAATAGATGGCCTCTTTTACCGAATTATAAAGTCCCGCTGTAAACTTGTTAGAAGAAAGAGCTGTCCTCACTCCGGAGAGTGTTACTACCCTTAAAATATCGTATTTCCTGATCTGGGCTCCTGTAAGATACATCTTGATGATGTCTCTTCGCTCTTCCTCTGATATCTTAAGGTTCTGTGCAGAATATCCGCCGCCCTCGTAGTCTGCAATTACAACTGGCATATACACCGTATCTGCCTTCTCCCTGTAAAAGCAACGAAGGAACTGCTCGTAGTCCGCTCTGACCTTGTATCTTAGATCAAATGGATTTTTGTAGATCAGCCTCTCGTCATAAAAACACGCCTGATGAGAAGGTACGTTCCTGTAGCAGGCATGATCATCTATCTTGGGATTGGATGCCACCTTGGCACCTGCTGATCTGTCAAATATATCTCCGTAGAAAATTGCCGGAAGAGTGGTCCCTTCCTTGAGATTCCTGTCAATAATGATCTTGTGGACATCTCTTAGCACATTCTCATTCATAAAATAATCGCCGCAGTTAAGGAAGAACACGTAGGATGGAGACTCTCCTGCCTTAACCTTGCCCTCAAGATGAGACGCTGCAATGTTCATGGCGTGGTAGATACCATTGTCACAGCTCTCAAGCAGCGTGATCCTGCTTTCAGCCTCTGCGTCCACACTTCCTACATCGAAAGCTCTTTTTAGTTTCTCAATGGAGCCGTCGGTAGACATTCCATCCTTAACAAGGACGCGGTAATCAGTAAAGGTCTGCCTGGTTATGCTCTCCACGGTCTTAAGAAGCTTGTCCCCTGCGTTATATGAAACTACTATGATTGTAAAAAATGGTCTCTTCATGAAATAGTACTCCCGTGCCTTACTCCATCTCTCAGGAACTTCCAGCACTTCATTACTCCCATTTCCATGCACATGGTATTCCTGTTTTTTAACAGAAACCTAAGCCCCAGTATCACTGCCATCCTGCCATACAGGAAATGATACAAAACTCCCCTGTCAAAGAAGAACTTCTCGGTATATCCCTTAAACCAGGTGGACTCTCCTTTTTTCTCCATGCCGATGGCTACAGGGGTTCTGAATATGTTAAGCCCTGCCTTTAAGCAGTCATGTAAAAAGAGTGAATCCTCTCCGTTCATGTAGGGCGCACCCCCGCCAAATAAAAGGGAGTACTTAACGCCGCTGTCTATGAGCTTATCCCGTCTTGCGCAGATAGCATAGGCTGGATATCTGCCGTAGTTACGCCAGGTGATCTTGTCAAAGTTCTCATTCCAGTAGGTTTCTCTTCCCTCCTGGGCCTTGACGTTAAAAAGAAGCATGTCTGCTTCAGGATGGGCATCAAACTCAGCTAAAACCTTAGAAACATACCCATCGTCATATACAATATCATCATCGCCAAACTGAATCAGCTCGTGATCTGAGTTCTCAAGGGCAGTGTTCCTGGAAAGCCCAACACCCTTCTCTTTCCTGTGGATTATCCTGGCTTCATAGTCCTTAAAGGCCTGGATATAGTCGTACTTTCCCTCTTCTACAACCTTGTCCTCATAATCACCAATAAGCTGGTTGACTATGACAGCGTCGCAGTCAAGATTCATATTGCCTATAAGTTCTTCAGGATCCTTATTTACCGCTGATATCAGTATCTGTAGTCTCTTTTGCTCCATCGATCTTCTCATCTACCTTCTTCTGTGCTGTGATCTGGTTCTCCTCAACACCCTCTGTGCTGTCAGGGGTGAAAAGAATCTTGACTGTAAGCAGCATCAGCTTGATATCAAGCCAGAAAGAATAGTTCTCAATATATGTAAGATCCAGCTTGAGCTTGTCGTAAGGAGTTGTGTTGTATTTGCCGTAAACCTGAGCGTAACCTGCAAGTCCCGCCTTAACCCTCATTCTGAAAGCAAACTCTGGCATCTCCTGAAGGTACTGCTCGATGATCTCCGGTCTCTCGGGTCTTGGTCCGATAAAGGACATGTCCCCTGCCAGGATATTAAAGAGCTGAGGAAGCTCGTCGATCCTGCATGATCTGATGAACTTACCAATTGGAGTGATCCTGTCATCGTTCTTGGACGCAAGCCTCGCAACTCCGTCCTTCTCAGCGTCTTCCCTCATGCTCCTGAACTTCATTATCTTGAACTGCTTCCTGTCTCTGGTGCATCTGACCTGCTTGTAGAGGATCGATCCTCCGTCATAGGTCTTGATGGCAATGGCAGTTATCAGCATGATAGGTGAAGTGAGTATTATGAGCAAAAGAGATAACACAATATCCAAAAGTCTCTTGATGGCTCTCTCCTCGATCTTAATTGAGTATCCTCTAAGAAGAAGTACAGGAGTATCAAAAAGATGAAGCTGTGTAGAGCCCTTTAACAAAACATCCGTTATCTTTGGCATAACATAAACTCTTATGTTGTGACCATAACAGTACTTAACAAGTCCGTTCCTGAACTCACTTGGAACATCCCACACAACAACACCGTCGTACTTGCCAAGGCACTCCTGATATATGGCATCTATGCCTTCAGTGATATTCATCTTTTTGGCGATGTGGTACTTGTCTTTTCTGGTGTTGAACTTGCGCTCAATATCATCAACAGGATATTTACCGCTGATGAGAAGAAGTTCCCTTGGCGGGAAGATCTTCATATAAATACCATTTGTTATGTATGCCCAAACAAAGGCTATTGCCAGCTGGAGCACAAAGATCATGATCATTGGTGGAACAGGAACCAGCCAGTTATTTAAAAGAGCTATCTGAAAATAGCTGATAAAATTGGCCAGGAAAAGAGCAAAGATCTGCGAAAAGAACACATCCATTGGCCTTAAGTATCCAATTTTCAGACCGCCATAGGTGTTAGAAAAGAACATCAAAAGAATGAAATAGATAGCCAGGATAAGCAAATGTCCACGGAAATAAAGCTTAAGTCCGTTACCAAGCGCATATCCATCCTGACTTACACGGGGGCTGGAAACCACCGGATAATATACATTAAACCAAAACCAGGCGTATACTGCTGTCTGCATACAAAGCCCAATAAAGCCAAGTAGCAGTACAAGCACCCTCTTTTTTGATTCTCTTTTTTTCATACACTCCCTTGGGTAATCAGAGCCTTCGAAGAGTAGCTCTCACTGCCCATCCTCCAAAATAAAATAGTGATTCCAGAACGGATAGCCCTGCAATGTTCCTGTAGAGGAACCATATCCTGTAAACAGCCTCCAGCTTGTTGGAAGAAAGAGACTTGGCAGGACGTCTGTAAATGGCCAGATTCTCATCAAGGCCATATGCCACGTATCCGCTCTTTAAAATGCGCCACCAGGTTGCTGTATCCTCACTGGGAACCTGGGGCATATGGATGATCTCCATATCAATAATATTGGTGTCAAACATCACAGTGGTTGTGAATATTATAGTTCTTGACAGGGCCTGCCTGTACTTAAGCTGCTTAGGCACATGGACGATCTTGCCTGTAGGATTGGCCTTTTCATCGCCAAATTCATAGGAGTGGAAACAGAATGCTGCTCCATTTTTCTCCATGAATGCCACCTGTTTCTCAAGCTTGTCCTCTTTCCATACATCATCTGCATCAAGGAAAGCTATAAATCTTCCGGATGAAGCATCGATACCAGTATTTCTTGCAGCTGCAGCTCCGGCGTTAACATCTTTTTTGATGAGCCTGATTCTCTTTTTCTGGCTCTTAATGACATCCTCTATTATCTGAACGCTGTTGTCGGTGGAGGCATCATCTACCAAAATGAGCTCCCAGTCCTTGTAGGTCTGGGCACAGACCATATTTATGGCGTTCTCTATGTAGTTGGCAGCATTGTACACAGGGACAATAATACTTACCATCACAATTCCTCTTTCACAATGTACAGAGGGCGTTTCTTGACCTCAAGATAAGTCTTGGAGAGGTACTGCCCTACTACACCGACGCAAAGAAGCTGAACGCCGCTCACAAACAGAATAATACATGCCATGGAAGCCCAGCCCACTGCTCCATGAGGGTCTCCCACTGTCCACTGTCTGATGATAATAGCTATTATGAAGATAAAAGCCACGAGACAAAAGAATACTCCAAGGAATGATGCCATGGCAAGAGGCGCTGTTGAAAAGGCAAGAATGCCATCAATAGCGTATGCAAAGAGCTTCCAGAAGGACCACTTGGTCTCTCCCTTCTTTCTCTCGATATTCTCAAATTCAAGCCACTTATTCTTAAATCCAACCCATCCAAAGATACCCTTGGAGAATCTGTTGTACTCCTCCATGGCCAGGATTGCGTCCACAAACTTTCTGTTCATGAGTCTGTAGTCTCTTGCTCCGTCCACGATCTCTGTCTTGGTCATCTTATTGATGAGTTTGTAGAACTTCCTTGCAAAGAAAGATCTGATAGGAGGCTCACCCTTTCTGTTTACCCTTCTGGTAGCAACAGAGTCATACCCCTCCTCTGTGATAGCCTTATACATCTCTGGAAGAAGAGCAGGTGGATCCTGAAGATCACAGTCCATGATAGCCACATAGTCGCCCTTGGAGCTCTGAAGGCCCGCAAACATAGCTGCCTCTTTTCCAAAGTTTCTTGAAAAGCTCACCAGGCGAACCCGTGAATCTTTCTGCTTTAGCTCTTTTACCCTGGCTGCAGTATCGTCAGTTGAGCCATCATCTACAAAAATAAGCTCAAAGTCCACGCCCTGTCCCTTAAAGAATGGTTCGTTCTTCATAAGCTCATTATAAAAGTCAAAGATATTCTCCTGCTCATTGAGGCAGGGAACGATCACACTTAAAAGTCCCATAAAAGGAATCCCCTAATCAAGTATTATGCGCCTTGGCATACTCCTAAAAATGCGCATTCCTACTCAATATTTTACACTTAATGCCCAAGTCTTTCAACGAACAAAAAAATTGCATTAATATATGAATATATAGTAAAGTATGATAGAATGAAAACTTGCTAAAAGAGCATATATTACATTTACATATAAGGAGATACAAATGGCTAAAAAAGCGCTTATTACTGGAATTACAGGACAGGATGGATCATATCTTGCTGAGTTCCTTTTAGAAAAGGGATATGATGTCCACGGAATCATCAGAAGATCCTCCGTCGACTACAGAGAGAGAATCGCTCACCTTGAAGGTAAGCCCAATTTCCACCTTCACTACGGTGATCTTGGTGATTCAATGAGTATCCTCGGAGTTGTTTCCAAGGTTCGCCCTGATGAGATCTACAACCTGGCTGCTCAGTCACACGTTCAGGTTTCTTTCGATTCACCTGAGTTTACAGCTGACGTTGATGCAACTGGCGTTCTTAGAGTTCTTGAGGCAGTTCGTCAGTGCGGACTTACTGATACATGCCGAATCTACCAGGCTTCTACATCTGAGCTCTATGGTAAGGTTGAGGAAGTTCCTCAGAACGAGAAGACTCCTTTCCACCCATACAGCCCATACGCTGTAGCCAAGCTCTATGGTTACTGGATCGTGAAAGAGTACAGAGAAGCTTACAACATGTTCTGCTGCTCAGGTATTCTTTTCAACCACGAGTCAGAGAGACGTGGAGAGACCTTTGTTACACGTAAGATCACTCTTGCAGCATCAAGAATTGCTCAGGGCAAGCAGGATAAACTCTATCTTGGTAACCTCTCTAGTCTGCGTGACTGGGGCTACGCCAAGGATTATGTAGAGTGCATGTGGCTCATCCTTCAGAACGACAAGCCTGAGGATTTCGTAATCGCTACAGGTGTTCAGCACTCAGTTAGAGAGTTCGCTCAGCTTGCATTCCACTATGCAGGCATCGAGCTTGAGTTTAAGGGCGAAGGCGCCGATGAGAAGGGATATGACAAGGCAACAGGCAAGGTTCTTGTTGAGGTTTCACCTGACTTCTACAGACCTACAGACGTTGTTAACCTTTGGGGCGATCCTACCAAGGCAAAAGAGAAGCTCCACTGGAATCCACAGACAACATCCTTTGAGGATCTTGTAAGGATCATGGTTGAGCACGACATGGCCAAGGTAGCAGTAGAAAGAGCCAACGAACACGTAGAGTTTAACCTCGCAGAGTTCCTTGAGAAGGGCATCGATAAATAATTACGAAGGTATAAGATCATGATGGAAAAAAACGCAAAAATTTATGTAGCTGGCCACAGGGGAATGGTTGGTTCAGCCATCGTAAGAGAGCTCAACAAGCAGGGCTACAACAACATTATCACAAGAACTCACAAGGAGCTTGACCTCACAAGACAGGATCAGGTTGAGAACTTCTTTGCTGAGCAGAGACCAGAATATGTATTCCTTGCTGCTGCCAAGGTTGGCGGTATCATGGGTAATTCTGAGGCCCTTGCAGATTTCATGTATGAGAATATGATCCTGGAGATGAACGTTATCAATTCAGCATGGAAGAACGGCTGTAAGAAGCTTGAATTCCTTGGTTCATCCTGCATCTACCCAAGAATGGCTCCACAGCCAATGAAGGAGACATGCCTCCTTACTTCAGAGCTTGAGAAGACCAACGAGGCATACGCTCTTGCCAAGATTTCAGGCCTTAAGTACTGCGAGTATCTCAACAAGCAGTACGGCACAGATTATATTTCCGTAATGCCTACTAACCTTTACGGACCAAACGACAACTATCATCCAACACACTCACATGTACTTCCTGCCCTTATCAGACGCTTCCATGAAGCCAAGGAGCAGAATCTTCCATACGTTACATGCTGGGGAGATGGAAGCCCACTTAGAGAGTTCCTCTATGTTGATGATCTTGCCAACCTGTGCGTATTCCTTATGAACAACTACAGCGGCAATGAGACAGTCAATGCTGGTACCGGAAAAGAGCTGACTATCAAGGAACTGACTGAAAAGGTAGCCAAGGTTGTTGGTTACACAGGAGAGATCAGATGGGATCCAAGTAAGCCAAACGGAACACCACGTAAGCTCCTCGATGTATCCAAAGCAAAGGGTCTTGGCTGGACATACACTACAGAGCTTGATGACGGAATCAGACTTGCATACGAGGATTTCCTCAACAATCCAATGCGTGCAGAAAGATAATACAGACATAATAAAGGCGAGCCTTTTCACCAGAAAAGGCCCGCCATTTTTATTGTATTTAATTAAATTCACATACGATATAGGTAATACCATTGTCTGCTTTGTAATATCCAACTCCAACGCTGGTGCAGGTCTGTCTCATAACATTTCGCTTATGGGATGGGCTAAGGAGCCATGCTAAAACAACATTTTCAGGATTGGACTGATTGGCATTTCTGGCTCTTGCAAGGTTTTCACCGTTTGTCAGGCAGGATACCGTGCTCCAGGCCTGTCCATCCGGGCGGGTGTGGGAGAAATATTCTGCGCACTCCAAAGCTCTCGTCTGAGCCGCAGCTGATAGATTTGAATCCAGTGTCACAGTTCCAAGTCCCGCATTTGTTCTTGCAACATTCATCTGGGCCACGATCTCATCTTCTGTAGCCGCATATGACTTTATTGGATGAACCATAGTAAAAACCATCATCATAACGATCAGTGTGATCAAAGCTCTTTTCATAATAGTATCTCCTTATCAAAGATACTCTTATTTCGGCTCTGATAGCCCCAACTTGTACTGGTTTTATTGACATTTCAGTATAAGTTAAGACCATGGTCACTATTGTTCAGAATACTTTAACTATAACGTTTTAGAGTTTATTCATCCTTTAGATTATTCAGAAACACAAAATATATTAATTGATGCTGATAAAACCACTATCTATTGTATCTCCCATGAGCTGGATCTCTCCTGAGATGTCATGGGTGGCAGACGGGAATGGATAATATCCTATCTGATCTCCTTCCGCCGGGTAATAGAACGTTGTACCGCCAAGCTCGAAAGTTCTGGCATCGTAAGTTCCGTAGTCCTGCTGATTCACAAGATATGCAGGGTTAAACCTTGGAATATCCTCCAAAACCAGGTTTACTCCCTTATATGCTATCCATAGTATAAATACCACTGAGATCACTTTAACGATTAAGGTTTTCAGGTCTTTTCCTATGCGATTCTGGACAATTATAAACAATCTTCCAAGTATCACAAGAGGTGTAAGCCATACATATACTACGCCGTATCTTATGAGAGGCGCACTGATAAACCAGAAGAAAAGACAGCCAATGAGGGTCGCTCCAATGGTGAGGAAGTCTGCGGTATCCATCATACTCCTCTTACTAAGGTCAAAGACCTTGCCCTTTCCAAAGCCCCTGATCTTATCGCTGTCCTTACCGGCAAATGCAACTACGAAGTATAAAAGGTAAAACAGATACACTATTACTGATGCTATTGCCAGTATGAGCATTATCTTGTTAAGGCCGGTAATACTTTCAAACCAGTGAGGTACCCACTCACCAAAGGTTACATTGCCATAGGCTGCAACATCATTGTAGCCCCTTCCGAAGGTCTTGATCTCCAGAGCATCAAAAGCCGCTGTTCCCTTTGGAATCTTCCAGGAAAATCCAAAGAGATCAAGAAATGATACAGGATAAAGGAGCCAGCCGGAAATAATAACGTTCCTGATAAGAAATGGCAAGGTGATAACAAGTACCAGCCCCACTGAAATCCACAGGGCGTTCATCTTCTCTTTTGTCCTGTGTCTTAGTAGCTTAACCAAAGGAATAACACACAAAAGGACCATTGGCGCAGCTGATAACTTTACCGTTATGGCAAATACTCCAACAAGCGCAAGAAGAATGTAAGGCACATAGGATCTCTCGTGCTTAACGTACATATCAAGAAGATGGATTATGATATAGAATACCAGCGTCGACAGGAAATAGTCAGAAGCCGGAGCCATCATCTCGTCAAAGATCGTGCTCAGATAGTAAATTGCTGCAAACCTGGCAAAATCCGAAATAATGAGATGCCCTCTTCTGGGTACATTCATGATGTCCACACACTGCCATGCAAGAAGCAGCGCAAAAAAGCCTGCCATTACATGATATGACTGGCCATTTATAAAGCTCATGCTAAAAAGAGCAGACAGCGGAAAAGCAGCACTGTTGTAGGCAAGTCTTAAATGAAGATTGCCAAGCCCCTTTACTATTCCATATTCTTCTATCCATCTGATTGCCTGGGCGTGGTATAGATCAGAATCATAGTGCATGATTCCGTGAGACGTTCCATACGCCATCAAAAGAAAGACGAAGAGATATACAAAAATATCTCCTCTGACCTTTAGAGTACTGAGTCTGTTACAAGCGTCATAATAGATATCTTCTCTGTAATAGACCGCAATTAGAAGTGAGATGATAATGATGCCTATGTTGGCACCAAGTCCCACCTTGGAAAATAAACTGATTATCTGGGCATAAACTGTAAGAAGCACCACTCCTGTGATGATAAATGACTCTTTGAACTTAAAGTCATATTTTCTTTTACCCTTACCTGTCCTGCTGTGCCTTGCCCCTTCCATCCCAGGAAGGCTAACGAGAGACATCAAAAAACCGTATCCCACAAGATACGTAGTAATAAGTACATATGTCCAAATCAGCACAACAGTAAGCATAGTATATTTAAGCCTCGATTTTTACATATTGCAGACAACAATTCCCACTATAATGCCAAGAAGTGCGCCAAAAAATACCTGTGTAGGTGAATGTCCTACGAATTCCTTGAGCTTCTCCTCTGGAGGAATATCGCTGGAAAACTCAGAGAGCCAGTCCATCATGTTGTTGATGACCTTGGCCTGCTTGCCAGTTTCTCTTCTGACACCCATGGCGTCATGCATTGTGATAAGGGCCAGAACCGCAGCTATAGCAAACTGAAAGGTATCAGCACCAAAATAATATGCTGTAGCTGTAACCAGGGCCATAACGGTTGCAGAATGGGAACTTGGCATACCGCCATCCCCAACAAGTCTCTCGGGGTTAAAGTCCTTATTCATGATAACGTAAATGATAGTCTTTAAGATCTGCGCAATAAGCCATGCCCAGAACGCAGCAAGAAGAATATCATTATGTAATACACCTGTAATAAAATTCATTAAATGAGCTCCTTTAAATACTCCTCGATGGCATAATGCCAGTCAGCAAACATAAAGTCAGAAGTGAGCTTAAACATGTAGTTCTCTAAGATACTGTAAGCTGGTCTTGGTGCAGCCTGTGGGTTCATGGCCTGATACTGGGCTGTTGTAACATGGTTGACCTTGGTGTTCTTACCAGCGATCCTGAATATCTCCTCAGTAAAGCTTGCCCAGTTTGTATCTCCCTCGCAGGTTCCGTGGAAGGTACCATAGTTCTCAGTTCCAAGAAGGAAGTGGATTGCCTTAGCCAGCTCTTTTGTGCTGGTTGGTGTTCCAAGCTGATCATCAACAACGTTTAATTCGTCATGAGTCTCTGAGAGACTGAGCATTGTCTTTACGAAGTTCTTACCATCGCCATAAAGCCATGCTGTTCTTACGATGAAAAAGTCCTTAGCGAACTGTTTTACCATCTCTTCACCAGCAAGCTTGGTCTTACCATATACGCTTACAGGGCCTGTCTTATCAAACTCGATATATGGTTTTGTTCCATTGCCATCAAACACATAGTCTGTAGATACATGAACAAGCTTGGCGCCAACCTCAGTTGCTGCAATAGCAAGGTTTCTTGGTCCAATTGCGTTTATCTTGTAGGAAAGATCAACATCGCTCTCCTGCTTGTCTACTGCTGTGTAGGCAGCGCAGTTGATAATTGCTGAAGCCTTGGTAGTTCTTGCAAGATCTACAACTGCATCTACGTTAGTAATATCAAGAGGAGTAATGCCTTCTCCCTGAAATACATCGGTATTGATGAGTTCAAAGCCGCAACCAGCAAGCTCTTTATTGATCGCTCTTCCCAGCTGACCATTACATCCAGTAACAATTATTTTTTCCATGTCTGCTCCTATGTGTGATTTCTTCTAACGAAACACTTAGCGGACGACAATTACTGCCGTCCGCTTATATTTTAATTCTGTATCAAAAGCAAAGATCAGTCTGCGTACTCTGTGCCATTAACCTTGAATGTTGAGAATGACTTGCCCTTGAGCTGAACAACAAAGATCATTGTTCTACCTGTATTGAATACAACCTCGTCACCATTCTCATCGTAGTAAGTTGTAGGGCCGTAGTCCTCTGTCTTTTCCCATGTAATAGGAATCATCTTACCCTTAGTGATGAAGTAACCATCATTGGTTGTATCATGCATCTGGTATGCGAGGTATCCATTGTCATCTCTTGTCTCATGGTATGTTCTCTGGATAACAATGTTTGCAAATGAAAGCTGCTCACCTGTAAGAGCATCCTTCTGTGGTGATCCATAAAGAGTCTTAAGGTACTCACCCTTCTCCTCGTCATACTTAAGAGCTGACTTGGTAACAGGATAGCATCCAGCCATATCGATCTCAGTTGCCTCTACAGCGTCTGAATAATCCTCAAGAGTGTTAGGGTTGCTGTAACCTGTGAACGTAAAGTGTGAATCTCCCTCGAACTTGTCCCTGTGCTCAAGTGAGAACTTAGCCTTATCAATAGCAGATGTAACATGCTTGCCATCTGTGAAAGCTGTGTGCTCTGATGTACTTCCTTCAGGAACTCTGAAGAATGCATCATAAGATGGTCCCATGGCTGATCCGCCAACACCGTTTAAGTTATCTACATCATCACGAGTAAGAATCTTGCTAACATAAAGCTCTGGGCCACCGAAGTGAACGATGATTGGATCGTACTCAAGAGCTGCATATACAAAGTAGTCACGGATACTACGAATGTTACCGATTCTCTCAAGGTCTGCCCAGTCCTCAAGGATACCCATCTGACGGCTCATGCTACCCTCTTCCATGATCTCATAGAATACTGCAACATTGCTAAGTCCGTACTGTGGCTGTGCTTCCTTGTTGATAGGATACATAACTGCAAGAGGTCTGTTCTTGTTAACTTCTTCGTCTACCCATTTATTAGTAAAGTAACTTCTAACCATTCCTTCTGCTGGAGGAGCGTCTTCGTCAACTACTTCTTCCTCAGATACTTCTTCAGTAGCAGCTGGTGTAACTTCAGGAACATCCTCAAGTTTCTCAACGCTGATTCCCACAACAGCTTCGTCACTTGCTTTTCCGCAGCCAAAAAGCATTGTCGCAACTAAAGTTGCAACTAATGCAGCTTTAAACTTTCTCATTTCTTAACTTCCTCTCTAGATTTTTTAACTCATGTGATTTTAACACAAGATTTCTCACTCGCCAAGTCCGGATTCGATGGCTGAAACTATGGCCGTTAGGGCCTCTTCTTCATCTGGTCCGTCACATTTAAACTCAAGCTCATCACCACATTTTATACATGCACCAAGAACACTAAGTACACTCTTGGCGTTGGCTGTATTGTCGCCATAATTAAATGTGATGTGAGATTTGTAATTCATGGCCACCTTGCAAAGGTTTCCTGCAGGGCGCAAATGAAGTCCCGTAGGATTTGTTATTACTACTTTCTTTGTTACCATGATTTATGTATAACCTCCATAACTAAACCACTTTAATTGTCTTCTTCAACGGTAACATATACGCTGACTGTTCCCTTGACCTTAACAAGATCTGGAAGGTTAAAGTCTACATCTGCACTGTATGTTCCTGGAGCAAGCTCCTGAAGATTATTGCCATCAATAATATCCTGAACCTTAACCGTTCCGGTAATATCATTCTCAGAAATCTGTCTGATGGCACTTGCCAGTCCCTGAAGTGTTACAGAAACTGTCTTGTATTCACTGTCATCAACAAAGACCTTATAGCCTTCTGCAAGACCCTCTACAGTGATATTGGAAACATCCACGTCAAAGGTCTCAGTAGAAACGCTGTCTACATCTACAACAACAGAAACCGTTCCGTTAAAGTCCTTGTCACCAAAGGTAATTCCAGATGGAAGGAATTCCCTAAGATCAAAGGTGTAATTAAGGTTTCCTGTCATGCCTGTAAGATCAATGTTCTCATCCTCTACCTTGATCTCGGAGATAGATGAGATCGCACTGCTCCTGCCTGCTATGAGAACGCTGTCAGGTGTTGACTCAATCTGACCAGTCCACATATATCCACTGGCAGGCTCGCCACTTACAACGTAAGTAATAGGCACGTACTTGGTCTCAAATATCACTACATTAACTCTCACGGTCTTGATATTCATTGTAACCTGAGAGGAATCCACTACTTCACCTTCGGAATCAAGAAGAACGATATCCGCATCGGTTCCGATATTGGACGTAAATCCTGTAACGTCTACGTCAACTGCCGCAGAAGTGATCCTTGATACTACAGATTCCGGACCACTTATTCTGACCATGTTCTGCTCTGTGGTAACATCGCCGATCACATAACCGTCCGCAAGAGAACCTGATGTTGTAGCGTTAAGAGCAAGGGATTTGGATGCCTTTCTCTCTACGTTCAGCTTGACCACATCCGAGCTGGTTACAATCTTCTCTATCTTGTCGTAATACTTGTTGGTCACAACATCGATGCTGACTGTGTTAAGGCTTGAAAGAGCCTGGATATCCGCAGTAGCTACCAGGTTGTTCTGGCTAAGAGAATCGATGATGGATCTTGGAGCATAGAGTGTAACTGAACTGATAGTATCAGTGTTATCAAGTATTGTGTAAACCTGACCCTGGTCGGTGATAAGGTTTGTATTCTTGAGTGTTACCGGTACGTTGGTGTACCTTACTGATGTAATCGGGTCATTGATGTTGGTAATAAGAAACCAGACTACAATCGCAAATATGAGGGAAGCAAGTTTAAGTCCCCAGTTGGCCGTCAGTCTCTTCATTTCTTCACCTTGGCCTTTCTGGCGAAGTACCTGATAGGTGCTTCCTCCTCGTGCTTGTCCTGAAGTACGCGAAGCCTCTCTCTTAATCTGTCGCTGTCGAGAGCTCTTTCAAGCTCGCCCTCGTAGGCTACGCTTATCTTACCTGTCTCCTCTGAAACAATGATAACAAAGGCATCTGTTGCCTCTGATGCACCGATACCAGCGCGGTGTCTTGTTCCAAGCTCTTTTCCAATTCCCATATTGTCGGAAAGCGGAAGATAACATGTAGCGGAAGTAACTCTGTCGCCCCTGACGATAACTGCACCGTCATGGAGAGGAGTATTGTGCTCAAAAATATTGATAAGGAGCTGACTGGTAACAATGGCGTCCACATCAATTCCTGTTCTCTCATACTCTGTAAGAGGATGATTCTGCTCAATAACAATAAGAGCTCCAGTCCTTACCTTGGACATCTCAACACAGGCTCTTACGATCTCATTTAAAGTCTTATCTGAAAATCTTCCTTCAGACTTGTTGTCACCAAGGGCCAGAACATTGGAAAAGAAATTCTTCCTGCCCAGTTCTTCCAGGGCTTTTCGGAGCTCTGGCTGCAAAATGACCACGATAGCAATGATGGCAATACTAAACACTCTCTCAACAATCCACAAAATGGTGGACATGTTGAAAAGTGCGCACACCAAAATAAATACAAGGATAACGATTACACCCTTAAGGAGTGACCATAACCTTGTATTCCTAGCCCATACCAGAATATGGTAGACCAGAAATGCGATGATAAAGATCTCCAGAATATCAGAGAACCTTATCGTTGGCATATGCAGGCTTGTTCTGTTGAAGTCAAAAATAAAATCTATCTGATCCATGACCTTCCCTTAGTTTCAGTGCTGCTCCCTTGCACGGTTGATCTTTTTAACCTTTCTCTCAGGAGTTGACACTGTAACCTTTGGCACTGCCTTTACATAATAGTAGTATTCATCATCTTCAAACTGAACCTTCTCTGTTCTTGAGTAGTCCAGATTAAATGCAAAGAATTCCAATACCAGCATAAGTGCTGCTGATACGATAGTTCCGAAGATAACTCCGCCGATTGAAAGCTGAGTGTCATTCATCATATCTCCTACAAGTATGCATATGATAAGGCTGACAGCGCCAACTGCAATGGCTATCTTCCAAGAGTGATCCAAAGATGTCCTTCTGATGATATAAACCAGAACCAGAGACACCGCAAATGCAACTATCATTACAACCATTGCCTTATTGCCAAGCATTCCGGCAATGATATTTGAAAACTCATTGGCTGCCTCTTCTACTCCGTCACTACCAAAGCTTGCTGCGTTGGTTGAGAAATAGGAGAGCATATAGGAAATAATAAGTCCAAAAGATACTGAAACAACTGAAGTAGGTGCTCCTAAAAGTCCCATTGCCAGTGGCATCACGTATGGGATATGCATAAAGAAGAACACCGGTGTCAAAAGTACTGCCAGAGTATCCTTGGGTGAAAACCTGAAGTATAACAGGAACATCAAAAGAAAGACAATTGCTGTAATAAGAGCGCACTCAATTGCCAGAGAATAGAGATGTCCCACAATAAATATCGCAGAAATAAATACAATAAAGTTTGGTGGAAGGATCGCGCAAAGAAGAGATGCCATCATCACAATAGCGATATTGGTAAGGGCATCCATGTATCCAAGCTTACTGTTAATAAGTGAGATTGAAATAAACGCGAGGATGAATTTCCACACGTAAGTGATATAAGTCTCGAATTTGATGTAAAACCTCTTTACATACTGTTTGAATTCCAATAATGAAGTCATATCATTGTTCCTTTTCGTAAATTCTAGCCAGCTTTTTTAAATCCCCATAATATGCCTTCATACTCTTACGCATCTTGGTGTACCTTAAGGAATAAACGACATATGATACAAGAGAATACACGCCAACAAGCAGGAGGTAAAATACCAGATACCTCCTGCCAATAGCCAGTAAATTATTAGTGTTGTATAGATCAGATAAAACCTTCTCGAAATTACAAAGTACATAGGTCGCAATAAGGATTGCAAAGACTATGGTGGCGCTGATCACTGATTTAATAACATTAAATCCCACATAATCACTTTTGAAATATGAGTTGATAGCGTCGTTCTTTTTTCCCTCGCGGTCTATGAACGCAGCCATTTTGGTCATCAAAATGACTTTTTCTTCGTTTACCATCGCTGCTCCTTAAGTATCCAGGAAGCGCATACCTGCCTTTGGCTCTTTCTTTTCAGGCTTCTGCAGTGCCTGCTGAGGCCTTGCGAAAGAGTTATTAAGTGTGTTGGCCATATTGGTCTTACATTTAGCACAAAATCTTCCTGTTGTAATAGGCTCACCACAGTTCTCGCAAAGGAGCTGTATAGGTGAATCTTTGGAGAACATCAGTCTCTCTTCACGGATCCACTGCTGAATCTGCTTGGTTGTGACCTCGTTGTCTTCAGAAATTTGTTTCAGGCTCGCATGTGGATTCTCTGCAATGTACTGCTTGACCTTTTGAAAATCCTCCTCTGCTGCCTTCTTACAAGGTTCACAGATTGTTGGACCTGCTACGTAGTTAAACATCTTGCCGCATCTTGAACAGTTCCGTAAGTTCATAAGCTGACCTCCATATATTTAAGTAGTTTGCCCGATAGCAAGAGTCAAAAAGTATATCTTTTTAACGCCCGCCATCTGAAACTCATGGGCGATCTCATCAATAGTACTTCCAGTTGTGTAGATGTCATCGATTATAAGTACGCACTTAAATTTTACATCATTTTTCGCTATAATAAAAGCTTTTTTCAAATTATTGCGCCGCCCCAAAGCGTCCAGTTCCTTCATTGGGAGCGTATTTCTGACCCTCTTTATGACGTCAGTGTAAATAGGTATCGAAAGTTCCTCGGAAACTGCTCTGGCATACCTTTCCGCCTGATTGTAGCCTCGTTTTTGCTGCTTGGGCCCATACATCGGAACCGGTACTATGGCATCTATGCCAAGACTCTGCAAGGTCTTTCCAAGACGTTTTCTGGTTGCAATGCCATAAAACCTGGCGTATTCCTGTCTTCCCATATACTTGAACTTGTAGATGGACCCGGAAATGCTCCTGTATGCAAACACTGAGTATCCACGGGAAAAGAGATGTCTCCTCTCCCTGCAGTCCTGGCAGTATTCTTCATCAGAGTCCATGCCTAGAGGCTTCCCGCACTTAAAACAGGTATTACCTCCGACAAATTCTATTTTCTTAAGGCACTCTCTGTGTACTACTTCGCCTCTATTTATCCTCCCATTCTTAAAGGTGAAGGCGGGAACCACCTCATCACAGATGGCGCAGCGCCTTGGATAGATAATATCCAATGCCCTTTCAAACTGTCTATTCTTCAAATATCTCTTTTATCCTGTCCTCTAATCCTGTGTATCTCTTAAGCTGCTGTTCGTTAGACACCATGGTCATAACCGTCTGGCTACTGCCAAGGATGCAGACCGTACTCTTTGCCCTGGTGACAGCTGTGTACAGAAGATTCCTGTTAAGCAGCATCTTAGGTCCTCCAAGAAGTGGCATGATAACTGCAGGATACTCACTTCCCTGGGACTTATGAATAGTGATAGCGTAGGAAAGCTCCAGCTCATCCAGGTCAGCAAAGGGGTAACGAACTCTCTTTTTCTCATCGAACTCTACGATCATGTCCTGAGAGTACTCGTTGATCTCCCTGATCACGCCCATGTCGCCGTTAAATACTCCCATTCCGGAATCTATAGCAATGTTGTATTTGCCCACGATCTCCCAGGTGGCCTGATAGTTGTTCCTTATCTGCATGACCTTGTCGCCTTCGCGAAATACATGGTCCCCGTAGGCGTGCTCTTTTTTACCATCCTCAGGAGGATTTAAGTACTCCTGGAGAATGAGGTTAAGCTGCTGTGCGCCAAGAGCTCCCTTTTTCATAGGTGTAAGAACCTGAATATCAAAGGGGCCTGCATCCACATAGGATGGCAGTTTGTCCCTTATTAGCTGCACCATGTGCTTGTAGATGACGTTAGGGTCATTTCTTTCAAGGAAAAAGAAATCCTTGCTCTTGTTATCCAGTACCGGAGCCTGACCATCGTGGATCCTGTGGGCATTCATGACAATGTCGCTCTCTTCAGCCTGGCGGAATATCTTTTTTAGGAATATCGTTGAGAACCTTCCGCTGTCGATAAGGTCCTTAAGAACCTGTCCAGGTCCTACACTTGGAAGCTGTGAGCTGTCTCCCACAAGGATCAGGTGAACTCCTGGAATAAGGGCCTTTAGCAGGGCGTAAAAGAGATGAATATCCACCATGGACATCTCGTCGATGATTATTGCGTCTGTCTCAAGAGGGTTATCACGGTTTCTCTCAAAATGTACTCCGGAAGATCTCCCCTTCTCGTCATCATCCACCTGTCCTGAAACTTCAAGAAGCCTGTGGATGGTCTTGGCCTCATACCCCGTCGCCTCAGTCATCCTCTTGGCTGCGCGGCCTGTTGGTGCAGCCAGCATGATATCAAGCCCCATCCTGGCGTAGTAATTGATAATGGTATTGATAGTGGTGGTCTTACCTGTTCCAGGACCACCAGTAATTATCACGATTCCATTAGTGATACTCTGAACGACAGCATCCAGCTGAAGGTCGTCAAGCTCTATGTTCCTTGCGGCCTCCATATCTATTATCTGCTGTCTGTAATGTTCCCTGTCAGCCTCAGATACTCTCTCAGTAATATTGAGGTTGTAGAGCATGGCTGCGCAGCCCTGCTCCTCGTAGTAGTAAGTGGCAGCATAAACATCGCTGTCATTTTTAATGATGAGCTTTTTGTCTACTGTGAGGTTAGCTATCTGTGTCCTTACTGTCTGCTCATCTATGTCGTAGTCCGGTCTTGTGGAAAGAACGTCGATGGTACGCCTTGTGAGCTCATCCATTGGAAGATAGGTATTGCCATCAAGAGAAGCCTGAAGCAGAGCATAGAGAATTCCACTCTTTATCCTGTAGTCAGAATCTATCTGAATGCCTACTTTACCAGCGATCTCATCAGCGGTCTTAAATCCCACACCTGCGATGTCATCTGAAAGCTGGTATGGGTTTTCCTTAATGACCTTGTAAATTCGCTCGCCGTAAGTGTTGTAGATCTTGACCGCAAGATTGTCCGAGATGCCATACTGCTGAAGAAAGATCATGGCATTTCTCATCTCTCTCTTTTCAGCCATCTGCATGGCGATGTCCATAGCTTTTTTCTCGCTGATACCCTTGATCTCAGCCAGTCTCTCAGGCTCTTCCTCGATGATCCTGAAGGTGTCATCCTTAAAGGTGCTTACAATCCTCTTGGCTAAGGCTTCTCCTATGCCCCTGATGGCGCCGGAGCCAAGGTACCTCTGCATAGATGCAGCATCGTCAGGAACAGAAACCTCGTAGCCAGCCACCTTAAACTGATCACCGTAGACAGGGTGACTTATGTACTCACCCTCAGCCTCTATGGTGTCTCCTATATCAACATCACGAAACACGCCGGTACAGATGATCTCATCATCAGAAGCCACCAGGTTCAGAACCCCGTAGCCATTTTCTGTGTTTCTATATATGAAGTGTTCAATATAACCTTTGATTTTTTCCATAGGTATCAGTATAGCATAATAAAAGCCGTCTAATCTTTAAGATATTCTTAAGATTAAGACGGCTAAATTATTAAGATTTATTAAGAATTAAACCTGTGCCGGACCCTCTGAAGCAGCTGCCTCTTCCACTGGAGCCTCAGGGATGTTGTAGGTTCTTCTGAGGTTCTCATAGAGCATCTGGGCGAATCCATTACTCTGTGTATCAACAGAAGTTGAACATATCTCCTGAAGAGTCTGATCCTTGAAGTAGTCCACAAGAGTCTGTGTAGACTTATCTCCCTCATCGGATTTAAGAGCATCTACAGACTTCTGCATCTCCTTGAATACCTGCTCAAGGAAATAAGACTCAAAGCTCTTGCAGGCCTGCCAAAGCTCATCATCAGAAGCATGCTGAGACCTTGCAGTGTTCTCAAGCTTTTTCTGAAGAGCGATGGTGCTGGCATTTTTGCTCTCCTGCATGGCATATTCAGTTATCGCCGAAGCGTTGATTCCTTTGATATCAAGGCCTGCCATTATACACCTCTAAATTATCTCTTCAGCTGGTTAGCTGTCTGCATCATCTGGTCTGTTGTCTGAATAGCTGTTGAGTTCATCTCGTATGCACGCTGTGCAACAATCAGGTTAACCATCTCTGTTGCTACATTTACGTTTGATCCCTCAAGGTAACCCTGAACGATCTCACTCTTCTTGATCTCGCCGTTAGCTTCATTCTCGTTGATAGGTTCGCCGCTGGCTGCTGTCTGCTGCCATGCTACGCTTCCTACTCTCTCAAGACCTTCTCTGTTAGGGAACTGCCACAGTCCGATCTGAAGACCATTGATCTGCTGAGGAACACCCTGATCGTCAGGATAATAAATCTTGCCATCGCCGCCGATTGTGATACGGCTTGCAATCCTGTTACCATCAACTACGATCTCTTCACCATTTATATCAAGAACTTTGTTTCCTTCAGCTGTTGTAAGAACAAGATCTGTTCCATCTACTTCTGCAAGAGCCCAGGTGAAGTTACCGTTTCTGGTGTAGAGCTGTGTCTCACCATCTGCTGCAAGATAACTAAAGAAACCATCGCCACTTATAGCAAGTGCCGCTGGGTTGTCACTATCCTGAAATGATCCCTGGGAAAAGAACTGATTGATAGTTGATGTGCGCACACCAAGACCAACCTGCGAATTGGTTGGCTTAGGAGCACCATTTGCGGTGGTAGTTACTGTCTGTAACTCCTGATATAAAAGAGATTTGAACTGCGCACCCTGTGCCTTATATCCTGTTGTATTAACGTTGGCAAGGTTGTTGGAAATAGTATCCACATTAACCTGCTGCGCGTTCATTCCTGTTGCTGCTGTCCATAAACTTCTTACCATATTTAGTCACCCTCCAACCCATCAGAAGCTTTTACCATCCATGGCTCCTAATGAATAATTCGTCATCCGTGACTTCAATATAGTTCTCTGTTTATTTATCGTCTATTAGTGCCATTGAAATTATTAAAATTTTATAAACTTTTTAAGAGAGACGTCCTACCTGGTTAACTGCCAGGTCTAAAGTATCATCAATTGTAGTGATCATCTTCTGGTTGGTGTCGTAGTTTCTCTGAACTGCGATCATCTGAACCATCTCATCTACAACAGACACATTGGACTGCTCAAGGAATCCTGCATATACAGAGCCAGTTCCGTTGATAGCTACTGCATCAGCTGTTGCTCTGTAGGCATTTTCGCCGTAATGCTCCAAGGTATCATAGCTGTATCTGCCATCCGGATATATCTGTTTCTCAAAATCAAACACTCCGATATTGGCTACAACCTCTCCGTCCTGCATGATCTCACCTGTCATGCTGATCTGTACAGGAAGATTGGGGTCAAGCTGGATATGTCCGCCCTCAGCATTAAGAACAAAGTCTCCATCCTGTGTAACGAGAACACCCTCAGAAGTGAGTGTGAAGTTACCATCTCTGGTGTACATGATCTCCTGCTGGAATCCATCGTCAAGCATCTCATCCAGTGAAAGCTTGCCTGCCTGATATGCTGCAAGTTCTCTCTTCTGTCTCTGGAGCCTTAAGTACTTCTCCATGTAGGTCTCAGTAATTGTGCCGCCTTCGCCGGCCTCTTCAGTTTCTTCAGGAAGCTTTATCGCATATTCAATTCCAAAGAAACCATAGCCTCCGATAGCCATGTCAAAGGTGTTGCCCGTTTCTCTCATTGGACCTTCTGTCCAGTCTACATAGCCCTCACCAATCTTGACACCGGGATTAATAATGCCCAGTCCACGGGCAGTGAACGGGGCATCAGTATAGTCCTTGATTTTGAGCGCAAGCTGATCAGAAAAAGACTGTGCAGTTGCGCCTTCTTTTTTGTAACCGTTGGTATTGGCATTGGCAAGATTGTTGGTGAGCACATCCATTCTGTGCTGCTCGTTGATCATTCCTGTGTAAGCAGTATAAAGACCCTTAACCATACAAAAACCCTTTGCCCTCCTGGCTCTACTTCCGCTTAATCCATAAGCAGAGCAATTTTAGTCTTCGCGGTAACCAGCGATAAATTCAACATAACGGCCTGTTCCAATAGCTACTGCTGTCATTGGATCCTCAGCTGTCATGGTGTTGATTCCTGTTTTTGAATAAATAAGATCCTCGAGGCCTCTAAGAAGAGCACCGCCACCAGTAAGGACGATTCCTCTGTCAGCAATATCAGCTGCAAGCTCAGGTGGTGTATTCTCAAGGACGCTGTGGATAGCGTCGATGATCTGTGAAGTGGTCTCTCTGAGAGCCTCTTCTGTCTCCTCGGAAGATACCTTGACTGTCTTAGGAAGACCAGTTACAAGGTTTCTGCCTCTAACATCCATAAAGTCATTCTCAGCTCTTGGATAAGCAGATCCGATCTTGATCTTGATATCCTCAGCTGTTCTGTCACCGATAAGAAGATTGTGCTTCTTACGCATGTAACGGACAATGGCCTCATCAAAGTCATCACCGGCAACCTTAACTGATGTGCTGACAACTGTACCGCCAAGTGAGATAACTGCGATATCTGATGTACCACCGCCTATATCAACGATCATATTGCCGCATGGCTTGGTAATATCGATACCAGCGCCGATAGCTGCTGCAATAGGCTCCTCGATTGTCTTAACATCTCTTGCACCACAGAGTCTTGTTGCATCCTCTACAGCCTTCTTCTCAACTTCTGTAGCTCCTGAAGGAACACATACTGCGATGAATGGCTTCCTGTGGATCCTGCGTCCGATGGCCTTCTTGATGAAGTATCTCATCATCTGCTCTGTGATCTTGTAGTTAGAGATAACGCCCTGACGAAGAGGTCTTACTGCAACGATGTTGCCTGGTGTACGACCAAGCATAAGTCTTGCATCCTCTCCAATAGCCTTGATCTCTTCTGTATCTCTGTCATAAGCCACAACTGATGGCTCTTTTAATACAACGCCCTTGCCCTTAATGTAAACAAGGACAGATGCTGTTCCTAAATCGATTCCAATATCTGCGTACTGCATAATTTGTGATTACCCCTTTCAAAGCATATGCAAAACCGCATAGATGCGGATATTAACAATTAAGTCTAAGATTTCATTCCACATTATACCTCAAAGAAAGGAGATTTAAAAGAGGCTATTCACTACTATAGTATATCGGCAGGACCTTACTAAATGTTAACCCTCATTCTGCAAGAGTTTATATTTCATCTCTGCAAGCTTCCAGTCAACTTCGCTGTCGATATCCTGAACCTCAAGCTCTGAAAGCTCAATAGGAAGGATCTTACCCACCATGATTCCCTTGTTTTTCAGAAAGCTCTCGGTCTTTGCAACATAGAACTGACCTGCGTCGTGGTAATGCGGCTCAAGGTCCTGGGATCTTGTTCTTAAGTGTTCAGGATGTCTGAATACCAGAGAACCATCGTGAATCTCCATTGCTCTCTGAGGCGGATAGGAAAATCTCACCACCGGGATAAGAGAGTCAGCATCTGATGCTGACAGCTTCTCAACTGCTTCCTTGAGCTTATCTGCTGTGATAAAAGGAGCTGTTGGATAAATGCAGGCAAACACATCAAAGTCCTTCCCACGATCGTGGTATTCCCTGATAACTTCATCAATAACATCCACCGTTGTTGCATAATCGTTGGAGGTCTCCTCACTTCTAAAGAAAGGTACTACTGCACCGTACTTCCTTGCGATATCTGCAATCTCCTGGTCATCTGTTGAGACCATAACTTCATCGAACACACCAGACTTAAGCGCAGCCTCAATAGAGTAAGCCATGATAGGCTTTCCATTAAAGTCTTTTATATTCTTCCTTGGTATTCTCTTACTGCCTCCTCTGGCAGTTATCATGGCAAGAGTTTTCATTTTGCCTCTTCCTCCATAGAAATAAGTTCCTTGGCGATTTTTATAGCACCGCGGCCATCGGTTAAACCTGACAGGGCGGATTTCATATCATCGAGCCTGGATATATTGACTTTTATGTCATTCAAAAATGCACAGATATTCTCTAGTGTGGTCTCTTTGCCTGATCCGTCCTGGTTTGCAGAAGTCACATCCCCCGCAAAGATCATTCCGCCATTGGTCTGCCAGAATTCCACGTTGAATTTCTGATTGTCAGCGACCTGATAAAAGATCGCTGGGAGATGAATTGCAGCGCACTCGGTGAGCATGGTACCTGCTGCCGCGATGGCTATATCACAGCTTCGCATAAGATCTGCCATATTGGTGACAGAGCGGTGGATGCGGATGTTGCTGTAGTTTCCTGCTAAAGCGTCAATGGCATCAGCGTCGCCAACCAGACTTCCAACTACAACTTCCCATGTGAATTGGGCAGCTAATAACCCAGCGTTTTCTGCAGCCTTCAAAGTAGCAAGGAGCATCCCATGCATATCAGCACCTCCAGCTGTTAGAAGAACATGGAGCCTGTCATCAGCTTCTGAAGCTTCGCCCTTTGCAGTACTTTCATAGAACTGTCTTCTAAGAGGCGCATACTCAAGGCCAAGAAGGAGTCTCGTTGGAGAGCCTTTATGTCCCTTCATGTCCTGATATAGCGCTTCATATCCCAAGGCTTTGTAGTAGCCGCTGTAGTTGATAAGTATATCAACCGGATAAGGCTCTTTTCCCAGGTCGTCCATGTAGACTACCTGGCAGATCTTACCTATCTCTTCGAAATATCTGTGTGTAACAAAATAGGAATCCACAAGGAGAACATCTACGTTTCTGGCCATTAGCTCTTTTCCCAAAGCAGGAAGTTCATCTTCCATGTGGTCGTAGCTGCTTCCAAGAACAACAACCTCACAGGCTTCCAGGTCGCCAGCGTAGCCAGCGATAAGGTCTCTGGACTCCTCGTCCGCCACGAAAAATGTCACAGCTTCACCAAGGGCAATGATCTCTCTGGCGATGGTTATGCAACGCATCACGTGGCCTGTCGCAATTATTTTGTTGGCATCTGCTCTGATTCCTATCATAATGCCTAAATTCCTTACGGTTTATTCAATGATGTCCCAGCTAAGTGGGGTTCCTTTTTCAAGGTCAGTCTTGGCTTTGCGGCCAAGAACCTCTTCGTAGTGTTTGGTGTGCATGCCAATTCCAGGCCTGATGGATCTGACATTATCAGGAGTCAGCTCTTCTCCTGCCTTAACATCCTTGACGATGAAAAGAGATCTTGAAAGGCTCCGCTCTTTAACCTGCTTGTCAGTGAGCTTGTATTCTGAGTCTCCAAGAGCCTCTTCCATAATCCTTACGTTCTTGACCATCTCAGCAAACTCTGATGGCTCCATTGAAAAGGCATCGTCAACACCGCCTGCAGAACGGTCCAGAGTCAGGTGCTTCTCGATCATCTTAACGCCAAAGGGAACGCTTCCTGTAGGAATGACGCTTCCCGGAGTGTGATCTGAAAGTCCCACAAGACAGTCATACTCTTTTGCAAGAGTAGGTATCATCCTGAGGTTCACAAGGTTATAAGGCGTAGGATATGCGCTTACGCACTTAAGAAGGATAACGTCGTTATTGCCTTCCTGTCTGCAGGTATCAAGAGCAAGCTTAATGTCCTCCTCGTAGGCGATTCCTGTAGCAAAGATAATGGGCTTGTGAAGCGCCGCGATCTTCCTGATAAGAGGAATGTCGTTTATCTCAAAGCTTGCTATCTTGTAAGCTGGTACATTCAGGTTCTCTAAATAGTCCACAGAAGTTGGATCAAAAGGAGAAGAAAAAGCCTCCATACCAAGGTTTCTCGCTTCATTCATTAGACCCTCGTGCCACTCCCATGGAGTGTAGGCCTCCTCATACAGGTTATGAAGAGTCCTTCCTGCCCAGAGTCCATCCCCCGGAGTCATGAACCATGGCTTATCACAGTCTATTGTTATGGTGTCTGCAGTGTAGGTCTGAAGCTTGATCGCGTCTGCTCCCGCCTCGTGGGCTGCGTGGATTATCTCAACAGCTCTGTTGTAATCGCCGTTGTGATTACCTGAGATCTCAGCAACTATCATGCAGGGCTGATCCTCTCCAACCATTCTGTTTCCAATCTTAAAACTCTTATTAAACATATCTGCTCCTAAATCTTAATTTATACCCTTTGAATAGCACAGGGCGTCTTCTGCATCTGAAGCTGTATATCCGTTAGCAAGAAAACATCTTCCTGAGACCTTGTTGTCCTTAAGGGTAAGTCCGATCAGTGTCTTAACTTCCGCCGGCATCTCTTTTTCCACCAGGGCGATTATCTTTTTTCCGTAGCCCCTGCCACGCTTCTTGGGAGCTATCATGTAGCTGATCTCGCCAACGTCACCTTCAACGTCGACCCTTATGTTTCCAACCTTTTCATCCCCATCCATCATGACAAACAGATGGCAGTCAGATTGCGACAGCTTCTTTGAAAGCCACTTCTTGTGGGAATCAAGGTCAATAACGTCCTTGGTAAAAGAGTTGGCTCTTGTGGTCTCATCATTTCTCCACCGCAAAAGATCTTCAGCATCCTCCATGGTGGCTCTTCTTAAGAATATTCTGTTTTCCTTCTTTTCTTCCAAATCTGCCTCCATGAAAAAACATCTGCCAAATCTTATTAGTCCAGACTCTCATTCATCCTGTGGATACTGGGATCCTCGTACTTATCAAGAAAATCCAGGCCAAGATAGACGATCTCTTTTGCAAAATAAACATTGTCCATCTGGGTGATGACTGATATTACCTTATCTACAGCAAAGCCCTCGATGTCCCCAAGAACCTCCATGGGGAATCTGTCCCTTACTACAACCACTCCCGGGAAAGCCTTCTCGTAATCCAGAAGATCCCTTGGGTGAGGCTTGATGATCACTCTGTTTGTATCTATGTAATCTTTTACGATGTCTCCAAATATCTTTTCCCTTACATCCAGCTCGCAAAGGGGCTCAGTAAGGATCATGACCTGTGGCCTTTTTTCTGCCTCAGCATATTCACCTGTTCCAAGGAGCTGGCTTACAACCTTCTCCTTATTTGGCAGGAAGATGTCCACCAGAAGCCTGTGGTCATCTGAAGTCAGTTTACTCCTTAGCTCTTCTCTTGAAACCTCCACGATGTTCTTGGGAGGCTTGTGATTGACGCTTATATCATTGACTTCAAAATCAATGCAGTACTTGCTATAGCCGCTCTCAATAAAGATAAGTCCAAGGGATGCCATGAACTTCTTAAGAGGCCACGCACCGCGGTTGGAGTTCCTTGCCTGATCATCGAGCTTACCTGAATTAAGGCCATCCTCCACAGCGTGGTAGTATATCTTTTTATAATTGAGATAGTATCCGATCGGATCTGAATCGCAGAACACGTATACATCCCTGTAGGCCGCAAGGTCAGTTGGAATGTAGTCTTCCTGGAGTTTTCCAAGAAGCCTTGTGTATGTGATCCTCTGGATAAGGTTCGCAACAATGTTTCCCTTATCCTGGTGATAGCTCATTACTTCTTCGGAGGTAACATCCTCTTTTTCGTCGTACATAAATACGTTGTCAAAGACGCCTGCCCTACGAAGTCTCTCCGGGAGCTGTTCAAAGTTGTTGGACATGGTGCTGAGGATGATGTCTGCGCTCCCCTTTCCTTCCTGCCTTGCTACAAGCTCCTTGACCACTGCAATGTACGCGTGATAGTAAGTGTGACATATGTAAACTCTGTCTTTTTTCATATCCCTCTTCATGCCTTTAATTATATGATGGCTGTCCCAAAAGGGCAAACTATAGCGAAATTTCTTGCCCCCATTTTGCCATAGGTAGTATACTTTTAGTCGAGTATATATATATAAGAAATTTCCGGAGGAATTTTTTCATGAAAATGAAATATTGCAAGAGATGCCTTCAGCCAGACACAAGGCCAGGTATCGTCTTTGATGATGAGCAGGTATGCTTTGCCTGCAGATACGAAGAGTCCAAGGCAACAATTGATTGGGCTGCTAGAGAAGCTGAGCTTCATGCCTTCGCCGAGGAAGCCAAGGCAGAGGCTAAAAAGAGAGGTAACACCTACGACTGCATTATCGGTGTATCCGGCGGTAAGGATTCTACTTTTCAGGCAGTTTATGCCAAGGAGAAGCTTGGACTTAATCCACTTCTCATAAACTGCATGCCAGATGAGATCACTGAGATCGGTCAGAAGAATATCGACAACCTCAACAACCTGGGCTTTGATATCATCTCTATCCGTCCAAACCCTATCGTAGCCAAGAAGCTTGCAAGGAAATCATTCTTTGAGAGAGGCAACATCATCGCCGCTTCAGAGTATTGCCTGTGGGCATCTTCATACATCATGGCTGTTAAGTTCAACATCCCACTTATCATCCAGGGTGAGAACGCTGCTCTTACACTTGGAGCTGCCAAGAACCAGGAAGCTACCGGCAATGCTTTTTCAGTTATGCAGCTTGAGACTATCCGTGGCGCCAGCGTAGAGAGCTTCGTTGATCTTTCAAATAACATTACGGAAAAAGATCTTTTCCTGTATAAGATACCTACTGTTGAGGAGATGCAGGCTAAGGGCATCAAGGCTATCTTCCTTCAGTACTACACCAAGGAGTGGTCACAGGTTCACAACGCTGACTTCGCTGTTGCAAGAGGCCTCACAGGCAGAAGTGACAGCCTCTACGACCTTGGAAGATACAGAAGATACACAGCCCTCGACTCAGATCTTCAGATCCCTAACCAGATGATCAAGTACCTCAAGTTCGGCTTTGGCTACGCTACAGACGAAATCTGCTACGACATAAGAGAAAGCAGATTCGACCGTGAAAACGGCAAGTGGTATGTTAACGAGTACGACGGCAAGTGCGGCGAGCAATACATCGAGAAGGCTTGCAAGTACCTCTCCATCACCAAGGAAGAGTTCTGGGAGGTAGTTGACCGCTACGTAAACAAAGACCTCTTCGAAAAGAAAGATGGCAAGTGGGTACCAAAATTTACTGTTGGTGAGGACTATGAATCATAACATCAAAAAGAAATGGTATATGTACCTGACAGGAACACTGCTTCTTATACAAGCGGCAGTGTTCCTTGTATTTCGTGGAGAAAGTTACTTTCAGATCCATGACAACTTAGATCTGTTCATGGCTCACTATGAGATGCTCAAAAAGGGAGGACTCTGGTTTGCCCATGGTGTCAATGCTCCTATCCTTCATGGGGTTTCAAGAGACCTTTTTGGAAGCGAGTTTAATCTCTACAACCTGTTCTACATCCTTTTTCCCGGGTACTGGGCTTACATTGCAGGCTACGCAGCCAAGATCGCCATCGGAATCATCTCTTTTATCCTTCTGGCAAAAGAGCTACTGGCAGACCGCTACGAATCTTACAAACCACTGGTTGTTGTCATCGCTGCTGCTTTTGGAATGATCCCGGTTTTCCCAACCTATGGAATAGCCTTTACATCAGTTCCATTTATCGTTTTGTTTCTGATTAAGATATACCGCTCAGAGTCTCTTAAGGAGAGGCTTCCCTGGTACGCTTTAGTATTCTGCTATCCATTTATTTCTTACTTCTCCTACCACGGATTCTTCATCCTGTGCTACATGGTTGTGGCAGTTATAATCCTGTGGATCAGGGACAGGCGCTTTCCGCTTAGCACCTTCCTGTCGATAGTTATTCTGTCCATTGGCTACATCCTGTTTGAGTACAGACTCTTTGGCGCCATGCTTGGAACTGACACCGTGACTATCAGAACCACTATGGACCACGGAGATCTCACCTTTGGTCAGGCCATGAAGACAGCCTTTGACGAGTTCGTTAATGCCTCATTCCATTCTGAGGATTCCCACACCTACATTGTTCTTGGAGTAGTTCTTGTGGCAATAGTCCTTATCAATGCCGGATACATAAGAGCTGGCAGGGCAAAAGAGATCTGTAAGGATCCTGTAAATCTCCTGATGATATGGATCATCTTCAACGTCCTTATCTTTGGTCTTTATCAGTTCGCACCATTCAGACATCTCCTTGAGGTGATCGTTCCAAAGCTTACAGGTTTTGAGTTTGCAAGAACCGCTTACTTCAACACATTCCTTTGGTACGCAGAGCTTCTGCTTGTGTGCATGAGAATGTACGATTACAGTAAAAAGAACTTAAAGCTCCTTGCAAATGTTATCGCAACCCTTTCTGTTCTTGTGGTGATGTTTGTTCCGCAGGTCTACAACGATTTCTACTACACCTGCTACAATCAGGCTTTCAAGATTCTCAAGCACAAAGAGACCAGCACAGTTAATTACAACGAATTCTATTCAGAGAAGTTATTTGAGAAGATAAAAGATGAAATAGATTATAATGGGGAGTGGTCCGCAACATTTGGAATGCATCCTGCGATCCTTAACTACAACGGAATTTCTTCTGTAGACGGATATCTTGGAATGTACGCTCAGGACTATAAGGATACGTGGCAGAAGGTTATAGAACCTGCCTTTGAAAGATCTCCTTCCCTTGCTGATTACTTCGTTGGATGGGGCGCAAGAGTTAATCTTATCTCCGCTGATGACGAGAACACCTATGCACCGCTGCGAGTTATGGATCCAGCAGATAAGAGACTTGTATGCGACATGGATGAGCTAAAGAACCTCGACTGCAAGTATATCTTTGCAAGATTTGAGATATCAAATGCTTCAGAGATCGGACTTAAGCTTGTAGGAAGTTACAGCGATCCATCAAGTCCATATACTATCTATGTTTATAGCCTGTAAATATGATCAATTAAATACCCCTTGAGGCACTGCCTCAAGGGGATTATTTTTTATCTGGCAAGATCTGTCTGATCGAGGAACCTGGTTTCATAGAAGAGCCAGCTCTTATAAGGAAGCACCTTAAATCCCTCCTGATCAGCCTGTCTTAAGAAGTACAGGAAGTACAGGATACAGAATGCGATAACAGCAATGGACACCCATTTCTTTTTCCTGGGATTTTTGATGCTGCAGATAACATTGGGGATAAGCAGTATCTGCACTGTAGTCAGATAGTAAGCAAATCTCGTTACCAGCGGGATCCAGAAGCATGACAGATACAGTGCAACTGCCATGATATTCATGTTGAAATACATGCGGTTATCATTTCTGTTCCCAATCGCCTCTTTATAACATATGATGCAGATCACTATCATGAAGATACAGCCCATGATTGGAGCAGCATTCTCAAGTAAGGTGTGACTCTCTTCAATGTAGATCGTGTTTTTGTAAGATGGATAAAGCTTTAAAGCTATTGCCATTATCTGCTCATGTAAAAGAGCTGCCACAAGTCCGAACGCTGCCAGAACTATAAGTGCCCATCTCTTCCATGGGATCCTGGCGATGAAATACATTGGTATAACAATAAGCACGCTCTTGTGGAACAGTGCTGCAAAGAAGATCAAAGCAAAGAATTTAAACAGATTCTCCCTGTTTATATCCACCAGATATCTGATAGCAAAGGTGACAACAGCAAGAGCGAAATAATATCTTACAGTATTAAAACTCTTGTAATAAAGCCCCATGGTCATAAACATGAAAAATGCCCATGAGAAGCTGTCTGCCTGTTCCTTAAGGACTTTCAAAAACACCGCCACAATCGCTGCAGCAAATACACCAAACATAAGAAGATAATCTTCTTTTCCAGATAAGGTGTAGAGAACTCTTACAACGAAGTTATAGCCTGGCTCTGTAACAACATAGCCCTTCTGGAATATCTCGTGACAGGTAACCACATAGGTTCCGTAGTCATTGCCAACCTCAAGGCGCAGAGCTGCAAGAAGTGTGAGCACCACAAAAATGGACACCATCATAAGGGTGTTAAGAGCCTTACCTCTTGTGGTATAACCCACATTTCCCCTTGGGGAGTACTTACCTGCTGGGTAAACCACTCTGTCCAGATCTTCAGTTGTCCTGTACTGGCATGCCATAAGAATAGTTATGACAGCGATCAGCGAATAAAGGATCATTTACTCCATCACTCCCACAACATTTACATTCTGTTTCTTAAGTGTATAGACAACCTTGTCCATCTTGTCAGCTGTATCCTTGCCTGCTCTAAGCAGGATGATAACGCCGTCAGCTGCTCTCATTCTGTCAAACTCATCAAGGTCATATCTCATCTGATCAGATGAAAGCTCTATATAATTGCCGTCATATCTAAGAAGATGGGACCTGTTTGCCCTGTATTCGTCAGTATCTCTTTTGCCAAGATAAGGAATATCAGGGTAATTCATAGCCCAGTCTCTCTCTGAGTAAATTCCGTCGTCGAAAATGCCATATAAAAGTACAGCAAAAATGCTTACAAGAAGTCCAATGAGACCGCCAAGGAATGCGGCGTTGGGCTCTCTTGTATACTCGTCATATATCTCTATCTCTGCGTCAGTCCAGCAGTCAATAGCTTCGATCTGTTCAAGAGAATCTGCAAAGGCAGGAAGCGCTGTCATGTAAGCATCTGAGATCTTCTTTACCAGCTCTTTATCAGTGCCTGTAACTATGACTGTAAGAACCCTGTAATCTCCAAGGATCTCTCCGGTTACAGCGTCAAGGACATCCTGTTTGGTCACATCGGGAGCCACTTCAAGCGCCTTATCAACTACCGGATTATCTCTTAAGATCCCATCCCAGGTATAGGCGTTAAAATAGTCCGGACCATTAGGAAACTCATCATAATCGAAGGTTACAAAATAGTCATTCCTGACGCGGTATACAGTGTCGCCGCCAACAACATTGCTGTAGATGATATAAACTACCAGTCCTACTATTGCCCCAATGACTGTTGCAGCAATGACCATCCAGAATCTCTTTTTAAACTGACGCCAGAACCTCTTAAGGTCTAAGCTTCTGTTGTATTTGTTTTGTTCGGGCATGGTACCCTCCCCCAATGATTTAGTATTCTCTGACCATTATATCACAGCATCTTTTTGATATATGCTCCCGTATAGGACTTCTTGCACTTGGCAACCTCTTCTGGGGTTCCGGAAACAACTACTGTTCCGCCCTTTGAACCGCCCTCTGGTCCCATATCGATGATGTAATCACCGGTCTTGATGACATCCAGATTGTGCTCGATGACAACCACGGTGTTGCCCTGATCAACCAGCTGCTGCATGATCTTAACGAGCTTTTGTACATCTGCAAAGTGAAGACCTGTTGTGGGCTCATCAAGGATGTAAACTGTCTTACCCGTTCCAACCTTAGAGAGCTCAGTTGCAAGCTTGATCCTCTGAGCCTCACCACCTGAGAGCTCAGTACTTGGCTGACCAAGTTTAACGTATCCAAGACCTACATCGTAAAGAGTCTGAATCTTGCGCTTGATGGTCTTAACGTTCTCAAAGAACTTAAGAGCCTCCTCAACTGTCATATCAAGGACATCGTATATATTCTTACCCTTGTACTTAACTTCCAGTGTCTCGTGGTTGTAACGCTTACCACCGCAGACTTCACATGGAACGTATACGTCTGGAAGGAAGTGCATCTCTATCTTGATGATTCCGTCACCTCCGCAGGCTTCACATCTTCCGCCCTTGACATTGAAGGAGAAACGTCCCTTCTTGTAGCCTCTTGCCTTGGCATCCGGGGTTCCTGCAAACAGATCTCTTATAAGATCAAATACTCCAGTGTAGGTAGCAGGGTTTGAACGAGGTGTACGTCCAATAGGTGACTGGTCGATGGCGATGACCTTGTCCACCTGCTCGATACCCTCTAAAGCTTTGTGCTTACCAGGGATACATCTTGCGCGGTTTAAGTCTCTTGCAAGGTGCTTGTACAGGATCTCGTTGACAAAAGAGCTCTTGCCAGAGCCTGATACTCCGGTAACAATGGTCATTACTCCAACCGGAACTTCTATGTCGATATTCTTTAAGTTATTCTCCTGAGCACCAACTATCTTAAGCCAGCCTCTGGGCTCGCGTCTTGTCTCAGGTACCGGGATCTTGAGTTTGCCCGCAAGGTACTGGCCTGTGACAGACTCTTTTACCTGCATGATCTCATCCGCAGTTCCGCAGGCTACGATCTTACCACCATGGGAACCAGCTCCAGGACCAACGTCAACAATATAGTCAGCTGCTCTCATGGTATCTTCGTCGTGCTCAACTACTATGAGGGTGTTGCCAAGGTCACGGAGGTTCTTAAGGGTGTTAAGGAGCTTGTCATTGTCCCTCTGATGAAGACCGATACTTGGCTCATCAAGGATGTAGCACACTCCGCAAAGTCCTGATCCGATCTGGGTAGCAAGCCTTATACGCTGTGCCTCACCTCCGGATAATGTTCCTGTTGCTCTTGAAAGAGACAGGTAATCAAGACCTACGTCCACAAGGAATCCTACGCGGTTTTTGATCTCTTTAAGTACCTGGGCACCGATCATCTCCTGCTGTGATGTGAGCTTCATGTTGTCCAGATAGTTCTTGAGCTCATCTATGGACATGGAAGTGATCTCGTAGATATTCTTGTCATCTATGGTCACAGCAAGAGACTCCTTCTTAAGTCTCTGTCCGCCGCAGAGAGCACATGGAGTGATCCTCATGTACTCCTCATACTCAGCCTTCATGGCCTCTGAGAAGGTCTCTCTGTATCTCTGTTCTACGTTCTTAATAAGACCATCAAAGAGGATAGGATAGTCACCCTCTCCGCGCTGGCCTTTGTAATGTACATTTACTGTCTTGTCAGCTCCGTGGATCAGTACCTCTTTTGCCTTGTCAGGAAGATCCTGGAATGGTGTATCAAGGCTGAACTTGTAAGCCTTGGCAAGGGCCTTCAGTGTCGCATTACTAAAGCTTGAGTCCTTGTTGGCTGACTGCCAACCCATAACAACAATACATCCGTCGTTGATGGAAAGGCTCTTATCAGGGATCATGAGGTCCTCATCAAACTCCATCTTGTAGCCAAGTCCAAGGCAATCCGGACAGGCACCAAATGGGTTGTTGAAGGAAAAGCTTCTTGGCTCGATCTCAGGGATGCTGATACCACAATCAGGGCACGCAAAGTTCTGGGAGAAGCTCAGCTCTTTTCCATCTATTACATCTACTAAAAGGAGGCCATCTGCAAGCTGCAGTGCGCTCTCTACAGAGTCTGTAAGTCGTCTTCTCAGGTTCTCGTTGTCGTCACGGACCACGATTCTGTCCACAATGATCTCAATGCTGTGCTTGATATTCTTGTCCAGCTTGATCTCTTCCTCTGTGATCTCGTACTGGCTTCCATCAATCCTTGCGCGGACGTATCCCGCTCTCTTGGCGCGGTCCAGGGTCTTCTGGTGTTCACCCTTCTTGCCACGAACTACTGGAGCAAGGATCTGAAGCTTGGTTCCATCTCCGAGAGCCATGATCTGGTCGCACATCTCATCCACAGTCTGTCTGCGAATCTCTCTGCCACAGTTAGGGCAGTGGGGAACACCGATCCTGGCATAGAGAAGTCTGAAGTGGTCGTAGATCTCAGTCACTGTTCCTACGGTTGATCTTGGGTTCTTGTTGGTTGACTTCTGATCGATTGAGATAGTTGGTGACAGTCCCTCTATAGCCTCTACGTTTGGCTTGTCCATCTGACCAAGGAACATCCTGGCATAGGATGAAAGGGACTCCATGTATCTGCGCTGTCCCTCTGCAAAAATGGTCTCGAAAGCAAGGGAGGACTTACCAGAACCTGAAACTCCAGTAAATACTGTAAGGGTGCCCCTTGGAATCTTGACGTTTACGTGCTTTAAATTATGCTCGCTGGCACCACGAACCCTGATATAGTCATGAATATCAGAGGGTAATATCCTCTTGGTGGTGGTGTTCTTCTTGGTCATGTTTCTGTTTTCTGTCATAATTTCACTTTCCTGACGTTAAGTCATTGTATATCTTCTTAAGTTCAATAAGCTGATCTCTAAGCATAGCAGCGTTCTCGAAATCCAGCTCTGTCGCTGCTCTCTTCATCTTCTTCTGAACCTGTCCGATGAGCTTCTCAAGTTCATCTGCACTCATGGATTCAGGATCCTTTTCGAACTTGACTTCTTCCTTGGCAACGGCCTTAGTTACTGCGATAAGGTCACGTACTGCCTTCTTGATGGTCTGAGGAGTAATGCCATGTTCATCGTTATATTTCTGCTGGATGGCACGTCTGCGCTTGGTCTCCTCGATGGCCTTAGTCATGGAGTCTGTCATGTTGTCGGCGTACATTATAACATGGCCCTCAGAGTTACGGGCAGCTCGTCCGATGGTCTGAATAAGGGAGGTCTCTGAACGAAGAAATCCCTCTTTATCAGCGTCGATGATGGCAACCAGGGATATCTCCGGAATGTCCAGACCCTCTCTAAGGAGGTTGATTCCAACCAGTACATCAAAGACATCAAGTCTCATATCCCTGATGATCTCTGATCTCTCAAGGGTATCTATATCTGAGTGAAGGTACTTGACCCTGATGCCTGACTCTGCCAGATACTGGGTTAGATCCTCCGCCATTCTCTTGGTAAGGGTTGTGACAAGAACCTTGTTGCCTGAATCCACTACCTTCCTGATTTCTGAAATGAGGTCATCAATCTGACCCTCAACAGGCCTTACGTCAACCTCAGGGTCAAGAAGTCCTGTAGGTCTTATTACCTGCTCTGCACGAAGCAGTTCGTGTTCTTCCTCGTATTTACCAGGGGTTGCAGAGCAGAACAGCATCTGGTCGATGTGTCCCTCAAACTCCTCAAAGTTAAGAGGTCTGTTATCCAAGGCTGATGGAAGTCTGAAGCCGTAGTCCACAAGGGTAAGCTTCCTGCTCCTGTCGCCGTGATACATAGCTCCAACCTGAGGTATTGTCATATGTGACTCATCAACAATGATGAGGAAATCTCTGTCAAAGAAGTCAAGGAGAGTAAGTGGTGGCTCTCCCGGGGCTGCAAAGTTAAGATGCCTTGAGTAGTTCTCGATACCTGAGCAAAAGCCTGTCTCCCTCATCATCTCAACATCGAAGTTGGTTCTCTCAGAGATCCTCTGGGCCTCGATAAGCCTGTCCTCTCCTTTGAAAAACTTAACCTGTTCCTCCAGCTCTTTTTCAATGTTGTCACAGGCCTTGTTGATCTTGTCCTGAGGAACAACGTAGTGGGATGCAGGATAGATCATGACGTGGGAAAGCTCAGAGTGGATCCTTGCAGTAACAGGCTCGATTTGAGTGATCCTGTCGATCTCGTCTCCAAAGAACTCTACCCTTATAAGGAAATCGTCCCAGTTTGCAGGGAAGATCTCTACAGTATCACCACGGACTCTGAAGTTACATCTTCCAAGCTCCATGTCATTGCGGTCGTACTGAATTGCGATAAGGTCCTTAATGAGTTCATCTCTGTCCTTTTGCATACCCGGGCGAAGGGAGATAGACATTCCCTTGAACTCCTCAGGGCTACCAAGTCCATAAATGCAGGATACACTTGCTACAACGATGACATCGTTTCTCTCAGCAAGAGATGCAGTAGCTGAGAGTCTGAGCTTGTCGATCTCATCGTTGATAGATGAATCCTTGGCAATATAAGTATCAGTCTGTGGCACATAGGCCTCAGGCTGGTAATAATCGTAGTATGATACGAAATATTCAACCGCGTTCTCCGGGAAGAACTCCTTCATCTCTCCATAGAGCTGTCCTGCCAGCGTCTTGTTATGGGAGATGATCAGGGTTGGCTTATTAAGAGCTGCTATGACATTCGCCATGGTGAATGTCTTACCAGAACCTGTTACGCCAAGCAGGGTCTCAAACTGGTTGCCCTCTTTAAAGCCCTTGACCAGAGCTTCTATGGCCTGTGGCTGATCGCCGGTTGGCTTATATTCTGAGTGAAGTATAAATTTATCCATATCTCTTTTCCAAAATAAAAAAGCTATACTTACCACTAGTTAACGTGATAAGTATAGCAGATTCATTTAAAAAAGTATATCATTTTTCGAACAATTGTTCTATTTTGGCCACATATTTGGCTATTTATTCCTCAGAAATAATTCCCTGAGAAATCTGGTTGATGGTCTCAGACATAGCACTGAGTTCCTCGATGTTAGCGTTGATCTCTTCCATAGCTGCGCCCTGTGAGGTGATGTTCTCGTTGATACCAACTGTCTTCTCAACCATGATTCCTATAGTCTCTGACATGTGGTTAAGGGTTGTAGCGATCTCCTCACTGGTGTTAGTTGAGGTAAGTGCAAGTCTTCCAACTTCTTCAGCAACAACTGCAAATCCCTTACCTGCGTCACCTGCTCTTGCAGCCTCAATAGAAGCATTCAGGGACAGGAGGTTTGTCTGGGAAGCGATGTCCTGGATGATGTCGATGATCTTAAGAGAAGCTTCTACAGACTGATTGATTATCTCAGTTGACTGAACGATCTCAGCCTGCTTACTTGCTACTTCAGTCATGTCTTTTGTAGCCTGATCAACGGTCTTGGTCATCTCTGACAGAGCCTGTGTGAGGTTGTTTACACTGGTCCTCATCTCGCTCTCAATTGCCTGATTCTTCTTGGCATCTGTAATGTCCAGAATGGATCCGGCAACAACTATAGGTGTTCCATCACTCTCTCTTACAGTATCGCCATTGGCCCTAAACCATCTGTAAGTTCCGTCTTTTCGTCTGAGCCTGTATTCCAGATCAAATGGTGTCTGACCAGAATAATCGTTAACATGCTTATTGAAAGCATCAAGAGCTGCCTGCTTGTCTTCAGGATGGAGGCTGTCACTCCATGAATTGAGCACGTTAGGGAAGTCGCTCTCATCCCTGTATCCAAGGAGACGTCTAAACTGCTGACTCCACCAGAAAGCATTATTTGGATTGGAAGGATCTCTTCCAACAACGTTCATGCTCCAGCTACCTTCTGACAGTGTGCCATCAATAGCATCGTGACGCTGAGTCTCGATCTCAAGCTTTCTCGCCTGCTCCATCTGCTCAGTAATATCAATGAAGATTCCTATGAAGATCACAGGAACACCCTTTTTATCTCTGGAAAGATTACCAGCCGCGCGATACCATCTGTACGCTCCAGACCTTGTCTTTAATCTGTAATTGACATCGTACTTCTTGGTATTGGTCCTGTCCTGCAGAGTTGCACCAAACTCTGACAGAACCATCTCTTTATCATCGGGATGCAGCTTGTCAGTCCAAGCTTCCAATGTATTAGGGAAATCTGACTTGTCCCTGTATCCAATCATTCTACGGAATTCGTCGCTCCAAACAACCTTGTTGATCTCGCCGCTTGATGAGTCGAAATACATCTCCCACATACCGGAACAGATTATTTCGTTGACCATGTTAAGCTTGTCGGTCTCGCCTTTGGCATATTCCATTATCTGGGCAGCCTTAGCATTGATAAGATCGATCACTTCTTTTTCGCTTTCTGAAACAGCTTCCACATCACTTATCAGGTTCCCGCCCTTAAGGACGTTTTCTAAGTCGCCACCTTCGATAGCGGCCAGCAGGGAAGCATTACTTGTTTCCTTCTTGAAAAACATGAGCGAACCTCCTTTGAATGAATAATTGTGAAGTTGTGCACTAAAAACAGTGCTCCAATCCTCATTTTACTATACTAATGAGGCACAACACAACATGGTCAAAGATTTTCTTTTTATAAAAATGTATATTTATTTACCCCAAATATATCTTCTCAAATTATATGTATCCCCATTCCTTTGTCACGGTATCTACCCAGCAGAACTCTCTGTTTCCAATATATCTGCCGTCTGAAGACGTAGAAAATGTATCCACTGTGATTATATTATCCTGTTCAAGCACCTCGCTTACAGGAGTATGACCAACCACCTGAAACAGATCCTTTGGATACATTCCTTTTGCAAGATTTCCATACTGTGGTCTTACCCAAATTGGTGAATTTACCTCCCACAGAACATCGACGCCATATCCATTAACGCTCTCAATTACTTCCTCAAGATCATCCATTTCATTGTATAGCTGGTTCTCCACAAACTCGTAAGAAAGACCTGCATGGCTGAACAACGTATTATCAAGTTTATGGATGATAGCAAGGTTATCCGGAGATTCCAAAGAATCTCGCAGTTCCTCGAACATATCACAGACCATATCCGCCGCCATGATTGAATATCCAGGGTGATCGTACTGATCCCACAAATAAGCCAGGTCATGGTTTCCATAGCACCAGAGTGTCGATGGATATTTTTTAGCAAAGCGAATGGCGCTCTCTAATGTTTCCTCATAAAGATCCACATCCCCCTGGCACTTCCAGTCATCCACAAGATCACCAACGCATACTGCCCTCTCGCAATCAGTGTTGACCATTATTTCATCGGCCTGTTCAAATATCCAGGGCTTTAAATGTACATCCGGAATTACTAATACCTTACCCATTCTGCACCTTATCTCCCACAAAAAAGAATGCTATACTTACCACTATTTAACATGATAAGTATAGCAAATTTCGGCTAATTATTCCCTTTTATCACTGCCACAGCTCCTGCCAGTCCTCTGCTCCTGGCCACAAGAATACCTGGCCCTTAACAAGGCGGCAGTTTCTCTCTGCCTTTTTAAGGAGCTCCATCTCATCATCAGTGAGAGGATCCACAGTGGTGCACTTAAGATTTGAGATGTACTGAGGCTCCTTCACCGAAAATGGAATTGGACACATGCCCCTTTGTACTGCCCACTTAAGGCATACAACTGCAGGGTGGATGCCATGGTTCTTGGCAACGGTCACAACCTCTGGAAGCTCTGTATCTGCCACATCCTCCGCGGTTCTGTCTCGCTCAGGGCGGCTCGGAGAGCCGATTGGGCAAAAGCCTATAGGAACGATATCGTGGGCTACTGCGTAGTCGAAAAGGTCCTGCTGCTGGAATGAGGGATGACACTCCATCTCAAGAGCAGCGGGTTTAATCCTGCAAAGAGGAAGGACAGCTTCAAGCTTTGAGATCGTCATGTTGGACATTCCAATTGCCTTTACAAGGCCTGCATCCACAAGCTCCTCGCACTGCTTCCAGGTGTCCATGAACTCATCCACTGAGAAGGGCTTTGAGTCAGGATTTCTTGAATCGCCGTCACAGCCTGGTGCGTGGTAATTTGGGAAAGGCCAGTGTACAAAGTACAGGTCTATGTAGGAAAGTCCAAGATCTGAAAGGCTCTTTTCGCAGGCCTTCCTAACCTCGCGGTGCTGGTCGTTCCATACCTTGGAGGTGATAAAGAGCTCTTCCCTTGATACCACATTCTCAGAAAAGAGGCGTCCCAGCACCTCTCCAATCTGGTGCTCGTTCTGATATACTGATGCACAGTCCAGCATGCGGTAGCCGGATTTTACAGCGCCATAAACTGCCTCTGATATCTGGTCAGGGGAGTACTTGTCAGACCCGAAGGTTCCAAGTCCCATGGCAGGCATCACAGCGCCGGTGTGGAGCTTCCGAACCGGAACTTTTGTTATATCTATAGTTTCACTCATCTCACTTTTCCTCCTGGTCGCCAAATACAACTGCAACCTTTCCGCACTGGCCCGAAGCCATAAGTGCGTATGCTTCTCCTGCCTCATCGATTGAGAACTCGTGGGTGATAAGCTCATCTGGATGAATGCCCCAGCGAACCAGTCTGTCAACCAGCTCTTCCATTCTCCACAGTGATGTTACCCATGAGCCATAGATGGTCTTCTGGCCGTGGATGATATCAGGACTTGGGTTAAAGTTGCAGGTTCCGCCTTCACCTACAAATGCGATCTTTCCATAGGAATGTGTAGCCCTTATTGCAAGCTGCCTTCCAGGGTCTGAAGCTGAGCAGTCGATAGCTTTTTCTACTCCTCTTCCCTTGGTTGCTTCCATGATCTTATCCAAGGTGTCATCTCCTGGCTTAAATACGTTGTCCACAAGGCCAAGCTTTTTGGCAAGCTCGATACGGTAGTCGTTCATCTCAACGCCGATTAACTGGTTGGCACCAAGAGCCTTGCACAGCATAAGTGTAGCCAGACCAACAGGGCCAAGGCCTGTAACGAGAACAGCGTCATTTCCGCTGATACCGATCTTTTCAATTGCTTCATAAACAGTTCCAAATCCGCATGCTACCTGAGCTCCATCCTTGTATGTAAGCTCATCTGGAAGTGCGATAAGGTCTTTTTCATCAGCAAGGATGTACTCACCCATACCGCCGTTTCTCTGCCAACCGTAAGCTGCGCGGAACTTGCTGGTGCAGGAAATATAGTAGCCCCTGCGGCAGTCATTACAAACGCCGCATCCGGAGATGTGATAGACGATGACTCTGTCACCCTTCTTAAATCGCTTAAGGCCCTCGCCTTCCTCGACGATAAGTCCGCAGGGCTCGTGACCTGCGATCATTCCAGGAATGTAGCCCTCTGCACCTTTTCCTGTGTGCTCTCTGTAAATACAGCGGATGTCACTTCCGCAGATGGTTGTTGCCTTTGTCTTAATTACTACCTGTCCATATCCAGGTGTTGGAACCTCAAACTCCTTCAGTTCTACTGTTGAATTACCTGGCAGGATGGCTCCCTTCATTCTCATTTTTACTGCCATAATTTTGCTCCTTCCTACAATACTTTTTCAGTTTCCTTCTTAAACAACTCCCTTGCGCAGGATGATGTTGGCGTACAGTGCTTTTTCAGAGGTCATGATGACGCAGCAGGATTTCTCCCTGGTCTGGTCATAGAACTTCCATTTGTTGATCTCTTCAAAAGCTCCCGCTCCGCGCTCGTCATACTTTGCAACTATTTTTTTGTACTCATCCCAGATGGGGGTATCGAGCTTACCTACGTCTCCTGGCTCAAGGCTCATAAGTACGCAGGGCGCATGCATCTCTTCGTTTCTGTCAGGGTACGTATCCAGCGGAAATACCTGTAATATTGCATCCAGGATCTCCGGCACTCCGTGTCCGTCAAGCCTTATCACCGGCTTTCCAAAGGAGTGTCCCGGGAAATTTCCGTCTGCGATTGTGATCTCATCTGTGTGTCCCATCTCGCACAAAACCTTAAGAAGCTGCGGAGACAGGATAGGTGGAATTCCTTTTAACATCTGCTTTCTCCTTTCTGTGGCGGGAAAAGAAATCCAGTCACCAATTCACTTTTTTGATAGAGCGAAACGTTTCGCTCTCCCCTAAAAAAATATGAGCTAATGCTCAGGGCAGGCTCTTAACTGAGCTGCCCTCTATAAGCCTGGTATCAAGAGATATCTCTTTTGGCTGATCTAAAGACCCGCTGTCTATGCGGCCAAGCAGCATTTCAACTGCCTTTTCGCTCATCTCCTGAAGTGGCTGTTCCACCATGTAAACCGGTGGATTAATGAGGTGGAAAATTATCTGGTCATCAAAGCCCAGAATCGATATATCCTCAGGACACTTAAGTCCTGATTCATTAACTGCCATCATGGCTCCGAGGGTTATCTCGTAGTTGTCTGTAAACACCGCTGTTGGGCGCTCCCTAAGTGCCAGAAGCTTTTTCATGTTCTCGTATCCCCAGGCAAGGGAATGACTTCCAAGGCAAACGTACTGTTTATTTACCTTGACCCCGGCCTTCTTCATAGCCTGCTTAAATCCCTCGTAGCGCTCTCTTCCTGTGTATTCCTTCTTGGAGGCTATTATGGCGATCTTTTTGTGGTTGTTCCTAAGAAGGACATCCATGGCATTTATCACTGCCGCGCGGTTATCGATCTTTACGCAGTCAAAAGAGCCATCGGTGAGAGCTCTGTCCAGAAGCACGACCGGAACGTTTCGCTTTCTGGTACAGTCAAGAAAAGCAGCAGTTTCTGAAACAGGAATTACGATGATGCCATCTACCTTTCTGCCAAGAAGGTGTTTAACATTCTGCTCCTCCTGCTCCTCGTCGTTGTTGGAATCGCAGATAAGTATCCCATATCCATGGCGCCTTAAAATCTCACTAAGGAAATGCAGGAGCTGTCCGCAGAATGGACTGTCCACACTGTGAACCATGATCCCAATGGTCCTGGTCTTTTTGGTAACAAGACCTCTTGCGATCTCGTTGACCTCGTAGTTTAACTCCTTTATGGCAGCTTCTATCTTTACTCTGTTTTCCGGTAGAACATTTCCGCCGTTAAGGTACTTGGAAATAGTAGCAAGGGATAATCCTGTTCGCTCTTTGATATCAATAATTGTGGCTGGCATCTAAGTATTCCTCTCAAATTTCTATCTACTTAACAATACTGCCACAGCATCAAAAGCCTGGTCAAATCCTATTTTCAAACAGGAATCAGATATCCTGATATCGTGCCCTTCCGCCTCGAAGACGTCTTCAACCACATATCCCTCTTCAAGAGGTATCTCTATTTCCTGAGGACCTTCATGCTCAAAGGTATGAACTATAGCAAGGGCCTTGCCATTATCTCCGTATCTTACGGACGCCTGATAATCCTTAAGGGCTCTGTTTGATGTCTGGAATGGTCCATACATTCTGGTCACGCCATTTGCGATGATGGGAGATACCTTCTTGTAGAACGCTGTTCCCTCATCGGTAACTTCCCACTGCTCCTTGGAAAGATCGAACACATCTCCAGAAATACACAGCGCTCCGTACATTCCGGCGCTTATGGAATAGGCAATCCTCTTTAGAGGGTCTGATGCCCTAAGCACTGACCAGATCTGACTCTTTTGCGGAAGAATCAAGCTCTGGAGATCTGCTGCGATAACCGGGATCTCTTTTTCCTCGTGGGCATCTGAAAATGACAGGAAGTCTGCCAGCTCCATGAACCCTGGTTCAAGCCTGTGTCCGCCTGAAGAGCAGACTTCGATGGCAATTCCTGGAACCTCTCGCCTTATCTTTTCATAGAACTTCCTGGTGGCTTCCACACACTGGCGAAGTCCTTCGCCGTAGCTCTCAGCCCCGTCACATCCAATTCCAATGGTGTCGTTGTAATCTATCTTGATGTACTTAAATCCGTTGTCGTTGAGGAAATCTATAACCTTCTTAGTAAGGTAGTCTTCAACCCACTTCTGTCTCATGTCCCAGAATCTTCTGGTTCCTGAGATGATGACCTTGCCATCCCTTGTAAGAAGGTGCGGTGTATCTGTAACTGCATCTGCATCCTTGCCCACAACTTCGAGCTCAAACCAGATACCCGCCTTCATGCCGGCGTCGTTTATCTTCTTAACTACGCTCTTTAATCCATTTGGGAACAGGTCAGAAGCAACTCTCCAGTCGCCCATGTTGTCCTGCCAGCCCTTGACGGAATCAGCGTACCAGCCAGCATCAATGACAAAGTAGTCGTATCCCCTGCCCTTGATCACAGCAAGGATCTTATCTATGTTCTCCTCACTGGGTTCGCCCCAGGTGGTGCAGTATTCGTTAAAGAAAAGCGGAAGATCTTTTACCCTCTGGTTATCCAGAAGCTTATCTTTCTGAACATCAAGGAGTCTGTCGCATACCATCTCAAAGTCCTCTGCTGCCACTGTCACATAGCATTCCGGAGTGGCAAAAGAACTGCCGGCTTCGATAACCTTTCTCCAGTGACCAAACTCATAGTCCGCTATTCCGCAGGTGATTGAAAGATTCTCATCCATGCGGACAGCCTCTATCTGCCATGAGGAGGATGCTGCCAAAGTCATAGCCCAGATAACACCAGCCTCTTTATCTTCCACTGCTGCAAATGGGAAGTATCCGCGGATAGGCATAGAACCTGTAGTTCCAAACTTCTCGCAGCGAACACCAAATCTTGCCCAGGAGGGCTCAAGCATCAGGTCTTCTATGGAGTCCTGAGCATGCCTTCCCTCTGCGCTCCAGCGACTTCTGAATCTGTGAAGCACGAGCCTTCCAGTGGCTTCGTCCCCGGCAAAGGGCGTGATGCCAGAAAGGCTCATGGAAGAAAGGGCTTCAATAGTGATATCTGTATCTGAATCGTTATAAACTTTTGTAAAAATACGGAGAGCTCTGGAACCTTTTTTGTAGATGACAACGTGCTCCAGTCTCATTCCATCAGGAGACTTAAGGGTGGTCGTAATCTCTTTTCTCTGATCTGTCTCAGTAACGTCCTGAGAGACATAGGTAAAGGACATGGTCATACCGCTGTTGTGCCTGGTCATTCCTGCAGCGAAGCCAATGCAGGAAGAATCTCCAAGGCAGGATATCTGAACCATGGGATCCGGTCTTCCTTTTTCCCACCTGGCCCCGTCAGCATTTCCTGGAACCATGGAAAAAGAAACCAGTCCCTCCGGAGATATTACGTATATCGCATTCATATCCCCAAGAGATATGATCTTCACCTGTTTGTCACTCATTTACTAAGCTCCCCGAAAAATGTATTACAGTTTTCCTCCAGAGGTTGCGATGCCTTCGATGAACTGCTTCTGGAAGAAGATGTAGATAATGATCATTGGCACGCAGGAAATAAGCGCTGCCATCATAAGCTCTGGGTATTTTTGCTGGTACTGACCGTTCATCTTGGCAAGAGCACTGGCCAGTGTAGTTGCTCTGTTGTCAGGGCAGACGATCATTGGCCACATCAGATCCTTGTATGCGAACACTGCTGTGAAGATACCAAGGGCCACCATTGATGACTTGGTTAAGGGTGACATGATATACACAAAGGTCTGTGGAATGTTGCAGCCATCCAGTCTTGCTGCCTCCTCAAGGTCCTTTGGAAGCTGCATATAAGCCTGACGAAGAAGGAATGTTCCAAAGGCTGAAACGATACCCGGGAAAACAAGGCCCCAAACAGTGTTTGTGAGATGGAGCTTGCTGACCATAACGTACTGAGGAATGATGAAGATCTGAACAGGGATCATCATCTGCAAAAGAACTACAGCAAACATAAGGTTCTTTCCATTAAACTGAAGTCTTGCAAATGCATATCCGCTGAGGGTGGCGGTAAGAACCGCAAAGAGGATCCTGAGGGCCACCATTAAAAGTGTGTTTATATAAAGCCTTACGAAATCCATGGCCTTGACTACATTTCCAAAATTCTGGGTCTGCCACACTCTTGGCACGATTACGAATGGATCAACCTGCATTGTCTCTGCAGTGGTCTTAAAGGCCGTAAGGAACATCCATAGGAAAGGTACCAGCATTGTGATAGATACAAGTATCAGAACTACATAGATGCAAATATTTGCTACTGATCTTTTCATGACTGCCTCCTTTCTTACTCGTAATGAACCCATTTCTTCTGACCTATGAGCTGCACAATTGTAAGCAGCAATATAACAGCCAAAAGAACTACAACAACAGTTGCACCGTATCCCTTCTTACTCTGTTCAAAGGAATACTTGTAGAACAGAAATACCAGGGACTGTGTCTTTTTCCATGCGGGATTGTTAAGGTCGATCATCATGTAGATAAGGTCGAATACCTGCATGGCTCCGATGATCCTTGTGACAAGCACAAAGAAGATAGTAGGTGATATAAGTGGAATGGTTATGTTTATCAGCTGATGCCATCCGTTGGCGCCGTCAAGTGAGGCTGCCTCGTAGTAGTCTCCGGGAACCTCCTGAAGGCCCGCAAGGAACAGAACCATGTTGTAACCAATAACTGACCAGATACCGATGGCAGCTATGGAATAGATGGCTATCTTTGGATCAGATATCCAGTTGACCTTGATGTGGAACACGTTGTTGATAAGACCAAAATTTGAGTTGTACAGCCACTTCCAAACCATGGCTATAGCTGCAGGTGCAACTACCATTGGCAGGAAGAAGATGGTTCTGAAAACGTCTCTTCCTTTGAGCTTTTTGTTGAGCAGGACTGCCAGCAAAAGAGCTATCACAATCGAAAGTGGAACCTCAACAATGGCATACTTGGCTGTGTTCCAAAGTGTCTGCCAGATCTCACCATCTCCAAGGACCTTCTGGTAATTTGCAAGACCAACGAATTTATTGCCCTTGCCAAAATCTCCCGTCTTATAGAAGCTCTGTTTGATCGTATCGATCATCGGATAGATATTAAGCACAAATAGTCCGAGCATTGTTGGAAGAATGAACAGCCATCCCCAGATAAATTCACTTTTCTGTCTTGATGTTAACTTCTTATTCACGGGTATCTCCTTAAAAAGTTTGTAATCTGTTACTTTAAAAATGCGCCCAGGGAGCATTTCCCTGAGCGCACCCCTTCTATTCTACCATTTTAAGTAGTAGGACTCATCATTACTCTTCAGCAAGATCTGCGTTCATCTCTGCTGCAATATCCTTGCAGACTTCGTCTACAGGCTTCTCACCTGTCCAAGCATCCTGAAGCTTCTCGATCATCATGTCTTCCCAAACTGTTGTGTCTCTTGAGTAAGGTCTGAATACGAGCTTAGCATCAAGCATCTTCATGTGACCATTGAGGTCGAATGCAGGAACTGAGTTAACCCATGCATCTGATGTTCCCATGTAAGCTGACATTGTTACACCAAGCTCTGCCTGCTTAAGCTGGCCTTCCTTGGATGTAAGGTACTCGATAAGTGACCATGCTGCTTCTGGGTTCTTGGTGTTAGCTGCTGCTGCCCATCCAAGTCCGTTGTAGATAGATACACGGTCTGAAGGATCATTTGTGTATGGAAGAACTGCTACGTCACAGTTTGCTGCTGTGTACTCGTTGTCACGATAACCAGCGAGCATCCATGAACCGTTGATTGACATAGCAACCTTGCCTGCCTGAAGGAGCTCGTTAGGAGCTGTCTCAGAAACAGTTGCAAGATCTGGGCAGGAACCCTCAGCGATCATATCTGTGAAGAGCTTAACTGCTTCGATGGTCTTAGGATCATCCATACCAGATGTCTTCTTGTCGTCGCTGATTACGTATCCGCCGTAAGAATAGATTGTGTTGTAGTAACCTTCCTGGTTGTTACCTGGAGCAATTGCATATCCCCAGTGATCAGCATTTGTAAGCTTCTTAGCATTTTCTGCGAAGTCTTTCCATGTCCATGTGTCATCTGGGTAAGCTACGCCCATCTCATCGAAGATGGTCTTGTTGTACCAAAGAGCGATTGTATCGATATCCTTTGGTACTGCGTACTGCTTGCCATTTGACTGGTAAAGCTTAACGATGCCTTCGTAGTAGTTATTAAGATCGATCTTGTCGCTTGCTGCGATAAGGTCTGTAAGATCAAGGAGCTGATCGTTCTCCATGTACTTCTGTGCAACGTTTGAGTGCATCCAGAATACGTCTGGAAGCTCGCCGCCTGTTGCGCCTGCTTCAAGAAGTGTCCAGTAGTTGTTCCAGTCTACTACCTGAATAGTAGCCTTAACGCCTGACTGTGCGCTCCACTCGTCAACTATCTGCTGAAGTCCGGGTCTCTGGCCCTCATCCCATATTGTTACTGAAAGTTCACCCTCAACACTGCTTCCGATGCTCTCTGGTGCAGCTTCCTCTGCTGCTGGAGCTTCTGCTGCTGGAGCCTCGGCTGCTGGAGTCTCAGCTGCAGGTGTCTCTGCAGGAGCTGATCCGCCACAACCAATAACTGAAGCTGCGGTAAGTGCGCTTAATAAGATCGCAAGTACTTTCTTTTTCATCTTTTTCCCTCCTGATACAATACTGTTCTCTGACTATACGTTATTTTGATAGCCTTCCCCTGATTGCAGTTTAATCATAAACAATCAGGCATGTAATGTGTATGTTAGTTTGTGTCGTTTTGATGTCATTTTGTGATATGACATAGATTAAATTGCGTCAATAACTGTTACAAATGATGCGAAATCTTCCGAAATTGTGAATCCTTTTTTATAGAACTCTGATAGCGTAATGCCCATATTCATGAGCTCATCGCCATAATACTCTTTGCCTTCCATCCGGTAAAGGGTATCCGGGTCAAGACCTGCAAGTTTTAAAAATCCAGGTAACGTATTGACATTTGATCTCATGCAGTAAAATCCAACGATAGCTCTTTTCCTGTCCTCTGAAACCACCATCCATGCGGTCTGATCAGTCTCAAACGGGGATCTGAGCCTGTAGAAATCGCCATACTGGATAAGCTCTCTGTGCTCCTTCATGAACTCGATCTGGCTCTTAACCTCATCGAACTCCTTATCAGATATCTCGTTGAGGTCAAGCTCGTAGCCAAAGGTTCCAAAGTATGCCACATTGGCCCTTGTCGCTATGGAAGTGGTCCTTCCTGTCTGCTGGTTTGGTACCGCAGATACATGGGATCCGATGGATACTATTGGATATCCGTAGGATGAGCCATACTGGATCCTCAGTCTGTCAATGGCGTCAGTGTTATCTGAGCACCATGCCTGTGGCGCGTAGTAGAGCATTCCTGCATCAAACCTGTTTCCTCCTGATGAACAGGATTCAAACAGGATATCCGGAAAGGCTTCGATAAGCCTTGAGTAGAGGCTGTACACACCAAGTATGTACTTGTGGTATACCATTCCCTGCTCCTGCGCCGGGCATCCATTACTGAAAACTTCAGTAAGCGGACGATTCATGTCCCACTTGATATAGCTGATGGATGCGCCATTTATTACTTTATAAAGCATGTTGTAAATATAATCGACTACCTCTTCCCTGGAGAAATCAAGCACCAGCTGATGTCTTCCAAGTGAAGATTTCCTTCCTGGAACAGCCAGCACCCACTCAGGATGCCTTCTAAAGAGGTTGCTGTTTGGGTTCACCATTTCAGGCTCGATCCAGAAACCAAACTTAAGGCCCATGGCTTCGATCTTTCTGGCAAGTCCAGCCATTCCCTGCGGGAGCTTGGCTGGGTTCTCTACCCAGTCACCCAGGCCTGCAAAGTCATCATTTCTTTCGCCAAACCATCCGTCATCAAGAACGAAGAGCTCAACGCCTGCTTCCTTGGCCTTGGCAGCGATCTTAAGGATACTGTCCTCGGTGAAGTCCATAAAGGTTGCTTCCCAGTTGTTGTTAAGGATTGGCCTTGGCTTGTTCTTCCATTTGCCTCTTACCAGGTTGTTATTGTAGAGCCTGTGGTAAGTCTGGCTAAGGCTGTTAAGGCCTGTACTTGTGTAGGCTATGACAACCTCTGGTGTTTCAAAGGTCTCTCCTTCCTTTAATACCCAGGTGAACCTCTCAGGATTGATACCCATCAGGATCCTGAGCCTTCCGTAGGTATTGCCCTCAGCAGCAGCAAGGAAATTACCACTGTACACAAAGGAGAATCCAAAGGCATCTCCAGCAAAATCATCAGTGTTTGGTCTCTTGATGATCATGAACGGATTGAAGTTAGCACTGGAAACACCGCGCTTTGACTCTATGGATGTGGTTCCGCCTGTGAGCTTTCTGACTTCAGGGATCCTCTCCCTTGCCCATGCTCCTGCAAACTGAACCATCTCATAGTCCTGATCCGGGAGATCTATGCAGCAGGAAAGCGCTTTTGTGAGCTTAACCTTTGTGCTTCCAGTGTTCTTAAACTCCGCGTGTCTTGCGACTACCGGGTATTTTTCAAAAATGGTGTAGGACAGCAAAAGAGTCATCTGGGCCTGTTCATCTACAAGCTCAACCTCTAAGGTTTTGGCCTCATCTTCAGCTGCATAAGTAGCTGGAAGGCCTGTGATAGCTCTTTTCCCAGGGAATATGCTGTGGCTCTTATATACAAAAGAGCTAACCCTGGATCCGTTTGACTGCTCCACCTCGAAGGCAGATGCCCCAAAATCCGTCGTTCCGAAGGAAGGGTATTCCTGACGGTTGAGTTCCATTGAATAACTCTCAGTATCAGCATCTACCGCTATGTTTGGCATTCCGTTTCTGAAGATCACATAGGAGAAATCATCCCTCTCCCTGATGCGCTTGCCAAAATAGATATTGCTAAGCTCCCCGGATGGGGCAACCGCAATGATATAGCTGATCTGGTCGTTATACAAATGAAACTGCCTGGATGTTTTATTCCAAATTATATTCATTTGTATACCCTTTCATCAGTAGTTAATAGTTTCTGTTCGCAATCAGATAAAGACATTTTAAGTTTATCTCCCACCCATTACAAAAATAATGGCTTTTTTTGATTTTTTGATGTCAAAATTTGACATTTGCATTATAATCTAAAGTAACATTTTGACATGGGAGGGAATTCTATGCCTCAGGAACTTCTTGGATGTGATTTTTGTAAATTCGTTAATTATGAGGATTCTGACGATTTTTACCTATATGAAATGGGCACCAATAAGTGCGAGCCATTGTATTCATACGAACATCTTGTTAAAAATCGTATCATCATCCACTTTGTCTTAAACGGAAAGGGGATACTGCGGTTAAATGGCAAGCAGTATGACGTAGGTCCTCACCAGATATTCCTGATCCCTCAGGATACCAGAACCTTCTACCAGGCAGATGCTGAGGAGCCATGGGAATATATCTGGTTCCACATAGGAGGCCCCAAGATCCCTCTTATCCTGAAGGAGGCAGGCCTTACCCCATCTCATCCCGTATATACTCCCGTGGCATGCGCAGACAAGATCGAGGCCCTGGCTAAGGATATTCTGGATAACTACACCCGCCAGTACTACTGCGTTGGAACCCTTTATAAAATATGCGATTACATGATCGAGAATTCTAAAGCGAAGCAGGAAGATGACTACGATAGTTCCCTGCTGTACGTTAAGAACGTGATCTCATACATTCAGCTCAAGTACTCCGAGCACGTTAAGATTGAAAATATCGCCATTTCCCTGGGGCTTAACAGAAGCTACCTGACAAGGCTCTTTAAAGAGGCCACCGGATACTCTCTTCAGGAATATCTTCTTACCTACAGGATGAAGATGGCAATAAAGCTTTTGTCAGAAAACAAACTCAGTGTAGCCGAGATTGCAGAAGCTGTGGGCTACACTGATACATTTACTTTTTCCAAGGCCTTTAAGAGACACTTCCACCAGTCACCATCTTCCTGTAAGGGAATAGATTACAGCATAGCTACGGGAATGCTGGGTATTGCAAGAGCCAATATTCTGTCTCCAAAATCCTGATATTTTCTTTGAATATAAGTTCAGCCGGGCGATCTCTCACCCGGCTGTTTTTGTCATTTGATATCAAGCTCTGGCGGCTCGTCAAGGTTCTTTGAGACATATTTGCCGTCCTTCTTGCGCTGCTTGACACATTCAGTTAAAAGATATTCTATCTGTCCGTTTATCGATCTGAAGTCATCCTCAGCCCAGGCAGCAATTGCATCGTATAACTTCGCGTTTAATCGAAGCGGAACCTGTTTTTTATCTGCCATATCAGTAGAGGCTTCCTGAGTTAACTATTGGCTGTGCGTCGTGATTGCCACACAGAACTACGAGGAGGTTTGAAACCATCGCTGCCTTGCGTTCCTCGTCCAGCTGAACAATTTCTTTTTCATTAAGTCTCTCAAGTGCCATCTCAACCATTCCAACAGCACCATCAACGATGAGCTTTCTTGCATCTACTACTGCTGAAGCCTGCTGCCTCTGAAGCATTGCTGCTGCGATCTCAGGAGCATAAGCTAGATATGTGATCCTTGCGTCAACGATCTCGATACCAGCACCTTCAACCTTGGACTGGATCTCCTCTCTGATCTTGCCAGCAACAACCTCTGTTGAACCACGAAGGCTGCCATCGTCTGCCTGTCCATCACCAGTTGTGTCAACGTTTTCAGTGATGTCATATGGATAGAGCTTAACTACGTTTCTAACTGCAGAGTCGCACTGAAGTGATAAGTACTCTTTGTAGTTGTCTACTGTAAATACTGCCTTGGCTGTATCTGTAACCTTCCACATAACAGCAACTGCGATCTCTACAGGATTACCAAGGATGTCGTTTACCTTCTGCTTGGAATTGCTAAGAGTCATAACCTTAAGGGAGATCTTCTTGCTAGGGCCTGCCTTGAGCTCGCCTGTTGTTCCAATCTGGCCACCGCTTACAACGATTCCTGAAAGGCCGCTCTTCTTACCATCAGAGATATCTCCGCTCTGTCCAAGCTTGGTGTCTGCTGCAGGATTAAATGCTGTGCAGAATGGATTTACAAAGAAGAATCCGTCGCCCTTAAGGGTTCCTACATATTTACCGAACAGGGTAAGCACAAGAGCCTCACCTGGCTTAAGAACCTTAAGGCCAAGGAAAAGGATCCATCCAAATGCCAGATACAGGATAGCTGCGATAAAGAGAATTGTGCTAAATTCCTGGCCCTCGTCCATTATGATGCCACCTGCCAGTACTGTAAAGAACGCCAGTACATAAAGTGCTATTGTGAGGATCATCATTGCGATCCCGTTTTTGTGTCCACTGATTACCTTTTCTTTAATATTTTCGTTCATGACTGTTCCTCCATTTGTGTCTGCCGGCCGCTGCTGCGGCCTTCATTGATGTCATAAGGCGATGTAATTTGTTTTGATATCATTATGATATCATTTTCTATCATTTTGTCAACATTCTTTTTTGCGCAATAAAAAACTACCCAGGACATAAGGTCTTGGGTAGCCTAAAATTCTTATTTCTTTCTGCCTGATTCTATAAGCTCTTTTTCAAAAGCTTCAGGGTTTTTGAGGTAGTAGTCCTGATGATATTCCTCTGCCTCATAGAAGTTCTTGTAGGGCAAAAGAGCTACTTCCGTCTTTTTACCTGATGACTGTTCGAGGGCTGTCAGCTTTTCTTTTGCTATCTGCAGCTCCTCTTCTGACATATAGAAGATAGCTAGCGTATAGGAAAATCCCTTGTCGATAAACTGTCCCTCGCCGTCATATGGATCCACGTTGGCGAAGTAGATATCAAGGAGCCTGTTATAAGATACCTTCTCGTCATCATAAACAAGCTTTATTGTCTCTCTGTGTCCTGTCTCCTGGTGCTTTACCTGCTCATAGGTGGGATTGACTTCATCTCCTCCTGCGTAGCCACAGATTACCTGGTCTACTCCGTACATCTTGTAGATTGGAGTAACGCACCAAAAGCATCCCCCAGCAAAATATGCTTCCTTTATCATTTCAAATCTCCTGTTTCTGATTCTTTTTCAAGCTGGCTCTTGCGTTTTGCTGTATAAGCCTCTATCTGCTTCCACAGGCTCTGAAGCTGATCCTTATGGGCACAGAGCTTCTCATTACAGTTGGCACACTTCAGATAGTCATTGGTGTTTTCTGAAAAGCGCTCCGGGTGGCGATAGAAAGTGATCTCCCAGCGGATAACCAGAATGACTGACAGTGCCAGAAGTGTCCAGGTGTAGGTCTTAGATACAAAGAAAAGCGGCGTGAACATCATGGCGTAATCCCAGTTGTAGATCCTGCAGGTACTGCAGCACTTGTTCTTCATAAACCAGCTCTGGAAAGGGCAGAAGAACAGGATGCAGATAACGTCACATACAGAATATGCACTGCAAAGAAGTATCATTATTCCATCATCGAAGATTCCCTTCATATGCAGAGCACCAAATACCAGATTAAAAGAGATCCATATGAGGAGTACCAGCATTGATGCGTTATTGTCCTGTATCTTGATATCTGTCTTACCTGACTTGATATAATTTCTTGCAAACTGTTTCTGGCATCCAGGACTCTCCGTCTTTGAAGGGAAGAATCTGAATATCATCTCAAGAACAAAGACCGCCCAAACAATCCACAAAACCGCAGGAATGCTCTCCATCCTCGTAAGGATTGTCTCTTTTCCATGAACCCTGTCTACAATATAGCAGACAAGGAGCACAACAAATATCACGCTTCGGTAAAAGAGCCTTATGTAATGTAAAAAGCTTACTGTAGTGATCTTGCTTCCCTTTAAAAGCTTTTTCTTTAACGCTTCAAGCCACATTTAATCCGTCTCCAGTTATAAAGTAACTACTATTTCTTTATCATCAATGAGCTTGGCTGAAGCTGCCTTGCCATCGCAGCTAAGTTCGTAGTCACCCTTGAAAGCTTCTACGTTTGCCCACCCATTTTCATCTGTTGTAATTTCAGTATCAGTCCACCACTCTTCTTTTACAAGCTTTTTAAGCATATCGAATGATGGCTTTTTGCTATTGTCCAAACGAAGAAATCCGCTTGGTGCCTTGAGCCATGCTCCGTCCTTAAAATCCCAGGTGGTGATGGCTTCTACCAGAGGATGCTCAAAGAGTATCCTGTACATCTCCTCGATCTCTTTTGCCTGACGCTGTTCCCCTTCAGGGGTTGAAGGCCACTCATCTACCTGCCAGTCGTTGAGATCAACGATATGTGCTGGCATGATATCGCCTGAGATCAGAGTATTCTCAGTGAAATGAATAGGAAGACCAAAGTGGGAAAATCTATCAAGTACCTCTTCCAGTTTCTCTTTTCCCCAGTAGCCCTGGTGCTGGTGGGACTGGATACCTATGGCGCTTATAGGAACACCTGCATTAAGACATCCATCGATAAGTATCTCATAATTGATGGAAGTATTAAAGTCGTTAAGAAGAAGGACTGCGTCCGGATTGTCAGCGTGAGCCCTCTCAAACACTTCCTTGATCAGGCCAACTCTTCCCTTTTCCTTGCAGATTCTTGTGATGGCGTTGTCGTACTTATCAAAGATTGGCATGATGACCACTTCGTTGATAACGTCCCACATATCAATAACGCCCTTAAATCCCTTGACTTCGCGGTCGATTCTCTCAAGCTGCTTCTGAAGGATTGTGGCGTTGTCATATTTCATAAGCCAGTCAGCGCATACTGTGTGCCAGCAAAGAGGATGTCCCTTCACCCTGGCACCCTTGCTGTTTATGTACTGCGCAGTCTTCATGAGGATGTCAGTATTTGGCTTGCCCTCTTCCGGCTCAAAATTGCCCCAGTAAAACGGAAGTGTCGCATAGTTAAAGATCTCAAGCCAGCTGTCAGTTATCTTCTTATGTTCTTCATCACCATTTTGAACATAAGGCATAAAATCAAAAGCCCCGCAGCCAAACAAAAACTCATGGTTTGTCTGCTTAACCGAAACCTTCTTGTTTACGATGGGATTACCCTGCCCATCTACAAAACGGATCTTCTTGCTTACTTTCCTATGTGCTATACCCATATGCATCCCCTTTACTCTGCCTTAATCGTTGTTTCTACCACGTTATTATTCTCATCAAAGATGATCAACACATCCCCGGCCCAACTTAGTCTAACATTTTCTGTTGCCTGAATCTTATAGATTTTTGCTTTCTTACCCTTTGTCAGATTCTGCTTGTAGATCTTGTTCTTTTTCCAGAGATATACATATCCGTAGCGATAACCGATAACCCTTGTCTTGCCACCCTTAGAAAAATAAAGGGTTTTGAATTCTTTGGTCTTGGGGTCAAAGGAAAAAAGTCTGTCAGACCTTATATCATCTACATCAGCCTCGAAAGGCGATATATACATCTGAGGGCCACATAGAATTCCCTTTATCTCAGTGAACGCGCCGTAGATCACACCATCCACGTATATCATCTGATCGCTGTATATTCCAGACTTTCTCGCAAGGTCTGTTCCTTCGATAGCCTCAAAGTCCTCGCCATTTGTGGAATACATAAGCTCACTGTCGCCAAATCTCTTTTTAAAATACACTTCTCTGCCATCATCCAGCGTGATACTGGCTTCTGTGTCCAGGATGTACCATGTTTTAGAATCAGTGACGAACTCTTCGCTGGTCATGGTTCCCGTCTTAGGGTCGTAAGTGTACTGAAGAACATCTTCGCCATCATAGACCATGAACTTCACCTGCTTGCCATCAGTGTAGGTTCTGGTGACACGCTCCTGCTCGCCATCTACCTTAAATATCTCTTTTGTTTCCCCGGTTCTTATGTCATAGAGATTTACTACCTGATTATCTTTCCCGTCAGCGTTTGGTCCATCATACACGTAGTACTCACTACTCAGAGTATTCGGTCCAAAATGCTCCGGATTTATTTCCCACTCCCCATAGAACTGAACCCCAAAGACCGTATTCAATACTGTCATTATCAGTCCGATAACGATCTGTACTATAGTCAAAACTCTCCCAAACATACTCTCTCCCCAAATTTGACCTTACCAAATCTCGCGCCCCACAGGCTCTCCCCAGTCAAACTCTCCGTTCACCTTTAATTCATCCCCGTACTCGCTAGCACGTTCTTCCAAAGTCTTGTGCCTAACAGGCATTTCTTTTGCATTTTCAGTTACCTGCATGTTCTGATCACGATCTGTTTTTGCCATATTCTATCCCCCTAAATGCTATTTTTCCCAACTCATTACATTATAGGAGAAATCGGCCCTTCCGCCAACTAAACTTACAGATTAAACGAATCGTAGGTGTACACCATATCCTGCTCAATAACAAAATCCTCGTCGCATACAGTTCCAAAGCTGCTGCCACGGTCAAGGAGCTGGGTGGTGCACATGGCGGCGGTAACTTCTCCCTCTACAGGAATGTCTGAAACGTCCTTGTCTCCGGATAAGAAGCTCCCAAATCCAAAGATCACCACAAGCCCCACAAATATCACCACAAACGTATATACAAAAATCATCATCTGTCTGCTTCTCCCTCTGGCGCCAGAAGATCGTCCACATCGACGCCGTACCTTTCCTTCAATATCATCTTTATCCGAATCCCGGCGTTACCCATTCTCTCTTTCACCGCCGGAACTCTTACCTGCGCATCCTCCGCTGCGTAGCTAAGTGCAGCGTCGTAATGGGCAGCGGCAAAAGAGATAACGGCGGAAGCAGCTGCAGACGCCGCAAGGAGCTGTGCCACCTTCAATGCTCTCTTCCTCGTCCTCCTGCCAGGATACTTCCTAAGCGCCACTTCAATCTCAGCGCAGCTTTCATACCTGTCCTCCCTGTCAGGTTTTATGCACTTATCTATAACCTCCATAAGTTCAGGGGAGCACTTTCCACCAAGCAGCAGGAGCATTGTCCTGCCAAAGCAGTATATATCAGTTCTTGGATCTGTCTGCCCAAGATTTCCATACTGTTCAGGAGCCGCAAAACCTTCAGTTCCAAGATTTAGGGTATCCGTCAGCGCTCCCTGCTCCATAAATCTGGCAGCCCCAAAATCTATAAGAGACAGATGACCATCCGGCCTTAGCATGATATTTGCGGGCTTAAGATCCCTATATACAACCGGTCTCTTTAGGCCATGAAGATGTCCTAGCATATCCAAAAGCTCAAATCCAAAGGTAACTACCTCTTTCTCATCAAATCGCCCCTTCTTTTTCAGAACCTTCTCCAAACTATTTCCAGGAACATAATCAAGCACAAAGGCGTCATCATACTCCGCCACAACTGATGGTATCCCTGGGTGATCAGCAAACCTCAAGACCCTCGTCTCTTCCTCTACAATCTGAGCTGCTGCCTTCCCATCAAACACATGCTCCTTGATAACCTTTACTGTAACAGGCCTTGCACTTTTCATATCAACAGCCATGTAAACCACGCTGCTGCCACCCTCTCCAAGCTTTCTTAAGATCCTGTATCTGCCCCTGTACACACTCTCGTTTCTTAAATACTCCACCGCAAAATCCTCCATCTAAAAATCGCGCCATCAATACTCAAGACACATGGCAGCAACCGAGATATTGTCATCCTCATCTCTGCCCATAGCAAGCTCTGCCAGCTTCCTGCAGCTATCAAGCATGTCATCTGATGTTACGCACATCTGAGGACAAAGCTTACCATGGATCTCATCTCCCTCTAGTGTCCTCCAGAATCCGTCACTTACAGCCAGAACCGTTGTATTTGAGCCGATCTCACCCCTACTCACATCAGGCTTGATCTCTAAATTCGTCCCAACACTCTGAAGCAGCACACTTCTGTCAGGATCTGCAGCTACATCAGCCTCAACTATTATCCCCTTATCAAGCTTATCCTGCACAAGGCTCTGATCCCTGGTTACTGCCATAGCTCTTTTTCTGTCCACGAGATATATCCTGGAATCGCCGATATTAAACGTCATATACTTTCTGCCAATCTGCAAAAAAGCTGTCAGTGTGGTCCCAAGCTTTATCCCCCTGTGCCTGCCATATCGCCTTATATCGCTGCTGGTCTTTACTATGAGACGCATCAGAGAAGTCTCGATGGTATCCCAGAGCTTGTCCTCAGGCAGGTTCTGCATAAGTGCCAGTTCCTCTCCAAACCAGCCTTCAAGAGCCCTTATCATCTTGCAGCTCGCAACCTCTCCCTTGGACAATCCGCCCATTCCATCGCATACAGCGGCAAAAGAAATCCTTCCATACCTCTTAGTGTTGGCCACCTTTACAAGACAGGAGTCCTGGTTAACTTTGCGCACCTTCCCTGCATCGGTAAAAATACACGCTTTTACTTCCATGTTGTTTAACCTCATTAAATTCAAAAAATAAAAGTGAAAATAACGTCCGAAACGGACAAATCAGATAGCACTATGAATAAATGCTCTGAAAATAAAAAATGACTGTGTCACAGATACGTGACACAGTCATGAATATTACTATCAAATATTTTATTTGTCAAGAAGACCGTTCATAACCTCAATTGCCTTTTCAAGCTGATTGTCTGTCTTGTCCTTGGCATAAGCATCAGCATCATAATCAACCTCAACATCAGGCTCAATTCCAATACCGTGGATGTTATTGCCATTAGGTGTATAGTAGTCACTTACTGTAAGCTTAACTGCAGTTCCGTCCTTGAGGTCAAATACTCTCTGAACGATTCCCTTACCAAAGGTAGTCTTACCAACCAGAGTTCCGATCTTGTAATCCTTGATGGCTCCTGAAAGGATCTCTGAAGCACTTGCTGAATACTGGTTCACCAGTACAACAACAGGAATGTCTATCTCGTGAGCTCCGTCGCAGGTGTAGTCATCTCTTTCACCGTTTCTGTCCACGGTATATACGATAAGTCCCTTAGGAAGGATCTGCCTTGCGATATCGCATACAGCCTGAAGGCTTCCGCCAGGATTACTTCTAAGGTCGATGATAAGTCCCTCGATATCACTGGCTCTAAGCTCAGCCATTCCCTCTGCAAACTGATCAGGAGTGATATCGTCAAACTCTGTGATCTGGAGATATCCGATATTCTCATTATCTCCAAGAAGCTTGGTATTAACTGTAGGAACCTCTACTGCTGACCTCTCAACATCAACCTCGATCTCCTCCATCTTAGATCCACGAAGAAGTGTGAGATGCACTGTTGTTCCCTCAGGTCCCTTGATAAGTGAAACCACTTCGTCAAGCTCCATTCCCTGAGTAGACTCTTTATCCACCTCATAGATGATGTCGTCTGTCATAAGCTCCGCTCTCTCAGCGGGAGTTCCAGGCATAACACCTGAGATACGTGGAAGATTCATATCACTGTCAAGGCTGACATAAGCGCCAATTCCATAGTAAACACCGGCAGTATCAGTCATAAGCTCATTGAGCTCTTCCTCGGTATAATATACAGAGTAAGGATCTCCAAGAGAATCCATAAGACCCTTGTACATTCCAATGGCCTCTTCCTCTTTATCAACATCTGTCTTGTAATAGTAGGTGTCGATAACATCTTCAAGAGCCTGGATCTTGCCCAGTGTCTCATCAGAAAGAAGTTCATCGCCATCTCCGCCCACCAGAGCACTGGAACCATAACTAAAGGGTGCTCCAAATCCGGCATTTAATCCCCAGAACACATATATTCCAGCCACGATGAAAAGAGCTAACAGGCATCCAATAAGAATTCCGCTGATAAAACGTCTTCTAAGCCTGCCATTCTCTGTCACTGGTGCAACACCTGGTGTAATCTGAGGCACAGGCTCCTGCTGCCCATCCTGTGGGACCATATCCATATTATTACCAAAATTACTATCCATAGCTTACTCCTGCCCTCCTCTTACTTGAGGTAATTCCACGGGCTCACATAATTACCATTTAATCTTACACCAAAATGAAGATGTGGTCCTGTTGATCTACCTGTTGAACCAACAGCTGCTATCTTGGTGCCTGATGTCACGTCCTGTCCCTTTGATACATAAAGGGCTGAACAGTGCATGTAAATTGTGTAAAGTCCGCCGCCATGGTTGATCATAATGTAATTACCCATGGTGGAGTTGTAATCTGCAGCAACCACAGTGCCATTGTAAGCGCAAAGGACCGAAGATCCTGATGGTGCTGCCAGGTCTATTCCATTGTGCATCTTCTCAACGCCGAGGGTTGGATGCACTCGCATTCCATAGTTGTCAGAGATTCTTGTGTAGTTGGGGCATGGCCATGTGAACACGCCGCCATCATACATATATCTGCTGTAGAGCGCTGCCTTGTCAGCCGCAACCTCTTTTTCCAGAGCAGCGATAGCTGCATTCTCAGCCTTGATCTCTTCTTCATAGGCCTTGATAGCCGCTTCCTTGCTGGAAATATCTGACTTTACTACTGAGAGCTCATTGTTCTTGGTGTCAATGAGGGCCTGAAGATTAGCCTCTTCCTCCTCTTTCGCCGCCTTAGCCTCATCAAGAGTCTGCTTTTCTTCCTCAAGAGCCTCTTTGGTGAGCCTTATAAGCTCTGTAGTCTCAATATATTCGTTGAGCTTGAGCCTGTCATAGGAGGAGAGCATCTCGATGTACTCCGCCTTGTTAAGCATGTCAGCAAAACTTCCAGATTCAAGGAGCATCTCAAAATAAAGCGTATCGCCTCTCTCGTACATAAATTTGATACGCTTTTTCATAGCCTCATACTGAGCCTGCTGGATAGCTTCAGCCTCTTCAAGCTCAGCTGTAGTGGTCTCTATCTGCTGTTCTTTTTCTGTGATCTCGTCTGAAAGAGCATCAATCCTGGACTGAATGTCAGAAAGCTGTCCATCAAGCTGGGTGATGTAATTGTTCAGATCTGTCTTGCTGGCTTCAAGCTGCTTCTTGACTTTCTCGAGGTCAGTCTTGGCATTCTTAAGACTATCCCTCTCCTTTTTAGCCTGGCTGATCTGATTCTCCTTGGCTTTGATGGACTCTTCAGTGACAGCGGCGTTACTTGTGATCTTCATACTGCAGGTAGATACAAGTGCCACCAGTATGCACATAAGGACGCAAATTATTCTTTTTTTTCTACCCTTAACAATATTCTTCAACTTGTGAGAATTCCCTTTTCTGGCTTTTATACGTGCAGGTGTTTCCTAACAGTAATGAAACTTCCAAGGAAACCTATGCCAATACCGATCAAAAGAGATATTGGAACAAGCTTGTTGTAAATTGTCTCAACAGGCAGGAAATTCAAAAGGGAACTGAGCATAGTAAATCTAGAAGCCACATAGCTGATCACATGTGTATAAACAAAGTAGATGATGATCAGCGGAATGATCGATCCAATAAGTCCGATCAGAATTCCCTCTACTACGAAAGGTGCTCTTACAAAAAAGTCTGTGGCACCAATATACTTCATGATATTGATCTCATCCTTACGAACTGAGATACCCATTGTAACTGTGTTGCTGATAAGGAAAACAGATACCAGCAAAAGAAGAACAATGATACCACCAGATACATAAGCAATGAGCAGGTTAAGTCCGCTTAATGTTGTAGCTGTTACCTCAGATCTGTTGACCTCACGAACAACGCTGATGGACTCTATGTAAGTTACAAGAGCCTGCTGCATTGATACGTCGTTAAGGTAGATCTGAAGGTTGGCTGATTCAGCAAGAGGATTCTCTGTAAATCCGTCTGCGTACTCTCCAAGATACTCCTCCTTGAAGCCTTCCCACGCCTCATCAGCTGAAACATAGGTGATCTCTCTTACTTCAGGTCTCTTTTCAAGTTCGCTCTTTACTACAAGGATCTCGTCCTCGCTGGTTCCCTCGTTAAAGAAAACTGTTACGGACACGCCCTCTTCAGCGGTCTTAACTACATTCTGGAAATTAGTGATTATGGCATAAAACAGACCAAATAGAAACAGACACGCTGTGATGGTAGCTATTGAAGCCAATGTGTACCATCTGTTTCTGCCAAGATTCTTAAAGCCCTGTCCTATGGTATAAAAGAAACTACTACTCCTCATCGATGTACATACCCTCTTCCTCGTCTTCTATGATGACACCCTTTTTCATGGTAATAACTCTCTTCTTCATAGCATTAACGATCTCTCTGTTGTGAGTAACCACTATGACAGTTGTACCATTTTCGTTGATCTGTTCCATGAGTTTCATGATTTCCCATGAATTATTTGGATCCAGGTTACCAGTAGGCTCATCAGCCAAAAGAATTGTCGGCTTATTGACAAGAGCTCTGGCAAGAGCAACTCTTTGCTGCTCACCACCTGACAGCTGATTGATCTTGTTCTTGTACTTGCCTGCCAGGTTAACTGTGGCAAGAATAGATGGAACGTTTCTCTTGATCTCTCTTGTTGGAGTCTGAACTATGCGCTGTGCAAAAGCAACGTTCTCGTAGACGTTTCTGTCCTTTAGAAGTCTGAAATCCTGGAATACGATTCCAAGGTTTCTCCTGAACTTAGGGATCTTGCTGTGCTTGATCCTGCGAAGATTGTAACCAAGTACAGTGATCTCTCCGTCTGTGGGTACAAGCTCTCTAAGAAGGAGCTTGATGAGAGTGGACTTACCTGATCCACTGTCGCCCACTATAAAAACAAATTCACCCCTCTTGATATGAAGGGTGACTCCGTTTAAGGCTGGTGCACCCGTAGAATAAGATTTAGTCACGTTCTCCAGCGTGATAACCTCATCCTCGGGAATCTGCCTGTTTGATCTTCTTTTTCTATATCCTCTTTCCATAAACCTCCCTCGTAGTCCAAAAACTATAGACTATCAAGTAAACTTCTCCATATACTTCATATATCTTACAACCATAAGTGCAATTTTAAAAGTAATTGCATCATCAAATACTCTAAGGTCCAGACCAGTACTCTTTTGAAGCTTGTCCAGCCTGTAAACAAGAGTATTCCTATGGATGAAGAGCTGTCTTGATGTCTCTGATACGTTAAGAGAGTTCTCGAAGAACTTGTCTATGGTTGTGAGGGTCTCCTGATCGAAGTCGTCAGGGTTCCTTCCTCCAAAGATCTCCTTGATAAACATCTTGCAAAGCGGAATAGGAAGCTGATAAATAAGACGTCCTATACCCAGTTCGCTGTAGCAGATAACCTTTCTCTCGTCGAAAAAGATCTTTCCAACATCAAGTGCCATCTTGGCTTCTTTATATGAACGGCTCACTTCCTTGATCTCACCAACCACTGTTCCGTAGGCGATCCTTACTCCAGAAAGTCCTTCTTTTTCAAGATTTGCAAGAATCTCCTCTGCAGACTTGGTGATCTCGGAAGGCTTAGCCATCTCACTGACATCCTTGACGATTATCACATTGTCCTCGTCAACCTCTGTGACAAAGTCTGTTCCACTTCCAACGCAGGTCCTTGTAAGCTCTAAGACATTGCTGTCTCTTCCGCCTGCGCACTCCACTATCATGGCAACTCTCTTGGCATCGCTCTGGATGTGGAGCTTTTTAGCTCTTGAATAAATATCCACCAGGAGCAGGTTATCAAGAAGCAGGTTCTTGATAAAGTTGTCCTTATCAAATCTCTCTTTATAAGCTACAAGCAGGCTCTGGATCTGATATGCGATCATCTTGCCAAGCATATATACGTTGTCACCACTGCCGGTGCAAATGAGTATATACTCAAGCTGCTGCTCATCATATATTTTGAAATACTGATATCCCTGAATCTCCTGAGAATCAGCAGGGGATTCAACGAAATCTCTGGCCACAGTAGACACATTGCCAATATCTGTGGTTGTGGATGCAACCTCTTTTCCATCGATATCAAGGACGCAAAGATCCACGTGTGCTATGTTTTTAAGCCCGTCTATTGTGTTCTGCAAAATCTGATTGGAAATCATGTGTCACTCTTTCTTGCACGTTGTGCAGTAAAAATAATTACATTCTATCGTGAATAAACCACATCACTTTTCCATTTTAATACAAATGTACAAAAAAATCTATAGAAAGCACTATCTTTTTTGTGTATTTTTCAATTTTTGTGGTCAAAAGTGACAAAAACCAGGTCTCATTTTTAGCTATGGTTTTTGCTCCATGTACTTATATTTATTAACTAATGCTCCGATAAAAAAGATAAGATAAAGTGGATTCTTTTCACAAGGAGGTGGCCTATGGATATCCCTGCTTTATCGATGGCATTGTCTCAGAACCGTATTCTGAACGATGTTGGTATCGCAATGCTCTCAAAGAGCCTTGATAACATGCAGGACATGGGTGCAGCAATGGTAGAAACCATCGAGGCAGCACCAGCTGTTTCCCTGGACCCTAATCTTGGCGCCAACATTGACATCAGAGTATAAACAGGCCATCAAATGTGCTTTATGCACGAAAGACCCGCTCAGTTTTGAGCGGGTCTTTTAAAATGCTGATCTATCCAGCAATTTTCATTATTATCTCCATTCCAACCATGTAGATCAAAGCAATGACCACAGCAACCACAAGCGCAACTGTAACAAGCTTGTATCCCTGTTTTTTGCTCTTTGGAATCCCTAAAAAGAACTCATGTCTCTTTTCCATGTAAGCTATCTTAACAAGGACGCATATCGCAATGGCTGTGGAAATGATGGCCAAAACAAAGTAAATGGCAGTTGTAACGAGCATAACATTCTGGATGTCTATACTGTCCATATAGTCCTGGGCCTGTCCAAGGACGTCCTTTTCTGCGTAGAGCATGATTACTTCGACTGAGTTGAAGATAGCGTGGGCAATAAAGGATGACAGTACGCTTCCTGTGGCCTCTACAAGCAGAGCGAACATAACGCCCATTGCAGCGCCGTAAGCAAACTGATTGATGTTAAGATGCATCATACCAAACATAAGTGATGATATGATTATAGAACCTATTATCCTGCCTGATCTCTGGAAGCTCGAAAGTATAACTCCCCTGAAAACAAACTCCTCAATAAAGGGTCCAACTATTCCGATAGAGAGAAACATCTGCCACCATGGAAGAGCTGTTATCTCATCCATCATCTCAACAACGGTGTTCTCTACAAATATCATGGACAACGAGTTGAAGAATATCACCAGAGGATAAAGAAGCAGCACATACAAAAATATCATAAGGGCTGATGGTATCCTGATCTTCTTAAGAGGAACGATTACCGATATTCTCTCGCCGTAAAACAAAACCATCGCAAGGGCTGGCACCAGGCACAAAAGCTCCGAGATAACATTGTTAAGAAGTATAGGCATTGAAGCCATGGTACGGATCATCCATACCGCATAGAGCCCGGTAAAAGCAATGGTGAAAAGGATCATGTATAAAAAGAGCCTGTTAGCCTTCCTGTAGTCCATGTTTTCTCCTTACTTAAGTTCGATTGAATCTGGTCCTATTACTATTTTACCTTCTTTTAGAAGTCTTCCAACAGCACGCTTGAATTCATTCTTACTCATTCCGGTCTTTTCCCTGATGAGGTCCGGAGATGCCTTGTCGGTAAATGGGAGCTTTCCTCCGCCGTTTTCTATCATTGAAAAGATCTTGTCAGCGTCAGTGTCCATCTGAAGATATGCCTTCTCTCTGACACTAAGGTTAAGCCTTCCATCCTCTTTTACTGATACTACTCTCGCTGAGATCCTGTCGCCTATCTTAAGGTTCCCGTAGAGCTCCTTCTTGGCTATAAGGCCTGAATAAATGTCATCTACAGCAACAAAGGCTCCAAAGTTATCACTCATCTCATAGACAGTTCCCATAACCTTGTCATCCTTGCCATAGGGGCTGTCGTTTTTAAGGTACTTATATACGTTCATGGTGACGCAAAGGCGGCTGCTCTTGTCGATGTACATGGCGCACAAAACGTCATCTCCAGCCTTAACCTTGGCAGTCTGCTCTTTAAAAGGCAGTAGCACATCCTTCTCAAGGCCCCAGTCCATAAAAGCTCCGATCCTGGTAGTCTCTTTTACCCTAAGGACTCTAACGTCCCCGAGCATGATCTTGGGCTCACTGGTGGTAGCAATAAGCCTGTCATCTGAATCCTTGTAGATGAACACTTCCACCTTACTTCCAAGGTCTGCTCCTGCCGGAACCTGCTTGGCGGGCAAAAGAACTTTCTCATCACTTCCAGCCTTTTCCCCAAGGTAAACACCAAAGTCCACCTTCTTGATCACTTCAAGGGTCTGCTTTTCGCCTAATCTTATCATTTTTTGTTCTCCGTTCTTTTTGAAACCTGCAGCAACATCACTGCGTTGTCAGTTCTACAATACATACGGGACTCATTTTTGCGTCCCTCAAATTAATAGTATAAGTCATTATTGCGCTTTTTGAAACTTTCCTGATCTCAGGATAAAGAGTATCTCCAAGCACTGCCTGTTTCCTGTACTCAGCCCTGAGAGCTCCCACTCTGATATCCTTGTCAGGAAGGCTCTCAATGGCCATGCGGATATACTGGCCGTTGTTGACGTGGTTATTGGTATCAAGGTGGTGAGTCCTTACCTGGATCTCATCAGCTTCAAAAATCTCTGCATCCTCTGGAATTGCGATCTTCCTGTCACCATAATCCATTGGAAGTTTCTCGCCAAGGGGATAAGCGTCCACCATCTCCTGGCTTATTCTGGCTGGAATACCCTTTTCAAAGTTAAACAGCGTCCAGACTGAGTTGGCTGTTGCAAGCCTCTCTCCATCTTTGGTATCCATGAAGAAATTTCTGTGGCCAAAAAAGCCCTTCAGCTCATAGGGAATTGTTCCTATGGTGACTTCCTCGCAGAGCCTTGGGTATCTGTTTATGACGATCTGCCAGGAGTTAAGAACCCATGCCACGCCCTGTTGTCTTAAGTATGCCATGTTGGCTGGTCCGTCCTGAGTCTGAAAGGTGGAACAGTCCTGGAAATAATTGATCAGAGACTCTATGGTGAGTTCTGCATTCTTATCGACTTCGCTGTATCTGATCCTTGAATCAAAAGTGTACATTGATAGTTCCCCCATTTCGTCACGGTAAACTCAGATGCTTCGCATTAATACAGAAAAGCGAGATTGAAGATTTCAATCTCGCTTTAGTAGCTGGGCTAGTAGGATTCGAACCTACGTAATGACGGAGTCAGAGTCCGTTGCCTTACCGCTTGGCGATAGCCCATCGACAAGTAGTAATTATACTTGAGACTCCATCAAAATGCAAGTACTTTTTTAAAACTTTTATAATTCATTTGAAAGCCAGTATTTATGCCGCTTCCAGGACATCATCCTTCGAAAAGAAGATCTGCATATGTTGGGAATGGCCAATCTTTTTTATCAACCAGCATCTCCAATTTGTCTGCAGGATCACGAAGAGCATCCATAGCTGGTCTTACCTTGTCCTTATAGAAGTAAGCGAGCTTTCTTGCATCTGTGATCTTTCTAGCCTTGTTCTCAACTGTCTTAAGATCATCAAGAGCCTTCTTCATCTTGGTAAGCTCTGTTGTGATCTCCTTAAGCTCTGAAAGAAGTGCGCTCTCATCTGCGCCTGCTGCCTTTACCTCATTGACATCCTTGGCAAGTCTTCCAGCATACTTCATTACAGCTGGGATGATCTGCTTGGATGCCATATCGATCATTGTAAGAGCCTCGATATTGATGGTCTTAGCATAGTTCTCAAAGATGATCTCTTTTCTTGATTCAAGCTCAGTCTTGGTGTAAACACCAAAGTCGCCAAAGAGCTTGACTGCCTTCTTGGTTGTAAGAGTATCTGCTGCCTCGATGGTGGACTTGATGTTTGGAAGTCCGCGGCGCTCAGCCTCTTTTACCCAGTCCTCTGAATATCCGTCGCCATTGAAGATGATCCTCTGGTGGTCAGTTAAGTACTCCTTCATAAGGTCATGAACTGCCATATCGAAATCATCGGCCTTTTCAAGGATATCTGCTGCCTCGCAGAAAGCCTCAGCAACGATTGTATTAAGTGTTGTATTTGAACTTGCCATTGAGTCAGATGAACCAACCATTCTGAACTCAAACTTGTTACCAGTAAAGGCAAATGGTGATGTACGGTTTCTGTCTGTTGCATCCTTCTCAAACTGAGGAAGAGTTGAAACACCAGTCTTGAGCTTGCCACCGCGCTTACTTGACTTGGCTACGCCAGTCTCGATGAGCTGTCTTACAACGTCCTCAAGCTGCTCTCCAAGGAAAACAGAAATGATCGCTGGAGGAGCCTCGTTGGCACCAAGTCTGTGGTCGTTACCAACGTCAGCTGCGCTCTGTCTTAAAAGATCTGCGTGAGTATCAACTGCCTTCAAAATGCAGGCAAGTACAAACAGGAACTGAACGTTCTTGTTAGGTGTATCACCTGGATCAAGAAGGTTCTTGCCATCGTCTGTGCAAAGAGACCAGTTGTCGTGCTTACCTGAGCCATTAACACCAGCAAATGGCTTCTCGTGGAGAAGACATCTCATGTGGTGATGCTCAGCAACTCTCTTCATGGTCTCCATAATGATCTGGTTGTGGTCTACCGCGATATTTGCAGTCTCATAGATTGGAGCAAGCTCGTGCTGACCAGGAGCAACCTCGTTGTGCTGAGTCTTGCCAGGAACACCAAGCTTCCAGAGCTCAGTGTTGAGATCCTTCATGAACTCACCAACTCTCTCACGGATTACACCAAAGTAGTGGTCCTCCATCTCCTGACCCTTTGGAGGCATTGCACCAAAGAGGGTTCTTCCGGTAAAGATAAGGTCTTCACGCTTCATTGACTTATCCCAGTCAACCAGGAAGTATTCCTGCTCTGGTCCAACTGAAACATTGACCCTTGTTGCTGTGTCGTTACCAAAAAGCTTAACGATCCTGAGGGCCTGCTTATTAACAGCCTCCATGGATCTTAAAAGAGGTGTCTTTTTATCAAGAGCCTCTCCTGTGTATGAACAGAATGCTGTAGGAATACAAAGTGTAACACCAGCGCCAGATTCCTTAAGGAATGCTGGAGATGTGATATCCCAGGTTGTATAACCTCTTGCTTCGAAAGTAGCGCGAAGTCCGCCAGATGGGAATGAGGAAGCATCAGGCTCACCCTTTATAAGCTCTTTTCCAGAGAAAGAAGTAAGCATGCGGCCGTCCTGGTCTGCACTTCCAACAAAGGAATCATGCTTCTCAGCTGTGATACCTGTAAGAGGCTGGAACCAGTGTGTGTAATGTGTTGCACCGTTTTCTGTTGCCCAGTCCTTCATGGCGTTTGCCACAACGTCAGCTGACTCCTTGGACAGTGCTCCTCCGTGCTCTATTACATTTACAACCTCTTTGTATACATTCTTGGGCAGACGCTCTCTCATCTTGGAGAGGGTAAAGACGTTCTGTCCGAATATTTCTTCCACATTAACCATGCTGCTCATAGCGCTACGACCTTTCATCAAAAATATTTGTCATACAGTTTACATTAATTATCCAAAAACTTAAAGTACAAATTTAATATTATTCTTCAGCTTCTGCGCTGACTCTCAGAATATCGTAGCGGCTTGGCTGCTCTGAAAGATCAAGATATATGATCTCTTTTGAGTGAGGGCAGGATTCAACAGCAGTTCCTTCCTCATTGTACATGCCCTTTACTGTGACCTTTACGTCTGTTCCGTCGGGCTTCATTATCTCGATCTCATCGCCAACACTGAACTTGTTTCTCTGCTCGATCTTGGCAAATCCTCTCTCGTCTATGTCGTAGACGATTCCAAGGTAGATATATTCGCTTACATAGGTATTGTTGTCGTAAATCTGCATCTCATCACTGGGCTTGCCAAAATAGAAGCCTGTGGTGAACTGGCGGTATGTGCACTTTGAGATCTGATCAAGATACCATGGCATGTTCTGCCTGTACTTTTCCTCAGACTCGAAGTAGTCATCAATGGCCTTTCTGTAGGTCCTTGCCACAGTTGCTACATAAAGAGCAGTCTTCATTCTGCCTTCGATTTTGCAGCTGTCAACGCCAGCATCGACAAGCTCCGGGATGTGCTCTATCATGCACAGATCCTTGGAGTTGAAGATATAGGTTCCGCGCTCGTTCTCATATACAGGCAGGTACTCTCCTGGTCTCTTTTCCTCAACAACTGCATACTTCCATCTGCATGGGTGTGTGCAGGCGCCGTGATTGGCATCTCTTCCTGTGAAGTAGTTGGACAAAAGACATCTTCCCGAGTATGAAATGCACATAGCTCCATGAATGAAGCTCTCCATCTCAAGGTCCTTGGGGATCCTTTGCTTGATCTCTTTTATCTCCGCCATTGAAAGCTCTCTGGCTGCAACAACTCTCTTGGCTCCAAGATCGTGCCAGAAGTTGTAGGTCTCATAGTTGGTGTTGTTGGCCTGGGTTGATACGTGGATGTCTATTTCAGGGCAGATCCTTCTGGCCTTCATAAAGATACCGGGGTCAGCGATAATGAGCGCGTCCGGCTTTAGCTCTTTTAACTCATGAAGGTAAGTCTCAACGCCGTCAAGATCGTAGTTGTGGGCAAGGATATTGACTGTGACATGGACATGCACGCCATGCTCGTGGGCGAAAGCAATGCCTTCCTTCATCTCTTCCTTGCTGAAGTTCTTGGCCTTTGCCCTTAGTCCAAAAGCATCTCCGCCAATATAGACTGCGTCTGCGCCAAACATTACTGCGGTCTTTAAAACCTCAAGACTGCTGGCAGGTATAAGTAGTTCTGGTTTTTTCATAAATTCACCTGTTTCTTAAATCTTCACGGAGAGGCTCATGCCATCTCCAACTGTCAGTATCACTGTGTTTAGCTGATCGTTGTGGGTCAGCTCATAGAGGTAGTCCCTCATTCTTGCATGGATGGTGCGGTTTCTCCTTGTCACTGCAAACCTTGATTCAAACACATCTCCGTCCTGAAGCACGTTGTCTGATACAAGAAGACCTCCCTTATTAAGGATCCTCATGCACTCCGGAAGGAAGTTGATGTACTGACCCTTTGCAGCATCCATGAATATAAAGTCATATCCCGGAGAAAGAGTTTTTAAGATGTCCATGGCATCTCCCTCAAGGAGGGTTATCTTTCCCTTGGTGTCATACTTTTTAAAGTTTTCCCGGGCCACGGGAATTCTCTTTTCATACTTCTCAATGGTGGTGATCCTGGTGTCATTCCCGGAGTACTCGGCCATTAAAAGAGCTGAAAAGCCAACAGCGCAGCCGACCTCCAGTATGTTTACAGGTCTGTTCTGCGCCATTAAAAATTTAAGAAGCGTCTGGGTATCCTTGCGGATAATAGGCACTTCGTCCGCTATTGCCACTCTCTCAACCTCATCGAGGTATGGGGCATTCCCTCTGTCGAGGGAATTGATAAAGGTTGTAATCCTGTCCTGATCAGCCATCCTCTGACTCCTCAGTCTCTTCAGAATCCGAAGCCTTCTGACCTCCGGACATTATTGTGAGCATCTCCTCAGGAGTCATGGCAGTGCTGAGTTCGTAGGTTCCAGCCTGTTCCATTCCGTGATATTCCGAGAATCTCTCCTGAAGTTTAAAGAGATTTTTGTCTGTGATAAGTCCGACACCTGCCAGGTTCTCCGCGATGGTGTCAGCGGAATCTCCGTCTCCAACTTTGAATGTAACGGTTCTTCCTGTACCAGACGAAACTGCCGACTGGTTAAAGATCTGATAGCCGTAGTTGTAAGCAACCTTGGCGTATTTTGAAATCATCATTGCAACCACAATGACAAATGCCACCTTTACTGCGGTATCAAGTAGCCCCAGCAAAATTCTTTTTACGTTCATAAATAAGTCTCCTCAAAAAGACTTTAGAAGTTGGTGTCCATAATAATGGGCATGATCATAGGTCTTCTCTTTGTCTTTTTCCAGATATAATCACTAAGCGCATCCTTGACGATGTTCTTGAGCTTAGCCCAGTCAGTGATTCCCTTCTCAAGGGCCTCTGTCACATCATCGTAAACAAGGTCTGTTGCGTCGTCTATAAGCTTATCAGACTCCCTTACATAGACGAATCCTCTGGATACTATGCTTGGTCCTGATACGATCTGACAACTTGCCTTGTCGATACCAAATACTACTATAACTATACCGTCTTCTGCAAGATGCTGTCTGTCCCTGAGAACAACATTTCCAACATCTCCAACTCCAAGACCGTCTACAAGAATAGCTCCAACAGGGACTTTTCCTGCAACCTTGGCGCCATTTTCATCCAGCTCCAAAACCTCTCCTGAGTGAAGGATAAAGATATTGTCCTTGTCCATTCCAAGCTCTTTTGCAATATTGCTCTGAGCGATGAGGTGTCTGTACTCTCCGTGAACAGGAACTGAGTACTTGGGCTTAACAAGAGTATAGATAAGCTTGATATCCTCCTGGCATGCGTGTCCTGAAACGTGGACATCCTGGAAGATAACGTCAGCGCCCTTCATCTGAAGTTCGTTGATGATATTTGTAACGGCCTTCTCATTACCTGGGATAGGGTGAGATGAGAAGATAACTGTATCACCTACGCCAATGCTGATCTTTCTGTGCTGACCGCTGGCCATTCTGCTAAGAGCAGCCATACTCTCTCCCTGGCTGCCTGTTGTGATGATAACAGTCTTGTTTTCCGGATAGTTCTTGATCTGATCTATATCAACCAGAGTGTTGTCTGGTATCTGGATGCATTCAAGCTTCTGGGCAATGTCGATGATGCTGACCATACTTCTGCCCTCGACAACAACCTTTCTGCCGCACTTGTGGGCAGTGTTGATGATCTGCTGAACTCGGTCAACGTTTGATGCAAAGGTAGCAACGATGATCCTGGAGTTCTCATGCTCTTCAAAGAGAGAATCAAGAGCTCTTCCTACAGTCTTTTCAGAAGCAGTAAAGCCTGGTCTCTCTGCGTTTGTTGAATCGCACATAAGGGCGAGAACGCCTTTTTTACCGATCTCAGCAAATCTCTGAAGATCGATAGGATCTCCGAATACAGGTGTGTAGTCGACCTTGAAGTCTCCTGTGTGGACAACAGTTCCTGCAGGTGAATAGATAGCAAGAGCTGCAGCGTCAACGATAGAGTGGTTGGTTCTTATAAATTCAACCCTGAAGTTTCCAAGGTTTATAGACTGTCCAAATTTAACAACCTTCCTGCGAGTCTTCTTAAGAAGGTTGTGCTCCTCGAGCTTGTGCTCGATAATGCCCATGGTAAGGCGGGTTGCATATACAGGGACATTGAGCTCATGAAGAATATAAGGAAGCGCACCAATGTGGTCCTCGTGTCCATGAGTGATGACAAAGCCCTTGACCTTGTCAATGTTCTCCTGCAGATATGTGATGTCAGGGATTACCAGGTCGATTCCCAGCATGTCGTCGTCAGGGAATGACAGACCGCAATCCACTACAATAATACTGTCTTCATACCTGAAGGCAGTGATGTTCATTCCAATCTGCTCAAGACCACCCAGTGGGATGATCTGCAGCTTGGAAGTATTTTCAGTTTTGTTTTTGCTCAATATAATTCCTCCATTTAATTGGCGGATGCATAGAAAGAGATATAAACCCCTTGCCCGTTAAATATCCAGATCTACGCCATCCTCAGAGAGCAGCTTACGAAATACACCAGCAACTGCCTCGAGCTCCTGGTCATCGTCCACAATGACATAAACTGCCTCTTCATCATTCATATCGGAGTCGTCGCGCAGTATCAGCGCTTCTGAATCTCCGTCTTCTTCATCAGTTACTAAAAGATAGGTCTTAGCACCTATTACAGTCTGTTCCAAACAATAAAACTCAACCGCTTCTTCCCCATCGGGACTAAACATAATCTTTTCCAAAATAAGTCACCTTTTTAATCTGTTGTCCAGATAATCCTGAAGGATGATCTGGGCTGCAATCATATCAACGTATTCTTTTCTCTTTTTACCCTTAATGCCCGCTTCATCCATGATCTCGTCCGCAGCAACTGTTGTAAGTCGCTCGTCAAGCATCTCCACGGGAATTCCAGTTCTTCTCTCAATCTTTTCCTTAAATTCAAGGCATAACTGTGAGCGCTCAGAGACCGACTCATCCATGTTTAAGGGCAGTCCAAGGACGATCTTCTCTACCCCATATTCCTGAATAAGTTCTTCAATGCGCGCTAAAGTTCTTCGAAGCTTGTTTTCTTCGTTTCTACGGATGATTTCTTTGCCCTGGGCAGTCAGCAAAAGCTCGTCGCTAATGGCAACTCCCACGGTCTTGGACCCGTAATCAAGTCCCATGATTCGCATTATTTTCTAGCCCAATCGTTGCTCTTGATGTACTCGGTGAGCATCTCCTCAACGAGCTCATCTCTCTCAACCTTCATAATAAGGCTTCTTGCACCCTTGTGACTTGTGATGTAGGTTGGATCTCCAGACATGATGTAGCCTACGATCTGGTTTACCGGATTGTAGCCCTTCTCTAAAAGAGCGTCGTAAACAACAGACAGTACCTTTTTAACACCTGTCTCTGGCTCAACTTCTACTTTAAAAAATTGGGTATTACCTAAATCCTGCTCTGGCATATCGCATAACCTTTCCAAATGTATTTTCTAAAGGGGCTCGCCCTCTAAAGCCTCGTGACACTATAGTTAATTTAATTGTATAACAGAAATTTTAAATAAGCAATGTATCGGGGCTCAGCATAGCTCTTGGTGTAACCCTTGAAAGCTCCCCAGATACGGCTTTTTCGTACTCTTTAGTCCCTTCGCAGGCAGCCACTCTGACATACCTGTCAGTATGACCTATCATATAGGTTTTGCCTCCGTGAACTTCCTCATCCTCCCAGAGAACTGAAAGCTCCTGACCAATAAATCCCTTCCTGTAATTCTGGGAATCCCTGTCAGTGATATCAAGGAGCACATCGCTTCTTGCAGACTTCTCTCTGTCAGTGAGCTGGTCAGCCATTCCTGCTGCCACAGTGCCCTTTCTTGGAGAGTACTTAAACACGTGCATCTCGTAGAATTCAATGTCTGAGACAAAATCTCTGCACTCAATAAATTCTTCCTCCGTCTCCCCTGGGAAGCCCACGATTACATCTGTGGTGATGGCAGGTCTGTCAAAGGCCTTTCGCAAAAGAGCTACAGACTCTTTAAACTCCTCTGCTGAATAATGTCTGTTCATTCTCTTAAGAACAGAATTGCATCCACTCTGAAGAGACAAATGGAAATGAGGGCAGAGCTTATCGATCTTAGCCATCCTGTCCACGTTTTCTTTTGTGATAAACCTTGGCTCTATGGAACCAAGTCTTATTCTCTCAATGCCAGGAATCTCAGCAACCTTCTCAACCAGGTCAACAAGCATTGGCTGACCCTTATCTACGCCATAAGAACCAACATGGATTCCGGTTATTACTACTTCCTTACAGCCCTTCCCCGAAAGATCTGTGATCTCTGTAAGGACATCCTCCATCTCTCTGCTTCTTACTCTTCCTCTTGCATAAGGGATAACGCAGTAGGTGCAGAACTGATTGCAGCCGTCCTGAACCTTGATATAGGCTCTTGTATGTTCAGGGAGATTAGTAAGCTTCATCTCCTCGTAGATATCTGTGTGATTTATATCGATCATGGACTTTCCGCCCATGGTCTTATCGTCGTAGTCGCCTCTTGCAGCCACAAACTCATCCAGGATGCTGGCAATCTCTGACTTCTTGTTATTGCCGATGGCAAGGTCGATGGCCTCGTCCTTTTTAACTCCCTCGATCCCTGTCTCAACATAGCATCCAACTGCTACAACAATTGCATCAGGGTTTTCTTTTTTGGACCTGTGGAGCATCTGACGAGACTTTCTGTCAGCGATGTTTGTAACTGTACAGGTGTTGATGATATAGACATCCGCTTTCTCGTTAAATGGCACAATAATGCAGCCTGCGTCCACAAGCTTTTGTATCATGACATCCATTTCATAACTATTTACTTTGCATCCAAGGTTGTGAAGGGCTACCTTTAAGCCTTTTATGTTATTTTCCATACTTTATCTCATTGACTTTTTACAATCTTACGTTTACTATTAAGAAGAAAAGGAGGTATTTGCGCAATGAAGACAGTTAAAATTTCACTTAATTCTATCGATAAGGTTAAATCTTTTGTAAACGATATTACGAAGTTCGATTATGATTTCGATCTCGTTTCTGGAAGATACGTTATCGATGCTAAGTCTATCATGGGTATCTTTTCATTGGATCTTTCTAAGCCAATCGATCTTAACATCCATGCAGAAGACGGCGCAGATGAGGTTCTCGAGATCTTGAAGCCTTACATGGTCTGATCACTGTTTGATCAGATCTACTAAAAAAGATTATTATAGACCATCTTAAGATATTTCTTAGGATGGTCTTTTTTTATGCTTATTTTTTGATCTCAATTATTTCGTCTGTCTCAAGTGCAATGCGAACAAGTTCATCTATCTTCTCTACAAGGTTCTCTTCGTGTCTCTCAATAACATCAAGTCTTGGCTTGGTCACAGGGTGCTTTGCAACGAAGATAGTACAGCAGTCCTCGTAAGGAAGGATTGATGTCTCGTAGGCACCTATCTTTTCAGAAATATCTACAATGTCCTGCTTATCAAAAGCAATAAGTGGTCTGTAAACAGGCATGTCTCTTACCACCTCTCCAGTACACATAAGGCTCTGCATGGTCTGGGACGCAACCTGTCCAATACTCTCTCCGGTAATAAGACCAAGACATCCGGTCTTACCAGCGATGATATCTGCAATCTTCATCATGTATCTGCGCATGATGATAGTGAGCTCATCGTGAGGGCACTTCTCATAAATGTACATCTGAATATCTGTAAAGTTGATGACATGAAGCTTGATGCTTCCTGTGTACTTTGCAATAACTCCCGCAAGGTCAACAACCTTCTGCTTGGCAGCTTCGCTGGTATAAGGTGGCGCATTGAAATAAATAGCCTCAAGGTCTACACCTCTTTTTGCGATCATGTATCCAGCTACAGGAGAATCGATTCCTCCAGATAAAAGAAGCATTGCCTTGCCGGCAGTTCCTATTGGCATTCCGCCAGGACCTGGGATGATCTCTGAAAAGATATTGAGCTTTTCTCTGATCTCAACATTGATAAGAACCTGAGGGTTGTGTACATCAACCTTCATGGTGTCGTAAGCATCAAGCACCTGAGCACCGATCTCAGCGGCCATCTCCATGGAATCCATAGGATAGCTCTTATCAACTCTTCTAACCTTGATCTTGAAGGTCTTGTTCTTGTCAGGATATACACCGTCCACAAAGTCAATAACTGCCTGACATACACCATTAACGTCAGGAAGGTGGTTCTCTCCGTCTCTCTCGATTGAAACAGCAGGACAGATTCCTGTTATTCCAAAAACTGTCTGAAGGGCAGATACTGTCTCGTCAAAGTCAAAATCTTTTCCCTCAACATATACTCGTCCTGCAGTCTTGGATATCTCAAAGGTTCCGTCGCACTTTCCGAGAACTCTTTTTATCTGCTTAACAAGGGCATCCTCAAAGATGTATCTGTTCTTGCCCTTAACTCCTATCTCTGCATATTTGATTACAAAAGCATGGTACTGCATTCTATTCTCCCTTAATGTCTGTAGAACTTTCTCATGGTCTCCACCTGACTCTCAAGTGTGTCCAAGAGATAATCGATCTCTTCCCTGGTTGTTTCCTGTGACATGCTGACTCTTATGGTTGATTCCAAAAGATCCCTCTCAAGACCTATTGCCTGAAGTGTATCTGAAATGTGAGGGTTGTTGGAAGTGCAGGCAGATCCGGCCGAAACGTAGATCTCCTTGCTGCTTAGCATGTTAAGGATAGTCTCTGCTGCAAGGCCCCTTATGGAAACGCTGACGATATGTGGTGCTCCCTTATCAGGCTCCGGGCCATTTATCTTAATATCTGCAATCCTCTCCTTGAGAGAATCAATAAGATATTTCTTAAGCTCGTACATTCTGGCGTTCTTGTTATCAAGATCCTCATAGCACATGCTGGCTGCCAGCGCCATTCCTGCTATTCCAGGAACGTTTTCAGTTCCTGATCTCATGCCCTTTTGCTGACCACCGCCATAGCAAATGGGTTTGATCTTGGTGCCCTTTTTGATATATAAAAAGCCAACTCCCTTAGGTCCGTGGATCTTGTGACCTGAAACAGACAGAAGGTCTATGTTCATGGATCTTGGTCTTATTACCAGCTTGCCATAGCCCTGAACAGCGTCCACATGGAAAAGAATCTGTTCATTAATGGACTTGATCAGTTTCCCCGCTTCTGAAACAGGCTCAACTGCGCCTATCTCGTTATTTACCATCATCATGGAAACTAAGATGGTATCTTCTCTTATGGCATTCTTAAGTTCCTCAAGGCTTACAACTCCCTCTGAATTAACTGGAAGATATGTGATCTCAAAGCCTTCATTTTTAAGAGCCTCGCAGGTCTCAAGTACCGCAGGATGCTCAATGCTGGTTGTGATGATGTGCTTGCCTCTCCAGGCATTGGCTCTTGCTCCGCCGATTATTGCAAGGTTATCAGACTCAGTTCCGCCTGAGGTAAAAAAGATCTCGGCGGGGTCAACTTTTAAAGTGGAGGCGATAGTCTCTTTTGCCCCAAAGAGTCTGTTTGCTGCAACAGTTCCCATGTGATGAACACTTGAGGCGTTGCCATATTCTTCTGTCATTACCTTAGCCACAAGCTCAGCGACTTCCTTGTATGCCCTTGTTGTAGCTGAATTATCTAAATACGCTATCATAATCTCCTCACCTCTCAAGGTGATACATAAGCCATGAAATGGCTGTAAATCCTGCAGTCTCTGTCCTTAAGATCCTCTTTCCAAGAGTGATTGGCTGTATGTCGTTTGACAGGCACAGCTCGATCTCATCCTCAGAGAATCCGCCCTCAGGACCTATAAATACTGCTACGCTCTTACCTGGTTCAATGCCCTCAATGACTTTTTTGGTAAAAGAAATATCCTTAGCATTTTCATAAGGTATGAGTTTAACATCAATGCCTTCATTTTTGCAATACTCTATGGCCTGCTTCATGGTGATGGGCATTTCAACTTCCGGAATAATGCCGCGCTTACTCTGCTTGGCTGCAGCTTCGGAAATAGCCTGCCATCTCTTTATCTTTGAAGCAGCTTTTTTCTCATCAAGCTTGACGATACATCTCTTGGTGGACATTGGGATTATCCTGTAGGCTCCAAGTTCAACTGCCTTCTGGATGATGAGCTCCATCTTATCAACCTTGGGAAGCCCCTGGAATAGATATATCCTGGAGGGAAGTTCGTGTCCGTTCTCCTCAATAAAGCAGAGCTTACCTACAACGCTCTCATTTTCAAAAGATGAGATCTCGTAAAAGAGCTCTTTTCCCGAATCATCAGAAAGGATGCTCACGGAAAACTGCTCTCCCACCTTCATTCGAAGGACGTTTGCTATGTGGTTGTAGTCACTGCCCGTGATGGTCACTTCCTTAAAATCGGAAGAGACCTGAGAGCTCTCTACAAAAAAATGATACATTAGTTTTTCCTCGAAGTAATTGAAACCCAGTCGCCCTGATGGTGGATCTCTAAGATCTCAAGACCCGCATCAAGATGAGCCTTTTTAACCTCTTCTTCCTTGGTATCGATGATACCTGAAGTGATATAGATACCACCGCTCTTAAGGTTATCTAAGATAACCGGGGTGAGAGGAACAAGGACGTTGGCAAGGATGTTGGCAACAACGATGTCGTACTTGTCGTAGCCCACCTTGTCCTGAACCTGTTTGTCATCGATTATATTTCCAATCATCATCTCGAATTTGTCTTCTGAGATGCCGTTGTTTTCCATGTTTTCTTTTACAGCAGGAACCGCGCACTTATCCAGGTCTGTTCCAACTGCATGCTTAGCACCAAACATAAGAGCAAGGATTGATAATACTCCGCTTCCTGTTCCTACGTCCAAAAGAACTGTATCCTTGGTCACATACTTTTTCAGCATACGGATGCAAAGCTGTGTTGTCTCGTGCATTCCTGTTCCGAAGGCTGTACCAGGATCTATGTGAAGCACCATGTTTGCCTTCTCTTCGTCTTCCTTGGACTCTTTCTCCCAGGAAGGAATTACAAGTATATCATCAATATAAAATTTATGAAAGTACTGTTTCCAGTTATTGATCCAGTCTATGTCCTCTGTTACAGATACAGAAATAGTGCCATCTCCGATGTCTGTAAAGCTCTTAAGCTCTTCCAAAGATTCCTTAATGGCTTCTTCCATTTCTTCAGGAGTCTTCTTGGTAGCTACTACCTCGCCCTCATCATTTGGGAGCTCCACTGTCAGCATATTGTTGTCATCTATCTCTAAGAAGAAACTAAGATATGCCACGCCCGCTTCAATAGATGGGCCCTTCTCATCAGGCTCAAGCTCAGGGGCATCGATAAACATCTGCTCCTTGTCTGCAGCAGAAAGTGGAACATTGTCCTCGATCTGCGCTCCCTCAAGGCCTATGTCCTGAAGGTAGCTAACGATAATGTCCTCAGATTCTTCATTGGTCCTAATCCTAAATCTCATCCACTTCATGGTAGATCTCCTTTGCTTAACGAAAAAAGAATTGTAGATAAGCAGTTGCGAAAATGCTGCGCATTTCCGCAACACACGTCTTTCGACAAATATCAGCCAAGAAATATAAGAGTATACGCAAACAAGTTTGCATACTCTCATATTTCTTAGCTGCTGCTTATCTACAATTCACGCGGTCATTCCCAAAACTTTTTCTTTTTCTTACCGCCGTTTGGATTCACAGGTTCGTTATCATCTCCGCCCATGAGTCTCTCAGCTGCTGTAAGGGAGTCGCCAGTCTTCTCATCGAATTTCTTAAGAAGTTCCTTTGCCTCTTTTGAAAGCTTCTCAGGAACCTGAACTACAAGAGTTACGTAATGATCTCCTCTCTGCTCCTTGTCCCTAAGAGATGGAACACCCTTGCCACGAAGTCTTACTCTTGTGTCTGTCTGGGTTCCAGCCTTAACGTCATATGCCACCTTGCCATCAACAGTATCGATAAGAACTGTTCCGCCAAGAGCTGCTACTGCAAAGGATACAGGAACCATTGAGTAGATGTTGAAGCCCTCTCTCTGGAAGATAGGATGATCTGAAACCACAACCTCTACAAGAAGGTCTCCTCTTGGTCCGCCGTTGATTCCTGGCTCACCCTTTTCTCTGATCCTTACGCTCTGACCATTATCTATACCTGCAGGAATTGTAACCTTGATCTTCTTTCTGCTGGCAATATATCCTGTTCCGTGGCAGTCAGTACACTTATCCTTAATTACCTTACCAGTACCGCCACACTCTGGACATGTCTGAACGTTTCTGACTGTTCCAAAGAATGACTGCTGTGTATAAACGATCTGTCCCTTACCACCGCACTTAGTACAGGTCTGTGGCGATGTACCTGGCTTAGCGCCTGTTCCGTGACAGGTTGGGCATGGATCCTTGATGGTAAGCTCAAGCTCTTTTTCACAGCCAAATACAGCCTCTAGGAAGGTTATGCGCACGCTGGCACGAAGGTTAGCTCCCTTAGATGGGCCGTTTCTTGTGGCTCCTCTTGAGCGTCCGCCTCCAAAGAAGTCTCCAAAGATATCACCGAAGATATCGCCAAAGTCTGCACCATTAAAGTCGAATCCGCCAAATCCGCCGGCTCCGCCTTCAAATGCAGCATGTCCGAACTGGTCATACTGGCGCTTCTTCTCAGGGTCACTAAGTACAGCATAAGCCTCGGAAGCTTCCTTGAACTTCTCAGCAGCAGACTCATCACCAGGATTCATATCAGGGTGATACTTCTTAGCAAGGACTCTGTATGCTTTTTTTATCTCTTCGTCCGAAGCATTTTTGCCAACACCAAGGACTTCATAATAATCGCGTTTCTGCTCTGCCATAATACTCCTTATAAGTCTCTTAATAGCCAGACGAATTTCTTCGCCTGGCTATGAGTATATCACTTTTTATGTGAGGGATTAAACCTCTCTGTAATCTCCGTCAACAACGTTGTCGTCGTTTGCAGATGAAGAAGCGTTCATGTCAGGACCTGCCTGTCCCATGTCTGGGCCTGCACCCTGTGCACCAGCTGCGCCCTGTGCGTTCTCATACATCTTAGCGAACAGTGCCTGTGCATCGTTCATGAGCTTCTCCTTCTGGCTCTTAAGAGAATCGATCTCAGAGTCAGAAAGCTCCTTATCCTTAGTCTGCTCAAGTGTCTCCTTGAGGGCCTTGATGTCGTCCTCAACTACCTGCTTCTGAGATGCGTCGATCTTGTCGCCTACATCCTGGAGAGCCTTCTCAGTCTGGAATACGAATGAATCTGCATCGTTTCTAGCGTCGATGCCTTCCTTACGCTTCTTGTCCTGAGCCTCATACTCCTGAGCCTCTTTAACTGCCTTATCGATATCCTCGTCAGACATGTTAGAACCAGCTGTGATTGTGATGTGCTGCTCCTTGCCTGTTCCAAGGTCCTTAGCTGATACGTTAACGATACCGTTTGCATCGATATCGAATGTAACCTCGATCTGAGGAACACCTCTCATTGCTGGAGGGATTCCATCAAGTCTGAACTGTCCAAGTGACTTGTTGTCCTTAGCGAACTGTCTCTCACCCTGAAGAACATTGATATCAACGGCTGTCTGGTTGTCAGCTGCAGTTGAGAATACCTGGCTCTTCTTGGTAGGAATTGTTGTGTTACGCTCGATAAGTCTTGTAGCAACACCACCCATTGTCTCGATTGAAAGTGAAAGAGGTGTTACATCAAGAAGAAGGATGTCACCAGCGCCCTCATCACCAGCAAGCTTACCGCCCTGGATACCAGCACCGATAGCTACGCACTCATCAGGGTTGAGGTTCTTAGAAGGCTCCTGGCCTGTGAGCTGTTTAACCTTCTCTACTACGCAAGGAACACGTGTTGATCCACCAACAAGGAGAACCTTTCCGATATCTGCGTTTGTAAGACCAGCGTCCTTCATAGCGTTCTGTACAGGGATTGCTGTTCTCTCTACAAGATCATGAATGAGCTCTTCGAATTTAGCTCTTGTAAGGTCTACATCAAAGTGCTTAGGGCCATCTGCTCCAGCTGAGATGAAAGGAAGGTTGATGTTGGTTGTTGTTGAAGAAGAGAGCTCCTTCTTAGCCTTCTCTGCTGCTTCCTTAAGTCTCTGCATAGCCATCTTGTCGCCTGAAAGGTCAACGCCCTCTTTGTTCTTGAAGTCCTGAACCATCCAGTTGATGATAGCCTGGTCGAAGTCATCACCACCAAGGTGTGTATCACCGTTTGTTGAAAGAACTTCGATAACACCGTCACCGATATCGATGATAGATACATCGAATGTACCACCACCAAGGTCATAAACCATGATCTTCTGCTCTTTCTCGTTGTCGAGACCATAAGCAAGAGCTGCTGCTGTAGGCTCGTTGATGATTCTCTTTACTTCAAGACCTGCGATCTTACCAGCGTCCTTAGTAGCCTGACGCTGAGCGTCGTTGAAGTATGCAGGTACTGTGATAACTGCTTCTGTAACTTTTTCGCCGAGATACTGTTCTGCATCTGCCTTAAGCTTCTGCAGGATCATTGCTGAAATCTGCTGAGGTGAGTACTTCTTGCCATCGATTGTACGACCGTTGTCTGTACCCATATCTCTCTTGATTGATGAAATTGTGTTGTCTGCATTGGTTACTGCCTGACGCTTAGCAGGCTCACCAACGATTCTCTCACCATTCTTGGTGAATGCAACGATTGAAGGAGTTGTTCTAGCGCCTTCAGCGTTTGCGATAACGGTGGGCTTACCACCTTCCATAACTGCTACGCAGCTGTTTGTTGTACCAAGATCGATACCTATAATCTTACTCATTTTATTATCCTCCGTAATTAACTCTCTATTCTATATATGCGGTATGGCGAAATACTTCCTCGCCCTTACGGCGTAACACCTACCATGCTGTGTCTGAGCACGGTATCGTGGAACATATATCCCTTTTGAAGTTCCTGTGCAACTATTCCTGATTCGTATTCACTACTCTCAACCTGCATTACTGCGTTGTGGAAGTTAGGATCGAACTCTTTTCCCACAGCTTCAATCGGGGTTACACCAAGATTCTCAAGTTCTGTCATAAGCTGCTTGTAAATCTTGTTCATGCCATCTGCAAAAGCTCCATCTTTTTCAGCTTCTGGAACTGCTGCAAGGCCTCTTTCAAAGTTATCTACTATTGGAAGGAGCTTCTCAAGTACATTGCTCTGTCCAAGTTCAAACTGCTGTGCCTTTTCTTTGTCTGTTCTCTTTCTGAAGTTCTCAAATTCTGCCATCTGGCGGAGAACTTTGTCGTTGAGCTCATCGACTTTTTCCTGAAGTGGGTTCTTCTTTTCTTTTTTACCAAAGAGCCCTTTCTTTTTATCTTCCTCAGTGCCTTCTGCTTCTTCTGAAGCTTCGGAAGGCTCCTTGGCAGCTGCCTCCTCTACAGGAGTTTCCTCTGCAGCCTTCTCTTTATCCTTGGCTTCCTGCTCAAGTTCCTCCATGATGTTCTCAAGGACTTCTTCCTTATCCTTGTCCATGGGCTTAGCTCCCTTGGCAGAAGCGGTCTTTTTAGCTTCGCTCAAATCTAATGCCTCCTTAAGTTACTAGTCTTTCTTGTATAGATCATCAAGCGCATGTCGCATATTTTTCAAAGTTGAAATAACCTTGTCATAATCCATTCGCTTAGGTCCAATAATTCCAACGGTACCCTTCATTCCATCGCCAAGCTCGTAGGTTGCAGTAACAACGCTACAGTCCTTCATGGCCTGTACAGGTGTCTCGTTTCCGATGTAAACCTGAATGCCTGTCTCTCCGCTCTCTGCAGATAATGTATCCTCAACGATACTGGACAGATCGCTGGTATCCTCAAAGGTGCTGATAAGCTCACTGGCCTTGGTTGAATCAGTAAGCTCAGGATACTTAAAGAAGTTCATGGTGCCGCTTGTGTATATCTGAAGATCTTCATCAGCTGTAATTGATTCAGCAGCTGCGTCGATCACGTTACCGATAATCTCACTGTGGATACCTGCCTCCTGCTTGACTGCAGCAATAAGGCCAAGGTTGATATCCTCAACAGCCAGTCCGTCAAGCCTTGTATTCATGAGAATGTTGAGCTTGAGCATCGTGGCGTCATCTAATACTTCGTCAACAGTAATGATCTTGTTCTTGATGACATTGCCCTCAATGACAATGGTTGCAAGCAGATGCTCATCGTCAACCTTGGAGATCTGGATGAACTTGAGCTTGTTCTTGCGGATCTGAGGAGCAGAGATCATTGTGGCATAGTTGGTATCAATCGCCAGTGTCTTAGCCACCTGCTTAAGAAGGTTCTCAAGCTTCTCTTCCTTATCAAGAAGCATCTCCTTCATGTTCTCAACTTCTTTTTCCTTGTCCCTTAGCATCTCATCTACATAAACTCTGTAGCCCTGATCTGAAGGGATACGACCAGCTGAAGTGTGGGGCTGCAAAATAAGTCCCATCTCCTCAAGGTCTGCCATCTCATTCCTGATGGTGGCGGAGCTCAAGTTAAGATCTGTGTACTTGGAGATAGTACGGCTGCCAACAGGCTCTCCTGTCTCCAGATAGTTCTTAACTATTGCATGAAGTATGATCCTTTTTCTCTCATCAAGTTCCAAACTGCACCTCTTCCTATGCTTAACCGGTTTTCATTGGAATGGTTCTTTTGGGATGTTAGCACTCACCTCTTTCGAGTGCTAACATCTTCTGTATCATAAAATATCACTAGCGCAACCCAATGTCAACATCTGCTTTCTAAAATAAGCATAAAAAAAGCAGGCGACGTATCGCCTGCTTAATTATTTAAAGATTAGAGACCAATTCTTCCCTGAACCTTATCGTTAACTACATAGTAAGCTGCATCCTCTTCTGGCTTAACATAGATGCTGAGCTTCTTGATCTCGTCAACGTTTCCGCCCATCTCGAACTGATAGTTGTTCTTAGAATTCTGAACGAGCTCCTCAAATGTAACATGCTTATATGAATACTGAAGCTCAACCTTTACATTAACTGTTGCAGCTGCTGCCTTCTTAGGAGCTGCCTTCTTTGCTGCAGGCTTCTTAGCTGCTGTAGCCTTCTTAGCTGTTGTAGCTTTCTTAGCTGTTGTAGCCTTCTTAGCAGGTGCTGCCTTCTTTGCTGGAGCTGCCTTCTTAGCTGTTTCCTTCTTAGGCTCTGCTTTCTTTGCTGGAGCTGCTTTCTTAGCAGGTGCTGCCTTCTTTGCTGCAGGCTTCTTAGCTGCTGCCTTCTTAGCAGGTGCTGCTTTCTTAACTTCAGGCTTCTTAGCCTCTACCTTAACCTCTGTCTTTGCAGGTGCCTTAACTTCTGGTGTCTTAACTTCTGCAGCTACAGGTGTCTTGATTGTTGCAACAGGCTTTACAGCTGCCTCTGTCTTTTTGATTTCTGCCATCTTTGTTTTTTCCTCCTCAAAATCATAAACGATTTGTGTAGCTCGTTAAAACAATAAAGTGATTACGAAATAGAGTTTACACTCTATAATTCCCCTTGTCAACGCACGTTTATGAAAATGAGTTCTATCAATCCGCAATCCATGCGGTATAAAGAGACACAAGTGTAACTGAGAACAGTATTCCTGCCACAATATCGGTAAGCCAGTGCACTCCAGAGAAGAGCCTTGCGCATACTCCGATGACCATAACCGCTGTAGCCAGTATCTTCACCACTCTCATGATCTTCTCATCCTTAATGAGCTTTTTGCATGCAATAAGAGCACTGCCCATTACGGTGCAGATAACCAGTGTGTGAGTAGATGGGAAGGATGTCTCGATCTCAGTCTCTCCTGGCTGAAGGATAGGTCTGTAGTTGATTGGGATCTTATCAAAAGCCACATAAAGAACAGCCACTATGACATAAATAATGCCAAGGCCAAGAATTACTTTGCTGACCTTTGAAAGACTCTTTCCCTTAACAAGCTGCATAACTCCGATCACAGCGAAGACCGCAACAACTACAAATGACAGGTACATTGCTATGTCAGATGCAAGATCCATTCCTGCGTTGTAACCAAAGCTCTTTGCAAAAAGTCCGTTTATTGATGAAAATCCAATGGAGGTTCCGTCGTATCCTATGGGCTTTCTGTCAACCACATATGTAAGTACTGCGAAAAGAACTGTCACAAAAAGTAAAACTATAGGCTGCTTATACTTTTTTACTGTACTGTTCATTTGCCATATACCTCTTTTACAAATTTCCTAAGCTGAACCATTGCTCTCTCAACCTTCTCGGTGTCGATGCAGTATGCAACTCTAAAGAACCCAGGAGCACCAAAGCCATCTGCTGGAACAAAGATGAGATCGTAGTCCTTAGCTTTTTTGCAAAACTCAATCGAACTCTCCTCAAGAGCCTTTGGCATGATGTAGAAGGTTCCACCTGGCTTAACTACTGTAAATCCAAGCTCGACAAGAGTGTTGTAGATGATGTTCATGTTGGTCTCGTATACAGAGAGGTCTGCTGTAAGGCCGCAAACCTTGGCAACTGCCTGCTGAATGATTGATGGAGGGCAGTTGTGTCCGGTTCCTCTTGAAATCTGTCCGCACATAGGAACGATAACATCGCTTCCCTCGCAGGAAGGATTTACTGCTACGTAGCCAATTCTCTCTCCAGGAAGTGAAAGTGACTTGGAGAATGAGTAGCAGCTAAGTGTATTGTCATAGAACTTTGAAACGTAAGGAGCATCAGCGCCTTCAAAAACTATCTCCCTGTAAGGCTCATCAGACAAAAGGAAGATGGTATGTCCAAACTCAGAAGACTTCTCTTTTAATATAGAAGATAATCTCTCAAGGGTAGCTGTTGAATATGCGGCTCCTGATGGATTGTTAGGTGTGTTAACAAGCACTGCTGCTGTGTTCTCGTTGATGAGCTCAAGGAACGCATCGAAGTTGATCTGAAAGCTCTCAGTATCAGCTGGAACAACTGTAAGCTTGCAGCCTGCTCCTGTAATGTATGGATTGTACTCCGGGAAGTATGGCGCAAAAGTAATAACCTCATCTCCAGGTTTTGTCACTGCTCTTACAGCGTGAGAAATAGCGCCTGCTGCTCCAGTTGTAGGGAAGATGTGCTCAGGGCCATAGTTCATTCCAAATCTCTTGTTGAGGCTCTTTGCGATCTCTTCCTTATAGAGAGGATTACCAAGGCTTGGTGTGTAGCCGTGAAGAGTCATGGTGTCCTCTTCCTGAAGGAGCCTGATCATCTCATCAGTAAACTCCTTTGGCACCTCAACACTTGGATTTCCAAGGCTAAAGTCAAAAACGTTCTCGTATCCGATTTCTTTTCCCCTTGCTGTAGCATACTCTGAAAGCTCGCGGATAACAGATTTTGCTCCCAGCATGTTTTTGTAAGTTTCGTTGATCATGTGCTCCTCCTTAATACTATTTCAGTAATGCTTTCATACTCTCCACCAGATCCTCTGCGTCCTTAAGAAGCTGCGCTTCCGCTTTCTTAGGGTTTGGATCCTTTTTATATTTATAGACAAACACTGGTGTCTGTCCCTGATGAAAAGACATATTACCTTTATATCCTGCTATGAAGCCCGGAATCTTGCCTGGGTCATACCTGGCTGCCTGATTGACCTTGATCTCGATCTCCGAAGATCCACCGGTGATCTCTACTATATAAAGGGCCTTCGCCCTGGTTCGCAAAAGAGATATCCTAAGAAGGTTATCTACTGCCTCAGGAATCTGACCGAATCTGTCGAGGAGTTCGTCCTTCATATCCTCGCACTCCTGATCGTTCTCAAGGCTTGCTATTCTCTTGTATATCTCGAGTTTCTGCTCTTCATTTAAGATATACTCGTTTGGAATATAGGCGTCAACATCAAGATCGATACTGGTGTTGAGCATATCGAGGACTTCGTCAGTATCCTCGCCCTTTTTGATCTTGACCGCCTCTCCGAGCATCTTGCAGTAGAGGTCGTAGCCAACAGCCTGCATGTGGCCGCTCTGTTTTTTACCAAGAAGGCTTCCTGCGCCTCTTATCTCAAGATCCCTCATGGCAATCTTAAATCCACTTCCGAGATCTGTAAACTCCTTGATGGCCGCAAGTCTCTTTTCCGCTACCTCTTTAAGCATCTTATCACGTTTATACATAAGGAAGGCATAGGCAGTTTTATTGGATCTGCCAACGCGGCCCCTCAGCTGATAGAGCTGGGATAAGCCCATCTTGTCGGAATCGTGGATGATCATGGTGTTTACGTTTGGAATATCAAGGCCTGTCTCAATGATGGTTGTTGATACCAGAACGTCTATGGTTCCGTCGATGAAATCGTACATGATCCTCTCAAGCTCTGATTCCTTCATCTGACCATGAGCAAAAGCCACGTTCGCCTCAGGCACCAGCTTCTGGATGTTGGCCGCCATGTCAGCAATGGTGCTGACTCTGTTGTAGACATAGTAGACCTGGCCATTTCTTGAAAGCTCCCTGACTATGGCTTCCCTGACCATCTCGTCGTTGTACTCGCAGACGTAGGTCTGGATAGGAAGTCGGTCGTTTGGAGCCTCCTCAAGAACGCTCATGTCCCTTATGCCAACCAGTGACATGTGAAGTGTCCTTGGGATAGGCGTCGCTGAAAGAGTAAGCACGTCCACGTTCTCTTTCATGGTCTTTATCTTTTCCTTGTGTGTTACGCCAAAGCGCTGCTCCTCATCAACGATGAGAAGTCCAAGGTCTTTATACTGAATATCCTTTGAAAGAAGTCTGTGGGTTCCGATAACGATATCCACAAGACCCTTTTTAAGGTCCGTAACAGTTCTCTTTTGCTCAGAGGCTGTCCTGAATCTGGACATAAGATCCACTCTTACAGGGAAAGCCCTCATTCTCTCCGCAAAGGTGTTGTAGTGCTGCTGGGCAAGGATGGTGGTTGGAACAAGAAGCGCCACCTGCTTGCCGTCCTGAACTGCCTTAAATGCTGCACGGATGGCCACTTCGGTCTTACCAAAGCCAACGTCTCCACAGATAAGTCTGTCCATGATACCTGAGGACTCCATATCTTTCTTGGTATCCTCGATGGCAGTAAGCTGATCCTCTGTCTCCTGATATGGAAAGGCATCTTCAAACTCCTGCTGCCATACAGTGTCGCTGGTAAACTGATATCCAACAGCCTGCTGGCGCTTAGCATAGAGCTCCACAAGGTCCTGGGCCACTTCTTCAACCGCAGCCTTAACCTTGCTCTTAGTGTGACTCCAGTCGCCGCTTCCAAGCTTATTGAGTTTTGGCTTGTGGGCGTTCTCATCATCTGATCCCGATGCATATTTCTGAATGACAGAAAGACCTGTAGCAAGTACATACAGGTTTCCGCCTCCGCCGTATTCTATCTTGATATAATCCTTAACCACGTGGTCTGTCTCGATCTTCTCGATACCTCTGTAGATTCCAAGACCGTGGTCCTCGTGAACAACATAGTCGCCGATCTTAAGATCAGCAAAGTCTGATATCTTCTCGCCCTTGTACTGGCTCTTTTTCTTCTTTTTCTTCTTGGCGTGCTCTGTGAAAATGTCACTCTCAGCAATGACAGCGAACTTGATGTCAGGGTACTCAAAGCCCTTTAAGATCCTGCCGTAGTAGGTCATTATCTCGCCAGGATCAAGAACTCTTCCTGGGTCTTCACTGTAAAATGCTGAAACCTGATTGTCTCGAAGGTCCTCAACAATTCTCTTGGCCCTTGTCCTTGAACCAGAAAGGATCAGAACCCTGAATCCCTTCTTTACATAGTTCTTAAGGTCAGAGACCAGAGACTCGAAGCTGTTGTTGTAAGCCGCGATACTTCTCGCCTTGATGTCCCAGCTCTTTTCCGGGGAAAAGAGATTTTGCGACTCTGGCATTGCAAGGGCAGAAATAAGAACTCTCCTGCCATTGGACATTCTTGCTATTACGTTGTCTATGGAATAAAGAAGCTCCATCTGGCCAGGAAGGACATATCCCTTCTCGGCTCTGTGGCTCATGCTCTCACGAAATTCCATCTCCACAGCATTAGCATGTTCCTGAACCCTCTGTGGTTCATCGATAAAGATACAGCTCTTTCCCTTGGGGAACATCTCCTGGATGGTAACTGTATCCTCATAGAAATATCTGATGTAGCTCTCAAGGTTTACTGCGGACTTAAGTTCAAAGAGCTGCTCTCTTAGTTCCTCGGTCCTGACCTTAAGCTCGTGGGCCTCTTTAGTCTTGAACTGATCACGAAGGGCCTTAACTATCTTGTCAGTGTCCTCCTGGATCCTGTCCATACCCTTTTCAAGCTCGTCCTCTTCAAGGATGATCTCTGATGCCGGATAGATGTTGATGGATTCCAGCTTCTCAAGGGATCTCTGTGAGAGAATGTCAAAACTTCTGATGGCTTCTATCTCATCGCCCCAAAGCTCTATTCTATATGGGTTTTCCTCTGTGAGATCAAAGACATCAACAATATCTCCGCGCACGGAAAATTCTCCAGGAGCTTCTACCTGATAATTCCTGGTATAGCCCATGGTGATAAGCTTCTTACTGATCTCAACCTCGTCTATTTTTGTTCTCTTGTCTATGGAAAGAATGTGTGACTTAATGACTTCCGGTTTGATCTGGGGAGCCATCAGAGCCGCAAAGGTGGTGACTACCGTAACAGGTCTTCCCTCAATGAGACGCCTCATACATCTGATACGCTGTCTTGCAATCTCATTGCTGTGAACATCTGCCTGGTAAAAGATAAGGTCCTTTGCAGGGTAAACAGTGACATTCCTGTCGTAGAACTTGTAGTCCTCGTAGATCTCTTTTGCCCTAAGATCAGAATATGTCACGATGATCCTGTACTTGAAATCCTCGGAGAGCCCATCTATGAAATGAAGCTTCTGGGAATCCACGCAGCCCGTAACCTGACAGCAGGCGAAGGGCTTTTCCAGGTAACTATTTATCTCATTAAATTCCTTAAGTTCCCTTAAGGGATTTGTCATTGCTCGCATTAGTTTTTACCGTTAAACTTGTTCATGGCACTGTCAGTACCATTCTCCATTATCTCAACAACTGCACTGCAGGCGTTATCTATGCCTTCCTTGATGGCCGCAGCGTCCTCTCCCTCGAAATGGCCAAGAACCCAGTCCACCATATCCCATTCCTTAGGCTTTTTGCCGACGCCGATCCTTACTCTTGAAAACTCGTCGTGGCCAAGCTGGGCGATGATATTCTTAAGACCGTTATGTCCGCCGCTGCTGCCCTTTGGTCTTACGCGAAGTCTTCCAACATCAAGTTCCACGTCATCGGAGATCACTATAAGCTCTTCTTTGGAATCTACCTTAAAGTAGTTGCATATAGGTGCAACTGCTTCTCCTGACAGGTTCATATATGTAAGGGGCTTAACAAGAATGACTCTCTCCGCCCCGATTCTACCTTTTCCGTAGGCAGCCTTGAACTTGGTCTCTGTAAGCTCAATTCCATACTTATCTGAAAGTGCATCTATACAGTCAAAACCCACATTGTGTCTCGTGTGGAAGTATTTCTTTTCCGGGTTACCAAGACCCACTATAACAAACATCTTACCGTCTTCCTCTTTATCTCTTTTCTTAAAAAAAGCTTTTAACGCTTCAAACATCCCCCGCACCCCAACACAAAATCAGGGGGCTTAAAAACTTTAAGTCCCCTGTTTTTATTACTGATTATTCACTTTGTTGAATGTCTTGTCAAGCCTCTGGCGCTGCCTCTTCCTCTTCTACTGCAGCCTTGTCATAAGCCTCTAATATGGCACTCTGAAGAACGCCTCTCATCTCTGAGTTGATGGGATGTGCAATATCCCTGTATTCTCCGTCAGAAGACTTCTTGCTGGGCATTGCGATAAACAGGCCCTTCTCGCCTTCTATAACCTTGATGTCATGTACTACAAACTCATCATCAAAGGTAACAGATACTACTGCTCTCATCTTGCCTTGCTTAGTTACTTTCCTTACGCGAATATCTGTAATCTTCATTTAAGTACCCCCTCTTTGGTAACAGATTGAAGTGACAGTAAACTAAAACTCCTAACATTAAATTACATATCTCTCGTTGTTCTCCACAACCACCTTTATGCCGTTCTCTTCTTTATAGAAGGAGTTGGCCTGGATGGTTCCGTGGCTCTCAACGATGCAGTTTTCAATGTGTGAATTATCTCCTATGTAAACATCATTAAGGATAATGGAGTTTTTAATGTAGCAGTTATTTCCTATAAAGGCGCCCTTGAAGATAACTGAATCCTCAATGGTTCCGTTGATGATACAGCCACTGGAGATCAGACCGTTCTTGACGCTGACGCCCACGTTGTACTTGGCTGGTGGAAGATCCGTAACCTTGGTATAGATACCCGGATATTCCCTGAAGAAGTAATGTCTGATCTCGGGCTTAAGGAAGTCCATGTTGGTTCTGTAGTAATCTGCTACAGAAGCGATGTTACTCCAGTACTCCTTGATCTTGTAGCCATATATCCTCTTCATGTCCTTGTATCTTACAAGGATGTCTCTAACGAAGTCGTATCTCTCCTCTTCCTCTGCTCTCTCGATGAGCTCGATGAGCTGGCGGCGTCTGATTACGTAGATACCGCAGGAGATGGTGTTTGACTTGGATACTACAGGTTTCTCCTCGAACTCCTCGATCCTGCATTCCTCGTTCATGCGAACAGTACCAAATCTCTCTGTGTCAATGGTAGCTGGCATGTCCTTGCAGACAACTGTGATGTCAGCCTGCTTCTGAATGTGATACTCGAGAAGTTTACCGTAGTCCATCTTGTATACGCAGTCACCGGAAGTGATGATCACGTATGGCTCGTGGCAGCTGCGTAGGAAATCAAGGTTCTGCGCAATGGCATCTGCTGTACCTCTGTACCAGAGGTTTCCTGACGCCTTAACCGCCGGAGTGAAAACATATAGGCCGCCCTGCTTACGACCGAAGTCCCACCACTTGGAAGAACTAAGGTGTGTATTAAGGCTTCCTGCATTGTACTGTGTGAATACGGCTACAGTCTGGATGTGGGAGTTTGTCATGTTACTAAGAGCAAAATCGATACTCCTGTAAAAGCCAGCCACTGGCATGGCACAAACCGCTCTCCTCTTGGAAAGCTCCTGCATCCTGCTGCTACTGCCGCCCGCTAAAATAATACCAATCGCCCTCATACTCAATCACCTGCCTTATCTAATGTACGTCCGCTGTCAAGGATTCCATCTGCGTAGTCTTCAGCAGTAGTAATTCCAGCGATCATGGTGTTCTTACCTATCTTAACGTTGTCAGGAATAACTGAGCGCTCGCCTATTGTGCACAGGCCTTCGCAATATATTCCAGGCTTGGTCTCATTTTCTTTTTGCTCAAAAGCTCCAAGTGTAACTCCAGATCCAATCTGGCTCTTCTCGGCGATGATGGCCTTCTCAACGTTGCAGTTGTCGCCGATCACCGTGTCATTCATGATGATTGAATGGCTTACAACAGAGCCCTTGCCGATCTTGACGCCAGGTCCGATAACGGAGTTGTAAACCTTTCCTTCGATCTCACAGCCCTCACCTACGATACTACGCTCGATGGCGCTGTCAGGTCCCAGGTACTGAGGCGGCTGAACGTCGCTTGCTGTGTATATCTTCCAATATTCCTCGTAAAGGTTAAACTCAGGAACGATGTCGATAAGCTCCATGTTGGCTTCCCAATAAGAAGTAAGAGTTCCAACATCCTTCCAGTAACCATCAAATTCATATGCAAAAAGGGATTGTCCCTTCTCCTTGCAGTAAGGGATGATGTGCTTACCAAAGTCCAGTCCGGCCTGATCCTTATTTTTGATAAGGGCTTCCTTAAGGACCTTCCAGGAGAAAATGTAGATACCCATTGATGCAAGGTTTGAACGTGGGTGTTCTGGCTTTTCTTCAAAGTCCACGATTCTCTTATTTTCGTCGGTGATCATGATACCGAATCTGCTGGCCTCTTCCATGGGAACAGGCATAACAGCAATGGTGACATCAGCTCCGCTGGACTTATGGAAATCAAGCATTGTCTCATAGTCCATCTTGTAGATGTGGTCACCAGAAAGGATAAGAACGTAATCAGGATTATAGTTCTCCATGTACTCCATGTTCTGATAGATCGCATTGGCAGTACCTGTGTACCACTCACTGTTTGCGCTCTTTTCATAAGGAGGAAGAACTGTAACTCCACCGAAGTTACGGTCCAGGTCCCAAGGTATTCCTATTCCAATGTGGGAATTAAGTCTGAGAGGACGATACTGAGTAAGAACGCCTACAGTGTCCACTCCGGAATTGATGCAGTTGCTAAGCGGGAAGTCAATGATCCTGTATTTCCCTCCGAAAGAAACTGCGGGTTTAGCCATCTTCGCTGTCAGCACACCTAATCTGCTGCCCTGGCCCCCTGCCAGAAGCATGGCGATCATTTCCTTTTTTATCATGTTCCACCTCGTTGCTAAGAATTTCACCAAATATGCTCAACTTCAGCATATAACAGAAACCGCTTTGTTCTTAATTATAAGTATATCACATGTTTTGATGAAAAAAATACGAAATGAAGTAAATAAGATATATAATTTAGTTAAACGTTTTCGAATTATCTGTTTTTTTGACTTTGCCCGAATAAGTGCTAGAATAAAGAAGTTTGGAGGCATATATAAATATGTATAAAATAGATTTCGATAATCCGGTACACGTATATTTCATAGGCATTGGCGGCATTTCCATGAGCGGCCTTGCACAGATCCTTATTCAGGAGAACTTCAAGATCTCTGGTTCTGATTCCAAGGAGTCAGCAATGACCAAGGCTCTTGAAGCACAGAATGTTAAGATCAATTACGGCCAGAGAGCCGAGAACATAACATCAGCAGACAAGATCGATGTAGTTGTTTATACTGCAGCTGTTCACCCTGATAATCCAGAATACGCTGCAGCCGCAAACGCAGGTATTCCAATGCTCACAAGAGCTGAGCTTCTTGGCCAGATCATGAAGCAGTACGAGATTCCTGTAGCAATAAGCGGAACCCATGGCAAGACCACAACAACTTCCATGGTATCCAAGATCCTTCTTGAGGCAGACACAGATCCAACACTTTCAATCGGAGGCGTCTTCAAGGACATCGGAGGAAACATAAGGGTTGGTAAGTCTGAGTACTTTGTTACTGAGGCCTGCGAGTACACCAACAGCTTCCTTAGCTTCTTCCCTAAGATCAGCGTCATCTCCAACATCGATGCTGACCACCTTGATTTCTTCAAGGATCTTGATGATATCAGACATTCCTTCAGAAAGTTTGCACAGCTCCTTCCTGATGACGGAACTCTTGTTATCAGCGGAGATATTGAGAACGTTGGCGAGATCACAGATGGTCTTAACTGCAGCATTGTAACCTATGGTTCATCAGCAGATTTTGACTATTACCCAACTGACATTGCCTACGACGATCACGGTAATCCATCCTTTACAGCTCACCTTCCTATGGGAAAAGAGCTAAAGATCAAGCTTGCAGTACCTGGCATCCACAACGTTTATAACGCTCTGGCAGCTATCGCTGTTGCTACTATACTTAATATAGAAGATGAGCACATCGTAAATGCTCTCTCACTCTTTGGCGGAACCAGCAGAAGATTCGAGCACAAGGGCGAGATTGGCGGCGTTACAATCATTGATGATTACGCTCACCATCCAACAGAGATAAAGGCAACATTAACTGCAGCCCAGAACTATCCTCACAACAAGATCTGGTGCGTATTCCAGCCACACACCTACACCAGGACCAAGGCTCTTTTAAACGAATTTGCAGAGGCTCTTTCTCTTGCAGATCACGTTGTTCTTGCTGATATTTACGCAGCCAGAGAAAAGGATAATCTCGGAATCAGTTCAAGAACTCTTGCTGACAAAATTGTCAGTTTGGGTCACGAATGTAATTATTTTCCAACAATTGAAAACTTTAGTGAAATTGAAAAATTCCTTTTGCAAAATTGCACTAAGGGAGATTTGTTGATAACCATGGGAGCCGGAGATGTGGTTAAAATAGGCGATGAGCTCCTTGGCAGGTAATACTTATCCACATTTCCACTTTTGAAACCGGTTTATGTAAATCACTTTTGGTGGATAAAGGTCTGACTGGCAACACCCACAGTCAGACCTATTTTTATAGATTTTTAATAAAATAATCCACGTTATCCACATTGTCCACAATAAATCTAAAATTCCGGAAACCGTGATGGTTACTGGATTTCTTCGGCATATTTACCCATATCATTTTGGAAATCCCCATGTTATAATTCGAATTGTTCCGATGAAGCAAACAATTCTTTTTCGGATATGTTAGTAAAGCAGGTGATGAAAGTATATGATGGGGCGAGTTACAATTAGTTCTACTTGTGGGGAGGATTCTACTTATGTTTCCAACATTTTTATTGATGAATACATGCAGGACGCAAACGATGCGCAGATTAAGATCTACCTCTATCTGCTGCGTATGATGAGTGCGAATTTACCTACCAGCGTTCCAGCTCTGGCAGATAAATTCAATCATACAGAATCAGATGTGTTGCGTTCTTTAAAATACTGGGAAAAGAAAGGGCTCATTTCACTGGAGTATGACGGAGCCCAGAACCTTACAGGAATCCATATGGAAGACATTACTTCCAGTGCATCAAGACGCTATGGAAGAAGAAGGAACGACTCAGCTACAAGATCCGTTCTTTCACCAGTAGCTTCAGCAGAACCTGAAGCTCAGATCGTAAGTGATGTTCCAGCCAAGCCAAGCTATTCTGCTTCTCAGCTCAAGGCTTTCAAGCAGTCAGAAGGATCCAATCTTCTATTTATAGCTGAACAGTATTTTGGCAGAACTCTTACACCAACTGAGATGTCCACAGTTTATTACATCCACGATGAACTCGGATTCTCAGATGACCTTTTGGACTATCTGATGCAGTATTGCGTCGATAATCATAAGAAAGATTTCAGGTATATGGAAAAGGTGGCCATAAACTGGAATCAGCAAAGCATCAAAACGCCAAAACAGGCGCGTGCGGAAATTTACAAACATGACAGTGACATCATCACTATCATGAAGGCACTCGGTATGGAAAATAGCCCCACGGAGAAGGAAGGTACCTTCATTCGTAAGTGGCGTGGGGAGTTGGGATTTTCGATGGATATAATCCTGGAAGCCTGCGACCGCACTGTTATGGCAACACAGAAGAATCGTCTGAAGTATTGCGATAGTATTCTTCGTTCCTGGCATGAAAAAGGAGTAAGTACACGGGAGGATATTGCCAGGCTAGATGCTGATTTTACCGCAGATCTCAAGAAGAGATCCAAGGCTTCCGTATCATCCATCGATACCAAGCTCCGCTTGAGCGAATCATCTATTCGTCTGGGCGGATCCCAGAATCGCTTCAATCAGTTCCAGCAGAATACCTACGATTTTGTTGAACTGGAGAAGAAGCTTCTGGACAACTAGAGCCTCTTGCAAGATTGGGGAATCTTTCAGGAGAGACTACATAAGCTCGGCCCTGTACTTTTGGTTCGGCGGCGGCTCCGGCCTTCCCTGAAACACGTACAGGGCCATACTTATGAAATGCTGGGGGTTGTGTTAATTGTCCAGCTCCCAGAATATTTCCCCCTTTGCTCGTCAAACCAAGCGTTCCATTGAGCCATGAGCATCAATCTCATCGCGGATAACCGCTCGAGATTGATATGTCTCAATTCCACGGTTTGAAAATCGCCAGGGGGAAATATTCTGGGAGCTGGACGATAAACAGAAATCCCGGGCATAGTATAAGGAGAATGATCTATGGCACTAACTAACGCGCAGTATGACGCTATAATGCACGAGTATGAGGATCGTAGAAGTTTACATAGACAGGAGCTGGAAGAGAGGCTTCAAATTGTCTATGATAATGTACCTGGGTACAAAGATTTAGACGACGAGACCGCAAGTGCTAGTGCAGATTTCGGAAGAAGAATCTTATCAGGAGAAAAGCTGGACAGACGAGTACTCAAGAGCCAGCTTGAGGAGATTGCCAGGCGTAAGCTCACTCTCCTTACAGATTCTGGCTATTCCAGAGATTATCTGGATATGGGGTATACATGTCCGGATTGCAAGGATACTGGCTATGTTGGCAACGAGAAGTGCCATTGCTTTAGACAGAAAATTATAGAGACGCTTTATGATAAGTCCAATCTTCGGATGATGACTAAGAGCGCTAACTTTAAACTTCTTTCTGAACAGTACTACGAAGGTGAGGACCTCAAGAGATTTCAGGGGGCCAGAAAGGCTGCTGAAGATTTTGTGAACAATTTCAGCACCGACTACCAAAATTTATTTATTTATGGTACAGTGGGTACTGGTAAATCGTTCCTTTCAGTTTGTATCGCTGATGCGCTGATAAAAAAGGGACATTCCGTCATTTATTTCAGTTCACAAGGTTTGTTTGAGCTTATCGCCGAGAACACTTTCGACTATAAATCCAAGCAAAACCTTAGGGCTATTTATGATGACCTCTACGAGTGTGAGCTTCTTGTTATAGATGATCTTGGTACAGAGATGAGCAGTACATTTACCGCTTCTGAGCTCTTCGCTCTTCTAAATGAGCGTGAGTCCAGGAAGAAATCCACGATCATCACAACCAATTATTCATTGGAACAGTTGCAGAACACATACTCTGACCGAATCTTTTCAAGAGTTGCCAGCAACTTTAAACTCTTAAAGCTCTCAGGACCAGATATTCGTAAGGTTAAAAAGATAGCCAAAAAAGAAAGTGAGGACATTAAGTAATGCCAAGAAGAGAAGAGAAGCGTAATCTGGAGACCATCCCCGTTGGGTCTTTGGGAATGATCCCTTTAAAGGGAATCAAGCCCCTTGCAGAGAAGGTTGACTACTATCTCGTAAAATGGAGAGCTGAGAGAGAGAATGAGCACAAGGGAAGCCTTGCATTTACTGGTTATGAGCGCCCTACCTACATTCTCGAGGCCGAGATTCCAAGGTTTGGAACCGGTGAAGCAAAGGGTGTTATTAAAACCTCCGTTCGTGGAGACGACCTCTATCTTTTAGTTGATGTATGTAATTATTCAGAGACCTATTCTCTTTTTGGACAGGAAAATCACATGTCCCCTGATGATCACTATCAGGATCTTAAAAGAATCATCGCTGCTGTAGGCGGCAAGGCAAGACGTATCACAGTCATCATGCCATTCCTTTATGAGTCAAGACAGCACAAGAGAAGCTCAAGAGAATCTCTCGACTGTGCTATCGCACTTCAGGAACTTGTAAACATGGGCGTAGACAACATCATTACCTTTGATGCCCATGACGCAAGAGTTCAAAATGCTATTCCACTTAACGGTTTTGAGACCGTTCGTACAACATATCAGTTCATCAAGGCTCTTCTCAGGAACGTTGATGATCTTCAGATCGATTCAGAGCACATGATGGTCATTTCACCTGATGAGGGCGGAATGAGCCGTGCTATCTACCTTGCCAGCGTACTTGGTCTGGATGTGGGAATGTTCTACAAGAGACGTGACTACACACAGGTTATTGATGGCAGAAATCCTATCATCTCACATGAGTTCCTTGGAACAAGTGTAGAGGGCAAGTCAGTTATCATCGTTGATGACATGATCTCTTCCGGAGAGAGCATGATCGATGTAGCAAGAGCTCTTAAAGAGAGAAAGGCAGCAAGAATCTACGCGTTCTCAACCTTCGGATTATTCACCGGCGGTCTTGAGAGATTTGATGAGGCTTACAAGGAAGGCATCATTGACAGAGTACTTACAACCAACCTGGTTTACCAGACTCCTGAACTTCTTTCAAGAGAGTGGTACATCAGCTGCGATATGAGTAAGTACATCGCTTACCTCATAGATACACTTAACCACGACGCATCTATAAGCGATCTTCTCAATCCTGTTGAGCGTATCAATAGCATCATTGAGAGATACAAGAGCGGCGAACTCAAGGCTTCAATGGAAGCTGAAAAGAAGGCCTGATAACAGGCACTTAAACCAAAAACAAGCCCCATTAGTTACAAACTAATGGGGTTTTATTATGTCCGTATTTTGTTTTAGAAAAGTTCTGTTATATCAAGAAGCTTATCTACTTTCCTGTATAACTTCTTAGAAAGCTCCTCGTCTGGCTGTGTAAGGTCTGGAACCATTATTACATTGCACCCTGCAAGATATGCGCTGGTCACACCATTTGGCGAATCCTCAACTGCAAAGGTTTCCTTGGGATCGAGCCCCAGCTCTTTGCAGGCATAGGCGTAAATATCCGGTGCAGGCTTACCCTGACTTACCATGTTCGCACAGATTATTTTATCGAAGTAGTCGAAGAGATCTATCTTTTTGAGGTACCTCTCTGCTCTTGGGAAATTGTTTGAGGTTACAAGAGCTGTCAGAATGCCATGTTCCCTTAGCCATGTCAGGATCTCTTTTGCCCCGGGTTTAAGCGGGATCCCGCTCTCCCCTATCATCTCTTCAACCAGACTCTTTCGGTATTCTCTTACCTCGTTGTAATCAAAGTCCTCGCCAAACCATTCCTTAAACTGCTTTGGCGCAAAGGGTCTTCCAAGGGACCGAAGTTCCAAGGGCATCCAGTCCTGCGCCTCATAGCCAAAGTGCTTAAGGGCCTTTGGCCACGCTATCTGGTAATATTTCTCTGTATCTGTAAGGGTTCCGTCCAGATCAAACAGTACGGCTTTAATGCTACTATTTCCCATGATCAGAATCCAAGCTCCTCGTTAACCAGGATCACATGAATTCTGTCCTTATGTCTTGAAAATCTTGTGATAAGGAACTGACAGCAGATTGTGTCAGGTGATTTGCAGTCCATGCAGGCTCCGGTCTTGGCACATGGTGTTGAAAGGCCAAAGCGCTGTGCGTTAACAGGTGCTGCCACGTTTCTGGCGCGCTTAAGTGCTCCGTCCACATCTCCGCATACCTTATTCATTCCAACTATAAATACAACCTTCTTGGGTCCCTGAGCTATAGCTGATACTCTGTTGGAGTTACCATCGATATTTACAAGGACTCCGTCCTGGGTCATGGCGTTTACACTGGCAAGGAAAACGTCTGCATCGTAAGTAGCAAGCATAGCTGCTCTCGGATCTTCTGCAGCATCCCTGTCAATAAAATTGTAGTTACCTTTCTTGATAGCATCTACAAGGCCAATCTCGTGGGCACTCATTGCGCCGCCCATTGATACAGTGCTTCCCTCTGGTATAAGCTCCAGTGCTTTTTTAAGGGCTTCTTCCTTGGTTGCAGCATAGTATCCTGACATATTTCTTGATTCAAGGCCCTTTATTACTGTCTGAGCCCACAGTTCATTTCTCTTTTTAGCCATCTCGTGCATATTAAATCTCCTCCAACTGTTTATTCCTCTGGCTTAACCATTCCATGCTTCTTCATTGCCTGCTTCATGAATATAGGCTGAACTATAAAGATGATCACAAAAGCTGCCAGGAAGCATATGATAAGGGATGATAAAAACATTCTGCCCAGATTAAGCTGAGCCATTCCTCCGCTCTGCTTCATTGCCATGTTGTAAGCAAGAAATACCATGGCAAAGGTCATGATAGGAGTATAGATAAGATCAGAAACACAAGTCTCAACACATCTTGCTCCAAGAGTTCCTCTTACAAGATGGAGCTTCGTTAAAAGACCATTTGAGAGCTTACCCATTGGAATCAGAAATCCGATTATCAGGCTTATGATGGTGCTGACAACAAAGCTTATCAAAAAACCTGGAATAGTAAAATGTCCAGATGTAGCAGTTCCAATCAGGGAAAGAAAAAAGCTCATGGTGATTCCCATCTTAATCGACATGTCTCTTCCAATAAGTCTCATCTTCTGATCCATAGCGCCTCCTTATTTAGAAAACAACCTTATCTCTTCCGCTCTGTTTACCGAGGTATAGCTTCTTGTCAGCTTCCTCGATGGTCTTATCAACTCCTGTGATCTTACTGAATTCCTCCACGCCAAATGTCATGGTGAGCTTTATAGTGTTGTCTTTGTAGACAAACTCTTTTTCCTTGATCTGGTGTCTAAGCTCATCCAGGATTGCCATGGCTTCATCGCCATTTACTCTGGGAAGAACAAACAGGAATTCTTCTCCTCCCCATCTGGCAACAAATCCTCTGGCCTTCATAAAGTTCTTAAACTCCTCAGCCAGAGTCTGCAAAATGTAGTCTCCAGCCTCATGACCATAGGTGTCGTTTACGTTTTTAAAGAAATCAATATCACCAATTGCCAGGCAGAACATGTACTTGAGGGAGGTGCTCTCTTTTACCACCTCCTGGATCTCTTTTTCAGCGGATCTTCTGTTCATGAGCTTGGTAAGAGGATCCGTTTCCGCAATCTGCTTGAGCTTGGAGTTGTACTCCCTTAGCTTGTGCTCAGACTCGATGTACTGATTGCAGAAGTAATATGCAACGATTGAAAGACAAATGGAAAACAGAATGATATTGGAATATACAACAACATAGTGTGGTACTGTTCCAGGTGTAAGAATGGTCTGTCCAAAAGGTGTAAAGAAAGATATTACACACATTGATATGGCCATGAAGATACTGGATATAGCTTTTTTCTTGGAACCTGATGTGGGATCATACCACAGAATAAGGAAGTTAATATAGACAAAGTTTTGGAAAGACGCACGCCATCCAAACACGATGGTCAGAAGACCGGTGATGATGGTGGCACTGATAAGAAGATAATACAGACAGTGTTTGGATCTTCTGGTGTAGGTTTCTGCGAAAACACCGCCATAGATCACAAGTCCTGCCGCAAAAACAATAAAGGGCTGCATTCCAAGGCCACTTATCAGGGAATATATTCCCATAATAAGGTAGAATGGCATCCATATAATTAGCACCGTTCTAATCAAAAAAAGAAGACCATTTGCCTCATCCTCAAATGGCGATTCTTTTATTATTAGCTCATGAAGCCTGTGAAATAATCCCATAGGATTATCCTCCGTCTCACCCCTGTAATCCTGAAGACTGCCTGATCATATCCTCAACTACGATGTCATATATCTCGCCGACGCTGTTACAATACTCAAGAACTTTCCATGGTTCATTGGTGTGGAAATGGATCTTAACAAGATCCTCATCACCTGCTGCAATAAGAGAATTGCCTTCAAAGTGCTCTGTAATGTAATCTGCGATCTCATCTTCATCGAGATCCTTGTCTCTTCTATCAATAAGAAGCTGTGTATCGTAGCGATACGCGAACTGATCGTCCTCAGCATCAATACTATTAATTCCCATACTTTCCTCCTAACTAATCATACCCAATTAAAATTTTACCACTAAACCCCTGTAGTGGGCAAACAAAAAGCCACGACTTTCCAAGGAAAATCGTGGCCTATATTTATAATATCAAGTATTTATCAGTGTCCGCCTTCAGATTCTGCTGCGTTTGAATCAGCGCCCTGTGAATTTGCTGCATGTCCGAGATTTACAGTAAACTCTCTCTCTGTATATTCCTGACCGTTCTGTCTCATTACCTTGATAGTAACTGAAGTACCAGCTTCATAGTACTGAAGCCTTGTCTGAAGGTCATCCATTGATGTTATCTCTTCACCATCAAACTCAACAATAACATCGCCCTTCTCAATACCAGCAGCCTGGGCTCCACCGCCATTTGTAACCTCAGCTACGTATACTCCAAGAGGAATTCCATATCCTTCTGATACGCTGGTTGTTACGCTTACTCCTGAGATTCCGATGTAACCTCTGTCCTCACTTGCAACCTTAACTCTTGTTACCTCATTCATAAGTCTGTCAATGATAGGCTGAGCAACTGAAACAGGAATAGCGTATCCCATACCTTCGATGGTATCACCACCGATCTTATTAGAGTTGATTCCGATTACTTCGCCCTGAAGATTTAAAAGAGCTCCACCAGAGTTACCTGGGTTGATAGCTGCATCTGTCTGGATAAATGTCTGTGTCTCGCCCTCAGTGATCTCAACTTCACGATTTACCGCTGAGATAACACCGGTAGTAACTGACTGGCCATAGCCAAGAGCATTACCAATAGCGATAGCTGGTTCACCAAGCTTAAGTGTATCGCTGTTTCCAAGTGTAGCGATCTTGATCACATCTCTTGTTGAATCATCTATATCATCAAGCATTACTGCAATAACAGCAAGATCCATTGTTGAATCTGTGCCCTTTACTACTGCAGGAACTGTTGTGTCATCAGTGAAGATAACTTCAAGGGTATCAGCACCTTCAATAACGTGATAGTTGGTTGCAATAAGAAGCTCTGAATCGTTCTCACCAACTATGATTCCACTTCCTGATGCTGTTGCCTCTTCCTTCTGAACATATCCAAAGTAGCTGGCTGATGCTGTATAGTTGTTGTGGATCATTACCATTGCTGGCATTACTTCTTCTACAACTGCAGTTACGTCAGTCACAACTGCCATTGATGCTCCAGAAACTGTAGTTGTCTGGATCTCTTTTTCATTCTTTTCTTCTGTAACAGGGTCAGCTGTTGCAACCTCTGGTGCAGGTGTAAGATCTTCATCCTGCTGCTCTATCTCTGCAACTGCCTTGCTTCCTCCAATTCCAAACAGATCAAATGATCCCTTAGAAACTGTGTTATAAGCAACTCCTACTCCGCCTGCAAGAAGAGCTACAATGCAAAGCGCTGCAACAACCTTGGCAAAGGTGTGCTTTTTCTTCTTGGGTGTGTTCTCAGGTGGAACAGCAGGGCCTGTCTGAGCATTGTACTGATATGTGCCATAGGTCTGCTGACCATTTGGATTGTAACTGTAGCTGTTCTGCCCATAAGAATAGCTTGAATTCCCAGATCCTGAATTATATGAGTAAGGATTGTTGTTGTAGTTGTATCCTCTGTTGTTGTAATTGTATGGATTAGATGTAGGGTTTGCATTTGATCCATTATCTACTGATGATCTGTTGTTGGTGTCTTCATACATGATAATGTACCTTCCTTTCCGTTTATGGCTTTAGTATAGAAGTGTTCTGTGTCGAAATTGTGATTAATTTCTTATATAAAAATTAATAATCGTCCTCTATAACCTCTATCTCCATATAGTCAAAAGATACTTCTTCAACGAAGCTATCCCTGGTAAAACGGCACTTTGCGTGGAGCTGAAAATCCTTAACTACACTGTCAAGCCATATTGGTTTTGACAGGTCCATCTCATAACACGCCTTCTCAATTGCATTCATAACCTTGTGGGTTCTGGTGTCCATTGTGTCATCGCACACCACCATATCCTTCATAAGGTGATTATCTGATATTAGCTTAACCCAGAGTCTAAACATCTCTCTACCTTTCAAGCAAAAATATAAGGCTTACCATATACATGGTAAACCTTATACATAATGTATCACATATTAGCCTTCGTAGCCATTCGGATTATTACTCTGCCATCTCCAGGAATCAGCACACATCTCTTTGATTCCGTTCTCAGCAACCCAGCCAAGCTCCTCTTTTGCCTTGTCTGCCTTGGAATAGCAGGTTGCAATGTCGCCAGGGCGTCTGGCCTGAATCTCGTATGGGATCTTAACTCCAGTTGCCTCTTCAAAGTTCTTGACGATATCAAGTACGCTGTATCCTACGCCTGTTCCCAGGTTGTAGATGTTAAGTCCGCTGCCAGGAGCGAGCTTCTTAAGAGCCTTAACATGTCCCTTTGCAAGGTCTACTACATGGATATAATCTCTTACGCCTGTTCCGTCGTGTGTATCATAGTCATTACCAAATACGTTGAGCTTAGGAAGCTTGCCAACCGCAACCTGTGTGATGTAAGGCATCAGGTTGTTAGGGATTCCGTTAGGATTCTCTCCGATTGTTCCACTCTTGTGAGCTCCGATAGGATTGAAGTATCTAAGGAGAACTACATTCCACTCCGGATCAGCCTTCTGAATATCTGAAAGGATCTGCTCAAGCATTGACTTGGTCCAACCGTATGGGTTAGTGCACTGTCCCTTTGGACATTCCTCAGTGATAGGAATGATAGCAGGATCGCCATATACTGTTGCTGATGATGAGAAGATGATGTTCTTGCATCCGTGCTTTCTCATAACATCTACCAGTGTAAGAGTTCCTGTTACGTTGTTGTCGTAATATTCCCATGGCTTCTGAACAGACTCGCCAACCGCCTTAAGACCAGCAAAGTGAATCACGCTGTCGATCTTTTCAGCGGAAAAGATCTTCTCAAGAGCATCTCTGTCTCTTATGTCAGCCTCATAAAAAGGAACCTTCTTGCCTGTAAGAGCCTCAACTCTGTCCAAACACTTCCTGCTTGCATTGGCAAGATTATCAAGTACTACTACATCTTCCCCTGCGTTCTGAAGTTCTACTACTGTGTGTGATCCAATATAACCAGCACCACCTGTTACAAGAATAGCCATGATTACCTCTTTTCTATGTTGTACATAATAAGTGTTTTTGTCTACCTACAGCAGTATTGTATAGAGAATCAGCAACTATTACAATTTCCTTTTGTTATGACTACCTGTCGAAATGTTAACTTATAGTTCAATTCCGCACTTTTTGCAAAGCTCTCTGGCTGTATCCACAGAATCTACGCCCTCTTTGTTCTTGATAGGCGCAAACTCATACTCTCTGACTACCTCATATGGCAGACAGCTTGGAAGCTCATGGATCATATCCAGAACCAGCTGCTCGAACTTGCAGCCATTAGGGCTCTCAGGTTTAATGAGCTGTGCATTTTCATCTATATAAGGAATCTTCTTCTCAACCACGTGGAGTGGAAGGGATTTCTTAGAAATCTCATAAAGATCTTTTTCATTAAAGAGATAGTTGAGGATTACGCCGTAGTTGTATGCCGGGTCGCCGTTTGCGTCCTTAGCATCCATCATCTCCTGTGAAAGCTCGTAGTACTCAACGATTGATGGCTTGCCATCCTCAAGGCACATAACGCCAACTTTCTCATCAGGAGCATTCTTCCTTACAACCTTGGCTCCGCAGCTTACGCCCGCGCCAAGTGTAGCTCCAACAAAGCATGGATCTGCGATTCTCTGAAGAACGTTATCTACGGAAAAGATATCTATCCACTCGATACCCTCTTTCAGAATAATGTCACGAAGTCCAGCTCTTAACATTGATGCGTACCAGCCAGCGTTACCATTAGGTGATGTGGAGATCCTTGACTTGCTCTCCATGTAAACCTTGCCATCGTAATCTGAAGCTGGCGCCATCTCCTGCTTAAAGAATGTAACCTTATCCTCAGGATATCCAAAGAAATTGTGCTCCTTGAGGAAAGATACTGTAGCGTCGTTGTTCTTTTCACTGGTCATGATAAACAGACGAAGATATGTGCCATCTGCCTGTTTAACTGTATCGAGAAGGTTCTCGATGATCCTCTGGAAAATGTATACGTTTTTGGTAAGTCCGATGTCATACATTCCCTTTGGATTATCTGAGCCAAGTCTTGTGCCCATCCCACCTGCAAGGAGGCAGGCAGCGATCTTGCCTTCCTTAAGAGCCTTAGCGCCAATGGAAAAGAGCTCTTCCTTCCTTGACTCTATCTCTGAAACCTGCATTGCAGCAAGAGGAGCAAACTCGCCTCTTCCCTGGCTCTTGCCAAGGTTCTTGCAGTTATCAACAACTGCAAAATCAGTATCCGCTATCTGGGCGATGAGGTCTGCTTTCTCAGCTTCAGAAAGCTCATCGTAATACTTAAGAACATGAAGCTGTCCAAACTCTTCAAGTTTCGCCTTAGCTTCTTCAAATGTCATTTCTATAACCTCCAATTGTGGATCTGGATCAGTTTCCTGCTGGAGCTGCAGCTGCTGCAGGATCTGCTGGTGCTTCAGCTGGTGCAGGAAGTGGTGTTCCAGGAACCCAGCCAGCAGGATCAGCAAGAAGTCCGTTCTTGTCAAATGTGCAGTTTACTCCATCAAGAGGAACTGTCACACCAACAAGCATTCTTCCAGTGTTGCCATCAAAGAATCTCCATCCGTCTGGCTGCTCAACCCATCCAAGTACGCGGTGGCCATCTGCAGGATCCAGATAGTAGATTCCATCCTTGAGAGATGCAAAGCCAACTGCCATATTTCCATCTTCTGCGAAGTAGTAGTCCTGACCGTCGATGTTATTCCATCCCTTGACCATCTTGCCGTCTGGTCCGAAGTAGTATTTTGCACCAACCTCTCCTGACCATCCAGTGAACATAACACCGTCATCGCCAAAGAGATATACGTCCTTGTCAATTGTCTGAATGCCAACTAATGCAGCATTGCCAGGTCCAAAGTAATATCTCTGACCAAGCTCGTTTGAATACCATCCGCTTAATGCGACACCGTCTGCACCAAACATATATCTGCCAGTCTCAAGAGCGTGCATACCTGTAAGCATAAGGCCGTTGGCATCAAAGAGATAGAGCTTGTCACCAACTGGTGTAAGACCTGTGTGCATTATGTACTGCTCGTCAAAGTATCTGATTCCATCCTCAAGCTGAACAAAGCCTCTCTGGCAAAGTCCATCAGGATTAGCATAGTAAACAGTACCACCAAGATTGAGAAGACCTGTGCATCTCTGACCGTTCTCGTTGAAGTAGAAGTGACCGCCTTCGATATCAGCAAAGCCCACATCTGCAAGACCGCCGTTGTTAGGATCAAGGTAGTAGATACCGCTCTCATCCTGGAACCATCCAGTCTGAATAAATCCGTTTGGATCTGCGTGGTATCTCTGGCCGCTTAAGTTGATCCAGCCGTACTGTTTTCTGTAGTTGTGATAGTAATATACGTGTCCGCCCCAGCTGTTGAATCCCTCAGGGATAAGTCTTGAGAAATAATCAACATAGAGGTGGTTAACGTCTACTCTTGAAGGAATTCCAGCGTATGAGCCATGACTGCTTGACTGCCACATAGCATACTCACCTGGATAATCGCAGGCTGTGTTGTACTGAGCAACCCACTTGGGAGCTGAAACATTTGGCATTCTGCCCATGAACCAGTTTCTGCTTGCGTAAACCATTGGCTCATAACCAGCAGCGTTAATGATTCCACAGAATGTATCTGCTATTGCCTGAAGCTGACCAGGATTAAGTCCCTTCTGGCAAGAATCTTCTATATCGATTGCAACAGGGAAAGTAACAGTATAAGGAGCTATCCATGCAAGAACCTGATTGGCCTCAGCAGCTGCTGCCTCAGGAGTTGTCGCATATGAATAGATATAGATACCAGTTCTGATACCAGCAGCATTGGCGCCGTTGATATTGTTGATGAACTGCTCATCCAGGCCCTTCTTGGTCGTACCTACGCGGATCATGGCAAAGCGCACGCCCTGGCCTGCAACCTGTCCCCAGTTGATTCCTCCCTGATATTTGGAAACGTCGATTCCAACTGCTACCTCAGGACCTCTGGCCTCTGACTCAAAGCTTGCAGCCGGACTTAAGAAAAGGAGTGCTGAAAAGAAAACCAGCATTCCCGTAGAAATAAAGAGCTTCTTTAAACTTTTAAACATACTTCCTCTCCCTCAATTCTTTACAAAATACTTAACAATTATTATACGGAAAAAATGGCCCATGGTCAACGCAAATGCGCCATTTTACGGGCTCTATCTTTGTTCGGTTTTATGGTATTATATTGTTAGAATATCGTCGATTTCGCCATAAAGGAGGTATCCCTATGCTGAAGGACTTTGTTAAGGTTGAAATGCCAGAGGAAGAAGAGCTTAAGGCCAAGCTTAAGGAAGAGCGCATGCGCCTTTCTGCGTTTCAGATGAAGATCAAGGAGGCGGGGCTTCCTGTAATGGTTTTGTTTGAAGGCTGGAACGCCGCTGGTAAGGGAGCTGTCATTGGCAAAGTCATAAGGAACATCGATCCCAGATTCTTTAAGGTTGCCACCATGGACAGGGAGCCAAGTCCCGAGGAAAAGAGATATCCCTTCCTCTACAGATACATAAAGGAGATCCCTGAAGCAGGAAAATTCAGGTTCTTTGACACCTGCTGGATGGAAGAAGTTGTATCCGGCGTCATTGAAGGAAATCTCACGGATGAAGTGTATAAAAAGAGAGTACACTCCATAAACGTCATTGAACGCCAGCTTGTCGACAACGGATATCTGGTCATAAAGTTCTTTTTCCATATATCCAAAAAAGAACAGAAAAAGAGACTTGATGACCTTCGAAGCAGTAAAGATACCAAGTGGCGCGTAGATAAAAATGACCTTTTGCAGAACAAGCACTACGACAAGATCCTCGACGTATTTGAGCGCTACCTTGAGGACACCAACGAGTCCAGAACTCCATGGTACATAATTGATGCCAAGGACAAGAAATTTGCTGAGCTTCAGGTTCTTCAGTTCCTTAATCAGGGAATAGATATTGCCCTCAAGAACCAGAAGATGAACGTTCCGATCCTTCAGAACACCTTCCCTATGGAAAAGATCGGAAAGCTGTCGGATATTTCCCTTGATGGAAAGGTCATGAGCGATGCGGAGTACGACGCTGAGCTTGACCGCCTCCAGAAGGAGCTTAAGGATCTTGGAAATAAGGTTTACCGCAAGAAAATCCCTGTTATCATCGCCTATGAGGGATGGGACGCAGCAGGAAAGGGCGGAAATATAAAGAGGATCACAGAGGCCCTTGATCCAAGAGACTTTGTGGTTGAGCCTATTGCAAGTCCTGAGCCCCACGAAAAAGCAAGGCACTATCTGTGGCGCTTCTGGACAAGACTTCCAAAGACCGGTCACATAACTGTCTTTGACAGGACCTGGTACGGCCGCGTTATGGTAGAAAGACTTGAGGGGTTCTGCTCCGAGAACGACTGGCAGAGAGCCTACAACGAGATCAATGAGTTCGAAAAAGAGCTAAAGGACTGGGGCGCAGTCATCATCAAGTTCTGGGTTCAGATCGACAAAGACACTCAGCTAAAGCGCTTCAACGACAGGCAGAACACTCCGGAAAAGCAGTGGAAGATCACAGATGAAGACTGGAGAAACAGGGAAAAATGGGATCTTTATGAGACTGCCATCGACGAGATGATAGAAAAAACAAGCACAGCTTTTGCACCATGGTATGTTCTTGAATCAGTGGACAAGAAATACGCCAGAATAAAGGCTCTGAAGATTGTCATCGAAGAGATCAAAAAGGCTATAGAATAAACTATAAAAAGGTCTGGACTTATCATTAGTCCAGACCTTTTATTTCAAAGACATTGCGATTATAGCACAGATTCAGTTAACGATATTCCTTGGTTCTCCGTTCATCCAGCTTTGGATGTTTTTCTTAACCTCATCAAGGCATCTCTTTCTGGCCTCAGTGCTGGCCCATGCAAGATGTGGTGTGACTATGAGCTTTCCACTATCCTGGATCTTAAGAAGCTTTGAAGTTTTAGCCATAGGCTCAGGATTAAGTACGTCTAGTCCTGCTGCCCTTATAGTTCCATCTGCAAGAGCTTCATAGAGGTCATCCTCAACAACCACTGCTCCCCTTGCCACGTTAATAAGGATAGCTGTCTTCTTCATCTTGCTAAATGCCTCTTTGTTAAAAAGGTCTCTTGTCCTGTCACTGAGCGGGCAGTGAAGTGAGATGATATCTGATCTTGTAAGGAGCTCATCAAAGCTTACCTGCTCATAGTCTGTGCAGTCGCTGTGTCCTGAAGATGCATAGAAGATAACCTTTGCGCCAAAAGCTGTAGCTATCTGGGCAACCTTCCTTCCGATATTTCCCATTCCGACAATTCCATAGGTCTTACCAGCAAGCTCCTCATAAGGAATATCAAGACAGCAGAAATGCTCCTGGTTAGCATAATCACCAGACTTAACAAACTCGTCGTAGTGTCTAAGGTTCTCCATAAGATAAAAGAGCATCGCAAAGGTGTGCTGCGCCACAGAATCCGTTGAGTAGTTCACCACATTTGCCACCTTAACTCCATGTCTGTCACATGCAGGAATATTGGCATTATCAAAGCCTGTTGCAAACTCGCATATAAGCTCAAGGTCCGGCGCATCATCAAGAAGCTTATCCGTGATCTGGCTCTTATTTATAACCAGTACCTTCGCCCCAGCAAGCCTCTCCTTCGCATTCTCCTCAGTCACCTTGTCGTCGTAGTAACTTACTTCTCCCAACTCATCATATATACTGTAATCCATGTCATTTCCGACACTATCTTTATCCGCAATTACTATACGCATATACTTTCCTCCCGCATTTCTTTTCTGCCATTGTACCACAATCCCAGGTTCCGAACAGCGCAAAAAATCCGCCATACTATGCGATTTTTTTACGCATAGATGGCGGATTTTGCACCGGTCGGAACCGGACTTATGTCACATTAGCAGCAGAATGGATTCTCTGTTGGGTATGGAAGAGATGCAGGCTGGTTGTAGCCGATTGTCTCTGCTCCGAGATACTTGAATACCTCGAAGAGGCTCTTTCCATAGTGTCCGAATGCAACTGCTCCGTGGTGAGGGAAGTTATTCTGGATAAGAACGTGTCTGTAGAATCTTCCCATCTCAGGAATAGCGAATACACCGATACCACCGAATGATCTTGTAGGAACGTTAAGAACTTCGCCCTGTGCAAGGTAAGCACGAAGGTGGTTATCAGATGTGCTCTGAAGTCTGTAGAATGTGATGTTTCCAGGAGCGATATCGCCTTCAAGAGTTCCCTGTGTAACTTCCTCAGGAAGGTTTCTAGCCATGATTCTCTGGAACTTCATCTCGCAGCTAGCAAGCTTGCTTGTGCATGTGTTTCCGCAGTGGAAGCCCATGAATGTATCTGTGTGCTTGTAGTCGAACTTGCCCTTGATAGACTCGTTGTACATATCAGCAGGTACAGAGTTGTTGATATCAAGAAGTGTAACAGCGTCGTTACTTACGCATGTTCCGATGAACTCAGAAATAGCGCCGTAGATATCAACCTCACAAGATACAGGGATTCCGCGTCCTGTAAGTCTTGAGTTTACATAGCAAGGAACGAATCCGAACTGTGTCTGGAATGCAGGCCAGCACTTACCAGCGATACATACGAACTTCTTGCTTCCTCTGTGCTCCTCGATCCAGTCAAGAAGTGTGAGCTCGTACTGAGCAAGCTTCTCAAGGATCTCAGGCTTCTTGTTACCAGCGCCAAGGTCAGCTTCCATATCCTTAACTACATCAGCGATTCTAGGATCACCAGCGTGCTTGTTGAAGCTCTCGAAAAGATCAAGCTCTGAGTTCTCTTCAACCTCTGCACCGATGTTGTAGATCTGCTGGATAGGTGCGTTACATGCAAGGAAGTTCATAGGACGAGGTCCAAATGCGATAACCTTGAGGTTTGATACGCCGTAGATAGCTCTTGCGATAGGCACGAACTCGTTGATCATCTTAGCGCACTCTTCAGCTGTTCCAACTGGGTACTCAGGAATGTAAGCCTTAACGCCACGAAGGTGGAGATTGTAGCTTGCATTGAGCATTCCACAGTAAGCATCTCCTCTGCCGTCGATGAGGTCACCCTGTGACTCCTCAGCAGCTGCGCAGAACATTACAGGTCCGTCGAACTTCTCAGCGATAAGTGTCTCAGAAATTTCTGGTCCGAAGTTTCCAAGATATACGCAAAGAGCGTTACATCCAGCCTTCTTGATATCCTCAAGAGCTTCCATAGCCTGGATCTCGCTCTCGATGATACATACAGGACACTCATAAACGTCCTTGTCGTTGAAGTTCTTCTTGTAGGCATCCATTAATGCCTTTCTTCTGTTAACAGCAAGTGAAGCTGGGAAACAGTCTCTGCTCACTGCAACTAATCCGATTTTTAACTCTGGTACATTGATCATAATAATCCCCTTTCCTGCGGCCCCCGCCGCTAAACGTTTTAAATTTTAAAGCTCTGAAAGTGCTTTATAATCATCCTTAAGGTCTGCATAGAGTTTCTTGTAAAGCTCGTGATATGCTGCATACTTCTTAGCATTGTCTGCTACAGGCTCAGTCTCTTTTGCCTTGGTGATAAGCTTATCTGCTGCTTCCTGTACGCTTGCGTATACTCCGCTACCAACACCAGCAAGAATAGCTACACCCAGTGCAGGTCCCTGCTCCTGGTTGATAGTTGCAACCTTGCACTCATACAGGTCAGATAACATCTGTCTCCAGATCTTGCTCTTTCCACCGCCGCCGCAGGCCATCATCTCTTTTACGCTGATACCCATCTCTTTGAGGATATCGTTGCAGTCGCAGAGTGAATATGAAACTCCCTCCATAACTGCTCTTAAGAGGTGCTTGCGTGTGTGGATACCTGAGAGACCAAAGAATACTCCTCTTGCCTTGTCATCGAGGTGTGGAGTTCTCTCACCGTTAAGGTATGGAAGATAGATAAGTCTGTCACTTCCAACTGGAACTGTCTCGATGTCAGCATTGATAAGATCGTATGGATCTACGCCCTTTTCCTTGGCTTCCTCAATATAGCTCTGGCAGAAGTTGTCCCTGAACCACTTAAGTGAGAATCCTGCTGCCTGTGTAACTCCCATGATGTGCCATGCGCCTGGTACTGCGCAGCAACATGTATGAACACGTCCCTTAGGGTCAATGCTTACCTTGTCTGTGTGTGCAAATACAACTCCGGAAGTACCGATTGTAGTGAAGGCTGTTCCCTCTCTTACTACGCCGGTTCCTACAGCAGCTGCTGCATTGTCGCCAGCACCACCAACTACAACTGTATCAGTTGTAAGTCCAAGCTGTGCTGCTACCTCGCTTGTAAGCTTACCTGTAACCTCACATGACTCGTACATCTTACCAAGAAGTGACTTGTCGATGTTAAGCTTCTCAAGTACTTCGTCAGACCAGCATCTGTTTGCAACGTCCATCAGCTGCATTCCTGAAGCATCTGAAACCTCTGTTGCGAACTCTCCTGTAAGGACGTATCTGATGTAGTCCTTAGGAAGAAGAATGTGTCTGCAGCGCTTGTAGTTCTCTGGCTCTTTGTTTCTAACCCAGAGGATCTTGGCTGCTGTCCATCCTGTGAGTGGTGGATTAGCTGTGATCTCGATCCACTTCTCTCTTGGCATTATCTGAAGCATTTCTTCTACTTCTTCGCCAGTTCTCTGGTCGCACCAGATAATGGATGGCCTTATAACTTCCCCGTTTTCATCAAGCATTACAAGTCCGTGCATCTGTCCGGAAATACCGATTCCCTTGATATCAGCTGCATTGGCTACCTTGCCGCTTGAAATCGCCTCTTTAACAACTGCTGCTACAGTCTCAAGACTAGCCTTCTTCCAATCAGATGGTTCCTGCTCAGCCCAGCCATTCTGAGGTGTGTACATTGGATACTCATAGGCCTTCTCAGCTACTACGGTTCCGTTCTCATCAAATAGAACTGTTTTGGTAGCAGAAGTTCCTACGTCAATTCCTATAAGATAATTCATACCTTGCCCCTTTCCTATAGCGCTGTATGGACAGGCAACTTGTACACCTGTCCCATACAACTAGAGTATCATTATTGATACTAAACTTACATTGTCATAGATTGCAGAAAATAACCGCTAATTTTTATACATAATTTCTTATGCTTGTATTTTTTGAAGCTCAAATTGTTACATCTTTCTCGATGCAGCTTACCCCTGTGAGCTCTTTTGACCTCTCATCAGGCTGAGATGTGCCAGCGAAGATCTTGAAGTTATGGGAAAAGACATCTCGATTACCCTCTTCATCTACAGAAGTAAATGCTCTTCTTGGAAGATTTACTGTGATCTCTTTTTCCTCGCCTGCTGCAAGCTCAAATCTCTCAAAGGCTGCAAGACATGGGTTAGGGATAGCAAGCTCATAGCCTGTGTCCTGAACGTAGATCTGAAGTACATCAGCAGTCTTAACAGCGCCATCGTTGACCATGGTCACCTTAACGGTTGCTCCATCAGATCCTGCCTCAACCGACATCTCTTTTGCCCTGCACTTACCATAAGTAAGACCATATCCAAATGGGTAGAGAGGTGTGCCAGTAAAGTATCTGTAGGTCCTGTTCTTCATGGAGTAATCCCTGAAGTCTGGAAGGTCGTCTGTGGAACTATAGAAAGTAACTGGAAGCTTACCTGATGGTGATACGTCACCAAAGAGGATATCTGCCACGTCCTGTCCGCCCTTTGCGCCTGGATACCATGCCTGGATGATGGCACTTGCCTTCTCCTGAGCTACTCCAAGGTTGATCGCACTTCCTGACATGTTGATAACTATTGTAGGCTTGTTGCAGTCAAGAACCGAATTAAGAAGCTGTCTCTGAGGAATAGGAAGCTCAAGGTTTACCTTGTCTCCTGATGCAAACTGGTTACCTGCATCTCCCTCTTCTCCCTCAAGGTTCTCATCAAGACCAACTACAACTACCATTACATCTGAGTAGTCTGCGATGGTCTGAACCTCAGAAAGTCTGTCAGGATAATCCTGATCTGAAAGGTTACTTAAGTTTGGCTTCCAAAGGTCGCATCCCTCTGAGTAAAGGACTCTCACATCTCCAGCAACCTTGTCCTCGATACCCTCAAGAACTGTTACAAATCTGGATGATGTTCCGTGATAGTTACCCATAAGGGCTATTCTTGAATCAGCGTTAGGTCCAACAACGCCGATGGTTGTAAGCTTAGATTTATTAAGAGGAAGAAGTCCGTCATTCTTAAGAAGAACTATGCCCTCTAATGCAGCCTTGTGTGCCACCTTCTGATGCTTGTCACACTCAACTACTGTAAATGGAATATTGTCGTACTCTGTCTTATCAAACATTCCAAGAAGGAATCTTGTGGTAAAGAGTCTTACGCAGGACTCTGTTATCTGATCCTCTGTGATAAGGCCTGCTCTGTATGCGTTCATCATCTTCTGATATGTGCATCCGCAGTTGACGTCACAGCCCATATCCAGTGCCAGTTTAACTGACTCCTCAGCTGTTGCTGTAACCTTGTGGTTCTCGTGGAAGTCTCTGATAGCCCAGCAGTCTGATACGAAGTGGCCTTCAAATCCCCACTTGCCACGAAGCAGGTCAACCATAAGTGGCTTGTTTGCGCAGCATGGCTCTCCGTTGGTCCTGTTGTAAGCACCCATGACTGCCTCTACGCCGCCGTCCTTGACACAGGTCTCAAAAGCTGGAAGATATGTCTCTTCAAGGTCCTTCTTTGATGCCTTGGCGTCAAAGAAATGTCTGTCGCCCTCAGGTCCTGAGTGAACAGCAAAGTGCTTGGCACAGGCTGCTGCCTTCATGTACTCGCCATCTCCCTGAATTCCCTTGATGAAAGGAACTGCAAGGGCTCCTGTAAGGTATGGATCCTCTCCGTATGTCTCATGGCCTCTGCCCCATCTTGGATCACGGAAGATGTTTACGTTTGGTGACCAGAAGGTAAGTCCCTTGTAGATATCTCTGTCTCCGCGCTTAGCCTGCTCGTTGTACTTGGCTCTGCCTTCCTCTGCAATGACCTCACCCACTTCCTTCATAAGGTCCTTGTCAAAGGCTGCTGCCATTCCGATGGCCTGTGGAAACATGGTGGCTGTACCTGCTCTTGCAACCCCGTGAAGAGCCTCGTTCCACCAGTTATATGCTGGAACTCCAAGTCTGTCGATGGCTGGAGAATCGTATCTTAGCTGTGATGCTTTCTCCTCCACTGTCATCTTGGAAACCAGCTCTGTAGCTCTTTTTCTTGCTTCTTGTCTGTTCATCGCTATACCCTCAATATTCTCAAAATAATAGGTGTTAATGCTACTGAGTCTATTCTATATTTTTGCACATGGTTATATCTCACCACATCTTGCCATGTTGTTATTAAATATGTGTGGCAGGGCATAAAAGAAGGGCCCCACATAACGTGGGGCCCCGGATAAACCTATTATATTAAATCATCTATTACAGCATCTATTATGGAAGCATATCAGCATCGCCGAAGTACTCAGCCCACTTAGCTGCACGCTCGTCCATGATAGCCTGTCCGCCTGATGAGAGGTAATCTGACATGTAGCTGTCCCATGTAGAATCAAAGTCTGCAGGAGCTGCAACTACAGCGTTGTCATAGATCTGATCTCTCTTTGATGAAAGTGTATCACCAACACCAGCCTCAGCCTCGATAACACCAACGTTAACGTTGATAGGAGCAAGACCATCAGCAAGTGAGATCTTGTTAGCTGCATCTACAAGCTCTGGATCAGCCTCAGCATAACCATAAGCGATTGAAAGGTTAGCGAGATCCCAGTCACCAAAGTATGTTCCGTTACATGTGATTGTGTAGTCGATGTTCTTACCAGAGTTCTGGATTGCATCGCCTTCAGCAGCCTTGATCTGGATAGCGCCGCTCTCAAGTACTTCGTGTGTAACACCCTCATCACCAGCCTGGAGGTACTTGATTGTCTCAGGCTTTGAAATGAAGTCAAGGTAAAGAAGAGAAGCTAAAGGCTCATCGTTTGTTGTAGGGAAGAAGAGCTTTCTGTCGCCTGCTGTTGAGTAGAGCCACTTAGCATACTTGCCAGCTGAGTTCTTGAAGCAGTCAACTGCTACGAACTTAGCGTCTTCGCCAACGTTTCTCTTAAGGTTAGCGTTGATTGAATCTTCACCGTTTCTGAATACGTAATCCCAGTTGTGCTGGAATGCACCAACATAACCAGCCTTGATCATATCGTCCTCTGTTGTGTCTCCGCTTCCATAAAGAGCAAAATCCTTCCACATAAGGCCGTCGTTGTACCACTTGTTGAGAAGCTTAACAGCTTCCTTTGTCTGAGGCTCTGTAACCATTCTGTCATCAAAGCCGTTGATGTAATACTCTTTATCTGTGATCTGAGGATCCATGAAGGATGTGATGATGTTGCTTGCTCTCCAACCGATATCATAGCTTGTTGAGAAAGGAACCATCTTGGAAGCATCCTTGCCAAGAAGAGTATCAGCGTTGTCTCTGAAAGCTACGAGCATGTCTTCGAACTCCTGAGTTGTTGTAGGAGCCTTCATGTTAAGTGCATCGAGCCAGTCCTGACGAACGAAAGTAACGATTCTCTGCTGCTCAGCTCTTCTACCTTCGATTGCCCAAAGAGATCCAGTCTTAGGATCCTTGTCCCAAAGCATGTTTGTGTCCTCAAGCCAAGCCCAAAGGTTTGGTGTGTCAGCCTTGTACTCTTCTACAAGGTCCTTAAGGTCGATTACACCGCCCATGTCAGCGTATGTAAGAACTGTAGGATAGCTGTATGTTACGCAGATGTCTGGAGCTTCCTGAGCTGCAAGGAGGTTGTTGATATCCTCTGTCTCTGTCCATCTTGGAACCTTCTTGAAAGTAACTTCTACGTTGTGCTCCTCGAGCATTCCCTTTTTGATGTACTCTGTGTACATGTTGTTCTCAGGATCTGAACCACCGTCATTTCCTCTGTCATAGATCTCTACTGTGATAGATCTTGTGTCAGCGAACTTACCATCTGTAAGCTCTGATGAGCCAGCAGGCTCAGCTGGTGTCTCAGCCTGAGTTTCTGTTGCAGCAGGTGTCTCTGTAGCTGCAGGTGTTTCTGTTGTTGCTGCGCCCCCATTAGACTGTCCACAGGCAACCATTGAAAGTGCCATGGCAGAAGCAAGGAGCATGGATAATACCTTTTTCTTCATAACTTTACCTCCATTTTGCTTGTTGATAGATAATATGTGATCCCGTTTCGTGGGATAGGATCCGTAAGTTGTGCCCATCACTCTTTTACCGCACCAAGAGTAACTCCGCTGATGAAGTACTTCTGAAGGAACGGGTAAATGCAAAGGATCGGAACTGTTGAAAACATTACGATCGCTGCCTTAAGTGACTCTGAAAGTCCGGGAGCTGAGAAGCCCTCCTGAGTTGCTACTTCTACTGAGTTGATGTTGTTGATGATGTTGTACAAAAGGAGCTGCAGTGGATAATACTTCTCTTCTCTCATGTACATCAAAGCATCTGAGTAGCCATTCCATCTTCCTACTGCGTAGAACAGTGCCAGTGTAGCCATAACAGGCTTGGAAAGAGGAACATATATCTTGTAGAGGATCTCGAAGAATGTTGCTCCGTCGATCTCTGCAGATTCTCTAAGGCTGTCTGGAATTCCGTAAAAGAAACTCCTCATGATGATCATGTTGTAAACACTAAGTACTCCAGGAAGGATCAGAACCAGTGGGTTACTAAGAAGGTTCAGCTTCTGCATCAGCAGGTAGTTAGGAATTGTACCTGCGTTGAAGAACATAGTGATGGTAATAAAGATGTTGATAGCCTTTCTGCCGCGCAGCTTCTCAAAGATGAGAGGGAATGCGCACAGTGTTGTCATAGTCAGGGACAGAAGTGTGCAGATAACTGTAAGTATTACTGTCCATGCAAAGGCTCTTATGTATTTAGGGTCCTTAAGGACTGTTGAGTACGCGTTGAAGTTAAGGCCCTTTGGAATGAGATATACTTCGTTTCTTACCAGAAAATCAGTTCCGCTCAGGGACTTGGCAAGAAGGTTAAGCATTGGGATGATACATATTGCGCTGACAATCAGGCAAAGAAATACAAAAAACATATCCCAGGCTTTTTCGCCGTTTGATTTAATTTTCATCTCTTAGCCCCCCTTTACCAGATTCCTCTCTCGCCAAGCTTGCGAGAGATCCAGTTAGCCATCAGCAGGAAGAATACTCCTACTACGGACTGGAATAGTCCAACGGCCGTTGTAAGGGAGAACTGAAGACCCTTAATACCGACTCTGTAAACGAATGTTGCGATAACGTCTGCCACACGCATTACGAGGTTGTTCTGGAATGCGAATGGTCTGTCAAATCCGCCGCCAAGGATGTTACCAAGGCTCATGATAAGAAGAACGACGATTGTTGGCTTGATGCCTGGAAGTGTGATGTGCCAGATCTTTCTGAATCTGCCAGCTCCGTCAACGGAAGCTGCCTCGTAGAGCTCTGGGTTGATACCAGCAATTGCTGCCAGATAAACGATGGAGCCCCATCCAAAGTTCTGCCATATACCAAATCCGATGTAACTGCCTACCCAGTGTGCCTCGTCATTAAGGAAAGGAATTGCCTCTCCGCCAAGGTTCTGGATAACCATGTTAACTAGACCTGCGTTTGGTGCAAGGAGCTGCAGAGCCAAGCTGTAGATGATGACCCATGAAAGGAAGTGGGGCATGTATGCTATGGTCTGAACCACCTTCTTATAACGAACAAAGCAGAGCTCGTTAAGGATAAGTGCAAAGATGATTGGTGCCGGGAATCCAAAAATAAGATCCAGCAGATTAAGTGTAAGAGTGTTCTTCAGGGCATATCTGAAATCGTTATTCTGGAATGCCTTGATGAAATACTCAAATCCGTGATTCTTGGCAAGTGGCTGTGTCCAAATGCTGCCCATCAGGCTGTATTTTTTAAAGGCGATCTGTACGTACACCATAGGAACGTACTTGAAGATCAAAAGATACAGAAGAGGCAAAAACAGCATTGCGTACAGCTGCCAGTACTTCTTCATATAGACGCCGAATTTCTGTTTAGACTGCGTCTGTGCTGGTTTACTCATTTTCTTCCTCCTAACTTTCACTGGAAGATTCATCTTCCAGTCTGATGTAACTCTCCCTTGGTCCCAAGTAGGACTTTGGAAGCTCTATTCCAGATCTCACAAGCAGTACTCTCTCAAGTACGATCCCCTGGCTTGCGCCGTAGAACTTAAGGGTGTTTTCTCCCTTTTTACACTTAACCGAGACTGAAACCTTCTTAACGCTATCCCTTGCTTCCTCGCGCCACTGCTTGCTAAAGAAGAACTCCTTGTCCGGCTCTCTGACTGTGTTTACAGTCTGGATCTTGCCGCCGTTTACGGAATAGCTCAGATACTGACCTTCTTTAAACGTAACCGGTGTAGTTGGTGCCAGGTCAAAGGTCAGGTCATAATCCCCTTCATCCCTGGTATAGAACCTGTATGTAACAGATGGTTTTTTCTTATCACCTGTAAAATCATGGATCACAGGGAATGCCTTAATGGCGCTTCCTGTTCTGCCGTAGGGCTTAAGTACCTTGAAACAACCCTTTGACGTATCTTCGCTTTCTGCGAAGTGCTCAGCTTCCATACAGATGTATCCATCACTCTCAACAAACATGCCCTCCGGTGCCTTTGGCGGAGCTACCAGTACCGTTACATGAGCAGTTCCAAAACCGATGCTCTCTACTGTAAATGTACCTGTTGCCTTATCAGTTAAAAGAGCTTTATCTACCGAAAGGGTGATCCTCTCTCTTACGGAAACCTCTCCTTCTGTTTTGGAGAAGTTCAGCCAGCTGCAATCAGTTCTTATCCTGTATCTGAATGGCTTGTCGCTTCCGCTTATAAGGTCAAACTGGATACTACTAACATCAGGGCGGAGCATGTTGCTCCAGGTCTGGGGCTTGTCGCACCACTCAAGTCCTGTCATGTAGTGCTCATCATCAGCTCTTGCCACCAGCATCCTTGGGGAATTAGCCCCGTAAACAAGGTGTCTTACCGGATACCTGTTGTCCTCTTCGTTCCAGTTTATAAATCCAACGTGCTCGGACTTACCAAAGCCCTTGTAGTAACCATCGTCAACTGTCTCGTACTCATCTATGATCTCAGCATCTGCCCTGACACACACGTCAAGTTCATCAGCTACGATGTTGGCTTCTACTCTGTTCTGGCTTGCATAAAACATGTTTCTGCCTGCCAGTATCCACATCTTCATCAGGTTGGCTGTTCCGCAGGACGGATAATACAGCAGGGATATAAATGCCGACATATCCTGTTCCTGAATCTTCTTTTTAAGTGCAGCTGCCTCCTTGAGGATCTCATTGGAAGTAGCAAGCACCATGTCTGCCTCGCCATAATGAAGCGGGTCGTACACATATGGGTTCATGATCTCATGTCTTCTCTTTTCAAGAAGGGATGTGTAATCCCATATGATCTTCTTTATCTTATTCCTGCCAGAGAGAGGAAGCATTGCTCCAAACTGCCTCTCTGCCCAGTTATCTACATATTCCTGTGTGATGGCTGCATCTGTGCCGCCCCATTTTTCTATGTCGTATGCAAGGTCCAGGAAGTAGGAAAGTCCCAGCTCCTGGGTTCCAATATCTCCAACATTTACGACCCAGATCTGTCTTACTCCGAACTCGTAGGCTGCAGTCATCTGCTCCCAAACCCTTGGAAGATATGTGGCTCCGATCCATTTAAAGGAATATGGTCCGCCGTGCATATCCATGTGATAGTACATGCCAAATCCGCCCGGGTGGTCTGCTATCTCTTTTGACGGAAGCGTCCTTGTGTATCCAACGTTGTTGTCAGATAGCATCAGGGTCACGCCCTCAAGCTCGGGATCTCCCATAAGACCCTTAGTCTTGTCATCTCCGTAGAAGAACTCTTCCACTTCGGAGAAAAGAACTATCTGCCTCGGTACTTTATCAAGATCTATATCTATGGTCTCGCGGATAAGGTCGTTCTGAGTTTTAAGAACATCACGAAGGAGATCTATGTTGTCCTCAAGACTTGCGTCTTCTCCAAGGATCTTACTGTCTCTCTCACCGCGCATACCCAGCGTTATAACATTTTCAAAGGACTTATTTCTAAGAAGTCCGTCTCTCCAGAATCTCGTGATGCCGTCTCTGTTATTAACAAAACTCCAGTCATCACCGTAGAGAGAGTTCTCTCCGCGAAGGAGTCTGTACTCCTCGCCGCTTCTCATGCAGGGTTCGTGGTGTGAGGTACTCATCACAACGCCGTACTCATCTGCAAGTCTTGCACTCTCAAGTCCCGGTCCGTCCATGCTGAAGTTTGAATTCCACATGGCTGGCCACAGGTAATTGCCTTTAAGTCTTAGTAGCAGTTCAAAAATCCGTTCGTAGCACATGGCGTTTATTCCGCCGAAGTGCTCCATGGCCCAGTTTCCAAAAGCTGGCCATTCATCATTTATGAAGAATCCCCTGTATCTGACTGAAGGCTCTTTTGTAACCACATTGACCTCGTCTGTCAGGGATACGTTCTTTCTCTTTTTGGGAATTACATGATTCCAGTTAACAAGTGGTGAAACACCAAGGAGTTCTGACAGATGGAACAGTCCGTAAATCGTTCCTCTCTTGTCACTTCCGGCGATGACCAGTGCATGATCTACGCCTTCCATCGGAGCATCTATAACCTGAAAGCTATAGACTTCCCATCTCCCCCTTACCTCATCCAAATCCAGTAGTCCGTTATCTTCCAGTTCCTTAAGGTAATCGCTTCTATCTACAGTTCCAAAGATTATCAGATTTCTGCACTTACAGCCTCTTGTGTACTCACCTGCGTGAAAACCAGTGACCAGAAACAGGTCCTGTCTGACCAGGGCTGCAACCTTATTGACTCCGGGAAATGATTTAGACTCGTAAGTGAACATTAACCTGTTATCGAAACTTACCTTAGACACTTTAACCCCCACCAGGTTCTGATTTCACTTTTGCTTGTTGATGTTTCCCCATTTCAATGATATAAATAATCATAAGATATGGGATTTTATAATAAATACACAAAATGCAGTAAGTTTTTTGCATTTTCCGATATAAACTGCACAACCATTTCCGGAGGGGTTTAAACCATGAAAAAGAGCCTTAACTGCCCATACAGTATGATCGATCAGGAGATCATCTGTGAGCACAAAATGGCCAGAGTTACACCCGAAGATATAAATACCGTTCACAATCATGATGGCTATGAAGTTGTTCTGTTCCTTAAGGGGGATGTAAACATCATGATAGAGCCTGAGCTCTTTAAGATGAAAAGAGGGGACATGTTCTTTATCAGCCCCCTTGTTTTCCATGGGATAGACCTTGAAGATATCACTGGCTACGAGAGAATCGTCATCAACGTGCAGTACGAATACCTGAAGAACCTTGGGGATGCTGAGACAGACTTCAGTACCCTCTTTAGAAATTGCGACTCCGCCAACATGAATCACCTTCGTATTCCTGAGGAGTCCATCTCCAAGTTTATCTCTATCGCTGGTAAGCTCGAAGAAGCGCTCCACTCAAAGAGCTATGGCCACAGCGTCCTGTCCAAGGCATATCTTGCCGAGTTCCTTCTTTTGACATGCAAGTATTCAGAGAACGTTCCTCCTCAGAAAAAGAGAAGTTCCATGCCTGTAGTCGTATCCAAGATCCTTGATTATATCGACACACATCTCTCGGAAGATATCACTATAAATGCCATGTCTGCTGAGCTTCACTACAGCTCTGACCACTTGAGCAGGGCTTTTAGCGAAGCAACTGGCGATTCTTTAAAACATTACATTAATGCAAAGAAAATTGCTCTGGCGCAAAAATTATTGCTTCAGAACAATTCTCCTTACGATGTCTGCTTTATGGTTGGATATAATAACTATTCCAGCTTTTCAAGGCGCTTCTCAAAACAGATCGGAATGTCACCAAAACAGTTCCAGCTGTCTTATCGCGCAAGTTAAGGGCGACTCTTTAATAGATGGTTCTGCCCTTCTCATCAGGGATCATACTCTTTCTATAGAAGTATGAGTTCACCTGATCTCTCCACTCTCTGGCATTATCAAGCTGAAGGTCAAATCTCTTCTTAACTCTGTCAAAGCTTTCGGCAGGGATCACTTCTTTTAACTTATCCCAGTCAGCAGCAAGGCCTCTTGCCTCTTCCTCACCCTCAAAGTGGCTGTCGTAGATGTGCTGCATCAAAGTCTTACCAGTCTTGAGCTTCCATGTATATGGAATGTGATGGAAGAAAAGAAGAAGCTCTTCCGGACAGGTATTGGGGTCGTTGTACATCTTAGCGTTCTCTTCGTAGTACTGCTGAGCATAGCCTGTACCCTTATCTGTCCTGTCAACGCCGATTCCCAAATGATCAGCTCTGTGATAAGTTCCCCATCTTGAATATTCATAACCGTCAACACTTGGTCCGTAGTGGCCCATAGGTGTTACCATCCAGCCAATTCCAAGAGGGCTTGTGTATTTCTCGTATATCTCTCTGGATCTAAGGAGCATGCTGCAAAGGATGTCGCTCTCTTTTTCAGGAAGGTTAAAGGTCTGGGCAATCCACTCTTTTGCAATCTCCTCGGATGTAAGGCGGGTGTTAAAAGAGAGCCTTCCAAAACCGTAGAGATTGGCTGCAGCCAGGTCATTGCCAGTCCAGTTCTCGTCGTTTCCTGTGTTGATTACTGCTGCCATTCCACCAAGCTTATTGCCCATGGTGCGGCCGCTTACTACATCTGCTACTGTGTCCTTACCCCTGTTGCAGTGGGTGTGGAAATCAAGGACTTCCTTGTACATTGGGATAAGGTAGCAAAGATCTATCTGATGACCTGTGTATTCCTGAGCGACCTGAACCTCAAGCATCTGGTTGGTGTGCATAAGGCCACCAAGAAGAGGTGATACAGGTTCGCGGATCTGGAAATCCATTGGTCCGTTCTTGATCTGAAGGATGACGTTGTCATGATATGCTCCGTCAAGATCCTTGAAGTAATCGTAACCAGCTCTTGCTCTGTCAGTCTTGGTGTCGCGCCAGTCCTGAGTGCAGTTATATACAAAGCATCTCCAGATGATGATTCCGCCGTAGGGCTTTATCACATCTGCAAGCATGTTGGCTCCGTCAGCCTGGGTTCTGCCATAAGTGAATGGTCCGGGTCTTCCCTCAGAGTCAGCCTTTACAAGAAAACCTCCAAAGCCCGGGAGTCTGTCATAAACTTCTTTTATCTTGTCCTCCCACCAGGAGATGACATCTTTATCTAAAGGATCACAGGTATCAAGGCCACCAAGCTCAATAGGGGATGCAAAGTTAAGGGACATGTACAGCTTGATGCCATAACCCTCAAAGATATCTGAAAGCTCTTTTACCTTATCAAAATATCTGTCGGTGATAAGGTAGGATGCTGCGCCCTTGACGTTTACGTTATTTATTACGATGCCATTGATGCCAATGCTGGCCATGAAGCGGGCGTAGTCTCTGGTCCTGTCATCTATTACGATCTCTTCATTTACATAGAAGAAGGATTCTCCGGAGTAACCTCTCTCGATGCTGCCATCCATGTTGTCCCAGTGGTTCATCATTCGAAGAGGGTTAGTTGGAGCCGCATTTTCTTCCACCTCTGTAGCTCTTTTCCCGCAGGCGATCTGACGAAGGATGGCGAACACGCCGTAGAGAACACCCTTTTCATCAAAAGCCTCAAGAAGGATTCCGTCGTGGCTTCCGTCAATGCGGTAGCCCTCTATAGGAAGGGTTCTGTTCTGGGAAATTGTGAAGGTGAGAGCATCTGCGCTCACTTCCTCAGTGACAGTTTCTAAAGTCATGGCAAGGATACCCTTTTCAAACTCCGAAAGGGCATTTCGCAAAACCTTATTTTCTTTGTCAAAGCCGGTAACAGCTATTATCCAGGACTTCTGTCCCTCATACATCTTGTGATAGTCAAGCCATAGCTGTGTCCATTTTTTTGGTTCCATTTTAATAAACCTCTTTCCATATCTTGGTATTTAATTTGGAGCTTTTATGCTAGAATAACAGGGTATTAAGCTGTTAACTTACAAAGGAGCAGGGTAATGATCGCTGATATTAACGCCCAGTCCAGAGAAGATATCTACTATGACACCCTTAAGGGAGTTCTTCTCTACCACAACACGCTAAATGAATATCCACTCCACTGGCACAACGAGGTGGAGCTCATTCTGCCGCTTTCTGGTTCCTTCCAGGTCAAGTTCCACAACGACTCTTCTGCTGTGGTAAACTGTGCCCCTGGAGATATCATGCTGATCGCTCCCGGAACTCTTCACGAATATCTGGCTGTTGCGCCAGGCGGTGAAAAGATGATTCTGCTCTTTGACATAACCAGTTATTCACAGGTTTCTCAGCTGGTGCCCCTCCTTAAGACTCTTCCACCCTACGTTCATGTTAAGCAGAGTGCTTATCCCGTGGAAGCAGCCCGCCTCCAGAACTATTTCTGGGATATTGAGAGGCTCTACGGAGAGAGCGATGAGTTCCTGCAGATCTCAGTTTATTCTCTGGTGACTCTGATCCTTGCTCAGATCGGAAGCATGCATCTTGTTGATGCTGTACTGCCATCTGGCTCATCAGATGCCCAGTCTAAAAATATTGAAAAGTTAGTAACCGTAACTAACTACATTGATTCTCACAGAAGCGAGGACCTCTCAGTTGAGCAGCTTGCAGATCTTGCAGGTTTCTCCAAGTATCACTTTGAGAGGCTCTTTAAGTCCTGCATGGGAATATCCTGCTATCAGTACATCACCAAGCGCCGCGTAATGATGGCGCAGGAACTTCTTGGTGACACTGACCTGTCCGTAATGGATATTGCGTTGCAGAGCGGCTTCTTCAGTCTGTCTACCTTCAACCGTGTATTCAAGGAGACCAACGGATGCTCACCCACAGAATTCCGCAAACTGTATCGACAAGGTGCAGATGTTCCTGCCGAGGGGTGAGTGGTAGCTGGCCAAATAATAATTCTTTGTCCTCTTGGGACGCTTGCGGTTGGCATATCCGCTTGGCGAGGTCCTTTCGAGCCTAGCGGTAGGCTATGCTGGAAATCGAGATGAGGTTCTTTCGAATCCGATTTTCAGTACTTTTCGCCTGGCTCCGGCTCAAAAGCCCTGCGGGGGACAAAGGATTATTATTTGGCCAATTTACGTCTCATCCCCTTGGGAGGATAATGCTGTATCTAGTGAAATACAGGAATTTCGAAAGGTCCCATAGGCAAGTTTGCCTTGTTGTAAAGCATTGCTCCGGAATAAGTGTATTTGACAAGGTAACGGAGTTTAGCGATCTTATCAGGTTTAATGCTGGTCTTTAGTAAAATCTTCTCATCTGAAATTTCTGCGACAGCAGAAGAAACATTTCCTTTGTTATCAACAATTTCAAAGTCTTTTATTTCTATACCTTTTCCGATGTCTCTCGCAACAAGTCCATTAGCATGATCAAGTGACAGCTCAATCAGTGTATCTTTGATGAGGCCGCTTTTTGCAATCTTGGCAGCGACTGGGCTTGGGCCAGTGTATTCAGCGCTATAGCCGTACTTAATGTGGGCAGCCCAGAGAGCAAGGCGCTTACCAATGCGGCGTTTGCCGGTCGGGTGAAGGTCATTGTCTTCGCCAAGGTCCATATTTACTGTCATGCCGACCATTGGATCGTCAAGGAGCTTTGACTGGGTCAGACGGAAGGTAGGCCATGGATCGTCAACGGGCGCTACGTCGATAACAAAGTTAGGGAGCTGAACGATGATGAAGGGGAGGTTTTCCTCTCCCCACTTTTCTCTGTAACCACTTATCTGGCGGCGCAAGAGATCTTCGTAGTCCCAGGGTTCAAAGGTATTGGATTCGCCCTGATACCATACAACTCCATCGATTGGGAAGTTGTGGCATGGTGCTGTCATGGCGTTATAAAGTCCAGTTGGATGCCAGTTGATAAAGTCGTGCTCAGGGATAGCATCGCATCTTGCTGCCACCTTGTAGTACCACTTGCCATCCAGACGCACCTCAGCATCATCGTTAAAGATCTTGTACTCCTTGTCTGGAGTTATCCTTCCAAGGCCGTGTTCAACGCAGAGTCTTATAACAACGTGGTTATCTTTTTCTTTTGTAAGACCTTCAGGGATATCATATTTTCTTGGAGGATACTGATATTCAATACCTCCTACCAATTTGCCATTAACAAAGACCTGGTCTCTGTCTACCAAAGTTCCAAGGAACAGTCTTGCACTCTTACCTGCAAGTTCCTTTGGAAGGTCAAAGCTCTTTCTAAACCACACAGAGCCATTCATGCCAGAGAGCTCAGTGTCCTTAAACATCACTGGAATCTCCATTTCCTTCCAGCTGCGCTCGTCAAGATCCGGGTCCTTCCAGTTCTCAGAAAGGCCTCTGTCCTGCTTATCAAGCTTCTCTCTCCAGAGACTCTCATTTATATCATTCTTATCTATCTGGCTCTGTCTGAAGTCATCATCGGCGTACTTCTCACCTTCGGCGATGAGCTCATCATATCCAGATAGCATCTCTTTTGACATCCAGGAAGAGATCTTGGAACCGCCAAGAGATGCATTGATAAAGCCAACTGTCTGGCCTGTTATCTTCTGAAGATATGCAGCAAAGAAGTATCCGGTTGCAGAGTAGTTCATAATAGTATCTGCACTTACATGGCTCCAGCTACCGGTTCTGTGCTCCTCAAGAGGTCCGTTAAAATCTGTATCTTCAAGGATCTTAAAGGTTCTGATCCCTGGGTTTTCCTCTATAGATGCGAGGGACGGATACCTGTCTTTTACCCTGGCGATAGGAAGCTCAATGTTTGACTGACCGGTCACAAGCCACACCAGTCCTATCATCACGTCCTTAACAGTTATGGATTCTCCCCTGTCATCTGAAACAATAAGCTCGAAAGGACCTCCGCTTTCCCTGGCAGAGAGGAAGATATCAAAGCGGCCCTTCTCATCCGCTTCGCCCTTTGAAGACAGATTGTCCAATGTTACTTCTACAGTGGTTCCGGGCTTATCCCATCCCCATATATGTATTCTCTTTCTTCTTTGGATGACCATTCCATCTGAAATGATCTTTGGAAGAGTTAATTTATTCATTGCCTGTGACTCCATAATTTTCCACTCTCTTTGCTCATTATATAAAAACATGGCGTCATGTCCCTTCACATTTTCCGCCATGTTTTTTACATTTTCTGACTTTCTTGTCATTCCACCCCGAAACCGAGGATTGTAAACTTCTTGTTCTGATGGCCTTCTTTCATCTGTATCAGCACTTCTCTTGGCTTTGCCTCAGCCTCATTTATAAGAACTACCGCGTTGCAGTGAGTCCATCCGTTGACGTGGGGATCAGCATCCCTTATAAACTTCCCGTCAACAAAAACTTCTGCAGTTCCGTGAGTTGCGCTTGCGGAATCCTTAAAGATAAGAAGAAGTCTCTTGCAGGTAAGTGTCATCTTAAATGGCCTTGTGCCATCAGTGCTTTCTTCGTGGCACCAGTTGTGTGGAAATTCAGGTATCATCTCGATATCCTTGTCCATTTCCACAGCCTGAAGATCTGTGTCCTTCTGGTCAAAAGAGCCTTCGGTAACCTCTACTATATTGAACTTATCCTTAAGAGCTGGCAGCTCTTTTCTATCAAGAAGCTCAATATGTTCAAAGTCCGCTCCGATGACAGGGGCGATTTCTTCAAGAGCCTTTTCCTCTGCAACTTCGACAGCATCTTCACTTACAGTATCTATAAGGTTTGACAGGCAGTCCGCCATAATCTGATGTCCAAGATTACTTGGATGATAAACATCATAGAAGAACTGGTTCTTGGAGATCACCCTTCCCTTACCTGGCAAAAGCGGGAACTGAGGGCTTACTGCGTCAAGGACGCTGACCATTGGTAAACAATAATTTCTTCCAACAGGAGACAGTCTGTCCTGAAGGTTCCAGTCGTTTGAGAACACTGCAAACAAAAGTACTACTGCAGGCTTCCAGGGAAGCGCAAGAGCTTTCCTTACAAGGCTCTCGTAGCATACACCCTGCGTCTCATCACCTTCGTCGTTAACCGCAAACTCTATGACGATAAGGTCAGGCTTGGCAGCGCCATCTCTAAGGACGTCTCTTTCAAACCTTATCATTCCAAGCTCAGAGGGAGTTCCTCCAACTCCGGCTTTTACGAAGATGCACTCTCCGCCCTTCATATATCTTTTTGCAAAGTCCTCGTAGAAGACCCTTGCATAGCACTTCTCGTTTATGGGAATAGCTCCTGCACCCTGGGTTATGGAGCCTCCGATAAATCCAAGGGTCACGTCCTGACCGTTTTTCGCTTTCTCAAGAACTTTCTTTATTCTGCTTTCATTGCCGGTCTGCATAAGGCTCTTTTGTATCATGGCCTTATAAGCAGCGCCTTCAAAATCTACCGGCTCTTCAGCTGGCTGCTCGGGAGCTTCAAACCCGTCATTTAAATAGAACTTAACGGTTGTGGTACCCTGAATTCCCTCTGCGTCAAAGACGTATCTTATCTGGCCAAGCTCTCTGTCGCCGTCCTTCCAGTCAACCTTTGAAAGGTCGATCACCATCTCCATGTCGTCCATGGGAACAAGCGCTTCGATATTTGTAACCTCATCCCCAGGAGTTACCGGATACATCTCGACCACGAACTTTACACTTTTATCTGCATCTGCAGAAGATACGCTGACTCCGATGGAGTGGACCATTTTCTGAAGTCCAGCCCTTGACTTCATGCACTCCACCATATCTTCATCAGTGACGTTTCCCGTAAGCTTTGCAGCATCAATAAGCCTTCCCATATCCATGTACAAAAAGTGCGCAAAACTGCCATCTGGCTGAGGAGCTCCGAAGATCTCCTTGTCCTTCATAATATAGAAGAAGGGCCTCTTTTTTGTTGGATCCTTAGGTGCTACCGGTCCTCTGTTTATGCTATCTGACATACCTTCTCTCCCTACTTTATAAGTGCTGTAACCCCAAAATATAACAGTGTAATAAAACTATACAATCCGGTCCCTCATCCTCTCCACCAAGATACTGCGAATTTCTTTTCATAAATTGCTAATCGAAAAAATGTTAGCAACCTTTGGGATGACCATGGCAATAATTAGGTGGAAGGCATTTTGCGGATACAGTAAATTACAATTAGCAAAAACTATATTATGCTGGGTTCAGAAATCCGGCATTCGGGGGAAATTACATGCTTAGAGAAACTACTACAGAAAACGGAAAAGTAAGGGGCCTTCCTGGCAACGACCCAAGAGTCACTGTCTTTAAGGGCATCCCTTTTGCAGCACCTCCAGTTGGCGAGAACAGATGGAAAGCGCCTCAGCCCTGCAAGGACTACGATGGCACGCTCGATGCTTTCCAGTTTGGACCAATCTCATACCAGGACACCCCTGGAATTGGAGATATCGTTTATAACAGAGAGTGGCACGTGGATCCTGAGATTCCAATGAGTGAGGACTGTCTCTACCTCAACATCTGGACTCCAGCTAAGAGCAGGGAAGATAAGCTTCCTGTCCTTGTATGGATCTACGGCGGCGGCTTCCAGTGGGGCTACACAGCCGAGATGGAATTTAACGGAGAGCCTCTTGCTGAGCGCGGCGTTATAGTTGTCAGCATCGCTTACCGTCTTGGATGCTTTGGATTTATGGCTCATCCTGAGATCACAGGCGAGTCTCCTGATGCTCCTTCAAACTTTGGACTTCTTGACCAGAAAGCAGGCCTTGCCTGGGTTAAAAGAAATATCGCCGCCTTTGGTGGTGACCCTGACAGGATCACTATCGGCGGCCAGTCAGCTGGCGGAGCAAGTGTTCAGCACCAGCTAAGCTGCCAAGACAACAAGGATATCATCAAAGCCGCTGCTATCTTTAGCGGAATTATCAGATTAGAAAATTCTGACGCAGATATCTTCCATCCTCTTAACTTAAGTCAGGCAGAGGATCTGGGAAAAGAGTTTTTTGACTGCCTTGGGGTATCAACCCTTGAAGAGGCACGGGCTCTTTCTTCAAGACAGCTCCTTGATGGCTATAACAAATTTGCAGATGGCCACAGAAGAATGTTCCCTATTGTAGATGGACAGTTCTGCACAGGAGACCCTACAGAGAATCTGATGAATGGCATAGGCCTTGATGTTCCTGTCATTTCAGGCAACACCACAGATGAGTTTTCAGATGCCGGTGTCAATAACGTTGAGCTTTCAGTTAAGCAGGTCTTTGACAGCGCTTCACAAAAGTGTCCAGGCAGAAGCTTCTACTATTACAGATTTGATCCGGATATCCCTGGAGATGGACATCCTGGCGATGCGTATCCTGGAACCTTCCACTCCTGCGATCTCTGGTTCTTCTTTAACACTCTGCACCTTTGCCACAGACCATACGAGGGAAGGCATTTCGAGCTGGCTTGTCAGATGTGCGATTACTTCGCGAACTTTATTAAGACTGGTGATCCCAATGGCAATGATAAGGGAGGCACTCCTCTTCCAAAGTGGGAGACCTTCACAAAAGAAAACAGAAACGAAATGGAATTTACCGGCCGCGGATCTAATCTTAAAAAGGAAGGCGGCATAAGACAGGGCAGCAAGAAACAGGCTGTTAACCCTTATCTTCCATCCTGGGAATACATCCCTGATGGAGAGCCCTACGTATTTGGCGACAGGGTTTATGTATATGGTTCCCACGACCTGTATAAGGGCGAGACCTTCTGCCTTGGAGATTATGTATGCTGGTCAGCTCCAGTTAACGATCTTGGCAACTGGCACTACGAGGGAGTTATCTATCCCAAGATTTCAGACCCTCTTAACCCTGACGGTCACATGTGCCTGTATGCTCCTGATATCACAGTTGGTCCTGACGGCAGATATTACCTCTACTATGTACTTGATAAGGTAAGCATTGTATCTGTTGCAGTAGCTGATACTCCAGCTGGCCCATTTGAGTTCTACGGATATGTTCATTATGAAGACGGAACCAAGCTTGGAGATAAAGAGGGAGATGAGCCTCAGTTTGATCCAGGTGTTATGACAGAGGGTGACGTTACTTACCTTTACACAGGATTCTGCGGACAGGGTGATAAGTCAAGACACGGCGCAATGTTCACTGTTCTTGATAAGGACATGCTCACTGTCAAAAAAGCTCCACAGATCATTGTTCCCGGAGATCAGTACAGCAAGGGCACAGGTTTTGAAAACCATGCTTTCTTCGAAGCTCCTTCTATTAGAAAGCACAGGGATACATATTACTTCATCTATTCATCAGAGGTTATGCATGAGCTTTGCTATGCAACATCTGACAAGCCTGAAGGTCCATTTACCTATGGCGGTGTTATCGTAAGTAACTGTGACATGCACATCGGAACCTACAAGAACGCAGAGGAGCCATCAGCTTACGGCGCCAACAACCACGGAAGCATTGTAGAGATTGACGGCAGCTGGTATATCTTTTACCACAGACATACCCATGGAACCTGGTTCTCAAGGCAGGGCTGTGCTGAAAAGATAACCTTTACAGAAGATGGAAAGATCCCTCAGGTTGAGATCACATCCTGCGGTCTTAATGGTGGTCCTCTCTCCGACTACGGTGAGTATCCTGCCTACATTGCCTGCAATATCTTCACTCCTGAAAAGAAGATGTACGTGGAGGAAAGCGCTCCAAGGATTGTTCAGGAAGGCGGAGACGGTGAGCAGAATGATGGCTACATCAAGGGTATTACCGACGGAACCACAGTAGGCTTTAAGTACTTTGATGTTACGAACGCAACTGGCCTTAAGATCAAAACCAGGGCATACTATAACGGAAAGCTTGAGATAAAGACAGCTCTGGACAAAGATCCTATCGGAGTTATCGAAGGAAATGGCTCCAATATCTGGACAGAACACAGCTGCAAGTTTACTGCTCCTCTTACAGATGCAAAGTGCTCTCTGTATCTTATCTACAAAGGAACAGGTAACTGCTCACTTGAATCAATAGAATTTATTCACTAAGACAGCATTGGGTGACAACGAAATTTAGTTTTCTTTGTCACCCATTGTCATTTATTGAGATGCTAATGCAATTATTTGAGTAGATACATTACTCATCAAGTTGTACATTACTAATATAATAAACCAATATCTTTTTCATTTAATTGGCATTATGCCAATCCTCCTAAGCACTTTTGAACAAAAAGTGCTTTTCGTATTGTATAATTCCCACAACAAATAAGTACAAATCTTTAATTTTTTGTGAATAAAGTAAAAAAAGTGCTTACAAAAGTAAAAGATTTCCATTCTAAAAAATAGGTGTCAATTTTTATAATGGTTTTATAAAAAGAAGCACATTGGTTTTTCATCTATTGAAAACAATATGGGAGAAAGGGGTTTAGTATGAAAAACAAAACAATGAAAAAAGTTGTTGCTCTTTCTATGAGTACTATGCTCATGGCAGCTGCTCTTGTTGGCTGCGGCGGCGCTGCTCAGAATGCAGGCGACAGCACAGGAACAACAAGTGGCGGTAGCGATACTGCAGCTCAGTCAACAGGAACTGATACTACAGTAGCTAGCGGCGACATCGTTGATTTCACATTCTTCGCTGGAATGCCAGGAACAGAGATCAACAGCGGCAACAACGAGATCCAGGACATGATCGCTGAGAAGACAGGCGTTCGTCTTAAAGAGACATGGCTTACTGGACAGACAGTTGCTGAGGCTATCGGATCAATCATCGCATCTGGAACATATCCAGATCTTATCGATGGTGGTGACGGATGTGCAGACCTTTACAACGAAGGCGTACTTGTACCTTGGGATGAGTATCTTGAGAGCGGCAAGTATCCTAACCTTACAAACTACTACACCAAGAACGAGTGGGATCAGTTCAGACAGGACGATGGACACATCTACTGGTGTAACGTATTCCAGAACACAAAGGGCGCTCCTACAGGAACAGCTCACAACGACGAAGCTTTCTGGATTCAGGCTCGTGTTCTTGAGTGGGATAACTACCCAGAGATCAAGACTCTTGACCAGTACTTCGATCTTCTTGAGAGATATGCAGCAGCTAATCCTAAGACTAAGGACGCTAACGGCAACGAGATGGACATCATCCCTTACACATGTCTCTGTGATGACTGGAGATATTTCTGTATTGAGAACGCTCCTCAGTTCCTCGATGGATATCCAAACGACGGTTCTGTTATCGTAGATTTTGAAGGCAAGGACAAGCCAACTATCGTTGACTACAACACAACTCCTACAGCTAAGAAGTATTTCGCTAAGCTTAACGAAGAGTACCAGAAGGGTATCGTAGATAAAGATTTCGGAACACAGAAGTACGATGATTACATCCAGAAGCTTTCAAATGGTAACGTACTTGGTATGTGCGATCAGTACTGGGATTTCCAGCAGATCAACGACGCACTCCTTACAGCAGGCCTTGACAAGCAGGGATGCAACTATGTTCCTTTAGGACTTACAATTGAAGAAGGTATGCCAAACAGATGGCACACATATGGTGACACACTTAACACAGCTTCAGGTATCGCAGTTACAACAAGCTGCTCAGACCCTGACCTTGCATTCTCATTCCTTGACAAGATGCTTGACCAGGATATCATGAACCTCCGTTTCTGGGGTGTTGAAGGTGAAGATTACCTCGTAGATGAGAACGGTCTCTTCTACAGAACTGACGAGATCAGAGCTAAGGTTGCTGATCCTACATACAAGGCTGATCACATGTGCATGTACAGCTACCTTCCACAGTACGGCGGAACAAGTGATGACGGCAAGAACGCTAACCTTCCAGAAGAGCAGCCTTCTGAGTTCTATGACAAGTTGGCAGAGCCTCTTCAGAAGTGCTTCGATGCATACGGCGCTAAGAACTATCCTGACCTTATCGGTTCAGTTCAGGAAGATGTAAACGCAACACATCCTTGGTTCCCAATGTGGTCATACTCAAACAACCTCGATACATCAACAGAGGGTGGTGTAGCTTGGACAAAGATGGGCGAGTGCAAGCACGAGTGGCTTCCTAAGGTAGTTATGGCTTCTGACTTCGAGAGCGAGTGGGCTAACTACATGAAGGCTTATGAGGGATGCAATCCTCAGGACTTCCTCAACCAGATGCAGGAAGAGCTTGACAGAAGAGTTGAAGCTGCTAAGAATGCAGGCTGATAAAGCTTAACTTTCAGGTTTTGAATTACAGGGCAGCCATATGCCGATCAAGTATATGGCTGCCTTTTTTAAGAGATATAGTTAAACGAAAGGAACCGATAACATGAGTACTACCGTCGCCAAGCCAAAAAAGAGGGTCATAACCAGAAAAGAGCTTGCAAAGCAAAAGGTTCTTATAGCATGGTCTGCAGTGTTTGTAATTTACGGATTCATATTCTGTTATCTGCCACTTGCCGGCTGGCTGATGGCCTTTGAAAATTATAAGAATAAGACAGGACTTCTCCACTCCAAGTGGGTTGGACTTGATAAATTCAAATTCCTGTTTTCTGATGCCACATTCCTTAGAGTTATCAGAAACACTTTCTGTATGGGTACTTTGAATCTTATATTCACAACCCTTACAGCTATCGTATTTGCCATTCTTTTAAATGAATTCAGATTGATGAGGGCAAAAAAGGTAGTACAGACAATCTCCTACCTTCCTCACTTCCTTTCATGGATCATCGTTACAGGTATCATGAACGATGCTCTTTCATCTACAGGTATTGTAAACGAGTTACTTGTTAAATTTGGATTAGTTAAAGATACCGTTCCCTTCTTCTCGATACCTGCGCTGTTCTGGCCAATCGTAACCTTTGCGCATGTATGGAAGGAAACCGGATGGAACGCCATCATCTATCTTTCAGCTATTACATCCATTGATCCCTGTCTTTACGAAGCTGCATCTATCGATGGTGCAGGCAGATGGGGCAAGATCAAAAATGTTACATTACCAGGAATCAAACCTACGATCATTATCCTGCTTATTATGAACATGGGTAACCTGTTAAATGCAGGTTTTGAAGTACAGTATCTCTTAGGAAACGGTCTTGTTAAAAGCGTTTCAGATACCATCGACATCTATGTACTGACCTGGGGTATCAGCCAGAATGACTACTCACTTGGTACTGCTGCCGGTATCTTCAAGAGCGTAGTATCAATAGCCATCATCGTGATCGCTAATTCAATTGCTAAGCGACACGGTGGAGAAAGGTTATTCTAAGGGGAGGTGCTGTATGGAAAGCTTAAGTAAGTCAGGCGAAATTCATAAATTAAAACTTGGTGACATAATTTTTTATATATTCCTGTTTCTGTTCATGACAATCTTCTGTATTGTAACCGTTTATCCGGTTCTCAATACACTGGCCATCTCCTTCAATGATGGTGTAGATGCCATGAGAGGTGGCGTACACCTTTGGCCAAGAATTTTTACAACTCAGAACTACAGCGTAGTTCTTGCCCTTAGGAACATCGGACGTGGCGCTATTATTTCTGTACTTCGTACAGTTATTGGAACTCTTTTGGCAGTTGCAGCCAACGCTCTTCTTGCGTTTATTGTCAGCCAGAAGAACTTTGTATTCAGATCCCAGCTTTCACTTTTCTGGGTAATCACCATGTATGTTAACGGTGGTATGATCCCTATCATGCTCCTTTATAAGAATCTTCACCTTACCAATTCCTTCTGGGTATATGTTATCCCTGGAATGCTGAGCGGATTCAACATGCTGGTTATGAGAACCTACATGGAAGGTCTTCCTGATTCCCTTCAGGAAGCAGCACAGATTGACGGTGCCGGATATATGAAGATCTTTGTATCTGTTATCTCACCTCTGTGCAAACCTATCTACGCTACAATAGCTCTTTTCGTAGCTGTAGGTCAGTGGAACTCATGGTTTGATACAATGCTCTACAACCGTATGGCAGATCAGTACACCACACTTCAGTACGAGCTGATGAAGATGCTCTCAGCTGTAACAAGTCTTAAGGGTAACGCAGGTGCTGCAACCACAGGAACATCAGTAAATATCACTCCTATTTCTGTAAGAGCAGCTGCAACCATTATCACAATGGCTCCTATCGTTATGCTCTACCCATTCCTGCAGAGATACTTTGTTGCAGGTCTTACAATCGGTGGTGTAAAAGAATAATTATTTTATGGCACTTTAAAGGCCCGGAGAAAACTCCGGGCCTTAATTTATTACTCTTAATTATAATTCGTGTTCCTGTCCGTGGGTGCCAATTCGTACAAGGGCTCTGTAGAGCTTAGCCTCTGCGCGGATCCTTGCCTCTTTATCAAGAAGCTGATCCTTAAGCCTTTCCTCCGCTTGTTCTTTAGCGGCCTTCGCACGCTCCAAGTCGATATCTTCGCTCCACTCCCAGGTGGTTGGAAGAACTCTGACTTCACCCTTCATGACCGAAAGCATTCCACCGATACAGGCTGCTTTTCTTTCTGTGCCGTCTGCCATGGTTACCCTGGCCGTGCCCATACCAATAGCTGTACAGTAGTCGGTGTGTCTTGCAAGAATCTCCACATCACCGTCTATTGTACGCAAAAGTATTTTTTGGACTTCGCCATCGAAATCGGGGCCATCCATGGATACAACCTGTAAATGATAAGTAGACATAGTAGCTCCTTTTTACTGTTTCTTAGCCTTCTCGAATACTTCGTCAATGGTTCCTACAAGGAGGAATGCTGACTCTGGAAGATCGTCGCACTCGCCGTCCAGGATCATCTTAAATCCACGGATAGTCTCTTTAAGAGGAACGTATTTTCCTGGAAGTCCTGTGAACTGCTCAGCAACTGAGAAGCTCTGTGACAGGAAGTTCTGGACTTTACGTGCTCTGTAAACAGTGAGCTTATCGTCTTCTGAAAGCTCGTCCATACCCATGATAGCGATGATATCCTGAAGTTCACGATATCTCTGAAGCACCTGCTGAACTCCCTTGGCTACTTCGTAATGTTCTTTTCCTACGATATCAGGTGAAAGGATACGGCTTGTTGAATCAAGAGGATCAACAGCTGGATAAATACCCTTTGATGCGATATCTCTGGAAAGAACGGTGGTAGCATCAAGGTGTGTGAATGTTGTAGCAGGAGCAGGGTCTGTAAGGTCATCGGCAGGCACGTATACGGCCTGAACTGATGTGATAGATCCCTTCTTGGTTGAAGTGATACGCTCCTGAAGAGCACCCATCTCAGTAGCCAGTGTAGGCTGATAACCTACGGCTGAAGGCATACGTCCAAGAAGCGCTGAAACCTCTGAACCAGCCTGTGTGAAACGGAAGATATTATCGATGAACAGAAGCACGTCCTGATTCTTAACATCACGGAAATACTCTGCCATTGTAAGTCCTGAAAGACCAACTCTCATTCTGGCTCCGGGTGGCTCATTCATCTGACCATAAACCAGTGCGGTCTTGTCAATAACTCCACTTTCCTTCATTTCTCCATAAAGGTCATTACCTTCACGGGTACGCTCACCAACACCGGTAAATACTGAAATACCGCCGTGAGCCTTGGCTACGTTATTGATAAGCTCCATGATAAGGACAGTCTTACCAACTCCGGCACCACCAAAAAGACCGATCTTACCACCCTTAGCATAAGGGCAGATAAGGTCAACTACTTTGATTCCTGTCTCAAAGATCTCTGTAGCTGGAACCTGATCTTCGTATGAAGGAGCTGGACGATGGATAGCCCATCTCTCTACACCCTCTGGAGCAGGTTCATTATCTACAGGTTCTCCAAGGAGGTTAAATATTCTACCCAGGCACTTGTCACCAACTGGAACAGTGATTGGGCTTCCTGTGTCTTTTGCCTCAGCTCCACGAACAAGTCCGTCTGTGGAACTCATGGCTACACATCTAACCACGTCGTCACCAACCTGCTGCGCTACCTCAGCGATCAGCCTGCGGTCCTCGATCATGATCTCTATGGCATTGTGAAGATCTGGAAGCTCACCCTCTTTGAAGCGGATGTCAAGTACAGGGCCTGTAACCTGTATTACCTTTCCAACATGATTCTCACTCATTTTATGACTCCTTAATTTGTTAGCAGTGCGTCAGCTTTCCGCGCCTGCCACGATTTCTGTAATCTCCTGCGTGATGCTAGCCTGACGAGCTCTGTTATAGTACAGACTAAGAGTATCGATCATCTCTTCTGCATTGTCAGTTGCTGCCTCCATTGCAGTTCTGCGGGCAGCAAGCTCACTTGCATAGGAAATATTGATACTGGAATAAAGAATTCCCGCCAGGTATTCCGGAACAATTGCATTGAACACGGTTTCTGAGTCCGGCTCATATAGGATAAGGTCCCTAGCTTTTCCATCAGACTCTTTTTCCTCAGTTCTAAGGTCAGAGAGAGGAAGAAGTGATGCTGCTGTTGGAACCTGGGAAAGCATGGACACGAAGTTTGTATAGCAAAGGAAAATGTGTCCAAACTCGCCGCTCTTATATGCGTCGCAGACAATCTTTGCAACCTGGAAACAGTCTGAAATAGTTACCTTAGCAACTTCCGCGTACTCTTCTGTGAACAGCGGCACGTTTCTGTGCTTGAAATACTCTACAGACTTTTTACCAATGGGAAGAACTGTTATGTTTTCTCTGTCCTTGGTCTCTGCTTCCATGAACTTGAACAGGTTGGAGTTATATCCACCTGCAAGGCCTCTGTCACCGGCAATTACAACGTACAACCATTTGTCATTGTCCACAGTCTTCGTAAATGGAGACTGGAAATCAGTGTTTGAATTGGCTATATCTGTAAGTGTGCCGATCATGGTCTCGAGATAGGGCTTTGAAGCGTCAGCTCTTTCCTTGGCTTTTCTCAGCTTAGATGCTGCAACCAGCTGCATAGCCTTGGTGATCTGCATCGTGCTCTGAACGCTCTTGATTCGGAGTTTAACAGCTTTCATTGATCCAGCCATTATTTATTCCTCCTTATTTCGCTTCTTTCTGCTTAACGAACTTCTCTGTGTAAGCGTCCAGTGCCTCTTTTAACTTGGTCTCAGTATCCCCTTCAAGCTTTCCAGTCTCACGGATCTCACGCATTGCTGCGATTCCGGATGGATCGTTGTCAAGGAATTCATAAAGTCCTGCCTCATACTCTGCAACATCAGTTGTTGCAACCTTGATCAGGATGTTATTTACTACGGCATAAAGGATGGCAACCTGTTTTTCAACAGCAACCGGCTGATTCTTATCCTGCTTAAGAACCTCAACGATTCTTTCACCCTGTGCCAGACGAGCCTTGGTGTCTTCATCAAGGTCTGATCCGAACTGAGCGAAACTTGCAAGCTCACGGTACTGTGAGTAAACCAGCTTCAGTGTACCAGCAACCTTCTTCATAGCCTTGATCTGAGCATTACCACCAACTCGGGATACGGAAATACCAGGGTTAACCGCTGGCATGATTCCTGAGTGGAAGAGCTCTGTCTCAAGGAATATCTGACCATCTGTGATGGAGATAACGTTTGTAGGAATGTATGCTGATACGTCACCAGCCTGTGTCTCGATAATAGGAAGGGCTGTAAGTGAACCACCGCCGTTCTCATCGGAGAGCTTAGCTGCTCTCTCAAGGAGTCTTGAATGCAGGTAGAATACGTCACCAGGATAAGCCTCACGTCCAGGTGGTCTTCTGATCAGCAGTGAGAGTGCACGGTAAGCTACGGCGTGCTTGGAAAGATCGTCGTAGATACAAAGAACGTGCTTACCCTGATTCATGAAGTACTCACCCATAGCACAGCCTGTGTATGGTGAAATATACTGCAATGGGCTTGGCTCAGACGCTGTAGCTGCTACAACGATTGTGTAGTCCATAGCGCCGCCCTTTTTAAGATCCTCAACCAGAGCTGTAACTGTGGATCTCTTCTGTCCTATAGCAACATAGATACAGATAACATCCTTGCCCTTCTGGTTGATGATAGTGTCGATTGCGATTGTAGTTTTACCAGTCTGTCTATCGCCGATAATAAGCTCACGCTGTCCTCTTCCGATAGGGATCATGGAATCGATAGCCTTGATACCTGTCTGAAGTGGCTCCTTAACGGGCTGTCTTGCGATAATACCTGGTGCAGGTGACTCAACGGGCCTATACTCTGTGGTCTCAATTGGTCCCTGTCCATCAATTGGCTGACCGATGGCGTTTACAACACGTCCGATCATCTTCTCGCCTACAGGAACAGATACGACTCTGCCTGTACGCTTAACGGTCTGTCCTTCGCTGATACCTACATCCTCGCCGAACAAAACCGCGGATACTACTGTTTCCTCGAGGTTCTGAGCCATTCCGAATGTACCATTCTCAAACTCTAAAAGCTCACCGGACATACAGTTCAAAAGTCCGCTAACTCTGGCAATACCATCACCAACGGTAAGAACTGTTCCAGTCTCGTTCTGAATTATAGCGTTCTGATAATTCTTTATCTGGCTTCGAATGACCTCGGATATTTTTTCTGGTTTTAGTTCCATATCATCCTCCGATGTATTGTTTTAGATGACAGTCTCATCAACTTTCTTGCGAAGCTCGGATAACCTGCCTTTGACTGAACCGTCAAAGAGCTGTCCCTCCAGATCTACTCTGACACCACCGAGGATGTCCGGATCTGTCTTCTGTTTAAGAAGTACCTTCTTACCGCTGATCTTCTCAAGTTTCTCTTTGAGCTGATTAAGCTGATCGCCTGATAGTGCAACTGCTGTTGTCACTAACGCATCTGCTATTCCGTGGTCCTCATTGTAAGCCTTTCTGAATCTCTTAAGGCATCCTGAGTATTCACGGAGCAGCCCCTTCTCGATGAGAATCTTGATGAAGCTCAGATGATAAGCGGTCAAAGAGCTGCCAAGTGCTTCGTCCACCAGCTGCAGTCTCTCTTTCTTAGGGACCGAAGGCTCCGACAGGAGGGTTACGTAATCAGGGTTATCATCAAATATCCCCTTCACAGCCTCCATTTCGCCCAAAATATCATCCGATAGGTTCTCTTCCGCTGCCAGATCATATAGGCTCTGCCCATAAAGATCTCCAGCTTTTGACATTTTAATTCTCCTTATGCTCCGACTTTAGAAATGAAATCTTCTATAAGTTTCTTATGATCGGATTCACTGATCTCTTTCTCAACAACCTTGCCTGCAATTTCCATTGCAAGGGATCCGATCTCATCCTTGGCCTCATTGATGGCTTTCTTCTTTTCCTGCTCAATATCAGCTGCTGCTCTAGCCTTGATGCTCTGAGCTTCTGCCTCTGCCTCATGAACTAAGGTATCTGCCTTGCTCTGGGCTTCCTTCTGGGCATCAGATACGATCTGAGCTGCCTCAGCGTGGGCATTTGTCAAGCTGTCTTCATACTGAACTTTAAGAGAATCGGCTGCATCCTTGGCCTCCCTGGCTTCCCTTATCTCCTTATCAGCTAGGTTCTTTCTCTTTTCCAGAATCTCATTGATCGGTTTGAAAAGAAACTTCTTAATGAGATACACCTGAATGAAAAGGTTCAAGATCTGAATGATAAAGGTCCAGGGTACTAGTGTTACTAGTTCCTGTGTTTGCATATTTTAATCTCCTTTATCCGGGATAACAGATAAGCTAATCAGTTGAGGTATCCCATGAACATTCCAGGTGCAACGAAGATAAGAAGAAGACCTGTAACGAAACCGTAAATACCAGTTGTCTCAGCAACGGCACAACCAAGAAGCATTGTTCCGGTTACATCGCCCTTGCACTCAGGCTGACGTCCGATAGCCTCAAGAGCCTTTGAAACAGCAGTTCCTTCACCAATACCAGGTCCGATACCTGCGATAAGCGCACATCCGGCACCAATACCACATCCTGCAAGTGCAATACCTTTAGCTAGTAACTGAAAATCACTCATAATTCTTTGCCTCCTAAGATATGAATTATTATTTTGTTTTTTGAATTATTCCTCTGCCGCATTTGCTATATACATGACGGTCAGCATGCAGAAGATAAACGCCTGCATACATCCTGAGAACCAGTCAAAATATACGCCGGTTACAGCAGGGAGACCTATGCCGAGAATTGGGATCTTGGACAGGAACTGTCCAACCGCACCCGGTATCAGTCCAAACAAGGCTGCTGACGCAAGCCCTAATGCCCAGTAGATAAGTCCGTCGATAACTACGCCGGAAAGGATATTTCCAAAGTGACGGCACGCCATACTAACTGGAGTTGCCAACTCAGACAGGATATTGAATGGTGTCATGACCGCAATAGGTGTCGTGAACCCCTTTAAATATCCGCCAAAACCGTTGGTCTTGATCTTGGTTGCAGTAATCATTGTGAAAACGACTACCGCCCAGGCTGCTTCTGTTGACAGATCTGCTGTTGGACTTCTAAGTCCCACAAGGCTTATCAGATTGGATACCACGCTCGTTGCAAACAGCGCCGAAACAAATGGTATCAACTTGTCAAACTTGGTGCCTCCTGTGTTATTGCGGACAAAATTGTTGCCCGTTTCAACCAGCATCTCTGCAAAAGCCTGCCTCTTCGAGATATTCTCAACCTTGAGATTTCTCGTCAGGAAGATACACAAACCGGTAATAATGATCATTACGATCCAGCTGACTATCAGCGTCTCTGTGATCTTTAGATCCCCTAGAATGGGAATTCCGGTTTTTATTGAGCAGTATATCTTCGCGTAATCAACTTCGAAGCTCTGACTCATGCTTTACTCTTCAACCTCCTTTCCCCGCAGAAATGATACCGCGTAGTTTTATTACTAAACTAGGAATGAATAGCGGAACAATGCCCGCTACCAAGTTGAATACTGGAACAACTATAGCCAGTATTACCCACAGAAGCTGCAGAAGAGTCCTGTACCTGTAGCTGACGCCCATGGTACTGCGGGCCTGCTTCTCATCATCCATGGATGCAACCTTTTGCACTGTGATAGCCATCCAGAAGAAATTGCCGACAGCTACTAAAAAGCCGCAGATGCCTCCCAGGATAACCTTATAATCAAATGGTACCGCCAGATTAAATGGAGCATCCTGCGGAACTACCATGTGCAAAACAAAAAACACCAAAAACATTACAAGGACACCAATTCCGGTGCCAAGTGCTATTTTCCCCGTCTCAGTCTTAACGGCTGGCTGAATTTTCATACCCTTAATTTCTCCCGCAAAAAGTATTAGATGTGCTTACTAAAGTAAACCTCATTAGGGTCTTTTTTTATCTTCTTTTTTTCTTCTTTGTGAACCACTGACAGATACACCTTATAAGCGGTTGTCATAGAAGCCCCAATCCCCAAGATAAAGCCAATAATGTACACCCACAGAGGGGCAGAAAGCTTGCTTACCAGAAGGTAGCACGCAAAAAGACACATCAGAAGGGGCATAAGAAGTGATAAGCCAAGCTGACCTACCATAGCAAACTGTCCAATCAGTTTTGATGCGTTTCGAACTTCCATGGACGTCTCTTTTCCGCTCCTTCCTGCATATTTGTGTATACGACAAACAGTATAACACTATAATAATACACTTTTTATGGGCTTTTCTCAACTAAAGTTAGACAATTCTGGCTTTTCTCAGAATTATAAAAAAATAGCCGAAACCCGCTATTTTTCTGCTTTAGCGAATTTCGGCTATATTTCTTTATAAACATTTTATCAAAATTTCGTCAGTTATTACTCTTCTGTCTTGTCTTCTACTACAGTCCTGATGTGAAGCTCTTCAAGCTGCTTGTCTGTAACGAAGCCAGGAGCATCCATCATTACGTCCTGTGCATTCTTGTTCATAGGGAATGGAATGATCTCCCTGATGGTATCCTCTCCTGCAAGGAGCATTACCATACGGTCTACTCCAGGTGCGATTCCTGCGTGTGGAGGAGCACCATAAGTAAATGCGTTGTACATAGCTGGGAACTTGGCCTTAACATCATCCTCGCCAAGTCTTACCATCTCGAAGGCCTTGATCATGATCTCAGGATCGTGATTTCGAACAGCACCTGATGAAAGCTCTACGCCGTTACATACAAGGTCGTACTGATCAGCTGTGATTGAAAGAGGATCGATCTCGCCTCTCTCAGCCTTAAGAAGGGTCTCAAGACCGCCTGAAGGCATTGAGAATGGGTTGTGGCAGAACTCAAGCTCGCCTGACTCCTCACCAATCTCGTACATAGGGAAGTCTACGATCCAGCAGAATGCATACTGCTCTTTATCCATATGTCCTGGAACAGCTGCACCGAAGGTCTTAACGATAACACCGGCTGTCTTCTGGGCTGCGCCAAGCTTACCTGCTGAAAGAACTACAAGATCTCCAGCCTTAAGTGAAAGAGCTGCAACTACGTCGTCCTTAATTGGAGCAACGAACTTGGAGATACCTCCAACCAGCTCATTATTCTCATCCATTCTGAACCAGTAAGCCTTGTTACCAGACTGAACCTCTACATCGCCGATTGTCTTATCGATGAACTTGCGGCTCTCCTTGAAATCAGAAATAACAACTGCCTTGATGCGCACATCTGTAGCTGTTCCGTCCTCAGCCTTGGTTGCAAATGGACCAAATCCGCAGTCAGCAAGTTTATCTGTAACATCCTGCACTGTAAGGTCGATTCTAAGATCAGGCTTATCTGATCCGTATTTCTCCATAGCCTCAAGATATGGAATCCTCATGAAAGGTGATCCTGAAGCACGGTTGTATGTGCCATATTTAGCAAAGATTGGAGGAAGTACATCCTCACATACTGAAAATACGTCTTCCTGTGATGCAAAAGCCATCTCCATGTCGAGCTGATAGAACTCTCCAGGGCTTCTGTCTCCTCTTGCATCCTCATCTCTAAAGCAAGGTGCGATCTGGAAGTAGCGGTCAAAACCAGCTGTCATAAGAAGCTGCTTGAACTGCTGAGGTGCCTGTGGAAGGGCATAGAACTTACCAGGATGCTTTCTTGCAGGAACAAGGTAGTCTCTTGCTCCCTCAGGAGATGATGCTGTAAGGATAGGGGTTGTGATCTCCAAAAATCCGTGCTCAGTCATTGACTGTCTGAGCGCTGCAACAACATTGCATCTAAGGATGATATTCTTTTTAACCTCAGGATTTCTAAGGTCAAGATATCTATATTTAAGACGGGCTGTCTCATCAGCCTCTCTTGAGTGGTTGATCTCAAAAGGAAGCTCGTTATGATGACATTTTCCAAGAACATCGATCTTCTCTGGAACAACCTCGATGTCACCAGTTGCCTGCTTGGGGTTTTTAGAGCTACGCTCTCTTACTACGCCCTTTACAGAAATTGTTGACTCCTTGTTGATGGCCTTGGCCTGCTTAACCATCTCTTCTGTCTCTAAAACGATCTGGGTTGTGCCATAGAAGTCACGAAGGACAACGAATCCAAGTCCACTACCAACTTCACGCATGTTCTCAAGCCAGCCAACAAGTGTTACGCTCTCGCCGACGTTCTCCATGCGCAGCTCACCACAGTTATGTGTACGTGATTGCATCATAAGTAATACTCCATTTCTACAAATTAATCTCGTTAACTAAGATATTTTAGACCATCATCCACGTTCTTTCAAGTCATAAAAAAAGAGCCATGTAAGAAATTTACTAATTCTCACATGGCCCTGAATTCATTAAATAATTACTTGATCACATCAAAGTTAAGGATCTCGCCAGAGAAGCATTCATCGTAAAGTCTGCTGAGGACTGAATTGTCCTTGAGAACTCCGTTCTCATCTGCACCAACATCTGCGATGTCATGAAGGTCTGAACGATAGTAATATGTTGCCTTGCCATCTGTATCAAACTCTTCCCATGCAAACTCGTCCCAGCAAGGGAATCCGTAGGATGATGTATAAACCTTCATGAAGTGATTTCCACCAACATAGAGCTTGTCGTTGTTAACTGCAAGTGGATATGCTGTTCCGGCAGCCTCTACAAAACCTGCGTACTGAGGTGTTCCGCTGTCAGTGTATGAGTAAACCTCTGCGTCGATAGCTGCATTGTGTCCCTCAAGGTCATCAAATGTCCATGATGCTACAAGGAGCACATCTGTATCTCCAAGCTTAATGTTTGTGTATCCGCTTCCTGCAGGGAGCTTGTCAACGATCTGTGTGAATGTATCGCATCCATCAAGGTTTACCATTGGAATGTGCTCCTGAAGCTCTCCGCTCTCCTCTGGAGCATTTGCACCAAACTGCTTGTTTGGATCGTAGATAGCCTCAGCGATTGCCTGGATATCAAATCCGTCAAGGTCCTTGGCTGTTGTGCTAAGTGAATATGAATCACCAGTCTCAACATCGTACCATGTGCAGACATCTACCCACTCAGTATCTCCAATAAAGCGCTTGCACTTACCTGCCATGTTTCCGCCTGCCCAGTTAGCAAGAGTTACATCATCTTCTACTGTCCAGTCGAAGTACATGCCTGAAAGGTCCTCTGCATTATCACCTGTAGCCTGCTGTCTTGCAGTAAAGCTCTTGTCGTCAAGGTCAAATGTCATCTGTACAAGCTGTCTGTATGGATCACCTGAATCCATAACGCTCCACTTTACATTTGTTGCACCCTCTGGAGCACTAAAGCCGTTTCCAACAAGCTGTCTGCACTCTTCCTCAGATGCATCTCTCCAAGGGTTTGCAATCTCTGTAGATTCTACAGATGCCTCAGCTGCTGCCTGCTCTGTTTCCTCTGCTGCAGGAGCCTCTGCTGGAGCTGCCTGTCCGCAAGCAGTAAGTGAAAGAACCATAAGGCCTGTCATGATCATTGCAATTGACTTTTTCATAATAGTATTTTTCCTCCTCATAATACCTGTTCTTTTTTTCTATTTTTTCAACCACAAACCATTATACGAATACGTTTTCGTAAAAGGCAAAGAAAAAGGCTAATATTTATAAACTCTTTAGAAAATTCATTTTTGATACAGGTTTAGGGTTGTCATGTTTTTTTCTAATGTGCTAAAGTAATAGAGGTGACGCGCATTTGCTCACTAATCTCCGATAGAAAGGTGGTGGTTTTTATGAAGTCAGATAATCATTTATGCAGTAGCGATTCTGCTCCTGGCCGAAGTACCATAAAAATCACACATAAAGGAGATTACCATGGAATTAGAAGAAGAGAAGACTCTATCCGTCGTTCTTAAAGAACTTCTGTCGTCCAGACAATACACCAAGCTTCGCCAGACCATCTCTGACATGAACACAACAGATATCGCTGCTGCCATGAGTGAGATGGAAGAGGAAGATTCCCTTAAAATGTTCAGGATCCTTCCCAAAGATATGGCGGCTGACGTCTTTGCAGATCTGGAAGCTGATGTACAGCAGTACATCATCAGATCTATGTCTGATAAGGAAGCATCCAACATAATTGAAAATCTGATGGCCGATGACGCTACAGACATTTTGGAAGAAATGCCTGCCAGCGTTGTTAAGCGTATCCTGGCTAATGCAAGCCCGGAGACAAGAGCTGACATCAATCACCTTCTGCAGTACCCTGAGGACTCCGCCGGATCTATCATGACTGTGGAGTATGTTGACCTTAGGGAAGACATGACAGTAAGTGATGCCATAGAGCGCATCCGTAAAAAGGGTGTTGATTCAGAGACCATCAATATCTGCTACGTTGTAACCAAACAGAAGGTCCTTGTCGGAACTGTTGCTCTTAGATACCTCCTCATCATGGAGCCTGAAGAGATAATCGGTGACATCATGAACACCAACGTCATCAGCATTGGCACCATGACCGACCAGGAGGAAGCTGCAAGAACCTTCCAGAAATACGGTTTCACCGCCATGCCCGTTGTTGACAACGAATCCCGTATGGTTGGTATCATCACCATCGATGACGTAGTGGACATCCTTGAAGAAGAGGCTACCGAGGATATCGAAAAGATGGCAGCTATCGTGCCATCGGACAAGCCCTATCCTAAGGTTGGAATTTTTGAGACCTACAAAAACAGGATTCCCTGGCTGCTGTTCCTTATGATCAGCGCCACCTTTACAGGAGCTATCATCACAGGCTTTGAAGATGCCCTCTCAGCTTTTGTTGTACTTACAGCTTACATCCCAATGCTGATGGACACCGGCGGTAACGCAGGTTCCCAGGCAAGCGTATCCATTATCCGTGGACTTTCGCTTAAAGAGATCGAGTTCGAGGATCTGTTCAAGATCATATGGAAGGAGATAAGAGTTGCTGCTCTTTGTGGTCTCACCCTTGCAGCCGCTAACTTCGTTAAGCTCCTTCTCCTCGACAGACTTCAGATAACAGTAGCACTTGTCATATGCCTGACACTTCTTATAGTAGTACTTATTGCAAAACTGGTTGGCTGCTGCCTTCCTATGCTGGCGTCCAAGCTTGGCTTTGACCCTGCAGTAATGGCCAGCCCATTCATCACAACCATCGTTGATGCACTTTCACTTCTTGTGTACTTCAACATCGCAACCAGCCTGCTTCATCTGGCCACATGACGGATAGCCATCACAGACAACGCATAATAATAGCCCTCAGGTTATGAATCACTCATAATCTGAGGGCTTTTTATCTGGTAAAAGAACTATCACTGTGAAATATATATATTCCTGAGGGCGTCTCTGTCCATCACCCTTATCCTTGCATGTCCAAGTCTCTCTATAAGACCCTTTTTCTCCATGTCACGGAGTTTCCTTGACACAGTCTCAGTACGAAGGCTCACACTGGCTGCTATATCATCGAGCTTAAGGATCACATCGTCGTCAATACTTCTCTCAACTCTGTAGAGCAGGAAACCAGCAAGCCTTGCCATTGGGTCCTTAGTAGATAACAGCATATTTCTCTCGTTGGCATCATGAAGCTTCTTACTAAGAAGGATTATAGTGTTCATGGCTGCTGCCGGATCATCTACCACCTTGATAAAGTCATCTTTGTGGATCTGGCATATTGAGGAATTGGTAAGGCACACTGCTGAATATGGATAAACGCTTCCATCCAGGAACATTCCCTCCCAGATGATATCGTGATCAGCAAGGATGGTAATGATCTGCTCTCTTCCAAGGGAGTCGTACCTGCAGAGCTTAACTCTTCCCTTTCTGATGATACAGATGGAGTCAACTTCCTCACCCTCTCTAAAAAGGTAGCTTCCCTTTTTAAGAGAATCGTGCATGGAATGCTCCATAAGGCTTACCTGAAGGTCAACAGGAAGTCCTTCCATCAGCGGGACATTCTGGGTACAAAAGCCCCCGCATTCTTCGCAGATATTGATACCTGCCAATCCTAATTTTAATTCTTCTCCGTGACTGTCGTCGCGGTATACACCACTTTTTGAATTCATAAAAGTACCATTAGCTGTTTATCCAGCAGTAGCAATAAGCCTGGGTTCTCACTGCAAAAGGCTCCTTCTCCAAAAGCTCTTTTATCTCTGCCTTAGTGTACCAGGCGCAGTGGATCTCCTCCTGGCAGGAAGTGCTCTCAGAAAAAGTTCCTCCTGCAACTCCCACACAGCATGCATTTCTCTCGTTTGAAAATCCTATGGCAGAGTAGCATGGTCCCCACCACTTATCTATCCTTAAAATATCAAGTCCTGTTTCTTCCTTGAGTTCGCGCTTTGCTGCAACCTCAGGGGTCTCTCCCTCATCTATAAGACCAGCTGGGAAATTGTAGACCCATCTGCCAGTAGCCATACGAAACTCTCTGTTAATAAGGATCTTCTCTCCGGTCTCATCGTGCATGATGATGGCTACTGCATCTTCCCCCTCCATGTTCTGAAGCTGGTCAAAGGTCTTAAGATCAGGATTCCTGCTGATCATCTCATACACTTTTTCATTGCCATCCATCATCTTGTAATGGACATCATAGCGGGTAATGAAATTGCCCTGCTCTTTCTTTTCTATATACTGAAATTCCATGATAACTCCTTAAGTCCTTAGCATGCGCCGTAGATTATCTGCTTGAGGCCACGAAGGAAACTGAAATCAAGGCCCTCTGCGATCTGCTGCATGTAGATAAAGATAAGCTCCTCGTTTGGATCAACAAAGAAGTATGTTCCAGCAAGTCCATCCCATCCAAACTCACCAATGCTGCCATTAGAAGCAGCCTTAGCTGGGTCTGTTAATATCCTGAAGAGGTTTCCGTAGTTATATCCAATGCAGGACTCAAAGTCGTTGGTCTGAAGCTGCGCTTCTGAAAGCTGAGGAGATGTCATGAACTCCATGGTGCGTCTTCCGATCAGCTCTTTTCCGTGGTATGAACCCTTGTTAAGGAGCATCTGCGCAAAGTGGGCATAGTCTCCGGCTGTGGAGTAAAGACCTGCTCCGCCCCTTTCAAACCATGGATCCCTTGTGGGGGTCTCCATCTCAAGGCGTCTTCTTACGTCGTCCTCTGCCCTTACGACTTTTCCTTTTTTATCTCTTCTATATAGAACGGCCTGACGGAACTCTTTTCCCTCACCGATCTTAAAGTCTGTGTCTTCCATGTTGAGGGGAGTGAAGATCTCTTTTTTAAAGAACTCTGAGAGCTTCATTCCTGAGATGACCTCGATCACTCCGCCGAGAATATCTGCAGAATAACCATATCTGAAGGTTTCTCCTGGCTCAAAGGCAACTCCTGCCTCTGCAAGCTTATTGCAGATGTCCACGTTGGACTTAAGGATCCCTGACTCTCTCTGGATTCTGGCCTCTTTGTAGATCTTGGACATCAGCCTTTCAGCCTCTCCAAAATCTCCGGTCATAACTATTCCGGAGGTCATATTAAGGAGATCTCTTATTGTGATCTGGTTCTGGGCCTTGCGGATTCCTTCGGATGATACGACCTTGCAGTCCTTATATCCTGGAAGATAGTCACTGACCTTGCTCATGAGATCGAGTTCGCCTCTCTCATAGAGCATCATTGCTGCCACTGCTGTGACAGGCTTGGTCATGCTAAAGATCTTGTAGATGCTGTCTGGTCTGTCTGGCTCGTAAGTGTTTTCGTAAACTCTTTTGCCCTTGTGCTCAACTATTATTGTGGCACCCTGAAGAGCGCCTGATTCTCTCTGCTTTTCAATGAGAGTATCCAGCCTGTTAAGCTTTCTGATATTCATAACACATTCCCCAAATAATCATTAGTATTTTACTGCTGGAAGCAGATATTTGTTCTGATAGAAGTCGACTTCCTTCTCAAAGTCTTTGCCCTTGTCAGCCTTGAGCTGCTGGATATATCCGTGTGAATCATAAGCGTCCTCGTCAACCTCGATAAGGCCAACTGCAATGTTACTGCAGTGATCTGCGATACGCTCAAAGTCTGTTCCGATATCTGAAAGGTCAAAGCCCTGCTCGATGGTGCACTTGCCCTTGCGAAGTCTTCTAACGTGGCGGCGCTTAACCTCCATGTGAATACCATCGATAGCTTCCTCAAGAGGCTCGATCTTCTTGGCGATAGCAACGTCCTGATTCTCAAAAGCCTGAATTGAAAGATCCATGATCTCTTCAACGGCGCTTGCAAAGATCTCCATCTCAGACTTGGCCTTAGGAGTAAAGGACCTCTTGTTCTCACTCATATTAGAAGCCTTCTGCATGATGTTCAGGGCGTGGTCACTGATTCTCTCGTAGTCAGTTATGCAGTGCAAAAGAACTGACAGAGTGTGACTGTCCTTAACGCCAAGGTGATGGGCGTTGATCTGCATAAGGTATGTTCCAAGCTGGTCTTCGTAGGTGTCGACCTTTCTCTCAAGATAGTCAACATCCTCTGCAACTTCAGCGTCATAGTTATCAATAAGGCTGATAGCCTTAACCAGCGCATCCTTGGACATGTTCGCCATGGCGATGGCTGCGATCCTTGCCTGCTCAAGAGCAAATGGAGGGTTCGCAAGGAATCTTGGATCCAGTGTCTGGATACCCTTCTGCTCTTCCTGCTCCTTTTTCTCCTTCTCGTCGATAGGAATAGTCCTGAGGGCAAGGGAAACAAGAAGTCCTGAGAATGGCAGCATAAGTGGTGTTGCCACGAGGTTAACCAGGGTGTGGATACCAGCGATTCCAACCATTCCGATCTCGTTCTCCATAAACGCAAAGTTAAGAGTTGCGTGAAGAGCGTAGAAGATGATCATGAAAAGAGAAGCCTTGATAGCATTGAAGTACAGATGCATAAGGGCTGTTCTCTTACCATTCTTGTTGGCACCAAGAGAAGAGAGGATAGCTGTGATACAGGTTCCAACCTCTGCACCGATAACAACAGGAATAGCCATGCTGTATTTGATCTTAACTGAAAGTGATAATGCCTGAAGTACACCGATGGTACCAGCAGAACTCTGGATGACCATGGTAAAGATGATACCTACTAGGAAGCCTATAATAGGATTACTGAAGGTTGTAAGAACTCTCTTAAAGCTCTCCACGTCCTTAAGTGGTGAAACGGCATCAGACATGGTGCTCATTCCAAACATAAGAACAGAAAATCCAAGAAGGATGGTTCCGATGTTTTTCTTTTTGTCGTTCTTGGAGAACATGTAAAGGCCAATGCCAATGATCGCCAGGAACGGTGTAAATGACTTGGGCTTTAAAAGATTTATTATAAAGTTGTCACTGCTGATTGCGTTTAAGGAAAGAAGCCATGCTGTAAAGGTTGTACCAAGGTTTGCACCAAGGATGACATTTACTGCCTGCTTCAGGGTCATGATACCTGAATTAACAAGACCAACTACCATTACGGTAGATGCTGATGAAGACTGTACCAGCGCTGTGACTCCAACGCCGAAGATATAAGCAATTATAGGGTGCTCTGTAACCTTGGCAAGCACGCTTTCAAGCTTGCCTCCTGCTGCCTTGGTCAGTCCGCCGCTCATTACATTCATTCCATACAGGAACATTGCAAGTCCGCCGACCAATCCCGCTACCAGACTAAAGATTTCTAAAGAACTCATTTTTCCTCCAGGGTGGATACTCTCCATAAGAGGCTCCTGCCTCTTCATATCCGCCAGAATCAAGTATTTTTCTCTGTTACAGCATATATATTACAAGATAAACCTAAAAATTACCATAAAAATCTTTGCGTCTGGTCAATTTTTCTTTTGCGGACTAGAAGACTCGGGTCATCCTTACGTATTTTCCGAAGGTAGCCTTACTGATATCAACCTTTCCGCCGCCTTTATACTCATTGCCGTAGATGTTTTCTTCCACGTCAACTTCAGAGTCTTTCACAAATCCAAGCTTCTCGCACATGGCGATTGATGCCTCGTTCTCTGCCTTAACAAGGGTCTGGACCTTGTCAAACTGTAGGACATCCCTTCCATAATCAAGGATCGCCTGACAGGCTTCCATGGCGTAGCCCTGCCTCTGATAGTCCTTACCTATAAGATATCCAAGCTCAACCTCATCAAAGCCGTTCCTTACGGAATACCCTGCTCTTCCAACGATTGCCCCATCGGACAGCCTAACAAGCGTCCACACGCCAAAGCCCATGAGGCCATATACCTTCTTGATGTAGTCCCTTTGATATCTCTTTTCATCCTCCGGATCCTCAAAGAGCCCCTCGATAAACTCTGTCATGGACGGATCGCTGTACAGTTTGTAGAACTCATCCACATCCTCAATGGTGGTCTCTCTTATAAGAAGACGCTCCGTCCTTAGTATCTCCCAGGGCTCCTCAGCATACCTCTGGAACACCTTTACAAAGGAGTCCATATCTACGTTTTCTATCTCGGAAAAGACATATTTCGCCCCTTTAAATTCCTGAACGTCTCTGTCGTCGTGCAGCACCCCAACAACGTAGTAGCCATCAGCAAGGAGCTTTTCTGACGCCTCGCCCCTGTCAGTTGCCACGAGAGTGGTTTCTTTTTCACTGGCAAAAGAGCTTTCGATCTCCTCTGCGCTATGAAAAAGCTCCGAGGAATATCCGCACTCCCGAACGTACCTTACGGTTTCGTCGATGTCTGCCTTTATCTTCTCATCACAGTATTTATCTTTATCAATAAGAAAAACTAAAGCTTTTAACAATTTTTAGAGCATCTCCTTCTCAAAGGTAACTGTATAGTCCTTGCTATTAGGATTAGCATTCCATTTTTCCATTATCCTGTCAGCAGCGGCATTAGCTTCTTCAAGACCAGCTCCAGTCATCATTACAAGGATGTTTCCATGGCCATCTGGAGAATAGATGTCCGTGCTTCCAAGGACTTCTTTTAATATGTCATAGAACTCCTCCAAAACATCGCTTCTTATTTCCCCTGAAACCGGACCCTGAATATTGTAGCGAAGAAGAGCTGCATCGCTTACTCCGCCCTGCTTCATCCTCACAAGGATCCTGTAGACATCAAAGATCTTGTCACCCTCAGCTCTGTAGGCGGTGTCGCTGCCACCTCTTTCGCTGATGACCTTCCTGAGCTCATCAAGACCCATAATGTATTCTGTATCGTAGCGTGAGCCAGCAGTTAAGCTGTCTTCATTGTAGAGAAGACAGTCGTGCTTACCAGCATTCTTGACCATGTAAAGTGCTCTGTCTGCTTTCTTGAACAGAAGCTCAAAGGTCTCTTTTTCTCCGTCCTTGTTGACTTCAACAGCTCCTATGGATATTCCAAGGGGAATCGCCATATCTTTTCCCATGATCTTATGGGCAACCTTTAATATCTCTTCATTATAATGCTTACTCTTTAGCTTAAGACCTTCCTCATCAAGATCCTTAAAGAAAGCCACAAACTCATCACCACCGGTTCTGCAAAGGGCGTCATCCTCGCCACTGGTTCTCTTTAAGATGCCAGAGAGCTCAATAAGGATCCTGTCGCCCATGTCGTGACCATAAATATCGTTAACAGATTTAAAGTTATCAAGGTCAAAGATAGCCAGTATGCCTGTCTCAGTTTCGCACAGAGGCTCCAGTATCTCTTTTGCCCCTCTCTTGTTGTAAAGACCTGTAAGAGGATCGTTGGTGGCTTCCTCCTGAAGCCTTTCCACATTGCTGAAATTCTGAAGGATTCCGCTTATGAGCCAGCCAATATACATAACAAGGAAGGCCACAACAGCTGCCAGATACAGCTTAAAGTATGACCTCTCAAAGAGCTGCGACTCCTTATGTATAGGAAATACCTCTTCTCTAATTACGTTAGTTCCCGACGTATCAAGGACTTCAACGTGAAGCATGTAGTCGCCGTAGGGCAGGTTCGTGAAGGTAAGGGATCTCATGTCGGTCTGATTGCACCAGATACCTTCGTCCTCAATACCCTCAAGATATATGTGCAAAAGCGGATCTGAAAAAGAGAAATTCAAGACCGCCACATCAAACTGGATACGGCTTGATGTAGCAGGGATAGTATATTCTCCATTCTTCTCCTGAATGACTTCATCGCCAGCCTTAAGCTCGAAGAGCCTGATGTCATAGTCATTGTTGAAAGAATCGTAGTCGGTGGTGGATATCCTTCTGACTCCGTTAGTACAGGACAGATACAGTTTATCTCCGCTTAAAACATAGTTGGAGCCTGAAGTTATGGAAGTGTGAAGGCCTCTGCTCCTGTTGAGGACCAGATAGTTATACTCTCCGTCCTCCAAAAGGTCTTTTTCATCAATAACATAGATTCCATTGCTGGACAGAACCCAGGCCTTACCAGCATCAGATATGAACACGTCATAGTTGTTGCTGTAAGGGAAGGCATCAAGGCGCTTTATCTTTTGTCCGTTGTAATAATACAGCGCATTGCTGGTGACAAAGATATATCCGCCTTTACATGGAACTATCTTAAGTACCACCATGGTCTGAAGATTCTCTTCTTCGTCCAGCGTAGCTACCAGCTCTCCGTTTCTGATAACGTAAATTCCACCGCCGTCAGAACCCGCATAGATAACGCCGCCAGCGCCTTCCTGAATGCACAGGATCTGCTCTGTGATACCGTCGTACTCTCCAAGGGTCTTAACTACTGCATTGCCCTGGATATATGAAAGTCCGGTATTTGACGCCGCAAGGATCTGTCCGTCGGAGAGCTCATAGGTTAAGTTGAACACATCTCCTTCAGCGCCTTTGTTTTCCTGATTGAATGTGACAATACTGCCATCCGGACGCATTTTAACAACACCTGCTTCACCATAGGTGGAGAACCAGATATTGTCTTTGCTGTCACACATAATGTTCTTGATAAGGACGTTTCGCAAAACCTCAGGATGCGGAATCGGCACAGAATAATAGGTCTTAAGATCTATGGTCACAAGACCGGTACTGGTACCGGCATAGAGAATGCCTCCCCATACAAGGACGCTGTTTACAACGTTTGAAGGCACATCGGATCTTGCAAAGATATCCTCAAATGGGTTCCATGAGTATTTCTTGATTCCAAGCTTATTAGATGCAAACCATACATTTCCCTGATAATCGGTAATGACGTCAACGATGGAGCTTGCGAAATCATCGGTGGTAAGGGTAGAGAGTGAACCTTTATCTGACAAGAAGCCAATTCCGTTTTCGCAGCAAAGGAAAGCTCCCTTGTAATCTCTTGAATAAAGGATCTTGTTGTAGTAGGACAGATCATCTGAGTACTGCTTGGACATAAGGTCTGTCTTACCTTCGCTAAAGAACAGTCTTCCTGTGAAGTTGGTTGAACTACCTACAATATAGTTACCTTCGCTCTCAGCAGCCACGGTGGTGAAGTCTCCGCCAAGAACATAGATAAGTCTCTTGTCGCTAAATACAACAATGCTTCCATCACTTCTTATACCTGCCACAGTGTCTCCGCTGCTGGCAAGTTTATTTATTCCGTAATAACTGTTTCCGCCAAAGCTCTCAACAGACATATCAAGGCCTATCATGCACAGCTGGGTGGCTGTTCCAACATAGATATTTCCCTCGTAGTCCTCTGCAATGGTTTTAATAACGTTAGAGGACAGACCCTCCTCAATGGTAAAGAATGTAATATCTCCTGATTTTACATCGTAGCAGGCAACTCCGTTGTCGTTGGTTCCTATCCACATGCGGCCTCTGCTGTCCACTAAAAGCTCTGTGACGTTCTTGATCCTGTCGTCAATATCCATGATCCTGAATCTGTATCCGTCATAGATGTACAGACCGGTATAGGTTCCAGCCCACACGTAGCCATCCTCTGTCTGGGCCAGGGCGTTTACCTCAACAGAATCAAGACCACTGTCTGCGTCATACAGAACGCCGGCATATTCTGCACCAAAGTCATAAGCCTGTGCATTTATCGCAAAGCAAGGAATCAGAAGACAGATGCACAGCGCAAGCACAATGCCCCTCTTCTTAAGGATCTTTAATACCCTGTCAGCAAATATCTTTATGGCTATTGCGATCAGAAGGCTCACTGTCTTGTCCGGAATATCAACAAAGGCTTCTCCTATAAATGAAGTGAGAAGAGGAACCTGAATATCCAAGGAGATCATGTCCATAAGGGCATCACCCCAGATATTCCCAGTTCTTCCGTTGTACATTATTAAGTTAAGTGGTGTGGAAAGAAGTGCAGATACGATACCTGTAAGTACCGCTGCAGATGTGCATTTAAGATAGCTCAGATTAGTCCTTGGGTAAAAGAGTCCTACCGTAATACCAATTCCAGCAGAAACCAATAGATATGGGAATGCCATCACATCCCCGGCAGATGCAATAATGTTGGCAACAACACCACAAAAAGCGCCAACAAAGGGCCCATACCCTATTGCTGCCACTATTGTTCCTACCGCATCAAGCCAGATCGGCAGTTCCAGCTTAAGTGCCAGATTTCTGCCCAGGACATTTATGCAAATACAGAAAAGAATTACACCCCAGCTCTTCCAGGATCTAAGCTTCCTCATAACATCCCCAAAATTTGTAAAGTCGTAGTATTCTTATTATACATTATCGGAACAAAGATAACTACTAGGCGGAATATAAAAAAGCCACAAGAAATGTCTTATTTCTTGCGGTTTTCATTGTTTACAATTTGTTCATAATTAATTAAAAGAATGGTTACTTCAAATCATCTTTTAGACACATACACTTGTTAATATAATAGTGTCAGATGAGTTAAGACAATACCAAACAAAAACTTTTTCATAATATGCCAGGTAAGGAAGCTTACCTGGCATCCTCCCTTTTATAGGGCTTTTTTTATTTTACGGGTTAGTTATTTGTTGCTGCCCTGTAAGAACTTCTCCATATCAGCTACTGCTGATTCCTCGTCAGTTCCCTCAGCTATAACTGTAACTGCCTCTCCAGATGTGAGGTTTAAAGTCATCATTCCCATGATGCTCTTGGCGTTGACCTTTTTAGACTGAGCCTCAATATGAACTGTGCTCTCGTACTTGCTGGCAAGCTGAACAAGTTCAGCTACTGGTCTTGCCTCAAGACCTCTTGGCAGCTTGATTTCGATAGATTTTGTGATCATAATTTCCTCCTTTTACAATCGCATCCTGTCCGCAAGCTCCGATAGCTTACGCAATCTGTGATTAACTCCAGACTTCCCAACAGGCGGATCTAAAAACTTACCTAATTCCAATAATGATGCATCAGGATGTTCAAGCCTCACCTCGGCCATCTCCCTAAGGTTATCCGGGAGTCCCCCAAAACCCATCTGGTCTCTGATGAAGGTAATATCCTCTATCTGCTTACTGGCGGCATTGATTGTCTTGGTGATGTTGGCCACCTCGCAATTGACCTTGCGGTTTATGGAATTACGCATCTCCTTCACGATCCTGAGATTCTCAAGATTCATAAGACTGATGGGCGCTTCCATGATGTTCAGAAGGTCTACAATCCCTGCCCCTTCCTTGATATAAAGCACATGGTACTTTTTCCTCTGTACTATGCGGGCCTCTATATCAAAGCTCTCGATCAGGTCTTTTAGTAGCATTGCCTGCCCTTCATAATTGCAGACAAACTCCATGTGATAACCCTTATTAGGATCACTTATGGAGCCGGTACACAAGAAAGCATCTCTAAGAAATGTTCTCTTGCAGCAGGAATTCCTGACAACTAACGGGCTTGCGCCCTCACCAAAATCTCTGATGTTTCCATCCTTGTCCATGAGCCTGGTGGCCATCAGAACAGTTTCAACCTGCCTGGCATCTGTAAGGATAGGGCTGTAAACACGCCCACCTACGCGCACCTCTGGCACGTCTTCCAAAATGCTAGTAACTATATTAAATGCTTTTCTCAATAATGTAAAGAGCTTTCTAAGTACCTGGGCGTTGTCAGTCAGCAAATACAGTGCCTTTCCGCCGTCTTCCATCTCTCCGACATGACCAATGCTTGTAATGATGGCAGCCATCCCTGCAAGCTGGCAGTGTCTGGAAGAAGCGGTGTGCCCTAAAAGCTCCTCTTTAACTTCTGCGGAAAAAGACATATCACTTGGCCTCTTTCACATCTCTATGGGTGAGCTTAAGTCCAAAATTGCCCCCAAGCTCCTTAAGTCTATCGTACAGTTCATTGGCTATGGTAACACTTCTGTGCTGGCCTCCGGTACAGCCTATAGCTATTACCAGCTGATACTTGCCTTCCTCAACATAGCCAGGAATGAGAAACGCCAGCATATCTGTGAGCTTGTCCACAAATTCGCCGCAGGCAGGAAAGCTCTTAACATAGTCCTGAACAGGTTTGTCATTACCTGTCTGGTGTTTAAGTTCATCTACATAATATGGGTTTGGCAAAAACCTTACGTCAAAAACAAGGTCTGCATCTGATGGGATCCCATATTTAAATCCAAAGGAGAGAACGTTGATCATAAGAGAATTGTAAGATTCATTCTGTACAAAGATCTTGTCCAGTTCTTCCTTGAGTTCTCTGGTAAGAAGGCTTGATGTATCAAAGATATAATCGGCCTTGCTCTTTATCTCTGCAAGGACCTGTCTCTCTTTTGCTATGCCATCTTCAAGTCTGTCCCCAACAGCGTTCATTGGGTGGATTCGTCTTGTCTCTTTGTATCTCTTTATGAGCACCTGATCACTGGCATCCATAAACAGTATCTCCACAGGTATTCCCTTGTCTTTAAGGGACTCAATGATACCTGAAACACCTTCAAAACTCTGACCGGCTCTTGCATCTATTCCAAGGACAACCTTGGTGATGCCACTGTCAGGCATAGTGATCAGCTCTGTAAATTTCTCGATAAGAGAAACCGGAAGGTTATCAACGCAGTAAAATCCTGCATCTTCCAGCATATGTATAGCGGTTGCCTTACCACCGCCGCTCATTCCTGTTACAATGACGAATCTCATGATGGCTGTCCTTCCTTAAAATTCACCAAGCATAATGACTTCGGGTTCCAGTGTTACTCCAGAATTTTCATAAACACGCTTTTTAACTTCGCAGATAAGTTCATAGATATCAGCAGAAGTTGCGTTATCCTTATTAATTACAAAACCGCAGTGCTTCTCAGAAACCTGCGCTCCGCCCACACTAAATCCGCGAAGGCCTGCATCTTCAATGAGCTTTCCTGCAAAGTACCCCTCCGGGCGCTTAAATGTGGATCCGGCACTTGGATATTCAAGAGGCTGCTTCTCTTTTCTCTTAAGAGCAAGCTCCTTCATACGCTCAGAGATCTCTTCCTGATCACCCTTTGAAAGCGTAAGCCTTACACTGGTAACCACATCTCCTCTTTTCTTAAGCGCACTGTTTCTGTATCCAAAGTCGCACTCTTCACCTTTATAAGTAACAACAACTCCGTCTGATGCTATGGCCCTTACAGATACTGTGATGTCCTTCATCTCTCCGCCGTAGGCTCCGGCGTTCATGATCATGGCACCTCCAATGGTCCCAGGGATCCCCGCTGCAAACTCAAAGCCTGCAAGAGCGTTATCTCTGGCAAAAGAGGCGATGGCGGAATTAAGTACTCCCGCCTCAGCCACGATTGTGGTGTCATCTTCGATGCGAAGGTCATTGAGCTTCTCAAGGGAAATAACAACTCCATCATAGCCCTTATCTGAGATCAGGAGGTTACTTCCATTACCCAGGATAAAGAAAGGCTGGTCATTCTGCCTTAAGAATCTGACAACCTTTAGCGCCGCCTCTTCATCACCTGGTCGTAAAAATAAGCTGGCAGGCCCACCAGTTCTAAACGTGGTGTGCCTGCTCATAAGTTCATCTATTAATATGTCTTCATTTGGGACTATTTCTCTTAGTCCCTCTAAAACTTCACTGTTCAAAGCAAATCCTCTTTAGCCGATAACCAGACGTGCTGCGCCAAATACGCCAGCATCATTTCCAAGCTTTGCAAGAGCAAACTTAGCATCTCCGCAGCCTGGGAATACGTATTTTTTAAAGCTTGGCATAAGAAGGTCAAAGAGCATATCTCCAGCCTTGGATACTCCGCCGCCAAGAACGATGATCTCAGGGTTAGTTACTGAAGCAACAACTGCTATTCCCTTACCAAGGTAGTAGCCGTATTTCTCAGCACACTCTTTTGCAACCTTATCTCCAGCCTTAGCTGCATCAAAGATGTCTCTGCACTCGAAGTCCTTGCCCCTAAGTACGCTGTCCTCATCAGTTGCAGCGAGAACTCTCTTAGCAATTCTTACTGCGCCTGTTGCGCTGGCATACATCTCGAAGCAACCGTGATTGCCGCATCCGCAAGTCTCTGGCTCGTCATCTACAAGGTGGATGTGTCCGATCTCTCCACCTGATCCCTTAGCACCAGAAAGGAGATTGCCTTCAACGATGATTCCGCCGCCGACACCTGTTCCAAGAGTAACAAGGCAAAGGTTCTTGTAGCCCTGTCCGCCGCCCTTCCATGCTTCTCCAAGAGCTGCTACGTTAGCGTCGTTACCAGCCTTAACTGGAAGTTTAAGCTTTGAGTGGAGCTCGTTTACAACGTTGACCTTTTCCCATCCAAGGTTAACAGCCTGATAGCATACACCATCAGCGTTAACTGCGCCAGGAACGCCAACACCTGCTCCAACTACCTGTGTGTCCTCAATGCCTTTTTCCTTCATCTTGGCTCTGATAGACTCAGCAATATCAGGAATGATCTGTGATCCGTGATCCTCTGTTCTTGTAGGGATCTCCCAGAAATCCACCTTCTCACCGGTCTCTGTAAGAAGACCGATCTTAACTGTTGTTCCTCCAACATCTGCCCCAAATACGTATCTTGCCATGCCATAACCTCTTTTCTATATTAATTGTTTATTACTCGTCGTCATCCTCGTCGCTTCTCCTGCGTGCAAGAGAATTCTGAACTCTGTTGTAGAGCTCCTGAGCTGCGTTGTAGCCCATTGCCTTCTGTCTGTGGTTAACCGCAGCAGACTCGCAGATAACTGCAAGGTTTCTACCTGGACGGATAGGGATCCTGTGGCACACTACCTTGTTTCCAAGATACTCTGTGTACTCCTCCTCAAGTCCAAGTCTGTCGTACTCTTTATCCTTGTCCCAATCCTCGAGCTTTATTACAAGGTCGATGGTCTGGGTCTCTCTTACGCTTGATACACCGTATAGGGTCTTAACATCGATGATACCTACACCTCTCATCTCGATGAAGTGCTTGGTAATATCAGGTGCAGAACCGATAAGTGTCTCCTCACTTACTCTTCTGATCTCAACAACGTCGTCTGATACAAGACGATGTCCTCTCTTAATGAGCTCGATGGCCGTCTCAGACTTACCAATTCCGCTCTCACCTGTAATAAGAACGCCGACACCATATACATCAACTAAAACGCCGTGGATAGAGATACATGGTGCAAGCTTAACATTAAGCCATCTGATGATCTCTGCAGTGAATGAAGAAGTTGACTTCTTGGTGATAAGAACCGGAACCTTCTCCTCAACTGCGATCTTTACAAAAAGTGGATCTGGAGTTAAGTCTCTGCAGAACACAACTCCAGGGATATCAAAGGAAAGGAACTCTCTGTACATCTGCTCTTTCTTGTTGGCAGGAAGAGATTCCATATATGTATATTCAACGAATCCGATGACCTGAAGTCTGGTGGCCTCGAAGTGCTCGAAGTATCCAGCCAGCTGAAGAGCAGGTCTGTTAATATCTGGCTGGCTTATCCTGATCTTTTTGATATCAACCTCAGGTGTAAGATTCTCCAGCTTTTGTTTCTCGATAATGTTCTTTAAACTTACGCTAGACATAGGTTTTTTGCCCCCTGTTTGCCATATTCCATATACAACGCCTTCATATTATCATAGAAGAGTTTTATGTTCAAACATTTTCAGGATGAAAGAAATCGTAAATCTGCTTTGCAGTATTTTCCGGAATCTCAGGCACCTTACTCAGTTCTTCTATGCTGGCATTTTTAATGTCCTCAATGGATTTAAAGCTCTTCATAAGAGCCTTTCTCCTTGCTGGTCCGATTCCAGGAATATCATCAAGGGAGCTCTTTACCTGAGATTTGCTTCGAAGAGATCTGTGATACTCGATGGCAAATCTGTGGGCCTCATCCTGTATCCTTGTTATGAGCTTAAATCCTTCTGACCTGGTGTCGATAGGAAGTTCTACATTATTATAGTAAAGGCCTCTGGTCCTGTGGTTATCATCCTTGACCATTCCGCAGACTGGGATCTTAATCCCAAGCTCATCAAGGACCTGGAGACAGATATTTACCTGACCTCTTCCTCCGTCCATCAGTATCAGATCAGGGAACTTGGTAAAGCTGCCGTACTTGGCATCGATGTCCCTTACTTCCAGCTCCTGCCTCTCTTCAATTCCATGAAGAAGCCTTCTTGTGAGGACCTCGTGCATGCATGCGTAGTCGTCAGGCCCGGATACAGTCTTAATCCTGAACTTGCGGTAGTCGCTCTTTTTAGGCTTACCCTTCTCGTAAACTACCATGGATCCAACATTGGCAAAGCCGCTGATGTTAGATATATCATAGGCCTCCATTCGGTCAAGGCCCTTTATGCCAAGGAGCTTTTCGATCTCTTTGACAGCTCCGATGGTCCTACCTTCTTCTCTCTTTATCCTCTCCTTGTCCTTTGATAGAACAAGCTCTGCGTTCTGGGCTGCAAGCTCCATGAGCTTTTCCTTTTGTCCCCTCTCAGGAACAGAGATATAAACCCTTGAGCCCTTTCTCTGGGAAAGCCACTTCTCGATAATATCCATGTCTTCGATGGGCTCTGGCAAAAGAACTTCCCGCGGAATAAACGGAGTTCCTGCGTAGAACTGTTTTACGAAGTTCTCTAGGATCTCGCTCTGGGGATTCTCTGCCACGTGGGTCATATAAAAATGCTCTCTGCCAATAAGCCTTCCGTCTCTTACAAAGAACACCTGAACAACGGCGTCCTTATCATCGGAAGCAATGGCAAGGATATCCTTGTCCTCCATGGAGGAGTCTGTCATCTTCTGCTTCTGGGCCACGACCTTCACTGATGCGATAAGGTCCCTGTACCTTGCTGCGTTCTCAAAGTCCAGATCCTCTGAAGCAGCCTCCATCTTCTGCTGAAGGTCATTGAGGATAAGGGCATAGTTGCCATTTAAAAACTCAAGAGCCTTATCTATCCTGTCCCTGTACTCTTCCTTACTGATGTTACCTGTGCAGGGTCCGCAGCACTGCTTCATGTGGTAGTTAAGACATGGCCTCTCTGCGCCAATGTCCCTTGGAAGAACCCTGTTGCAGGTTCTAAGGCCGTAGAGCTTATTGATAAGCTCAATGGTATCCTTAACTGCTGCCGCGCTGGTAAAAGGTCCGAAATATCTGGACTTGTCCTTTTTCATTAAACGGGAGAAAAGAATTCTTGGATAATCCTCAGAGACTGTCACCTTAATATAAGGATAAGTTTTGTCATCCTTGAGCATAGTGTTGTATCTAGGGCAGTGCTCCTTGATAAGGTTGTTCTCGAGGACCAGTGCCTCCAGCTCTGAGTCTGTGACGATATATTCAAACCTGGCTATCTGCTTAACCATCCGGTCAATCTGAGGGCCACGTCCTATATTTGAACGAAAATAACTCCTCACACGGTTGTGAAGATTGATGGCTTTTCCAACATACATGATGGTGTCATTCTCATCATGCATAATATAAACTCCCGGCTTATTTGGAAGTTTTTTCAGCTCTTCTTTGATATCAAACATACCTATATTATATCCATTTCACATAATAAAACCACCAAAAGCGATGGCCAAGATAAGAGGATGCCATTCGTTTTGATGGTTTTAAAGAGGAAAAAAAGGATACTCTGGCTGAAAGAGTGTCTATCTTAAGCGCTTTACAGATTATCCTTAAGATATCTGTAAAGTGCGTCAGCCGCCTGGTCTTCATCTTCTCCCGCAAATGTTATGGAAAGAGTCTGACCGCACTTAACCCCCAGCCCAACAAGGCCAAAGACGTGCTTAACATCAGTCTCCTGTCCATTTCCCTTCGCTGTAATGGTAGAAGAAAAGCTCTGTGCAAGCTTTACTAGTCCCCCTGCAGGAAGTGCATGCACTCCCTCAGGGTCTGTAATTACATAATCAATTATCTTCATATCTCCACACCAAAGTGCTCAAACAAAATCTTCTCAGCTTCCGGATTCCAAAGTCCTGCGTGAGCTTTGCAGCTCTCATCAAGCTTCTTGAACAGTGGATCTGTCTCTCCGAGCTTACCAAAGTCATCGATTGCTGTAAGTGGCATATCAATAAGTGTATAGATAAGCTTCTTGCCACCTGGGATGTTTGGCAGGTTGCAGGTTGTTTCTGCAGCTGCATCCAGACCGCCTACGTGTGTGACCATAACTGATGGGTTGATCTCTCCCTTAGCTGCAAGGTCAAGAGCCTCTAAGAGATCGTCATTGTTACCACCTGTGGTTCCAAGAATATGTGTGCTTGTATAGTGAGCATTGTAGAGATTGATCTCTGACTTGAACTGATTGTCTGTAGGTCCTGCAAAGAAGTTCATGCAGCCGTCAAAAGCAAGGAGTCTGTCTCCCATCTCAGCAACGCTTCTTACTGGAACATAAACAAATACATCATCGTAGCCATGGCCCTCAGTGATCTCCATGAGCTTTTCTTCTGCATCGCTCTCTGAAGAATTAAAGTAGATGAGCTCTACTCCCTTTTCTTTGGCAAACTCAGGGCTTATTACAGATGCTGCTCTCTCAAGCTTCTTGTCATCAAGATCTGTAACTACGATCCTCTTTGGCTTATTCTCAAATCTAAGGCCATAGCTTACCGCTCCAAGACCCATTGGTCCGCAGCCGCCCATGATAAGGATATTTCCACCCTCCTTGGTTCCCATGGCATGATTGTAATTCTGTTTGTTGGTGTGGTAGTTAGCGTGGTAACCACCGATAATGCAGCTCATTGGTTCTCCAAGAGATGCCTGGTAGTAGCTCTCTCCGTTATAAGGAAGAAGTGCATCCAGCTCCATTACTTCGTGAGGCATGATGCAGTAGGTAGCATCTCCGCCGCAGAAACGATAGGAATATCCAGGGGAATCAAGCTTACCCTGGTAGTTAAGTGCTGGCTGAAGAGCCCACTTATCTCCTACCTTGTACTTATCCTTCCACTTAGAACCTACCTCTACGATTACGCCTGAGCACTCATGTCCTGTGATGATAGGATTAACATCGATATCCTGAGGTGCTCTCTTATGCTTCTTGCCCTGCTTGGCAAGCTTGTAGGTGGACATGCAGATGCTGTCACTTACTACCTTAACTAATATCTCATCGTCCTTGATCTCAGGGAGCTCAAACTCCTCAAGTCTAAGGTCCATTTCTCCATACATTCTTACTGCTCTGGTCTTCATATTATTCTTCTCCTTCAAACAGGTCACTTATCTCCTGCTCATTTAATGTCAGCAGATGGTCAACACCTGCCTTGTCTGAAAAGGTCATGGCTATCTTCTGGAGAACGTTTAAATGCTCATCTCCAACTGCTGCTATTCCAATGATGACCTTCACCTTTTCAGGCGCACCCCAGTCCTGGCCCTCTGGTACTGTCATAAGCACAAGGCCAGTCTTTTTTATATGTCTCTTAGCATCCTCAATACCGTGAGGAATTGCTACTGCATTCCCAATATATGTGTTAAATACCTTCTCTTTATCCAGCATCGCCTGAGTATAATACTCGTTGGTATACCCCTGAGATGAGAATATCTCTCCAATTCTTCTTATGATATCTTCTTTCTCCGAAGGCTCCTGGTTTATAAAGATATTTCTGGTTTCTAGAATCATGTGTCCCTCCAATTTCAAAGACTTCCCAGCTGCTCGCTAAAGTAAGCTTTTAATATTTCCTGCAGCTTGTCCTGAACCATTTCCTCATTACCGCTCTTTATGGCATCAAGGAAATCTGAATCCTCGATGATGGCGCTGGATACTCTGCCCAGCATTTCGGCATTCTGCTGCCTGTTGTCGTCCACTGGCATTGCCATGCACAGCGCTGCCCTTATTCCAGATAACTTTTCATCTGTAAAAGAGCTACCGGCCTCTATTCCAGCAGTGACTATCTGACACTCTTTTACCGCCTTGCTCCTGCAATGGAAAAGAGCAAGTCCAAGTTCCGGGAAGAGCTGGCTCATCACCTGCTCCCTGGCCATGATATCTGCTGTAAGTACGGCTGCTGCCTTGGATGTATCCGTTATGTCAGCGGATAGAATCCTTATCAGGGATTCAAGGGTCATATCTTCTGAAACTACCAGATGATGATACCTTCTGATAATACCCTTTATCCTGTTAATAATGTTGTTGATCTCATCAAGCTGTCTTGTGAAATCATTGTTCTCCTGCTTGGCAGGCATTGATGCGTATTCGTCGATCTTTACGCTGATCTGTAAAATATCCCTCTGTGTTATGAGAGGATTGACAAGGCAATAATCAACTCCAAGGTCATCCACGCCTATGCTTGAAATAAAGAAGTCCGTCCTTGAAACCACGTGTCCGTTTATCTCATCTATTCCATAGGCCTTAAGTACGATATCCCAGTCCGCAAAATGACTCTTTAGCTTGGCCATCATAAGCTGGGCCACACCAAAGCCGCTGGCACATATAACCCCGATAGTAACTGTGCGCTTTTTCCTCTTGCGGGAGTCGATCTTTTCCCTGGCTGCGCCAAAGTGCATGGCAAGATAGCCAACCTCTGCGTCTCCAGGAACAAGTCCTGTCTTATCTGTAATGACCTTTGCCGCCCTCTGACAATCTGCGTAGATGTCAGGGTACTCGCTTTTTATCTCAGACAAAAGCGGGTTGCTGATGGCCATGTCGTTCTTCATTCGATAGAGCGCCGGCTCAAGATGTACCATAAGGCCTCTTATGAAATCCTCTTCATATCGAAGCTCTCTGGCAAAATCAGGATCCATCACATCTATCATTCCATTGATGATCCCCATCAGTTCCTCGGTCTGAATGCCGCTCTCTCTGATGGCATCACTGCTGTAATTAAGCTTGGCTCCCTTGATGTGGAGCAGAATATTGTTTACCTCTGACTCGGGAATGTCGATATCGAACTCTTCCTCTAAAGCCTTCGCAATGTTCTTGGCGGTATCGTAACCGTTGTCAAACCTTGCGTCGTAGGTCTCCATGGATACCAGTTCTCCCTGCTTTATCCTCTCGACTGCAACTGCGAGGTGGACAAGAAGCCCCACATATGCATCGTTGGTAAGAAGGTGCAGGTATGGTTCCTGAAGTCTCTCCAGAACCTTTTCCACGTCAACCAGTATCTCCTCATTCATAAGAAGATATATGTTGTCATCGGCATTCTTGAGCTTTTCGCTCTTCATGTTCTCGGTGACAAAACGCTGCATGGCAGTTCTGTAGCTCTTTTCATTGCCAGAAAGAGCTATTCCATAGCCTGGCTTTCTGATGATATCAAGGTGACATTCGCTGGCCCAGTCGCTTATGGCCTCCAGGTCATTGCTTATGGTTGCTTCACTGACACCAAACATATCACTGTAGTAAAAGAGCTTTTGAGGCTCTCTGTTTCTTAGGAGCTCAAGTTTAAGAAGTTCTCTTCTCTTTTCCTTATCAGAAACAATTTGGTCAGAATGAGCTTTGACAGCCTCAAGGAGCTTTGCCTTGTTTTCTGCAGTACCCTCGATCTGGCTGCCCTCACCCTTCTTTCTTACAAGAGTCAGATCATATCCCTGAAGAATGCCTGCGATATAATCTGCCTCTCTTAAAATGGTACGCTTACTCACACCCAGAGCATCAGCGACCTCACTGTCTGTCGCCGGCTGCTCTGCGTTTAGCAAATAAAGGATTATTTGTCTAATACGTGGTGTAAGTTCCATTGCGTCTCCATTAAATACTAGCTTTTAATTCCTGTGCCAGCTGATCATACTCTGGTGCTGACATGAAGTTATTGATAGTGATGACTCTGGCATTAGGAGCACTGTTTCTTGCTCTTCCTGCAAGGTCCTGATGTGTTACAACGATCTGAGCTTCTGCTGGGATCTCAGATACTGAAGCGTGCTTAACTTCGATATCAGATCTTCCAACTTCTGCAAGCTTCTTCTTAAGAACTGTTGCTCCCATTGCTGATGAGCCCATTCCTGCATCACATGCAAATACGATGTGCTTGATCTCAGAAGCGCCAGCTACAAGTGTGTCAGCTACTGTCTTAACTTCGCTTGCTGCAACACCCTTGCTCTGTGCCTTCATCTCTTTCATCTGAGTTGTTGAATCCTCAAGGCTCTGCTTTGAGTTTGAAAGCTTGATGATAGGAGCTGCGATAACGAATGAAACAGCTGCTGCAACAACTACTGAAAGAAGTACCATGAAGGTTGATCCCTTAGGAGCCATTCCAACATAAGCGATGATTGAACCAGGTGATGGAGGTCCAGCAAGGCCAAGCTTGAAAGCTGTGTTGAAGATCATAGCTGCAACTGATCCGCCGATTGTTGCAAGTAAAAGAAGTGGATTCATAAGTACATATGGGAAGTAGATCTCGTGGATACCACCAAGCAGATGTACGATAAGTGCTCCAGGAGCTGAATCCTTAGTAACCTTATCCTTAGCAAAGAGCCAGTATGCTACCAGCACACCAGTACCTGCGCCAGGGTTTGTCTCAATCATGTAGAAGATTGACTTGCCAGCTGTTGCAACCTGCTCTGCTCCAAGAGGAGTGAAGATACCATGGTTGATAGCGTTGTTAAGGAAAAGAACCTTAGCTGGCTCAACAAATACTGATACAAGTGGAAGAATGTTGTTGTCAACAAGTACTGCAACACCACCATTAAGTACTGCAAGTACGCCGCCCATGAATGGGCCAATTACATAGTAGCCAATGATTGCAAGAAGTAGTCCAAGGATACCAACTGAGAAGTTGTTTACAAGCATCTCGAAGCCAGTAGGGATCTTGCCCTCAACGGCCTTGTCAAATTTCTTGATAACCCATCCTGCAAGAGGTCCTGCGATCATAGCACCCATGAACATTGTGTACTCTGTTCCGCAGATGACACCAATTGTCATGATGGCGCCCATTACTGCACCCCTCTGTCCGCCGACCATCTTACCACCCTGATAAGCAATAAGAACTGGAAGAACGTAAGTAAGCATTGGGCCTACGATTGAACTAAGTGCTGCATTTGGAAGCCAGCCTGTCTCGATGAAAAGAGCTGTAAGAAGTCCCCAGGCTATGAATGCACCGATGTTTGGCATAACCATTCCGCTCAGGAATCTACCAAAACTTTGTATTTTTTCTTTCATAAGTTTCCCCTTCCAACCTGAATGTCAGGTAGTTTTTTGCGGTTCCTTGACACGTCTGCCGTGGAAACCCTCTTTAATAGCGAATGCATCCGAATGATTTAATCTTATTCTATTTGTACGCCTTTGGAATTTCAATTCATACATCTTTAAGTTTGTCACCCTGACAAGTGACAAGTCCTTAAGAGTCAAAAATGGCGCGGAGTACAGCCCCCCGCGCCATAGTATTTTTGGTATTAAATTACTTCTTGTTTTCGTGCTCAAGTGATGCCTTGATAAATCCTGAGAACAGAGGATGTGGTCTGTTAGGACGGCTCTTAAGCTCTGGATGAGCCTGTGTAGCCATGTGGAAATCATTGGATGGAAGCTCGATCATCTCTACGATCCTGCCATCTGGTGACATTCCGCAAAGCTTCAGGCCGTTCTGTACAAGTACATTTCTGTAGTCGTTGTTGACCTCATATCTGTGGCGATGACGCTCTGTGATATTCTCTGAACCAAAGAGCTCAAACGCCTTGGAATCCTTATCAAGAACACATGGATATGAACCGAGACGAAGTGTTCCCCCGATATCTTCAACTCCGTTCTGATCAGGTAAAAGAGCTATCATAGGATGCTGAGTATTTGGATCAAACTCGATTGAATGAGCATCAGCATAACCAACCACGTTCCTTGCAAACTCTACGATCGCGAGCTGCATTCCAAGGCAAAGGCCAAGATATGGAAGGTTGTTCTCACGGGCATACTTGATTGCTGTGATCATGCCCTCGATTCCTCTGTCGCCGAAGCCTCCAGGAACAATGAGTCCGTCAACATCTGAGAGGATCTCTTTTACGTTGTCCTCAGTAACTTCCTCTGAGTCAACCCACTTGATATCTACAGCAGTCTGATTGGAAATACCGCCGTGCTTTAAAGCTTCTACAACACTGATGTACGCGTCATGGAGCTGTGTGTACTTACCTACAAGAGCAACCCTTACTTCATGCTTAAGTGAGTAAAGGGTGTCAACCATTGCCTTCCAGTCTGTAAGATCAGGCTCTGGACAATCAAGGTTAAGGCATTCACATGCAACCTGAGCCAGATGCTCTTTTTCCATAGCAAGAGGAGCTTCATACAGGTACTCAAGGTCAAGGTTGTTGAGAACGTGGCTGCTTGGAACATTACAGAAAAGAGCTATCTTCTCTTTGGTCTCCTGATCCAGCTCCATCTCACTTCTACATACGATTACGTCTGGCTGAAGTCCCATTCCCTGCATAGTCTTAACTGCGGACTGGGTTGGCTTTGTTTTGATCTCCTGAGAGCAGCGAAGGTATGGAATAAGAGAAACAAGGATGAGCATTGCGTTCTCATGTCCAACTTCGTGCTGGAACTGTCTTATTGCTTCTAAGAATGGCTGTGATTCGATATCTCCGACGGTTCCGCCCACCTCGATGATGGCAATGCGGGTGTCGTCGTCTGTGAAGTTCCTGTAGAACTTACTCTTGATCTCATTGGTGATGTGAGGGATGACCTGTACTGTGCGTCCGCCGTAGTCTCCGCGGCGCTCCTTCTGAAGTACAGACCAGTATATCTTACCGGTGGTGACATTGGAGTTCTTGTCCAGGTTCTCGTCGATGAATCTCTCGTAGTGACCAAGGTCAAGGTCTGTCTCAGTTCCATCTTCTGTTACGAAAACCTCTCCGTGCTGAACCGGATTCATGGTTCCTGGATCGATATTGATATAAGGATCGAACTTCTGCATTGTGACCTTATATCCGCGGGCCTTAAGGAGCCTGCCCAGCGATGCAGCAGTAATGCCTTTACCAAGACCTGATACAACGCCTCCTGTAACAAAGATGTACTTAACAGCCATTTTAATATTGTCCTCCCGGGAAATTTATGAATGAATGATTGATAATATAAATTGTATGCGATATAATTCGTATATCGTGGTGTAGTAATCTCGTGCTATTATAGCATAAGATAGCATTTTATATAAAGGAAAAATATATGGATAATAATCAGAATCAGAGAAATAATAATCCCCTCGGCGGAGGGAATCAAAACGGCTCCCCAAGGAAGCAGAATATAATACTTCTTTTGGTGGCTGCCGTAGTAACAATGGTCTGCATGACCTACTTTATGAAGGCCTTTTCAGAAAATACCAACTCTGAAGTTACCTATTCAGAATTTCTTCAGATGGTAGATGATGGCAAGGTTGATCACATCATTATCGAAGACGACAGGATAAATATCTATCCCAAGGAAACAAAAGCTGAGGACCAGCTGGGCTTTGGCTACTCCCTTACAGGTTACACAACTGTAACATACTATACCGGTAAATCAGAAGAGGACGGCGTTCTCACTCAGAGAATGCTTGATAAAGGAGTCGAGGTTTCAAGCGAGGTTCCGGATTCATCAGGAGCAATCCTTACATTCCTTCTTTATTATATAGCTCCAATTCTTCTTATGTGGCTTCTTCTTTCTGTGATCTTTAAGAGAATGGGAAGAGGCGGCGGACCACTTAGTGTTGGTAAGAGCAATGCCAAGGTTTATGTTCAGAAGGAGACCGGAGTTACCTTCAAGGATGTAGCTGGTGAGGACGAGGCAAAAGAGTCACTGGTAGAAGTTGTAGACTTCCTCCATAACCCATCCAAGTACGCCAAGATCGGAGCCAAGCTCCCTAAGGGCGCCCTCCTTGTAGGACCTCCCGGAACAGGTAAGACACTTCTTGCCAAGGCCGTTGCAGGTGAAGCTCATGTTCCTTTCTATTCACTGGCAGGTTCAGATTTCATCGAGCTCTACGTTGGTGTAGGTGCCAGCCGTGTAAGAGATCTTTTCAGCGAAGCTAGTAAGAATGCACCATGTATCATTTTCATAGATGAGATCGATGCCATCGGACGTAGCCGTGACAGCAAGTACGGTGGTGGTAATGAGGAGAGAGAACAGACACTTAACCAGCTCCTTTCCGAGATGGATGGTTTCGATTCCTCCAAGGGTGTACTTATCCTTGGTGCTACCAACAGACCTGAGATCCTTGATAAAGCGCTCCTTAGACCTGGTCGTTTCGACAGACGTATCATCGTTGATAAGCCTGATCTCAAGGGAAGAGAAGAGATCCTTAAGGTTCACTCCAAGGACGTTAAGATGGATGAGACCGTTGATCTTAAGGGAATCGCCCTTGCAACCAGTGGTGCTGTAGGTTCTGACCTTGCAAACATGATCAACGAAGCTGCCATCAACGCCGTTAAGGCAGGCAGAGAGTACGTTTGCCAGCAGGATCTTATGGAAGCTGTAGAGCAGGTTCTTGTCGGAAAAGAAAAGAAGGACAGGATCCTGAGCAAGGAAGAGAGAAAGATCGTATCCTACCACGAGGTTGGACACGCACTTATAAGCGCAGTTCAAAAGAACACCGAGCCTGTTCAGAAGATCACTATCGTACCAAGAACCATGGGAGCTCTTGGATATGTTATGCAGGTTCCTGAGGACGAGAAATATCTTCAGACCAAGGACGAGATCATCGATGACATCATCGTTGCCCTTGGCGGACGTGCAGCAGAGGAAGTTATCTTCAACACTGTTACCACAGGCGCTGAGAACGATATCGAGAAGGCCACATCAATGGCCCGCAGCATGATCACCATGTTTGGTATGAGTGAGAAGTTCGGACTTATGCAGCTTGAGTCCATCCAGAACAGATATCTTGATGGAAACAGAGTCCTCAACTGCAGTGATCAGACAGCAGCAGAGGTTGACGCTGAAGTTCAAAAGCTCCTTGCTGAATGCTACGACAGAGCCAAAAAGATCATCAGTGAGCATCTTGATGCAATGGACAAGATCGCTCAGTTCCTTATCGAAAAAGAGACTATCACTGGTAAAGAATTCATGAAGATCTACCGTGAGGTATGCAACATCCCTGAACCCACAGAGGAAGAGGCAGAGGCAGCCAAGCACGGAAGGATCTACGCAACAAGAGCTGAGTCAGCCCTTGTTGGTGAGAACGTTCCAGTTAAAAAGCCCAAGGACAAGGAAGAGTCCAAAGAGGAAGAGTCCAAGGACGATGCTCCAGAAAAGGGGGCATTCATCGATGCTCTTGCAGGAGCAGCTGGTGACCTTCCAGTTAGCCCTGAGGCTGTTAACGATGAGCCTGTTGAAGAGGACGCCGAGCCTAAGGCTGAGGAAGCTTCAAGTGAAGATACTGCTCCTGTAAGACAGGGCGTATTCTCACATGTTCCAGATGATTTTGATAAAAAAGACTGACTTATACAAACAGCCATCTGAACTTTGGATTCAGATGGCTGTTTTAGATATGATATTTATGCTGCGCCTTCCTGCTGATACTCCTCAATCATGAGATCATAAGCTTCTATGGCACTATTGAAGCGGTCAAGTACGTCTTTTGCCTTATACATTCCATTTTCATCTGCTGTAATTCCGTTAAGATGAAGTGTATAGATTCCAGGAGGATTGTTGTCATCAAGAATGCTCATGCTTCTTAGCTGCTCAGTCTGCTGATAGACAAGGTCAAGGGTGATGTACTCTTCGCCGCTACCATCCTTCCAGGTGTTTATAACAAGCTTTGCTCCTATAGGGGTCTTTTTCTCTATCGTATCGGGAAGAGAATAATCTGAAACATCCAGTGCAGCCAGCACACTTGCAAGGTTTGAGTCATGTCCGCAAAGGAAGGTAAACTGCCTTCCTTCAGTTGTAAGTTCGCTCTCTATCTCCTGAAGAAGAGGGTGGGCTACATTAGTAGCTACTAGCGGTGCTGTAAAGAGAGCGTCACCGTAAACATCCTTTATCTCTGAGATTGCTTCCCACTGCTCTGTAGTAAGGTCATGGTCAAAAGCTGCCTTCTTTTCATCTTCTTCCTCAAAGTACTGAAGAACCAGGGCATCGCTTATCTGGCACGCCTTCTTTAGTGACCCTGATACTGAAGGTTCTTTCCCTTCTTCGATAGCAAACTCGTCATCTCCGGTATCAAAGCCTGTAAAGGAGCCATTCTTGAAATCATCAGATTCCTTCACATCAATCACTTCTTCTAAAAGAGAATAATTATCACTCAGATCTTCTATCACAGGACCAAACTTTTCTATGATCTCATCTGTTGCATCAGCTGCATAATCATCAGAAGCATACGTGAAAACTGGGTTAAATACCGGATCCATGGTATCAAAATCGCTGTGATACTCAACATCTATACCATCAACCGGCAAAAGACCTGCTGCGAAAAACTCAGCTGTAGCAATAGTTCTTTGTTTGGAGTTTGCATAAATGCGAACTGCCTCGTCTTCTGGTCTGTAGTTTGGTTCAAACAGCCCTTCTTTCTCAAGCCATTTCCTGAAGTACTGGCCCATCTCTGTTTCTAAAGTCCCTCCTCTTACAGAGAGCTGGCTGGCCTCTGCTGACCAGTCAAGCCACTCGTGAGGAGTTATGGTATCAAGTGCTGAGCCCTCGCCTGATAGCGGAGCTCTGATATTATGTCTGCTAAGGACAACAGACTTCTCTAGTGTGAAACCTTCTCTTGAAAGAGTTGCCCTTACGTTCTCATCCTCAGAAGTACCTCCTTCTGTCTTTGACGGGAACTGGATAATGTTATCTGCCTGTGCTGCTTCGATCTCTCTTTCAACATACTGGTTTTCTGCTCTGGTGATGGCATCCGGGTAAATCTTAAGGAAATCGCTCTTCATAGAGATCGGAACGTATCCCTGCTCTTTGTAGGCAGCGGATTTTTCTTCCCAGTTCTGAGTTCCCCATTCCCTCACATCATCATCCGCCACAACCATATAAGCCTCAGAGGGGGTATGGATTTCTTTTATCCAGAGCATAATTCATCATGCTGGTATCACTTCCGCTGTTACCAAAGGCAAGTACCGGATACTGACCTATCTCCCTCTCAATCCAGATGGTCTTATTGGCATTAAGATTCTTCTGGATAAAGCCGCCGGTAAATACCAGCTCATCGCCATCTGCATATTTAAAGTCCATATTTGAAGATACGTCTTCGTTTCCTTTTACCTTGACTTCGAACTCTGTACCGATCACATGGGCCGGAGAAACATAGTCACGTATAGGAGAGTTTGCTACGATTGCCCTTGTAGTAGTGCGCTCTGTTCCGCTTACCACATAGATCGTAAAGTCGTTGTCATAAAGGTACTTGACCACTTCCACCATTGGCAGATAGAAACCGTCAATGTACTTCATGTTATTAAAGCTATCTGTTTCCTTCTGGCCAAATTCTACAGCGAAGTCATAGAGCTCTTTTACAGTCATTCCTGCATAGGCCTTGGCAAAGTTTCTTGCAAGTTCCTCCCCAGCGGTGTAGCCAGGCTTTATTTCTGCAGCTGCTGCCTTCAGGTCGTCAGAGACCCTTTCAGGGTGATCCTCGAGGCAGTAGTTGATGAACATCATGGTGTCGTAGTAGGTGTAGTAAGTTTCGCAGGTAAGAGTACCATCCATGTCAAATACAGCAATCCTGTCCTCTACCGGAATGAAGTTTTCGCTGTCCTTTTTGTTTGTAACCTTTGAAACGTACTCGCATAGGCTCTCTGCGGCTTCCGAGTCAGCAGCCCAGTATTCTGAAAGGGCCTTGCCGCCATTCTTTCCGCAGCCGCATAAACCTGTGCAACAAAAAAGCAGGGCTATTATCAGCACAGTAGATAACAGCCTGCTCTTATTTTGATCTTTACCTCTTGTAAAATATGTATTCATATCTCACCTTCCTGCTTTCTCATAAGAACTAACAATATTCTAACATCTGGAATATGCAGCTTTTCTTAAAAAACTATTAATCCTTGGAAGGTGTTTTAATAATTAAATTACTTTCTGTTCCGTACACTTCTATCTGGGTAAGAGCCGGGAACGGGCTTGGATCGTCTGCCTTAATGAGATTTCCAAGCCTGATCCACTCTATTCCCTTTTTGTTTATGTCAAAGACATGGGGCTCCTGGACCTTTTTGTCCATGTTCACCACCTCAGTTGTTCCGTCAGAGAATTCAAAGGTTCCCTGAACCCACCAGTTGTCGTGTGGGAAGTCTGCTCTTGTATAAATAACAATCTTGTCAAAGTCTACCTTTCTGCCAAAGTCTATTGTGATCTTGGCATCATCCTGCCTGTTGATCCCCCAGGACTCATATGGCCACTCGCCGTGAGATAAAGTACAGATGCAGCCATCAATTGCATTTCTTGCTGCAAACACTGCTTCTCCTCTGGTCTCTACATTGGCACTGGCGTGTGGATATACACCTGAAACCTCATGCTGGTCAAAAGGATTAAGGGCCAGGTTCTTATAGGAATTTATCTCATAGTCCCTTGCATAACGGATAGTCACTACATGCCTGTTGCCAAAGAAGGCCAGGGGGTTGTAGCTTGTCTTTTTCTCATAGAAGGGAACAGTGTAAAGAACTGTCTCCTCCTTGATAAGGACGAGCGATGTCTCAATAGCCGCATCAACCTTGACCATGTAGAAGCGCCCAGGCTCAAGGCCTGAAAACTCTATGATGTCGCCCTTTCTATATTCACCATCCCAAGCAAGGACAGCCTCATCCGTGCCTTCGCTTTCCGCCTTTGGCACGTGGTCCCAGTCATTATAAACTGTAATCTTCATCTGTGTATTTCCTTTGTGATAAGTGTTTGTTACAGTGTGAGCTTTCCTTCTATTCCATAGAAATCTATGGTCTTTACCATGCCGCTCTTTAAGTGGATCTTAACAGGTCCATATCCACCGCAGCACTGAGGGTCTTCGTACTCTATTTTTTCTATTGGGAAAAGCTCATCCTCAGTAAAGTCCTCAAAGGACTCTTTGGTGATGGTCTGGGAGATCAAAAAGTATGGATCATATCCGTACTGCTTATCTCTCCTTGTGGTAGCGTAGAGGACAACTGACTTTTCTGAATCAGGGTTGGTTCCTGTGCTTGCCTTTGAGAGGATGTCTCCCCATCCGTCGAAGATAGTAAAGGCCAGCTGTTTTTCTTTTCCCGTGTGATCTCTTCCCTTTAAGATAACTGCCTTGGCGCTGCCATTGGTTTTGGTGAGCATCTCGGTTCCATTATCCGGAAAACCAAAGCTTCCAAGGGTAAACTCTATAGGTCTTCTGTACATACGGATCTTGTCAGCTCTTAAAATTCCGCATGGAACTGCAAAGTCTGCAAGGTCTATGGCTGTTCTCCAGTGGCACTCTGTCTCCATCTCGTACTCAAAGAACTGACGCCTGTAGAGAACACCGTCCTTCTCACCAGCCCAGAGAGTGGTGTTTCCTCTAAGGATCTGACCATCATCAAGGTACTTTGCCACGTACTGCTGGGATTCCACATCCTCAGCTACAGTAGCTTCCCATGGGAACTTGCTGTTAAACACAAGCTTTGAGTAGTTGTTCATTCCGTGGATATCTTTTTTATCCTTGAACACCTTACCTGTTCTTAGCTCAGTGATTCCGTTGGCTTCGTGGTTAGTGATGCAAAGACCTGGCCCATCAAGGTATGTGACCTTGCTCTCGTTTTTCTGCAGTTTATCCCAGGTTCCGTTGTTTTCTTTTGCAGTCCAGAATGGATGATCTGCTGGAAGATGCAGGCACAAAAGGGCTTTCGCAAGCCAGAAGGGTGATTCCGCACAGGAATATCCCTGAAGCAGTGGCACGAAAGGTCCGTAGAATCCAAGGGTTGGAACGCCCTTATAAAGGAAATCTTCTCTTGTAAGGAACTGAAGAAGTGACCCTGAGCAGATCCTTCTGGCAAGGCCAGGGTCCACAGAGGAGTTCTTCATAAGGAGATTTCCGTCAAATGCACTGGTGGCGGCATTTCTATAGATACCGCTCCTGCCCCACATATTTGTAAAGCCATCCCTGTCAAAGTAATCAGGGTAGGTCTTCATAAGTTCATTGGAATTTTCTTCAAACCGAGCGGCGATGTAAGGCTCTTTTTCATAGCCATACCAGTTGTTCCAGATGGCTGTGTACATGTTGAAGGCCCAGCATGAGTAGTAGTCAAAAGAGTGACCGTCTCTATACCAGCCGTTTCCTGCATAGTAGTGGAGGATGTTCTGGGCGTGATCACGCATGATATCCTCGTCTATGTCGTATCCGTTCATGTGAAGGAAGGCCAGATCAAGCATGTTGAAAAGGCGCCAGTTCTGGGGAACGGTATTGGAGTGGCCAAAGTCTGAAAGGAAGGCAGCGATCCTGTCCTTCTCCTCCTGGCTGTAGGTATCCCAGATCTCTTCCTGTGAAAGCCACAGACAGATCACAAGAGCCGCTGTTTCCACAGTCTGCTGGAAGGCAGCGAAGTTGTTGCCGCTCTTATCCTGGGCTTTCATATCCGTGTAATTTAGTACGTAGTTCTTTTCCCCGGGGGTAACTGCGTAGAGAACCTGCTTCCTGTAGTAGTCTCTTACGCTTATCCCGTTGAGTTCAAGGTCAGGCTCTATGTGCATGAGAGGCGCTGCGATGAAAAAAGATCTTGCAAGGCCCTCAAAAACTTCAGCCTTAAAGCGCCACTCGGGATCTCCCGGATGAGGGTAAGTAACCTCTGTCTCATATCTTGGCATGACAACCGGAGCCTCAATACTCTCAAGGTTATCAAAGACTCCTGATAACAGGTACCTGGCAGCTTCGATCCAGCTTTCCCTTGTAAGGCCGGTATATGGGCTAAGTTCAAAGTCGGTTTTGGTTGGTTTAAACATCTGTATTCTCCAAAGTGAGTTCACTTAAAAAATGCAAAGAGCATTGCCTGCAAGCTTCATAACTGCCTCGATGAAATAGTAATCACCATAGATGATGGACATGTTGTGGCCATCTCCGTGGTAGTCCACAGCGCAGTTATTAAGAAGGTTGTCTGTATCAAGGCCCCAGCTGATGCGCTTTTCATCAAGGGTCTTAAGGAGTTTAATTGCTGCGTCCAGGTACTTATCTCCCCCTTCATCAAGAAGGAATGAAAGCTCGATAAGGCCTGATGCTGTGATAGCTGCTGCTGTTGAATCCTCAAGATCTACGTCCTTAGGCTGGCGATAGTCTATTGGAACAAGATAAGAATCCGGAAGCTCTGAGATAACGTAGTCCGCGATCTTTTTTGAAGTTTCCAGATATTTCTTGTCACCGGTGTAGCGGTAACTGAGGGCGAATCCGTAAATTCCCCAGCTCTGGCCCCTTGTCCAGGATGAGCCAACACCATACCCCTGTCCTCCAAGGGATTCCTTCATCTTACCTGTCTCAGGATCATAAACCACGATGTGATTAACTGAGCCATCTTCCCTTACAAAATCTCTCATGGCTGTGTCAGCATGGGCTACGGCCATCATCTTAAATCTTGGATCAGTGGTCTCTTCTGATGCCCAGTAGAGAAGTGGAAGATTCATCATGCAGTCGATGATTGCATAGCCTCTTCTGTCCACGTTGTCCCAGTTGTTCCAGGCTCTTATGAAGTTACCTGCCATGTTAAAGCGGCCTGCCATGTTGCCTGCTGCCAGCATTGCGCGGTTAAGGGACTTGGGCTCCTTTTCCAGTTTGTATCTGATAACTGATGTGGGAAGCCACTTAAAGCCGTTGTCGTGGTCAAGCCCTTCAGTGATCATAAGGTTAGCATCAAGCTTATCCTCAACCTCTATGGCCTGCTGCCTGAACATCTCATTTCCTGTGAGCTTAAATAGCTGCCACATCTCGCCGCCCCAGAATCCATTGGTCCACCATGTGATCTCGGAAGCAGATTTATCATCAAATTTTCCATCTTTAGTTGTGTATGGGATTTTATCAAGATTCCTCTGTGTGACAGGAACCATCTTATCTTCGATCTTTTTAAGAACGTCCCTTACCCACTGTTGTTCTTCCCCAGTAAGATTTCTCATGTACCCTCCAACTTGTATGACTTTATTATCATTATAGGTATAAGTTTCCAGTATATTAATGAAAATCTGTGCAAATATCTTATCTTTCTTGCACACATTACTGTATTTCGAGCTTTAAGTTTCCTTCTTCGCCCATGGTTATAAGCACCCTGTAAACCTCGTGCTTCCAGCAGATCTTAAGCCTCTCATCAAGAACAGGATAGGTCTCAACATTTACTCCAAGAGATCCTTCTATTCTCACTTCCCCAAGGTCTCCAAGCTTTATAATGCTGACCTGTCCCTCATCTGTCACCTCTGGTTTTTCATAAGTCATAAGGCTCATTACAGACCTAAGGGCTCCCACATAGTTATCAACTACCTGGATTCCCTCTTTTGGCAAAAGAGCTATCTTCCTCTTGTAGCTCTTTACCCTGGTATCTCCATAGGCAGGAGCAATATCCATCTGAAGACTTCTGCCCTCAAGGTCACAGGTAACACCGTATGCTCCGAATCTTCCGCCGTCTCTTTGCATTACGACGCCCATGTCATAAACATCCATTTCTGGGGCCTTTCCAAGGCTTCCCTTATAGTCTCCATCCAGGAATGTTGGCAGATTGTGGAACTGTGACTGCATGGTCCAGATCTCGTAGCGTTTATCTGAAAAGGTCTTTCCGGTGTAAGTCTCAACCCCAAGGTCAATGATCATGGGTTTTCCATCCTTGTAGACGGTAAAGGAACCAACATCATTATGGTTGTGGGAATCCGCGTTGTTACCGGCTTTTGCCGCAAGAACGTATCTTTCATCCCTTGCGATCATAAGGCCCGTGCTGTCAAAAAAGCTGTCCTGTGGGGATATTTCTTTTCCCTCATAGCCAAGCATCTCGTCGTAGTTTAGAACCTGAAGCACATGGTAAAAGAGATTTATCTCATCGGTAATAAGTCTCTCAGAGGCTGACCCTTTCGCAAAGTCAGCTGCTGCAAAGGTCTTAAGTGCCTCGTCCCCTGTGGCCTTTCCAAACAGATACTCTCTTGCTGTGCGCCTTCCACAGATAGGACTGCAGTCAGCGAAGTTAATATAGTAGTCGCCGCAGGCATGCATTTTGACGATGTAGCTTCCTATATTTCTGATAAGTTCATTCTTGAATATGTCTGTAAAAGAGGTCTCTAAGACGCTGCTCATCACATGAAGAGCACCAAAGAGGCAGAGTCCAGCATGGGAATAGTACTGGGCGCCTTCGTTGCAGCACCCGTCATCACCGTACTCATCAAGGAAAAAGTCCAGAGAGACAGCCGCTTTTTCAAGGTAGTAGCGCCTCTCCTCCTGTGTGAAATAAGTCTCTCTTCTTGTTAAAGCCGCGATCAGGATGTTCTGGGTTATCCATGGAGTCCAGTTGCACATAGGCTCTTTTCCATTGCCCATCCACCAGAAATGCTCCCTGAAATATGGCTTAAAGATCCTCTCGTTCAATCTCTCATCCACGTACTGAGAGATGTAGGGACTTATCTTATCAAAAGCGGGCCTTAGCAGATACTCTGCCATGGCCACAAAGGCTCCTGTCTCTGCATCGAACAGGTCGATGACAGGTCTTGATGCGCTTGGAAGATACTCCTGCACAGCGTCTCTTACGTAGGTGTTGTGGGCAGGAAGGCACCAGGTAGTCTCCTCAAGGATGAGGTAGAGGCCATCCAAGATGTCATCCATAAAACGGCCCTTATTTTCCACGCACTCAGCCATAATGAGACCAGCGAGCTTCTTTCTTCTTGGGAAATACTTATCCTCGAAGGGGAGTCTTTCTCCGGTTTTGCTAAACTGTGTGAAATCAGAGATAAGAAGCTGGGTCCAAGGCGCAAGTAGCGCCTCTTCTCCAGCCTCTATGATGTCTTTTTTAAGAGAGGAAGAAAGTCCTTCCCATCTTTCTCTATGTGAGATGTCAGGGTATCTGAAAAATGCAGATGCTCCCTTAGTCTCTTTTACATGATCACTAACAATAGTTCTTTTCATTTAAAGTTATCCTTTAACAGCACCGGTTGTGATGCCAGCTACAAAGTACTTCTGAAGTGAGATAAATACGATAAATACTGGTATTAATGATAACACAGATGCTGCCATGATAAGTCCATACTCAGCAGAGTACTGGGATATGAACATCTTAAGTCCGATCTGCAAAGTCTTTTTTGACTCTGTGGTCAGATAGATGAGTGGTCCAAGGAAGTCGTTCCAGGTGTTAACGAATGTGAAGATAACCAGTGTTGAAAGAGCTGGCTTGGACATTGGTATCATGATCTTAGCGTAGATACCATACTCTGACATTCCATCGATCCTGGCTGCTTCGCACAATGAATCTGGGATTCCTGCGTAGAACTGTCTCATCAGGAACACACCAAAGGCTGAGAACGCCTGAAGGATTATGATCGCCAGATGAGTGTCCGCAAGGCCGAGACCTCTCATGAACATGAACTGAGGAACCATGTAAACCTGCCATGGAACTGCAATAGTTGCAACGTATGCAAGGAAAAGAATATCTCTTCCCTTGAACTCAAGCTTGGCAAAAGCGTATGCTGCAAAGCTTGATGTAAGGAGCTGCAGGCAGGTAACAATAAGTGTCAGCTTGGCAGTGTTTAAAGTAAACTTTGCAAGAGGGATCTTGGTCCAGATGTCCACATAGTTCTGCCATCTTGGAGCTGTTGGGATCCACTCAAAAGGTATTACAAATACATCTTTATTGAACTTCAGAGATGCTGATATCATCCACACGAAGGGCACTAACATCATAAGTGCCAGGAGGATAAGCAGCGCATAGACTATTACTCGTCCTATGGTTCTGTTTGCTTTTTTGCTTTTCACGTCAAATTCCTCCCAGGTTAATCGTTCGCGTAGTTCTTCTCACCCCTGAACTGGATGAGTGTGACAACAAGTACTATGGCAAAGAGTACCAGGGCAGATGCTGATGCCTGGCCCAGCTTCCAGTTTCTGAAAGCTTCCTCGTAGATATAGAAAACAAGTACCATAGCGCTCTTATTTACAACGCCGTTTGATCCGCCTGCCAGCATGTATACGATGTCGTATACCTTAAAGCAGTTGATCGTAAGCATAATGGTTACAAAGAAAGTGGTGGGCTTAAGCTGTGGAACAGTGATGTGCATGAACTTCTGCCAGGAGTTTGCTCCGTCAAGAGCTGCTGCCTCGTAGAGGTCTTCACTTATTCCCTGAAGTCCCGCCAGGTAAATTACCATATAATAACCCATGTTCTTCCATACGGAGAACATGATAATAGTCAACATTACTGTACTTGATGAAGCAGCCCACTTAAGAGGCGCTACATGAAATACATTCATAAGGACCTGATTGACGATACCGCCTTTTGCAGGGGTAAAGAGCATGTTCCATACAGCTGCAACTGCAACCAGTGAAGCTACATATGGAAAGAAAGCTACGGTCCTGAAGAAATCTCTTCCTTTTATTTTCTGGTTAAGAAGGATAGCAAGTCCCAGGGCCATGATCAGTGTTACCGGCACTGTGAACACGCTATATACGATAGTGTTCTTAAGTGACGCCAAAAATCTGTCGTCCTTAAAGATATTTACAAAATTCTGAAGTCCCACGAACTTCATTGCATTGCTTCCATCCCACTCTGCAAAGGACATGAGAAGAGCAAGCACTATTGGTCCAAGTGTAAACACCGCAAACCCGATAAAGTTTGGTGCAATAAAAGAATAGGCCACCAGATTTCTTTTCCTGGCCCTTCTCTTCATATTCTTTTCCATCGCGGTAAGCTCTGCTGCCATTAGTAATTCCTCATTTCTATAAAAAGGGCACTTGAAATGTAGTGAATATGTTTCAAGTGCCCCGTTTTAATCTTTACTTCTTAAGATTACTGTGCAAGGATTGCCTGAACACCTTCGTTCATAGCTGCAATAGCATCATCAACGCTTGTCTCTTCGTTCATGATAAGGTCATGCTGCTCGTTGAGAACTGTCTCAATCTCAGATGACTTGTCGTTTGCAGGCATCTCAAGGTATGTGTGGCTTGTTACAAGTGCTTCCTTAGAAGCAGCGTCTGTTGGGAATCCATCCATTGAAGAGATGAGTTCTACGATCTTGTCGTTTGTCATAGCTGGGATGTTACCTGTTGAAGCCATAACCTCTGCACCCTCTGATCCAGATACGAACTTAACGAAATCCCATGCTGCATCCTTGTTAGGAGCTGATGTTGGAACTGCAAGACCTGTGATTGTTGAAAGAGTTGATCCAGGCTCTACACCTGCTGCGTGAGGATACTTAACAATACCCCAGTTTGTGCAGTCTGTGTACTCGCCGTCTTTGATCTTCTGGATAAGTGTTGCGATGAACCATGAACCCATGTTGAGAGTTGCTACATTACCCTGAGCAAAAGCTGCTGAGTAGTGGAGACCCTGTGTCTTAAGTGTAGCGTAGTCCATGCATACGCCGTCCTTCTGCTGTGCGAGAACCATCTCGTAGTAAGGCTTTGTGAACTCGTAGTTGCCATCAACGATTGTGTTCTTTCCATCAAGGATACCATCAAGCTGGATTGTTGATCTCCATGTGTGGTAGTGTGCACCATAAACTTCTGAACCAGGAGTTGTATCTGTTACGCTTCTTGCAAGTGCATCGTACTCTTCCCATGTCATGTCGTTTGTAGGATAGTCAACGCCTGCTGCATCAAATACGTCCTTGTTGTAGAAAAGAACCCAGATATCTGAACGGAAAGGAAGCTCATAGAGATTTCCGTCGATTGTAACTTGATCTGTAACACCGTTGTAGAGTGAAAGATCTACGCCGTCTGCTGAGATACGGTCATTGAGTGACTCAAGTACTCCCTTGTTAACAAGTGAAACGTAACCAGGAACGTCCTTGATTGTAACTACGTCAAAGTCTGAACCAGAACCTGAAAGCTGTGTTCCAAGAACTGTGCTGTAATCTGTTGATCCAAGGTCAACCATCTCGATTGTTACGTTTGGATGTGCTGCTGTATAAGCATCGATAAGTGGCTGATAGTAAACTGTGCTTGATACATCCCAAAGAGCCCATTTAAGATTAACTGGCTCATCTGATGCCTCTGCTGCTGGAGCCTCTGCTGCAGGTGCCTCTGCTGCTGGAGCCTCAGTTGTTTCTGTCTGTGCTGGCTCTGCAGGAGCGGTCTGTGCTGCGCTTCCGCAAGCTGTGATGTTGGCTACAACCATAGCCATAGCAAGAATTGTGCTAAGAATTCTCTTTTTCATGGAATAACCTCCCTTTACATTTTAGCCGATGTCGGCTGTCCTTTGTTCACAGTAATTTTATAATTGTTATACGAAATTAAGAATGTACATTCTTTAACTCTTGTTGACAAAAAAATGCAATTTTTTTATATAAAATTGTATTTTATTAATCTTTCCCCTGCTCTAAACTATATCTATGCGGGGTCACAAACATTCTATAAGGAACAAAATAATCATCTGGGCCATGGGCTTTGCCCTGATCCTGGCGCTGTCCGTAGCTTCTCTTAGCTACGTTCTTTCCGTGCGCTATTTAAAAGAGAATCAGCAGCAGTCCGCCCTGACCAATATCCACGTCCTTGGTAACGACCTGGACTCTGATATAGGAAGTGTTCTTACCTTTGCTAACTGGATCCGCCTGGACAGCACGCTTGAAAACTACCTCCAGACCGTTAACAGAACCTACGCTTCTGACGAGCATCTGGGAAAAAAGCTGTCTCTCTCCGCATGGAATCACCTCAATAATGAATTTAATATCATCGGCGTAAGAAACTATGTGGACAGAGTTATCATCTCAACTCCTGATGGCAAGCAGTACCTTCAGAGTATATCAGGCGGTGATGCCCAGAGTTCTCTTAGTAGCCCCATGACCATCATGGACACTGTCTTTTTTGATGAGCTTATAACTGATCCTTCTTATGCATGGATCGGCTTTGTTGATAACCCTCTTACCAAGAGCGGTAATCCAAGGGTTCTTCCGGTTGTACGTCCCATCTACAGTTCTTCATCATCGATTGTTCTTGGCTGGGTATATCTTGATATCCCCGAGAAGGTCATTACCAATGCCCTTAGGAACTTCGTGTTATCTGAGGATGATGCTCTTTTCCTTACCTTCAGCCACGGTCATTCCTACAGATATATGGGCGGAACTCTTGTAAAAGCCACTGTCCCGGAAGGAGTTATTGCCTACACCCTTCCAGATTCCGGATGGATCATATCCTACCTTCCATCTGAAAAGGCCCTCACCAGCAGGATGAACTTTTACAGGCTCATGATCCTTCTTATATTTATGATCATCTTGTGTGCAGGACTTATCTTAAGTTTTGTTCTTCAGCGAAACATTACAAAGCCCGTTAATCTTCTTATTGGCCGCCTTGAAAAGATAGGTCAGGGAGACTTCTCAAGAGACGAGGCCCTTGAGTGGAACAACGAGCTTGGGGAGATTGGAAAGGGCATCAACTCTCTTTCCACTAATGTGTCAGACCTTATGGAGACCAAGCTTAAGGATGAGCAGGAGAGGCACGAACTGGAATACCAGGTTCTTCAGTCCCAGATCAATCCGCACTTTTTATATAATACCTTAAACACCATCAAGTGGATGGCCACAATACAAGGGTCTGATGGAATAGCAGATATGTCCACATCTCTTTCGAGGCTCATGAAGAACATCAGTAAGAGCTCTCAGGACCTTATCCCCTTAAGCGATGAGTTCTCCCTGGTGGATGACTATTTTACCATTATGAAATACCGCTACGGCGGAACCATTGAGCTTGAGTACCAGACAGATGACGAGAGCCTCCTTGATGAGAAGATCAACCGCTTCTCTCTTCAGCCAATTGTTGAGAACGCCATCTTCCACGGCATTGAGCCAAAGGGCAGCGCAGGCAGGATCTTTATCCACACCTACAGGCAGGATGGCAATGTTATAATAGACGTCACGGACAACGGCGTTGGCATGACCTCTGAGGCCATAGAGTCCGTACTCTCTGGTAAGACCCAGACCAGCACAGAGTTCTTTAAGCAGATAGGCGTTTTCAATGTTAACGAGCGCATCAAATACACCTTCGGAGAGGGCTATGGTATAACCATAGAGAGCGAACCTAACGTTTACACCACCATGAGATTTACTCTTCCCTCAGGGAAATAAATTGGAGAAGAAATGTACAGATTACTGATTGTAGATGATGAGCCCCTTGTCCAGATAGGGCTCAAGAGCATGCTGGCAAAAGAGCTGGCGGATAAAATAGAAGTTATCGGAACAGCCTCAAATGGCCAGGAAGCCTGGGACATGATCAGCATGGATCCCCCGGACATTGTCATTGCGGACATAAGAATGCCCGTCATGACCGGCCTTGAACTGCTTAACAAGTCCCACAACAAATATGGCACAGTCCCGGCTTTTATCATGCTCACAGCCTATGAAGAATTTGAGATGGCAAGGCAGGCCCTCATCGGAGAAGCGGTGGACTATCTTGTTAAGATAGAGCTCAACCCTGCAACTCTTACCAAAGCTATAAACAAGGCCATCCAGCGAATAGATGAGCTTAAGCCCCAGACCTCCCAGAAGGAAGGAAGCAGCGAAAGCTCCCTTGAAGACCTTCGTCAGAAGTTCATGGTAAAACTCTTTAACCATCTTGCTGGAAGTGAGGAAGAGTTTTTATCAGAAGCAGGACGTCTGAACCTTAGCTTTGATTACAACAGATACATTGTGGTCTACGGAGAGATCCACTCAGGGAACCAGTCTGAGGGCGCCGACAGCTCTTTTACCCAAGCTGCTCTTGACGTATATTCCTCCAGTATCAGCATGGCCAAGGAGATAATCTCAAGGCATGCGCCATGCCAGATCGTGTCAATTGATATCCAACATTTTGCGATAGTCTTTATGTTCAACGAGGATGAGCCTGTGGCTGGAACCATGGACCTTATCACTGAGGCCCTTGAAAATGCCAGGACCATGATAAGCAGCTACTTTAAAGCTGAGATCACCTTTGGAATCGGCTCTGCAGTATCTGCACCCTTAGATATCGCAGTTTCTTTTGATGAAGCCAAGACTGCAGCTCAGCAGACTGACGCTTCCCAGCCGGTAAGGCTCTTTAGCCACATCGTTGGAAGCAACAGAAGGTCAGGCAAAGATAAGCTTATTACTGCAATTCAGGAGTACATCGATTCCAACTTAAATGGCAAGCTCCAGCTAAATGAAGTGGCGGAAGTCTTTGGTCTGTCACCAGCCTACCTTTCAGTGCTGTTTAAAAAGACCACAGAGTCAGGATTTTCCGAATATGTTAATACCAAGAAAATTGACAGGGCAAAAGAGATGCTCCTGTCCGGCGATATGAAGATCTATGAAGTGGCTGACGCCCTTGGATTTGAGTCAGCGTACTATTTTTCCAAGGTGTTTAAAAAGGTGGATGGCCACAGCCCAAGAGAATATATCCAAAGTAAAAGCGACATGTGATGATACATGTCGCTTCATTTTTATATTATCCACTTTTTAAGTACTGGTATATGACTTATCACAAATACTATACATATGGAAATTGCAAAGTCAATAAGAGCCAGAACAGGCAGTGTAATGATTGGCGTTCCCATTACCGGACTTAGTCCTATTTTCCGAAATACTATAAGTCCAAAGTCATGTACCAGATATATTCCCAGGTTCATCTTTGAGAGCTTTACAATGACTCTCATTATTTTTGAGTCAGGGTCAACGTTCTGGAACCTGTAACGGAAGAAAACAAATGCTGCTATTCCAAAGAGAGGCATTCCTGCACTTGCATAGTCGTGATATATAAGTGTTGGATACTGCTCTTTTATAATGACAAAAGAGACTACAGCGTACATCACAAGTACCGATGCAGTTCCTATGGCATATATGATCTTCCTTTGTTTCGGGGATAGCTCCTCCGTTCCAAAATAGTATCCAGCAAGATAATAAAATACATAACCTGATATATATGACAGTTCAAGTCTTCCGAATATTGACGCCACATACTGATTCGATATTGGGAGCAGCTGAAGTGTGGGGATGGCATAAGCAAGCACAAAGGATGTTATAAGGAAATACTTCATTGCCTTCCTGTCAGCAGCAACGGGCCTTAGAGCCGGCGTTATAATGTAAAGTCCTGCTATGGTAAAGATGTACCACATGTGATATCTGCCAGAAATGGTGTCACTTAGGAGCTTTTCTCCAACTCCATTTGAAAGGCTCCTTGAAGATAACAGGCCACTGGTTATCACTGCGTAGATAAATGCCCAGAAAATGTACGCGCAAAGAAGGCGCGGAATATACTTCTTGAAGATATCAGACGGTTTGACATCTCTTTTTGGTGATAAAAACAGGTACCCACTGATCATTAAAAATACAGGGACGCTGAACCTTCCAAGCATATCAAAAACATTTAGAACACCCCAGGGATACAACGAAAATGGAGCAGCATACCAGCTGATGGCTCCCGTATGAACTATTATGACTCCCAGCATTGATGCGACACGGGCAATATCAAGATAACACTCTCTTTTCTTCTCCATTTTATCGCTTTTTAAAAATACCTCCTGGTAAATTCCTCTGCTTCTACAGGTTTACCATAATAATACCCCTGAAGAGCCCTTACGCCCATACTTTTTAATTTTTCTCCCTGCTCTTTTGTCTCAATACCAACTGCATAGGCGTCTATATTCATATTACCAGCCAGGCCAACAATTGTCTCTATAAGAACATTTGCATCTTCATCACTGTCTGCCCTGTGGATAAGGGACGGCGACATGTGGATCGCTGAAAATCCGCAGGTCAGAATATGGTTAAGATTGATGTCATCTCCGCCAAAATCATTCAGTGACAGCTTAAAGCCATACTCATTTAAGTTCCTAAGGGTCTCCTTGGCGGTTATGGAAGCTCCCATAATTACATCATTACTGATATCAAGATGAACCTTTGAAGGGCTAAGATCATTCTTTTTAACAACCACTTTAAGGTTCTCCAGAAAATCCATGTCCAGTAACTGCAGCGGAGATAAATTGACTGATATGGATATATCCTGTCCACAGGTATCACGCCAGGTCTTAAGCTGACGTATGGCAGTTTCTATGATCCAGTTTCCAAGCCTGTTCATAAGGCCCACTTCTTCAGTGATCGGCAAAAGATCTGCTGCGGTGTAGTTACTTTCCCCCTTAAGTCTTGGGAAAACCTCAGCTGCAGTTAGTCGCCCAGTGAACGCATCTATTCTCGGCTGATAATGAAGTATGAAATCCCTGTCTGGCTCTGCTTTTCTTAGTCGTTCTTCCAAAGCTCTGTGCTTTTCAACTGTTTCTACCAGACTACTATCAAAGAGTCTGAAGTTGTCTTTCTTGCCGCTGTGCTTAACGGCATACATAGCTGCATCTGCATACCTGACAAGAGTTTCTATCTGTTCTGAATCATCGGGATAAACAGATACTCCGATGCTTCCTGAGAGGGAGAATATGTATGTATCAATGTGCAAAGGAGTGTTAAACAGCTTTTGAAGATCCCTGGCACACTGAACGATCTCTTCTTTTTCGCTGATCTCTTCCCTTACCAGCATGAACTCATCTCCACCGGTTCTAAATGACGTGTATGATTTGGGAAGCGCAAGCATTCTTGAGCCAAACTCCTTTAATACCCTGTCTCCCATGTCGTGTCCATAGGTATCATTTATGGGCTTAAAGCAGTTTAGATCAACGCAAAAAATTACAAATCTCTTGCTCTGCTCTTTTGCCTTGTTTACAGCTTCCTCAAGAACAGTACTGCTGTACCTTCTGTTATACAGTCCTGTAAGGATATCCTGCTGCTTAAGAAGCTGCTCGCTTAAAGCACTGTTCTGGAAAGTAGCTGTGGTGATCCAGTATGCAAGTAGAGCAAATGCTACATAAAAGAACTCTCCACTCTCAATCACTTTTAGGACCATCAGGATAATACTTAAAATGAGACCAGCTAAAACTACAATTCTGGTCCTTCTGACAGCTCCCTGTGTGTACTTGTACGGTTTAAACTGGAATACGTGATGATGATGAACCTGATGATAGATTCCATGAGCCATGAGTATCATGCATAGCATGTACACAAGGTTTGTGTATATATTTTCAGGATCCTGGCCCAAAGCCTGAACATAAGTGTAGGGAAAATCAAGCAGAATGTACCCGATAATTCCGAAAATCATGGTATTTGTGCCCTTAAGACCATTATCTGTAGCGATCATCAAAGTCATGTGCACGATCATGATCAGAATAAAGATATTCACTGTGAAATACAGGTATATCCTGATAAGGGCTCCCTGATCAACAAGGTCATATGTGCCCAGATGCACCAGAATACGCCTTAGAGCAATGATTCCAATTACCGTAAAGGTCAGAGAGTTAATGAGGAACCGGTAAAGATCTTTTCCCTTTAATTTCTGGATAAAGTAGAATCCTACCGATGCACCAAAAAAATAGTTTGGCAGAAGAAAAATGAACGCGGCAAACTCATACAGCTTCTCACTACCTGTTATCCAATTGCTGATAAAGATCAGGATATCTGCAAAAGCATATGAAAAAATGCCTAAAGCAAGAATAAAAGAAGGTTTCCAAAACCTTCCCATTCGCTTAAGACATCCTAAAATAGTTATTCCTATAGCAAATCCTGTAATTGGTGAAAACAGCTCAATAAAAAAAGTAGCCTTTAGCATTGTGCTTATAAAAAAGCAGCTGTAGGATACTACGATGCCGGCCACAAAAACAAGATCCATTTTTTCGAATTTATTAGCAGACTCCTTATCCATGCCAAGCCCTCTACTGAGCCAACAACCATCAATAATATTATACAAAAAGGCGCTACATCCGAAAAGACGTAGCGCCATTAATGTTTTTTTAAATAATTATAAACTAATTATTGATTAAAGCTTTGGGCCAGCAGCTACAAGAGCCTTACCAGCGTCATTACCTTCATACTTCTTGAAGTTCTTGATGAATCTCTCTGCAAGATCCTTAGCCTTTGTCTCCCACTCAGAAGCATCAGCGTATGTATCTCTAGGATCAAGGATTGCAGGATCAACTCCTGGAAGTGATGTAGGAACTTCGAAATCGAAGATAGGAATCTTCTTGGTCTCAGCCTTGTTTACATCGCCGTTAAGGATTGCATCGATGATTCCACGAGTATCCTTGATGGAGATTCTCTTGCCTGTTCCGTTCCATCCTGTGTTTACAAGGTAAGCCTTAGCTCCTGACTTCTGCATCTTCTTAACGAGCTCCTCACCGTACTTTGTTGGATGAAGCTCAAGGAATGCCTGTCCGAAACATGCTGAGAATGTAGGTGTAGGCTCTGTGATTCCTCTCTCTGTTCCAGCAAGCTTAGCTGTGAAGCCTGAAAGGAAGTAGTACTGAGTCTGCTCAGGTGTAAGGATTGATACTGGAGGAAGTACTCCGAAAGCATCAGCTGAAAGGAAGATTACATTCTGAGCTGCAGGGCCTGATGATGTAGGATGTACATTAAGAACGATGTTCTTGATGTGGTTGATAGGATATGATACACGAGTGTTCTCTGTAACGCTCTTGTCATCGAAATCGATCTTGCCATCACCTGCTACAGTTACGTTCTCAAGAAGAGCATCTCTCTTGATAGCGTTGTAGATGTCTGGCTCAGAATCCTTATCAAGGCCGATAACCTTAGCATAGCAGCCGCCCTCGAAGTTGAATACTCCGTTGTCGTCCCAGCCGTGCTCGTCATCACCGATAAGAAGTCTCTTAGGATCTGTTGAAAGTGTTGTCTTACCTGTTCCTGAAAGACCGAAGAAGATTGCTGTGTTCTCACCGTTCATATCTGTGTTAGCTGAGCAGTGCATAGAAGCAATTCCCTTAAGAGGAAGGTAATAGTTCATCATTGAGAACATACCCTTCTTCATCTCTCCGCCGTACCATGTGTTGATGATAACCTGCTCACGGCTTGTGATGTTGAATGCTACACAAGTCTCTGAGTTAAGGCCAAGTGCCTGATAGTCATCAACCTTAGCAAGTGAAGCGTTGTAAACTACGAAGTCTGGCTCGAAAGAAGCAAGCTCTGCCTCTGTAGGCTGGATGAACATGTTCTTGATGAAGTGAGCCTGCCAAGCAACCTCAACGATGAAACGAACTGCCATACGAGTATCCTTGTTAGCGCCACAGAAAGCGTCAACAACGAAGAGTCTCTTGTTGCAAAGCTCGTTCTTAGCAATCTCTTTAACCTTAGCCCAAACTTCCTCGCTCATTGGGTGGTTATCGTTCTTGTACTCGTCAGATGTCCACCATACAGTGTCCTTGGAGTTAGAATCCATAACGATGTACTTGTCTTTAGGTGAACGTCCTGTGTAGATACCAGTCATAACGTTAACAGCGCCGAGCTCTGTGTCAACGCCCTTCTCGTAACCAGTAAGTTCTGGCTTCATTTCCTCTGTGTAAAGATCATCATAGGAAGGGTTGTGAACGATCTCAGTTGTTCCTGTGATACCATACTTGGTTAAATCGATGTTTGCCATTTGTTAACCTCTTTTCTTTATGATTTTTTTGTACGAAATAACTGATATTTATAAATATCCAGATATTTCGCAGATACACTATTAAATTTTCCGGCAAATGTGCGCCGATACTTCATTTATACTACAAAGTCAATGTTTTAACAAGGGATTTTCGTGGGTTTTATGTATAAAAAATCTCTAAATCCTCAGTTCTTTTCACCATCTAAAAGTGCCTGGTAGATATCTCTTTTTCCGACACCTCTGTCAGCTGCTACCTTCTTCATGGCATCCTTCCTTGAAAGCCCCTGACTCTCGTATATTGCCATGTGTTCTTCAAGGCTCATCTCAAGGAAACTCTGTCTGCTCTCCTCATCCTGCTCCTGAAGGCTCTTGCCTTCAATAACAAGGACATACTCGCCTCGTGGTTCATTAGCTTCGTAAAAAGAGATCGCCTCTGCTATAGTAGTTGGTCTGACCTCCTCAAACTTCTTGGTCAGCTCTCTGCAGATGGAAATTCTCCTGTCTCCAAGTGTGTCATAAAGATCAGAAAGTGCCGCCTTAAGATGATGGGGCGCTTCGTAGATTATCATTGTGCGGCTCTCATCCTTAAGGTCCTCAAGGATCCTCTTTCTCGCCTTCTTATCATCTGAAGATGGAAGGAATCCTTCAAAGCAGAACCTCCTGGTAGAAAGTCCAGATAATGTCAGAGCCGTGATACATGCAGCGGGACCTGGCAGGGATGTTACAGTAATGCCTGCCTTGTGACACTCTGCCACCAGCACCTCTCCCGGATCAGAAATAGCGGGAGTTCCGGCGTCAGTGATAAGAGCCACGTTAATGCCCTCCTGCATCTTGCCGATGAGCCACTGTGCCTTGTCGTACTTGTTGTACTCGTGGTAGCTTGTCATCTCCGTATGTATATCAAAGTGGTTTAAAAGCTTTATGCTGTTCCTGGTATCTTCTGCTGCAATGAGATCAACAGACTTAAGTGTTTCCAGCACCCTGAAGGTTATGTCATCAAGGTTTCCTATAGGAGTTGCGCATAAATACAGTATTCCAGCCATATCTCAATCCTCTTAATAGCCGTAAATGTCGTAAATGTCCTTGGTGTACCTGCCCTGACTCTCGTAGATGATAAGGGGCTTTTCCACTGTGATCCTGGATCTTCCGCCCCTGACACCTTCGATAAGGACCATGCTGGGCTCCTTGTCTACAAATGGATAAACCAACTGCATCCTCTTTGGCTCAAGCTTGTACTCGTGCATGATCACCATGATCTCAGCAAGTCTGAAGGGCCTGTGGACCATGTAGAACTTACCGCCGCTTTTAAGGCACTTTGCAGCTGCTGCCACCACATCCTCAAGGGTGCAGCTCACTTCATGCCTTGCGATTGCCTTTGGCGCCTCGGGATTCTGAAGGCCGTGGCTGTTTATCATGTAAGGCGGATTACTTGTTACCACGTCAAAAGAGGCAGCGTCAAATAATTGCCCTGCCTCCTTAATATCGCCATTTACTATTTTAATTTTGTCTTCCAGGTCGTTGAGCCTGACGCTCCTTTGAGCCATGTCTGCACTGTCTTTTTGTATCTCGAGGCCAACCAGCTCTTGTGCCTTAGTCTTAGCTGACATAAGGATAGGTATTATCCCAGTGCCAGTTCCAAGGTCCAGAACTCTGTCTCCCTCTTTGGCAGCTGCGAATCCTGACAAAAGAACTGCATCCATTCCGAAGCAGAATCTGTCCGGATCCTGAATGATCTTCAGGTTGTTCCTCTGGAGATCGTCAAGTCTCTCTGACTCCTTAAGCTCAATTGTCCCCAAGCTTAGACTTTCCTTCCTGCTTTTCGATCTTTTCAAGCTTCTCGAGTTCCTTCATTTCTTCGTCTTCCTTGGAACCCTTCTTAGAGCCATTATTGTTATTGTTGTTCTTTTTCTTTTGTCTCTTCTTGATGTTCTCAAGTTCCTCGAGCTTGTACTCGTGAACCTCTTTCTCGTCATTGACTTCCACAAGGATCTTAACTGTCTGACGGAGGATATTTACACTTGAAACCTCTCCGCTAAGTCCGTCCTTGGCTGTACAGAAGTCACCAACGCCAGGCATCTTGCGGTTTAATTCCTCGTAAACCTCTTCCTCGTTCTTAAGGCAGCACATAAGTCTTCCGCAAACTCCGGAAATCTTGGTCGGATTAAGTGAAAGGCTCTGCTCCTTGGCCATCTTTATGGATACCGGTACAAAGTCTGAAAGATATGAGTGGCAGCAAAGTGGTCTTCCGCAGATACCATAGCCACCGATTATCTTGGTCTCATCTCTAACACCGATCTGTCTGAGCTCGATCCTGGTCTTAAATACTGCTGCCAGATCCTTGACCAGTTCTCTAAAGTCAATTCTTCCATCAGCTGTGAAGTAGAAGAGGATCTTGTTGTTGTCGAAAGTATACTCTGCATCGATGAGCTTCATCTCGAGATTGTGCTTTTTGATCTTCTCAAGACATACCCTGAATGCCTCTTTTTCTTTTTCCCTGTTGCCAGCTTCCTGCTCGTCGTCCTTGGTACTTGCTGTTCTAAGAACTGTCTTGAGGGGCTTAACTACCTTCTCGTCCTCAATCTCCTGGATCTCAGTAACTACAGTTCCATACTCCACGCCACGAGCTGTCTCAACAATGACATGGTCACCCTTTTTGATAATGTATTTCCCTGGTGAAAAGAAATATATCTTGCCGGCAGATCTGAATCTTACGCCGATTACTCTTGTCATAAATGCTCCTTAATGCCTATGAGCATAAGCTCTAAGGCCAAATCTATATTTACATTGGAAGATATGCGATTTTTTGCAATATCGATGTTGTCCAAAATACTGCTAATATCATCATAGCTACACTTGTTTGTAACACTACTAATATACGATACCTTATCAGTGAAAATCAAGTGATCCACGTTGTCGGACGCCTTGAACACAAGCATATCCCTAAAGAAGAACAAAAGGATATCCATAAAGTCCTCGTACTGAGCGATATCTATACCCTTCTTGGTTGACTTCTCGTCTGCTTCCGGGTTTTCCAAAAGCCCATGAACCCTGTCCATTATATCGTGGACTTCAAGGTTTTCAAGCTTGGTGATAAGGTCAATTGTCTCGTTTTTTAGATTCTCAAAGCGCTCGTTTGATGAGAGCTCCAGTGCTTTTCCAATGTTGCCCCTTGCAAAGGCAGCACTGAGTTCTGCCTTGTAGTCTACTACCCGGCAGTTTTCCATCAGATACTTCTTAATTACTTCGTCCCTTACTGGTTTTGTGGGAAGAACTATACATCTACTGATAATAGTGGGTAAAAAAGCATTCAGATTGTTGGTCAGAATGATGATGATAATGTAAGAAGGCGGCTCCTCAAGCGTCTTTAAAAGCGCGTTCTGAGCTGCTATTGTCATCTTTTCCCCTTCGGGAATTATATAGATCTTGTACTTGCTCTCATAGGGCTTGATCACCACATCATCCCTGAGGCGCAGTCTGATGTCGTCAACACCGATGCTATTTGGCTTGTCATGGGTTATGGTGATGATGTCAGGGTGGTTATCTGACATGGCCTTTATACAGGATGGGCAGAGGTCACATGCCTCTATTTCACCATCTTTTTCCTGTCTGTCACTGCACTGAAGGGCCTTTGCGAAAATCCTGGCGATAAACTCTTTTCCCGATCCATCTTCTCCGGAAATGATATAGGCATGGGATGCCTTATCAGTCTTAAGCACATACTGCATGTGCTCCTTCATCTGTTCCTGATCATAGATATCGGAAAAATCCGCCATTACAACTCCCCTTAAGTAAATATATCGAGCAGCAGCCCCTGTATCTGCCCTATCTTAGCTAAAATATCAATGTTGTTACACTCGTCCTTTACCAGCTCCTGAGCCAGTTCGTCCAGCTCTTTATCCACCTGTCTGATAATGCCATAGACTCTGTGGCGTCCCTTCCTGTCAAGGAAGTTCTCTCTGGAAAAGACATGTGACCTGGTCACTACTTCATTCAGGAAATCCTTGATAAGGATCCTGTATCTTTGCATGTCCTTGATGTCATTCTTCTTGGAAATGCGCTCGCCCTGCTGGACTATGTCCTGCATCATGAGATTCAGGCGCTCAGCAAGATCAGTGTCTTCAAGCTTACTGGTCAGTATGAACTTAAAATCGCCATTAGCTTCCTGTACCTGTTCCGGTGCAGGAGCCTGTTGTGTTGGCGCGATATTATTGATCTTAATATCCATTCCAAGCCCTCCCCAAATAAGTTAAGCTTTTTTCTCAAGAATGAACGCTTTTATGCTGCTTATGCAGTCCTCTATCTTGTCGTTGTTGGTAAATCTGGTGCTGACACCAGCTTCCTGCAATTTGTCCTCGGAAAAATCTTCCTCATCAGCAAGAAATCTTCTACACATCTCGTCGTACCTTGGATTTTCCTGCTTGCCTTCCCTCTTCATGGCTCTCTCAAGACGAATCCTTGCTTCCACGTCGATCAGAAGGGGTACCACATTTTCTTTTCCAAAATAATCTCTTATATAGCAGAAGGATTCCAAAGTTCCGATCACCATGTAATCGCCTTGTGACAGGTCGATCTGTCCGTCATCTACTGTGAAATATCTCCACTCACCGTAGTTTGTGTGATAGGTTCTCTCCTCGATGATCCTGCCACTGCCCTTAAGATCCTGATATTCCTCTTCCGTTTTGAAAAAGTACTGAACTCCGTCAGTCTCTCCGGACCTCTGAGGCCTTGTGGTGTAGGGAACAACCTTTTTTAATGAAAGGCTCTCATCTGCTATTAAGTTCTTGTATATCGTATCTTTCCCAGATGTGCTCTTGCCCATCAAAAGAAAAATCCTGCCCATATTGTGTCCTGTCCTGTTTCCTTAGATTTCTTCTACTCTTATCATGTTGGTCCTTCCAGGAATTCCAAGTGGAACTCCGGCTGTAAGGACAACCTTATCGCCGCTCTTAAGATATCCGGCGTTCTTAGCAGAATTGATTGCCTCTCTGAACAGCTCGTCTGCTGTATCTTCCTGTCTGATATGAAGAGGAAGAACACCAAACATGAGGTTCATCTGTCTGCATACTGTTGGATTGGTTGTGCATGCAATGATCTGGCAATTTGGCTTGTACATTGAAACCATGCTGGCTGTAAAGCCTGACATTGTTACTGTAAGGATCGCATCAGCGTCAAGCTCAGCAGCAATGCTGCATGTTGCGTGTGAAATAGCAGTTGTGTCATCGCTTGGTGCGTAGTCTCTCTTTTTAAGTCTTCCTATATAATCAATATCAGCTTCTGTTCTCTCAGCAATCTTAGACATGGTCTTAAGTGCCTCGATAGGATAGTCGCCTGCAGCTGTCTCGCCTGAAAGCATGATGGCTGTTGTTCCATCGTAGATCGCATTGGCTACGTCTGTAACCTCAGCTCTTGTTGGTCTTGGATGATGGATCATTGAATCAAGCATCTGAGTTGCTGTGATAACATACTTACCATTTGCCTCTGCCATCTTGATCATCATCTTCTGGATAACTGGAACTTCTTCAAAAGGAACCTCAACACCCATGTCTCCTCTTGCTACCATGATACCATCAGCAGCATCAAGGATGTCCTTAAGATTGTTGATACCCTGTGTGCTCTCAATCTTAGCAATGATCTTCATTGGGCTGTTTTGCTCTTTTAAGATCTCTCTTATGGCATCAACATCAGCTCTTGTTCTTACAAAAGAAGCTGCAACAAAATCAAAGCCCTGCTCGCAGCCAAAGATGATATCCCCTCTGTCCTGCTCGCTAAGATAAGGCATTGTGAGCTCTGCTCCTGGAACATTGACGCCCTTCTTGTCAGAGATTGGTCCACCGTTAACTACTGTGCAGACAATGTCTGTATCTGTAACCTTCTCGACCTTAAGCTCGATAAGACCGTCATCTAAGAGGATTGTCATTCCACTCTTGCAGTCGTTTGGAAGTTCTTTATATGTAATGGAAACCTCGCTGTCTGTACCCTTGATGTCTCTTGCAGTCAAAGTAAATGTCTGACCTGCCTTAAGCTCAGTTTTACCATTCTCGAAATCTTTAAGTCTTATTTCTGGTCCCTTTGTATCGAGCATTGTTGCGACAGGAAGGTCAAGCTCATCTCTAAGCTTTCTGATCCTCTCGAACTTTCTTCTATGTTCATCATGGGAACCATGTGAAAAGTTAAATCTTGCTACATTCATTCCAGCAAGCATCAGCTCTTTTAACTTATCTTCCTGCTCACTTGCTGGTCCGATCGTGCAGATTATTTTTGTTTTACGCATATTATCTCTCTCCTAATTATTATACCCTTATTTCCCCTATTTTCTCCATTGAAAATGCCCTGAACATTAAGTCCTTGCTCTATACATCCTTCAATCTGGTCTATAAGTCCCTGATCTATTACCTCTCCTGGAACTATCATTGGAATTCCTGGCGGATAAAGGTTTACAAAATCCCCAGCAATTCTCCCTTTTGCCATGCCAAGTTCAACAGCCTCGCTATCACTGTCCCAGGCCTCAAAAAGAGGCATCTGCTTTTGTGGGATTAAAGCTGGCTTCCCACTTTCTTCATGGCGGGATTTACTGTCAGATAGCCTGTTATCTATCTCGCAGATAGCCTTGGATAATCTGTCTATACCCTCATCGGTATCCCAGCCTGTAATGATGGCAAGACCATATCTCTCCCCTGCCATTTCAAGCTGCAATCCGTATTCCTCACGCAGTATATCATATAACTGATGGCCTGTCATTTCCTCAGAATCAACAAAAATCAGCACTTTTGAAGGGTCTTCCAGCTCATCTGTGTGGATTATGCGAACTTTCTCGCACCCTCTTGTCTTTAACTCCAGATTTTTCCTATGTTCCAGGAGCCTCTGTACATAGGTTTCCTTCTTTTCCAAAAGCTCATTTATGCAAAGATCAATAGATGACATCAAGACATAAGAAGGACTGCTGGACTGATATATCCTTAAGAACCTCTTTAATAGAGCCTTATCTACAAGGCTTCCCTGAAGATGAATTAGTGCAGTCTGCGTCATTGCAGGAAGTGTCTTGTGAAGTGAATGAATGACTACGTCTGCGCCAAGCTTTACTGCGCTTTCCGGGATCTCTTTTCCCAGACCAAAATGCGCTCCGTGAGCAGCATCCACAATAAGAGGGATGTTTCTGTCATGGCAGACCCTGGCGATTCCTGCAACATCTGAACACTTGCCTTCGTAGGTTGGCGATGTAATAAATACTGCTTCTACCTGATTATCAAGACTGTCCAACGCAGTCTGAACTTCCTGCGCGCTGTATCCATCAAATATTCCATATTTATCGATCATCTTAACTGGCAGATACTCTACATCCAGGTGTCTTAAGTAGGCTGCATGGTAAAAAGATCTGTGGCTTCCCCTTGCTGCAAGGATCCTGCCACCTTCTAAAACCGCAGCTGAAACTGCACTAAGCACACCTGAAGTACTTCCATTTACCAGGAAAAAAGTCTCATCCGCGCCGTAGAGGTCATTTGCCCTTCTCTCCGCCTCCAGGATGATTCCGCTCTCGTCGTGAAGATTGTCAAAGCCGTCAATTTCCGTTATATCACAGCGAAAAGCACCCTTTAACGGGGTGCTTTCAAGGTTCCTTTTATGTCCTGGCATGTGAAGCGGATACATATCGCTGTCAGCCAGTTTAAGAAGTTCCTGGTAAATATCAGGCATAATTAACTCTAATCTTTCCCTTTCTGATCTTTAAGGTCTCCAGTGTTGACGCGTATTTGTCAGCCATGCAAACAACCCAGGCTTCTCGGCATCTGGGTGGCTTAACAGTAAGAGGCCACATGTGCTTTTTGATTATTTCTTTTTCTCTCTCTGAAAGAGTAAAGTCCCTTGTTGCATTCTTAAGAGCGATACCTGGATGGTAGAAACCATGAAGCTTAGGATGTATGTTTCCTGGTGCCTCTCCGTCATGCCAGTCATAGAGGAAATAGTCGTGAAGAAGAGCTCCTCTTATGATCTCCCTCTCTCTTCCACCGATTCCCATCTTTCTGTTAAGCTTGATAGCGCACAAAGCAACATGGATACTGTGTTCAAAAACAGTAACATTACCATGCTGGATAAAGCTCTTTAATTTTATGTAATTCTCAGATCCTAAAATATCAGAACCATAAAAAGTAAGCAGACTCTGATATTCCTTATCTGCCTCTAGATCATTTAAAATCTCTGGATCAAAAGCATCTGGATCATAGTGCTTCACATCCAGAAACTTTTTGATGATCTCTTTATCCTCTTCATCTATGTGGTGTAAATGATGCATTTTCATTCTCCATGCGCTTTCGTGAGCGCATAACACAACATTTTAAGTTACTTAATTTTTTTCATCATATCACACAATGAATAATAAAGTATAAAAAACCTAAAAAAAGTAGCTAAATAATTCTTATTTCTTTATCAGAGATCGTGAGAAAAAAAAATCCCAGCGAGACCTGATCGCTAGGATTAATAAAAAAAGATGCCTAGAGTCGGAATCGAACCAACGACACGAGGATTTTCAGTCCTCTGCTCTACCAACTGAGCTATCTAGGCATATAGTAGCGGGGACAGGATTTGAACCTATGACCTTCGGGTTATGAGCCCGACGAGCTTCCAGACTGCTCCACCCCGCGTCATTATAAATCCGTACCTCGTACGAATCGCTTATGTTTGCTGCTTATATGCAACAAAAAATGGATGGCGGTGGATTCGAACCACCGAAGCAAATTGCAGCAGATTTACAGTCTGTCCCCTTTGGCCACTCGGGAAGCCATCCATATAGAGCCGATGAGCGGACTCGAACCGTTAACCTGCTGATTACAAATCAGCTGCTCTGCCAATTGAGCCACATCGGCTTACACTCGAATGTGTAATTAGTTTAAAAATGGGGCCTACAGGGCTCGAACCTGTGACCCTCTGCTTGTAAGGCAGATGCTCTCCCAGCTGAGCTAAGACCCCGGTCAAACTAAAATATGAAGTTGAGCGACCCGAAGGGGGTTCGAACCCCTGACCTCCGCCGTGACAGGGCGGCGCTCTAACCAGCTGAGCCACCGGGCCATTTCCTGAAGTTTATACCTTCAAAACCGAACACTGAAATCTCTTGGATCCTATCTTGCTTTCTTTGGATAAGCCCTCGACCTATTAGTACACATCAGCTGAACATGTTACCATGCTTACACCTTGTGCCTATCTAACCTC
>NZ_RAIR01000022.1 GCF_003625485.1 Butyrivibrio sp. CB08
GCCGCATGGCGGCATGAACCTGTAGGATGCTCTATGCATCCTGCAGAACAGGGCATGTCCACTATGCCCCTATCCCATTGGCTTACCTTTGGGAATACTTTCCTTAAGATGTTTGCAGCTCCATTTATGTCTGCATTTGTTATTGTACCATCGTAGTGCCTGTAAAGTCCTCTCTGTATCCTCTTTCCTGAGAAAAAGTAGTTTCCTGAACTGTTCTTTTTATACACAGGGATATAGTCTTTTGCAAGAAAGTCTGCCTTTGATGTGTAGCTTTCTTCCGTGAGAACAAACTTTATACCATATTCAGCAAGTTTGTATCTGAGCATGTCTGCAAATATCAGCATTGGTATCTGCACAAAGTTCTGGTTATTGACATGTCCTATACCTATCTCCTGTTTCTGGTATGTATTATGCCCCATCACTACTACATCTACATGGTTATCCCTTGCATAGGCTGCAAGCTGTCTGCTCACCTTATGGAACTGATCCTTTATCCTTCTGTTCCTCTTTTCAGTAAGAGCATTCATCTTTCTTGTCCTGTACCTGTTGTTACATGTCATGGCACAGGAAGAGAGTCTTTTCATCTCTTTGTTGTAAAGCTGGTTGATTGACTTGATCACACCTCCCTTTATCACAAATGGCCTTGCACCAAAAGTGTTTGCTACAGCAGCTATGTTGTCTGTTCCGGGATCTATGGCCAT
>NZ_RAIR01000005.1 GCF_003625485.1 Butyrivibrio sp. CB08
TAGACACTGACTTTCGTTGCATTTAGTTTAAGAAAAATTTTAATTGAAATATGTTGCGTTTACTTTGATTATTTACCAATTTAAAAAACCCTCATTAATCATACCATGAATAATGTACTCAAACGAAATACAAAAAAGGACAGGCACAAACTTGTACCTGTCCAAAACATTAACCTATATCACTCTTCTTCATCTCTGGCAGCCTTAAACGCAACAGCCATAACAAATCCAAGGCTAACGCCGATCGCTACGCTTTTAAGTGCTATTCCGTAAGTAATTCCCCAAATTACCCACATTGCTAATGGGAAGAGCCAGTTTTTAATTCTATTCATCTTCATATCTTCTTCCTCCTTTTTATTCCCGCGTTCTATACTTAGGTACTTTACTGCAAAAATAAAAACAGGCCTCCAATTACACGGATTAAGGTCTGTTTTACACTTCATTTTGTCATTTTTTCGCTTATAATCTATAATTTTCTATAGAATCTCGTGGAGGAAATGGTATGAATAGAACTCGTGCCCTGGCCAAATACATGGCCTTGTTATCAATAACATCTGTTATTCTTTCTGCATGCGGAAACTCTGCGCCCAATACGCCTGCTCCAGCATCACCTGAAGCAGCACCCGTGGCTTCAACCGAGCAACCCGCCGACGCATCCACCTCTTCCTCAACCCAGGAACTCTCCACCAAGAACAACAGTCTCATCAAGCACCATTACACTGAGCATGAATACAACCATGGCTCCGAAGGCTACTATAACCTTGCTGACGACGTGGACTTTGAGCTCACTGCTCAGCTTAGCGGAACCTGCTGGATCTGCGCTTCAGCCAATGCCATGATGACCGCATACCAGCTGGATCACGACGACAAGATCGAGCTGGACCAGCTGGACCTTCTAAACATACTCTACAACGACGATAAGGAAGAAGGCATCTTCCTCACTGAGGGAACAGATAAAGAAAAATACGGCGGTTCAGGCCATTTTGTAGCCTGCGAGCTCTCCAACGGATTTGACGATTACCTTGTGCTGGACCACGCCATATCTGCCAAAAACTGGACCATGGATGAGTATAAAGACGGAATCCGCAAATGCGGCGGTCTCTATATCGGAATCCCAGATCCAGCCAGCAAAAAAGGGACTTACGACGGTTACTTTACAATGAACTGTCCAGCCCCTAGTGATGGTGATTTTGACCATTCCATCGTTGTGCTTGGATGGGATGACTCTTTTCCCAAAGATTACTTCCATGAGAAGGCTACGCAGGACGGCGCCTGGATCACCTTCAACAGCAATTACCCCTTAGGATTTTTCTATATTTCATACGATACGCCCTTCGACCAGGTCTACGATACACCGCTGTTCCTGTCAGTGACCGATGAATATTCGAAGGTTTTGTCCCATGACTGCGGTCCTTATTTTACAGAGCCGGTAAAGACAGGCGATACAACCACCGCCGCCAATGTTTTCAAGGGGAAAGGCTCTCTCTCAGCCGTTGGAACCTTTGTAACCTCTGATGACATTGACCTGACTGTACAGATCCTAACACCAGACTTTTCAAAGTGCCTCTATACTCAAGATGTCCACGCAGACCTTGCAGGCTACCACGTATTCGATCTGGATGAGCCTGTAGATGTTGATGAATACGCCGTTGCTATCACTTACCCCGATGGCGTTCCTGTTGAAGGACAGGACTTCGAGCTTGATACAGCGCTCTACACCCACTTTACAAGTAAGCCCGGCGAATCCTTTATTCAGCTTGGCGATGAGTGGCTCGACCTTAGCGATGAAGCCACCTGGAAACAACTTGGATGCGAGACCAATAATGCCTGCATCAGAGCTCTATACAAAGACTAATCCAGCCCCAAAGTCCATCAGCACAGCGCTGGCATGAACTTAGCAAACAGATACAATCCTTCATCCCCTGCGTGCACCTCGTGATGCACCTTGGTTGGCATGATTGAGATAACTCCAGGCACATACTCGATTTCCTGGCCATCATTGATGCAAACACCCTTACCGGCGATGACTTCGTGAGTCTCAAGCTGTGGATCGTGGATGTGGTCAAGGATACTCTTTCCAGGAGCGATCCTTACCAGGTGGAAGCTATATGCGCCCGCTGTCTCTTTTCCCGTAACGATGTGCTTGAGTTCCACGCCTTCAAAGGTTGGATGCTTGGACCATGGAATCTGGGCAAAAGAGCTTTTGGCTCCGGGAATCTCGAATCTACCATTGTTAAATGCTTCAAATACTGTGTTTTTCATAACGATTGTCCTCTCTTTCTTGTTTATAGGACAACCTTATCAAAATCTCACTGTCCGGCATTGGACAAAATTGCGGAGTTTGCATACTGCTCCGGAGAAATCCCCACCTGCTTCTTAAATACGCGGTCCAAGTGGCTCTGATCGCAAAATCCCACCATCAGCGCAACATCAACGACCTTGTATCCCATCTGCAAAAGCTGCTGGGCCTTGCGGACGCGGCACTGCATCTGAAACTTATGGGGCGTAAGCCCGTTTTCATCAGAAAATTTACGGATCATGTGATAGGAGCTGATGTTGACCTTCTGAGACATCTGATCGATGCTGAGCTCCAGCTCTGGATTACCAATGATCTCTCTTTTTATAACGTCAAGATCTCTTTCCGCCCTGCCGCCTTTTGGTATACAGGTGGTGATCATGGAATATTGCTTCGTTACCGGTGCAATTGAATGCTTAACATCCGGAAGCACGGTAAAATACTGCCCTTCCGCACACTCAAGCTCCTCACCGTCTATCCGAATCACGATCTTACCTCCTGTCACGATCCCGAACACATAGTGCTCCACATGAGTATGTGGCGGATACGTGATCCGCACATCCTCAAGGCTCACAACCTCTATGCCTGTTGATCTGTCCGAAATAAACTTAAGTTTCTCCATTATTTCACCCTGATATAATCTTTCAAATCCCTGCGAATACCGGCATTTGCGCCGTAGTTCTTAACATATCCGACTCTCAGAAGCATCTGAGGGTACTGGGATAAATTTATGGCCTTTGTCAGATGCGCTCTAGTTTCTCTATCTTCAAGCACATAGCTCATAGGCTGCACAGATACTCCCCTTGCAGTCATCTGAAGCCAAAACCTGACAGTCTCTTTTCCGCAATCAATAAGCGCTTCCTCGTCATCTCCAGCTGATACCGTCACGAAACAGTTGCAGCCCTCAAGCTGCCTGTCTGTATTATCAATGCCCTGTTTGGCAAAAGAGTCCCCTTTGGCCGATTCGTGATCGGTAAACAGGTAATATATCGCCTTCTTAATTCCCTTGAGCCCCAGCTGCTCTGCTGGAAGACCATCCTTGTAGTCTATGGCCTCATCTTCAGACAAACGAAGCCACTCCGACAATTCCGAAGCCACCTTCTCGTCATATGCCTGTTTCTCATAGGCCTCTGCAGTGGCTTCCTTGATAGTATCATACTCCTCAGACCCAGCTCTATAATAACAGATATCAGCATCGTCTATGGCAGCCAGCAGGAAATCATCAGGAATAAGCAACGTTCTGTCGAAAGGTGCTTTCTCTGTATGTCTCTTCTTTATCAGCTCAATCTCGTACTCATCCACGGTTTCACTGCTTTTCTTATATGTAACTACCATCTTTTTGTCAAAAGAGTCGTACTCGGTCTTGCACTGATATCCATAAGCCCCAAAAGCCCTGGTCAGTGTCTCTGTATAGCATCCAAGGGATATGTACATCTCTCTGCCCTCAGGATCAACCACCGAAAGCTTGCGCTCAGGATCCACCTGGATCTCCACAATCTCTTTTTCCGGATCAACATCAATGACCCAGCTCTGAATATTGTGAGAGCTTGGCGCCAAAGCCGCCAGGTAAAACACCTCCTGAAGCTCCTCAGAGAGCCCCTCTACAGTTTTATCAGTATTAACGTCTACTTTCCTGCTCCCAAGCCATAATGCGGTAGCAACCGTAGATATGAACAATGCAAGCAATATAATAATTCTTATTTTCATTTCTACATCCTCCGAAGTCTACATTACACCACAATAAAAAAACAGACCTTTCCGTACACGGATAAAGGTCTGTTTTGCACTGTATTTATGAAACGCTATTTATTCATGGTGATACTTTTAAACAGCAAATCTTTACCTTAAAGTTGTCGCCAAAAAAGCGACAATGTGTCGATATATTTTTTCTGGCTCCTTAGAAATGTACTCTCACAACCTTTGTTCCAAAAGGGAAAAGAGCTACTCTAGCTATCTTAAAGAACTGCTTTCCAAATGGTATTCCAACTATGGTAATGCACAGAAAACATCCAATTAGTGCGTTTGCAAGAGCAAGTTCAATTCCGGAAAAGCAGATCCAAAGTATGTTGAGGAGCAAAGATACCGCTCCACCTTCGTCTACAACCTCTTTTCCGAAAGGGTTCAACGAAATGGATGACAGCTTAAAGCACTGGAGCCCTACTGGAATTCCTACAACCGTGCAGCACCAGAGAAGTCCTACAATCCACCATCCGATTGCGCTAAGCAACCCTCCACATATTATCCAAATTATATTTCCTAAAAATCTCATTTTTTATCTCCTTAAAACTCATCATCAAAGTCGTCCGTAATAATATCGTCCTCGTCATTATCAACCCCTGTAGACAGACCATTGTTATCCTCAAAAAATGTGTCGTTTATAAACGCCCACTCCGCGCCACTGATCTTGCCATCTCTATTAAGGTCAAATGCAGAATGTCCAAATAATCTATCCATAGGTCCTTCCATGCCTCAATCCTCCTTAATCATAAATCCTCTCTTTGGGTGAGTTGTGTCGATCTTATATTAATGATAAATCCGGACCCCTTTTGAGAAAATGATAGAAATAGTAAAATAACCGGCTTATTTCGCCATTAGTAAAACCTACTACAAAAGCTCTATTTCTTGCTTCTCTTTAGTTACGTGGAAGCTTTTTTATTTGCACTTGCAGTAAAGATGATTCTTCCTACACACATAGATATAACAGTTATCACATTCCATATCACAAGATACAGCCTAAACTCGTGCGGCGCAGAAATCAAAAGAACTACATATATGATTGTAGTTATTGCACCCACTAACATATTAGGCAAACGAAGCTTTGGCATCCACTCGTTTACTAATTGCATGTCACTTACAAGATATATACTGCCAAAGAATAGATAAGAAACAATCTCGCCAATATGCAATGTCATAAACAGCCAAAATGCCATACTCACATATCCTTTGTCTGCTTTTAAGAGAGTAAGGACTATTCCTGATATTACAGCACATATAGCATTCATCATAATTCCACCATATGAACCCAATACATGCTGTATAGGTTTTTGCTTCTCCCACTTCTCGGCATCTACTGGACCAGGTGTTGAAAAAAAGATATACGGTTTAACCTGAACCTTCCACCAGTTGTTTCTTAATCCAAAACGATAATGCCAAATGGCATGTCCAACTTCATGTAGCCATACTACTGAAAACAAAACCACATATCCCAAAACATATAACAAAACGTATTTCATACTTTCCTCCCCAAATGTCTCTAATAAATAACTAATATCGTCCATAAAACCGAAAGTTATTATATTTTCATCAGACTCCATAGGCTACAACACCAATAAGAGCAGATAGCAAATGCTAATATACTAATGATCATCACTCCAAAGCTATAAGGCATCCAAACAAACATGAACCTGTAGCTGATATGCGAGATTATAGGAATCATGATCAGCACAATCAAAATCAATATCACTCCGCACAGGCATAGCTTCTTTCTTCTGTATTTCAACAGCAACGCGATATACAGGATAAAAAGTATGCCCATGACAAGAAGAAAATCTTGAAATTCATGGTTAGACACACAAAGCCCGATTCTTGCATTCACCCCCATATGCATCCCATATATACCGTCGGCTATTCGTGTGGCGATATCCCCGGCAGAAGCAGATAAAACAAAAACCCCAAGATCACGTTCTCTCGAAATAATGACCTGTGTACTGTAATTAGGGTTGTTTCCTCCATGGTGTACAGTTCCCGGATATATATTCCAGCCTGCATAGTATTTGTTCCTGCGTGGTATCGAAAAAGAGTCAAAATCAATATTACACTTGACATATCTCATCCATTTGACCAGATCAACAGTATCCGACGCAAGGTAACCTGCTGCAGTATTTCCATAATAGGTTGGAGCATCATATTGCCACGTTGCAAAAAAACCGGCTTTGCGCCCCGGAAAGATGCGCTGCCTGTCAGAGTCTGCAATTCTAAAAAATGACTCATTCATTCCTGCATCTTTTAGAACGGTTTCAGTAATATAATCCTCATATTTTTGCCCTGTAACCTTTTCAATAACAAGTGCAAGAACATCATAATTGATTGTTGCATACTCATGAACTTCGCCTGGGGTGTGAGCAAGCTTAACATCAGCAATCTTTCTGACAGTCCCTTCTAAGGTTGTCTCCCCTTCGCTTCCCTCTGGGATAAGTGATATTGTCCACACCGGAATACCACTTGAATGATTCATAAGATGCCTGACTGTGACCAGAGCATCGGAGTCTTTATACTGTGGTCTGAACCAGTCTATATAGTATGTGACAGGCGAATCCAAATCAATCAAACCTTCTTTCTCGAGATTAAGGATTCCGAGCCCTGTAAATGCTTTAGTCGTCGACCCAAGTTCAAACAGCGTATGCTCATTCACAGTTTTCCCATCGATGTCACAGTATTCTAGAAATATGTCTTCATCGCCATCAATTATTCCTACAGCAACAGCCCTGTTATGTGTCATTCTGCAGATTCTGTTTATATATTCCTGTTCATTTTGCAGGGAATATTCTTTTGAATCATAATGCAAAGCAAAGAAGACAGCCGCTGTAATTATCATAATTATTAGGAGTATTCTTCTGAAAATTATTTTGCTAAGTTTCACGACAATGATCCTTTTTTCATAATTCTATTTCACACCCCTTGCTTTACAAATGCCTGCAATTATCACGATGTATACCACTGATAAAATAACATAGAACCATATATCAACTTGCAGGAAGCAGTACAGAAAATTGAAGCAAAAATGTATTACTATGCCATAAATCAGGTTGTCATGCTTTTCCATAAAAAAGTTCATAATAAAGCAAAGTCCTGTCATTACAACAACGTTGGAAATGATGTATGGGATCATTTGAATTCCCATGTAATCTGAATCGACAAACCATAATACAGTATGCCAGAACGCCCAAATTACACCCTGTACAACTGACGATTTAAAAAAACTATATTTCCCGTTTAAATATGGTCTAATATACCCTCGCCATCCTGATTCTTCTCCGGTAGGACCGGTTGTAACAGAGAATAAAAAAGATGCCCAAAATGGATATACTCCAAGACTCCAATATGTTCCAAAGGCTCTGCCCTGGATCAGGGACAGCACAAAAACAGTGATCACAGTTGCTGCTATGGTAATAACCGCAGATGCAAATAACGACAGCAATGACATTCTCACGCCAAAAGCCTTTTTATAGAACCCTGTAATGGTCACTCCGGGACAAAAATACCTAAATCCCTTAAGGAGCACTATGGTCGGTGACCAGGCACATACATTAGACAATATACGCATTACTACGGGCGGACAGTGAAATACCATACTTGCTGTTCCACATATTCCGAGAACCATGCACCAAAACACAAGATAGCTTAAAACTACGTACTTTTTAATTTTCTTTTCCATTTTTTCCTCTCTATCTACCACATATCAAATACGAAATCCAACAATAATTTACAGCAAAATAAAACAGACTCTCCCAGTTACACTGATTTGAGTCTGTTTTTCACTGCATATTACTCCCCATTATACTGTATCTTCCTTAAGAGCTTCTGTGATATTATCATCCTTGATCTTGCTGATACTGAAAGCCATTCTATAACATGGTAGTACTTTTTTCCAGAAAACTAAGCCGTTTATAATAAATAACACCCCAATCATCACTCGGGCTGCCACTTCAGGGCATATGAGCCTGATGCCGTTCATATCCCCGCCTCCTACAAAGCCACATATCACGCTGAGGTAGAGCGGATCCAGGAATAGAAGCGCTATTGTTATGTAGTACATGCATGCAAGTATCAATTTATTTTTTGACCTGCAGATTCTCTTTGCCAAAAGAACCCAAACATATCCCACAAGCAAAGTAGCTATCGCACCTACCAGGCAGAAAATGCCAAGTTCATTATCTGTCATCTTTTCACGATAGACATCTATCTGCATGCCTATCCCTGAAAAGATGATCTGCTTAAATACGCCAAAAGAAGCGGCGCAGATAAGGTGAGCACCCTCATGAACCACATAGTACGTAACTATTGCAACTACTATGCCTATATATTGTCTGAACCGTTTATTCATTTTTCATACCCCATAGACCGTAAGGATCTTGTCTTAATTCATTTTCATATAAAGAAACTACAGACCATATATCAAAAAACATTGCCTTGCAGTCGCCGATAAAGCTTTCTCTGATAAGTCCATTTTCATAAGCCATATCCTGTATTTTGTACCATGCCTTTACAGGTGGATGCCCTGCTTCCATAAACCACTCCCCCGGGGGATATATTCGATTTATCTCCTCATTGGGTTCAAACCTCTTATTGATATCCTCCGGTGTGATACTTTCCACGTAATGCATCGCTGTCAATTTATATATATCAACTCCCAGCAAAAGAGCCTTTCCTCCATTGTGGATTGGATAATCGAGGCCGCTTTCCACCGCCTTTTTTCCGTGCTTTCCCCAACCGGAAGTGCTGATCGTATCTGTTCCCGTATAGGTGTCTGGCATTTTCCTGAATGTATCAGCAATTATTCCCATGGCTGTCCTGTCTGCATCAGCTGGAAGTACTTTTATTTTCACCGTAACACCAAGCTTTTTATCTTCCTCAGATAGCGGCAATTCTGGGCTTAGGCGTAGTGCAGGCATGAAAATACTGCCCTCTGTTGTAACAAGCTCTTTTAACGTATCTATCACTGTTTCTGCACCACCCTCTAGTTCGCCGAAACTGCTTAGGGAAGAATGTACCTCCAAGGTCATCCCATTTTCTATCCCAAGTGCTTTTAGTGATTCTTTTAGTTCCTTCTTCGTAACCATAATCAGTTTCTCCCCTTCACAATACTATTATCCCCCAAAAATAAAACAGACCACCCCAGTTTCACTGATATAGGTCTGTTTTACACTTATTCTTTAATTTATCAGCATCCTGACCTTAAAAGTCTTCTCTTCTGCTATATATCTAATCTCGCTATCCGTCTGATTTATAAAGTTAAGAACACTTCTAGTTCCTATTCCATGCTCTTCCTCAGTATTAAACGGATGTCCTTCCTCATCCAGCTTTACTTCCTCAGCGCATGAGTTCGTGATCTCAAACAGAAGCTGACTTTTATACCTTGCCGTGATGTCAATCCGTCTCTCACTCTCAGGAACTTTTTCGCAAGCATGGATAGCATTCTCTATAAGGTTACTGATCACTATGGCAAGCTGCATCTCATCCACATTCAGATTTGCAGGGATATTAGCAGATATATTTACCTTTATATTCTCTTTTTCGGCCATAGACAGGTAATGTGTGATTGCCGCATTAAGTGTAGTATTCTCGCAATATCTTTTTACAGAGTGGGGTTCCTGTTTGAGCCTCTCATTAAGACAATTCAGGGCTTCCTGCGTCTTGCCATCCTGTAAAAGAGTTTGAAGAAGAGCCTCAAAATGTCTTCTGTCATGACGCATGGCTCTGTCCTGCTGCATGATGCTCTCAGAAATAGCAAGTCGTTCCCTCATGGCTTTGGTTGCAATCTCCATAATAACCGCATCTGATTGAAGCTTTGACTCATTTTGCCTTGCTTCCATCTCCATTTTCATGAGTCTTGTGTGTTTTTCAAGAAATCCAAAGACAAGTATGTTAATAGCTACAAGAACCACCATAAGTTCAGTATATTGGGAAAGGTTATATTCCTCTCCTCTAAGATATCTGTTGCCATCAAGAAACAAAATAATGATAGTAGCGATTGGCAGTACAACATATGGAAGTATTTCCTTATCAAGCCTCTTGTCCTTATCCGTATTTCCGAAAAGACAGATGACTCTGACCACAATAATCTGCAAAGACAAGATAATTCCATAGCTCTGAGGAGTCATAAAGTCATAGTTTATCCTAACCACATCCATACTCTGAACGCCTTGAACATAAATCGTGATGAATACTTCAATTACGCTCTGGGCAGCAATATAGAAAATGAAATATATTATGCCTCGAATATTAATAACTTTATAGCAAATGAATAATGGAATGAGGAATGCCAGGTATGATGCTATCAGATTTATATAAATCACTCCCAGCGTATTGGCGTAAAAGAAAGACAGCACAGTTAATGCATATATCATAAATACGAGAATCCTATGCTTCTTAAAGAATTCTCGCATCACGTAAAAACTCAAATGCATGGTATAGTACAGAAAAAGAGCTACTATATCCCCTAATAGCAGCAATGTATATGGATTGGACAAAAGGTCAGCCATAACTAATCCCCCCTTGATACTATGTATTTCTAAATTATTATAGCATCGTTAATTTCTCCGGTCTTTCAAAATACCATTTCAAGTTCCAGGCAGTCCACTTGTTAAATGCTGTTTATTCGAAGTCCTCTCCGAATTTACCAAGAAGTAAATAAGTGCACTTTTATAGAATTTCCCATTTCCAAAAAATCAGATTCTTTTCCCTCATTTCCTAAACCTCTTCTATCATCTATTACCACTTCGAGTTTCCTGATTATGAATATTGCACCCAATAAAAAACAGACCCTTTATTACACTTATAAGGGTCTGTTTTCACTTATTTTCATTCTTCAATAATCCTCATAAACAAATGAGTGTCAACAGCCCATATGCCGCAAGCCCCAGACTCGCAGCACAGCAGCTTGGTGCATCAATGAAGATCTCAAGCTTCGTTGCTCTAAAACAAAATCCAACAAGTTGAAAGACAAAGGGATTAAGAATCACACACCACAGCGGAGCATGAATATATCCAATAATAATCAGCACTATGACTGCAATCGCAGGTATAATGACAAGCATTGAATACAGTGTAAAAAAATCATTTTTCATTCCCCTCTTAATCAATAATTTTTTTTGGCCATTTGCAGATGCCTACCTCAAGTGCCCTTTCTTCTTTAAGATGAAAATCTGCATATTTACAATACCAGCAGCCTTTTATACTTGGAATAGCATCCTCTCTTGGTGTATATACCGGGCAGATATCCTCCGGCCATACACTGCCATCCGTTTTAGGGATATCATACTTGTTCGCTTTGTTATCCATTTTCAACTCCTCATAGCCTATAATCCATGTACCTGTCCCAAACATCTGAATATCTACTCTTTGTTACAGGTATCTGTTCTCCACCACGAAGCGTTATATCAGTTTTTGTCAGCTTATCAATTGCTGCTATGCTGACAGCTATTGATTCATGGCATCTTATAAAATCTTTACCAGGATGATTCTCAGCAAGATATTCAGCAAAGCCTATCCTTAATGATGGCGTTGATATGACTTCACCTCTATCCATGTGATATGAGATCACATGGTTGCGATATTCAATGTAAAGTATCTCGTCCAGGCGCAGTGTCTGTATGCCACCTTTTATCTTTATGCAAACGGTTTTATCACCCTCAGATTCCACGCGAGAAATAGCCAGGTCCAGCGTTGAAAAAAACTTCTCTTTTTCTATTGGTTTCAATAAATAATTGATAGGATTTACATCAAAAGACTCCAGTGCATAAGAGCTCTCAGAAGTAGCAAATATAATCTGGGCATCCGGCTGATTCCACCTTAGTTCTCTTGCTGCCTGTATTCCGGTAACCATTGGCATAACTATATCCAGAATATAAATGTGAGGTCTATAATGTTCGCACTCTTCTAAGAGTGTATCCGGGTGATCTAATATTTTAACCAGCGCTTTAATGGATTTTCCCTCTAAATACTCCTGAAGAAGTGCATTAACCTTTTCACGATCAGACTTGTCATCATCACATATCGCTATACGTAAACCAAAATCCCCTATCAAGTCCTTATTATCCATAAACCCCCATGTCTTAGCTATATTTCATGATACAAAGTAATTATATCACTCACTATCAGAGTTCTTTTTTCCCATTCCAATGGCCATGCCAAGAAGTATGCCTAACATCATCTTTTCTCAAGTCTACGCTTTGCATCAGGGTTATTACTAATGATTTTAGATACCTTTGAACAATCTTTTATTTCGATACAGTCCCCACAAGTCTCAATATTCTTCCGCAAAGCGCATTGTCTGATCTGACACATTGACTGACAATATGGAGACTTCACCCCAGTGAGCCTGCAACCCACACAATTAATCATGTCAGGAGTTATCTCTGCCCCATAAAACTTTGACCACTCTTCTGCCACCTTTTCTCTCAATTTGTTATCATCAGTAATTGTAGCGATACGAGCCTCACATTGTTCACAATCAAGTCCGCAAAAAGCAATATAATCTGTCATGGTATATCTCCTTTTTCATTTATCAACATTTTTCTTTATTCTATCATTCCGATAATAAAACAAAACCAAATTCACTTATTTGAGTCTGTTTTTCACGTATTCTAATTCTTTACCTCAAAAGGTGATTCGACATCAAAAATATCACTGTAAAAGCCAAACCAGCTAAGACCCTCCACAAGGCACTTCACATTGTAGCTTTCTTCCGTATCGAAATCGAATTCCTTACCGGCAGCCTTCATTATCTCAAAGACGTCAATGATATTTTCCATCAATACTGCATTGACCATCAGATCCAGATGCTTAAGTTCTTCATCGGTTATGGTACACTCGGTCCGGTATCCATTAATAACTGTCTGCATATATTTTTCCATATATGCCCGTCTTTCATTTACGTCATTATTCCAGGCAATCCACCCAAGACCATGAGACCATAAATTGGCGATATCATACAAATACCAGCAAGTACGGCAGTTATCAAAATCAAATACATTGATTCTCCCTGTATCATACTCAATGTTATAGTTTCCATCGCTATAGTCAAAGTGGACCATTCCATAGTTTTCGGAGTTCTGCGGAAGTTTGCGCAGTTCCTCCAGGATTTCATGCAGCCTGTCTTTTACCCGACGCCCCATCTTCATATGTAAACAAAAGAAATCATCAGGTATAAGGCTCTCGAAATATTTTTCATTGTACTTCTCGAAGAAATCAAACCGTTTATGAATCGGTCTGTAGCCCTTTGAAAGAGCGTGTATTTTCCCCAAAGCCTTGCCTGTAAGATAGAAGTACTCATCTATCGGAACTCCATCAATATACTGGTAACCATGATCAGCTATCTGATCACCTTTTGCAGCCTCAAACATGGTCACTGCCATCCCATCGATAATTTCAATGCGATTTTCCTTTTCTGAAGGAATGGAATCTGCCACGCTGGCTCCACCTTCAGAAAGATAATGCACATACTCGATTTCTGCCTCATAATCCTCAATACTTCTATCTGAAAGAGTAGCCACTCTGAGTACAGAATCAGTTCCAATCATAAATACCAGATTCCTGCCTCCTTTATGCCCGGGGACTTCCTTGACAGAAGCAGTATCGAAACCGTAAAGCTGTGCTGCTTTGATTAAAAGATCTTTTCTCATCTTTAAATATCCCTACAATGCTCCTTTGGGACAATTCTTTACGCATTCAAAGCATAAAATGCATTCTGTAGCATTTTTTCTTTTTCTCGAATTATCCGTGATATCTACATCCATTGGGCATACTTTTTTACATCTGCCACAATCAATACACTTGGTCTTATCGCACTTAATTCTAAGAAGTGAAAAGTAGCTCATTGGCTTTAAAAAAACTGTAACCGGACAGATATACTTACAGAAGGCCCTATTATCCTTAAATACATATGCCAGAATAATTCCTACAAGATAATAGGCAATATTACCTATAAGAAAAGCCCAAAACATAATCCTTTCCATGTTTGTTGCTCCCACAAGAAATAGCAACACTACAAATATTAATGAGGCTGCAAAAGTAATATATCTTATCCACCCTATCCTTTTTCTTGGCTGTTGCGTTGTTTTATATGGTAGAAAATCTAAAATCATTGCAGTCCAACATGCAAAACCACACCAGCCTCTGCCAAAAATAAGAGGCCCAAATATTTTCGCCACTGCATAATGAATGGTCGCTGCATCAAATACACCTATAAATAGGTAGTACCAAAAGCCTTCTATCTGCATATTTTCATTGCCAATAAAGCCTATATATATCAGCATATATAGTCCGACCAACAGCTGAGCAACCCTCCTGGCATTTTTATAGTTCTTAATATATAGAAATACTCCTATCGCAACTGAACAGCCAATATAACTAAAATTGAATAGATAAAATATATTATCCATTGCCAGCCAGCACGATATTGCAACAGATTCAAAAACAAACAACAAAAGAGCTGGCAACCAGTACTTTTTCATTCTCTTAAATCTCCTCTTGTCTCCTCAAACTTCGAAATGATGCTTTCCAAAATCATACCAGCCCTCGATCTTGGTTGATGTGAACTTTAGCAGAGTGTAATCAGGATCCGTCTTCCCTAAAGGATAATAAAGCAAGTCCCTTTTTACACATGTGTTTCTATATGTACAAATTTGAATTTATCCTTTATAAGCAATTGCATCAATCTGAAAACGAATTCCTTCACGAATGAAATCGGATGTAAATGCTTTTCTCACAGGATAATTACCCGCAAATCTATCTTTTAGTACTTCCGGTAAATAATTTAAATCATTGATATCTTTAAAAAGGCAATCCATTTTTATAACCGATTCTAAGGTTAAGTCTGCCATCTGTAATCTTTTCTCTAATGTATCAATTGCCCCGTGAATTTGCTCTTCAATTGTTTTACCTTCGTTTCCCATACAATAGCCAATAAATACATAATCCCCAGCTTCAATTATAGTCGAATCTGCCCAAAACTCGTCGGTCTCAATTCTATTAATCGCTGACATTTTCCTCTCCTTTACAAATCGAAATTTGAATTATTCTATCAAGAGCAACACAAATGTAAAAAGGGAGTAAATCAATCACCTTTTTCATAATAATCCCTCCATTTGTATCACACATTAGCAATAAAGCTTCTTAAATACGATGTTCAATAATTTTGTCTATCAATCCAAATTCAAGAGCATCTTCCGATGACATATAGTTGTCGCGCTCTGTTGCATCCACAATTTCTTCAATACTCTTTCCAGTATTTTCAGCTAAAATAGCATTTAGTCTTTTCTTTGTCTTCTGTAATTGTTCTGACACAATCAAAACATCTGTTGCCTGTCCCTGGACTCCATTTCCATGAATCGCCGGCTGATGTATCATTATCTCTGCGTTTTTGAGTGCAATTCTCTTCCCCTTAGTTCCACCAGCTAATAAAAAAGCCCCAAAGCTTGCAGCAAGGCCCACACAGATAGTAGATACATCACATTTTAAATATTTCATGGTGTCATATATTGCAAACCCAGCCGTTATAGAACCTCCAGGACTATTTATATATAACTGAATATCCTTACATGGATCCTGTGATTCTAAAAACAGCATTTGAGCAACGACTAAATTCGCTGTTACATCGTTTACTTCTTCGCCTAAAAAAATAATTCTATCGGACAGCAGCCTTGAATAAATATCGTAGCTACGTTCGCCTCTTCCGGTTTGTTCAATCACGTATGGTATAGTACTCATTCCAATACTCCTCTTATAAGTTCCATGGTCTCTTGTCTGTCAGCATAGAGTGACATCATATCAGTTAGGCAGCTACACCATTGAATGTATGAAACGCTGCAGATCTGCTTCTATTTATGTTTGGGCATTGCAAATCCGTATAGTGCCCTATTCAAGTAATCATTAAACGGCTTCATCTCCATAAATATTCTTACCGCTTCATCAATGAATTCATCAGCATCCAGTACCAATTCATCAAATACCGGGTATTCCAAATACCAGCTTTTATTTTTTAGATACTTGGCACAAGGATGATTTATGTCATATCCCAGTGGAACCTTTTTTAACGCAGTCCCCTTAACAGAAAATAACGAGCAAAAAGTATCTTTTTGTAGTATTTCATTCCACTCTTCTGGATTTGCAGTAATATAATCCCGTATCATTTTCGTTGCATCCTTAAAAATATCTGCAAACAGTCCACCACCAAAAAAGGATTTATTTCCAGGACTTACATACACATAATATCCTACTGGAATAGGCTGTTTTCCACCCGCACTTATATGTGCGCGAAAAGCAGGATTATATGGTGATTTATCATGACTGTACCTTGTATCTCTCACAAGCTTAAAAGTTAAATCCTTTGCCTCATTATGAATAATGCTTGCATCTGCTTTTCCAATTTCATAAATCAATGCTTGAATTACATTTTCAAATTGCTCTGTGGCTGAATGCAGCATATCTTTGTGAGCATGATACCAAGATCTGTCATTGTTCTTCTCAAGTTCAGATAGATACTGCAATATAATCGAATTATTCATCATGTTTTTTCCTTTAGTACCCTTATAATGAGAATTTATGCCTTGAGCTCGTACAGGCGATATATCTTTTTGTAAAGCTTGCCTGTAAACAGTAATTTGAAGACTAACTTTTCAATTGGCGTAAGCTCTTTGACCAGCGCGGCAGGGGTGAAGCTGTGCTCTTTTACAAATCTGATCCGAAGGCCATTAGTCATGCTCTCGATATCATTTATTCCATACAGCTTTGTAACACCAACATCATTTACCGGGTTTTTATATTTTGATGCTTTGGCTCCGAATTCAGTATAGGCATCCATCAGGATATGAAGTTCCCGATACTTTTCGGCAAACGCTTTTAATAAACCACGCATCTGGCTGTTGGTAAGATACATACTAATTCCCTCAAGGACAATAATGGCCATATCGCAATCTGATAGCGTTCCTATCTGCTCAGGTCTTGAAGCATCCAGAGACATCATATGATACGTTGCATTTTCCTGAAAATACTTCTTGCGAATCTCAATAACATCTGGAAGATCGCAATCCACCCATTCTGAGCAGGGAGTTTTTACTCTCATATGCCTGCTGTCAAGTCCACACCCAATATGAATCACTAACGCATCTTTGTTCTGTTTCAGCATGCAGGCTGTCCAGTCGTCAAATACACGGGCTCTCATAGCCATATTGTAAGCCAGCCATTTTGACCTGGACTTTCCACGAATTGGGAAAGCTTCTTCTTTCCATATTTTCTCAGCGAAGGGATCATTCAGAATAATACCTTGTTGACTCACCTTTGATTTTCCATACAGCGGGATATATAATGTTTTATTCACTTCATTCATGCAATTTTTCTCCCTGTAAACTACAAAGTCTGTACTTGGCATTCAGCACCAATTCTTTATCACCACCCGCATCTGAATAAAGTGTTTTCTCAAATTCAACACCGTTATACTCAAGGCAAATATCCATAAAGCAGATGAAAATCCCTATATCGATTCGGTTGTAAAATGAAACCTTATCGGCAGGCATAATCCCTCTTTTTCCGGGTTTCATGTATCTGTAAACCGAAAGCTCACCGTTGTTCTTTACAAGCCACGGTTGAGAATTGCAGGCACTCGGCGCAAACCTGACAATATCACTCACACCCGGAATCTGTTCGCCTTCCCATATTTCCTCAGCGCTCTTTCTTTTGCTCTTAAACATATCCTTACGATATTTAGAGCCATCACTGATTTTACGGACAGAAAACATTATGACGAATTCCATATCCTCAAAGGGTTTTTCTTGTGTTTTGCCTATTCCGAACCAAAGCGCTCCGATATTTCTGGATACCAGATAAAGATCGAGTTGCTCCCCGAGATAACCAATGTTTTGCAGATAGCCGTCTTTCTTTTCACTATAAAGCAAAACGCAGTATTCTCCACCTCGTTTGCAATTAGTCTGCTCTTCAGGAACAATACGAATGGCGGTTTTGATTCCGGGATTCAGAGGAATAAATGCTGTATATGCATTTTGTATATCATCAAGTTCAGCTCCACTGATTGATTCGTTCCCGACATTTCTGAAAATATGAAATGACTTTCTTTTATAGATCATTTCATAAAGTGTTTTGTCCAATAATAATCACCTCCACAAATTCCGGTTTTACTAGACCTCCGTAAATTGGATTTTTGCTTTATAGGAATGCTAAATGATATTGGGCTCATGATTTCTTTTTTGGTAAAATACGAATCCATCCTCAATTTTTATGATACGATAACCTAATCTTTTGTAAAAAGCATTTGTCCGCTCATTCCAGCATGGGGTATCCAGATTAAACTCAGTATCACATGGGAAATCCTTTTCTATGCATTCCATCAAACGAATTCCGTAACCTTTTCTATCTGATTTGCCTCTGCTTTGACAATATACATTAATGGTTTTTGACTAAGCACACGTTCAAGAGGCACCCAGCCCAGGTATTCTGGATGATCTCCAGTCAGAGCTGTCAACTTTTCGATTTCCAGATAGTCATCGATTCGGACTACGTCCCACGCATGAATCACACGGCCGTCCCCTAAACTTATGCCACAATGTCCCCAGTTGACCGGGCCGTTTTCGCCCTGACACAGGCAGTTATAGAAAACAAACGCGCCTCGCTGTGGCACTCCGTCCCGCAACGCGTCCTTGTACAGTTCGCAGGATTCCTTCGCAGAATCTCCTCCGAATATTTCGATATTATTGCTGATTTCAAGTGCGTCCTCGATAAACGCAAGACACCAGCCTGCATACTTTGTGCTGCCAAGTTTGCTTTCAGCCCAATGAATCATATTCTCTGTCAGTTTCTCCATCTAATATTCTCCCCTTGCACAGCAAACACATACTCCACTCCAACAGGTGCAGCCATCGGATGTTCAGACGAGTTTCTGTTATAATCCGCAAAGTACTGCTCTGTCATATCTTCACTTCCAAGATGCTCCGCCACCTTAAATCCGCATTCAGATAAAAGAGCTTCCATTTCCGCAAACGAATACTGTGCTTTCATCTGCTCTCCTGCTCCACTGGCCAAAGTTTTATTCACCTTTGTTTCCTTGCTCTCATCGGTAGATGGGAAATCAAAACATATCGCAGAGTCTGCCGGCATAATACCTGAAACAAGCCGGATCAGCTTTTTCCACTCATCCTTTTCCAGATAATAGCTGATTCCCAAGAGGCTTCCGTATGATTGTTCAGAAGTATTAAAGCCCTTTTCAAGCAGTTTTTCTACCCAGCTTTTATCAGCAAGGTCACATGGTACATACTTCGCTGCCGTCTTTAATCCAGCATTGTCAAGTCGCTTTTTCTTATCATCTAATATGTCTGGCAGATCCAGCTCATATACCTGAACAGCCGCATTTTCATTTCTGAGTGAAAAAGTATCATAGCCCGAGGCAAAGATAATATACTGGCCACATCCTGTTGTAATCTCATCCAAAAGCTTTCTCTCACAATATGCGCTTCTTCCAAGCACGGATGAAGATAATTGCTTATCGACAATAAGCCTAAGCCCTTCTTCTTTCGTTCCTTCAAATCCCGGAAGAAAAAAACTAATTCCCTTCATCATGCTTTCCGCAATCTGATCGAAATCATCTCCCAGAATCGTTTTCGCCATACTATCAGCAAAAATGTGTGTTTTATTGTTCTCAAAGTGGTATGCCCTTGCGAAGCAGCTCACTTTAGCCGTTGTATTGTCCATAACCGACTATCTCCTATATGTAAAACGCCCTCTAACAGCTTTTTCTTCCAGCTCACGCTGAGTCATTTTGTTCTTTCCCCGCAGTTCCTTAATAACCGCGCCTGTTACATATTGGTTTATATTCGTTCTTGACCTCCTGAAACCGATCAAAAGAATCCATGGAAAAATCGGTGAAATTACTTCTGTCTGCCAGTTTGATTTCAATATTGACTTCCAAGTATTGCTTTTCTCCTTTCAGTTTTTCACGAAATAATAAATTAGTAACTTCATGCATTTTATCGCAGAATAAAAAAGCAGCCCCAAATTCACTTATTTGAGCCTGTTTTTCACTTACATTTTCATAATGTTCAAAATTACTGTTTTGGTATTTGTACCACTCTTCATCTATTTTTTGAATCCAACCACTTCAAACATTCGCCTACTCTTCTCATTAAAGGAATAGATATTTGCCTTTACAGTGTCCATTCCTTTTTCTTTCGCAAGTTTAAACATATCTTCAACGAATCGTCTTCAAATATGCTTGTTCTGATACTCTTTACATACCACAATGGCAACTTCGACATTATCCCTAAGTGAAACATCTCCGTGGGGGTCACCGGCACCTTTAAGCCGAGAATTTATGATCGGGTAGAATTTATTGAGCAAAGACTATTCCCGGCGATTTTAAGCTGATGGGTTATCTATACCAAGGTTTTCCTTTTCATAAACAACTATTGCGGCATAATGTTTTACCGCAGACTTATCCGGACATAGTATTTTCGCATAAATGAAGGGGGTCATCATCCCGGAAGCAATTATTTTGTGAATAGCTTGACATGGCAATATTTTTACACTATATTAGTTTGCATACAAACTATATATGAGGAGAAAGAATATATGAATGATGTAATATCAATTATTGAAAAATCGAAAGCGGCATATTTGGCAAGTGTTGATGCAGAAGGAAAGCCGGAAATAAGAGCTCTACTTAATCTGTGCAATCCCCAAAAATACAAGGCTCTTATCGGAAAATCATTGATTCAGGATGGAGAGAAAGTAGAGTTGTATTTTACTACGAATACGTCATCAAATAAGATAACAAGAATTCGCAATAATCCTAATGTTGCAGTGTATTTTGCTGAACCTGAAAAATTCCGTGGGATATGTGTTTCCGGAAAAGCAGAAGAAATTGCTGATCAGAAATTGAAGGAAAGCTTTTGGCAAAGATCCTGGACAATGTATTATCCTCTTGGGAAAAGTGACCCGGATTATGCATTAATAAAAGTGACGTCTACCAAAATTGAGGGCTGGTATAATCTGGAAAAGCATTTATTTGGAGAACAAAATGATTAAGAAAACACGGGGTGGAACACTACTTTCACAGGTTCATCAGGTATGTGGCAGAGTGTGGAATAGATTACTTAGAGATCATGATATGTCAGACTTGGAAGGTGCGAGAGGAAGAGTTATATTTGCACTATGGGAAAATGATAGTGTCCCGATTAAAACCTTGTGTGAAAAGACTTGTCTTGATAAATCAACACTTACCGGAATCCTCAGTCGTCTTTTGAGAGATGGATATATCAACCGTGAAAGTGATGAGACAGATAGAAGGAGTGTTCGCATTTCTCTGACAGGAAAAGAACAGGGTCTTCTGGACAAGATTGAGCTTGTATCCAACGAGATGAACAAGGTCTTTTATAATGGATTTTCTGATGAGGAGATACTACAGTTTGATTCTTTTCTTGAACGAATCCTTATTAATTGCAAAAATGAAGAAAAATAGATACTGTTATACAAATAAGCTCCACCACTTCTATGCATAGAAGTGGTGGAGCTTATTTCTGGCAATGCTGTTTGAATAGGAGGCAGTCGGTTATGGACAATACAACCGCTAAAGTGAGCTGCTTTGTGAGGGCATATCACTATGAGAACAATGAAACACACATTTTTTCTGATAGTATGGCGGCAAGACTTCTGGGAGATGATTTCTATCAGATTGCAGAAAGCATGATACAAGGAATCGGTTTTTTCCTCCGTTTTGATTTTGAGACCATAACAAAAAGGACACTTCCTTAAGATTTCTCTTTAGAAAGTGTCCCTATTTTGCAAAATATTTGATTGACTGCCCTATAGCGAAAATGCATTATCATGCACTATTCTGTACCTGGCATTTGAAAAAGTGTGGTACTTTTGTGGTACCTAAGTCTCTTTACCCTCTCGGAAACCCGTCAACCACGGGCTTCTTTCATTCCGAGGACTTCAGTGTCGGGATTCACAGTGATTATAATCTGAACTAAGAATGCCGTAGATATAATAGTCACACCAGGTATTTACCATTCTGCCTTGTCTGATCATGCCTTCTTTTACATAACCGCATTTTTCCAGAATCCTGCATGAAGCAGAATTCCTTACATCAACTTCAGTCCACAATCGTTTTAGTTCTGTATTTTCAAAGCAAAATCTTGTAATGGCAGATAGGCTCTCCGTCCCATATCCTTGCCCATGAACAAATTTGGATAATCTTACAGCTACCTGAGCCATTCTGTCATGTTCAATCAGATAAATCCAAATATCACCTATTACCTTGTTGTTCCCTTTTTCTGCAATTCCCAGATGAAAGCTCTTTGTTGGTTTTGATTCCTTCTCAAACATGAGTTCCGGATTTTTTTCGGACTTACTGGGGCCTTTACCCCAATATGTATAAATTGATTTATCCGGCATCCATTCATTCAGAGCAGGAACATCACTTGAGGTCATAGGTCGCAAAATCAATCGCTCAGTTTCAATAATCGGCTTATTGTATATATAATCTGCTAGTGTCATACTGTCCCCTTTATCAAAAATTGAATTCTGATTCCCAATCAAAGTCGCCGCTCTCTTCATAAGACTTTGGCCAATGGCTACACCAATTAGGAACCTTCGCATTTTTAACTCTATCAACGCTTGGAACATATGGCTTTAGATCCAATACATTTGTTCCATCAAAAGCATCAATGTAATATAAACCTACAATGCCATTTTTTTCATCTACATAAGATATATTTACATTAGATACCGCTATTGGATTAGGCCTTTCAGGAGAATGTAATGCAAATACGCCCAATTTATCAGGCCCTTTCTTATACGGCTTATCTTCAATCAGAATACTTCTATCTGACTCGTTATCACAGCCATCTGCCCACCAAAGCACCTGTACATGACTATATTCGCTCAGACCTTTCAATCCCTCTGAATATTTTGCATCCAGCTTTATACATACCATTTCATCATTGTTACTTATCTTTCCGATGGAAAAGATTTTAATATCGTTCATCTTCTGAACCTCCATTTTCTTTTTCACCGGGCGCCCGATACGTATTATTCTACAAAGTGTTTTTTATACTTCAACCCCTATTTCCATCGATTGTGAATAGTAACAGTTCGCCCCGCCCTCCGCCTTGTTTTATTTGCTGCTCTTATGATAGCGTTAAGAGCAATAAAAAAGGTCGTATGGCGTGCGACCCTAGAAATAGTGTGTTACATCTTATTATCCATAGCTTTCTTCAGTTAATCCCAATCATATTTGAAATCGAAGCCATCTTCTGGCTCCCCAATCTCATATCCAAGAGACTCTGTCAGTTTTCTCTTTAAACCAAAGTACCAGCTTTCCCATATATTATCTGGCATTTCACCAGCAATTTGAATTCCACTTGGTTCTACAGACGCCCAGAGATCAATGTTATTACCTTTCCAGCATGGGCCATTTTCAGTGCCAGCCCAGTATGGCATTGATTCATATACTTTCCCGACCTTATCCCATACCTGATCCGGTGCTGTGTAGTGGATATTGAGATTTACATCAACATTCATTCTCCTTGTCTCCTTTGGCCTTATAATTCAAAAAGGTATTGTTCACCTCGCCTACTTCTTCAATATTCGCATCTAGTATTCTTCAAATACCTTAGTAATCAATGCATATGTAATAAGTACAGACTGAGGAACATTATTAAATCCTAGGTACTCCAATTCAAATGTTCACTCTTCCATGTCCAAGACAAATTGTATTGTAGCCGTCACTTGAGTATCATGATACATGCAATCTCCTTCAAATTGCACGACATCTTTTCCAGTGTCGCTCACAAAATAGGACCAACTCCTATTTGAAAAGAAACTGCTAAAGGCCTCGTCGTACGTAATGTCAGGATACAGCTCAGGCGTTCCATAAACGATCTCCATTTCCACTTATCATTCTACGCTTATCTGTCCTTCATAGAAACTCGGATCCAAAGAATTAAAAAGGCCCTCCGCTACTATATGAGCAGCGGAGGGCGAAGGAGTGATACTATGTATTAGCCTTCAATGGCTATCAGATTCTTTTCAGGGATCTTATTCTCCATGGCCTTTTTAGGAATCGTCAGATTAAGAACACCGTGTCTGTAGCTGGCATCGACATCTTCTTTTTCGACATTTTCGCCAACATAGAAGCTTCTTGTCATAGATCCTGCATAGCGCTCCTGCCTAAGAAGTTTACCCTTTTTGTTATTGTCATCCTTATCAAGATTCTTAGAAGCATTGATGGTGATGTAGCCGTTATCAAGTTCTACTGTGATGTCCTCTTTCCTGAATCCGGGAAGGTCTACTGAAATCTCGTAGTTATCATCTTTTTCCCGGATATCGGTCTTCATCATCCTTGATGCTTTCCTGCCATAAAGCTTGCGCTCCATGTCATGTTCCATGTTGTCGAATTCCTTCATGTAAGGGAATCCAAACAGATCATCAATGAAATTCTCTTCAAAAATACTAGGTGCTAACATAATGCTTACCTCCTTTGCACAAAAACAATTTGTTAACTGTTATTGAGCATTGGGACGGAGGGTTTGGATCATTGGAACCTCTAAGTCCTAACGGTCTTCTCTGTTCCTTTGTTCTACTTATGGTATAACACCATAATTAGCACTCGTCAACAGAGAGTGCTAATTTGGATAAAAAGATATTGTACTATTCAATACAAAATTAATATAAAAAATGGTCCGGAAATTATAACTAAAAATTTAAGTACAAAACATAAAAACACGTAAGATGTAGATGTATTATGAGTTTATTAGGTTATGTATGTTACTAGAAAATATGCTGGCAGATTAACAGATTAAAAAATAAAACCTCTATCTTATAAGGGATAGAGGTTATTTGCGATTAATTTAGAGCGGCATCAATCATTTAGTCGAATGTTTTTATATTCTGAATCCTTCATAACATCGCGGTCAATGTATATTTCATCACCACAGTATCCATCTATAACGGCTCGGTCTGTGTACTGCCAAATTGCCCATTCTTGGAAAGGACTAAAATAGACGTTTCTAATCCAAATCGGAAAATCCAGTTTTTCGCCATAAAAATATTTAAGATAATAGCTCTGAGTAGTGTACACAACAGGTTTCTGGCCGTATTCTTTTTCGAAGAGCGAGACCATTTGAAAAAGGCTGTTTAATACTTCTTCTTTTTCTGGTGGATTATGTCTCTCGTCACCATACCATTCAATATCTATGGCGGGAATCAAATCCATATGATACTCGCCTGTAGCGGCTTTAAAGTTTTCAAGTTGCGCTTCAGGCGTACTTTCCAAACTCAGGAAATGGTAAAAACCATATTCAAGCCCGGTATTCTGTATACCTTGGTAGTTTTGATTAAGACAAGAATCCACAGAACTACTTCCTTCTGTTGCTTTAATATAAGCAAAAGATATTCCCTGTTTTTCTAACACATTCCAGTCTATATCTCCTTGGAAATGCGAAACATCTACTCCCTGTATAGCGTACTTAAATCCTATGCTAGTTGCTATTTTCTGCGTAAATAATAGTGTAGCTATGATAATTGTCAATAGAGCAATAAACACTATTACAGTTATTCGCCTCTTTATTTTCTTCTCTAATTTAGAATATTTCATATCTTTATTCTCTACAAATTTCAATTATCTTACATGCATTGGGTAATAAATTGGATACAAAAAAGCCGCTTAAATTAACGGGTTTGAGACACTAGGCGGAGGCAACCAATTCACATCTCATAAATCAATAATTCTGCCATTCTACGTCTTGTAAGCCCCTCCTTTTCCCACGATTCAACGAGCTTCTTGTCAGAAGCGGAAAGGTTCTTAGGATCAAGTACCTCTTCTATTTCCTTTTCAGATAATACATATTGGTCTTTGTTGGATGCCTTAATATCTTTATACCCATTTATTTCGTTTAGCTGAGAATACGGATATATTATTGCGCCGTCTATAACTGCTTCCTCATCTTCCACACCCACAACGATGTTAACAGAGAAAAACTCATTATTGTTCGAATCATTAATAGTAACTACGCCCGGTTTCTTATAGCCATCTTTCTTGGAATAAAGGCCTGATCCAATAAGTAGTTTCTCAATATCTTCAACAGTATAATCTTCAATCCCAATAGTAGATATATAGAATGTGATCATGGTAACATGATTTCCTGACCAGCATTCCAGGAAGTATGGGCGACGTCCTAATGAGCCACAATCCCAACCAATGTTTATATCCCCAAGTTGCTCCGTAACTTTTGGCCAGTACTTCCTCTCATGATCTATCATTGGCAGATAAAACTTTATATTGTTTCTATAATGCTCTAAGAATTCGATGGGTTTCACACTACCATCCCCCTTTCAATAACAGCATACCGGTGACATTGAATATGTTCTAGCAAGAGGGGGTTTATATTATGAGATTATTTTCAAGTCACACTTGAGTAATAATAGGGTTAAGCCGCTTTTTCTCTGTGTTTATAACTCTTCCTAGCAAGGAATAATATGATTACCAACTGGATAATAAGCGTAATCGCAGAAATATAAACCATCTCAACCGGAAAACTCATCCCACTTGAAAGAGTGGACGCACTACAGCCGATTGCCCAGTAAATAGGCCAAAGCGTAAATATGTTTTCGCTGATTGCATAAAACACCCCGCAGATAGCCACTGTAAGGCAAAGTTTGCCTATCTCAAGCATGCCAAGTGTACCAATATGATAAATACCGACGCTTAATGCTGTAAGAAGAACCGCAGCAACTTTGCCAAACGCCCTCTTGTATCTTGTAAACAGCCAGCCAAAGATAAACATCACTTCCCAGATTGAAAAGGCATTAAAGAGTATAGTGTTGATCACATCTGGACCATTTAGATATTCTCTAATCCCTATAAAACGCCAGGCTCCAAGTACTACAGAAAACAGCAATGCAAGCCCCAACTTCTTAGTTGTAACGCCAAGGCCCTGCAGACCTTCTTTTGTAACTCTTGTAACCCATATCACTGGAAGAAGAGTACACAGTCCAATGATGATCATAAGCAACGAAACAAGCAGAGTATAAATCATATTGTCTTTAAACAGGTTATTATCTCCATAATACCCAATCCACATCAGAAGCAGCGACGCCACAGCTGCTACTATTTCCTTATTATTTTTACCATTAGTATTCATAGTTCAGACTCCTTTCATTTAGTCCATGTATTGATTTGTTTGCTTTCCATACTGTTTGGTCTCCATACTCTTTTCCCAAAAAGAAGGCCATGCCCAAGGCATAGCTCTTTTCCCTGATAATCAATCTAAAGATTCTTCAAGTTTCTCAATGATCTTCACAAAATCCTCAACCGATTGTTTCGGCAACTTAGACATATATTGATAAAGTGGCTGTACTTTCTGTTTATGATATTCATCATGAAGCCTGTTTGCTTCCTGTCCTGCCTTAGTAAGAAAAATACTGATCTGAGCATCTGAATGCGGAGAGACCTTCTTTTCTATAAGTCCTTTATCAACCAGCTTATACAACATCTGAGATGCAGTACCCTTCGTGATTCCTCTTCTTTTTGCTATTTCAGTAACGCTGATCCCAGGGTATTCTCCAATCAGCATGATAGTTTGAATCTCAGGCTGTGATAGTGAAATACCATTTCCGTAGTCAACTACCAGCTTTTCCATATGTATATATTTGTGGATGACACGCTCTAATAATGTTGATATTTCCTTAAATTCATCTACCTTCATAGTATGTTCCTCAAACAGTTTGGTGACCAAACAGTATGATAAACTTCCTCACATATAATGTCAATACCTACTTTTAATTTATAAAACCCCAATACTACATTACTGTTCACGAAATGTAATAGTCCCATCGTCAGACATGCTATCTATTATCGCAAGTGACATAACATCGTAGCCCATCTTTCGAAGATCATCTCCACCAGGCTGAAATCCCTTTTCTATGCAGATTCCTATGCCCGCAACGCCTGCCCCCGCCTGATCACAGATCTCAAGAAGCCCTTTCATGGCATTTCCGATTGCCAGGAAGTCGTCTATTAGAAGGACTGTATCTGAACCATCCAGGTGATCTCTGGATACGATCACATCATATTCTTCTTTATGGGTAAAAGAGCTAACTCTGGACGCATACACGTCCTCTCCGAGATTAAGGCTCCTGGATTTTTTTGCAAACACTAACGGAACGTCAAAAAGCCTTGCCACGGAACAGCCAACAGCAATTCCAGACGCTTCGATGGTCAGCACTTTTGTTATTCCGCTATACCGAAATCTCTGATAGAACTCCTCCGCCATCTGGTCCATAAGAGTTACATCTACCTTATGATTCAAGAATCCATCAACTTTAAGGATATTCCCTGGATATACCCTGCCTTCACTTGTAATTCTATCTTCTAAAAGCTTCATTGGTCCTCCTCTCTTGAACTCTCTTTATTCAAGTCCTTTGACAACCTTCGCAAGCTCCTCAGCCAGCGTAATATGCCCTTCCGGCGTCAAATGTAGTGAATCAACGTCCGATGGGTAGATATACTTTGCTGCGTCAAAGAAGATACAGCCCTTCTCATCAGCTACCTTCCTGTAAGCCTGCGGAAATCTCTTGGATTCCTCGATAGAGCCCTCGTCAAATGCGCCATAAAACGCTGATGTCTTGATGTCCTTGCCAATCTCAGGCGGTGAAACCAGGATTATCTTTGGCACAAACTCCTGCTTTTCAGCGGTAAAAGACTTAATGACATCCACCAATTTACCGGCGCTTTCTGCTATCTTCTCCGCGTTCAGATGAAATGTGAGTTTAAGGTCATTACTACCAAGCATCAGGATCACGATGTCTATTGGCCTGTGGGAATAGATGCAGGGCATCAGGTAGTCCATTCCATTCTTCCAGCCATCAACTGGGTCGTCGTAAAGCGTAGTCCTGCCGCTGCAACCCTCCTCAATAACGTTGTACTCATCCCCAAGGAGCATCTGAAGACGCCCAGGGTAGCGGATCTCCCTAGGATAGCGCATGCCATAACCAGGCATGTAACCGTATGTATTGGAATCGCCGTAGCAAAGGATGTTTTTGACCATCGTGCTTCTCCTTATTGATATCTCTCTATAGTCCTGATTACAGCTCCCAGGTACGCACTTCCAAACAGGTTCAGATGGTTCGTAAGATGGTAGAGGTTATACAGATCCCTCCTGTCTTCGTATCCCGGAACCTGTCCCATCTCGTCAAAATATGCCTCGTAAAATCTTCTGTCGAACCCGCCAAACAGCTCAGTCATGGCGATATCAGCCTCGTTGCAGCCAACATAAACTGCAGGATCTATAAGCATTGGCCTTCCATTTTCATCCGATATGAAATTCCCGGACCAGAGGTCCCCATGTAAAAGAGCTGGTCGCTCCGGTTCAAATAAGAACCTGTCCAGGTTATCAAGTAGCCTGTTGGCCTGCCTTATTATGCCCTCGTCAAAATAGCCCGCTGCAAGCTCAAACTGCGGCCTTAATCTGCACTCAGCAAAAAACTCGATCCAGCTATTTTTCGCCGCGTTCTTTTGCTTACCGGCTCCGATATAATTATCACTGTTAAATCCATACTTTCCATCCGCCACAAAAGCCGATGTATCTGCCCTGTGCATGGCAGCCAGGCCAGTACCGAGCTGCTCCCAGAACTCTTTTACCGCACCAGCCCTTTCAATGAACTCCATCAAAAGAAAAGAGTAACCATCATCAGTACCAATGGCGTAAATATCTGGAACCCTGATGGTTCCGGTAGTCTTGATGGCAGCCACGCCTTCCGCCTCAGCCCTGAAGAAATCGGCATTTTCAATGCTATTTGCCTTCAGGAAGAGAGATCCGCCATCTGACAAAACCAGCCTGTAGGCCTCATTAGCGTCTCCGCCGTGGATTGTCTGATGTTTCAAGACGGTCACGCCTTTCCCTCTGGCCAGCTGAACAGCCTCTTTTAGCGAGCCAAGCACAGGCGTTTTCTCAGTGATAATCCCCATTTTATCCCCCACATATATCGAACAAAAAACTCAGCCCCAATCCTCGTCGTCCGTACCAAGTCCGTAGTTTAGCAGATCATTGTACTTGGCGTTGGCTTCTTCGGCGGCTTTCTTGTTGTGCCAGGTATCTATATCGCTGCAGATGGCAAGCATCTCGTCAACGATAAGTTCTGCTGTCTGCGGCTTAACGTTGTAAAGATATGCCAGCATTCTGTCCATGGCCTTAGGGCTTCCAAGCTGTTTAGCTATCTGCTCACCAAGCTCTTTTGGAAATCCAAGCCTCTTAATTGCAGATACCAATTCGTCGCGCTTTCTGGCCCATTCTATCTGATTACCCGTCATAGCTTATACCCGCAATCTGCCTTCTGTGGTCCATCAATGCCAGACTCATAGTGGGCTCTGAATTCCATGTTGATCTCGCGGATCTCTTTTTTACCATCGATATAATCCTGGTACATCTCAGCAAGACCGGACATGCATCCATCACATGCACCGCTGATGTTTCCTATGGACTCCGCTACTATCTGTTCTCTCTGCTCTCTTGTTGTATCTTTAATCAGTATTGATCCCATATTTTACTCCCACTTTTTCCAGACATCAGGCTGATAGCCAAGGGTGGACTGCTTTCCATTTCTTACAACCGGAGTCTTGATGATATGCTGACTCTCAAGGAGCTTTTCCAGCTTATCCTCGTCAGCTATGTACTGAAGAAGCGCCACTGCGTCTTTATCCTTGGCATTTGGGTCAACCATGTTCATGATCCCGCCATTTGCGCTGGCAACAGAAGTAAGCTCTCCCTTACTCATGCCTTTTTCTTTCATATCAATGAACTGAAACTTGATGCCACGTTCCTTGAAAAATCGCTCCGCCTTCTTTGTATCATTACATTTCTTAGTGCCAAAAATCTGAATATTCATCGAAATCTCTTTTCCCTAAAATATATTGTTCTGCTAAATATTATACACAAAAAAGCCGCTCAGTTGTTGAACTGAGCAGCCTTAAATTGCCTTACTGTAATATCAGATCTCTGAAGCTGAATGCACGAGCCTGGCATCAACAGATGCTGCGCCTGGAACGTATTCTCCAAGCTTCTCTGCAGTCTTGCCAATACCGCTTCCGCCGGAAGTAGCAAAAGCATGGATGGTCTTGCCACTCCAGTCATAGCCCTTGCAGAAGGTGTAAACGACTCTTGGAGCCTGTCCGTACCAGATTGGAAATCCGATGTAAACGGTGTCGTACTGGTCGAAATTCTCGATGGTGCCAGTTACTGGAACGTCCTTCTTGCCCATCTGCTCTCTGTTGCATCTGGCAAGTGGATTAGTCCACTTGATATCTGCTGCGGTGTATGGCTCCTCTGGAACTATCTCAAAAAGCTCAGCACCGATCTTCTCAGCGAATTCCTTAGCCACCTTGGCTGTAGTGCCTTCAGCGCTAAAATATGTCACTAAAGTACTCATATATTCTCCTTAATCTGCGTAGTAAACGTAATTAGCCTTTCTTGGTGCAGGATTAGCTGCAGCGTCAGCTGCATATCCAAGTGCGCAGTGGCCAATTCCCTCGAAGTCGCCTTCAATTCCAAGGTTCTTCAAGATCTCTTTTCCAAAGTCAGATTCAAACTCTTCCTTGGCTCTATGGATCCAGATGCTGCCAACGCCAAGGCTCTCAGCGGCATTCATGAGGTTGCCCATTACAAGAGAACCGTCATATACATAGGTTGGTACGTTCTTGTCAGCAAGTACGATGAGAACCACAGGAGCGCCATAGAAAGGATCAAAGCCCTCGTTCCAGCCTCCGATCTTCCTGTTCTCCTCTGCAAGTTTATCTCTAAGGTCCTTGTTAGTAACTGCAACGATGATAGGGCTCTGCTTGCCCATGCCTGTAGCAGCATATGTGCCTGCCTTGATGATGGCATCCAGGTCTTCTTTCTTGACCATATCAGGCTTGAAGTTTCTGCAGCTTCTTCTAGATTCCAATACCTTTAATGTTTCGTTCATTGCTAAGTTTCCCCTTTCTTTTTTGATAGGGTCACTATAACATATTTATGCATTTACCGCAATCGTATTGTGTGCAATTTTAAATTAAAATGCCAGAAAAATGATCGATCTCATGCTGGATGATCTGAGCCGTGAAACCGCTGTATTTTCCGTGCTTTGGCTTAAAGTCCTGGTCCAGGTAATCAACCTCTATTTCGTTATATCTGGTGCAGGGCCTTACGCCGTCCAGGGACAGGCAGCTCTCCTCCGTCTGATATTCTCCGGACTTTTTGGTGATAACCGGATTGATCATAGGGAATATGAAGGGCCCCATAGCTACGACAATGATCCGCTTTTTCACTCCGATCATATTTGCCGCCATGCCAACGCATCTGTCCTGATTTGCTCTTAATGTATCCAGAAGATCTTCCACAACCTGTCTGTCAGCCTCAGTTGCAGGCTCTGACTTTTGTTGTAAAAAGAACTGGTCTCTAACTATACTCTTTACCATATATTTAATATCGCTCGTTATTTTAACAACTTTGAGAATTCAAGCGCCTTTCCTATGTCTCCATCAACCTTAAGCTTCCCGATAGTAAAAGCAGCTACAGGGTCAAGCTTGCCACTGATGAGCTTGATGAAGTCATCAGACTTGATGGAAATAGCGCAGTTCCTGTCGTGATAATCGTAGGGCTCAACATTTATCTTGTGATCCTTGACCTCGACGTAAAAAACGCCAGGATCCTGGTCTGTCAGGTTAACCTGAACCGCAAGAAAATCAACGTTTGAAACATCAGCCTTTTCAGCCAGTTTTCTAACCTTAGTAACTACTGCATCTCGCTTCATAGTCTTCCTCCTATCGGCAATCAGTTCCTTGTTGCGCTCAAGCACATCGTAGATTCCATCTTCAGACAGCACTCCGCGCTTAAGATCTTTAGGTAACAGCCCCTCTTCGTCCAGGGCAAAATCTTTCTTCCAGTTACTGCTGGCGTAGTACTTCGCAAGCTTCTTGATCTCTGGTTGATACTCTAAAAGAGCTTCTGGGCGCTCCCCTGCCTGGTCCATTCTCCTTATGGCTTCATCCAGGATGGACTCCATTTCAGTTATTCGGTTTATGGATTGTTGTAACTTGTTCATCATATTGTTTCTTATGTTCTATATGCTAAATATTTCTTCCCATAGCGTTTGACGGGTCTAAGATCCTGTCAGTAAAGAAACTTTTAGGTATTGATCTTCCTCCAGCTATCTCCTTAAGTTCCTCGTCAGACAGCTCCATTCCAGCCTGTTCTATGACGCGTTTTACCTCTTCCAGACTCTGTGCCTGTTCTACTGCTTCTTTTAATGCTCCGATTAGCTTCATAGTGATTCCTCCTATGTATTCTTAATCAGTAACTACTTCGCCTGTCCAGTCGGTGATTCCACCCATCTCATATACATTAGTATAGCCTATATCTGCCAGCTTTTGCGCCGCTTCTTTGCTGCGTCTTCCAGTCCTGCAGTAGATCAGGATGACCTGATCAAGGTCAGGAAGCTCTGGCACCATGGTGTCTGTAATGTTCTCGTTTGGGATGCATATCGCCCCCGGAATGTGACCAGCATCAAATTCGTCCTGCCTTCTGGTGTCCACCAGCACATGCCCATCATCAAGCTCCATCATCTGTTTGGCTGTCTCCTGGTCTATCTGGGTATAAGTCCCAGAATCAACCTTTCCTGCAAGGAAAATGGATGTGGGGCCATCTGCTCCACCTATTATCGTTATATCTTTTGCATCACTTGATCCGCAGCCAGAAGCCATCACCATTACAAGTAATAATGCGGCTGCGATAGTTCTTTTTCTCATAAATAAATCCTCACAAAATTCAATTCAGTTATACATAATAGTTTACTGCATTTTTATAAATAATTCATTGTCATCCCTCCAGCTCCCTCGTATCAATAGACAAGAAAATACTTTATCTCAATAACGCAAAAGGAGATGATACTATGAGAAAGATGAATATGATCGTAGCAGGCCTTGCCTGCGTAGCATTTTTAGGACTTGTATTATCAGGATGTAAGGCAGAAGCAGCAGCGCCGGCAGAGAACAAACCAGTTCTTGGCGGATGGTCCATTGCATCAGGCAATAATCCATCAATGATGAATGAAGCAGACAGCACCCGCATCAAAGAGGCTCTCAAGGACGAAGGCGGCAAGTTCGACGCCCTCAGCCTCGTGGCAACTCAGGTAGTATCAGGTGCCAACTATATGTATCTCGTTTACGGAACAGACAAGAACAGCACAGTTCCTGGCTACTACTTCGTAACAGTTTACGAGGATACCAAGGGCAACGACTCCATCATTGGCATGACCGCCATTGACGTAACCGCCATCCAGACTGGAACGCCTTTGGGAAAAGGAGCTACTGGCGCATGGACAGTTCATGGTACAGGTAAACCTGGAATGCTCCCCGATCAGGATGCGCAGGCTTCCTTCGATGCTATGAATAAGGGCGATGTAATGTACAATCCCGTTGCTCTTCTTGCAACCCAGGTGGTATCTGGAACCAACTATAAGGCTCTTTGCCAGGGCAACGACCATAACCTCTACGTAGTAACCTGGTACAAGGATCTTCAGGGCAATTCAAGCTTTACATCAGCAGAATGCGTTGATATCGGCGCATATTCAGGACTTTAAACACTAACCCTCCTATACACATACACACACAAAAGGATGCCTCTTAGTACGCTAAGGGGCATCTTTTCTGTTGCAACGCTATTAACTTATTTTCCTGGAAACATCTTTTTTATACGCTTTTCAATAGCCTTTCCCGACTCTTCCGGAGTCTCGCTATATCTGGAAGTCACAAAATCGTATCCCCACAGCGCTTCAGGCTTGGCATAAACAGCAACTGGCCAGCCGTAAGCCTGGCCCTTCTTATTCTTGCGCTGCCTGAAATCCTTGACGCAAAGATAGGTCTTCATCTGAAGGTCTGTAAGAGTCCCTTCAAAGCCCTTCTCTCCGCCTTTTCCAAAGCCAGCCTTCTGTTTTAGCACGTTGGAATACAGCTCATCCTCTGTCTCAAAGCAGTCCATTATCTTTTTCTGGCGCCTGGAAGCTTTCTCGTCGTCCCAGAGGGCATCGAAATCATAGCCGTCTCTTCTAAAGTTGGCAAACACAGGAATCCACTCTTTTGCTATGAATCCAGCCTTCTTATCAAAGAACTTGCCATAAGCTATCTCGCCGCTTCTTGCAATGAGTTCGCGCCACTCCCATGGGTCAACCTTCGGATCTCCGCACCACCAGTACTCAGGCGCAGTGTGCTCCTCAAGGGAAAATCCCGGAACATCGTTCTGAAATAATGGGAGAAATCCCACTTTGTTTATTAACTTTATCGCATCCTGAACTGTGTGAAGGCACGTAGGGTCGTCCCAGTCAACACCAGACATGATCCAGGTTCCGTTTTCAGTAACCATGTTTAGGTTCCCCTTACAGCATTATCTCCATATATCTTCTATAGGTCTCAAACCCTACACTCTCATAGAATTCCAGCGCAGACTCATTGAATTCCCACATATTGAGCTCTAGTCTGCCATAACCTTTCTCTTTGGCGTATTTCTTAATGAAATCAATCAGCTTCGTTGCCACGCCCTTCCTTCTGTGTTTCTCATCAACGCAGAATTCGTCTATATCAAGGAAATCTCTCTCCCACATGAAGGGATTTTCTGGCTTGTTGATGTGATGAAGGATGGCAAAGCCGCAGATATCGTCGTCTTCAACCGCTACAACTATCTCCTGCTCTGGATCATCCCAGATTACCTTTATAAAATCCTGAAGCTCTTTACTAAATCCGGGCTTAAAGACCTCTGGCTTACCGGTAACGTGAACATCATTAACCTGCTTGCGGATCTCATTTACGCGGTCAAGCTCAGTTTCTTTTGCAAAACGAATTTCCATACTCTCCCTAATTCTCCCTTAGTTAACCCTTCTATCTATGCCGCTTTCCTCGTAGTACCTGGCCTTGGCCTTGTACATCTCCTCGTCGGCCTTCTTCTCAAGGCCGTGGATCGTAAGATGCTCATTGTCCGCAAGGGAAGCATAGCCAATGGAGATGGACATCTTGTCTGAGTACTTACCGTGCCATTTTGCCACAAAGCCTTCAATATCGCGGCATACAGCGGCAGGATCGTCTGTGTGGAGTATGGCAACAAACTCGTCGCCGCCTGTTCGGTAAACCTTTCCTCGCTCTCCAATTCCAAGAAGCAGGCAGTCTGCAGCGCCCTTGATAAGCTCATCTCCGCCCGCATGTCCCTTGGTGTCGTTAACTTTTTTAAGGCCGTTAACATCAGCAGAGAGCATCACAAAGTCTTTTCCCATGCCCTGTTCACGGAATACATCCAGATCTTCCTCGTAGCTACGACGGTTAAAGAGTCTTGTCAGCTCGTCGGTCATAGCGATTCGGTAAAGCCTCTCCTCGCGCCTCTTCTCGGCCTCTACGTTTCGGGTCGTGAACACAACTCTTATAGGAACACCATTTTCATCAAGATCAACCGGAATGTACTGAGCGCGGAACCAGCCATCAACTACATCAATAAAGTCATTACTGAGCAGCTTTTTACCGATCAGCCTGTTCCTTACGGTGGTGATGTCGGTGTATTCTATGAAGTTCTCCAGCTGATCAGGCATGATGCTCTTTCGCATTCCCTGAGTCATCTGGGTGTGGGTCTGATTTTCTCTGTCTATTCCATATTTGATCTGGTCCTTGTCTCGGACAGACATCTCGGTGAAATCGGTAAAATCAATCAGGTTAACCCTGTCGTAAATATCAGCGATAGACTGAAGGACGTTCATCTTGTCTTTTATCTCAGAGTCCTTGGCCTTCTGGAGATGGATCGTTGCGGTGGAGGCCCTGCGTAGTCCATGGTAGCGCACAGTCATTCCAATGGCACAAACAACGGCAAGAAGGATATAGTTGATGAGATACGCCCCCTTAGCCTCATCTATCCTGTACAGCATGGTATACAGCGCCGCATAGGTGCAGAAGGTGATCAAGATACTAAACCAAGGCTTAAGCGCAATGAAACACACCAGCATGATCTCAACCGCATAGAAGGTCAGAATCTGCTCACCCTGGATGTACCTGTTTTCCGAATTCCACATGGCCCAAAACGACATAACAAGATAATAAGACGTATTCAGAATCGCCACAGGAAAATGCTCAATAACAGTCGATTTAAGAAGAGTCTTTGCGACAACAAAGACCATAAGACACGTGATTATACAGAACATCACGCTAAAAAAGCTGTACCACTCCGCACGCCCAAAACTCTTTCTGGTCAACATGAAAAGTGCCAGCGAAACAGACTCAAATATAGCCACAACCAGTGAAATAGTCTCAACACTCTTGGTGCTGGTCCTATCCATCAGCTGCTGCACATCTTTATCAATTTCAGGGAAAAAATAACTCTTTATCATTCTCTCACCTATTCCTTACTCAATTGAATCTATCTGCTTAAGTGCCTCTCTCATTATGGCTTCCACGTCTGCCCCGTAAATATCAAGCCCAACCGCCTTGATGAGCCGTACGTCCTTGATGCCATAAAAGCTCTCCGCCAACGTCTTGACGTATCCATATCCGAATTCCTCAGGCACAAAGCCGCCTCCCGCCGTCATGACGTAGTAGAGCCGCTCAGCCTTGCAAAGTCCCTTTGGAAATCCTTCCGGAGTGTACTCGAACGTAATCCCCAGTACATTTATCGCCTCAATATAGCGCTTTAGCGCTGCGGGAAAAGAGAGATCCCAGTAGGGAGCTGCGATAACCACCCGGTCAGCCTTTGCAAACTGCCTGGCCAGTGCAAACATCTCGTGGTCAAAAGAGCCTTTTGCGATAAGCTCATCTCTCGTTTTGAGATATTCTGCACTCGTCACACCAAAGTCGATATCCTCAAGTCTCACCTCGCAGATCTCATCATCAAATTTGGACAAAAGAGCTTTCGTAAGCCTCTTGGTTCTTGAATCTTCCCGAACACATGCATCAACAACAAGGATCATGGTTTTGGGCTACCTCCTGTCGATAAATAACAGTTGTTACGCTTCCATTCCTTCGATCATATCCATCATGTTTCTGTCGATGATGTACTGATTAGAGAAGGCATTTATCACGATTCCAGTGATTTCTCTCTGGTTGTTTCTGGCAAGCTTGATGGTATCCATGAAGTTTCTCTCGATCTTGGTAAAATGATCGCCATACTCTCCCATCTCCGCCTGAGTTGAGAAAACTGGGAAGTAGAATTTCTCATCCTCTTCAAGGATGTCTGGAACAAGATTAATCTTCTCCTGTCCAAATTCATCAGGGAGAGCTACGCATGGAACCCAGACATTGCTGTGGCGCAGGATCTTCATAAGCTTAAGAGCATTGAGCTCAGTATCGTTTCTGTTGCAGATCTCTACCGCTCTTGTAAGGAAAGATCCGTCAGCCAGTAGCTCTTTTGTCAAAGGATCCTCTGGAACTGAGTATTCAACGCCTCCGTCGGCGTCAAGGATCATCTGAATAAGCTCCTTGGAGAGCATGAATGCGTCGTCGCTCCATGGATTTACGATAAAGCCCATGGCATCAGCTTCTGCGCAGGCTTTGAGCGCAGCGTCGATAAAGTGTGATATTACCTGGCTTGGCTGGCCCTTCTCAAACTCCTCGCGGGAAGTAAAGACCACGTTCCAGGTGTTGCCATCGTTGGTGTTAAGGCCCCTGAAGGAGTAGGTCATCTCGTCTTCCTTGATAACTACAGGGATCACAAAATGGCCGTCTGCGTGCATCCTGGTCCTTATGCCCTCAAGAACAGCGATGAGGTTTTCCTTGCTCTGGTCCTTGTGGAACCTGGCGATGGCCTCTTCGATTATCTCGTTGCCTTCAAGAAACGGATCTCTGACTTCCTGACTCATGGTAGTTCTCCTTTCCTACTGTCGCAGTGTCTAAGCTGTCTCTAAATACGAAAAACCTGTCATACAGGTACTCAGTGCTAAGGTTGAGGATCATGTTGATGCCTGTAACCAGGTACTCGTTCCAGTTAAGGTTCTCAACAAGGTAGTTACCTCCGATTGTGGTAACCGGCGTAAATACGGCGTAGAACAATGCCACTTTAAGCATCGCAACCGGAACGTTATTGGCGCTCTGGAAGGTAAATTTGCGGTTTAAGGTAAAGTTCCACAGAACAGATAAAACCAGCGCCGTAAGGTAACATGGCCAGTATGGCAGCGGTGTGAGCTCCGTAAGAAGCGTAAAGCTCACGATCTCAATTACCCCCGCAGATATGGAAAACAGGACAAACTTGACCATCCTGCCAATTTCTTTTTTCTTCTCCCCACTCATGGTGTTAAACTCCCGTCGTTAGTTACTTTTTTAATACTTCTAATATGAGGCTTGCTGTTTCAGTTACAAACCTGTCGGATCTCTCTTTTGTAAGGTACTTGTAGTCCCTGTGAAGATCCCCGTGGTTGTCGCTTCTATAATATCCGCAGATATACTCTCGCCTGTTCTCAAAGGCATCCGGCGCAAACTCGCTCATAAAGACATTTGTGATATCCTCAGCGCTTTCGTAGAGATGAAATGCCCTAAAATCAGGGTGCTGCTCCAGATAAAGGAAATCCAGGTCGTACCAGTCCTCTTTGTTCTTCCAGATAAAGTCTGATAGCGACATGTTCTCTTTTCTTGCGTTCTCCTCAGTAACGCCCTCGGAATGAGTCATCTTGGCCCACTCAACGTCTGTTAGAAGGTGCGTATAATATCCAAGGAAAAAAGAGTATTCTCTCTTGCTATAGCCCGCGATCTTATCCTTGGTGAAATACTCGTTTACGTACTTTTCAATGTCTATAAAGGTCTTATCCTCTGGATCTGTCCTGTAATGGGTCACATTTCCAGGCGGGGTAAAGGTCGACCAGTCCTTATTGGGAACTCCGCTATCAGGGGCGATATTGCCCAGCACAAAAGCGGATTCATCCAGTCCCTCTATATTATCCAGTAATATGTCTGCAATCCTAAGATGCACCATCCATGAAGCCATTTTGCAGTTCCTTTCACAATTTGTTCGTAATCTTTTAAGTTTCGTTTAAGGTTGGTCTTGTAAGATACAACTATCAGGTAACAACCTGAAACCCCACTCACATTATTTTCATAACACAACAGCGGCTGCAGGGTTCACCGCCTGCAGTCCTCCTCCCGAAAATTCTGGGGCTGCGAAAGCGGCCCTTTTATATATTATTTCAGGTACATAATTCATATACCTAATTTTAATATCTGAATAAAAGAAAAGGAAGTCTGCAATTACTGCAAACTTCCAATTTATCGCATATTTTTTGCCGAAATTCTTATGCATCCTTCTCAAGCAGCTCTTCTCTTTCCTCAAAGAGCATGTCTATGCGCTTTTCAAGCGCTTCCTCTTCTTGCTTTTCTTTCTTCTCATCGAGAGCCTCCTGAACCTGCTCCTGAGCTTCGTCTATGCCCTCGATTAGCTTATCCCACTCCTTCTCGCTAAACTCCTGGTTTCCGATCCGGATCTTAACCTCTGTCTCGTTGTGGATCAGCTTGTAGTACAGCTCACTCCGATACGCATTTATCTCTTGGTCAAAAGAGCTTTCTTCTACCGCAAGCTCTTTTCCCCCATCTGCAGTCTCTGCCTCCGAAGCAGCTTCTTCTGCGGTCTCCGCCTTCTCTTCCTCGATCTCAAGGCGCTTTCTGGTGCAGTGGTTGTACTCGTGGATCGCCCGCATTATGGCGTTTAAGTCCTCTGGAGTGAACATTCCAACAGCCTTTGAGAGCTGGCCTATATTGTCCACGTTCACATGAAGGCTCCCGCCGCTTGGCAGCGCAATCTTAAGGACTTTCTCTTTTTCATACATGTTTCCAAGGGTTATGGCGTTCTGCTTGTAGTCGCACTCGAAGACTACGCCGTTATATTGAATGATGCCGTCCTTTGCAAGAAAGCTATATGGACATTTCTTATCGCTCTCCGTGCTAAGCGCCTTATCAAAGCCGCCTTCGGCCTTAGTGGAGCGCATTGTCCCCTCTGCGCCTGTGTAAGAGTAGTTGTCATGTGTAAGTGCTGTAATTTCCATAGTCGCCCCCTAAAAAAACGTGCCTTTCCTTGGATGTTCATTCCATTGAAAAGACACGCAATTCCATTGCTATCTAATATATCGGCATTTTAATTTAATTGTTTACACTTACTGGCTTGATTATTTGCGGATATACCAGCTGTATCCGTAGAATATGAGGGTCTTCTCTCCCTCGCCAAAGATGGGCTCAAGAGACTTTCTCATCCATTCTCTTGCATCAGCTTCTGAGACTTCTCCAGCCTCGATCTTGGAATTAACATTGGACTGGATCAGCATGAAATCAACAAAATCATCAAGAGCGAATCGATATTCCATCTCATATTCTGTCTGTTTCTCCATGGTAAAGCCATCAATGAGGTCCTGCTGTGTCCACTTGTTCTCTTTCCTTGGTGGCTTTGGAAAGCGCTTTAAGTACTTGTTCTGGTACCAGGCAGTGTAATCGCTATTTCCTGCCATCTTGTCAGTGATCCCAAAGTCGTAGATAACGATCACTGCGCCATCAGCGGCCACTTCCTTCATATTCTCCATGAAGCGCTTCTCATCAACCCAGTTGATGCAGCCTGCAGCTGTGACAATGTCGTACTTTTCATCTGGAACCTGCGTCTCTTCTGCCTTTGCTACGTAGAAGCTGTACGCGTCATCCTCAGAGTACACTTCCCTGCAGGTCTCAACCATGGCCTCCGCAATGTCCGTACCCGTTACCTTCTCGCAGATAAGCCTAAGCGCCTTGGTTGACAGCCCAGCTCCGCAGCCCACATCCAGACCATTTCGGAATTTGTATTCTTGCGTAAGCGCCAGGTCCTTTTTCAGGGCATCCATCACGCTCTTATGAAGCCATGGCCTCTTAAGGTATCCTTCCGCTATTCTCTTTGAATCAAATGATTTGTTGTTCATTACGTTAATCCTTCAAACATCCTATAGGAACTATTTTCACTCCGCTTTCTGTTGTGTAAGACATAGGCGCTGTCCCATAATGTCATGGGGTACATTTCAAGCTCTGTAATTCTTCCTGAACCTGTATGCGGAGTATCAATCTTCTTGGAAGAAGAACCAGTCAAATAGAAACTACCCACCTGCTCTGGATTGTCATCACATTCCTTCCTGATAGTTCCCCATATCTTAACAGCATCCTGCCATTCATCAAATAATATTGGTCTCTCACTTTTCAAAAGTAGCATTATTCCTGGATTCTTGCAATTCTATTTTGGTTTTTTCGAGCGTTTTATTTTAGTTTTTTCGAATGTTTTATTTTAGATTTTTCGAGTAATTTGTTTTAGGTATTTCGAATAACGCCTGTCAACAAATTACTATAGCACCAATCTGGCATTCCTCAACGTGCAATACAAGCCGCCGTCCTCGATGTAGGTGTCGAAGGTCCCCTCAACACAGATGGTATCCCCTTCTTCAGGATAGTCATCGGGAAAAGAGTAGTCCTCCGTCAGGCAAAATTCGATCCCCTGGGAACAGCACGCCGTGGCATCGGAGATAAAGCAGGCAAAATAGCGGTTTCCGGTAGCCTCGTCAAGATAAGGCACATACTGCCCCTTCATCTTGATGACCTTACCCTTGTAGTCGTCAGGCTTCATCATCATGTTGTAGACCTCGGAATAGACCATGGTGCTGGACAGAACTGTCAGGTCGACATCAACGCCCTCGGCCTTCGCAGACCCTGAAGCAGGCTCTGATGCAGGTTCCGCCGCGGGCTCCAACGCCTCTGAGGCAGGCTCCTCCAGGATGATAGAGACTTCTTCAGCAGCCTCTTCAACCGGCTCCGAATCCTCCAGCGTCGCCTCGCTCTCCTCTATCTTCTGGAAAAGAACTTCATCCACGCTACTACTATTCTGGATATCCCTGGACGCCTCATCATCACTGCTACCACAACCTGCCACTCCCAGCGTCACGCAAACCGCAAGTACAGCTCCAATCCATCTCTTCCTCATGCCCTGACACCTCCAAGCACTCCGCCCATTACCCAGCAGATTCCGAAGGCAGCGACATCCACCGCCACGATCGTTGATCCCACCGGGGTTCCGGCCAGTATCGATATCACAATCCCAAGAAACGCGCACAGCACGGACAAGAGTGCCGAGCACACAGTAACCATCTTGAAATTGCTAAAGAGCCTCATGGCCGAAAGCGCTGGGAATATCACAAGGGCAGAGATTAAGAGCGACCCAACAAGGTTCATGGCAAGGACGATGATAACCGCGATGACCACAGCCACCAGCAGGTTGTAGGAATCCGCCCTGGTCCCCACAGCTCTCGCAAAGTCCTCATCAAAGGTCACAGCAAAGATCTTGTTATAAAACAGCACAAATATCACCACCACAGCCACAGACAGCACCGCGCACAGCCACACTTCCCCACTGGTAAGGGTCAGGATCGAAGTAGACCCAAACAGCGTGCTGCACACATCCCCTGTCAGATTCGCAGAGGTGGAAAAGACATTCATCAGAAGATAACCAAAAGCCAGCGCCCCGACAGATATCATGGCAATGGCCGCATCTCCATTGATCTTGGCGCCCTGCCCCGTCCTAAGGAGCAGCACAGCGCACACCACCGTTACCGGCAGGATAATCCACATCTTATTGGTAAGCCCCACAACCGTAGCGATTGCCATTGCCCCAAAAGCCACGTGGGACAGTCCGTCTCCGATATAAGAGAACCTCTTAAGCACCAGTGTAACTCCAAGAAGTGAAGAGCACAGCGCGATCAGCACTCCCACGATAAGCGCGTACCGAACAAACGGGTACTCCATATACATAGTCAGCTTCTCAAGCATAGTCCCTCACCCCCTCATTCATATACTGGAAAAGAAATCCTCTCCCCGCATCACTTTTCAGATACCCGTCCTTGCTTCCAAAGTACATCTTATCTCCGATGTGCAGGATGCTACTTGCGTACCTGACCGCAGCTGCGATGTCATGGGAGATCATGATGATGGTGATCCCATCTCTATTCAAACTTTCAATAAGCTCATACATTGACGCAGTAACCGCAGGGTCAAGGCCCGCAACAGGCTCGTCCAACAAAAGCACCTTTTGTGTGGCACACAGAGCCCTTGCAAGGAGCACCCTTTGCTGCTGTCCCCCGGAGAGCTCTCTGTATGGGCGATTCTTTAGGTCCAAAATCCCCATCCTCTCCATGTTACTTACGGCCAGAGACTTCTCTTTTCCGTTATAAAACGGCCGAAGGCCGCATCGCCCCTGGCATCCTGAGAGCACTATCTCTCCCACGGATGCAGGAAAATCCTTCTGAATAGCGGTCTGCTGCGGAAGATACCCGATCTCACTGGCTTTGAGGCCGTCACCAAATTGGATGCATCCGCTGATTGGCGCCTTAAGCCCCAGGAGAGTCTTCATAAGGGTTGTCTTTCCAGACCCGTTTTCTCCCACAATGCACAGGTAATCCCCAGTATTTACGCTGAAATTAAGATCTTTTACTATCACGTTTGTGTCATAGCCAAGCGACACATCCGATGCGGTGATCAAAGCCATTGCTTTCCTCCTTCTTAGTTAAGAGCCTCGGTAAGAGTGCCAAGGTTTGCTTCCATGATTCCAAGATATGTAGTGCCACCCTGCACGTCCTTGGCAGTTGTGGACTGCATTGAGTCCATAGTGAGGATCTTCTGATCCTTGCTCTGTGTGTTCTGAACGATGGTCTCAGCGATCCTGTGGTCAGGTCCTTCGATGGTCAATACAGTGCCAAGTCCCAGCTCATCTACCTTTCCTGAGAGAAAAGAGATTGTCTCGAAGCTGGCTTCTGTCTCAGCAGAGCAGCCTACGAAAGCCGCATAGTATGAAAGGCCATAATCATCTGTCATGTATCTGAATGGGAATCTGTCTCCGAAAAGAACTGTATCCTTGGCAGAAGCTTTAACCGCCTCCTGATACTTTTTATCCAGCTCTTCAAGCTTTTGTACGTAAGCCGCAGCATTGGCATCATAAACAGAAGCGTTGTCCTGATCTAGGCTCTGGAGTGCCTTTGAAATGCTCTTGGTAAGAGTAGCTGCGCTTCTAAGAGAGAGCCATACGTGCTCATCGTACTCTACTTCCTCTTCCTCTTCTTCGCCCTCTTCATGCTCATGCTCGTGCTCTTCTTCCTCGGCCTCCATGCCTTCTACAACTTCCTCTTCCTTGACGCTGTCCCCAAGCTCGTCCAAAAGGTCGATAACAACCATATCCTTGTTGGTAGCTTCTTTCAGGGCATCTTCAACCCACTCGTCTGACTCGCCGCCAACATAGATAAAGAGGTCACACTTTGCGATCTTCATGATGTCCTCAGCTGTAGGCTGATAGCTGTGAAGATCAACGCCGTTATCAAGGAGCATTGTTACTTCAGCATCCTGCGCCTTATCACCAAGTACATTCATAACCCAGTCATACTCTGGGAAAATAGTTGTCACAATCTGAAGTTTTTCTGAAGGTTCAGCAACATCTGATGCTGCCTCCGCTGTAGAAACATGTTTTGATGCGCACGCACAAAGACAGCTGACCATCATCATGGCAGCCACAAGAACTGATATATATTTTTTCATAACCTTAATTCCTCCGTAATGTGTTTTTTCCACGACAAAAAGATCCGCGCCAAATAAGCGGACCACTCCTACTACGAAGGATTGATCAATTATTCATTCTTACCTTGGTTGAAACTGGTGTGCCAAGAATAACGGCACAAAATGAAATGATAACAGAACCAATAACAAGAACAACTGGCAAAACACCAGCTGCTATATGAAGGAAGCTTCCTCCAGCACCATTTAAAAGATTCTCGCACTGATGGATAGTCGCACAAACAGGACAGTCCTCTCCGGAACAGTCGTGGTGCGTATGAGAAACAACAAAGAACGATGCAAACAGCACAACAAACAGCACCATGATAGCCATGATGCCCGCAAGAAGCCTGTTTAGTTTATTCTCTGCGTTATGTCCCATGAATTTGCGCTCCCAAGTCAGATTCTATTCACAAACCCCTGTTGTGTCAATAAAAACTTCCCAAAGGCTTAATACACTTTTTAGAATATATAGTGTATGATTAATCCATAAGGTACAAGATGTTGTGTTTGTTGTTAGAAACGGAGGAAAAAAGTATGGAAAAATCCGTAGCAAAAACAATGAGCGGGAAGCATGTTCCAGCAACTATTACAGCCGTAAAGATAGGCGAACGTTACCTTGATCCCATGTATGTTAAGCTCAAGATCTTTGACTATGCAGCTATGGGCATTGGCATCTTCGTAATGGGAATCCTGTTTACCCATCTACTCTGATCTTACCAAGAACCCCTTGAACAAGCTTTTTCATCCAAATCCTACAAATAATGTTAAAAATGGGGCTGCCCAGGCAGCCCCATTTATTATCTCCTTACACTGGCAGCCATCCTGTGATAGGTATGGCGAATGCCGCGAATACTGATGCTGTATGCCATTATGTTCTTAGGAACAGCAATTCCCGGATGTCCGCTGTCTCCGATGTGATGGATGTCGGTTCCAGTCTGCTTGCACATAATAGCTATCTGTTTGATGGTCTCCTCATCTGTGCCCTCCTGGCTGGTGCCAATGGCGGTCATGGAGAGCTTGCCCTTCTTGTGGATGTAGCTAACCCTCTCTCTTGCCCATTCCATGGTGATTCCTGGAACGGTACCAGGTGCTGGAAGAAGGATTATATCTGCCCCTGCATTTGCAAAGGCGTCGATGTCTTCCATAGTGAGAATTGCATCTGCTCCCTCAGTGATGACGCCAGCAGCGTGCATCTTGCCTGATGCGATGATCACGTCGTCGCCAACGGCCTTCTTTATCTCTTTGATGGCATCGAGGATGCCCTCATTTGTTACTCCAATACCGGGATTTCCGGTAATCAGGATCATGTTTACGCCCATGTCTCTGGCGCGGATAGCGTTCTCTGCGTTAGCTACTCTTCCCTTTGTAAGAGCCCAGGGATTATCAGATCCTTCAACGATCTTGCCTGGTTCAAGGTTTATGGCAAGGGGAAGGCCTGTGAGTTTCTTCATAAGCCATACAGTATCTTCCGGCTCATGGGCTGGAAGTCCCTTAACATCAGGATTCCATACGTCAAAGATATTGCACAGGATAAAGTCAGAGCCAAAAGCAGCGCAGAGTTCAGCATTTGAAACATCCTCGCACTGGGGAGGAAACATTCCTATGCACTCTGTCACAATGGTTCTTCCTTCGCTCTCAGCGATAGCGCTAAGGAGCTCGTCTTTCCCCATCTTTTCAAAATCACTGGCAAAACTGTTTAAGACTCTTTTTCCCATGGTGCCTATACCTCTATTCTCAATAGATAGTTGCTATGTTAGTCAGGGCGCACTGGTCTCCTGTGATATATACGTACAGATTCTTGGTGCCATCAGTGATAGTGGTGATATTCTTGATGGCTACGCCGTGGTTCTTGGTCTTGGTAACTATGACGTCGCCCTCTCTCTTAAAGGATACGTTGGCATCGTAGCCCTTCTTGTTCGCCATTTTCCAGGCTTCCCAGCCCTCAAAGTCATCGTTGAAGTTTACGATGAGCCTGTTCTCTGATATTCCAAGGGAATCCCAGTTCTCGCCGTCAAACCTGATAAGAGCGTATTCCCTGTAATTCTTGCCATCCTTCTTGCCGTCATCTGATGAATAAATTACAAGGTAAGGACAGTGCCAGATGAGCCTTGCTGTAGGAAGTGACATGGTGTGGAACTTAAACCTCAGGGCCTCTCTAAGAGGAACTCCCTCAGTTGAAGCACTCCTGAAGCCGTCGATCTGAAGGTTTGGAAGGTCTCCAACTGGTCCGTCAATATATGTGATCTCTTCAGCAATTCTCTTTATATAATCCTCTGAAACAGGCTTCGCGTCTGTGCTTATGGATACGTTTGTCACATGGCAGAAGTCTCCTGTAAGAGAGATGTACGCATACCTTGATGTATCTGGCATTGCGATGACAGTCTTCCTGCTACCTGTCCTTGTTGTTACTGTTATCTGGGTGTGATCCTTGACCTTAACGGCCTCGATATCGAACTCTACAGCGCCCTCTGGATCCTCTGCTGCGGATAAAGAACCTTCGCTGGAATTAAAGGTAGTCTCGATGTTTCTTGCACCCTTATTAACTACATCGCCCTCAAGCCAGATTTCTGTGTACTCAAGGAAGCACAGTCTCCTGGCGGTCTCTTCGTCGGTGTGAACTCTGCCATCCAAGGAATCAAACAGGATAAGAGATGGGCCTTTAGCGTGAGGTCCACCGGATTTTAGCTTGCTTGACTTAAGATGGATCCTGGTTATGTGATCAGAAAGGAGCACTCCGTCGGAGATGTCATCTCTGTATTCATCAAATATGATCTCGTTTCTGCCAGCCAACTCTTTTACAGGAGCCTTCTCTCTCATGTCGTAGTTAACATCAGCATCGATGAGGTACTGCATGAGTTTGGTGATCTTCGGATCAAACTGGGTTCCTGCGCCCTTTACGATCTCTTCTCGTATGAGCTGCTGTGGAATAGCCTGTCTGTAGCTTCGGTTAGAAGACATAGCGTCGTAGGCATCTGCCACAGATATGATCCTTGCTATCTCTGGGATATCATCGCCCTTAAGGCCATCCGGATAGCCCTTTCCATCGTATCTCTCGTGATGGTAGTGGGCACCAATGCTAAGGAATGGGTACTCTCCGATACTGTTGAGGATCTGATTACCCTGTCCGGGATGATCCTTGATAATATCATACTCATCTGTGGTGAGCTTGCCTGGTTTATTGATGATAGCGTCTGGAACGCCAATCTTACCTACGTCGTGGAGAAGACCAGCGTAGTATATCTTCTTGCACTCGTCCTCATCCTTGCCAAGCTTTCTAGCAAGCATCTCTGAATACTCCGCAACCCTGATGGAATGGCCATGGGAGTACTTGTCCTTAGCGTCGATTGAATTAACAAGTGCTGTAGCTGTCTGATCAAAGAGACGACTGATCTCGTTCTTCTGCTCAGTGAGGATCTTCACCTGATTCTCCTGATACCTGTCTACACGCTTGTAGATTATATAAATGATAGTAATAGCGATTATGGCAAAAAGATTCGTGAAAATGCCTGGAATACTTGCAGCACTGTAGCCGCTCAAAAAACTCCTGAGCTGCATTGGAAACTGAAGTACCAAAAATACCAATGAAGTGATATATCCGGTCTTTTTATACAGGATTACCAGAAAGATCACTATGAGATTGGTAAGTGAAGATAAAACTCCCGTAAAGGAAGCTATAGGAATCTCGCCTCCGGGCACAACGATAACGCCTTCCGCCCTGGACAACATTGGAAGAAAAACAGAAGCCACAAGATAGAGAGCTATAAGAATAAAATATAAGAAATTTATCTTTGTCTTTTCGTTCCTCATACTACCTAGTATAGCATATATGCGCCGTTTATATTACATGCTCTTTTATAAATTTCCAATCAGGGGAGCGGGTAAAATTGTCCCCTGGTAGTTCACAGTCTCTGTTCCATGGCCTGTCAAAGAGCATAACCTTAAGATCTGGCAGGTGTTCAAAGAACTTGAAAGCCTTTGGAGAATCCTCGATAGCGTAGTCAAAGTGCATCTTGTAGTAGTCTTCTAGCTCCAAGTTGTACTCGCTATCCTCGTAGAAGAAGTCCCTTCCGTACTTGTTAAGGAAGTATAGTGGAACCCGGTCAAGGCCGTGCTCATCAAGCCATCTTCTTGAAGGCTCGTAGGTGTTGTAGGGACGACCTGTGATGATGCTGACTTCATGCCCCTGATCGAGCCATCCGTTTACTGTCTCGGATGCTCCAGGTGCCTCATCATAGGACAAAAGAACTTCTGGCCTATGAACTTCGTGCATGAGCCTGTCGTAGTCCTCAGGACTTAGGTTAAAGGTCTTAGCTATATCAAAAAAGTAAAACTCGTTGTATGTTACCGTGCTTCCAAACATCTTGTGGGCACAGTCAACGATGGTCTTGGCGGTTTCGCTAAGACAGTCGTCAAAATCAATGTATATCTTCATGTTATCCTCCAAAGGATTATAGTCTTTATCTTTCAGCTAAGAAGGCCTTGATGGCATCTACCACCTGATCAAGGTGCTTGTTGTAGCAGTGGTCATCTCCGTGAATAGTCACGAGCTTAGCGTCATTGTATAGCTCTGAAGCCTTAACGCCGTAGGAATAAGGAACTGCCTCGTCCTCATCTCCGTGAATAATGAGAACCGGTCCCTTGTAGCGCTCTATCTCATCCTCTACATGGATAGTCTGGGCAACTCTTACATAGTCGCCGGATATCTCCCAGCCACCATCTGCTGATGGAATAGAATCAGGTATGTGCTGCGGATCAAAGGATGAACCAAGAATGCTGCCAGCTCTTGCGATCTCTGGGATCATCCAGGCTGGTGAAAGCGGAATAATGGCCTTGAAATCATCAGGGAACATTCCGGCTACGAGCATTGTAAGTAGTCCTCCCTGAGAATGTCCGCAGATATATAGGTCTGTTACAAAATCAAGAGTCTTAACATAATTCATAACGGAAATGGCGTTGTTGACCCACTTGTACAGGTTATGCTCCCTGAAAATGCCATCGCTCTTTCCGTGTCCGTACATCTCTACTCTAAGTACAGAAATACCGCACTCCTCAATAGCCTTCTGGGCTGCGATTATATGGTCTTCCTCCATGTGTCCGGTAAATCCGTGGATCAGAATGCAAAGTGGTCCTTTATCTGCTCCCTCCGGGCGGTCAAGCTTGGCATGAAGCCTTGTTCCGTCGCTGTTGATATAAAACTCCCTTTCCAACATCTCTTTTGCTCCCCTTTTATACCTTGTCCGGCCGAAGGCCGGCGATTTTTAGTAGTGATATGGATAAGCCTCTCCGCCAATTACCATATATGTATTGCTCTCCATGTCATAGACATTTACAAGCTTAAGCTCCCCTGATGCATATGCAAAGAACCTTGCATTCTCCATTACAGCCTTGCTGTCCTGGCTCTTTCCTACTGAATACAGGATGTTATCAACGATATAATAACACCTGTTTTCTAATGGATCCCAGTCCAGATCGTATGTTGAGAGCTCACTTCCCTCAGGCATCTCGAATACCCGTACAGGTTCTTTTCCGTAAGGAATATAGTAGATGTCCTTCCTGTCGCGAACCCATACTTCTGTAAGGTCCTCACTGCTCACAAACTCTGAAACATGGCTCTGGCACTGATAGATCGGAACCTGGCGGACACTTTTGCCGTCGTAGATCGCCTTGTAGACCACTCCGTCTTTCATAAACATGCATGCCGGGCCCTCGCTGGTAACGCAGGCCTCCTGAATATATGTCTTGTCAAACTCCTTAGTCATCTCTACAGCTGTAGGTTTCTTGCCAGTAAGGGCGTAGCACTTCTGGTTATCAGTGATCATCATGACATCAGAGAAACAATCCGTATCAACCACGTAGTCGTCCATGTAAAGATCCTGCTCCTGGATCGCCACGTTGTTAAGAATAAGCTTTGGGCTATCTCCCTTTACCAGGGTCGTTGGCTTTTTATCCCCAGCCCTGTAGTACTTGATGTTGTCCTTATCGTCCTCGTAGATGATCTGCTTGCAGTCTCTGTCAAGGTAATCGTGATCATAGCTCTTTTTACCAAGCTTGGTTACCTTGCCCTTGTGAAGGCAGTAATACTCGGTAGCCTTGTCGTAGGAAGAAAAGAAAATGGTCTCCCTGTCGTTGGATATGGTGATGATGCTCTTACAATTTTCTGTCTCGTGGATCTCTTCAGGAGTGGTGATTCCCTTTACGTGGATCTGAGTCCTGTCCTTGTTAAAGCTGTACACAAGGGTCTGTCCGTCAGGAGATATGCACACGCTCCAAAATGAGTTGCCCTCTGCGATCATGTGCTCTTTCTCATTTTCGATGTCGTAGATGTACGCTCTCTCCATATCCCCTTCTCTGCGCAGGTAAAAGAGATATCCACCGTCGAAGCACATTCCGGTGAGCATGCAGTTGTCCGTTATCGTTTTTGCATTAAGCTCAGCATCGATAAGGATAAGATTGGTGTCCTCATCAATGAATACAGCCTGTGAGCTGTCTATGTTCTTGGTCATTCGAAGGTTTGAGCCCTTCTCGTTTCTATAGTCCGTTACGACCTTGCCATCGGAGTTATAGAGATATCCGTGGGCCTGATAGATCTTGGGGCCATCGTAAGCTCTTTTCTGTGGGCCCTTAAAAGCGTAGTACTCGGGGTCCTTGGCCTGCTCCTCTTCCTTCTCCTGTTCCTTTTTGGCTTTGGCCTGTTCACGCTCCTTCTGAAGCTGCTCGGTTATAGGATTTGTGTATACGTCAAATTCCTTTTTAACCTCAGGGCTTATGTGAGTTATGAACTTATAACCTGCAAAGAGGGAAAGAGTCATAACCATGGCTGTTGCTATTATGATTAGTACTTTGGTGCTGTTTTTCATTTATACATGGGCTCCTGTGAATGATACTATGGCAATGAGCTTATCAAGGTCATCGGTCACTGACACCTCAAAAAAGCTGTTCCTCCTGCCATCTTTAAGAAGATGCGCCTCTGCAAAGAGCTTGCTGCCTTTGGACGCAGCAAGAAAGCTTGCCTGTCCCACAAGGCTAACTGTGGCGCACTCCTTATCATAATTGGACGCTACGGCAAAAGCGAAGTCAGCCAGGGTGTAGATGGCTCCTCCCATAATTCCGCCGTAAGCGTTTTTATGCTTGTCTGTAAGGACCATGCTGCACTTAGCGTAGTCCTGTCCTATCTCGTCGATCTCTATGCCAGAAAGCTCTGTGGCATAAAGGTCTTTGGAAAAAATCTCTCTAGCCTCTTCAAGTGATGCCATTTTTTATCTCCCCAATCAGTTAATCTCTTCCAGAGTTATATCATCAATAAACACGTCGTGCTTATCTGTGATCCTATCTCCCCCTACAGATCCAAGAGTTATGTTGAATCTTGCGTTTGTATCTGTTGGATACTCCATCTTAAACTCAGTAGATATTGTCTTCCAGTCCTTGCCAATTGCAACTGGCTCCTCAGTGTGGCTATAGTTGGTCCACTCGCCCTCATACTCCTGAAGTGAGTATGCGATCTTCCTGTCGATGGTGGACTTAGCCTTAAAGGTAAGCTTATAGGTCTTACCCTCAGTAAGTGTAACGCCGTCCTGGTTGAGCTGAACGTACCATGCATTGCCCTCATCAGTAGCCATTGTATCATCAATTGTGATGGCAAAGGCATTTTCATTGCCGTTCATGCTGTCGATCACATAGTTGGCTGTTACAGAATCGTAAACATATGGAGTAAAGCCTGAAAGGCCTGCGTTAAAAGAGCCGTTCTTAATTAGCGCAGACTCTCCAAGGAAGGTGTTGTCTACATAGTAGGTTCCCTTCTTGGTAAAGTGGATCTCAAAGTTTGAAGCTTCCTCTGCTACGTCGCTGTCAAAGGTGAGCTTTTCAGTGTATTCTTTGCTGGATGATTCAAGGGCAGGTGTTATCTCTTTTCCCGCAACGGTAAATGTAACGCCGTCAGTAGCGCCGCCTTCCTGCCTTGCGCTAAAGCTAAACTCATAGTCGCCCTTTGCGATTGGTGATAGGCCCTTCTGCTCAACGACAACTTCGCAGCTGTCTTCTGGAACAACAACTTTGAGCTCTCTTACGTTGTGGTCGTTGGTTACAGATACGTTCTCAGGATCCTCAATCTCCCAGTAACCAAGCCTCTTGTCGCCCTGGTCAAAGCTTCCATTGTAGATATAGTTGCCATCAGGCCTTATGGTCTTGGTCTCAGTTGTGATCTCTTCGCCTGATATGTGAGTCAGCTTAACGTTATTTATGGTTACAGGCGCCAGAGTGCCCATGTGGCCAAGGTTAAACTCTAGGGAGCCGTTGGCGTCGGTTTTCTCGTTCATGGTAAAGGTAAGGGTATAGGTCTTTTTCTCAGGGCCTATGGTAACAGGAGTGTCCTCAAAGTATCTGATCCAGCCTCTGTCCGGACCCTCCACGTCAACTGTGATCTCCCTTTCCTCTGTAGAGTATGCGTCAAAAGAGATCTCGTACTCCCATCCCTTGTACATAGGAATGTTCTCTTGCTTTAACTGAACTGCGTAGAATACAGAGCCTGCGGTCTTTGGAAGAAGGGTTATTCCTTCGTCTGAAAGCTCGTAGGTTGAACCGAAGGCGTCGGATTCAAAGTGGAACTTCCAGTTGTTTGGGTCAGCCTTCTCGGAGCGGTCAAGACCGATCTCCTCAGTAAATGTAGGGTTGTTTACAAAGTTGCCCTCAGCATCTGGCTCTCTGAATGTCACGTCCTCAACAGGGCGCTCAGCCACGTCCTCAGCTGCCTTATAAACTTCTGTATCCTTCTGATAAACCTTTACGTAGTCGACCTCGAATACCTTGTCGTTCATCTGCTCTTTTTCAGCATCTGAAGGGTATCCAACCCAGTTTCCGCCTACTGCAAGGTTAAGGATGATATAGAAATCCTGGTCAAATGGCGCAGGATATGTGATCTGATTGTCGTCATCTGTACCTGTGAACCAGTCTGATGTGGTGTAGATCTCCTCATCATCAACAAACCATGTGAGTTTGCCCGGTTCCCAGTCCACTCTGAACAGGTGGAAGTCGTCTGAGAAGCCGTTTGGCTCCACAGTCTTGATGCCCTGGTTCTCTCTGTGGCCGTCTCCTGAGCTGTAACCGTAGTGGATGGTGTGATAGCTCTTGGATGTATCCTGGCCCATGATCTCCATGATATCTACCTCTCCGCACTTAGGCCACTGACCGTACAGACCCTCGTCTGTTGCCATAAGCCAGAATGCAGGAAGATAGCCTTTTCCTGTAGGTACCTTGGCCCTTGCTTCAAAGCGGCCATAGGTGAAATCGTGCTTGTTCTGTGTAGTGATACGGCCTGATGTGATCTCCTCTTTTTCTCCATCATCTGTGGTGATCTTCTCGATGTGAGGCTTGATCTTCAGGGTTCCGTCTGAAACTTCGATGTTTCCTTCATCGATAGCTGTATATCTCTGAAGCTCTGCGTTTACCCAGCCAGGCTCATGGGTCTCCACGTTCCAGTCGCTGGTGTTTAGCTCATTTCCGTCAAACTCATCTTCCCATACAAGGGTGTATCCGTCCGCTTCTGATGATGCGTCTGTGGCAGGAGCTGCATCTGTGCTCTGATCTGCCGCGGGCTCCTGTGCCTGCTCTTCTGTAGCTGGCTCGCTTACAGTTTCACTTCCTGTACTTCCACAGCCTGTTACAAAGCCGCATACCAGGATAACAGACATGGTCATAGCTGCTACTTTCTTAAATGCGCGATTTTTCATAATTCTCCCTCTTATTGCAAAAAAATATACCTACAATTAAACATTGTAGGTATATTATAGCGTAATTTGTTGATTACTCCACTATTATCCTTCAATAACCGTAATGATATCCGGAATAATGTAATGGAACAGCGGATATGAGGTGTTTTCGTTCTCTACATAGCCGTTTCTAAGATCATAGGTATCTGATGCGTCGTCAGGATTAACGCCCGTAAAATCGCCTTTAAATACGAAATCCACCTTACCCTTATGGCGCTTGAACTTCTCAATGGCACTATTCACTGCTTCCTGTGTTCCAGGAGCGGCGTTCTGTAGGTTAAGATCGTCCATTTCAACCCATCCGTCTGCGTAGCCAGCGGAAACGTCTGATCCGTGAATATTTCCGGATACCTTTGATTCAATCTTCTTGTTCTCCATAACTGCGTCAACAGCAGGTACTACGTACTTTTCCCAACAGATCCTTGAGGAGACAAGCGCTGAAGCTGGTGCAACCTCAGACATACTCTGGTTGTAACTTACAAAGTAGACAGGTGTTCCATTTGCGGTCTCTTCTTCGCAGGCGATAGCAGGACCGATTGTATCAGTGTGCTGTGAAACCACAACGCAGCCATCACCTATGAGGGTCTGAGCTGCACTCTTTTCCAGAGCGTAGCTGCTCCAGGTGTGGGTGTAACAAACTTCCATCTTAGCATTAGGAACAACGCTCCTTATGCCAAGAATAAAGGCTGTATAGCCGGAGATTACTTCTGAGCTTGGATTAGCTGCAACAAAGCCCACAAGAGCCTGGTCAGGAGTAATGATTCCCTCATCTATCATCTGCTGGATCTTCATACCGGCCACGATTCCGCTTATGTACCTTGCCTGATATGCCTCACCCTTGAAGGTGTGGTAATTGGCAGGAACACTAACGCCGTTCATGTCCATATATGAGGTCTGGCAGAACTGTGTGTTTGGATATTCCGGAGCAAGCTTCATAACAAGCTCACTGTATCCGTTAAAGAAGATAATATCGCATCCTTTGGAAGCAAGGTCCCTAAGGGGCTCTTCCATATCCTCTTCAAGCACATTACTACAGGTAAGGATATCTACCTTCTCGCCATATTTCTTTTCAACTGCGTCTTTTGCAAGAGAGAAGTTGTAGGTGTAGGCTGTACTCTCGTCGTTGTCATAAATGAATCCCACCGTCAGATGCTCTTTTCCCCCAGAGAAATGGAAAACTCTGAAGAATACGATAAAGAAAGCCAGGATAGCCAGACAGGTTGCAACAGTTGTTATGTATAATCGCTTCATGCCTCTGTCCCTCCTTCCTCTTTCTTAGGTTCATCAGGTTTGGCGGATTCAGCCTTTGGCTCTTCGGCAGGCTTTGCCGATTCTGCCTTCATTTCTGCCTCCTGGATCTTCCTGTCTTCTTCCACTCGGCGCTTAAGCTCTTCGCTCTGTTCCTGGTCAGCCTGATCGATCTCAGCCCTCTTCTGAGCGTAGATCTCATCAAGGTTGATAACCTTTTTATCAAGGAGTCTGAAGAATGCATCCAGGGCATCAGGATCAAACTGGGTTCCACGGCCCCTTAGCATCTCATTCATAACATAGCCTGTATCCATGTGATTTCGATATACACGGTTTGAGGTCATGGCGTCAAAGGCATCTGCGACACCGATGATACGTCCAAACAGAGGGATCTCTTCGCCCTTAAGTCCGTCCGGATATCCCTTACCATCGTATCTCTCGTGATGGTATCTGGTTCCTTCCTCAACGTGTTCAACCAGTGTGAAGTCCTTGAGGATCTCGGCGCCTCTTATTACGTGGGACTTCATCTTGGCGTATTCATCATCCGTAAGCCTTCCAACCTTGTTAAGAACGCTGTCAGGTACGGCGATCTTACCGATATCATGCATCTGGGCAGCTTTACGAAGGTTGGACAGCATCCTGTTCTTCTGCCACCACTTAAAGCAGTTCATCTCCTCTGCGATAAGCACTGAGTATTCAGCAACTCTAAGAGAGTGCTGGTGCGTACGCAGGTCCTTGGCATCGACCGCGTTCGCTATAGCCATGACTGTCTCATTGGCCATATTGATCTTGATCTGCTGCTGGTTGAGCTGTCTCTGAACGATGAGCCATGTGAACCAGATCATTATCATGGACAGGATCAGCAGTATGTAGAAGGTGAAGAAAGGCTGTTCGTGGAACTCGCCCTCTTTTACCATCGGGAACTTACGCTCCTCAAGAACACGCTCTCCCGAGCTGTCAAAGATAGCCAGGCGGAAGGTGTAGTTTCCTGCTGGGAGATTCACGTAGTTAATGCTGTTTAAGCTGTTCTGTGGAACTATTGTCCACTGGGTATCGTAGCCATCAAGAAGATAACCAACGTTAGGCTCCTGGATGGTGTAGTTTAATATCTCAGGACCAAGCTCTACGCGGTTTACGCCCTGTCTTACAGTGATTGTTCCTCTGTTATCTATTGGCTGTGGTACGCCGTCAAGATTTACAGATGCCAGCTGCATCCTGTAGGAACGAACATCGCTGTTGTATTTTTCAACGTCGATCTTGTAAACACCGGTATCGCAAGGAAGGAGAAGCTCTCCGTTGTCGTTGTAGTAGTTCCAGGAGTTAGCTGTAAGGGAGGTTCCAAGTCCTCTTCTTGCATCCAGAAGCTCCCATGCGATCTGACCGCCCTCAACGAGCTCATCACGCTCTACTACGTAAATACCTGCACTGGACATAACGAAGAGAGTATCCTCATCCTTAACCCAGATATCGTAGTTGTTGAAATATGGGAATTTATCCAGCACTCTTATAGATCCATCAGTATCCAGATAGCAAAGGCTGTTACTTGTTACTACAAATACTCCGTCTGTCTTAGGATCTTTTATTGTTCTAAGGATAACGCCGCTGCTAAGGCCGTCATCGCGGGTTATCATCTTTTCAACCTTGCCATCTCTAAGAACCGCGATTCCATCGCCGTCAGTACCCGCAAGGATCGTTCCATCACTTCTCTCAGTAACTGTAAGGATCATGGAGTTTATAAGTCCGTCCTCATGGCCAATGGTCCTTGTTACCTGATGGTTCTTGATAAAGCTTATGCCGGTATCGCCAGCTGCCATCATGGTTCCGTCAGAAAGCTGTGTAACGATACGTGCACGGTTACCAAAGCTTCCCTTCTCAGCGCTGTACTCCCAGCTCTCTCCGCTCTTGGAATACTCCCAGAGTCCGCTTCCGTAGGTACATACCCACAGATGATCCTGATCATCTACATACATACAGCGGATACGCTTGCCCTGAAGTTCTGAAGTAAGGGTGTTGTGTATCTGGTCGTGACAGGCCTTATCAACAACATCGAGGCCGGCGTCAGTACCAATATAGTAGCATCCCTGCCATGCAACGATGGCATTTACGACCTGACGCTCCATACCGATGGATCCGTAGATATCCTTGAATGGAGACTTCGCAAGGCGAAGCAGGCCAAGTCTTGAAGATGTAAACCACAGATTCCCCTGATAATCGCAGAGCATGTGGTCTATGGAATTATCAAAGTCATTGGTGTTGATCCTGTGATAGCCGTTATCATCCACGTAGGATACGCCACTATCAGTTGAGATGAACATAGTGCCATCCTCAAGGAAGTTCAGGTTGTTGATGCTGGCAACGCCGTCGCAGGTCAGCATACTTACGTAGTTGAACTTATCTCCAAATACGTCGTAGGTGTATATGTGATTGGTTGAAGATCCAACCTTAAGCTTTCCATCTGGAGCAAAACAGCAGCTCTTAAATACTTCTGCATCCCCAGGAAGCTTTAAAGAAGCAATGACTGCTCCGCCCTTCATAAGAAAGAGTGTACCGTCCGATGATACAGCAACCACATGGGCATATTTATCAGAAGTGATGCTCTCTGCGTAGTTTACTTCAGTAAGTGTATTGGCTGGTTTAAGGCCGTTGTTCATCATGAGAACCTGCATGCTACTGCTGGTTCCGATGTAGTAGTATCCATCTGTAGCTCGAACTATGCTTCGTACAGAGTTGGAAGGAAGGCCACTGGACTGGTCAATGACATTTACAAGTTTTTCCCTGATAACGATAGAAAGACCATTGTCGTTGGTTCCAATCCACAGACGTCCCTCTTCATCAACGTAGAGGCAGTTTACGTTTTTAACTGATTCATATTCATCTACCCAGCGGAATTCTCTGCCGTTGTAGCGATAAAGGCCCGCGTAGGTTCCAATCCACAGAACACCATCATTGGTCTGGGCAATATCATTAGCTTCGCCACATGGAAGACCATTGTTACTGCTATAGATGCTCTGAACATAGTCGTTATAATCGGATGTGCCAGTCTTGGATCCCGATGCAGCCTGTACATTTAATGGAGCGAGCATGCTCATTCCAAGCACGATGCAAAGTGCAACGGCGGTATGTGCTGTTGTACCCTGGAGCTTTTTCTTTTCCTCGTTCTCATTGTGATTCCAGCGTCTTAACCTGATAAGCACATATGCAACAAATACTGTCAGGAGCTTATCTGCAAACTCAAGTGACAACTGTCCCAGAACTTTGCACACAAATGGAGGCCAATCCCTCTCAAGCAGATATTCGATAACGCCATTTCCCCATTTGTTACCTGTATAGCCATTGTCAAATATAAAATTGATAGGAACTGACACGATCAGAGATCCCAGCATTGCATATGAAGCGGTCTTCATAAAGCCGTAGAAACGGTCAAACCACTTCTGGTGCGCTGCTATGCCTATGATCACGCCCAGGATTATACTTGTCAGTGAATATGCCGCCGAAAGGCGATTGACTACGCAATATGCGAGATTTCCCGTGGCACCAACTAAAGCGCCTACAACTGGTCCCCCGTAAAAGGCTGCCAGCGCTGTGCCAAAAGAGTCCAGCCATAGAGGCAGTTCCAGCCATGTAGCAAAGAGCTTGCCCACTATATTCAAACTAACGCACATTGCAATAAACAGAATAATTTGCCAGGTTTTTCTTTCTTTCATACGTCTCATCCCCTCATGAACCAAGCAGAAAAAATAACTAGCTAAAACGTTAATTTGTTTATCGATAATCATATTGTAGTATTTTTATTTGACAAATCCAAGCAACATTTGAAAAGAAATTGCAAGCAAATGGTTGGCAACTCCCGGCCGATAGCACTAATATAGTATTTGACAATATATTTTTGTAGAAGGGAGAAGGATATGAAAATATATAATGTGACAGATCCTGAGTTTACCAACTATGGCAGGATCATCGAGGGGTACGAAGAAGAAAAGAAGGCAATCGTAGAGGCGCTTAAGTCAAGCACTCCAGTCCCAGAGGGAACAGATTATGTAGCTGAGGAACCAGCTCTTCAGTCTCTTGCAGCTGCTGATTCTATCACAAACAGCCTCTTTGGCGGCTCACCAATGCAGTTTGGATGGTGCAACGGACACAACACCAAGCTCAACTGCCTTGAGTATCACCGTTCATCAGAGATCAACCTTGGCTCTACAGACTTCATCCTCTTACTTGCTAAGAGAGAAGAGATCGTAGATCACAAGATCGATTCCAGCAAGGTTAAGGCTTTCCTTTGCCCAGCAGGCACAATGATCGAGGTTTATGCTACAGCTCTTCATTATGCTCCATGCCAGGCAAGCAAGGATTCCGGATTCCAGGTACTTGTAGGACTTCCTAAGGGAACTAACGTAGGTAAGCCTGATTTCGAGCCAAAGAATCAGGAAGATCGCCTTATCACAGCAACCAACAAGTGGCTTCTTGCTCACGCTGAGTCAAGCGAAGCTAAGGACGGCGCTTGGGTAGGCATAACCGGCGTAAACATTGATATTGCTGGGGATCTTGCATAATTCAACATCTATTGTTATTTAATAAGACAACAAAAAAGTTGGGGCAGATATCTGTCCCAACTCTTTTTATGTGGAGTTTTATGTTTAGGCTTATTAGGTGTTTTGAGGTGCCAAGATGGCATCTCAAAACATATATCAAGCTGCTGGAGTCGTAGACCCATGCGTTGATTTCTTTTTCTTGCTCTCCTTCTCTTCTTCCTTCTTTTTGTTCATGATGGAAGTGTATCCATAGTGAAATACAACTATTGATAGCATTATTCCAAAAATCGCAGCCATGAAAGCATTGGCTGTGAGTACATCTGCCAATGTCAGTACCAGCCCCAGGAATATTAAGAATACTCCAAACGGGCCGTGTGACTTCTGCCTGTCATTACCATCTCTGTGGAAATATGCGAATCCTACGCATATGCCTCCCAGGAAAATAAAGATGACCCCCAGACATAAAAGTCCGAAAAATATCTTCATATCCACACTCATTATCCAGTTTCTCCCCCGTGCTAATGCACACCCCAATTTTGTTATTAGTATAACATTTTAGCCCGGTAAAAATGTGAACATTCTCTGATTTTTCTTTGATTCCGCCTTAGTTTTTGGGCCTTTCGAGGACCATGCATTCTGTAGAAGCAGTAAAGCCAAGGGATTCATACAAAGGTCTTCCCAGAGTTGTGGCATCCAGGCTGATTTCTGTGGCGCCTCTTTTCCAGGTATCCTCAATCAGCATATTAACCATTTTCCTGGCAATACCCTGTCTTCTGTAGTCATCAGCTGTATATACGTTCATCAGATGGGCTCTGTTTCCAGATGGGTGTGAAAAGGTTGGCATGATCCTGATAAAGCTCATGGATGCGCATCCTATAGCCCTGTCTCCGTCTATGGCAAGAACTGTGACCTGATCTCCATTCAGGAAATAGTCCCTGCTGTAATCTACAATCTCCCTGGAAAACTCGTAAGTTTCATCCAGATTGTTAACTACTTTCAGCATTTCAAGTCTGCTGCTCATAAGAAGTTCAATATCCTTAGCTGTTGCAATCTTGTACTCTATCATATCTCCCTGCCTTTTTTCATACTTTTACCCTATATATGCCCCTTTCATCGGGCTTACTGCATGCTCCGCAAAGAGCTTTAACACTCCCTTTGTGTACTTGCTCTTTTTAGGCACCCATTTCCCAGCTCTTGCCTTTAGGATTTCGTCTATCTCTTCGGGAGTCTTCCTCTCTCCCTTAACTCCAACGATATCGAGTTTCCTCTCAAATACGTCAAGCTCTATGAGGTCCCCTTCTTCCACCAGGGCTATTGGTCCTCCTGATGCTGCTTCCGGAGAACAGTGCCCAATAACAGGGCCTGTGGATGCTCCTGAGAACCTTCCGTCAGTAATAAGGGCTATGGATCTTCCAAGCTCTTTATCAGAGCTTATGGCCTCAGAAGTGTAGAACATTTCAGGCATTCCGCTGCCCTTAGGTCCTTCATATCTGATAAATACAGCATCGCCCTTTTGAACCTTGTGGTGAAGCACCGCATCAAGACACTCCTCTTCAGAATCAAAGGGCCTTGCGTTAAGAACAGCCTTCATCATCTCCTTAGGGCATGCTGTGTGCTTTATTACAGCTCCCTCTGGGGCAAGATTGCCCTTTAGGATAGCGATACTGCCATCTGTGCCAATAGCATTGTCATAGGGCCTTATAACGTCGTTTTTTGAGACGTTTACGCTATAGCGCCTGTTAAAGTCATCAAGGCCCTCTTTGCATCTTTCATAGAACCCGTTTTCTTTAAGATCCTTAAGGTTCTCTCCAAGGGTTTTACCTGTAACAGTCATTACATCAAGGTGAAGGTGATCTTTTATCTCCTCCATAATCTGCGGAACCCCGCCAGCGTAGTAAAAGCACTCAGCAGGCCACTTACCAGCAGGACGGATATCCAGAAGGTAGTGTGCTCCGCGATGGAGCTTATCAAATGTATCACCGTCAATCTCTATTCCAACTTCGTGGGCTATGGCAGGCAGATGCATAAGCGCATTGGTAGATCCTGAAATAGCTGCGTGTACAAGGATCGCGTTCTCAAAACTTTTCTTTGTAAGGATGTTAGAGGGCTTTAGCTTGTCGTTTCCTGCAATTGTCGCTGCATGTTTGCCGGATCTGTAGGCGATATCCAGTAGCTCTTTTCCCTCCGCAGAAAGTAGGGCGCTTCCAGGAAGTGCAAGGCCCAGAGCCTCAGCCATTATCTGCATGGTGGATGCGGTTCCGATAAAAGAGCATGCTCCGCAACCGGGGCAGGCATTTGCTTTTGCCCAGTTTAACTTATCCTCGCCGATCTCGCCCCTTTCAAACCTTGCGCTGTACATTCCAAGCTGCTCAAGGGTCAACATTTCAGGACCGGCTTTCATGACGCCTCCCGGGATGAACACAGAAGGGATATCCACTCTCAGCATGCCCATGAGGTTTCCAGGTACGGATTTATCGCAGCTTGCAAGGTAAACACCCGCATCAAAAGGCGTTGCAAAGGCCTGTATCTCGATCATGTTGGCCATCATCTCGCGGCTTGCAAGGCTGTAGTTTATGCCGTCTGTGCCCTGGCTCTCGCCGTCGCACATATCTGTGCAGTAATACCTTGCTCCGTGGCCGCCAGCGTCGTTTATGCCCCTTATGGCCTCATCTGCAAGGTGCTTTAAGTGCACGCTTCCAGGGTGGCTGTCTCCAAAAGAGCTCTCCACATAGACCTGGGGCTTACCCAGATCCTCACTTTTCCATCCGGTTCCAAGGCGCAGCGGATCAAGCTCCGGCGCAAGCTTTCTCATTTCCTGACTTTGTAGCTCCATATTTATGTCCTTATCTGCTCTGGTCTTAGCTTCGCCAGATCATTGTCACTTGGCGACCACGCGGTTTCTGCCGCCTTCCTTAGCTGCGTAGAGGTTCTCGTCAGCTCTTTTTATAAATGATTCCATGTCGTCACCAGCTCTTGCCTCTGTGACGCCAAAGCTCATGGTGATGTGCCCTACAGTGGCATATTTGTTGTCTTCTATCTGGGTCCTTAAAACTTCTGCGTGCTGCCTTGCACTCTCAAGGTCAGTATCCGGAAGGGCGTATATGAACTCCTCACCGCCCCAGCGGCCAAACACATGCATCGGGCCAAGGTTCTCTTTTACAATGTCCACGGACTCCCTAAGGACCATATCTCCCACGTCGTGACCATAGGTGTCGTTGACGTGCTTGAAGTGGTCGATGTCCATAAATATAAGGGAAACTGGGGACTTGCCTGGCTCGCTCATCTCTAAGATATCGCCAAGCTTATGCTCAAGCTCCCACCTGTTGTAGATCTTGGTCAGACGGTCTGTATAGGCGATCTTGCCAAGCTCCTTGTTTATGGAATCAAGCTCTATGGAAGTTCTCTCAAGAAAATGAAGAATCCTGTCCACAAACGGGATAAACTCGCGCTCATCCTCTGCGGTCTTGGTATCTTTGAGGAAATTTATGCATGGCCTTACTTCGTCGGCAACATTTTTCTCCTCCGACAGTCCAACAGCTACCAGTGAGCTGTTTAAAGCTCCTCCGCCGCCTTCAGCAGGGAAAAAGAGCTCTGCATATCCGAAAGCCACTGAAGCCTGCGGCGCAAACTCTAAGAATCTTTCAACCTCTTTATACGCCTGATCCTTAAGGAACCTGACTCTGTTGCCACATTCAAAGATATACAGAGCCTCTGGCTTAAAGTCCTGAAGGCCCTTTATGGACCTTCCTATGATGTGGAAGAGATTTTCAGGAACTCCGTAAGAGAGCCTGAAGGTCTCACCCTTTATAATATCCGCCGTAAAGCGGATTGAGCCATCTTCTCCATAGCCTGAAGGAACTCGTGCAACCAGGCAGTCTTTTCTGTGAAATACAAATGGGAATTCGCAGGTGTTCTCTACGAAATACTTGTTAGGTTTTACATTCAGATACTTGGAATAGACCTCCACTGCGGGCTTGTGGTCTATGGTTGCTATGACGTTGTCGCCATCTGTCTTGGTGACCAGCATCTCCACTCCGATTTCCTTAAACCCGAGGCAGTTATCCATGTACAGATGGAGGTTGTCACTTGCAAATATCACGGTTACAATGCCGTTTTTGCTGGCTCTTTTGCCATAAACCTTAAAGTCATTGAGGGCTCTGATGCTTCGTCCGGCCTTGGCACCAAATATCGGAATCTGGTGGTGGCTAAACTCATTGGTAAAAGAGTGAATAGTGGCACTGCTACATGAATAGCAGACCTGCATGCACTTTGCATCCGGGAAGTACTCAAGCTGCTCGTTGACCATTCGGCCTGCAACGAAGCCTGTGGCATACTGAAGATCAAAATCCAGCTCGATCAGCTTGGTGTCTTTAAAGAACGTGGCGTTAAGCTCGATGGGACAATCCTTGATATCGTACTCCTCATCGGCGATATTGGCACATGTAAAGCCTATCAGACAGGCGTTGCTGCAATTGGCATTGATATAATCAACCATGGCGTCGTCATCTGCGTCAATCTTGGGATTATTCATCTGAAGCAGAACTCCGCTGGCATTTTTGTAGTCTTCGCTCTCTGTGATCTGCGATACTACGTCTTTTAACTCATCAAGGGTGTGAAACGTGTATTTCTTCTGGATCATAGCTGTGGCCCTCCCACAAAGTCAAAGTGAAACTACTGAACAATAATCACGCCATATCTCGTTGATGTATTCCTTGTTTAAATTCTCTCCAATTATTATGATAACGTTTCTGCTACTGACCACTGGACTTGTCTTTATCTCTTCCTCTGTGGCGTTTATCTGAAGCTGGGTGTCTTCTGCAGTTTTGACAAAGCCCTTTACTCTTATGACCTTTCCGGCATTTTCGTCGGTGAAAAGAGCTTGTACCGTGCTCTTTAGTTTATCCTCCGGCATTTCCACATCAAAATAGAAAAGCGGAAGGTACTGTTTTTCCTCTATCTGGAGCTTTTTGTATGAGGATTTGCGGTATCCAGCGTTTTGGATCGAAGTAAAGTCATGTTCTGTCAGGGCATCAAATGGCTTGGCAATAATGTCCCTGGCCTCGTCAAACCTGGCGCTGCAGCCATAGTCCTCCATGGTCTTATTGATGAAGGCGGAGATTGCTGCTACGTCTGTATCTGCCGTCATCTTGCTAAAAATAAGCTTTCCTGCCCAGGCTATCTCTGACATAAAGAGGTACCTTGCGGTATCCTCAAGCATCATGGTGGTTCCAGCATCCACGATAGCTATAACGCTTCCAATCTCGTACCACCGATCCAGTGGTTCATCGTACAGAACATCAAAGAATTCATCAGCGTCGTAGATCCCAGAGGGCTCAATGATAACTCTTGTGTAGTCACTCATGCCCATAGAGATCAGCTTGGTCCTGAACCTTCGCCTGTGGGCTTCCTTGCCATCGCCGCCAACTATCATCTCCAGGTTGCAGTTTTCCCCAAGAAGATCCTGAAGTAGCACCATATCGATGTTTACAGCGCCGTAGTCATTCTCAATAATGGCAATCTTCTCGCCCCTGCCAAGCAGGTATTTTACATATTCTCTTATGAATGTGGTCTTTCCGGAACCCAGAAAACCTGTAATAAGATCAATCTTTACCATGGTTTAATTGTAATATTATGCATAAATAAAAAAAAGCCCACAATTTTGTGGGCTTTTGAAAGTCTATTCACTTTTTCCTGCAGATGTATAAAAGATGGTTGGTATTGCCTAAAAGCTCCCTCTTTTCTGATACAGAAAGATACCACTTAGCCATCTTCTCAAACTGCTCATCTGTAAACGAAAAGTCCGGTCTGTGCTCGATCGGCTCTATGAGGCCATCAACTCCTGTGGTTGTAACATACTCTACAGGCTTGTCAGCAAACAGCTCCTCGAATTCTGCAACATCATAGCCAGTAAACAGCTGCTCTTTGAAATGCTTTACCTTGTAGTCCTCAGTAAAGTTCTCTTCCTCTCCTACAGACCAGTTGCCATAAAAGTAGTTTGAATACATTATCGCATAAACAGAGATAAACGCAAAGAAAATTACCCCTCCTGGCCTTGTAACCCTGATGGCTTCATCGATTGCCTTGCCTACCTCTTCCGGCTCGTAGAGGTGGTATAAAGGTCCAAATACAAGAGTTACATCAAATGTATCATCAGAAAGGCTATCAAGGTTTGTAGCGTCCCCCTTAAGAGCCTTAAGGTTATCTAATCCCTTGCTGTTTTCACGCAAAATCTCCAGGTTCTTGTCAACCAGCTCAACTGCTGTGACATCCATGCCCTCTTTGGCAAGCGCTATGGAATATCTGCCTGTTCCTGCACCAACCTCAAGGACTTTGGCGCCCTTACTTGCGTATCTGTGGATATAGTTCATGGTTGTGGCATACTCAAGTCTTCCGTGTACGCTCCTCTCAAGGCGTCCATCCTCCTCATACTGGGTATAGAACTTGCTGACGATCTCCTGCCTTGAATCCTCACCACTTATGGCGTTTATCCTGGTAAAATACTCTGTTTCATTCTCATGGTGGATATACGCGCCGTTCTTTTGCTGAACGCGAAGGCTGGCTGGGTTATCCTTGTTAACACTCATGTACACCTCGTGAATGCACATCTGTCTTGCCTTATCAAGTGCCATAGAAAGCGCCTTGGTAGCATATCCCTTACCTCTGTACTTCTTGGATACGCAGTAGCCTATATGTCCCGGTCCCTCTCTTAAGAAGTCATTTAAGCAGTGACGAAGGTTCACTACTCCCACATATGTATCTCCATCAACTATTACAAAGGTTGTATCAGGTACAAAGCCCTCTGGGAGCTCTTTGCCCAAGGTCCAGTTGCGTTTTTTCTCGATCCAACCTAAAAATTCATCGTAGCTGTAGCCGTATACGTTGTTGATATAACCGTTCTCATTCTGAGGGAAGGACATATACAGCTCATAAGTCTTCTTGTAATCTGAATCCTGCACTCTAATCAGTTCCATAATCTCTCCCCACTTTCTGAAAATAATTAGAAGCAAGTATAATTGACAGACAACTTGCTGTCAACAACTTTATGTCAAATAGCAATTCTCCAGGAACATCTGTCGGAATTAAAGTACAGACGAACTGTTCTGTACATCTCAAGGATAAGTACCCTGCATTCAAAAACCATATCTCTGCTACATACTGTTACGCCATCAGGCGTCGTATAGCAGTCCTTGCGCATGATCTGCCGATAGCCCTTGATGGTGTATGCCTCATACACACCATCCTCATTCATGAGCCTGAAGCGCATGGGGATCACGCTCCCATCCGCCTTGTGCTCACATATAACATCAACCTTATCAACAACCTTACTCATGGCACCACATCCTGTCCATATCCTGATAGTAGGTACCTGCGTTGACTGCCCTGTCATCTATGTAGACGTCACAGGTGATCTTGCGACTGTTGTTACCATATTTCTCAGTGATCTCTGGCAGGTTGTCGTTTATGGCGTCAAATTCAAGACCATTACCTGTGCACCACTCAACAGCATTATCCAGAGCCTCTCCTGCCCTGCAGGTCCACAGTATCAGCTTGTCTCCCAATAGCCGTCTGTTTTTGAGGTAATCTATAAGATTGTAATTGGCAGGCCCCACTTCTGGCCACTCACCATAGCTAAGCGTTCCATCAAAATCAACCGCAAATATCATATGCAAGCCCTCTCTTTCATCCCAGTCCTTAGAAGCTTCCGCGGCAAAAACCAAACGTTTGTTTGTCTTTATTATACGAACGTCTGTTCTAATTTTCAACTACAAGATATGGGCACAAAAAAATAATCCGGACACATTTTATTGTGCCCGGAAGCCTGTTAAGAACAATGTTCGAAATTGTGATAAAATATATGTGATGAGAACCGAAGCAGAGATCAGAGAGAAACTAAATAGCGAGATTAGGGCCTTTCTAACCTGCCCAAAATTCGCCGTAGATGAGCACGCCCACAACATCTATGCCCTGGCCTGGGCCCTTGGCATGTCTGATGATGAGGTGAGCCGGCTCATGCAGGAAGCTGAAAAGAATTAGACATGATACTGATCGTCGTCCTCTAAAACCAGCGTAAGATCTGCCTTCTTGGACTTTTCAAGGCACAGTTTAACGTTGGCCATATCGCTGTAATCAACAAATCTGGTGGCAACTTCTAAGGAGTTGCCACTTTTTTCTTTTCTGTCTATGAGACGGGTCCTGAGCTTATCCTCATCTGCCTTAATAAAGATAGTGTAATCCGCAAGCCTTGATAAATCTCTCCAACCATCCTCATCAAGAAGAAGGTAGTTGCCTTCAAGGAGCACAATATCCTTATTTACAGTCACTGCATCCTCTACCGGATTGTGTAGATGCCTGTCGTATCCTGGCCACCCCACCTGAGTTTTTTCAAGAACATCTGTTATTCTATTCCTTAAAAGCTCAAGGTCAAAGGTCACGGGAGCGCCTTTAATTTCAACCATCAGGATCTCTTTTCCATCCCTTATTGTGGTGTGGCTTGTGAGGTACTCCTGCCTTCTGTGGAATCCGTCCATTCCGATAGCCTGGACATCAGCAAATTCCTCATGTTCCTCGGAGAGCTTTTGAAGGAAACTGCAAAGAGTGCTCTTTCCAGCCCCTGGAGGCGCAGCAAGAAACACAAGGAGCCGGCCTTTCTTTTCCCGCTGCATGCGGGTGAGCCTTTCAAGTAGCGGCAAAAACAGCTCTTTTACCGAATCCTCGCTATATCTGGCATTTACATCAATGCCGTTCATGTTTACTTGATATTCCATAGGCTTAATCTTCGATTTCTACGATGCCGTCGTCCTTGACGTTGATCTTCATGCCTGTCTTGACGTACTCAAGGAACTCTTCCCCAAGGCTGTCAATTGTTGGCATCTTGGCGTCTGTCCATATATCTGACAAAAGAACTCCTGCAGCCCCGATAGAATCAATAGGATTGGCAAATAACATGCACGCAGGCTGTCTTCCGTAGTCCGCAGCTGTAAACAGGATCATTCCGCCAGTTGTGGAGCCGATGGTCTGTGGAAGGCAAAGAGCCACTCCAGCCATGGGCTTTTTGTAGATATCCGGATTGTTCTGGTCTGAGCAGGTAGCTTTTTTGTCCCCTGTCAGAAAGCTTGTCTGATAACTTGCAAGTGTATTAAAACCGCCGTGGGAAACCAGTGCTGTAGCGCTGCACTGTCCGGGAATAACGACTCTTCCTTTAAACTCTTTCATGTTCAATTCCTCCCCTGTCCTGTGATCATGGATAAGATCTTGTCGTCCTCATAGAAGCGGCAAGATGTGTAAGTCCTTAGCTTGTTGGAGTTGGTAATTATTGGAACCGAGTGTACCAGCGGATTGTCGCAGTACATAAGTGGGCAGATGTAGCTAAGTGTCAGCTTGATCTCTTCTGCCATGCTCTCTTCTCTTGTTCCCTTAATTGCCTCAAGCACTCCAGGTGCTGCTGTAAGGACAGTGGGCACTGTGGTTGTCTTTCTGCCTGCAGCCTTAACGCCTTCATAGATGTCATCGATCCATCCGATAAGCTCGTTCTTGGACAGATGTGGGCATCCGATAAAGCACATCTTTGGCTTGGCATCAGCGTTTTTCCAGATGATCGGATAGCTGTCTATTACACGCTGGATCTCAGCGTCGTCGATAACATAGGTCCTGGCGTTATCTGCGATAAGGCTCTCTCCAAGCTCAGCAGCTTCAGGTGTCAGCTTATCGATATGATAAAGGCCTACAGCACCGTTTGATGCTGTGGCAGCGCCAAAGTTCTTAAGGTAGTCGCATACGCTTGGTGTAAGCTCTGTTCCAAGGTACTCTGAAAGGCCGTATACGTATGGAACATCCTCCATTACCTTCATTCCAATAGCGGAGCCCAGAACCTGTGCTGGAGGGAGCTTAGTTGTCTTAACTTCTACCTTCCATGTAGCCTTTCTTCCCTCGTCAGTAAGAAGGCCAAACTTTGGAACACATCCAAGGATGGATCCAAAGAGCTCGATGATTCCTGAGTTTCTGTTGCACCTTGCGCCAAGAACTGAGTTGGCGTAAACAACAGCAGATGACTCTGCCCAGCTTAAGATATCGCCCTTCTTTGGTCTGTTTCCCTGCTCGTCAAAGTAGCAGGCGCAGGAGAACCCGTCCTTGCTCTTTAATCCAAGCTTTGAAAGCTGTTTCTCGTATCTTCCCTGCTCTGAATACATGAACTTGTAAAATACAAGGTCCTGTATAGGGCCTGAAGGCACGTTTTTATCCAGTGGCCTTGGATCCATGGTGAACTTCTGCTTAGAGACTACTCCCGCCTCAATAAGCTCGTCCATAAGCTTGTACACGGGATCGATAACCTTAAGTCCAAAGCTGGTTACCAGATGTCCGTACTCCCCAGTGACTTCTGCCATTTCCTCGGCGCCAAAGAGCTCGCCATAGCGAACCAGCGTCTCCATGATCTTGGCATAGGTCTTCCCCTTTTTTCCGTCAAGAATTTCCTGTTGCTCTGTTGTAAGCCTCATCCTGTCTTCTCCTCCTAAACATTACTTCTTGTTGTTTCTTAGCTCCCTTACCTTATCTTTTAGTGAACTTACTAAAATATTTTTATTCTTAAACTCTGCTGGAAGCTCTGCCTTTGGCATGAACTTCTCAATTCCAAGCAGGATTCTCTTCTGGTTAAGTGAAAGCCTCTCAGCATAGGCCTTTGCCAGCTGTTCATGGCGTTCCTCAGCAAGCTCTTTTCCCTCAGCGATCTTCTGTTCAATAACCATAGGCGCTGAAGCAACCTTCTCGTATCTTGCCTGTGCCTTCTGGTTGAACTCCTCGTGCATCTGCTTAACGTCCTTAAGAAGTGCAGAGAGACTTGCCTCTGTAAGGGCGTAATCAGCACCAAATATAGCCGCAAGGACGATTGCCAGAATCTCGTAAACTGTTGGGCTGACAATTGTGTGAACGTTCTCTACAGCCGGGATAAGGAACTTAACTACCGCTACTCCCGCAAGGCCAAAGGCGATGCTGACCGGGACACAGATCCTTCCCTGAATGTTTAGTGGCATCTCGCTGTAATCCCACCATCTTGCATTAAAGCGCTTCTCAAGTATCCATGAGGTTCCAAATTCCGCGATGGCACTTCCTATGTAGGACAGAATAAATATTCCCCAGATAGGGAAATCTGGTGACTTCAGGACATCAACTGATGAGAATACCGCGGAAGCCACAACCACGCAGGAGCCATAAATTGGGCAAATAGGGCCAAAAAGAAATCCTCTGTCCGCCCACTTTTTCTCCTTGGCTGAGCAGTATATTGACTCCCATACCCATCCTAAAAAGCTGTAAAAGATGAACTCTACAAAGTACTGTGCAACGACCATCTTAAATAGTCTCCTTAATCTCTTTTCTGTTTTTCGAACCTTTCCATCCATTATAACAGAAATCCGCATATTTAGGCGCATTCATGTTATACTTATGCAAGATTAACTGACAGGAGAGCCAAAATGACATTATTAGAACAATACAAAGATAAACAGAAAAAGATCAGCTACCTTGGCCACGCAGCATCACTGATGAACTGGGACAAGGAGACAACAACCCCTGAGGGCGGCATGGAGAAGCTTGCTGAAGCCCTCAACTACTTCCAGACTGAGATCTTCAAGCTTTCAACCAGCGACGAGGCCTTTGACCTTGTTTGCAAGCTGGCTGAACCAGAAGAGTTCGACAAGCTGGACGATGTAATGAAATTCGACATTACCCGCAACAAGAGGGATCTTGAGAAGATGAGAAGACTTCCTCAGGAAGTTTTTGAGGAGTACGTCAAGGCCGTTACCAAATCCAGCATCGTATGGCCTTCAGCCAAGAGAGCGAGCGACTTTTCCAAGTTTGAAAAAGAGCTCGGCGCAACAATCGAGGCTGTTAAGAAGTATCAGAGCTACGTAAACCCTGACAAAAAGCCTTATGACGCCCTTATCGACCAGTTCGAAGAGGGAATGACTCAGGAGACAATTGACCGCGTATTTGGCGATCTGAGAAAAGAGCTTGTTCCTCTGGTTGAAGAGGTTACAAGCCGCCCAGAGCCTGACCACAGCAAGTTTGCCTTCAAGGTTCCAGCACACGTTCAGGACAAGGTCTGCAGATTCCTTGTTGAATACATGGGCATGGACATGACAAGGATCGCTTTTGGCGAGACTGAGCATCCTTTCACAACCAGCATGAATCTGGATGATGTGAGGATCACCAACCACTACAAAGAAGATAACTTCATAGAGCCTATTTTCTCCGCAATCCACGAGGGAGGCCACGCTATCTTTTGCCAGAACGTAGACCACAAGTACGAGGGAACTGAAGGCGGAGTCATTAACTACATGGGCCTTCACGAGAGCCAGTCAAGGTTCTTTGAGAACATCCTTGGCCGCAACATCAACTTCTGGAAGCCCATCTGGCCTAAGATGGTTGAGATGATCCCAGAGCTTGCCAACGTAACTTTAGAGGACTTCTACAAAGAGATCAACTTCGTGCAAAAGAGCTATATCAGAACTGAAGCGGACGAGCTGACATATTGTCTTCACGTTATCTTAAGATATGAGATCGAGCGTGAGATCTTCAAGGGAAATGTAGAGGTTAAGGACCTTCCTGCTGTTTGGAACAAGAAGATGGAAGAGCTTCTTGGCATCACTCCAAGAAATGACTCTGAGGGCGTCCTTCAGGATATGCACTGGTCTGACGGAAGCTTTGGCTACTTCCCTTCATACCTTCTTGGCAGCATCTACGACGGAATGCTCCTTGAGGCTGTTGAAAGAGATCTTGGTAGCGTAGATGATATCCTTGCTGCCGGTGATATCAGGAAGATCACCAAGTGGCTTAACGAAAACATCCACCAGTATGGCTCCACAAGAATCTCCAGCGAAGTTCTTAAAGAAGTTTGCGGCAAGGAACTTACCGCCGAGCCACTTATCAAGTACTTCAAGAAAAAATATTCTGCATAAAACAAGCGCCTCGCGAAGCGAGGCGCTTTAATTTTATTCAAGATCCAGTATCATATCATTTATCAAAACATGCAATTTACCATCAGTATCAGCAAAAACCATAGCCTGATCGCCGTAGTTCCTGAAATCAAAGTGATCACAGCTGTCACAGACAACGGTTTTCTCCTTAAAGCGCCTGTCTGCGCAGTATAGGGTGTTCTGGCTGATGTAATACCATTTTTCAGTGCACTGGTCCCATTTGACCATCGTGTTGGCACTATAAGTGGTTTCTGCTATGAAAACCGGCTTCTTGCCTTCATGGTAGTAATACAGGTTGTAAATGTCATCATTCTTCTCGTTCTTTTCCATGGCGATAAAGACGCATTCTGAGAAGTCATCGCTTGTAAATATCTGCTTGATCTTGCCATTTTCCCAGGTGAAAAAGTCTTCTCTTACGGCTTTGCCGTCCAGGATCCTAACCTTTTTAGCCTCGCCCTCTGTGAGATAAACGCTTACCGGACCATCTGAAGTGAAGGTCTCATGGGAATTAGCACCCTCGTTTCTAAGAAGTACCTCGGAAGGGATAGCATCTCCCTGAAGGCAGTAGGTCTTTTCCCCGGTGGTGACCATGCTGACGTCTGAAAAGCAGTCCGTATCGAGGATATATATAGGCTCAAAGACCATCTGTCTGTTAACACCTGCGCTTACGCCAAAGAACTCTAAATCTCGTAGCATCCCAAAAATAGACAGATTCTCGGCCTTTGCCATGCCAGGCCTGAAATAGCTGATATTCTTGGAGGTCGAAACAAAGGCCTGCTTGCAATCCCTTGTAAACTGCGCTCCCCTTAAGTAGCCGGAAGCAATCTTTTTCTCAACACCGTCATCGCTGCAGTAGAATCCGTCTCTGGTCTTGTCGTTGGAAAGCTCGTAGTAAACCACTTTTCCGTCATCGGAAACAGCTGTTGGTGTGTAGTATCCGCTGCTACTTGAGCTTACAGCATGGGTCTTCACATTAATTCCCCCGACGTAAACCAGTGCGTTCGTGCCGGAAAAAGAGTAGTAGCTCACTGTCTGTCCATTTGGAGAAATGCAGGGGTTAAAGCCCGACCTTGCCAGAACTGTCTCTTCTCCGGTTTTGACCTCATAGAGCCTGAGCTCTGCGCCGCTGTTGTAGGCGATATATCCGCCTTCGTAGTTTATGCAGGAATCGCTGCACTCATCAGAAACCAGCGTGTATTCAAGGTCTCCGTTGATGCAGTAGCACTTTCCGTTTATGTTAAATACAGCTTCGCTTCTGTCTGCGTTAAAAGAGATATACAGACCGTAGCCGTCTTTCTCGTAAAAGTCAGTCAGCACCTTCCCCTGGTCGTTATAGATATAGCCATAGGACTCATAGATTCTTGGCCCGTCGTAGTTTCTGGTTCCCTGCTTTTTGTAAACATATGGAGGACCCTCAAAGGTTTCCTTAACCTTGGATAAGTCTATTCCGCAGTAGTCTTTTGCCTTATCCTCTACAAGCTGCCCTACTTCCCTGAACTGGTCATCTACGTCCTTGTTAAAGTAAGTCACCATCTTGTATCCAGCGTAGATAGAGCCGGTGAAAAGAGCTGCCAGCGCAACCACTAGAACTATCCCTACGCCCAGATTTCTTTTATTCTTCATATCAATTTCCTATTACAATCTTTACCAGTCTGAATCCCAGTCTGTGTAGCCGGAATCCCAGTTGTCAGAACTCCATCCAGAATCGTAGTTATAGTCGTAGCTACTGCTATAGCCCGAATGGCGGTCATAGCTGCTGTAGCTTCCACCACCGCCGCCTCCTGCAAATCCAAATAGGAGGGATAAGATGATGGCGATGATTCCAATTAAAACTCCGAGAGGACTCTTTTCCCCGGAATCTCCGCTTCCACCTGAGTATCCAGAAGAATCGGAGATGCTGTCAAAGCCAGATCTTACCGGATAATCATTGATGTTGAAGCTCTTGATGCTGCTGTAAGCATCGTTCTGCTCATACTTGTTCCTCTCACGCTCTGCCATATCTGCAGCATAGCTGAGTTTCTGGTTGGCAATCTCTGCCTGAAGGCGGTCGTAGAGCTCAACTACTGCGAACTCCTCGTCCTTACCCCTGTAGCGGACAGCTCTTGTGCCGTCTGCCTTGTTCTTGTAAACTACGAACTCACCCGTAGCCTCATCTTTGTAGATTCCAAAGGCCTTGGGCCCCTTGTAGTCAAATCCAACAAAAAACCTGGTTTTGCTGGAAGTAAAGCCATTCCTCTCGCAGTAGTCCTGGAGCTCTGCAATGGTCTTTGGAATTCCACCCTCTGAGTAGTCATGTACACTCATGGTTTTACCCCCTTAGTTCTCGATTCTAATAACCCTTCTAAGCCTTGATCCAAGCACCACAGCAAGGGCAAGCTTGGCAAGGTCTGGAACGATAAATGGGAATACGCACCAGCCAAGGGCTGTCATAAGGCTGATTGGGCCTGACTGCCTTGTGTAAACCACCATAAACCAGCCTGTTCCAAAGGCGTAGCAGACAAGAAGTCCCGCGATAAGAGTGATGATCCTTATAGGAAGCATATTTCCGATAAGAGCCTCGCTCATCCAGTAAAGAAGGCCAATAAAGATAAAGCCTAAGATATATCCACCAGTAAGACCAAGGACGCTTCCAAGTCCGCCGGAAAATCCTGCAAGAACTGGAACTCCAACTGATGCAAGTAAAATGTATGTAAGTATAGCTAAAGTGCCGCGTCTTCCGCCCACCAGCTCAAGAACGATAAATACTGCAAAAGTCTGAAGTGTAAATGGCACCACAGTTGGAATACTGATCCATGAGCAGATGGCCATAAGTGCTGTGCAGATCGCAATATATGCCAGATCAACTGTTTTAAATTTCATTTGTCCCCTTGTTTTCATATCCTTTTCTCCCCGTCTATAAATAAAGCCTTTTGCATTATAGCACCTATCGTTTGAAAAATCCCCATTCAAAACTTATAATTCTTCTATCACTTATGAGTGGAAAAAAAGGAGATTATTATGAAAAAGAAACTAGTATGTCTGACACTGTCAGCTGTCATGGCACTTTCCATGGCTGGCTGCGGTCTTTTCGGGGTAAAGAATGAACTTCCCCCTGACATGAACGAGCCTAAACAGGAAGAACCTGCAGCATCTGCAGAAGATAGCATAGAAGAAATAAAAGAGGAAGCTACAAGTGAGCTCGCTCCATTTACCAACGAGGGGCTTATTCTCGTAACCCCTGAAAGATACAGCACAGAGTCTTTATACGTCTTTAAAGCAGACGGCTCTTTAGTGGATCAGTTCGATATTGAGGCTATAACAAAAGAGCTTATGGAGAACGGAGATGCCCAGAGCTACACCTATCAGGCTTACGGCGATGGCATACTCTTTTTCACAGGCTACAAATACGAAGATGGCGAAAACTACTATGATCTCGTGGCTTACGACACCTCCAGCAAAGAGATAACAGATGTTATTTATTGGGGAACAGACAATTTCTACGACATAGAAGTATACGATGGCAAGCTGAACCTGTCTGTTTATCACGAATTCAACAACTGGTCTGTGAAGTGCTTTGAGAAGGACGAGAACGCCCTCGCTTTCAAGGAAGCTACCCCAAAATACTCAGATATCTACCAGCAGATCGGCAATTACAACATCAGCTACATCGAGAGAAACTGCTGCTTGGACCACTACCTTGATAAGAACGGAGCTATAGTTGCCCGCCTCGATGACTCTTTTTACCTGATAAAGACAGACGGTTCTATCAAGGAAAACACCTTCGTTAAGACCAACATGTCCAGCATGTATGGCGACGACAAATACGCTTTATTTCACGAATTTGATGACAGCTACGAAACTATAGGCCTTTTTGCCATGAACCTGGAAAACGGCGAAAAAACTCAGATCGCAGGAAAAGATGCTACCGTGATTGCCTTCGAGGATGGAGTTTTATACTACATCGACAGAGAGAAGCTTGAGTTTGAGGTATATAACGACAAGATCACCAGCTACAACGCTGCTACCGGAGAGACAACAGTTCTTTTTGAGAAAAAGACAATTCCAGGTACGGAAATGTACTCAGCAATAGCTACAGGCTTTACCCTTGGCGAGGGAAAAGCTTTTTATACCGACTTTAAGGACGGCAAAGTGGAAATCCTTTATGCTGATGTTGTAGATGGAAAGTTTGAAAACGAGCAGGAAACAGGCTTATTTGTTCAGACGTTCTCAGCCTACGAGTATGGAACAGCGGAATACAAGACAATCGCTTCCTACTGCGAAAACTGCGGAATCCCGCTTACAGAGGCTTATGCTGAGATCTTTACACTTGATCCAAAGTACTCAGATAAGGCAGCTGAGATAAATAGCGCTATCAGGGAAGCATCAGAAGCGTTCCTTAGTAACTACGCAGAACAGCCTGAGAGCTGGCTTGGAGATTATGGTGGTGACTGCGAGGATCATAAGGCTTACCCTCAGCAGTACGATATGACCGACTCAAGTATGATAGACGAAGTGGGAATCATTGAAGACCGCTATCTCTTTATCAACAAGAGCGGATACTGGTATGGCGGAGGCGCCCACGGAATGCCTTCAAGAGACCAGATGCTCTTTGACCTTACAACCGGTCAGGAGCTTAAGCTTTCTGACTTCTACAAGGGATCAGAGGAAGATTATAAGACTCTTGTAGCAACCAAGACCAGGGAAGACTACGAGAGTTATGGCACAGAAAAGGGCGCTTCTCCGTATTTCGCGGATAACGCCCAGGATGTATATGATCAGGCCTATGAAACAGTACATCTCGACATGAATATGTACTTTGAACAAGATGGTATCATCTACTACTTCTACCCATATGATATGGGCTCCTACGCAGACGGCTTCAGAGATATCTTTATCTCTTACAAGGATCTGCTTGGAAGAGATACACTTTCTGAGTAAGCTTACTCAGTTATAGGCTTAAATGGGTTTGTCTTGATAATGTCGGTTGCTGCCTTATAATCTACAGGCCTGCTGTAATAGTAGCCTTGCGCATAGTTGCAGCCCATATCAACAAGTGCTTTACCCTGTTCTTTAGTTTCAACACCTTCAGCTATAGTCTGCATGTCCAACTTCTGAGCGATGGTTATAACGCTCTCAATGAGGACTGCAGACTTTTTATCTTCTGTGATCATGTCTACAAAGGACTTGTCCAGCTTGATCACATCTGCATCTATGTTGTGAAGGAGCGACAACGACGAATAGCCTGTTCCAAAATCGTCGATGGAGATGAAAAGGCCATGCTCCTTGAGGTTTTTAACAAACTGTATCAGTCTGTCATACTCAATATCCTTGGTACTTTCTGTGATCTCTATCTCAACATCATCAGCACCAAGTCCGTTATCCTCTAAAATCTTGAGGATCTTGTTCTCAATCTTTGGCACAAAAAGGTTCTTTCTTGAGAAGTTACTGGAAATTCTTGGGGGATTATACCCCATGTCTTTCCATCTTCTGATAGCTCTGCAGGTCTCATCAAAGATTGTAAGATCCAGGTCAGGAATAAGACCTTCTCTGTCCAGAATAGGGATGAACTGGTCAGGGAAAATAAAATGCCCGTCGTGGAACCATCTACAAAGTGCCTCGAATCCCACAAGCTTACCTGTGGTCATATCAACCTTAGGCTGGAAGAATGGCTCAAACTCGTGGTTCTTAACAGCTGCAGGAAAAGCAGCTATGATGTCTCTTCCCTGCATTATCATCTTTTTAAGGTCGTCGCCGTAAAAAACAACGTCCTGCTTAAGCCTGCTTCTTCCTATACCGCAGGCCACATTGGCATCGTTAAGTCTCTCCTGGAAGTTTTTATTCTCATCATCAGCAAGGCTTGAAACACCGATCCAGGTGGTGATATCAAACTGGTTGTTAGGTGCAGTCTTAAGCTTTGAAATAGTTACAGAAGACACCTTTTTAAGGAACTTCTTAAGGTTTTCTTTGTGGACATATACGATGAAATTGTCGCCTCCTAGACGGCATACACATTCATCATCTTCCACCATCTGTAAAAGCTTCCTGGAATACTGGATTATAGCTTCATCTCCACTGTTTCCACCTGCCACCTCATTGACATACTTAAAGTTCCTCAGATTCATCCTGAGAAGGATAAGATCCTGCGGGCGGTAGGTCTGCAACATTTTGTGGTATTTCTTTTTAAAATAAACTATGTTGGGAATTCCAGTAAGAACGTCAGATGATTCTGCGTGGTCCAGCATCCTTCGCATATTCTGCCTGCTGGCAAGGATATAGACCATATCTGCGCAGAAATCGTAAATAGAGATATCAAGATCTTCCTCCTTGATACCCTCTTCAAACTCTATATAGGCATGAACATACTCATAGCCATCGAAATAATACTTGTACTGCTTAGTCAGACCGCCTTTTTTGCCGGAATCGTACAGGATAAGCTGTTTGTCGACTTCCTTTGTTCCAAGCACAAGCTCACCAGTCCTGTGGTTGCGATACCTGTCTTCGCCGCCCAGGTCCATGTCGTAATACATTTTTACAACATGAAGCTTATCACAGATGGATTTATAAAGATCCTCGGTGATATTATCCATTGCCGCAGCGCGGAAAATTGCCTTTATATCTTCGGTAAGCTGCTTGTTTAAATCCATAAGAAATCCTTCTTTACTGTATGGGCCTGCTCAGCTGGGTATAACCCTGTAGTAAACCCATGGCCCTGTTATAGGATTCAAGCATATCCTTGGGGTTCTGAACCTTGAAAGCAGGCGCTTCCTCTCCCTCTTTAAGGCTTCCGATAAATAAAACCGCTGTCTCGTCGTGACCATAGGTCTTACAGCAATCCTTTACCAGATTCCCTGTAGTCCTGCCTTCTCTGGATATCACATCCTCGAAAAGCCCCGGAACATGCTCATTGAACCACTTCCTTGCGTTAGCTATGGAATACATGTCTTCCACAATTGCTATGATCCTGCCCTTGTGTCTTTCTTTCAGCATCCGTAGCTGCTTAACGAGAATTTCCCCCGGCTTCTCATCAAAGTTCACAATGATCGTTTCATATCTGGCCATATAGCACCCCCAATGCATTAACCAAACGATAAACTTTTTATTCTTTTGTATGAGATTACTTGCTGCGATCCTCTTTCATAGTTTCCTGACCGCTGTTGCGGATCATCTTGATCCCCTCTATGGCAACCTGATAGATCATCGCCATCTCTCTGGACGCAGGGTCTGTGTAGCTGCACTTGGTCTTAAGACCCTTAAAATACTGCTCAGCCTTCTCGATTACAGGCTTGGTGATCATGATTCCATCACAATAAAGGGTTCCAGTCTGTGAATCATATCTGGAATCTGTGTACTTAGTCTGGGCAAAATCTCCAGCACCCATCTTGGCTGCGAGCTGATTGATAAGTTCTTCTCTTCCTGCCATGTTTCACTCCTTGTGTTGTAATCTGTAATGTATCAAAAAACGTCCATTCCTTTATAATATAATATCACGTTATCTAAAATATCATGCGTTATTTATGATTTAAAAACTCTTAATCTTTCATAAAATTTTATACTTATTTAATACCATTTTATGAACATGTAGTATATAATCCATGTATAAAGCACAAGATGTTGTATTTTGTGAATCAGGAGGGGTGTATGGAATTAGCAATAATCTCCATAAGGAAGGTTAACCTGCGTCACTGCAGCTAACCTCCAAAGCGTAGAAAGATTTCTACCGAATGGAAGCCCTGATCGGGCATGGAAAGAGCCGGACCCATCGCCGGCTCTTTTATTGTGCTTAAAAATGTGTTATTTTTTAGTCTGAGAGGATTAAAAAAATGAACTTAGATGCTTTAAAGCCGGGTCAGTCAGCCCGGATTCTTACTGTTGGGGGCCAGGGAGCCCTCCGTCAACACTTTCTTGATATGGGTGTTATCCCAGGCGCAGAGGTCACAACCATAAAGCTCGCACCTATGGGAGATCCCATGGAGCTTCGGATCCATGGCTACGAACTCACCCTTCGTCTTGCTGATGCACAGCAGATCGAGATTGAGCCAATAGAAAAAGTTGAAGCCAAAGAGGAAAAGAAGGATGCTGTCAGGCACACTGAGCACCCTGGTCTTGGTGAGGAAGGCAGATTCCACCCAAAGGGAAGCGGCGATCCACTTCCAGAGGGCACCACACTTACCTTTGCCCTTGTTGGCAATCAGAACAGTGGCAAGACTTCTCTTTTCAACCAATTAACAGGCTCCAATCAGCACGTAGGTAATTTCCCCGGAGTAACTGTAGACAGGAAAGACGGCGTTATAAGAGACCACGCAGACACTTTGATAACAGACCTTCCCGGTATCTACTCCATGTCTCCATATTCAAGCGAGGAGCGTGTATCCAGGGATTTTGTCCTTAAAGAAAAACCAAAGGGCATCATTAACATCGTCGATGCCACAAATATAGAACGTAACCTCTATCTGACCATGCAGCTCCTTAGAATGAACATTCCAATGGTAGTTGCCCTTAACATGATGGATGAGATGCGCGGAAATGGCGGAACTGTAGATGTTAACACCATGGAAGCCATGCTTGGCGTACCTGTTGTACCTATCTCAGCTGCCAAGAACGAAGGCGTAGACGAGCTTGTCCGTCACGCAATCCATGTTGCCAAGAACCAGGAGCGCCCTATTCCACAGGATTTCTGTAGCCCGGACGATCGCGGCGGCGCTGTACATAGGGCTTTCCACGCTGTCTGCCACCTTATAGAGGACCACGCCAAAGCAGCGGATATCCCCTGCGAATTTGCAGCCAGCAAGCTCCTTGAGGGCGAGCAGGAAATGGCTGACCAGCTTCAGCTTGATACCAATGAAAAAGAGCTTTTGGAGCACATCATACTTCAGATGGAAAAAGAGTGCGGCCTGGACCACAGCGCTGCTGTAGCCAACATGCGCTTTGACTACATCAAGAGAGTATGCGACAGCTGTGTCATTAAGCCCCACGAGAGCAAAGAACATATAAGAAGCCAGAAGATAGATAAGATCCTTACAGGCCGCTACACCGCAATCCCTATGTTTGTGGGAATTATGGCCCTTGTCTTCTATCTCACATTCTTCCTCATTGGCCCATTTTTCCAGGGCCTTCTGGAAACAGCCATAGATTCACTAAAAGGGCTGGTTGACTTTACAATGGATAAAACCGGCGTTACTCAGGCTATTCAGAGCCTGGTTTTAGACGGCATCTTTGAAGGAGTTGGCACGGTTGTCAGTTTCCTTCCTATCATCGTCATTTTGTTCTTCTTCCTGTCAATGCTGGAAGATAGCGGATATATCGCAAGAGTTGCCTTTGTTATGGACAAGCTCCTGCGTCACATGGGCCTTTCTGGAAGAAGCATCGTACCAATGCTCCTTGGCTTTGGCTGCACCGTTCCTGCAGTTATGTCCACAAGGACTCTTCCAAGTGAGAGAGACCGTAAGATGACGATACTTCTAACACCATTTATGTCCTGCACCGCAAAGCTCCCAATTTACGGCTTCTTTGTGGCTGCTTTCTTCCCAAAGCAGAGCTGGATCATCATTACAGGTCTGTACCTTCTTGGAATACTGACAGGAATCATCATGGCTTACCTCTTAAAGTTCACACTCTTTAAGGGCGAAGCGGTTCCTTTTGTTATGGAGCTCCCTAACTACCGCGTTCCCACTCCAAGAAACGTCATTCAGCTTCTGTGGGAAAAGGCAAAGGACTTCCTGCACCGCGCATTTTCAATCATCCTTATCGCAACCATCGTTGTATGGTTCCTTAAGAGCTTTGATTTTGGCCTGAACCTTGTTTCAGACTCACATACCAGCATGCTTGCCACAATTTCAGGCATATTCGCTCCTATCATGAAACCAATAGGCCTTGGTGACTGGAGAATCGTCACATCCCTTATAAGCGGATTTATGGCAAAAGAGAGCGTCGTTTCCGTTATGGAAACCCTCTTTAGCGACGGTCTTGCATCCCTTGGTGCTCTTTCAGCAGCATCAATGCTGACCTTCAGCCTTCTCTACACCCCTTGTGTTGCGGCTGTTGCTGCAATTTCAAGAGAACTTGGTAAAAAATGGGCTATCTGCGTTGTACTTTGGCAGTGCTGCATTGCATGGCTTGGTGCACTGGCAGTAAGACTTATTGGTCTTGCAATAGGAATGCAGTAAATATCAGCAATTCAAATTCATGACATTTAAAAAAAGGGCTTTAGCCCTCTTTTTTAACGCGATTTTTTGTGGTCAAAACAATATATCATCTTCTCCCAGGGCGTTTTTTTCCCCAGCTGGAAGGCTTATCCCTGACTCTGTAGCGGATTTAAGCCTCTTATACATCCCGGATTTGTTCATGCCTATCATCTCTGCAGCCTTCATGGCGCCGTAGTCCTTAATTAGCTTTCTTACCCTGTTTACCGTAGCTCTGTAGGTCACACCTTCCTCTTCGTAGGAGATATAGTTTTTTCGTCTTCCAGCATCTCTTTTGGTCCTGTATTTAACCTGCTCTGGCCTGTAGGACACAACCAGCGTATCGCTGGAAAACCCTTCAGGGCTCTCATTGTGGACGATCTTAAACTCGGCCCCGGTAGGTCCAAGCACTCTGTTTAGCTTATCAACCATCTCATGGGAGCTGTCATCTACGCTTTTAAGCGTGAAAAAGCATTTGTCAAAAGAGCTGTTTTCAACCCTCTGACGCCTCTCCTGAGATAGCTTTTGTTTGATTTTCTTGTCCATATCGCTCATTTGTCTTTATTTCCTATGCGCTTGTGTTATACTAGTCTCACTGATTTCTAAAGGATTTTGATTTAAATGAAGATTGATTATTTTGAGAAAATTCGAAACGGCGAGGAAATGTCTTTTACTGAGCAGGTCATCATGATCACAATGCTCAGCATTCCTGCTATCTTCTCACAAATTTCCACTGTGATAATGGAATATGTTGACCAATCCATGGTTGGAAGACTTGGTGCCAACCCTTCAGCAGCTATTGGCCTTATCTCCTCAACCACCTGGCTTATTGGCGGTATCTGCAACGCTGTCAGCACCGGCTTTACCGTTCAGGTTGCCCACAGCATCGGCGCCAAAAATGATGCAAAGGCAAGAGCCATCGTTAAGCACGGCCTTATTGCTGTTCTTTGCTTTAGCGCAGCTATTTCCATGCTGTGCCTTCTTGTCAGCAGCCGTCTTCCTTACTGGCTTGGCGGAAGTGATTCTATCGCAGCTGGATCCACCACCTATTTTCGCATATTTGGCGCTGCTCTTCCACTTATCCACCTGTGCGGTGTATCTTCAGGAATGCTTCAGTGCAGCGGAAATATCAGAACTCCAAGCATCTTAAACGTAGTTGGATGCTTTATGAACATTATCTTCAACTTCCTTTTGATCTTCCCCACAAGAACTGCCCTTATTCTGGGAAAAGAGCTGATGATCCCCGGTGCAGGCCTTGGTATAGCCGGAGCTGCTCTTGGAACAGCCTTGGCTGAAGGAATGATAGCGGTTGTTATGTTATATTTCCTGCTTCTACGCTCTCCTCTTCTGCATCTTAGGAAAGAAGCAAGGATTCCTTTTACTCTGGAGGAACTTAGGACAGCTGTGAAAATTGCTGTTCCTGTAGGTGTTGAACAGGGAATCATGGGTCTTGGCTATGTTATGGCAACAAGGATTGTTTCTCCTCTTGGAAACATCGCCCTTGCAGCTAACTCTTTTTCCGTGACCGCAGAAGGACTGTGCTATATGCCTGGCTTTGGTATCGCCAACGCAGCAACTGCCATTATCGGTCAGACTCTCGGCGCAGGAAGAAAAAAGCTGGCAAACCGCCTTGGGTGGCTTGCAACAGCTCTTGGAATGCTTGTTATGACTGGAACCGGAATTCTTATGTATATCTTCGCCCCTCAGCTTCTTGGACTTATGACAACTGATCCGGAGATCCAGGCTCTTGGCGTTAAGGTCCTGAGGATTGAGGCCTTTGCTGAGCCTATGTTTGCCGCTTCTATCGTCGGTACCGGCGTATTCAGGGGCGCTGGAGACACTCTTGGCCCTTCAGTCATCAATTTTATCAGTATGTGGGCTGTGCGCCTTACTCTGGGTTCTATTCTGGCACCAAGAATTGGTCTTCCTGGTGTGTGGACAGCCATGTGTATCGATATCTGTGTCCGCGGTGCTCTGTTCCTGCTTCGTCTGTACTTTAAGCCTGTTGGATCTTCCAAGATCATCAAGGCTTCTTCATAATATCTTTTCCATGCCGGTTTTCTGGACGCCCATGCCCATGGCCTCGTAAAAGGCCCTGGCGCCTGGATTACACTCCCAGACGTTTAGTGTGATGTTGTGGCACTTTTCCTTTTTGGCGAAGTTCTCAACGAACTGGTATAGCTCTTTTCCCACATGCAGGCCCCTGCTGTTCTCATCAACGCAGATATCGTCGATATAGAGGGTCTTGCAGTCCTCAAGGAGCCTCTCGCCCTTATGCTCCTGAAATACGCAAAATGCATGTCCAAGAACTTTTTCTCCATCGACAGCCACAAATACCGGCTTGGTATCGTCTAAAAGAAGGAGTTTAAGCTCTTCTTCTGAATATTTTGTAGTTGGTCCTTTAAACAGATCAGGTCTTCCGATGTGATGAACCATGTTTACCTGAACAAGTAGCTCTAAAATGCCTTTTATGTCCCCATTTTGGGCTCTTCTAATTTCCATGATGATTTTCCCCAACCTTTAACTCTTTTTCCTAATATAGGCCTTTAATCGCCTTAATATCCCTGGTAAATCTATCTACCACTTCCTGCGGGCCAATAATCTTAATATTGGTTCCAAGAGAGAAAATCCAGCCAAGGAACTGCTCACTTAATGCAACGTCCACATTGGCTACTGACCATCCCTCTTCATCTGATGGCCTTATGGAAATACCTTTCCCAAATCTGTCCAGCAAAACTCCCACGATCTCGTTCTTAAACTTAAGTTTTACCGTTACCTCTTTTCCCCCAAACATTCCAAAATTCATTCTGGCATAAGCTGCCATATCGAAGTTCTTAAAATGCTCTTTTCCCTGGCGCTTCTTGTCCAGGATTTCCACATTTCGGATCTTATCAACCCTGTAATGCTTGATCTTTTCAGCCTCGTCATCGTAAGCGATAAGGTAATAGTTCTCGTCGTCCCAGCTAAGGGCCCAGGGACTTACCTCGTACTTTTCATCTTTTCTTGGGACCATCTCTTTTTTGAGATTCCACGTTAGATAATCGAATTTTATCATCTGATTGTTGCTGATGGCACTATGAATCTCATCTACGATGTAGTAGATGCTTTCGTTCATAGTCTTAATACGCCCCTGGACTACAACCTGTCGTTTTAGTCCGGAGGCTTCATAATCGCTGACAAAGCCAGTCAGCTTTTTTATCAGCTCACTTGATTTCTTTTCTGTGATGAATTTTGACGACTGAATAGCGTCAACAAGAAGTTTGAGCTCAGCAATTTCAAGCTCTTTACTGCCCATGTGATAGTTGAAGTTTCTGCCATCTTTTTCTCCGATGACATCAAACCCCAGGTCTCTGAGGGCGTTTATATCGTCGTATAAGCTCTTTCTATCCGCAGTTATATCATATCCTTCAAGATATTCCCGGATTTCTGGCATCGTAAGCGAATGGTTATCATCAGTCTTGTCGTGAAGAATTTTGTAAACGTAGTAGAGTTTTAGCTTCTGATTGGATCCCTTTGGCATGACAACGCCTCCAGCTTATTTTCAAATATTCTTTTCGATAGTCAGGACATTCTTATTATCTTTATGCTCATAATAGATATTGTCCATGCTCTGTTTGACCATATAAATACCAAGCCCGCCGATCTGTCTTTCTTCTGCGGACAAAGTAATATCAGGATCCTCTTTCTGAAGTGGATCGTATGGAACACCTTCATCGATAAAGGTGACCTGAACCCTCTTCGGAGCATCCAGTTCTTTTATCTGTATCAGTGCATATCCTGTTCCAGGCTCGTATGCATAGCTTGCGATGTTGACAAATATCTCCTCGACAGCAACGTCAAGCTGCATTTGTTCCTTCATAGGGCAATCCATGCCCTCGAGTTCGCCGTCAAGAAAAGCAAGCACTTCATCCAGATTCTGGACTGTAGCGTCGATCTTTAGCTCTTTCATATTCACGTTCCTTTAGGCTGCTACAAAAAAGCCTTTCTTGTTTGATGAAGAAAGGCTTTTATCATCATCACTCGATTGTAAGGATATCAACAAATCCAGTTACTTCGAAGATCTCGCTAATCTCCTCACTTACATTCTTAACGATCATGCTGCCCTGCTTGTTCATAACCTTCTGAGCAGATAAGAGAACTCTGAGTCCTGCTGAAGAGATATATTCAAGCCCTGAAAAATCGAAGCTCAGCTTTTGTACACCATCCAGCGCTGTCTTGAGTTCGTCATCCAGCTGTGGAGCAGTAGTTGTGTCAAGCCTTCCAGTAAGAGAGATTACCAGCTCGTTTCCGTTTTGTGTTTTGTTAATTGTCATGAATTTCTCCTCCATAGTCGAATTATCATAATTCCAATTATAATTATATTGCATAAATGGAAAAAACCGTAAATTAATTATATACTTTTTTATTGAGAATATTACTAAATTTTTTCTAATTTCTGTTGGAGAGGGGTTACACAATGAAAATACTGCAGAGTAAAGTCTTTAGAATCATCGTATTTATCATATGTTTGGGGGTTATTGTCTATGAATCCATAGGGCTTTATAGAGACAATAAAGAATATAATGTGGCTGACACTGAGTACGAAGTACTTACAGATGATGCTGTGTCCACCGCAAAAGCTGACGAATTACCAGAGGGCGCAACTTATCCTCCTCTTCGTATCAACTATTCACAGCTTGAGTCAATAAATCCTGACTTTGTGGGATGGCTCTATTTCCCATATTTTGATATCAGCTATCCTGTTGTTCACGAAAATGAGATCGATCAGTACCTCAGGACCACCTTTGATGGAACTCCTAACAAGGCAGGATGTCTTTTCACAGACGTACTTAGCACTGAGACCTTCACAGGCTATCACGATATAATTTTTGGACACAATATGAGAAACGGATCCATGTTTGGTAAGCTCAAAAAGCTCAATCAGACCGAGGACCAGGAGGGTATCAAACAAAATCCTTACATCTATGTATATACAGAAAACGCTGTTTATCAGTACCAGATATTTGCTTTCTACATCACCAGCGTTGGAAGCGATGCTTATAAAGTAGTTACAAATGACGAGGAATACGAGGACTTCCTGCATTTCATTTACAGCCACTCAGCATTTAAAAAGCCAGATTCTCTCGATCTTAGTAATCACCCTTGTCTCCTGACACTCTCCACATGTAGCGGAAGCTCAGGAAGCGGCAGACGTTTCGTAATCCATGCAGCAAAGGTTGGAGCTTGGGCAAACGAGAACTAATTATATATGTATTAAATATGTTATATAACATTTATATCGTAAATAATAAGGGCTCTGTCGATGGCAGAGCCCTGTTTTTATGGGATTACATGCAATTATAACCTTTATTGATCAGGATATTCTCAACCTGGGTAGCATCCTCTGTGTGCATAACCATGATAGGAAGACCTGAATCTCTGTTAAAGGAAAGATATATATAATTGACATTGATATTGCTTGCATAAAGAGTTTTAAGGATCTTATCAAGAGCTCCGACCTCGTCTGGACACTCTACAGCAAGAACTGGAGTAGTCTTGCAGATAAATCCGTTGTTTCTAAGCACATCAACGCATTTGTCAGGGTCTGAAACGACCATCCTGATAATACCGTACTCCGCAGAGTCATTGGTTACAGATCCAAGAATATTGATGCCATTGTCATTGAGAAGTCCAGTAATACTCTGGAAACAGCCTTTTTTGTTCTCCGCGTAAATTGATACCTGTTTTAACATATCTTTCCACCTTCTGTCATTTTATTCAAAGAGCTTCTTTACCGCCAAAAGTATATCATAAGAAGTAAATGGCTTGATAACAAAGTCCTTAGCTCCCTTTTTAAGGGCCATCATGATCATTGACTCATATTTCTGGTCAGAGCACATGATAACCTTAGCATTAGGATCAATCTTCATGATCTCTCCCAGTGCATCAATACCATTCATCTTAGGCATATTGATGTCAAGGATCATAACATCTGGCTGGGTTTCCTTGTATTTCTCTACAGCCTGATCCCCTGAAGTAGCCTCTCCAACTATCTGATATTCCTCAGCTGGAAGAGCTCCTCTGATCATCTCTCGCATCAATGCAGTATCGTCGGCAATAAGCACTTTCCTCTTCATTTAGCCTCCTTCTCGGAAACGCCCGATAAAAAGTCTTCTTAGCTTATATTATCATTTATATTCTGAGAAAAAAAGACGAAACGCACCAACTTCTCAGATAATAACGAAAAATTAGTGCGTTTGAAAGCCAATCTATCTACATTCTAAGACGTAAAATGTGTGGGGAACTAATAGATGGAAGACGTGCCCAGATGTGAGCATGTGTAATTTAGCATTATATTATGCGGAGCGCAATTAAATTTAACGCGATACTGTGAATTATTTGTGATTTATGAAACTGATTTTTATATTTTATTGCTTACAATGAAATTTCTTTTACCTGAATCTATTTTTTATGCTATACTAGCTATCCGTAACAAGTTTCATTACATTTTGAAGGAATAATTATGGCAAAAGAAAACAGAATGGGCACACAGCCCGTAAAGCAACTTATAATTTCAATGTCACTTCCTATGATGATATCAATGCTGGTTCAGGCATTATATAACGTCGTAGACAGTATATTTGTAGCAAGAGTAGGTGAAGGGGCTCTGACTGCAGTTACCCTTGCATTTCCCATGCAGAACCTCATGATTGCTGTTGGTTCCGGTACCGGAGTTGGTATTAACGCTCTCCTTTCCCGTTCTCTTGGAGAAAAGAGATTTGACAGATCCGATTCTGCAGCTAACAACGGTATCTTTTTGACATTTTTAAGCTTTATACTATTCCTTATTATAGGATTGTTCTTTTCTGAGCCTTTTATCAGATCACAGATATCTGACCCTCAGATCATTGCTTATGGCGCTACTTACCTGAGAATTGTATCCTGCCTTTCATTTGGTATATTCTTTCAGATGACCTTTGAAAGACTTCTTCAGTCTACTGGTAAGACCATCTACAGCATGATCTCTCAGGGCACTGGTGCCATCATCAATATCATATTTGACCCGCTTCTTATCTTTGGTATTGGTCCGTTTCCTGAACTTGGCGTAGCAGGAGCTGCTTATGCTACAGTTCTCGGACAGCTTGTTGGTTCATCCATAGGTCTCTTCTGCAATTTGAAGTTCAATAACGAAATTAACATTTCTATCAAGAAGATCTTAAAGCCAGAAGCATCTACTATCGGAGAGATTTATTTTGTAGGTGTTCCTTCCATGCTTATGATGTCCATAGGTTCAGCCATGACATACCTCATGAACCTTATTCTTGGAACATTTTCAGCTACTGCTACCGCAGTATTTGGCGTTTACTTCAAACTTCAGAGCTTCTTCTTTATGCCAGTATTTGGCCTTAATAACGGCCTTATTCCTGTTTTGGCATATAACTACGGAGCAAAGCGCAAAGACCGCATTAAAGAGGCTTTAAAGTTCGCTATTGTACTGGCTGTTTCAATCATGGTTATTGGCTGTGTGACATTCCTTGCGATTCCAGAACTTCTATTGTCATTCTTCAAAGCATCAGATGACATGCTGGCAATTGGTGTTCCTGCACTCAGGACTATCTGCCTGTCATTCCCATTAGCAGGTGTCTGTATTGCCATGGGATCTATTTTCCAGGCCTTTTCAAAGAGCTTTTACTCACTGATAGTGTCTATTGGAAGACAGCTTGTTGTACTTATCCCAGTAGCATGGCTTTTCTCAAAGACAGGTAATGTCAACATGGTATGGTGGGCGTTTCCTATAGCTGAGCTCATGTCTTTAGCACTCTCCTCCTACTTCTTTAGGAAGTTATATAGGGAAAAAGTAGCAACAATGTGAGTTTTAGAACACTCTTTTGCAAAAAGTCAATACTTTAGCGCTTTTTCAGAATTGTGCACTAAAAAACATTCTTAATTTTGGCATTTTTTCGTCTTTAGCCTATTGTATTAGGTACAAAAGTGCAGTAGAATTTTGTTTGTAGTAAAAATACTCACATTTTGAGGGAGGTATAATCCATGAATAAGACAGAACTTGTTGATGCTATCGCAAAGGAAACTGGTCTTTCTAAGAAGGATTCAGAGAAGGCTGTTAAGGCTTTCACAGACGCTGTATCTAAAGAGCTCAAGAAAAAGGGCAAAGTTCAGCTTGTAGGCTTCGGTACATTCGAGACTGCTAAGAGAGCAGCTAGAACTGGTAAGAATCCTCAGACTGGCGCAGCTATCAAGATTCCTGCAGCTACAGTTCCTAAGTTCAAAGCTGGTAAGGCTCTCAAGGACGCTGTTAACGGCAAGAAGAAATAATTCAGAGCATATTAAAACCCTTGGATCTTTGATCCAAGGGTTTTTTATTGCGTTTTTGTGAGCCAAAAGGCTCAATATATCACTTGCGTAAGCCAATCTTTTAACACAGAGGCTTTTAGTTGCCTGTTCTACCTCTAAGCTTCTCTTCCAATGCCTTGTGAGCCTCGTAAATATCCATATTCTTATCCATATCAAGCTGAATAAGATTTCTGATATACTTTGTAGCTGACATGTTGGCTGCCTTAGCCATATGCTCTACATAATCTCTGTATCCCCTGACATCAAGAAGAAGGAATTTCTCTTTTTCGTATCTGCTATTTGCTTTCTCCTTCTGAGATTTAACAGGTTCTTCTGGTTTATTAATTTCTACATTAATTTCTTCTTTATCTTTTGGTTCTTCAACCACTACGGTTTTTACAGGAGCTACAGGCTCTACTTTAGGCTCTTCTACAACTTCTACTACTTCTGGCTTTTTAATTTCTGGCTCAACAGGTCTTCTGGCTGCTTTTTCGGTGACCTGTCCGGTCAATTTTTCAGTATCGCTTGTTACTTCATTTTCTGTCTGAGGCGCATCATCTCTGGTTTCCAGCTTGGTCATTCCTGCAAATAATCCCTTACCAGTCTTATTCGCACCCTGCTTTAACATACTCGCTTTGCTTGCCATCACTCATCCTCCTCCAGAAATTCATCAATAAAGTCATCGTAATCTCTTGCAGCTGCAGATCCCCCTGCATATTCGAAGATATCCATCTTCATTGTCTGCGCTTCTTCTACTGATACGTTAAGCCTTATCTTGGACTTAAATACCTTGGTTCCTAAAAGCTCAGCCTTTTCCTCAATATCGTTAATCCAAATCTTAGAATTGGCTGTATTTCTAACCTTTGTAACAAGAATTCCGTCTACCTTAAGCTTATCATTAGTAAAATCGTGGATCTGATCAATGAACTTATATAATCTTGATAATCCCTGAAGTGAATATGCTCCTGGCTCCAGTGGGATGATTACCTCATCTGCTACTGTCAGGATATTCATAAGAACTACGCCAAGAGCTGGGCTACAATCAAAAATGCAGAAATCATAGTTCTTTTTTAGCTTGCTAAAAGCTTCCTTAATAAGTCTCTCTCTTCCAAGTGCTCCAAAGGTCATATCTGCGGAAGCAAGATCAATTCCACCAACAATGAGGTCCAGGTTCTCAGCAATAGGAATTATTGCTTTATTTATATCCTTTTCCCCTTTCATAACCTCAAAGAGCTTGGCTGGTACATTCTTATAGAAGTATTCCTGCTGTTCTGCTGTAAGCTGCTCAATATCTTCTGGATCAGGATCAATCTCATTTAAATCGATTCCAGCTGTCATAGACAGGTTCTCCTGTGGATCAGCATCTACCACCAGGACTTTATTGCCCCTTTTGGCAAGGCCAACAGCCATTGCGTAACTTGAAGTGGTCTTGGCCACTCCTCCCTTTTGATTACTAAATGCAATTATTCGCATACTACTACCCCTTACTATTTCTTTTTTCCAAAAACTATTATAAGGGTTGGTATATTTATTTTCAATATATAATATGTAAAATATATCCAATATATTATCTATGTCGTATATATGTTATATATCATTACATACTAATATATTTTCCGCTCGCCATACTAATGATATATATCATATACATAATATCTATTCGATATATATTATTTAGTTTATATTATCTTTGTGATTTTTATTTGCTTTATCCAAAATCTAGATTTTTAACATTATTTAAATATGTTATATAACTTATATTACATATTATATCTTCGCTTTTTTATGTAATTCTTTTGTCATTGGATCATTTTCATTTTCTTCAAGGGTCAATTTTTTCCTTCCAGAAGTCCTGGCACAAGAAGAAAGATCTAAAATATTTCCATTGTTTTTATATATGTTATATATCATTAATGAGGTTTATTGTTCTTTCTAAAGCGTTCTACCCCCTGTGTTTATGCTGTTTTCAGCAAAAAGCATATATCTTGGTATCATTACGCCTTCTCAGGAAGCTTCTCTTATAGTTTCTTTGATCTGTGGTCTGCGCAGAAGCCAATGTTATATAACATATACATCTTATTAATTTATACATTGTTATATAACACATATAGTTTATTAATCAGAATTTTGTTATATAACATATCTATCATACTAATATCTCTATAAATATAGATGTTATATATCATCTATATTTTCAATATTTTCAATATTTCAAATATAATATATTTCATATATCTATAATATATTCTTAATATAATGCATATAATATATGTTTTCTATGTAATATGTATATTTTATATTTACCATATATATTATGTATCTTATATATTTTTAACAATACATGTATGTTAAATATAATATTTATAGAATAGAACAAATATATATTAATTAATAAATATATTGAATATATGATTTATACCATAAATATGTTGTATTTGTTAGATAAATATAGTATCATATATAAGAGAGATAATTTATATGTTATACATGTAGATGATCCATTTTTACCTTCCTGGATGAAGATCAGGTGGCCAGGATGCTTATTGATAAGAAAATCGGTTAAAAGCATTAATTATGATCAATAATGTAGCGTTTTTAATCATAATTCTCTCAAAAAGCTTTTAGGATCATTCAGGAATAAATAGTCCATAAATAATGTCTAAAAAATGAATTTTATAAAATATAAATAAACAAAATAACGTGTATCGCATTGGTGCAAGAGGTAAACAGACCCCAAAACCGCGCCAACCCGCATGAATACAGGGCTTTTTCAGTCAGTAGAAGTGTATGGAATATAAAGATTTAATTGTTTGCAAGATTACTTGCGTCATAAAATTACAAAAATAATGATTTTTATACAATAGCGCATGTTACTGATTTAGTATTTATAGGATATAAGATATATAATTAATACTAGATTCAAGAAATTAAAGTCATATATAATTATTTTGACTTGAATCAATATTGAATTTATCAAAATAGTCAATTGCATTTTTGATGTTTTTTATGGAACAGATTAAATGTTATCAACAACTATCTAAATATTATGAAGTAGTAATACTATAACAATAGACAAATTAGAATACTATTATTTAGTTACACATGTTATTGAAATAGAAAATATCGTACTGACATCATATAATTAATTTTGATAATAATTTTAGAATTTATGCTACATTCCTGATAAATTAAAATCAATTTTATTTATATAGAATACATATAATTTGTTAGATTTTAGAGATATAATTCAATTTATATCTCTTTTTTGTTGCAAGAATATTGCAAGTTGGTTGCAAGATATAAAGTAAATCCAGTATTTATCTACACTGATCAGAAGTTGTTTTTTTATATTTTTTAACAGACAATTGTTTATTAATTAATAGCCCTGAAAACATTGATAAATACTGGATTCCTGGATTTTGAAGTGACTTAAATAGGGATGTAGAGTGAGTAGAAAGGGATTCAAATGTGACAACAATGGGAATCTAAAGTGAACAAATAGGGGATGAGTAGAACCTGGTGTAAGTGATGTCTTTAGGGATATAGAGGCACCAAAAAAGGGAACAATGGTGACTAAAAAGGGAAGATTGTAAATAAAGAACAGTACATATTTGAAACGCGCATAAATAGTGGCTTTCAGAAGGATTTTGGTTTAAGGGTGACTAAAAGGGGAATATAAAGGTGACTAAAAAGGGAACGAATAAAAACACCTTTTTCAGCTATTTCGGGTAATTAACAGTAAAGGAAGAATAAGGTATTAGATCCTGATGTAAACCAAAATCAAATTAAACCAGGCATATCTACGAATGGTATCATGAACTAAAACTTGGTGTAAGCCGCATAAATACAGGAAATTTTATTAAAGGTGACTAAAAAGGGAATGAAATAGATTATAAAGCTTTTCCATATAAGGACCATTTATATAAAGAGCTGCAATTGAGGTATAAAACTAAATATTAGGACGTAAAAGAGAAAATAAAGGTCAAAAATCGTCTATAAAAGGCCGTATCGATCTGGTATGGCATCCCAGGATGTAAATCTTTATAAGAAATAAAGTTTATGGCGACTTATTTGGTTAGAAATGGTGACAGAAAAGGGAATAAAATTGACTAATAAGATTAATACAATCAGGTCAAAAGTGATGTAAAGGGGCGCATATTTTTATAAAGGTGCATAAAAAGGGAAGAAAAAAGATTGACCGGATAGGACAACTGAAAATAGTGGTTTTAAGCTGATTTAGCCACAAAATATTGTGAAAAATTGCTTGAAAGTGACAAAAAAGGGAATATAATAGAATTAAGGTTGATAAAAAGGGAATGTTATTTATTCCATAGAAACTAAAGGTGAATAAAAAAGGAACATCTTTATTATACCAATAGGTGTACAAAAAAGGAACAATACCTATGCAGAATGAAAAGAGAGATCAGCTTGTAGTAAGTAAGAAGACTTACAAGAAATCCAACGAACTCATCAACGCCATGGGAAAGGGAACGGCCCTGAGCCAGAAGCTTTTTGCTATCGGAATGCAGAATATTAAGGTTGATGAGACCAATAATGTAGTTGCTACTATATATGGAACGGAGCTTCGTAAGATGTTTAAATCAAGCTCTGGGTCTTTGTATGAGCATATTGAAGCTCTTTGCGACAGACAGATCAAGGGAGCTACAATTTTCGATTGGAATCTTCTTATGAAGGACAAGGAAAACGGTAAGATTGAGGCTCACCAGGTTGTAACTGATGCTTCTTTCAAGAATGGAACCCTTACACTTCGTTATAACAACTCTTTGACGGATAAAATCGTCAATCTGCAGAAGGATTACACCGTTCTTAGTTTGGCAGACACCTTGAGTTTAAAGAGTGTATATTCCTTAAGACTTTATGAGATGCTCAAGTCTGCATATGATTACCAGAGGGCTGTAACCAAGATGCAGGGAGAGATGGTATTTGAATACAAGCTTACTGAGCTTAAGCTTGAGCTGGGCATAATTAACTCTGGCGGTAGCAAGGAGATCAAGACTGAGCTTGAAAAAGAGTTCCCAGATTACGATAGAATTGACGAACTGGCTGAGAAAACAGGCCAGACCAAGTATAAAGAGTACAAGATATTCAACAGAAACGTATTATCCAAGGCTAAAGAGGAACTCAATAAAAAGACAAGCCTTCAGGTAGACTATGAGCCCATAAAGAACGGCCGTAAAACTGAAGGAATCAGATTCTTTGTAACCAAGAAAGATGCTGAAGCTGTTGAGAAAACAGCAGAAGTAGCTGTCAATAAGGACGAGATCTTAGACGATCTTATTGATCTTATGCATGACGACTTTAAGCTCAGGGAGATCAGGGAGCTGGCTGAACTTGCAGAATATGACTATGACAAGATCAAGAAGTCTTATGATTACATGAACAGTTACAGTTCACCAGTAGATGTTCCCATAGCTTTTATGAAGGATTGCATCAAGAACGAGTATTATAACAATAAGACCACTAAATTCAGGCCAAAAAGCAGCAATTCCTTCAATAATTTTGAGCAGCGAAATGACTATGATTTTGAGGAATTGGAAAAGAAATTACTAGACAACTAATATATATGTTATATAACAAATATAAAGGGGCTTTATGGAAAAAATCGTAGCAAAACTGCTTATTTTCGGGGATTTACCAGAAGATTCAATTCTTATTCAGCTATCTAAGGTATACAGAGATTTCCACAGCGGAGATTATTCAAAAGATGATCTTATAGCAAGATGCTACAAGCAGATCAAGTGTCTTTTGGAGCTTGGTACTGCCTGTGCTTTTGACAAGAATCTCTGGCACAATTATCTGACCTATATCCTTATCATGAGTGAGAATCCATTTACCTTAACCTGTGAAAAAGTGGGCTATAAGGATGGAAGTGTCAATCATTTCGCAAAAAGCGATTTTAAGGCCTTTAAAGAGCTTTTTGACTATGACTTTACTGAGCTTGAAAAAGAGCTGGATATAGACTGTTTTAGCTGCATAACTAACTATAAAGCTATAGATAAGCCTCAGCTGATGTATAACAAGAATGTCAGCGAAAAAGTCAGGGGACTTAGTGAGAAATTAGAGCAGACAAAAGATGTAGAAGAGTTTTTTGAGGCTGTAACAGGCTTTTACAAGGCTATTGGCGTGGGAGCATTTGGACTTAACAAGGCCTTCAGGTTTAGAGAATTGCCTACAGGATCCGTGGAATTTATGGCAATAAATAATATGGACACTGTAGTTTTAAGTGACCTGGTGGGCTATGAGCTTCAAAAAGAAAAGCTCGTTGCCAATACAAGAGCTTTCGTTAAGGGGCAGAGAGCTAACAATGTGCTTCTTTTTGGCGACAGTGGAACTGGAAAATCCACCAGTATCAAGGCTATAGTCAATGAATTCTATTCAGAAGGCCTTAGGATGATAGAGATATACAAGCATCAGTTCAAGTATCTGTCGCAGGTTATTGCCCAGATAAAGAACAGGAACTACAAGTTTATCATCTACATGGATGACCTGTCTTTTGAAGAGGATGAGTCTGATTACAAGTTCTTAAAGGCACTTATAGAGGGCGGTGTAGAGACAAGGCCTGACAACATTCTTATCTACGCCACTTCAAACAGAAGGCATCTTATCAAGGAAACCTGGAGAGACAGGACAGATGTGGAGCAGGATGGTGATATCCACAGGTCCGACACCATGGAAGAGAAGCTTTCCCTGGCAAACAGATTTGGCGTTACTATCGGTTATTACAAGCCTTCAAGGCAGGAGTTCTATGAGATCGTAAGAGAACTGGCCGAGAGAAATGGTCTGGATATTGCCCAGGATGAGCTTAAGCTTGAAGCGGACAGATGGGAAATGAGCCATGGAGGCATATCTGGAAGAACTGCCCAGCAGTTTATCGACCATCTCCTTGGAAAGAATGTTATATAACAAATATAAAGCATATAACCAATATAAGTTATATGCTTTATTTATTATCATGGATTCCATTTTAAGTTAGGACAATTAGGAGCGCAGCCTGCCAGTGCGTTATTTCTGACCTCACAGGAAGCATTACGGCAGTCACTGCACTTAAATGTATAGTGATATGAATATCTTATCTTGCATGTTCTGCAGCAAAATGGATTGGCGCTGTTTCTCGCGGTGAAAGATCGTCCGCATCCCACACAAGTAATGACAACATTATGAGCCATACTCCACCTCCTAACAGTATTATTACAAGAAAATCGGTGACATTCAATTAAATTGTAGTAAAATGGACATAAAAAATAAATAGTTTCTGAAGTTAGGGATAAGAAATGCATGAAATGAGCTATATTGCAAGAATGGTTTCTCTTGCAGTAGAGGTGGCAAATGATAATAATGCCAAGAAAGTTAAGAGCATAGAAGTTAGTATAGGTAAAACAAGTGGTGTAATGCCATATTATATGCATAAATACTATCCAGATGCCTCCAGAGGAACGATTCTGGAAGGAGCTGAGCTTATATGCAATGAAGTACCTGTAACAGCATTATGCGAGGAGTGTGACAGGAAATATGAGCCATCAAGGGAAAATAACTACCTTTGTCCTCACTGCGGCGGACGTAAGGCTCACATAATTGCTGGAAAAGACGTAGTACTTACAAATGTTGTCATTGAAGACTAAAGAAAGGCGGATTTATGAAGATACTTTACCTGGAGTGTAAGATGGGCATTGCTGGCGATATGCTGGCTTCAGCTTTACTTAGCCTTTTTGATGACAAAGAAAAGGTGATTGCAGAGCTTAATGCCATGGGAATCCCCAAGGTTAAATATCAGTTCGGTAAAACGGAAAAATGCGGAATTGTTGGAGATCATATCTCTGTCCTTATTGATGGAGTAGAGGAAGAGAGTGTAGATGCAGATCATCATGACCATGACAACGATCACCACCATCATGAACATGATCATCACGAGCATAATGATCACCATGAGCACAGACACAATTCACTGTATCAGATAGAAGAAATTATAGAAGGACTTAACATTTCAAAAGAGATTCGCAGCGACATTAGAGAGGTTTATCAGTTACTTGCTGAAGCTGAGAGTGAAGTACATGGAGTGAGCGTATCAGAGATCCACTTCCATGAGGTGGGCAATCTGGACGCCATAGCAGATATATCTGCTGTATGTTACCTGATGCATGAGCTCGATCCGGACAAGGTTATTGTATCCCCCATAAATGTCGGAAATGGCCAGGTTAAGACCTCGCACGGTATTCTGCCAGTACCAGCTCCCGCAACAGCGAACCTTTTAAAGGGAATACCAAGCTATTCCTCTGACAGGATAAATGGAGAGCTATGTACTCCTACAGGAGCAGCTCTTGTTAAATATTTTGCCTTTGATTTTGGTCCTCAGCCTGTTATGTCAGTAGAGCAGATTGGCTATGGTATGGGCAAAAAAGATTTTCCTCAGGCTAACTGCGTAAGGGCGCTTTGGGGCGACGCCAAGGACGAGGCAGATGTGGTAGTAGAGCTGTCCTGCAATGTAGATGATATGACTCCAGAAGAGATTGGATTTGCTACAGAGATGCTCTTTGAAGCAGGTGCACTGGAGGTTTATACAATATCAATTGATATGAAAAAGAACAGACCAGGCTTCCTTTTGACCTGCATGTGCAGAGAGGATAAAAAGGAAACAATAGTAAAAACTATCTTCAAGCACACGACAACGATAGGGATCAGAGAGAATATAAGCAGCAGATATGTGCTAAATAGAGAGATCAGAAGGATAGAGACGCCCTATGGAGAGGTAAGAATCAAAACTTCTTCTGGATATGACGTAAAACGTAGCAAGTTTGAATACGATGATCTTGCTGGAATCTCCAGAAGGACAGGAAAATCTGTTTTAGAGCTCAAAAACGAGCTTAAAGATCTGCTACCGTATGAAGAGTAAAAATAAGAGCTTTAAAGGCTAAAATCGCCTTTAAAGCTCATTTTTATGTGTTATTCGTTTGCAAGTTCCTGTATGGCGTTATGTGAGTTTGTAATAGCTTCATCTACGCTTATTTCGCCGTCAATACACTTTACCAGCTCTTCGCCAAATACTTCCTCTATTCTTGCCCATTTTGTTGTTCTTGGACGAACTCTTGAGTTGTTGGTTCCGCTATAGAGCTGCTCAAAGAATGGGTATTTGCTAAGGACCTCAGGATCTCTGAAAATGCTCTTTCTGGTGGGGACACCACCATATTCAAGGGCCTGTCTTTGTACATCTTCGCTGGTAAGATATGCAGCAAGCTTAAGAGCCAGTTGTGGGTCTTTTGAATTGCTTGTAACTCCGAGAAGCCAGTTGCCAATCTCTCCGGTAGCAAGAACCTGGGAAGATGAAGTCTTTTTTCCAGGTATCTGAGCAATCGCTGCGCTCGAACCGCTTCCAGAAATAAACCATGATGGCCACCCCAGTGCTATTCCAGCTTCGCCTGTGGTGATGGCTTCTATAAGCTCATCTTTACTGTAATTGCCACCAGTCTGGTAGAGCTTGCAGTAGAACTCCAAAGCCTCGCGGCTTTGTCTTGAATCCAGGACAACTTTTCCGTCTTCGTCAAACAGATCCCCGCCAAAAGCCCATAAAATTGGGAGGAAATCCGATACAATGGGGTTTCCTGACTGGCCGCGGATGGCATAGCCTTTCTTTCCACTAAGTTTTAGCTCTTCGCATTTTCCATAGATGCCGCTCCAGCTACTAAGAATTGATGGATCTGATATCAGATTTTCATTGTAGAATATCAGCTGGACATTGCCTGAAAATGGCAGGGCATAAGTAGCCCCAAGTGGATAGGGGTCTTTCCCGAGAAGCTTAGATTTTTCAACGAAATCCTCATCATCAGAATAACCAAGCTGAGTGAGGTTTTGTATTATCTTTTTCTCGATGTATTCAGGCATAAGAGGGTCATCTATCATGATGACATCATATATACCTTCAGGATTTGACGCGTCATCGAGAGCATTTTTATGAATGTCGTCCGCACTCAGTGGAACAACATTTACTACACAGTTATTCTCTGCCTCAAAGGCACCTTTAACTGCGTTTATAACATCAGTGTGAGATCCGTCTCTGGCGGCGATAGTAATAGTAGTCTGCGGGCCTTTGGAAGCTTCATTTTTGCCTTCGCATCCAAAGCATGTTACCAGGAGAACAGATATTAAAAAAACGACAACGGTTTTTTTAAGTATTTGTCTCATTTTATTCCCCTCCGAATAAGAATAATTTTATCATGTTTTCGATGTGAAATATATGAAAAATTAATAATATATTGATAAAAGTTTGCGCGTTACTGTTGTATAATTATAATTGGAAACTTGTAACCTACACAAACTTTAAGGAAACTGCGATGCAAGAAAAAGACATAGAGGGAAAAATTGGATATTTGGCAGATGCAGATCTTTCGCCCAGTGACATTCTTTTCATGTTAAAAGAGCTGCCAGACGCCTGCTGTATATTCAAGGTCCTTACGGATCCCTTTGGAACAGTAAAAGACATGCTGTTTCTTTTTGCCAATGAAAAATATGCACAGCTTACCGGTTATTCTACTGCAGAGCTTGTCGGAAATACATTTTATAAAACTGTGAATAATCAGGATGAAGACTGGATAAAATTCAGCTATCAGGCTGCGATCCTGCGCCAGTCATCTATCAACAGATCTTACAACAGCCAGCATGATATGTGGCTGGAGTTTTGGGTTGTTCCTGTATATCAGAAGGGCTTCTGTGCCTACATTATCCATGACGTAACGGCTACTAAAAAAGAAGAGGACACAAGGGCGTTTCAGACCAAGACCAGCAACCTTGTTATTGAGTGTGCAAAGGCAGCTTCAACCTCTGATTTTGCCAAAGGAACGAAGAGAGTTCTAAGGATACTTGGTCAGACCCTTGAGGCTGACAGGGTATATGTGGTAAGAACTGAAGGAAATAAGCTTATTGACAGGTATGAGTGGATAAGTAAGAGCGGTTCCTCAGATCTTCCCTCCAAAAAGGTGTTTGAAAAGTACGACCTCGTAGATAAGTGGAACAGGCAGCTTAAGGGCAAGGATTTCTCCTGCGTGAATGACACTTCTCTTTTAGCGGATCTCGTTCCTGATATATACAATGAGTATTTGGCTGGTAGATGCGCCAGATTTGCAATTTCTGTCCTGAGGAATAAGGATGAGAGGTTAGGATTTCTTGTAGCGGACAATTACGCCTTGGATTTACAGGTAGATATCTCTGAAGTTATGGAGACCGTAAGTATTTTCTTATCCTCACAGATCACTAACCACGAGCTCAATCAGGAGCTGAGGTTCCTTGGTGGTCACGATGCGCTTACAGGCCTTGGAAACAGGTACTCTTTAAGTCAGGAGCTTGGCCTTCTTAGAGAGATGTCAGTATCAGTGGGAGTGTGTTATACCGACATTAATGGTCTTAAGGCTATTAACGATGAAAAGGGACATGAAGCCGGAGATAAGCTTATCACGGACACTGCAGCGCTCTTCGGAGCGATCTTCAAGAAAAAGTTCTGCTACAGATTTGGCGGAGATGAGTTTATAGCAGTGGTGCCTGAAATTGACAGGGAGAAATTCTCTGAACTGGTAGAAAAGTTCAGGACCAAGGCAAAAGGTGTTGCCATAGCTGTTGGATGGGAGTGGTCGGACAATTCCAGCGATGTAAATAAACTCATCAAAAAAGCTGACGACGAAATGTACAAGGACAAGGCCAGATATTATAAGAGCCATGAAAGACGTCATGCCAATAATACATAATAAAAAAGAGCAGCTCCCATGCGGAAGCTGCTCTATATTTTAAACCAAAATGTTATATAACATATATGCTACATATAATTAAGCAAGAGATGCTGTAATGATAGCCATTGAGTAAACCTCGATAGCGTTGCATCCACGAGAAAGGTCATTGATTGGTGCGTTAAGACCAAGAAGGATAGGGCCATAAGCCTCGAAGTTACCCATTCTCTGAGCGATCTTGTAACCAATGTTACCTGCGTTGATGTCAGGGAAGATGAAGGTGTTAGCGTGACCAGCTACTTTTGAGCCAGGAGCCTTCTGCTTAGCAACACGAGGTGCAACAGCAGCGTCAAACTGAAGCTCTCCATCAATAGGGATCTCAGGGTATTTCTCCTGAGCCTTCTTAGTAGCGTTCTGCATCTTAGTTACTGTGTCGTCCTTAGCTGATCCCATAGTTGAGAATGAAAGGAAAGCAACCTTAGGCTCGATACCAAATCTCTGAGCGCAGTTTACTGTCTCGCCGCAGATCTCAACAAGCTCATCCTCGTTAGGATTGATGTTGATTCCGCAGTCAGCCATAGCGATAACTTCGTTGTCACCTGTTGCTGAAGGGCGAACAAGGATGAAACAAGAAGAAACGATTGTGTTCTCAGGCTTGGTCTTGATGATCTGAAGAGCTGGACGAACTGTATCAGCTGTTGAATATGTAGCACCACCTAAAAGACAGTCACCAATGCCCATCTTTACGAGCATTGTTCCGAAGTAGTTGGTCTGCTTGAGCATTGGGATAGCCTTCTCAGGTGTCATTCCCTTGCTCTTTCTAAGTTCGCAGAACTGCTCAACCATTTCGTCAAATCTGTCATAATTCTCAGGATCGATGATCTGTGCGCCGCGGATGTTATAACCAGCATCCTCAGCAACCTTGATGATCTCTTCCTCATTACCTAAAAGAATAGGTCTGATAAAGTTACTTGCAAGAAGACGAGAAGCAGCTTCAAGAATTCTAGGATCGTTACCCTCTGGGAATACGATTGATTTAGGATCTTTCTTGAGCTTGTCTATCATATCTCCAAATCCGTACATTACATTTTCCTCCTTAATTTGTGCGAATTTTAGTATTTTATGAAAGCGCATACATCAAGCGCAAGCGTATTATAGAACAATGAAATCAAAAAAAGTTTGATTTCGCTCAAGTTTTCTATTAAAATTCAATTGTTAATTAATAAACTATTGAGTGAGGATAAATACTATGAATATGAACCCTATGATGCTGATGAAATTGCAGCAGAGAATACAGACTTTCCAGCAGGATCATCCAAAGGTAATGCCATTTTTTATGGCTGTAAAAGATACCGCTATGGTAGAGGGGACAGTTCTGGCCATGAAGGTCACAACTCCAGATGGTAAAACATTAGAATCCAACATCAAGCTTACCGCCAACGATATCGAGACGATAAAGATGATGTCGGATCCGAATTTGCAGGGCTGATCAGAGAACTTTCAGATAGCGATCGCCGCTCTTTGTAAAGTTGTTCTTGCTAAGATATTCCTGATGATAGGTATCAGGGCCGCTAAAGGTAACTGAACTGATTCCTTCAGCCTGAAGATTGGCATAGAGGAACTTACCAATTGAGAAATCTCTGTACTCAGGAACACAGTAGTCGATAAGGATGTCAACACAGCCGTTCTCATCCTTGGTTCCGGCAAAAACGCCTACTGGAGCGCCCTTATAGCACACTATAAAGGCAGTGTTGGTATCAGAGACCATATCTGTAGTTCCTGGGAAGTATTTTTCTACGTCGTCTTTTTGTCTTTCAATTGTATATTGGAGCATAGAATCGTCAGGGGATACCTTAACAAGGTCGTATTCCCTGGCGTTTTGACTTGTATTGCTCATTTTAACCAGGTAATAGATATTGATCATTACCAGGCACAGATTCATGATAGCTGTTGGATAGGAGTGAATGATAAAGGCGTAGATCGTAAAGATCACGCTACCAATAGTGTTCACGATACGCAGCTTAACTACTGACACCATTAAGAATGATACCAGTACAAGTGCAGATCCTGTGTATCCGATTGCTTCTATCAGTACTTTTGTGTTCATAAAAACCTCTTTCCTTAATGTGATGGTTTTTTGATATAATAAAATTGCCATCAGGTAAATAACTTCGTATAAATAATTATAAAGCGATTGAAATATTTATCCAAGAGATAATCACATAAGGAGGATACTACAATGGGAACAAATGAGAGATTAACAGATGATGAACTTATGAAGGTTTCAGGCGGAGCTGGAAGAGGCATAAATCCGGATTTAGTAGACAAGAGACTGGAGTTTGATAAAGCCTGGGCGGCTAAGGAATATGATAAGAATAAAGATATTACCGGAATGAAGAGAGCCGAAATCTATGATAAATGGACTGAATCAGGACAAAGTGCTGAAGCGTTCCTTGGTAGTTATAAGATCTGATTAATACAACAAAAAGGCAAGGAGGCCACAAGCGGGTCTCCCTGCCTTATTTTAATTAATCAAAAGTCACATAAAAAGCAGCGCTACAAAGGTAGCAAATGCAGCCAGAAATGCAGATGATGCTGCTATGGTCACGATTCTTGACTTAAATGCAGTTGAATCTACATACTTGCCATTAACGTTAATTGTATCTATGGTCTTAGGCTCAGATACCTTGTTGTATTCGCTGTATGATGTATTGATGTCCATCGGTCTGTCCTCCAAAAAACTTTTTTTATCAAAAAATACCAAATATCCAAATTAACCACTTTAGTAAATCATAAACCATAAATGTGTATTTTTGCTTATCATGACCTTAAGATTTTATTAAAAAATTATTAAGTGCAAAAAATGTGCATATTTATGGAAAATTATTACTTTTTTTCGAACATTATCCGAAATATGCTATATAATATAAACAGGGAAACTATGTAATCAAAGGAGGTGAGTGCAGATGAGAAGAAATAGTATTGTTGGATTACTTCTTGCGACGACTCTCTTATTAACAACAGGATGTAGCGGATATGCAGCTGAGCACCGCGTTGCAAGTCAGAACAAGGACTTAAAGCCTGTCATATATCTTTATCCTCAGGAGGATGGACAGGAGATCTCTGTCAGCCTCGATTACAATGGAGATATCACGGATCTCATACCGGAGTTTAATGCTGAAAACACATGGAATGTAACAGCTACTACGGATGGAAAGATAACCTTTGAAGGAACTGAGTACGATTACCTCTTCTGGGAGGGAGTTCCAAAGTTCGAATATGATTTCTTCACAGGCTACTGTGTAAAGGGATCAGAAACAGAAGCTTTCCTGAGGGATATGCTTCCAAAGCTTGGACTTAATGATTCAGAAATGGAAGAATTTTTAAAATTCTGGCTTCCAGACCTTGAAGGAAACCCCTATAACATGATAAGCTTCCAGGATAGAACTTATCGTAACGGGGCGAAACTCTCCGTAACACCACAGCCAGATACCGTGATCCGCGTGTTCATGGCATGGTATCCATCTGATGTATACGTAAAGATCTGCCCTCAGATTATTGAGACCCCAGAGAGAAACGGCTTTACAGTTGTAGAGTGGGGCGGAAACAAGGTTAAATGAAGCTCATTAAAAAATTTATTCCCTACTACAAGCCTTACATAGGCGTATTTTTACTAGATTTATTTTGTGCCACGATCATGTCGGGTATTGATCTGGCATTTCCACAATTCTTGAGGTTCCTTAGGGCGACCCTTTATCTGGAAGCCCCGGAAGTGATCCTTAAGAGAATAGGAATTCTTGCAGCGCTTCTGGTCGCAATGTATCTGATCAGAAGCCTTTGCAGATATTATGTAACTTATCAGGGGCACATGATGGGTGCCAGGATGGAGTCTGAGATGAGAAGGGAGCTCTTCGAGAGGTTCGAAGCGTTTTCCTTCTCTTATTATGATACTCACAACACAGGTGAGATGATGTCAAAGCTTGTATCTGACCTGTTTGATGTATCAGAGCTTGCCCACCACGGCCCTGAGAATATCTTTATTTCTGTGGTAAAGATAATAGGCTCATTTATCCTTCTTATGAGGATCAATGTTCCAATGACCCTTTGCCTGTCCTTTGTCGTTATCCTGATGGCACTCTTTTCCGTAAGCAAAAACAAGAAAATGAGAAGTACCTTCTCTGATAACAGGAAAAAGATCGCAGGAATTAACTCATCCCTGCAGGATACCCTTGGGGGAATCCGCGTGGTTAAGTCCTTTACCGGAGAGGATATCGAGCAGGCCAAATTCGACAGATCCAATCAGGCTTTCCTTGATTCTAAGCAGGCCAACTACAGACAGATGGCTCTTTTCTTTTCAGGAAACAACTTCTTTGAGGGTCTTATGTATGTGGCAGTTCTTGTTGCAGGTGCTATCTTTATTGCAACAGGGCAGCTTACAGGCGAAGATATCGCTATCTATGCGCTTTACATCAACATCTTTATTAATCCTGTGAATGTCCTTGTTGAGTTTACTGAGCAGCTCCAGAAGGGAATGGCAGGATTTGAGAGATTCTCAGATGTCATGGATACAATGCCTGAGATTGTTGATAAAGAAGGTGCAGGAGAGCTTAAGGACGTAAAGGGAGTTATTGATTACAAGAACGTATCCTTCTCATACGGCGACGAAGAGGAGGTTCTAAACGATATTAACCTTCATGTGGAGGCTGGCAAGTCTATCGCCATTGTAGGGCCCTCTGGAGGCGGTAAAACCACCCTTTGCTCTCTTCTTCCAAGGTTCTATGATGTTACAGGGGGAGCGGTCCTTATCGATGGAACAGACATAAGAGATGTGACCCAGAAGTCACTCAGGTCCTTCATCGGAATTGTTCAGCAGGACGTATACCTGTTTAATGGCACGGTAAAAGAGAATATCGCCTACGGAAAACCTGATGCCACCATGGAAGAAATAGTGGAAGCTGCCAAAAATGCAGATCTGCTTGGCTTTATAGAGACTCTCCCTAAGGGCTTTGATACAGAAGTGGGAGAGAGGGGAGCAAGGCTCTCTGGAGGTCAGAAACAGAGAATCGCCATTGCAAGAGTATTCCTTAAGAATCCGCCGATCCTTATCCTGGATGAGGCTACAAGCGCCCTTGATAATGAGAGCGAGAGATACATCCAGGAAAGTCTTGATAAGTTGGCGGTTGGAAGAACAACCATCACCATTGCCCACAGGCTTTCAACAATCCTTGGGGCAGACGAGATCATCGTTCTTGATGGCGACGGCATAAAAGAGCGTGGTAAACACAAAGAACTGATCCAGAAGGGCGGTCTGTACGAGAAGTACTACCGCATGCAGCTTGGAAAAGTCTAATAATTCAACGAAAAATTTATGGTATTGCTCACCGCAGTATGCGGTGAGCAATATTTTTAAACAGATGATTAAAGATACCATAATCCCTTGACAGTGACTGAGGAAGTGTCGGAACTCTGTCAAAGAGGATCTGCTGATATTCATTCTCATTTCCCTTAGTATCCAGTATCTCAACTGAATAAACTGCTGAAACACCTGATCTTGAAGGTGTTATTCCTGTAACGACGCAGCCAAGATCTGCGCTGGCAGTCATGGTTTCAACGTTTACATCAAGCATGTCACCAATGACGATGCCCCCTGCTTCATCCAGGAATATCTTAAGGCTGTGCTCAGTAAGGAAGGTGGTGATGCCCTCGAACTTACTGCCATCAGCTCTTTTTGTCATGACAACTGGCTCAGCGTCAATTACGTGGACTTCATCAGCTTCGCTGTCTCTTCCATCCTCAAGGAACATAGACATTGCAAGGAAGTACATGTTTCTGATGATCCAGAAGATCAGGATGACAACAGAAAGTGACTGAAGACCCTTGGCAATTGCAATACACCTTATTATTCCCACGATTGAAAGGGAAATAAGCAGTATATAAGGCCACATGGACTTAAGGTCAGAGCCTCTCTTAACCTTCTTGGCGGACTTGTCAGTAACTGCGAATTTCTTGGTGGTTATTCCAAAGAACTCCTTGGTTATTGGAACCAGAAGATGAGGCATTACGCTGGTCTCATAGATTCCGCTCCACTTAAGGGATACAGCGTTTTTACTGTAGGCCCTAAGGCACAGATCCTGCATGATGAACATAGGCGCCCAGAACATCAAAAGATCCATCCAGGAACACTTAAATACAGGAATCGCAAATACAGCAAAAACAAGGGGTGAGATCATGTAGATAAGGTTCTTGACAGGGGAGTACCAATATACAACGGAGCTCCAGTAGGACATACGCTGAGCAAAGGTAAGGCCCTTTCTCCTAAAGAGATGGAGCTGCCTCGCAGTACTGATAACGCCTCGGCCCCAGCGGATACGCTGTTTGATGTGCTCCTTGAAGGTGTCTGGAGTCTTGCCGCTGGCCAGTGGCTCAGGAAGGGCAAGGCTTACAAAGCCATTGGACTCTATAAGAAGACCAGTTGCAAAGTCCTCAGTAATGGTCTCTGTGTAGAAGCCGCCTATTGCTTCCAGCGCTTCTCTTGCGATAACGGTGTTGGAACCGCCGTAGATTACGCTGTTTGTGGAAGTCTTGGCAACTTCAATAGTCCTGTAAAAGAAATCCTGCTCGTTTGGAGCACTTGTCTCTGAATAAAGAGCAAACTGGAAGATATCAGGCTCATAGAAGCACTGAGGAGTCTGAAGAAGTCCAAGTTTGATCTTTTTATTTTCTGGAAGGCTTTCACTTCTCTTTTTGGCGTCAACAAAGTAAGGAATGGTCTTAAGGAGGAAATCGCTCTTTACAAGCATATCCGCATCGAGAGTTACAACGTAAGGAGCGCTGGTCTTACCAAGAGCGTTGTTTAAGTTTCCTGCCTTGGCACCCTTGTTATCCGGGCGGTCAAAATAGCCTATTCCCATGGACTCTGCAAGTGCACGCATCTCGCTTCTTCTGTTATCGTCGCAGAGCCATACATGGACCTTAGACTTATCAGGGTAGCTTAAGTGGTTGCAGGCATTTATGGTCTTGCTTAAAAGATCTGACGGCTCGTTGTAGGTAGCTATGAAAATATCTACATCCGGGAACTCCTCATCGGAGATCTTTGGAAGAGGATGGTCTTTTAATGCAAGCAGGTGAACATAGAGGATCAGGGACTCAATAAATCCAAAGACCTCTACTATAAGCAGCATTATATTGGCAGTTACTGCGATTGGTCCCTTATCCACTGGAAGTGAGTAAGACATACGCCAGCACAGGTACATCAGAGTAAAGAACACGCTAAGAAGAAGGACTATCCTTCTTAGGAACCCCCAGAGAGCCTCTTTTGCCTTGTTCTTGTCTGTAGATTCGATGGCGTCGAGAGTTTCATAGGTCTTGTTCTTTTTACTGGTAATGGCCCTGTGAAGGGTCACAATGAGAAAGGCTATAGCCTCAAAAATGAGGATGCAAAGGGCCATAACAGGCCAGTTTTTGGCAATCATGATATCCCTTTGTGACAGGGACTGCTCAAGTGCTGGGGGCAGGATGGATATCTTTTCCTCAGAAGAAGGAATCGGTATCTGGTCAGGCGCCTGACCCTGTACAAGGGCTTTAACCCAGGTTCCTGAAGGCGAAAGGTCAGCATCAGTCATAGGGTTCTTGGGATCGTATTCAGGTTTTAGCATGGCAGAGGACTCATCCTTGTTGGAGAGAGACCAGATTGCGTAGCTTATGCCATGTTCATGGAGGATGTCAAACCACTTTGCCGCTGAAGCGTAGTCAACAGCGCCGTCGCCACTGGCTTCGCAGATACCGCACTCTGAGATAAACACAGGAAGACCTCTGTCCAGGGCTTCAAGAAGCTCGCCCTGCAGATCACTTCTGTGAGTTGCTGTATAGAAATGAAGAACGTACATAACGTTGTCAAAGCTAAGAGGGTTTCTGGATGCTATGATAAGGTCTCTGTCATAGGTTGTGGTACCCACCAGAACTACAGCATCCGGGCTGTTTTCGCGGATAACTGGAATGACCTTGTTAGAATACTCATAGACATCAGACCATGAACAGGAGCCATTTGGCTCATTACAGATCTCATAGATGATATTTGGAACACCGGCGTAATCAGATGAAATCCGGCTAAAGAAGTCCATAGCCTCGTCGATGTTCATGTTGGGGTCATAGTCATTAAGGATATGCCAGTCAACCATGACATACATATCGTTCTTAATAGCCAGATCAACGCCTTTTCTCAGCATCTCTTCACTAAGGCGTTCTTCGCCGTCGCAGTAGATTTCAGAATACATGGGAAGTCTTATGAGATTGCAGTCCCACTCAGTAGCAAGCTGCCTGAAGATATCTTCGTCAATAAAATCAGGAAACCACGTAAGACCGTGGGTACTGATGCCTTTAAGGAGTACAGGAGATCCGTTTTTATCCACAAGCTGTGTGCCTTCAACAGAAAGCTGTCCATTGACTGAAGGCCTTGCGTGAATAAACTTATCCTCATTGGCGTAAGAGGTACTTTTAATGGCAAGGAGCCCCAAAAGCATTGAAAATACAGAGAGAATTGATAGAAGTCGGATTATTCTTTTCATTTTTGCCATTTGCCTTTCTGCTTCGTATAAACACTTGTAAGAGCAATACAAATTAAAAAGAAAAGAGGTACAAAAATATGTCAAAAATAAAAGATTTCATTATAGATAGTCAGATAAATGTTGTTTTCGCCGTTACTCTTGCCAAGGATGTGGCAAAATATCTCAGGGAAGAAAGCAGGAGCGAGAAGCTCTGCCTCCACCTGTGATCTGACCTTAAATCATAACAATTGATATTTTTCGAGGGCCTTCCAAATACCGTCATCTTCCAGATTGGCAGTGACGTAATCTGCGAGGGCTTTTGTTTCGTCTGTAGATCTGCCCATGGCAACTGCGATGCCAGCGGTCTGAAGCATCTCTTTATCGTTGATACTGTCCCCAAAAGCCATGGTGTTCTTTGGGTCCTCATTAAGGAGTTCGCACACCTTTAAGACGCCAGTTCCCTTGTTAAAGCCCCTTGGAACCATCTCAACTATGGTGTCCGTGTGGAGCATGAAGTCGTAGAGGTCAGAGAGTTCATCAAAGCACTGATCTCTTGTAGGGCTGTCGCAGATGCAGGAGAGCTTGTTGATCTCCCAGTTTCCCCAGTTTTCAGTTATACCAAGAAGGCCGTTGCCCATCTCGTCTATGACTTTTTCACCGAACATATCGCCTTTAAAGTCAGGCTTATCCATGTAAAGGTACCTTGGGCCCTCCAAAATGGTCTTAAATCCATGTTTGTTTACAGTTTCAACGGTACGGATAGTATCTTCTTTACTGATTATCCTGTTAAAAAGAGTCTCTCCCTTATATTCGATCATGCATCCGCAGGCGGATACAATCCCATCAAATCCAATACTGAGAAGGTCCTCGTTGTGTACGAAGGCTCTTGCACGTCCTGTGTTGATAAAGCAGTGATGCCCGTTTTCCTGGGCAATCTTTATAGCTCTCCTTGTGCTGTCCGGGATGTAGTTCTTGTAATCCCACAAAGTTCCGTCGATGTCAAAAAACAAAATCATAAATAAATCTCCAATATTTCTATGCTATGATTATTATAGCCTAATATATGGTCGGAAAAATGTAAAATTTTTACGCGGGAGCATGTTAATTTGAGCGGGAAAGTTACTCTCTTAAACGAATACCTAAGGGACAGATTTGGCTGTAAGGTCTATAAAATAGCCCTAAATGGCGGTTTTACCTGCCCCAACAGGGATGGGAAGATCGATACGAGGGGATGTATCTTTTGTTCAGAGGGCGGAAGCGGAGAGTTCGCCCAAAGTGCCAGGTTGTCTGTAACTGAGCAGATCGAGCTTGGGAAAAGAAAAGTCGAAAAGAAGATAAAGGATGGCAAATACATAGCGTATTTCCAGGCCTATACGGGAACATACGATAAAGTGGAACGGCTCAGAGCTCTTTTTACTGAGGCTATTGATCACCCTGATATTGTGGTGTTGTCTGTGGCCACAAGGCCAGACTGCCTGCCAGAGGAGGTTCTGGACCTTTTAGAGGAGCTAAACAGGATAAAACCTGTGTGGGTGGAACTGGGGCTTCAGACTATACATGAACAGTCTGCAAGATACATCAGAAGGGGATATGAGCTTTCTGTGTATGATGAGGCGATAGCTGCCCTTAGAAGCAGGGGAATAGAAGTCATAACTCACCTTATCATCGGACTTCCGGGGGAGAGTAAGAGCGACATATTAGAATCTGTGGACTATGTCTGCAAAAGCGGCGCAAATGGCATAAAGCTTCAGCTTCTTCACATACTTAAGGGGACAGATCTGCAAAAAGAGTACGAACAAGGCCGCGTAACTGTTCTTTCAGAAGATGAATATGTCGATATATTGAAAGAGTGTGTGGAAATAATCCCGGAAAACGTGGTGATCCACAGACTGACTGGGGATGGGGATAAAAAGATACTGATCGCCCCTATGTGGAGCGGAAATAAAAAACATGTTTGGAATCACATTCAAAAAGACGTGTTATAATGTTTTTAGGAGAGAAACATTATGCTAGTTGCTACAGACGTGCTGAACAATAGCAGTTATACTCCAGTCGGGGATATACTTGTTATGGCGATAATAGGTATTTTCCTGATACTAATTCGTGCGGCCTTTATCAAGAAGACCAGAGAATTTAGGATATTCAAGCATATCCTGATCACTCTTTGTCTTGCGGCGGTTGCGGATATCCTCTATCACGTATTTTTAGTGAATGTAGGTCATGTCCCCAATTATGCCATCTATATTCTCAGATTTGCTTACCATTTTCTTTTATTCCAGGAATTTGTTTTATACGTAAGGTACTTTGAGTATACGCTTCAGCTCACCAGAAAGGGCGAGAAGATATACTGGTATCTGGCTCTGGCTGGATTTGTGATCTTTTGCTTGATCGATATCTTTGGAAGTATCTTTGGATTTGGCTTCCGTATCACGAACGATTTCGTGGCTGTTTCTGGTGTAAATATCTTTGCCCTTGAGTACTTCTTCTTTGTGGGAATTGTGATCTTTGAGATGCTATGGTACAGAAACCGCGTGTACAAGCCTATCATCGGAGCTTTTGTGGGCTCTGAGGTTGTGGCTCTTATTGTTATGTACCTGCAGGGATCACATCATCAGCAGTCCTTTACTACTGCGACATTTCTTTTCCCGGCGTTCTGCATACTGTACCTCTTGCATGCAAACCCATACGATCCGGAAATGGGCACGCTGCGCCTGGATTCCTTCGAGGCTGCCATATCCTATGCCTCACAGCACAAGCATAAACTCATTATCCTAAGTCTCTTCCTTCATGAGTTTGACGAGGCGGGGCGCAAGTATCCAAAAGAGATCAAGGACACCATAAGGAAATACATAGAGAATTACTTCAAAAATGCCACCATTTTTCAGATTTCAGGCGGAAGACTTATCCTTACTGCAGATATGGCGGCAAACCCCGACCACGAGGCAAAAACCGAAGAAATCCTCGGGGTATTCAGGGGCCAGTACAAGACCTATGGCCATGACTACAAGGTGGTTATCCTTCGAAGCTTTGACAGCATAACTGATCCTGATGACTATATAAGCCTTATCCAGTACGTTGAGAACAGGATGTTTGAAAATGAGATAAAGTTCGTAGATGACACTGATCTGGACAAGTTCTTCAGCCACAAGTATATAGTGGACGAGCTTGTAGATATCAACGAAAAGAAAGATCTCTTCGACGACAGGGTAGTGGTATTCTGCCAGCCTGTTTATAACTTAAGGACCCACAAGTTCGACACAGCTGAGGCCCTTATGAGGATGAGGCTTGAGAAAACCGGAATGGTATTCCCTGACAGGTTTATCCCTATCGCGGAAAAGCACAACAGTATTCATCAGCTGAGTTTGATCATCCTGGCCAAGACCTGTAGGGAGGTAAAAAGACTTCTCGATGAAGGTTACGATGTTCAGAGAATTTCAGTTAACTTTTCCATCATGGATGTCAGAGAGAGGCAGTTTTCTGAGAATGTAAGAAAGATCGTGGCTGACAGTGGAATTCCATTCGAGAAGATAGCCATAGAAATTACAGAGAGCCAGAACGAGCGAGATTTCTCCATCGTAAAAGAGAAGATCTCAGAGCTTAAGGCAAGTGGAATCACCTTCTATCTGGATGACTTTGGAACAGGATATTCCAGCTTTGAGAGGATCATGCAGCTGCCATTTGATATCATCAAGTTCGATAAGTCCATGGTCAGCGCCAGCAGGCAGAGCCCCAAGTCAGAGACCATGGTATCTTACCTGGCTCATATGTTTACAGATATGAACTATGCAGTTCTGTACGAGGGAATAGAAGATGAGGCTGATGAAGAGCTTTGTAACCGCATGTATGCAAGATATCTGCAGGGTTACAAGTACTCTAAGCCGATACCTATCGAAGAGCTAACAAACTTTTTTGAGAAAAAATAAACGGTAACTGATCTTTAGATCAGTTACCGTAATTTATTTTAGAGAACTGCGCTGTTTATTGCGCTGTGAACCTTAGCTGTCATCTCGTCGGAAAGCTGGATGTTCAGCATATCTATCACTCTGTTGTCTATAGAGTATCCAAGCCTGTTGGCATGGAATCTGAAATCGTCTTGGTGGGCAGCTTCATAGCTGTTTTTCATGCTATCGCTGAGTGCCTTGGTAGCAACCATTGAATCATAGGCCTGCTCAAAGGCTTCACCAAACTTTCTTTTGGTCTCTTCATCAAGTCCTGTAAGTTCCTTCACAGACTGAGAAGCAACGTTCTGATTGAGATATTTACTTGCTATTCCGTTAGCAGTCGCCAAGAAGTTAAAATCCATTTTATACCCTCGCTTAAAACATTGTCGAAATATATATCGGAGGGCTCAGGAAAAAATTAAGGGGTTTTAGTTGTCTTTTTTTAATGTCAGTTTCTTCACCAGATTATCAACACTGGAAGCGTCGATAGTCAGTACATTTGTGGAGAAAATGGTCTTAACAAGCCATACCAGGAACACAAAAACAAGGATCGGAACCACGCAGGCTGTGACTATCATTACAGCCAGAGATTCCAGTAAACTTGTGGCAAAATCAGTAATCTTCTGAACGGTATCAGTTGTTATTGTTGTGAGATTTCCAATGATTCCGTCGTCTGAATCCCCATCGATTTCCAGTTCGTTGTATTCATTTATTGTGCTCTCGACCTGCTTTGCCTGGGTTTGATATATTTTATCCGACAAAAGAACGCTTGCAGGTACGATAAGGTAGATAACAAAGCCGATGACCATGATCTTTCCTGCCACTGAGTAGAACTTCTCCTTGCTAGATGCGATACCTACGCAGATCAGGATACATGCTATTGGGATAAGTACTGCAAAGGTGATGTATCCGGCGATGGTGATAAGGAATTTCTCCAGATACAGTGCGCTTAAGATCAATAGGAAATACTTGGCAAGCTCAGCCATCTGCTCAGCAAGTGGTGTGCAGAGGTCTCCTGGAAGAAGGGACAGGGTTGCTGATGTTCCTGCTGCGCCTCCAGAAAGTGTCATGACTGTGGCGATCTTGTCATCAGTCTGCTCTATGGAATGAGTGTGGTTAGCCGGGTCAGCAGACCAGGGCGCAACCTTGGTCAGGGATATAACTGCGATCAGCAGTATTATGGCGATAAGGGTTATTTTCTTAAGATTCATGAGCTTACTCCTTAGTGCGGAAATCTACCTGGTAATCTGATACTGAGGCGAAATTCTTGATAAAGTTTGTAATAAGGACTCTGGCGTGGTCATCGCTCTTTTTAAGGATGCCATTGTCCAGGGCCTTTTGCTTGGCAGCTTCTTCAAAGTCCGTGAGAGAAGCGTTGAAATCCTCAAGCTTCATGGGATTCCAGATGGAATCCTTTTCTGAATACACCTGGAAGGTGTTTGTATCTATGTTTACTGTCTGTATCTCAGACTCTGGGATATCCACAGTGATGGTCTTGTTTTCGTCGTCCTTAGTCAGTGTAATCCCGCCAAAATCAATGCCTGCAGATACACTTCCGTCGTAGCTGTAGATAAATTCTGAGGAAGAGTTGATCATGTTGAGGATCTTCTTTTCCTTGGTGTACTTCTCAACTTGGGTAAAGTAGTACTCCTGGGTTATGAGAACGCCCATGTCCCTAAGGCCGTCTTCGATAGTCTCTGTGCTTGTGGTCACAAGGACTTTTTCCTTCTTTGGTGCCAGGGTAGCGTGGGCCGTGGCAGAATCTGTATCGCTACCTGACTTATCCTTCAGGAACCCTGTAAAAAGAACTATCATCGCGATTACAGAGATCCCTATGACGCTAAGATAAAAGATATTCTTTGGTGATCTGAAGTCAAAATCTTTCATGATGCTTCCTCCAAGTTTAGTTTCCTACAAAGACGTGGTCCAGATACTTCGATGCAGCAGCTTTAAGCTCTGCCATTTTCTCGTAGGTAGGGGCAGGTATATCCGTTAAGTGAAAACGCGGGAAATAGCGGGTTACGTGAAGGGCGATGGACTCTTTTCCCTTGCCATGGTTAAGACCTGCTATCCACTCTGCGATCTGGGCTATCTCTTCTGGATTATCGTTATGGGTTGGGACGATGAGGGTAGTGACCTCTACGTGGCACTTTTCAGAGGCCATTTCGATAAAGTCCATGACCATCTGCCTGTTGCCCTTTAGGAAATCCGTGTAATAGGTATCTGTAAAGCCCTTAAGGTCGATGTTCATGGCATCTATGTGGGGAATGACCTTTTCTGCGATCTCCTTTGTCACATTTCCGTTGGAGACAAGGACAGTTTTCATTCCCTTTTTGTGCACCTGTAGCGACGCATCGATGACATATTCATAGCCTACAAGGGGCTCATTATAGGTAAATGCAACGCCTATATTGCCGTGAGGCTTGTACTGCTCCGCGATGTCCGCCAGGTCCTGTGGCGAAATGTAGCGATAGCCCATGTCGTACTCCTGACCGAACCCGTAAGAGATCTCATGGTTCTGGCAGAAGGGACAGCGAAGGTTACACCCGTAGCTTCCCACAGATACGATATTTGAGCCCGGGAAAAAGAGATTTAGAGGCTTTTTCTCTATCGGATCTAAGGCAATGGATGTTACAAGCCCGTAGTTTGTGCACTTTATCTCGCCGGCATCGCAAATGCGAGCCCGGCAAAGACCAGTGTCTCCATCATTAAGATAACAAGCGTTATGGCAAACATTACATCTGGGCATGGCTTTCCTCTTAGTAGTGTCTTATAACTTCGAATCTCTCAAGGCTGTAATCTTCGTCCTCTGATATGCCTGCTTTCTGGCGGGCGATATCAATCTGATCTTCGATGGTGTCTACTCCGTCAAGATTTGGAAGAAGGAGACCCCGCTTACGACCGTGGGTTACGATGACTCCGTAGCGCTTAACATCCAGTTGATCCGGGCTGTCTATAGGCTCCGGGGTATCAAGAACGTCAACGCTCATCTCAAGACTTGCCAGCTCATCTTCCCTGATCATAGGAAATCTTGGGTCATTGGTGCCTGCACTTATGGCGTTTTGCATGATCTCATCAGCAACGTTCCTGCAGGTTGGAAGGATAGTTCCAATGCAGCCCCTCAGAGCTCCGTCTTTATGGATAGAAACAAAGGCTCCAGCCTGCTGCGAAAACATTTCAGAAGGCATATCTGCCCATTTTTCCCCGGTCAGGTCTGATTTTGAGATCCTTTTTCCCATGGTGATAAAGCTCTCTAAGGAAAATCTTGCAAGACGAACGTAAGGGTCTTCATCGGCTTTCCTTTTTTCAAGTTCCTCAGCCTTTTTGGCTCTCCAGACCTCCAAAAAACGCCTTGAATCGTCGGCTTCGCCGACTTCAAATCTGCAGATGCCATATCCTACGCCAAAGGTAGCCTCGTGAGAGAGCTTTTCAGCTCTTACAGAAAGCCCGTCAAGAGCCCCGGCCATCATGACAAAGGACCTGTGTCCGCACTCAGCAGCTCTTTCACAGAAGATATCATCAAAATCAAGGAGCCTGTCAAACTGGCCACTGGCTAGGGTTTCCATAATTCGGTCGTCGTATTCAGGGCCTTCCTTGGCAAAGCCGTAAGGGCCCTCTGCCTTCATCTTGTGGGAGAGGTCTCCGCTTGCTACGTAAACAACCCTTCTGCCAGTGTTTTCTATAGCCTTTTGCATTATCTGGCCCATTTCATAGTGCATTGGGAGAGTAAGGCCTGAAAGACCGATCCTTACGATCTTAAAGTCCTTGTAGAATTTTCTTATGTAGTAAAGAGGGATCATGGTTCCGTGGTCCAAGCTAGCATCACGCTCGCCAAGAGTTCCAGCTGGGAATTCCTGGATCTCGGAGTACTCAGAAGGCGCATCGGCGCCGTAAGATGCAGCGATATCACAGATCTCTTTTACCAGTTCTGTGTCGTACTGCTCGTTAAAAGAAACAGAGGGCGCATTGAACCTTCCCATATCGCCTCTGGCTCCGTCACCTGGAGAAATATGGAAATAATCCCCATACATAATGCTGTGAGGACTTGAGATTATGATGGTTTCAGGCGCAAGGTCCGCTATCTCTTTTGCCACCTGCATGTATGCATCGGTGGTAGCCTGGATCTCTTTTTCCTGGCCGCCTCCAACTTCAGGCAGCATAATAGGTGGATGTGGTACGGCAAAAGCTCCAAGTATTGGCATATTTCCCCCTCCATATAGTCCTTATAGATAAAATATACTACTTCTTATTTTATACTAAATTGGCGATTTTCTGTTATAATCTTTCTGTAAAGGGAGGGCGGTTTTATGCCAAAGGTATCGAATAAAGAGAATAAGAATCCATATTTTAAGAGGAGGGAGGAGCTCAAACTCACCAGAGATCAGGCCAGCGACTTACTTGAGTCCATTCCACCTGAGAGAATAGAGAAGATCGAGAACGAGAGAGTATCTCCACATCCTGACGAGATCATGATCATGGCGGACAAGTATAAGTCCCCGGAGCTTTGCAACTACTACTGTTCCAATCAGTGTCCTATCGGAAAGAGGTACGTTCCTGAGATCAAGATGCAGGACCTGTCCCAGATAGTGCTCAACACTGTGGATTCACTTAATACAGTTCAGGACCAGCAGCGCAGGTTCATCAATATTGCGGCTGATGGTGTTATTGACGACGCTGAAATCGACGATTTCGTGGACATCCAGAACGAGCTTGAGAAGATCTCAATTGCAGTAGAGACGCTGCAGCTGTGGTCAGAGCAGATGCTTGCTAACGGATCAATCAACGTTGACAAGTACAATGCAAGGAAGAACCTTAAAAAGAAGCCTGGTCAGGAGTGATAGAGGGATATGGATTTTTTATCCTTAGGATATATTGCTTTTACAGCAATTTCTTTAGTTTTATATTATAAGCTTCCAAGGCTTCATCAGTGGAAGGTTCTGCTTGTGGCAAACCTGGTATTCTACCTTCTGGTTGGCAGGCAGAATATCATTTTTATCCTGTTTACAGCATTTACAGTCTGGTACGGAGCCCTTGTCCTTGATAAGTACAAGGCTTCTTTTGCGGAGGAGAAAAAGGCTGCAGAGAGCCGCGAAGCCAAGAAAGCTCTTAAGACCAGATATCAGAATAAGAAAAGACTTGTATTGTTCCTGGTGCTGATCCTTAACTTCGGAGTGCTGGCGTTTATGAAGTACTTCCGCGTCATGGGATCGTGGGGCCAGGGACTTTTGGTGCCACTTGGAATTTCTTTTTACACCTTCCAGGCAACTTCATACATCGTAGATATCCACGGTGAGAAGTACGAGGCGGAAAAGAGCTTTTTCCGGTTCCTTTTGTTTGTCTCCTTCTTTCCACAGCTTATTCAGGGCCCGATTAACCGCTATGACAAGCTGGGAGTTCAGTTTGGCAAGGAGCATACATGGTCAGGAGAGAGGGCAAAAAGAGCTATCATCTTAATCCTCTTTGGTCTAATGAAGAAGTACGCTGTTGCCAACATGCTTACAGACAGCATTGCAAGGATATTTGATTCGCCGGCAGATACGATCCCTGGATCTTTGGTGGTCTGCGGAATCCTTCTGTACTCAGTTCAGCAGTACGCGGACTTTTCCGGCGGAATAGACATTGTTCTTGGTGTTGCACAGCTCTTTGACCTTGAGATGATGCCAAACTTTAGACAGCCATATTTTGCTGTATCTCTTGGAGATTTCTGGAGAAGATGGCATATTTCCCTTGGCGCGTGGATGAGAGACTACGTTTTCTATCCATTTGCGCTTCTTAAACCCATGCAGAACTTTGGAAAGTGGTGCAGTAAGCACCTTGGCAAGCACTTTGGAAGGGTGCTTCCAGCTGGAATAGCCAATATTCTGGTGTTCTTCCTTGTTGGTGTGTGGCACGGAGCTGACATGCACTATGTATGGTGGGGACTTTATAACGGAATTATCATCGCTCTTAGCGATATTTTAGAGCCTTCCTTTGGACGTCTTTCAGAGATATTACACATCCCTGTAAAGAGCAAGGGAATGCATGTTTTCAGGGTTATAAGGACATTTATCATCGTAAACATTGGCTGGTACTTTGACAGGATCGAGGATATGGCCCAGTGTATGGCATGCTTTGGAAGGACTCTTTTCCATTTTCATGGGGATGAGTTCCTGTTCAGCTTTAAAAACGTGTGCCTCAACTCAGATACTGTTAAGCCCATGTACGTCCTTGGCGGAATGGGCATAGCGCTTGTAGGAACCATAGTTATCTTTGTGGTCAGCCTGTGGAAAGAGCGCAATCCTGAGTCAGATATATATGAGAGATACGGAAGTCAGGCCAAGGTGGGCATATCCTGGGTGTTCCTGGCGCTTATGATCCTTGTTTCTTTCGTATTTACAACTTCAACAGGAGGTTTCCTATATGCGAATTTTTAAGAAATATGGAGCCTTCCTGTGCTTCCTTATATTGTTTATAGTGATCAACCTTGGAATGTCCTTTGCCCTCAGACCATTTAGTGGCTCTGGAAGCGAGATGTGGAGAGGCTTTGCTAATAAGGGACAGATCGATATGGTCTATACCGGCACTTCATTTTGTCTCTGCGACATAGATCCAGCACTGGTGGACGCTGAGACTGGCCTTAAATCCTACAACATGGGAACCAACATGCAGTCCATTCAAAGCTCCTATATAGCGCTAAAAGAGGCTATAGAGCGTGGCGGCATAACAAAGGCTATAGTTGGCATAGATCCGGAGATCATGGAGATGAACAGGCAGGACAACTTCAGGGCTGAAGCCTGCTTTGTAAGGAACCTTAGTGATACGCTTTCCCCAGCGGCAAGAGTTAAGGCTGGAGCGAATTTCGTGACATCTAAGGACTTTATCGGGACTCCATCCTCTGTTTTATACTATTTCCCATGGACCTACGACCGCGTAAGCAATATCCCAAATAACATCAGGGAGAAGCTTCAGAGCCAGATCCTTGATATGACTGACCACAGGGATGAGAACGGACACTACGGATCCGATGAGATGTACGGCGAAGGCAGGCACTTTTTAGATCTTACAAGCGTAGTAGCGTGGAACAACGAGGTTGACGACCTGTACTACATAAATGTCAGACAGGATAATCTTGATACCCTTGAGGATATAGCAAAGCTATGCAAGGCAAATGACGTTGAGCTCTTTGTCATTGCATTTCCAACGACCCAGGCCCTGTCCGTATACAGGCTGGACAGCTACAGAGACTACACAGATACTGTAAAAGCGCTGCTCTCAGGCTATGGATATGAGTTTTACGATTACACCCTGGCCAAAGAAGAGTATGTGGATGTATTTAACCTTGAGATATACAGAGACAACGGGCACCTTAACAATGCGGGAACAGAGCAGTTCTCCAGAGCCCTTGGTATTATGGTCAATAAATATGAGGCGGGAGAGGACGTAACTGAGATGTTTTACGACCTTCCAGCATATGAAGGGAACTAAAAATGAGTTATTGTAACAGCGTTCTTGACCTCATCGAAGGTCAGGCAATTCTGAATAAGGACAAGGTGGCATTTACAGATCCGGGGAAAGAGATAACCTTCGGAGAGCTGTATCTCTTTTCCAGAAAAATAGGCACTTTCCTGGCAGATAAGATTGTGAGGAGGAGCCCTGTTTCATTCTACATGGAAAAGAGCTGTGATGCGCTCGTTGGCATGTTTGGCGCAGTTTACGCAGGGGGCTTTTACTCATTTCTTGATGTAAGGCAGCCAGCTGCAAGGGCAGAGAGCATCTTAAATACTCTTAAACCAAGGGTTGTGTTCACTGACGCATCCATGTTTGATAAGGCAAAAGAGCTGTCGCTTCCGGAAGGCACTGAGCTGATCCTTCTTGACGACCTTATCGGGAAAATGGGAGATCTTCCTGTTGATGAGGATAAGCTTGGAGCTATAAGGGACCTTTCACAGGATATTGACCCGCTTTATGTTAACTTTACCAGCGGAAGCACAGGAGTACCAAAGGGCGTTACAGTATGCCACAGGTCTGTGCTTGAGTTTATCGGCTATTTTGTTGATATATTTGGAATCGAAGAAGGCGACGTGCTTGGAAACCAGGCGCCCTTTGACTTTGACGTATCAGTTAAGGACGTTTATTCAGGACTTATGTCCGGAGCAAGGATAGCCCTTATTCCTAGAGAGTACTTTAGCAATCCAATGACTCTTATGGACTATCTTGCTGACCAGAAGGTTACAGTTATTGTCTGGGCTGTCAGCGCCATGTGCTTTGTTTCCATCATGAACGGCCTTGAGTACAGATGTCCTGAGGATATCAGAATGATCATGTTCTCAGGCGAAGTTATGCCTGTTAAGCACTTAAATCACTGGAAAAAGTTCTTTTCCGATGCTACATATGTTAATCTCTATGGACCAACTGAGATTACCTGCAACTGCACATACCACGTTTTAGACAGGGATTACGAGGAAAATGAGGTTATTCCAGCTGGAATCCCATTCCCTAACGAGAGCGTGTTCCTTCTTGATGATGAGGACAAGCTTGTTACAGATCCTGGAAAAGAAGGCGAGATCTGTGTTACAGGCACAAGTCTTGCTCTTGGCTACTACGGCGACAAGGACAAGACCGACGCGGCATTTATGCAGAATCCTCTCAACAACCTGTTCCAGGAGATGATGTACAGGACTGGCGATATCGGAAGGTACGATGAAAAGGGCATTCTCTACTATGTTTCCAGAAAAGACTTCCAGATCAAGCACATGGGCCACAGGATCGAGCTTGGTGAGATCGAGGTTGGCGCAATGGCTGTAGAGGGCGTTACAAGAGCCTGCTGTATCTATGAGCAAGATAAAAAGAAACTTATCCTGTTCTACACAGGTGACAAGGACAAAAAAGAGCTCCTAAGTGGGCTTAAGGAGGACCTTCCTCCATACATGGTGCCATCAACGGTCAAGCAACTTGACGAGATGCCAATAAACAAGAACGGTAAGATCGACAGAACCTATCTGTTAAAAGAATGGAAGAATCTATGACAACTGATAACCTTAAGGAAATTGCAAGTAAATATGGAACTCCGGCATTTCTTTTTGACGAGAAGGCCCTAAAAGACAGGGCTCGCGCCATCAAGGAGATTGTTGGAGATAGTGTTTCTCTATGCTTCAGCATAAAGGCCAATCCATTTCTTATCCCAGCAATGCTTGATGTCACAGAAAAGCTGGAGGTTTGCAGCCCGGGAGAGCTTGATATCTGTAAGAAGCTCTCAGTAGAGCCAGGCAGGATCGTGTATTCCGGAGTTAACAAGACAGAAGTTGACGTTCGAGACGCTGCAGAATACGGCGCTGGCATTTATACCGCCGAATCCCTTAAGCATGTTGTGCTTCTCCAAAACGAGGGAAAACGCCTTGGGAAGATTCTTCCTGTGCTTCTTAGGCTCAACGCCGGAAGCCAGTTTGGCATGTCTAAGAGCGATCTTCTTAAGGCAATTGAGAAAAGAGCTGACCTTTCGAATATAGAGATAGTCGGTATCCACTATTTTGTCGGCACTCAGCGCAAAAAGCTTGAACAGCAAAAGAAGGAACTTTTGATGCTAAAGGACCTCTATAATGAGATAGAGAGCACCTATGGCGTAAGACTTAAGAAGTTAGAGTACGGCCCGGGCCTTCCTGTTCCATACTTTGAAAATGAGGATTTTTCTGATACTTTAGCCCCTGTAAAAGAGCTTTCTGAAGCTCTCAAGGAAACAGCCACCTGGTGCGAGCTCACCATCGAAATGGGCAGATTTTTTACCTCAGAGTGCGGCTATTACTTAACAAAGGTCATGGACATTAAGTCCAACGAGAGCACAAACTACTGCATTATCGACGGTGGAATGAACCATGTGACATATCTTGGCCAGGTTATGGGCATGAAGATACCAGTAATTAAGAAGATTGACAGAGATACGGCGGATGGCGCCGGGGATCAGATAGATAGCTTCTTTGGAGGCGCAGATGTAACAGGCATTTCTGAGGATGGAAGTGCTGATTATGCCCTCTGCGGAAGTCTTTGCACCACTGCAGATGTGCTGGTCAGACAAATTAAGTTGCAGGATTTAAAAATTGGGGATATACTTGCATTCTGTGACATCGGAGCTTATTCTGTAACAGAGGGAATTTACCTGTTCCTTAGTAGGACAATGCCAAGGATCCTTCTTGCAAAAGAAGATGGCAGCGTAGTCATGGCAAGAGACTTTACTGAGAGCAGCGGCCTTAACTGTCAGAACAAGAACTAATTAAAACCAGAATTTAAGGAGATTTATTTAATGGAAGAGCTTTTAAATATCCTTGCAGAGATCAAGGATGATGTGGATTTTGAGACAGAGGACAAGCTTATTGATGATGGAATCCTTGATTCCTTCGATATTCTTCAGATCATAAGCGCACTTAACGATGAGTACGACATTTCAATCCCTGCATCAGAGATCATCCCAGAGAATTTCAACAGTGCTGAGACTTTATGGGACATGGTACAGCGTCTTCAGGAGGACTGATATTCAGTCCTCTTTTTTTGCTCAAAAAAAGCCCCCTGACGGGGGCTTATATCATTCGATATATTCACTGTATCTACCATAGTTTTCTGATGTGAGATAGGCTTCCATTGTGATACCGTCGCCTTCGTAGGCTACAGATACCACCTGGGAGCTGTTTCTTATCTGACTTTCAATGCCGGATTTATCATATGGGATCTTTAAGGTACAGCGCCTTAGGGATTCGTTAAGCTTCTTTTCTATGAGATTTACAAGCTCTCTTATTCCAATCCCGCTCTTGGCTGAGATAAATATCTTATCGCCGCGGACCAGAGGAATCTCAACGTTTTCAAGCCTTTCAGCCTTGTTCATAACCGTGATCCTGGGGATATTCCCAGCTCCAAGCTGCTGCAGAGTCCTTGCTGTAACCTCGGAATGCATCATATGGTTTTCATCTGACGAATCTATCACTTCCACGATAAGGTCGGCGTAAAGGGCTTCTTCGAGAGTGGAGTGGAAGGCATTGACCAGGTCAGTGGGAAGATCATTGATGAAGCCAACTGTGTCAGAAAGAAGAAAGGCTCTGCCACTGGTTGTTTCAAGCTTTCTGACAGTGGTGTCAAGGGTTGCAAATAGCATATCCTCAACAAATACCTTCTGACCGGAATCTGTTCCATAATCGTCGATCAGCCTGTTCATAAGGGTGGATTTACCGGCGTTTGTATAGCCAACAAGGGCAACTAAGGGGATTCCAGCTGATGAGCGTCTTCCACGCTGCAACTGCCTTGTCTTTTCAACATCTTCAAGCTCACGCCTTAAAAAGGCCATTTCCTTCTCAATCTTACGTCTGTCCAGCTCGATCTGCTTCTCACCAGAACCCTTGTTGGACAAGGATCCGCCAGTTCCTCCCTGTCTTGAGAGGTTGGCTCTAAGTCCCACAAGCCTTGGGAGCATGTATTTAAGCTGGGCATAGTCTACCTGAAGCCTTGCTTCCTTGGTCTTAGCCCTTTCTGCAAAGATATTGAGAATAAGACCTGTGCGGTCAATTACCTCAACATCAAGGGCTTTTGACAGGTTTGCAAGCTGTGAAGGGGACAGAGTATTGTTAAATATGGCTGTATCGATGTCGTACATCTCTATTACAGCCTTTATTTCTTCGATTTTACCGGAACCTATGTAGGTTGCTGCGTCCTCTGCCACAAGGTTCTGAGTGGCATTCATTACTGGCTCTATATCGCAGGCCTTTGCAAGGCCCTTAAGTTCATACATTCCTACTTCGAACTCTTCTTCACTGGTCCGTCCGGTTCTAGCTCCCACGAGGACAGCGCGTCTCTTCTTATCACTTCCGGTCTCATATAGTTGTGTGTTACTCAAATTCATTTACCTCAAAACATATAAAATATAGATACATCTTACGATTTTTTGTATAATCAGTACATAAGAAAATTTTCATTGCCACAAATTTAAGATATTCGTATAAAGAGTCAGAGACCAATATTAAGGAGGTATAAGGCGATGGGATCAGAAAAGGATATCAACAATAACATACTTGATGATGATGCTCTTGAGTCAGTAGCTGGCGGTATGGAAGAAGTGAACAATCTTGTTTATTCCGATAAGACCAAGAAGAAGTTGGCGAAGACTATTGACAAGAATACTAAGAAAACAAGAACTAATCTTGTTCATGTTGAAAAGAAATCTAAGACAGTCGATAAGAGTCTTTTCTCCGGCGATGTTATTGATAAGGGCACATATTGCTGAGATAAACACCAGTGTTTATCAGGGTTTGAATTTGTGAAGAGGTGTAGAAACCGCATGGTTTCTGCACCTTTTTTGTTTCTCTTCATCAATTCTTCCGTTTTTCTTTCCTGTTTTTTAATAGTGAGTTTATCCATTTTATAATTATGAACCGTATAATTATTTATAAGATAACGAAAACGATTGAGATGAATTTAGGGGAAAAAATCATGCAGGGGAAAATTGTTAGATTAAGAGGAATCGATGATATCACACTTGGATTTTTGCTTTTGGGCATGTCAGCACTGGTAATCGGTGTAGCAATGCTGATCGGTAGCATAAGTGGTATTGCTTATTTTGAGACAAGGGGCTTGAGAGTATCAAGTACAATGGTGAACACTATGTATAATGGAATCGCATTTGTAATCTGCTCAGCAACTTCACTTCTTATGACTTCAATGTTAGTTTTTCCAATAAGAAATACAGTTATTCTTAAAGGAATCGAATATCTGGGACTTATGGCAGTACTATTTAATGCATCCAATGCCATCAGAGAATTATTCTTTGGAACAGATTTCTTTGAATTTGGAATCGCTCTTGTAGCACTGGTGATCTGCGGAGCACTGTTCTATGCAATCATCAATATCAAAAAGAGGATCGAGCACATGCTTGAGCTTCAGAAGCTCAGCGATACTTTTGAGGAAGCCTTAAGAGACGCAGGCTGATATATAAAAATGATAAACGGACTGATTTTTCTCTAAAAAGAGAGAAATCAGTCTTATTTTTTGCTCTTTTTATCATGTATTCCTGATCCTTGCTTATATATAATGACAATATCAACAAAGAACTGATAACAATGGTTAATTAAAGAAAGGATGGTGAGGATCATGTTATCATTCCTGTTTACTATAATGTTTTTCGTAATATTCTGGAAAATGATTGGTTTTGCGTTAAGAGCCAGCTGGGGCATCTTCAAGATCGTGATGTACCTGGTATTCCTTCCAGCCATCCTGATCGGTTTGGCAGTGGGAGGTCTGGTATATGTAGCGCTTCCAATATTGTTGGTGGCAGGTTTATTTAGCTTACTTGCACATGCTTAACTAAAGAAAGGGGACAAACATCATGGAAATCACATTAGAAGCAGTAGAAAAGGTAATGGAGCAGACAGGCGTTGAATTTAAGGCAGCAAAGGAAGCCCTGGTTAAGACAGATGGCGACGTTGATGCAGCTATCAAGCTTATTCAGCCAGACACAAAGGATGTCAGCGAAGAGATCAAGGATATGATGGATAAGCTCAAAAAGAAGGTTGAAGACGGAAACGTTGACAGAATTCAGATTAAGAAGGGTGACGAGGTAGTTTTCAGTGTTCCAGTTAACGTAGGGATTGTTGGCGGAATACTTGGTCTTGCAGCAGCACCCTGGGCACTGATCGCTGGATCAGTTGCAGCATTTGGACTTGGCTGCAGACTTGAGGTGGTTAAGAAAGACGGAACCACAGACGAGATTAAATAAATAATGTAAAGGTAGGGCGGCTTGCATAGGCAGGTCGCCTTATTTTTCGTATAATAGAAGCGTATAAGAATTAAAATATTTCGGGGAGTTACAACAATGACACAGTACGAAAGAATGGTAAAAGGCCTTATTTATGACCCGGGAGATCCTGAGATCATGGCTAAGCAGCTTCCATATCAGGACAAGCTCTGGGAACTTAATAAGCTTAAACCCTCTGATATTGAGGGAAAAGAGAAATACATGAAGGAAGTTTTTGCTGAGTGCGGCGATAACTGCTACATTGAGTTGCCACTTAGAGCCAACTGGGGCGGACATCACGTTCATTTTGGCTCAAATATCTATGCAAACTACAACCTTACACTGGTTGATGATGGACATATCTACATTGGCGACATGGTAATGTTTGGACCAAATGTAACTATTGCCACAGCCAATCATCCGATAAACGCTGAGCTTCGCGCTAAGGCCCTTCAGTACAACAAGGACGTTCACATTGGAGAAAATACCTGGATCGGTGCTAACACTGTTATCGTTCCTGGTGTCACTATTGGTAAGAACGCCATAATAGGCGCTGGAAGCGTAGTAACCAAGGATATTCCGGATAATGTAGTAGCTGTTGGCAACCCATGCAGGGTTTTAAGGGAAGTATCAGAGCACGACAGAGAATACTACTACAAGGACGAGAAAATAGACTGGGAAAATATTATAATATAATCAGATTAAATAAGACGGAGTACTACATTGAGTTATAGATTAAACGTTCCCTTTAGAGAAAAGGATGAGGCTAAGGCCCTTGGCGCTAAGTGGAACTGGGAAGGCAAGTACTGGTACTGCAACGCCTTAACTGACGAGCTTAAGCGCTGGTACGATGGCCCGGAGGATGGGACAGTAGAAGCCGGCGCAGATATGGCTAAAACGCCATCTTCTCTCGCCTCGAAGTCATCAGATACCGGAAAAGAGTCTTCTCCAGACGATCCATACGCCAAATACAAGACCGTTTCTGAGATCAACTACCTGATCACAGACCAGTTCGAGATGAATCCGGCCTTCAGAAACATCCTTGTTAAGGGAGAAGTCACCAACTACAAAGGCCCAAATGCTGGCAATTACTACTTCCACATCAAGGATGAGAAATCTCTTTTATCCTGCATATTGTGGAGAAGCACCGCTGCGACTGCCCTTAAATTCGAGCTTGAAGCCGGCAAACAGGTTGCCATAGCGGGAAGCCTTAACTATTCAGAAAAAAGCGGAAAAACTAACCTTATAGTTCGCCAGATCGCCGATATTGGCGCTGGAGAGGCCAATCTTAAGTATTTAGAGCTTAAAGCCAAGCTTGAGGCAGAAGGTCTTTTTGCTCCTGAGCATAAAAAGCCTATACCCAAATTCCCAAAGCAGGTGGGTATTGTAACCTCCAAGAACGGGCAGGCCAGAAACGACATTGAGAAGGTTGCGAAAAAGAGAAATCCCTACATTCAGCTTGTTTTGTACCACGTAAATGTACAGGGCGTAAACGCTGTAAGTACCATCCTTCAGGGTATCAAGGTGCTGGACGATATGGGGCTTGATACCATTATCGTGGGACGAGGCGGAGGATCAGACGAAGAGCTTATCGCTTATAACGACGAATCCCTGGCTAGAGCTGTTTATGAGGCTAAAACCCCCATTATTTCAGCTGTTGGACATGAGGGCAACTGGTCCCTTATAGATTATGTTTCAGATAAAAGGGCAGCAACCCCTTCAGAAGCGGCAGAGGAAGCGGTTCCGGATATCATGACAACTATCCATCACCTTGAGCAGCTTCGTAAGGGAATATCCGACAACATGAGAAGCCGCCTAAACGAGAGAAAGCTCCTTTTACAGACCCAGAAGGCCAAGCTTGAAGGCCATGACCCTGTGCGGCTGTTAAAAGAAAGAAAAGAGAAGTTATCAGTTCTCTCAGATGGGCTAAGGCAAAAGATTCTTGTGATCTACGAAGTTAAAAAGAACCGCTGCAAGGTCCTTATTACAGAGCTTCACGGTCTTTCACCTACAGCCAAGCTTGTCAGGGGCTTTGGATATATCACAACGGAAGATAAGCCTGTAGTTAGCGTTGATGACGTCAAAAAGGGCGATCCTGTAACCATCAGGATCCACGACGGTCAGATCAATACTACAGTTACAGGAACAGAGAAAATATCAGATTAAAGGAGCATAAAATGGCAGAGAATCAGGAATTTAACATAGATGAGGCTTTGACACAACTTGAAGAGATAAACAAGAAGCTTTCAGCCAAGGATATTTCCCTCGACGACTCAATAAAGCTTTATAATGAAGGTACGATCCTTGCTACAAAGTGCCAGGAGCATCTTGCTGGAGTTGAGAAAGAGCTCCAGATAATAAATGACAATAATTAATTACTGATCAAGGAGGCATAAATGTCAGAAACAATCACACTAACCATTAAAAAGCAGAAAAACATCGCGCTTATTGCCCACGATGGCAAGAAAGCTGAGCTTATAAACTGGTGCAAGGACAATGCAGAAGTATTAAAGAAGCACTTTTTATGCGGAACAGGCACTACAGCAAGGATGATCACAGATGCTACAGATCTTCCTGTTCGCGGCTATAACTCAGGTCCTCTTGGTGGAGATCAGCAGATCGGAGCCAAGATCGTAGAAGGAAAGATCGACTTCGTAATCTTCTTCTCAGATCCTCTTACAGCAGCGCCTCATGACCCTGATGTAAAGGCTCTTATGAGAATAGCTCAGGTGTACGATATACCTTTTGCAAACAACAAAGCTACAGCAGATTTCCTCATCCATTCAACATTTATGGATGAAGAGTATGACCACGATGTAATCAACTTTAAACAGAACATAGAGCACAGAGCAGAGACACTTCTTTGATTTGATCAGGAAAGGGAACTGAATGTCTGTCAATAAAAGGCCTCTAAAAAAGAGTATTTTTATCAGCAGCGCTATCTTCTTTATCTTCTTGTGTCTGGTCCTAAGTATCTTAACTTACACCAGTTACACAAGGTCTCTTTATCATGCATATGAGCTTCGTATGACCGATATCATCGAGTATGTGGAGAGCCATATGGATATTGAGGACCTTTCAAACTGCGTGGATACAGGCGTTGAGTCAGAGAAGTACGCGGAGCTGATGGACTTTATGGACAGCATTATGGATGATTTCGACATTCATTTCCTCTATATCGTCCGCCCTATAAGCGCCGAGACCCCCACAGTTATGATGAATATCCTATCTGCGGATACTCATCTGGGAAGACAGACAGATCCTGACGGACTGACCTTAAATTACATGATCGAGGATGGCTACGAGCCTCAGTACCTTAAGCTCTACATGGATGCCATGGAAAGTGAGGGGATAACCTTCTTTAAGGACTTTAGTGACTGGGGATATGACTACACTGGAGTTAAGCCCCTTATCAATGCAAGAGGGGAGAAATTTGCTCTTTTATGCGTAGATATCGAGGTTTCTGATCTTAGAAGTACCATTCGCGAGTATATGATCGTAAACGTAGTCCTCATCGTCATTCTGGGATTTTTGTTTATTCTTTTCTTCATTGCATGGGCTAACAGGAACATCACAGAGCCTATAACCAAGCTTGAGAAGAGCGTAGTCTCTTTTGCTGAGAGAAGTCACGAGCAAAAGGATCCAGACAAGCTTTCCTATGATGATCCACATATCATGACCCACAATGAAGTTGAGTCCCTTTCAAACGCTGTGGCACAGATGTCCAGCGACATGAGAGCTTACGTAAAGAGCATTTTAGATGCCGAGGGACAGGTGGAAGACATGAAGAGCCAGGTGATCCAAATGGATACTGTGGCTTATCAGGATGCCTTAACTCACGTTAAGAACAAGGCCTGGTACGACAAGACCAAGGCCAGAGTTGATGAAGATATCATAAACGGAAAGGCAAAGTTTGCCATCCTCATGATCGATCTTAATAACCTAAAGAAGGTCAATGATACTTATGGTCATGAGCACGGAGATGAGTATATCTCCGGCGCCTGCCATCAGATCTGTATAATTTACAGTCATTCTCCTGTTTTCAGGATTGGCGGCGATGAGTTTGTAGTTCTTTTGGAAAATCAGGATTATGACCACAAGGATCAGCTTCTTACGGCCCTCAGGGCATCCTTTGAGGCGTCATCTATCGACGAAGACAGAGAACCCTGGGACAGATACTCTGCAGCCACTGGAATGGCCATATTTGACGAAGAAAATGATGTTTCAATGGATGATGTATTTAAGAGAGCGGATACACTGATGTATCAGAACAAGCTTGAGTCCAAGATGGCCAGGGAATAAATTATTTTTCCGTAAAAAGAAAAATAACCTCCCAAAAACTCTGAAATAGTCATGTAACACTTTAAATACCTGAAGTATACTGTCAATATATAAAGCAGTTGAGTTTTCAAAGTTATATGGAGGTTAGTGATATGAATAAAAAGTTGTACAGAAGTAACGACAGAAAAATCTTTGGAGTATGCGGCGGTGTTGCCGAGTACTTTGGAATTGATCCTCTTATCGTTAGAATCATCTGGGTCATTTTTGCTTTATCAGGTGGAAGCGGAGCTATCTTTTATCTGATAGCAGCGCTCATTATGGATAACAGACCTGATTATGTCAGCAGATACGATAATAACAACGACCAGAATAGCTGATTATTTCTCTTCCTTTTCTTTCTCCAGCTGCTGGATGAGCTTATCGATCTCAGCCTGTGATAATAATACATTTCCGTTTGATTCGTTAGCCATTTGGTAAACCCTCTCTCCCTCAAATATTTTCACCAGAGATAGTTATATCATAGGCCAGTAGCGATTGGAATAGATTTTCCAGCTATAATTACCTGTTTTGAAATAAAGAAACAAAATGTAAATGATTACACTGAAATTAAGCAAAAGGTAGTCAGCTAAATATCATAAAGCATAAGCGATCAGAAGCCGTAAGACGTTCTCAGCACCGTCCTTATGGCTTCTTTCATATCCATGGGAAGCATAAACACCAGCGCCGATAAGGCCGTGCTTGAGGTCGTTTCCAGCGCCTAGAGTAGCTTCTACGTCACTTCCGTAGTGAGGATAGATATCTACAGCGTAGTCAGCGCCGCTGTCTTTGGCAGCCTTGATAAGGCCCTGGACTATAGGATAGCTGTAAGGGCCGCCACTGTCCTTGGCGCAGATAGATACCTGCTTTTCTGTGCAGGTAAGACCTTCACCTACGCAGCCCATGTCGACAGAAATGGCTTCTGTACAGCCTTCTGGAACGTTTCCGCATCCGCCGTGGCCAACCTCTTCAAAAACAGTGATATGAGCGTAAAGAGCGCGCTTTGGAGTAATCTTGTTGTCCTTGATGTACTTGGCAAGGCCAAGAAGGATTCCAACGCTGAGCTTATCGTCAAGGAAGCGGGATTTGATGTATCCGCTCTTAGTTACTCTTACATTTGGCTCAAAGCAGACAACATCGCCTACTGAGATGCCAAGCTTCTCTGTATCTTCTTTTGTCTTTACATCCTCATCAAGAACAACTTCACAGTTTTCCCAGGTGCGCTTTGTATCGTTATAGTCGCCATTTACATGGATAGAAGCGTTGTTGAGCTGGAAAGTTCCCTCGTAGATGCCATCAAACTTGGTAACGACGCGGACATTCTCTGTCTCTGCGTTATTTGGGTTCATTCCACCAAGGTTTGTAAGCTGAAGTCTTCCGTTAGACTTGATGGTAGCAACCATTCCGCCAAGAGTATCTGTGTGTGCCTCTAAAAGAAGACCATCTTTCTTGTTTTTGCCTGTAAGATCAACAACTACGCCGCCCTTATTGGTGATGTGAGCCTTAAAGCCGAGGCTCTCGAACTCCTTTTTTACCCATGCGCAGGCCTCTTCTGTGTAGCCTGTAGGGGAATCGATGTTAAGAAGGTCAGTAGTCTCTTTTACAATAAAATCAGTATATTTCTTGAGATTTATCTTTTTCATAGTGAAAAGCTCCTTTACTGGTCAATAATTCTAGAGAAAAGTATAGCACAACAGGGCAGAAAGTGGTCATAAACGTGGTACAATTATTGTATGGCACGTAAATCGCATCTTGGATCTGGAGGTAACGAACATGATCTATGAGCTTAAAAACGAGGAAATCACAGTAAAGATCTCGGATCACGGCGCAGAGCTTAAGTCCATTACCAGGAATTATGATGGAAGAGAGTACCTTTGGCAGGCGGATCCTGCGTATTGGGGCAGGACATCACCAGTTCTTTTCCCGGTTGTAGGCTGCTATTATGGCAAGGAATCAAGATATAAGGGCAAGACTTACAGTATGGGCCAGCACGGCTTTGCCAGAGATATGGATTTCGAGCTTGTGGAAGAGACTTCAGACAGCATAGAGTTTAAGCTTGTCGACGCTCCAGAGACTCATGAGAAGTACCCATTTGCCTTTGAGCTTCGCTGTGGATACAAGCTTACGGGAAAAGAGATCCAGGTTATCTGGAAGGTTACTAATACAGATAGCGAGACGTCTTTCTTCTCAATTGGTGCCCATCCAGCGTTCCTGTGCGACATGGATAATGACGTACTTAAGCTTGAAAAGGAAGGTGAGGCCCCAAGTGCCATCCGCACCAACGTGGTAGCTCAGGACGGAAGCGGATGTCTTTCAGACAGGACAAAAGAGTTCTCACTGATCGGCGGAATCCTTGGAATGAGCGATGAACTGTTTGCTGAGGATGCCCTTGTAATAGAGCATAAGCAGATAGATACAATAAGTATTGTAGATGGAAGAGGAAATGCCTTTGTAAAGGTAAGCTTTGATACTCCTCTTGTAGGTGTGTGGTCACCAGTTGGCAAACATGCGCCATTTGTCTGCATCGAACCCTGGTATGGAAGGTGCGACAGAGTGGGATTTTCCGGAGATATTTCAGAGCGTGAGTATGGTAATAAGCTTGATCCTGGAGAGGAATTTAAGGCAAGTTACTATATAGAAATTAAATAACAAACGATATTTATATATACTAAAAAAGCCGCAACCATGCGGCTTTTTTGTTGTTTATAGAGCTGTGATTTGGATATAAATTTACGATTTTTCAAAAATACTGCTTGACACATAATACTATGCGACATATAGTATTACGTGACAGGAGGTATTGAGATGGAAAATCAAATGAAAAGAGGACTCCTTGACGTATGTGTCCTCGCTGCCATCAAAATTGAAGACTCCTACGGATATCAAATCGTAAAAGACATGAGCTCTTTCGTGGAGATTTCCGAGTCAACTCTTTACCCTATTCTGCGAAGGCTTGAAAACCAGCAGCTGCTCACCGTCCGGACCGCTGAGCATAATGGGCGACTTAGAAAGTATTACCACATAACACCAGCAGGCCTGGATAGACTTAAGGCTTTTGAAGAAGAATGGAAAGAACTCAAACAGATTTACGAGTTTGTTACGAGGGAGGAAAAACATGAATAAGGCAGAATTTACACAGCAGCTTCAAACTAGTCTGATCGGCCTTTCTCAGGAAGATATAAACAGGTCGGTAGACTATTATACAGAGATGATAGATGACCGCGTTGAAGATGGTATGACCGAGGAAGATGCAGTAGCAGCCCTTGGCAGCATCGCTGAGATCAGATCTAAGATTCTCGAAGAAGTACCAATTACCAAGATTGTAAAAGAAAAGATAACACCAAAGAGATCATTTAGCGCAGGAGAGATCATTCTTTTGGTCCTGGGATTCCCATTGTGGCTCCCACTTCTGCTTACAGCAATAATTGTTGGCCTGGTGCTCTATATGACATTCTGGATCATCATTCTTTCACTTTATGTTGTTGATTTTTCAGTGTTTATATCAGGCATTGCATCGATCATAGTAGCTATCGTACAGCCCGCGGGATTTTTCCAGGGCATGTGGTTTGCCGGATGCGGAATTGCTGCTATCGGAATCGCAATATTGCTATTTTTTGGATTTAACCAGATTACAAAGGGCATGCTCTTTTTGAGTAAGAGAATTGGCCTTGGAATCAAAAAATTGTTTGTGGGAGGTAGAACAGATGAGACTTGAGAAAAAGATCACGATCCTGGTTGCGATCGTTTTAGTTATCGTAGGTGGTTTAATGGCTTCATTTGCAGTAAAGGCTATGGGAAATGACTTTTCCCAGCTTATATATACAGAAGAATATGAGAAAAAGACATTTGATATCACAGAAGATTTTGAGGATATCAAGGTAGAGCTCCTTTCCGGAGACCTTCAGGTTCTTCCATCAACTGATAATAAAGCTCATTTTATCGGATTTGAGAATGAAAAAGACAAGTTTACAGTAGATGTTCGCGGAACAGAGCTTGTTATCTCAGAAAAAGAGAATTTCAAATGGACAGACCATATCATGGTAAATTATCAGCCAAGGAAGCAGGTTCTTTATCTTCCAAAGGCTGAGTACAGAGACTTTGTGATCTCAACTGGAAGCGGAGATATAGATATTCACGACAGATTCACTTTTGCAGAGCTTGAGATTGGGGTAGGAAGCGGAGATGTTGATCTTGATAACATTCTTTCCAAGGAGAGACTTAAGGTTAAGACAGGTTCTGGACAGATCGATCTTACAAAGTGCGACGCAGCTTCAATGGAGCTTAAGAGCGGAAGCGGAGATATCAGATTTACATCCTGTGAAGGCATGAATATTGAGATCTCAACCGGAAGCGGAGATGTAAGCGGCTCATTCAGGACAGCTAAGAGCTTTGATGCACACTCTGGTTCAGGAGACGTAAGGGTTCCATCAGATGGAAATGGTGGAAACTGCAAGATCAGATGCGGAAGCGGAGATATTGATGTACATATTGGTTAATTGGACTTTAAGGCTACACTTCTAACCGGAGTGTAGTCTTTTTTTACATAAAAAAAGGACCTCCACCGGGAGCCTGCCGCAGTGAAGGTACTTTTATCTTCGTGGAAGATCTTTCCTCATAGGTCATCTTCCTCCTTTCTCTTGCTAATACATATATCGTCATATTATACTTGGTCTTTAGAGTACAATTATTAAACAAAAATAAAGAAATACAGAGGTTTTATTTTTAAAATGACAACAGTAATAATCGCTAATATTATCGACTTTCTGGCTGCGGTGGTCCAGGTTGGAACAGGCGCCATCAAGGAAAAGACCAAGATCCTTATTGTTCAGACAGTGCAGCTCCTTATGCAGGCTGTGAGCATGCTGATCCTGGGCGGTGTTACAGGCGCAATTAGCAACGTCCTTTCATGCTTTAGAAACTATCTTTGTTACAAGGATAAGCTTAATACTGTATGGAAAGTGATACTTATTGCTGCATCCATTGGATTTACCATTATTTTGAATGACCAGGGACTTCTTGGAATCATCCCTGCAGCTGTTTGCACTATCTACATCATCTTTATGGACATCAAGGATCCTATAAAGTTTAAAATTCTTGTGACTTTATCATTTGTTCCGTGGGTAATCTATCATTTCATGATAAAATCATACACAGGAGCAATATTTGACGCAGCAACCGTAGTAACCAGCACGGTTACACTGTTTAGAATGATCAAGGAGAAAAAAGCATGAAATTATCATGGGATGCGGTCGTTACCTTCTTGAAGGAGAGAAAGCGCAGAATAGCGATGTCTCTTGCTGGAGTTATTATCTGCGCCATAAGCGTTGGAATATTCAAGCTTGCGGCCCTTGGAGTTGATCCATTTCAGTCCTTTATGAGCGGAATGGATGCCCTTATTCCCATTGATTTTGGAACTTTGTATGTGATCGTAAACGTGGTACTGCTTCTGTTTAGTATCATTGCAGACAGGCATAACATCGGTATTGCCACATTCATAAACCTGTTTTTGCTTGGCTACATCACACAGTTTACCTATTCCCTTTTGCAAAGGCTCTTCCCTGACCCATCTATTGTTTTCAGGGCAATCTGCCTCATTGTAGGTATAGTGATCATCTGCTTTGGTTCATCCCTTTATATGACAGCTGATCTTGGTGTTTCTACCTACGACGCAGTTGCAATCGTAATGTCATCAAAATGGCACTGGGGCAAGTTTAAATACATAAGGATCTGCACTGATCTTGTATGTGTAATCCTTGGATGCGTCCTCTTTGTAATGGCAGGAAACAGTATCTCCAAGATTCCCACAATAGCGGGCATTGGAACCATCATAACCGCCTTCTTTATGGGCCCGCTCATCGATCTGTTCTGCGAGAAGTTCGCAAAGCCGCTTCTAAAGGGCTGATACAGATATAAAACATAATATCCGGCAGCAAAATAACAATGTTATTTTGCTGCTTTTTTCATGTATTCTTTAGGCGCAAAATCCTACAATTTAAACATAGACAAACACTTATAAAAAGTATTGTTAATGGGTGTTGCGGGTCTCATAAGTGTTCCCGCAGGAAGGAAGGATTTTATGTTACTTAAAGGATCATTTTTAATCGGATTGCTTTTCATCATTGCGTTGGCGATCATAGTTATTGCCGCTGGTTATGTGAAGGCGCCTCCGGATAAGGCGTTCATTATTTCCGGTTTAAGAAAGGTTCCTCGCATATTGATTGGTCGCGCAGGCGTCAAAGTTCCATTCTTTGAGAGAGTCGATAAATTGTATCTTGGACAGATGACAGTAGATATCAAGACAGAACAGTCTGTTCCTACAAATGACTTCATCAATGTTAATGTGGACGCAGTTGCAAAGGTAAGGATTGGTACAACTCCAGAAGCTATTCAGCTGGCAGCCAAGAACTTCCTTAACAAGAATCCAGACCAGATCACCATGGACCTCCAGGATTCATTACAGGGTAACATGCGTGAGATCATCGGTACACTGGCTCTTAAGACTATCAACACAGACCGCGACAGCTTCTCAGATCAGGTAATGGAGAAGGCTTCAAAGGACATGAACAAACTCGGTATCGAGATTCTGTCCTGCAATATCCAGAACGTAACTGACGAGAACGGACTGATCAGCGACCTTGGTATGGATAATACCGCAAAGATCAAAAAGGATGCTGCAATCGCTAAGGCACAGGCAGACAGAGACGTTGCTATTGCTCAGGCTGAAGCCGATAAGGCTGCTAATGATGCGAGAGTACTTGCACAGACTGAGATTGCTGAGAAGAACAATGCACTGGCCATCAAGCAGGCAGAACTTAAGAGAGAAGCTGACACAGCAAGTGCTGTAGCTGATGCAGCTTACGAGATCCAGACACAGGAACAGCAGAAATCCATTCAGACGGCTACTGTAAACGCGCAGATTGCGAGAGCAGAGCGCGAAGCAGAACTTAAGCAGAAAGAAGTAGTTGTAAAACAGCAGGAACTTGCCGCTGAAATTGAGAAGAAAGCTGACGCTGAGAAGTACCAGGCAGAGAAAAAGGCTGAAGCAGAGCTCGTACAGAGACAGAAAAAAGCTGAGGCTGCAAAATATGAGCAGGAGCGTGAAGCTGATGCCAAAAAGGCTCAGGCTGAAGCTCAGAAGTTCGCTGCAGAGCAGGAAGCAGCAGGAATCAAGGCAAAATATGACGCTGAGGCAGCTGGTATCGCTGCAAAAGGTAAGGCAGAAGCCGAGGCCATCAAGGCCAAAGGTATTGCTGAAGCTGAAGCGATGGAAAAGAAAGCAGAGGCCTATAAGAAGTACAACGGCGCTGCTATGGCAGAAATGATGATCAAGATCATGCCTCAGATGGCTGCTGAGATCGCAAAACCTCTCTCACAGATCGACAAGATCAACATCTATGGCACAGGGGATGGCACAACTGGTGCAAGCCAGATTTCAGGCAACATGCCAATTGTTATGAAACAGGTATTTGATACCATGTCAGAAGCAACAGGAGTAGACTTTACAGAAATTATGAAGGCCGGAACCTACGATGCTAAGGTAAATAAGAACATCAACCTGGGAGGGGAAGGAATCAATATAAACGTAGACAACACTAGTAAGGCTTGATAAACAAAAAGGGCGGCGGTACGAAAGTACCGTCGCCCTGTTATTATGCTTAATTAAAGCATCTTCTTGAGCTCGTCGTGTACGAACTGAACCTTAGGTCCAACAATAACCTGAACGTTTGACTTAGAAGGACGAACAACACCAGCTACGCCAGCCTGTTTGATCTTCTTCTCATCAACCTGTGTATAGTCATTGATCTCAAGACGAAGTCTTGTTGCACAGTAGTCAAGTTCCTTGATGTTGTCTTTTCCGCCAAGGCCTTCAAGAACTATCTGAGCGATTCCTGTGAAGTCATCGTTTGCAAGCTCGATCTTCTCTTCATCTTCCTCATCGTCTTCACGACCAGGTGTCTTAAGATCCCACTTCAGGATAACGAACTTGAAGAGGAAGTAGTAGATAACACCAAATACAAGACCGATAGGAAGAAGCAGAAGAGGATTAACTGCCATAGGAGCCTTGAAGCTGAGGATATAGTCTACAAGACCAGCTGAGAAGTTAAATCCAAGTCTGAGTGGAAGCAGTGTACAAATAACTGCTGAAATACCTGTAAGAACAGCATGTACAAGGTAAAGACCAGGAGCCATGAACATGAATGCGAACTCAAGAGGCTCTGTGATACCTGTAAAGAAAGAAGCAAGTGAGCCAGCAAGAAGGAGAGATGCTGCTGCTTTCTTCTTAGTATCTTTTGCTGTGTGATACATTGCAAGAGCTCCGCCAGGAAGACCAAACATCATAACTGGGAAGAATCCTGTCATGTACTGTCCGGTAACACCCTTAACTGCTCCCTCAGCGCCTGACCAGAAGAGGCCAAGATCGTTGATGTTTGCTGTGTCAAACCAGAATACTGCGTTGAGAGCGTGGTGAAGTCCAAGAGGAATGAGTGCTCTGTTGAGCATTGCATAGATACCTGAACCTACAGCGCCAAGGCCGAGGATTGCTTTACCAAAGCCTACGAGACCTGCGAAGATAAGAGGCCATACGAAGTAGAGAACGATAGATGCCAATACGGAAGCACAAGCTGTTACGATAGCAACGCATCTCTTACCACTGAAGAATGCCAGCCAGTCAGGCAGCTTGGTGTCCTTAAATCTGTTGTAGCAGCCTGATCCGATGAGACCTGCAAGGATACCGATGAAGGCATTGCTGATCTTACCAAATGCTGCAGGAACCTCTGAAGCATCAACGCCTCTGTACATAGCAACAGCACCTGTGCTAAGAAGAGTGGTGATCATCAGGAAAGAAACGAGACCTGACAGAGCGCTTGTTCCGTCATGATCTTTTGCCATACCAACTGCGACACCTACTGCGAAAAGAATAGGAATCTGGTCGATAATAGCGGATGCAGCCTTGATCAGGAATGCTGATACAACGCTGTTTGCGCCCCATCCAGTAGGGTCAAGCCAGTATCCTATACCGTACAGGATACCTGCTGCAGGAAGTACTGCAACGGGGAGCATTAGGGATTTTCCAATTTTTTGTAAATACTTCATCATACAATTGTTCCTCCTTTATTGTGGTGTATTTACTTATTTAAAAGGACGACAGCTTCCCCTGCTGTAACGTTTCCGTCCTTTTTTTCTACCTTGGAAAACTTATTTGAATTAGAGATGATGACAGGAGTAACAATGTCATAGCCAGCAGCCTTGATGCCTTCAAGGTCGACTTTAACAATGAGGTCACCCTTTTTAACGGTGTCACCCTGCTTAGCCTGCACATCATAGCATTGTCCGTTTAATTTGACTGTATCGATCCCGATATGGACGAGAACCTCAGCGCCATCATCAGTGTTGAGCGCATATGCATGTCCAGTTGGGAAAAGAGCTACCAGCGTTCCGTCAGCTGGTGCATAGAAATTGCCATCTTCTGGAATGATGGCAACACCTTTACCGATCATCTCCTGGGCGAAAGTAGGATCGCTTACTGTGTCGATTGGCACGATCTTACCATTAACAGGAGAGCCTATTACGACCTTGTTTCCCTGAAAAATCTTATCAAAAATCCCCATATTAATCCCCCAATAAATCGTAATCTTTAACTTATTATATCACAATACTAATTTAAACACATCATGTTGTATAATAATGACAAATAATATGCAAAAAAAGGCAAGATATGCCAAAAACCGACCTATTATTGATATATTATATATGTTATATATAACAGCTTAAGGGAGGCAGAAAGAATGAAGACAACGCTGACAGTAATAGTAGACAACATTTCAAGCGATGGGATGCAGGGCGAATGGGGCCTTTGCGTTCTTGTGGAGTACGGAGATAAAAAGATCCTTCTTGATACAGGAGCGTCAGAGCTCTTTGCTGGCAATATCAAAAAGCTTGGATTTGAATTAAAAGACGTGGATGCAGGTGTTCTCAGCCATGCCCACTACGATCACGGAAACGGAATACCAAGGTTCTTTAAAGAGAACGATAAGGCTAAGTTCTATTTAAGAGAGACAACAGCAGCCAACTGCTACCACAAGAAGGGAATATTCAGAATGTATATTGGAATTCCAAGGAGCGTGGTTAATAAATTCCAGGACAGAATAGAGTATGTATCTGGAGATTATAAGCTCTTTGAGGGCGTATATCTTATCCCGCACAAGACTCCTGGTCTTGATATGATAGGAAAGCGTGAGAGCATGTACCAGAAGATGGGCTTTAGAAACTGGAAGCCAGACGATTTCTCCCACGAACAGAGCCTTGTCCTTGATACAGACAAGGGACTGGTTATCCTTAACAGCTGCTCTCATGGCGGTGCTGTGAACATCATCAATGAGATAAAAGAGACTTTCCCTGACAAGCACATCTATGGCCTGATCGGAGGATTACACCTCTTTAATAAGAGCAGCGACGAAGTAAGAAACGTTGCAAAAGAGATCTTGAAAACCGGAATAGACTACGTATGCACAGGCCACTGCACTAAAGACAGGGCCTATGGAATCATGAAAGAGGAGCTAGGAGATAAACTTGAGCAGCTTAAGGTCGGACTTAAAATGGAGTTCTAATTTCATAAAGATAACAGCTGTTATCGCAATAACCCTGCTGGTTGCCACTTTTTTAGCTGGATGTGGAAAGGGAAAAGTAGACCCTGCTGATGTTGGAGTTTTTAAGCCGATAGAGGTGAATGGAGATATCTCTTTTACCTATCAGCTCTACACACCGGACGCAGAGGAGAAGGTTCCCATTGTCATAGTGTTCCATGGCTATGGGGAGGATGTGAACGTGCCACACTGCAGGATCCCGGATACCCTTTCGGCGGCGGAAAACCAGGCGGTGCGTCCATGCTATGTTATGATGCCACAGGTTGAGAGCAATATCTATCTGGCCGCAAGTAGCAGAGATGCGCTCTATCAGTCCCTTATGGACGAGGCAGATAAGCTTATTAAGGCCGGAAGAGTAGATGGAAACAGGATCTACGCAATGGGTAATTCCTTTGGGGGCCTTGGAACCACTGAGTTTGTGGAGAAGTTCCCGGACAGGGTTGCAGCAGCAATAGTGATGTGCCCGGCTCTTACCTATGACGATAATTCCACCAGAAATCTGGGGCTTATCAAGGATGTGCCTTTGTGGTTTGCACAGGCAACTAACGACAACGTTATTCCCATAACCGTCAGCCGCTCCGCGGTATCTACACTTGAAGCCATGGGGGCAAAAGAGGTACACTTGACTGAGTTCTCAGACGAAGAGATGCTCAGTGCTGGAGCGCTTGTTGGTTATCATCAGGCAGATTTTGCAGTTATGGCGGATGATACGTTCCTTGAGTGGCTGTTTGAGAAATCGAGATAACAAGGAGAAACTTAGGTGAGTAAGAAGATTCTTATCATAAATACAGGCGGAACACTGTCCGCAGTCATGAAGAGTAACGGCCTTATTCCAGGCCTTTCCATTCACGACATGGAAAAAGAGCTAAAGATGGTGTCGGGAGATACTGACATAGAGATCGAGGATTTCTGCTCTTTAGACAGCGCCAACTTCTTTCCGGAGGACTGGAGCGCACTGGCACAGCGGATCAGCGACTGCAGGAATAGCTATGACGGAATCGTTGTGATCCATGGTACTGACACCATGGCTTACACTTCATCAATGCTCTCTTTTATGCTAAGAAACATCGGTATTCCCGTGGTTATTACAGGATCGCAGCTGTCCATCACCAATCCCGTGGCTGATGCAATGGAGAACTGCAGATGCGCTATTCACATGGCAGCAAGCCAGATCCCTGGCGTGTTTGTGGCTTTTAACAGAAAGGTTATGCTGGGCTGCAGGGCTTCCAAGGTTCGTTCCTTAAGCTTTGATGCCTTTGAGAGCATCAATTACCCTGACATTGCAACCATAAGCTCCCTTGGAATGAAGATAAACACAAGGGTTGTGCCTGAAAGGTCAGGAATATTCAAGCTTTCAAACACCTATTCAGATAAGGTCTGCATGCTCAAGATGTTTCCTGGAATGCACAGAAGTCTCATTGAATCCCTGGCGGATCAGGGCTACAAGGGCCTTTACATCGAGGCCTACGGAATTGGCGGAGTGCCATTTTTAAAGCACGATTTCATCGGATCTCTGGATAAGCTCATAAAGGGCGGAATGACCGTAGTTGTTGGAACCCAGTGCAGATACGAGGGTACCAAGATGGATGTTTACGAAACAGGAAAAAGAACTCTTGAAATCGGAGCCCTGGAAGCTTACGATATGACAAGCGAAGCGGCTCTTACCAAGCTCATGTGGATCCTTGGCATGACTGAGGACGTTTCGGAGATCAGAGATTATTACTCTATAAATATGGCGGGGGAGATGACCATTAAAAAGTAATTGGGGAGTGTTATGAGCGACAAGATCAAAAGAAAACAGTTTATTTTATGTTATGCAGTATTTCTGGCAAATGGAATGCTGGCCCTGTCCATAGGGTCACTTCTTCCGTTTCTTAGAGACGCCCACGGGCTTGACTACGCCTTTTGCGGGCTTATCGTAAGTCTTCATTCGGTGGGAAATCTCTTTTCCGGATTCTTTGCTGGGGCACTGCCAATGCTTATTGGCAGGAAAAAGAGTATCCTGCTGTTCGAGATGTTTTTCCCAATAGCGTTTTTACTTATGCTTCTTGGAAGTAACAGATTTCTTCTGGCTTTTGCCTTTTTCGCGACAGGAATAGCAAGGGGAGCATCAAGTAATTACTGCAATACCAAGATCAATTCCATAGCTACAGGAATGGCCTGGGCGCTTAACTGCCTCCATGCTTCATTTGCAGTGGGAGCTTTTGCATTCCCGCTGATCCTTATGCTGATAACCAGGACTCAGAGCGACAACTGGATCTACGCCTGCATCCTTCTTATCATTCTTGGTGTTATCACCTGCATCATGTACTATCTGATCCCAGGAGATGATGAACCAGTGGCAGGCACTGACAAAAAGGAAAATTCAGAAAAAATCGGAGCCTTCGGCTTTTTCAAGGAGCCACTTTTCTATGTGTGCACAGCCACATTGTTCTTCTACCTTTGCGCTGAGCAGGGCGTAATTGGATGGATGATCACATATTTCAAGGACACAGGTCTTCTTCCTCCAAATCTTGCACAGGTTACAGCAAGTATCCTGTGGGTAATGATCCTGTGCGGAAGACTGACAACTGCCTGGGCTTCAACCAAGGTAAAAAAAGAGAACCTCCTTCCAATGATGGGTATTGGAATAGTGCTGTTCTTTGTGGTTCTCATTGTTTCAAGGACTACAGCGCCTATCATTATCGGAATCATGGGCTTTGGATTTTCAATGGCTGGAATCTATGCAACCACAGTATCTTTTGCAGGAGAACTGATAAAGAAATATAGCCTGGCATGGAGCTTTATCCTGACTACAGCAAGCCTTGGCTCAATCATCATGCCATCAATCGTTGGTCTTCTGGCTGAAGACTTTGGCATCTCAATAGGTGTTGGAAGCATTGCAATTGCGCTGTTTATCGATATGGTATTCATTATGATCCTTGTAAGGTTCATCAAGAAGAAGGGGTAAAGGCATGAAAATAGTGTTTTTGGGGTCTTCCGTGACATACGGCTCTGCGGCTGGAGGAGTCTCTTTTGCCGACATTCTGTGTGAAAAGAACGGATATGAGATGGTTAAGGAAGCGGTGTCTGGAACGACACTTGTTGATGAGGACGAGAGCTCCTATGTAAGCAGACTAAAGACTATAGAGACCGATTCTCCAGACCTTTTTATCTGCCAGCTCTCGACCAATGATGCAACGCAGAATAAGCCCCTTGGCAAGATCGCAGAGGGCAAGGATATAGACTCTTTTGACGTTAAGACTGTGGCTGGTGCCATAGAGTATATACTGGCGTACGTTTCAGAAAAATGGGGATGTCCCATGGCGTTCTACACCGGGACAAGATACGATTCCAAGACCTATGAAGAGATGGTCCAGCTGATAAAAGAGATCGCTTCAAAATGGGGAATCCACCTGATAAATCTCTGGGATGAGCCATCCTTTAACGCTGTGAGCGAAGAGGAGTACTGGAGATTCATGCATGATCCTATCCACCCGAATATTGTGGGCTATAGGGAGTGGTGGACTCCGTTTTTTGAAAAGCGTATTAAAGAGATCACAGGATCTTTTTGATCTTAAAGAAGATAAGGCTTCCGGTCACGATGAGGATACTTAAGATGATGACCAGTGGATAGCCTATCTGTGATTCAAGTTCTGGCATATATTTGAAGTTCATGCCATACCATCCAACGATGAGGGTAAGTGGCATAAATATGGTTGTTACCACTGTAAGGACGGTCATTACGCGGTTCTGTCTTACATCGAGCTGTGACTGATACAGGTCGTTAAGCTGGATCGTGTAGTCCCTAAGGTGGGTAGCAGCATTATACAGTCTTTCTACACGGCTTGAGAACATGCTAAAGTAGCGCAGGTTCTCTTCATTAAAGAAGCCGTTCTCGTTTTCTTCCAGTTCCTGTCCAAGATCAAGGAGCTGCTCGTAGTGGATTCGAAGGTCTCTTATGTCGCCTCGGATATCGTTGTTTCTGGACATGTCAGCAGACTCTGCGTCGTCCATGATGTCTTTTTCCAGACGATCAAGCTCGCGCTCGTAGCCCTGCATGGTAAGAAGGTCGTTGTGGATTATAAGTTCCAAAAAGTCATAGAAAAATCGCTCAAGAGAGGGCTTTTTCCACTTCTTAAGTCTCTGGATCCTCTTAACTATTGAGAGGACAGTGTCTCCGCTATCTATAAAAACTATTCCGGTCTCATCAAGTGCATAGGAAAAACGCTGAGGAACTGATGAATGGGAGGACTGCACTGGTATGCAGAAGGTCCCTGTCAGTGAATCGTAGTTGACTTCGGCTTTTGTGGTGTATATATCATCGTTACTGATATCGAAGTCGATACCCATATCAAAATTCTCGTACTGCTCAGCCCACTGGGCGGGAGTAAGGATAGCTACATAGGGAACCGCCGCGTCGTGACACTGCTCGGCGCTGCATTCTTCAAGGACGTTGTTGATAAGATAGTACATGTGTCACCTCCGGAAAAAGTAATTATCCAAAGATTATTATAGCAACTGACGCAAGTATTATGAAAACATTATTTTTGATGAATTAATGGCAAGATAACTAGGTGACCGTAGATGAAAGAACTTCTATAATTGCCTTATGGGTAAAGTCAGAAAGGGTTAAGTTGTTATGAGTAACAGGCAGAAATCAGCGGTTCTTAACATGACCGAAGGCAATACGGTCTCGTTGATCATAAAGTTTTCAATACCAATGCTGATTGGTAATCTGTTCCAGCAGTTTTATAACCTGGTGGATTCAGTTATTGTGGGCCAGGTCGTAGGAGCTGACGCTCTTGCGGCCATTGGAGCCACAGGCTCTGTAACGTTTCTTTTCTTTGCGTTGTGTAACGGAATTGGAAGTGGAGGCGGTATTGTCACCTCCCAGTTCTTTGGCAGTGGCAATGTAAGGGGCGTTAAGCGCTGTGTCTCCAATACGGGCTATATCATGATCATCTTCCCAACAGTGGTTGGAATAATTGCATATTTTCTTACAGCGCCAGTCCTTGAACTTCTAAAGACCCCGGCAGATATCATGGGGGATGCAGTTGCGTATATGAAGATCATGTGTCTGGGGCTTGTTTTTGTGTCCCTTTATAACTACGCATCTTCAATGCTTAGAGCTCTTGGAGATTCAAAAACACCGCTGTATTTCCTTATTTTCTCCTGCCTTTTAAATGCTGCCCTGGACCTTTTGTTTGTGTGCGCATTGCACATGAGCGTTGTGGGTGCAGGAATAGCAACTGTTATTTCACAGCTGGTGTCAGGCATTAGCTGTCTGATATACGCTTTTCTTAAAAATGAGTACTTCCACCTTCAAAAGGACGACCTTAAGTTTGATATGGGTATCTTTGTTAAGGTTTTACAGCTTGGAGTTCCGCTATCTCTCCAGTTTTCCCTTATCGCCATATCAACCATGGCTCTCCAGAGAGTAGTCAATTCCTTTGGAAAAGTGGCAGTGGCAGCCTTTACTGCAACTGGCAGGATAGAGCAGATAATCCACCAGCCTTATCAGACCCTTGGTGCAGCCCTTGCTACATATACAGGGCAGAATTACGGCGCGAATAAGAACGACAGGATAATCACCGGATACAGAAAGAGCCTTATGCTGATGGCGATCTTTACAGTGATCATGCTACCTGTAATGCAGTATTTTGGTGGTCCTATCACCAGTATCTTTGTTGAGGACGTGGAAGTAATAGATATGGGCGCTAAGGCTCTTCAGATCACCAGCCTTTTCTACATCATGCTTGGTGTTATCTATGTGGTAAGGGGCGTACTAAACGGCCTTGGAGACTCATTTTTCGCTTTGCTTAACGGAATAGTAGAAGTAATTGGAAGATTTATTGTGCCTGTAATGCTGACCAGGATCCCTTCCATAGGTCTTTGGGGCATATGGTGGTCAGTAGGCATCGTTTGGGCTATCAGCGGGCTTACAGCCTGGATGAGATACGTGTCATGTAAAACCCATATTGCAATATCACAGCAATCAGTATAAAATTATTAAAACGATTAACTGTGCGTAAACGCTGTGATGTTCCAACAAACTTATGGGTGAGGTAAAATGATAACACTAAAAGAGATAGCAAAAGAGTGCGGAGTATCCACTGCTACCGTCTCCAATATCCTCAATGACAAGAAAAATGTCAGCGAAGAGACCAGGCAGAAGGTGCTTAGCGTGGTAAAAGAGAGGGGCTACAAGCTCAACTATGTTGCCCAGGGACTCCGCAAGCAAAAGACCCAGACTATCGGCGTTATCGCTGAAGATATAGCACAGTTCACAACCCCTGCAATTATCGAGGGTATTATGGAGCTGTGCGAGGAAAACGGCTACAGGACTATTGTTCAGAACCTGCGTCTTTACTCCAGATGGCAGGATGCATGGTTTGATAACGACAAGATGTACTACTCAGTAATGGATCCGGCTGTCCAGGAGATGGCTTCCATCAGGGTAGATGGCATTATCTATGTTGCGGGTCACGCCCGTAACATCCACAGATTCCCCAAGGATTACGATATCCCTGCGGTTCTTGCATACGCTTATTCTCAGGAAGAGGATGTACCATCAGTGGTAATCGATGATGAAGAAGCTGCCAAGAATGCGGTGGAGTATCTTATCAAGAAGGGACACACCAAGATCGGTGTAATGGCCGGTGAACAGGAGAATATCCACACCAAGCTCAGAATCCTGGGCTATCAGAGGGCTTTATTTGAAGCTGGGATCTTATACAATCCTGAGCTTGTTATGTACGCAGGTTGGAGCAAGGAACTCAGCTACAAGAGTGCAGAAGCTCTTTTGTCCAAGGATATCACTGCAGTATTCTGCATGAGTGACAGGAACGCAGGCGGTGTATATAAGTATCTGTTCGAACAGGGCAAGCAGGCTGGAAAAGACATCTCGGTTATGGGATTCGATAACGAGATGATAGCTGATTACATGACCCCTGGTCTTTCTACCATGAAGATCGAGCTGGGTATGATAGGCAAAAAAGCTGTGGAACTTCTCTTTGATAAGATGGCAGAAAAGCCCGTGGCAGACCAGATCAAGGTGCCTTGTAGCTTAATTGAAAGAGGGTCTGTGGCTAAAATTAAGGGTTAAACGTTTAAGATTTGTGCATTTTGTACATAAATGCATTTGAATAATCATAGACAATTAACAACATGTATATTTTTAGACGAAAAAAGATTGACAATCCAAATGGATTGTCATATATTCGTATCAAACAGTTAATCGATTAACAAAACTGAATAGGAATATCACATTACTTACGCACGGAAAAATGTAAATTGTGGGAGGATACCATGAAAAAGAAAATTGCTTCTTTGTTACTTAGTGTGACAACTGCAGCTATGATCCTCGGTGGATGTGGTAGCGCAGCTGAGACAGCAGTAGACACAAGTTCACAGACTGCTGAGACAACAACTACTACAGACGCTGGTGCTTCATCAGACGCAGCAGCAACATCAGACAAGGCCGCACAGGCTATCGCAGATCGTAAGGCAGAGGCTGAGAAGAGCGGCGAGTATGAAAAGGTTATCATTTCTTTCTTTGACTGGACTGGAAGACCAGCCGGACTTGATAGAATTAACGAAGCTTTATCAGAGCATACAAGAGAGACTCTTGGACTTGATGTTGAACTTCAGATCATTGACTCCGCAGCATACGGCGATGACATGAAGCTTATGCTTTCATCAGGAGAGCAGGTAGATATTTTCTCAACATGTATTTTAGGTTACAACCCTTCAATCAATAACGGATATGTTCTTGATCTTGAAGAGGATGGAATGTTTGATGATTACTGCAACGGTATCAAAGAGAAGGTAAGAGCTGATTACCTCGATGCCTGCAGAGTTGGCGGCGTATTATACGGAACACCTCCAATCAAGGACTACGCTATTGAGACATGCGCTGTAGTTGTAGGTCAGGAGTACCTTGATGCTATCGGATATGACACATCCAAGCTTTCAGTTGGCGATCTTGGATATCCTAAGGCTACATGGGATGACATCAACGATATTTTCGCACAGCTCCACGAGAAGTTCCCTGATAAGTACGTATTTGCTATCCAGGACAACGAACTTACACAGGGCAGCTCAGTAGATAACATCGCTGGTGATTACTTCGGAACACTTCTTGATCCTCAGAATTCTCTTAAGATCGAAGATGTTTATTCATCAGATATCTTCAAAGAGTGGGTTCAGAGAGCATATGACTGGAATCAGGCTGGATACCTTTCACAGGATGCTCTTACAGATCAGACTGGTGCATCTGCAAAGGTTAAGTCAGGTTCTTACATGGCAATGATGGCTTGCTGCAAGCCTGGTTACAAGACACAGATCTCTGGTGAGTGCGGAAGAGACATGGCTGTATTTGATGTAGGCGAGAGCTTCATGAGCTCATCATCTGTTTCTTCATTCCCATGGTGTGTTAATCAGAACACAGAGGATCCTGTAGCTACACTTCAGGTTCTCGACGCTCTTTACACAGACTCAGTTATCGAGGGTCTTATGTGCTGGGGCCAGGAAGGCAAAGAGTACAAGGTTAACGCTGACGGAACAATCACATACGCTGACGGCGTAGATGCTAACAATTCTGAGTACTATCCAAACGTTCTTTGGCTTATGCCTAACCCATATGTAACATATGTATGGGAAGGTGATCCACTTGATCTTGGCGTACAGATGGCAGCATTCAACGACAACTGCACATGTAAGTCAAAGGCTCTTGGATTCACATGGGACAACACAGATTATGCTTCAGAGTACACAGCTCTTAAGAACGCATATGACGAGTACGGACCAAAGGTTGTTTACGGCTTTGTTGAGCCTGAACAGGGTATTGCTGAGCTTGAGGAAGCTTTAAAGGCTGCTGGACTTGATACATACATGCAGGGCAAGCAGGAAGCTCTTGATGCTTGGGCAAAAGAGAACGGAATACAGTAATTAGATGACAATAGCTCCGGCTATCAAGGCTTTATAGATAGCCGGAGTTTTTTTACCTAAACGAGGCAGATTATGGCAGCAAACAGGACAAAGACTAAGAAAAAGAGCATAAAGAGATACATTCCACTTTATCTGATGGCACTTCCGGGGCTTGTATATCTTTTTATCAATAATTACTTGCCACTTCCGGGACTTGTGCTGGCATTTAAGAAATTCAATGCAAAGAAGGGTATTTATGGCTCGCCATTTGTGGGCTTTAAAAACTTCAAATACCTCTTTGCCACCAAGGATGCGTTCATTATTACAAGGAACACCATCCTTTATAATCTTGTGTTTATCATAGTTAACACAATCCTGGCCATATTCGTGGCTATACTTCTGGCGGAGATGACATCCAAGGTCAAGAAGGCATACCAGTCCTTCATTCTACTGCCTTACATGATCTCAATGGTTATCGTAAGCTACCTGGTTTTTGGTTTCCTTTCAACTGAGAACGGCTTTTTTAATAACACGATCCTGAGAGCCCTCGGCAAGGACCCGATCTCCTGGTACATGGAAAAGAAATACTGGCCCTTTATTCTGGTGTTTGTAAGCGCCTGGAAGGGTATTGGCTACAACTGCGTTATCTATCTGGCCAGCATTCTTGGAATAGACAGAAGTATCTACGAGTCAGCCTCCATTGACGGAGCTTCCAAATGGCAACAGATCTTTAAGATCACAATTCCTCTTCTTAAGCCAACCATCATCATGATGACACTTCTGGCAGTAGGAAGGATCTTTTATTCAGACTTCGGACTCTTTTACCAGGTTCCACAGAACCAGGGCGCGCTTTTTAGCGTAACCAACACCATCGATACCTACGTTTACAGAGGACTTTTAGAGCTTGGCGACATGTCCATGTCATCAGCTGCTGGTCTCTACCAGTCAATCGTAGGATTTATCCTGGTTCTCGGATCAAACCTTATTGTAAAAAAGATCGATCCGGAATATGCGTTGTTCTAAGCAAAGACTATGAGGTGAATTCAGATGAGGACACGAGAGGAAAAAAGATTTCAGATATTTGCTCATATTGTGATGATTATATTGTCACTTCTGGCTGTGGTGCCATTTGTACTGCTGGTGATTTCGTCCTTTACGGACAACGATACGCTTATTGCTAACGGATACTCTTTTACACCAGAAAAATGGAGCCTCTACGCATATGAGTACATTTTTAAGACAGGTAATTCTGTCCTTCATGCATATTGGATTTCCATATGCCTGACAATAGTGGGAACGATAGTAGCTCTTTCCATCACTACCATGCTGGCATATGCGCTGTCAAAGCCGGATCTTCCAGGCAGAAATGTGTTTATGTTCCTGGTATTCTTCACACTTCTGTTTAACGGCGGACTGGTTCCAACCTACATCGTTTACACAAACATGCTTGGAATCAAGAACAGCTTCTGGGCGCTGCTGATCCCTGGACTTTTGATGAACGGCTTTAACGTAATGCTGATGAAGTCTTACTTTAGCAGCAGTATCCCAGCAGAGATACTTGATGCAGCGTACATTGACGGTGCTACTGAGTTTAAGACATTTACATCCGTTGTGCTTCCTTTGTCAAAGCCTATCGTTGCGACAATAGGTCTTTTCGCAGGAATCGCGTACTGGAACGACTGGATGAATGGTTATATCTACCTGACAAAGAGAACTGACCTATACTCTGTACAGAATCTTCTTAACAGAATGATGCAGAATATCCAGTATCTGTCACAGAATAGCGCCAGGGTGCAGGATGCAGGCGTAGGTCTTGCTTCCATTCCATCGGCCTCTGTAAGAATGGCTATGGCTACAGTTGGCGTTCTGCCAATTCTGATAACCTATCCTTTCATTCAGGGCAACTTTGTAAAGGGTATTACGCTTGGCGGCGTAAAAGGCTAAAAAGGGGGATTTATGAAGCTTCACATTAACGAAAATCGCGTTTTAAGTCATATAGAACCAGAGGTTTACGGCCATTTTAGTGAGCATCTCGGAAGATGCATCTATGGCGGCCTCTACGCAGGAGATAACTCCGATATCGCCAATGTTAACGGAATGCGCAAGGATGTTGTTGATGCGTTAAAAGAGATCAAGGTTCCGGTACTTCGCTGGCCAGGCGGCAATTTCGCCGATGAATATCACTGGATGGACGGTGTTGGACCAAAGGATAAGAGAAAGAAAATGATCAATACCCACTGGGGCGGAGTAATTGAGGACAACAGCTTCGGAACCCATGAGTATTTTGAGCTTTGTAAGCAGCTTGGCTGCAAGACCTATGTAAATGGCAACGTGGGAAGTGGCAATGTCAGAGAGATGAGCGAGTGGGTTGAGTACATGACCTTTAACGGCGTATCTCCAATGGCGGAGCTGCGCAAGCAGAATGGCCACGAAGAGCCATGGACTCTGGACTATTTTGGAATTGGCAACGAGAACTGGGGATGCGGCGGAAATATGACCGCAGACTACTATGGCAACAAATACAGGGATTTCCAGACTTATGTCCGCATCTACGACAGCAACAAGCCAGTTAAGAAGGTGTGCTGCGGTCCTAACGGAGACGATTACAAGTGGACAAAAGAGGTAATGGAGACCTGCTACAGACATCCCGCACCTCCACAGACTCATGGCTTTATGGACGGCTTCTCAGTTCACTACTACGTTGTAGTAAACACCTGGGAGAACAAGGGAAGTGCCAAGGAGTTCAGCGAAGAAGAGTACTACAGAGCAGTCAGAAAAGCTTACTACATGGACGACATCATCACAGGTAATGACCACATCATGTCACAGTTCGATCCTGAAAAGAAGATTGCTATGCTGGTTGATGAGTGGGGCTGCTGGCATGACGTTGAAGAGGGCACCAACCCTGGATTCCTCTATCAGCAGAACTCCATGAGAGATGCTCAGGTTGCTGGAGCTACTCTCAACATCTTCAACAAGCACTCAGACAGGGTTAAGATGGGATGTCTTGCACAGATCGTAAACGTACTTCAGTCCGTTATCCTTACTGAGGACGACAAGATGCTCCTTACTCCTACTTACCACGTGTTCCATATGTACAGATTCCATCAGGATGCTGATCTTCTTGACAGCTACCTTGAAGGAAGTAAGCGTGTTGGTCAGGGCGAGGATGAGTGCGACGGCATAAACGAGTCTGTTTCAGTTGATAAGGACGGCATTGTTACTATCACTTTGAACAACGTGGATGCTACTAATACCACTGAAGTTGATATCGATTTCAGAAGAAAAGAGATCGAGAAAGTGGAAGGATACGTCCTTAGCGGAACCATGACAGACTACAACACCTTTGAAAACCCTGATAAGGTTCAGGAAAAGAGCTTCGACGGCTTCGAGTTTTCTGGCGTTGACCTCAAGGTCAAAATGCCACCTTGCAGCTGCGTAACTCTCAGGGTTTCACTAAAAAAATAATATATTTCCTGGATTTAGTTAAAAAATTATCATTTCCGTTTGTAAATGTACAAAATTGCGTTATTATATAAGTATACCCTTATCATTATGGCGTTTTGTATGAGACAAAAAGGAGAATGAGACATGAAACTGGGGAAGGCAAATGGGCCGGTAGATTTAAAGAACAACAAGTACTTTTTCTGCCAGCTCATTTTCTTTTTATGTACCATTGCAATAAACTTTATACTTCCAAGAACTGCGTCGCTTCTCAATATCCCGCTATATCTTGATAACGTGGGTACGCTGCTTGCGGCGGTCCTCGGAGGATATCTTCCGGGCATTTTTGTGGGATACCTAAACAACATCATCAACATGAGAGGCAATCCTGGAAATGCTTATTACGTTGTGCTCTCAACAATGATCGCTGCCTGTGGTAGCTGGTTTGGCAAGAAGGGCTATTTTGACAAGTTCCACAAGGCCATCATGACTATCCCTGTGTTTGCGTTCATCGGAGGCGTCCTGGGCTCCATCCTCACATTCCTTCTTTATGGATATGGAATGGGAGAGGGAATCTCAGCTCCCTTTGCGAGAGCTCTTTTGGATAGCGGTAAGCTAAACGTATTCTGGGCCCAAATGCTTTCGGATGTGGCCATAGACGTGGTCGACAAGGGCATTACAGTAATTTTGGTATTTATCATTATCAGGTTTATCCCTGAAAAGAACAGAAAAGAGCTGCTGATGACCGGATGGAGGCAGACTCCTCTTACCAGGGATGCGATGCTTGACGTTAAGAACAACGTTACCAGATCATTTTCCCTTAGAAGCAAGATCATAGCTATCATTTCTGTGATAATGGTCTGCGTTGCGGTTGTTACTACAATAATCAGCTACATTCTTTTCCAGATGTTTGCCATGAAGCAGTACACCTACAGCTGCACCAGTGCTGCAAGCCTTGCGGCTCAGGCTATTGATGGGGATAAGGTTCAGGAATATCTGGACAAGGGCAGAGCTGCACCGGGCTACGACGATGTGGTGCAAAACCTTGAGAAGATCAGAACTGGTAATCCCGATATTGAATTTATCTATGCTTATAAGTTTGAGGAAGATGGAGTCCATGTGCTGTTCGACCTTGATACTCCTGATGTAAAGGGCAGAGAGCCTGGAACTGTTGTACAGATGGAACAGTATCTTTTGCCATACAAGGATGATTTCCTTGCGGGAAAAGAGATTACTCCTCTTAAGGACAATACTGAATTTGGTAATCTTCTTACTGTGTTTGTACCGGTCCTTGATTCAAAAGGAAACTGCGCATGCTACGCTGCAGCAGATATCCTGGTTGAGGATATCAGGCTTACGACCCTCAACTATATGACCAAGGTATTCTCCCTGTTCATGGGATTCTATATCTTTATTCTGGCGCTGTGTATCTGGCTTGTGGATTATCATCTGATATTCCCAATAGCTGCCATGACAATGTCAGCAAGAAAGTTTGCCTATGATTCAGAGGAAGGTCGTGATACCAGCGTGGAGAGGCTCCAGAATCTTAGTATCGCCACCGGTGATGAGATTGAGAACCTCTACGAATCCCTTTCAAAGACAATTGCTGAGACCGTTGGATATCTTCAGGATGTGAAGACCAAGGGTGATGAGATCGCCCACATGCAGAACGGACTTATCTACGTTCTTGCGGATATGGTGGAGAGTAGAGATAAAAACACCGGCGATCATGTAAGAAAGACAGCGGCTTATGTTCGTCTCATCATGATGAAGATGAAGGAAAAAGGCCTCTATCCTGATATTCTGACGGATTCTTATATCGAAGATGTGGCTAATTCAGCGCCACTTCACGACGTAGGTAAGATCCAGGTATCTGACGTTATCTTAAATAAGCCTGGAAAGCTTACAGATGAAGAATACGCCATCATGAAGACCCATACCACAGCAGGTAGGGGAATTATCCAGAACGCTATGTCACTGGTTTCAGATAGTGGATACCTGAAGGAAGCTCAGAACCTTGCCAACTACCATCACGAGAGGTGGGATGGAAAGGGCTATCCAAGCGGACTCTCCGGAGAGGATATCCCTCTTTCAGCAAGGATCATGGCTGTTGCGGATGTATTTGACGCCCTTGTTTCCAAGCGAAGCTACAAGGAGCCATTCTCGGTAGAGGATGCAATGAAGATAATCGTGGAGGGTGGAGGATCTCAGTTTGATCCTCAGATCGCACAGCTCTTTGTGGAATCTGAAGATGAGGTTCGCAAGATCCTTGAGACTCACGAAGCTATGTTTGACCCTGGCAATTACAATGTGCATTTTGATTTCTCAGATATGATGGAGAAGTAAAAACTTGCTCATAAGGAATTAACATTTTGTTCAAATCCTGTTCAGTATTTGTTAAGGCGTATCTGTTAGTATTAAAACATAGCAGATGTACATAACTTAGAAGTTTCTTTTTCATAAAAGGCCGCCAGGTGATAAACCTAGGCGGCCTCCTCCTTTTTATGGCGCAAATGCGCTGTATGTGGTAGATTAACTAAGACGAGATAAGTGGGGAGGATGTATGGGTAAAATAAGTATCGTTCCGTTTGATATGGAGTATTTAGAGGATTATTACAGAGGATTTAGCCAGGAGATCGTTAAATATCAATGGCCGGATACCTTTGACAGCATAGATGACGCAAGGGCTGTCCTTCAGGATTTCATGGATGAGATGAAAAGGGAGGAAACACTTCTTTTTTCAGTAGTTGATGAAAATGGTAAATTCGTGGGAAGCGTTGAAATGCACGGGCTTTCTGAAGACTGTCCAGAGCTTGGAGTGTGGATCTTAGAGCAGCAACAGGGAAAAGGCTATGCATTTGAGGCTCTGAACTATGTTCTGGACCTTGCCAGAGAAAAATACGGCAAGCGAAAGTTCTTTTACGAAGCAGATATCAGAAACGAGGGCAGCAACAAGCTTCTTGGTAAGCTCTCTGGCAACTATGAGATCACTAGGCTGGAAACAGAAGAGCTTGTGACGGATTCCGGAAAAGAGCTAAAGCTTAGGGGAAATATTTTAGAGGCGAGACATGAGTAAAGTGAAAGTATGTCTTAGGCATATTTCAGAACTGTTTTTATATGAATATTACTGCCTTGGGGATGATGAGTACGAGATCTCAGGTGATGACACCCTGACAGAGCATAAATCCAGAGCAAAAGAGCTTCTGGCAGCTGCAGATTACGCTAATTCCCAACAGGAGTGGATCAGCGCCAATCTTGATAACCCAGTGGATATGGAATCCATTCTGGGTATAATTCTGTGCTGCAAGCAGCTTGGAGATGTGGATGGAGAGTATAAATACACCACAGAATCCTACAATTACTGCTGCACCAGGGCTGAACTTGCTGCATATTACAGAAACCTTGGCTGGTACTACCTCGAGAAATATAAGCCTGAGGTAGCTTCTGCGTGCTATATGTACAGTAACTACTTCGAAGAGTCCCAGCAGGCGGCAGCGGAGCTGGAGTTTTTAGAAAAGGCTATCGGTAAAAAGGTAACCAAGAAGGACCTTAAACAGATACAAAAGATCTTAGATGACAACGACATTCCAACCCAGGCTAACCCTGTTACGCTTGCATTATTGTATAGAGCAGCCCAGGAGGCCAGTGAAGCCGGAGACAGCCAGCAGGCTCTTGATTGCTACAGGATGGTCTTCGACCTTACAGCAGATGAAGAGATTGGCAGAATCATCAGCGAAATGGAATCTTAAAATAACGTGTAAAACAGACCTATTTCCGTGCAAGGAGAGGTCTGTTTTTTGTGTTTTGCTAGAATTATCTTTGGAAAGATGGAGACGATGGATCTGGGCTTCATGCACAGCTCCGAGTGATAAAGTCCCTTGAAAAGTGAAAAAAGTGACTAAGACACTAGATCTTCTGTGATTTAGTCACTCATTTTGGAAGTTTTTGACGATTAGAGTGACTAAGGAGCCAAGAAAGGGGTGATTTAGTCACTCGTGAAGCTATATATTTTGGTGTACAAGGTAAAAATGAATGAAAAAAGTGACTAAGACGATGAAAAAAGGAGTGTTTAGTCACTTTTGGTCCCATCATCCATCAGGAGAAAATGGAAACAGTCAAAGGAGAAAACTATTGGTAGAACTTAGAGCTATTACAGAGGATAATTTTATTGATGCGTTTAATTTGAAGCTTACGCCAGGGCAGGAGGAGTTTGTTTCACATCCTATCCGCAGCTTGGCTCAGGCCTATGTTTACAGGAATCAGTGCCAGCCATTTGGAATCTATGAAGGAGAGAAAATGGTGGGCTACGTCATGGTGATCTACGATTATGATATTCCTGAGTATGATATCTGGCACATGATGATAGACCAGAATGAGCAGGGAAAAGGCTATGGCAGCGCTGCTCTGGATGAGGCAATCAAGTATATTAAGACAAAGCCCTTTGGGGATTCAAACAGAGTGGTCCTTACCTGCAACAAAGGCAATTCCGTAGCCATGAAACTCTATGAGAACAAGGGATTTTCAGCTACCGGCAATGAGGATGAGGACGAGATAGAGATGCTTATGCTAGTGTGACAGCATACGAAATAGAAAAAGAGGGAGGACCAGTAAAATGATTGAGAACGTAGCGATTGTAAGCCTTTCAAGAGGAATAATAGGAGAACCTTTCATCGCATTTGAGAAGAATATTGGTGTTAAGAGACTTGAGGATTTTGGTCTTAATGTAAGATTCATGCCCCATGCTCTTTCTGGCCTTGATTATGTTCAGAAACATCCTGAGAAAAGAGCGCAGGACCTTATCGAAGCTCTTAAAGACCCTGAGATAGACATGATCCTGTGCGCTATTGGCGGCGATGATACTTACCGTCTGCTTCCTTATCTTTTTGACAATGACGAGCTTAAGAAAGCCGCTACAGATAAGGTGTTCCTGGGCTATTCAGACACTACAATCAACCACTTCATGCTCCATAAGGTTGGAATGCGCACTTTCTACGGACAGGCGTTCCTGTCAGATATTTGCGAAATAGATAAGGATATGCTTCCTTACACCAAGAAATACTTCGAGGAGCTCATCACAACAGGAACTATCCATGAGGTTACTCCAAGTGATGTATGGGTGGAGGAGAGAACTGAGTACGCAGAAGATCAGGTTGGAACTTCAATGCCATCCCATCCGGACCACGGCTTTGAGCTTCTTCAGGGACCTGCAGTTTTCTCTGGCAAGATCCTGGGCGGCTGTGTGGATTCAATGTATGACTTCTTCGACGGCGAGCGCTACGAGGACATGCCAGTACTGTGCCAGAAGTACCATCTTTTCCCTGATGCCAAGGACTGGGAGGGTCGCATCTTCCTGATGGAGACCAGCGAAGAAAAGCCTACTCCAGAAAAGTACAGGAAGGCTTTGGAATACTTCAAGTCTACAGGAGTGTTTGACGCTGTTTCCGGCGTTCTTGTAGGAAAGCCACAGGATGAAGTTTATGCTGAGGAGTACAAGAAGCTTCTTGTGGAAGTTATTGATAACCCAGAACTTCCAATTCTCTTTAACGTTAACATCGGACACGCTAAACCTCGCTGCATCATCCCCTTTGGCGTAGAAGCCACAGTTGATGCAAACGCGCAGGTCATCAGGTTCTAACAGAAAAATGAAGAAGCAGAGTCTTATTGAGACCATAAGAATGGATTCTATAAGATAAGTGTAAAACAGACCAAATCTGGTGCAATGGTGAGGTCTGTTTTTTTTATGTGTTAATTTTAGCACTGGGGAAATAAAAAGTTGGAGGACAAAGTAATGAGAGATTTTTCAAAGATTATTCTATGGATAGGGCTGGCGGTTTTGCTGGCTGGTATCGGTTATAAGGGATATCAGATGTTTATCAGCAAAGATGCAGATGTAGAGATTCAGGAGACCGACACCATGTTTGAGAGTGTGGAGGAAATTCCTAATGTTGCTGAAGAGGTAAACAGTCAGGAGACGGTAGCTGAAGGGGAGTACAAGTACATGGAGAAGTTCCCTGAAGCGGGAAATCCTGATTTTGACCTGGAAAGAGCGGATGAGTGGTTCTATTCGTCAAAACCTGAGGATTTTGAAGATGATGTAATCAGGAATCTGGCAGCTGAGTATATAAATAAAGGATATGACATCACTGATGCCAGGATCATCATGGACAAGACGGGAGCAGGTGTTGGATTTGGCGATTACGGTTTCGTCAACGGGTTTGAAGTAGCTGATCCCAAAGATGACTTTGGTACAACATGTGCCATGGTATATAAGGCTACCCGCGAAGAGTTTGATCTTTTTGCAGAAGAATTCTTCGATGGTGAGGAATACGAAGAAAAAAGTGATGGAAATGCAACTGTTTTAAAGTCCGGAGGCTATACGCTTACTTATCGCCCAGATGACGAACTATTTATTTATGATATTGATTTGTCAGCTGGAAGCGTTGGATAATTAACATATTCTAAGGAGGTGTACCTATGAACAAGAAACTTTTTGGTCAGGCAATTGGAAAAGTGGTAGCTGGAATAGTCCTGGTAGGGCTTTTATTGTTTGTGCCCGCAGGATCCTTTGCTTACTGGCAGGGATGGCTTCTTATGGGAATCCTGTTTATTCCTATGCTTATTGCAGGGTTTGTGATGATGGCAAAGAGTCCGGAGCTTTTGAAAAAGCGCCTCAATGCCAAAGAAGAGCAGTCCGAGCAAAAGCAGGTGGTACTGTTTAGCGGGATCATGTTTCTTGCGGCCTTTATCGTGGCTGGGCTCAATTTCAGATTTGGATGGATCGTCCTGCCAAACTGGGTGGTTTTCGCAGGTGCTGTGATATTCCTTCTTGGCTACGGCCTCTATGCTGAGGTTCTTAAAGAGAACGAATATCTGTCCCGCACTATTGAGATACAGGAAAATCAGAAGGTCGTTGATACAGGTCTTTATGGTATTGTTCGCCATCCTATGTATATGTGTACGCTCCTCATGTTTCTGGCTATGCCAGTAGTGCTGGGGTCAGTGATATCTCTTTTGATCATGCTGCTGTATATCCCTATTATCGCTAAGAGAATTGGCAACGAGGAAAAGGTGCTGGAAGAAGGCCTTGAGGGCTATAGGGATTACAAAAAGCGCATAAAGTATAGAGTTATTCCGTTTATTTGGTAAAATGGTTGAGGTGCGGAATCCCGCAGTTCATACTTTTGCAACTATACTGACGACGGAAATGGGAGGAACGTGAAGATTGTTTGGAATGTTTATTAGTGAATTCATTGGCGCATTATTACAGGTGTTGTTGTTTTCTTTGATCCCGCTGATCTTTTGGCTTGCATTTGCCAGAAAAAAACAGGGCTTTTTTAGGTGGATAGGTATTAAAAAGGTAAAGCATGAAGGGAAATGGTGGATCACAGCATGTGCAATCCTTATTGCGACAGGACTATATGTTGGTTTAACAATATTTGTAATCCGTTTTCTTCCCGAAGGAGTGACCACAGCAGGTAGTAACTTCGCAGGTAAAGGATTCTCTGCATTTCCTGCAGTGTTGGCATATGGCTTTATTCGTACCGGATTATCCGAAGAAATAGTTTTCAGAGGGTTTTTATTAAAACGTTTTGGTGAAAAATTTGGGATGATCGCCGGAAATATCATACAGGCAATTCTGTTTGGTATGATGCATGGAATCCCTTTTGGTTTAGCAACACACAATATAGTGGTGGCTATAGCGATGACTGTACTTCCTGGGGCGTTTGGATGGTTTCAGGGATGGCTTAATGAGAAAAGATGTGATGGGAGTATTATTCCAAGCTGGCTTTTGCATGGAATGATCAATGTAATAGTAGCGACGAAAACACTATAACGCGAGTAATATGAATTGGGCAGGGGGCTTTTCTTTTGCCCAATTTATGTTATCATGTTGTTAGCCAACGCTAACAAAGGAGGGGTATCGAAATGGGACTTTTTAAAAACTATGTCAATCAGACCAGAAAACCTGAAGGATTCCTGGGAAAAATGATGATTGATAACATGAACAGCGGACATGCCAAAATGGCTGACTGGGGGATGTCACATCTGGATGTGAATCCCAGCGAGATGGTTGAACTGGGCTGCGGAGGTGGAAGAAATGCAGGGGAGCTGATGAAACGTTACTCTTCAGCCAATATGACTGCAATTGATTATTCGCCGCTTTCTGTTGAAAAGGCCACTGAGTACAACCAGGAGATGATAAAGGGTGGAAGATGCAAAGTGGAGCAGGGAGATGTATCAAATCTTCACCTTCCAGAAGGAAAGTATGATCTGGCAACTGCATTTGAGACCATCTATTTCTGGCCAGGGCTTGAGAAGTGCTTTTCGGAAGTAAATAAGGTTCTAAAGCCCGGCGGAACATTTATGATTGTTAATGAGTCTGATGGCTGCGATAAAGCCAGTCTTAATTTTGAGAAGATAATTGATGGTATGAGATGCCATACAGCTACAGAAATTGTAACTTCTTTGAAGAATGCGGGATTTTCCAAAGTCATTACTGATCATCATGAATCTAAACCTTGGATAACCGTCATTGCAGAGAAATGAGGCTGATTTCGGGAGGAAAGAAATGTCTAGAAAAGCATCAAATTTCCAGAAAGTTGTAATGTCCTGGGGATATCGCGGAAAAGAAATATTTAAGCCGCTAAATACGGGATGGATTGATGATAATGTGGCCTGTGTAAGGGAATGGATCGCAAATATCTTCTTTTATACCAAAAATGGCACAACAATCATGATCGATGCCGGATATAACTACGAGCGTCTTGCAGAGAAGATGAAATGGCTTGATATAGAGCCATCGAGCATAAAAGATATTCTGATAACACACCAGGATACTGATCATGTCGGTGCTGTAGAGAGAGATTCTGACGGACTATTCAGGAATGCGAAACTTTATATAAGTGAAATTGAGAACAGGTATATGACGGGCGAGAAGCACCGCAAGGTAATCTTTGGACTGTATAAGCTTCCTATGGTGAAAAGCGATAACGAGAGAAAGCTGCTAAAAGATGGCGACGTATTTTACATTAAGGACATCAAGGTAGAAGTGATCCTTGTTCCGGGACACACATGGGGGCATATGGTTTATCTTATTGATGATTCATATCTTTTTACCGGAGATACGATATGGTTTGGCGCAGATGGCGGCTACAGCTTTATCAATGCTTTGGCAGAGGATAATGAAGTGTCAAAAAAGTCCCTGGCAAAGCTTGAGAAGCTTCTTCGCGATAGGGGTATAAGTCCGAAGGTGATAACAGGACATACAGGATGGTCTGATGATCTGGATTTTGTATTCGCGCATAGAGACCAGGTCTGCAACAGTATGAAGAGGCAAAAACCTCATGATCCCAACGCTCCGTACGATGGATATGATGAGAGGGAAGATACCGAAGAAAAGGCAAGAACTGAGCGGTTAAAAAAGGCAGTTCCTGTATCTGACAGAATCCAGAGCGCTTATCATGATTCAAAAAATATTTATGATGATGTACTTACACAGGGGAGCTTTCTGAGCAGGCAGTACATCCGCTTTTTCTGGAGTGGAACTGATGACAATGAGATTGCAAGGAAGGTACTAAGCTATGTACCGGATGATTTCTCTGGAACGCTTCTGGATGTACCTGTAGGAACGGCGGTATTTACAGAAAAGAAGTGGAGAGACCTATCTGATGCGCAGATAACCTGCCTTGATTACAGTGTTGATATGCTGGAGCAGGCAAAGAGAAGGCTTGAGGATTGTAAGCATATTTCTTTTGTTCAGGGAGACGTGGGAAAGCTTCCTCTTGCTGATGGCAGCCAGGATATTGTTATGAGTATGAATGGATTTCACGCATTTCCTGACAAATACAAAGCTTTTAAAGAGACTTTTCGTGTCCTTAAGAAGGGAGGCAGGTTTATTGCCTGTTTCTATATTAAGGGAAAATGCGGGCGCACAGACTGGCTCGTAAAGAATATTCTGTCCAGGAAGGGCTGGTTTACACCGCCATTCCCTACAGAAGAGCAGCTCCTTCGTATTCTTCATAAGCTTTACTCAGAGGTGGAATACCATGTGGATGGTTCCATGGTGTATTTTATGGGTAAAAAATAAGAAGGAATTGCTGGAAGATGGCGTGATAAACAAGAGCTTGGCGAAGAGCCAGGCTCTTGTTATGTGTACAAATCTCCTGACATTACCATTGACCTGTGAATATTTATATAGTAATATTCATGGTGAACATATACATATAAATGTTCACGCAAATTTTCGAACGAAAGGATAATCTATATGTCCGGTGGTTTTACTGAAAAAGAAAGGGAAGAAATACGAAAAAAGCTTCTAAACTCGGGATATGAACTGGGTACCGAAATTGGTCTCAAGAAAATGACTGTAGCCATGATCGCCAAAAGTACAGGTATTGCGGTAGGTTCATTTTATAACTTTTATGCATCTAAGGAAGAGTTTGTGGTCGCGATGATAAGGGATACCGAAGCGAGATTCGAAAGGGAAATGACATCGTATTTTTCCAAGGATGGTACCATCACCCTGAAGAAGTTTTTGGAGGTTTTCCGTGGGAACTTTAAACCTGAGAACAACTTTCTTCTTAGGATGAAACTGGATGACTGGGTATGGCTAAAATCACACATCACGGACAGCATTTACCTTAATAAAACCAATGAACTTAATAAATTTGAGACCATATTTACAAAGATCAAAGGGATCAGACAGGATGTCGAACCGGGTGTGGCAGTCAATTTCATCAAGTCTATTTATGCCCTGTATCAGAACAGAGATACGTTGTTTGAAGATTCACTTCAGACGAATGTGGATCTTATATTTGAGACTTTATACAGATATTTGAAAGATTGATAAAGGGAGAGGAGTAAATATATGTTATTAGCGGTTATCGAAGGAATATTACTTAGTTTTACACTGCTTATGATCTGTGTGATAAATATTAAGAACGGTCCGGTGGGAGGAGTACATTACTACGAAAAAGATGTACGGGACAGAGTTGTGGAAATGGGACTTTTAACGGAAAAAGAGATTAAAAGAAATAAGAGCCTTTCATGTATTCCGTTCTTTGTTATGATGATATTAGTATGCCCGGTCATGGTGTTTTTCCTGAATGGGGCTTCAGGTTTTATGGAGGGTTTCATTCAGCTTCTTACTGCTTACATGATATGTAATCTTTTTGACCGTCTTTTCATTGACTGGTATTGGGTTGGACATACAAAAGCCTGGATCATTCCGGGAACCGAGGATCTTATGCCTTATATACCTAAGAATGCATTGATCAGAAAATGGGTGATATCCATGATCATGTATCCGGTATTTGCGGCGCTTCTGTCATTTGTTTTTACAAAGCTAGCCTTGTATTGATTATTTCGGTCTGATGGCACCAATGAGCGCTTTTATAAAACTATGCGCTCGCAACCAAATTTAACAAAAAATAGCAAAATATGTAAGCTTCGCTTGGTAGACAGGTGGAGCTTACTTTTTTATGATTGAGAAAAATGTTAAAATATTTAGCAAAGGTGGTAGAAACATGAGAAAGGTATATTTGGATAATATTCGCTGGATAACAGTGGTGCTGGTTGTAATCTATCATGTGATTTACATATTCAACGGCGTTATACAACACGGAATTATCGGCCCCTTCAGTGAACATCAGCCCCAGGATACATACCAGTACATTGTATATCCTTGGTTTATGTTACTTCTGTTTGTGGTATCCGGCATGTCAGCCCGCTATGAACTAATTAAACGAACAGAAAAGGAATTTATCAGCGTAAGGACGAGAAAGTATCTTGTACCATCAACAATCGGCCTTCTGGTTTTCGGTTGGATTCTTGGCTATTACAACATGCTGATGTCTGGTGCATTTAATTCCATGAACAACGTACCGGGACCAATCCTTTTCCTGATAATGGCAGTCAGCGGCGCAGGCCCTCTGTGGTACGTTCAGATGCTTTGGCTCTTCAGCCTGATACTGGTACTGATCAGAAGGATTGAAAAAGACAGATTCTATAATATCTGTGGTAAAGCAAATCTTTTGACACTTATACTTCTTGTTATACCCGTATATGGAGCGGCGCAGATACTTAACACACCGATGATTGTGGTATACAGATTCGGTATCTACGGACTGGGCTTTATGATCGGCTACTTTGTATTGTCCCATGACGAAGTGATGGATCGACTTGGTAAAAACTGGCTGTTATTAAGCATCCTTGCCTTCGCATCCTGCATAGCCTTTGTGATTTTATATAAAGGTCAGCCTTATCCGGATCACGTAGTTCTGGACACAATCATGTGCAATGTATACGCATGGTTTGGAACTCTCGGTATACTTGCCTTCATGAAAAAATGGGGAAATTTCACGAATGCTTTCTCAAAGTGGATGTGCCGAAAATCATGGGGCCTCTACGTATTCCATTATCTGATGATAGCGGTCAGCGGATGGTATCTGCATACATTATGTCCGTTCCTTGCCCCTGTCATCGTATACCTGTTGGTTGCAATAGCAGCATTCGCAGGCTCCTACCTTCTGTATGAAATCATGAGCCGCATACCTTTCATAAGGTGGTGTGTTCTGGGAATAAAAAAGGAGAAGAAAGAATGAGTTTTGCAGACAATCTTATGGAATTAAGAAAGATTAATAACCTGTCACAGGAGGAAATTGCTGAGAAGATAGGCGTATCCAGACAGACGCTTTCAAAATATGAGACCGGAGAGTCGCTGCCGGACATAAAGAGATGTAAGATGCTGGCTGACCTCTTTGGTGTATCCATGGACGACCTTATCTCATATGAAAAGAATGATTCGGACAACCTGGGATATGCTATACCGCCGAAAGGAAAACATATCTTTGGAATGGTCAAAGTGGGAGATAAGGGTCAGATCGTCATTCCTGCCAAAGCAAGAAAGATCTTCGATATTAAAACAGGCGACAATCTGATTGTCCTCGGAGATGAATTCCAGGGTATAGCTCTTATTAAGGAGACGGGCCTTCTCGGTCTTATCAACAGTGCGAAAGAAAGTATAACTGACTAAAAGAATGTAGGAAGAATATGAGAGAAATAACACATAACGAAGTAAGCAAACTATATGACTGTATTCATGAGCTTTCAGAATATCACAATAAAACATCTGTGAATTTCAAGGGGTATTATCCTTTGAATCCATACGAAAATACCCTGGAATCTTTTAAAAATGCATTACGAAAAAAAGAATCCTATATTGCAGTCACTGAAATTGAAGACCGGATTATCGGCTTCTGCAAAGTCGATATTAAAGGAGAAATCGGTAAACTGGACTATTTGGTGGTAAAAGAGAAATTCAGGGGAAAAGGTTTTGGAAAGGAACTCATGGACTGGGCGATGCTAGTGTTTGACCAAAACAATGTCAGACATATCGAAGTTAAAGTGGTTGATGGCAACAAGGCGATTCATTTGTATGAAAAGTATGGTTTCAAAATGAAATCTCACATATTGGGGATTGAGCGATAAATTTTAATATAACATATTACAGAAGAGAATCATTGGTATAACAAGTTCTAAAATTCAAGTTATTCACTCTACGGAGCGTAGAAACCGCTTAAAATCACCATATTCTACGATGCGTGGGTGTGATTGAAAATCAAGTTATAGAATAATCAAGCCAGAAAGGAGGAAAACAGATGGACCAAATAAAGATTGGAAAATTTATCGCTGATGAAAGAAAAAGAAAAGGATATACACAAAAGCAATTATCAGAAAAATTAGAAATCAGTGATAAAACAATTTCCAAGTGGGAAAGAGGAAATGGTTTTCCAGAAGTATCGCTGTTATTTCCATTATGTAATGAACTTGAGATAACAGTAAATGAATTATTATCTGGTGAAAGAGTATCTGAAGAAGACTATCGTAAGAAAGCGGAGGAAAATATGGTGAATTTAGTGAGAGAAGCAGAGGAAAGCAAAAAGAAAATAATACTATCTGCAATAGTTGCAGGACTTACAATTATTGCTGCGTTACCATTGTTTATGATATCGGGAATGCTCGAGATGGAGAATTGGCTTAGAGTTACAATTATCATTATAGGGGGTGTGGTAGTTTTCGGAGGAATAGCAGTGGCCTGCGTTCTGGATAGAGATGCTGGAGCTTTTGAGTGTCCTGAATGCAATAATAGATTTGTACCTGATATGAAGGCATATGTTATGGGACCACATACAATAACAAAGCGAAAATTAGTATGTCCTCATTGTGGTGCGCACAAGTATTGTAAAAAAGTGCTTACAAAGTAAAATCGGAAGATAAAGAGGTTATCAGATGTATTCCGTGGCGTAGAAATGCGACTGGACTAAGAGGTGAAAAATGAAAGAGTTCATAAAACTGGATGAATCTTATTTATCTCCTATAGCTGAATTATATCGACAGGCTTTCATGGGCGCTCCATGGAATGATGATTGGAGTGATAGGAGGCAACTTGAAGAGTATATAAAGGATGTGTCCGGACACTTCCGGGGGCTTAATTATGGGCTTCTGATAGACGGTAAACTGGTAGCAGTATCCTTGGGAACGGTCCGTCATTGGTGGGAAGGAACAAATTACAATATCGAAGAGTTCTGCGTCGACCCGGGGCTTCAAGGAAAGGGCATAGGCTCTGAGTTTATGAAAATGATCGAGAGTGAAATACAAAAGCAGGGGATTGCCGGCATCTTTCTTCAGACAGATGAGGATAAACCGTCGTACGGATTTTATCTCAAGAACGGATACAAAGACCTTGATCTGCATGTTAGCTTATATAAAAGCGTTGTGCAACGAATTTCAGAGGATGAAAAATGAAAACATTTATTATGATTGGCGGCTTGGAGGGCTTTGCTCTTCGGGCCGTTTTTTTGCCCTTGACGGCTAATTTAAATTAGCCTATAATTTAGCTAATTCAAATTAGCTAAATTATAGAGGAAACAAAATGGATACCAAACAAAGAATACTGGATGAAGCATTGACGCTGTTTTCAGAAAAGGGATATGCAAATGTTTTTGTTGCGGATATTGCGGAAAGGGTTGGTATTAAAGCGCCATCTCTTTATAAGCATTACAAAAACAAGCAGGCCATTTTTGATGCGATCATTGAAGAGATGAACAGGCGATTTTTAGAGGAAGCAGGTGCTCTTAAGATCAACGGGGCGGATGCTGCGGAAGATGCTGAGATCTATAAGCATATATCGGAAGAGCAGCTGATCACACTGGGGAACAATCTGTTTCTTTATTTCCTGCATGATGACTATACAAGACGGTTTCGCAAGATGCTTACCATTGAACAGTTTCATGATAAAAAACTTGCAGCTGCATATATGAAGCAGTATGTGGATGATCCGCTTTCATATCAGGGAATGCTTTTTGGCCTGATGGTTTCATCGGGTGTATTACAGACCGAGAATGTAGAGATCATGACGTTACATTTTTACGCGCCGATCTACATGCTTCTGACCATATGCGATCGGGATCCAGAGCGTGAGAAAGAGGCACTTAAGACAATGGAAGCGCATGTTCGGCAGTTTAATAAACTATACGCAAGAGATGAAAAAAACATGCAGAATAATAAGAGGAGATCGCCGAGGAGAACAAAATGAAGATCACAGTGATAAACGGAACTGAAAAACGCGGTGTTACATACAGAATGAAGGAAATGTTTTTAGAGCAGTTCAGAGACGATTCAAAGATCACGGAATATTATCTTCCCAAGGATGGTCCGGGTTTCTGCATAGGATGTACTGCGTGCTTCAGGAATGATCAGAAGCGTTGTAAGGATGCCGAGAAGGTGCAGAAGATTGAGAAATCCTTGCTTGAAGCGGATCTGCTTGTTTTTACATCACCCGCGTATGTTTTCCATACAACCGGCGCAATGAAGGCTATGCTTGACCATTTCGGTTACAGGTGGATGCCTCACCGTCCGGCGAAGGAAATGTTCGGGAAGCGGGCGGTGATAATCACACAGTGCCTGGGGGCCGGTGGAAGATCCACAGCAAAAGATATTAAGGACAGCCTTTCCTGGTGGGGCATTTCGGACATCAAAGTAGTAAGTTTCAAGTTGATGTCCGAAATTGACTGGGACAAGATCGAGGACAAGAGAAAAGCATCCTTTCAAAAGAAGCTGAGCAGTGTCGCACGAAAAATGCATGCCATAAATTATGACAAACCGGCTCATACAAATGTTATGATAAAAACAAAGTTCTACATGGTAAGAATGCTGCAGACAAGCCTTGGTAAAAAGAATCCTGAGTACACCGATTTTAAGTATTGGAATGAGAACGGCTGGATCGGCAAAGTAAGACCATGGAAATAGATTAATGATGCCGTTAGGATTTCTTATTATGCTTCCATTAGTTGGTTTCGCTGAGGAAACCGGCTGGCGTGGCTTTTTGCAACCTATGTTGGAGAAAAGATTTCCCTTCCCGGTTGCAACTACTATTGTGGCGGTGATTTGGTATGATTAAGGAGGAACGATGGACAGGCAGGAAATTCTGAACCGGCTAATGGCATTCCCCTACGACCGGGATGAATACTGGGTGATTACAGGCAGCGCAATGGTGATGTACGGAATCAAAGAACATGCCGGTGATATCGACCTTGGCTGCAGCGTGAAAATGGCTGACCTTCTTGAATCGGACGGGTATTTATATGGTCGGACAAAAGACGGAAACAGATGGTTCAAAGTGGGAGAATCCATCGAGATTTTTGAGTCATGGTTGTACGGCTCCACGATAAAAATGGAAGGATTCCGGGTCATTTCGCTGAACGGATTGATTGAGATGAAGGAGAAGATCGGCCGGGAAAAAGATTTCAAGGACATTGCATTGATCAAATCTTTTCTGAAGGTTAAAGAGGAATTGTATTCTGGCGATCTGCCGCAAACGAGGTAAAGAAAATGGTGTGTTTCCTGACAAGCAGTCCGATTATTCCGGGAACAGATACGCTGAATCCGACGAATTCCTTTATTGAGGAATTGCATCGCCACTTCCCTAAAGACTATCAGGCTTTGACGACCGCACGGAAGCCCGAAGAATATATTTAAAGCTAATTGACCAAGTCAAATCGACATTTGTAGGGATACGAAGATATGATCATTAAGGAATATGGTACTGAACACAAAGAGACGATCATTCTGTTACACGGTGGTGGATTGTCATGGTGGAACTATCGGGATGTTGCAGATTTTTTGCAAGATGAGTATCACGTCATCCTTCCAATTCTTGATGGGCACGCAGGAAGTGACCAATCATTTACCTCCATTGAAGAAAATGCATCCGAGATCATCAAATTTATCGACAAGGATTTGGGTGGATCGGTTTTGCTGATTGGAGGTCTTTCTCTTGGAGGACAGATTCTGCTTGAGATGTTGTCACAAAGCAAAGATATCTGTACCTTTGCTTTGGTTGAGAGTGCAGCTGTTATTCCATCAAAGTTGACAAATGCATTGATTGGTCCGGCATTTGGCAGTAGTTATGGTCTGATCAGAAACAGAGGGTTTGCCAGACTACAGTTTCAGTCTCTGCATATAAAACCGGATCTTTTTGAGGAATACTATCGGGACACATGTCAAATAAGCAAGCAGGATATGATTGCCTTTTTAAAGGCCAATACGTCCTATGTGCTGAAGGATTCTTTCTGCAAAACAGATGCTGAGGTACATGTTTATGTCGGTGAAGAGGAGACCAGAGAGATCTTGCGCTCAGCAGATGCTATTTGTAAAATGCTTCCATCTGTAAGGCTACACCGTATGAAAGGTCTCAAACATGGGGAATTCTCCATTAACTATGCTGACAAATATGCTGATGCAATACAGAAAATAATAAAATCCAGGCAAATTCTCGATAGATGATGTGATATACATGCGTAAGGCACTTTGAATTACAGTATAACGACCTATGGTAATCTGTTTATTTACAAATGTGCATCTTATGTACTGTATATGGCATCTTGCGTAATGAGCTATTGAACGTTCCCGATTTCCTTGGTATCTTGTGCCTAAGATTTATAAAGGAGGTCGGGAATGATACGTTGTAATGATGTTTACAAAAGTTTTTCAGGAAAGACGGTTCTGTCGGGAATAGATTTTGAAATAGGAGACGGAGAAATATTTGGGCTCCTCGGACCATCCGGAGCAGGTAAAACCACACTCATTAGGATCCTGACAGGACAGCTTTCATTTGACAAGGGCTTGGTGACTGTCTTCGATAAAGATATTTCCTCTTTGTCAGGAGAGGATAAAAAAAGTATAGGGATCATGATGGATCAGTTCGGAGTATATGAAAGACTATCCTGTATTGATAACCTGAAGGTTTTCGCTGATATATACGGAGTTCCTACAGACATAATAAAAAGTACTCTTCAACAGGTCGGGTTAAAGGATGCGGGAGGCAAATCAGCATCGACTCTTTCCAAAGGCATGAGAGCCAGACTTTCTCTTGCGAGAGTGTTCATGCATTCTCCGAAGCTGATCTTCTTAGACGAGCCGACAAGCGGGCTGGATCCACAGAACATGCGTCAGATCCATAAGATCATACTAGAAAAGAAAAAAGAAGGCTGCACGATCTTCCTTACCACTCATAACATGGAAGAAGCCTATAAGCTCTGCGACAGGGTTGCATTGCTTAATGAAGGAGTGATCGTTGAAAATGGGGCGCCCGAGGAAATATGCAGAAAGTATAATCATCAGAAAACGATAAAAATGCACTTATCATCCGGTGAGGATGTTGTAATCCCTCATGAAAGCGGATCTGCTGAAAGGATTAGCCGCTTTTTGTCAGATGGAAGCATTGAAACGATCCATTCGTCAGAACCAAATCTTGAAACAGTCTTTTTGGAACTGACGGGAAGAAAAATAGAGGAGGATGAAATATGCGCAACAGTCTGATAATTCTAAAAAAGCAGCTAAAGGATACTCTTAAGAACAAAACGGTTTTGATACAGTTTATTCTCTTCCCGGTCATGACGCTTATCATGGAAAATGCCATTAAGATCGATGGAATGCCGGAACTGTTTTTCACAAAGCTGTTTTCTGTAATGTATATCGGTATGGCACCTTTGACATCGGTAGCATCAATCATATCCGAGGAAAAGGAAAAGAACACCTTACGAGTACTGACAATGGCAAATGTTAAGCCATGGCAGTATCTCATCGGAGTTGGCTTTTATGTATGGTTTATTTGTATGCTCGGAGCCGGTGTGATGGCAACCGGCCTAAAGAAAGAAGACATACCGTTTTATCTGCTGGTGATGGCTGCTGGATTTGCTATTTCGATTCTGGCGGGAGCTTGTATAGGTGTTTTTTCAAAGAACCAGATGACCGCTACTTCTATTGTAATGCCGGTGATGCTCATATTTGCTTTTTCTCCAATGCTTGCAATGTTCAACGAAAATATAGAAAAAGTAGCCAGGTTTGCTTATACTCAGCAGTTTAAGAAGATCATGGATGATATGTCATTTGCCGGGATAAAGATAGACAATATCTGTATTCTGGCAATAAACGCAATGCTGATGATGGCTTTATTCTTTATCGCATTCAGGAAAAAAGGACTGGAATAAATGAAGATTGAGATCGATATTGACGAGAAATATCCGGATACGGAAGTCGTGATCCGGGCAAATAAACTGGATAGCGATGTCGAAAGACTTGTTGCAATGATGCGCATGGTGAACATGCAGATCGGTGTACGCAAAAATGATGAAACCTATCTGCTGGATGTGGAGAAAATTCTATACATAGAGGCTGTTGAGAGAAAGACATTTGTGTACACCTCGGATGAAACTTATGAATCGGATCTTAAACTGTATGAGATAGAGCAGGAACTTCTTGAACGAGATTTCTTCAGGATCAGCAAGCATAGCATTGTGAACATCAGGATGATCAAAAGCTTAAAATCCGACATAAACAGAAAAATCAGGATAACATTAAGGAATGACGAACAGATAGTCGTATCACGCATGTATTCTGACGAACTTCGAAGAAAGTTGGGGCTTAAATGATGGAAGAAAAGAAAACCGTATTTTATTATGTAAGGCAGGCATTTGCGACATATGGAGTCATTGTGTTGGTCTTTGCCATAATGAGTATCGTAATAGGTGAAAGAACGAAAGATTATGCAGCTCTTTTTTCCATGGGAAATGCCGGGATGTCAATACCGATATTGATGGAATTGCTTTTGTTGGCTGTAATAATCACGCTTGCGCAAGTGGTTTTTCTGACGGACACATGGATCATGAATATGTCAATGATGATCAGAAATGTGCTCTTTTTTGTGTCGGTACTGATTGTGATCGTATTTATGATTGTGGCATTTAATTGGTTTCCCACAAGAGATATGACTGCGTGGTTAGGATTTATCATATCGTATGCGCTTAGCATGATCATCAGTGCGCTTATAACTATACTAAAAGAAAGAGCCGAAAATACAAAAATGCAGGAGGCTTTGGATAAGTATAACAGAAGAAAATAGAGGGCTTCAAACGCTATTCAAAAGCTTTTAGGGAGATGATCATGAAAAAATACAGATTACCGATAATCTTGCTGACAGTGTTTGAGGCAGTAGCAATAACGCTGTGGCTGACAAAGAACAACCTGTTTTACCTGTTCAACTTCAGCTATATAGGCCTATCCATATCGTTGGGAGTGTTTCTTTTCATAAGGAGATATAACTATGCCCGCCGCATAGTGCAGCTTCTTGTCGGTTTATATATGCTGATCTACCTGGGGCTCATCTGTCAGGAAAATATGCAGATAGAAGGTTTCTGGTATTACCTCTTTACAGGAGTATTTGAGGCAGCGACTATACATTATGCTGTTGCAAAAATATTCGGACCATTGATCTTCGGCCGCGGATGGTGCGGATATGCCTGCTGGACAGCGATGGTGCTGGATTTCCTTCCGTATAAGGAACCGAATGAGCCAAGGCGAAACCTGGGGTGGATCCGGTATATCACTTTTGCAGTATCGCTTATATTTGTATCGGGATTATTCCTTGCAAAGGTAGGAAATATCGAACGTATCATGTTCCTGGCGTTTGTAATCGGGAATATCGCGTATTACGGAACCGGCATAGCACTGGCATTTGCTTTTAAGGATAACAGAGCATTTTGCAAATACATCTGTCCGATCACTGTATTCTTAAAGCCGATGAGCTACTTTTCAATGATCCGGATAAAATGTGATAAAGAGAAATGTATATCCTGTGGGAAGTGCAAGCGGGTATGCCCTATGAATGTAGATGTGACGGATAATTCAAGAAAACGTAAAAATGGAACAGAGTGTATTCTGTGCATGGAATGTGTGAAGAACTGTCCGAAGAATGCACTTTGAACTTCGGAATAACTTAGAACGACAATGGCCGGATTGGTAACGCCGGGCCATGGAAAGGAACCTAGAATGATAGATAATTTGATCATAAGGTCAGAAACGCCTGCAGATTATAAAGAGACAGAGCTAATGACAATGCGTAGTTTTTGGAATAAGTACTGGCCCGGATGCACCGAGCATTTCCTGATTCGCATTATCAGGGGATCGGAGGATTACATTCCCGAGATAAGCCGTATAGCTGAGGTTGACGGCAAAATTGTCGGAGCAGTTTATTATACAAAGGCATGGATTGATGATGGAAATGTCAGACATGAAATAGCTACGTTCGGGCCACTTGCTGTTGAACCAACTATGGAAGGAAATGATATAGGTGGTGCTCTTATGCGAGAAACCATAAAGCTTGCCAAGGAAGCCGGAATAAAAGCGATCGCACTCATGGGAGAGCCAAATTACTATCCGAGATTTGGGCTTAGGCGAGGCGCAGAATGCGGAATTACGGATGCCCAGGGAAATACATTTGATGCCCTTATGTGCCTTCCGCTTAGTGATGATTTTTCAAACATAAAAGGGAAGCTGATTGAGAGTGCAGACTTTGAAAAGCTTGAAGATGAAAACCGCCTCGAGGAGATTAACAAAGAACCTTCTGTTGGAAGCGATGTGAAGTTTATCTGGAATCATAAAGGCGAATCAAAAATAACACAGGTGTTCAAAAACTTGCTTGAGGAAGGATGATGCCATGGACATCAAAGAAAGTATAAATGATACCCGAAAAGGGTTTGAAGAAAGCTTTGCTACTGGTGACTTTTATAACAGACAGACACAAGATACAGAGCATTTGGAAAAAATACTCGGATTTTTGAAAATAAGTGATGGAATGAGGATTCTTGACCTCGGAACCGGGAGTGGATATCTTTCTTTTCCTATTGCGAAGAACAATCCCGGCTGTGATGTGATCGGGCTGGATATCGTGAATGCCGCACTTGAGGCAAACCGAACAAGAGCAGATGTCGAAGGAATTAAAAATCTGTCGTTTGTAAGTTATGACGGAATCGATTTTCCATTTGAAGATGATACCTTTGATCTTGTGGTGACAAGATACGCTTTGCATCATTTTCCTGATATAGAGCATAGCGTTGGTGAAGTGAGCAGAGTTTTAAAGAATGGTGGTAAATTCTTCATTTCAGATCCATGCCCTAACGAATGTGATTCGAATAGATTTGTTGATGATTATATGCGGCTTAAGAAGGATGGGCATATTAAGTTTTATACCAAGGAAGAGTGGAATGCAATTTGTAGCAGGCAGGGTCTCGTTACTGTGGACAGTTTTGACAGTTCAATACGATTTCCTAAGAAGAAGGACACAGCTTTAGGGTACGAGGAAGTACTGGAGAAGCACGATAAGGCTGTAATAGAGAGCTATGATTTGGTAGAGACAGATACAGAACTGTATATTACAGAGCGTGTGAACAATCTTTTGTTCACGAAGATTTTACTTTCAGTTTTATAGACGATGACAAATCGATGTTTGTGGGGGTTGCGATGAAGAATTATACACAGGTATATGTTAAAAACAGTTTTGAAGCAGCAAAAACATACTGCAAAGCCTTTGGAGCAGAAATAACCCGGGAGTTTAAAAACGAAGATAACACTGCTTATGAGCACTGTGAGCTATCTGTAAACGGGGAAGGTTTTTTGGCATTGGCAGAAGCGAAAAATCCCTGTGATATAGATGTAGTACACAAAAACAAGTGGGAAACTATGACTTTTAACGTTTTTGAAATGGGAACAGAAGAAGCTGTTTATAATGCTTTTCAGGTTTTGAGCGATGGGGGCGTAATTATCGAACCTATCGGAGAACTTCCATGGAGTAAATGTTGCGCCACCATTATTGATAAATATGGTGTATGCTGGTGGATATCAATTTAACAAATTCAGGTTTGTCGGGATTAGGGCATAGCCTTTTAACTAGGAAAATGATTTCCATCATCTAATATGTTGTTGTAGCGATGAAGAAAAGTTGGTAAATTGTTAAGAAGATACTAATTTACAGTTTGCTGGGGGAAAAGGCAATGATAAAAATTCTGTCAGATAGCACGTGCGATCTTTCAAAGGAGCTGGTCCAGAAGTATGACTTGGGCATAATTCCGCTGTACGTAAGGCTTGGGGATGAGGAATATCTGGATGGTGTGAATATTTCTCCGGAAGAGCTCTATAAATGGTCTGATGAGCACGGAGAAACTCCCAAGACAGCTGCGGCAAGTGTTGAGGATATCTCGAAATACCTGGACCCTGACAGCTCAGATGAATACATCATATTTACAATCTCATCTTCAATGTCAGCAAGTTTCAACAATGTAAGGCTTGCTGCTGAGGATCTTGAGATGTCTGACAGGGTCTATGTTATAGATTCCGCCAATCTTTCTACCGGTATTGGCCTGTTGGTATTATATGCCGCTGAAATGGCAAAAGCTGGAAAGTCTGCAAAAGAAATCGTTCAGGAAATAGAAAATACAAAAGCTAAAGTCTGTGCAAGCTTTGTTATTGATACCCTTGTATATCTCCACAGAGGAGGCCGCTGCTCTGGGGTTGCAGCTCTTCTTGGAACGGCGCTTAAGCTTCATCCACGTATCGCAGTGGCAGATGGAGCAATGCACCCAGAAAAGAAATATCGCGGACCCAGCAAGCGATTTGTGCTTGACTATGTAAAGGACATGGAGGCTGAACTAAAGAACGCAAGACCTGAGAGAGTATTCATAACCCACTCTGGATGCGACAGGGAGATAGTTGAAGCAGTAAGAGACTATTTAAGTGGTCTTGGCGTATTTGATGAAATCCTCGAGACCAGGGCAGGAGGAGTTGTTTCATCCCACTGCGGCCCTGGAACACTGGGAGTATTATTTATAGCTAAGTGACATGAAAATTTCTGAATATTTTGAAGTACTAAAAACTAAAGATATAGTTTGCTGGGGTAGTGGTAAGCATTTTAAAAACATCACTACCCCCTTCTTACGCAAAAGTGGCCTGATAGATAATTTAAAGGGCTTTGTATCAGCAACGGATAAAGTAGAGCTGGCTAAAATGGATAGCAGCAAGACTGTTATTCTGATTGCTGTGACAGGGCATGAAGAAATCCTGTCTCAGCTTCGATCTGACGTCAGATTGTCCAGGTTTGAAGCTGTTCCAGCAATTTATCTGGAATCTCTTTATGAGGATATGCTTCTTTTATCTGCTGGCAAGCCACCTGTAAACTATCGTAAGCATGACAAACCAGTGATTCCCAGGATTATTCATGCTATATGGTTTTCGGGCGAGCCGATGCCTGAGCTGTATTTAAAGTGCCTTGAATCCTGGAAAAAGTATGCTCCTGATTACGAAATAAAGATCTGGGATATGCAGACGTATAAACCGGATCACTGCTTGTTTTTTGAGCAGGCAATTGGGGATAGGAACTGGTCATTTGCATCAGATTATGCCCGTGCGGATCTGCTTCGTAGATATGGCGGAGTGTATATGGACCTTGATGTGGAGATGCTTCGTCCCATCGATGATCTGCTGTGCAATGATGCCTATATGAGCTTTGAATCTCTGGACCGAATAGAGTGTGGTTCTGGAATGGGAGCAAGGCCTGGTCATCCCATCATGCAGGAAATCTGCGAAAGCTATGAAGAGAGACCCTACTTTAAGGCCGATGGAACATGGGATAATTCCACCTGTCCAGTGCGTTACACTCAGGTCATAGAAAAGCACGGCCTTAAAAAGGATGGCGGTTTCCAGCAGGTAGATGATATCACTATCTATCCATTTGAAGTTCTGACCTGTAAAAGCTTTGATACAGGAATAGTCTATAATACAGAATTAAGCTATACCGTACATCATCACAATGGAAGCTGGATTCCGGATTCTGCCCATAATGCGATGAATGAGCGGTATGCCAAGATACAAGAGTTTCTTGAATCGAGAGGCATAACAGACTATTATTTGAAAAAGGAGCAGATATGAACACAGAAAGAATAAATGAACTTAGAAAAGAATGGGAAGCTGAGGAGAAGATCGCACACATTCATGGATGGGACTTCTCTCATATCCATGACAGATATGAAGAGGAAGATGATCTTCCCTGGGACTACAAAAAGATAATAGATGAGTATCTTCTTCCTGACATGAAGCTGATGGATTTTGACACGGGTGGTGGCGAGTTCCTGTTATCATTGGGACATCCCTACAAGAACACAGCAGCGACAGAAGGATATGCCCCTAATGTCGAGCTTTGCAAGGAGACATTGTTGCCCCTTGGAATTGATTTCAAGCCCTGCAGTGACGAATCAAACATTCCCTTTGCCGACAGTTCTTTTGACATAATGATAAACAGGCATGGAAGCTTCGACCCAGTGGAGGCGCGAAGACTCCTTAAACCTGAAGGAATCTTTATTACTCAGCAGGTAGGAAGCAAAAATGACAGAGATCTGGTTGAGATGGTTCTTCCAGATGTTCCGATGCCTTTCCCTGACCTTGAATTATCCATTCAGCGCAAGAGATTTGAGGATGCTGGTTTTGAGATAATCCAGGCAGATGAAGTTTTCAAGCCAATCAGGTTCTTTAATATTGGAGCATTTGTATGGTTTGCGCACATAATTGAATGGGAATTCCCGGGATTCTCTGTAGAGAAGTGCTTTGATGAGCTTCTCAAAATGCAGGAAGTGATCGACAGAGATGGCTTTGTGGAGGGAACCATTCACAGATACCTGATCGTTGCCAAGAAAAACAGCTGATATTTTTAGCTAAAATAGTTAAGTGTAAAACAGACCTTTTTCCGTGTAGAGAAGGTCTGTTTTTTCTTTTGGATTATGATAAATATGCGGATGATACGAATCGTGTCTGTCATGTTACCAAGCGTTTCTTTACGTTTTTCATGTGTGTTGCTACTTTTGGACTAGCTCCTGAACAAAATAGCACAGAAAGGAAATGAAAAATGAAAGAAACAGGAAAAAAGAACTTAAAATTTGGAATGATTTTTATGATGGCATTTATTATCTGGACATTCCTGATCCAGACTGTAGATGTTAAACCTGCAGGACAGAATGGAACAGATATAGGATTTGCCACCATCAACTGTATGTTCCACAAATTAACAGGCGTACATATGGCTATATACACAATCACTGACTGGCTTGGACTGGTACCAATATGTATATGCCTGATATTTGCAGGAATAGGATTTATGCAGCTGGTAAAGAGAAGAGATCTTCGTAAAGTCGATACCGACATAGTAGTACTTGGGATATACTATATTATAGTGATATTTGGCTATCTGTTATTTGAGATGATACCAATAAACTACAGACCAGTACTTATTGAGGGCATATTGGAAGCTTCTTATCCATCCTCAACTACACTGTTGGTACTGAGCGTTATGCCAACCCTCTATTTCCAGGCAAAAAGAAGAATGAAGGATGGAGCAGGAGTAAAAGTTGTATGTGCATTTTCCATTCTGTTTTCTCTTTTTATGGTAGTTGGAAGAACAGTAGCTGGAGTGCACTGGCTGACAGATATTGTGGGATCAATTCTTTTGAGTGCAGGGCTTTTCCTTATCTATAAGGCGGTAGTTCTGATCACAGATGAGAAGGCCAGTGTATGAGCGGGAGTTATGATATGGAGTTTAGTGAAAAACTGCAGGAACTGAGAAAGAAAAAGGATATGACCCAGGAAGAACTGGCAGAGGCTTTGTATGTATCAAGAACTGCCATTTCCAAGTGGGAGTCTGGTCGAGGTTATCCCAGTATAGATTCATTAAAAGAGATATCAAAGTTCTTTTCAGTATCGATAGACGAGCTTCTATCGGCTGAAAAGATGGTATCTATTGCTGAGAAAGAGAATAGAGACAATATCCGTCACATCTGCAATATGTTATTTGGAGCCGTGGATCTTATGGCTGTGGCACTTATTGTGCTGCCAATTTATCCAAATCTGAGAGACGGCTTTTATTATGCAGTGAGCCTGCCTTACTACACTCAAACTAGCAATCTTAACCTTAGCGGGTATTGGGTCTTGTTCGTTTTATTAGTGATCATAGGGGCGGTTAAGGTTCTTTTGACCAAACTAAGAGTAGAAAAAGGCCAGAGCGCAGTAACGGCTGTGTCGATGATTGTTGGAGTTCTGGCAGTTCTATTCCTTGGCATGGCGAGGGAAGCCTACGGGGTTACAATTTTATTTTTGATGATAATCGCAAAGGGAATTCTCATCTATAAGATGAGATGATTTAGAAAGGAGACAACAATGAGTAATTACACAATTCGTTTAGAAGAAAAGAAAGAATACAGAGAAGTAGAAAATCTTGTAAGAGAGTCATTTTGGAACGTATATCGCCCAGGTTGCAGTGAGCATTATGTCATCCATGTGCTCAGGGACGATCCTGCATTTATTCCAGAGCTTGATTTTGTAATGGAGCAGGATGGCAAGCTGATCGGGCAGAACATATTCATGAAGACCGTTATTGAAGCAGATGATGGAAGGACAATCGACGTTCTTACAATGGGACCAATCGGCATCACACCAGAACTCAAGCGCAAGGGCTATGGAAAGGCTCTGCTGGACTTTTGCCTTGAAAAAGCGACAGAAATGGGCTTTGGAGCAGTGCTCTTTGAAGGAAATATCGGTTTTTATAGTAATTGCGGGTTTGATTATGCAAGCAAGTTTGGAATCCGCTATCACGATCTGCCTGAGGATGCTGATGCTTCATTCTTCCTGTGCAAAGAGCTGATCCCAGGATATCTTGATGATGTAACTGGTGTTTACCAGACACCTCAGGGCTATTATGTAAAAGATGAGGATGTAGAGGAATTCGACAAGCAGTTCCCACCTAAGGAAAAGCTTAAACTTCCCGGACAGTTATTTGACTAAATAATGCGGACTACTTCTATTACCTTTCGGAGATACAGTAATGATAAGACTTGAAACAGAAAGATTATGCCTACGTGACTACGTAGAATCTGACTTTGAGGCATATTATAAATTGAAAACTGATGACGAGACTATGTACTACATGCAGGATATAAGGCTTGACGACCTCGAAACAGCTAAGGCTGAGTTCGAGGAAGTCCTTGCTGATATGGAGAGTGAGCATCGCAAGTTCTATTTTCTTCACATGGAGACCAAAGATACTCATGAGCAGGTAGGAAGCATAGGCTATACATTAGTTGATGAAACCCCTGTAGGAAAGATTGTTCATCTCGGATACTTCATATATCCGAAGTTCTGGGGAAATGGATATACTACCGAGGCTCTTAAGAAGGTTTTTGAGTTCGCATTTACTGAAAACAACGTGTACAGAGTCACAACAGGTTGTCTTAAAGAGAATACCCGCTCCGAGAGAGTCATGCAAAAGAATGGCATGATAAAAGAAGCGGAACACGTTGATTATGAATGGCACGATGGACGTATGAAAACCCGTCTGGAGTACAGACTTTTGAAAAAAGAATGGGAACAGTAAACTGGGAGAGATGATGAGTATGAAAAGAGTATTGGCTTTAATGATTGCGGGAGTAGTGCTTTGCGTCGGAATAACAGCGTGTGGAAAAGGCTCTGAATCTAGCAATAACGTAGTTACAGTCGAAAAAGAAAGTGTACCCAGTGCGGAAGCTTCAAAAGAGACTTCTGCGGATACAGGACTTTCCATACCAGGCCTCTGGCAGACAGCATCTATTGGATATGACGATGGGGAATCCATGCAGCCAGAATACTATGTACAGTTTACAGATTCTGAGATTCAGTATGGACACATGAAGGATGGAGAGTTTTCTCTGGACCACGCGGACAAAATCAGCACTATTGAAAAAACTGCCAGTGGTGGTATTAGAGTACAGGCTGAGAATTCTAATGGATTTAAGTACACATATCAGACCTGTGAGACGGACAGCAATATCCTGGAATACTATGGAACATGGGATGAAAGCGAATTTGCTGATACATACAGTGGATCCTCATCACTGAGTATCTGCGTATCAGATCAGGCAAAAGAGCCTACGGTATCAGCAGATTTTCTTGATGATGATATCGTGTTTCATACGGACGAGAGCGTAGAGGACTTCAGGGTATATTCTCTGGAGCTGGACATCCATGACGATGGCACTGTGGATTACATTCCTACAGAGGTGTACCGTGAGGCGGAACTTACGAAAGACTCTCCGGCGACTGTTCATTTAGAATTCCCTGGAGATATGTCCCTTAACGGTTTTTCCTATAAAGGACCAGATGGTAGCGTAAAGACATTTACCATTGGAATAAGCGGCATGGACGGCTCTTTAGTGATTAATGCTGAAGACTATGAATTGCCGGACTGACCATAACTTTGTTTAAGGAGACCAACTATGGCAATTTTTGAGGTGAAAGAGTATAACGACATCGAAGTGGTAAAAGAGTTGTTCAAAGAGTATTCGCAGATCAAAGGCGCAGAAAGCTGCTTTGTTTCTTTTGATAAGGAACTGGCTGATCTGGAAGCCTTCTACAGTGGAGGAGCGCTTCTTGTTGGCTATGAAGATAATACTCCTGTAGCGTGTATAGCAATAAAGAAGCTGGATGATACTACTTGTGAGGCGAAACGATTATTCATTAAACCAGAGTATCGAGGCAAAGGATATGCCAGAATAATGTTAAACACCATGCTTGAAAAGGCAAAAGAGCTTGGATTTGCGGAGGTTACATTTACAACGAAGCCTTCTGTAATGCAGATAGGATATGGCCTTTACAAGAGAATGGGATTTGAAGAAACTGGTGAAAAAGAAGGGATTGTCAGCATGAGGATGGCAGTCAGGGAGTAAGTAAAACAAAACAGTGAGGCGTTAGATGAAGCAAGAAAAAGACTTTAAGCTTAGAATTACTGATGATGGGAACGAGCAAGATATTAACGATATTCATGCGATGTTAAAGGAGTACAACCTTAGTAAACGAGAAGCATCAAAGAATGTCCCTATTGGTTTGTTTTTAGAGGATGAAAAAAATAAAAAGGTAGCAGGACTTACTGGCGAAATTTTTGGGAACTGGTTGTGCATACATTATCTCTTTGTTGCTGAAGAATTCAGGAAAGAGGGTATGGGAAGCAAATTGTTATTATCTGCAGAAACGGAAGCCGTAAAACGCGGATGTAAATATGCGTTTGTTGATACATTTTCGTTCCAGGCACCGGAGTTTTACAAAATGCATGGATATAAAGAGGTTTTTACTCTTAATGACTATCCTTATTCTGGCAAAAGGCATTACTACACAAAAGACTTAGTATAATGAATTTGAACCAGACGCTATCTAAAGTAGGATCTGCAATCGTAACAGTGACAGTAGTTCTGTTTGCATTTTTTCTGATTATTGACTTTTTATTTTCTGCCCGTCGGTATACTTTCATTTCTTCATTTTAGTTTGAGAAAAAAATAGTGAACCACTAACCCCGTCCCTGGGGGGTCATGCAACTGGCAGGGTAAAACTTTTACTTGGGAGGATTAGTATGAACGCTAGAGAATACCTGGATATTTTACACATTGCTGAGAGATTGAAAGATACGCCACGCCATTGCACTACTACAAAAAGGCGGACAGAGAGCGTTGCTGAACATAGTTGGCGTATTTCGCTGATGGCATTTCTTCTAAGGCACGAGTTTCCGGATCTGGATATGGATAAAGTTGTAGACATGTGCCTCATCCATGATCTTGGGGAATGCTTTACTGGTGATATTCCAACCTTTATCAAGACAGATGATGACAGAGAAGTTGAGGATTCGCTTCTCAACAAGTGGGTGCAATCACTGCCGGAGGAATTATCCAGAGATATCGCCGAGTTATACAAAGAGATGGATGCGCAGAAAACTAAGGAAGCAAAGTTATACAAGTCTCTTGATAAGCTCGAAGCTCTTATACAGCACAATGAATCTCCTATAGATACATGGTCAGAAAACGAGTTTGAGCTTAATAAAACATATGCATTTGATACTGTTGCATTCTCGGATTGGCTTACTGAACTGAGAAAAGAAATTTTGGATGATACCCTAAAAAAGATAGAAGCTGAGAAGCAGTAACTTTAAATATATCGGAGGAGCGAACCAATGAATTATTTTATAGAAGGTCTACAAGGAAGTGGCAAAAGTACTTTGCTAGAAAAGTTGGCCAGAAGATATACAACTTGCGTAGTTTTACGTGAAGGTGATTATTCACCTGTAGAATTGGCTTGGTGTGCCCTCGTAACAAAAGAACAATATTCTGACATACTCGAGAAGTATGCTGGTATTCGTTCAATGATTGAAGATAATAGCTATGCTGAAGGCGATAATAAAATCATTTGCTATACGAAGATTCTCACGGATGTTCCGGGATTTCATAAAGACCTTGAAAAATACGAAATCTATAATGGTCGTCTTGTTTTTGACGAGTTTAAGAGGATTGTATTTAACAGGTTTAATAATTGGAACGGCGATAACATGATTTTTGAGTGCTCATTATTCCAGAATATTGTTGAAGATATGATACTTTACAGGAATGCTTCAGATCAGGCAATACTGGACTTTTATAAGGAACTTGCGGACTTGATTGAGAAAACACCGTTTCGTATATTTTATTTAGAAACAGAGAATGTTGCCGATAATATCGGGGTCATCAGAAAGGAGCGTTCCGATGAGAATGGGAATGAGATGTGGTTTCCCCTTATGATGAGGTATTTTGATGAGTCACCTTATGCCAAAATTAATGGGATATCAGGTGAGGAAGAGTTGTTAAAACACTTTTCGCACAGGCAAGAATTGGAACTTCGAATATGCAGAGAATTCTTCCGGGATAAGGTGACAGTGCTTAAATCAAAAGCATATTCGGATAAAGAATTATAAGCAAGTGCTAAATATCTTGTAAAGATGGAGAGATGGATGAAAGCATTGGTGATTAACTGCAGTCCTGTCAGACATGGAGCTACAGCTGAGATAGTCAGTATTGTTTCACAGGAACTGTCAAAGAAATATGATGTTAAGAATATTTGCATTGATGACTATACCTTCAGTTTTTGCAAAGGATGCCGTTCGTGCCACAGCACTGCTAAGTGCGTGATAGAGGATGATATTCCGGTAATCATGGATGAATTTGATGCTGCAGATGTGATAGTTTCAGTTTCTCCATCGTACTGGGCTGATATTCCCGGACAATATAAAGCTTTTATAGACAGATGTACCCCATGGTGTAATACCCATGAGCCACATGCAACGATTAGACCAGGTAAAAGAGGCTACTCTATAGCCCTTAGAACAGGGCCGAGTATGCCTGAATGTGAGCGGATTATTCATAGTATCGAGCACTTTTACGGACATTTAGAGATTCAAGCGGTGAAGAGCCTGGGATTGTGTTCTGTAGAATACAAGGAAAATGTGGAGCCAAGAATAGAGGAAATAAAAGAATTTTGTGAGGATATATAAATGGTGATAAAAAGAGTATCTGAAACTGATGATAGAGCAGGCCTGTTTATAAATGAAGCATTCACAGATTATGCGATAAAGAGCAATGTGAAGCTGAATTTTGAGGAATACTGCTTTGCTGCAGAGAATGATGAGGGAGAAATCATAGGAGTAATAACCGGAAGAGCATATTACAACGAGGTTCATATCGGTGATCTGATAATTGATGAGAAGTATAGAAGGCTTAGGCTCGGATCAGAGCTTGTTAAGAAAGTTGAGGAGGAGTATTCGGGAAAGGGATTTGAGAAAATCACCCTGACGACCTTTGGATTCCAGGCACCGGAATTTTATAAGAAGCTTGGATACTCTTTGGAATTTGTTAGAGAAGACAAGGATCCTAAACTGAGCAAGTATTTCTATTCAAAGGCAATCTGAGTAATGGAGCATTATGAAACAGTTATTTGAAATAGATCTTAAGGATTATAAAGAAACAGATACGGTTTTTCGCAGACCTTCAGCGAGGGCCATCATTATAAAAGATGATAAGATAGCTCTCGTTTACAGCAAGAAAGAGAAGTATTACAAGTTCCCTGGCGGAGGAATCCATGATGACGAAGATAAGAAAGAAGCTCTCATCAGAGAGGTTCGGGAAGAAGTGGGTCTTGTAGTAATTCCTGAATCTATCAGGGAATATGGAAGTGTATTGCGAAGACAGAAGAGCACTGTAAAGGATGGCGAAATCTTTGAACAGGAGAACTATTACTATTTCTGTGATGTTGAGGACAGAGTTGTCGGACAGGATTTGGATGCTTATGAGGACAAAGCGGGGTTTGTGCTGAAAATAGTGGATATCGATGAGGCTATTGCGACTAATGCAGCGTATTCTAGTGAAGATTATTTCAATGAAATTATGATCAAAAGAGATAGAAGAATGCTTGAAATGGCAAAGCAGGAGTTAGGATGGAAATAAGATTTGCTGACAAAAAAGATATTGTGAAGACTTCTGAGAATGCATGGTATTGGTAAAGAAATGAGGATGATATGGACTACAGAATAATAGATGGCGCAGAGAGTATGAAGATGGAAGATATACAGAGGCTTCTTAAGATGACATACTGGGCAGATAAGCGTTCACCTGAGACGGTTGAGAAGTCTGTGAAAAATGCTTCCTGTTATGGAATCTATATTGATGCAGAAGAAAAGCTTGTGGGATTTGCAAGGATAATCAGTGACTATGCAACTACTTTCTATCTTGCAGATGTAATCATCGATCCTGAATATCAGCATCAGGGACTAGGAACCGCATTGGTTTCATATGCAGTATCCAGACCGGTATATCAAGGGCTTAGAGGAATTCTTCTAACCAAGAATGCTCATGGTTTGTACAGAAAGTTTGGGTTTGAGTTAAACACAGAGCGCGCAATGATTAAGTAGAGGGTAAGAAACATGAGTGAAAGAGGGAAGGATGGCATCAACTAAAGAGTATCTGGAATTCATATTAGAACAGCTTTCTGAGCTGGATGAAATAACATATAAGGCTATGATGGGCGAATACATCATCTATTATCGTGGCAAGATTGTTGGCGGAATCTATGATGACCGTTTTCTCGTAAAGAATATTAAGGCAGCTGCAGATAAGATGCCAGATGCGGATCTAGAGCTTCCTTACGAAGGGGCAAAAAAGATGCTGCTTGTTGATGATGTTGATAATAAGGAGTTTCTTAGAAATCTTTTGGAAGCAATGTATGATGAGCTTCCTGTTCCGAAGAAAAAGAAATGATGATGAGACTGAGTACTATTTTGCAATAGTTCTGAAAGAATCCGGGAGTTGATCAGACAGAATCAGGGTTAGATGAGATAACGGAGATGTTATGAAAGTATTAGTTGTATATTGTCATCCAAGTAAAAACAGTTTTACACATACGATAAAGGAATCCTTTATACGAGGGCTCGAGGATGCAGGCCACTCTTATGAGGTCTCTGATTTGTATGCACAGGGATTTAATCCAGTCATGTCAGAAAGTGAATATATTAGAGAAGGATTTTATCGATTAGAGGATCCTGTAGAGAAAGACATTCTTAATGAGCAGGCGAAGATTAATTCGGCCGACATTGTTGTATTTATTTATCCTGATTTTTGGACGGCTTCTCCGGCTATGCTTGAGGGATGGTTCCAGAGGGTGTGGACATATGGTTTTGCCTATGGAGATAAAACTTCGATGAAAACTTTGGAAAAAGCCATGTTTCTTATTACAATGGGAGGCTCATTAAAGGATGATATCAGGTTGCAGCAACTTGAAGCCATGAAGACTGTTATGGTTGGTGACCGAATTCGTAACAGGGCAAAAAAATGCGAAGTGTATGCTTTTGACGAAATGACCCGAGGCTATGGTAATGATATAAATAGAGAAGAAAGAATCGAAACATTTTCACAAAGGGCATATGATTTGGCAAAAGGATTAAGATAAGGAAAGCCTTTTATATCGATATTATCTTTGAAGATAAACGAGGAGGGCATTATGGATATTGAGTATCGTTGGACTGGCGGTAGTAACGAAGATTTCAGATGCTTTTATGAAAAGACGGAAGAATATTACTGTAAGATTGTAGGTGGAATTTCCAATAGATCGGGATTTGTTCCATATAATTTGTCTGACAGCATTTCGGATGTTATAATCGCATATTCTGATGGTACAGCAGTTGGATGTGCCGGATTAAAGAGATATTCCGATGCTGATGTTGAGATAAAAAGAGTCTGGGTAGAACCTGATTATCGAGGTAAAAAGATCGCAACACAAATAATGGAACGTGTTGAGGAAAAGGCCAGGCGAATGGGATTTAAAAGGGCAATTCTGCAAACGAGACCGATTATGCTTGATGCCGTTGGGTTATATGAGAAGAGAGGTTATGTTCTGATTGATAACTATCCCCCTTATGACAAGCTGGAAGGCGCCATTTGTATGGCGTTAAACTTATAATACATATCTTTCGACTCTTCCTGCGAAGATTAACAAGTCAATTATAGACTATCAGGAATGGAAAAATGCGGGCCTGCTCGGTTGGGTTTGAAATAGTTGGGACTCATCCGTGGTATAAGAGTGAAAAGTGATGGAGATTTGTAAAGCCATGATAGTAATAAAAACTTCTATTTTTCCGGCATCAAGGGAAGAAATGTTTAACAAACTGCAGAAGCTGAAACTATTACAGTATATAGCCTGGCCATATGCAACATTTACGCCTGTGGGTGAAAAGATCTCCGAGTGGCGAGCCGGGACAAGTTCAGTTTACATGTTCAAACTCTTTGGGATTATACCATTCGGAACGCATAAGATAAATGTCGTCAGTTTTGATAAGGATGATGGCATATATACTCATGAAGGAAATGAATATGTTCCAACATGGAATCACAGGATTGTTTTAGAGGAAATTTCACCGGATCAATGTCTATACTCTGATATTGTTGAGATAGAAGCCGGTTGGAAGACGATATTCGTTTACTTATGGGCTAGGTGTTTTTATGCGCACAGACAGAGAAAGTGGATCAGGCTCCTGAGCAAAGGAACGAAAAGCTGATTTAGGGACTCTGATTATCTTTAAAAATAGCGTGCTAAAGAAGTCGAAGATTGTAGGAGAAAGTGACATGAGTGAAAATATTAAACAGAAAACCGTGTTATCATGTTGGATCATATTCGCAATATTGATCTTTGTACATGGATTTGAAGCAATCGTTCTTCGTATGGATGAGACGGTGCTTGGTGAAAACTGTATAAACAAGCTGTTTGGCATTTTTGCTGTCTTTGTTGTCCTGCGTCTTCTCAATTGGAAGTGGGAGGATATAGGTTTTGCAAAAAACGGGTTTTCGAAAGGCATCTGTATCGGTCTTATCCTCGGCATCAGTTCATTCTTGATATCATATACGATTGAGATTCTTATGTTAAGAAATCAGGGGTTGAAAGCCCATCTTGGAGTGTTTACTACCGGTTTTTCTCTTACGGGAGAAGCCTCAGTACATACTGGTATCGGTTTCATATTGATGTGTGTGTTCTTTAACGTTATAAACGTGATCATGGAGGAAGGGACATTTCGTGGGTTGTTCTATAAGATCGTGGATATGGATCATTCCATGAGATTTGCCCTCTTATTTCAGGCATTTTTGTTTGGAATCTGGCATATAGTAACCCCGCTGCATAATCTCATCGATGGTGATATTAACACCGCATCTTTTGTCGCCCTTGGAGTAGGATATATCATTCTCGCGGGGATGATGGGAATAAAATGGGGACTTTTGTACCGGATGACCGGAAACCTGTATGCCGGTATGGCCGACCACTTTTTTAACAACTGTATTGCGACGAATCTACTCCATGTGATAACCGATACAGGAACAGATGATATGATGATCGTTCGAGTTATTATTGCGCAGCTTTTGTCATTTGCAGTTGTGATAGCAGTGTGGTTAAAAAGAAAGTCTGCGTAAGGAAAGATTTCAATCACGAGGATACGAATATGCTGAAGGGATTATTGATATTGGCTTGCGTAGCACACGTTTTATGTGGATATAGTGACTGCCTGTTGAGCTATGGAAAGAACGGACGACTGAACTTAAAAGAAATAAATGATCCGGCGAAGATGTCAAAGATGTTTGACGCTATGCCGCTTTGGCAGCCGATGGCATCTATTCTGATAGGCACATTTTCTATCACAGCATTTACATTTGGCTATTTGGCACTGGCAAGTTGGATGCATGGGTATAATACTGTAACTGCTTATATCATGCTGGCCAGCACTGTGCTATTTGTAGTTCCCATAGTTACACACCATATTATATGCGGCTTGGTAGAGTGGTTTTATATCAAACTCGGAAGAACTGAAGAAGCCCGGGAATTGGTACTGGATTTCCAGAAAAAGACGATCGTTACCATGATTATAGGATACCTCGGAGAGCTTTTGTTTTTAATAAGCTTTCTGGTTATGGTAGTTTCGAAACAGACAAGCTTGCCTCAGTGGGCATGTATTGTTAATACTTTGCCTATTATGCTTCTGATCTTGCCAACGAAGATACCGGCAAAAGGAAACGTTGCTGGGGCAATTATGTTTCTTGGCTTGACAATATTGTTGTAATCTTGAATCTGGCAGAATAAGGGCATAGCCTTTTATCTCGCAATTTAATGTATTATGAGGAACGAGAGGATATCATACTTTGGGGAAATATCCTATAGACAAAGAATTGGTAAAATTAAGAAATCTCCATTTGCCAAATAACAGATTTGTTGTAATGGCCATTAATACATATCTTTCGACTCTTCCTGCGAAGATTAACAAGTCAATTATAGACTATCAGGAATGGAAAAATGGCGATGTAACCATGCACATGTTTACACCGGTATCGCTAAAGGGAGAGATTTCACCGTGCTTATATTATATTCATGGCGGAGGATTTGTTTTTAAAGCAACGGATGTTCAATATCATTATGAACAGCAATATGCATTAAAATGCGGTTGCAGAGTTATCGGGATAGATTACAAACTAATGCCTAAACACATTTGGCCCGATGCTATGAATGATTGCATTAATGGATATAAATATCTCCTTGAATATTCTGACAGGCTAGGGATTGATCCTAAACGGACTGTTATCGGGGGCGACTCGGCAGGAGGCCTTTTGTCGCTTGAAAGCTATTTGGGTATAAAAGAAATTGGACTAATTAAACCCAGTGGATTGATGTTAATATATCCAGTCACGGATCATACGAGTAGTACGGAATCCGTCAAAAGATATACAGATACTCCGGTGTGGGATGGAAAGGCAAATAAACTGTTCTGGAAACAGTTCTTAAATGGACAGGAGTATATTTCACCAATTCAGAGGGCTGAAGAACTTGATGTGGACAATCTCTTTGTAGAGATTGAGGAATTTGATTGCCTGCACGATGAAGGAAAATTGCTATATGAAAAGGCAAAAGAAACTGTTACAAATGCAACCTTGCTGGATAATCATGGGACGTTCCATGCCTTCGATTCCAATTATGATGCAAGAATAGCCCAAAGTACATTGGAGGCAAGATGCAGTTTTATCAATCAATGCTTTCAATCAAAATAATTGTTAAAAGAGGAAATGAAATGAGTTTTGTTTTCGTGGCACTTGGTGGCGCATTGGGAGCGGTAGCTAGATATGCAATAAGTCTTATACCGGTAAAAGGACAGTTTCCAATACTGACGTTGGTAACTAATATGCTTGGTGCGATTCTGATAGGTTTCATAGTTGGATTAACAGATAAAAAAGATGAAATATCACCCAATACGGTACTCTTCTGGAAGACAGGTGTATGCGGTGGCTTCACAACATTTTCAACGTTTTCGCTTGAGGCATATAAGTTGCTTGAAAACAAAGCATATGCCCTTGGAGGAGTATATGTAGCGTTAAGCGTTTGCTGCTGTATTTTCGGTATCTTATTAGGAAAAAAACTGGCGACAATAATTGGATAATCGTAAGTTATCTCGCAAGATAATGAGAATTTTTCTGTATAAGTTCAACATAGGTAGTTCATATCATAGATTTAGAGGAAAGAGATGAAACTTCCGGGAGGACTATATCACGAGCTACAGGTCAGGATGACATATAATTCCAATCATATTGAGGGAAGTAAACTATCTGAGGATCAGACAAGGATGATTTTTGAGACAAACACCCTTGATGTGGGTGACGGCATTCCTGTAGATGATGTGTTGGAAACAGTACATCATTTTCGAGCAATCGATTATGTAATAGATATTGCGGAGGATGAACTGACCGAGGATATTATCAAACAGCTGCATTTTATCTTAAAGCATGATACGAAGGATTCAACGCTTGGATGGTTTGCTGTTGGTGATTATAAAAAACGTGCGAATGTAGTAGGTGGTCGGGAAACATCCAAACCATCGGATGTCCATAAGCACATGATGGATTTGCTTAAAGAGTACAACACCAAAGAAAATGTCACAGTAGAGGATATCATAGCTTTGCATGCCGAGTTTGAGTATATACATCCATTTCAGAATGGAAACGGCAGAGTCGGACGCCTTGTAGCACTAAAGGAGTGCCTGCGGCATGGTGTGATACCTTTTATCATCGGGGATGCGAAGAAAAATTACTATTACAGAGGCCTCTCCGAATGGAGAAATGAAAAGGGCTGGCTTACTGATATCTGCTTGGACGGGCAGGATACATTTAAAAGACTTATGGATATGTTGGAAATTCAGTACTGATAGTGATTTCAAAAATTTCACTTGATGTACCAAAGAACAAGATTTCTTGCTCACGGCTTGTTAAAACAAAATAAGTGTAAAAGAGGCCATTTCTCGTGCGTGTGAGAGTGGCCTCTTATTTTTCTATGGTATAGTATGATTGTAATTAACGGTAAACAGTGAGGCGTTAGATGAAGCAAGAAAAAGACTTTATGGAATTTGTATGGGGGGATTAGCAATGAGTAAGTTAAGGATGCCAAAAATATCTTTTGATCCGGAAAAACAGATAGCTGTAATTAAGTGCAGTATCTGCACTGGAGAGCAAGTAGCAGGATTTAAAAGTAAAGAAGATGGCCATTTCACTGAGGTAATGTTAATAAGAGATGCTAAGGATCTAGAGAAGTTTAAAAAAACGTACAAAATAACAGAGATAAAAAAGGAATACTAAAAGAATAGACACTATAAAAATATCTGTCCTTACTATCATGATTTGTAGGAGTATCTTGCAGTTTACAGGAGGTCGTTGTGGGAAATAAAGGAACTAAATTATGCGTCATTTCATTGATTTGTATGTTTTTGGCACCAATAGTTATTTTTTTGATCGTGGGAAGATTTATGAGCGGGGACATTTCGGGAGCAACAGCTGATGCCTACGGTGTGATGATACCGCTTGATATTGCATCTTATATTGCAGCTTGGGCTCTTGCGATTATAGCAAGAGTTAAGTATAAAGACAGATTCAGCTTGGTTCTGATAATTTTATATGGATTATTACTTGCTCTTTCCGTAATCGGAATCATTGTATTATTATGTGTTTTTATCGGTATGTTCTAGCACTATATTTTTAATATAACGTACTATGAGAAATTGGCAGGAAGAAGAAATATGAACGATTATTTGCGTGAGAGTTTCAGTTATTTTGGAATATATAAGCGACTCTTTTCAGCAAAGAAATACACATCCCCTGAGAGAGTATGTTTTGGTTCGGATAAGGAGCAGTATTTTCTGTATTATGAACCTGATAATGCCATAAGCAATAAGATCATATACTGGGTTCATGGCGGAGGATGGAACGCAGGGAATCCTAAATTCTTTGATTATGTAGGACAGCATATTTCAAAAGCTGGATACAGGATTATATCTGCAGGTTACAGGCTCTCGCCAAAGCATAAGTATCCCATCCAGATTGAGGATGTATGTTCCTGCTATAACAAGACGATAGAATTCCTGAAAGAAAAATGTATAGATACTTCACAAATAATTGTTGTCGGACCTTCAGCCGGAGCTCATCTGACATCAATAATGTGCTATAGCAAGAAAGTACAGGAAGAGTATGACGTAGACATATCCTCAATAATTGGATTTATAGGGTTCGGAGGTCCTTATAGTTTTAGAAGCGATCAATCCAAAACTATCAAGCTGTTGCTTGGTCAGTTGTTTGAAAAGGAATATAGCAGAAAAGATGCAGAACCGGTTTCGTTAATGTCCAAAAACAATATACCTATGCTGCTTATTCAGAGCAAGCATGATGGCCTCATCCAATATGAGTGCGCTGAGGATTTTGCATTACGTGCCCGAGAATTAGGCAATACCTGCGAATTATACAGTGTAGAAGACAAGAAGAATACTCATTCGTGGTATACTGCCGGGTTGTTTTTGGAAACAAGGGAAGAAAACAAGGGATTAGACAAATTCTTTACATGGATTGAAGAACTGTAACGGGAAAGGTGGAAAATAGAAAAGCCCTGTTCCGATATTTATTGTATCTAATATTGATACATCAGATATTATGGATGCTTTTGATGTTTTAGGATAATAAATTCAAGTTTGTAGAAATCTTTATCTTTCAGAATAATCAAAATAAAGGAGCAAAGTAGAAGAAATGAATCTTTCTATAAGAAAATGGAGAATCGAAGACAAGTCAGATCTCGCAATAAACCTAAATAATCTAAAGGTTTTGAATAACCTTAGGGATGGACTGCCATATCCGTACACAGAAGATGATGCAGAGGATTTTATCCGGATGATGCTATCGGCTGACCCGGACAGTACATTTGCGTTTGCTATAACACTTGATGATAAGGTAATTGGAAGCATTGGAGTATTTCGGAAGGATAATATTCATAGCAGGACCGCTGAAATGGGATATTATATAGGTGAGCCATACTGGGGGAATGGCTATATGACTAATGCTATAAAACAGGTCTGTGAGTATGTACTTGGGAATACAGATATTATTCGTATATTTGCTGAACCATTTGCGCATAATATAGCTTCATGTAAAGCATTGGAAAAGGCGGGATTCCAATATGAAGGGACATTAAAGTGCAATGCTATAAAATGTGGCAATATCATTGATATGAAAATGTATGCACTGGTAAGAGAGTGATTCCCGTTTGCCTGGATAATGTGTTAGTGCGTTATCTTTGAATATAAATGAGTATGACAAATCGCAATTTGATAAAACAATTATCTTACAGTTAATAGGAGTGAAAAGTGATTCTTCGATTAGCAAATAAAAAAGATATTAAGGGATTACAGCCATTATATTTTGAATTGGAAAAAGATGCTGTTAAATTTCAACCAGAGCATTTTGTTATTGGAAATCGTGATGAAGAATTCTTTAATACTATTTTCGACAGTGATAATAAAGACATTATTGTAGCGGAAGAAGACGGAAATATTATTGGATTTGCTCATGTTATGATTCTTGAACAAAAAAAGGTTCCTTGCTTGAAAGATGAAAGGGTTCTTTATTTGCAAGATATTGATGTCGCAGAAGAAATGCGCAGTAAGGGGATAGGATCAAAACTTATTGATGCATGTAAGAATTATGGAAAAGATAAAGGCGCTGATTTCATGAGGACTCAAGTTTTCCCACAAAATATGCGTGGCATGGAGTTCTATGAAAGAGCTGGTTTCGCTGAAAAAATGAAAACTATAGAAATCTATCTTTAAACAATAATACAAATTCCCATTTTTCGGGATGAGGCAATACAAATTTTAGGATACGGGAACAAATATGGATTTAAATAAAATAGAGAGTTTTATAAGAAAACAAAAAGTTGCGTTTATTTGTTCAGTTGACGAAGAAGGTTTTCCCAATGTAAAGGCAATGTTAAAACCAAGAAAGATGGAAGGACTTCACCGGTTTTATCTTTCGACGAATACTTCTTCCATGAGAGTAAAGCAGTATATTAATAATCCGAACGCTTGTATTTATTTCTATCACAAAGGCTTGATTAAATACACGGGAGTTATGCTGAAAGGAAAAATGGAAGTATTAACCGATCAGGATACCAAAGATATGATATGGCGAAAAGGAGATACGATGTTTTACAAGGGCGGTGTTACAGATCCGGACTACTGTGTTTTGAGATTTACGGCAGAAAATGGTAGATACTATTGTGATTTGGAAACTGAGAGTTTTACGATAGAGTGATATAAATCGGAGTTTATCAAGATTATATTACACGGAGGAAGAAAAATGAGTAACGTCTTAATCTTATCAGGAAGCCCAAGAAAAAACGGAAATACGGATCTGTTAGTTTCTTCTTTCGCAAACGGGGCAAAAATAAATCATGAGGTTGAGATAGTTTCAATTCATGATTATAAAATAAATCCTTGCATTGGATGTAATACATGTTTTACCAGGGAAAAGAATGATTGTTTTCAGAATGATGATATGTCATTAATCTATGACAAATTAGCTGTTACAGATATTCTTGTTATTGCATCGCCGGTATATTTTTATGGAATCAGTTCACAGCTTAAAGCAGTAATAGACAGGCTTCATACTCCAAAAAGAAATCAGTTTCCGATTAAAAGAACTGCTTTGATTTTGGTTGGAGCGGCAAATTTGCCTGAATTGTTCGATGCTATATTGTCACAATACAAGTTGATTTTATCATTCTTTCATCTTGAAGATGCCGGAACGGTTTTGGTAAGAGGAGCAAAAGATAAAGGTGAAGTAACCGAAGAAGATTTAGATAAAGCATATAGACTTGGAGAAACAATGTGAACTACTCCGACTTAATGCTTCGCATTTGAAGTCGGAGCTTCCTGCTTCAACCACTACCGCGTTGGCTACGATATTACGTAACTCAATGACTTACACAATGTCCACAGGCGTATAAGTTCGGGCTATTCCATCCCTACTTATATTTGGTTTTTATGCTACTTCAACAAGTAGGCGTAATCCTTCGTTTAGGATATTGATAGCAGCGTTCTGGTCACGGCTAATTGTAAGACCGCAATCACAAGTCATTTTACGGATTTGCAAGTTCTTCATTTCAGGATAACTTACTAAGGAGATCTTATGATAACAGTAAACCTTTACTATAAGGGAATAAACGGAAATGCACGTGCATTTGTGGATGAAATGGAATCATCAGGTATCGCTGATGCTATTCGAGCAGAAGAAGGAAATCTGAGGTATGAATACTTTCAACCTCTCAAGGACCCCGAGACTGTATTGCTCATTGATTCGTGGTTAGATCAGGAGGCTATAGATGTTCATCATGCATCATCGATGATGAAGCAACTTGCCGAGCTTCGCGATAAGTATGATCTTCACATGGCAGTGGAACGATTTGTTAGCGAAGAATATGAATCGGATGAGAAGTACTTAAGGAAATAATAACTTTCAGAATAAAGGAGCATGAAGTATGATTTCAATCAAGGAAGAAGAAATAGTAAAGTATTTAAAAGAATCTTACAATCCTATAGCTATTATTAAATATGGTTCTTTTGCAGATGGAAGTGCTAATGAGAACAGTGACTTTGATGCGTTAGTAATTACCACAGATGTTGAAAAGCATGATTCATCCGTTGTTGCAGATACTGTATTGGACGTTTGGGTATATCCAGAAAATAAGTTTTCTTCTGGATATGATCCGGATGAATTTCTGCAGGTATTTGATGGCATCATAATTCAGGATCAGAGAGGATTAGCGAAAAAACTGATAGATAGAGTAAATGATTATATAGATCAAACACCGGCAAAATCTGATGAAGATATAATACAGGAGGTTGCATGGTGCGAAAAGATGCTAGCCAGAACTGTCAGAGAAGATGCTGAAGGCTATTACAGGTGGCACTGGCTACTTATGGATAGTTTGGAAATATATTTTGATATAAAGCATTTGTATTATCACGGTCCAAAGAAGGCTCTCAAATATATGCAGAATAATGATTCAGAAACATTCGATATATACTTGTGTGCATTAAAAGAAATGAATCAAGATAATCTTGCACAGTGGATTGGAGTGCTTAAGGCTTTAAAATAAATAATTATATTGCAGTTTTATATACGAAAGGAAATAACCTATATGAATATTATGAGGGCCGATAATACTGATCTTCAGGAGATTTTAGATCTTCAGTACCTGGCGTATCAGAGTGAGGCAGCTCTGTTTGGAAGTAAAGACATACCTCCGCTTAAAGAGACGCTATCCGAACTTGAGGCAGAATTCAAAAAAGGAATAATTCTGAAGATGGTCGATGATAAAGGAAACATCATAGGCTCAGTACGCTCTAAGTCTAATGAGAATACAGTATATATCGGTAAGCTTATGGTACATCCGGACGAACAGAAAAAAGGATATGGTAAAAAACTTCTTTGCGAGATAGAAAGGTATTATCCAAATAAGCGTTTTGAACTCTTTACGAGCACAAGAAGCATAGATAATATTAGGCTTTATGAGAAGATGGGATATAAGAAGTTCAAAGAAGAAAAGATTACAGATGAACTCATATTTGTCTATATGGAAAAGGAATAGTGCATTAAATTTGAATATAACTGACCAATAATAGGGGGGAATATGAAAAAGTGGTATGACGAAGAATATGAATTTACCGTAGAAGTAACGGGCTTTTTGCATGGAGATCATACAGAAAGGTATTGTCGTAATGGTGAAGAAATAGGTGATGTATATAAATGTACCTACGGATGTCCAGTTAATAAGGACGGTTATGGGATCTGTTCAAAGACAATGATGATGTTGTATCCCTTGATGGAAGCTGTAAGAAGCGGCGGTAATCTTAGAAAAGTAGGTGGCGATGGGGAATACTCTAAAACGGTTGTGTGCCCGGATGGATGTGTGATCTTCAAACTGACTGCAAAACCTTTGGGTAATGAAAACTTCCATACAGGCGGTTTCTGGGATTATCCAGACGAAACACAGATACAAAGTGGTGAATAGGAGAGAGAATGTTGATTGTTGAGATTACGGATTCTAATGAAAAGCAGGCTATTGCAAGAGAAATACTTGAGGCTCTTACTGACTGGTTTGGTATAGAAGAGAGCAGGGAAGAATACATTTCCGGAAGTGCCGGTTGGACATTCTTTGCAGCTAAGGGAACGGAGGGACCTATAGGATTCCTCTGTTTAAAAGAAACAGGGAAGTCTACAGTTGAACTGGCTGTTATGGGTGTTTTAATGGAGCATCACAGGAGCGGTGTTGGCAGGCGGCTGGTAGAAAAGGCAATAGAAACTGCCAGATTACAAGGATATGAGTTCATGCAGGTCAAGACTGTGAAGATGGGAATATATGAGGATTATGACAGAACGAATCTCTTTTACACAAGCTGTGGTTTCAAAGAGTTCGAGGTATTTCCGCTCCTTTGGGATGAAGCAAATCCCTGTCAGATCTATGTGATGTCTTTAAAATAACTTTGGTCTGATGGCTTGGTACATAATATTTTTATATAACATGCTACGGATGTTTTGAAAATGAAGTCGATTTACAGAAGTGAAGAAGGAAAAAATAAAATAATTGAACTGTATGACAGTCAACTTTCCAGATTGTCTGTACCATGGAAGGATGTCTATGTTCAAACCTCGTTTGGAAGCACACATCTGATAGAGACAGGAAAGCACGATGGAGAACCGTTGCTTGTTTTTCATGGTGGTAATGCAACTACGGCATATAATCTGCTATGTTGTGATTTCCTTTTTGATGATTTTCATATATATGCAGTTGATATAATTGGACATCCGGGGAAAAGCGACGAGGTCAGTCTGCCGGCAAGCGGATACGCATATGGTAAATGGACAGGGGAAGTGATTGATGCACTTGGATTTGATAGTATCAGTCTGTTCGGAGGATCTTTCGGAGGTGGCATCATTGCAAAGACAATGTGCGAGGTTCCAAAGAAGGTAAAGAAGGCTGTGATGTATATTCCTTCAGGCATCAATAATGCTCCTGCAATCAATAATTCCAGCATGATGATACCCATGATCATGTATTGGATTACAGGTAAAGAAAAGTGGTTTAAGAAATGCTTTATGCCAATGGCGATCACAGAAGACAATATTACTGATGACATTCTTCAGACTGCAAAACTTAGCATAGACTATATGAAAGTTAAGACAGCTATGCCGAGCAATGTAGATGAAGACAGGATGAAAAAATGTGATGCACCTGCTCTGGTTATGGGAGCTGAAAAAGACTGTCTTTTCCCTGGACCTAAAGTAATCGAAAGAGCAAAAAAGATTATCCCGAATTGTCAGACCTATCTTCTGCAAGATCGAGGGCATATGCATTTTCTGACGGATAATGAAAAGAAAATGATTGTTGAGTTTTTAAAATAACTTTTAAAAGATATGAGGATGACAAGTATGAAAAATGCTTTAATTGAGAATATCGGTAGGGTTCATACCACGGAGATGGGAGTTGAACGTATAAAGAAGAACCTTGGTCTCGGAACTATTGATGTTGTTGAATGGTGCCGAGAAAGAATTCTTGATAAGAATGCCCGAATTGAAAGGAATGGAAAAAACTGGTATGTGGTGATTGATGATAGTGTTATCACAGTAAATGCAAGCAGTTACACGATAATAACTGCACATAAGGAAAAGAAATAATAGCCTATGGAAAGACCAGATTTCAACAGTATTCAGGATTACGAAGAATTCAGTAAATACTATTGGTATCGTGATGAACTGATCAAAATATGCAGGGAACACGGGCTGAAAGCACCGAGCGGAAAGATAGAGCTGAACAAAGTAATTGAAGCATATTTCGCAGGAGAAAGAATCTTGCCGGAAAAGAAGCGGATAAAGAAAAAGAAGCCGTTAACTGATGAGCTTACACTTGATACCGGACTTATAGCGTGCGATTTTACTTTCGGCAATCAGTTTAGGAAATTCTTTTCAGAACAAACAGGAGAAAAACATTTCAAATTCAATGTTGATATGGTAGCAACAGTTAAGGCGGTGAAGGAAAGAGAAGATGAATCGTTCACGCTGGGTGACTTACTGGATGTATATTACGGAAAGAAGATCTATGCGAGGTATGATAAGTCAGTGCTTCAATGGAATAAGTTTGTGAAGGATTTCTGCGCGGACGATGCAACAAAGGAGTTTGGAGAGCGTCTAAAGGCAGCTGCCACGCTATGGAAAATAGTCAGGGATTCAGATGTGGAGAAGATATACTCGAGAGAATTGCTTGAGAAATACCGGGATAGATTATAACTTTTTATATAAATGGTTAAGCAAATCGGGATTTGGTTTACGCCGATTCAGGTAGCAACAGTTCATCTGCTTGCGGTTTCTCCTTCATATCAGGGAAGATCACTGGGGATCAAGATTCTTGAGGAAGCGATGAAGATTGCAGTCAGGAATGGGAAAAAGGCGCTTCGCCTTGATGTGCCGAAAACACCGGCGTTACAGATTTTTTGTACTATGAAAAAATACCGGAATTAGATTTGTTTAAGGAAGGATGATCGAAATGAAGGTTCATCAGATAAAGATTGATTTTAATGTAACTGAACAGATTAAAAGGTTTGTCTATGTTTATATTCTTGAAGCAGAGTCACTTTACCTTATTGATTCGGGTGTTTACGGCTCTGAGACTAAGATAATGGATTATCTGGATTCGATTGGAAGGAATACTTCTGAGATTAAGGGAGTATTTCTTACGCATGCGCATCCTGATCATATCGGATCGGCGGCGTGGTTCCGGGAACATTCAGGATGTAAGATTTATGCCAGCGAAGGTGAAAGGCTTTGGATTGAGGATATCGATCTGCAATTCAAGGAAAGACCCATTCCGAATTTCTATAATCTCGCAGGAAAATCATCAAAAGTTGATTTTGTGGTTAAGGACGGCGATGAGATTCGGCTGGAAGGCGGCGCGGTGATCAAAGTCATTCGGACGGCGGGACATTCATGTGATGAAGTGTCATATCTTGTGGGAGACTGTCTTTTCATAGGAGACGCTGTTCCGGTAAAGGGTGATATACCTATCTTCATTGATGAACAGGAAATAAGGAAAACGATGAATATCCTGGAGACACTGGAAGGCATTGAAACCTATTATCCTGCCTGGGATCGGACCTATGACCGCGAGATGATGAAGAGCAGGCTTGCTGATGCAGTGGAGATTATAGATATGCTTAAAAACACAGTTTTGGAGTTGGACGATGGGACAGATTTGGAAACCTTGACATCCCAGGTATGTGACAGGCTGAATATGCAGATGCTGAAGACTAATCCGCTTTTTTGCAGGACCATAAATTGTTTACGATAGGGGAAGTATGGGATGCTTGTTTTGCTTCTGAAGAGTACAGGCATATCATGCATGAACGGGTGGATAATGTAGATGCCAGGGCATTGATCGTGGAGGGTGAGACATGAATAAGGAATGGTCGGAAAAAAACAGGAGAATGCAGTCTCTGATCGGAAAGAAAGAGAGCTTTGATGAGGGCATTGCCCTTCTTCTTGAACTTAGGGAGGATCTTTTTGGTCAGATAACATCAATAGTGAATACATATCCGAAAGAAGCATTTTTCCAGATGCCTTTTGCCAAAGCGAAGGGGTATCACAGCAAAACCCTCGGTTATTCTCTGTGGCATATATTCCGGATTGAAGATATTGTGGCGCATACACTGATCTGTCAGGACAGTCAGGTTCTTTATTCAGAGGATTGGAACCGCGAGATAAACAGTCCGATCATCACTACCGGTAATGAGTTAAAGGGGGAGGGGATCGCAGAGTTTTCCGCAGCACTTGATGTGAGAGCATTGTATGATTATTGCAGATCTGTGATGGATTCAACAAATGAGCTGCTGAAGAATCTGCAATACAAAGACCTGAGAAAAAAATTTACAGATGATGACAGGGAAAGACTTATCGAAAGCGGCTCGGTCAGTAAAGATGAAGATGCCCTCTGGCTGATCGATTATTGGTGCGGAAAAGATGTAAAAGGACTTATCCAAATGCCATTTTCCAGACACTGGATCATGCATATCGAAGCAATGTGCCGGATTAAGAACGAGCTTTGCCGGAAAGCAAGAAAAGGCGTAGATTTCATAGCGTTCTGCGGTCTTTCCTGTAATCATTGTTTCCTTAAAGAATGGTGCGGCGGCTGCAGGACATCCTATAATACCTGCTCCTACGCAACCTGCAGTCCTGATCGTGTATGTCCAAATGCTGCATGTTGTGAGGAAAAAGGTCTCGACGGTTGCTATGATTGTGATAGTTTGGCAGGCTGTCTTACCGGATTTTATTCAGGTGGAAATGATACAAATGCTGTGAAAGCAATGGCAATGTTTATTCGAAAGCATGGTAAGAAGGAATTGGCAGCTGCTCTTGATAATCTGCATGAGAAGTATGATTTTCAGAAGATTCAGGAAATACTTGGGTTTGATCTTAATGAGGGATTAAAGATTCTGGAAGAGAATAGATACTAAATCAAAACAAATCCGTGCAGAACTTGCTGAAATCAGTGTAATTTCAGTCGGTTCTGTTTTTTGCTATATATTAAATGCAGATAAGCTGAATTATTGTATTTTTATGGGAAAAATAAAAGAAAATGAGGAGAGAAAAAATGATGTATGTAGTAATCGGACTTATTATTGCTGTAGCTGTGGTTGTGGTGGCCATGATCGCAAAGAAAGATTCAAAAGAGAGAGACGAAATGGTGTCGAAGCTCACTGAAGAGCAGAAGGAATTCTTAAAGGCTACGGAAGTTGAGTACGTTGAGAAGAATGCCTGGACGCAGGATGCCATTGTAGCTAAGGTAGTCGATAAAGGCTCCAAGACAGATGTTCGCATGCTGTGGTACAACAAGACCATTGATAACAACGAATATATGACAATTACGATCGCTGATGCAAGCATCAAGAAGTCTGAGCAGGAAGTTCACCACTTAAAAGTCGGTGATCGCGTAAAAATGTACTTTGCACCTGAAAAGACCGTAGGAAGCGTTATAATAGTTTTCTAGTATATAGCAACAATTGAAATATTCAGTAGGAATATCTTGAGGGAGAGTCAATCATGAATGTACTAAAGAGAATAGTTAGAGTAATGGACATCGCAGTATTTGTATTTACTACGATCGCTATAGGTGGAGTCTTTTACGAAGGTATGACATTAAAGTGGTATGACATAGTAGGTATTTTTGTGATATGCATGGATTACTCTTTTATGCCGACTACTATTCTACATCTCATAGTGGATAGGAAAGAAAAGTGGTATCCTGTGCACATATTTTCAATGGTCTTGATTATTGTGGCAATAGTAATGAAGATAGCTGGCATAGCATACCCTGCTATAACGTTATTGCTTTGGTACTTCTACTTGTGGTTTTTATGCGGCTGCATTTTAGTTGGACGATATGTAGTGAAGAAATGACTCTTTTAGGGCAATGTGTGAAGGAACACATGTGACAAATTGTTATGAACAATAAAATTCTATGGATAACAGTTTTATTGGTTTTAATACTGTTGGCAGTATTGATAGTACTTCCTCCAAGTCTTGGTAAACTTCCAAATGGGCACCTATTAAGCGAAAAGACATTTTTGGAAGCTGATGGTGCTCAGATAGGTCTGACATTACTGTCTGATAACACAGATAATCCGGTGCTTCTTGTGTGCGGAGGTGGTCCGGGAATTCCGCAGTATCTCATGGAGAGCTTGTATCCTTCAGTTTTGCCGGAGTATTTCACGGTATGCTATTTTGACTATAGGGGAACTGGACTGTCATTTGATAGCAGTACTAATCCCGATGCCATGACGACAGACAGGTTTATCGATGATACCGTGCTGGTGACAAGCTATCTTAAGGAGAGATTTGGCCAGGATAAGATCTATATCATGGGGCATTCATTTGGAACTTATATTGCTCTCAATACAGTGGATAGGTATCCAGAGCACTATATCGCATATCTAGCAATGTCTCAGAACTGTGATCAGCATAAATCGGAATTATTGGCTTATGATTACATGCGAGACTGCTATAAAGAGCAGGGCAACAGTTCCATGGTGGCCAAGTTTGATGAATATAACATACTGGAGTCGGAAGAAGATTACAGAAGATATACTAATTCAGGCCTTCGCGACAAGGCCATGCATGCCCTGGGAGTAGGGACGACGTCGGATATGGACAATGTTATAACGGGATTATTCTTTCCAAGCCTACGGATCAAAGCTTATACTCCTATTGAGCGTATCAATATATGGAGAGGTAAGGCAGCTTCCGGAAAGTTTGCGGTACATAATGAATCCAGGCTGTTTAATGCTTTTGAATCGGTTCCAAGCATAGACATACCAATCTATTTCTTTGCTGGAGAAAAAGATATGACGTGCTGCACCTCTTTGCAGAAAGAGTATTATGAGTTCGTTATAGCTCCGGGAAAAGAGTTCTTTCTCTATGAAGGATGCGCTCATAGCCCAATCTATGAAGATGGAGAGAAAACAAGAGAAATTCTGAAAATGATAGTCAGATAGAAGAGAAACTGTATGAGTGAATATAATTATGTTAATTTGAGAGAAAAGCAGGAACTGAGGGAAGTAGCAGCTAACTGGTTCCATGAAAAATGGGGAGTACCAACTGAAGCATATCAGGAATGCATTGACGCATATATTGCTGGTGAAACAGAATTTGGCTGGTATGTGTGCCTTGATGGAGAGAAAATTGTTGGAGGTCTTGGAGTTATAGAAAATGATTTCCATGACAGGAAGGACCTTACTCCCAATGTTTGCGCGGTTTACACCGAGGAAGATTATCGCTGCCAGGGCATTTCTGGAAAGCTGCTTAACATGGTAGTGGATGATATGAAGTCCAAGGGTATTACTCCAATCTATCTGGTTACAGATCATGTTGGATTTTACGAAAGATATGGATGGGAGTTCTTCTGCATGGCACAGGGAGACGGAGAGCCAGAGCCTACAAGGCTTTACATCCATAGATGATTTAAATATAATACATATTGATAGATAGACTAAAGAAAACACAAGAAAGGAGCACATAAATGACCTGGAAAACAAGCAACATTCATCTGATGAAGGGTAATGTATTAGCTGTTTACGGGGATAGTGCGCTCTTTTTTAGGTGAAAATCGACAGATGTGTCGGTGATCATACAAAAATATACGAGGCATTATCTCCTTATTCATTATACAAATGCAAAGATTAAGGAGATTTTTTTATGGAAAAGAAAACAGCTAGAAAACAGACTAATAAACTGCTGGGAATAGATGCAGTATCTGGACTTGCCATTGCAGGAGCAGCCTGGGTGGCACTACTTGCCGCGAGAGGATTCAGCATCATTGAGATTGGACTTCTTGAGAGCATTTTTCACATAACCAGTATGACTTTTGAAATACCATCAGGTGTAATCGCTGATGTATTTGGGAGACGAAAGACTATGGTTGCAAGCAGGGTCATGGTCATTATCTCTTCTATTTTGATGATCCTGTCCACGGATTTCTTCACGATAGCAATTGCTATAGCAGTAAACGCGCTCAGCTACAATCTGGCTTCCGGAACAAGAGAAGCGCTTGCCTACGACAGCCTTAAGGCTGCAGGGATAGAAAATGAGTATGACAGCTTCGCGGCTAATGATATGATGATATATCAGATATTCAGTTCTGCTGGAACACTTCTGGCAGGAGTAGCTCTTTTGCTGGGATATAAAAAAGCCCATATGGTGGATGCGATAGTGGGTGCCATTACAGTTGTGATAGCTCTTTCGCTTACTGACGTACACACCAAGTTGCAGGGCGACAACTCAGTATCTGCGCGTTTTAAACAGGTAGTCTGCCAAAGTGCGGCATTTATCAAAGGAAACAGAAAAGCCAGGCTCATAATCATCTTCAATGCGTTGATTGGAGCAGTGGATATTTTGATCTTGTTCTTTTTGCAGGCTAAGCTTCCTGAGGTCGGAATGAACAAATTGTGGCTGGGTCCAGCTCTTTTCATCATGGGAATGGGAGCGGCTGTTGGCGCTAAGGTAACGGAGATTTTTCCGGAAAAGAGATATCGAAGGATTGCAGTAATGAGTGCAATTGGAGTGACTCTTGCCTTTGCTTCAGTGTTTACAGGCAATTATTATGTCATGATAATCGGAGGCTTTGTTGGAGCCTTCGCTGACAATTTCATTCAGGTAAGGTCTGATATACTGCTCAATACAATGATCCCTTCAGATCAGAGAGCTACGCTTATGTCAGTGAATTCATTTACGTTTTCAGTGATAATGATCGTATTGTCACCAATATTTGGAGTATTATTCTCATAATAATCGGTGCAGAACCGGCTGAAATTAGTGTAATTTCGGCCGGTTTTATTGTTGTAATTTATGATTTTCATTATCATGAAAGATGTAGAAAGATTAAGCAATAAATTAACTGTATATTTTGATGACCCTTTCTGGGTTGGAGTTTTTGAGCGTATAGATAATGGGAAACTGTCTGTGGCAAAAGTGACTTTTGGCGCTGAGCCCAAGGATTATGAAGTTCAGGAATTTGTAGATAGGTACTACTATCAACTGAAATTCAGTCCGACCGTGGATGCTGAGATCAAGGAGAGCAAGAAGAATCCCAAGAGATTACAGCGTGACGCCAAGAAAACAGTTCTGGAAAAGGGCATTGGCACCAAGTCTCAGCAGGCGCTTAAGCTCCAACAGGAGGAGAACAAGATGGAACGCAAGGTCAAAAGCCGTGAACAGAAAGAAGCAGAAGCGTTAAGGCTGTTCGAGCTTAAGCAGCAGAAAAAGAAAGAGAAGCATAAAGGTCATTGATGTGGGAGGAACTTTATGAAGCAGTACATTGTTGATGCGTTTACAGATAAGGTTTTTAGCGGAAATCCGGCAGCTGTCTGCATTTTAGAAGCATGGATTACTGAAGACCTGATGAAGAACATCGCAAAAGAGAATAATCTCGCAGAGACAGCATTTGCCGTAAAGGAAGGAAATGTATATCACCTTCGCTGGTTTACTCCTGCTGGAGAGATAGATTTTTGCGGGCATGCAACCCTTGGAACAGCTTTTGTACTGTTTCAGTTCTATGAAACAGACTCTTCAAGAATTGTATTTTGCACTCAGGTTGGCGAGCTTACAGTAGAAAAGCAAGGTGATACGATCCAAATGGATTTCCCGGCATATGAGTGTAAGCCAATAGAAGTAACAGATGTGATTGAAGAGGCTATCGGTGTAAGACCCAAAGAGGCCTATTTAGACAGGGATATGCTTCTTATTTTAGAAAACGCTGACCAGGTGCGAAAGCTGAGCCCTGATCAGAGCAGATTAAAGAATCTGGATGGTCTGTGCATAGTAGTAACGGCGGCATCAGACAACCCAGACTATGATTGCATAAGTCGTGTTTTTACTCCAGATATAGGTATTTTGGAGGATCCGGTAACAGGAAGCTCGCATTGTATGATAGTCCCATACTGGTGCGATCAGTTGGGAAAAGAAAAACTGGTGTGCTTTCAGGCATCAGAGAGAACCGGAGTGTTATACGCTGAGCGCAGCGTAGATAGAATCATCATTTCAGGAAAGGCAGTGCTTTTTTCTGAGGGGAATATAGTAAACGAAGCTTAAGCGATAGACAAAGCTGCCTCAACATGCGAGAATTCTAGTATGCATGATGAAGAAATAATCGAAAAGAACAAGAAATATTGGGATGAACATGCGGATCTGTGGTTTGGAACGACAGCTCTTCCAGAGTATGGGGTGCGTTTTCCTACCGAAGATGAACTGCACCTGTTCGGAGATGTAAGAGACAAGAGGATGTTGGAAATATGCTGTGGAAGCGGACATTCTCTTGTTTATAATGCAAAAAAGGGAGCAAAAGAGCTGTGGGGAATTGATATTTCCAGAAAACAGCTTGATAATGCCTCAAAACTTCTTGAAGAGAAGGGCTATTTGGCAAAGCTCATCTGTTCCAAAATGGAAGATGAATTAGATGTACCCAAAGAATACTTCGACTACGTATATTCAATTTACGGAATTGGCTGGACTACAGACCTTCAAGGTACTTTTGATAAGATTGCGTCGTACCTTAAAAGAGATGGTATCTTCATATTCAGCTGGCATCACACATTGAATTATTGTGTGGCCTGGTCCTGTGATGAGCGCAAGGATGTCTTTGAAGATGATAAGCTTGTTATGTCAAAAAGCTATTTTGATGAATCATACTTTAAAATGCCAGTGCATGACAGCGAGATTGTTTTATGCAATCGTAAGATTTCCACCTATATAAATGCCCTGGCAAAAGCGGGTTTTGTAATAGAGCAGCTTGTGGAAGAGAGTGATAAGAACTCATTGGAAGCGGTTGGAGACATTGATCCAAAAACAAGAAAAGCAAAGATGCTGCCGCTTTCATTTTGTATAAAAGCAAGAAAACTGTAAGGAGGTTTGGTTATGGCAAAGGTACTTATTATCAATGGAAGCCCTCGTGTTGGCGGAAACACTAGTATCGCATTAGATGAAATGGTAAAGGTGTTTGAGGCAGAGGGAGTAGAGGCAGAGGTTGTTCAGATCGGAAATAGCGATATCAGAGGCTGTATCGCCTGTGGTTCCTGCGGCGAAAAGGGCAAGTGTGTATTTGATGACGCAGTAAATGAGCTGGCGCCTAAGTTCGAAGCAGCTGACGGACTTGTAGTGGCATCTCCTGTTTACTACGCTTCAGCCAATGCAACTCTTATAGCCTGCCTTGACAGACTTTTCTACAGTACAAGTTTTGATAAGACCATGAAGGTTGGAGCAAGCGTTGTTGTGGCACGTAGAGGCGGACTTTCTGCTACATTTGATGAACTTAACAAGTATTTCACCATCAGCGGAATGCCAGTTGCATCCAGCCAGTATTGGAACAGTGTTCATGGCGGAGCAAAGGGGCAGGCGCAGCAGGATCTTGAAGGCTTACAGACCGTGCGTGTTCTTGCAAGAAACATGTCTTTCCTGATTAAGAGCATAGCCCTTGGTAAGGAAAAGTACGGACTTCCTGAAAAGGAAGAACATCAGTGGACGAATTTTATTCGATGATGGAAAAAGGTACTATATAATCCCCAAATTGCATGTGATACAGTAAATGTATAAAGAAAACATGCAAAAGAAAGGGGATTGCTATGAAAAATATCAGATTAGTTTTACTTGGAGAGTTTTTACTGTTCTTAGGGATATTTGTGTTTAATGTCTTAATTGAATCTGGAGGATTATCCGCTGTAGTATGGTATATTGACCTTCCTTCTATATTGATAATTGCATTAGTGCTTATCCCAGGACTGCTCATAATGGGAGCATGGAAGGATTTCACCAAGGCTTTTTCAGTTGGAATCAAACCTTATAGCCTGCTAGAACTCAAGAACATAATCGAAGCTGTGGATGCAGCCCAGAAACTTACAGTATTTGGAGCGCTTTTTGCGATTGTAATATCTGGTGTGCAGATAATGGGCAGACTTGATCCTTCTATGATGGGGCCTGGTCTGGCGGTGTGCTTCCTTTCAGGATTCTATGCCGTTATTATTGAGTTCCTGCTTCTGCCACTTAGGTTGAATGCAGAGCGCAAGATGAACGAGGAAATGGATCTGGGTGAATGATGAAATCTGAGATTACCAAAGAAAAATATCTCAAAATTGCTCAGGGATTTGGCCTGACAAAACGAGAACTTGAACTGGGCTATCTTAAGGTGTCTGGTTTCTCAAACAGAAGGATAGCATACATGCTTGGAATCTCAGAGCAGACCGTTAAAAATCATTTCACACATATCTATGAAAAAGCTTGGGTTCCAGGGAGAAATGAGTTTAAGGAATTGTTTGAAGTAACTAAAGAGTGATTTGGAAAAGGAGAAAGCAAATGAGAAATAAAGGCCTTAAGTTGCTTGTTACAGTACTTTTGATCCTGGCAGTTGCATTTCCGTACAAAATTACTGCCAAGGCAGTGAGCGTGGTTCCATTCACGAGTCCGATAGACTATTCGATTTCTGATAACTGGCTCTATGACGGCGCTTATCCCGAAAACGCAGTAGATGTTTTCATTGTAGCGCCAACAGTAGATACCATCAGCGATAGCAATTCAACGATCACACCTAAGTTCAAAACAATCTTTAGAAACGCCATGAATCAACAACAGGCCATCTTTGCTCCAACAGCCAGAGTTTATGCGCCTTATTACAGACAGGCTTCCATCAAAGTTTATGCTATGACAGATCCTGTGGCTAAAGAGCAGGCCATGAAGAACGCATATATGGACGTGTCAGCAGCCTTTAAGTATTACTTAGAGCACAAAAACAACGGAAGGCCCATTATCCTTGCAGGTTTTTCTCAGGGTGCTGATATGTGCTACAGACTGCTTGAGGAATATTATGGTGGAAATGGTGAGAGAGCAGTAAAGCTTAGAGATAACCTCATAGCCGTTTATGCTATTGGCTGGACCATGACAGAGGAAATGATCACCAAGTATCCTCAGATCGTTCCAGCAACCGGAGAGACTGATACAGGCGTTGTAGTAAGCTATGACTGCGAGGATGGAAAAGTCACAGATTCATTCATAACACCTGCTGGAACAAAGGCTATTTCCATAAATCCGCTTAACTGGAGAACAGACAGTGTAGTGGCATCAAAGTCACTTAACAAGGGAACTGTTACTCAGGACAGCAAGACAGGAGCAATCCTTTCTATGGAGAAGGGTAAGTTTGGAGCATACATTGATCCGGATAGAGGAACTCTTGTTGTAACAGACGTTGATACCAGCCAGTATCCTAAGGTTCTTGATATTTTCCCTGATGGAAGCCTTCATTTGTACGATAATTTCTTCTTCTTTGTGAATCTTCAGGAGAACGTACAAAAGAGGACTGAAAGCTTTCTTCAGAAGAAATTAGCTTCTGACGCTGCATAAATTTGATCAAGTTGCCCAACATTATTCCCGATAAATGAGATTAATTGTCACATTCTCCGAAAGGAGAAAAATTCCCAATATTTTCGTTAATATTTTGACGACCCTGTGGTATAGTATGTGATGGCTATTTGATATTTATATTAGTAGAAAGGGAATAAAAATGGCAAATCACGAATTTACCCAGTGGGAAGGTTTCGTAGGTCGCGTTTGGAAAGATAACGTAGACGTACGTGACTTCATTCAGAACAACTATACTCCATATGATGGAGATGAGTCTTTCCTTGCAGCTCCAACAGAGGCTACTAACAAGCTCTGGGGCAAGCTTCAGGAACTTCAGGCACAGGAGCGTGCAAAAGGCGGCGTCCTTGACATGGATACAGATATTGTATCTTCACTTACTTCTCATGGCGCAGGCTATATTTCAGAAGATCTCAAGGATTTAGAGCAGATCGTTGGTCTTCAGACAGACAAGCCTCTTAAGAGAGCATTCATGCCTTTTGGTGGCATCACAATGGCAGAGCAGTCATGCAAAATGTATGGCTATGAGCCAAGTGAGAAGCTCCATGAGATCTTTACAAAATATCACAAGACACACAACCAGGGTGTATTTGATATCTACACACCTGAGATGAAGAAGGCCCGTCACAACAAGATCCTTACAGGTCTTCCTGATACATACGGACGTGGTCGTATCGTAGGCGATTACAGAAGAGTTGCTCTTTACGGTATCGATTACCTTATCGAGAAGAAGCAGGCTGATTTTGCAGCAACAGAGCGTCAGGGCATGCGTCGTTATGATTTCCAGCTTCGTGAGGAGATCACTGATCAGATCAATGCTCTTAAGGGCATGAAGGAAATGGCTGCTATCTACGGCATCGACATTTCAAAGCCAGCTGCTACAGCTAAGGAAGCTGTTCAGTGGCTCTACTTCGGATATCTTGCAGCTATCAAGACACAGAACGGTGCTGCTATGTCAGTAGGACGTGTTTCTACATTCCTTGATATCTATTTCTCACGTGACCTTGCAAAGGGCATCATCACAGAGGAAGAGGCACAGGAGATCATCGACCACTTCACAATGAAGTGCCGTATGGTTAAGTTTGCTCGTATCGAGTCTTACAACCAGCTCTTCTCTGGTGATCCAGTTTGGGCTACTCTTGAGGTTGGTGGTATTGGTCTTGACGGACGTCATCAGGTTACAAAGACCTGCTACAGATTCCTTCATACACTTGAGAACATGGGACCTTCACCTGAGCCAAACCTTACAGTTATGTATTCAAGCCGTCTTCCTGAGTCATTCAAGAAGTACGCTTCAAAGATTTCTGTTACTACATCTTCAATCCAGTACGAGAACGATGATGTAATGCGTGTAACATGGGGCGATGACTACTCAATCTGCTGCTGCGTATCTGCAACAGAGACAGGTAAGGAGCTTCAGTTCTTCGGTGCTCGTGCTAACCTTGCTAAGTGCCTTCTTTACGCTATCAACGGTGGTGTTGATGAGAAGTCTGGAGACCAGGTTGGACCAGAGTACAAGGCTATCACATCTGAGTACCTTGATTATGATGAGGTTATGCACAAGTTCGACCAGATGATGGATTGGCTTGCACACCTCTATGTTGGAACACTTAACATGATCCATTACATGCACGACAAGTACTACTACGAGGCATCTCAGATGGCTCTTATTGATACACACGTACGTCGTTCATTTGCTACAGGTATCGCTGGATTCTCACACTGTGTAGATTCACTTTCAGCTATCAAGTACGCTAAGGTTAAGGCTATCCGTGATGAGAACGGCATCACTAAGGACTTTGAGATCGAGGGAGATTTCCCACGTTACGGTAACGATGATGACAGAGCAGATGAAATTGCTATCTGGCTTCTTCGTACATTCATGGGCAAGCTTCGTCACATCCACACATACAGAGATTCAGAGCCTACAACATCTATCCTTACAATCACATCAAACGTTGTTTATGGTAAGGCTACAGGTGCTCTTCCTGATGGACGTCCTGCTGGTGAGCCACTTTCACCTGGTGCTAACCCAGCATACGGCGCAGAGGTAAATGGTCTTATCGCATCACTTAACTCTGTAGCTAAGCTTCCTTATGAAGAGGCTCTTGATGGAATTTCTAACACACAGACAATCAACCCTGGTGCCCTTGGACACACAGAGGAAGAGCGTGTGAACAACCTTGTTAACGTACTTGACGGTTACTTCGATCAGGGTGCACATCACCTCAACGTCAACGTATTTGGCAAGGAGAAGCTTATCGATGCTATGGAGCATCCTGAGAAGCCTGAGTATGCTAACTTCACTATCCGTGTTTCTGGATACGCAGTTAAGTTCATCGACTTAACTAAGGAGCAGCAGCTCGATGTTATTTCTCGTACTTGCCACGAGGCGCTTTAATTTAAAGCTCAATGTATCAAGTACCGGAAGTATTGGAGGTACGAAATGAGTGATATTATTGGATATGTAAATAAGCTTGAGAGCTTTGGGGCTGTTGATGGTCCGGGCGTCAGATATCTGATTTTTTTAAGCGGATGCAGGATGAGATGTGCCTTTTGCCACAATCCTGAGACATGGAATGAGGGCGAAGGACAGCAGTATACAGCTGATGAGCTTTTGAAAAAGGCGCTTCGTTTTAAACCCTATTGGAAAAATGGCGGAGGTATCACTGTAAGTGGTGGAGAGCCACTTCTTCAGATTGATTTTTTGCTTGATCTTTTCAGAAAAGCAAAGGCAGCTGGAGTGAGCACCTGCATAGATACAGCCGGAGAGCCTTTCACTCATGAAGAACCTTTTTATTCCAAATGGAAAGAGCTGATGAGTCTTACAGACACAGTTCTTTTAGATATCAAGAATATTGATCCTGAAGCCCACAAGGAGCTTACTGGCGTTGATAACGCCAATATCCTTGAGATGGCAAAAGAGATCTCGGATATGTCTATACCTATCTGGATACGCCACGTACTGGTTCCCGGAGGAAGCGATAATGACGACTTCCTTCGCCGTACCAAGCAGTTCATAGATACATTGTCATCTGTGGAAAAAGTGGAGGTGCTTCCATATCACACCCTGGGAGTCCCCAAATATCAGGAGCTTGGACTTAAGTACCGCCTTGAAGGCGTGGAATCACCAACTCAGGATCGAATTGAAAATGCAAAGAAAATCTTAGGTGCTATCTAAGAACAGGCGCCAGCTCGTAACCGTAAAATCAGTTGTGAGCTGGCGCTTTTTTGTATATTATTTGATGTAGGACTTTTTTAAAATATTCAAATGGAAGGTGAAAATGGAACAGTATAATCAGCAGCAACATAATCCCACGTTTTTAAGAGACTTGGTATTTAGCATAATTCAACTTATCTTTGTACCTTGCCTGTACGGACTCATACCGATGATAATCACGATAGTAGCTAACGGCGCCTGGAAGAAGGGTGACTACGTGTCTTATGAGAAGCACACGAAAACTGCATTCGTATTCCTTGTCATTGGCTGGGTATTACTTGGAATCTTTGCTTTTGTAGTACTTGGCGGATTTGCGTACCTTTTCTATTCAATGGTGACTTCTGGATTCTAATCTGATATTATAAGGCGTATTACGAAAAAAGAGGAAGTTAGATGAAGGAAATAACAAACGAAGAGCGCAGGCAGGACGAAAGAGGGGAAAGACAAAAGCGCGCGGAAGAGAGCATACAGAAGAAGTTCCACAAACAGCTCTTTTCACCCTTTGCCAAGGCCTGTAAGATATATAAACTTATAGAGGAAGGGGATCACATTGCAGTCTGCATATCAGGCGGCAAGGATTCCATGCTGATGGCCAAGTTATTTCAGGAGATTCAGCGTCACAGGCATGTGAACTTTGAACTGACATTTCTTGTTATGGATCCGGGATATATCAAGGAGAACAGAGAGCTTATTGAGAGTAACGCTAAAGCCCTTGGAATTCCTGTAACGATATTTGAGAGCACTATATTTGATACAGTTGATCATATAGATACGAGCCCATGTTATCTGTGCGCAAGAATGAGGCGTGGATACCTGTACAGCAAGGCAAAAGAGCTTGGATGCAACAAGATAGCTCTTGGACATCACTATGACGATGTTATCGAGACAATACTTATGGGAATGCTCCACGGAGGACAGATCCAGTCCATGATGCCCAAACTTCACAGCACCAACTTTGAAGGTATGGAGCTGATAAGGCCAATGTATCTTTTAAGAGAAGCGGATATATGCGCATGGAGAGACTACAATGAACTTCGATTCCTTCAGTGTGCATGCCATTTCACGGAAACATGTTCAACATTAAATGAAGATGGCACATCCAACAGCAAGAGACTTGAAACCAAGAAGCTCATTGCGGAGCTCAAAAAGACCAATCCTTATGTTGAGTCCAATATTTTCAGAAGTGTAGAGAATGTTCAGCTGGATACTATAATCGAGTACAAGAAGGATGGTGTGAGACACAACTTCCTGGATGAATACTGATAATTACAGTCATGCATTGGAAATAGGGATCATGAATTTGGCTGTAAAGTAGTTTCCATCAACTGAGGTCTGGAACATACCATCGCAGTTTTCAATGGTTTCTTTTACAATCTTAAGGCCAAGACCGTGGCTTTCGCTATCAGGCTTGGTGGTCTCAAGATCAGGGTTTTCCCTTAGAGAGTCAACGTTGGCTTTATTCTTGATCTCGCAGCAAAGATAGTTTTCAATGACCTTAAGGATGATATGGATATCGGGAGATGATACATACTCACAGGCTTCCATGGCGTTGTTGAAGAGATTAAGGAACACCGTGCAGAAGCACTCATCATTTATCTGGATGTTGCTGGGGAGCGTGATCTCCGTATATATCTTGATGTGGTTTCGCTGGGCTTCGGAGATCTTCCTGTTAAGGATGTAGTCCAGCATTAGGTTTCCAGTGGAAATACTGGATATCTGATCCATCTTTTCACCAATTGATTCATAAATATAAGAGTTTAACTCGTCATATCTCTTTTCATGTAAGAGTGTCTGAATGTAAAGATAGTTGTTCTTTAGTTCGTGGCGCTCTTTTTTTATGCGCTCGTCAATCTCCAGGGAATATCGGTATCTGAAGATCTGCGCCCTCGTCTCCGTAAGAGCTGTATCAAGCTTTCGCTGCTGCTCAAAGGACTCTGTCATGGTAACAAATAGATCATAGAGAATAGGAAGAGCAGGGATGATGGCAAGGGCCAGTATCGCATCTCTGTAGTTATCAAACACAGGAATATCAATCAGGTCGATGGAATAATAAAGAAGCAGGGCTATAGGGAAGTATGTAAGCAAGAACAGCCTGTTTCCTACAGTTCCTGAAATCTTGGAAATGGATTTCCTTGTGAGCATGTAAAAGGCATACAAAAGAACTATAAGAAGAACAAAGGACAGAATATCCCAGAAAATATACTGGGAATCAGGGATCCGTCCCTCGACGGAATAAAGCGGACTCCACACCATCTTGTACAGTTGAACAAAGGATACGTACAGGAGTGTATAAAGAAGCTTACCTGCCACGTGTCCAGGGAGAAACAGGATCGATGTGATAAATGGGATAATAAGGAGCAAAAACAGTGAATACCAGTAATGGTGCGGGTGTGGCGAAATAGGAAGAAGATATGTAGCATATTGAAGCGCCACATAAAGAGCCAGACTGACTCCAAGATAAATGGAAGTTTCCCGTGCTGGCATTTTGGGCGCATAGATGCGCCTTAGAGTAAGGACCATGAAAATAAAGACTACCAGTCCGTCAAATTCAGTTAATCTAAATAATGAATAGAGCATTGATTCACCTTACGATAATGAGTGGTTTAGAAAGGCCTGTTTTACCTGATCTCTCATATTTCTTGATAGTGGAAGCTCGTGGCCGTTTTTAAGAAGGACCGAATCCTTCTGTATCTTGGTGATACATGAGAGATTAACCAGAAAGCTTCGGTGGATCTTAATAAAATCCTGTCCTGCCAGCATATCTTCAAGGGTCATAAGTTTGGAGCGAAGAGTAGTGAGGCCATCTTCAGTAACTATGGCGCAGTCCTTGCGCTGAGCTTCTATATACAGGATCTTTCGTACGTCAAAAGAGTATACATCCCCTCCGGAAGCTTCCTCGATCTTAATTATCTTTTGCTGGCGCCTTGATAGCTCAGCCAGGATGGAATCAACCAGGGAAAAGACCATTTCATCCAGCTCACTTTTTCTGATAAACCTGAAGGGCTGAACCTCGAAAGTCTGGAAAACCAGGGATTCCTTATTGGAGATAAACACCACAAGAGCATCAGGGGATATTTTCCTGATCTTTCTGCAGACTTCGATGCCATCCATTCCTGGCATCTCTATATCAAGAAAAATAATGTCATAGTGGAAGTGTTGTTCCATCATAGGAAGGAACTCTTCACCTGACATAAAGAAATCAAATGCAACATCGGCTTTTTTTTCTTTGAAAGTGTTAGCCAATAGCTCTTTTGACCTGTTAAGGAAGATCTCTTCGTCTTCTACAATAGCCGCCTGGTACATGTTTTAGCCCTCATGTGCGTTATTTCCTATACAATAATTATATAGAATATAACAAAATAATTGTACGCATTTCATACCATATTTTTGCATTTCGTACCAAAAATCAAAAATCTCATTTTTTCCTGCTATCTTATGATCACAAGAAACTGATCGGAAAGGTATCAGAGGAGGATAAAAATGAGTACAAAGAAATTTACACGAATCTGGACTGCAATAATCGCTGTTGTTGCAGTGCTGGCAATTGTGGCAACAGTTGTTCTTACTGGACCACTGTACACAGTTATGAATATGTATTTTGGAAAGGGCGACGTGGTTGTTAGGACCAACCCAGAGGCTGCAAATCTTGATGCAGAGTATTACAAGGCTGAGCACGCTGATGCGGAGAGCCTTCTTGCAGCCAGCCAGGAACTGGCAGAGAAAGTTGAGGCAGAGGGAATTGTTCTTTTAAAGAATGATAACCAGACACTTCCTCTTTCAGCTTCAGAAAATAAGGTTTCAATGTTTGGACGTACTTCTGTAGATCCTATCTACACAGGAGCAGGAAGTGCAGCAACAGAGAGTTCACCAGTTGACTACAAGACAGCAATGGAAGCCAACGGATTCTCTATCAACACAGATCTCTACAATTTCTACGCTAATCATGAGATCTCAACAAAGTCCATCAAGGTTTCAATGCAGACAGGTATGGGACCTATGGATGTTGAGTATACAGGTCGTGGATTCATCTCAGCTATGGGTGCTGCAATGTTCACAGGCGATATCATCGCTGAGGTACCACTTGAGGATTACCCAGAGTCCCTTGAGAGCACATACGCTCAGTACGGCGATGCAGCTATCGTGGTTATCGGAAGAGTTGGCGGCGAGGGCTGCGACCTTCCTAGAGATATGAGCGAGTTTGCTACAACTGCAGCTGACAAGAACAAGACTTACCTTGAGCTTGATAGCAGAGAGATGGATATGCTCTCATATGTAAAGGCTCAGAAGGATTCAGGCAAGATCAAGAAGATCGTTGTAGTTCTTAACACAGCTAACGCTCTTGAGGTTGATTTCCTCAACGACCCTGCATACGGGATCGACGCTGCTATGTGGGTAAGCTGTATTGGAGACCAGGGCGCAAACGCAGTAGCTAAGGCCCTTAACGGAACAGTTAATCCTTCAGGAAGAACTGTAGATACTTATGTAAAAGATCTTACAAAGGACCCTACTTTTGTTAACTTCGATGACATTTATTACTCAAACGTTGATGGAACAATCGGTGGATACGAGTCAGGAAGCTTCATCGAGTACGAAGAAGGAATCTATGTAGGTTACAGATATTACGAGACTGCAGCTGCAGAGGCTATGGATGGCAATTATGCTGGCTTTGACTATGACAGCGCAGTAGTTTATCCATTCGGATACGGTCTTTCTTACACAACATTTGATAAGACATTTGAGGGAACACCTACTTATAACGACGGAACATATACATTCAACGTAACAGTAACAAACACTGGTGATGTAGCTGGTAAGGACGTTGTTGAGATCTACGCAGAGACTCCTTACACAAAGGGCGGAATCGAGAAGAGCAAGGTAGTACTTGCTGGATTTGCCAAGACAAGCGAGCTTGCACCAGGCGCATCAGAGACAGTTACAATCTCTTTTGCCGACGAAGATCTTGCATCATACGACTACAAGAACAACAAGTGCTACGTACTTGATGCAGGAACATATGGATTCTACTTAAGTGACAACTCACACAGCTGGGCAGAGATCGACCAGGCTGATGCTGGTAAGTACTTCTCAAATGAGCTTTCAGGAGAGGTATTTGGCGAGAGCAACAAGAGAGATTCTGATATGACAGCAGCTGTAAACCAGTTTGATGAGGTTTCAGCAGAGCTTACAGATACAAAGACTGAGGGCAAGGCCCTTAACTTCAGCAGAAGTGATTTTGCTGGAACATTCCCTACAGCACCTACAGATGCTGATATCACAGCAGAAGACTACATCAAGACAGCTATTGAGACTGTATTTGATGAGAATACAGATACAAAGACAGGAAACGTAGAAGGAAGCCTTGTTTACACAGCAGATATGCCTGTAACAGGCGCTAGCAATGGCCTTCAGCTTATCAATGTTCGTGGTCTTTCATATGACGATCCAGCATGGGAGCAGCTTCTTGATGAGCTCAACATGGATGATGTAGCAAATATGCTTGCTAACGCTGGTTACAACACAGCAGAGATCCTTAACATCGGAAAGCCTGCAACACTTGATTACGACGGACCTATGGGATGGTCAACATGGGTATCAGCAAGCGGATCAGACGCTATCTGCATCGGATTCCCAGCTGAGGAGCTCCTTGCAGCAACATGGAACGTAGATATCGCAAGAGAACTTGGTGAGATGGTTGGTGAGCAGGGTCTCTACAACGGATTCAACGGCTGGTATGCACCTGCCATGAACACGCACAGAAATGCATTTGCAGGACGTAACTACGAGTACTACTCAGAGGATGGCCTGCTTGGTGGTAAGATCGCAGCTGCTGAGATCAGCGGAACAATGAAGTATGGTGTTTACACATACATCAAGCACTTTGCAGTAAACGACAAGGAAGACGGAAGAAATGGTATCGCAACATGGCTCAATGAGCAGGCTCTCAGAGAGATCTACCTCCGCCCTTACGAGATCGCTGTAAAAGAGGCTAAGGCAGACGTTAACTACTACAACGAGAACAACCAGCTTGTTTCAAATACTATCAACGCTACAACAGCTATCATGAGCGCATACAACAGAATCGGTACAGTTTGGGCAGGCGGTCAGTACGGCCTCCAGACACAGATCCTTAGAAACGAGTGGGGATTCAGAGGTGCCGTTGAATCTGATTACTTCGGAGGAAACGCATACATGGATCCAGATCTTGGACTTAGAGCAGGTAACGACCTGATGCTCAACACATTCGCTGATGGTAACCTCTCAGACAAGAGCTCAGCTACTGGTGTTGCAGCTATGAGAAGAGCAGCTCACAACGTACTTTACATGGTTGCTAACTCAAACGCTATGCAGGGCATCGTATCAGGATCAACAGTTTCTTATAAGATGGCTGGATGGCAGAAAGCCCTCCTTGCTGGAGACATCGTAGCAGCACTTATAGTAGTTCTTGGAATCACACTTATCGTAAGAAAGAGAAAGAACGCGTAAGCTTATGAAACATCAGGAAATCATTGAAAAGATGACATTAAAAGAAAAGGCGGCATTCCTTAACGGAAAAGGCGTGTGGCAGACAAGGGATTTTAAAAGGCTTGGCATCCCATCCGTATTCTGCTCAGACGGACCTCACGGTCTTCGCAAGCAGGCAGCGGCTGGTGACCACCTTGGTTTAAATGAATCTCTGCCCTCCACATGCTTCCCGACAGCAGCCACTGTTGCCAACAGCTGGGATACTTCCCTTGGCGAAGCTGTGGGAGAGGCCCTCGGTGATGAAGCTATGGCCCTTGGAGTAAATATACTCCTGGGCCCTGGCCTTAACATCAAGAGAAGCCCCCTTTGCGGCCGCAATTTCGAGTATTTTTCCGAAGATCCATATCTTGCAGGAAAAATGGCAGCTTCCTACGTAAAAGGCATTCAGTCACAGGGCGTTTATGCATGCCCCAAGCACTTTGCTGTGAATTCTCAGGAGCTTCGCAGAATGTCCATGGACGCAGTTGTGGACGAGCGAACACTTCGCGAGATATACCTTACAGGCTTTGAGATCGCAGTGGGGGAAGGTCATGCCAAGACCATAATGTCAGCCTACAACCAGGTCAATGGCACCTATGCCAATGAGAACAAGCACCTGTTAAAAGAGATTTTGAGAGACGAATGGGGATTTGATGGCATCGTCATCACTGACTGGGGCGCATCAAACGACCATGCTCTTGGAGTAGCTGCAGGATCTAACCTGGAGATGCCAAATCCGGGCCTTGGTTCAGCAAGAGAGCTTATTGAGGCGGTTGAATCTGGCAAGATTTCCGAAGCTGATGTTAATGAGAGAGTAGATGAACTTCTGGATGCGGTTCTGGATCTTAGCAAAAAAGCTAAGGACGGTAAGATCTCTTTTGACGCTGATGCACACCATGTCATTGCTAAAAGAGCTTCCGCAGAGAGCAGCATTCTTCTTAAAAACGAAAACAAGATCCTTCCTCTCAAGGAAGGTGCTAAAGTAGCAATAATCGGAGACTTTGCCTTCGAACCAAGATATCAGGGCGCAGGATCATCTCTTGTAAAGCCAACAAAGCTTGAGACCGTAACTGGAGTTATTGACCAGTATAAGCTTTCAGTTGTTGGAATGAGCCGCGGATACCACAGAAACGGCCAGGAAGACGATGCTCTTCGCAAAGAGGCACTGGATATCGCAAGATCCGCTGATGTTGTCCTTTATTTCTTTGGACTTAATGAAGACAGTGAGTCTGAGGGTATGGACAGATCCCACATGAGGATCCCACAGAACCAGATCACTCTCCTTCAGGAGCTTGGTCAGGTAAATCCAAACCTCGTGGGTGTAATAAGCGCTGGATCAGCTATAGAAATGCCATGGCACCACTATTTTAAGGCAATTCTTCACTGTTATCTTAACGGACAGGCTGGAGCATCAGCAGCGCTGGACATCCTTACAGGAAAGATCAATCCTTCAGGAAAGCTTAATGAGACTATCCCGAGGAGACTCGAGGATACAGCGTGCTTCAGATACTATCCAAGCCAGGAGAGGACTTCTGAATACAGGGAAGGAATCTATGTTGGCTACAGATACTATGAGAAAGCCGGAATTCCTGTGCTTTATCCATTTGGATTTGGGCTTTCCTACACAACCTTTACCTACAGCGATCTGAAGATCAACGATGCTGGAATTTCAGTAACCGTAAGAAATGACGGCGATATGGACGGTGCAGAGGTAGTGCAGATGTATGTTGCACTTCCAGGTGCCAAAGTCTTCAGACCGGAAAAAGAGCTAAAGGGATTTACTAAAGTATTCCTCAAGGCCGGAGAATCCAGAGAAATAGAGATTTTGTTTGATGATAAGACCTTCCGCTACTTCAATGTAAAGACCAATAAATTTGAAGTGGAAGAGGGCGACTACGAGATCAGGATTGGTGCTAGCAGTGCAGATATAAGACTGTCTGGAACATGCCACAGACAGGGCACCACAGATGTCCTTCCATACGATCCAGAGAAGATCACTTCATACATGAGCGGAAATATCTCAAATGTAAGTGATTCAGAGTTTGAAGAGATCCTCGGAAGACCTGTTCCTGATGGAAGATGGAGCGGAGAGCTTACAGAAAACGACGCTTTTTGCCAGATGTATTATGCAAAGAGTGGCCTGGCTAGGCTCGTGTACAAAAAGCTTACTAAGATGAAGAAAAAGGCTGATGACAGCGGAAAGCCGGATATCAATATTCTCTTTATCTACAACATGCCATTCAGGGCTATTGCCAAGATGACGGGCGGAGCTGTGGATATGCACATGGTTCATGGGATCATGAAGATGGTGAACGGACATTTCTTCTCAGGTCTGGGCAAGGTGATAAGCGGTTATTTCAGAAACAGTAGGCAGAACAAGGCATTTGAAAAGGAGTTAAACTGATGTCAGGTTTAGTAAATATATGGGACAGCTTTGAAAAAAGACATCCCGAAGCCGCAAAGTGGATAAGAGAAGGCGGGTTGTTTATCATCGTGTCCAACCTTATCACGGTGTTTAAGTATCTCATGCTTCAGTTTCTGCCAGCTGCCTTCAAGGGCCTTCCAATGGTAGATTTTGGATGGCCGGGAAAAGAGATAACGCTCCTTGGAGAGACTTTTAAGTGGAACATCCTGGGATATGATGTTAATCACGGCGGACTTCCATACTTTTGTGCATACATGGTGGCAATGGTCATAGGAGAGTGCATAAACTTCCCAATCCAGAGGAACTTTGTATTTAGAAGTAAAGGAAATATCTGGTATCAGATTATGTGGTATTTCCTGGCATTTGTACTTATTACCTGCATTGTTAATTCCATCAACTGTATCTGGGTGGCTGTAGCAGGCAAGTTTGTTCCGGATTTCGTCTACAACATCGGAACAACAGTCTTAAACGGCGGAATAAGTATGCTGATATTCTTCTTTGTAAACAAAGTGATATTCCCGGAAAGTGAAATAACAGAATAATATATAGCAAGACCCCCTCATGCCAGTGGTTTGACATGAGGGGGCCTTTTTGATTTATGGGTTTATTTTGAGGATGTAGTATCAAATAATCCAAGTGATTCCCAGTCGAACTTGTATGTTCCGTTGGCATCAAGCATTACTCCTGTGCGGGTATCATAAATTCGTGAAACGCACCATGGGCCAGCTTCGGCTGGATTATATATCCATAGACCGTCGCGAACTTCCTTTTCATTGAAACTTTCGTTTGCGTAATCCTCAGATACCATGTAGAAATACAGGAACATTACTTCATTGCCGTTTTCCTTGGAGGCGCTAAAGTGGTACAGCTCTCTACCAGTCTGTACATTGCCATCCTTATCAAGATATTCTGTCTCTTCGTTTTCAACCTTAAAGCCAGCTTTTTCGCAGATATCTGCCAGCTTCTTTAGTGTAGGAGTGGTTCTGAAGTCGTAGGTCTTGCTAAAAGGTCTTCCCTCATCACTGTACTGTACGTCTGCAGGAAGCTCTAAGTTCTCTTTGCCGTAAGTTTCAAGGCTTTCTTCCTCTGTCATCTCAAGAGCGAGGTTTCCTGGAACAGAGACTGGTGCACCGACCTTTTCGGTTCCTTCGGTCTGAACAGGCTCAAAAACTGAAGAAGCTTCTGTTACTTCTACTGAAGGCTCTTTTTCCTCGGCCTGAGCCCTTGTAGAAATGGCTGCTGTTAAACCGAGGGCTGCTACAGCTATGGCAATTGCTGCAATTGTTGACACTTTCTTATAGTTAATAAGATTTCTTACTCTCATTTTTACTTCCCTTCCTCTGAAGTTGTTCCCCGAGAAAGCCACAGACAGACCCCTGCTTGTAGCATCTCGTTCCAACGCGTGATTAACTATTGATTTGCAGTAATCCATCCTGATTTTGGATCCCATCTGTTCTACAACGGTTTCATCGCAGCGCATTTCAAGATCAGCGCATAATCTTGAAAAAGCTATCCAGACAAGGGGATTGAACCAATGAAGACACAACGTCAGAACCCCAACAATTCTTGTAATGTGATCCATGTATTTTATGTGAGTACGCTCGTGAAGGAGAATAAAAGACTCTTCTTTTTCCGATAATCCAGCCTGCATGTAGATTCTGGGGCGCAGTATTCCAAGCACAAAAGAAGTATCGATGGCGTCTGATACATAGTATCTTTTGCCGCGAACTCTTTTGGCTGATCTGAGCGCGTTAAGCAGGATGATGGTCTTGATGGCAAGGTATGATAGCATCAGTACCATGCCTGCAAGCCAGATAAGTGTCACCACCATCATTGGTGTGGCGGCGGAAAGACCTGTCAGATTGTCGGATGTAGCTGGTACTTGTGATATATCAGTAGGAGATGGAAGGGGTCTTGCACCAAGTGCAGGAAGAACTGCATTGGCCATTTCGCCCATTTTACCATCTGTTTCGTGAGGCATTTTTACAACGTTCATCACGCTGAAAATAGAGCTGAGATTCAGCGGACAAATGAGCCTTATTCCGGGAACGAGCCAGAAAAGGACAGTTACTTTTTTAGGAAGCTTACTAAAGCACTTTCTCAGGATCAGAACTGCCAGGATAGCAATGCTTCCATAAAAACTCATTTGAAATATGTATTGAAAAATGTTTTCCATAAGTTTCACCTTTTTTGATCAGGGTTTATTTTTTGTCGTCAGACATGTGGTTCTCAATAAGGCTGATAAGCTCGTTTGCGTCTTCTTTGCTGAGTTTGCCATTGCCTAAAAATGCGTTGACAAAAGCAGGAAGAGAGCCGCCAAAGCCTCTTTTTACCACGTGTTCACTCTCATGAGACTGTATGTCCTGTCTTGGTACGATAACGGATACAATGGAATCTACGTTCTGAACAATGTTCTTTTCGCAAACTTTCTTTAGCATGGTATATGTGGTGGATTTTTTCCATGATAATCCGCTTTCGCACAGTTTCACCAGTTTCCCGGATTCGATAGGAGCATTGTCCCATATGATATTCATTAACTTATATTCGCTCTCACTAAGCAGAAGGTCATCCATAATGTACTTTTAAACTCCTTTCGGGATGGAAATAATTGGTTTATAGCTATAGACCAATTTTAGTCTATAACCATAGACCAACAATGTCAACACATTTTATCAATTTTTTTGATAATTAAGTGCAAAATGAGCAATAATGCGTGTTTTCGGTGGTCTGTTTTTTCTTTTTCCTGTATTCTAGAGTAAGTAAATTAAGGGAGGAACAGCGTATGATAATCCAGGATATTGATAACGGACAGGCATTTGACTGGGGCAAGACATCTAAAGACTATGCAAAGTTCAGGGATATTTACCCACAGGAGTTTTATGATTACATACTAGGTCTTGGCCTTTGCAAGGACGGTCAGAAGGTCCTTGATATCGGTACTGGAGCCGGAGTACTCCCAAGAAATATGTACAAATATGGCGCAAAGTGGACTGGAACGGATATCGCTGATAATCAGATACAGCAGGCAAAAGAGCTTTCGGCGGAAGCGGGGATGGATATTGAGTTCTTTACATCTAAGGCAGAAGAAGTCTCTTTTCCCGATGACACATTTGACGTTATCACGGCGTGCCAGTGTATATGGTACTTTGACCATGATATCACTTCGAGGAGCTTTGCAAGGATGCTTAAGGCTGGTGGAAAGTTCCTGATCCTCTACATGGGATGGCTTCCGTATGAGGATAAGATCGCTGGAAGGAGCGAGGAGATCATCTTAAAGTACAATCCCAACTGGACAGCCTATGGAGACACGGTGCACCCTGTGTGGGTTCCAGATCAGTACCTGGAAACCTTTGAGCTGCTTTCGCAGGAACAGTTCAGAGTTGAGATTCCATTTACCAGAGAGGGATGGCACGGAAGAATGCGCGCCAGCAGAGGCGTTGGGGCTTCCATGTCTCCTACAGAACTGGCAGCATGGGATAAAGAGCACATTGAGATGCTTGAAAATGAAGCGCCAGAGAGATTTATGCTGAAGCACTATGTTTCTATTGCGCAGTTACAGGTGAAGAAGTAAACAGATAGCTGGAGGATGGGGAAATGGAGCTTAGAAAACTTAACAAAGAGGACATAGAGGCAGAATGGGCCTACACCACAGCTCTTCCTGAGGATGAGAATGGCCTTACAAATCCCTATCATGGGGTTTCACTGGAGGAGTACAAAGAGAAGGTGTTTCCCGCTCTGATGTCATACGAGCATCCTGTGGACATGCCCGACTGGTTCGTTCCGGAGACCTACTATTATCTGTGGGATGGGGATAAGCTGGTTGGCGAATTCAGGATCAGACACTACCTGACCGAGGCCCTCAGGAATGGATCAGGGCATATCGGATACAGCATAGCTAAGGAGTATCGCGGAAAGGGATATGGAACGGCTGGTTTAAAGCTCACTATTCCCATTGCAAAAGAGATCGTTCCGGAAGATGAGATATATCTTCGTGTGAACAAAGATAACATTGCGTCTCAAAAGGTTATGCTCAATAATGGTGCTTATAGGGCAGGAGAAGATGAGGGGCACTATTTCATGAGAATTGCTAAGTGAATGGTTCGCTTAAAAAGATAGAGACAGAACAAATTTAGGGGAAAGTATGAAAAAGAGGACGTTGCGATTTGTAATGAGTGTGGCATTAGCTTCCACTCTGCTTTTGGGAGGATGTGCGAAGGAGAAAGAAGTGCCAGTGGAAACACCAGAGGAAAACACAGAAATGATCGAACCTGAGACAGAAGAGGTACAGGAAGAAATTGAAACCTGGAAAACGCCAATAGAGGGACTTCCAGATGATTTTATCCTTGGAATGGATGCATCTTCACTTCTTGTTGAAGAAAAGAGCGGAGTAAAGTTCTTTAACGAGGACGGGCAGGAGCAGGACGCCCTTAAAACCTTTGCAGACGCCGGGATCAACTATATAAGGCTTCGTGTGTGGAATGATCCTTATGACGAGAATGGTAATGGCTATGGCGGTGGCAACAATGACCTTGATACTGCAATAGAACTGGGTAAAAGAGCTACTGACTACGGAATGAAGGTCAGCATAGACTTCCATTATTCTGACTTTTGGGCAGATCCCAAGCGCCAGCATGCACCTAAGGCGTGGGAAGGTATGAGCCTAGAGGAAAAGAGCGACGCTCTTTACGACTATACGAAAGAGAGTCTCTCAAAGCTCTTGGACGCCGGTGTTGACGTTGGAATGGTTCAGATAGGCAATGAGATAAATTACGGGATGTCTGGCGAGACCAAGTTAGATAATGTCATTTCACTCCTTAAAGCCGGCAGCATGGCGGTCCGGGAAGTTTCTGCAGATTATGGAAAAGAGATTTCGATAGTAGTTCACTATACAAGAATAATGGACAAGGCTGATGTGCTCACCCTTGTGTCTAAGCTTGTGGAGAATGATCTTGATTTTGACATGATCGGAATGTCCTACTATCCATTTTGGGACGGTGGAATGGACAATATGAGCAGAGTTCTGGAACTTATTCAGGAACGTTATGGCAAGAAGGTTTTCCTTGCAGAAACCTCATATGCATATACCACCAAGGACGGAGATGGCTCTGGCAACAGCTTTGGTGCTGGCGATAAAGTAGATGGATACGATGTATCTGTTGAAGGTCAGGCCAGCATCATCCATGATATTTGTGAGCAGGTTAATTACGTTGGCGGTCTTGGTGTCTTTTATTGGGAAGGAGCCTGGATACCAGTAGGGCCTGCAACTGCTGATAACTCAGCTATTTGGGAACAGTATGGCAGTGGCTGGGCAAGTAGCTATGCCTCAGACTATGACCCGGAGGATGCAGGTCTTTATTATGGCGGCTGTTCATGGGATAATCAGGCGTTCTTTGATTTTGACGGACATCCACTGGAGTCGTTAAAGGTCTTTGCATATATGAGAAAGGGCAATTGAGTAATGGGATCATTCATCAGACTGACGGACTTTAATAAAGATGAGCTATTAGAAATCTTTGAGATAGCTGACAATATAGAGAAATACGACGGTTTTCTTAAAGGGAAGACTGTAGTGATGTTTTTTCCTGCAAGCAGCATAAGAACCAGAGTCTCTTTTGAAAAGGGAATCTATCTTCTCGGTGGTCAGACTAATCTTTTTGACCCATCTACCCTTGATAAGAAGGAAGAAATCAAGGATGTCTGCGGTTATCTCCAGAACTGGGCAGATGCTGTTGTGGTGCGCTATAAGGACATAAACATGCTTGATAAAATGGCCAGTTCCATGGATGTTCCGGTGATAAATGCCATGACTGATGACAATCACCCCTGTGAAATGATGTCGGATCTATACGCACTTTCCAAGTTTAGGCCTGATTTTCTGAATGATGAGTACTTATTTGTGGGAGCAATAGGGAATATTGCAAAGGCGTGGAAGGAAGCGGCAGATACTTTTGGATTTTCTCTTTCTCAGTGCTGCCCTGATAAGTACAAGGTTCCTGGTGTTAAGTATTACGCGGATCTGAAGGAAGCTGTCACGGGAAAAGATATAATCTGCACCGATTCTATTCCAAAAGAGTTCCTGGGTGATTTTAAAGACTATCAGATCACAAAAGATGTTATGGATAAGGCAAACAAAGGGGCAGTTCTTAATCCCTGTCCACCATTTTACCGCGGCGAAGAGGTATCTGCAGATGTGATCGATTCGGATTACTTTGTGGGATATGACTTTAAAAAGAGTCTGCTAAATGTTCAGCAGGCGATAATAATTTACAGCATGAGGAGAGCAAAATTATAATGAAGTGAAAAACAGACCTTTATCCGTGTAAAGATAGGGTCTGTTTTATTTTTCTTATATCCTATTATCCAGGAGGAGTAAGAATATGAACAGGAAACTGATTAACTGGATTGGACTTACAGGACTTGCTGCACTAATATCTTATGCAGCAGCCGCATACTTTTGCAGAGGAGCTTTTCCGGGGTATAACTGGATGGAGTCTGCAGTAAGCGATCTTTCGGCAGAGACGGCGCCTTCAAGACAGCTTTGGGATAGACTTTCCGCTGTTTATTCGGCTGGAAGTGTGGTATGTGCCACATGCGTGGCAATATATGTTTCGGATAAAAAGATTTCAACCAAATTGTTCCGTGTAGGAATATATTTATTTACTCTTATGAATTGGATATCAAAGATCGGATATTCTATGTTTTCACTTGATGATGCAGGTAAAGACATTTCTTCATTTCAGGAAGTAATGCACATGATAGTTACCGTATTTGTTGTAGGTTTTTCAATAGTATCACTTCTTCTGCTGATCATAGCAGGCTTCAGGAATAAAGAAGTAAGAGGTGTCGGAATCTGGGCAGCTATATTTTTTGCCATGATGCTGATGGGCCCCATTGGTATGCAGGCACTTCCACCACAGTACTTTGGTATAGCTGAAAGATGCAGCATATATGCTACGATAGGATTTAATGCTATTCTAGGAATATATCTTTTTAACGGATTTGATACTAAAGGGAAGGAAATAGCAGCTAATGTATAAGAACATAATGTTTGATCTGGATGGAACAGTAACGGATTCAGGAAGGGCAATAATGTCCTCTGTTGAATACGCTCTTTCACATTTTGGGCTCACGGATCAGCCCATAGAAAAGCTTCATACTTTTATAGGACCATCGCTGTTTGACTCTTTTGAGAGAGAGTACAACATGTCTGAAGATGACTGTAATAAGGCTGTAAGTCTGTATAGAAGCATATATGAAAAAGAGCGAATGTATGACGTTGATATATATGACGGAATTCCTGGGCTGTTGGATGAGTTAAAAAAGAGCGGACATACAGTACTTCTCATAACCAGTAAACCACTGGTGTTTTCGGAGAAAATCCTGGAAAAGATCGGTCTGGCAAAGTATTTTGACCATATGGTAGGGCCAGATCTGTCAGATCATAGTTCTGATAAAAAGAGACTTATAGAAAAAGCTGTAGATGAATTCGGACTTAAAAAGAATGAATGCGTAATGATAGGCGATACCAGATATGACATCATAGGAGCGGTTGAGGCCGGTGTAGACAGTATAGCTGTAACTTATGGATATGGCAAAAATGAGGAGATGAAAGAAGCTGGTGCTACATATATGGCAGATTCTGTGCAAGAAGTTGCCGGAATCTTAAGCGTGAGCATCTGATAGAAGCGTTTAAAGTGAGGGAAGGATTGATATGGAATTTAGAAGATTGACCAAGCAGGACTTGGAGTCACTTTTGGAATTATATAAGCAGCTTCAGCCAGACGACGATCGATCGTCAATAGAAGCAAGCAGGGCTGTATGGCAGGAGATTGAGAAAAATCCTGACATACAGTATTTTGGAGCGATTGATAATGGCAAGGTGGTATCTACCTGCTATGCAGTATATATACCTAATCTTACAAGAAATAATCAGGGTATCTGCTTTATTGAAAATGTAGTAACTGATAAGGAATACAGGAACCAGGGACTAGCTTCGAGAGTTATAGATATGGCAGTAGCATTCGGGAAAGAGAGGCACTGCTATAAAGCTATTCTTCAAAGTGGTAGCTCGCGTGTGGATGCGCACCGGTTCTACGAAAATAAAGGATTTGATGGAAATTCTAAAAAGGCATTTGATATGAGGTTGGAATATGGAAAATAAATGTAATGCAGTGATCTTTGATCTGGACGGAACGTTATGGGACGCCAGAGATTGTGCGTGTGATATTTGGAACAGGGTTTTTGATAAGCACGAGGAAGTCAATCTTCGTATGACACAGGAACTTTCCTCAAGCCTGATGGGTAAGACTATGGAGGAGATTGGAGATGTGCTGTTTCCTGAATTACCTGTTGAAAAACGCCGGGAAATAACTGATGAAGCAGGAGTTGAAGAAGTAAACTATCTTAAGGAGAATGGTGCTATTCTCTTTAAAGGTATGGAGGATACAGTCTGCCAGTTGGCAAAAAAATATGATCTCTATATCGTAAGTAACTGCCAGGACGGATATGTGCCTGCATTCCTTGAGGCACATGGCATGGAATCCTATTTTAAGGATATCGAAATGTCAGGAAGAACCGGTAAGGACAAGGGCCATAACATTAAGCTTCTCATGGAGAGAAATGGTATAGAAAACGCCTGCTATGTTGGTGATACTGAGGGCGATGAGAAAGCAGCCAGGTTTGCGAAAATACCATTTATCTGGGCAGCATATGGATTCGGGAAAGCTAAGGCTCCAGATGCAGTTATTCATAGTATTACTGCTTTGCCAGAAGTGTTAACGATGTAAAAAAGCTTAAACTGATCCTTCTGGAATACTGGAAGATAGGTGACTCGGAGTTTGAGGAGATAAGGGCTACAAATTCAAATTTGAGGAGATAAATGGATGAAGAGAGAACTTGGAATTGCGCGTTGCGGATTGGCATGCTGCTTATGTTCCGAAAATGTAACCTGCAAAGGATGCAAACGTGATGGCTTCAAAGAACTTTCCTGGTGCAAGGATGCAGAGTGGTGTGAGGTACGTAGATGCGGTATTGATAAGGACCTGAACGGTTGTTATGAGTGTCAGCCAGCGGAATGTCGGAAAGGATTATATGCGGAGAAGATCAAGGCGAGGGCATTTGCTGAATTTGCGCGAAGATATGGGGTAGATGCACTTCTAGACTGCCTCGAACGGAATGAGGCGGCTGGAATAGTCTATCATCGTGAAGGAATTATGGGAGACTATGATGACTTTGATGATCTGGAGGAACTAATCTCTTTTATCAGAACCGGAAGCAGATAAAAGAACTTTAGAGGTTATGAGGGAGAATTGAAGCAACCAGGGAAAAAGGAGAACGCATATGTTTTGGGATAAGATTTCACCATTATATGACTTGTTTGAAAATGTATATAACCACAAGGTATACGCCGGTACAGGGAAAAAGGTAGCCGAATTTATTAATTCGACAGATGAAGTTCTTGAATGTGCTTGCGGAACAGGCGCTATTTCGGTATGCATTGCCAAAAAGTGCAGAAATCTTATAGCAACGGATTTTGCTTCCGGAATGCTTAGACAGGCAGCAAGAAAATGCAAAAAGCTAGGTAATGTGAGTTTCAAGCAGGCTGATATCACAGATTTAGAGTTCAATGATGGTTTCTTTGATAAGGTGGTGGCAGGAAATGTAATTCACCTGTTACCGGATCCGGGAAAAGCACTTGCAGAACTTGAAAGGGTTGTAAAGCCTGGCGGAAAGATAATTATACCTACATATATCAACATGTCAAAGAAGTCAGCTGGGTTAGCTGTAAAATTCGTAGAGTTTCTGGGAGCTGATTTCAAAAAGCAGTTTGATCTTGAATCCTACAAGTTTTTCTTTAAAGAGATGGGATATGATAACGTGGAATATCACGTTGTTGAAGGAAGAATGCCGTGTGCTATCGCGGTGATTAAGAAAGGATCTTGAATACCAATGAAGTTTAGCGATACTTGTGCTAAATGCATGTATGACAGACAGATAAAGAAAACGGATAACAAAGACTATCTGGCAGAAATAAAGGCAGTTCTGGATAACAGGCCTGATGACATTACAAGTCCTGAGCTTGTGGTTCAGTTCAACAAAATCCATGAAAAATACTTTGGACCATTACCAGATTACAGAGACAAGAAGGATGAATATAACAATCTGGTTCTTTCTATGGAAGACGATCTGCGAAAAGAGATCGAAAACAGTGAAGATCCCCTGGCTACGAGCATAGTTATGTCCAGGATAGGAAACTATATAGATTTTGTGGCACTGAATCAGGTTGATACAGAAACATTTTTAAAGCTCTTTGATAATACAAAAATGCGTGATGATGAGCAGCGAGTTTACGAGTCGTTCTGTGAAAAGTGCTCAAAGGCTACCAGCTTTTTGCTACTTACCGATAATTGCGGCGAGATTGTACTGGATAAGCTTATGCTTGAACAGATTAAGAAGAGATATCCGCAGATATCCATAAAGATTATGGTTAGAGGTGGAGAAGTATCCAACGACGCCACCTTGAAAGATGCAAAATATGTGGGCCTCGATAAAATCGGAGAAGTTATCACTAACGGTGCGAAAATAGCTGGTACAGTATATTCAAAGCTCTCTGAAGAGGCTAGAATAGCCGTTGACAGCGCAGATGTTATCTTTTCAAAAGGACAGGCGAATTATGAATCATTTGCAGGAGAAGGACATCATGCCTTTTTTACTTTTTTGTGCAAATGCGATTTGTTCATTAACAGGTTTAAAGTTCCGAAGCTTACGGGGATGTTTGTTGAAGAGTAATTTATGAATCATAACTTCATGAGGAGAACAACGATGAAAGTTTTTTTGCTTGAAGATGACAATGCCATAAGTATGGGACTTAAGTATTCTCTTGAAAAAGAAGGGTATGAAGTCACGCTTACGGAAAATGCCAAGGATGCCAGAAATGCCTGGAAAAACGGAACTTATAACATCTGCATTTTGGACATCAACCTTCCGGATGGCAACGGTTATGACGTGTGTAAGTTCATTAAGGAAAAAGAGGATGTCCCTGTGATATTCCTCACCGCCAGTGACGCGGAAGTAAACGTGGTCATGGGCCTTGAGATGGGAGCAGATGATTATATCTGTAAGCCCTTCAGAATCAATGAGCTTATGGCCAGAATTAAGACAGTGCTAAGGCGTTCCGGAAAAAGAACAGGCGGCGCAGGTTCAGGTGATGCATCCGTAGAAAAACTTGGAAATATCACTATTTACACTGGTGAAGCAAGGGTTACAAAAAAGGAGGAAGACACCTGGGAGGAGACAACTGTTGAACTCACAGCTCTTGAATACAGACTTCTTCTTACTTTTTGCAACAACAAAGGCGTGGTACTTTCAAGAAACCAGCTCTTGCAAGACTTGTGGGACGTAGCCGGGGACTATGTAAATGACAATACGCTTACGGTTTATATAAAAAGACTTCGCGATAAGATTGAAAAAGATCCGGCAGATCCGCAGATCATCAGGACTGTCAGAGGTATGGGGTATATTAGCTGAGAGAACTACCTAGTGAAGAACTTCCATGTGAGGAATTGTATGAGAAACCAAGCCTTTAGAAGAATCATGATTATTGGATCCGCTGTAACCATTTTAATGGCTTTTAGCGGATTCATTTTTGCAGGAATAACAGCAGGGATACTGCCCTTTATTACCGGGGCCATGCTCCTTGCTGTCTTTTTTTACTACACGAAAAAGAGGTATAGCAGGATAGAAGAACTAAACGACTATCTGGTAAAGGTTTTGTCAGGAAGTGATACACCTGACATCCTGAATCAGGAAGAGGGCGAGCTTTCGATCCTTGTAAACAATATATATAAAGCCTCATCCACCCTTAAGGCTCAAAATGAGATACTTAGTGACGACAAAAAGCAGCTTGCGTCCGCAATAGCAGATATAAGCCATCAGCTGAAGACGCCTCTTACATCCATGATGGTCATGAATGACCTTCTGGCTGTGGAAGACGATCCGGAAAAGCGCCGGGAATTCCTGCAAACCCAGTCCGCGCAGCTTTCGAGAATGAACTGGCTGATACAGACTCTCTTGAAGCTGTCAAAGCTTGATGCAGGAACCATAGAGCTTAAGAGGGAACAGCTTTCAGCAAAGGAATTGATGGCAGAAGTCATAAAGCCCTTTGAAATTCAATTCGAGCTTCGCGGAGTCTCATATAAACAAGATATTAAAGATATGTCCATTGTCTGCGACAAAAACTGGACTGTGGAAGCACTCCAGAATATCGTTAAGAACTGCATTGAGCACATGGACGCCGGAGGAGAGCTGGAAATTACTACCCTTGATACAACTCTCTTTGGCCAGATAACCATAAAGGATACAGGATGCGGAATCGCCGCCGAGGATATCCCTCACATATTTGAACGTTTTTATAAGGGCAAAAATGCAGGAAAAGACAGTGTTGGAATCGGTCTGGCATTGACTAAGGCTATCATAGAAGATCAGCACGGTGAGATTATAGTAAAGAGTGAGGAAGGTGTGGGCTCAGCCTTTGTTATCAAACTGTACAAGACAATTGTGTAATGTGACAAAAGTGTAATAAAACAGTCACTTGATTGTAATTTCAATATAATAACCTATTCTCAGAAACAAATGAGAAGGGAGAACAATGAAATGAAGATATTGGAAATAAAAAACCTGTGTAAGGTCTACGGAAGCGGAGAGACAAAAGTAGATGCTCTTAAGAACGTTTCCTTTGATATAGAGCAGGGAGAATTTGTTGCTATAGTCGGACCATCGGGTTCAGGAAAATCTACTCTGATGCATATTTTGGGCGGCGTTGATACGCCTACTTCAGGAGAAGTGAATATCTCAGGTACGGATATCAGTAAGCTGAATGAAACAAAGCTTGCTATTTTCAGAAGAAGACAGATCGGACTTATATATCAGTTTTACAACCTGATTCCGATCCTCAATGTGGAAGAAAACATGACTCTGCCGATTCTTCTGGATGGAAAGAAGCCGGATAAAAAGCTTTTAAATGATCTCGTTCAAAAGCTTGGATTATCAGAGAGAGTAGGACATCTTCCTAATCAGTTGTCAGGTGGACAGCAGCAAAGAGTTTCAATCGGAAGAGCGCTTATGAATCATCCGGCACTTCTTTTGGCAGATGAGCCTACAGGTAACCTTGATTCCGAGAACAGCAGAGAAATCATAGCTCTTCTTAGGAAATTCAATAAGGAGAACAGACAGACGGTTATCATCATCACCCATGATGAGAGAATAGCTCTTTCAGCAGACAGAGTAATAACAATTGAAGATGGTCAGATAACCCGTGACTCCAAGAGGGAGGAGGTGAGTGCGTAATGAATATCATATCAAAACTCACCTTAAGGCACCTTCTGGAGAATAAGAAGAGGACTATTGTTACAATTCTTGGAATTGCAGCTTCCACGGCGCTTATCACAGCCATACTGGTTGGCATATTCTCATTCTTTCAGTTTTTTGGAACCATCACCAGGCTTACGGATGGTGATGTACACGCTGTTTATGACAAGCTGACCTGGGAAGCTGTTCAGGCTCTTGAAAATGATTCCAGAATAAAATATGCAGGAACTGTCTGCAATGATCCAACCATCACAGGCATAAGGATGCTCACAGATAAAGAAATGCGTTTCAGGGTTGGCAATATTTTTAATGGCGGCGGGGATATATACAAGCAGCTCGTGGTTTCTGAATATGAGGGCAAGCTCCCCGAAACATCTGATGAAGTTGCCGTTGAAGAGGGATTTCTTAAGGATAATGGCCTTGACCTTCATGTTGGAGATACCATTATCTTTGAACTGGGAAACAGATATGAAATAGAACCTGATGGAACAAAGTATTATTATGCCGGATCATACAGATCTGAAGAACAGTTCGAAGTTCTTTCTACAGAGAGCGCTACTATTACGGCAATCCTCCATGGCAACAGACCGACAAAGGACTTTGATATCCTCCGTGGCATGGACTTTGGCACGGCCGTAGGGCTTAATGATGAAGGAAAACCATACCTTGATTGTCGCATAGCTTTAAAAAAGGCTGACAGTACTTCGGCAGTTCAGATACAGCAGATTGCCGAGGATTACGGTCTTCATATCGGGGATATGAACACTGAATTTTTGATAAGTGTTTTTGCTACCAAGGGAATGGGAGGCACTTACATTCAGCTGTTTATACTTATGGGAATAGCTCTTTTGATAGTGGTTGCCACTTCGGTCATCCTGATCTACAACGCTTTTGGAATGTCACTTACTGAGAAGGTGAGGTACCTTGGCATGCTGGCCAGCGTTGGAGCAACCAGGACACAAAAAAGATCATCGATATATTTTGAAGGACTGGTGCTTGGACTTATCGGAATTCCCCTGGGAATTCTGGCAGGGTGCGCAGGGGCTGCAGCAACTTTATCTGTCCTTGGAAGAAAAATTCTGGAGTCAGAAATTATTGCGGGGGCAGAGGGGATGCGAGGAAGTATTCCTATCATAGTTAATCCTTATGTTATTCTGGCAATCGTGATTATTTCTGCTGTGACAGTATTTATATCTGCTTTTGTTCCGGCGCTCAAGGCATCCAAGATAATGCCCCTTGATGCTCTTCGTCAGACAAATATTATAAAGCTTAAGGCCAGAAAACTTAAGGTTAATCCTCTAATAAGAAAAATCTTTGGTTATGAAGGTGAACTGGCCTACAAAAACATCAAGAGAAACGGATTTAAGGGAACAGTAATTGTGTTTTCCATGGCGGTTTCCATCATCATGTTTCTGACCATTGACTTTTTTGACAATACATTTATGAAGCTGAACCAGTATGAGGTTGATCTTCCGTGCAACATATATGTATCCTGCGGACTTGATGAAACAGACAGGTTAAAAGAGGAACTGGAGGCCCTTCCTGAGGTTGAAAGGGTTGTATCTGCAGACTATGTCACCTATCTTTTTAGGGATTACGATAATAAGCCCGATTTTGTTCCGGCAAATGGAAGCTTCCTGAATAAGGATTATCTTACAAATGACTACAAGCCGCTGTTTGACAGCCTTGACGGAGTTATGGTGGTGCTTGTGGATGATGCAGACTTTGATAAGCTTCTGGAAGACAACGGCCTTAGTACAGATGAGTATCATGGAAAAGAGCTAAAGGGAGTAATCCTGGACAGTTACCTCCATACTGAGAATGCTAAGCCCGTGTTCAACGAAAGCATAGTTGGCCAAAAGATCTTTTACGATGATCCGGAGAATAACCCACCGGTTGTTGAAGTTGGCGGAATTGTTAAGTACAAAAAGGATAGCTACGTTTGTAATCTTGTGCCCAAGAACACTGTGGATGTTTATGTTCCGGTATCCATGTACTATGAGAAGGCTCAGGAACACTTAGACAGAGAGGCACTTAGCTATACCTTTGGAGTGTTTACCGTAGGAGAAGCAGATGGCCTTGCAGAAAAGATCAGTGACATCACAACTTATGGCGGCTACACAAAATGCGTGGTTCAAGATCTGTCAGTGGCTATAAACGCCATGGATACAGTTTCTCTTATGCTTGAGACTGCGATGTATGGATTCACGATCCTTCTGACTCTTATCGCAATAGCCAATATCGTTAATACCATCTCAAACGCAGTACACATGAGAAGGCAGGAGTTTGCCATGTTCAGATCGGTGGGAATGGAAGAACAGGGTATTAAAAAGATGCTTCTTCTTGAGACCATCCTGTATGGAATAAGGGCTCTGGTCATTGGAATACCGGTATCAATTCTTTTTAGCTTCCTGATGTTTAACACAATTGAAAGCAAGGTATTTTCCTTTGAACTTAATTACCCTATGTATCTGATGATGGTTGTTGCAGTATTTATTATCATTGGATTCAGCATGCTACTTAGTGCATCAAGGATCAGGAACGACAGTATTATTGAGGCACTTAAGTGCGATACTATGTAAATGGACCACAGGGACGGGGTTGGTGGTCCAAAATGGAAAGATAGTTGGAGAATGTTGAGATGCAGATTGGCAATAAGATCATAGTGATTGGATGCTCAGGAAGTGGAAAAAGCACCTTTTCTAAGAAACTTCATGAAATAACACAATTACCGCTGATCCATTTAGACAATGTTTGGTGGAAAGCAGACAGATCACACATTTCAAGAGATGAATTTGATCAGCAACTGGATGAGATAATGCAGGGTGAGAAGTGGATCGTTGACGGTGATTACAGCAGGACTTACGAAGTGAGATTTCAAAAGTGCGATACTGTCATTTTTCTTGATTACAGTTATGATGAATGTATGAATGGGATAATTGGCCGTGTTGGACAAGACCGCTCGGATATGCCATGGACGGAGCAGGAGCTTGATCCAGAGCTTGTACAATTGGTTGAGAATTACGCTTCGGAGAATCGTCCGGTTGTGATGTCTCTATTCGAGAAATATCCGGATAAGAAAAAGATTATGTTCACTTCACGTTCTGAAGCAAGCGAGTGGCTGAAAAGGCTTGGGGAGACAAGATAATATGAATATTTCATTTACCGACGTGATACCAGATGTAGAAACCTACCATGATCTTCGGGCTTCAGTTGACTGGGCGGTTTTCTGCAAAGAACAGTCAGAGAAAGCGCTTAAGAACAGCTGCTACTGTGTCGTGGCCAAAGATGGGGATAACGCTGTTGCCATGGGAAGAGTCGTGGGTGACGGAATGTACTATACGATTGTAGATGTCATTGTTAGGCCACAGTATCAGGGACAAAAGATTGGTTCTTCAATAGTTAACAGACTGGTAGATCAGATTAATGCTGGAATTCCTGATGGAGGCAGAACATGCATCCAATTGATAGCAGCGCCTGGAAAAGAAGGATTTTACATTAAGCAGGGCTTTTCAGTTTTACCTGATGAGAGCTCTGGTCCGGCACTAAGAAAAGTTATTTATACTTAAAAATCATAAGCGGTGAGAAAACTGCAAAACTCAAAGCCGTGTAAAACAGGCCTTAATCCGTGTATGGATATGGCCTGTTTTTTGTTATGGGCTAATATATAATTACGTATATGGAGGAATCATTATGAAAATCGGAATTATAGGTTATGGCAGCATGGGAAAGATGTTGCTATGGAAGTTTTCAGAGAAGGGTAAGATTGAAAAATCTGATCTTCTGGTGTCAAACAGGACGAAAGATAAGCTTAACGAAACCAAAGATATTGCAGAAATAATGAGTAATCGTGAAGTGGCCAGTAGCGCTGATATCGTATTCCTGTGCGTCAGACCCTCCGATCTCAAGTCGGTAATTGAAGAAATAAAGGATGTACTCAAGCCGGAAACTCTGATGGTATCTTTGAATGGCAGCGTTTCTTTTGAATCTATCCATAAAGTAATTGGCAACAAAACAGCAAAAGTAATTCCTAGTCTTACGGCAGAAATTGAAAGATCACAGACATTGATTGCTTGCGATGCTGGTGTAACCGAAGATGATAAAAGAAAACTGAAGGCATTATTGGAAAATATAGGCGATGTCATTGAACTTCCAGAAAATGAAATAGGAATGGGTTCAGAACTGGTTAGTTGTATGCCCGGTTTTATAGCGTCGATTTTTGATGTAATCTGCACCTCCGCTGAGGGGCATACATCTATCCCTAAAGAGCAGATTGTAAAGATGGTTCTTTCCACCATGAGCTCAACGGGAGATCTTATGCTGCAGAAAGAGATGACCTTTAAAGATGTTGTAAAAAGAGTAGCTACAAAAGGCGGTATTACTGAAGAAGGCACAAGTGTCGTCTACAGAGATTTTCCCGCGGTTTCGGATCTTCTGTTTAAAAGAACACTTGAGAAAAGACGATTAACTACTGAAAAAGCAGAAAAAGACTTTTAAAAATAACTACGAAGCGGGTAGGAGGCATGTAAAAATGATCGGAGTTTATCTAAGCGGAACTGGAAACACAAAGCACTGCGTCGAGAAGCTGGTGCATTTGATCGATGAAACAGCACAGTGCACTCCATTAGAAGATTCTAGGATAGAATCATTATTGGAAAAAGAGGATACCATCGTATTAGGATATCCGACACAGTTTTCTAATGCTCCTTTTATGGTGCGTGATTTCATAAATAAAAATCATTCTCTATGGAAAGGAAAGAAGCTTTTTATTGTCAATACGATGGGGCTGTTCAGTGGCGATGGAACAGGATGTACTGCAAGACTTTTTAAGAAGCATGGTGCGGTAATTCTTGGCGGTATGCAAATAAAGATGCCAGATTCCGTTTGCGATAGCAAGCTTCTAAAAAAGAGTGTTGAAAAGAACAGACAGATTATAAAGCTTGCAGATAAGCGCATTGAAAAAGCTGCAGAGCAGATGAAACAAGGGAAATATCCCCAGGAAGGTCTGTCCTTTATTGCTCATATTATGGGTTTGTTTGGACAGAGACTATGGTTCTATCGTAAAACCACAGGATACACTGACAAATTGAAAATCAGCGATTCATGTATTGGCTGCGGTTTATGCAGCAAAAATTGCCCGATGAACAATATTCAGATGGAAGGCAACCGGGCAATTCCTGGAAATCGTTGTACGATGTGCTACCGCTGTATTAGTTCATGCCCGCAAAAAGCCATTACGCTTATTGGTGATACGGTGCATGAACAATGCCGATTTGAGAAGTATGTATGAAATTGTTTAGAGGTAAAGATGATAATACTTATTACAGGTTCTTCCCATGTAGGGAAGACGTTTCTAGCTCAGAAGTTACTGGAAAAATACAGATACCCATATCTATCAATTGATCATCTGAAAATGGGGCTTATTCGTAGTGGACAGACCACTTTGACGCCTGCAGATGATGATAAGCTTACTGAGTACCTATGGCCTATAGTCCGAGAGATCATCAAAACGGCGATAGAGAATGACCAGAACCTTATCGTGGAAGGATGCTACATCCCAGCTGACTGGCGAAAAGATTTTGAAAAGAACTATCTAGAGAACATTGAATTTATTTGCCTTGCAATGACAGAAAAATACATAGATGAGCACTTTGATGAGATCATAGGGCATGAATCTGCTATAGAATCCAGGCTGGTTGAGACAGATTGTACGATTGATGAGCTCAAACAGTGCAACAGAGGGTTCATCGATTCCTTCGGCCAGGCGGGCGAAAAAGTAACGCTTATAGAAGATAGTTTTGAAATGGTTATGGAGGGCCTATTAGACTGATTCGGCTAGAAAAAATCTGAAAAAGTGATTGACAAATTATAGGTAATATATTACATTAATTAAAACATGTAATATGTTACCTATTTATTTGCAAATAAGAGGATGAAACTATGAACTATGATGAAGCAATGAATATGAGTAAGGTTGAGTTTGGTCAGATGCCGCCACAGTCGTTTCTGCTTGGACTTTTAAGCGCGTTTGATAACAGATTTCAGGCTGCAGCGGATAATTACTTCAAGGATATTACCTGGAAACAGTTCTTTGCGATAATCTGCATTAATCTGTTCAAGGAAGCGCCTACACTTAATGATCTTTCAGATGTTATGGGCAGTTCCCATCAGAATGTAAAACAGATCCTGTTAAAGCTTGAGCAAAAAGGCTTTGTTACCATGGTCCCTGATCAGAAGGATAAGAGGAAGCAGAGGATTCATCTGACTGTTAAGTGCATGAAGTTCTGTCAGGAGAATGATAATCAGAGTCCGAACAGCGCCGATATCATAGGTCAGATCTTTGAAGGCGTCGATGAAAAGAGCCTTATCACAACAATTGAGACAATAATGCATATGGAAAGGAATTTAAGCAAACTATGAAGACTTTAGTTGTTTACACATCACAGACTGGATTTACAAAGAGATATGCTCAGTGGATCGCTGAGAGAATGAGCGCTGATATCCTTGATCTTAAGGATGCACAGAAAAAGGACGATAGCTCTTTTGCCGGATACGAAGCAATTGTATATGCCGGATGGTTGATGGCTGGAAAGGTCGTAAAGGTCAACTGGTTTTTTGAGAAGGCCAAGGGCTGGAAAGATAAGCACCTTGCGCTGGTAGCAGTAGGCGGAAGCCCTAACGACAATCCGGATGTGGAGACAGCACTTAAAGATATGCTCACAGAAGAGCAGAGTGCCTACATCAAGGCATTCTACTGCCAGGGCGGATTTAACTACGAAAAGATGAACCTGCCATCAAAACTTGCAATGAAGGCATTTGTCAGCACACTGAAAAAGAGTAAGGATGAGAAACAGAGAGAAGTGGGATCTTACATTGATCATTCTTATGACGTTTCTGACATCAAATTTATAGAACCTGTTGTAGCCTACCTTCAAGGAAACGTAGTAGCATAAGTAATGGGCCGTTAACTTTCACGGCCCATTTTTCTTTCGCGTTTATTTTCATACATCAGTTTATCTGCGCGCTGCAGGATCTTCTGGACAAGATTATCTTCGGATGGATCATAGACCGCAAAGCCTTTTGAAAGCCATACCTGTTCCCAGGGCTCTTCAGCTGATGCGTTGATATCATTGACGACGATTTCAAAACGTTCCAACAGGAAGTTTAAGTTATGGAAATCCTCGTGTTTCAGGATGATGGAGAATTCATCTCCGCCGACTCTGTAAACGGGGCTTCGCTTGAATACATCACTGATGGTACGACAGGCTTTTTCGATATATATATCACCTTTATCATGTCCGTACTGGTCATTGATGCGTTTTAATCCGTCACAGTCAAAAGTACCTATAGCAAAATTAGGGTCTATGGATCCGTTATTTATCTGTTCCTGCAATTCATCAATTGCGATTACAAAAGCGCCCTTATTCCTTACATGAGTAAGCGAGTCAATAAATATCTGTTCATTCAGGGCGTTGATATGAGCCTTCATATTACCTGCTAATTTCATGAATGACTTTGTTAGCCTGCCAATTTCATCATCTTTGTTGTATTGCAGATTCACATCGAAATTTCCCTTATCTACCTGCTCCGCAGCATCGATCAGCTGCTCAAGTGGCCTGGTTATGAACCCAAGAGTGGCAACCAGAAAGAATCCTGCTACGATCATTGCAATTACAGCACATATCAGGATGTTGATGATCAGTCCGCGCCATTCGCCCTCAGTTTCATCAACTGGAACGGTGATGTTAAGGTGCATGCCATTGCTAAGAGGAAGCCATACTGCCTTCTTAACTACTCCGTTATAGACATACTTTGCAGTATTACTACCATTCGTATAGCTATATGGCATCTTTTTGTCTTCATAATGAAGATTTACCACATCAATATATGGATGATAGAATAGCCTTCCATCATCACCACTAAGGAATGCATAGCCGTTATCATAGAACTTTATGCTGTCAACCTCTTTGGCCATGGCTGAATAGTCAAGTTCTATGCCCACTACTCCAATAAACTGCCCATTATAATAAATTGGTGCATCATAAGATATTACCCTGACGTCAAGGTTGTCTGTGATGTATGGAGGAAGCCAGATGGATCTTCCTTCAAATTTCGGAACGGTAAACCATACCAGTTTTGAAGTGTCGTTCACGTCATACTGCGTGATATCAGTCACAGTATGCTCTTTAAATCCTTTGCCATCTAGATTGGTGTACCAAAATCCCTTTACTGTAGATGAAATTGACGGGTCAATACGGTAATAATATGTCAGTATACCATCTGTCTGGGATATCGCGGATTCGAAAAATTTACGGGATCTTTCCATATGCGCTGCGAACTGTTCGTCATCAAGGCCATTAAGGTCGCTTTCGACAAGAGTTGTGATATTGTTTACTGAGCTTTCAACGCTGTCAAAATAATAATTCAGACTATACTGGCCATTTTCGCACAGCATAAGAAGAAGCTGATCTGACTTACGGCTTGCAGTGCTACGTATGAAGATCACGCTGAGAAGTGTGATAAACATAATGACTGCGAATATCACACAGAGCATGGTAACAGTTAGTTTTGATCTTAGTGAGCGCATTCAGTTTCTCCTCGCTTTGCTTATTCATAATTGTAGCATTGCGAAGAGTTTTGCTTCTAAATTTTGTATTAAAAGTTGATGAAAAAAAGAATATTACAGATAACTATAAGCTCCCTTCCCAAGAAATATGGTAGTATGATGGAGTAGTACGATAATTGGAGGCGGATATACTCTATGGAAAACCAATTTTCTAGAACAGAATTATTACTGGGAGAAGCTGCAATGGAGCGCCTTGCAGGGTCCCGGGTAGCGATATTTGGTATTGGCGGCGTTGGCGGCTATGTTTGCGAAGCATTAGCTCGCAGTGGCGTTGGCAGCTTTGATCTTATCGATGATGACAAGGTATGCCTCTCAAATCTAAACCGCCAGATCATTGCAACACAGAAAACAATAGGCCGATACAAGACAGATGTCATGAAGGAAAGAATTCTCGATATCAATCCAGAAGCGGAAGTAAACACGCATCAGTGCTTCTTCCTTCCGGAAAACGCTTCAGATTTTCCTTTTGAGAAGTACGATTACGTAGTAGATGCCATAGATACTGTCACAGCTAAGATTGAGCTGGTTATGCAGTGTCAAAAGCTGGGAGTTCCTATCATCAGCTCTATGGGAGCTGGAAACAAGCTGGATCCTTCGGCTTTTCGTGTCGCTGACATCTACAAGACCAACATAGATCCTCTGGCAAGAGTTATGCGCCGGGAGCTCAAAAAGAGAGGCGTTAAAAAGTTAAAGGTGGTCTATTCGGAAGAAACACCGATACAGCCTGCTGGAGCAGCGGAGAGTAGCGATGTAGCCGACAGCCACAGCGCCAAACGTAGGAGTATCCCTGGCAGCACAGCCTTTGTCCCTTCTGTTGCGGGGCTCATCATTGCTGGAGAAGTGATCAAGGACCTGACAAAGTAAAGTAAAAAAATGAGGGGAATTATAATTAATATGAAATCAAAACGAAGTGTGATTCCAATCATAACGGAATAGAACAATTAGAAAAAGAGTGTAAAAAAGGTCGTTATCCGTGTAGATAGCGGCCTTTTTTGTGTTACATGGTATAAAGGAAGACGAATAATATAGCGAAAATAAGGAGATGATTACCATGAAATCGGAAAAGATAAATCATGAACCCCCAATATTGTTAGTTATTGCAGTGGCCTTAGCAGTTGCACTTGCGGTAGGCGCAGTGTTTTCTCGTTTTGGAGGATTTGGAACCGGAAAGTGCGCGGATAAGACTTCTTTTCAAACTTATGCCAAGGCAATAAATGAGATCGAGATTCCTGAAAGCGCAGAAATCATTGCATTAGGGGAAGCAACTCATGGAAACGCCGAGTTTCAGAAATTAAAGCTGGATATCTTTAAAGTTATGGCAGAAAAATACGGTATCAGAGCTTTCTGCCTTGAAGCAGATTATGGTTGCTGTGAAGCGGCCAACCGCTATATCCACGGCGGAGAAGGAACCGCACAGGAAGCGGCCGCTGCAACCGGATTTGCAATTTATCGCACTCAGGAAATGGCAGAACTTCTTTCCTGGATGCGCACATGGAACGAGACCGCAAAAGAAGGAGATGACCTGCGATTCTATGGATTTGACATGCAGAGAATTGAATATAACTACGAATATCTGCTGGAAGCCGCGGAACAGGCCGGTCTGGATACGACCGAATTGAAGGCTATATGGGATGAAGAAGCAAGGGAATATGTAAAAGATCTCGACCGCGAAAAAAAGCGGAGGGTTCTTGAAACAATCCAGGATCAGCTCGCTAAATTAGATGAAAAGGGTGCAGAATTTGCGAAAATACTGCTTGAGAACGATAGCGTCTTTGATTTGGATGCGGGCTCAGGAGCCAAAACGCGTGATCAGATGATGTCAGAAAATGTTCTTTGGATTCTTGATCAGGAAGCGAGCTATGGATGCAGTCGTATTTTTTTGAGTGCGCATAATGGCCATGTGGAACAAAATGGCTCTTATGGCCCACAGAGCAAGGTAATGGGAAATCTGTTGGCTGATGTGGTGGGAGAAGATCGTTATTATGCAATCGGAACGGATTTCTATAAGGCGAAGGTTAACCTTCCACGTAGGGATCGCAGCAGGATGACTCATACATTTTATTCATATGATTCGATGGCTAAGGCTGCAAAGGAATGCGGATATGATCAGTGCTGGCTGGATTTTGCATCAATTCCACAGGACTCACCGCTTTATGGATCGGCTTATAAATACGGCTGGATGGGAAGTGTAGGTGAAGGTTACAGCGTGGTCATGAATGTTTTTCCGATGACTTATCGTGTATGGCGCTGCCCTGCGGAATGCTATGACAGCATGATTTTTGTGGCAGATGCACATCCAACCACAATTTCAGATTAGTTTTGGAGGGGGCTATGAAGCATAACGATAGCGGTGCTAAATGTGTGAAACCAAAAGCTGGAAATCTTTTGTTCATGATAATAGCAGGAATTATACTTATCCTGGTTGCATTAGCTCTTTTGTTCAGACATGAACTCAAAACCTTAAGCTCTCTGAAAGAAAGAAGCACTGGCGCATATACCATGACATATGACGGAGATTATGGATTTGATGAATTCCTTGAAACCGGAGCAAGCAGTGATAAGGACATAGAAATATTTGTGACTAAAAGGCTGTTAAAAGGGCTTCCGATCAAGCTCAACGTCACAGATGCAGGGTGCACTGCTTTTGTTACCAGAAATGAAGAGGGCGATGTAATCTATGGAAGGAATTTTGATTTTACATACGCTCCTTTCGTGCAGGTGTATACCAATCCCGATAATGGTTATGCTTCTGTTTCCACAGTGAATCTTTCCTTTGCAGGATATGGCGACGATAACCTTCCTACATCAGGAATCGCCATCAACAACTTTCTGACTCTTGCTGCGCCATTCCTTCCCTTTGACGGGATGAATGAAAAAGGCGTGAGCATGGCTCTTTTGGCTGTACCAGAAGCAGATATGAAGAACGATGACAACAAGGTCACTCTAAATACAACTACAGCGATACGACTGGTACTTGATAAGGCAGCTACTGTTGATGAGGCTATAGAACTCCTAAAGCAGTACAATATCTATTTTTCTGGAGATGTAACCTGTCATTTTCTTATAGCGGACGCCTCAGGAAGGTCAGTGATAATCGAGTATTATGATGGCGCTCTTCAGGTTATAGAGGCTGATACTGACTATCAGATAGCTTCCAACTTCATCGCATATCACGATCTTAAGATAGGAGAAGGATTTACGGAGTTTGAGCGTTATGGTGCCGTCGAAGAGGTTTTAAAGAGCAACAATAATATAGTCACAACTGATGAATGCGCAGATCTGTTAAACAAAATAGGCGTCTACAACAATGGCATTGATATGCTGCAATGGTCGGTTGTGTATAACCTCACTGATAAGACAGGCCTTATCTGGCCTCACAGGAACAGCAGTCAGGCGTGGGATTTTGCCATCAAAAAGGAGGAGAAACAAAAATAAAATGTTTGAATCAGAGTACGCAAGATGTGAGTATATTGAAAAAGACAATGTGGTTTTTCACACCTGGAAAAAGGAAGCCCATTATGATGACTACCGTGATCCGGTAAAAGCTTCACTTGAACTGCTTAGAGATCACGAGAATAGTGTTTTCATTGTAGATGCCAGAAACGGATTTGAGGATGTTCCGGAAGATGTTGAATGGGGATTTAAGTGGTTTCTGCCAGAACTTAAGAAGACGGGTTGTAAGATATGGGGATTTATCCTGCCACAGGTTTGCCAAATAGAAGGCGAGATAGATCTTTGGACAAAAGAGATTGAGAAAAACTTCCGTGTGATTCGTGCAGAATCTTATGAAGATATTGTGAAACAGATAGGAGTGGGTGTGTAATTATGGAGATTAAGAAGCTGGAATATGATCTTACGGTTTGTAAGCTGCAGGGTGTAGAGGATATTGATTTGAGCAGAGAATTTTTCTTTATCTGTAAGACTGATGAAGAGATTTCACTAGTTTGCAAAACGGAGGACGTTCCTCAAAATACGCTGGCAAGGGATGAAGGCTGGCGCGGTTTTCGCATTCAGGGAGTGCTGGATTTTTCCTTGATCGGTATTCTTTCGAAAATTTCAGGAATCCTGGCTGATAACAATATCAGTATATTTGCGGTTTCTACCTATAATACGGACTATATCCTTGTTAAAAAAGAAAGCTTTGACCATGCCATGGAAGTCTTGTGCAGTGCTGGATATTCTGTGATTTGATTTAGAGTGAGGAGAACGTATATGAAAAAAGTCAAATATATCAAAAGTAATGCATTTACAGCCGGACAATCCCTAGGAAATCCAGCTGCAAGCCTTTTTCTTGATGATGAAAACTTAAGCGCAGAGCAGATGCAGACCATTGCTGCCGAGCACAAGGGCTTTGTGATGGAAGTCGTGTTCTGTAATAGTTCCAAGGTCGCAGACTGCAAGCTTACTTATTTTTCTTCGGAATGTGAAGTTGATTTTTGCGGCCACGGAACCATAGCGACCATGTATTCAATGATTGCAGCTTCTCCTGATATGCTCGAAAAGTCTGAGATCATGGCAGAAACAAACCGCAAGGGAATTGTTAAAGTTTATAATTCAATCAAAGAAGAAGATGCGGTTTATATCAGTGCTCCGGAGCCCGTTGAATATCCAGTAAAGCTCGCCAACAATGAAATTGAAGAAGCTCTTCGCCTTCCTCAGGACAGCATCAGAAGTGACCTTCCTGTTCGTATTATTGACGCAGGTCTTAAGACTCTTATTGTTCCAATCAAAGACTATGAGACTGAAATTTCAGTATTCCCAAATGAAGCGAGCCTTAAGGAGTTTTGTCTTGGCAATGATATAGATATCATCCTGATTTTCTCAAGGCAGACTTCCAGCGAGGATTTCTTTGCTCATTCAAGAGTTTTTGCGCCTAAATTCGGATATCTGGAAGATCCAGCCACAGGCTCAGGAAACAGCGCATTTGCAGATTATCTTTTAATGGAAGGCCTGTGGGATGGAAGCACTGCCTCAATAGAGCAGGGCGGCAACGACAGGATATTCAACACCGTAAAAATCAAGCAGTATGACGGACTTATCTTGTTCGGAGGAAAAGCAACTGTTAAAATCGAAGGCGAATATTACATTTGAGAGGCGAAAATGATGGAAACAGAGAGACTCATACTTAGAGAGTATACAAAAGACGACTTTGATGCATTATATGAAATATTGTCAGATCCGGAGACTATGCAGCATTATCCTGCTCCATTTGATGAGGCCAGAACTATGCGATGGATAGAGTGGAATCTGGAGAACTATGCCCAGTACGGTTTTGGGCTGTGGGCACTTGTCCTTAAGGAAACCGGAGAATTTATCGGAGACTGCGGCATTACTATGCAGAATATTGATGGGGAGATACTTCCAGAGATTGGATATCACGTTCATAAAAAGTACTGGAGACGCGGCCTGGCAAAAGAAGCTGCCCGGTATGTACGTGACTGGGTGTTCCAGAACACTGATTACGATACGATATACTCCTACATGAAATATACCAATGTAGCCTCATATTCCACAGCAATGGCCAATGGCATGAAAAAAGTAAAGGAATATTCTGATCCAAAAAACGAGATATCCTATGCTTTCGCGATAACCAGGGAAGAATGGGAAAAGCTCTCCTTATTGAATAACTATGGAAAACTTGATTTTTAGTCTCAATGCAACAATGCCAATCTTCTTACTGATGGTTCTTGGATATATATTTGAAAAGATTGGCCTCATAAATGAAGCGGCAGCAAAATGGATGAACAAATTTGTATTTAAGCTTGCTCTCCCGATGCTTTTGTTCAGGGATCTGGCTCTTCAGGATTTCAAAAACTCCTGGGACGGCAAATTTGTTTTGTTCTGCATTCTTGTTACGATCCTGAGTATCGCATGCATAAGCATAGTCTCACTAATCTTCATAAAAGACAAAGGAGAAAGAGGAGAGTTTATTCAGGGTTCTTACAGAAGTAGCGCAGCTCTACTGGGAATTGCTTTTGTTAACAACATTTACGGTTCAGCCAGTACAGGAATTGCACCTCTGATGGTACTTGGAAGTGTACCTCTTTATAACATATTTGCAGTAATTATCCTTACAGTTACCGCTGATGATAACGGCAAATCTAGTGTGAATAAAAAAGTCCTCATCAAAGATACGCTTTTTGGAATTATTACAAATCCAATCATTCTGGGCATTGTTATCGGAATGTGCTGGTCACTTATCGAAATCCCTATTCCAAAAGTTCTTGATAGCATTACAGCGCAGATAAGCGCACTGGCAACCCCACTTGGCCTCATGTCCATGGGCGCGACCTTTGATATTAAAAAAGCGTCAAAAAACATAAAGCCGGCTTTGATTGCAAGCTTTGTAAAGCTATTTCTTCTTGTAGCCATTTTCATGCCAATAGCAGTAGGCATGGGCTTTGTAGGAGAACAGATAATAGCAATCCTTGTAATGCTGGGATCTGCCACAACCATCAGTTGTTATATCATGGCTAAGAGCATGGGGCATGAAGGAACCTTGTCCAGCAGCATTATTATGATAACCACGCTGGGATGCGGTTTTTCACTTACATTCTGGCTGTTTATCCTAAAATCAATCGGTGTAATATAAGTCCTAAATTTGGAAGGATATAAGGTAAAATGAAAAATTATATTAAGAAAATTCTTACGATAGCGATTCCTATCATGCTATCAAATCTTATCTCTCAGCTTCAGATGCTAATAGACCGTATTTTTATTGGTAGACTGTCACTTGCCAGCATGAGCGCAGTAGGCAATGCCACTACAACTATGTGGACAACCCTCAGCCTCATATTTGCTCTTACTACCGGTGCGACAATCATTGTAAGCCAGGCATATGGTGCAAAAGAGATTGAGAAAGCCAAGGATACACTGGCCGCTCTGTTCAAATACAACAACGTGCTCAGTTTGCTCTTATTCCTGTTCTGGCTGTTATGCCCTCAGGTAGCATTTCATATCATGGGTGTTGATGAGAGTATCATCGGCATGAGCATCGACTATGCTCACTATTTTTCACCAATCTTCATACTGACAGGTATTGGAGCTTCTATAAGCTGCATGTTGCAGGCCAATCAGAAGACCCAGATTATGTTGTGGTATGGCTTGTCTAGATCCGTAGCTAATGTCATACTTGATTACGTGATGATTTTTGGACATTTTGGTTTCCCTGCAATGGGTGTTAAGGGAGCAGCCCTGGCAACCACCATCGCAGAGTTTCTGGGAGATGCCATTGTCCTTGTTTACGTTCTTACAGCAAAAGATCTTGAGCTTCGTCCATCCTATGGCCGCATATTATCAGCCAAATTTGGACCCTTTGTGGAAGCAGTTAAATTCGGTGCTCCAGCAGCTTGCGAAGAATTTGCATGGAATCTGGGAAATCTTTACCTCATCGCAATGCTCAACCAGGTTTCAGTAGAGGCTGCAGGAATTCATTCCATCGTATTCGGAGTAGAACTCATCGCAGTTGTTGTGGCATCATCCATTGGAACTGCAACACTTACTCTTTCAGGATATGAAACCGGCAGAAAGAATATTAAGGGAGTATGGGACGTTGTGCTTGCATCTGGATTCCTCAGCTGGAGCATTGGCGCTTTAAATCTCTTGCTATTTATCATTTTCCCAAGACAGATCCTTGGCCTGTTCACCACTGATAAGACCGTCCTGGGTGCAGCAGCCCTCTATCTTTTGATCGTAGGCATAGATTTGTTCCCAAAGAGCGGAAATATCATCGTCGGATCTGGCATCAAGGGATATGGTGAACCCTCATGGATGCTTAAGACCCAGCTTTTTGGAACCGTATTTGTCATCGCAATAAGTTCTATACTGGTATTACAGCTCCACATGGGAATCCTTGAGATATTCATCATGGTAGTTGCTGATGAGACCATCAGATTCATTTTAAATAGTGCAAAACTGCAACGTATCAAGAAAACCGCTATAAAAGCATTCGGAGAAAGCTGCGAGGAGGCATGATTGGGAAATAGAAATCCGTGGGAAGAGATAAAACTTGATGATTACGAGAATCATATGAGCCTGTCTTCCGTCAAACAGCTCCAGGCCATGAACGCCATCATGAAGGAACAGTTTGAGGACTATCCGGTATCTAGCGCCATGGTTCTTGGCGTCGCAGGTGGAAATGGCCTTGAGCACGTTAAGAGTGCCAAGTACCAGACTGTCTATGGCATTGATATCAATGAAGAGTATCTTCAGGCAGTTACTGAGCGCTACAAGAACCTAGACGGGACTCTTAAATGCTTGAAAATAGACCTGATAAATGAAGCGGGCAAGCTTCCAAAGGCCCAGCTTATCATTGCAAATCTCTTAATTGAATACATAGGCTACGATGTTTTCAAAAAGGCAGTTCAAACGGCAGATCCCGACTATGTTTCTGCTGTGATCCAGATAAATACTGATGAGAAGCAGTGGGTCTCAGATTCACCTTATCTTCATGCATTTGACGGGCTTGATGAAGTTCATCACCAGATGGAAGAGAAGGCTTTGGAAAAGGCTATGGCGGAGATTGGTTTTTCCAAGATTCTGCGAAAAGAGATATCTCTGCCCAATGGCAAAGCCCTGATCAGACTAGACTTTCATACTACACAAGGAGCTTAAAAGACATGGACGAAAGACTAAAAAAACAGCTTGATTTCGCACTGGAGATCGACAAGGAAAAGAACATCTTCAGACAGACTCACATTTCCGGACATGGAAGAAGAGAAAACGACGCAGAACACGCCTGGCATATGGCTCTGATGGCTTATTTGTTAAAAGAACACTCAAATGAGCCTGTAGATATCGCCAAGGTAATGATCATGTGTCTTATTCATGATATCGTTGAAATAGATGCTGGAGACACTTACGCCTATGACGCTGAAGGCCTCAAAACCCAGAAGGAACGCGAGGATAAGGCCAAGGAGAGGATATTTTCACTGCTTCCAGAAGATCAGAAAAAGGAGCTGATAGCTCTTTTCGATGAGTTTGAAGACTACAAGACTCCGGAAGCGAGATTTGCCCGTGCCATGGATAATCTTCAGCCTCTGATACTCAATAACAGCAACGGTGGCAACGAGTGGGTGGAGCACGGTGTAACTTCAGAGCAGATCTATGGCAGACAGAGCAAGACCAAACTTGGCTCAGAGAAGATTTTTGAGGAAGTAACTGATAAAATCATTCAGGAGCATATCAAAAAAGGAAATATCAAGGAATGATGGCTTTATTAGAGCTATTTTTCACCTTTGCAAAGGTAGGAATGTTCACCTTTGGCGGAGGTTACGCAATGCTCTCACTTATCGAGAATGTTTGCGTGGAAGAGAAAAAATGGATAACCCATGATGAAATGATGAATATCACAGTTATAGCTGAATCCACGCCAGGACCAATAGCTATCAACTGTGCCACTTATGTGGGCTACAAGAAGGGTAAGATGATAGGCGCCATAGCTGCGACCTTGGGAATGGTCTTACCTTCTTTTGTAATAATCTACGTTATTTCACGGTTTCTGGACGGTTTTTTGGAGATTACCTGGGTTGCCCACGCCTTTCTCGGAATCAAGATCGCCGTTGGCATTCTGATCGTGGACGCAGCTCTGAAAATGCTAAAGAACATGAAGAAGAGACCGATGCAACTATCTATTATGATATGTTCCACAGTGGCAATGATCCTTATCAGCGCATTTTCACTTCGGATTTCTTCAATGCTTCTGATGGTGGCAGCTGCCTTTGTGGGCATTTTGATATATGAGATCAACAACTTTTTTAAGAAGGAGAAGCCTGGAAAATGATCTATTTGGATTTGTTAATTGGCTTTCTGGAAGTAGGCTTCTTCTCTTTTGGAGGAGCTTACGCCGCAATTCCGCTAATTCGCGATGTGGTTATGGCCCACGGATGGCTTGACGATGAAATGCTGTCCTACATGATCGCAATTAGCGAGAGCACCCCTGGCCCGATCATGGTCAATATGGCCACTTATGTTGGTAGCCTTAAGGGAGGCGTTCTTGGCGCCATTATCGCCACATCTGCTGTGGTCCTGCCAGCTTTCTTTATCATAATTCTGATCATGGTCATGTTAAAAAAGCTACTGCAGAACGCCATAGTAAAAGCGGCTCTTAGCGGACTTAAGCCATGTATCATCGGAATTATCCTTGCAACGGGTCTCTTGATGATTATTAAGAATTGTAAGATAACAGCGACAGGCTCTTTTGACCTGCTGACGCTTTGCCTTACTGCCGCTATCGCAGTCTTATATTTTGGTTCAAGGAAACTAATGAAAAAGGGACTATCTCCAATAATGCTCATCTGCATTTCCGCAATCGTGGGAATCGTGGCATATGGGATCTAGTTCATTATGATATGGGAAAAGAGCTTGTTCTGGGGGGGAAAATATGAAAACAATAATTAAGTCAGATATCGTCGATGCTTTAAAGAACGCAGGCCTTCAGGCTGGCGACTCCGTTATGGTCCACACATCACTTGGAAAGCTTGGCTATGTGTGCGGCGGAGCTCAGACTGTGATCGAGGCACTTATCGAAGTAGTGGGAGATGAGGGCACAATAATGATGCCAACTCAGTCCTGGAAAAACCTTGACCCAAAGGCCGGCGTTCATTGGCTTGCTGACGAGGCTGACTGGGACAAGATCCGCGAAAACTGGCCTGCATACGACAAGGCAATTACTCCAACCAACACGATGGGCGCAGTTGCTGAGATGTTCCGCTCATGGCCAGGCGCCATTAGGAGCGATCACCCCGCAAGATCCGTTGCTGCCTGGGGTAAGCACGCCGCATATCTTACAGAAAACCACGACCTTTCCAACATCTTCGGAGAGGGATCCCCTATTGGAAAATTATACGAGCTTAACGGAAAAGTGCTCCTTTTAGGGGTTGGCTACGATAAAAACACATCAATCCATCTGGCAGACGCAAGAGCAGAGTATCCAAGTAAGCATAACTGCGTCGAGCACAGCGCCATAATGGAAGACGGAAAGCGTATCTGGAAGGCCTATGAGACGCTTTTCGTTGACGGAGAAGACTTTGTGGATATAGGCGCAGCCTTTGAAGCAGAGCATTCCGTGAATGTCGCTACCCTTGGCGATGCACAGATCAGGCTCATGAACCAGCGTGAGATCGTGGATTTCGCTGTCCACTGGATTGAAAACAACAGAAAATAATTTGGAGAATTATAATGCTAAACAAGAATATAACTATAAAAGAGGAGAAAATCTCAGCAGAAGAGTACATAGATTTTCTAAAGAGAACAGACCTTGGTTCCCAATATCCCAAGGAGCGTTTTGAAGAGCGTATTAGCAAACTCGTCCAGAACGTATCCATCAGTCTTATCGCCCGAAACGAAGAGGGCAAGGTTGTGGGAGCGCTCTTTGGCCTTACTGATTTCTGTTACTGGCTCTACGTCACAGATCTTGGCGTAGACAGGAACTACGAGAGACAGGGCCTTGGAAAAGAGCTTATGAAGACCGCTCACGAACTGGCAGGCGGCGAAAAGGACATCGCAGTTTACCTTATTGCCAATGAAAACGCCGTTCCATTCTATGAAAAATGTGGCATGAAAAGAGCTGACGACGTAATGCAGTACAACCACATCGAGTGGACAGAATGGACCGTCTGATATAAGGAATAACGACCTGTCACATCACGTAAGCTTATTTAAAGGATTTTGATATATACAACAAAAGGGCTGCTCAAAAATCGAGCAGCTCTTTTGCTTGAACAGGTATTACATGAACATGAACGGATTAACTCATTTTAACTTGAACTGTCCAACAACGTCTGACAGGGTCTTGGAGATCTCCTGCTGGCGAACGGACATATCTGATACGTTGTCAACAACTCCTGATACGGTGTTAACTGTATCTGTGATCTCTGAACTTCTGGATGCTGTATCCTGAGTGGATTCAGTGATGTTCTGGATAGCTGAACTTACTTCGCCCATAGCACCACGGATTGTGTCAACCATCTCGGAAATGGAATTTGACTGACGTCCGAAGGATTCAGCGTCATTACCATATTCCTGAGCGATATTAACGAAGTTGTCGTAGTCAGTCTTAACTGTCTCTTTAAGGAACTTAAGAAGCTCATTAGTAGCAGTGAGCAGGTGCTCAAATGCGCCCTGAACATTATCGACTGTTCCCTGGATCTGACCAACGGCGTCAGCTGTTTCACCAGCCAGCTTGTTGATCTCAGCAGCAACGACAGCGAAGCCTTTGCCGTGTTCTCCAGCTCTTGCAGCCTCGATGGAAGCATTGAGGGACAGGAGGTTGATCTGGTCTGCGATCTCTGCGATGGAATCTGCAAGAGAGCCGATTTCCTTAACAACTTCAGCCTGCTCGTTGGCTTCTTCCACATCTCTTTCTCTCTCAGAGGAGATAAGAGCAGCATTTTCACTGGCTTTCCTTGAGTTCTCCTCAATCTCAGCGGCCTTGCGCTGGATCTCTTCAGCCTGGATCCTTGTCTCATCAGCCTGTCCAGAGAGCATCTGTACAGAAGCGTTAACTTCTTCGATAGAAGCATTAACCTCTTCAGTAGCAGCAGAAGCACTCATCATAGCGTCATTAACGCCTGTCATGTTGTTTCTGATTACCTGGAAGTCATTGGTGAGCTGCTGAGCCATATCTCCAAGGTTTGAAGAAGCCTGTCCGATACGGCCAGATTCTTCTGAAACCTGTGAAATAACTGATTTATTGCTCTCATACATGTTATTGAGGGACAGTGACATCTGTCCAAGTTCATCAGAGCTCTTAGCTTTGATATTGGAGATAGTAAAGTCACCCTTTGCAAGGTTTCCAGCGAACTTCTTAACGCTGTTAACGCTGGTAACGATTGAAAGTGCAAGTCCTACGATAATAGCCATGCATGCGATAATAGCAACTACGCAAATGATGATAAGGAAGGATCTGATAGAGTTAACGCTGGCGTTCATCTCGCTTTCCTGAAGAGTTACAGCGAGCTTCCAGTTAACATCAGGTACTGTTCCGTAGAACAGAAGATAACTGTCACCATTCTGCTTGAAGGTTGTAATACCGCTCTCGTTTGCCATAATTGTTGCGCTGGCTGCAGCAAGAGAAGTATTAGGGTCATTGGCAATATTTAAACCACTGGCAATTTTCTCTGAATCAACGTCATAAATGTAAACACCGGTTGAATCCAGAAGCATAGGAGTTGAGTTTTTTCCAAGACTGATGTTTGATATCAGGTTCTGGATCTCATCAAGATAAATATCAACTGTTATACACCCTGAATAGTATCCTGCTACGTCGTAAATAGGCGCTGAACAGGTGGACATTACCTTGCCACTTGAAGGATCGTAGTAAGGATCTGTGATATTTGACACACCCTCAGGAAGTTTGGTTGTAACCAAATAATATTCCTGATTGAAATAGTCATAATCAGCATTTGAATATTCATCTGTATAAACTACTGTATCCCCATCTCTGTACCAATATGGGCCAGCATAGGTCATGTGCTCAAATACGCCCTGCTTGAACCAGATACCACTTCCAGAAATTACACTATTGGAGAGAATGGTCTTTTTGAAAATAGCCTGATATACATCAAGGTCAGTGGATGAATATGTTCCACCAACAGTATTAGCAAGTGTTACTCCGGTTGACCTTAAGGTCTGGAGAGTAGCATTGATATCACTTACGTTGGCCGCGATACTTTCCTGAGCCTTTTGTGCTGTCAGAGTCTGAATGGCGTCAGATGATTTATTCACACTGACTGCTGTTACAAGAATAAGAGCAAGCGCAACAGCTGGGATGATGCCAAGAAGCATCTTGGCTAGCAAATTCATTCTTTTAAACATATCCTTGCGTCCTCCTTATTCATCTTCCTCAAATGGTTTGCGGCCAAATTGAGGGTCATTATTTCCGGAAGTTGTGATAAACATTTCAAGCATGTTTATAGGATCGTTAAAGTCTGCCAGCCAGCCTTCGCGGGCAACATCATAATTTCCGTCTTTACGGTTCTGCTGGAATGTTGGCCAATCCTGCTTGACTACAGTCACTTGGATGCCAAATTCAGCGAGATCTTTTTTAATAGCCTCTGCAACAAGAACGTGGGACTGACTATCGTTTGTCAGGAACTCGAAGGAAAGAGGAGTATCCGCAGAAAGCTTTCCGTCGCTTCCAAATGTAAATCCTGCTTCTTCAAAAAGAGCTTTTGCCTCCGCAACAGTCGCATCGTTCTTTTCAGCTGAATAATATCCAACAGCATTGGAATCCGGGAATGTATATGCATCGTCATTAGTCTTGAATACACCGCCATTTCCATCCATCATTCCCTCTGGGATGAAGGAGGTTGCAGGAACCTGACCAGTCTGACCAATGTTATCGCAGATGTACTGCCTGTCTACCATAAGACCAATTGCGCGTCTCATGGAAGCTGCCTGAGTTGAAGTCATGCCATCAAACAGGTGACTGTTTACATTAAATGCAAAATAGTATGTACCAAGGCTTGGTGCTATAACAAATTCAGGATCGTTTGATGCAAGGAACTTGGAGATCTCCTCGTTAGGAACTGAGTCAGCAAAGTCGATCTCGCCATTCTTATAAGCTTCATATATATATTCATCATCAGATGAAAGGATGAAATGCAGCTCGTCGATAGCTACATTTGCTGCGTCATAGAAGTATGGGTTCTTTACATAGATCATTCTGTCGCCAGGAACCCATGACTGAAGTGTAAATGCGCCACTGGATACAAATCCCGGAGTCTCAGCCCATGCACCAGGGTTAACACCGTCAGGATCTGCAGCTTCTACATTGGCCTGATTAACTGGGAAGAAGATTGGGAATGCCATCAGGTCGAGGATGTATGCACATGGAGATGTGAGGGTAAAAGAAAGAGTGGTGTCATCCACTGCCTTGGCCTTTACCTTACCATCGTCGTAACCTGCAAAGTTACTGAACATGTACTCGTAATCTGCACCGAGAGAAGGATCTACAGCTCGATTCCAGGAATAAACAAAGTCTGAAGCTGTAAGAGGTGTTCCATCTGACCACTGAAGTCCTTTCTTAAGATGGAAGGTGTAACTAAGACCATCCTCTGAAACCTCATAAGGGTTTGCATCATCAGCAAGAGCAGGAATGCACTCGCCGGCTTCATTATATGTATAAAGTCCTGCAAAAGTGTTGGCAACAAGACATGCGCCATCAACGGAAGAGTTGAGAGCAGGATCAAGGTAAGTTGGATCTGATGAAAGGCTTACCCTGAGGGCATTTCCTTCAGTGCCCTTAGCATACATAAAGTATTTTGTTCCAAAGAGAGATGAGAAGACTCCAGTAATGGATTTCTTCTGAAGATATGGATCATTGTAGTAATAGATAGGTACGACAGCACCTGTAGACATCAAAATATCTTCAGCGCGATGCATCATTACCTCACGCTCTGCGTAGTCTGTAGTATTTTTGATATTGAAGATAAGCTGATTGTATTCTGTCCAGTCTGGAGCTGCGCTGTTGTGGACAGAGTTTGTCAAAGTTGTTGGCCAAGAAGCAGTAGAAGTAGAGCCTCCTGAGCTCTCAGCAGCTGTTTCTGTGGCTTGTTCCTCAGTGGAAGTTGCACCGCCGGCGTCAGTTGCCTGCTTACCGCATGCGGTGAGGAGACAAAGTGTCATAGACAGAGCTATAACACAGGATAGAAGTTTCTTTTGCATCATAATACCTCCTGAAAAAGAAAGACAAACATGTAAAGAAGCTCGTATGTCTATTATCCCTTATTTTGTGAAAAAACATTGCAATTTTCACGTTATTTAATAGAAATTTAAGTTTTCAAAAATGCATAAATATGCTGTAAAATAAAGGAATAGACATAATCGACCAGCTTAGAAAGGACAGCAAATGAGAACACTTTTTATTGGAAACAGCCACACGTATTACAATGACATGCCTAAGATGTTTAAGGATATCTGCCAGGAAAATGGAATAGATATGCAGATCACAATGCTCACAAAAGGCGGTATGGGACTTGATTATCACGCTGAAAACGAGCAGACGAGATTTAATATTTTATTTGGAGACTATGATTTTATTGTCCTCCAGCATGTAGCACACCCTATGGGCGAGTTCTCTGTAATGGAGGATGGTGCAGACAGGATAATGGAGTGGATCAGGCAGACAAACGCTAAAGCCTGCTTTTACATGACCTGGGCAGAAGAATATAATGAAGAATTCCAACCAGAGATGTCCAGAAGATACAGGAAACTTGCTGAGAAGTACGGATGCCTCGTAGCCCCTGTAGGAGAGAAGTGGTGGGAGTACATTCACGCCAACCCTGATGTCGACCTTTACTTTACAGATAGAAGACATGCATCTGCAAAAGGATCAATGCTTGCTGCAAAAACCATATTTGAGACACTGAAAAGTGAGATGTAGAGCGCTATGGCGCTCTATTTTTTTGCCAAAAATGCATTTCACCTTTCGAAAAGTGCAACTCACCGGCATTTTGCTTTTTTTCTGTCGAAAATCGGTTAATATCTGTTTCAGAACAAGTCAAACAGCAATTCAAAGAAGGAGCCAGACATGAAAAAAGCAATCGAAGTAAACAAACTTTACAAACAATACGGCGATATGACAGCTGTAAACAATATCTCATTTGAAGTTGAGCAGGGTTCCCTGTTTGCATTCCTTGGAGAAAACGGCGCTGGCAAGTCAACAACCATCAATATGCTAAGCACGATCCTCCCAAAAACATCCGGATCCGCTTTTGTTATGGGGCACGAACTTGGAAAAGAGGACGACGCCATAAGAAAATCCATAGGAATCGTCTTCCAGAACTCAGTTCTTGATGCAAACCTCACAGTAAAGCAGAATCTCTTAACCAGAGGCGCTTATTACGGATACGACAAGAAAGGGGTTATGGAGAGGCTCACAGGTTTCTGGGAAGAGTTCAACATTGGAGATATCTGGAACAAGAAATACGGAAATCTCTCCGGCGGACAGAGAAGAAGGATAGACATAGCAAGGGCCCTTATCCACAAGCCAGACATCCTGTTTTTAGATGAGCCCACAACCGGCCTCGATCCTATGTCCCGCAAGATGGTCTGGGACTACATCAACCACCTTCGCAAGAACGAGAACCTCACAATCTTCCTCACAACCCACTACATGGAGGAAACAGCAGAAGCTGACAACGTTGTGATCATGGACAAGGGAAACATCATCGCTGAAGGCTCCCCAGCAGAGCTTAAGAGCAGATACACAGGTAAAAAGCTCGTGTGGTACACAGCAGAAAACGAAGAAAACAGAAGGATCATCGAAGCTTCCAAACCTCAAAAGTTCAGCTACGAAGCTGATCACTACAATATCTCAATGGATGAGGAGATAACAGAGTTTGTCTGGAAGAACAGAGATTTCATCAAGGATTTTGAAGTAATAAAAGGCACAATGGACGACGTGTTCTTAACACTTACAGGAAAGGAAATGGTAGAGTGCAATGGCTAAATTAAGAGGAGTTATAGGACTTACAAAAAGAAACATACTTGTGTATTTAAATGATAAAGGATCAATCTTTTTCTCGATGCTCACCCCCATCATCATCCTGATCCTTTACCTTCTATTTTTAAAGAGCACATTCCTGTCATCACTGGAACACGCTGCAGAAGGACTTGGAAACCTTATATCCGCAAAAGACATGGACCAGTTCGTAAATGGGCTCCTCCTTACAGGAATTATCAGCACAGCCCTTATCACAATTCCATACAACGCCCTTGAGACAATCGTAAGAGACCGCGAGGAGAAGGTCTATTTTGATATGATCTCTACACCGGTGAAAAGAGCTGAGATCATCCTGTCATATTTTCTTGCAGGTGTAATTTCAGCCTTCCTGCAGACAGTAGTCGTTCTGTTTGCAGGCCTTGGAGTACTTGTAGCCAGCGGCTCAATGTACTTTGCAGCATCAGATATCTTAAGCCTTGTTGGAGTTATCTTCCTTGGAACAGTCTCTTCAACAGCTATTTTCACACTTATCATGATGTTCTTTAAGAAAATGGGCACCTGTAGTGCCTTCATGGGAATCATCTCAGCAGTATCAGGCTTTATAGTTGGCGCATACCTTCCTCTGTCTGAGTTCAGCAAGACCATCCAGAATGTATGTAACCTCATTCCAGCTACAGGGATCACCGTTCTTATCAGAAATTTCTTAACTGGCGGAGTACTTAATCACATGAATGAGAGCATCGGAGGAGTAGATAACGGAGCCTTCTTTGATGCCATGAGAGATTGCTTTTCTTTTAACACACAGGTTGGAACTTCAACTTGGACATTGAATCAGACCTGCATATATATAATAATGATTACAGTAGCTTTTATCGTAGCTACAAGGATCATCTACCCAAGAGTTTACAACAGAAGATAAAGGGGACAAGCCTTGAAAGTAACGTTTAACAGGATTTCAGAGGGTGAAATTGAAAATGCAGTGATAAACGCCCACGAGCGCACAACTGCCATAGATACCGCTATCGGACTATTAGAAAACGGAGAGCAGATAATACTTGGGTATAAGGACGGGGAGAGTATTCCCTGCCCCATATCCAAGATCTACTATATTGAAACCGTAGACGACAAGTGCTTTGCCTACACCAAGGATGACTGTATTGAGATAAGAAGCCGCCTCTACGAGATAGAAAAGGACTTGGACTTCCGGTTCTTTAGGTGCTCCAAATCGATGCTCTGTAATATAAGGAAGATAAAGAGCGTAAAAGCGGAGACCAATGCCCGTATGAGAGCAGTTCTTTTAAATGGAGAGGTTGTTCTCATTACAAGAAGCTATGTAAAAGAGATGAAGAAAAGGCTGGGACTATAATTATGAAGAGAATGAAAGTCATATTGGAACAGACAATGCTTGTAAGCTTTCTGGTGCTATGCGTTGTCAGCCTTTACGGACTGTTTGTAATGAAAAAGAATGAGTGGTGCTTTGACTGGTACACCCCAGGATCCATCGTGGTTGCCAGCCTTATGTGCAGCATAGTCACTGTTCTTATGCTCTATAACGAATGGTACAACACCGCATCTGCGCTAAAGCAGGGCATTATCACGCTAATACACCTTATACTCATATACGTGATAATCATGGTGTTTGGACATATCAGCCATTGGTACACCACCACCCACGGATTTATCAGTATATCCATTATCTTCGTTGTGGTCTATGCAGGCGCATGGATCGGAACTGGTATCATGTTCAGACATGACGAGAAGCTTATTTCAGACGCCTTAGACAGTGTAAGGGACAAGGAATGAACGAGATTATTGAAAAGAGCAGGCGCTTTTATGAGAACCAGGTAGCGCCCATGATCCGCTCTAAATTTCCTGAATATGAATCAAGAATAGCAGTCGGAATCGCCGGTGAGGGCTCCGACTGCTTTGGTTATGATGATTTCATTTCCAGGGACCACGACTTTGGGACCGGAGTGTGTCTGTGGCTCACAGATGAGGATTTTTCAAGGTTTGGAAGGCTCCTGTCCATCGCCTACAACGAGCTTGTTGCCACAACACCAGGTGCTGACTTAACCGACAGGCTCAGCCAGCGAAGGGGCGTTATGACCATAAGCGGGTTCTACTCCTACGTCCTTGGCACTGACTGTGATGCAGAAAAAGAGCCGATCCCGGAATCCACATGGAGATCCTTTGACTACAGCTGCCTGGCTACGGCAGTTAATGGCGAGGTTTTCAGGGACGACCTTGGAATCTTTAGTGCCTACAGAAAGAGCCTTCTTTCATACTACCCAGACAGAATCTGGAGAGAGCGCATAGCAACTGAGCTTCACAATTTCTCTGCATCTTTGCAGGTCAACTACTCAAGATGCATGGCAAGGAAAGACACCGTGGCTGCAGAAATCTGCAAAGCAAGAGGCCTTGAAGCTGCCATGGAGCTCTTTTTCCTTCTAAAAAGAGTGTATCCTCCCTACTACAAGTGGACCTTCAGGGCGCTTTCTGAAAACTGGGGCGACAGCTCTTTTGCAAGGCACATAAAAGACCTTGCTGAGACCGGATGCTGCCTTCCCGCCTGGGAGCACATCAAATATATGCCCGATAACCTTAATATGAGTGACAAAGTGGTGGTACTTTCCGAGCAGATCGCGGAGATGCTGCGGGATATGTTAAATGCCCAGGGGCTTTCAGATTCTGGGGAATCCTACCTGGAAAAGCACGTTGACGTTATTCTTGGAGAAATAGTATGATTCTGGTAACTGGAGCAAATGGTTTTGTCGGAAAAAGAATAATGGATCTTTGCGGGGATGTTATTGCTTCACCATCCCTTAGAAACATGTCTGAAGATGAGGTCAGGCGAATCGTTGAAGAGAGCGGTGCTGATACAATCGTTCATACCGCTGCGATTTCTGATATTCCTACCTGTGAGGCTGACCCTGAGGCTTCCTATATTGCCAATGTGCAACTCCCTGTGTTTCTTGCAAAGGCAAGCCAGGGCAGGAAGCTTGTGTGTTTTAGCTCAGATCAGGTCTATGGCGGGCTTGAAGGTCCTGGCCCATACCTGGAAGATGAGGCGAAGCCAGCCAATCTCTACGCCAGGCACAAGCTTGAAATGGAGCAGAGAGTCCTTGATATCTGTCCTGACGCTGTGCTTCTTCGAGCAGAGTGGATGTACGACCAGGATGAGACTAAGCCCAACTACTACATGAATATGCTTGCTGCCAGGGGCACAGTTTCATTTAGCTCCAGAAATTTTCGCGGAGTTACCTATGTAAAAGAGGTAGCTGAAAACATAGACAAAGTCGTAGCCCTTACAGGTGGCGTATACAACTTTGGAAGCGAGACGAAAAAGAGCATGTACCAGGTAACAAAAGACTTCGCACAGGCTCTTGGCCTTGATATTACAGTTGAAGATATCGCTCCCCTTCACAACTTGTGGATGGATTGCAGCAAAGCCAGGAAATACGGCGTAGATTTTAGCGAGGTTTCCGAGGGACTTCTTCGCTGTGCCAGAGACTACGGCAGAATCTGATAGATAGGAGATTATTTAAAATGGGTAACAAACAGGAACTTTTAGATCTTATAGATAAAGCGGGAAAGGGCAGTATTGAAGCGGCTGAGGCAATAGCAGAAGGTTACTTCAAAGGCTCTTTTGACGATAAACCAAATCTTACAAAGGCCAAAAAATGGGCCTCCTACGCTGCCAAGCATGGAAGCGAGAAGGCCGCAGAAATTCTGGCTAAACTTTAATTATTTGATCAGTTGACGTCTTCCCACCTGGGCATTGGAGTCTTGTTCTTAACAGCTTCACTGACCAGAGTGTAGAAACGGATCTTTTTCTGGAGATGGGTAAGTCCAGCCTGCAAGGCTTCCATGGATTCCAGGGTCTTAACTTCCTGATTCTTCATCATCTCCAGGATCTTTTCTGAATTCTTTTCCATGTCTTTTTCATATGTAAAAAAGAGCTTGATCTCGTCCAGTGGGAGAAGAGCTTTTTTAAAGCATTCTACTGCGTTTAAGCGGTCTACATGAGAATCGTTAAAGATTCTTCTGTATGAGCCCTGGTGCTCAACATTTTCCAATAATCCAATCTTCTCATAATAGCGGATAGTGGATGCTGGAAGGTTAAACATCTTAGAAAGATCAGTAATTGTGTAGGTCATAGCTTCTCCTAAAAATTTTTTTAAAAAAGATGTTGAGTTAAAGTTAACTTCAAGTTGTATGCTAACTATATTACATAACGATCCGATAGTATGCAAGAGGATTTTTCTCTTTGCACAGTGTTTTGAAGGGAGATAACAAAATGCAGACAGTAAACATTGCAAATGGACCAGAAAATGCATCAAGACTGATACTTGGATGTATGCGTATGCCTGCGCTTTCAACACAGGACGCAGCCAGGATGATAGAGACTGCCGTTTCACTTGGCATCAATTACATCGACCACGCCACATGCTACGGCGATGGAGAGGCGGAGACCAGATTTGGTGATGCCATGGAGCTTGTAGATATTAAGCGTGAGGACCTCATAATCCAGTCCAAGTGTGGTCTTAGATTTGATAAACAGATATTTGACTGGAGAAAGACAAACATCATCGAAAGCGTTGATGGAATCTTGAAAAGGCTTAAAATGGAGTATATAGATGTACTCCTGCTTCACAGACCAGACCTTCTCTATGATCCAGAGCAAATCGCAGAGGCTTTTGACGAGCTTGAGGCTGCAGGCAAGGTAAGACATTTTGGTGTCAGCAACACAATGCCAATGCAGATCGAGCTTCTTAAAAAGTATGTCAGGCAGCCACTTAAGATCAATCAGCTTCAGCTCTCACTTGAGCAGTCACAGCTTATTGATCAGGACCTTTACATGAACAACAAAACCACTGATATGTCTGTTATGAGAGATGGCGGAGCCCTTGATTACTGCCGTCTTAACGACATCACGATCCAGGCGTGGTCACCACTTCAGTATGGAATGTTCAAGGGAATGTTCGTAGATAACCCAGAGTTCCCAGAGATGAACGCAGTTCTAGGTGAACTTGCTGAGAAATATGGAGTTACCAAGACAGCAATCGCCATAGCATGGATTCTTCGCCACCCGGCCAAGATGCAGGTAATTGCTGGAACAATGAATCCTGTTCATCTTACAGAGATGGCTCAGGCTGACAAGATTGAACTTTCACACGAGGATTGGTACAAACTGTACTTATCTTCAGGCAAATTTTTACCCTAATAAGGCTCCTCAAAATGAAAAACAATTCGACAACTGTAATAGATGAAAATACGCCGCTGTTACTTCTGGCGGGGCCAATGTTTCTTGAGCTCCTTCTCAACACCATGCTCAACAACGTGGATACGCTTATGCTTAGCCACTACGATGAGTATGCGGTAGGAGCTGTAGGAAATGCCAATACGATCATGTTCATGATGAACATTCTGTTCAATGTCATAGCCACAGCTACCAGCGTAGTTGTGGCTCAATACCTTGGTGCTAAGCGGTATGACAAGATGAACATGATCTATACTCTTGCCATCGCGGTAAACTTCGTGATCGGAGTGGCACTTAGCTGTGCTTTCTGCGCAGCCAATCCGTTTATCATGGATTTTCTTCACGTATCGCCTGAGATGAGGCCATACTCCATGATATACATATATATTGTAGCTGGAGGCGGTTTTATTACTGCGGTATTTAACGTAATGCTCCAGATCCTTCGGTGTAATGGCTATACCAAGATTGGCATGTGGGTTACCTTTACAATTAACCTGATAAATATCTTTGGCAACTACTTATTCCTGTATGGTCCTCTGAAATTCCTCAACATGGGCGTTGCAGGTGTTGCCATATCAACTGTTGCAGCAAGACTAATTGCAGTAACGGCGCTTATATCGTTCTTCTACGCAACCAGGACTGGCAGGATATCCCTTAGGTATCTCAATCCATTCCCGGGAAGGCTCCTTATGAAGATGATCAAGATTGGCCTTCCGACAGCAGGAGAGAACCTTACCTACAATCTCTATCAGACAACGCTTTTATCCTTTGTAAACGCAATGGGTAATGATGCGGTTAACGCAAGAGCATACTGCAACATGCTTATCTCTTTTGCCATGATATTCTCAAATGCCTCAGCCATGTCCACTCAGATAATTACTGGACACCTTGTTGGCGCGGGAAAAGAGGATGCGGCCTACAAGAGAGTATTTAAGACTCTTAGGACTTCAATGCCAATAACCCTGGCTCTTGCCTGCATCAATGCACTTATCTGCAGATATACGTTGCAGATCTTTACCCAGAATCAGAACATCATCGCCCTTGGACAGATGATAATGATAGCGGACATCTTTGTTGAGTTTGGGCGTTGTCTTAACATGACCTTCGTCTGCAGTCTCAAGGCGGCTGGAGCCTACATGTTTCCTCTTATTGCAGGAATTATATGTAACTGGGGACTTGGCCTTACCACCGGATATGCAGTGGGAGTTGTGCTTGGAGTGGGAGTGGCTGGAATCTATGCAGGAACTGCCACGGACGAGTGTATTCGTGGGCTTATCGTCATGTACTACTGGTATAAAAAGAAATGGCTTGGAAAGTCAGTTGTTGAAAAGACAATTGATGAAGATATAGCGTAAGATCACTGGCACTGCCTTATGGCGGTGCCTTTTTTACTATTTGGGTCAAATCAGTGTAAAATGTGTCTAAATTAGTGATTTTCAAAAGTTCACTGACAATATTCTGTATAGTGTTTTCAATGAGTGTTAGATTGGGGGAAAAATAACATGGATCGTACATTAGACTATTTACTGGTAGCAGTCTTTAGTATTGTATTTCCGCTAGGATGTATGCTTTGGTGGAAGAAAAGATCAGGGGAAAAGATAGGTCCTTTTGCAGTAGGAGCCCTATGTTTCCTGCTATTTGCCATGTTTCTTGAGCAGATTTCACACACTATATTTCTTGTGATAAACAGCCCTCTTTCAAGATTTATCCGGGGATCAGCTGTGGCCTACATGCTTTATGGCGCTTTGGCAGCTGGTATTTTCGAGGAAACAGGAAGGCTTATTGGTTTTAAGGTAATGCTTAAGCCTCACAAGGAAAAAGAGTGTTCCGTTGCCTATGGAATTGGTCACGGCGGAATCGAAGTTGTCGTGGTCCTTGGGCTTACCTATCTGGTATATTTCCTTGCGTCATGCGGTGTCATCATAGGTAATGATTCATCCAATGATCTAATTCTGGGAGCTGCCGCTTCAACTCCGCTTAACATGATAATCTCATCCATGATAGAGAGGATCTTCACCATGTTTATCCACGTGGGACTCTCAATGATGGTATTTACCGCAGCCCGTGAAAAGGGTAAGATGTGGCTATATGCCCTGGCCATCCTGCTTCACGCCCTTGTTGATGCTCCTGCAGCGCTCTATCAGTTTGGTGTGCCGATACCATTTGACGCCATTGAGCTATATGTGATCATTGCAGCTATTGGTATTTTCCTGGCTGGCAAGTGGGCTTTATCTATGTACCATGAACCTATGGAGGAGGAAACCACATGATCTTACTAGTAGTAGATACACAGCGAGGATGTTTTAAAGACGATCTCTATGCCCATGATAAGGTTGTAGAAAACATCAAGGCGCTGATAAAGACAGCAAGGGATAATTCCATAGAGGTTGCCTACGTTCAGCATGATGACGGCCCTGGCGAAGAGCTCTGTAAGGGGTCAGCTGCATATGAGGTAGTTGATGAATTTGCACCTCTTGAGGGCGAGAGAAGATTTGAGAAAACAGTCAACAGTGCGTTCCACGATATGACTGGCCTTACTGACTACCTCAGATCCAAAAACGAAAGGGACATTATCGTCACAGGCGTCTGCACCGACTACTGCCTGGACGCCACAATAAAGAGCGGATTTGAGCATGGCTTTAACATCATCGTTCCTGCCTATGCCAATTCCACCTATGACAATCCATATTTTGATAAAGAAACCGCCTATAAATTCTACAACGAGTTTATGTGGCCAAAAAGATATGCAAAAACAGTAACTGTTGAGGAGACAATTGCCATGATGAGGCAATGATGGAGCCCTAAGGGGCTTTAAGGGGAGAGTATGAAAAAAAGAGACAGTTCTTTTAAGCATCTGATGTATGCCATGCGGCAGGTATGGGAAGCAGATAAGCTGCTTCTCATCTTCACCCTGTTCAAGAATTCCATCGAGCAGGTTTTCTATGTATTTTTCTTTGTTTATCTCACCAAGTATATCTTTAACTGCATAGAAAGAAATATCGCTTACGAGAAGCTTTTCTGGTTTCTTGTAATTGCGTGCTCTTTGCATGTTGTGGTTCACTTTATCTGCGGCTGGTACGAGACCTACCGCAAGATCAAGACCCCTGTAGTTTACAAGCACATTTTCTACAGAGTCATGGACCTTTCAGACAGCCTGGAGCTTAAGGACTACGAATCACCTGACTTTTACGACAAGTACGCAAGAGCCCTTGATAACTGCGTAGATAATGCCATCAACATCACCATCAGAACCGGCGTATTTATCGGAAATGTTATCTCCACCATCATGTCTCTTGTTATCGTAGTGTCCGTTGATCCGGTGCTTTTGGTGTTCCTTGTGATCCCTATATTTGTCAGCTTTTACTTTGGCAAGAAGAACGCCAAGGCCAACTACGACAGGGAGAATAGCATTACCCGCGACAAAAGAACTGCTGACTACGTAAAGCGCGTTTACTACGAGAAAAAGTACGCAGCTGAAGTAAGGCTTTTTGACATCAACAATCTGATGCTTGATAAGCAGGAAAAAGCTGTCGATGCCATGGAAAAGACATCCCTTGTATACCGCATGAAATCTGCCTTCTACTCATTCCTTATGAAGGGCAGCTACTCGATCCTGGCTGGCATTTTTGCTTACTTCTACGTTGTGTTTAAGGTTAAATACGGCAATGTAGCTGACATTTCAAGCTATGTGGCCATGATCACAGCCATGGCTTTTTCAACTGATCAGCTAAAAGCCGCTGTAGAAAACAGGATCTACATAAACAACGAGTCCAAGCTCTTTAAGAACCTGGAGGACTTCCTTGAGCAGGATAAGGAGGAAAAGCCTAATAAGACTGTAATTAAGGACATCGAGACAGTAGAGCTTATTAATATCTCTTTTACCTATCCAGGTGCTAAAAAGCCGACAATTACTGACATGAGCTTTAAGTGGAAGAAGGGCGAGAAGCTGGCAATCGTTGGATATAACGGAGCTGGCAAGACCACGCTTATCAAGCTCATCATGGGTCTTTACCCTGTAACTTCAGGCAAGATCCTCATAAACGGAATAGATATCAATGAGATCGATCTTGATGAATATAGAAAGAGATTTGGCACGGTATTCCAGGATCTACAGGTATTTGCCATGACTCTTTCTGAAAATGTCCTCATGAGAAGGCCTGAAAACGAGGCTGACTACGAGATAGTTAAGAAAGCCCTGAAAAATGCCCAGTTTGATATTACTCACAGAGGGCTTACGAAGGGCCTTGATACCATGATAAGCCGTGAGTTTGACGAGGAAGGCTTTGTACCTTCTGGCGGTCAGGCTCAGAAGATCGCTATTGCAAGGGTGTTTGCCCACAATCCTGACATGGTCATTCTGGATGAGCCATCATCGGCTCTGGACCCTCTTGCAGAGTACAACATGTACAACAACATGATGAAGCTCTCTGAAGGAAAGGGCGTCATCTTCATATCCCACAGACTTTCCTCCGCAAGAATGGCGGATGAGATCTTCCTTATGAAGGATGGAAAGATAGTGGAGGATGGAACCCACGACGAGCTTATGGCTCGGGGCGGATACTACCATGAGATGTTCATGCTTCAGGCAGAGAACTATCAGGACAGCATTCCTGAAGAAATGTTGAAAGGAGCGGCTGCATACTATGGGTAATAAAGAGACTTCCGTTTCAATCAAACGAATCATTCAGAATACCGCCTTCATGATCAAGTACGCTGCCAAATATGACAGACCGCTTATCATCAAGATCCTGGTACTTTTCATTGTTTCCAAGGCCATGAAAGCCTTAAATGATACTTTCATCCTTAAGATGATAATCAACGGACTTACAGGAAAGGCGGAGTTTTCGTCAATTGTAGGCGTACTGTGCGTATCCTTTGTGCTGGTCATCTGCTTTGAGTGGATTGATGAGCTTATCGAGGAATGGTCCAAGGCTAAGCTCATTAAACTCAGCGGAACCATCCAGAGAGACCTTATCGAGAATAACAGTAAGATGGATCTTATCTATTACGACGATCCAGATTACTACGATACTTACGTCATCGTTGCGAACAAGGCAGATTCTTCGATTGAGCAGACTGTCATGGTTGTCAGCAAGATCCTTGGAGGAATTGTGGCTCTGGGCGTAGCATCGGCCATGATCTTAAGCATCAACCCGGTGTTAGCTCTTTTCCCGATTGCGGGCTTTACAGTGAACCTGCTCACAAGATTTAAGATCGAGCGGATCCACTACAACTGGGAAATCGCGTATGGTAAGGCTCTGAGGAAGGCAGACTACTCAAAGAGAGTATTCTATCAGCCTGAGTACGCCAAGGAGTGCAAGCTCACTGACGTTAAAGGACCTCTTCGAATGCAGTTTGACGAGGCTCTTGTTGAGGCTTCGGACGCAGGCAGGAAGTACGCTCCGATCCTTACATGGATTTCAATCCTCAACTGGGTTTCAGTATTTACGGTGTTCTCGTTCTTTGCAGTTCCTGCATATCTTGGATATCTGGCGCTGGTACTTAAGTCCATCGCCCTTGGCGAAGTTGCTTCTGCAAACAACGCATCCAACTATGTCAGAAGGAACCTCAACGAGATCAATTTCTGCCTGGTAGATATTCAGCAGATCGGTCAGTATGCGGAGAAATTCAGGAAAATGCTGGACTACAAGCCAACTATAGAGCACGCAGAGGGACTTACTCCAGCCCATGAAGCGCAGGCTCTTAAGCTTGAAAACGTGAGCTTTAAGTACCCACACGCTGAAAAGAACACACTGGACAACATCTCTCTTGAGATCAAGCCAGGTGAGAAGATCGCCATAGTTGGAGAAAACGGCGCTGGTAAGACCACCTTTGTTAAGCTCCTTATGCGCCTGTACGACATAACTTCCGGTAGCATCAAGTACGGAGACCACGACATCAGAGAATACGCAACAGATGAATATCGCAAGAAGATCGGCGCTGTATTCCAGGATTACAACATCTATGCTGCAACCATCGCCGAAAACGTGCTTATGGGACCAGTTAAGCCTGAAGATGAGGCTGCTGTTATCAGCGCCCTTGAGAAAGCGGACTTTTCCAAGAAGCTTAAAAAGCTCCCAGATGGCATAAACACTGTGCTCACCAAGGAGTTTGATGAAGAAGGCACCAACCTTTCCGGCGGTGAAAGCCAGAAGGTAGCCATCTCCAGGATATTTACCTCAGACGGAGAGCGGACCATCTCTATCCTGGACGAGCCATCTTCAGCACTGGATCCGGTTTCAGAGTATAAGCTCAACCGAAACCTCATGGAAAATGCCAAGAATGACACCATCATCTTCATTTCCCACAGATTGTCCACCACCAGAATGGCAGACAGGATCTACCTCTTCGAGCACGGCACCATCAAAGAGCAGGGCACCCACGACGAGCTGATGCAGCTGGGCGGCCGCTACAGAGAGATGTTCGACCGCCAGGCCCAGAATTATATAGTGTAATGGAATTTCCCCATCTGCTTGGAAACACTTACGGCGTCCCACCAGCTTTTTGCGACATCCTCGCACTAGAAATGTAAGAATATGCCTTCAGACGTGATTTTTGCTCGTTGAAGGTATACTTTTGGGAGATTCCTGCAAAAAATCATTAACAAATATACCTTCATGGGAGTAAATGCACTAGTCAAGTAAAAGTAGACACAGTTTCAAAAAAACTCCACACTTGTTTTTAAGCATAGTACTCCCTGTACTG
>NZ_RAIR01000024.1 GCF_003625485.1 Butyrivibrio sp. CB08
CTGTACAACAGGGCAAATTTCATCTTAAGGCAGTATTCGTCATCGGTTGATTCAATGGCTGGATTCAAGCCTCTTTTCCCAAATCAGATGCTGGTTTACAGGCTCGTAAGGGATAATCTCACAGGAACTAAGTATCTTGGCGCTAGCAAATGGCTCACATATAATGCTCTTGACCATCTGCTTAAGATAACAAGGGATAAGGCATACTATGCCCTTCCGTCACAGGCTAATCAGCAGATATTGAAACTCCTTCTTAGGGACTATAAGTCTTTCTTTGAAGCTGTAAAAGTATATGGAAGGAATCCTGAAGCTTTCACGGGTCGCCCTAAGATGCCGGGATATATGTCACAGGGATCATTCAAGACAGCTGTCCTGACTAATCAGATATGCAGGATCAAGGATGGGTATCTAA
>NZ_RAIR01000006.1 GCF_003625485.1 Butyrivibrio sp. CB08
TTACTCTAGTGTAGCAGCAAAAGGTTATTCCTGTTTACAAAAATAAGTTAGGTGTCTACTTTTACGTTATCACTTCAGAAGGTATACTTTTTTATACCTATGTGCAGGTTTTATCCCAAAAGTATACCTTCACAGATCAAAAACCTTCGCTGAAGGTATATACAGGCATTTCCGTAGGTTAGTGCCATTATGAGAGTATCCAAAAACAAGGGCTGTGGAATTATTCCACAGCCCATTTTTATTGATAAATTACATTTTGCTACCCTTGCTGCCGCCACCGAGGTGAACGCCTTCAAGGACGTTGGTCTCGAAGGAGTAAACTACCTTATGGTTTTCTCTGTCGGCTTTAAGAGCCAGCTGGATCATATTGTCCAGAAGATGCTCGTACTTCATTCCAAGAGGTTCCCAGAGATAGAAAGCAAGGGATCCAGGAATAGTATTAATCTCGTTGAGATATACCTCATTGGTATCCATGTCGATCATGAAGTCGATTCTGGATACTCCTGTGCATCCAAGGCAGATGAATGAATCTACTGCCATCTTTCTGATCTTGTCTCTCATCTCTGATGAGATGTCTGCAGGGATCTTTCTCTTAAGAGAAGCCATTCCCTTTGAACCTGACTGTCCACCCATAGCTGAGCCCTTGGCTCCGCCAATGTACTTATCCTCGAATGAAAGGATCTCATCTGAGTTGATTGGCTCCTCGCACTCTGAAGCCTCAGCTTCTTCGTAGTCACCAAGGACTGAGCAGTTGATCTCTTTAAGATTTTCAATAGCATGCTCAACAAGGATCTTCTTTGAGAACTCAAATCCAAGCTCAAGAGCCTCTAAAAGTCCATCTCTGTCTGATGCCTTCTTGATTCCGATACTTGAACCAAGGTTAAGTGGCTTGATGATAACTGGATATGAGAAAGCAGCCTCAATCTTGGCTACAAGAGCGTCAACATCCTCATAGTCCTTCCATGTGTAGCACTTGCAGTCAAGGACAGGAATTCCATTGTCCTTAAGAACAGTCTTCATAACGTACTTGTTCATTCCAACAGCTGATGAGAGAACATCGCATCCTACTACAGGAAGTCCCATTGTAGCAAGATAGCCCTGAAGGGTTCCATCCTCAACGTTTGTTCCATGAACGATAGGGAAAGCAACGTCAACTGTTGTGATCACATTGTTTCCAAACTTCTTCATAGGGTATCTTACGAGGCTTACTCTGTCCCCTTCCTTGACCCAGATTACCTGTGTGCTCTTTTTAAGGAGCTGAGGGATATTGGTGTACTCCTCGATAGTTCCGATAGACTCACCAACGTAAAAGTCGTTGTTCTTGGTCATGTAAACAGGGATAACTTCATACTTATCCTTGTTGATAGAACCTATAGCCTGAATTGCTGAGATGATTGAGATCTCATGCTCTGTACTTTTTCCGCCAAATAAAACTGCTACCTTTAGCTTCATAATATGCCTTCTTTCATTTAAATCACTTATAGTTATCTGGAAGATCGTTCTCAAGGAGAATGACCTTTTCTTTTCCAGCATCTATCTGATACATCAGCTCGGAAGCCTCATTAAAGCTTGCCTTTGTAAAAATGTTGTCCTTATTAAAGCCTGCTGAAAGCGCGCCTCTTTCAATATCTGCGCTGTTCTTTTGTCCCACAAGGATAATGTAATCGCAGACAGCTGCTGCCTGTCTTCCAAACTCCTCATTGTACTCAGCTTCCTTTTCTCCAAGCTCAACCATTCCAGGTGTTACAAGGATCTTAACGCTGTCCTCAAAAAGAGACAGTGTCTCAAGAGCAACCTTTGCTCCGTTTGGATTGGAGTTATATGCATCATCGAGAATTGAAACATTCCCGTGCTTAACAAGTTCAAGTCTGTGTGGAACGCTGGCAAGTCTTCTGACTGCCATCTTAAGCTTATTAAATGGAACGCCAAGACTGTGGGCTGCTGCTATGGCTCCCACGATATTCTCAACATTGTGTCTGCCAACAAGCTTGGTTGTAAACTCTGCGTTCTCCCCTGAAGGAGTTGTTACGGTAAAGCTGGTTCCAGCTCCGGTCACCTGTATGTCTTTTGCCTGATAATCATTGCCATCGTTAAGACCGTAGGTTATGGCGTCCTGATACTTCATGTTGGCTCTGATGATCTCGTTGTCGCCGTTAACAAACTTAAGGTGTTTGCCAGGCTCTTTCCCCTGCTGCTTTTCTTTTTCATCAACAGCATCCAAAAGCTCATACTTGGTGCTAATGATGTTCTCAAGACTGTGGAAAGTCTCAAGATGCTGATAGCCAATGGAAGTTACGATTCCATCATCAGGGTGAACGATATCCGTTATCTCTTTTATATCATGAAGGTGTCTTGCACCCATCTCGCAGACAAATATCTCGTGGGTTGGCTTAAGATGCTCTCTTATGGTCCTTACGATTCCCATTGGAGTGTTGTAGCTCTCAGGAGTCATAAGAACATTAAAGCCCTCTGACAAAAGAGTTGTCAGGTAGTATTTTACACTGGTCTTACCAAAGCTTCCTGTGATACCGATGATACGAAGGTTTCCATGCTCGTTGATCATCCTCACTGCGTCGTCGATGAACCACCTATTAATTCTGTTCTCGATTGGCTTATTGATGAGATTTGCAAGAGCAGGAATAAGTGGCAGAAGACCAATGTACAGAACAAAGAGAATAACTGCCAAAGCCATGGACATGAACGCTGTGCCAAGGTCCTGACCTTCTTTTCTAAGTCCGAAGCTGTATATCATCATTGGCAGAACCAGCATCAGAGCTGAGATGATCACATATGTGACAAAAAGTCTCTTGACCCTGTCGGTTACCACAAATTTCTTTTTGGCCTGCTTGGGAATGTAAGAGATGATAAGCCCGATGTAAACCGCAAACAAAAGGACCATGGCAATGAGCCTTATTCCTCGGTTTACGCCCTCTCCTGCCATGGTAAGAACAAACAGCAGGATAAAAGAGATATGGGCTATACATCTTACAATATCAGTCCTAAGGTGTCTGAAGTACCCCTGAAACTGATAGCTTGAAAGCTGCAGCATGTGGGTGTGATAGCGAAGCCCCAGAACTGCAAAGCATATGATTGGCAGATATACAAGAATGTAAAAAAGCATCTAATTACCTCAAAAACCGATTCCAAGAAAGCTTCCCAGAATCTTGTTAAACAGATATGTGTTGTCGATAAAGCTGTAGTGCCCTGCGCCTTCGATAACTGCAAGGCCTGCTTCCGGCATGAGCTTCTCCATCTTCTGACCGTCAGAGAGCGGCGTAGCTGTGTCCTTGTCGCCCCAGATAAGCAGTACCGGCATTGTCACTGAAGGCATATATGGCTCCAGGTCCTCATTTACAACCTTTACAAGGCTCTGTCTCATAACCTGTGAAGCTGCAGCATAGTCCGCACTTCCAAATTTCTTTTGAAGAGCATCAAGTGTTCCCGGGAAAGCCTTTGCAATTCCCGTTTTGGTAATAAGGTTCTTGTAGAACTTGTATCTCCTTGTTCTCTTCTTTTGAGCCTCGGTCTTAACAGGAATGATTCCTGCTGAATCCGTAAGTATCACCTTTGGTATGGTAAAAGAGCTCTCGATCCTTCCATCATGTATTCCGGAAGCCAGCTTGATTATTATCCTTCCGCCCATAGAATGACCAAGGAAAATGATCTCTTTTTCCTCAGGATAAAGAGTCTTAATAAAATCGAGAACGAAGTTTACGTAGTCGTCGACGTTCATGGGCTCTTTGGGCTCATCGCTCTTACCAAAGCCTGGCATATCCATCGCTACTGTGTGATAGCCCTTCCTGGTGAAGTTTATCACCTGGGAAAAGAGATCGATGTTAGATCCCCATCCATGGAGCATCACAAGGAGCGGCCCCTGGCCCTCATCTATGTAATTGATATTTAAATCACCTATTATCGCTTTCATGACCCATCCATATTAACACTACCCAAAAGCAGTTGCAAACCAAAAAGAGGCTATCATTTTGGAAAAAGTGCTACTCAAATTTTCACTGTTCAAGGACGCTAAGCATGAATATCAAAAGAGCTACTGACTCAGGATCGTTCATAACACCGCTCTCTCCTGTTTCCTGGTAGGTCCTCTCTGTGGCATCAGTTAGATAATTAACCGCCTTGGGATTCATGCCCGCAAGGAAGTGTACGTGGTTCTCAATGATGGTTGTATATTCATGGTTATAAATAATGTGGTCCGTTATGGTAAGACATCTCATATCCTTTAAGATAGTGTCAAAACCACCCCTGCCTGCCTCATCCGTCACAAGATAGCTGGATTTTGAAGCCCTTGAAGCGATGTCCTCAGAAGCCTTCATAAGAAGCTTCATCAGATATGTGCATCTGTCCACATCCACCTTCTGGTTGATGGAAAGATATGTTACAGAACCAAGGAAAATATTCTCATCGCTTATAAAGAGCTGATCAAAGTCAGGCTTATCAAAATACATTCCCAGCACATCTGCGTATGTTTGAGATCCTGTCGCCCTGTAAAGCTGTGCTGCCGCCTTAAACGCTGCTGAATCATCCTCTGCCTTCTGGTTGTTGAGGAAACAGGAAAAAGCCCTGTCCGCCGCCTTAAGAGCAGTGGTTGCAAACTCAGAATCGTACTGCTGATAGAAATAACTAAATCTAGCCATCATTGAGGCAAAAGAGATCGTGGCATCCATGGACACTGGCGATACCAGAACTGGAGCAGCAAACACGTCCCCGCCCTTTTGAACATTGGTCATTGCCGCCGCGTACTCACCACCTGTTCTTGGATCCTGCATCTTTAAAAGCCAGTCAACCTCGTACTTTACTTCATCAAGGATATCCGGGATTCCATTTTCACTCTCAGGTATTCCTGTGTCGTCGGTAAAGGCCGAAGGATTCATCTCGTAGGCCATAAGGAGGTTCTCAGCAATCCTGCTGCCAAGAGCTGTGTCACGCCTTGCCTGCTCGTCCATATGCCAGCCTCCAGTCACATCTATGGATACTGACATATCCTCCTGAAGATGTGCCATTGTGGTGTGACAGGCACTGTGAGCATTGTCCCCTGCATAGTTTTCTGAAAGTCCGATTCCGCACCTGTTTATGTAGTACTTCTTGCAGGCCTCATTAAACAGTTCTCTGTAAGCATCCTCTGACACTGTAAAAGAGTATGACTCTCCCACTGCATCTGTGTAGATACAGTACTGTCCCTCTTCCTGAAGGTCGTTAAAGTATCCCAGGCTGTCATACTCTCCTAGGGCTTCATTGAACACAGGTTTAAGTATCTCTCCTGTATAAACAAGTTTGCCATTTTCTATGTTATATACGCCAAAGCTGCCTGATATGTCCTCTCCCTTAAATACAACCACCTTTTCTGACTCAGAGGAATATCCAACCTGATCCACCAGGCTTGCTGGGACCTGAGTTGGAACCTGATAGTCCACAGAAGCCGCCGCAGTCCCTGTAAGCTCTGCTATCTCCGTAGGCATTTCAGCAGAAGAAGCGCCGCAACCTGCGACGCTTCCAATCATAGTCATAACTAAACCAGTTACTGTTATTCTTTTAAACAAATTACACTCATAAGACATATTAATTATTTTACGCGGTTGAAGTTTATAAGACAACCATCAAGGATGATCTGTCTCTCATCATCTGTAAGATCACCCATCTTAAGAGTAAATTCCTTCATAGATGAACCTGAAACAGCAAAAGCCTTTATTGTGCTACTCTTAGCCTCAACTGCCTCTCTGATGTCTGGAAGGAAGATATAATCAAGTCTCTTAAATGGAAGATCTCCCTCATCAATGATAAGTGGAAGCATACCCCAGTTAATGAGATTTGAACGGTATCTCTTTGTAGCATACTCGTTAGCAATATTTGCCCATCCGCCAAGTACCTTCTGACAGGACGCAGCCTGCTCTCTGGCAGATCCATCACCAGGCTTAACAGCAAAGATAGTAGAGCCAAATCCAACGTTACTGTTATTTACGTCAGCATACTCTTTTCCAATAACATCCATAACGCCCTTAAGTTCAGGGAATGCTGCTACTGGATCTGATCCCTCTATGAGTGCATCCTGAGCAGCCCTTACCTCTTTTGCAAGGCCTACATACTCAGGGTCCTTTCTAGAAAGAGTGAACTCTGCAAGGCCAAGAGGATTGGATCTGTAGGAAGAAGTCTCCCCTGATGGAATGAGCTCATCGGTTGTTGTTACAGGGTCGTGGATCTCAGATACAACCTTAAGAACCAGGTTCTTAGGAAGCTCTGACATCTTAGGCCAATCCTTGATGTTAGGACCAAGCTGAAGCTCTACTGAAGGATCAGCTACGCCCTTTGAATCAAATACTCTGTTCTGATATATCTTGCTGTCGAAGTGATACTTGTACTTGTTGATCTCACCATCAAAATCAGTTGCAGGTGTAAGAACGCCCTTATTAGCTGCAGTAGCTGCAATTGAGCGGGCATCCATAAGTGCAACAGATGCAACCTGACCATTCTGAACCTTAGAACCTTCTCTGTTAGGGAAGTTTCTTGTTGAGTGTCTGATACTGAAGGCGTTGTTAGCAGGTGTATCGCCAGCACCAAAACAAGGTCCGCAGAATGCTGTCTTAAGGATTGCTCCGGTCTCAAGAATAGTAGCTGCAGCGCCGTTCTTAACAATCTCCATGTAGATAGGTGTTGAAGCAGGATATACGCTAAGTGTAAATCTGTCGTTACCGATAAAGTTGCCCTTTAAGATATCAGCTGCAGCGCAGATATTTTCAAATCCGCCGCCTGCGCATCCAGCGATGATTCCCTGGTCAACAACAAACTTGCCATTTACGATCTTATCTCTAAGTGAGTATTCAACCTTATCACCAAAGCTTACCTTTGCACGCTTTGTTACTTCCTCAAGGATATCCTCAAGATTCTGATTAACCTCAGAGATCTCGTAAACATTACTTGGGTGGAATGGCATAGCGATCATAGGATTAAGTGAATCCAGGTCAACCTTAACAAGGCCGTCATAGTAAGCAACCTTGCCAGGCTTAAGCTCCTTATAATCAGCTGATCTGCCGTGGATCTCGTAGTAATCTTTGATCTCGTCATCTGTCTCCCAGATAGATGAAAGGCAGGTAGTCTCTGTTGTCATAACGTCAACGCCAATTCTGAAGTCTGCGCTTAAGTTCTTAACGCCAGGTCCTACGAACTCCATTACCTTATTCTTAACATAGCCATTTCCAAATACCTTGCCAATGATCGCAAGGGCAACGTCCTGAGGTCCTACACCCTTCTTAGGTGTTCCTTCAAGATAAATAGCTACGACTTCTGGTCTGTCTACGTCATAGGTCTGACCAAGAAGCTGCTTAACAAGCTCTGGTCCGCCCTCTCCGATGGCCATTGTTCCAAGTGCTCCGTATCTTGTGTGGGAGTCAGAACCAAGGATCATTCCGCCGCCCATAGAGAGCATCTCTCTTGCATACTGGTGGATTACAGCCTGATGAGGTGGAACATATACTCCGCCGTACTTCTGGGCTGCTGTAAGTCCAAACATGTGGTCATCTTCATTGATTGTGCCGCCTACTGCGCACAGTGAATTATGGCAATTGGTAAGAACATATGGAATAGGGAACTTCTCAAGTCCTGATGCTCTTGCTGTCTGGATAATTCCAACATAGGTAATATCGTGTGATGTGAGCTTATCAAACTTAACACAGAGCTTGTCCATGTTGCCTGATGTATTGTGATCTTTCAAAATACCATAGGCGATAGTATTCTCTTTTGCTGAATCTCTTTCTGCCTCTGTAATGCCAAGTCCTGAAAGCTTAGCAGCTGCTTCGCCATCTGCTGGTATAAGGGTTTCCCCGTTAACCAGATAGCATCCCTTGTCCAAAGTCGTTACCATTGTGCTCCTCCTAATTCATACCATTATCTAAAAATACGCATTTGCGCTATTTTAGCACAAATCATATCCCAATAATATGATATTTTTTACTGTTCATTATAAATTCTCTGTATCTGACCAGTAATTCTTTCAAATCCAGCCTGTTTTAATTTGGCCCTGAACTCCGCAACCTTCTCCTCTGGTGGACCCACATAGGCTCCCATGTTGATCTGCGGAATATATTCATCGCATATAGCGCTGATCGCTTTGAGTTCTTCGTTTATATAAGGCGTTGAGAAAGGAACGCCTTCCCAAGGATATGGCTCTGCCACATGTTCGTAGCTGTTTACAAGAGTGTAATAATCATCCAGCGCAAATGTAGCCTCCGGAGCCTCATACTCATCTCTTCTTCCCCACCAGAAATTGGTAACAAAGCTGTCCTTGTTCTCATTGTAACCACTTGGCTTTTCCACCATATGGCTTGAGGTAAATTCATACTGTACACCCTCTATACCGTAACGCATGAGGTTATAGCATTCCTCATCGTTTCTGATCATGTCATAGACCATCAGAGCTCTCTCCGGATGCTCTGAGTAAGCTGATACAGCCATGGCTCCGTGGAGGTTGGATACCTTGAGAAGATTTCCATTCTCTTTTCCAAACCAGTAAAACTTCACGTTAGTCTCTGGCATATCGATCTGTACCCTTGGCTTAATAACTGTATAGAAGTTTTGGGTATGGTGCTGAATTACTGATGATTCGCCCATGTAGAACTCAGCATTATTATCCCCTATAAGAGACATATCACTTCTAAATACTCCCTTGAGACGCCATTCCTTCATGAGCTTTGCGTATTCAATAAGCTCATCTCCCTTGTAATATGGGGAAATGATCTTGCCCTTATTATTCAGGTCCTCTCCCCAAAGTCCATAAGTTGTTAGCTCATAGATTGGGGCATAATTTCTTTTACTCATTATGTACCCAAGAGGTACTATGCTTGATTTTCCATCGGTGTCCCAAGGGATCATGTCAGGATGATTCTCTCTGACACTTGAAAAGTAGGTAGTCAGATCTTCCCAGGAGTTGATCTCGTAGAGGCCAGCCTCTTTTGCAAGATCCTCTCTGTAGATAAAACCATGATTGGTCCACTGGGTGTACTCGTTCTCTGGAATAAAATAGATATTGTCGTTGTAAGAGCAGCTTCTCCATATAGATTTGGGAACATTGGTATAAGTTACTGCACAGTAGGTGCGAAGCATATCCTCAGAAAGAGGCATGAAATTGCCTTCCATGACGTTAGGCCATGCATCAAGCCAATCTGATCCCGTGCCAATAAGATCAACGCCCAGCTCCTTGGTCTTTACTGTATTGTTGTAGTTTTCCAGATAATCTGTCCAACCCACATAGTAAATATCAAGTCTGGCATTGAGTTTCTTTTCCAGGATCTTATTAAGCTTCTCTATGACTTCTTCTGTTCTACCATTAGTAGGCTTGTCTCCAATGGTAAGATAGGTAATGGTCACAGGCTCCTCGCCAAAATCAATCTCATCCATAGCCGCCTGATTGCGATACCCACTTCTCTTAGGAGCGCCACAGCCCACTGTGACAAACAGCATTGTTATAACAAGTAGAATTGATACAATCCTCTTATTCACAGGCTTTACCTTTCTGCTCTTTTTCAGCTTTATTTCTAGCACGTAGCTCCACAAAAAACTCTTTTAACATCTGACTGCACTCATCCTGGAGCACACCTTTCTTTACCAGGACCTGATGATTAAAATCGGGATTATTTAGGATATCCATTACAGATCCGGCACATCCCGCCTTGGGATTCTCAGCAGCCATAATGACCTCTGGGATCCTGGCCTGGACAATTGCTCCTGAGCACATCTGGCAGGGCTCTAAGGTCACATACAGCTTGCATCCTTCAAGGCGCCAGTCCTTCATGTACTTACCTGCCTTTTTGATGGCAGTTATCTCAGCGTGGGCAAGGGGCGTTTTGTCGGTATTTCTCCTGTTGTATCCCCTTCCTATTATCTTGTCCTCATATACTATAACGCAGCCAATTGGCACCTCTCCAAGCTTGTACGCTTTTCTTGCCTGTGCCAGGGCAGCCTTCATATATTTAATGTCTTTTTTCTCTTCTTCAGACAATGGTTCTTTTTTCATAATTCATACCAATTTGGTAGTAATTGCTTTTTGTTTTTGCTATTATATTTTTACAGCTCATTTCTATTATAAGTTTTTTATTCGAGGTACACAATGAAGATATCCACAAAAGGAAGATACGCGCTGAAAGTCATGCTTGATCTGGCGCTCCACAACAACGGAGAATACATAGCGCTTAAAGATATTTCTAACAGACAGGGCATTACACCCAAGTACATGGAGCAGATAGTATCCGCCCTTAACAAAGGTGGCTACCTTGACAGCATGCGTGGAAGCAACGGAGGACACAGGCTCTCCAAGGCTCCTTCAGATATAAATGTAGGGGATATTTTAAGAACGGTAGAAGGGTCCCTGGCTTCTGTTGAATGCACAGCTGACTCCGAAGGTCTTTCCTGTCCACTAGCCAGTGAATGCTCCACTGCCATCTTCTGGCAGGGCCTTGATAAGGTCATCAACGAATATATTGACAGCTTCACTCTACAGGACCTGTTAGGACAGCAAAAGTGAGTTTGACATAAATCCAAAAAGTAAGTATAGTAATAGAGCGGTTTTGTAAAGGGTGCATGTAGCTGCACTTCTGTGAGGGAGTGGGTCTTATGCAATGGAAATCCGCGAACCGTGTCAGGTCGGGAACGAAGCAGCACTAAGTGGAACCTTTCATGTGTTGTAAGGTCGCCTGCTTCTTCCGGAGAGACGTGCATGCATCCTTTAGAGCATCGACATCAGCTCTTTTTTTCAAGATATTTCATATAGCTGATTACCATCATAGCTATCTTAAATGTCAGGGCATCATCGAACTTTCTAACATCCAGCCCGCAGCTCTTTTCCAGTTTCTCAATTCTATAAACAAGTGTGTTCCTGTGAACAAACAGCTGCCTTGAAGTCTCTGAGACGTTGAGGTTGTTTTCAAAGAACTTATTTATCGTGTTGAGGGTCTCCTCATCCAGATCATCCGGAACTTCATTGTCCCCAAATATCTCATCAATAAACAATCTGCAGAGGCTCTCTGGAAGCTGATAGATAAGTCTTCCAATTCCAAGAGTGTTGTACGCGTTAACCTTCTTTTCTGCATAGAAGATCTTGCCAACCTCAAGAGCCATCTTGGCTTCCTTGTAGGATTTGCTAAGGTCTTTGAGCTCATCAACTATCGCGCCATAGGATACGCGGACATTGAGCATAGCCTCAGTATTCATCATATCTACGATGGTTGTAGCGATCCTGTGAACCTCGTCGTAGGACTGACCCTTAGAGAGAGTCTTAATGAGGATCACGCTGTTCTCATCAACAGCTGTAACAAAATCACCGGAGTGACTTCCAAACATTCCTCCAAGAAGCTCCTGGGCCATGTTATCAGTAGCATTGCCTATCTCAACAAGCACGATAACTCTTGGGGCATTGACCTCTATCTTGAGCTTTCTTGCTCTGTTATATACGTCTATAAGAAGCATGTTGTCCAGAAGAAGATTCTGGAAGAAATTATTCCTGTCGAACTTTTCCTTGTAAGCGAGAACAAGGCCCTGAAGCTGACTTACGCCAATCTTACCAACCATGTATGCGTGCTCGGAATCGCCCTTAGCAAGAAGAATATAGGCCGGATCTGAATCATCCAGAACCTTAAACAGATGAACATCACCAATAACCTGTGAATCAACAGGTGAATTGGCGAAGCTTACTACTATCGAAACATCCAGGAAGTCTTTTTCACTGGTGGAGGCAACTACATCCCCGCTAAGATCCATTACACATAGCTCAACCTTAGTAATTGTGCTAAGTTCTTCGATGCTGGTTTTAATTATCTGTGCAGTTATCATAGTTTAACCCCCTTAGGCTGAAAAAACCTCTCTAAATATGAGTATATCACTTATTGCCCCTAAACGAAAAGAGCTGCGCCAAAAAGCGCAGCTCCTTGAAAAATCTTTATTAGTTTGTGATTGTCTGCTCTGTCTCTTTGTCGAAGATGTGGATCTTCTCAACATCGAATGCAAACTTAACCTTATCGCCAGGTCTAGCTGTTGTACGAGAATCAACTCTAGCTGTGATAGGGAACTCAGCAAGATCAAAGTACAGGTAAACTTCTGCACCGAGAAGCTCGTATACGTTGATTGTTGACTCGAATACTGCCTTAGATGTGTTAACAACCATCTCAGAATCATCAACATCCTCAGGACGGATACCGAATGTAACAGTCTTTCCAGCGTAACCGCCGTCGATAAGCTTCTTAGCCTTTGCAGGTGGAAGCTCGATTGACTGTCCAGCGATCTTCAGGCAAGCGCTGTCACCCTGAACCTCAACCTCTGCATCGAGGAAGTTCATCTGAGGTGATCCCATGAATCCAGCAACGAAGAGGTTGCCTGGCTTGTCGTAAAGGTTCTGAGGTGTGTCAACCTGCTGAACAACACCATCCTTCATAACTACGATTCTTGTACCAAGAGTCATAGCCTCTGTCTGGTCATGTGTAACGTAGATGATTGTTGTGCCAAGTCTCTGGTGAAGCTTAGCGATCTCTGTTCTCATCTGAACACGGAGCTTAGCGTCAAGGTTTGAAAGAGGCTCGTCCATAAGGAATACCTTAGGGTTACGAACGATAGCACGTCCCATAGCAACACGCTGTCTCTGTCCACCTGAAAGAGCCTTAGGCTTACGATCAAGGAGCTTCTCAAGATCAAGGATCTTAGCAGCATCTCTAACCATCTTGTCGATCTCTGCCTTAGGAACTTTTCTAAGCTTAAGTCCGAAAGCCATGTTATCATATACAGTCATGTGTGGATACAGAGCGTAGTTCTGGAATACCATGGCGATATCTCTGTCCTTAGGCTCTACATCGTTAACAACTCTGTCACCGATCTTAAGTGTTCCTGAAGAGATATCCTCAAGTCCAGCGATCATACGAAGAGTTGTAGACTTTCCACATCCTGAAGGTCCTACGAAAATAATAAACTCTTTATCCTCGATGTTAAGGTTGAAATCTTTAACAGCCTCAAAACCGTTAGGATAAACTTTAGTTACATGCTCAAGTGATAAACTTGCCATACCGATTAATCCTCCTATTTTGTACAAAGCTTTTTGCTAGGTTAAAGTATACGTGCTTGGCAGATTATTGACTATTCACCATTTTCACAAATATTTTATATTTCATTAGCCAATCTGCCTAGATTTTGGAGCAATTTGCTCCATCCCCAAAATGTTGACGAATAAACCAAAATATCACTGTGCAATTTGCCTATTGCTTTTTTATCAGAAAGACAGCCTTCCATCGCCATCTTTGCGGGAATTTGCAAGGGCGTTCTGTGCAGCGGCTATGATATCATGGGCTCCCTTGCCATTATCAGGGTAAAGAGCTGCACCTGCGTTGGCAGATATTTCCATCTCCCCATCTGTGACCCTGACGTCGTGAAGGAACATCTGCATGTGATCAGTCTGCTTTCTTACGTCCTTGTCTTCATGGATATCCTTAAGAAATACCATGAATTCAGTATCAGAAATCCTTCCCAGAATATCCGTAGCTCTAAAGTTCATCTCCAGAACACGGGAAAACTCCTTTATTCTTTCGTTTGTAAAAGCAGTTTCTTTCTTGTCTTTATCGCTGCTGTTTAAGCCAATGATAAACAGAAGGCCTCTCTTTTCTCCCGGCTCTGCAATGTAGGACTCTATCGCTCTTGTAGCTGAAAGTCTTGTCATAAGTCCGGTAACAATATCTCTCTCAACAGCGGTAAATCTCTTTTCACGTTTCTTTTTCTCAATATAATTACTAACGACGTTAGCAAAAAATACAAGAAATACGAGGAAAATAGATGAAAGGAAAAGCCATGTGTACAAGTATCTGACTTCATCCAGATCAGGATCTATCATCTGCTTCATCTCATCTTCTGTGATGAATGTAACCACTGCGCCTGTCATCTTGGCAAAAGGCACTACGATTACATAGCCATAGTCAGGAATGTCTGATATGTATACATTTTTCTGAGAAATACTAAGTTTAATGGTATCCTTTGAGATTCCTGAAGGGAGGTTGGTCCAGAGCTTTTGCCTTGTTACACCTGCTGTGGCAGAATGCTTCTTGTTGTGGCCGAAGGTAAGGATATCGCCATCTATAGTAACAATATCAGACCTGTTTGCAATGTACTTGTCCTGGAAGAGCTGCTCGGACACTATTACAACCGGAATCTTGGAAATGAGATATCCCTTTTCCTTGTTGCCAAAGGTAAGTCCGCTTACTATGAGGATCTCCTGGTCAAGGTCAGTCTGTCCATCAGGAAGGAGCATCCCAAGTCCGCCCCTTGAATACTCAGCTGCCACATCATCAAAATAGGACTCCTTGCTGATATTCACGTCGCGGCCATCCATGTCATAGCCTGCTCCATCAAGATCACAGATTATAGAATACGAAAGATCTGTCTCCTCAACCATGTTCTTAAGAAGCAGAGTGATCTGATTCTTGTTGTAAGAAAGGGTATAAAGGGAAAAAGCCTCTGAAATCTGTGCAATACGAGCTGTGGCTTCCTCTACAGAGAAGTCAATATCATCCATGGCAAGCTCTACATCAAAGGCTATCTCATTCTCTTTTGCATCAACAGCCCTGTTGTATGCCTGCTTCCAATATGCAGTTAGGAATATGGCCAGAACAGCGTAATAGCATAAAAGCGGAACAAGCCATCTTAGAAATGATCTCTTATGTTTGGTCATCTTCTTCTATTTTCTTTATAGCATTCTCAAGTTCCTGCTCCTCAGATACCTCTTCTTCCTTGGGCTCAAACTTCTTAAAAGTCTCATTGTAAAGCGCCGCACAGGCATATCCAGGGCCTGCTATTCCAATGAGGATGATAAGAGGTACAAGCTTAAATCCGAAGAAGTAATAAAGAAGTATTGGAAAAAGAGAAACAACTACCATGGCTATTGTTTTAGGAAGAGCCATGATCGCAACCAAAAATGAATTCTTCAGTGTCCCAAGTATAGTGTTCTGGAACTTGGACTGAAGTGGAAAAATATACATCGCTGCCATCAGTAAAACGATAGATGCTGCAGTAATGATATATCTGTAAACAACGCCGGCATTTCTCATAAGGAGGAAATCCATTACAAGTATGCCTGCTGCGATAAACTGAATTATCATCAGAATTGAACTCTGTTTGAAGTTCTCTTTGTATGACTTAAAGAATGTCTTGGTTATGTAACTCTCTTCATCTCTTACGATCTTCAAGAGAACAAAGTGCATCGCTGTAAGGGCTGCTCCAAGAGGTATTGAAGCTACGATACCAACTATCCATGCCCAGAACACGTAGTTGATAACAAATCCCTGCTCGTCATAGGCCATGGCCCCAAGCATAAGGTACTGCTGAATGATAAGTGGCAGTGCAAAAACAAGCACCAGAATATTGAGCCACATAACATCGGCCATTTTGCTAAGTCCCCTCATAATAGGACTATCAAGATCAAAAATTCTCCCCATTTAAAACTATTTCCTTCCTATTTTCTATCTGTTTCCTATTACCAGCTCCATGGGCGTAAATCTGATGCCATCAAGCGTGGTCTCCCCCTGAAGGTCCTTAAAGCCTTTTTTGTGGTAAAATCCCACGGCGTAAGGTGATGAGTTGACGGTAAGCTTGTCAACACCTTCTTCCTCATAAGCGTATCGTTTCACAAAGTTAAGAAGAGCCGTAGCTACTCCATGATTGTGATAGCGTTCATCTACAAATAAAAGAGAGATATGCTTCTTTTCACGCAAAGACAGCATACCCACATACCTGGAATCGTCTACGGCAACAAAAAGCTGATAATGACCTGCCACAAACATCTTCCTGAGCATATCATCATTTACAAACTTTCGGAAATTCTCTATTCCCTCCTGAGAATAGTCAGGGGCGTCGAATCTCACAAAGGTATCCCATGCGAGCTTCATCGCCCCATCCCAGTCAGAATGGTAAGCGCACCTTACCATTATTTTTGACGTGTCAATTTGCTGCTCCACCATCAATCACTTTCTTAAGCCAGTTATACTGATCCTCAAATACAGTTTCTCTGCCTATCTCCTGCTGAAGTTCGTGGCGCATTCCGTCATAGAGCTTCAGTTCAACATTCTCAATGTGAAGTTCATTTGTATATATTGTGTAAAGTCTCTTAGGAGCATCTCCATAGCTGCCTACAGGATCTTCCTTACCAGCAGTGATAAGGATTGGAAGGTTCTTAGGAATATCCTCCATCTTCTCCACATCCTGGATTCTCTTAAGAAGCTCAGCCATAGTCTTGAAGCCATTAATTGTAAAGACGAAGTTACAGAATGGATCTGCAATGTACTTATCTATACTCTCTTCATTGTGTGAGAGCCAGTCAAACTTGGTCCTTGGGTTAGGGATCCTCTTAAGATATCCCTTGAAGGCCATGTTGTTTATTGTGTGGCTTCTTGTCTTCTCGCCCTTAATAAACTGCATGAAGCTGACAAGACCAGCAAGACTCTTGACTGTTCCTGTTGGCATGAAGGCTGTTCCCTGAATGATAGCACCCTTGATACCTGTTCCATATCTGGTGATATATTCTCTGGCAATAAAAGAGCCAAAGCTGTGTCCTAAGATAAAGCAAGGAATTCCAGGATAGTCCTCCTGAGTCATCTTTTTAAGTCTGTGGGCATCTCTTACAAGAACTGTCGCAGGATCGTCCTTGCAGAAAAATCCCTTGGTTCCATTGGTACCAACAGATCCGCCATGTCCAAGATGGTCATTACCTATAACAAGTATTCCTCTCTCTGCAAGATAATTGGCAAACTCATCATAGCGATCGACATACTCCTGCATTCCGTGGATGATCTGAAGGATAGCGATAGGATCACCTTCCGGAATCCATCTGATAGCGTGAAGCATTGTCTGCCTGTCTCTTGATTTGTAAGTCAGTTCTTCTTTGCGTACCATTCGGAATTCCTCCCTATAAGAATAGTGTATGTATATATAATAACATGGATTGCGTACGCAATCCATGCACGCATTCGGAATTCGCACTACGTGCTACTTCCTCATGCGTGTTTGTGTCTCAAGGTCCATGAGTCATTCATGTGTCCATGAGCCTCATGGACTTTGATCCACTTATTATCAGCAGATTTCTGCTCCGCTAGGCATTTCTTTTTCAGGTGTCATGAGAGAAAGATTGCCATCTGCATCCTCTGCGCAGAGTAGCATTCCCTCTGAAAGAACACCAGCAAGCTTGGCAGGCTTAAGGTTTACTAAAACCATTACCTTCTTGCCAACCATCTCCTCTGGAGAATAGTACTTTCTGATACCTGATACAATCTGCTTAACCTGGCTTCCAATCTTAACCTGTGAGCAAATGAGCTTCTTGGAGTTCTCAACTGCTTCGCACTTAATGATCTCACCTACCTGGAACTGCATGGCACCAAACTGGTCAAAAGTGATTTCCTCTTTTGCAGGGATATCGATCGCAGCCTTCTCTTCTGAAGAATCTGCAGCCTTCTCTACAGGAGCAGGAGCAAGTCCAGCCTTGGCAAGGTTTATTGCTGCCTTCTTCTGTGACTCCTCGAACTCTGCCTTCTGCTTCTTGGTGATCTCTGCTGCCTTCTCAAGAACGTCCTTTAAGTCCTTTCTCGCAAAGAGCATCTCTGGAGCGTCAGATACCTTGGTGTCATTTGGAAGCTTACCAAACTCTGAAAGAGTATCAAAATCTCTGTCAGGAGCTGAGAGCTGTTCCTTGATCTTCTGAGCTGTCTCAGGCATAAATGGATCAAGGAGTGCTGCGCCAATGCTGATAGACTCTACAAGGTTGTAAAGAACTGTTGAAAGTCTGTCCTTCTTGGCCTCGTCCTTACCAAGGATCCATGGCTCAGTTTCATCGATATATTTGTTGCACCTCTTAAAGAGTGTGAATATCTCTGTGAGGGCATCAGCCACACGAAGCTCATCCATCTTGGATTCAACCTTGTTGTAGCATGATGTAACTACTGCCTTAAGGTCGTCATCAACTGCCTCTTTTACTCCCTTGTCTGCAACCACTCCGCCAAGATACTTGTTGCTCATAGCGATAGTACGATTTACAAGGTTTCCAAGAGTGTTGGCAAGATCTGAATTGAAGCGCTCTACAAGGAGCTCCCATGTGATAACACCGTCGTTATCAAAAGGCATCTCGTGAAGAACGAAGTATCTTACAGGATCAACACCAAAGATACTTACAAGATCATCAGCGTAGATAACGTTGCCCTTGGACTTACTCATCTTCTCGCCGCCCTGAAGGAGCCATGGATGTCCAAATACCTGCTTTGGAAGTGGCTCTCCAAGTGCAAACAGGAAGATTGGCCAGTAGATTGTATGGAATCTGATAATGTCTTTTCCGATAAGATGAAGATCTGCAGGCCAGTACTTCTTGTACTGCTCAGAGCTGTTGCCATCAGCATCATATCCAATACCGGTGATATAGTTTGTAAGAGCATCAAGCCATACATAAACAACGTGCTTGTCATCAAAATCAACCGGGATTCCCCACTTGAAAGATGTTCTTGATACGCAAAGATCCTGAAGTCCTGGAAGAAGGAAATTGTTCATCATCTCATTCTTACGGGATACAGGCTGAATAAACTCTGGGTGAGTATTGATGTGCTCAATAAGCTTGTCAGCGTATTTGCTCATCTTGAAGAAGTATGCTTCCTCTTCTGCAGGGTGAACAGGACCGCCACACTCAGGGCACTTGCCATCTACAAGCTGAGACTCTGTGTAGAAAGCCTCACACTCTGTACAGTACATTCCCTTATATGATCCCTTATAGATATCGCCCTGGTCATAGAACTTCTTGAAGATCTTCTGAACCTGCTTAACGTGGTCGTCATCAGTAGTTCTGATAAACTTGTCATAAGATGTGTCCATGAGATTCCAAAGGCCTTTGATAGTATCAGAAACCTGATCTACGAACTCCTTTGGTGAGTCGCATCCAGCCTCGATGGCTCTTGTCTCGATCTTCTGACCATGCTCGTCAGAACCGGTCTGGAAGAATACGTCAAATCCGTCTCTTCTCTTATATCTTGCAATTGCATCTGCCAGGACTATCTCATAGCTGTTTCCGATATGAGGCTTACCTGAAGTATATGCAATAGCTGTTGTAATATAGTATTTCCCTTTATTCTGCATTGTATAATCACCTTCCTACTTTATTACCAGCATAAAAGCTCGTAACCTGTCTCTGTTACCAGCAGCTCTACCTCCCACTGTGCAGAAGGTTTAAGGTCTGCTGTATAGACAGTCCAGTCATTTTCTTCATCTACGAATATCTCATTGCCACCCATATTGACCATAGGCTCAATGGTAAATACCATACCAGGTACCATCAGCATTCCGGTTCCAGGCTCACTGACAAAGCTAACGAAAGGCTCTTCGTGGAAATCATTGCCACAGCCATGTCCGCCAATCTCTCTTACTACTGTGTAGCCATTCTTAAGAGCGTGCTGATGTACTGCATTGCCCATGTCTCCAATAGGTGTCCATGGAATAACTGCCTTAAGACCTTCCTCAAGGCACTCTTTGGTCACATCGACGAGACGCTTCTTCTCGGGAGAAACTTCGCCGATGCAGAACATTCGTGAAGAATCCGAGTAATAACCGTCAAGGATAGTGGAACAATCAACGTTTACTATGTCCCCTTCTCTCAGAATGATGTCCTCGGATGGAATACCGTGACATACTTCCTCGTTAATAGATGTACACACACTCTTTGGAAATCCCTGATATCCGAGATCTGCCGGAATACCGCCCATTTTCTTGGTGGTGTTCATGACTATATCGTCAATCTCCTGTGTGGACATACCAGCGTGAATCTTTTCACCTATCTCATCAAGTACTGCCATGTTGATGACCGCACTCTTCTTAATACCCTCAATATCCTTTTCTGTTTTAAAAAGGTGTCTTGATGGAACTATCATTCCCTGGTGCTCATATTTAATTATCTTGTCGTCAAATGCAGCGTGGCAACTCTTATATTTTTTGCCGCTCCCACACCAGCACTGATCGTTTCTGTCTAATCTTTTGTACATAATATCCTTCTTTATAACGTAAGACGCCTCTCCTTGGGACCAAGTGAGGCTACTTCAACAAATATAGTATGCCTTTTTGATAGTCAAAAGTCAAATAATTCACTGTTCTTGCGGCTTGCAGGAGAACCTGCTGTTGATTATCTCAGGAACAGGGCTGTTCTTTCTGATGTAATCAATAAGAAGATCTGGCATCTCCTCAGAAGTACTGCGAACCACAGGTCTCTGGCCTATGCACTCATATCCTCCTGTTCCAGTTGCCCTGTAATTGCTAAGGGCAAGAGTATATTCCGCATCCTCCAAAAGCTCAGTTCCATCAATCTTCTTAAGGGTCACAACCCTGTCTCCAACTGGTCTTGTGAGATCAAACTCATACCAGAGTCCAGCGTAGAAATCGTAGTTGTAGTGCTCAACCTTAGGCTGCAGGAACACTTTGGAAATGCTAACCTTGCCTGTTTCCTCATCGTAATCAAAATACTCAGCGCATCTCTCAAGAGCCTGCTTGAGCACTGCCCTGGTCACAGACTTAACTTCAATGGTATTGGCAAACTGGTAGATTCCAAGCACATCCCTTACAGTTATGCCCTTCTTAAGGCCAAGTGGGTCATTTGAAAGGCTTGTGCAGGCAAAATCCGCCCCGGTAAAATCAAGCTCCACCTGGTTAAAGATTGCTGCCACTTTGCTTCCCTTAAGGGCTGCAGAAAGCTTCTCCTCAGGCTGAATCTCTTTTTCCAAAAATCCGATTGGCTCATCAAGCCACTTATCTACAGTGGCATTAAGTCCGTTCATAAACTCATGAGCTGCTGCTATCTCTTCGTATTCACTTCCAGGAGCTTCAACAGACTTAAGACTTGATGAAATATCAAAGCTTCCCTTTGTGCCATCAATAGTAAGCTCGCAGTACTTCCTTGCCTTATCCGGTGGCTGTACTCCGTAGGTTCCATCAATCATTACGCCCTCAACCGCCATGTGCTGATGGCCTGTAAGAAGGATGTCAAAATCCATCTCCCTTGAGATCCTGCAGGCCTCATTTTCTCTGGACTCTGAAAGGAGCTTACCTGTTGAAAGATCCTCCTCAAAGCCTCCGTGGTAGATGCAGACAGTTAAATCGCAAGTTTCCTTAAGAATAGAAAGCTCTTTTTCAAGCTCCTCTATTGGATCAAGGACCTCAAGCTCTGTGAGGTTTTCCTTCTGCTCCCATACGTTTACAAAGCCGGTAACAGCGCCGGTGATACCAACCCTAAGTCCATCTGGCATGGTATGCACTACGCTCCTCTTTATACAAAGAGCGCCTCTCTTATCCACAACATTGCAGCTTACAAGCTGAGCCTTCATGGCCGTTACATAATCCAGGATGGCATCATACCCAAAGTTGAAGTCGTGATTTCCAAGAGTGTAATAGTCCAGGCCCATGGCATTGAAGCCCTCTGCCATAGGATTAAACTCATACTCATCCTTATGTCCGAGATAATAGGACAAAAGAGGTGTTCCCTGAAGGGAGTCTCCTCCGTCAAGAACAAGGGTATTTTCGTCTTTTTTAATCTGCGCAGCAACACAAAAAAGCCCCGTGTTCTCGGGGCAATTCTGTGCGTAGTTTACAGGATATAAACTTCCATGTGTATCTGATGTAAATACGATTCTCATTTTTATTCCTCTTATAATCAACCTCTTGTGAGCTTAACTCTGATCCTTGTTGAGATGTACTCAATGATGAGGATCAGTACGATAAGTCCTGCCAAAAGAGCTCCTGCCTCATTCCATCTGTAGGAGTTCATGGCAAAGATAAGAGGTGCACCAAATCCGCCGGCGCCTACCATACCAAGGATGGTTGCGTCACGAAGATTGATATCAAATCTGTAAATAGCAGTTGATGCAAAGTTTGGCATAAGCTGTGGCAGGATACCATATCTGATCTTCTGCCATGTGTTGCAGCCTGCGGCGTCAAGAGACTCGATAACGTGAGTATCAAGGTCCTCGATGGCCTCGATGTACATCTTGCTGATCATACCGATTGAGCAAACGCCCATGGTAAGAAGACCTGCGAAGGCTCCTGGTCCTGTAACACGGATAAACATAAGACCGTATACAAAAGCAGGGATTGTACGAGCTGCCATTATGATGATCCTTCCTGCAAAAGCGATTGGCTTAGGAGTAAGGTTTGATGCTGAAATAAATGCAAGAGGTATTGAAATGATGGCACCAACAATGGTTCCAAGGAAAGCAATACATACTGTCTCAAGCATAAGGTAAGGAACACCGCTCTTTGTCATATCAAACAAAAAGCTAAGGTCAGGATGGAAAATTCCTGAAAGGACGTTCAGCGCGATCTGTCCGCCGTCCTGTGTTGAGCCACTGGTCTCAACTGCGCTGGCACTCCAAACAAGAAGTCCAACCACGATGAGTGCGGTGGTCAGATTATATACCCAGTCTTTGGGTCTTTTTTCATAAGCTTCTACAATTCTCTGATTCATGGTAAATCCTCCCGGTCAGACAAGCTTCTTACGAAGCGCACGGCTTACTGACTCAATGATAAATACTGTTACGAACAAAGCTATGAGGATCATTCCAACGCTTGGATATTCTCTCCAGCTTATCTTTTCATTGAGGATAAGACCGATACCACCAGCACCTACGTATCCGAGAACTGCAGCGTATCTAACATTTCCTTCAAAGTTGAAGAGGCAGTTTGAAAGATAGAATGGAAGGACCTGAGGGATAATGGCAGAAACAAATGCCTGTCTTCTTGTGGCACCCATGGCCTGCATAGCCTCGAAGGCTCCCATGTCAACTGTCTCTATTTCTTCATATGTAAGTTTGCCGATATAGCCAAAAGAGAAAACGGCAATAGCTACTGTACCGGCTAAAGTTCCAAGTCCAAAAACAAGAGTTGCAACAAGAGCGATAACGATTGTTGGCAGTGTTCTTATAAGTGAGAACATTACTCTCATGATGGAAACAATAATCTTGCTTGGGCACACATTGGTGCTGGCAAGCATTGCAAATGGAACTGATAATAAAGCACCTACTACGGAACCAAGAAGTGACATCTTGATGGTGTCAAAAAGAGGATTCCATACTGTAGGCATGTAGCCTGTCTTTGGTGGGAACATCTCACCAAGGATTACGAAGAACTGACCAATTCTTGTGGTAAGTATCTTCATATCAAAGCCTGTTATCTTTACCGAAAGAGCACACATAGCAAGTACAAGAATGAGGTAGATTGGTGCTCTTGAGGCTTTCTTATATGCTTTTTTGCCATTAGGAAGAACGTATTCCTTTGGCTTAAAGATCTTGTCGTATAAACTAAGCTTCACCAAAATCACCCCTCTTCCTGAATGTTGCCGTCGCGGTCTACCTTTCCGTTGTAGATCTTATCAAGAACTTCCTGAGTTGCCTCAGATGCTGGTCCGTCGAATACGATCTCACCAGCTCTGATACCAACTACTCTTGTGGCATACTTAAGAGCAAGGTCGATATGGTGAATATTGATGAGGATTGAGATGTTCATATCCTCGTTGATCCTCTTAAAGTCTCCCATAACCTGGTTGGCTGTAACAGGGTCAAGGGCTGCAACTGGCTCGTCCGCAAGAATGATCTGTGGATTCTGTGCAAGAGTACGGGCAAGAGCAACTCTCTGCTGCTGACCACCAGAAAGCTGGTCAGCTCTGATAAATGCCTTGTCAAGGATACCAACCTTATCAAGACACTCTAAAGCTTTGATCTTTTCTTCCTTGGTATAGATACCAAATACTGATCTGTACCATGGCATATCAGGAACGAAAGCAGTAAGAACGTTCTTTATTACAGTAGTCCTTGTGATCAGGTTAAAGGACTGGAAGATCATTCCTATCTTTCTTCTGAATCTTCTAAGAGCTTTTCCGGACAAGCTCATCACATCAACACCATCCACGGTGAGTTTTCCACTTGTAACATCGTGCATCCTGTTGATGGTACGAATAAGTGTAGATTTGCCGGCTCCAGAAAGACCGATGATAGCAACAAATTCCCCCTGCTCAATTGTGAGGTCCACATTCTTAAGGCCCTCAAAACCGTTTGGATATACTTTTCCTACGTTTTCGAACTTGATCATTTTACCTTCTCCCGAAAAAAACAAACTATAAACAGCAAAAAATAGGGGAGGCTAAAAACCTCCCCATATTTAACTAATAATTACTGCATTGACTTGATGAGCTCCTGAGCTGCTCTCTCAGACTCATAGTCCTCTGCCTTAGCCTCAACGTATCCGTTGTGGTTGTAGATAGAGATTACTTCCTTACCAGCATCTGTGTTTCCGATGTTGATGAATGCCTGTGTAAGAGCTGCCTTGAATGCATCATCCATAACAGCTGAAGTCTTGCTTACGCTGATTGTATCGTTGTAGATACCATCTGTAACACCAATTACATTGGTCTCATCCCAGATAGAATCTGTTCTGCCAAACTCTGTTGTCCACTTCTCCTCGTTGTCACGTCTTGCATCTGCATAGCAGCAAAGAACGTCGATCTGGCCTGAAGCAAGTCTAGCAAAAGCGTTACCATAAGAATCAGCCTGTACAGCGTGTGTAAGGTCTGTGATGTGCTTCTCATAGTTAGCCTGGAGCCAGAGTGAAGGATAGATATATCCAGCAGAAGATGAAGAGTTCATAACTGACCAGTTAAGTCCGTCAAGATCTTCCCATGTGATCTCCTCGCCATTGTTAACCTTCTCAGAGATTGCCTTACCAGCATCTGAAGGACCTGCAATGATAAGTCCACGGTAGAATGTTACCTGGTTCTCAGGTGTTGGCTCTGTTGGCTTGTTGTCGTTCCATACCTTAGCGTCTGGGCTCTCGATTGAAAGACCATCTCTTGTAGCTGTAAGGATAACATCACAGCCATCCTCGTAAAGTACATATGTACCACCAGGGATAAGTCCTACGTCGATTGTACCAGCTGAAAGTCCCTCACCTACTGCCTCGTAAGATGTACCAACAGTGATATCAACCTCACCAACCTCATAGCCAAGGCCAGCAAGCTCAGTTGTAAGGAGCTCCTTAAGAGGCTCTGTAGCTGTAACGATCTCGTCTGGATCACGAGAAGGAACAAAGCCGATTGTAACCTTGTCGATCTTTACTGACTCTGCAGGTGTCTCTACAGCAGTTGCCTCTGTAGTCTCTGCAGTTTCTGTTGTAGCTGGCTCAGCTACTGTTTCTGTTGATGCAGAATTGCCGCATCCTGCAAGCATTGCTACGCATGAAATGCCTGCAACCATTGTCGCAAAAAATCTCTTCATAAATCCTCCTGCCTAAAATAGGCGTTTTTATAATTTTTTCGCAAAAAAATCCCCATGTGTATCCACATGGGGAATTCCTTGCTAACTACACGAACGTATTTTATGTGAAAACCCACTGTTTGTCAACGAAATCTTAGCTTTAACATGTCAACGCGCCACCGCGTCAAACAGCGTTTTTTCGATAATAATTATATCAGTTTCCAAGAATTTTAAGGAGTTCAGCAGCATTATCTCCCGCATTTCCTTTAAACACTGCGGAACCAGCCACAATAACATTCGCTCCAGCGTCAATTACTGTCTTCACATTATCCTTGCTGATACCACCATCCACCTGGATGTCTGTAGATAAATTTTTCTCATTAAGCATGGCTCTGACTTCTCTTATCTTATCCAGTGTCTTTGGGATAAGTTTTTGACCGCCAAATCCAGGCTCAACTGTCATGACAAGTATCATCTCAACCTTATCCAGATATGGAGCAAGAACAGAAACCGGAGTATCAGGTTTGATGGAGATTCCAGCTCTTTTTCCAAAGGAATGTATCTTGTCTATTACAGCCTGTGGATCATCTGTAGCCTCCTGGTGGAAGGTTATGATATCTGATCCGATCTTAGCAAACTCTTCAATATACCTGATGGGATCTGTGATCATGAGGTGCACGTCAAACACCATGTCTGTGGCACTTCTGATACTCTCTATCACCGGCATACCAAATGAAATGGATGGCACAAAAACGCCATCCATAACATCTATGTGTAGATACTGGGCACCAGCCTTATCTACGTCTGCGATCTGGTGTCCTAAGTTTTTAAAGTCTGCTGCTAAAATTGAAGGGCTTAAAATATTCATTACTTGAGGAAATCCTTTACTGATGCATAAACACCATCTCCGTCAAGGCCATACTTCTTAACCAGCGCGCCTGCTGAACCAGACTCACCGAATCTGTCCTGCATACCGATCTTCTTAACAACTGTTGGATGCTCCTCTGAAAGGACATCGCTTACAGCGCTTCCAAGACCGCCGATTACTGAATGCTCCTCAACAGTTACAACCTTACCTGTCTTCTTGGCAGTAGCTACTACAAGCTCTCTGTCGATAGGCTTGATGGTGCAGATATTAACAACCTCAGCGCTGATACCATCAGCTGCAAGCTTCTCTGCTGCCTCAAGTGCTGCGCCTACGCCAATACCCGTAGCTATAATACTAACATCACTACCCTCTCTAAGTACAGTACCTTTTCCAATTTCGAATTTATAATCTGGTCTGTCGTTAACAACAGGGCATGCTGCACGGCCAAAACGGATGTAAACTGGACCAACGTGCTCAGCTGCTGCTCTTACACAGGCTCTTGCCTCGATGTCATCTGCAGGGCACATAACAACCATGCCTGGGATAGTGCGCATAAGCGCGATATCCTCGTTGCACTGGTGGCTGGCGCCGTCCTCACCTACAGTGATACCAGCATGTGTTCCACCGATCTTAACGTTAAGATGAGGATATCCAATTGAGTTACGAACCTGCTCGAAAGCACGTCCTGTAGCAAACATAGCAAATGTGCTTACAAATGGGATCTTGCCTGTTGTTGCAAGGCCAGCTGCGATGCCCATCATATTGCACTCTGCGATACCACAATCGATGTGACGGTCAGGAAATTCCTTCTTGAACCATCCTGTTCTTGTTGCTGCTGCAAGGTCTGCGTCAAGAACTACTACCTTGTCATTGACCTTAGCCAGCTCTATAAGCTCTTTACCATAGCTATCTCTTGTAGCTATCTTCTTAACTTCGCTCATTCTAACCTCCTTCGCTACTTAGGCCAAAGACTCGCCGATCTTGTTGAGATCGTCCATTGCCTTAGCATACTCTTCATCATTAGGTGCTACACCGTGCCATGAAACCTGGCCTTCCATAAATGAAACGCCCTTGCCCTTTAAGCTGTGAGCAACGATGGCTGTAGGCTGACCCTTGGTCTCTCTTGCCTCTTTGAATGCAGCTCTGAGTGCATCAAAATCGTGAGCATCTACGTTGATTACGTGGAAGTTGAATGCCTCAAACTTCTTGTCAATAGGATATGGTGAACATACCTGATCGATTGGTCCATCGATCTGAAGACCGTTATTATCAACTATGACAACCAGGTTATCAAGCTTTCTGAAGCCTGCGAACATAGCAGCTTCCCAAACCTGTCCCTCTTCGATCTCACCATCTCCAAGGAGTGTGTATGTTCTGTAGTCCTTGCCATCAAGCTTAGCAGAAAGAGCCATTCCGCAAGCAACTGAGATTCCCTGTCCGAGGGATCCGCTGCTCATATCAAGACCAGGAAGATACTGCATACTTGGATGTCCCTGAAGTCTTGAACCAAGCTTACGAAGTGTGGTGAGCTCCTCTACTGGAAAATATCCTCTCTGAGCCATTACTGAATAAAGACCTGGCGCTGTGTGGCCCTTTGATAATACAAAACGGTCACGATCAGGATCGTCTGGTTTCTCAGGATTGATGTTCATCTCTTCAAAATACAGATATGTGTAGATATCTGCCGCTGACAGAGATCCGCCGGGATGTCCAGCACCTGCTGCATGAACTGCCGTAACAATGCCCTTGCGAACTTCGTTGGCTTTTCTTTGTAACTCTAGGTTGGTCATAGCCATAATTCCTTTCCTTTTACTCTTTAGTTTTTTAGCGTAACTATTGTAACATACTTAGGCCAGAATGGCTGACTTAAGTTATTTTGCGGAGCCTTGTCCGTAATAAGCGTTAGCTCCGTGCTTTCTGTAGTAGTGCTTGTCCTGAAGCTCCTGTGGTGCTGGCTTAACTTCAGGGTTTATTACCTCACATCTGTAAGCCATCTTGGCAACTTCTTCAGCAACTACTGCATTGTGAACTGCCTCGTGAGCGTCCTTACCCCAGGTGAATACACCGTGGTTCTTGCAAAGAACTGCAGGTACAGCCACAGGGTCTTTTCCCATGCGGTTAAACTCATTGACGATGAGATGTCCTGTATTCTCCTCGTATGCTGTCTCGATCTCGTCCTTGTTAAGGCATCTTACGCATGGAATCTCGCCGTAAAAATAATCTGCGTGAGTTGTTCCGTAGCAGGGAATGCTCCTGCCTGCCTGTGCCCAGCTGGTTGCATAGGATGAATGTGTGTGGACAACGCCTCCCACATCCTTGAATGCCTTGTAGATCTCAACATGGGTTGGTGTGTCTGATGAAGGATTGAGCTTGCCCTCAACCTTGTTGCCATCAAGATCCATAACAACCATGTCATCAGGAGTCATTGTGTCGTAGTCAACACCGCTTGGCTTGATTACAAACAGACCAGACTCTCTGTCGATCTCGCTGACATTGCCCCAGGTGAAGGTTACAAGACCATACTTGGGTAAAAGAATATTCGCTTCGTATACTTTTTTCTTGAGTTCTTCTAACATAATTTCGCTCCATAATCATTGTATTAGGTCGCACTGTAAAATGCGACCTAATTCTTGCTATCTATTTATCATTATTTAAGTGAATCAACTGCTGCTCTCTCTACAGTAAGGCCAGCATTGTAATCCACCATGAACTTATCAAATCCCTTAACGTCTGCAGGATCTGGATCGCAGGTCTCAACCTTGCCACCTACGAATACCTTGTTCTTGAGGTAGTTCTCTAAAGTCTCGCCCTCTTCCTTCTGGCACATGTAGCCAGCAAGAATAGCCTGTCCCCAAGGACCGCCCTCTCCAGCTGTCTCCATAAGCTTGATGGAAGTGTTAAGAGCTGCTGCCATTACTCTGTCACCAACGCCGCGAACCTTGAAGAATCCGCCCTGTCCAAAGAAGAAGTCAGCTTTGACATTCTCTTCCTTCATGAGGATATCGTTACCAACCTTAAGAGCACCAAGCGCTGTGTAAAGGTGTGTTCTCATGAAGTTTGAAAGGTTGAACTTGTCATCAGGTCTTCTGACAAAGAGAGGTCTTCCCTCGTTAAAGCCTGTGATACTCTCGCCTGAGAAGTAGTTGTATGCAAGGAGTCCGCCGCAATCTGCGTCGCCTTCCATAGCCTTTCTGTAAAGTGTTCCGTAAAGTGTATCGTCGTCAACATCCTTGCCAATGGCACCAGCGAACTCCCTAAAGAGCCCAACCCATGCATTTAAGTCTGATGTGCAGTTGTTGCAGTGAACCATGGCAACCTCTTCTCCTGAAGGAGTTGTAACAAGGTCAAGCTCTGGATATGCCTTTGAAAGTGAATGCTCCAGAACAACCATTGAGAATACTGATGTACCAGCAGAGATGTTACCTGTTCTTACGCCGACAGAGTTTGTAGCAACCATACCTGTTCCAGCATCGCCCTCTGGAGGACATACTGGAATACCAGCCTTAAGAGTTCCGGTAGGATCAAGCTTTTTTGCACCTTCTTCTGTAAGCTTGCCAGCTGAAACGCCTGCAGGAAGTGACTTAGGAATGATATCTCTGATCTTCCATCCAAGGCTCTTAGGAGCGATGAGCTCATCGAACTGATCCAGCATCTTCTGGTTGTAGTCGCAGGTTGAAGAATCGATTGGGAACATACCTGATGCATCGCCAACACCAAGAACCTTCTCCCCGGTCATCTGCCAGTGAACGTAGCCGGCAAGAGTTGTGAAGAAGTCGATCTTGCCGATGTGATCTTCGCCGTTAAGAATTGCCTGATAGAGGTGAGCAATGCTCCATCTCTGAGGAATGTGATATCCAAAGAGCTCTGTAAGATCCTCAGAAGCCTTCTCTGTTATTGTATTTCTCCATGTTCTGAAAGGAACAAGAAGTTCTCCTGCCTTATCAAAAGCCATGTAGCCGTGCATCATAGCTGAAAAGCCCATAGCACCTACTGTCTCAAGCTTCTCGCCGTACTGCTTCTCAACATCCTTAGCGAGGTTGCTGTAGCAGTCTCTAAGGCCTTCCCAAACATCATCTAATGTGTAGGTCCAGATACCGTTGTCCAGTCTGTTCTCCCAGCCGTGTGATCCGGAAGCGATAGGATTATACTCAGCATCTGTGAGCACAGCCTTGATCCTGGTTGAACCAAACTCAATACCAAGATATGTCTTCCCCTCTGCTATAGCCTTTTTTGCATCTCCCATAATAAAACCCTCCTTTTATTTTTTGCGCTTATATATTGAATTTCTAAGAATAACATTCTCTTCAAACTCGAAGGTGGCGTTGAATGCAAGCTTACCTTCGTGAATCATCCTGATCATGTTCTGGGCCGCCTTCTCTCCAAGCTTCTCCTTGGGATGCGGGATAGATGTGAGCCTTACGCCATTGACACCGTTTCTTGCGATGTCGGAATCATCCATTCCCACAATTGACATATCCTCAGGAACTCTGTAGCCGTTTTCCTGCAGCACTTCTATCATCATGCCTGCAACCTGATCGTTGTAGCAAAAGACAGCTGTGCACTCCCTGAGTCTCTCCAGCGCCATTTGGAAAGCTTTTTTCCCATCCCTTATGTCGATGGTGTCGATCCAGTTTACGTGGTCGTAGGAAAAAGGAAGCCCTGCCTCCATAAGAGCCTTAAGATAACCCCTATATCTCTCCCTGCCCTGACCGTCATCCAGCTTAAGTACACATCCAATCTTCTCGTGACCCGCTTCAATAAGGGCATTAACTGCATTGTATGCACAATCTGCATCGTTTAATGACACGTGTGGCAGAGTGAGCTCCGGATAGAAGCTGTTTATCAGAAGGATCTTGACCCCCTTGTTCTGAAGCTTCTTGTACAGATCCATGTTGGGACTTGGAAGGGCGCTCTTAACGGGCTCCATGATAATGCCCGCCACGTCGTTTCTCCCAAGGATATCCGTCAGGATCTGCCTCTCTTTTCCCACTGTGTTGTTGGAAAAAGAAAGAAGCATTGAATAGCCCTTGTCACTTAAGGTGCTCTCTATTCCTCTTATGGTGCTGGGGAAAATGTAGTCGTCCACGTAGGTTGTGACAACAGCCACTACGTTGCGCTCTCCTTCACCAGCTCTCTGATCTGATACGAAGGTTCCGCTTCCCTGCCTGGTCTCCACAAGACCATCTTCCACGAGCTTCGATATAGCGTGTCTTACCGTCTGGCGGCTAAGTGAAAATCTGTCGCACAGCTCGTTTTCAGATGGAATCTTCTCCCCGGGCGAGAGCTTTCCTGTATCGATTTTTTCTGTTAACCAATTGATTACCTGTTTGTATTTTGACACTTTTACACCTGTTGAAATATGCTTATTTACTGCTATTTCAGCATAAAGCCGCAGCCCTGGCATGTCAATTAACACAATGTACAATTTATCCAAGTTGTATATGTACAAGTTTGCCTATGGACATAAAAAAAGACGCCACAAAAGGCATCTTTTTATGATAGTCCATCCATCCTTGAATAGAAGAACAGATACTGCTGCATTATTCCGTTATATGGAGCGTATGCTTCAAACGGGAAGCCATCAGGGTACTTAAGATCAAGAACCCTGTTGATCCACACATCCTTTGGGAAAGCATCCAGTCTGTGGTAACCAAAAAGAAACTCACAGTTTGCCACCTTGACTCCAACCCCGTAAAGGGACATGAGCTTGTCCATAAGCTCCTGATCTTCAAGGTCTTTCCAGTCATAAAGATCCACGGCTCCGCTGGCAACATCCATAGCCGCCTGGTGCACATACTTGTCTCTGTAGCCCAGGCTGCAGGACGCAAGCTCCTCCATAGAAAGGGCCGCTAATCTGTCTGGTGTGGGAAAAGAGTATATGACTCCGGATCTCTCATCCTCACACATCACATCTCCAGCCAGCCTGCAGAGCTTCTCGATGGAAGCCTTGATTGCAGGAATGTTCTTGCGCTGAGAAATAATGAAGGAAATAAGCATCTCCCATGGGTCCTGCTTAAGGATCCTTATGCCCTTGCCATACTCTGAAGCGCTGTAAAGGTAGGGATCTTCCTCGGGGTCTATCCTACCCCTTATGTCCTTATATGAAAGGTCCAGGTCAAAATAGTCTTTCCAGAAAGTCTCAAAGGCCTCCTTGGAACACCCAAACTCGTACCGGTTATCCTCAAGTTCGCTTACAAAGATGTGCCTGCCAAAAGCAGATACACTGTAGGATCCGTCAGCGCATTCGTTGAATCTGAAGCACTGTCCGCTGTCCGCTATTTTCTTAAGATCAAAATCATCATCTATTCTAACTATCATGAAAGGTTATTAACTACTCCAATGGACACATAGTTGTTTATCATAGCCCAGAGATCTGTCCCTGCAGCGGCTTCCCACTTGCGGATACCATCCACCATGTAGGACTTCCTGCCCTCAGACACCACTTCTTCGCTGTAGCGATCCTCATAGAAGCCATCCCTTGATACCCTGACCCCTCTAAGGATTCCCTTACACTCTTCCAGGCTGCATCCCGGGAAATTCACATTCCAGATCTGCCACTCATCAAGCGGAGCGTCTATGAGCTCAGCCATTATGTCCCTAATATGCTTATCTGTTACTTCGTGGATACCGTTGTTGCTCTCTGAAAAAGCGATGGCATGAATCTTCTGAAAAGAAGCTTCAAGAGCCGCTCCCGCAGTAGCAGAATACTGAAGATCTGCCGCCACATTGTATCCATAATTGATGCCTGTCATAACGCAGTCTGGTCCGCCAGGAATTATATTTAAAGCTCCTATCCTGACACAGTCTGCCGGCTTGCCATCACAGGCAAAAGCCTTAACTCCCGGAACAGGAAAATCTGTTTCCCAGACTTCCACCCTGCGCCTTAAGGTAAGGCTGTGAGACATGGCGCTTCTCTCTGAGTCGGGAGCAACTACCCAGACCTCTCCAAACTCCTGAGCTACCCTCGAAAGTCTCACAATTCCATCTGCATGTATTCCATCGTCATTGGTGATTAGAATCTTTTTCACTTGGACCTCTTTCTGTTATGAATCCATGTTGTCCAGATATCCTCTGTCCCAAAGCATTATGTTAAGTTTACCTGCAAGTTCCACAGCAGGCTGAGTGAAGTATTGGTTGGTCATGACAACACCCACCATCCTGCCATAGAAATCTCTTCCAGCATAAATCTCCTGTACCGCCTTGACTCCGATTGGCTTGTCATAGCACTTGCACTGAAAAGCATAGGTTACCCCGTCCTTCTCAGCAAGGATATCGGCGCCAAAATCCCCGGATCCCTTTGTGACTTCCACATCGAGAAATCCAGAATTCTTAAGAAGGTCAGCGCAGTAATACTCGAAGTCGTGGCCTTCCATTTCATCCATGGGGAGCTCTTTTGGATTGTTCTTAATATAGCCCCTCACTACAAGAACACCCAAAACAACGATTGCCACAACTACTATTGTATATAGGATTATTGCTGGAATCTCAAACATATAATAGTCTCCTAAAAAAGATTACTGGAGTTTAAGATCTCCCTCTTTTACCCATCCAAGCTTTTTAACGATCGCATGGATAATAAGTGAAAATACAGCTGGAAGAACGAAGGAAATAAGTACAAGTCCTGCCCAGTCAAAGGCTGTGATAGCAGTTCTTGTTCCCTCTGATATCTCTTTTACCCATCCTGTGTAAACACCGATCTGGCCAACAAGTCCGCAGGTTCCCATTCCTGAAGAAACAGGAGCACCATTCATCTGAAGTCTGAAGATGCATGTTGCGATAGGTCCTGTGATTGCTGATGCTACAGTTGGAGCTATCCATACTCTTGGGTTCTTGATGATGTTACCCATCTGAAGCATAGATGTTCCGATTCCCTGTGATACAAGGCCGCCCCATTTATTCTCCTTGAAAGAGATAACTGCAAAGCCAACCATCTGTGCACAGCATCCAGCAACAGCAGCGCCGCCTGCAAGGCCTGTAAGACCAAGAGCTGCGCAAATAGCAGCTGAAGAAATAGGAAGTGTAAGTGCCATACCTACAACTACTGACACAAGGATTCCCATAAGGAATGGCTGAAGCTCTGTAGCCCACATAATAAGGTTACCTACTGACATTGCAGCCTTGCCAAGTGGTGGTGCAATGAGCCAGGAGAAGAAAACTCCTACAGCAATAGTAACAAGTGGAGTGACCAGAATATCGACCTTAGTCTCCTTTGAAACTGCTTTTCCGAACTCAGCAGCGATGATTGCTACAAAAAGAACTGCCAGAGGACCGCCAGCTCCGCCCAGGGCGTTAGCTGCAAATCCAACAGTGATCATTGAGAAAAGAACAAGTGGTGGACACTTAAGTGCATATCCAATAGCCACAGCCATAGCTGGACCACTCATTGCTGTTGCAAGTCCCCCGACTGTGTAATCAACTCCTGCAACAGTTGCAACGTTCTGCATAAGGAATGGGATATGGAACTGTGTTCCAATAGTATTGATGATGGTTCCAATAAGCAGGGAACAGAAAAGTCCCTGTGCCATTGCGCCCAGCGCATCAATTCCGTATCTCTTTAATGAGATCTCAATGTCTTTCCTTTTCAAAAACTCTTTCATACCTTTTTTCTTTCTCCTCATTATTTAATTTGATCCTATCTTAAGCCAATGTCCCTTGAAATAATAGATGATAAATATAATCGTGCTTACTGACCAGGTAAGTGGATATGCCCAGAAGATCACATTAACAACCGGGATGATCCTTACGATTATAGTTATGTAGGTTATTCTCAAAAGACACCAGCTAGAGAGCATTACTATCATGGGAACAGTGGTTTTACCTGCCCCTCTGTATATTCCTGCAAGGCAATGGCTAAGAGATAATAGGCAAAAGAAAAGACTCTCTGTCCTTGCCTGTGTTGCTCCGATTGCCAGTACCTCGGCTTCCGATGAAAACATGCGAAGAAGCGTTGGCGCAAAAAGATATACGATAACGCCTATAAGCTCCGCGCAGCCAACTGCAATGATACATCCAATAACATTTCCCTTTTTCACCCTGTCGCTCTCGCCAGCTCCAAGGTTCTGACTTACGAAGGTTGTCAGCGCCATACACATACATGTAATAGGTAAAAAGACAAATCCCTCCAGTTTAAAATAACTGCCGCAGCCCGCCATGGCAGCAGCTCCGAAGGCATTGATGTTGGACTGGACCACAACATTTCCTATAGCGATGACGCTATTCTGGATGCCTGTTGGAAAGCCCATCATCAGCTCTTTTTTGATGGTCGGCCCATCCATACGAAGCTGCCTTATAAATATCCTGTGGGGACCATCGACTCTTGTGAGCTTAACAAAAGCCAGGATTGCGCTGATAAACTGCGCAATTATCGTTGCAAGAGCTGCTCCGGCTATTCCAAGGGGTGTATATTTTACAAAATAAATATCTAAAACAGTGTTGATCACCGTACTAACTGCAAGGTAGTAAAGTGGATGCCTTGAATCTCCCATAGCCTGAAAGACACCGCAGCAGGCACTGTACATGATATTTCCAAGACCTCCCAGGAAATATATCTTGAAGTATAGCACAGAATTGGGCATTACATCACTTGGAGTTCCCATCCAGGACAGAAGAACCGGGGTAAAGAAATATCCCCATACAGTCATGACTATTCCCATGATTATAGCAAAGGTGATTCCTGTGTGGGCTGCTATGGACACACCCCTTTCATCTCCTGCGCCATATCTCTTACCTATGATAACGCTGCTTCCCATAAAGAGACCGTTGATAAATCCAACCATCAGAAAAATAAGGCTGCCAGTTGTACTTACTGCAGCCAATGCCTCTTTTCCAAGGACGTTACCAACTACAACAGAATCTACCACGTTGTAGAGCTGCTGCAGGAGCTGTCCAAAGAACAGCGGAATCGCAAACAATATAAGGTTTTTCGTAATAGAACCTTTAGTCATAGACTCAATTGTAATCTTTGCCGTCAGAAAAGGAAAGTACAACTTTGTTAAATTGTTATTTATTTCTCATACTTTTATAGTATAATGATTTGCAGTGTTAATAGTTCATTTTGAGGAGGAAAAAATTATGAATGATACTGAATTACTTGCCCTTATGGGCGTAGGTGCTGCGGCAATCGTTATTGCACTTGTAATCTGCCTGGTTGTTTACCTTGTTGATGCAATCGGAAGATTCAAATACTTAAAGGCACGTAACTACACAAATACATGGTTTGCATTCATTCCATACCTTAACGTATATGGAACAGTTGATGCTACTTATGGCAACGTTGAGAAGATCAAGGTTCTTGGCGTAGAGCTTCCAGCTATCGTTGTTAAGCTTTACCCACTGATCCTTACAGCATTCAGTGTTATCACATCTAACATTGAGTTCCTTAGCGGAATCGGCAGCCTAATCGTTACAGTTCTTACTGTAGCTATCGGCGTTGTAGTATTCAAGGATGTAATGGAGAGAATTGAGCAGCCTGTTTCTACAGGATTTGCTGTTCTTGCAAACATCATCACAATCGTTGGATCAATCAAGCTTCTTTCGGACGCAAGCAAGCTTCAGCCTGGCCAGTACGACTACACAACTGACACAAGAGTACTTGCTTCACAGGCTCCTGCACAGGGACCTCAGGGACCAGCTGACGTACAGTAATCCAAGTTAAAGATTTTGCCATTTGGCATGTAAGAAAGACCCTCGATCGAGGGTCTTTTTTCATTGACGCTTTTTAGTAGTTGTACTAGAATGGTTAAGTTATGAATTTTAAGGAGGAAAAAAAGTAATGAGTTTTATCGAAGCAGTAAAATCAGTATTTAGTCACTACGTTGACTTTTCTGGCCGTGCCAGAAGAAGCGAGTATTGGTATTTCTTCTTATTCACATTGCTCGTAAACGTTGTAACAAGCGGCTTAGCAGCTGCAGTAGATGCGCTTTCATTTGTTCAGATCATCGCATCTTTAGCAATGCTCCTTCCTGGACTTGCAGTTGCTGTTCGCAGACTTCATGACATCGGCAAGTCTGGATGGTGCCTTTTATTCATACTCATCCCACTTGTTGGATCAATCATTCTGATTGTATGGTACTGCAAAGATTCTCAGCCTGGTGACAACCAGTACGGTCCTAACCCTAAGGGAGTTTCAGGCGCTACAGCATCTATGTAATATCTGTATAAAAATAAGAAAAGACCCTCTTTCGAGGGTCTTTTTTATTACTCTTTTCTAGTAAGCTGTACAACAGTTTCTACATGAACTGTATGAGGGAACATATCGCAGGGGCGGACTTTCTGAATCACGTAGCCGCCATCTGACAGGATCCGAAGATCTCTTGCAAGGGTTGCTGAATCGCAGCTCACATAGACTATACGCTCTGGTGCCATTTTAAGCATGGTCTCAAGACAGGCACTGTCACAGCCCTTACGAGGGGGATCTACAACGATCACATCAGGATGTAGGGAAGCATCTTCCCTGTCAGTCTTCTCATAATATTCTGGAAGGACTTCCTCAGCCTTTCCGCAAAAGAACTTTGCGTTTTCTATACCGTTATTCTTAGCATTATTTTCAGCATCATCTATGGCTGCCTGAATTATCTCAACTCCGTAGACCTGGCCAGCATTCTTTGCCATGGAAAGAGTGATGGTTCCGATCCCGCAGTAGAGATCCCAGACGGTCTCTTTTCCTGTAAGTCCTGCATACTCTATAGCCTGGCCATAGAGCTTGTCTGTCTGAACAGGATTTACCTGATAAAAAGAAAGCGGTGAAATCTCAAACTTAAGGCCTTTAAGGGTGTCTGTTATGGTATCCCTTCCCCAGATGGTTCGAATGTCGTAGCCCATGATGACGTTGGTCTTCTCGGTGTTTATGCTGACTGAGATGCTGGTCATGCCTGAGATCTTTGCAAGAGCGTCAACCAATTCCTGCTGCCCAGGAATGAACTCACCGCCCTTGCCCTTGTAGTTGATAACAAGGCAAACCATGATCTGGCCGCTGTCAAAACCCTTGCGGATAAGGATATGTCTTACAAGTCCCTTACCACTGGCCTCGTCATAGGGCTCCACATGAAGCTTCTCCATGTGGGCGATGACTATATCAAGGATCTCTTTGTTTTCTTCTACTCCAATAAGGCAGTCCGAAACAGGAATGATGCTGTGGGTGCGACCTGCGTAGAACCCTGCAACGATCCTGCCATTTTTGTCTCTTCCAATCGGATACTGAGCTTTATTCCTGTATCTCCAGGGTTCTTCCATTCCGATTATAGGCTCCATAACAGAGTCCACAAACTCACCGTCAAACCCTCCAAGGCGCACGATGTTATTGCGGACCTTGTTCTGTTTGAAGGATAGCTCTTTTTCATAGGTCATGTTCTGGAGCTGGCATCCGCCGCACTGTCTGGCGATGGGGCACTTTGCCAGTTGCCTGTGCGCTGAAGCCTCAACTACTTCCTCAAGATGAGCATAGGCGTAGTTCTTCTTGGCCTTCATGATCTTACAACGAACCTTATCGCCAATTACCGCATCTTTAATAAAGAGGGTATAGCCTTCTATCTTGCCTATGCCCTCTCCATCGTTGCCTATATCTGTAATTTCCACTGTCAGCATCTGATCCTTCTGATACTGACTGTCTTCTCTTTTACTCATTCATTCCTTCCAGTGGAGCCTGTGAAGCTCCCCTTCTTTTTCAAGCCCGGCAAAGTTGTTCTGCCTAAGTGCCTCGTAAAGCACGATTGCCACTGAGTTGGAGAGATTAAGTGACCTTATGTCCTCTCCCATGGGGATCCTTATGCAGGTATCCTCGTTGTCCACCAGGATCTCCTCAGGGATTCCGGCGCTCTCTTTTCCAAACATGATGTAGTCATCCATGGAAAAAGAAACTTCGCTGTAGGTACGCTTTGCCTTGGTGGTGGCGTACCATATCTTAGCCCCGGGGTGCTTTTCCTTAAAATCCTCGTAGTCTATATATCTGGTTACATCCAGTTTCTCCCAGTAGTCCATTCCGGCTCTCTTTAGCTCTTTTTCATTGATTCGAAAGCCAAGGGGCTCGATAAGGTGAAGGGAAGTTCCTGTAGCTACGCAGGTTCTTCCGATGTTCCCGGTGTTCTGGGGTATTTCTGGCTGATGAAGTACTATGTGCATTATTCGTCCTCTGCGTCCATGACTGCTGCCTTTGGCAGAGAGAAGATAAACTCTGTACCAACGCCTGGAGTACTGATGACGTTGATGTTTTCGTCGTGGGCCTTGATTATTTCTTTTACTATGGACAGTCCAAGGCCGGTGCCTTTCTTGTCCTTACCTCTTGAAAGGTCTGATTTATAGAATCTGTCGAAGATGAGCTTCTGGTCTTCCTTGGGGATTCCTATACCGGAGTCCTTGACAGAAACAAAGACCTTGCTGTGCTTCTCCGTGGTCTCGATCTTGATGGATGAGTCATGGTGGCTGAACTTGATAGCGTTGTCCACCAGGTTATAAAGGATCTGCTGGATCTTGCTCATGTCAGCATTTACGAACATCTTCTCGTCGGTGAGAACCAGCTCAATTGTGATCTTTTTCTCTCTGCAGGTTCCCTCAAAGGATTCTGAAACGTTGTGGATGACCGCGTTTATGTCGAAGTCGCTCTTATCAAGGAGCATGCCTTTGGTACTCATGTTGTTGAGAGTCAGCATCTCGTTGGTGAGCTTGGTAAGTCTGTCGGTTTCATTGATTACGATTCCCAGGTATCTGTCGTACATCTCAGGCGGAATGGTTCCATCCTGCATTGCCACAAGGTAGCCCCTTATGGATGTTAGAGGTGATCGGAAATCGTGGGATACGTTGGCGATGAACTTCTTCTGGTCATCCTCCTGACGGGCGATCTCACCTGCCATGTAGGCAAGGGAAGCTGCCAGGTATCCCATCTCATCCTCGGATTCTACAGAGAATTCATAGCCCATATTACCCGCCGCGTACTGCTCTGTTGCTGTGGTGATCTTGCGAAGAGGCACGTACACAAGCTCTGTAAAGAAGATCAGGATGATAAGAGACAGCAGGAAAAGAACAAGTAGCATCAGGTAGGATATGTTAAGGAAGGTGTCTGTTTTTTCCTGAATACCGGCTAATGAAGTGTGAATTACCACGTAGGCCTGAACCTTGTAGTTGGCGGTTATTGGCGCAAAGACACTTAGCATCTCCTTGTTAAAAGAGCCCCAGAAGTTGCCGGTTGCATAGTAGGAACTGCCAGTAACAGTAGGGTCAAAGCCCTCTATCACTATCTCTTCCTGTGGCCCCAACGCCCTTGATGAGTCCAGAACAAGTCTTCCCGAAGGGTTGACGATCCAGATGGGAGAACCATCCAGATACATGGAAAGAGACGAGAGCTCTCCGTAAACCGTATCCAGGGAAGTCTCTGAATTGTAAAGATCTGCCGCATAGGTATTGGCAATCTGTGTCGCCATCCTGTACATGCTGTCAGCCTTGTCACGCTTTAATCTGTCGTAGGTCATACCATTAACAAAGGTGGCAACTACGACAAATCCAAATATGGCAAAGAGCAGGTATGCCAGCAGAAACTTAATGTAAAGAGTTCGCTTCATTTACTGCTGTACCTCAAATTTGTAGCCTATTCCCCAGATTGTAGCAAGGCGCCAGTTAGCATGGTCGCTGAGCTTCTCCCTGAGTCGCTTGATGTGGACATCAACTGTCCTTGTATCACCGATATATTCATAACCCCAGATCTGATCAAGGAGCTGTTCTCTTGTAAATACATGGTTTGGTGAAGCTGCAAGGAAATAGAGAAGCTCCAGTTCCTTAGGTGGCATGTCAACTCTCTCGCCCATGTAGGTTACAGAGTAATTGGTCATGTTGATCTCAAGGTCAGGATACCTTACAACCTTGTCATCTGATTCTAATGCCTCTGCAGTCTGAGGTTTATAGCGTCTAAGGACAGCCTTTACCCTTGCCACCAGCTCTTTTGAATCAAAGGGCTTCTCCATATAGTCGTCAGCCCCCATCTCAAGGCCAAGAACCTTATCAAATACCTCGCCCTTGGCGGAGAGCATGATGATCGGAATCTGTGACTTGGTGCGAAGCTCTCTGCAAACCTGATATCCATCGATACCTGGAAGCATGATGTCAAGGAGCACCAGATTAGGCTTGAATGAATCAAATGTGGTTATAGCTGCCTCTCCGTCATTACATATTTTGGTCTCAAAACACTCTTTTACCAGATAGAGTGAAATGAGCTCTGCGATGTTATTGTCATCGTCTACGATTAAGATCTTCTGCTTTGTAACCATGTTTCCCCCTTGTGTTTACTTTATAAAAGTAACTATTGTAACTCCCGCGTCGCCCTCGCCAAATTCCCCAAGTTTAAATGATTTGACATAAGGAACGCCCTTTAGATAAGCGTGTACTGCCTGGCGAAGTGCACCAGTCCCCTTGCCATGCACGACTCTTACATTATTAAGGTGTGACATGTAGGCGTCGTCTAAATATTTATCAAGAGCTGCAACCGCATCGTCTGAGTTCTTACCGATGAGATTTATCTCTGTCCTTATATTGGCTGCCCTTGAAAGATCCATCTTGCCTGATGAACCAGAGCTGTTTCTGCCATAGAACTTCTTCATGGCTGCCTTTGGATCCTCATCTCCAATGAGTACCAGGTCTCTGATGTTGGCCTTGGTCTTCATGATTCCGCACTGAACAAAGAGATTGCCGTCCTTGTCGGGCTTACTGGAAATGGTTCCCTTAAGTCCCATGGACACTATCTTGACGCTCTCACCAAGCTTAAGCTGAGATTCCTTTAATATAGGATGAGTCTCTTTTGGCTTGTCAGCCTTGGCTGCTGCCTTATTCTTGTCTGAGATCTTCTGGGTGAGTTTGGTCCTCTCTCTTTCAAGATCCTGCATGGATGCTGATGGACCAGCTTTTCTGAACACCTTGATGGTGTCGTCAGCCACAGCTTTGGCTTCCATAAGGATCTCTCTTGCCTCTTCGTTGGCCTGTCTTAAGATCTCTTCCTTCTGGGAGTCGATCTTGTCTGTCTTCTTTTCAAGCTCACTTCTTAACTGCTCTGCTTCTCTCTTGTACTGCTCTATCTCGAGGCGCTCGTTCTCAATGATCTTGCGGCTCCTCTCAAGGTCAGCAAGAAGGTCTTCAAATTTCTGATCATCCGTACCTATCTGCTCCTTGGCTGCCTCTATGATCTTGTCGGAAAGCCCGAGCTTAGAAGAAATCGCGAAGGCGTTACTCTTACCTGGAAGTCCGATAAGCAGCCTGTAGGTTGGCTTAAGGGACTCCACGTCAAACTCGCAGCTGGCGTTCTGAACGCCCTTGGTGTTAAGAGCGTAAACCTTGAGCTCGCTGTAGTGGGTTGTTGCCAGAGTTCTGATCCTGCGCTCGTGAAGCTCATTTAAGATAGAAATTGCAAGAGCTGCTCCCTCTGTAGGGTCAGTTCCAGCTCCAAGCTCATCGAACAGGCACAGGGAGTTTTCGTCTGCGTGCTTTAAGATTGATACTGTATTGGTCATGTGGGATGAGAAGGTTGAAAGAGACTGCTCAATACTCTGCTCATCGCCTATATCTGCGTAAACTTCTTCGAATACTGCAAGCTCTGACTTGTCCCCTGCAGGGATCGCCAGACCTGCCTGTCCCATTATTGTCAAAAGACCTACCGTCTTAAGTGTTACTGTTTTTCCGCCGGTGTTAGGTCCAGTGATAATGAGCATATCAAAGTCCCTTCCGCCGTAAACATCGATAGGAACCACCTTGTCTTTTGCAATAAGAGGATGCCTTGCCTTCTTGAGGTCAAAGGCGTGGTGGTCGTTAAATATCGGAGTCATTCCCTTGATCTCCAAAGCGTAGGAAGCCTTGGCAAAAGTGAAATCAAGGTCTGTCATGATGTCGGCGTCATACTTGATGTCCTCCACGTGCTCCGATGCCATGATACTAAGCTCTGCCAGTATCTTGTCTATCTCTGCCCTCTCTTCAAGAGCCATCTCACGAAGCTTGTTGTTTAGTTCAACTATTGCTGCAGGCTCGATGAAAAGAGTTGATCCCGACGAAGACTGGTCGTGAACGATACCACTTATCTGGGATTTGTACTCTGCCTTGACAGGTATGCAGTATCTGTCCCCTCTCATGGTGACAACAGAATCCTGAAGATAGGTCCTCATGGAGCCGTTTATCATCTTGCCAAGCTGATCGTGGATACGGTCGTTGGTGAGCATGATGCCACGTCTGATGTGCTTTAAGGCTGGACTTGCTTCTGAGCTCATCTCATCCTCAGACACTATGCATCTTTTTATCTCTGTGGAAACAGGTGTCAGTGGTTCAAGAAGTGAAAAGGATTCAGATAAAGAATCGGTCTCTTCCTGCTCTTTTGACGGACGTCCGTAGTTTTTTACCCTGCCTACATTCTCAAGGAATGACGCCAGCTGAAGAAGGCCCACCATATCCAGGCTGCTTCCGATCTTAAGGGCCTTAAGAGTTCCCTCAAAATCCCTGTTATCTCCAAAGCTTATGGATCCCTTTTTAAAGAGCCTTGCAATGGCGTCTCCAGTCTTTTTCTGATTGGCTCTGATCTCGCTTATATCTGATGAAGGAAGGAGCTCCCTGCACATCTTTCTTCCAGGTTCAGAACTGGCGTGCTCTGCGAGCTTCTCTATTATTTTGTCGTATTCTAATACCTTTAGTGCTTTTTTATTCATGTCTAATCGTCTGCCTTGCTGTATTACACAATAATCCAAGTTACAGTTTATCATTTAAAACAGCCCATGGCTAGTATTTGTCTAGTTTTAGCCATCAATCTATACTATAATGTATGTAATGTTTTAGCTTAAGGGGGAGCACATGGCATCAAGTACTGATGAAAACAAGAACAAGCTGGCCGATACCGGTTTTATCAGCGAAAAGATAAAGCAGCGCCCGATCAACAGAAAGAAGCTCTTGAGGCGCACAGCTATCACATTTTTCCTGGCTATTATCTTTGGTATCGTGGCTTGCTTTACATTTCTTCTTCTGCAGCCGGTATTTTCTGACCAGCTGTATCCCGAGGCAGAGCCTGAGGCAATATCACTTCCTGAGGAGAACGTTCAGAACGAACTTACCCCTGAGGAGATGATCGCTGTAGAGCACGAAATTGCAGCTGAAGAGGCTGAGATCTTCGAGTCTGCCCAGAAGGACCAGATTGACGAAGCCATCGCTTCTTATTCATTTGACGCTTCAGATTACAGCAAGATGATGGCCTCTTTAAAACAGGTATCCACTGAGGTAAGTCGCAGCATTGTAACAGTAACTGCCCTTTCCAGCGATACAAACTGGTTCTCTGAGTCCTTTGAGAGCAGTGGCTCATCGTCAGGTGTCATCATTGCCACCAACGTATCCTACTACTACATCGCTGTTCCTGCAGCGGCTATCACTGATGCTGAGACCATCAGGGTCACATTCTTTGACGGCGCTGTTTCAACTGCTGAGGTGAGTCTTACTGATGATGTCACAGGACTTAGCGTTATCAGTGTCAGCAGAACCTCACTTACTGAGACAACAAGATCCAAGGTCGCAACATCATCCCTTGGAAGCTCCAACTCAGGTTCACTTACAGGTCTTCCTGTAATGGCTGTAGGCAGTCCCCTTGGAACACAGGGCTCCATTGCTTACGGCATCATTACTTCTGAAAAGACAGCTCTTGGCCTTGAGGATTCATATTACAAACTCCTTACAACTGACATATATGGAAGCAAGACAGGAAGCGGCGTTATCGCCAACCTCAGTGGCCAGGTGATAGGCATTATAGACATGTCCTACAACAAGAGCGATCTCGAGAATCACATCTGCGCCATAGGTATCACTGAGCTAAAGTCTCTTTTCGAGGACCTTTCAAACGGCAGAGACAGAGCTTACCTTGGAATCCACGGAGCAACCATTCCAAACGATATCCAGATCTCAATGAACATTCCTGCCGGAGCTTACATCACTACCACAGAGCTAAACTCTCCAGCCATGATGGCCGGTATCCAGAGCGGAGATATCATAACCTCCATCAATGGAACGGAGATCTCTTCCTACGAGCAGCTGGTATCCAAGCTTGCAGGATGCGCTCCTGATGATGTAATATCTGTTACGGTCTTAAGACAGGGACCTAACGACTATGTAGAGCTTGATATCGACATTACGCTTTCCAGCGCAACACATAATTAAAAGAAACATAATTAGAAACGAGGATTTTTTATGAAATTTATCAAGGACTTTATCCCAGGAGACAGAGTAGCTGACATCTACATGTGCAAGCACAAGCAGGCAGCTACCACCAAGAACGGCAAGGAGTACTACTCAGTAATTCTCCAGGATAAGACAGGTACTGTAGACGCCAAGGTTTGGGAACCAGGCGGAGCAGGTATCGACGAATTTGATGCCACAGACTGCATCGATGTTTTTGGCGAAGTAACAAGCTTTAACGGAGCCCTTCAGGTCAACATCAAGAGAGCCAGAAAGTGCAGAGAGGGCGAATATGACCTTTCCAATTACCTTCCTGTTTCCTCCAAGGACAACGATGTTATGTATAAAGAGCTCCTTGGAATAATCGCAACTATTGAGAATCCATACCTCAAGAAGCTCCTTGAAGCTTTCTTTGTTGAGGATGCAGCTTTCGTAGAGGCCTTCAGAAAGTCAAGCGCAGCCAAGACTGTACACCACAGCTTCATCGGTGGTCTTTTAGAGCACACTCTTAGCGTAACCAAGCTCTGCGAGTTTATGGCTTCTTCCTATCCTATGCTCAAAAGAGATCTCCTTTTAACCGCAGCTATCTGCCACGACATAGGTAAAACAAAGGAGTTATCTCTTTTCCCAATAAATGATTACACTGACCAGGGACAGTTCCTTGGACACATCGTTATGGGCTGTGAGATGGTCGGAGAAAAGGCCCGCAGCATTGATGGATTCCCAGAGCTCTTAAAGCAGGAGCTTCAGCACTGCATTCTTGCTCACCACGGTGAGTTTGAATACGGTTCACCTAAAAAGCCAGCCATCATGGAAGCTGTTGCTCTTAACCTTGCAGACAACACTGATGCCAAGATGGAAACTTTCTCTGAAATCCTTCAGAACATAACCACTCCTGGATGGCAGGGATTCAATAAATTCTTCGAAACCAACATTTATCCATCCAAAATTGACTAAAGGCCATTTATAGATTAACAAAAACTTCTTTAGTTTTTTGTGTAAAACGACAAAAAATTAAAATATTTAAGAAAAGTCTAAAATATCTATTGACTTGTATATCCTCCTATTAGTAAAATTGCTACATCAGATGCTAGTAAACGCAATTTTTTTAGGAGGATTTACTATGAAAAAGAGAGCTTTAAGTGTTATCTTGGCCGGTGTAATGAGTCTTTCACTTCTTGCTGGTTGCGCAACCACAACAGTAGAAGATGCTGGCGAAGCTACACCAGACACACAGACTGCTGACACAGCAGCAGCTGAGACCACATCAGAGTCATCAACAGAGTCTCTTACAGGTGAGGGAGATCAGACAATCCACGTATTCCTTTACATGCAGGAGCACGAGAAAACAATTTACCAGCAGCTCATCGATGAGTTCGTTGAGGAGCACAAAGATCAGGTTAAGGAAGTTGTCTTCGAGGTAACAACTCAGGAAGAGTACAACCAGAAGATGATCGCCAACATGACAGCTGGTGATATGCCAGATGTATTCTATGTAGGACCTGCAGCAGTTCGTTCTTATGTAGACAACGGATACGTTCTTCCTCTTGATAGCTATGTAGACGACGCTACAATCAAGAGCATTTGGGGAACAACACAGTCAATCTACCGTTACGACGGCAAGAACATCGGAAGCGGTTCACTTTACGCTTTCCCTAAGGATCTTTCATGCTTTGCATTTGCTTACAACCAGGACCTCTTTGATGAGGCAGGTCTTGAGTATCCAGATCCTGAGAACCCATACACATACGACGAGTTCGTAGAAGTATGTAAGGCTCTTACCAAGGATAAGGACGGCGACGGCGAAGTTGATCAGTGGGGTGTTGCATGTGCAGATCAGTGGGGCATGACTCCTATCCTCTACTCAAACGGAGTTAAGTTCCTTAACGATGATATGACCAAGGTTAACGTAGCTAACAACCCTCAGCTCACAGAGGCCCTTACATTCTACACAGACCTTACCAAGAACGGCCTTACACCTTCAGTTGAGCAGGATACAGCTCTTGGCGGATATCAGAGATGGCTTGATGGCCAGGTTGCTTTCTACGCTTGCGGAACATGGGACGTTGCAGCATTTATGGATGACGCTACATTCCCTTACAAGTGGAACCTTTGCGGATGGCCTGTAGGACCTTCAGGTGATGGCAAGTCACACACATGGATGGGTTCAGTTGGTTACTGCGTATCAGCTACAACAGAGTATCCTGACCTCTGCGCAGAGCTTGTTGCTAAGCTTTCAACAGATGCAGACGGACAGAGAGCAGTTTCAGGTATTTCAACAGGCGCTTCTATTCAGCTTCCTAACATCGTAGATCTTGCTTATGGCGAGTTCAAGGATGCTGTAAACAGCGGCAAAGTTCCTTACGCTTCTAACGTAGATGTAATCTTTGGTTACTTCGATGGCAATGACCACTACGAGGCAGCTCTTCAGGAGACAGATTACACATACAACTCAGAGTGGTTCACACCTTTCTGGTCAGGCGTATTCAACATCAAGAATGGTGACATCTCTGTTGAAGATTACCTTAAGCAGGTAGAGCCTGAGATGCAGGCAGCCCTTGACGAAGCAATCGAGCTTCAGAATTCTGCAACAAAATAATAAGGGCAAGAACTAGCTTATAAAAGACCTAAAGCCCCTTGGTAGCGCTACTAAGGGGCTTTATTTTTAAAAAACGGGAGTATGAAATGGCTGGAAATAAAGTAAAAGTTCACAGATCTGCCATGGCGAAAAGAGAAGAACGCTGGGCATGGCTGTTTATAGCACCACCTTTTATAGGTTTCATGCTGTTTATGGCTTATCCCATCGTGTTTGCGCTTATTGCAAGTACCAGTAAGTGGACAGGTATCAACTCACTTTGGGGAAATATTGTGGGACTTCAGAACTATGCCAAGATCTTTGCTGATGCCAAGTTCTGGAAGTCAATGGCCACAACCATTATCTACATGATCGGTATCCCAATCGGAATGATCCTTGGTATGCTGATCGCTATGGGTCTTAAAAGGGGAATTCCTGGAAAAAGACTCCTCACAACAATGTACTACGTTCCTGTAGTATCATCTCTTGTTGCTGTATCCATTCTTTGGGCATGGGTATTCAACTATGACTATGGTCTCTTAAACGGAATCTACAAATTCCTTACGGGAGCCCACGGTCCTAACTGGCTTGGCGATGAGCACATGGTCAAGATATCCCTTATCATCTTCATGGTGTGGAAGGGACTTGGAGGAACGGTAATCCTGTATCTGGCGGGACTGCAGAACATCCCCCGGGACTACTACGAAGCGGCCATGATCGATGGAGCCAACGGCTTTGACAAGTTCATGAACATCACCCTTCCTCTGCTGTCTCCTGTAACATTCTACGTACTTATCACTTCCCTTATCGGTGGTTTCCAGGTATTCGTAGAAGTCCAGGTTATGACTCCTTCAGGCGGACCAAACTACAGCTCAGCAACTGTTGTTTATTATCTGTATGAAAAAGCCTTTACCAACGGACAGCTCGGCTATGGTAGTGCTGTAGCTGTAATTCTGGCGATAATCATATTCATCATCACGGCCATCAACTTCTGGGGCCAGGATAGATGGGTTAAGACTATAGATTAAGGAGGTGTGATAAGATGGCTACTTTAGCTTTACCAAGAAGAAAAAGTAAAGATTATCAGGATGATCACGTCACAACTCCTAAGGAAAGAGTGTTTAACGTAATAATCTTTATCATCCTGTTCCTGTTTGCAATTACCATGGTGTTCCCACTGATCTACATGGTGGCTACATCCTTTATGACCAAGAATCAGATCCTTTCAGGAAGTCTTACGATCATTCCTGATCCTATCCTTATAGGTAAGTATTCACAGGTCCTTCAGAAGGGCCAGTTCATAAGTGGTATCCTCAACACTATTAAGGTTGAGATCCCTGTCCTTCTGATCGGCGGTTTTACTTCATCTCTTGCAGCATTTGCCTTTGCAAAGATGGACTTTAGAGGTAAGAACGCACTGTTCCTTGCTCTTTTAGCAACCATCATGATCCCATTTGCGGTAGTTATGATCCCTCAGTACGTTCTTTTCACCAAGCTCCACTGGACCAACTCACTGGCACCACTTATCATCCCTGGATGCTTTGGTAATGTCAGCATGATATTCTTCCTGAGGCAGAACCTCTACAGCATTCCTTCAGATCTTATGGATGCAGCCAAGATCGACGGCTGTAACTACTTTGGAATCTACTGGAAGATATTCCTTCCACTTATGAAGGGAGCTCTTGGAACTCAGCTGATGCTGTGGTTCATGTTTATCTGGAACGATTATCTTGCACCTACGATCTTCCTTAGAAGCGAGAAACAGTGGACACTGCAGGTAGTAATCAGATCCTTTAATTCCTACTACGCGATCCAAAGTGATTACGCCCTTATCATGGCAGCTTCCGTAATCGCCATGTTGCCAACACTCCTTCTGTTCTTCATGTTCCAGCGCATGATCATTCAGTCTATCGCAATCAGCGGAATTAAATAAGCGCATAACAAAACACCGATGATCCAAGTGATCATCGGTGTTACTTTTTTATTTAAATATTTACATTTCTATAGGGCTGTAAGCCATCTTAACATTGATATCCTGATTGTAGTTACCAAAGCCTCGGCCAAAGATCGTAAGGCCACCTACATGCTCAGCGTTGTCAGGAACCTCAAGCTTAAGCTTAAGCTGACTCTTTGAGGTTATATTGAACTGATCAATAGAGGCCTCAGAGATCTGAAGCCCATCAATATATGTACCCTTGTGGTTGATAACCAGCATCTTTAAAAGTCCGTACTGATTCCAGTTAGGGAACCACCAGTCTGGTGTGAAGATACCTTTAACATCGCCAAAATCTCCAGGTGATGTCCATGTGCCAAGGAGCACATCATTTAGATAAAAGTAAATATCTGAGGGCCACACGTTATTTACGCCAGGAGCCTCAGAGCTAAGCTCTAAAGATACGCAGATCTCATCGATCTTCTGATTGGCTGGAACAAAGTTTGGAATTGCATACTCGACATATCCCTTGGTGAACCACAGGATGTCTGCCTCGTATCTGTCTGGATGAGCAAAGTATCTGGTGTCATCCACTTCTCCGATAAGCCTTGTGCTTGTGGCAAGACCACAGGTAGGATAAACGCTATAGTCTGAGAAAAGTCCAACCTTGATGTCTGTAGTATAGATATTCTCGTTCTTGGGCTTATCCTGAAGTTCTATAAGTATCTTATCAAGATGAACTGAGCAGACCTTCTGGTTGCCATGTCCTGAGGCCTCAGAGGATACAGTGACTACTCCGCACTCCTCAAGCTTCTTGATGTGGCTTGTAAGGGCGCCATTGGTGATGTTCAGGCGGCTTGCAAGCTCGTTCATGTTCATTGAATTCTCGTTTAAAAGAATCTTGATGATCTCAACTCTGATGTCAGAACCTAAAGCCTTAAAGAGCTCAAGTCCCTCGTCCAGTGATTTGATATGTAACATAGTAACCCCTTTAATGCTGTAATTTCATACATTATACAATTATTTTAGTCTTATCTCAACTACGCTGGCTGCAGGAAGTGTGAGCTTAAGACCGCCATCAAGGCTGTATCCGGTGAACTCTTTCTCGACAACCTTATCAGGATCATCAAAGGTGTTGTGGTCACGAACATCAGCGCTCGCAAGGATATTAGCTTCAACAACCTCAAAATCCTTCTTCTCAGCAAATACAACATCAAGCTCTTTTGCCTCAGAAAGAGATAAGTTATTAACTGTGATAGTGATGATGCCGTCCTTAACAGATACAGACTCTGTAAGCTCTGGTACCTTCCACTCCTCGGTTCCTGTCTTGCTGCTTCCTGAAATCTCACTTGCAAGAAGCTCTGCTCCCTGGTGGTGACGGAACATGTGGAATACGTGATATGTAGGAGTTCTGAGCATCTTCTCTCCGTCTGTAAGGATAACAGACTGAAGAACGTTGACCATCTGAGCGATGCAGGCAAGCTTAACTCTGTCGCAGTGCTTGTTGAAGATGTTAAGGTTGATTCCTGCTACAAGAGCGTCTCTTACTGTGTTCTGCTGATATAAGAATCCTGGGTTTGTTCCAGGCTCAACATCGAACCAGTTGCCCCACTCATCTACTGAAAGGCCGATCTTCTTTTCCGGATCGTACTGATCGATGATAGCGCTGTGTCTTGAAACCAGTTCCTCCATGTCATAAGCCTTCTTAAGGGTCTTGTAGTAGATCTCCTCATCGAAGTCTGTAGCACTTCCCTTGTGCTCCCAAGGACCAGGAACTGTGTAATAGTGAAGGGAAATGAGATCCATAAAGCCGTGAAGGTGCTCAGGTGTGTGGTCAAAACATGTCTTCATAACCTGTTCTGTCCAGTGATAATCATCTGAGTTAGCACCGCAGCAGATCTTCTTGATTGGTCTCTTGTCGTCGTACTGACGAACGTAAGTCTGATATCTTCTGTACTCGTTGGCATAGTGCTCAGGTGTCATGTTTCCGCCGCAGCCCCAGTTCTCATTACCAACGCCAAAGTAATCTACAGTCCATGGCTCCTCAGCTCCGTTCTCTCTTCTAAGGTCAGCCATAGGTGAAACGCCATCAAAGGTCATGTACTCAACCCACTGGCTCATCTCTTGAACAGTACCGCTTCCAAGGTTACCATTAACGTATGTTTTGCAACCAAGCTGTCTGCAAAGCTCCATGAACTCATGAGTTCCGAAGCTGTTATCCTCCATAACTCCGCCCCAGTGAGTATTTACCATCTTCTTGCGCTTTGCCTTATCGCCAATTCCGTCCATCCAGTGGTACTCATCAGCAAAGCATCCGCCTGGCCAGCGAAGAAGAGGCACCTTGATCTCTTTAAGGGCGTCTACTACGTCCTTTCTCATGCCGTTAACATTGGGAATATCTGAGTTCTCCCCAACGTAAAGTCCCTCATAGATACATCTTCCAAGATGCTCTGAAAAGTGACCGTATATCTCAGGTGCGATAACGCCCTGGGTCTTGGTTTCATTGATAACAAGTTTTGCCATACTAACGTCCCTCTCTTTTGCTTGTTTACTGGTTTTCATCTGCGTTTTTCAGATACTTAACACCCCATATGGAGTGGTTGTTATCGCCTATGGCAGAGAAACACAGAGTGTTATTTCCTGCTTCGTCCTTCATCTCCACAAGAATTCCCTTGTATGTTACATCTGCAGTTTTAATAGTAATAAAATTGGTGCCCTCTGTCACCTCATATGTTGCTGTAATACCACCATTTATCTGACCGTCCGCAAACTGGCATTCAGATGGTTCATTCACCAGATTGTTTATCTCAAGTCCATGGTCCACTACATAGAAAGTCCCGGTTATATCTCCGGTCTTATATCCGCTCTCAGAAAGCGCCTCGCCACAGGTGTTAAAAGGGAAGATACATGGCCAGCCATCTTCATTCATGGCCATCTGGTGCACTCTTACAGCGTGGAATTCTCCCTTTCCTTTAAATCTCTCGTGATACACAACGTAGAGCTTGCCATCCTTATCCTCAAAGGTTGACTGTCCTCCAGGAGCCATGTAGGTCACATTGAGGCTTGGAAGTGTGTAGTTACCCATGAGCTTGGTACCATAGTTTGCAAAGTTATCAAGATCACCCTTTATTCCAAGTGACGCTCCTGTCACATCTACATAGGTTCCATCTGGCTTATCAGACCTTAATACCCTTATCTGATATCCTCCATCTGTCTGTAGATTGCCATAGGATAAAAAGAGATAGTAATACCCTGTAGTTTTGTCGTAGTGAATATATGGCCCCTCAATAGGATGGTGGAATCCACCGATGACTCTTTTGCCATAATATGCATCTGTCTCGGTCTCATCATTAGTTTCCGGCCTTATGGGTTCTCCCGTCTCCTCATCAAGCTCAAGGACGAAGATTCCTCCAGACCAGGAACCATAGACCATCCACAGCCTGTCGTCTGCATCATAGAACATGGCTGGATCGATGGCATTTGGCCAAAGCTGATTGTTGAAAGCACCGCCCGAAATGTATCTGGTGCGGGTCTTAACATCGTCTCCCATTATTTCTTCATAGTTAGTGAGCTCTAAATCTGGCTTGGTAAAGCCGGAGTAGATTATGGTCTTCTCATAGTGGAAAGGACCATTAATGTTATCAGAAGTAGCAAGGCAGATATTGGACTTGATGTAAGTGGAAGTGGTGCAGAAATACATCATGTACTTGCCTGTCTTCTTGTTATAGATAACGCTTGGGGCCCATACTGAATAACCGCCCTGATCGTTCTTGCCAACAAAAGAAAACGCATCAAAGGGCTCAGCTATGACATTGTCAAAGATCTTGTTGGAGCTGTTTACTCCGTCCCCCCACATATCCCACTTACTAAGGTCTTTGGAAGTTGCAGCTGTCATGTGGGTTCCATAGCAGTAATATGTGCCATCATCACCAACAATTATCTGAGGATCGTGAAGTGATCCGCCTGAATTAACTGATCCAACTGATATCTCTTCCACTGGCATCTCCTCCGGAAGGGCACTTACCTGCGTGGTAGCAGCCTCTCCGCACCCTGAAATAGCAAAGCAGGCACAAAGGCCTGCTGCCAAAACCGTAACTCTGGTCTTAATATTCATGTATTACTCCTGTTCAAAAGAAAACACTGGCCTTCCGTCACTGTCCCACTTAAGCGGCATTATCATTGCATGCCTGTTGGGATTGTAAAGAGGATCGCCCTCAATGGTCTCTTCTCCTCTGGCGTGGAAAACACATACATCCCTTCCATTTTCGTCAACGGTAAAGCTGTTGTGTCCTGGTCCAAATATCTTTTTGCTCTCATCAGACTTAAGTACTGGGAATCTTTCTTTTACCCAGGACTTGGGATCTAAAAGATCGCTGTCCTCAGAAGCAGTGAGCATTCCCATGCAGTAAGCCTTACCTGTCTCGCTGGCTGAATAAGTAAGGAATATCCTGCCATCTCTCTTTATCACTGCAGGTCCCTCATTAACCCAGTAGCCAACTCTCTCCCAGTCATAATCAGGAGTTGTGAGCATAACCTGTACTGTAGAAAGCTTCCATGGGGACTGCATCTTAGCTATGTAGAGGTTACTGATCTGCCTGCCAACGCCTACCTTCTCGGCCCAGACATAGTACCTCTCACCTTTATTCTCAAATACTGTGGCGTCTAATGAAAAAGCCTCAAAGGAGAATTCATCATCATCTGCTCTCTGGATCTTGCCAAGCTCCTTCCATGTGCCTGTGATCGGATCCTCATCCCTGCACTCAAGGACATAGGGCCTTATCTTCCAGGCATCTTCCTGTTCACCGCCTGAATAGTAGATGTACCAGGCTCCGTCAAGGAAGTGCAGCTCTGGCGCCCAAATATGCTTACTCATAGGGCCAGTTTCATGCTTGTGCCATATCTCTGTTTCTTTAGCTTCAGCTAAACCAGCAAGGCTGTCAGCTCTTCTAAGAACTATTCCGTCGTAAGCTGGAACTGAAGCTGTAAAGTAGTAATTACCATCTGTATGTCTGTAAACGTATGGATCAGCTCTCTGTAAGATCCAGGGCTGACAATACTTAAGTTCACTGTTCTGGTTCATGACAATATAACTCCCGAATGTCAAAATTACTTGTGAAAATCCCAAAATAATACGCTCTATGAAAATTTTAGAGTGCGGGGAGCACCATGTCAACGAATATTTTAGCTTTTTATGAAATATTTTAGATAATTTCCTATTTCCACAAAAAAGCTCCTGCTTTTTGTGCATATTACCCACAAAGCAGGAGCTTTTAGTTTTTACTAAAGATATTTAATTTTTACAGTTTACTGATGAATCTCTCCAGTCTCTCCATGGCTGCTTTAAGATTTTCTAAAGAATATGCGTAGGAAATCCTGATGTATCCCTCTCCGCAGTCGCCAAAGGCTGTACCAGGAACAACTGCAAGCTTCTCTTCCTTAAGAAGTCTTGTGCAGAACTCATCACTAGTCATGCCAAACTTCTTGATGCATGGGAATACATAGAACGCACCATAGGGCTCAAAGCATGGAAGTCCGATCCTCTTAAACTCGTTTAAGAGATATCTTCTTCTGTGGTTGTACTGCTCGCGCATCATGGCAACGTCATCATCGCCGTTTTTAAGCGCCTCTACAGCTGCATACTGGCTGGTAGTTGGAGCACACATAATTGCAAACTGGTGAATCTTGACCATCTGCTCCATGATAGCTGCTGGTCCGCAGGCATATCCAAGTCTCCATCCAGTCATGGCATAGGCCTTGGAGAAGCCGTTTATAAGGATCGTTCTCTCCTTCATTCCAGGGAGAGATACGATAGATACGTGCTTACCGCCTGTATAGGTGAGCTCTCCGTAGATCTCATCTGAGATGACATAGAGGTCCTTTTCAATGACTACCTTGGCAATAGCTTCCAGATCCTCTTTCTCCATGATGGCTCCAGTTGGATTGTTAGGGAAAGGAAGCACCAGGATCTTGGTCTTGTCTGTTACCTTATCAAGAACCTCCTGAGCTGTTAACCTGAAGTCGTTCTCTTCTTTTAATTCGATTATTACAGGAACCGCATCCGCAAGGATAGCGCAGGGTTCATATGAAACATAGCTTGGCTGGGGGATAAGGACTTCGTCTCCTGCATCTACCATTGCCCTAAGGGCCAGGTCTATGGCCTCTGAGCCACCTACCGTGATAAAGATCTCTTTTATCGGATCGTAGGTTACGCCCTGGGTTCTCTTAATGTAGCTCGCTACCTCTGTCCTAAGTTCCTTAAGACCTGAGTTTGAAGTATAGAAGGTTCTGCCCTTTTCAAGGGAGTAGATACCCTCGTCTCTGATGTGCCATGGAGTGTCAAAATCCGGCTCACCAACACCAAGAGAAATAGCGCCCTCAGTCTCCAGAACTATGTCAAAAAACTTTCTTATTCCGGATGGCTTGATATCAACCACCTTTTTTCCTATAGGATTTCTCATGGTGATACCTTCTCTCTTGTATCTTCGTATTTCTTAGCCAGGATTGTTCCGTGGTCTTTGTATTTCTTAAGGATAAAGTGAGTAGCTGTGCTAAGGACAGTATCCAGTGTTGAGAGCTTGTTGCTTACAAAGCTTGCAACCTCCTGAAGACTCTTGCCCTCAAGGATTACCATAAGGTCAAATCCGCCACTCATGAGGTATACGCTTGTAACCTCAGGGTACTTGTAGATCCTCTCAGCAATGCTGTCAAAACCAAGGCCTCTCTGAGGAGTTACCTTAACCTCGATAAGTGCATTTACCTTTTCAATGCTGGTCTTGGACCAGTCCACCATTGTATGGTAGCCGCAAATAATGCCCTCTTCCTCAAGCTGCTTAAGCTCGTTAGCTACAACGATCTCTTCAGCCCCAAGAAGGACGCTAAGCTCATGAACATCGATACGGCTGTTTTTCTCTATAATATTCAGTATCTCTTCTCTAGTACTCATAACTGTCTCCCATCTCATATTTATAAATTCTATGATACTACACAAAACGGCATATATCACAAAAGAATTCTGTGAATCTCATCGGCCTGTGGGAGCTCCAAAAACCTCTGCTCCTCTCCATTTACGATAATGCGGTCGTTTCCTTCCCGCAGATACCCGATAACCGCAGCATTTATGTCGGCCTTTTCAAGCTCTGACAGGGCCTTTTCCTCATCATCTGTGGCTATAAGAAGTCCTCCTCCTGATGTAAGAAGGTAAGGATTGACCTCTAAGAATTCACAAACTTCAATGGTCTCCTGCCTTATTGGGATCTTTTTCAGATCCACATTAAGTCCGGTTCCTGCTCTCTCCGCCATTTCCCAAAGGGCTGCAAATATTCCCCCTGAGGAAAGGTCATGGACTGAGCTCGCCCCGGACTTTATGGCGACTGCAGCCTCACTATTTATGGGCAAAAGAGCTTTAAACCGCTCTGCTTCTTCGATAAAAGGAACGGGATATCTGGTGGCCAGTTCATTTTTCTTTTCGCCAGCAAGGATCGCTGTACCCTCCAGGGCAATCCACTTGGTGACAATAAGAGCCTGTCCTGCCTTGGGCTTACTATCTACAATTGTGTTATCCCCGGCAAATCCTACAGCTGTCGCCGTTATAACCGGCCTTGTAACTGCGCCTGTGACCTCTGTGTGGCCTCCAACATATGGAACTCCCACAGTTCTGCTACCTAAAAGGGCATCAGAAACTATCTTCTTTAGCTCTTTTTCCTCTGAATCTGCAGGAAGAAGAACGGTAAGAGTAACGTGGTCCGCTGTAATGCCCTGGGCAACAAGGCTGTTTACCGCCTTTATCACAGCGTAAAATCCAGCGTCCTTAATGTCCGCCACAACAGGAAAAGTGGCACTGAATGTCTTTTTATCATTAAAAAAAGCGCAGTCTGACCCTACAGCTGCGCTTTTGATATCTTTGTATTCTGTTCTGATCTGCTTTAAAACTGAGCGCTTAAGAGCATTCTCAGTTATTTTGCCAATCCTCATGAACTCTCCAAAAAACTTAGTTTGTTTCGATGACCTCTGCTGTATCAATGGCCTGCTGCTGTAAAAGTGCATTAGCTGCACCAACCGCATCGCCTACAGCCTGGGCTGCTGCCTCAGCTCCATCAGTTCCAGCAGCGTTTCTGGCTGCTGCCAAAGCTCCTGCAACGGCCTTGATGGTTCCAACGTCTTTGGTTGCCATTGCTGTCTGAAGCTGGGAAAGTGTTGTCTGATCAGCTCCGCCTGTTCCAATTGTGATGATCTTTGGAACCATCTTGTAAGTGCTGGAGTTGACCACTTCCTTGGTAGTCTCGCCGTTTTCTGTGACAATCTTCCAAAGCTGTGCCTTATAACCAAGGTGCGCTGACTGTGTTCCCACATATCCAACCGCCTGTGAAGGATCTGTTACAAACTCATCTGCTGATGCAGGAGTTGTCTCTAAAACCTCACTCTTGTAAGAAACGTGGCGGCCAGAAGGTCTTGTTTCCACGCCGTATATGGTAAATGTAATGTGCTTGTCAGAAGAAGTGTATCCCTCTATATAGATAGGATGTTCTGTGCTGTTAACGAACTTGAAGTTCTTGCCGCCAGACTCCGCGATAGCAGCGTCCGCTGAAGGATCAACGTAGTTGACGATCATGGAGTGGTTGTGTCTCTCTGTTACTTCAAGCTCTGATAAAAGAACTGCGTTGTAAAGTGTTGTTGATACCTGGCAGATTCCACCGCCAACACTCTCTACAACAAGGCCGTTGAGGTATGATCCCGCTGGGAAATATCCGTTAGCCTCAGTAAATGGTGTGATGGTATCAAGAACTGAGAATTCCTCTCCAGGATAAATGGTTGAGCCATTGATAAGTCTGCAGCCGTTGGCCACGTTGGCACTTCGTGAAGCGCCTGATGACTTGTAGCTTGTAGTAAATGTTCCAAGAACGTCTCTGACCTTGGCAAGCTCCTCAGCGCTGCCCTTTGGCTCGTCTGCCTTGATTGAAAGGCTTACAAGGTTGTTACCCTTTCCAAGATCGTCCTGGATAAAGCTCTCTATAAGAGATACAGACGCTGGCTGATCTACAAGATATCCTGTCTGTCCATCGGATACCACGAATCCGTCTGCAGTCTTGGTAAGATTATAATTGATAGTCTCCTGATCGTAGGCCTTTCCGCAATCCGCTACAATTGCCTCGATCATTTCTTTTTCATATCCGTACTCTATATCAAATACATGCTTGTTTTTCTCAAGATCCTTGAGGGCTTTGTATCTCTGGATGATATTGCCCTGGTGTCCAAGAGCGTAAGCATCTTCAACAATGCTGGTATTGCTCCAGTAAAGACCTATTTCTTCACCAGTAAAACCTGTTTCTCTGCCTTCGCCAGCAGACAGTGTGATCTGCTCAGCTGAAAGCTCATTCACATATGCTGAAACGGCTGTCTCTGCGTCAGTTACACTCATACCAGAGACATCAACTGATCCGATATAAACCCCATTTGCTATTTTTCGCGCGTCACCCTCAGCTGCATAAGCCTTCCCTGCTGGGATCAGAAGGGTCAGTAGCAAGGCAGCTGCCACGCATTTAAATTGAATTCTCATAACACTTCCTCTGTGATATCATTATATGGAATGAACCACGATTTACTGAAAGGATATTATAGATGAAATTCCCCTTTTTAGCAACCTTCATATTGTTTATTGTCCTGTTCAACATCAGGATTCGCCGGGTCTCAAGAAAAGAGGAAATACAGGAAGAAAAATTCTGGGACAAAGAACGCAGGGCCAACAGCGTCAGGAAAAAAAGCCTTGATACCCTTGAATATGTTCACATCCCTTATGATCTTCTTCCCTTTGGTACTGCGGAAGATAATGAAACTCTCCAGGGCATTGAAGATGAACTAACTGCCCTTAAAGATGCAAAGATCGTCAACTTTACCGGAATCTCCAACACTGATCTTAAGCTCGAGTATGGAACTGCCAACATCACAGCGCTTACTGAGTATGATCAGAACTATACAACTCTTGTAATAACCCTGCAGAAATGGGGCGATGCCCTCTATGCCCTTGGCAGATTTGAAGATGCAGCTAAGGTTCTTGAGTTTGCTGTTAAGACCAGAACAGACATAACAGCCACCTACAGGCTTCTTATAGATATGTACAAGACCAAGCTTGAATATAACGAAGCCGAGATCGAAAGAAAGCTTGATGGTCTTGTTCCTATAGCAAACAGCCTTAATTCTCTTAGCAGGTCCACTATTTTAAAGCTACTTGATCGCAACAAGGATCAGGCCGCTGAGGAATAACATCTTAAAATTTTAGCCGTGGAAGCGTTTTAGCGCTGCCACGGCTTTTCTTTATCCTAATGTCTTAACAAATCTGTCGAAGGCTTCCTGTCCCTCTTTGGTGCGCTTGTAAACACCAGCGTCCTCAAGAACATGCATAAACACTTCGCCAATTTCCTTCTCAACTATCTCATCTATATTATCTGCGCTTAAGCTGTCATATTTGGTCTTAAACTGATCCACCCAGTCAGCGTGCTTTTCAAGAGTCTCGTCGGCTCTAAGATCTGCGCCTTTAAGGATAGCTTTTTTAAGCTCTGCCATTTCGCCCTTAAGTCTTGCAGGAAGAACAGCAAGACCCATTACTTCGATAAGACCAATGTTCTCTTTCTTGATATGATGGAGCTCAGCATGAGGATGATATACCCCAAGAGGATGCTCATCTGTAGTGATATTGTTCCTAAGAACAAGGTCAAGTTCGAAGTTTTCGCCCCTCTTTCTTGCTATTGGAGTGATGGTGTTGTGAGGAGTTCCGTCTGTTTCAGCAAACACAAAAGCTGCCTCGTCCGTATATCCTCTCCACTTATTAAGGATCACATCAGCAAGTTCAATAATCCTGTCGCTGGACTTACCTGAAAGTCTGATAACAGACATTGGCCACTTAACAATTCCGCTCTTTACGTCCTCAAATCCAGGTACTGTGAAGGTTCTCTCAACTTCAGCCTTGGCCATTGCAAAGGTGTAATGTCCGCCCTGGAAGTGGTCGTGGCTTAAAATGGAGCCTCCAACTATTGGAAGATCTGCATTTGATCCCACAAAATAGTGAGGGAACTGCTTAACAAAGTCAAAGAGCTTGCAGAAAGTATCGTGCTCTATCTTCATTGGGATATGCTTTGAATTAAACACGATGCAGTGCTCGTTGTAGTATACATAAGGAGAATACTGGAATCCCCACTTTGAATTCTGGATAGTTACAGGAATGATCCTGTGGTTCTCCCTTGCAGGGTGATCAACTCTTCCAGAGTAGCCTTCGTTTTCCCAGCAAAGCTGGCACTTAGGATATCCGCTCTGCTTGGCATTCTTGGCTGCAGCGATAGCCTTAGGGTCCTTCTCCGGCTTGGAGAGGTTGATGGTGATATCAAGGTCTCCATACTCAGTAGGAGCTATCCACTTCATATCCTTGGAGATCCTGTAGCGTCTGATGTAGTCTGTGTTTCTGGAGAAATCATAGTAGAAGTTTGTAGCAGCCTCTGGGCTCTCTTTGTATTTCTCATTAAACTTTCTTATTACATCACTTGGTCTCTGGGTCAAAACTCCCATGAGCTTTGTATCAAAAAGATCCCTGTAAACCACGCTGTCATTCTCAATAAGGCCAGCAGATGCTGCGTAGTCATCAAGCTCTTTTAACACGCCCTCAAGGAATGTACCGTCATCAATACCTGCCTGGTCGATGCCTTCAGAAAGAGCCTCTATCTCAGAAGCCTCGTACTCTGCGCTGTCCTGTCCAAGGATGATAAGAAGACTGTTAACTGCATAGATCACGTCTTCCTTTTCAATAAGACCTGTCCTAAGACCATATGCTACAAGGTTTTTTACTGCATTAAAGTTCATTACTTTCCTCCAAACTCACTACTATCAGATTACTTCTGGGCCGCCGCCGATTGATACTGTGTAGAATGTGGCATCGTAGCCGATCTTTTTCTTGTAGTTCTCGCCTACAGTCTTCTTAAAGTTCTCAATCGCCTCGTCCTTAACGATGGAAACTGTGCATCCGCCAAATCCGCCGCCTGTCATTCTTGATCCGATAACACCAGGAATCTTCCAAGCCTCCTCAGCAAGGGTATCAAGCTCAACGCCTGTTACATCGTAATCATCGCGAAGTGACTCATGGGACTGTCTCATAAGCTCACCAAACCGGTCAAGCTCGCCAGCCTTAAGAGCCTTAACAGCCTCGATGGTGCGCTGGTTCTCGTAAACAGCGTGCTTAGCCTTCTTCTGCATATCAGGGTCTGTTAAAAGTCCCTTGTTGGCCTCAAACTCCTCGATTGAAAGATCACCAAGTCCCTTGATATCAAGGCTCTTCTGAAGAATTGCAAGAGCCTCTTCGCACATGCTCCTTCTTGCGTTGTACTGGGAGTCAGTGAGCTTGTGCTTTTTATTGGTGTTAGCAATGATGATCTTGGCGCCATCAAGCTTAATTGGTGCATATTCAAAAGAGAGATCGGCTGTATCTAAGAAGATCGCGCTGCCTTCCTTACCCATGGCTACTGCAAACTGATCCATGATACCACAGTTACATCCGTTGTAGTTATTCTCAGAATACTGTCCGATAAGGGCAAGGTCCTGATTAGAAACCTCAAATCCATAGAGATCTCTTAAAATGAAACCTGTCAGCACTTCAAGAGACGCTGAAGAAGAAAGACCTGAACCATTAGGAATATTTCCATAGATGACCATGTCAAATCCCTTGTCTATCTTCATTCCTCTTCCAGCAAAGGCCCATACAACACCCATTGGATAGTTGGTCCAGCCCGCCTCTTTCTTGGCCTCAAGATCTGACAGAGAAGCCTCAATAACACCAGCCCTGTCCTGATTTACTGAATAGAAACGGATCTTGTCATCATCCCTCTTAGCAGCTGCTCCATAAGTACCAATTGTCAGTGCACAAGGAAATACATGACCTCCGTTATAATCTGTATGTTCCCCAATAAGATTAACCCTTCCAGGTGCAAAATACGCCTTAACCTTATCATTCTTACCAAATGCCTTCTCAAAGCTCTCAAGAACCGCCTTCTTCATCTCCTGATCAATCATATAACCCTCCTAATTTGTTGACTGCCTGAGGCTCTACGCCTCTCATTTCCAAAACACTCACAAATGTTTTACTTTCCTTAATCATACACAAACACTTTCCGAATATCCATGCCTCTTTGTTTCTGAAACATGTCAAAATGTTAAATGGGGCAGTTCCCATAGTCTATTTCCACGAGTCATTTTGACGAGGAGATGATTCATGGAACGCAAAAAAGAAGGATATCCGATTTCTTTGAATAACATGAAATGAGGATATCCTTCTTTTTTAAGTTCTAATGAATCACGACGCAGTCAACGCGAGTGAAAATAAACTATGGGAACTGCCCCAATTAGTTTTTGGCAGCTTCAAGAAGCTTGTCTTTAAGCTGGTTTTCGATCTGGGCGAGTTCTGCTTCGGCTTCGTGGCGCTTCTGCTTGCCCTCTGTCTGGATACGAAGTACTTCGTCCAGTGTTGTGATGAGAGACTCGTTGGTGTGCTTAAGTGTCTCGATATCTACGATGCCTCTCTCTGCTTCCTTGGCACTCTCGATTGTTGCAACCTTGAGAGCGTCTGCGTTCTTGCGAAGCAGGTTGTTAGTCATATCGTTAACTTCTCTCTCTGCTCTTGCAGCCTGAGTAGCGTGCTCGATACCCATAGCGATAACCATCTGGTTCTTCCAGAGAGGAATAGTGTTTACAATAGTTGACTGGATCTTCTCAGCCATCATTGTGTCAGATGACTGTACCATACGGATCTGAGGACCTGTCTGCATAGCAATGGTTCTTGTAAGCTCAAGGTCATAGAGCTTCTTCTCAAATCTGTCGCACTTGTTAGCGAAGTCCTTAGCTGCCTCTGCATCCTCAGGAAGTCCTGAAGTCTGAGCCTTGTTCTGGAGCTCTACAAGAGTGGTGTTTCTCTCCTCTTCAAGTCTCTTCTTACCAGCAAGGATGTACATTGTAAGTTCCTTGTAGTAGTTGAGGTTAAGGTCATACATCTTATCAAGAACATCTACGTCCTTAAGAAGTGTAACCTGGTGCTTCTCAAGCTCGTTAGCGATGGTCTGAACATTAACTTCAGCCTTGGCATATTTAGCCTTCATGCCCTCAAACTTGTTGGCGCCCTTCTTGAAAAGAGCTCTAAGTCCCTTCTCGTCCTCTTCTATCTCAAAGCCCTTGAGCTCAGTTACAAGATCTGTGATCATGTTTCCAACTTCGCCCATGTCCTTGGTTCTTACATTCTCAATAGCCTTCTCAGAGAAATCTGCAAGCTTCTTCTGTGTGCCAACACCGTAGTTCATAACTCCTGTTGTGTTGGAAATGTCGATCTGCTTGCTGAAATCCTCAACCTGCTTGAGCTCCTCTGCTGTAAGCTGTGCCTCAAGTGCGAGGTTTCCGTTAGATGCCTCTTTTTCAGGTTCTGCTGCGGCTGTTGCTGCAGCTGCAGGTGCTGCCTGTGCCTGAGCCTCTGCCCCAAAGCTAAGTGATGGTGCTGCTGGAGCTGCACCGAATTCTAAATCTGCTCCCATATCATCCTCCTAAGAACTTAATATTCTATAATAAATATTACTTTTGTGCTTGTCTTTACTTGGGCTGTGTCTGTGCCTGAGCCTGTCCTCCAAACTCAAGGCTCTGGGCTGCAGCCTGTCCTACCATACTCTGAGCAACTGCCCCAGTCTGAGCTGTGATGCCCTGTCCCTCTACAGTAAGTCCGTCCTGTGCCATCATTGTCTTCATGACAGAGATGTCAGAAGAAATATCCCATGCCATATCCTGGAAAAGGCTGTCTAAAAGGGTCTCAAATGCCATATTGATGGTATCCATAGCATCGTCGATTTCTCTCTTGGTCTGGGTGATGTTCTCACCAACCTCTGGCTGCTTATCAAGCTCAACGTATGCGTTAAGAAGCTTTTTAGTAGTTGGCAGATAGTAGGTCATGAGCTTGTGAAGCTCTTCTGCGCTGCCAGGATCTTTTTTGACCTGAGCAAAGATCTTGTTCATGATCTCTTCAAGTCTGTATAGCTTGTCTGACATAACCTCTGTATCAGGGATCACGTCGTTGATCTGACGAACAAAGGTGATGTATTCCTTACCATCTTCAAGAATCTGTATCTCCTTGTCAGAGAGGTTCTTGTACTCAGCGTGCTTAGCTCTCTCGGCTGCGATCGCTGCCTTTTTCTCCTCTTCTTCCCTCTGCTCTCTGGCGATCCTGTCGCTCTCAGCTCCAAGATACTGCTCATAAGCCCTGTCTGTCACCATGCACACTGTCTCTGTGCTATCGAAACGGGCTCTTGGAAGAAAGCCAAACTTGATCATGTTCTTGATGTCCTTAAGGACGCTCTTGTCACTTTTAACTGATGCCCTTGCCAAGTCTGCGATATTGAAAAACTCAGCCTGCTTGAGGATAGATCCGTACTGATAATACTTCTTGGAGAGGTCATATTTCTTTTTACCCCTTGCAAAGATGAATGCACAGGTAGCAATAATTACTCCCAGAGTAATGGATCCGGCTATGGAACCGCTTAAGATCGCTCCCAGAAGAGGAAGAAGGAAAAATGCTCCAATGGCACCTGAAATTGCCATCTGTGGAACTCCAAGGAACTTGCTGATGTTCTTCTGAAGGAATGGGAACACCACTGTTCTTGGCTTGGCCTGCTGCTGAGGCTGCACTCCCTGCTTCATCTGGCTTGAGTAGTTGACTTTCCTCTCTATGCTAACCGACTTCACAGCCCTTGCCACATCTGCATGAAGGTTGCTGTAGTCATTTCTGTCTATGGCGCTTGAAACGCTGTTAAGAATGTCGTTTCCCGCTTTTAAAAATTCCTGAATATCGTTCTGCAAAACATAGTCCTTTCACATTTAACCAAAATGCACCTTACATTTTACAGTAAATCGGTAGAAAACACAATTAGTTGGAGGGCTTGAAAAGGTTATAATTTGCATAATACAATACAATTAACATAGAATTTACCAAAACTGACACATCGAAACAGAGGAACATTCATGGAGAAAGCCTACAAACTGCTTTTTAACACAGAAGAATCCGACGATCTTTATGTATATTGCTGCGGTCTTTCGCAGACCCTTCCAGGTCACAGCTTTGGACCGGCCCTTAAGCCCCACTACATGATCCATTACTGTCTTAGCGGCAAGGGCAAGTTTTCAATCGGGGGAAAGAACTATCCCCTTAAGGCAGGCTATGGCTTCCTTATCGTTCCTGAGGAGCTTGCTTACTACGTCTCAGATGAAAAAGATCCCTGGACCTATGCCTGGATCGGCTTTGGAGGCAAAAAAGCCGGTGACGTGGTATCACAGCTTGGCTTATCCCTTCAGCAGCCTGTATTTAAGAGCGATGCATCAAATGACATCTACGATATAGTCAAGGACATGATGGACCACAACACCTTCAGCGTTGAGGACGTCCTTAGAAGAAATGGCCTTCTGTCCATGTTCCTGTCGGTTATCGCCTCCGGAATCAGCGTAACTGCAAGAAGCGACAGCGGAAGTGCCAACAACTACGTGACCAGGGCTCAGGCCTACGTAAGAAGCAACTACTGTAACCCCATCAAGGTCACAGATATCGCCAACTACGTCTGTATCAACCGAAGCTACCTGTACACCCTCTTTGAAAAGACCCTTGGCATATCGCCTCAGCAGTACCTTACAAGCTACCGCATAGCCAAGGCCACGGAGCTATTACAGCTTACTCAGCTCCCGATAGAATCCATCGCCATCTCCTGCGGCTATTCGGATCCCCTTGTATTCTCAAAAGCTTTCCGCCAGGAAAAGAAAATGTCGCCCTCCGTCTACAGAAAGAGCCTTCCAAAGAGCGACACCCCTGCAGGAAACAAGGAAAACTTAAAACAGGTGGAAAAACTGATAGAAGAGCGGCACTTGGAATCCAACGATCCAAACTGAGTTGGTACTATACGGATTGCTTCGCTTCGCTCTCGCAATCCTGCAAACATTCGGAAATCGAATCGCTCATTCTTCGCGCTTCTTTTTTCCTCATGTTTGGGCGGGTCATAAATAAAAGGAGTGAACCATGTAAACATGGTCACTCCTTTTTCTTATTCCCCTATAGTACCAGCTTGTCCAAATGCCAAACTTCGTCAACATACTCCTGAATTGTTCTGTCAGATGAGAACTTACCGCAGGATGCTGTATTGAGAAGTGACATCTTAGCCCAGCGCTTCTTGTCTGCATACGCATCAGTGATCTTTCTGTGAGCCTCAAGGTAAGCCTCGAAGTCCTTAAGAATAAAGTACTGATCTGCCTTGCTGGAGTTGTTTGTGTTAAGAAGGCAGTTGTACAGAGGTCTGAAGAGCTCTTTATCGCTTGAGAATGTGCCATCTACAAGGCTGTCGAGGACTGCCTTTACGTTAGGATCTGAGTTGTAGATGTCCATTGGATTGTAGCCGCCATTTCTCTCATAGTCCATAACCTCCTGAGAAGTAAGACCAAAGATAAATGCGTTCTCCTCGCCAACTTCGTTAACGATCTCAACGTTAGCACCATCCAGTGTTCCAAGAGTTACTGCGCCGTTGAGCATCATCTTCATGTTACCGGTTCCGGAAGCCTCTTTACTTGCTGTAGAGATCTGCTCAGAGATATCAGCAGCAGCAAAGATAAGCTCTGCGTTTGAAACCTTGTAATCCTCAATGAATACAACTTTAAGTCTTCCCTTGATATCAGGGTCGTTGTTAACCACATCAGCTACTGAGTTGATGAGCTTGATTGTAAGTTTTGCTGTAAGGTAGCCAGCTGCTGCTTTTGCACCAAAGATATATGTCTTTGGATAGAAGTCCTTTGTTGGATGAGCCTTGATATCCTTGTATTTGTGGATAACCTGAAGGATATTAAGGAGCTGTCTCTTATACTCGTGAAGTCTCTTTACCTGAACATCAAAGATTGACTTAGGATCAACATCAACACCGTTGTGCTCCTTGATGTAAGCTGCAAGACGCTTTTTGTTCTGGAGCTTGATGTCCATGAACTCCTCAAGGGCCTTCTTGTCATTAGCAAAAGCCTTAAGCTTGTCCATCTCTGACAGATCTGTGATCCAGCCATCTCCGATCTTGTCTGTTACCCAGTCTGCAAGAAGTGGGTTAGCGTGGAGAAGGAATCTTCTCTGAGTGATACCATTTGTCTTGTTGTTGAACTTCTCTGGCATCATCTCGTAGAAGTCCTTGAGCTCTCTCTTTTCAAGGATCTCTGTGTGAAGTCTTGCAACGCCGTTTACTGAATGTCCACCAACGATGGCAAGGTGAGCCATCTTGACCTGATTGTCATAGAGGATAGCCATGCTGCGGATCTTGGCCTGAACATCGATACCAGCGCTGTTTGTGTATTTACGCATGATCTGATCAACAAATCTTCTGTTGATCTCATCAACGATCTGATAGATTCTAGGAAGAAGCCTCTGGAAAAGATCTACTGGCCACTTCTCAAGAGCCTCAGCCATGATAGTGTGGTTGGTGTAGCAGCAGGTCTTGGTTGTAACATCCCATGCCTCATCCCATGTGAGATAGTACTCATCCATGAGGAGCCTCATAAGCTCTGCAACTGCTACTGTAGGATGGGTATCATTAAGCTGGAATACAGCCTTTTCGTACAGTTTCTTGATATCGTCGTGGTGCTTTAAATATCTCTTAAGTGCGGTCTGAACAGAAGCAGAGATAAAGAAATACTGCTGCTTAAGTCTTAGCTCTTTTCCTGCGATGTGATTGTCGTTAGGATAGAGGACTTCGCAGAGCTGGCTTGCAAGGTTCTCCTGCTCAACAGCCTTCTGATAGTCGCCCTTGTCAAAAGAATCAAGCTGGAAGCACTGGATTGGCTCAGCATCCCAGATCCTGAGGGTGTTAACCACGCCATTTCCATAGCCAATTACAGGAAGATCATAAGGAACAGCCTTAACTACCTGATATCCCTCCTGCTTGAACACTGTTCTGCCTCGGTCGTCGGTGTACATATTTACATAGCCGCCAAACTTAACTTCCTTGGCGTACTCATTTCTTCTAAGTTCAAATGGATTGCCGTTCTCAAGCCATGCATCAGGAACCTCAACCTGGTAACCGTCCTGGATCTTCTGGCGGAACATTCCATATTTATAGCGGATACCACAGCCATAAGCCATGTATCCAAGGGTTGAAAGAGAATCCAAAAAGCAGGCTGCAAGTCTTCCAAGACCACCATTTCCAAGGGCTGGATCCGGCTCCTGATCCTCAAGTACGTTTACATCTATTCCAAGCTCGTCCAGAGCTTCCTTAACGGGCTTATATGCCTGAAGATTGATGATATTGTTACCAAACGCCCTTCCCATCAGGAATTCCATGGACATGTAGTAAACAATCTTAGGATCCTGCTCGGCTGCTGCCTTCTGAGTGGTCATCCAGTGGTCAACTATGGCATCCTTGATGGCATAAGCTGCTGCCTGATAGAGTTCCTGGGGCTCTGCCTCTTCCATAGTCTTTCTGTACAACGTCTTTACGTTATACTGGACACTTCTCTTGAATAAGTCCTTGTCAAAAGACATTTTCTTTTTCTTCATAAATAGCCTGCCTCCTCAACTTCATTGTACGAAAACGATTTCGTCCCAATACAATATACGTTTATATTTTACCGCATATTAGTTCACAATTCTATAAACATTAAGTAAATTAAGCATATCCCCAAAAGAAATCCCCTGTGCATCAGCATTTGCGCGCCTTTGCACAGGGGATTGTCCCTCTAATCCATATTATACTGGCATTTTGTAGAATATCAAACCTTTTCTACGCCGATTGTAACCTTCTCGCCGTTGATATCCCACTCTTTAGCGTTGGCTACATCTGAGCCATAAACAACCTCGTTAGCAAGAACCTTGGTTGCGATGCTGCTCTCGTTAGCCTTAACGATATCTGCAAGCTTGTCGTTGCCATTTAAGGAAACCTTGATGTGATCCATAACTTCGAATCCGGAATCCTTACGCATTGTCTGTACCTTACTGATAACCTCAAGTACAAAGCCCTCGTTGATGAGCTCCTCAGAGAGGTTAGTATCAAGTACTACTGTGATTCCCCAGTTCTCCTGAGAAATGAAGCCTTCCTTCTGAGCCATCTCGATAAGGAGATCTTCCTTAACAAGCTCTACGTCAACATCGTTTACAGTGAACTTGATCACGCCGTTTGTGTTAAGCTCATCCATTGTGGCATTTCCATCAAGACCCTCAAGGTAATTCTTGATAGCGCCGATGTTCTTGCCGTACTTAGGTCCTAATGTCTTAAGCTGTGGCTTGAAGCTGTAGCTTGTAAAGTCTCTTACGTCATCTGTGAATGCAACGTTCTTGACGTTGAGCTCTTCTCTGATGATATCTGTGTAGAACTCGCCTACAGTCTGCTCAGCCTTTACATACATCTGGCCGATTGGCTGACGGTTCTTGATGTTAGCTGCATTTCTGCCAGCTCTTCCAAGAACAACGATATCAAGAACTTCCTCCATGTCCTTCTCAAGCTTAGCATCGATGAGAGCCTCATCTACTGCTGGGAAGTCGCAGAGGTGGATTGACTCTGGAGCATCCTTGAAGCTGTTTCTTACAAGGTTCTGGTAGATCTCCTCTGTCATGAATGGAACCATAGGAGCTGCTGCCTTGGATACAGTTACAAGAGCTGTGTAAAGAGTCATGTAAGCTGAGATCTTATCCTGCTCCATTCCCTTAGCCCAGAATCTCTCACGGGATCTTCTTACGTACCAGTTAGACATCTCGTCAACGAAGTTATCCAGGGCCTTACCAGCCTCAGGAATTCTGTAGTTATTAAGGTTCTCATCTACAGCCTTTACGCAGCTGTTGAGCTTACTAAGAAGCCACTTATCCATAACAGTGAGCTTATCAAGCTCAAGCTTGTAATTAGCTGCATCAAAGCCATCGATATTAGCATAAAGTGTAAAGAACGCATATGTGTTCCAAAGAGTTCCAAGGAACTTGCGCTGTCCCTCCATAACCGCATCACCAGAGAAGCGGCTTGGAAGCCATGGTGCTGAGTTAGTGTAGAAGTACCATCTGATAGCATCTGCACCGTATTTCTCAAGAGCATCGAAAGGATCAACCGCGTTGCCCTTTGACTTACTCATCTTCTGTCCATTCTCATCCTGCACAAGGCCGAGTACTATTACATTTTTAAATGCAGGCTTGTTGAAAAGAAGTGTAGCCTCTGCGTGAAGTGAGTAGAACCATCCTCTTGTCTGGTCTACAGCCTCAGAGATGAACTCTGCAGGGAACTGCTTCTCGAAGAGCTCCTTGTTCTCAAATGGGTAGTGGAGCTGTGCAAATGGCATTGCTCCTGAGTCGAACCAGCAGTCGATAACCTCTTTTACCCTGTGCATCTTCTTGCCACACTTAGGGCATGTGATCTCGTACTGATCGATATATGGTCTGTGAAGCTCGCATGTCTCTGCTGATGGATCTCCAGAGAGCTCAGCAAGCTCTTTTCTTGAACCTACAGAGAGCTGGTGACCACAGTCATCACACTCCCAGATATTAAGAGGTGTTCCCCAGTATCTGTCACGGGAGATACCCCAGTCCTGAATGTTCTCAAGCCAGTCACCAAATCTTCCCTTACCGATTGACTCTGGAACCCAGTTGATCTCTTTATTGTTGCGGATAAGGTCGTCCTTAACCTCTGTAACCTTGATGAACCATGAAGAACGAGCATAGTAAAGAAGTGGTGTACCGCATCTCCAGCAGTGAGGATAATCGTGCTCCATCTTAGGTGCTGAGAAGAGGAGCTGTCTTGAATCAAGATCCTTAAGTACCTCTGGATCTGCACTTATAGCACCCTCATCCATTTCCTTCTGTGTAGGCTTACATCTGTAGCCAGCAAAAGGTGTCTCAGGCTTAAGACGTCCCTCTGAATCAACCATCTGTACAAGCGGAGCGTCATACTTACGTCCTACTCTTGCGTCGTCTTCACCGAATGCAGGAGCGATATGAACGATACCAGTACCATCTGACATAGTTACATAGTTGTCGCAGTAGATGAAGAAAGCCTTCTTGTGCTGCTTGTCAGCCTCATCCTTAGCGCACTGGTAAAGTGGCTCGTACTCCTTGTGCTCAAGATCTGTACCAACATATGTCTCAAGGACTTCATATGCCTTCTGGCCTTCCTCTTTTGCAAGAGAGCCAAGTACATTGTCTGCAAGAGCCTCAGCAAGGTAATATGTATAGCCATCAGCTGCCTTAACCTTGACGTACTTCTCATCAGGGTTTACGCAAAGGCCGATGTTAGATGGAAGTGTCCATGGTGTTGTTGTCCATGCGAGGAAGTAAGCATCCTCACCTGTAACCTTGAAACGAACAACAGCTGTGCGCTCTTTTAATGTCTTGTAGCCCTGTGCTACCTCGTGAGATGAAAGAGGGGTACCACAGCGAGGACAGTAAGGAACTACCTTAAATCCCTTGTATAAAAGGCCCTTCTTCCAGATCTCGTTAAGAGCCCACCACTCGGACTCGATAAAGTTGTCATCGTATGTGATGTAAGGATGATCCATGTCAGCCCAGAAACCAACTGTGCCTGAGAAATCTTCCCACATTCCCTTGTACTTCCACACAGATTCCTTACACTTCTTGATGAAAGGCTCCATGCCGTACTCTTCGATCTGCTCTTTGCCGTCAAGACCAAGCATCTTCTCAACTTCCAGCTCTACAGGAAGTCCGTGAGTATCCCAACCTGCCTTACGAGGAACAGTATAGCCCTTCATTGTGCGGTATCTTGGGATCATATCCTTGATGGCACGAGTAAGAACGTGTCCGATATGTGGCTTACCATTAGCTGTTGGAGGGCCATCATAGAACATATACATCTCACCCTGGCTGCGGGTATCAACACTCTTCTGGAAAATGTCTTCTTTTTTCCAGAACTCTTCGATCTTCTTTTCTCTGCCGACAAAATTCATATCGGTATCGACTTTGTTATACATTTTGAGCTCCTTTCATATTGCGCAGAATGACTCTTTTAAACGAAGAAAGACCCCGTCCTTGTAAAAAGGACGAGGTCATAAATGTACAAACTCGTTATACCACCCATTTACACATACGCGTCATCTGCTGTCTGCATCTGATTGAATACGCTCTTCGTTAACGCCGAAGGTACGTCAGGATCTACTATATGTAATAAGGTTCGATCCTGCGGCTCAGAAGTGATCTTCGATCAGCTACTACTTGCACTGACTTGCACCAACCGTCAGCTCTCTGCATGCTTTCGTCTGCTGTCTACTGTCTTCGTCACAGCTTTTCTTCATATAATGCACACATTCTACTACTAATCCGTTAAACATGCAAGAACTAATTCATATAAAATGTGCGCCTCACAAGGACTATTTTGTCCAGGCTGCAAACTCCTCATCTGTGCACTTTACATAGTGGCTTCCATCAACAAGGTGCTCCGTGCCCTTAGTGTAGTCAATTCCTGATGTCTTGTAGTCGTAGTTGATGGCTTCACGGTTCTTTTCAAGCTCAGGGTTAGGGATCGGAATAGCTGACAAAAGAGATTTCGTATAAGGATGAATTGGATTGGAGAAAATCTCATCTGTTGTTCCGGTCTCAAGAAGGTGTCCAAGGTGAAGAACACCGATCCTGTCTGAAATATACTTAACCATTGAAAGGTCATGGGCGATGAACAGATATGCTGTTCCAAGCTCCGCCTGGATGTCCTTCATAAGGTTAACTACCTGGGCCTGAATGGATACGTCAAGAGCTGAGATACACTCATCAGCTATAACAAGCTTAGGATTGAGGATAAGGGCTCTGGCGATTCCAACTCTCTGTCTCTGTCCACCAGAGAACTGATGTGGATATCTGTCAGCGTGCTCTTTTGCAAGACCAACCTTTTCAAGGATAGCCTCTACCCGATGGTCTCTCTCTTCCTTGCTGTTATAGAACTTATGAACATCAAGAGCTTCTCCGATGATGTCCTTGATCTTCTTTCTTGGGTTAAGTGATGCCATAGGATCCTGGAAGATCATCTGCATCTGGATCCTTAGTTTCTCCTTAACATCCTTGCTCATCTTGCCGGAAATATCCATTCCGCAGAAGTTGATAGTACCTTCTGTTGGATCATAGAGCCTTATTATGCTCCTGCCGATTGTGGACTTACCAGATCCCGACTCGCCAACAAGGCCGTATGTCTCGCCAGGATAAACCTTGAAACTGACATCATCTACAGCCTTAACTGTGTATGTCTTGCTGATAGGGAAGTACTGCTTAAGTCCCTTTACCTCCAAAAGAGGCTCTGCATTATAATTTGCTGTCATTTGCCTGCGCCTCCTTCTTCATTCTCTCAATTCTGGCCTTCAGCTCTTTTGGCATCTCTACCTTAGGAGCTCTTGGGTCAAGGAGCCATGTGGCTGCCCAGTGGGTCTCTGAAATCTGGAACATTGGTGGCTCAAGCTTATCATCGATCTCAAGGGCATAAGCATTTCTTGGTGCGAATGCATCTCCCTCCTTCTCGTGGAGAAGGTTTGGTGGTGAACCAGGGATCGTATAGAGTCTGTCATCATCTGTTCCAAGGTCAGGCATAGCTGACAGAAGTCCCCATGTATATGGGTGCTTGGGCTCGTAGAAGATCTCGTTGATATTGCCAACCTCTACGATCTTACCAGCATACATAACGTTTACGTAGTCTGCTACCTTAGCAACAACACCAAGGTCATGGGTGATGTAGATTACTGCAATATCCCTTTCCTTCTGAACCTTTTTGATGAGCTCAAGGATCTTGGCCTGGATATTAACGTCCAGAGCTGTTGTAGGCTCATCGCAGATAAGAAGGTCAGGGTTACATGAAAGAGCTATAGCGATAACCACTCTCTGTCTCATACCACCTGAGAGCTGATGTGGATACTGCTTCATTCTCTTTTCCGCATCTTCGATTCCAACCTCTTTAAGAAGGTTTACAGCTCTGTCATAGGCGTCCTTCTTGTCGATCTTGTAGTGCCAGATCATACCCTCCATGATCTGCTTACCAATGGTCATGGTTGGGTCAAGGCTGGTCATTGGATCCTGGAACACCATGGCAATTCTACGACCATTGATGTGCTTTCTGATCCACTTCTTATCCATCTTGAGGATGTCTGCCTCTTTCCACTGAGCTGAGGCATCGTTTTCAGGGTTGTAGTCGATTCCGCCCACATTATCGCGGTATCTGTAGATGATCTCTCCGCTGTTTACCACTGCGTTCTTGGCAAGGATACCCATTGCAGCACGCATGGTAACTGACTTACCAGAGCCTGACTCACCAACGATGGCTACAGTCTCGCCCTGATAGAGATCTATATTAACTCCTCTGATGGCATGTACCTTACCGGCAGTTGTCTCAAAGGTGATGTCAAGATTTTTGACATCAAGAATTTTTTCACGGGTCTTTTTTTCTTCACTCATCTTGGTTACATCTCCTTAAGCTTTGGATCCAGGGCCTCTCTAAGGCCGTCAGCCACCAGGTTAAAGCTCAGCATAAGAAGTGCCATAACCACGATAGGTGGAATTATCTGATAAGGGTGTGTTGTGAAGCTGTTGAAGCCTTCTGAAATAAGGGAGCCAAGAGAACATCTTGGTACCGGGATTCCAAGTCCAACGAAGGACAGGAAAGCTTCAGTGAAAATAGCTGTAGGAATTGAGAACATAACCTGAGTTATGATAGGTCCAATGATGTTAGGAAGGACCTCGCTGAAGATGATGTGCATGCTTCCAGCGCCAAGAGTTCTTGATGCAAGAACGAACTCCTGCTCCTTGAGCTTGAGCATCTCAGCTCTTGCAATCCTACTCATTCCTACCCACTCTGTCAGCATCAAAGCGACGATGATAGTGAGCATACCTGGCTTAAATACAAGAAGAAGGAGGGTTACGATAACAAGTCTTGGAATACCGTTTGCGATCTCCAAAATTCTCTGCATAACCATGTCCACTTTTCCGCCAAAATATCCGGAAATAAGACCGTAGCTCATACCAATGATCATGTCGATGATAGCTGCAGCAACAGCGATGATAAGTGAAACCTGGGCTCCGGACCATGTCCTTGTCCAGATATCTCTTCCGAAATTATCACTTCCAAACCAGTAGAATACGTCAGGAAGCTTGTTTTCAAAGTAAAGGTTTACTGTCTTGGTACCCTTGGTTGTTGCGATGTTTTCGTGTCCATCGAAGAAACCAGTGTACTCAATGATCGGGATTCTTGGTGCAAGGTTCTTTTGTGAAAGATCCTGACCTGAGTAGGTGTACTGATTCATGCCAGGTCCGATAAATGCAAAGAAAGTGATGACCAGCACGAAGATAAGTCCAAGTACTGCACTTTTCTTTTTCCTGAATCTTGCTACTACCTCTTTCCAGAAGCTCTGGGAGGCGAAGTTGGTATCCACAAGGATATCTTCAATATTGCCTTTTAGCTTGAAGTCCTCATCCTGAGGCACATAGGGCTCTTTTGTAAGTACTGTTGTATCTGCCATATCAGTCACCCTCCTTTGCCACACGGATTCTAGGATCGATCACGCCGTAGAGGATATCAACCACAAGCATGATGCCAATGTACATTGCAGAATATATAAAGCTAAGGGCTATAACCACGTTATAGTCGTTAGACTGGATTGCGTTTACAAGAAGTGAACCTACGCCAGGGATGGAAAAGATCTTTTCTACAACCAGAGAACCTGTCATAAGGTCAACAACAAGTGGTGCCAATACTGTGATGATTGGAATAAGAGCGTTTCTAAGTGCATGAGCAAAGATAAGCTTGTTGCCGGAAAGTCCCTTGGACTCTGCAAGAAGCATATAGTCAGAACCTAAAACCTCGATCATCTCCGCTCTTGTAAATCTTGCGATTGAAGCCATGGTGAACATGGACAGGGATATTGATGGAAGTACGCTTGATCCAATTACATCTTTTGCTGAGAAAAGCATTGGGAACCATTTCAATTTGAAACCGAACTGGTAAGACAGTGCCAGCGCAAACACATAGGAAGGCACTGATACACCGATTACTGAGATGATTGTTGCCAGGGTATCCCAGACTGTATCCTTTTTAAATGCAGCCAGAAGTCCCAGACAAAGACCAACCAAAGCTCCGATCATTACTGCTGCAAATCCAACCCCGATTGAGATTGGAAGACGTGAAGCAATAAGCTGTGTGATTGGTGTGTTCTTGGAAATCTTGTAGCTTACGCCAAGGTCTCCTTTAAACATATTTATTACATAGCGGAAAAACTGGACAACGATAGGCTGGTCCAGTCCATATTTTGCATATAGTGATGCCCTCTGGGTATCGTTGAGCTTCTCATCGTTGAAGGGTGAACCCGGCATGAGCTGCATCAGTATAAATAATATCAGTGTGATGGCCAGCAGTGTGAAAAGAGCTGTCACCACTCTTTTAATAACATATTTTTTCATGACTACCCCAATAGAGAAACTGCGCGGGGATAAGTAATGTGTCCACTACCCATCCTCGCGCAGTAGCCTTCTTATGTCTTAATTTTTAGATCAGTTCTTTACTGCGTTCTTATATACTCTGTTAAGAGCAACTGGGTGGAACTCGATTCCTGAAACGCTTGTAGAGATAAGCTCTGCATTGCACTGTGTGTAGAGAGGGAAGATAACTGCCTCTTCCATAACGATCTTCTCTGCATCATAGAGTGCTGCCCAACGAGCTGCTGGATCCATAGCTGTCTCACCTGTTGTGCACTCGTCGATGATCTTGTCGTACTCAGCGTTGCTCCAGAAACCATAGTTGTTAGAGTTGTTTGTTACCCACATACCAAGGTATGTCATAGGATCTGCATAGTCAGGACCCCAACGTGTAAGAGCGATCTCAAACTCGCCTTCCTGCATACGCTCAACTCTTTCCTTCTTAGGCATCTGCTGAAGATCAACAGTAAGACCTGGAAGAGTTGTCTCGAGCTGTTCCTTAACAACCTGTGCAACCTTGATAGGAGCATCATCAGCGTCGTGGATCATTGTGAGGTTGAGCTCTGTGATACCAAGCTCCTCAAGACCCTTAGCCCAGTAGTCAGCAGCTGCAGCTGCATCATACTTGCAGTAGTCTGAGAACATTGTCTGATCTGCTGAGAAGTCTGATCCGTCTGGGCCTGCTGCGAAGTCCATAGGAACTGATGTGTATGTAGGAGCTGAACCATCCTTAAGGACGTCAGTTGTGATTGCTTCTCTGTTAAGAGCCATTGTGATAGCGTAACGAATGTTGAGGTTATCAAGCTCTTTTACTTCCTTGATGTTAGGGCTGATGTACCACATGTATCCAGCACCGATTGCTGCGAATGCAGGATCATCCTTAACCTGGTCAACCTGCTCACCATTTACGAGAGTTGTATCAAGGTCACCATTCTGGTAGCTCATAAGAGCCTGCTGTGAATCCTGGATTACCTGATAGTTGAGGCCTGCAAGCTTAACCTTTGCAGCGTCGTAGTAGTTCTCGTTCTTTGTAAGGTGAATAGCTGTAGCAGCTGGCTGATAGTCATCAAGAACAAATGCGCCGTTTGAAAGAGTTGTCTCTGGGCTTGTTGCGAATGTATCACCAACGCTCTCATAGAAAGCCTCATTTACAGGGTAGAATGTTGGGAAGTACATAAGGCTGAGGAAGTAGCTTACAGGAACGTTAAGCTTAACCTCAAGAGTCTTGTCATCAACAGCTGTAACGCCGAGCTCTGACTTGTCCTTAGCACCATCGATAACGTCCTGAGCGTTTACGATCTGGCCGATATCGCTGAGCATGTAAGAATACTCTGAAGCGATCTCAGGATCAACTGCTCTCTGCCAAGCAAATACGAAGTCGTTTGCTGTTACAGGATCGCCGTTGCTCCAGTTAGCATCTGCGCGAAGGTGGAATGTATATGTAAGACCGTCATCTGAAATATCAACGCTCTCAGCGATAGCGTTTACAGCCTGTCCATCTGCATCCATCTGCATAAGACCATCTGTGTAATCAGCGATTACCTCAAATGATGTTCCGTCTGTAGCCTGCTGTGGGTCAAGTGACTCAACTGGTGTCTCAAGCATTACGTTGAGATCCTCTCCTGAACCCTCGCCTGCTGGCTCTGCACTTGTAGCGTCAGCACTCTGTGCTGCGTCTGTGCTCTGTGCAGAATCTGTAGATTCTGTTGTCTCTGTTTCAGTTACTCCGCTTACTGCAGAGCTTCCGCATCCGATCATGCTCATAGCAAGAACAGAAGCGAGCATAACTGACAAAAGCTTTTTCTTCATAACTTTTATCCTCCTGGTGATATTAATGCTTATACGTGTATACAATTGATGTATATTAACCATAGTAAGCGCTTACCACTAGGAATGTCAACAAAAACTTTATCACTTTAAACCGTTTTCCCTTCAACGCGCCTACCGGACAAAGCAGAAACCCGTAAAAATAGGGCAACTGCGCGGCTTAGCAGTTGCCCATGTTTTTGAAAAACTTTTTCATAAGTACATCATCAATGTGTCTATATCGTCCTCTGAAGTAGCCCAGTCGGTAGCAAGTCTTATGACCGTATGGGTGTCATCATACTTTTCCCAGAAGCTGTATCCCACGTGCTCCGAGATCTCTTTTAGCTTGTCATCACTTATAATAATGAACTGCTGGTTCGTTGGAGAATCCAGGAAGAACTTATAGCCCTTCTCTGTAAGGCGCTCTTTTAAAAGCTCCGCCATCTCTATGGCATTCTCACTTATCTCAAAGTACAGGTCATCTGCAAAAAGAGTATCGAACTGAATTCCAAGAAGCCATCCCTTGGCAAGAAGTGCTCCGTGCTGCTTGACGATTGGAACAGGGTGGGCAGTTGGAACGCCCTTAGGGAACACAACAGCCTCGCCAAAAAGAGCTCCCACCTTGGTTCCACCTATATAGAACACATCAACAAGTGATGCGATATCCTGAATTGTCACATCAGTTCTCTTGCTCATAAGGCCGTAGCCAAGCCTTGCTCCATCAAGGAAAAGAGGTATCTTATACTCTCTGCATACTGCCGAGATATCAGTCAGCTCCTTCTTAGTATAAAGAGTTCCGTACTCAGTTGGATGTGAGATGTAAACCGCACCAGGAAATACCATATGCTCGTGATTGTCATCGCCGTAGAAGGTCTCAAGATACTTCTTAAGGTCTTTAGCGTCAATCTTGCCTATGTCTGATCCGTACTTCGCAGTATCTTTTTCAGCTCCTTTAGCAGGAAGAGTCAGTACCTTGTGTCCTGAAAACTCAATAGCTCCCGCCTCGTGGGCTGCCACGTGGCCAGTCTGAGCTGCCACTACTCCTTCATATGAATTAAGAAGAATGTCGATAACTGTCTGGTTAGTCTGGGTTCCTCCAACAAGGAAGATCACATCACCATCAGGGCATCCGCATTTTGCCTTGATCTTGTCAGCTGCGCTCTTGCAGATATCATCTGTGCCATAACCTGACATCTGGTCAAAGTTATTCTCCATAAGGCGCTCTAAGATCTGTGGGTGTGCGCCCTTTGTATAATCACTGGAAAAAGAAATCCTGGTGCTCATTAGAATTCTATAACCTCCTCAAGTGCAGCAACGAAATGCTCAAGTCCTTCTTTGTCCTCTTCATTGAAGCGTGACAGACTTGGGCTGTCGATATCAAGAACAGCTACAACCTTGCCATCTTTATGAATAGGAACAACGATCTCTGAATTTGATGCACTGTCGCAGGCAATGTGTCCCGGGAACTGGTGCACATCCATAACAAGCTGAGTCTTATCCTCTGCTACTGCTGTTCCGCAGACACCCTTTCCAACCTCGATCCTGATGCAGGCAACCTTTCCCTGGAATGGTCCCAGCATAAGAGATCCCTTATTCATAATGTAGAATCCCGCCCAGTTAAGGTCCTCTAAGTTGTCATATAAAAGAGCTGACGCGTTGGAAAAAACCGGGATGTAGTTGGGCTCATCGTCTGCCAGAGCCCTTATCTGTTTTGCAAGTAACTTGTAGTCTGTCATATTTTTTCTCCATAAACTAAAAGTGAATGTAGGCTCTCGCCCACATCCACTATACTAACACTTGTTTATCTTGCGCACAATCTATTATTTCACAAAACAAAACCCCAGGTTGTGAACTCTGGGATTTTGGGCATAAAAAAGAGCGATAGACGGGGCTCGAACCCGCGGTCTCCACCTTGGCAAGGTGGCGCTTTACCAACTAAGCTACTATCGCGTAAAATATATATAAAGTTGCTATCGCAACGCAAAAACTATAATACACGATAGATTAATGGATTGTCAACACATTATTTTTCTATTTGGTGATTTGGTTATGAGAAAAAAACTAATCGCTCATATCTTAGCACTTACAGTGTTTTTGTCAGTATTTCTGACAGCGGACAATATCTCTTTTGCCCAAAAGACTGCGGAGCAAAACTCTGATATCACAATAGTGATGGTGGGAGACATTCTACTTCATACCCCGGTTGAAGAAGCTGCCCGTAATGCTGATGGAAGTTATAACTTTGATTTCATCTTTCAGAATCTAAAGGCAGATATAAGTGCGGCGGATCTGGCCATAGTCAACCAGGAAGTGATAATTGGAGGTCAGGAACTTGGCGTTTCCGGATACCCTTCCTTTAATGCCCCTTACCAGATTGGAGACGCGCTGATAAATGCCGGATTTGACGTGGTCTGTCACGGAACAAATCATGCGCTGGATAAGGGAAAAAGTGGCGTTTTGAACTGCCTGAAGTATTGGAAGCAGCATCCTCTGGTAACTGTCCTTGGAATAAACGAGACAGAGGCAGAATATAATACAGTTTCTATTTTTGAAAAAAAGGGCATTAAGATCGCAATACTTAACTATACATATGGAACAAACGGAATTCCTCAGCCAAAAGATATGCCCCACGCAGTAGATATGCTGGAAAAGGAAAAGGTTGTAAAGGATCTTAAATTCGCAGAAGAAAATGCAGACTTTACAATAGTTTGTCCCCATTGGGGAACGGAATATAAGCTGGAAGCAGACTCCTCCCAGAAATACTGGACAGACATTTTCAGGAAAAACGGAGCCGATCTGGTTCTTGGTACCCATCCCCATGTGATCGAGCCCATCGAAATGCTTGAAGATGATAACGCAGCAATAACCAACAATCATGGTGACGGCGACATGCTTGTATACTATTCCCTTGGTAATTTTGTAAACTGGACCTCCGGAAAAGGAAAGGGAGTTGCAAATCGCATGGTTGGCGGAATGGCCAACGTCAAAATTGGCAAGAATACAAATGGCGAGATTGTGATCAAAGATCACGGTATCACTCCTGTCGTTTGTCATTTACACAAAGGCCATGAAGGCGTTATAGTATATCCACTAAAGGACTACACAGACGAACTCGGGAAAGAAAATGAAATAGTTAAGCAGGATCCTTCATTTTCTGCAAAATATACAAGAGACCTGTGTAACAAAGTATGGTAAAAAGAGGTTTATTGATATGGCAAATGTGATCTTAAAAAAGGGACAGGGCAGAGAATTTAAATCAGGCGGTCTCTGGATTTATGACAACGAGATAGACAGAGTAGATGGCAGCTTTGAAAACGGAGATATTATTGAGCTCCACGACTTTGACGATTATTTCCTGGGATACGGATTTATCAATGAGAACTCCAAGATAAGAGTCCGCGTCATGTCCAGGAAAAAGGATAACCCGGTGGATCTCATGCTCCTTGAAAAGAGAGTTCGCGACGCCTGGAATCACAGGAAGAATATCATGCGTAGCTACATTAAGGAATATCTTCTTAATGGAAAAGAGCTGTCTGCCATAACAGATAATGAGAGATCCGATGCTCTTACAAGACTTTCTACAAGACTTGTATTTGGAGAGGCGGACTTCCTTCCTGGAATCACAATCGACAAGTTCTCCGACGTTTTAGTAATCGAATCCCTGGCTCTTGGAACTGACAGGATGAAGGATAAGATCATTGACCTTTGCAAAAAAGTCCTTGCTGAGGATGGCGTAATCATTCGTGGAGTCTATGAGAGAAGTGATGCCAAGGTTCGAGAGCTTGAAGGTCTTGAGAGGACCAAGGGATTTATTGGAGAGCCTTTTGATACCAAGGTTCTCATTGAAGAGAATGGCGTAAAATACTACGTTGACGTAGAAAACGGCCAGAAGACCGGATTTTTCCTTGATCAGAAGTTCAACAGACAGGCTATCAGGGGAATCTGCAAGGGCAAAAAAGTCCTGGACTGCTTTACACATACTGGCTCCTTTGCTCTTAACGCTGCAGCTGCTGGAGCAACTTCAGTCCTTGGCGTAGATGCATCAGACCTTGGCTGTGACCAGGCAAGAGAAAATGCAGCCCTAAATAACCTTGAAAATGTGGCAACCTTCCAGTGTGCAGATGTGTTTGAGCTTCTGCCTGACCTTGAGAAAAAGGGCGAGAAGTTCGATGTTGTCATCCTTGACCCTCCAGCATTTACCAAATCAAGGGCTTCTATCAAGAAGGCTGTTACAGGATATAAAGAGATCAATCTTCGCGGAATGCGACTTGTAAAAGACGGCGGATATCTTGCTACCTGCTCATGTTCGCACTTTATGGATGAAGAGCTCTTTTTAAAGACCATAAGCGATGCAGCCAGAGACGCCCACAAGCGCCTTAAGCAGGTAGAGTTCAGGCAGCAGGCCATGGATCACCCGATCCTCTGGGGCGGATCTGCTTCCTACTATCTGAAATTCGTGATCTTCCAGGTATGTGACGAACTGTAATCCTATATTTAAAAAATACCACCAGCCTGATATCAGGTCTGGTGGTATTTCTGTTAGTAAAGCTATTTACTTTCGACTTTTTTAATTGCAAAAAGCGTAATAAACATAAGAATGATTCCAATTGCGAAACAAATAACCCAGTTTCTGACAAAACCTGAAATGATATAAGCGGCAAAGGATACAGCTGCTGCTGTTATTGCATAAGGCAGCTGAGTTGATACGTGCCTGATGTGGTCACACTGTGCACCTGCGCTAGCCATGATAGTTGTATCGGAAATAGGTGAGCAATGATCTCCGCAAACTGCACCTGCCATACATGCAGAAATAGAAATGATCATAAGTTCATTATCCAGATTTGCTCCAAATACATTAACAACTATAGGGATAAGGATACCAAAGGTTCCCCAGGAAGTACCAGTAGCAAAAGCAAGGAAAGTAGCGATGACAAAAACCAAGGCAGGGATGAAACTCATAACAGCATTGTTTTCTGCAACGTTTTCAAAAATACCAGCAACATAGGTTGCTGCGCCAAGAGAGTCTGTCATGCTCTTTAAGGTCCATGCGAATGTAAGGACTAGAATAGCAGGAACCATACTCTTGAAGCCTTCTGGAATAGAATTCATACATTCTTTGAAGGAAAGAACCCGGGTTGCCATAAAAAAGATAACTGTTAAAAGCAGTGCAACTACAGAACCATATACAAGCCCTACAGATGCGTCTGAACCAGAAAAAGCATCAACGAAATTTGTGCCACTGAAGAAACCACCAGTATAGATCATACCAACAACGCAGCAAATAATAAGTGCCACTATAGGAAATACAAGGTGAATAACTCTACCTTTCTGAGAAGTTGGTGGATGTGGCTGATCGGTAGCGCCCAAAAGTCCTTCTCCGTCGCCGTAATTGTATTTTTTTGGATCCTTCAGAATATGCTCTTCTGCTTTTTTCATAGGACCGTAATCAAAGTTCATCGCAGTAAGCCCAAACATCATTACGATCGTAAGCAGAGCATAAAAGTTATAAGGAATGGCTCTTACAAAAAGAGTAAGTCCGTTTGCGCCGTCAACAAATCCTGTTACAGCTGCGGCCCATGACGAAATAGGAGCAATGATACATATAGGAGCAGCTGTTGCGTCAATAAGATAAGCCAGTTTTTCTCTGGAAATCTTGTGCTTATCTGTAAGTGGACGCATAACAGAGCCTACAGTCAGGCAGTTAAAATAGTCATCAATAAAAATCAACATTCCAAGGAGAATAGTTGCAATCTGGGCTCCAACCTTGGTCTTTACATGCTCAACTGCCCATTTTCCAAATGCGCTTGAACCGCCTGCACGATTCATCAACATGACCATAGTTCCCAAAACCACCAGGAAGATCAAGATTCCAACATTCCAACTATCCGAAAGTTGAGCTATCATTCCATCAACAAAAACATGTTGAATGGTTCCTTCTATACTGAAAGAAGAATAAAGAAGTCCTCCCACAAGAATCCCAAGAAAAAGAGAAGAATAAACTTCTTTAGTGATTAAAGCTAAAGCAATTGCGATAATCGCCGGCACTAGTGCCCAAAATGAATCAACAAACATTATTTACCTCCCAACATCTCTTTTGCACGTTAATTTGTTAAATCCCACAATAAATATATCACACTTTTTCATGTTCTGGGTTTTATTTTTCGCAAAAAAGTACAAGGCTGCTACCCGGGGGTATACATCCCCAGATAGCAGCCCTGTGCAAAGAAATAAGAGAAAGAATTTGGCAACAAGTCTATATGTTAGTTTTTAACTATCATCTTTCCGCCACGCTTTGATACTACATCAAAGATAACAGCAGCGAGAAGAACTGCGCCCTTAACCACCTTCTGCATGTTGGCATCGACACCCATAAGTGACATACCAAGGTTGATAACACCCATGAGAACCGCACCTACGATAACTCCAGGAACTGTTCCGATTCCGCCGTAAGCTGATGCTCCACCGATGAAGCAGGATCCGATAGCGTCCATCTCATAGTTCTGGCCGTATGTTGGCTGAGCTGATGTAAGTCTAGCGATTGTTACCATAGCAGCCAGGGCTGCAAGGAATCCCATGTTTGTGTATGCAAGGAAGTAAACTTTATTAGTATTGATACCGGAAAGCTTTGTAGCCTTCTCGTTACCACCTACTGCGTAGAAATGTCTTCCTACTGTGGTGTTCTGTGTGATGTAGCCATAAACAAGAACTACAACAAGAACCCAGATAAGAACTGTAGGAATACCTTTGTGCTGAGCGAGCTTGTAAGCAAAGAGGATAACTACACCAACGATAACTACCATCTTTACTACGAATGTCCAAAGAGCCTCTGTCTCGTAACCGTGTTTCTTTCTGTTGATACGTGTGATGAACTGAAGGATTACGAAAAGAGCTGCTGCAAGGATACCACATACAAGGCATGTAAGGTTGATGCCATTTCCGCCTAAGAAGTCGTGAACGTAGCAGTCAGCACCGCCTCCGAAGAGGTTTACAAATGTGGTCTGCTCCTTGATGGATACTGTAAGACCGTTAAGTACTACGTTTGAAAGTCCTCTGAATGCCAGCATTCCTGCCAGTGTAGTGATGAAAGGAGGAATTCTTACAAAAGCGATCCAGAATCCCTGGAATGCTCCGATAGCAGTTCCGATAAGTACCATGATGATAATAGTAAGCCATACAGGTACATTTAAGTTAACCATCAAAGTAGCGCCGATAGCACCAACGAAACAAACAACAGATCCAACTGAAAGGTCGATGTTACCTCCAGTTAAGATACACAGCAGCATACCTGTTGCAAGAATGAACACGTATGCGTTCTGTGAGATAAGGTTACTTACGTTCATGGGAAGGAGGATTGCTCCGCCTGTTCTCCATGAGAAGAATCCAAGTACAATGATCAGAACAATGATCATCGTATTCTTTTTTATAAAATCAATTACTCTAGTATTATTCATTATTAACCAACCTCCCTTTTTCCGGATGACTGTAAAATATAAGTCATAATCTTCTCCTGGGTAGCATCTTTGCCATCCAGTTCGCCAACCATTCTTCCTTCGTTCATGACATAGATTCTGTCACACATACCAAGGATCTCCGGAAGCTCAGAAGATATCATGATTACAGATTTACCTTCGCTTACCAGCTGGTTGATAATACAATAGATTTCATATTTAGCACCTACGTCGATACCTCTTGTAGGCTCATCAAGAATAAGGATATCAGGATTAGCAAACATCCACTTAGCAAGAAGAACTTTCTGCTGGTTACCACCTGAAAGGTTACCAACGTTCTGCTCTACTGTAGGGCATTTTGTCTTAAGCTTCTCCTTGTACTCAACTGCTACAGAGTACTCTTTATCCTTATCAATTACTGTCCTGTTACTTACTTCGCCAAGATTTGCAAGAGTTGTGTTTATCTTGATCGGGTTAGAAAGAATAAGTCCATTACCCTTTCTGTCTTCAGTAACATATGCAAGTTTGTGCTTGATAGCGTCCTGTACAGAGTTGAGGTGAACCTCTTTTCCCTGGATAAAGAGCTGTCCAGAGATATTCTCTCCATAACTCTTACCAAAGATGCTCATTGCAAGCTCGGTTCTTCCTGCTCCCATAAGTCCTGAGATACCAAGAACCTCGCCCTTTCTTACGTTGATACTTACATCATCAACGATCTTTCTCTCGTTATATAATGGATGGTAAACATTCCAGTTCTTAACTTCCATCATTACTTCGCCAACGTGAGATTCACGCTTAGGGAATCTGTCAGAAAGTTCTCTTCCTACCATTCCCTTGATGATTCTTGCTTCTGAGAAATCATCTACGCCCTTTGTAAGGGTCTCAATAGTTGCTCCGTCACGGATAACTGTGATCTTGTCTGCAACATAGGAAACCTCATTGAGCTTATGTGAAATAATGATTGATGTAAGATTCTGCTCTTTCTTAAGCTTAAGGAGAAGATCAAGAAGTGCTCTTGAATCAGTCTCATTAAGTGAGGATGTAGGCTCATCAAGGATGAGGAGCCTTGCATGCTTTGAAAGAGCTTTTGCAATCTCTACGAGCTGCTTACCAACACCAATGTCCTTAATTAATGTCTGTGTGCTCTCTGAAAGGCCAACAGTGTCAAGATACTGTCTTGCCAGAGCACCGGTCTCATTCCAGTTGATCTTAAACTTCTTTCCTCTCTCATTTCCGAGGAACATGTTCTCAGCGATGGTCATATAAGGAATAAGCGCAAGCTCCTGATGGATGATAACTATTCCCTTACCTTCACTGTCTTTAATGTCGTTAAATTTGCATATTTCAGAATCGTAAACAATATCGCCTTCATAGGAGCCATATGCATAAATTCCACTAAGAACGTTCATCAAAGTGGACTTTCCAGCTCCGTTTTCTCCAACGAGTGCGTGGATTTCTCCTTCTTCAACCTGTAAATTTACATTATCTAAGGCTTTCACACCGGGGAAGGTCTTGGTGATATTTTTCATTTCCAGTAATATCTTCGCCAATTTAACCCCTCCTTCTCTCTCTTAATCTCTTTTTTGCTTTAATAGAGGCGGGTCATATTGCGCCCGCCTCATAGTTATTATAGTTTTTTACCTAACCCGTTTAAGCTATTACTTAAGCTGATCCTCTGTGTAGTAACCAGAATCGATAAGAAGTTCCTTGTAGTTGTTAACGTCTGCAAATACAGGCTCGCAAAGGAATGAAGGAATGATACCTGTTCCGTTGTCGTATGTCTTTGTATCGTTAACTGGAGCCTCTGAACCCTTCATGATAGCGTCAACCATCTCTACAGTCTTAGCTGCAAGAGTACGTGTATCCTTGAAGATAGACATTGACTGCTTTCCAGCGATCATGTTCTTTACAGAAACGATATCACAGTCCTGACCTGTGATGATTGGCCAATCACCTGTGTAGTTAGCTTCGAGTGAGTTTGTAACACCCTGAGCTGTTGAGTCGTTTGAGCACATAACAGCGTCAAGCTTTGTTCCATCTGCATAGTTAGCAGAAATGATAGCGTCCATTCTTGACTGAGCGTTCTCTGTTGCCCAGTTAGCTGTAGCAACACTATCGAAATCCTTCTGACCAGACTTAACTACGAGCTTGCCCTCATCGATGTACTTGTTAAGTACGTCCATAGCGCCGCCGAAGAAGAATCTAGCATTGTTGTCACCAGGATCACCTGTGAAGAGCTCGATGTTGAATGGGCCTGCTGCGTTGTCAAGATCAAGCTGATCTCTGATGTACTCGCCCTGCTTTGTTCCTACCATGTAGTTATCGAATGTAGCATAGTAAGAAACAGCGTCAGAATTCATGATAAGACGGTCGTAAGCGATAACAGCTACGCCCTGCTCTTTAGCCTGCTCAAGAACTGTTCCAAGTGAATCACCATCGATAGATGCGATTACAAGAACCTTAGCGCCAGATGAGATCATGTTCTCGATCTGTGAAACCTGTGTAGGAATATCGTTTGATGCATACTGAAGGTCAACTTCGTATCCAGCTGCCTCGAGCTGCTTCTGCATGTTCTCGCCGTCCTGATTCCATCTCTGGAGATCCTTAGTAGGCATTGCAACACCTACTCTTCCAGCTCCGCCTGCCTCTGCTGCTGGAGCTTCTGCTGCTGGAGCCTCTGCTGCAGGTGCTTCTGCTGCTGGAGCCTCAGCTGTCTCTGTTGCTGCTGGTGCAGATGAGCCGCAACCAACAAGTAATGACATTGTCATTGCTGTTGCAAGAATACCGCTTAAAAGTTTTTTCTTCATGGTTTCCCTCCCTTAAAAAATTAAGTTGGTTTGTTTACACACATAAGTTATCACATATTAAATAGCAATGATTTATGAAATACAGCATATTTTTATTTACAAAAATTTAATAAAAAAGCTGTGCTAGCATTTTTTTGCCAGCACAGCACACGATATTAATATAATGCTATTAGTTTGATGGCATCTTACCAGGAACATTAAGATACACATCTTCTTTTAAGTGGAATCCACTCTTAATGATAACCTCATTGATGTTGCTCTCATTAACGCTTACAGGGTCTATCTTAAGGTATGGCACCATTTCTGATCCGTCATCATACTGAGAGAGATTGGGATCCTCAACACCCTGTCCAAGCGCAAGAAGAACCGACGCCTGGGCAGCTCTCTGAGCCAGCTTCTCAATAGGCTTATAAACTGTCATAAGCTGCGTGCCCTCTACAATCCTCTGGCAGGCCTCAAGGTCTGCGTCCTGACCAACAACCAGTATCTTTCCTGCAAGTCTCTTTTCCGCAAGGGCATGTACCACTCTTGTGGCAAGATCGTCGTTACCGCACATTATTGCGTCTGCCATAACAACTTTGTCCATGTTATTTATGATGTAGTTGCCTGCCTCCTCAGCTTTCCAGCCGTCTGCGTAGAAGGTGTCGATGATCTCGTTTCTGTTCTGTCTCATGACTTTTTTAAAGCCGTTTTCAACCATAGGTACGTTGAAATCTGTAAGCGATCCGCATATCATCAAAACTTTTCCGTTCTTCACATCTCTTTTAACTATGGCTTCGCCCATCATCTGGCCAACCTTCTCGTTGTCAAAAGAGATATACAGATCAACACCTGCATCCTTGATGGGCCTGTCGTAGGCGATAACCTTGATCCCTGCGTCCTGAGCCTTCTTAACGGACTCAGCTATGGCTGTGGAATCAATACAGATGATGACAATAACGTCCATTCCGCTCTTGATGAAGTACTCGATCTGCTGCTTCTGCTGCATTGGGTCTCCGTTGGCGTTCTGGATATTGACCTCAGCCCCAAGCTCCTTGGCAGTAGACACGAACACGTCCCTGTCCCTCTGCCATCTCTCAATGACAAAGGAGTCAAAGCACATTCCAATGCTTATCTTGTCGTCGTCTTCCTTGTCCTTTTTGCTGCTGTCAGCGCCTTCCCCTCCGCAGGCTGTCAGCGACAAAACGCATAATACAAGCGCAAGGATAAAAGAAATCCCTCTTTTCCTTACTATTTTCCCCATTACTCTTTTTAACCTCTCTCTTTAAACTCAGTAGGTGTAACTCCCACATTCTTTTTGAAACTGCGGCTGAAGTAGTTCGGATCTGTGTATCCGCAGGTAGCGCAGACCTCCTTGATGGACATGTCCGTACCAGACAACAGCTCTTTTGCCTTGTCGATCCTTATATTGGTCAGGTACTCAATAAAGTTAAGGCCACTCTCCTCCTTGAAGATCTTACTGAAATAGTAGGGCGAGATGTTGACCTGTCTTGATACGTCGTCTAAGGAAATCTCTTTGCTGTAGTTATCTTTAATATACTCCATAGCGGTCCTTATGATATCGTTGGAACGCTCTTCCCTCTTACTTACTACGTCGCTGCAGGCGTTTGAGAGCTTGGCGATAAACCAGTCCCGGACCTCCGTTGGAGTGCTCATTCCCATGATCTCCGGAAGGTAGGTGTCTCTTCCTGAATAGTGGTAGGTCTGACCTCCACTCTGGTATGCAATGTGCTCAGCATAGAGTGCAAACTCAAGGGCCTTAAGCCTCATGGACATCAGGTCTCCTGAACCAGCTCTCTGGCACATCCAGTCAGCATACTTGTCGGCGTAAACCAGCATGCCGTTTAAGTCTCCCTTTGAAACAGCCTCAAACATAGGCTTTTCAAGCTCTTTGGGATAGTCCTCCTCATAGCTGCAGCTGATGGTAAGGTCATCCACATGAGCCACGGTTCCTGTTGTAGCGATAAGAGCATTTAAAGCTTCTCTGTAGGAATCTCCCAGATCCCTCAGTGGATGCAGAGCGCCAATTCCCACACGGAAGTTGATATCTGTCTTTTTGCGAAGGTATCTGCACATGTCCCTGGCTCTGTCAATGAGCTCAGTTCTGTCATTGTACTCAAGGACCTTGCTTCCATAAGGAACCAGCACAGCGATCTTATTGGCCATAACGTTTCCTATCTTGCAGTCAAAAAAGCTCTTGACCCCTTCACGGATCTCCCTGTACATACCAGATACTTTTACGGAGCTTCCTACGGCGTTGGTCATGTGGTTACCTTCCTGGGTTTCGCCGCAGACGATAGCCATCATGTATCCGTAGTCGTCCTCGATTCCAAGAATGCTCTTATAGCTGTCCACATCCTCCTCAAAATGCTCCTGAAGAAGAATGTCGTAGATAAGGCCGTTCTCAATGATAGGCTCGATGGTCTCAAGCTTTTCTTTTATGAGAAGCTCGTTGCTCCTCTTGGCTCTTTCTGAATCTATCTGGTCCATGGCGCGCTTTAAGGTGTCTATTACCTTCATTCGCTCCATGGGCTTTGTTATATACTCAAGTACTCCAAGCTTGATGGCCTCTTTGGCGTAGTCAAACTTATCATAGGCTGACATGACGATAAACACAGCGTTTGGACAGAACTGCTTCATCTCCTTGATGGCGTCGATACCGTTGATACCGGGCATGTGGATATCAACAACCGCAATATCCGGTCTGAACTGCTCAGCCACCTCGATAAGGCGTCTGCCGGTCTTTGCAAACTCAAGACTGCACTTGTCCCCAAACTCTTTTTCAATTATGAATTTCATTGAGTCGATGACGATTCCTTCGTCATCCGCGATCATCACTCTGTACATCGTTTGCTTCTTTCTTCTGTCTTGGGATGCGCACTATAAACTCGCAGCCCATATTTTCTCCCTGGCTGTGGATCTCTACAACGTCATCCCTTCCCGCATAGAGGCGAAGTCTTGCTATAACGTTGCCAAGTCCTATTCCGTTGTTGTCGTACTGCTGCTCTCTTGGCTCGTAGCTGCCATCAAGGATCCTGTCGATCTCCTCTTTGGCAATGCCCTTCCCGTTGTCAGCAACACTTATGCAGACATCCTCTCCGTCCCTGAATACCTTGAGGCTTATCTTTCCCTTATCTCCCATCTCTCTGATACCGTGGTTTACGGCATTTTCTACGATGGGCTGAAGGATCATGCTTGGCATCTTGATATCAAGGAGCCTTTTGTCTATCTGCTTTTCATAGCCGATATCTCCGGAGAATCTTACATTCAGGATCTGGATGTAATTGTCTACCAGGTCTACCTCTTCTCTTACTGTAACGTCATTTTTGTTGTTCTTAACGTTATATCTGAAAAAGTCTGCAACTGTCTGAACATACTCGTAGGTCTTATCTGCACCTTCCATCATGGCAAGCTGAGCGCCTGCATTTAAGGTGTTGAACAAAAAGTGCGGATTGATCTGAGCCTGCAGGTACTTAAGCTGGGCTTCCTTAAGGTGAGCGGTCATCATCAGCTCTTTTTCCTGAAGGAGTCTCTCTTTTTCCATACTCTCCTTGAGCTGCTCGATGTACTGTTTGATGCTGACAACCATCTTGTTGAAGGCCCTTGTTACGACACCAACCTCATCGTCGTATGGAGTGTCCGGAATCTCTGTATCGAAGTTACCTTTAGAAACCTCGTCCGCGCTGCTTGCAAGATTCTTAAGCGGCATGGTCATGGCGTTTACAAGGCTGGCTACCATTATAACGTTGCCCACCATGATAAGGGTCATGACAAGAACGCCTGCTGCCTCAAACTTCTTAAAGGCTTTGCTGAGGGCAGTGTACTTCTCTGAGTTTACTACAAAGAGTTCCAGGTTCAGGTTTGTGATATATTCCTCGATATCGTCGCACAGCTCTGTGGCATTCTCATAGTAGGTGCGATACTTCTCAACATTTCGACCTCGCTTGGCCTCAACAGTCTGGGCAACTTCATCAAGATAAGTCTTGGACATAAACTTGATATTGCGCTCCATCCTGTCGTAGCTCTGGTCGGTTATCTTATCATTCAGAGTATCAGTAAGATCCTGGTATCTCTGGGCACTTTTGTAATAGTTTTCCAAAGACTCACTGGTCTTGGAGCTTAGGTACTCCGTCATGGAATCCTGCACATCAGAAAGAGCGGTGGTCAGTTCATTCAGCTGTCTGTTGTCCAGATAGGCTGCTTCCATATCGTTGGACATGCTGTTGATTCCAAGGATCAGGAAGATATTCACCACGAAGATGATAACATTGGTGATAGCGCAGATGATAATGATCTTAAACTGCAGGGGCTTATCAAAGAATCTACTCTTCATCTTCGTCCTCCCCTGTCAGAAACTGATTAACATTGTCCTGATTTATAAGAGTTACATCTGCAAGGTAATATTCACTTGTGTTTCCAAGGTCATAATAATCTGAAAGGGCCTTGATGCTGTACTCACCAAGCTGCCTTGCATCTATTGAAACAGTGGCGTAAATTCCGCCTCTTTCAATGGCTGTCAGTATATCCTGTGAATCGTAATATCCAAGTATGTTTACTTCTCCAACCTTGTTAAAGTCAACTACTGCCTGATATGCGCAGACTGTACTAAGTTCATTGAGGCAAACGATGACGTCCGGAACCTCCTCTTCCATGAAGATATCCCTTATGGACTCTTCCACTGAGAAGGAATTGGAATTATCAACCGTCATGATGGATATGGAAAATTCCGCATCTGTGGCGTTTTCTTCCATGATGGCATCCTGCATTGCAGGGATGATGATGTTCTGTCCGGTATCTTTGGTATCAGAATTGGCAACTACAACCACCTTGACGTGGGAGCGCTCTTCAAAGCTCTCAGCTTCAATAAAGTCTTCTCTTCGTCTCTCCTTGATGACATTGATAACCTGCTTGCCATACATCTTACCTATACTGTATCCGCCAACTCCAACGAAACTAAGCCTGTCAGATCTCGTATTGTCTCCGTACAGGGTAACTACTGGGATTCCTCCCCAGACAGCTTCGTTTATCAGCTCTGTCATGGTATCAGATTCATCAGCAGATACCATGATGGCGTCGGGCCTTGCAGCTATGGCCATCTTCATGAGTTCCTCGGTCGTGTACTCTCCTGAGAGATTATTACCAAGCAGATCCACATAGATATTCTCTTCCTTAGCCGCTTCTAAAGCGCCGTCGTAAACCGACTGCCAGAAATCTGACTTGTGATTGTCAGCGATAAGGCAGTAGTACTTGTCATATTCCCTTACGTCGGAACTTCCCTTAACACTAAGCTTATAAAATCTGAAAACAATTGCACCAACAACAATAGTAACTAACAGAAACAGAATTGTTGCGGCAAAGATCAGATATTGTTTGTTTTCGTTTGTTTTATACTGCTTATCCATAAATCCGATTGTACCAAATCGCGCCAATAAGAAAAAGCTATTGACAAAGCTTTCAATGTAGTTTAATATTTACTTTGCTGTCAACAACGACAGGCAATGCGATAGTAGCTTAGTTGGTAAAGCGCCACCTTGCCAAGGTGGAGACCGCGGGTTCGAGCCCCGTCTATCGCTTATTTTTTTGCCATTTTTCAGATTCGTTCATCCACAAAAATAAACAATAAAAAACTGGGCACGGGATAATCTCTCGTGCCCAGTTTCATTTTGTTTAAACTATCACAGCTTGGTCTCCTGCTTCTTGGTGAATGCGTCTACAACACCAGCGGCATTTAACATTCCAAGCTCATCATCTGAAAGAACCTGAATATCATCTGAATATCTGGACTCAACGTCCTTTATGATAGATGCAAGCTTATCATTTGGCTCATATTTCTGATAATCAAACAATCTTGATAATTTCTTTTCCATAGAAGCAACCTCCATTTTGTAAGCATCGTTCATTTGCTTTCAATCTTTTATACGAACGACAAGGATATGTGGCAAAAAAATTTATAACATATCTCTTAGTCTTCCCAAAGCCTCTCTGTGCCTTAACTTGACAACGCCATATGAGAGGTTCATCTTAACAGCTATATCCTGAAGGGTAAGTCCCTTGTAATACCTGAGGACGATTATATCCATCTGTTCCTGCGGGAGCCTACTCAGCGCATCTGCAAGAATCTCCAGGTTCTCGTTATTTAATACCTCATCCTCAATGGAGCTTCCCTCGTCGGTAAGATCCTCTGGGATCTCTGAATGTATGTGATTAGTTCTGTAAAAATCTATGACCGTGTTGCTGGTCATGGAATAGATCCATGTTGAAAGGCTTGCCTTGGATTCATCGTAGGTATCAAGCTTACTGTAGATCTTAACAAAGATATCGCTTGTGATATCCTCAGCATCCTCCGGTGAATTGACGTGATTTCTCACATAGCCAAAAACCTTGTCTCTGTACTGGGTATAGATTTCTTCTTTAGTCAGCATACTTATGTCCACCCTCTCCGAAAATAAGATACTAATCACCTATAATTATACCTTAATTACTCCACTTGCTAAAGAGCAGATTATCAAATATAATATTTTGGCAACCACAGATTTCGGGGCGTGGCTCAGCTTGGTAGAGCGCTGCGTTCGGGACGCAGAGGTCGCGTGTTCGAATCACGTCGCCCCGATTTCGATTCTTTTAAGAGTATGGAGTCTTCCATGTTGTTTAATTCCCTGGAATTTGTATTGTTCCTGCCCATAGCGTTCTGCTTGTACTGGCTCAGTACAGATAAGATCCGATGGATAGTTCTGCTAGTCATCGATTGGTATTTCTATTTATCCTTATGTCCAAAGTTTTTCCCATTACTACTTTTTATAACTTTTATTAGCTGGATCTTTGCAATAATGATGGACAGGCAAAAGACTTCTTCTAAGAACAAGTCTTTGTACCTTATCTGTTCTATCCTTATCTGCTTTTCTTTCCTGTTCTTTTTCAAGTATTTTAATTTCGCTTCTGAAATTGCTTCAGGTATCGCAGGGGCTGTGGGTCTTAACCTTCACCCTAAGACACTGGCAATAGCTCAGCCAGCTGGAATCTCTTTTTATACCTTTATGACTGTAAGCTACCTGGTGGATGTATATAAGGGCAAGATCAAGGCAGAGAGCAATTTTGCAAAGCTGTCTCTCTATGTCTCATTTTTCCCTCAGATCATAGCTGGACCTATAGGAAGGGCTCCGCAGCTTCTTGGGCAGTTCTTTGAGAAAAGAGATTTCGACGCCGCAAAGGCTGAAAGCGGCCTTCGCCTTATCATGTGGGGATATTTTAAAAAGCTCATCATCGCAGATTCTCTTTCAGCCTACGTTGATAGCATATATTCCTCAGTCTATGACTACTTTGGAATGACCTTTATCATCACTTCTCTTATGTACACCATGCAGATCTACTGCGACTTTTCCGGTTATTCAGACATCGCTATTGGTGTTGCAAGACTCTTTAATATCGATCTTATGGAGAACTTTAAGAGCCCCTATTTCTCAAGGTCTATTAAGGAATTCTGGTCCAGATGGCACATTTCCCTCTCCACATGGTTTAGGGATTACGTGTATATCCCTCTTGGAGGCAGCAGACACGGAGAGCTTAAAAAGAACCGAAACATCCTTCTCACCATGCTGGCAAGCGGCCTCTGGCACGGCGCAAACTGGACATTTATTGTCTGGGGCGGACTTCACGGAATATATCAGGTTATTGAAGGCCTCTTTTGGACAAGGTCTGGGGAAAAGAAAGATCGGCAGACGGGCGTTGCATCCAACGTCATCCACTGGGCTCTTACCTTCATTCTGGTTGATATAGCCTGGATCTTTTTCAGGGCAGACAATTTCTCAGACGCATTTTACGTTGTATCACATCTCCACAGTGGAGTGATCCTTCATTTTGCAGCTGCATGGACCAGGATGCTGACCGACTTTGGTATTACAGGCCTTGACCTCTTAAAGCTTACTGCTCCCGTGATTTTACTTGTGATCTACGACTTTATTTCGCTTAAAAAAGACATTTCTACTGAGTTTTCAAAGGTTCCTCTTCTGGTAAGATGGCCTATCTATATAGCCCTTACTGTCTGGGTAGTAACCACACAGCTTAACGGCGGAACCACTCAGAGCTTTATTTACTTTACGTTTTAAAAGGCAGGGTCAGGTATTCGTATGAAAAACTTTCTACTTAAGTGCATAGCTTTTTTCATAATCGTCGGCTTGATCTTTGCCATTCCGGCTTATGTTATCGACCCCTACAACGTGTTCCACGCTACAAATGTAAGGAATAACGGAGTCGAGCCCAACAAGCGCTACATCAAGATGCGCAATGTAATCAAGAATCCTGACAAGTATGATTCCTTATTATTCGGCTCTTCAAGAGTTGGCTATTTTGATGTATCCAAGATGAGTGACGGAAAGTGCTACGACATGTCCTATTCAGAGGGTCTTCCAGCTGAGCACCTTGAGGACCTTGAAATACTTATCTCAAAGGGTATTGTTCCAAAGAACGTTTATATCGGCCTTGATGACATAGCATATTTCGTTGACCCATCAAGTCACCAGAAAATGCTCTACAGAAAGGCTTATCCCTGGAATAAGAATCCCATCTCAAAGCTTAAATTCTACCTTGGATACTTTGATCTGATAACCATCAGCGAATCCCTTGAAGTATCTGGTGCTTTTACAGATAATGATCCGGATTTTGGTGGCAGACTCCTTGAAACAGGAACAGAAAGACTTGATATGCCCACAGGCTTTGATGAGAGCGACACCGCTCCAACCTGGTCTGATTACTATGCACCAAGGAAAGAAGTCTTTGAAGACATCGCAGCTATTAAAGCCCTTTGCGAAGAAAACAATATACACCTTGTCTTCTTTACAAATCCAATAAACATCTACACCTACGAAAAAGATGTGGAAAATGGCTACATAGATTTCCTCACAGAACTGGCAAACACTACTGACTATTATAATTTCAGCGGAATAAATGATATTACTACAGATATGTCTTACTACTACGAGACAAGTCACTTTAGTCCCGAAGTTGCTGACATGATGATTGCCTGCATGCTTGAAGGCGAAGCAGACCCCCAGTTAACAGAACAGGGCTTTGGCGTATATGTCACAAGCGAAAACACTGAAACACTTACCAAAACCCTGTATGAGCAGGCCGCAGCCCGCGGTATTTCTACTAATTCGTACTCAGGCAATTAAGCCTCACTGCTTTCTTCTGAAGCATCCTCTGAATCTACAGAAACGCTATCTGCCTCGGCAGTGGCGTTTTCTTTTGTTTCAGCGTTCTCTTCTGCTGGAGCGCTCTCCTCTTCGCCAAGCTTCTCCTCAGTAAGGTCCTCAAGGACGATCTTCATCATATCATCACTTGTAGGATTCTCCAGAGTCGCAATTCTTCTTGCCTGGTTTGTGATGATCTCCTCAAAGAGGTTTCTGACCTCTCTGGCATTGGCGAAATTGTCGATGTTCTGAATCTTCCTTGATGTGATAAGCGCCCTTATCTGGTGCTGAACTTCCTCTTCAACCTTGTAGTCGTACTTCTTGCAGTTCATGTTGAAGATCTCTTCAAGCTCGTCGATATTGTAATCCGGGAACTCAATGTACTTGTTGAAACGGGACTTAAGTCCAGGGTTACTCTCGATGAACTTCTTCATAGGATCTGTGTATCCCGCAACGATGACAACAAAATCATCTCTGTTATCTTCCATTGCCTTAAGAATTGTATCTATAGCTTCCTGACCGAAGGCGTCATCCTTCTGTGCCAGTGAATAAGCCTCATCGATAAAGAGCACTCCGCCCTTAGCCTTGGCGATCTGCTCCTGAGTCTTAATCGCAGTCTGTCCAACATATCCAGCTACAAGGCCTGATCTGTCAACTTCAACCAGCTGTCCCTTGGACAGTACTCCGATCTGCTTGTAGATCTGAGCGATGATCCTTGCTACAGTGGTCTTACCTGTTCCCGGGTTACCAGTAAATACCAGGTGGAGTGAAACCGGAACTGACTTAAGTCCCTGCTCCTGTCTGGCCTTCTGTACCTTAACAAAAGCTGTGAGCTCTTTTACATCTGACTTAATAGTTGAAAGGCCGATAAGCTTATCAAGGGTCTCCATTGGATCCTCTTCAGGCTCCTTGACCTCCTCTTCCTTGGGGGCGCTGACATTGCTGTCTTTAGCAAAAAGAGCTTTCGCTTCCTCAAGAGCCTCATTGGCATCCTGCATGGCGTCCTTCTTAGCTTCTGGCGCAGCTGCAGGCGCCGCCTGATCTACCGGCTTTTTCTCTCTTTCAAGTTCAGGAAAAGAGAAATCTCCTGACTTTGAGCTGCTTCCTGCTGAGAAAAAGTCCCCGTAGATTCCCCCGAGCAGATCCTTTTGCATATTTGTTATCTTTTCAAGTGTTTCAAGTTCCTTGTCTAAATCTCTTCCCATAACTACTCCAAAAAATTTCAATTTGTCATAACGACTATACCATTGTAAATCAAAGTACCACAAATAAAAAGAAAAAAATAACGGCACGCCGTATCTGGCGTACCGTTATCAGTATTTATCAGTCGTTTAAGAACCATCCGCTTCTTGACATGAATGTTCTGTTTAAAACAAGGGCATCTACGTTCTCTCCGATGATCTCGGAAGCCTTTGCCTTGTAAGGTGCAGCGCCTGCTGTGCCAAGGTTCTTGTAGAAGTCATATGCCATCTTGTTGCTGCCATCAAGGTTCTTAAGACCCTGAGCGATGTGGCTCTCCATCTCGTGAGCATCATCTATCTCTCTAAAGAGGATGAAGCTTGAGATGTATGGGTTGTTCTCAGCCATTGTGTATGCATATGTGATAGAAGCTGCCTGAGCATCCTCGCCAAAGCTTGATGTGTAACCGATCTCTGAAAGAGAGATATCCCTGACTGCACCGCTTGGAGCAAGGAATGATGGCTGGCACATATAGTCTGTAAGGATGTAAATGTTCTCCATTGTGATGTATGGAGTTGTAAGGCTTGTATTTACATACTGTGACTGCTGCTTCCATGCATATGGATCAAAGAGAGGTGCATTGTAAGGGTGAACTGAAAGACACCAGTCTACGTTACCCTCTCTGTTGATGTAATAGTTGAATCTGTCCAGATACTCCTTGGAAAGGAAGCATCCAGGATTTGACTTTCTGTTCCACTCCTGATCGAAGGAAGTGTAAATTCTTGCGTTGGCATTTACAGACTTGATCTCGTTGTAGAAGATACGGAAAGCCTTAACATACTCGCTGACATTGAGCTCAATGTTGGTTGAGTTGAGGTAGTACCACTCTGTTCTTGCGTTAACCTCGTTACCGATTACCCAGTTATCAATTGTTCCATAAGCTCCGCCTGAATATCTCTGAGCAAGGAAGGCTGCGATAGCCTTAAGGTGCTGTGTTCCTTCATCCTCGTCAGTGTTCATGGCATAACCAGGGCAAACATGATCATCTCTTGAAAGAGGATGAATAAGGTCTGCGCCAGCTTCTGTCTTGTTATTAAGGATTGTCATTGTAAGCTGGAAGTTGTTGATCGCACACCAGCGAACAAAGCCGTCATACTGATCAAGAGCTGCACCATTGAACTGATAAGGAATTCCATTATAGGTAAAGTCGATTGTTCTGCCATCAGGGCTTGGTCCAACAATGTCTCCCATGTACAGATTGTAAACGATCTGGGCTACTCCAAGATCCTTGAATGTCTCAGGATCTACTGAACCAGGAAGAATACCCTTCATTCCGTGGTCGTTTCTTGCTACTGTCTTTTTAGCAATAGCCTCAGGGTTTGTGATATAGTGCTCATCACTAACCTGCTGCATTGATCCGCCGCTCTTAACTGCTACCAGGAACTTCTTGCTAAGGTTTGATCCCTCCTGATAGTGATTTAAAGGGAATGTAAAGGTTGCTCTTGCTCCCTTCTCAGTTGTTGCCACGATTGTTCCTACACAGCCGTCCTGATATACTTCATCAGCATAAAGATAATATTTTCCATCATCTGATGATGGAACGTTCTTGGCTGATACATTTACAACAACATCAGTTCCAGAGATGACGCATGAGTCGATGCTTACAACTCTGCCTGCTGCCTCTGCAACTGCTCCCCTGTTGTCTGTTACTAATCCTGTTACTTTACTGGAAAATGCCACAGTTGCAACAACCATGACTCCTGCCAGTAACTTTTTCACTACTCTCATTTTCTCCACAACAAACCTCCACTTGATCCACTTATGCGCTATGAACCGCATCAGTGAAACTATTTAGTGCCTCTGCATCTTTTGCAGAAAGAGCACTTTTAATGGTTAGTACATTCTCAAGAATATTCACGTTCTTAAGATTTGTCAATTTTTCTGACATCATCTTGCCAGTGACAGGTGCCCATGTTCCGTTCTGAGCCAGGGCAAATACTCTGTTCTGAACTCCAAGAGCGATCATGTCATTAATGAATCCCTCCATTGGTGGATAAATTCCGCCGTTATAGGTTGGGCACATGAGGACGATCTTTTTAGTCCTCCACACTTCACCTATCAGATAGGATACATCAGTCCCGGACACATCAAAGACTTTAACGCCCTCTTCACCCTTCTCCCGCAGGGATGCAGCCACAGCTTCTGCTGCGCTGGCTGTATGTCCATACAGACTGCCATACACTACTATAACACCATCTGACTCAGATTCATAGGTGCTCCATTTCTGATATTTTTCTAAAATTACGTTCAGATCCTTTCTCCACACTGGCCCGTGAAGTGGAAGGATCATCTGAATATCAAGGCCTGCTGCCTTTTTGAGAGCTGCCTGAACCTGAACGCCATACTTTCCAACTATGTTAGCATAATATCTTCTTGAATGCTCAAGAAAGTCCTTCTCAAAATCGTACTCATCGGCGAAAAGCCCGCCATCAAGGGCTCCGAAGGTTCCAAATGCATCTGCAGACAAAAGAGCTTTCGACGCACTGTCATAAGCAAACAAAACCTCAGGCCAGTGAACCATAGGTGCAGATACGAAGTTAAAAGTATGAGCTCCTGTTGAAAGGCTGTCCCCCTCCTTAACCTCAAGCTTGTTATAGTCCCTGGACTCAGGGAAGAACTGCTCCATAAACACGAAGGTCTGCTTACCGCCTACTACTGTCACATCAGGGAAAAGAGCTGTTACCTTATCGATAAGTGAGCAGTGGTCCGGCTCCATATGAAGAACCACAAGGTAGTCAAGCTTTCTTCCAGAAAGGGCTGTCTTTAAATTCTCCATATACTGATCTGCAACAGTTACGTCTGCAGTGTCGAAAACCGCTGTCTTTTCATCATCGATAAAATAGCTGTTATAAGATACTCCCTCTGGAATTGGGAAGATATTCTCAAATCTCTCAAGTCTTCTGTCGCTTCCGCCAATCCAGTAAATTCCCTCAGTTACTTTTTTTACATTATTCAAGTCTCTTTCCTCCTGGTTTTATTGTTTGAATTCCAAAATAGTTCTCTCAACTATCTTAATGTCGATAGGTTTTGAAACATGGGCATTCATTCCCGCATCAAATGCCAGCTGAACGTCGTCTGCATAGGCGTTGGCTGTCATGGCGATGATAGGAATCCTCTGAGACCAGTCTGTGTCCAATGCTCTGATAGCCGCTGCAGCCTCATATCCGTTCATTATAGGCATCTGGATATCCATAAGGATCATGTCGTAGTCGCCTTCATTGGCGGCCTTGAACATCTCAACAACTTCCTGACCATTGACGCCTCTTGTAACCTGTGCACCCTCCATGTTCATAAGCTCTATAAGGATATCTGCGTTGATATCATTATCCTCTGCTGCAAGGAACTTCATGCCCTCAAGAGGATTCTTTTCCTCCTGCGCAGTGTTTGTTCCTGCACGGCTGCTGATATCTTCGATGAGCTGCTTGAAGGTTGATACGAAGAATGGCTTCTGCATCAGGTCGTTGGCGCCTGCTGCCCTTATCTCATCCTCAACTGCCGAGAAATCATCAACCATGGCAATAATAAGGACATTGTTCCTCTTGTCCTTGGCTCTGATGTTCTTGATGATCTCAGCGGCATTCATGTTACCAACTGTCTCATCTACCATGATAACATCAAATGGCTGATTTTCGCCCTCACAGATATCAATAAGATGTAGTGCTCCAAATCCTGTTGGAGACTCCATAACCTCCACACTGTCATTCTCAAGAAGGTTGGCGATCTTTTCGCACTCGTAGTGGTTAGCATCAACAAAGAGAACTCTCTTGATTCCATGGGAGATCCAGAAATCACCGTAGCTGCTGTCTGCCACTTTAAGTCTAAGGTTTACAATAAACTCACTTCCCTTGCCCTCTTCACTTTCTACGCGGATAGTTCCGCCCATAAGCTCAACAAGGCTCTTAGTGATGGCCATACCAAGTCCTGTTCCCTGGATACCCTTGGTCTCGCCCTTCTCTTCTCTTGTGAAGGCATCAAAGATCTTATCCTTATACTCAGGCTTCATTCCGATTCCGTTGTCCTTAATAGTGAACTTAAGGTTTGAGAAGCCCTCAGAAGCAGTAGGAGCCTCGCTTATCCTAAACTCGATCTTACCGCCCTCTGGCGTATACTTGACCGCATTTCCAAGAATATTTACCAGGATCTCATTGATCCTCTGCTTGTCACCCATGAACATATCATGTTCCATCTCTTCAAGACGAACCGTATATTCCTGGTTCTTGGCCTTGGCCTGGAAGCTGATGACTGAGTTTATCTCCTCTAAAAGAAGTCCCATGGCCATCTCACTGATATCAAGGGTGGTCTTGCCACTCTCAATCTTACTCATATCAAGTACATCGTTAAGAAGCGCCAGCAGGTTCTGGGATGCCAGTGAAATCTTGTGGGTGTACTCTCTTACCTTCTCTGGCTCCTGGGCGTGCTTGTCTATCAGGAGATTAAAGCCTGTGATGGCATTCATAGGAGTCCTGAAGTCATGGGACATATTTGCAAGGAAGCTTGTCTTTGCCTTGTTAGCAGTCTCAGCTGAATTGAGTGCTTCCTGAAGAGTGTGATTTCTTCGGATCTCAAGAGTTCTGTCGTAGAGAGCGATGGCCAGCCTCTTTCCTCCATCATCAAAAGTACATATGATTACTCCACGATAATACAGATGTTCATCAGTCTTGACGTTCCTGAACCTGATCTCCTCTAAGATCTGAACCTCGCCTGTTGTAAGGGCTGTAGTAATGGCTTCGCCAAGTTTTCTATCTTCGCCCTCACGCTGAGCTTTTTCAAGGGTTCTTATGTCAGCCTTAAGCTCCTCAAGTGGCAGTCCAAGAACTTTTTCTGCATTGGCTGTAATAAAGCTTGCCTCATAGGAATCCTCATTGACAACAGCGAGGATATCGTTGTTTCTCTCAACAACGAAATCAAAGAGCCACTCTCTGTAATGGATGTCGTTCTCCTTAAGAGCCAGCTGCTCTTTATTCATCCTGTCAATCTCAAGCACCATGTTGCTCAGAGTATCTGCCATATCCTTCATGGATGCTGACAGCATACTGATCTCATCATTTCCGGTGTCGTTATTCTCAACACCAAAATACCCGTTCTTGATCTCGTTGGCCATGTTGTTGATAGCCCCGATCCTTGAACACAGGCTGTCTGAAATCTTTGTTCCAAGGAAAAGAGATATCAAAAATAGCACAAGGGCAATGACAAGGACAGAAAACAGAATCCTGAAAACATCAGATGTGATCTCGACCTTGTCCACGTAGTAGTATAATATCCAGCCATTAGACATCCTGGCTGAGGGAACAATAAAGTAGTTCTTTTGCTCCTCAAACTCAACGACCTCACCGGTCTGGATCCGTTCCATGATCTCTCTGTCAAGTCTGGCATCTGTTATTTGGTCGTGGGTAACCACATCTCCGTTTCCATCAAGTATCACTAGTCCGTTATCCAGGTAGCTGCTCTGGTTAACTATAGAAAAGAAGGATTCGTTTCTGACCTTAAGAACGATCATTCCAATTCTCTTTGATGATGTTGCCGAATCCAGAAGGGCTTTTACGAGGTAAACACCGCCATTTCCATCCACCATCCAGTTGGTGCCATATTCTGTATCTGTATACTCGTACCAGGCTTTTTCCTGATCAGTTTCTGGCTGCATAAGGAAATCACCCATATGCTTGTCTTCAATGATATGGGAATAGATAACGATGGATTCGATGTTTGTATCACTACTGAGGTAATACCATATGAGCGGTTCAATGTTATCGTTAAGTTCATCAGTCAGAGTAAAGGGATCCGCATGGACCCTCTCCAGCGCTTTTCTGAAGGAATCCTCATAGGAAAAGAACTTTACAACATCATTTTCTCTTTTGGCATTGTTTTCAATACCATAAGCGATAACTTCAGCATTTCCGATCATGGATATCCTGGTCTGCTCAATAAGGTTGTTCTTCGCAACGATATAGGCATACACACCAAGGATAACGATGGGGATGATAATGAGTACCGCCATCATTGCTATGAGCTTGGTTCTTATACTTCCAAGTTTTTTCTTTCTCTCATTCTGCTCCATCTGACACCTCTATTACTGTGGTCTAAGGATCTCGTTAACCCGCTTATCTACTTTTTCAAGGGCCTGGTCTGTGGTCTGCTTTCCAAGTATCACCTTCTGCAGCTCTTTTCCCAGCTGATAGTGAATAGGTCCATTTAGGTCTGATCCCCAGTCCATCCATGGAGAATAGATAAGACCCTGCTCCCTGCACTCTGTAAGTCCCGCATACACATCGCTGTTCTCAAACTGCGTATATTTCAGATATGTCTGACTCCCTGGTCTGTCCTGCCACAGTGCATACTGTCCTGCCGGTGTTGAAAGAGAAGTCAGTACTTTTTTTGCTTCGTTATAGTTTGGAGAATTGACATTGAGGGCGAGGCCCACATCACATCCTCCAATCATTGCCTTAAGCCTTCCCCTTTTACCATAGAAGGGAAGTGTTCCCATGTTCATATCAGGTCTCATCCTGATAATGGCATTGTAGGTTTCCGGGCCTCCAACAATCATAGCCGCTTTACCACTTGCAAATTCCTCAAGGGCAGTAAGGTTGTCTACGGTGTACATCTCTTTTGTGAACACCTTGTGCTCTATCAGCACTTCCCACTCATCAAGGAAGGGTTCAAACTCCTCGGTAAATGTAGTCCTTCCGTACTGAAGCCTTCCGCCAAAGCCGCTTCCTCTGTCAGTACAGAAGTAATCGGCAGAAACCAGAGCAAGGGCACTGTTAGAAAGAGCATAAGGATTTTTTAAGCTTACTGCCAGTGGCTTGATCTTTTTTACTATCCTTAAATTGTCACAGGATCCAATAAACGTATCAAAAGAATAGGGTACAATGACGCCCTTCTCCCTAAAAAGATCCTTGTTGTAGTAGATGCATTCAAACTGGGAGGTGTTTGGCACCGCATAGATAGCATTTCCATAGTCAAAAGACCTTTTGGCCTCCTCAGTGAATCCGGTAGTAATGTCAGTTACATTGGCTATATACCTTGTTCTGGCATGTTTTTCTACCATTTCCTGATCCATGAAGATGATGTCAGGTGCACCTTTATAGGAAAGCTGAGCATCTATAATGGGCTCATAGTTGCTCTTGTCGATATAAACGTATTCAAATGTGTATTCTGGAAATTGTCTGGCAAGATATGCCTGTAGATTAGCAAGGTCATATTCCTGATACCAGGAGGCAATCCTAATGACTGGCCGATCCTGTTCAATAATACCTTCCAAGCCTGTTATTTCTTTTACGGCTCTAATGTCAGCTTTTTCTTCCTCTGACGCCGCAAATACAAGGTCCGCCTCTGAAAAACTCTTTTCAGAAAGCGCACCTGTGATCATTATTATTAAGAAAACGATGGAAATAAAGATATTTCGAAGCCTTTTACTCTTCATATGTCCCTCGTAAGAATAGCCGTAATGCTTATCTCACCAATATCTTCTTTATTTCCCCAACATAGACCATGTGAAACTCATCGTCTTTGTAAAACTCGTCTAATATCCCCTTTTCCACAATGCCATCCTTGGAAAACTCCTTGCCATAAAGGAGCTTGGCTGTAATGACAGTGTCTGCCTCGTCGATAAACGGAATGCCTTCGTAGTAATTAACGTTAAGTCTGGCTCCCGCTATCTTGTCCTCATCGCGACCTGAGACCGCCTCAATATATTTCATGGCGCCCCTGTATTCCTGATTGTTGATATAACTGATTGAAAACTCCCCAGAAGCTTCTACGTATTCCCTGGTAAATCTCTTACCGCGAAGGAAAATGTAGACAACTCTCCTGTTCCACAGGTATCCGACTCCCCCGAAAGTAGCTACACCAGTGTTGACCTTGTCCCCATTGCCTGCAGTTACAAGCATTTTAAGGCCGGTAAATGTGAATGGTCCCTCATCCACTTCAACTGGATCAACTGGCTGAAAAACGTGCATAGATACCTCCTTATATTACGGATGACAAAAGCTTAAAAATCCCTGATCGTATCCTCTTCTGTCAATCCGGTATTTTCAATTTTTGTTATCGTTACGTCGTAACTAATTTGGTCGCTCACTTTAATAGTAACACGGTCTCCTACCCTATGTCCAAGTAATTGTTTGCCAAGGGGAGACTCAATGCTGATGAGACCCTTTAAGGAATTCTTGCGCATGGTAGTAACAATCTTGTAGGTTTCTATAGAACCGTCATCCTCCATCCTTAAGGTTACGGTCTTGTTCATTCCCACTTCATCTTCCTGGGCATCGTCATCTATAACTCTCGCAGTCTTTATCATCCTCTCCAAAAACCTTATCCTGCTCTCATTCTGGTTCTTGGCCTTTTTTGCTGCGTAATATTCAAAGTTTTCGGACAGATCTCCCTGAGCCCTTGCTTCCTTAACGTGCTCAAGCAGTTCCTTTCTCACGACCACCTTGCGGTGCTCGATCTCTTTTTCCATATCCTCGATATCTTTTTTAGTTAGTTCGTTGTTCATGTTATGCTCCTAAATTTCTAAAAGAAAAAGGGTAAAGCCATTGGCTCTACCCTTTGTATAAACTCTCTTGCAAATATCAAGCCTTGCCAACTGATCCGAAGAGTTCCATCTTCTCTTTAACTGTTGCCTTGATTGCCTCAGCACCAGGAGCGAGAAGCTTACGAGGATCAAATCCCTTGCCCTCAAGATCCTTGCCTGCCTCAACATACTTACGTGTTGCGTCTGCGAATGAGAGCTGGCACTCTGTATTAACGTTGATCTTGGAAACACCAAGTGTGATTGCCTTCTTGATCATGTCTGCTGGGATACCTGTGCCGCCATGAAGAACGAGAGGCATAGCACCTGTCTTCTGCTGGATAGCATCAAGAACGTCGAATCTAAGTCCTGGCCATCCCTCTGGATACTTACCATGGATGTTACCAATACCAGCTGCAAGCATATCAACACCGAGGTCTGCAATTCTCTTGCACTCGTCTGGATCTGCGCACTCGCCCATTCCAACAACGCCGTCTTCCTCACCGCCGATTGAACCAACCTCAGCCTCGATTGAAAGGCCAAGAGCATGTGATACGTTAACGAGCTCAGATGTCTTAGCTACGTTCTCTTCGATATCATAGTGTGATCCATCGAACATGATAGATGTGAAACCAGCCTTGATGCACTTGTAGCATCCTTCGTATGTACCGTGGTCAAGGTGAAGTGCTACTGGAACTGTGATTCCAAGGCTCTCATCCATAGCCTTAACCATAGCTGCAACTGTGCCAAAACCTGTCATGTACTTACCAGCGCCCTCAGAAACACCAAGGATTACAGGAGAGTTGAGCTCCTGTGCTGTAAGAAGAATAGACTTTGTCCACTCAAGGTTGTTAATGTTGAACTGACCAACTGCGTAGTGGCCTTCTTTTGCTTTTACAAGCATGTCTTTTGCGGATACTAACATTTTGATTCTCCCCTTTACTATAGTTTTTGATGGTTAAACCCATTATATACTTGCTTTTATTAGGTGTAAAGGCACTAGAACTCGATTACGTTGTCTGACCAGAACTCGTCATCCGTTACAGCAGCGAAGCTGTTGAACCTCAGGACATATCCGGTATTTCTTGACATTGTAAGGCTGAGTATGCCGTCACTTACTGTCTTGGTTGTAATAGTTGAATCAAATCCTGTGGCATCAGTTACAATGAGCTGCCTGAGCTTTGCATCTCTTGGAATTCCCAATGGCCATACCTGAATATCCCTTGTAACCTCAAAACCGTTGTTGTTGATCGCAACTATGACCGCCGCGGTTCTATTGAATCTTCCGTAAACAATAATGTTGTTTTCTGCGAAAAGTTCTCGAATAGAACCTTTAATGAGCTCAGGGCAGGCTTTGTGGATCCTTATCATCTCCTTATGGAAACGGATCATCTCCTTGTCCTCCTGGCCCCATGGGTAGGTACGCCTGTTGTCAGGATCAGTAAAGCCGCAAAGTCCGGCTTCATCTCCATAATATATCGTAGGTGCTCCAGGCCATGTCATCTGAACCATAACAGCCTGTCTCATCTGATATTTCTTGATTCCGGTATCTGAAGAGCCTCTGACCATGGAATCTGCTCTTCCAACCTTCTGATTGGTCCTTGTAAGGAATCTTGAATGGTCATGGTTTGAAAGCTCATTCATTGCTGTATAAAGAGAAGGCATTGTGAAGTTCTCGCCGCCTTGATAGAGCATGGTGTCAAAGAACTCTCTGGCATTTCCAACTCGCAATGGCTTAAACTCGTCGCTGTGCTTCTCCATACCAGTGAGGAACCAGGTAAGAGGCTCCATGAAGGCGTCGTAGTTCATCACTGTGTCCCACTCATCGCCCATAAGCCAGTCTCTTGCTGGTCCGTAGTGCTCAGCAAGGATTATGGCATCAGGCTTAGCCTTTTTGACTTCCTGCCTGAACCTCTTCCAGAATTTGTGGTTGTACTCTGGAGAATGTCCCAGGTCAGCAGCCACGTCAAGACGCCATCCATCGGCGTTATAGGGCTCTGAAACCCATTTTTTACCGATCTGGATTATATAGTCCTCAAGGTCCTTGGAACCTTCGTAGTTGAGCTTTGGCAGGGTGTCATATCCCCACCATCCATCGTAATTTCCGTTATATGGCCAGTTGCCGCCTGTAAAAGAGAAATATGATCTGTAGGGGCTGCTTTCTGAAACATAAGCACCCTTCTCGTAGCCCTTGGCATCCTCATAGATTCTCTCTCTGTCCAGCCACTTGTTAAATGAACCGCAGTGGTTGAATACGCCGTCAAGGATTACCCTGATATCTCTTGCGTGAGCCTCTGAAACGAGCTTTGCAAAAAGCATGTCGCTGGCTTCAAGGTTCTTTTTGCTGGTTACTCTCTTGATATAGCGCTCTGCGCGCTTGTTGTTCTTTTCATACTGAGGAAGAATATCTCCTCCATCCTCAACGATCTTACCAAAGTGAGGGTCTATGTGGTCATAGTCCTGTGTGTCGTACTTGTGTGATGATGGTGAAACAAAGATAGGATTTAAGTAGATAACATCAACGCCAAGGTCATGAAGATAATCCAGTTTGTCTATTACTCCTTGGAGGTCTCCGCCATAAAAATCTCCAAAATCCCTCCTGGCATCAGGATATTCCTCCCAGTTTTCGACAAGGCGGGCTGCCATACCATTGTATGAATACTCCCCTGAATAGACGTCGTTACTCTTGTCGCCGTTACAGAATCTGTCCACAAAGATCTGATACATTACTGCGCCTTTAGCCCAGTCTGGTGTGGAAAAACCAGGTACTACCACGAACTTCATGCTCTCCATAAGGCTGCCTACAGCGCCTCGCTTGTCGAAGTAACTAAAGCTCTCGTCTTTTCCTGTGATCTCAAAGTGGTATCTGAAAGGATCTTTTCCGATGTTGACAGAAATATCGTAATAATCGAAACCGCCTTCGGTCTCGCTAAGTTTCATCTTCCTTCTCTCATTTCCAAACACCAAAACTACCTGCGCAGCGTCATTGTGTGCACATCTGAATCTGAAATCTGTGATTCGGAAGGCATCTGGCTCCGCAGGACGAAGGTAATCCAGTGTCATGTCATGGAAGAACGCGTTTGTGTTCATAGGTCTAGGTCGTCCTTAAATATTTATTAATAGCAAAAAAGACAGCGGGTAAGCTGTCTTTTTAGAGAAGGTATTTCTTTCTTATGGGGTATAGCAAAAAACTATATAATGTATTGGGGGGTTACGCATATTATACTAACATCACCCCAACCCCGCGTAAAGACTAATACTTCACAAATTTGTCAAAAACAGCTCGTTGTTTTTGTGAAAATTGCACAATCAAATGGACACTTCAACATCCTCTGTGATGTCATGTCCTTCGAAAAGGGCTTCAAACTCCTCCCTGCCAATCTTCTCTTTTTCTATCAGAAGATCAGCACTGGCGTGGAGAACATCCTCATACTGCAGAATGATCTCTTTTGCCTTTGCATAGCACTTCTCGATGATGGTTCTGACTTCCTTATCGATCTCACCAGCCACCAGCTCAGAATGTTTCTTGCTGTGGGAGATGTCATAACCGATAAATACGTCCTCTTCGTTGTCGTCGTAGCTGACTACACCGATATTATCTGACATTCCGTACTTGGTAACCATGCTTCTGGCTTCCTGTGTGGCCTTCCTGATATCACTGGAAGCACCGGTTGTAATGTCGCCAAATATGATCTCTTCTGCAATCCTTCCCCCAAGGGAGACCATAATATCCTGAAGCATCTTGCGTTTTGTAAGGAACATCTCATCCTTTTCCGGAAGAGGCATTGTGTAGCCTGCTGCCCCAAGACCAGTTGGGATGATGGAAATTGTATGTACCGGGCCTACATCTGGAAGAACATGGAACAAAATAGCATGTCCTGTCTCGTGGTAAGCTGTAATCTTCTTTTCTTTGTCGGAAATGATCCTGCTGTGCTTCTCAGTTCCGATTCCAACCTGGATGAACGCCTTATTGATGTCATCCTGCTTGATGAACTGTCTGTCAGCTATAGCCGCGTTAATGGCTGATTCATTGAGAAGGTTCTCAAGGTCAGCTCCCGTAAATCCGGCTGTTGTCTGAGCTACCTGCTTGATGTCTACGTCCTCAGCAAGCGGCTTATTCCTTGCATGAACGTTGAGGATCTCCTCTCTTCCGCCTACATCAGGTCTTGATACAGTGATCTTTCTGTCAAATCTTCCAGGTCTTAAAATAGCCGGATCAAGGATATCTACTCTGTTGGTGGCTGCCATGACAATGATTCCCTCATTGACACCAAAGCCGTCCATCTCAACAAGCATCTGGTTAAGAGTCTGCTCTCTCTCGTCGTGTCCGCCACCCATACCGGTTCCGCGGCGTCTTGCCACAGCATCGATCTCATCGATAAATACGATACAGGGAGAGTTCTTTTTCGCCTCAGCAAAGAGATCTCTTACTCTTGATGCGCCGACACCGACAAACATCTCTACGAAATCTGAACCTGAAATACTAAAGAATGGTACTCCAGCTTCTCCAGCTACCGCTCTCGCCAAAAGAGTTTTACCGGTTCCTGGTGCACCCTCAAGAAGGACACCCTTTGGAATCCTTGCACCAACCTTGGTGAATTTCTCAGGGTCCTTTAAGAATTCTATGATCTCTGACAGCTGCTCTTTTTCTTCCTTAAGACCAGCTACGTCATTAAGTGTGATCTTGTTCTCTTCTCCAGTGGACATCTTGGCTCTGCTCTTGCCAAAATTCATCATCCTGCTGTTTCCAGAGCCCGCATTCTGGGCATTGGAAAACATGGAGAACACAAATACCATGACAATAAGTCCGACGATGATTGGAATAATTCCATTTATCAGGACATTCTCCGTGGGAACGTCCTTGACTTCCACGTTTACTCCATTAGTAATAAGATATGTCTCGATAGCTGCCACATCTGTTGAATAGAAGACAACGTCGTCGCTTCCATCACTAAAGCTGACTCTCACAGAACCTGTTGGAGTCTCGGCATTTGGCATGATCGCTACATATCTTACTCTCTGTGCTGCCACGTCGCTTTCAAGTGAACTTCTTGAATACAGAGTGTCCTTGTTGTTTACAAGCCCTCTTCCATACTCAAGTAGCACCACTGCTACCAGCAGCACTATTACAAATACAAAAATAGAATTATAATTCCTAGACCGATTCACGTTACGCGCAGTCCCCCTTTAACAATACTTCCCCTCGATATCAGTTAAACTCCACTACCCCAATGTATGGAAGGTTACGATATCTCTGATCATAATCAAGACCATATCCCACAACGAACTCGTCAGGGATCTCAAATCCTGTGTAGTCTACCTTAACGTCTGTAACTCTTCTCTCTGGCTTATCAAGCATTGTGCAGAGCTTGATGCTTGCTGGTCCTCTGTCACCGAGCATCTTGATAAGGTAAGAAAGAGTTCTGCCTGAATCAACGATATCCTCAACGATGATAACGTTCTTGTCCTTAAGTGGCTCGTCAAGGTCCTTAACGATCTTAACTACTCCGCTGGACTTGGTTGCGCTGCCATAGCTGGAAGCTGACATGAAATCCATGGTTACAGGAACAGTGATGCGCTTAGCAAGCTCACACATAAAGAAAACGCCACCCTTTAATACGCATACAAGGTGTACAGTCTGGCCAGCGTAGTCCTTGCTGATCTGGTCGCCCAGCTCCTTGATCCTCTTATCCACTTCTTCTTCAGAAAGCAATATTCTTACTGATTCAGCCATTATTTATTCCTCCATCATCGATTTTAATTTCCAAAATATATTTAGTAGCTTCACTGACCTTGCAGGAAGCACTTAAGCGATATCCCGGCACCCATAAAACGTGGCTGCCATCTGCAACGATCACCATCTCATCCCTCTCATCCTTAGGGATCTTGACGTCTGTCATGAACTTGGACAGGGGCTTTTTGCGATTGCCATCGCTGGTGTTGATACAGATATAGTCATCTCCTCTTCGAGTTCTAAAGGAAACTTCTTGTATTCTACCATAATCGAGCCATTTAGTATATGTCTCTGTGGGAACCTCTTTTACTTTATTGTAAGGAAAAACCGCCATTTTAACCCGCCCCAGTACTGGAACTGTAATTTCAGTTTCCTCATCCTGACTTAGGCTGACGCTTACCTCCTCGAAAGACTCTTTAGGGTTTCCTTTTTTCCCGATCTCAAGCCTGTCATAGGTCCTTTTTGCTACAAGTCCGTAGGGAAGATCTGCTATAGTCTGGCCATCTGTCCCATGTAGCAGTGATAATACCGCATCCACATGGACAGCTCCAATGTCTTTTCTGTTCCTTACAAGCTCTTCAAACATCATAAGAACAATGTTTTCCTGGATTATCTCCTTTTCAGTAAGAAGGTCACTTCTGTTAACAGACAGCTTATCCCCTGCAGAGCTCACTATCCTTTGGAATATCTCTTTTGCGTAGCCTCTTATAAATTCATCTGCCTTGTCAAAAGAGCTTGCGGCGCTTGCAAGATGCTCTACCGCCCTGTCATTTATCCTGTCCTCAAGTTCTGGAATGATCTGGTTTCTAAGATAATTCCTGGTGTGGATATCCTCAAGGTTAGTCTTATCTATGCAAAAAGAGATATCTCTTTTTCGAAGGAACTCCTCGATCTCCTGCCTGGTCACGCCAAGAAGCGGTCTTACAACATTTCCTCGTACCGGCCTTATGGCAGAAGCGCCGTGAAGTCCAGATCCCCGAAGGAGATTCATAAGAAGCGTCTCAGCCACGTCGTTTTGGTGATGGGCTACTGCGATATATGAAGCACCCACCTCATCAGCGTAGCTTTCAAAGGCTTCGTATCTTGCATATCGTCCAGCCTCTTCCTCGGTGAGGGACTTCTCTTTTGCCATCGAAGGGATGTCTACAGAAACGCTCTTAAAGGGAACGCCCTTATCTGCACAAAAAGCCCGGCAAAACTCCTCATCTTCCCCGGCTTCCTGCCTGATCATGTGGTTTAGGTGGATAGGAAAGATGCTGATCTTAAGAAGGTCCTTAAGGTCACAGAGGACTTCCATAAGGGCAACGGAGTCTGCGCCTCCGGAAAAGCCCACAACTACACGGCTTTCCTCTTGAAACATCCTATTTTTCTGTATGAAGTTTAGTACTTTTCTTGAAAATTCATCCATATCAGCATGTAAAAAGCGCAGACTAATACGTCCCCGTATCGATGTCTGCGCCAAGTGTCAAAAACAACTTAGTTATCCGTATTCTTGAAGATGATCTCTCCCGGATAAACCAGTCCCAGCTTTTCTTTCGCTGTGTCCTCTATGTATTTACGCGTCTCTGTGTACCTTTCGTACTCAGCTATCTCGTCGCTCCTTTGAGTCTCATACTCGATCTGCTCCTCAAGAGCCTGTTCCCTGGCCCGATACTCTCTTGCCTTTTGCATAAGGCCTATACTCTTGATGGATACTACAGTTACAAGTATAAGCACCACAATGCTGGCCCAGACAATACCTGCCCGGTTTTGGAAGCGACGCCTTTTATAACGTGCTCTGGTCGCCATATTATACCCCACTCACAATCCTATATCTTCTAATTTCATTGTAATACAGTGATTTTGACGCGTCAATCAGATGTACTTGTAGAGATTTGTTACATCTTCCTTGTGTATGGTCTCCTGAACATCGAGAACTTCTACGGATACGTCCTTGTTTCCAAAGCCAATGGTTATCTTGTCTCCAACCTTGACCTCTGCTGAAGCCTTGGCTGGTTTGCCATTTATCTGGACCCTTCCTGCGTCGCAGGCCTCATTGGCCACGGTCCTTCTCTTTATCAGTCTTGTTACTTTTAAATACTTATCCAGTCTCATTTGTTTAGTCTCCTGATGCGCTTGCTGTACTTGCAGCGTCACCAGCCTCTTCTTTCTTAGAATTGCCCTCTGTGCTCTCAGACCCTTCAGTGTGATTGGTGGAGCCTTCTGAGCTGTGATCTACGCTTGCATCCTCAGTGGGATCTTTTGAATCTTCAGTAGAAGCGTCCTCTGATGGCTCAGAATCACCACTTGGTGCTGAGATCTCTGCTGATGAAGCATCAACTGCTGAGTCGTCTTCCGACGCAGTATCTCCTGTTGATGCGGAATCTGCCGCAGATGAATCGTCTGAACTTGCAGATGAAGCGGAGGATGATGAAGAGCCGTCATCATCGTCAGTTTTATGCTTAACAAGATCAGGGAATGTATAGTTAAGGTCAACTTCGTCCTTATCTATGCTGATCCTGTAGCTCTTTGTTTCATAGCCTTCCTTTTTAAGGATAACTTCGTGTGTTCCAGAAATCTTGGTAACACTTGTAGGAATCATGCCAATATACGCGCCGTCAAAGTATAGCTCTGCGTCGTATGGCTTGTCAAAGTATATCTTGTAGCCCTCAATGACCTTGTTTCCAGGCTTCTCTGAAGCGGAGTTGTCGCTGATAGTAGCTGCTGTTGTGGCTGCTGATGCAGATGTCACTGATGAGCTGTTACTTGTGGTCTTGTCTTTGCTGCTCTTTGAAGAGCTGCTGTTTGAGTTGTCTGAGTCAGATTCGTACTCGGATGAGGAAGCCTCTGAAGAAGCGTCCTTATCTTTTTCCATCTCAATTGAGATCACTGACTTAGGGGTTCCGATCTTGAGATATTTATCCTGAGTCTTGTAGCCCTCTGCGATGATCTTGAGGTTATGATAGCCATATCTAATGGACTGTGGAGTTCCTGTAAGGACCTTCTCGCCATCAACAAACACTTCTGCAGTATCAGGGATGATCTCAAAAGTAACCAATCCCTCTTTGGGCTTAGTGATATTTACATTGCTGGTATCTACTACAGTCTCCTGATTCCTTGAAATGTTTACCTCAGATGTATAGTTGGCTCCATTTCCAAGGATCTGAAGGGTGTAATCTCCCTCTGGTGCGCTAAGGAGCATATTGGGAGAAATCTTATAGATAACCTCGTTGTCCAGCTCAATCCATGAGCCCACAAGGCTGTGGTCCTCGACAGTATCTGAGGAAAGGCTCACATATCCGTGGCCGCTGGTAACTACAACGCTGTAAATGTCTTTTCCAATGCCGCTTACTGTGACTCTGTCAGTTGAAAGAACGTCCTCAGCAAGTGCTACAGTGCCATCTGCCATAACAAGAGTCTTGGGATCTATCTTGTAGAGCTCGCCCTTGACCTTGGCTGTGCCATTGCCACGAACCAGCTCGTGTTCTCTTGTGTCCTCCACGATCCATGCCTCAGAAGAAACATTGAGAGAAGTGATGTGTTTGCTACTCTTTAAGAACTTCACATCAACTATCTGTCCCACCTCTAAAAGAGCTGCAGACAGCGCCGTACCTCTGATGTCGTAGATCATACTGGTATTGTCGTAGGACAATGTGTAGTTTTTGCCTGTTTTATGGTTTCTGAATCTGATCTGCTTTTTTACTGTATCTATGTCCCTTATGGCTGCTGTGTCAAAAGAGTCATACTTGCCTATAAGGGATACGCTGACCTTGTCTGCTTTCTCAGCGGCCCTTGATATGCTCTGGGGCGAAGATATCAGCATTGCTGCCACAAGCATGGCAGAGAGCGTTATTCTCAAAACCTTTCTAGTTCTAAACACCGTTTCCTCCAGTCAAGTCAGGTCCTTCATGTACTTAGTTCTTAGGCGCTCCGGCTCTAGCAAATAGTCTTTGGTATTTCTTGATGGGTCCTCTAAAACATCCATAAGCATGGCATTTAATATATCGCCCATCTGTTTGGAGGGCTTAACCCCCATTGATATAAGATCTTTTCCGTTAACTGCAAGGCTCTTTAGACTCACGCAGTCCTTACTGTCTAAGATCTGCTGATACACTGCTTTTGTTTCTTCGATGAGGGCGAGCTTCTCTTTCCTCATATAGTCGCTCTGGGCCATGGTATCTGCATATCTTATCTCAAACAAAAGAGGGAAATCCTGCTCCCCCACTCTGTTTATTGTCCGCCTTATTACCGGGGCTTCTGCAGGATACCTGTAATCGTGGTATCTTATGAGGTTGCACACCCTGTCCATGGTGTCTCTGTCGAACTTAAGGCGCTTCATGATCTCTTTTGCCATGTCTCGTCCAAGCTCTTCGTGGCCCTTGAAGTGGGCAACGCCCTCCTCATCTATCTTCATTGTAGCAGGTTTTCCAAAGTCATGCATCAGCATAGTAAGCCGCAAAAGCTTGTCGTTTCTGACGTTCTGCATAGCCACTATGGTGTGATCCCCCACGTTGTACATGTGGTGGATGTTTTGCTGCTGCGTCTCCATGCACCTGTCGAACTCTGGCAGGACAACTGCAGTGATACCAAGCTCATAGGCCAGCTTAAGTTTCTCCGGATGGTCCGATACAAGGAGCTTTATAAGCTCTGTCTGGATCCTCTCTGCGCTTATCTTTGTAAGGGTAGGCGCAAGCTCTTTTATGGCTTCAACTGTCTTTTCTTCTATGTCGTAGTCCAGCTGAGCCGCAAAACGAACAGCTCTCATGATACGAAGAGCGTCCTCTGAAAATCTTTCCTTTGGGTCTCCAACACAGCGTATTGTGTGGCTACCCAGGTCTTCTATTCCTCCAAACTTGTCAACCAGGCCCTCTTTATCATTGTAGGCCATGGCATTTATGGTAAAATCCCGTCGCCTCATGTCCTCCACAAGGTCTCTGGTAAAAGTAACTTCGCTGGGATGGCGGCTGTCCTCGTACTTGCCATCTATCCTGTAGGTTGTAACTTCGTATCCCTCTTTTCCCGCCATTATCGTGACGGTTCCGTGCTCTATTCCAGTATCTATGGTTCTTCTAAACAGTTGTTTTACTTGCATTGGAAGGGCGTTGGTAGTAATATCCCAATCCGAAGGCTCTTTTCCCAGGATCGCATCTCTAACACAACCACCAACGATATAGGCTTCATACCCCGCCTCGTGCAGGGTATTCAGTATCATCTTCGCGTTCTTTGGCATTTCTATCTTCATACCTTCATAATAGCCTAAAGACCTACATTTGTGAATAATTCACTAGGAATTTTATCGTTATGATATTATACTTAATATATGTAATCATGAGGAATAATGTATGAAATTATGGAACTATCGACGCTTTGACAAACTGATCCCAGCAGTTATCCTTGTTGTGATCATTGCCATTGCCATCATAACTTCTAATAAATTCTTTATAAACACCAATTCCCGTTACGCTCTTGACGATGGCTGGACCATCACCTACAAGGGCGACAAGCTTGATTCTACAAGTCTGTCCAATTCTGGTGTCGGTGTTATCAATAACGGCGAGATCGTAACTATTTCCGGTACACTTCCAGACATTGGTATTGATAATCCCTGTGGTTCTATGTACACTATCCACGCTATTATCGACGTTTATCTTGACGGAAAGATGATCTACACATACGGCAGAGAGTTTGCCGAGAAGAATAAGTCTGTCCCAAAGCACGTCAACACCTTCTCTCTTGGAAGTGACTATGCAGGGAAAAAGCTGCTGATCATCCTTACCGGTTCCAGGGTTCACTCATTTGCGGGTCTTACCCCGGTGACAATAGGTGATAAAAACGCGCTCTTTGTGGAGCGTCTTATCTCTATGAGACGTGACATCGCTATTGGTGCATTCCTTATTGTGCTTGGCGTTATCCTGATGATCCTGTCACCATACATGGTTATCTATCACAATAATGATTTCCGTTTGTTCTTTAGCGGATTCATCTCCCTGATGCTGGGTCTGTACACCTATGCCTTCTATGGGATAATCGACCTTATCACCAACAACTCCAATCTGAATATGATCACGGAGTACTCATCTCTTTACAACATCCCGACTGCAATAATCGGATACTTCATGTCTGTCTATAAGGGAAGGCTAAAAAAGGCGTTCCAGTTCCTCTACGTCTTTAATATCCTTGTCTTTGCCGGTGTGTTCTGCTTCTGCGTATTTGGCCCGGGAAGGATTTACGAGTGTACACCCCTGCTTCACTCCATGACTGTTTCTGAGGGTGCTTTTGCAGTTGCAATGATAATCAGATCCTTTGTAAGTACCTATAAGAACAAGAAAAAGAGACTTGTCTCTTCCGACAATGTATTCTCCCTTGGACTTCTCATTCTAATGATGTTGTCCATAGTTGATATATTTAATTACAACTTCAAAAATATGTCCTCTGATGCCAGTGAATCCGTAACTTCCATCAACGGATTCCTCTTTGGATCACTTATCTTTGTGTCAGGTCTTCTGGTAAGTTACATGCTGTATGTGATCTACAATTCTGACCTCGATTCAATGCAGAACAAGATCTCATCCCTGGCTTATACAGATCCTCTTACAGGCCTTGCAAACAGAGCAAGATGTGAGCAGGTTATGGATATGCTTACTTCGGAGCACGCATCCTATACTATAATCAGCCTTGACCTCAATAAGCTCAAAGAAGTCAACGACAATCTTGGACACCACGAGGGAGACAGACTGATAGCAGGCTTTGCTACTATTCTTTCGGATTCGTTCTGGGATGCAAACCTGGTTGGCAGAATGGGCGGCGATGAGTTCATTGTTGTTCTTACTGAGGACAGAGCTCTTAACTGCACCAGAAGGATCCACAACCTCTATTCTATGATCAATGACTGGAACCGTAAGGAACAGCGATTCCAATATAGCGCTTCCTACGGTTATGCATACAGCTATGAAGTTCCATCAGGCTCAGCTCAGGAAGTATATATGCTGGCTGATAACCGCATGTACGAGATGAAGCGAGAGCACCAGAATTCCGGTTCGAAAGGGGGTGTAGTTCATGCGTAAAACCCTTTCCCTTATTTTCTTCTCGGCAATGATGATTCTGGTATTTTTGTATGGAAGCCATGTTTTCTTTTCCTTCACACCAGAGCACATGCTCTACAAACTTGAACGTGGCTGGACTGTTTCTTACCACAACCAGCAATACTTAAACACCAATCTGGAAAAGCTGGGAGATGAGCTTGAGACCAAATTTGCCAAGGGCGACACCATTGTCCTTCATTACTCAAAGCCCCTTATGGATCTCAATGTTGATACTCCTTATCTGTTCTTCAAAACTTCTTTCTGTTCATACGAAGTTTACCTTGATGGAGAACTGATAGCAGAGCAATATACTGATATTGCCAAGAACCATTTCGTTGGTATCAGCTATTATGGCGTTGCTCTTCCTACTGATTACGCTGGAAAAAAGCTGTCTATCGTACTTACTGTTATTGAGAACGAGACCAACGGTAATCTGATCAATCCTGTGATCGGAGACTACGATGATATATACAGAGACCTTCTCCACACAGCAATATTCCCATTCTTTACAGGATGCTTTTTGCTGATCTTTGGAATGGTGTTCTTTGTACTATCCCTGATCTTCTACATGGGATCTCCTGGTGTTGCAAATCAGCTGTTTTGCTCCGTTCTTACAGTTATTTTGGGCGCCTGGATCCTTACAGCCTTTGATATAGTGGATCTTGTGATATCTTCAACGCTGTCAACGACTATAGAGTATGCTTCCACATATCTTATTGCACCTTGCATATACCTTATTATCTATGACCTTCACAAGAGGCAGAATAATAAGATACTTATCATCATGGGATTTGCGACCCTGGGCTTCTCAATACTGTTTATGGCCCTGCATTTCTCAAACATAGTCCACTTCAATCACTTTGAGGGACCATATTACCTGATCTCTTCAGTTGGTTTTATCCTTCTTTTAACCTATGGATATATAGATCTGAAGAGCAAGTCCAAAAACTCCTCGCTGATTGTAACAATGGTTGGCCTGACACTTCTTTCTTTGTCACTGCTGGTTTATTCCGTTATTTCAATCCTTGGAAAAGTCGCTGATTACAGGCAGAGCCCTATACTCACCGTACTTATACCCACAGGAGCCCTGCTCTTTGTGATAATGCAGCTTCTTAACTACTTTATTTTCATGACTCACTCTTTTGCCAGAAAGAAAGAATACGCTGCACTTACCAAGATTGCTTACATCGATAACCTTACTGGTCTTCCAAACAGAGTAAGCTTCGATGAGAAGATGGTCGAGTTTGACAAATCAGAAGATGACTTCTGCCTCCTTAGCCTTGACCTTAACGGATTGAAGTCGGTAAATGACAACTCAGGACACCCTGCTGGAGACAGACTTCTTCGTTCCTTTGCCCATGCTCTTGCAGAGATTTTCGATAATATCGGAACCTGCGCAAGGATCGGCGGCGATGAGTTTGTTGTACTGATAAAGGATATCGATTCCTTTACCCTTGATGGTCTTTTAAACAAACTGGACACTGAGCTTGTTGCCCTGGATAAACTGGACACAGAGATCAATCACAGCGTTTCGTATGGATACGCCTTCAGACATGAGACGGAAGAAAAAGACACCCATACAGTGCTGATGCTGGCGGATAAGAGAATGTACAGTTATAAGAAACAGCACTACGCGCATATGATGACAAGAAGATAAAAAATAAGACCTGAGCCGTAAAAAGCTCAGGTCTTTTATTATGCATTAGATATTAGTATGCTCTTCCCCAGTAAACCATCTTGGTTGCTGGCTTTCCACATACAACGCAGGTATCTGAAAGATTTTCCTGCTCGAATGGGATACATCTGCTGGTTACGTTGTAATCTTCCTTGATCTTGTCTTCACATTCCTGACATCCGCACCACATTGCCTTTACAAAGCCCTTGGTCTGCTCAAAAGCCTTAGCAAACTCATCCTTGTTGTGAGCTGCAAATGTGTGCTCATCAAGGTGTTTCTTGGCTCTTTCGAACATCTCCTTCTGGATTGTATCAAGAAGCTCGCCAACCTTGGCTGATACTTCTGCGATTGGGCAAGTGATCTTTTCTCTTGTGTCTCTTCTTACAAGTACGCACATTCCAGCCTCAAGATCCTTAGGTCCGATCTCAACGCGGACAGGAATACCTCTCATCTCCTGCTCAGCGAACTTAAATCCTGGAGTTCTGTCTGTATCATCTGTCTTAACTCTGTAATCTGAAAGGCTCTTTTCAATGCCATAAGCTGCATCGAGGACGCCCTCTTTCTTCTGCTGAATAGGAATAACAACAACCTGTACAGGTGCGATCTTAGGAGGAACAACAAGTCCTGAGTTGTCGCCGTGTACCATGATCATAGCGCCGATGGTACGTGTTGTAAGTCCCCATGAAGTCTGGCATACATAGTGGAGCTGGTTGTCCTTGCCTGCGTACTGGATTCCGAAAGCCTTGGCAAAGCCATCACCGAAGTTGTGGCTTGTTGCACTCTGAAGAGCTCTTCCGTCATGCATAAGAGCCTCAACTGTGTAAGTAGCCTCAGCGCCTGCGAACTTCTCCTTGTTAGTCTTCTGTCCCTTGATAACAGGGATAGCCATGTCGTTCTCAAGGAAGTCAGCATAGACGTTAAGCATCTGCTGTGTGCGCTCCTCAGCCTCTTCCATTGTTGCATGAGCTGTATGGCCTTCCTGCCAGAGGAACTCTCTGCTCCTTAAGAAAGGTCTTGTCTCTTTTTCCCATCTGACTACGCTGCACCACTGGTTAAGAACCTGTGGAAGGTCTTTGTAGGAGTGAATCTCTCCCTTATAGTAATCACAGAAAAGTGTCTCTGATGTAGGACGTACACAGTATCTCTCTGTAAGTGGCTCAAGTCCGCCGTGAGTTACCCATGCTACCTCAGGTGCAAATCCCTCTACGTGATCCTTCTCCTTCTGAAGAAGTGACTCAGGGATGAACATTGGAAGGTATGCGTTCTGTACGCCAGTAGCCTTGAATCTTGCGTCAAGATGCTTCTGTATAAGCTCCCAGATTGCGTATCCTGCAGGCTTGATAACCATGCAGCCCTTGATGTTTGAGTAGCTTACAAGGTCAGCCTTGATACATACGTCAGTGTACCATTGTGTGAAATCCTCATCCATGGATGTGATCTCTGCAACTAATTTCTTGTTGTCTGCCATTTCTTTCTCCTCTTTTCTTTTTATGAAGTAGTGGATACGAGGTTTTAGAAATTAAAAAGAGCCTTCGCATCCCTAATAACAGGGACCGAAAGCTCGGCGGTACCACCCTATTTAAACCTGCAAAAGCAGATTTCACTTCATTTCACCCTTAACGCGGGAAACGCTGTACTTATGCGTTAGCTTTCATACAGGACTCCAAGGCAGGTTCGCTGATTTTCCGTAAGAGCCTCGCACCAATGGCTCTCTCTCTGAAACGTGATTACAGTTACTATTCCTCTTCAACGTCTTTGATTATATTAAAGTTGATTTTAGTTATATTTACTTTTCTTGTCAATAACTATTACAATTTAACGATTAAGCTCGCTGGTAGGACCATCACTGTGGTGATTTCTGATAATGCCGTCAATTACCTGAAGATCGCATGCTGGGAGGTCTCCAGGAACAGTATTCTTGGCACTTGATGTGGCATTGCCATAGTAAAGGGCCTTCTGGGGATCCTCGTACTTAAGAAGTCCGTACAGAACTCCTGATACATAGGCATCTCCTGATCCAATCCTGTCTATTACATCTATTCCCTTATAGGGCTCTTCTGTGTAGAACCGATCCTCCCTGGCACTGTAGATAGTAGAAGTAAAGTTGTGCTTTTTAGGGCTTATGACCTCTCTCTGGGTTGTACAGACTATTTTTACCGGATACTCTTTGGTGTAGCTCTTCATAATATCAGAGAGGTCTCCCTCTTTTTGCATCATTCGTCTTGAGGTCTCCTCTGAAACAAACAAAATGTCCACATATGGGAGAATTGCCTTAATTGATGCCCTGGCATCTTCTTCGCTCCAGAGGTTTGCTCTGTAGTTACAGTCAAAAGAGACTGTGGCTCCTGCAGCCTTAAAGCGCCTGATAAGCTCTGTGGTCACTTCTCTGGTGTTGTCGTTAAGTGCCAGAGTTATGCCACTTGTGTGGAACATCCTGGTATTGGTATAGACACTGTCTGGGATCTCGTCTAAAGAAATTCTGGTGATAGAGGAATTCATCCTGTCATAAACTATTGAAGGCTTACGTGGTGCTGCGCCATTCTCATAATAGTATATGCCAAGTCTTGCCTCTGGCGAGTCGTCATAGATAAGGTAGTCATCTGACACACCTTCAAATCTGATCCTGTTCTTGATGAATGTGCCAAGAGAATTGGCTGGAAGCCTTGATATAACGCCGGTGCGAAGCCCCAAAAGAGCTACACCCGACGCTACATTAAGCTCAGAGCCACCTGCACGCTTATCAAACACATCTCCCCGAGTCATAAGCTCGTAATTGGGAGGAGAAAGTCGCAGCATAATCTCTCCAAATGTTAAAAGATCAAATCTTCCATCTCCCATAGCAGGCCTCCTAAAATAGTTCCATCAAAAAACTAGTTACAAAGGAAAAAACTTACTGACACCTTGATGATATCAGTAAGTTTTTTCTAGTGTAAGCACTTACACTGTCTTTATTGTTGAATATCTTGAACAAGACCAATATGAGAACCCGGGAGGGTGGGGACTGCTTTGTTCAGGCAACTACTGCCTTTCTTACATTGATCTGAATGTATTTCTTCTTATCCATCTTCTTAATGAAGTGATAGATGATAACTGCGAGAACTGCTACTCCAAAAACTATTCCAAATACAGGATAGAATGCGCTCATTCCAAAAATTGTAAGTCCCTCAAATACCAATGTCATGATGATGAATAACTTTGCTAATGTCTTTGCCATATCTTTTCTCTCCTTTCAGAGTTTGAATTTGTTTTTGTGTTTTTTGATTACACTTATTTATACGAGAGAGAAAAAATCGTGGCAAAAAATTTTTAAAATTATTTTTTGAGAGGGCTAATATTTGAAAAGTTATAAAAACTTTATTTGATTAACGTGTTATAGCTGTGTATAATAATCTTCGTTATAACGTATGAAAAAAAAGGAGGTTTCAGTTATGTGGTCAATTAAAGAACTGAAAGAGAAAGGCAAAGCAGCCTTCAAAGGTAACTATTGGAAATGTGTTCTTGTTGCTCTTATTCTTACAATAATTGCAGCAGGTTCATCAGGCGGATCATCTTCAAATACAACAAGACAGCTTCAGGAGAGCTCTTCAGAGATGACTCCAGAGCAGGCAGCTGCACTTCTTGCAGTTTCTGTAGGTATTTTGGTATTTGTTTTAGTATGGATTCTTCTCAAGATATTCCTGCTTAACATTGTAGAGGTAGGATGTTACAACTTCTTTAAGAACAATCTTGTAAGAGAGGGTGTAGATCTTTCAGAGATCAAGGCAGCATTTGGTGCAAACTACAAGAGATCAGCTCTTACAATGTTCCTTCGCAACCTTTACACAGCACTCTGGACACTTCTGTTGATCATTCCAGGTATTGTAAAGAGCTATTCCTATGCGATGGTTCCATTCCTCATCATTGATGAGCCAGATCTCTCAGCTAACGAGATCATCACTCGTTCAAGAGAGATGATGAACGGACACAAGTGGAGAACATTCTTACTTGATCTCTCCTTCGTCGGATGGATTCTTCTTACAATCATCACTTGCGGAATCGTTGGTGTATTCTGGACCAACCCTTACATGTATTCCACAAGAGCAGCTCTCTACCACGAGCTCAGAGGAACAACCGCAGCTCCTGCAGAAGCACCAGTTGTAACAGAGTAATCTGTGATGGTGGTGGGGTGGCAATGTGTACAGCCGACTTGGGCACGCTTTCGCTCTACCTCGCTGGCAGCGGTACTAAAGTAAGCATATACAAATCAAAAGCCAAAAGGCATTTTAACAGGGCTCTATCTGACGATAGGCCCTGTTTTCATGTCTTTTGGCTTTTTTCATTGCATATGCTTACTAAGTACCGGCCGCGAGCTGAAGGCCCTTCGTCGGTTGTACACATTGCCACCCTATCCACTATTACGGATTACTCAGGTTGCTGTGTAGCGTTATCCCTGACGGGAAGTGTCTCTATCGTTGTATTTGGAGAGGACAACGGAGCCGGTCTTCAGGGTTTCGGGAACATCGATAACTCGCTGGTTTGAGGAACCGCGAAACCTGAGCATCAGATCTCGCTTTGCTTCTACAAATTCGCCGTCGACAAGGACGTCTATCATGGAGAGGATTGCATCGGTATCTTCACTGTGGCAGCGTTTGTTGTTAGGGTCTGTGAGTTCTTCCCACAAATAGCCGGAGTAGATCCAGATGGTGGCTTTAGGGACTTCTTTTTTGATGCGTTCTATAAGTGGGCGGATTTCTTTCTGGTTGATTACTTCCATTGGTTCGCCGCCGAGGATTGTAAGGCCTGCGATGTAATCGGGTTTCAGTGACTTAAGTATGTCATCCTCAACCTCTTTGGTGTAAGGTTCGCCGTAGTTGAAGTCCCAAGTCATCTCGTTGAAGCAGCCTTTACAGTGATGGGTACAGCCTGATACAAAAAAGGCTGTCCTGCATCCTATTCCGTTTGCAACGTCGTTATAGTAAACCTGTCCGTAATTCATGACTCTCCTCTATACAATCAATACATGTGAGTATTCAATATTTTGTTTATACTACCTATTTTATCAAAGTCTTTTGGGTCAAAACCCGCCTTTTTGAAAAAGGGGTACCATTAGATTCATGGTTTTTCCAATGAATCACATGAAAATCAGCATAAAAATGGTCCCTCTTTTTTAAAACCTGCGTTTTTTACCCAAAACTATACGATAAAACGCCAACTTTTGAAAAATCAGGGGTACCCCTTTTTGAAAATCGGCCTTTTTCACCCAAAATCCAGCAGACTCCCCTCAATGTGCTGTGCCCACAAACAAAGCCAGAATTTTCTGACCGCCAGCCCTATCTGCTCCACCGCGTAAACGCCTCAGATACAACACAAGCCGGGATAGCTCCCGGCTTGTATCTATTTTCATCTTTTTCATCCCCCAGCAGTTTGTTCAGGTCCGGAAAAGCCGAAAACCTGAAGGAGAAAAGGGCTGCTGTCCCTTGGTTTAGCAAGTAATCTTTGGATTGGACATATGGAGAACTCTTTCCTTGATCTCCTGTGTACGTCCCTGATTCCAGAACTGAGTTCCGATGTAACCACAGGTACGTCTTGCAACGTTCATCTTGTTCTGATCGCGGTTGCCGCAGTTAGGGCATTCCCAGATCAGCTTGCCATCAGTATCAGTTACAACCTTGATCTCTCCGTCATATCCGCAGCACTGGCAGTAGTCTGACTTGGTGTTGAGCTCTGCGTACATGATATTCTCATAGATGTACTTCATTACTGAAAGAACAGCCTCTAAGTTGTTGTTCATATCAGGAACTTCAACGTAGCTGATCGCTCCTCCTGGTGAAAGAGCCTGGAACTCTGATTCAAACTTAAGCTTTGTGAAAGCATCGATCTGCTCTGTTACATGTACGTGGTAGCTGTTTGTAATGTAGTTCTTATCTGTTACGTCCGGAATAGAACCAAATCTCTTCTGGAGCGCTTTTGCAAACTTATATGTTGTGGACTCAAGTGGTGTTCCATAGAGACTGAAGGAGATATTCTCTTTTGCTCTCCATGCTGCGCACTTGTCGTTAAGGAACTGCATTACCTTAAGAGCGAAATCCTTACCTCTTGGATCTGTGTGGGATACACCCTTCATATACTTGGTACACTCGCAAAGACCCGCGTATCCAAGAGAAATTGTTGAGTAGTTGCCAAAGAGAAGTGGATCGATAACTTCGCCCTTCTCAAGTCTTGCAAGAGCTCCGTTCTGCCAAAGGATTGGAGCTACATCTGAAGGGGTTCCAAGAAGTCTGTTGTGTCTTGCCATAAGTGCTCTGTAGCAGAGTTCACATCTCTCCTCAAGGATCTCCCAGAACTTGTCCTCATCCTTAGCTGATGAGCAGGCAACATCTACAAGGTTAAGGGTTACAACACCCTGATTGAAACGTCCGTAGTATTTATGAGTGCCTTCTACATAGTTCTTAGCCTTTGACTTGTTTCCTGCATTGCAAAGGCCTTCAGCAAGAGCCTCATTGTCTGGAGTAAGGAAAGATCTGCATCCCATGCAAGGATATACATCACCCTTCTTAAGTTCCTTCATCTTCTTGGCTGAGATGTAATCAGGAACCATTCTCTTAGCTGTGCACTTAGCTGCAAGCTCTGTTAAGTACCAGTACTTGGAATCCTCTGTGATATTGTCCTCGTCAAGAACATAGATGAGCTTAGGGAATGCTGGAGTAATGAGCTGTCCCTTCTCGTTCTTAACGCCGTAGATCCTCTGCTTGAGCATCTCCTCGATAACCATTGCAAGGTCTTCTCTCTGCTGACCTTCTGGTACTTCGTCGAGATACATATATACTGTGATGAAAGGTGCCTGTCCGTTTGTTGTCATCAGAGTGATTACCTGATACTGGATAACCTGGCAGCCTCTCTCAATCTCTTTTTTAACTCGCATCTCTGCGATCTCGTTGACCTGCTTCTTGTTGATCTTCATTCCAGCGGTCTCAAACTCAAGAGCAACTTCCTTGCGGAACTTCTGTCTTGAGATATCAACGAATGGAACAAGGTGTGAAAGAGTGATACTCTGTCCGCCGTACTGTGAGCTTGCGATCTGAGCGATAGCCTGTGTTGCAATGTTACATGCTGTAGCAAAGCTGTGTGGCTTCTCGATCATGGTCTCAGAGATAACTGTTCCGTTCTGGAGCATGTCCTCTAAGTTAACAAGACAGCAGTTGTGCATGTGCTGTGCAAAGTAATCAGCATCATGGAAGTGGATAAGACCCTCTTCGTGAGCCTTAACTACATCGTCAGGAAGAAGGAATCTCTTTGTGATATCCTTGCTGACCTCACCTGCCATATAGTCTCTCTGAACGCTGTTAACAGTAGGATTCTTGTTGGAATTCTCCTGCTTAACCTCCTCGTTACTGCACTCGATAAGAGACATGATCTGCTCATCAGTTGTGTTGGACTTTCTAACAAGGGCGTGTTTATAACGATATGTGATATATTTCCTTGCAACCTCGAATTTTCCAGACTTCATAAGGCCGTCCTCGACCATATCCTGGATTTCTTCCACGCTGGCTGCACGGGTAAGAGACGCGCACTGCTTCTCAACAGACTTCTCGATATCGCTGATCTGACCTTCTGTCAGCTTCTTTTCATCTGTTACCTCATTATTAGCCTTCTCGATAGCAGCAATGATTTTGCTTCCGTCAAAAGCAACTTCTTTTCCGCTTCTCTTGATAATCTTCATAAAAACCCCCTTTGGTACTAACCCAATAACAATACTTATACAAAATTGTAGCCACAAGAACAACTATATCTTGTGGTTACATTAATATGATAATACATTATATTGATTAATTCAAGCTCAAATATTTCTTACTTCCTCAAGGCGCGAATGCAGTCGCTGCAAGCGATTCAGGGTTTCGTCATCCGAAATTTCTTTTCCAGAGAAAAAATATTCTGTATTTCGCAAACACAATATATTGTGGTTGTCATCCAATTTCTTATCTTTATCTTGTGAAATTGGAAGTCCAAGTACCTCAGCCAGATGCCTTACAGTGCCCTGGTTGCCATCGATCAGAAGGGTTTCATCTCCAAAGAACTGTCTGTAGGCGGGCTTAAAGTAGTTAAAGTGGGTACAACCCAGTACCAGTGCGCAGTATTTGTCCTTATCATAAGAAGAAAACTGGCTGTTTACGTAGTCTGTCACCGCCTGACTCTCAAATTCTTCTCTCTCAGCAAACTCCACAAGCCCTGGCATAGCCAGAAGATCCACCCTGTGCTCCTCATCAACTCTGTGAAGAAGGTCCTTTAGCTTGTCCTCCATTATGGTGACAGGAGTTGCGATAACCATGACTCTTTTCCCTTCAGTGCCCTCAACTGCGGGCTTAACTGCAGGCTCCATTCCAAGGATCGGAAGATCAAAGCGCTTTCTAAGCTCCTTGATGGCTACGCTGGTTGCGGTGTTGCAGGCTACCACAATCGCATCAACACCCTTATCAACAAGGAACTGGGTGATCTCAGTGGTATAGCCAAGTATCTGCTCCGGGGTCTTAAGACCATAGGGAACATGCTCTGTGTCTGCGTAAAAGATATATTCCTGGTCCGGAAGCTGATGGTAGGCCTCGTGAAGTACAGAGAGCCCTCCGATTCCGGAATCAAAAATTCCTATTTTCATATCCTTTTCTCCTGTGGTGGCAGTTACTACCACGCCTCAGATTATGATAGAATAAATGCATGGACGAAAAAATTTTTGACGAACTTCAAAAACTATATGATAACAAGCGGATTGGCGAGCTGGTACAGGAAATGTGCGAGTACTTTGCCACTAAAGACAGCTACGAGGACAATTCCTATGAAGATGAAATTGAGCCTCCTGAAATTGTGGAATCCGCTTATATTCTTTTTTGCCTTCAGAGCAGGGAACAGATCCTTGATGAGTTTGCCATCATCAGGAAGAAGTATCCTGCCATCTATGAAAAGATAGGCTCCCTTTGCGAGACTATCCTTATCAACATGGACTACCGCTCTCTGGAAGAAAAAAGCGCTGCAACGATAGCAGGTTACATGGAAGGAGTATCTGTATCAGATATCCTGTCCCATGTGGAAACCTACACCCGTTCCAGCGAGAGCCTTTCCGAGGCTCTTGATAAGTTCTACAAATTTATCCATTCTCAAAAGAAATGATCATTTTACTTTGAGATATTTCATTGAAGCGTAGGCCTGTTCACCTTCGAACTCTACAAGAGCCCAGCTTCCATCATCGCTTACTGCGATTCTCTTCAGCTCTGTTCCAACTGGCACCATACCAATGACGGTACTACTATCAGCTGAGCTTGGAACTGAGCGAACATTAAGGATCTCTGCACCTGACACCTCTACGGTGTCATTTTTTTCTGTAAATCCGGCAGGAATAGACGTGATCACAGTCTGCGTCGCCTCGTCAGGATCTGGTGCAAAGTATCTGTCATAGACCTTTACCTTAAGGAACATTCCAAGAATAGCCAGTATCAGGATTCCAGTAAGAATAGAGCCCACTCTGACAACAAGGTTCATGTTGATGCCAGACTCTTCCTCATCCTGGTACTCCTCGTCCTCATACTCCTCATCGTATTCTTCGTCGTACTCCTCGTACTGACGCTGCCTTGCAGGTCTTCTCTCGGACCTTTCAGCAGCCTTCCTTATGGACTCCTGCCTTCTCTCTTCCTGCATATCCTTCTGACGCTGCTTAATGTACTCCTCCCTCTCCTCAGCATTTAAGAACTGGTACGGATCTTCTATCTCGATCTCCATGGTCTCCTGAGGAACGGGATCTGCCTTTGGCGCAGCAGTCTCTTTTTCTGCTGCATCACTTGTGGGCGCAGTGATCTCTTCTTTGACCTCTGCTTCTTTATGCTCGTTACTTGCGTCTCTTTTTACATAGTCTTCAAAGTTAGCTATCTTGTCGCTCATAACGCCTCCCCATAATAATGGTAAAGTGCTGGCAGGTTATGCCAGCACCTTGTCGATTATCCCCTGTAATTTAGCCTTGTTAAGAGCTCCAACTGCAGTCTCAATAACTTCGCCGTTCTTGAAGAATGCAAACATTGGAATTGACATAACGTTGTACTTCTGCGCTATTTCTGGTGACTGGTCAACATTGATCTTGCCAACCTTGAGTTCTCCCTCATACATTTCAGCAAATTCATCAACCATTGGGGCCATCATCTTGCATGGTCCACACCAGTCTGCTGAAAAATCTACCAGCACTGGCAGTTTGCTCTTAAGCACTTCTTCTTCAAAGTTTGCTGTGTTCAGTGTGTAATCCATTATTTACTCCCCTTTCTGCTTATGATGTATTTGTAAATAGGGTTGCCTGCCTGAGAGAAGCGCTCTTCATACTCAGTCATCACGTTCCCAATCATCATCTTTTCATCATTGTGAAGGTCGTAAGTAACTGCATCAAGGTTCCATCCTGCTGGCTCTATCTCATCCAGAGCAAACATGAACAGGTCCCTATTGTCAGTCTTGAACTCCACTACCCCGTCGGATTTAAGGATCTTGTCGTAACGCTCCAGAAACTGCCTTGAAGGAAGACGCCTTTTTGCGTGTCTGTCCTTGGGCCATGGATCTGAGAAATTAAGATAGATCCTGTCCACCTCAGATGGTGCAAATACCTCGGTGATCTCTTCTGCGTCCATCCTGATAAAGATGATGTTTGGCAAAAGAAGCTGTTCCTGCTTCTGAAGTGCCCTAAGGAGCACGCTTGAATACTTCTCAATGCCCACATAGTTGATATCCGGATGGAGCTGCGCCATATCCATAAGGAAACGTCCCTTACCCATTCCTATCTCAACACGGATGGGATTGTCGTTTCCAAAAACTTCTTTCCATAAACCTTTTTTCTTGTCAGGCTCCTTGACAGTGAAATCGCTGTCTGCAATAACCTCTCTTGAACCTGCGATGTTACGTAAACGCATCTAAATAACCTGCCTAAAATCTTATAAATGAATTTTACACCATTTGCCCCAAGTTTGGAAGTATTGTATTATAAGCATACTATGATGTTTAAGGGAAAAAATCGATTTTCCAACTTAATACATACGGCAGTTTTGCAGATTCTCATCCTGTCGATAGCTCTTTTCACCATGCCATTGACAGTTCTTGCTGATACAGACTACCAGGAGCAGGCCCAGCAGCGAAAAGAGCTTCCGATACAGTCAAACTCTATCGCCCAGTGGCCCCATGGTCCGGAGATCACGGCAGAAGCTGCCATAGTCATGGAGGCCCGCACCGGAACCATCCTATATGCCAAGAATATCCACGAGGAGCTGTATCCAGCCAGCACCACCAAGATAATGACGTGTCTCTTAGCAGTTGAGAACGCCTCTTTATCAGACACCATCACCTTTTCAAATGACGCGGTGTTCAGCGTTCCAAAGGGCGGATCCAATATCGGAATGGATGTTGGCCAGTCCATCACTTTAGAGCAGGCCCTCTACGGAATAATGGTTGGTAGTGCCAACGAGGTAGCAAACGCCGTGGGCGAGCACGTAAGCGGCAGCATCGATGCCTTCGTGGACCTTATGAACGACAGGGCAAAAGAGCTGGGATGCACCAATACACACTTCTCCAACACCAACGGTCTTCAGGCCGATGATCACTACACAAGTGTCTACGACCTGGCACTTATATCCAAGGCCTTTTTTGACAACGAGCTCCTTAGCAAGGTAGGCAACACTGCAAGATACCACTTTACAGCTACTGACACTCAGCCTGATGACTTCTATTTAAACAACAAGCACAAACTCATCTCCGGAGAGATCTCCTACGAGGGAATCCTTGGAGGTAAGACAGGATACACAGACCTGGCAAGAGAGACCCTTGTAACCTGCGCAGAAAAAGATGGTCTTAAGCTCATCTGCGTAGTATTCATGGAGGAATCTCCTGCGCAGTTTACCAATACAGTAACCCTTTTAGATTACGCCTTTAACAACTTCCACACAGTTAATGTGGCGGACAACGATACCAGATATATGCCTGATGACTCGCTGTTCTTTGAGTCAGACAGAGACGTATTTGGAAGGTCGGGAACTATCCTTAAGCTTGGAGAAAACGACAGCATAATCCTTCCAAAGACCTCAAGTATCGACAACACTGCTTACGAGATCAGCTATGACCTTTCCGAGGAAGAACGCAGTCAGATGCCAACAGCCATCGCCAAGGTCAACTACACCTTCAGCGGTACTCCGATCGGTTCAGCCTACGTCTTCTATAATTCAGTTGGAAGCCTTGACGAGCTTGCAACCGCAGTAAAGGACAAGACACTTTTCATCAATGTGAAGATTTTGCTCATGGGTGCAGTTCTTTTGCTCATAGTAACATCTATCCTTGGAACCATCATTTCAAGGATCATTGCCAACAAGAAGCGTCCATCAAGGTACGACCGGGTAAGGTTCAACAGAAGGAAAAAGGAATTTAAGCAGAGCAGACGAAATTCCCATAAATTCAAATAAAAAAGACAAAGGCCAGTATCATGGCTTTTGTCTTTTCTTTATTTTATGCTGTTTCTTTTTCATCTCTTCCACATCTTCATTGGAAACGAATCTGCAGGTCTTTACCACGAAGAGATTACCATCTTCCGCTTTCTTGATCCTTACCTTGGCCTTCATAAAGCCGTGCTTTTCGCAAAAGCCCACGCTGTAGTAGTGCTTGCCATTTGGGGTAAACCACTTTACCTTCCTGCGGAGGTTCTTTTTACAGATGTAGCACTTGGTGCTCATGATATCCACGTTCTTAAGGATATCTTCTTTATTGAGGAACTCTCTGGAGATGTACTTGGCGTAGTTATCAAATACGATCCGGATCTCCTGTTTCCTGGTCTTGGGGGTGACATAGGTGTCAAAAGAGATCTTCCCCAGAGTCTTCTCTCCAAAGGTCTTAAATATCTTGGCGGTATACTCTGCATCGGAAAGTGCCCTGTGGAAAGGAATGTCCTTTGGTATTCCGATCTCATCTACTGCTGCTTCAAGGCCCTTTCTTGACTTGCCATCGTCATAGGCAAGACTGTAGAGCTTTTGAACATCGTAAAAAGCAAGGGGCCTGTCTGATAAAAGAGGCATTCCGAAGAAATCAAGGTTTCTTTGAAGCTCTGTAAGATCCAGCGGTCCCCAGGTACAGAATCTTACATCCTCTCCGCAAAACTCAAAAAAGTCACTGGCCACATCCTGGAAACAGTCTCCCTCAGCAAGATCTTCCATGGTAAGGTGGATAAGCTTACCAGTGATCCTGTGCATATGGGTGTGAACCTGGGGCTTAATAAGCCTTGAGAATTCCCCAATCTTTTCCCGCTTTTCATTAAGTTTTACTGCGCCGATCTCAACGATCTCGAAGGCGAGAGTCTTCCCGTCCTCTCTGACAAATGGCGCATCACCCTGATTCCACTCAAGGTCAAAAACCACATAATTACTCATATTGTAGATTCCAGTTTAAAAGTAGTATTCCATCCATCTGTTTGCCATGTCGATCCATGGCTCGCAGGCTTTAGACAACTCTTTTTTCTCCATTCCAAGAGTGAGGTCATTAGCCAGCGCAAGGCCGTGACATCCTTCCGGGAAAATGTGCAGTTCAGTATTGATATCATGTGCTCTGAGAGCTGTGGCAAATAAAAGAGAATTCTCCACAGGCACTGACTGATCAGTAAATGTGTGCCATATGAAAGTCCTTGGAACATTCTCGTTTACTGCATTTTCCAGTGACACCTTATCAAGAAGCTCGTCATATCTGTCTCCAAGTAGCTTAACGAAGGAGTCTCTGTGAGCGTGCTCTCCTGATGTGATCACAGGATAGCAAAGGATAAGTCCATTTGGACGAAGCATTGCTCTGTTTGTGATACCAAGTTTTTCTTCTACAAAATTCTCATTCCACATGCAGCAGTAGCTGGCTGCAAGGTGTCCACCCGCTGAAGCTCCCTGTAACACGATGGAATCGTTTTTAACATTCCACTCCCTGGCATGTTCCCTGATGATAAGGATAGATCTTCCGAGCTCTAAGATGGCTGTTGGGAATGTGGCTGGGCTACAGGAATAGCGTAGGATTGCTGCATGATAACCCTTTGCAAGAAATGAAAGCGCAATTGGGTCTGCTTCTCTGTCTGAGGTGTAGCTGTAACCACCTCCCGGACACAGCAAAACCAACGGTCTTTCCTTTATTAAAAGAGATTCAGAAGCCTCCTGAAGATAAATAGTGAGCTTTACGCCTTCAAGGGATCCTTCTTCATGTATATCAAACTCTTTACAGATCATTTTACACCTTTCAATAGGCTGCTACTTTGCGGTAACTACGCCTGTTTCTACGTTAAATGATAAAAGGAAAAAATTTTTTTTGCAATAGGTATTGACATTTTAGATTGTGCACAATATAATTCATTTATAAATTAAATTGCACACAACCAATTCTCATATTCAAACTGATGGAGGTTAATTCGATGGGATTTTATGATTACTCAGTAAAAGACGCTCAGGGCAACGATTTTTCTTTAGATACATACAAGGGAAAGGTTGTTCTTGTTGTTAACACAGCAACAGGCTGTGGATTTACACCTCACTACAAGGACATCGAGGAGATGTACGAGAGATTCCATGAGCAGGGCTTTGAAGTTCTTGATATACCATGTAACCAGTTCGCTGGCCAGACACCTGGAACAGATGAAGAGATCCATGAGTTCTGCACTCTTCATTACAACACCAAGTTCCCTCAGATGAAGAAGTCAGATGTTAACGGATCTGATCAGCTTCCTCTTTACGAGTACTTAAAGAGCCAGAAGGGCTTTGAGGGCTTTGGCAAGGGACCTAAGGCGCTTGCTATGAGCGTGATGCTCAAGAAGATCGACAAGGATTACAAGAACAATCCAGACATCAAGTGGAACTTCACCAAGTTTGTAGTAGACAGAGATGGTAATGTAGTAGCTCGCTTCGAGCCCACAGAGGACATGAAGAACGTAGCTGCTTGCGTTGAGAAGTTAATCTGATAAAAAAAACGGCCCCCAAAAGGGCAATGTCATTTAGATAGTAAAAATCTTGATAACAGTATATTATTATAAGCATGATAAATCCAAACAAAATATATCCAGTTCTCGGGTTTACGGTCAAAAAATGTATTTTTGAAAAAGGCAAACAGGCAGTCTGGGGTAGGCTGCCTACTATCAGGGTATTCTGTTTTGTTGATTTATCTATATGTTAATGGTTCAGCTGACTGGCGACATATGATTCTTCTGAATTTACGTCCCGGTCGGACTGGCACTAAAAAGCTGTTGATTAGCATCTCAAGATCTTTTACTTTTTCCATAAGATAAAGCCTTACAAACTTTTGCATCTGAGTGTGATTAAAGCTTCTTATTACACCTTTTTCGGCGACGTCCAACATGAATAGTCACGGTCTCATCAGCATAAGATTCATCCAATAAATGTGGTTGGTCCGGACAAAGACTTAATGCATCGTGTTCCTTCATGCGGATCAAGAATAACTGATCATTGTAGATAGCATGAGAAAAGATGTTCAGAGAGGCATATCCTCGGTCGGCAATGTAAATGACTTTTTCGTCTGAAGATGAATGCTTATCAAGGAAGTTGCAGAATGCGCTTCTCTCATCCAGCTCCTTAATGGATTGAACTTCTGCATCCAAAAAAGTGTCGTTCAAGATATCGTAAAGCGCGTTCAAATGAGCCTGATTAAAGCCTTTGCGACTATCTATGTTATCGACCAAAGTGTTATGATCAGCATAGTTGTAGGGAAGATTGAGCCTGGTACCATCACAGGCAATAAGCCGGTATCCGTGAAAGGTTTTGTTGCAAGAAATGGTTTTATTAAACTGATAAAACAGTTCTTGGAAAGCTTCCTTTTTAATCTGATTGCGTCGCTGGATCATGGCTGATGGAAGCGGAAGGTCTTTTTCACCAAACAGATCTAATAGTACAGTTGCGACATTATCTGCACCTGCAATCATAGGAAACAGCATGGTTTGAGCAAAGGAAATCTTCTTTTTTCTTGTGAAATCAGACGAGGGATTTTTCAAGAATTCGTCTCTTCTCGCCAGCAAGGATTCGAATACAGAAAACAGATTTTGCCGTATTTCAGAAACAGTAAATGACATGTCAGCACCTCCGTAAAATGTCTTATAATCAAGGCGCGGCAACATTTTTTTGCTGACTTGTCAAGCGTTTTTTGCAAAAAAATCAGAGGGTATTTCACCTCTGATTTAAAGTAACTATTTAATTAAAAAAACTTAGGGGACCTTATCTAAATGACATTGCCCCCATCCCTGGGGGTCATTTCGGTAGAAGGTAGACAAAAAAGGAAAGCAATATTCGCTTTCCTTTTTTAGTGGAGAGAGGGGGAATTGAACCAGTGTCGCATCTCTGAACTATACATAAAAACAAGGCTTGTGGCTTCATCATCTAATGATAATCATCATATAATCATCAATACTTTTTGAAATAGAATACATCAACATAATAAGTGAAAAACGGGCTTTTATCCGTGTAGATGAAAGCCTGTTTTTTGCGTTGTGATATTTTAGGACAATAAGATCATTAACTACAGGAGGCCAGATATGAAAAGAATAAAAGATAAGTTTGAAAGCGAATATGATGATATTCAGCTGGCAATAAATAAGAAATCATTCGAACTGAATTATAATGGTGGGACAATATGGTGTGAGCATCTCGATGGAATGGGAATCAATGATCAAGAGGTGATTGCTAAGTTTAAAGGTGATCTTTCGAAAATGATGAGACCTTCTGTTTCATCCAATGTTATCATTAATCTTGATGAAACGAAGATAACAGAATCTATTTCGAATGAGATTGTGGAGGGCTTGGTTGGTGATAATAAGAGGCTTAGAAAGGTTGCCTTTGTAGGTGTGGATAAAAAACACTATTCATTATTCAAAAAAATTCATAATTATAGCGGAGCAATTGTAGAATTCTTTGATGATTATGAGAAAGCTAAAGAGTGGGTATTGTAAAAAATTGTAGTGCTTAGCTGCGTTGAAGGATGCATACTAGAAGACCTTTGCCATCTATATATGTCGAGAATTTCTTCGGCAAAAAAGGCAACTAAGTCCACCTGCTGTGATTAAACTAATAGAAAAAAATATCCTACCTGTGCGGCCCAACAGAAAAGACCCTCGCAAAGTCAAACCTCAGGCCTCGGTAAGCTTCCTATATAGAGTAGCTTAATCACATAAAAGTATACGTTTATTAAGGCAGATAAACAATCTGTCTTTTTAGCATACTCAAAAATATCAAAACAAAAAGGAAGTAATGATAATTGTAGAATTATAATCATTACTTCCCTTTGATTTGATTTTTGCCGTCTTAACTTAATGACATTGCCCAAAAGGGCCGTTTTTTATACGAAAATTCTCACTTGCACAAACAGTCTGCCCTTCCTGGAGGTGCCGGTTTGGCCGTCGTAAATAAACTTTCCGTGGCCGCGGACGGAGACCCGGGAGCCGGGCTTAAGGTCGTAGCCTCCGCTGTAGGCAGTTCGGCCATCGATAAAGACAGATTCTGATTCGATGAGCTTTTGTGCTTCGGAGCGGGATAAGTGATAGACAAAAGCAAGGATTGCATCGCAGCGCTCTGACGCAACTGAGCCGCTTACTTCCTTGAATTGTGGGCGTATGTCGCACTCCCTGGCGTTCACGATCTGGCATTTTACAGATGTGTGTCTTATGCGGATCAGCTCTTTTTCTATCATGGCGGCGATTTCTGGAGTAGCGAAGACGTAAGCTTCCTTGTCTCCTGCCAGGATATCTCCTATCTGATCTCTTTCAATGCCCATGTTCATCAGGGCTCCAAGGTAATCCCTATGGTTTAGATCGTCGGCAAACCTGCTGTTTACCGGGGTTATATGGATGCAGGAAATTATGCTCTGCTCCGCTTTTTCAGACATAAGGAATGTCTCCTCATCAAGATAGTCTGGTAAAAAACAGATGACAGCTCTTTCCGCCTCGTCAAAGCCACCGTAAACAACGTACTTTGCTCCGCAGTACTCGTGTACATTTGAGGATACGCCTTCTGAAGACAGGATCTGATAAAACATAGCCTGCTCCGACATAGATAAGAAGACAGTATTGGTTGTAAATCCGTTCTGATATGCCCTGTTTGCCAGGTCTTTCAGTCTTCCAGCCAGAAAATCTCTGGTCTTTTCTTCCATTGACAATTCTCCTGTATATAAATAATTAAGTATAAGTTTATTTTTCTTTAATTGTATAAATCATACATTTGTGCTTATAATACAAAAAAGCTAAACCTCATGATTGCTATGCAAAGGAGGGCTGATTATGGGTATAAATGGAATTAGCGGCGGTATGCAGGCATATCCATCGCAGGAAACACAAAAACAGCAGGTTGCAGTAGCTCCTAAGATTGAAGATGATGCTAAGTCAACACTTCTCGATACAGAAGGCCAGAAGGAACGCCTTGAGAAAATGAAAGCAGAAGCTCAGATTCGGGCTCAGGAAGAGACCAAACAGCAGATGGACATGTCTGAGAGAGCAGCTTCCGCAATGGGCTTTGGCAGCAAGGCTCAGATGCAGCTCATGTGAGGAGCATGGTACGTTAACTAAATAAAAGAATCCCGGTTCTAGGCCTTGGAGCTTCGAACCGGGATTTTTGTTTTAGTAGATCAATGCATTAGTCCAATAGTTCTGTCCGTAAATATCTGTGAATCTGTACATAACATAGACATCCCCATCTCCAAGATAGGTGTTACTGATGACCATGTCATCCATATCGCCCTGAAGAACCATCTGCTCTCCAAGCTTGTATGCTCCTTCGAAGGACTTGTCATATGAGTAAGCATCACAAAGGAAATCGATCTTGTCGCCCTTTTGAAGCTCTGTTAAGTTCTTAGGAACTGTCTCTGTCTCGCCTTCAACATAGTCAAAGGTTGCTCCAGCCACATATCCGTCTTCATTCTCTGAATCGAATACCAGGATAAGCTCTGCTCTGTCGCCATTTATGAAGCATGGAACTCTTCCTGTTATTGCGTATGAATCCTGATTGCCCTGGATATCTACAACCTTGTAGCCTACTACCTGGCCGTCAATTGAGATCCAGGTCTTGTCTGTCTGGGACTTAAGATTTCCCTTCTCGTCAAAATCAAATACATTATCAAGTCCAAGGTCTACAAGTCCAGCTCCGTCGTCATAGTAGAGGTTGAGCTCAAGATCCTGAACCAGGCTCCACTGGTCCTCAGAAAGGCTGATGACGTCTTCTCCTGCCTCATTGGTGGTCCAGAAAAGAGCTGATGCATCAAACTGGTTCTTTGAAATGTAGTCAGCAGCTTTTTCTACATCAATGCTTCTACCAAGAAGAGCTGCTGTAGCAGATGGTGTTCCTGCGCTGCTGTAGCTGCTTGAAAGGAATGCGTTGATGAGCTGTCCTATCATCTCAGCTGACTGGGTTCCTGATGCAGATGAACCTGACAGTTCGCCAAACAGTGATGGCATCGGGCTTCCAGTACTTCCTGAAGCCGCCTGTCCTGCAGCTCCCATACCAGCAAAGCTTGCGATACACTTTGCGTATTCCTCGTCCATTCCAATATCTTCATAGGTATCAACCATTGAAGAGATCTTGCCTGAGGTTCCTGTCCTGTATGGGAAGTAGATGGACAGTCCGTAGGCATTTGTCATATTTGAGCTTGTTCTGTTGTACTTGATAGACTCTCTAAGTACATCCGCAAGGTCTTTAGCTTCCTGTGTTCCGATCCTGTTGGCAAAATCGATAAGGTCAACCTGATCGATCCTCGCAGAAGCGAACTCTCTAGTGCTGCTTCTTGCATTGGATACTTCCTTAAACTCACTTCCGTTGATCATCTCAGAAGTGTCCTTGGAAAACTCAGCAAGTTCTGTTGGCACTGTCTGTGACAGCTCAGCAAGGTCTATGAGTGAAAGAGTGGTCTTCTGACCAGGACATGTCTTGGCACATTGCTCTGTGAATGTATCAATGATTATCTTACTTACATCTGTGGTTGGAATAGAAGTGTCCTTGGAAATGGCATTTAGCCAGTCTGTGTAGTACCAGCCAACACCAGGCTCTGTCTCTTCTGATGCCACAAGGTAATCAGCGTAGTTTGAAACCACAAGGGCATTCTCAACTGTAGCCATAAGACATGTATCAAAGCCCACAAAATCAAAGGTTACTCCGCCATTTTTAAGAGCGGTATTGATACCAGCAAGGCTCATTGCTCCAGCTGATGCGAATTTCTCATCATATCCGTATCCACCTGTTGATCCGCCGCCGTGATCCCAGAATATCAGGATATTTCTGTTAGCGGGAAAAGAGCTTGCTGCATAATTTATAAATCCTGACAAAGTCTCAGGCTTTGTCATTGGAACACTTCCAAGGTTGTCCTTTATAAGTCCAAGCTTACCGTTTTTGATCTGATAGATCTGGTTAGTTGAGCTTGAAACAACGTTGTTCTGCCACTGCTTGGCTCCACCTGTGTAGATGATAAGGTTAACGTTGTCTCCAACATTTGCAGCAAGCATCTCCTGAAGATCCCTTGAAGCCATTCCGCTTCTGGACTCAAGATCTGCGCCGCACATATAGACCATGATGGTAACAGTGTCCTGACCATTGCCCTTTATGACTGTTCTCTTGGCTCTGGCCTTATCAGAAACTGATGTGTTAAGTCTTCCGGTATTAACTTCTCCGCTCCAGGCTGCGTTTGATCCGCTGCTTGCTCCCTGATATGAGCTGTAGCCGCTGCCAAGAAGTGAACCCAGCATGGAAAGTGTTGATCCAGCTGATGAGCTTGGAGAAGTTGTTGTTACACCAGTGCTTGTACTGGTCTGGGGCTGGGTTGTTGTCTGCTGATACTGGGTTGTCGTGGTATCCGACATACCTCCACCAAGGAATGATGACAGTCCTCCGCCGCCTCCAAGAAGCACAATAGCAGCAATTATGATTAGTAGCATGGGGCTTCTGCCGCCTGATCTTTGGGGTCCGCCTCCTCCCTGTGATGAGCCGCCGCTCATTCCTCCAGAGTTTAGGACTGGACCGCCTCCAATGGCGTCACCTCTTCTGTGAACTCCGCTTCCGCCCTCAGTTACATTTTTCTTTCTTCCAACTGGTCTGTTATCCATAAAAGTAGTCCCTCCCTACCAAATAGATACTTTTTCATAATCCATGATACCACAATTTGAAAAAGCCACACCACAATTCGTGGCATGGCTTTCATTTTTCTGATAATTTACAGCTCAAGCTTTCCTGCGCAGATGAGCTTTCCTGATCTTCTGTCAAAGAGAAGAATGTCTTCTCCGTGTATATTTATCTTCTCCTCCTGGCCGATCTGGTAGATCACGCCGCCAAAGATAACGCTTGTAAGAAGGAACTCTCCCACTCTTAGCTTAAGAGTTGATTCCATTCCTGTAGGCATCGCACCATAGATGGTTGTGTCGATCTTACCATTTGCGTCGATGTCGATGGCTTCAGGACGAATTCCTAAAACGAAATCCTCATCAGTAATTACTGGCTCGTCTGTGATAGAGTCATCCTGTTCTTCAACCTTCTGGATGTGATACTTAAATACCTCATCCTTGTTGCTCTTTTCAACAGCGCCCTTCTTCTGAAGGCGGGCTCTTTCAAACTCAGCCTTAACTGCAGCGTCTCTGTCTCTTTCATCTCTCCACTTACTGAGGTCAAGAGCCTGTGTTGGAACAAATCTTGCCTTGATTCCCCCAAGGATATCCAGGGCAACGCTTCCATCGCTCTGCTGAGATCCCTTTCCATCGATGAAGTTCATGGAAGGATTTCCTACGAAGTCAGCAACAAAGAGATTTGAAGGTCTGTTGTAAACCTCAAGTGGTGCAGCATACTGCTGAAGAACACCGTTGTTTACAAGGCAGATCCTTGTTGCCAGTGTCATAGCTTCCATCTGGTCATGAGTTACATATACAAAGGTGCTTCCAGTCTCAACGTGGAGTCTCTGAAGCTCGTATCTCATCTCAAGACGAAGCTTTGCATCCAGGTTTGAAAGTGGCTCATCCATGAAAAGAACCTGTGGCTCCGGAGCCAGTGTACGGGCAATAGCTACTCTCTGCTGCTGTCCGCCTGAAAGCTCAGCTGGATATCTGTCCATGAACATTCCGATCTTAACGATCCTTGAGCATGCTCTTACTCTTGAGTCGATCTCTTCCTTTGAGAGCTTTCTGTTTTCAATGACTGGTGTTCCGTTCTTTAATACTTCATACTTTTCATTAAGGCTCTTTCCCTCGCCTTGGTACTTAGCCTTGATATCTGAAAGTTTCTTTTCATACTCTGAAAGCTTAGCTTTAGCAAGAGTTGCAGGGTCAGAGGCTGTATGTATGCCCATTGCAAACAGCTCTTTTGCTGTATAGATTGAAAGATTGTAGTTGTCGATGAGCTTAACGTATGCCTTGTTCTCATCGAGCTTGCCATTCTTGTCGCGGCACTCTTCCACAACCTCTTTTACCTTGTTGCCATTCTGAAGGGCTCTGATCATGTCCCCGGTCTGCTTGGCAGTATCATCAACTACTGGCATTTCCTCGTGGATGTTCTTAAGGCCAAAAGAGATGTTCTCATAAACTGTCATGTTAGGCCACAGCGCGTAGTTCTGGAAAAGAAATCCCACCTTACGCTTGTTTGCTGGAACATTGATGCCTGCGTTTGAGTCAAATACTACCTTGTCGCCGATTGTGATGCGGCCCTCTGTAGGTGTCTCGAGACCAGCAATCATACGAAGGATTGTAGTCTTACCACAGCCTGAAGGTCCAAGAAGAGTAATAAATGAATTGTCAGGGATGTTGAGGCTGACATTATCTACGCCGAAGAACTTGCCCCAGCGCTTTGTTATATTTTCTAAAATGATCTCTGGCATGATTACTTTCCTCCTATGCCACTGTCAAGGCTTGCGCCTGTCAGCTTGTTTACAAGTGTGTTAAATACAAGAATCGTTACAATGAGGATGAGGTTGATGGCACTTGAGAATGCGTACAGTCCCATCTCATCGAAGTAGTCAAGTGTTGTTGAAAGGATAAATCCCTGTGTACAGAGAAGAAGGAACAGTGACAACTCTCTAAGACAGGTCATGAACGGAAGAAGATATCCGCTTATGATGGATGACTTCTGGATCGGAATGATGATCCTTGTCATTCTCTTTACCCATGATGTGTTCATGATTATCGCTGCTTCTTCAAGCTCGTTACTGATCTGGAGCATGGAGTTTAGTGAACTCCTTGAAGCAAATGGTATGTATTTTACTACACCTGCGATGATCAAAAGTGTGTATGTGTTAAACAGATTGATGTGCTCGTTGGAGAAGAGAATAAAGAAGGCTGCTCCTACTGCAATTGATGGCATGAGATAGGGGAGGAATGCCACGTTGTTAACGTAGTTCGCCCACTTATTTCTTCTCTTCTTAGCTACGGCGTATCCAATGAGTGTACCGATGGTTCCTGCGATGAGTGCACAGACAACTGCCAGGAACAAGGTTCCAAAGAATGCGTGCCAGATTGTCTTGTTGTACAGGATACCAGCCTGTCCGTACATGCCGTTTTCTGTGATGTTCTCGTTTGTTACCCACCACTTTGTTGTCAGGTGTGCAAGATTTCCTGTGTAGAGGAAGCTGTAATCACCTGGGTTTGGAAGGAAGGTCTCAAGAGCAAACAGAAGGATTGGCCAGATACTTGTAAAGAATGTGATCAGGATAAAGATGATTCCTACCACGTATTTTCCAGCCTTACCAATTGAAAGCTTTGTGAGCTGACCTGACTTACCAGTTACAGTGGTGTAATTCTTGCGGCTCTTTAAGCTCATCTGGTTCATTCCAAGGATGAGCACTCCAAATATCATCATGATGATGGCAAGGATCGAAGCCTCTCCGGTGTATGTGCTGTTCATTGATATGTACTTGGTGGACAGCGTTGTGAGATTTAAGTAATGAGGTACCGGGTAACTACCCATGGCACTTCCAAATACCAGAAGGATCGTTGAAAGGATCGCTGGCTTGATCATTGGAAGTGTTACCTTAAACATTATCTTCCACTTAGGTGTATCTAGGATTGTTGCTGCCTCTTCAAGGTTTGCATCCATGTTCTTGAAGATTCCTCCGATGAGGATGTAAGCAAATGGTGCGTAGTGAAGGCCAAGAACCATGGCACTTGGGAATGCTCCCTGGCACCACCAGTGTGGGAAGTAAACATGGAAGATTGCAGCAAGAAGTCCGTCTGATGTTCCCGTTACCTTGTTTGAGTAGAACATGTGCTGCCATACAACAGCCAGTGTCCACTGAGGCATGATATACGGGAAAATGAAGATGGAGCTTAGGTACTTCTTAAACTTCATATCTGTTCTTGTTACGAGAAATGCGAAAAGTCCGCCGAACAGAATTGAAATAACGCATGTTAAAACTGAAAGGATAACTGTATTAAGAAGTGGTGTCCAGAGATTTGCCTTGGCAAGTCTGCTGGTAAAAAGATCTGTGTAGTTGACGATCGTGTATCCGTCCACCCTGCCAGTTAAGTGCTGGTCAATGGTTCCTGGATGGATCTTGAAGGTGTCTTTTACGATTGCCACAATTGGTGCGACAGTTGAGAAGGTCAGAACAATCCCAAACAACAAAAGTATAATGTTCTGAGGCTGGGAAAACCATGTCTTTACCTTATTCTTGAAAATCGCACTTTTGTCTGGTTTTGCGATTGTCTGCATGTTGTCTCCTTTTATAAGGGGATGGCTCCAACGGGCGCCATCCCCATAAAATCATGATTCAAAACTTCTGATTATTCGCCTGGTGCATAGTGATCAAGAACGTCGATCCAGCTTCCTACTGAGAAGGAAACTTCTGAGCAGTATACAGGATCCTCGAGAACGAGCTCACCATCTGTTGTCCACCAGTCATATCCTCTGTCGTTCTTAGCTGGGAACTCATCTCCGCCACCCTGTGAGTGATGGAATGTATCCTCGATCTCTTTTGCAACGTTAGGATTTGATGAGTAACCACCCATGTCCTTACCCCAAGCTTCGAAGCCAGGCTCTGTGCATGTCATGAAAGCGATGAATGCGCATGCTGTCCAAGGAAGTGGGCTGTTCTTTGTAAGGAAGAGGTAATGGCAGTATCCATATCCACCGATTCCTGTGTAGCCATCCTGGTATGCTGCTACGTTGATGTTGTTAACTGATACTGTAGCTGACTCCTCTACTGAACGGAGCTTTGAGTAAACAAGAAGACCTGCCTGATCTGTAGCTGATGCATCAACAAGAGTGTTGCAGATAGGACCGTCATCAGTCTGCTCGTTGTAGTTGTTAACCCAGAGTTTGATCCATGCAAGAGCGTATGCGCCGTTTGCACCAAGACCAAGGTCATTTGCGTCTGCCTGCATTGACTGAACAACTGGCTCGAAGTAAGCCTTCTTTGTATCGTCAAGCTTGTCATAAGCTTCCTTAAGCCATGTAGCGTACTTGTCTTCTGTGAGCATCATAAGGAAGTTCTTTCCTACGATCTCAGAATCAACGCCCATGAAAAGAGGGTGTGAATCTTCATATACGAAATCCCAGCAGTTAGTATATGTAGCGCTGCCTGTGTTGTTGTACATGAATACCTTGTTAAGTGTCTGAAGAGGAAGGAATCCTGTGTAAGCATCAGCTGTTGTTCCGTTTGCCTCTGCCCACTCCTTAGGAACGAAAGTCTTAAGGATATCTGTATCAACCATCTTAGACTGGATCTGATTACCATCCTGGATAAGAGTCATGGCAAATGTGCCTTCGCTCTTTAAGGAATCAGATGTGAGCTGCTCAAAGATCTTGTTGTTCTTTGGCTGCTGCCACTCGAACTCCATTGAGTAAGATGGATCAATTGACTGTAAGTACTCGATGAATACTGGAAGTGCTGACTTACCACGGCTACTGTTACCAACGCCGTAGAATGTCTTTCCGTTTGACTCTTCGATAGCCTTCTTAGCGAGCTCTTCCATTGACATGCCTTCCGCTTCAGCGATGATAGCATCGATTCCGGTAAGCTCTGCTGCTGGAGCAGCTGCCTCAGTTGCTGCAGGAGCTTCTGCACTCTGTGCTGCATCTGTAGTAGCTGTCTGTGTGTCAGTGGTAGCTGCTGGTGTGCTTGCTGCGCTTCCGCAACCTGCAAGAGCTGAAACTACCATGGTGAAGGTTAAGATTGTAGATAATACTTTCTTTTTCACTTTGTTTCCTCCTTTAAATTCTGCCCGGTCTTTTTTCTGAATAAAAAAGTACTTACCAGGCAATACTCTTTGCTTGATAAGTACATTTTATTTTTTTGCGTATTTTGTTTGCAGATGACAATTCTGATATTATTTGTAAAATCTTAACACATTTTTTATAAATCCAGACCCTTACTCTGATAGTCAGATGGAGTCTTGCCCACCAGCTTCTTAAAGGTGTTTGAGAAGTAGGCGATGTCCTGATATCCCACTTTTTCTGCTACTTCGTAGACCTTGACCTGCATGTCTTTTAAGTAGTTCATGGCCATCTTGATGCGGTACTTGGTCAGATAGTTGTTGATACTGATATCAGTCTCAGACTTAAAGAGTCTTGATATATGTCCCTCACTTACGCTCATGGATTCTGCCAAAGCCCCAAGGGAGAAGTCCGTGTCAGGATAGTGGTCTTCAATATACTCAATTGCTGCCACTACGTATCGGTTTGAGACCTCCTCTTTTTTCCTTAGTGGAATAAGCTGCTCCTCAAGCTCACTGGTGCTGGCAGGGGCATTGGGGTGAAGGTGAAGGAGCCTCTGAATGGAGCCCTCAAGTTCACCATCTGAAAAGGGCTTTAGCAGGTAGTCAGATACTCCGATCCTCACTGCTTGTCTGGCATATTCAAACTCGTTGTAGGCTGTAAGAAAGATAACCTTGATGTTTGGGAATTTCTCTATAAGCTTTTCTGCAAGCTCAATTCCGTCCATCTTTGGCATGCGGATATCTGAGATCACAAGGTCAGGCCTTGTCTCTTCAGCCACTTCCAGGGCTTCAAGGCCGTTACTTGCTTCCCCAACGACTTCACATCCTATAAGGGCCCAGTCTGTGTCGCTCTTTATTCCCATCCTTACATATTTTTCATCATCAACTATCATTACTTTGGTCATATTATTCCCCTGTAGGTGCGCTCTCAGAATATGGAAGTGTGACGATCATGACGGTTCCGCCTTCTGTAGGCCTTATGGCAAGGACGCCATACTCTTTTCCATAGTAGAGTCTTATTATGGTGTTGACGTTGTTAAGTCCAAGATGCCCTTCCAAAGTCTTGGCATCATCAGTGTTTAAGGCATTTAGCATCTCATCGCTTATTCCCTTTCCATCGTCCTGAACAGAGATCTTAAGTAGATCTTTTCCGTCCTGGTTTTGCCTAAGGGCAGCAATGTAGATGTGTCCGTTATCCATTTCATCCATTCCGTGGATAATAGCGTTCTCAACAATTGGCTGCAGGATAAGCTTTGGGATCACAGCCTCTCTGACTTCTGCCGGGACATCAATAGTGATGTCGAATTTATCATCAAATCTGATCCTCTGAATATCGCAGTAATTCTCGATAAGCTTAAGCTCCTCATTTAGCTTGCAGAACTGCTTCTCAGAGATGCTGGTACGCAGGATCCCTGCAAGAGATGAGGACATGGTAGCAACCTCAGGAACCTGGTTTGCCTTAGCCACCCACTTGATGGTATCAAGGGTGTTGTACAAAAAGTGAGGATTTAGCTGGGCCTGCATCATCTTTATCCTGGTCTCATTGACCTTGCGCTCCGCCTGAACTCTCTCTTCCATGGTGTCCTTAAGCTGCGTGGTCATCTTGTTAAAGCCAACAGCCAGCTGTTTGAACTCATCCTCTCTCGCAAGCTCTATCTTGGCGTCAAAGTCGCCTTTCCTGAAGCGGTTCATTCCCTGGTTCAGGACATTTATTGGCTTAGCGACATAGTTACTAAATCTGTTGGCCAAGAGAAGACAGATAAGAACACTTGCCACAGCAAGGAAGATAATGATCTGATACCCCGCTCTTACTGCGGTTTCATCAAGAGCCGGAGGCGTGATATAGATTCCAAGAAGTCCCGTATCCCCGATCTCATTTATGTAAACATTGCTGTCAAATCCATTGTTGTAGAGCTGACCTCCAAAGAGGTTTGACCGTATTATATTAAGGGCCGATTTGTCTTTTGCAGAACCTATAAGGCAGAAGGGCCTAAGGTACTGATTGGTGAGCATGAATCCGTCATTGGCGTTAAGCAGCTCTTTTAACTGAGATTCAAGCTCATCCTGCTGGATCCTTATAACAACAAATCCTGGAGTCTGACCCTTAACCACCTGCTTGGCAGCAAGAAGTGATGCGCCATCTCCAGATGCTTCACCTGGGTCTAGTGTATAGACAACCTTTCCTTCGTTGTCCTGTGCCTCTTTTAAAACCGAGTAGTACAGTGGGAGCTCCGCAGATTTATATCCGCTTCTTGTGCTGTACATGCAAAGTCCGCCCAGATACAGGTCAACCACCGCAAATTCCCTGATCTGCCTGGTCTCCTCATAGAGGGCATTGTATATGTTAAGTGAGTTCTTTCTTCCTTTGGAAAAAGAGTCTGCGATAGCCTCGTTGTGTGCAATCCGGTCGATAGTATCTTCCGTGTCTTGGAGAATACCGCTTATCCTCTCCTCAACCATGGCCACCTGCCTGGAATCTCTAAGCTCATAGTCCGCCCTGATCCTGGCCTGCAATCCCTGAACGGTGAGGATACCTCCTCCGATGACAAGGATAAGAGTAACTGTAAGGAAGGTTATGAACATCTGTCTTTTAAATGACTGTCTGACAAATCCCATAGTCACTGCCCTCCCTTGTTTTCTAACTGATCCCAGAGGGCAAAGACATCCTTCTCTTCCTTGGCAGATCTCTTAACGTCAAAGTCGATCTGATCTAAGGTGCCAGTGTATGGATAATCAAGATCTGTTCTAACTGACCTTCTGTAGAAATTCTCAACCGCGTACTGCTGGGTATCGTAGCCCACAATAAAGTCGATGAATCTTCCTGCATTGTAGCTGTGGGGAGCGTTCTTGACCATGGCGCAGCCATCCGGAACAGCGCTGGTTCCATCTTCAGGATAGATCATGGCAATATCCTCTCCCTGACCCATAGCCTTTCGTGCTGTCTCTTCAAGAGTTATTCCAATAAGAAAATCGCCATCAGCTACTTTCGGTATTACCTGGCCTGAAGATGCAAGAACTCTTCCGCCCAGCTGATCATAAAATCTTGGCAGGATCTCTTTTGCATCCTTATCAAGAACCTGCTCCATGGTAGAGATTATGGTGTAGCTGGTTCCTGAATTGTTCATATCCGCAAAGGCGATCTGGCCCTTCCACTTGCTGCTTAAGAGCTCCTTCCAGGTCTTTGGCGCCTCAGAATATGACACTAGCTTTTTGTTATAGACAAACACGATTGGAAGCTCAGTAAATGCGGTCCAGTAGTTGTCGTTGTCCACAAACCCCGGGTCCAGTATGTTTTTCTCACTTACAGAATATGGTAAAAAGAGGTCCTTGCCCGCCTCATAGCTCTCGATACCTCCGCCAAACATGATGTCACATCTACCTTCTTCGGCGGCACTTCGAACCTCGGAGAACATCTCCGCTGTTCCGCCAGCATGTATCTCAACCCATATCCCTGTGCGGTTCTCAAACTCTCTGATTATTGGAAGGTACACTTCCTCCTTGTGGGAAGTGTAGACGATGAGCTGCTTTTCCTCTGGTACGTTGTACTTCCCAGAAATGTATTCTATCTCCTGCTGCCTTTCACTGTTTCCACAGGAAGAAAGCAGAAGCGCCATTGCCTCTGCCACAAGTACTGCCACTAATTTAATTAGTCTCTTTCCCTCTCCAAGTTTGCTCATGATAGTTTTTATTGTACTACAGCTTCCCTCGCTGTGCACCTTGGTTACCTTGATTTACCACTTATATTATGATAATATACATAAGGTCATGTTTCCGTAGCTCAGCAGGATAGAGCGTTCGCCTCCTAAGCGAAAGGTCGTGGGTTCGAATCCCGTCGGGAACACTCGCGAAGGCTACAAGCCATGCAAAAAAGGATACATAAGAGCTCGATGGGAGTTTACTCACAAGAGAGCTTTTATGTATCTTTTTTTATAGGGCGCCAGCCCGCGGGGCAGGAAGCTGCGCTTCCTGCATTCGCATGGCTTCCTTTTTCTCCCATGCCCGCAACCCCAAAATACTACCCCGACAAAAGAGAGCATTTTATATCGGGAAGGCTATGTACAAGACCTCTATACTAAAGTTACAATCAAGTTGGAGGTTACTCATGAACTGGACGAAGATCATTGAAGACGCTATCAGGTTTATCGAAGAGAACATCACTGAAGATCTGACCGTTGGCAGGATTGCTCAGGAAGTAAATACATCCGCGTTCTATTTCCAAAAGGGCTTTTCCATGCTGTGCGGATACACAGTCGGAGAATATGTCCGGATGAGAAGACTCTCTCTTGCTGGAGAAGAACTTGTTTCCACGGACATCAAGGTGATAGATCTTGCCATAAAGTATGGCTACGATTCAGCAGACAGCTTCACCAAGGCGTTTACAAGGTTCCACGGCAGTACTCCAACTGATGTGAGACAAAATGGTGCAAACGTAAAAGCTTTTGCGCCGCTGCATATCAAACTTTCGTTAGATGGAGGAAAAACTATGGAGTACAGAATTGAAAAGAAACCAGCATTTAAGGTAATGGGAGTTTCAAAGATCGTTGGCTACGGAAATGGCTACAGTGAGATCCCTAAGTTCTGGGATGAGGTATTTGCCAAGCCAGATAATAAGCTTATGGGCATGTATGGAGTGTGTCTTGATGATGAAGTTCCAGGTGATGAATTCCGCTATATGATCGCCGACGACTACAGTGAAGACCTGGCTAAGACAGCTGGGCTTGAGGTAAAAGAGATCCCGGAGCGCACATGGGCTATATTTCCCTGCCGCGGCGCAATGCCACAGGCTCTTCAGAGCGTTAACACAGAAGTTTTTAACCAGTGGCTTCCTTCAAGCAACTATGAGATCGACGGAGGATTCAATATAGAATTCTATACCGACGAGACCAAGTATGCTTTAGGTTCTAAGGATCCTGAGTACTACTCTGAGATCTGGGTTCCTGTTAAGGCATAACGTAAGAACCAAATAAAGACCATGAAAAAAGGATGTCACTTGTGACATCCTTTTTGTATATCGATTTTAGAATTCTGTTATCAGAGCTGGATTGCTGTCTTAAGTGCGATCTCCATCATGTCAGTAAAGCTTGTCTCTCTCTCTTTTGCAGAAAGCTCCTGAGCCTTGAACAGGTGATCAGAACATGTGAGGATTGTAAGCGCGTTCTTGCCTGCCTCTGCAGCATTCATGTAAAGAGCTGGTGTCTCCATCTCAACTGCAAGAGCGCCGAAGTTTCTGTAGAGCTCACTCTCGTTGCACTTCTTGTAGAAAGCATCTGAAGAAAGAACATCACCAACGTGGTATGTTACGCCCTTCTCCTTGGCGAGAGCTACTGCCTTCTCAAGAATGTTGTAGCTTGCTGTAGGAGCGAAAGTTCCTGGAAGACCGAACTGGAATCCGTAGTTGGAATCAGTGTGTGCGCCCATAGCGAAAATGATATCCATTACGTTGACCTTGTCCTGCAGTCCGCCTGCACTTCCTACTCTGATGATATTATCAACATCGTAGAAATTGAAAAGCTCGTAGGTATAGATACCAATTGATGGGATGCCCATTCCATGGCCCATTACTGAGACCTCTTTTCCCTGGTATTTACCAGTGAATCCCAGCATACCTCTTACTTCATTAAAACACTTGATATCCTCAAGGAAATTCTCTGCGATAAATTTAGCTCTGAGTGGATCGCCTGGCATTAAGACGGTCTTTGCTATTTCACCTTTTTCTGCACTGTTATGTGGTGTTGCCATATCGTATTCTCCTCTCTTATTTTAGTTGGCGTTAGGGAAATTGATAAATCCCTGCATCCATATGTTACCTTTAAATCTTCTGCCTACTGCAGGCTCGCCCAAAAGATCAGCCTCATTGATGCATACATCAAACTCCATCTCGTTGCAAAGGATCCTCATGATGTGTACATTCTCGCCGGTTAAGCTGTTAGTGACTTTCCTGGTCTCTATTACTTCTCCGAGAACCGAGTACTGGTCGCACTCAACACCGTAAGGCATAAAGTAAGTATCTACAAGACTGTAGATATCCTGCTTTCTTATCTTTTTGGACAGGGTTGTATAAAGGTCCATGTCGTCCAGTGTGAGGGATTCGATAGCTGTCTCATCTCCTCTTCTGGCGTTGTTTATAAGTTTGTTTCGGTAGTTTGACTTCTTTTTTGCCGCTTCCTTCTCTTCCTCTGTCTTGGCAATGGGCATAAGAATCTGGCCCTTTACAGAAAGAGCTGACAGGCTAAGTGTGGTTCCCTTGATGGGGAACTTATCTTCATTTTCATATTTTACGTAAGGGATTATGTTCTGGAGATAGAAAATAAGCGTTACACCAAGCCTTGGTTCATTGCACACTCCCGCATATGAAAATGTGGCAGCGTGTCTTTCAACATTCAAGTCCTCTTCCGTGCTGACTGCTGATGGAATCAGGTATGGATAGTAATACTCGTAGATGAATTTGTCTTCTTCGTCAAATTCGCCGCAAACTGCTAGTCCTATGCCATCGGCATAATCCCTGCAAAATTCTGCAAGTATGATTCCCTCACTGTTTGAAACATAAGCTCTTTTATCAGAATTCTGAATTGAGCTTGTGATGAGATTTGTGAGCTCTTTTCTATTTTTAATTTGTGAAAACCCCACGGCTCGCAAGAATTTATGCAAGGATCATAGACCTCTCTTATTATTTGTTGTTAGGAATGAGAACTTCCTTGCCACCCATGTAAGGACGGAGAACTTCAGGAATCTTAACTGATCCGTCAGCCTGGAGGTTGTTCTCAAGGAATGCGATGAGCATTCTTGGTGGTGCTACTACTGTGTTGTTAAGTGTGTGTGCAAGGTAGTTGCCATCCTTGCCCTTGATTCTGATTTTAAGTCTTCTAGCCTGAGCGTCTCCAAGGTTAGAGCAGCTACCTACTTCGAAGTACTTCTTCTGTCTTGGTGACCAAGCCTCTACGTCGCAGGACTTGCACTTAAGGTCTGCAAGGTCTCCTGAGCAGCACTCAAGAGTTCTTACTGGAATATCCAGTGATCTGAACAGGTCAACTGTGTTCTGCCAGAGCTTGTCGTACCAAACCTTTGAATCTTCTGGCTTACAGATAACTACCATCTCCTGCTTCTCGAACTGGTGGATTCTGTAAACACCTCTCTCCTCGATACCATGTGCACCCTTCTCTTTTCTAAAGCATGGTGAATAGCTTGTAAGAGAAAGTGGCATCTGCTCCTCAGGAATGATCTGGTCGATGAACTTACCGATCATTGAGTGCTCACTGGTTCCGATGAGGTAAAGGTCCTCACCCTCGATCTTGTACATCATTGCTTCCATTTCTGGGAAGCTCATAACACCTGCAACTACATTTCCATGGATCATGAAAGGTGGTACGCAGTATGTAAATCCTCTGTCGATCATGAAGTCTCTTGCATAGCTGATAACTGCTGAGTGAAGTCTTGCGATATCGCCCATGAGGTAGTAGAAACCGTTACCTGCTACTCTTCTTGCTGCATCGAGATCGATACCAGCAAAGCTCTCCATGATATCTGTGTGATAAGGAATCTCGAAATCTGGCACTACTGGATCGCCATACTTCTGGATCTCAACATTTTCTGAATCATCTTTTCCGATAGGAACTGACTCGTCGATGATCTGTGGAATGATCATCATCTTGTTTGTTACCTGCTCATCAAGTTCCTTCTGCTTAGCCTCAAGAGCCTCAAGCTCTGCAGCCTCTTTAGACACCTCATCCTTAAGGGCCATAGCCTCTTCTTTTTTACCCTGAGCCATAAGACCACCAATTTCCTTGGAAATCTTATTTCTGTGGGAACGGATCTCATCAGCCTTCTGCTGATTTGTTCTTCTCTCCTCATCAAGCTTGATTACTTCGTCAACAAGTGGAAGCTTGTCGTCCTGGAACTTCTTCCTGATGTTCTCCCTTACTACGTCAGGATTCTCTCTTAAGAATTTAATGTCGATCATGGTGATCTCCTCCAACTATAATATTTTAAACAATTAAATTTTATACTTTTTATCTTCTGGATGTGCTTTCAAGCGCAAGGTCCAGTGCTTTCTTTTCTTCTCCGGACAGCTCAACATCTGCAATTCCTGCATGGATGTCTTTTGCATAGGAATAGTTAAGGCCATCTGTACTGTGAACAGAGTTCAGCAGAAATCCATTATCATTCTCATCCAGCATGCAAAGAGCAAAGCTCAGCTTTCCGCCACTCTGGTTAAACGCATCGTACTTCTGAAGACCAATCTTCTGGAAGGTGTTGTTCATACGTCTGTTGATATCGATGATGTCTTTTCTGTTCTTTTCATTCTCAGCCCTGATCATTCGGTTGTCATGGAAAAGACCGACTATCTCATCCTCAAGGGAATCTGCCTCTTTTCCCTTCATGAACTTGTTGTATTTTCTTTCAAGTTTTCTGAACTTACCGTTAGTGATAATAAGAAGTACCACAAGAATGATCACAAGAGCAAACAATACGATGAAAAGTATTCCCGGATCTAATGTCCCCAATCCAATAGCATTTAAAATATTGCTTTCCATTTCTCCCCCAGTCGATTACTCTCTACATAATCTGTTTATTATTTTTTCAAGGTCATCATTGTTGTAGAACTCAATCTGGATAAGACCTACTCCATCACCCTTTGATGTAACCTCAACCTTGGTACCAAGTGCCTGCTTACATTTCTCAGATACTTCTGCATATACTGCGTCGATACTTGGATTTGTTTTTGGTGAAGACTTTTTCTTAGATGTCTTGCCATGATTCTTTGCAAGCTTCTCTGTCTCACGAACGCTAAGTCTCTGATCAACAATCTGCTGTGCTATCTCTTCCTGATCCGCCTCACTTGTTATGGACAAAAGAGCTCTCGCATGTCCGGCAGTGATCAGCTCCTGGATTACCATTTCCTGAACTCTGTTGGTGAGCTTCAAAAGTCTCATAGAGTTTGTTACATATACACGACTCTTGGAAATCTTCTCAGCAACCTGATCCTGAGTATAACTGTGCTCATCGATAAGCTGTTTGAAAGCGAAGGCTTCCTCGATAGGATTGATACCTTCTCTCTGAAGGTTTTCAATGATTGCTATCTCAGCTATTTCAGCATCGGTAAGATCCTTTACAACAGCAGGAACTTCCTTAAGTCCTGCCTTCCTTGCAGCTCGCCATCTTCTCTCACCTGCAACGATCATGTATCCGCCGCCCCTCTTGGTTACAAGAAGAGGTGTGATGATACCGTGCTGCTTGATGGAATCAGCAAGCTCCTCGAGACCATCTTCATTGAAAGTCTTTCTTGGCTGATTCTTGTTTGGTTCAACTTCTGTTATCTTAAGATTCTGGACCTGTCCTTCAGCTGGCTTAGCCTTACTGCTGGATACTTCCTCATCTTCTCTTTTTGTTGTAGGAATCTTGGTTGGGATTATAGAATCAAGTCCCTTACCCAATCCCCTCTTTGCACCTTTTGCTGCCATCATTTCCTCCAGGGTTATTAGTTGAATTTTCTTTCTATTACTTCTGCTGCAAGAAGTCTATATGCCTCAGCACCAGCTGACTTGGGTTCGTACTGGTTGATTGGCATTCCATAACTGGGTGCTTCTGCAAGACGAATGTTTCTTGGGATGATAGTCTTATATACATTCTCCTCAATGTGTTCCTTAACATTCTCTACTACCTGAAGAGAGAGATTTGTTCTGGAATCAAACATTGTGAAGACAACACCTTCCATTTCAAGATCAGGATTCAGTCTGTCCTTAACAAGATTAACTGTGTGAACCAACTGGCTGAGTCCTTCAAGAGCATAATACTCACACTGAATTGGAACAAGAACTGTGTTGGCCGTTGTCATAGCATTGACAGTCAACATACTAAGAGATGGTGGGCAGTCAATTATGATAAAGTCATAATTATCTTTTACACCGCTGATTGCATTCTTAAGAATAAACTCCTTGTCCTCTGCATCGATAAGTTCTATCTCCACAGCTGCAAGGTTTACATTTGATGGTATGATATCCACATTCTCACAAACATCTTTTGTGATTGCTTCGTCAATGGTTATCTCTCCGATGAGCAGTTCATAGATGGTATTCTCAAGTTCATTCTTATCAAGTCCAAGACCACTGGTTGTATTACCCTGTGGATCAGTATCAATAACAAGAACCTTCTTTCCTTTTTCTCCAAGAGCTGCTGAAAGATTGATAGAAGTTGTAGTCTTACCTACTCCACCCTTCTGGTTTGCTATCGCAATTACTCTTCCCATATTTCCTCCACTTTACTCAAAACGCTATATAGATTGTAACACAATTTATAATCTATAGAATAAAATTACTTATATTTTTACCCTGGTACTAGATATAGGTGTCAAAAAATGTTTCACTAAAATATACAATTTTGTGTTTCAAAAATGTTTCACGTGAAACTTCCACAATATCTTGGGTATTAATGTTTCACGTGAAACAATTTTTAGTATTACAAATTGTTCCGGATTTGAATGTTTCACGTGAAACTAAAGAAAGTATAAATCTATATTTAGGATAATGGTTGTTTAGAAGGTGTACCTGCTTTGCGAGGATACTTCTTAGAAGTAGTTTCAACCTTATCAACTATACAGATAGTTCTACTTACGTCAGAATCTGGTAAAAGAAATTCTTCAGCAGACACAAGCTTACCGCCAAGTAAATGTAAAGCACCCTTAGCAGCCTTGAGTTCATCCTGAGCTTTCTCACTCTTATAAGCAATAAACCTTCCACCGACCTTAACATATGGAAGGCAATATTCTGAAAGAGTGGACATATTAGCAACTGCTCTGGAAACAGCAATATCGAAAGTCTCTCTTAGTGAACCTTCCTTAGGAGCACAATGATCTTCTGCTCTTCCATGAACAGTTTTGATACTACCCTGTTCATTTAAGGATAAATCATCTATAACTTCATTGAGGAAGTTAAGTCTCTTGTTCAATGAATCAAGAAGAGTCACATTAAGATTTGGGAAAACAATCTTTAGTGGAATTCCCGGAAAGCCTGCTCCCGTACCAATATCTATAAGTGAATAATCAGAAGCAGAAAAATCAAAATAGTTATAGCTGGAAATACTATCCACAAAGTGTAGTTTACAAACATCACTAAACTCAGTAATAGCTGTAAGGTTCATAACCTCATTCCACTTGATAAGAAGTTCATAGTACTTATCAAATTGCTGAAGCTGTTTATCTGAAAGTTCAATGCCAAGAGAAGAAAAGTCCCTTAGCATCTGTTCGTATTTATTCCTCATTAGCTTGTCCTCTTTTTATGGAATCAAGGTAAATGACAAGTACTGTAATATCAGCAGGATTGACTCCACCTATTCTGGATGCCTGTCCGATATTGGTTGGTCTGAACTTCTCAAGCTTCTGTCTTGCTTCAAGGCGGAGACTACTTACATCATTATAATCAATATCAGCTGGTATTAATTTCTTTTCCAGCTTCTTGAACTGTTCAACCTGTCGAAGCTGTCTGCTGATATATCCTTCATACCTTATGGTGATCTCAACCTGCTCCTTAACATCAGCTGGAAGATCCTGTCTGTCAGGATCGATCTCACTTATGTTGTCATAATTAAACTCGGGTCTGCAGATAAGTTCAGCAAGAGATGTGGCAGTCTTTAAAGGAGTTGAGTTGTTCTTCTCCATGAAGGACTGCATGGAAGCATTGGCTCCAACCTTTGTTTTCTTAAGTCGTTCTACTTCAGAGTTAATAAGTTCCTGTTTCTTTAAAAGAGCATCGTACTTTTCCTGACTTATAAGTCCAACCTCATAACCCTTTGATCTGAGTCTTAAGTCAGCATTGTCCTGTCTAAGGAGAAGTCTGTACTCAGCACGTGAAGTCATCATTCTATAAGGCTCAAGGTTTTCTTTTGTAACAAGGTCATCGACAAGTACACCAATATAACCTTCAGATCTGTCGATAGAAAGGAACTCTTTTCCCAAGATCTCCATGGCTGCATTAATACCAGCATAAAGACCCTGAGCTGCAGCTTCTTCGTATCCACTTGAACCATTGAACTGGCCAGCGGAGAAAAGCCCTCTTATCTTCTTGAGCTCAAGAGTTGGATGAAGCTGACCCGGGCAGAGACAGTCGTACTCAATAGCATATGCACACTTAACTATCTTACAGTTCTCAAGACCAGGAACAGTTCTGTACATAGCAAGCTGAACATCCTCTGGAAGTGAAGATGACATACCATCAATGTACATCTCATTAGTATAAGTTCCTTCAGGCTCAACAAACACCTGATGTCTCTCATGGTCCGGGAACTTAACTACCTTATCCTCTATTGAAGGACAGTACCTTGGTCCAACGCCTTCAATGACACCAGCATAGATAGGTGATCTGTCAATGTTATTACGTATAATATCATGTGTTTTTTCGTTGGTATATGTGAGCCAGCATGAAACCTGAGGTTTCTGTACATCTGCTGGATCTGTATCAAAAGAAAATGGAATAACAGGATCATCTCCAAACTGCTCTTCCATTTTGGAGTAATCGATACTGTTGCCATCCATTCTTGCAGGCGTTCCGGTCTTGAATCTTCTAAGTTCAATACCAGCCGTTATTAATGAGGCTGATAAAAGATTAGATGGCTGAAGTCCATTTGGTCCACTATAGGTAATGGCTTCACCAGTAAGACATCTGCTCTTAAGATATGTTCCGGTACAAAGAATAACAGCCTTGGCTTCATAAATTATTCCGGAAAAAATCTTAACACCAGTTATCCTTCTCTCATATCCCTGATGCTTTAATGATTCATCAGCAATATCCTCATATAAAAGTTCGGACACTTCAGCCTGCTTGATGGTGAGATGATCCTGAGCTTCAAGAATCCTTCTCATCTCTTTGGAGTATTCCATCTTGTCAGCCTGGCAACGGAGGGAATGAACAGCAGGACCCTTAGAAGTGTTCAGCATCTTGGACTGAAGGAATGCTTTATCGATAACCTTTCCCATCTCTCCGCCAAGAGCATCGATCTCTCTTACAAGATGACCCTTTGATGAACCACCAATATGAGGGTTACATGGCATGAATGCAATATTGTCGGCGCTCATAGTAAAGATCACTGTTTCAAGACCAAGTCTTGCACAAGCAAGAGCTGCCTCACAACCAGCGTGACCTGCACCAACTATTGCCACATCAATTTTTTCTCTAACTTCCAACATAAATTATTTACCCATACAGAACTTTGAAAAAATCTCTTCAACAAGATCATCACCAACTTCTTCTCCGATGATCTCTCCAAGAGATGAATATGCATTACTAAGATCGATAGTATAAAAATCTTCAGAAAGATCTTTATCTATGCTTTCAACTACAAGCTGTAAACTACCCGCTGCTTCTTCAAGCAGTTTCTTGTGACGAAGGTTTGTAATATAGATCTCCTGCTTTGGAGCAAGGTCGCCATTAAAGAAAAGATCAGTAATTGCGGCCTTTAGGTCATCTAAACCTTCTCTATTAAGTAAAGAAGTAGTGATGACAGGAAAATCTATGGTGTCACTACCTGAAAACAGCATAGGAAGGATATCTTTTGATATTTTAATCTCAGGAGTTAAGTCGTTCTTGTTAAGTATAACAATGGTCTTCTTACCTTCGCAGAGTTTAAAGATATCCTTATCAATATCTTCTACATCTGATGTGGAATCCAGAACGTAAAGGCAAAGATCTGCCTCTTCGATTTTCTCTTTTGCCCTGTCCACACCAATCTTTTCAATGAGATCTTCTGTTTCTCTAATTCCTGCTGTATCAATGAGGTTAAGAACAATATCATCAAGACGTACTGTCTCTTCAATGACATCTCTTGTTGTTCCAGCAATATCTGTAACGATTGCTCTCTCACTACCTGAAAGAGCATTTAAAAGTGAGGACTTACCAGCATTTGGTTTTCCAATAATAACAGTTTTAATTCCATCCTTCCTTATCATACCTTCATCAGCAGATTTAAGGAGAGATGAAATTTTATTGATCATGGGAAGTAACTTATCTTTTAACTGATCAGAATATCCAGTAAGATCATAGTTCTCCGGATCATCAAGAGCAGATTCAATGTAAGCCATCTGGTAGATGATGTCTTTACGAAGACTTGTAACTTCATTATATATATTTCCAGAAAGCTGTGCTCTTGAACTTTCAAGGGCAAATCTGTTCTGAGCTTCAATGATATCCATGACAGCTTCAGCTTTTGTGAGATCAATCCTGCCATTTAAAAAAGCTCTCTTGGTAAACTCACCAGGTTCAGCAAGTCTGCATCCACTCTGCAAAAGAAGAGAAAGGATCTCATTCATCACAAGCATTCCGCCGTGGGAATTGATCTCGATCACATCTTCACAGGTATAGGAATGAGGAGCTTTCATATAAGAGATCATGACCTCATCAACTATTCTGTCTCCATCACAAATAAAACCATACTTTATGGAATTGGGTGTATGTGAAAGGAGGTCTTTTTCTCTTTTCCCGGATATATAGATCTTAGAGCAGATAGAAAGCGCATCCTTACCACTAACTCTGATGATTCCAATTCCTGCATCAGACATGGCTGTTGCGATTGCACAGATTGTGTCATCATTAAAACTGTTAAGTATGTTTCCCATATTTTTTACCTAAACAAAACCCCTCAAGACAAAGGCTCGAGGGGTATCTAGTTAAGATTATTTCTTTAAAGTAACAACTACTCTTCTGAAAGGCTCATCACCTTCACTGTGAGTTGTAACATATCTGTCGTTCTGAAGAGCTGAGTGAATGATCCTTCTCTCATAAGGATTCATTGGCTCAAGAGCAACTGACTGTCTTGTCTTCTTAACCTTAATTGAAATATTCTTAGCAAGGTTCTCAAGAGTAGCCTTTCTTCTTTCACGATAATTCTCTGTATCAACTTTTACATGAATGTAATCCTGAACATCTCTGTTAACTACCAGTGAGATCAGATACTGAAGTGAGTCAAGAGTCTGTCCTCTCTTACCGATGAGAACTCCCATCTCTGCTCCACTAAGTTCAACATCAAGAATGTTCTCCTGTGCATTGAACTTGGTATCTACCTTAACTTCCATCTTCATGGCTTCGAAGACTTCTTTTAAGAAAGCGTTTGCTTTTGCGATAAGCTCATCGCCATTAACTTCTGACTTAGGAGCTTCTGCCTTTTTCTCTTCTTTTACTACTTCTTTTGTTTCTTTCTTAGCTTCTTTCTTGGTTTCCTTAGGAGCACTTACTGGTTCCTTAACTGGAGCCTCTGCATTTTCCTCTTTGATTCTGGCCTTGATAACTGCTGGCTTACTAGCGATTCCAAGGAATCCTGAAGAACCATTTGAAACTACTTCATAATCAAGTCTGTCGCTTGTAACCATAAGTGTTTCGCAAGCTTCTGTTATAGCATCATCCACATTTTTTGCGGAAAACTCCTGATATTCCATATTTCCTCCTCATAAAAGGTATTATTTTGAATTCTGTTCGTTAAACTCTTTTACCATATTTGCCTTAGCTAAAAGAGAATCCTTGCGGATGTTCTTGTTTGAGTAAACATCCTGAGCTTTCTTGAGCTGCTGCTCTTTCTCAGCTTCGCTTATAGAAGAATTCTTAACAGTGTTAAGGTCGCTGTTTCTTGTAGAAAGGTTAGCGTACATATTCATCTGCTTAGTTGTCTTCTGCTTCTCAAGCTTCTCTTTGTACTTAGCTGTATTCTTGGCAATCTCAGCATCGATATCGATCTTATCAATGTGTCTGTTGATAATAATCTGCTGGAATGATCTTACAACCGCACCAGCAATCCAGTAGATACCCATACCAGCAGGAAGATTTAAGCAAAATACTGCTGACATGATAGGCATCATGAGATTCATAGTCTTCATTGACTGCTGCATCTGAGCTGTAGGATCGTCAGGATTAGCCTTGCCATTATCAGCTGGCTGAGGCATAAGTTTAACATTGATCCACTGTGTAAGTGCAGCAAGTAAAGGAATAATGATTCCTCCTATTAAAAGAAGGAAGTTCTTATTTGCAAAAGCATCCCTGATGGTAAACATAGGTGTATCACCAATGTTAAGACCAAGGAAATTGTTGAATCTAAGAAGTGCTGTATGAGTATTCTCAATAGAAGATGTAAGTGCTGGGAACTGATTTGTTAAGTTAGTCCAGTCAGTTGATGAAGCTTTATTGAGAACATCAATGAAAGTATTCTTGATATAAGTTGTATCACCTGATGTAAATGCAGCATCAGTGAACTGCTTTTTGTACTGATTAGCACTTGAGAGTGTCTGAATAAACTCAGCTGCTCCGCTTGTTCCGATAAGATCCTCAACAAGTGGTGAAAAAGCATCTCTTACGATTGTAACGTAAGCTGGCATTGAAAAGATAACACGATAAAGGGCAAACAGAATAGGCATCTGGATAAGGAGCTGCAGGCAGCTACCTGTCTGAGATACACCATACTTAGCATAGACCTCTTTGGTCTCCTGCTGCATAGCCATCATTGAGTCGTTATCTTTTTTGCCCTTGTACTTGGCCTGAATAGCCTGAAGTTCAGGGCTCATCTTGCTCTGAAGCTTAGAAAACTTCTGCTGTTTGTATGTCAATGGTAAAAGACATAAATAAATTACGATAGTAAAAATGATAATAGCAAGACCAATGTTAGGAATACCGATCGCATTCAGCACATTGAAAATGCCATTCATAAGATGACCAAGAAGCCAGGCTACTGGTCCTACGATTCTACCCTGATACTGGGTAAGTAAAACTCCCGTCAAAATTCGCCTCCTCTAATACACAAATAATTACCCAAAAATTATGGAACCGGATCGTACCCGCCACTTGAGAATGGATTACATCTGAGTATCCTCCATGCTGCAAGCAGTCCCCCTTTAATAGCTCCATATTTTTCTATTGCTTCCAGTCCATACTCAGAACATGTTGGAATGTATGGACATTTTGTTCTCTTTAATGGAGAAATGTACTTCCTATAAAGTTTGATCAAAAAGATTAATATCTCTTTCATCTAAATACCGCCATTTTTTCTTATGCGGGCCTTCCCAGCCAGATTCATCAGCGACTCCTCAATATCAAAATATGTGGCGTCCTGCGCACAGGCTCTGGCAACGACTACTATGTCCAAACCACTATTGAACATATCTTCATGTAGTCGGTAAGATTCTCGAACAAGTCTTGCAAATCTGTGCCTTACAACACTGTTCCCTACTTTTTTACTGCATGATATTCCTAGCTTGTTACAAGAAGTTCCATTTTCCCACACATACATTACTATAAATTTGTTGGCATAGCTTTTGCCATTCTCATAACAGTTTCGGAAATCACCTGTCTTTTTCATTGAATCTGAAAAAAGCATAGTCTCATCCTTCTAATAAGGAAAACAGATTATCCATGAGATGAAAAAAGGTCACATATATGTGACCTTTAAAATCATGCTGATAATCTCTTTCTTCCCTTAGCTCTTCTAGCAGCAAGAACCTTTCTGCCGCCCTTAGTAGCCATTCTAGCTCTGAAACCATGAACTCTGGCTCTCTGAAGCTTATGAGGCTGGAATGTCATCTTCATATTAAAACACCTCCTTCTTAAACAGACTAACCTTATATGATTTAAAGGTCCATTAAATGAGATAATGATCTCAAAATTGTCAATTGATTACATCCTGTGTGGAAAAAATCTTTATCATTATAATAGATAAAATCGGCTTGGTCAAGCCATTAATCCAAGGATTATAGATGAAAAAATAATTTGGATTTTTTTGAAAAAATATTGAACAACATATAGTGGCATAAAAAATTATCCACATCAAAATGTTGATTTTGTGGATAACTTGTGAATAATTAATTTTTATCGAAAGATATCCACATTTTTTCTGGATTTTGTGGAAAAAGCTGTACATAAATTGGACACATATAATCAAAAATCAAGTATTTAAGCCACTTCTGGCGGTAGATATTTAAAAGTGGAAAATAGGTAGTTTTTCCACAGCCTGATTTTTAAATCATTTTTCAACAGATTTTAAAAAAAGTTATCCACAATTTGAGTCTGTTTGATATTTAGGGGCATTTAATATAAAATAGAAAAAGTCTAAATTTATGCTTTGTTGGGGAATTTTTATATGCAATCATCTACTGAAATCGTTGAGAAATTAAAGGTAAATTGGGAATCCATCAAGAATACCATCAAAAATGAAGCTGGTATCACTGATATTTCTTATAAGACATGGATTGATCCACTTACCGTCTATGGTTTTGAAGAAAACACAGTCAAGATTTTAATTCCATCAGACAATTCTTTTGCACTTACATATATCGTTAATCACTACGTTGATTTCTTTAAGGTTACTATCTCTGAATTTTTGGAATCAATGGTTGATGTTTCTTTCATATTAAACAAGGACACTATTAATAATGAAGAAACACATGAAAATATATCATCAGTCAACGAAGAAACCCAATCTTCTTCTAATGTTGTCTATGAACAGGCAAATCTTAATCCAAGATATAGATTTGATACCTTCGTTGTAGGCAGCAACAACAAGTTTGCTCACTCTGCTTCACTGGCAGTTGCTGAGTCTCCTGGAATTTCTTACAATCCTCTCTTCCTCTATGGAGGACCTGGACTTGGTAAGACCCACCTTATGCATTCAATCGGACATTTCATCATTGAGCACAATCCACGTGCCAAGGTTTTATATGTAACATCAGAGCAGTTCACCAACGAAGTTATCGAATCCATCAGAAGCTCAAGAGCTGAGAACATGACAAGACTTCGTGAGAAATACAGAACTGTAGATGTTCTCATGGTTGATGACGTTCAGTTCATCATTGGTAAGGAATCAACTCAGGAAGAGTTCTTCCACACATTTAATGCTCTTCATCAGGCTGGTAAGCAGATCATACTTTCATCTGACAGACCACCTAAGGAAATGGAAACCCTTGAAGAGAGATTCAGATCAAGATTCGAGATGGGCCTTATCGCAGATATCCAGTCTCCTGACTATGAGACAAGGGTTGCTATCCTTCGTAAGAACGCTGAGAACTATGGTCGCAGCATTGGCGATGATGTAATTGACTATGTTGCTACCAACATCAAGTCAAACATCAGAGAACTTGAAGGTGCTCTCACCAAGATAATTGCTCACTCAAGACTTAACAATGTAGAGATTACTTTAGATAATGCCAAGGATGCATTAAAGGATATCATCTCTCCAGATACAACCAAGGTTATTACACCACAGCTCATCGTTGATACTGTCTGCGAGCAGTATGGTATCAAGAAGGACGATGTGGTTTCCAAAAAGAGAAACGCAGAGATTGTTCTTCCTCGCCAGGTAATAATGTATCTTTGCAGAGAACATACTGATGCTTCTTTAGAAGAAATTGGTAAGCTTCTTGGCAAAAAAGATCACACAACTGTTATGAGTGGAATCAGCAAAATCAAATCTATGATTCCTGGTGATGAAGATCTTAACAAGAACTTAGACATAATTGTTAAGAAACTCAATCCTTCTCTTTAAGTTTTAAACATTTTTAACCCACATATTGTGGATAAGTTGGAACAAAAAAGTGAATTGTCAGAGGATAAAATGTTGATTAAGGGTGGATAAGTATTTTCCACCCTTTTTTTCAAAAATTTGCCTTGTTTATAACTCTTAACTTTTCAACATCTAATTTTTTGTTTTCAACAGCTAAAAATTTGTAAAAAAGCCTTTTAAATTGTATAATAGAATAGGTTTTACACATATCAACATCTATTAATACTGTTTTTATTATTTATTAATAATTATTTTATAGTTATAAACTCGAAGGGAGTATTATCCAAATGAAATTCGCATGCTCTAAGTCTAATCTTGTGAGTGGACTGCAGATCGTTTCAAAAGCAGTTCCTTCTAAGACAACAATGTCTGTTCTGGAATGTATCCTTGTTGATGCTACAGAAGGAATCATCAAGTTCATCGCTAATGATATGGAACTTGGTATTCAGACAGTTGTAGAAGGAAATATTATAGAGAGAGGCTTTGTAGCTATTGATGCCAAGCTCTTTGTTGACATCGTAAGAAAGCTTCCTGATAACGAAGTTACTATTGAATCTGATTCTTCCAGTAAAGTAACCATCAGCTGCGAGAAGGCAAAGTTCAACCTCATTGGAAGAAAGGGTGATGATTTTACTTATCTTCCAACTATTGAAAAGATCGATGGAGTAGAAGTTTCTCAGTTTACTCTTAGAAATGTAATACAGCAGACAATTTTCTCTATCGCTGAGAATGACGCCAACAAGATGATGGGTGGTGAGTTATTTGAAGTTGATGGAGATAACTTAAAGCTTGTATCTCTTGATGGACACAGAATTTCCATCAGAAAGGTTAAGCTTGGAGGAAGTTATCCATCCAAGAAAGTCATCGTTCCAGGTAAGACTCTTGGAGAGATCAGCAAGATCTTAACTGACAGCACTGAGAAGATGGTAAGTATCTTCTTTACTGACAAGCATGTCTTATTTGAGTTTGATAAGACTACTGTTGTTTCAAGACTTATTGAAGGCGAGTATTTCAGCATTGACCAGATGCTCTCAAGTGATTACGAGACCAAGATGAGCATCAACCGCAAGGAATTCCTTGATTGTATAGACAGAGCAACTCTCCTTGTTAAAGAGGGAGACAAGAAGCCTGTTATCATTTCTGTTACTGATGGCAAGATGGAACTTAAGATCAATTCCACAATTGGTAGCATGGATGAAGAAATTGATATTGAGAAGCAGGGTAAGGACCTTATGATTGGCTTCAATCCTAAGTTTCTTATCGATGCACTTCGTGTAATAGAGGATGAGACTGTAGATATTTATCTTGTTAACCCTAAGGCTCCTTGCTTTATCAGGGACAAGGATTCAACTTATATTTACCTGGTTCTTCCTGTTAACTTCACTACAGTTGACTAATATTTTTTATAAAAAAGGATTTTCATGGAAACAATCAAACTTAGAGAAACAGATGACTTTATTAAACTTGGACAGGCCCTTAAAAAGGCAGGTCTTGAAGGATCTGGCGTTGATGCCAAGATGGACATTCAGTCAGGTCTTGTTAAAGTCAACGGAGAAATAGAAGAAAGAAGAGGCCGTAAGCTTTACGACGGAGATGTTTTTGAGTTTAACGGAACGCAGGTAAAAGTAGAAAAATGATCATAAAGTCATTGGAACTGGCCGATTTCAGAAACTATGACAATCTCAAAATAGACTTTAGCAGTGGTACCAATATTCTGTATGGGGATAATGCCCAGGGTAAGACCAATATCCTGGAAGCAATCTATGTTTCAGCAACTACTAAGTCTCACAAAGGCAGTAAAGACAAGGAAATCATAGGCTTTGGTAAGGATGAAGCTCATATCAGGACAATCCTTGAGAAGGACAATGCAGAATATCGAGTAGATATGCACCTTCGCGGCAATAAGTCCAAGGGAATCGCCATTGATGGGCAGAAGATAAAAAGAGCTTCTGATCTTATTGGTATGCTGAATGTTGTATTCTTTTCTCCTGAAGATCTCAGCATTATTAAAAATGGTCCTTCTGAGAGGCGCAGATTCATGGATATGGAGCTGTGCCAGCTTGATCAGATATATTTAAACAGCCTTTCTAAGTACAACAAGCTTGTAGTAGAAAGAAATAAGGTTCTAAAGGATCTGTTCGAACACCCTGAAAACAGCGTACTTCTTGATGTTCAGGACAAACAGCTGTGTGAATATGGATCCATCATCATAAAAGCCAGAGAAAAATTCATCGCAGAGCTTAATGAAATAATAAGACCAATTCATGAGAAGCTTACCGGGGGAAAAGAGCTACTGTCTGTTTACTACGAACCCAATGTGGAACTTACTGACTTTGAAAAAAAGCTCTCTGCATCCAGGAAAAAAGACATCTATGCCAAACAGACAACAGTGGGACCTCACAAAGATGATTTTTCTTTTATCGTCAGGAAAGCAGAAAACGATGATGGAATCGATATCAGGAAGTTTGGTTCTCAGGGACAGCAGCGAACAGCATCACTTTCTCTTAAACTGTCAGAAATAGAAATAGTTAAAAAGTCCAAGAAAGAAAACCCTGTTCTATTGCTTGATGACGTTCTGTCAGAGCTTGACAGCAACAGGCAGAACTATCTTCTCAATACGATAGGTAATATCCAGACAATCATTACCTGTACTGGTCTTGATGAATTTGTAAATAACAGATTTGAAATAGATAAACTGTTCAAAGTAACAGACGGAACAGTAAGCAGTGAAAACTAAGGAGTAAAAAATGAGTAACGAAGAAGTACAGTACGGCGCCGATCAAATTCAAATTCTTGAAGGTCTTGAAGCTGTAAGAAAAAGACCTGGTATGTACATTGGTACTACAGCGAGCAGGGGCTTGCATCATCTTGTTTACGAGATAGTAGACAACTCAGTTGATGAGGCACTTGCTGGTTTTTGTGACCACATAGAAGTTACTATCAATGAGGATAATACCATTGTTGTTAAAGATAACGGACGTGGTATTCCTGTTGATGTTAACCACAAGTCAGGTCTTACTGGTGTAGAAGTAGTATTTACTATCCTTCACGCCGGTGGAAAGTTTGGCGGTGGAGGTTACAAGGTATCTGGTGGTCTGCACGGAGTTGGCGCATCTGTTGTTAACGCTCTTTCCGAGTGGCTTGAAGTTCAGGTTACAAGAGATGGTAAGGTTTATCAGCAAAGATACGAGAGAGGAAAGGTTTGCTATCCTCTTAAGGTTGTTGGTGAAGCTCCATCAAACGCAACAGGTACAAGAGTTTACTTTAAGCCAGATGCTCTGATATTCAAAGAGACAACAGTTTACGATTACAACGTACTTAAGCAGAGACTTCGTGAAATGGCCTTCCTTACAAAGGGCCTTAGAATAACACTTACAGACCTTAGAGTTGAAGAGGGCGAGGATCCTATAGTTCAGACCTTCCACTACGAGGGCGGTATCAGTGAGTTCGTTCAGTACCTCAATAAGAGTAAGACAGCTCTTTATCCAGAGATCATGTACTTTGAGGGAAACAAGAACAACGTTCAGGTTGAAGTATCCCTTCAGCACAATGACTCATACACAGAGAGTATCTATACATTCGTTAATAACATCAACACTCCTGAAGGTGGTACACACCTTGAGGGCTTTAAGGCTGCTCTTACCAAGACATTCAATGACTATGCAAGAGCAAATAAGATGCTTAAGGACAACGAGGAGAATCTTTCTGGTGAAGATATCAGAGAAGGTCTCACAGCTATCATCAGTGTCAAGATCGAGGATCCTCAGTTTGAGGGACAGACCAAGCAAAAGCTTGGTAACTCTGAAGCAAGAGGTGCTGTTGCTGGTATAGTTGGCGAGCAGCTCACATACTTCCTTGAGCAGAATCCATCAGTAGCTAAGCAGATCCTTGAGAAGGCAATCCTTGCTCAGAGAGCAAGAGATGCAGCAAGAAAGGCAAGAGACTTAACAAGACGTAAGTCAGCACTTGACGGCTTTGGTCTTCCTGGTAAGCTTGCAGACTGCTCAGAGACTGACAGATCAAAGTGCGAGATCTTTATCGTAGAGGGAGACTCTGCGGGCGGATCAGCTAAGACAGCTCGTAGCAGAGCAACTCAGGCCATTCTTCCTCTTAGAGGTAAGATCCTCAACGTTGAGAAGGCACGAGTAGACAGAATTTATGGCAACAACGAGATCAAGTCCATGATAACTGCCTTCGGAACAGGTATCCATGACGACTTTGATATCAATAAACTTCGCTATGACAAGATCATCATCATGACTGATGCGGACGTAGATGGTGCACATATTGCAACTCTTATGCTTACTTTCCTGTACAGGTTCATGCCAGAACTTATCAAGGAAGGTCACGTTTATCTTGCTCAGCCACCACTTTATAAGCTTGAGAAGAACAAGAAGGTATGGTACGCGTACAGCGATGAGGAGCTCAACAAGATCCTCATGGATGTAGGAAGAGATCAGAACAACAAGATCCAGCGTTACAAGGGTCTTGGAGAGATGGATCCTGAGCAGCTTTGGGAGACCACAATGGATCCTGACAGAAGAGTTCTTCTTAGAGTAAACATCGACGAAGAGAGCGAATCTGATATTGATGTCACATTTACAACTCTCATGGGTGACAAGGTTGAACCAAGAAGAGAGTTCATTGAAAAGAACGCTAAGTTCGTTAAGAATCTTGATATTTAAGGATTGATAAAATCCATAGAATTGAGGTAATAAGATGGCTGATAACAACAACATCAACAACAATGATCTGTCAGATGACGTCTTTGACAAGACAACCACTGACAGAATAAAGGAAGTCGATCTCCAAAAGACCATGGAAGCAGACTATATCGATTATGCTATGAGCGTAATCGCATCCCGTGCGCTTCCTGATGTAAGAGACGGTCTTAAGCCAGTACAGAGAAGAATCCTGTACTCAATGATCGAACTTAACAACGGTCCGGACAAGCCACATCGTAAGTGCGCCCGTATCGTCGGCGATACAATGGGTAAATATCACCCTCATGGTGACAGCTCAATTTACGGTTCATTGGTAAACATGGCTCAGCCATGGTCCATGAGATATTGTCTTGTAGACGGACATGGTAACTTTGGTTCTGTGGACGGAGATGGCGCAGCTGCCATGCGATACACAGAGGCAAGACTTACCAAGATCTCTATGGAGATGATCGCTGATATCGGAAAAGATACAGTAGACTTCGTTCCAAACTTTGATGAGACAGAAAAAGAGCCTTCAGTACTCCCAAGCCGTTATCCAAACCTTCTGGTTAATGGTACAACCGGTATTGCGGTAGGAATGGCAACAAATATACCTCCTCACAACCTTCGTGAGGTTGTTAATGCTGTTGTTAAGATGATCGACAACAGAGTTGTTGAAGACAGAGAGACAGAGATCGAAGAGATCCTTGATATCATCAAGGCTCCAGACTTCCCAACTGGTGGTATCATCCTTGGCACAAGAGGTGCTGAAGAGGCATACAGAACCGGTCGTGGTAAGGTAGTTGTAAGAGCCGTTACAGATATCGAGCCTATGAGCGGTGGTAAGAACAGAATTGTTGTTACCGAGCTTCCATACCTTGTAAACAAGGCAAACATGATCGCTAAGATCGCTGAGCTTGTTAAGCTTAAAAAGCTTGATGGCATCACAGCTCTTAGAGATGAGTCAGACAGAGAAGGTATGCGTGTTGTTATTGAGCTTAGAAGCGATGTTAACCCTAACATCATGCTCAACAAGCTTTACAAGCACACACAGATGCAGGATTCCTTCGGAATCATCATGCTGGCTCTTGTAAATAACCAGCCAAAGGTTATGAGCATTACTGAGATGCTCACTCATTATATCAAGCACCAGGAAGAGGTTGTTACCAGAAGAACCAAGTACGACCTCAACAAGGCAGAAGAGAGAAACCACATCTTAGAGGGTCTGCTCATTGCCCTTGATAATATCGACGAAGTTATCAAGATCATCAGAGGATCCGAGACAGTAGCTATAGCAAAAGAGCAGTTGATGGGAAGATTTGGACTTTCCGATGTTCAGGCCCAGGCTATTGTTGATATGAGACTTCGTACTCTCACCGGTTTGGAGAGAGACAAGCTTGAACAGGAGCACGCTGAACTCCTCAAGAAGATTGAAGAACTCAAGGCTATCCTTGCAGATAGAAAGCTCCTTCTTGGAGTTATCAGAAAAGAGATCATCGAGATCTCTGATAAATACGGCGATGACAGAAAGTCACAGATAGGCCATGACGACTCTGATATTGATATGGAGGACCTCATCCCTAACGTAAACACTGTAATTGCCATGACAGATCTTGGATACATCAAGAGAATGTCAATTGACAATTTCAAATCCCAGAACCGCGGTGGTAAGGGAATCAAGGGTATCACAACAATTGAGAACGACTTCGTGGAAGATATCCTTATGACCACAACCCATAACTACGTAATGTTCTTTACAAACACAGGAAGAGTGTACAGACTTAAGGCTTACCAGATTCCTGAGGCATCAAGAACATCCCGCGGAATGGCAATTGTAAACCTTCTTCAGCTGGCACCAGGAGAGAAGATCTCAGCCATGATCCCTGTTACAGGATTTGAGGATGAGGAGAAATCTCTTTTCATGGTTACCAAGAAGGGAACAGTTAAGAAGACTCCTATCACAGACTTCTCAAATGTAAGAAAGACAGGACTTGCAGCTATAAGCCTTCGTGATGATGATGAGCTTATCGAGGTTAAGACTGTAAAGAAAAATTCTGAAATATTCCTTGTAACCAAGAATGGTATGTGTATCCACTTCGATGAGTCTGATGTACGTTCAACAGGCAGATCATCAATCGGTGTTCGCGGAATGATGCTTGATGATACAGACGAGATCGTTGGAATGCAGATCGATACTCAGGGAGATTCCCTTCTTATCGTATCTGAGAACGGATATGGAAAGAGAACAGATCTGACAGAATTCCACAGCCAGTTCAGAGGTGGTAAGGGTGTCAGATGTTACAAGATAACAGAAAAGACTGGAAATGTAGTAGGCGTTAAGGCAGTAAACGACGAGAACGAGATCATGATGATCACCAACGCAGGAATCATCATCCAGCTCAGAATGAGCGACATCTCCGTTCACGGAAGAGTTACATCAGGTGTTAAGATGATCAACCTTGATAAGGGCGTAACCGTAGCCAAGATTGCCAAGGTAAGAGAGAAGATCTCTGACGGTGAAAAAGACATCGATAACATCGACGATATTGCTGAAAACGTTGAAGAAGAGTCATAAGCTTTTTTAACATTCTTGTGGGGTGGAAATCTTATGAACATAGGACTTCTTGTAACAGAATTTGAAGACAAGGAAGTAAAAAATCTTATCATAGGTGCTGATAAAGCCGCCAGGGACAAAGACATTACCCTGGTCATCCTGCCAGGTAAGTATATCCTGTCAGATGACAAGAGCGGCGATAAGCCCTTTGATTACCAGTATAGTGCGCTCTTTGATTATGCCAGATCATCAGACTTTGATGCGCTTATTATCGACATCGAGAGAATCGGCTCAAAATCAACGATCCTAAAGAGGGAAGCATTCCTTAAAAAGTTTGAGGGTATACCTGTGCTTACACTGACAGAGCAGGAGGGATACCCATGCGTCAATCCGGTTGGTGATGTTCAGGAAAAGTCCATGCAGCTTGGCTATGAGGCTGTATGCGATGCAGTATTTTATGTTAAGAACCAGGTAATCCCACCAGCAGAAGCACCTCAGACCTTCTCATTTGAAGAAGTGCCTGAGTCAGTAATGCTCTCAGTTTTGTCTGAAGTAAGCTATCTTCTTTTCCACAAGAAGTATGAGACAGATAAAGCCTATGAGATCTTTACTGGCATCGGACTTAAGAACGGTATCAAGAACAGCGGAGTGCTGCTCTATGACAAGAAAATCAGAAATACAACCAAGTATCCATGGGAAAAACCTGAGGAGATCTACATAAAGAGCGCTGTTATTGGCGGTCAGGAAGTTAGTTTCTCTGATGGAGACATGCGCTTAGATACAGACAAGATCATCTCAACTTTCTCAAAGGGGAAGAGAAATACCTTCGTCCTTGGAGATCTGTTCGTTGGTGAAAACCAGATAGGCCTTGTGATCTCAGAGTATATTGAAGGCGTTGTGGTAGATTACTATTTTGATAACCTGGTTAGCCTTATTACCGGAGTATCAAGGCTTTCACAGATAGAGAGAGAGCTTGAGAAGACCACAGAAGAGCTCTATGAAGTTCAGGAAGAGCTTGCAAGAGACGACTCAGTTCTTGATCACATTGGAGATCAGGATTATCTTACAGGAGGTCTTAACAGAAGAGGCTTCTTCGCCAAGGCTTATGACCTTCTGAAAGAGAAGTTCGTAGATGGCAAATATGCTGTAGTTACCTACATCCACATGGAATCCCTTAAGCAGATCAACACGATGTTTGGTCACGAAGAGGGCGACAGAGCGGTTAAGAGAGTAGCTCAGATTCTTGAAGAAGTATTTGACGGCTGTATCTACGGAAGGATTAGAGGCGATGAGTTTGCTGTGATCATGATCGAGGACGAAGAGGGAAGAGCTGAGTCCCTTAGAGAAGAGATGCAGAGTCAGAACGCCAAGCTTCTTAATGATCCGGGAAGATATATCAACCACCTTCAGTACTCAGTCTGCGAATTCAGTCATGAAGAGAATCTCTCACTTCGTGAGATGCTCAAGGAAACAGACGAGAACTTAAAGAGAATAAAAGGTAATTTATAATGGCAAAAAAGCTTGTTTCATGGAATGTAAATGGACTCAGAGCCTGTGTTTCCAAGGGCTGCTTTGATGAGTTCATGAAAAAAGAAGACCCTGATGTGATCTGCCTTCAGGAGACCAAGCTTCAGGAAGGTCAGATAGAAATGGACCTTCCAGGCTTTGAGCAGTACTGGAACTACGCAGAGAAAAAGGGATACTCAGGAACAGCTCTTTTTACAAAAGAAAAACCACTTTCCGTGTCCTATGGAATGGGAATTGAAGAGCACGACCATGAGGGAAGAGTCATCACTGCAGAATATCCGCAGTACTACCTGGTAACTGTATATGTTCCCAATGCGAAAGAGGACTTATCAAGACTTGAGTACCGTCAGGTCTGGGAAGACGATTTTCTTGCATTTATCAAAAACCTTGAAAAGAAAAAGCCAGTGATATATTGCGGCGACCTGAACGTAGCCCATAAAGAGATAGACCTTAAGAATCCCAAGCCAAACAGAGGACATGCGGGATTTACAGATGAGGAGCGTGCCAAGTTTGACAACGTGGTAGGAGCAGGCCTTGTAGACAGCTTCCGTCATTTCTATCCTGATCTTGAGGGTGCATACTCATGGTGGTCCTACCGCTTTAATTCAAGAGCCAAGAACGCAGGCTGGCGCATCGACTACTTTGTAGTATCAGAAAGCTATATGAAAAATGTGGAGGATGCTAAGATCTATGCAGATGCTCTTGGTTCCGATCACTGCCCGGTTGGTCTGATACTTAAATAATCTGTCAAAATAAAAAGGCTGAGATATTAGGATATCTCAGCCCTGTTTTTTAGAGAATCTTGTTTATAAAGCTGTCCACCTTAAGCCAGTAGTTGGTTGGATCTTTAACTACTCCTTCAATGTGGGCTGCGCCAAGGATCATGCAGTACTGCTTCTTGCAGCTAGCTGCTTCATACAGCCTTGAACACATGTGAGGATCAATAAATCTGTCATCATCGCCATGGATAAAGAGAGTTGGTGTCTCAGATTTTTCCACAGCCTTGATTGGAGTGACATCGTTGATATCATAGCCTGCGCGAAGATAGATGATAGCGCGGGAAACTGCAAGAGCAATTGGTGTTGGAAGGAAAGATCCAGGGAAGCTCTTGTAGGTTGCAGCAAACTGCTCGCGAAGTGTTGAGTAGGAGCTGTCTGCGATGGCGCCCTTTACATTTTCCGGAAGGTGCTCGCCTGTAGTAAGAAGCGTTGTGGCAGCGCCCATGGACATTCCGTGGAGGATTATCTTAGCCTCCTTGTCCTTTTTGATCAACCAGTAGATCCACTCCATGATGTCGAGCCTGTCATCGAGACCATAGCCAATGTAGTCTCCTTCGCTCTCTCCAAAGCCCCTAAGATCTGGAAGAAGACAGTTAAAGCCTTTTTCAAGATAGTGCTTGGCGTAAATACCGTTGGATTCGTGGTTATCCCAGATGCCGTGGATAAGGATCACGTAGTTGTGAGACTCATCTGCTGCAGGAATGTAGCTTGCATGGAGCCTTATCTGATCAATAGCTTCAATGAACACATCCTGTCTTGAAACGTGATTTCTGACAAACCTGCGACCCTCAGTGATAGCCGGGTCAAAGTCGTTTGCACCATGATGTTCATGGGGTTTTGTTGAAATCTTATAGATGTAATCTGAGAAGGCATAAACACCGCCAAAGAGAGCGGTAAATATACCGAGTTTTAGAAATGTATTTTTCTTACTCATGAAAAAGTCCCTATTCTTCCTGTAAATTTAAATATATATTAACATTTTTTACTATCACTAACAAATTATGATATACTCTTTTCGAGTTTTAAACGTGGAGACGGATAATGGGTTTTAATTCCTTTAATTTTATACTCCTGTTTTTGCCAATTCTCCTGGTGGTCTGGCATCTTCTGAACAGGTCAAAAAAGTATATCCTGGCAGATATTTTTCTGACAGGAATGTCGCTGTACTACTATTACACCTTTGGAATCTCATTCCTGGTGATCCTGCTTGTGAGCATTGCTGTTAACTACGCTCTTAGTCTTGTGATAGACAAAGCGCCTGGATCAGCTAAGGCCGTAAAGGTGATAGGCGTACTCTTTAATCTTTCACTTCTTTTCTACTACAAATATCTTGGATTTTTCATGGACAATGTAAGCGCCGTGACAGGTGCAGACTCTTTTACCAAAGAGATCCTTATGCCCATCGGTATCAGCTTTTTTACCTTTGGTCAGATCTCTTTTATTGTGGACAGAGCAAATGGAGAGGCCAAAGACTACTCATTCCTTGAGTATATCCTCTATACAGCTTACTTCCCTAAGCTGATCCAGGGTCCCATCGCATTCCACAAGGAGATGATAGATCAGTTCAGACAAAAGAGCCTTAGGCGCTTTGACACTGAGCGCTTCACCAAGGGCCTTATGAGCTTTATCATCGGACTTGGCAAAAAAGCAATTCTTGCTGACACCCTTGCAAAAGCAGTAAACTACGGCTTTATGAACACCTATTCGCTGGATACTCTGACAGTTATCATGGTAATGCTGGCTTATACCTTCCAGATCTACCTTGATTTTTCAGGATACTGTGACATGGCTGGTGGTGTGAGCCTTATGCTTGGCTATGAACTTCCAGTCAATTTCAATTCCCCATACAAGGCTGCAACCTCAAAAGAGCTGTGGCAGAGATGGCACATGACTCTCTCCAGGTTCTTTATCAAGTACGTTTACATCCCTTTTGGAGGCAGCAGAAAAGGGAAAGCAAGAACTGTGATCAACGTCCTTATCGTATTTGTTCTTAGCGGTTTATGGCACGGCGCAGGCTGGACATATATCTGCTGGGGCCTTATGCAGGGACTTCTTGTAGTGTGGGATGACCTTGGAATCGTTGGAGTTAAGCCATCTGTAGATGCTGAGAATTCTGCAAAGAAGCCAAGGTATCTTCTCAGGGAAAAGCCTCTTTTGATGATACCAAGAGCTCTTTCCAACGCCCTGACATTTCTTATGTTTGTGATTTCTCTTATTTTCTTCAGATCTCAGGATATGGCTTATGCTATTGCCATGTTTAAGAGAGCATTCTACTGGACTTATCCGGGATTCATTTTCAGGACCGCATCCAAGCTTGAGATCGGAGAGAACTATATTTTGAGACAGCTCTTTTTACGTGGGGGACTGCCTGGCGGTGAGAACATGGCTTACCTTATCACCATGATCGTTCTCCTTGCTGTCAGCGGATTTATCATGACAAGAAAGAACACCAGGGAAATACTAGAGACCACAAAGTTTAGTACAAAGACAGCTCTTGGCCTTGCGATAGTTTTTGTATGGTCCTTTATTTCTCTTTCTAACGTGAGCACATTTATCTATTTCCAGTACTGATGAGAGTTTAATATGGCAAAAGAAAACACGGCTTCCAATTTCATAAAACGGCTATTTGCCATTATCCTGGCACTTTTAGTGCTGATAGCTGGGATAGTGTTTGTTTTCGACCCCTTTTACCACTACCACAAGCCATGGTTTGGTCTTAAGGCGGTCCTTAATGACAAGGAGTATCAGTGCATTGGAACATTAAAGCATTTTGACTACGACGCTCTTATCGTTGGATCTTCAGTAATGGAGAACAACGACAATTCATGGTACAACGATGCTTACGGCGTAACATCCATCAAGGCCATAAGGTCCTATGGCGCTACAGCGGATCTGTGCTATCTCATGGATGCAGCATTCAAGGACCACGACATTAAGTATGTGTTTTATAACATCGACCCTTCCTCCCTTAGCCAGCAGGCGGTTACGACCTATGAATCAACAGGCTGTCCCATGTATCTTTACGACAACAATCCTTTTAACGATATAGAGTATCTGTTCAACAAGGATGTACTGTTTGAGAAGATCCCATATCAGGTGGCAAACTCTTTTATGGGAGACTATGATGAGAATCTGTCCTACAACTGGGCCAAGTGGAAGAGCTTTGGACCAGAGATGGCCCTTGGACTGTATCATAGGTCCAGGGAAGTAACAGATATGATGGACGAATCTGTCTACGATGAGCAGCTTTCAGATAACATTGACCTGCTTGTTTCTGAGGTGGAAGCTCACCCGGAGACCCAGTTCATCTTTTTCTATCCATCATACTCAATGCTGTGGTGGGATATGAGCTACAGAGCTGGCGAAACAGATGCTGTGATCCACTGTGAAAAAGAGATGACAAAGGCCCTCCTTGGCCATGAAAACGCGCGGGTTTTCTGCTTCCAGTCTGAGGAAGAAGTCATCACAAACCTTGATAACTACATGGATACCATTCATTTCTCACCTGAGATCAACAAGAGGATGCTGGACCATATCCTTGCCGGGGAGTATGAGCTTACCATGGACAACTACGAGGAAGAGCTGGATAAGGTAAAGGCATTTTCAGATAAAGTGCAGAATGAGCTCATCGGATACTACGAGGACAATGACCTTTTGAACTACGCAAACGAGTGGGAATAGCTCTTTTTACATAAACTAAAAAATGTTATATTATATTAAACTGCAATTAAAGTTACAAAGAAGGTAATAAACGTGAGCGAAACAGCTACAAAGAAAATTGTTCTTACAGGCGGCGGAAGCGCAGGACATGTAACACCTAACATCGCCCTGATCCCAGCCCTCAAGAACGCGGGATTTGAAATTTACTATATTGGATCCTACAACGGAATCGAGAAGAGGCTTATTGAGGACTACAATATTCCATACTTTGGAATAGCCACAGGTAAGCTCAGGAGATACTTTGATCCCAAGAATTTCTCAGATCCTTTCAGGGTTATGAAGGGATTTTCCGAGGCGAGGAAGCTCCTTAAGAAGATAAATCCAGACATTATTTTCTCAAAGGGCGGATATGTAAGCGTTCCAGTTGTAAGAGCAGCAAGCTTTTTAAAGATCCCATACATTGTTCATGAGTCAGATATGACCCCGGGTCTTGCCAACAAGCTCAGCATGACGGGCGCAAGGAAGATCTGCTGCAACTTCCCAGAGACAATGAGGATACTTCCAGCAGAGAAGGCAGTACTTACAGGAACACCAATAAGAGAAGAGCTTGGAATGGGCTCAAGGGAAGCAGGCAAGAAGCTCTGCGGATTTGAAGATGACAAGCCAATCCTTATGGTAATTGGTGGAAGCCTTGGTGCACAGTCAGTTAACGAGACAGTAAGGTACGCACTTCCAAGACTTCTTCCTCATTTCAACGTGGTACATATCTGTGGAAAAGAGAAGATGGACAACCTTAAGCTCTCTGTTCCAGGATACAAGCAGTTTGAATACGTTAAGAACGAGTTAAAAGATATATTTGCCATGGCGGACATGGTTGTTTCAAGAGCAGGAGCCAACTCAATCTGTGAGCTTTTAGCTCTTAAAAAGCCAAACATCCTGATCCCGCTTTCAACCAAGTCAAGTCGCGGAGACCAGATGCTTAATGCCAGAAGTTTTGAGCAGCAGGGCTTTTCAATGGTTATCGACAACGACGACCTTGATGAGGATATCCTTGTAGAGACAATTGATGAGCTCTATAACAACAGGGAAAAGTTCGTGGAAGCCATGAGCAAGAGTAATCTTCACAGTGCAACTGACACCATTGTCAAGATCATCTGCGAAGAAATTCAGTAAAATTGGAGTAAAAACAATGATATATAAGACAAAAGGAACCTGTTCCACACAGATAGACCTTGATGTGGTTGATGGAATTGTAAGAAACGTCAAGTTCACTAACGGATGTAACGGAAACCTTCAGGGAATCAGCAAGCTGGTTGAAGGCATGAAGGCAGAGGATGCAATTAGTAAGCTTCGCGGAATAAAATGCGGATTTAAGAACACATCCTGTCCTGATCAGCTTTCATACGCTATCGAGCAGGCAATGAACAGTTGAGAAGTTTAATACACAGCATAGAAAAGGCGCTGCACATCGTCTTGTGCAACGCCTTATTTTTTTATCTTATAATTATCCGAAATATCTCTTAAGAAGACCTGCAAAAGCTTTGCCGTGTCTTGCTTCATCACGAGCCATTTCATGAACTGTGTCATGGATAGCATCAAGATCAAGAGCTTTAGCTCTCTTAGCGAGATCTGTCTTTCCAGCTGTAGCGCCATTCTCAGCATCTACACGCATCTGAAGATTCTTCTTGGTTGAATCTGTAAGAACTTCTCCAAGGAGCTCAGCGAACTTAGCAGCATGCTCAGCCTCTTCCCAGCCTGCCTTAGCATAGTAATCGCCAATCTCTGGATAACCCTCTCTGTATGCCTGACGGCTCATTGCGAGATACATACCAACTTCTGTGCACTCTGCTGTGAAGTTCTGGCGAAGGTCTTCAATGATGTCTTCAGGAACACCCTTAGCAACGCCAACAACGTGCTCAGCTGCCCAAACCATCTCACCCTCCTGCTTGGTGAATTTCTCAGCTGGTGCCTTACATACAGGACAAGCCTCAGGGGGCTGATCACCCTCATGAACGTAACCGCAAACCTGACAAACCCATTTCATAGTACAAGTCTCCTTTCTTGCGCTTAGCGCGCTGTGCATAAATACACATTTTGGATTGCTGCCTTCATTAAGCATAACATATTTGGTAACTAAATTCCGTTAGTTTTAGAATTATTTAATAAAAGACTTATCAATTGTTTGAAAATTTATTTCATTATGTGAGTTAAATGGAGTTATAATATTTACATGGGCATAGGGGTATTGTCCATAGTACGAAAACCAATGGAGGGTGCATTTCATGAATATTGTTAGTGAAAAGATAAAGAGCCATTATGACTCTCTTCCTACATCAGAGCGGCTTGTAGCAGACTACGTCCTTGAACACAAGGATGCTCTGTTTCAGCATCCTATAAAAGAACTGGCAACTCTTTCTGGAACAACTCAGGCAGCGTGGACCAGATTTGCCCAGGCAATCGGATACACAGGCCTTAAAGATCTTAAAAATGCATATTATGCAGAAGCTAATACTACGTTAGAGCAGACAGATAAAGGCGGTCCAAAGATTGCCTTTAAAGATGTGAATGAATATACATCTCTTCAGTCCATCGCAGATAACATTTGTGCAACCAGCGTACAGGCAGTACAGACCACATACAGACTGTTTGACGCAGGCACATTTAGTGAGACTGTTTCAGATATTGTTGGAGCCAAGCAGATTCAGGTATTTGGAGTAGGCACAGCAAGTGTGGCTGCCTATGACTTATACTGTAAGCTCCTTAGAATTCACTACAATGTGGTATTTAATCATGATCACCACATGAACCTCATGACAGTTTCTCAGATCTGTTCAGATGACGTTGCGATTTTCTTCTGTGACAATGCTAAGAACACTGAGATAATGCAGTTATTCAGTATTGCAAAAGAGAGAAAAGCTGTTACAATAGCAGTTACAAAGCTTGGAAATAATGCTCTTACAACAGGATGTGACCATGTATTATTTGCCACATCTCCTGAGATTGATAAAAAGAGCGGAATCACAAGCTCAAGATTTGCACAGCTCTTTATCGTGGATACTCTCTACACAGCTATTGCAAACAGAGATTATGAGAACATCAAGGGATATCTCAAGAACTCCTATGATGTTTTCCATGACACAGCAAGAGAATAAAAGATAAGGAATAGGATTTATGGAGAAAATAGCAAGTTTTACTGTTAATCACATTGACCTTGAGCCAGGTATCTATGTATCAAGAAGAGACAAGGTTGGACAGGAAGTCATCACAACTTTTGATCTTCGAATGACTGCTCCCAACAAGGAACCTGTTATGAATACTGCAGAGGTGCACACCATCGAGCATTTGGGAGCTACTTTCCTTAGAAATGATCCTGAATACAAGGATAAGACCATCTATTTTGGACCTATGGGATGCAGAACAGGTTTCTATGTTGTTCTTGCAGGAGAGCTTGATTCAAAGGATATAGTTCCTCTTATTACAAAGCTCTTTGAGTTCGTAAGGGATTTTGAGGGAGAGGTTCCTGGAGCAAGTGCCAGAGACTGTGGAAATTATCTGGATATGAACCTTGGAATGGCCAAGTATCTTGCAAAGAGATACCTTGATAACACCCTTTACGGAATCGATGACAAACACCTGGTATATCCAGAATAAGAGGAGACATACATGAAGATTGGTATTATCGGCGCTATGGAGGTAGAAGTAGCTACCTTAAAGAGCCAGATGAACATTAAAAATGTTGTTACCAAGGCCTCAATGGAATTCAACGAGGGAACCATTGGAAACACAGAGGTAGTAATAGTTAGAAGCGGTATCGCTAAGGTAAATGCAGGTATCTGCGTTCAGATTCTTGTTGATCTGTTCAATGTAACCCATGTGATCAATACTGGCGTTGCAGGATCACTTGATGCCAATATCAACATCGGAGACATCGTTCTTTCAACTGATGCCTGCTATCACGACGTGGATGCATCTGTTTTTGGATACAAGAAGGGTGAAGTTCCTCAGATGGGAGTTCATGCTTTCCCTGCAGACGATGCTCTTAGAGCTGCAGCTAAGAATGCAATTTCAAAGGCTGCTCCTGATCTTGGAGTATTCGAGGGCAGAGTATGTAGCGGAGATCAGTTTATCTCATCTCCAGATGTTAAGAAGGCCATCATCGATGAGCAGGGCGGAATGTGCACAGAGATGGAAGGCGCTGCAATTGCTCAGGCCTGCTACCTCAATAAGATCCCATTTGTCATCATCAGAGCTATCTCTGATAAGGCTGATGGAAGCGATATTGTGGACTATCCTGTATTTGAAGAGAAGGCTGCTAGAGACTGCGCAGCTCTCGTAAAAGAGATGATCAGTTCACTGTAATGATTTTGCAAAGATAAGGCGGTGTACCTAAGGTGCATCGCCTTTTTTATTGATAACTTTTGTCAAAGTCATAATTTTTTGAAAGAAAATCAAAAAAGCGTAGAAATATGATGATTTTTATGATGAATAGTATTGTAGAATATAAACTGTCTAAAGAGCGAAAATGATTCATGGGCAGGAAAGCCTGTTTTGAGGATAACAGACTGATGAAAAAAGAAAACATGAGGGGACTTTTAGGGAAAACTCTCGCTGCTATAGCTATAGCGGCTATGCTTATATTTGTACCGGCTTCATCAAAGGCCGTTTACGCAGCTAATGATACCCAGGTAACAGCAGAGACAGAAACTGAACAGGAACAGGAAGTGCTTGGAGCCAAGAGACTTCTTACTGCAGAAGAGACGATGAACACCACTCCAGGACTGATCATCATACTTATAGCTTCTGTTGGAACTGCTATTTCAGCATTTACTCCAAGAATAGTAATCAAGAAATACCAATAAATACGGAATTTACAGAGTACTCAGACCAGTAAGGCCTGAGTATTCTTTTTTTGTTTCAGATGTATATTTTTTCAATTTGCTTGATACAAGCAGGTACATCTGCTACACTTTAAGGCGAATTGGAAACGTTTTCCTATTTTCATAAACGGAGGTTTTATTATAATGGCAAATTGGAACAATCTCGACACACTCAAATCTTTCCAGAATCTTTTCAATATCTCTAACGTTGATATTGCAGAAGAGATGGCTGGAACAAATGGCGCTGACAGAGTTAAGAAGTACTCAGTACCTATGGCAGCAGGCCTTTCTTTCAACTACGCTGCTAAGGAAGTTAACGATGAGATCTTAGATGCTCTTAAGGCACTTGCTACTGAGGCAGAGCTTTCAGAGAAGTTTGAAGCTCTTTACAACGGAGAGGTTATCAACACTGGTGAGAAGCGTCTTGTACTTCACCAGCTCACAAGAGGTCAGCTTGGAAACAAGGTCGTAGCTGACGGTGTGGATAAGAGAGAGTTCTATTTAAACGAGCAGAAGAAGATAGCAGAGTTCGCAAACAAGGTTCACGCTGGTGAGATCACAAACGCTAAGGGTGAGAAGTTCACAACAGTAGTTCAGATCGGTATTGGCGGATCAGACCTTGGCCCAAGAGCTATGTACCTTGCTCTTGAGAACTGGGCTAAGAAGAACGGATGCTTCAAGATGGAAGCTAAGTTCATCAGCAACGTAGATCCAGATGATGCATCAGCAGTTCTTAATTCTATCGACGTAGCTCATTCAATATTCATTCTTGTTTCTAAGTCAGGAACAACACTTGAGACTCTTACAAACGAGTCCTTCGTAATAGATGCTCTTAAGAAGCAGGGTCTTGATGCAAGCAAGCACATGATCGCAGTTACTTCTGAGACATCACCTCTTGCTAAGAGTGACAACTACCTTCAGGCATTCTTTATGGATGACTTCATTGGCGGACGTTATTCTTCAACATCAGGCGTTGGCGGAGCAGTTCTTTCTCTTGCATTTGGTCCTGAGATCTTCGCAAGATTCCTTGATGGCGCAGCAGCAGAAGATAAGCTTGCAGCAGAAAAAGATCTCTTAAAGAATCCAGCAATGCTCGATGCCCTTATCGGTGTTTATGAGAGAAACGTACTTGGCTATGACAGCACAGCAGTTCTTCCATACTCACAGGCACTTAGCCGCTTCCCAGCTCACCTTCAGCAGCTGGATATGGAGTCAAATGGTAAGAGCGTTAACAGATTTGGCGAGCCTATCGACTATGTAACAGGACCTATCATCTTTGGTGAGCCTGGTACAAACGGACAGCACTCATTCTACCAGCTCCTTCACCAGGGCACAGACATCATTCCTCTTCAGTTCATCGGCTTCAAGAACAGCCAGCTCAGGAACGATGTAGATATCCAGGGCAGCACAAGCCAGCAGAAGCTCTGCGCTAACGTTGCAGCTCAGATCGTAGCATTTGCCTGCGGTAAAGAGGATGACAACCTCAACAAGAACTTCGAGGGCGGACGTCCTTCAAGCATCATCATCGGTGATGAGCTTACACCAGAGGCACTTGGTGCACTTCTTTCACACTTCGAGAACAAGGTTATGTTCCAGGGCTTTGCATGGAACATCAACAGCTTCGACCAGGAAGGCGTTCAGCTTGGTAAGGTTCTTGCCAAGAAGGTTCTTGCTCACGAGACAGAGGGAGCACTTACTGAGTACGCTAAGCTTCTTAATATCTGATAGTAGTATTAAAGGCTTCAAAAAGGCGCTGCATATAGGTTGCAGCGCCTTTTCTTTTCTGAAAAATTAATAAATTTTACCGAAAATATGATATACTTAGATAAGATTTAGGGGGACACAATGCGATTCCGTACGAAACTCTTGATAACATCATTGGCAATCGTAGTCATTCCGCTTATCTTATCCTTTGGTACATACCTGGCTTTGGGTCGATATCTTGTTCGCCAGCAGCAGGTGGAGCAATTCTCTACCATGGTTGACTATGGAATGGTGTCTGATCCCGGTGGAACCTTTGCGGAGATGACTGATGATCTGGTAAAAGAAATTGCCATCAATATGTTCATTGATCCGTTTATTTTGGAAAAGGAAGAGTATTTAGAGGAGCTGGATTCACAGATTGCTTCCAAGTACTCCTTTATCATTGTTAAAAAAGGTAATGACATTTATTATGTGGCCAACAGAGACAGGGCTAAGGCAGTCATTGCCGAGCTTCCAGGCTATGGTAATGGTATAGAGGGAATTTACTATACCCCATCAAGGCATCTTGTGAGGCAGATAGATTTCGTTTTTTCTGACGGCGCAAGAGGAAGTCTTTACTTTATCTCCAGCATTCGAACAGCACTTACAACTAATCTCCTTATTTACATGGCGATAGCTATAATTCTTATATTGGCACTTACCAGCGTACTGCTGACCATGTGGATCGGCCGAAGTTTCTTTAAACCTATAGACGAGCTCAATGTGGCCATGCAGCACATCAAGGATGGTAACTTTGATTACATCCTTCCAACAGATGTTAAGGAAAAAGGCGAGATCGGAGCCATGTACCGAAACTATGAGGACATGAGACTCCGCCTTAAGGAATCCGCCGAGGAGAAGATCGAGAGGGAAAAGCAGAACAAAGAGCTTATCAGCAACATTTCTCACGACCTTAAAACTCCTATCACTGCCATCAAGGGATATTCACAGGGTCTTATCGAGGGCGTTGCGGACAATCCTGACAAGCAGATGAAATACATTAAGATCATTAACAGTAAAGCCAATGATATGAACAACCTGATTAATGAGCTTACACTGTATTCCAGCATTGATAACAACAGAATTCCATATAACTTTGTTAAGCTTAACGTAGCTGATTATTTCGGCGATTGTATAGAGGAGATTGGTGCAGACCTTGAGAGCAGAGGCATCAAGCTCAACTATTCGAATCTTACAACACCTGACACCCAGATTGTTGCTGATCCAGAGCAGATCAAGAGGGTTGTCAACAACGTGGTGAGCAATAGTGTTAAGTATCTCGGAAGAGATGATGGCACAGGAGAGATAGATATCCGCATACTGGATGAGATCGACTCAGTCAGAGTAGAGCTTGAGGACAACGGTAGAGGAATTGCCCAGAAGGACATTCCAAATATCTTCGACAGGTTCTACAGGACAGACTCCTCCAGAAACTCCAAGCAGGGTGGAAGCGGAATTGGTCTTTCCATTGTTAAAAAGATCATTGAAGATCATGGCGGATATATCTGGGCTACCAGCCATGAAGGTGAAGGAACCTGCATGCATTTCGTACTGAGGAAGTTTATCGATTATGCAGATGGATCTGACACAGTTACGGTAGAACATGAATCTTAATGAAAGGCAGAGAGGGTGTATGAGCAGAATACTTATTGTTGAGGATGAAGAGGCGATCGCTGACCTTGAGAAAGATTATCTCGAACTTAGCGACTTTGAAGTAAAGATTGAGAACACTGGAGACGCAGGTCTTGCAACAGCCCTTGCAGAAGAGTTTGATCTTATTATCCTGGATCTTATGCTCCCAGGAATGGACGGATTCGAAGTCTGCAAACATATCAGGGAAAAGAAAGACGTGCCGATCCTTATGGTATCAGCCAAGAAGGATGACATTGATAAGATCAGAGGTCTTGGTCTTGGTGCTGATGACTACATCACAAAGCCATTCAGCCCATCTGAGCTTGTAGCAAGAGTTAAGGCTCACATGGCAAGATACTCAAGACTTGTTGGATCAGGTCATGAGAACAATGACTTCGTAGAGATCCGTGGTCTTAAGATCGACAAGACTGCAAGACGAGTTTATGTAGACGATCAGGAGAAGAGCTTCACAACCAAGGAGTTCGATCTTCTTACTTTCCTTGCAGAGAATCCAAACCACGTATTTACCAAGGAAGAGCTCTTTAGAAAGATCTGGAACATGGATTCCATCGGCGATATCGCTACAGTTACTGTACATATCAAGAAGATCCGTGAGAAGATCGAGTATGATACCTCTAATCCACAGTACATTGAGACAATCTGGGGCGTAGGTTACAGATTTAAGGTGTGATATGCTAGGTTCTATCAGAGTAATATATGAGGATCAGGACATTCTTGTATGCCACAAGGCTGCTGGAATGGCAACTGAAGGGGCAAGAGCAGGAAGACTTGATCTGATAAGCGCAGCAAGGAATTACCTTGCCCGCAAGAATAGAGAGGTTGATAAAGGGCGGCAAAGAAATTTGCCGCCCTATGTTGCTACTATAAACAGACTTGATCAGGCTGTTGAGGGTGTCATCGTTCTTGCCAAAAACAAGAAAGCCGCATCAGACCTGGCTGACCAGATCAAAAAAAGAAACGCCACAAAGTATTACTATGCCCTTTGCCAGGGCCTTTTTCCAGAAAAGGAAGGGGAGGTAACAGGGTTCGTTATAAGGCGCGAGGATACTGGTCTTGCCCAGGTTATCTCTGAAGGTGTAAAAGACTCTTTTGACGAAGGCGCTGTTACCCTTGAAAACGGGGAAAAGGTAAGGCTCATTGGCGGAGATGTAAAAGAGGCAAAGCTTGAGTATCAGGTGGTAGCAGAAAATGACGGAGTGTCGCTGCTTAGAGTGCACCTTTTAACAGGGCGCTTTCACCAGATCCGCGTGCAGCTGGCAAGTCTTGGCCATCCTATCCTTGGTGATGACAAGTACGGTACAGCTGACAGCAAAGCCCTTTCTGAAGAAATGGGCATTAAAAATGTGTGCCTTGCTGCATATAAATATGGCATCAAACATCCTGGGACAAAGAAATACGTGGAATATGAGATAACTCCGGACAATCCGGCAATAAAAGATATGCTTCCAATGTAGGGGAGAAAAGACTTTGGCTAAGTATCTGAAATATGGATATCTGATCATAATAAGTGCAGTCCTGCCCCTGTATATGGAGCGTGGGTACTACCAGCTGGGAGAGAGAAAAGGAATAGCCTTTATGGTTATAGGCCTTTTCTTTGCTCTTCTTTTTTTGCTTGTCCAGAACAGGAAGTTTATTCAGACGGATAAGCTCCCATCCCACCTATCTTACGGATTATGTGTATTTCTATTTTCTAATATCCTGACCTTCATCTATTCAATGGACAAGAAGATCAGCTTTCTTGGCCTTTCCGGTTGGAGATTTGGACTTGTCTCTATCCTTCTTATGGTCTTCTTTTTCTATGTGTTCTATGACGGCGAAAAGATAAGTGGCTATGTCCTTGCAGCAGTGATGATAACGCCATTTCTTGAGGCGATCCTGTCTATCGCCAACCGATTTTCAATTTATCCCTTTGAAATCTATGGGAGAGATCCTGCATTTCTTGCAACCATCGGAAATATCAACTGGCTTGTGGGGTATTTCTCTGTATTTGTCCCCCTTGGGATAGGACTGTGCTATACAAGAGACCTCTTTTCCAGGCAGTTTTTCCTGTGCGCAGTATACGTTCTGGTGACACTTACGGCACTTATGCTTCAGGGGAGCGATAGCGCGACGCTGGTGGTTGCAGCAAGCTTCGTTGTCCTGTTGTTCTTCTCAATTGGAGAGAGGCAAAGTTTCAGGAAGTATCTGGCACTTGTGTTTATCCTTGGCCTGTCCATGGAAAGTGCCTGCATTCTCTATATGAATTATGAAAAGAGCTATTCCTATACTGAGAATCTCCCTCTGACTGTCTGTAACATGCACGTGGGACTTATCCTTATGGCCTTCGTGTTTTTCATCTTCTGTATCTCACATCTGTTTGAGGCCGTGGGTTTTAGCTTTTTGGAAAAGACCTATCGCTATATCGCAGGTTTTATCGTGGCTTTGCTTCTTCTTACTGCAGCATATTATGTCCTTATCTCTTTTGACTATAAAATGGGAAATGGCAGGGGACTTATCTACAGCATGAGTATTGATATGTTTGGCAGGATGGACCCTGTAAGGATGCTCTTTGGAGCAGGGCAGGACTGCTATAGCGTTTACGCATACTCTGACCTGGAGACTGCGGATTCCCTTTTAAACATATTTGGTGGGAATATCCTCACAAACGCGCACTGCGCGCCTCTTACAATTCTTATTGAGAGAGGTCTCTTTGGACTGTTTTCCTATATTCTGCTTATAGCTCTTTTGGCAAAAGAGATCCTGGCGCAAAAAAATAAGCACGCCAGGGTTATCAGCGCACTTATTTTATCGTCTTATTTAATTAACAGTTTTGTTTCCTTTGATCTGGTGATATCTACCCCATATCTGTTCCTGGCGCTTGCCATCTGCCTCTCTCAAAAAGAGGTCATGAATTAAAATCCGGAACAGGGATGGTGTCATCCAGCTCGTGGAAGAAGGATCTGGTCCTTACAAGACCAGCCTTTGCATCTTTGTACTCGTACAGGAAGCGTTCGCTTATATTTTCTTCCCCATACATCTGAACACGGCCAGCGTAGGCATTTAAGATGGACACATAGTGTTTGTCCTGATTGAACACATGGAAAATCTCGTCCTTCCTTCTGCGCGGATGTTTGCTGGCAAACTTCCTGATGTCAAGCTGAAGATCCACAGCCAGAGGTCTCTCTCTCTTTCTTACGCTGTGAAGAAGGTCTTTGTACTGCCCTTCATCGATCTTTTTAAGCTTGTCTGTGAACTCGAGACAGCATGCGTTGTCAGGAAGATGAAGCCTTACCCGGTCCTGACCGTATACATCCTCGATTTCAGCAACTACTGCTGGATCCAGCGGTTTTCCACTGTAATCCAAAATGATAACCTTGTCCCCAATTTTGTACATAAACACCTCCTGAAATGGATGTTTCTACTACCTATATCATACCATATATCGATAATATTTTTCCTCTGAGATGTATTAAGTTATTTGCCGTTTGCCTTCTGAAGATTCTTTGGAAGTACCTTTGGAAGAGTGACTACAAAGCGGATCATGTGGTCGCCGTCCCGAAGAGCTGTGATCTCGCCGCCGTGGGAATTGGCTATGGCTCTTGCTACAGAAAGGCCTATTCCGTAGCCCCCGGTTTCTCTGCTTCTTGAAGAATCTGCCCGATAGAACCTGTCAAAGAGTCTGTCAAGATTCCCTTCCGGAATGCAGTCGCAGGTGTTTGATACTTCAAGAACGATGTTTTTGTTCTTTGAAAGAGATACATTTATGCTGCCATTATCTGAAGAGTACTTCATGGCGTTGTCCAAAAGAAGCGAAGTCAGCTGGGTAATGGAGTTTTTGTCTCCGGTTAAGTGGATGCCATCTTCGATATCCATCTGGTACTTCTTGTCTTTTGATTCAGCGATGGCTTCGAAGGACTGAGAAGTCTCTTTTACTGCGGCGCTCATGTCAAAGTCTGAAAATACAACGTGCATGCGCTCTTCATCCATGCGGGATAAAGTGAGCATGTTTTTAACAAGGGAGTTCATCCTCTTGACCTGGTTCTTGATGCTGCCTGTCCACTCGCTCTTTCCTGATTCAAGCTCCAAGACGTCCACGTTTGCTGAGATGACAGCCAGAGGAGTCTTAAGTTCGTGGCCCGCATCAGTGATGAAGCGTTTTTGTTTTTCAAGGGATTCCACGACAGGAGCAACTGCCTGACCTGAAAAGAGAAATACCAGGATGAACATAGCAAGCAGAGCAAAGGCACCGATAAGAAGTGTCTGCCCAAGGAGCTTGTAGACGTTTATTATCTGGGAGCTAAGGTCCGTAAAGACTACGATGGTGCTGCCATCAGCGTTTTTCCCGGTCTTAAATCTGTAGGAGTGATAAAAGCCCTTTTCCCGTCCGCTGTTATAGACGGAAGTGGCATATTCTCTGGCGTTTTCCTCTGAGATGAAGATGATGTTTCTGGTATTTATCTCAGATACAGTTCCTGACTGATCAAATCTTACCCAGAAATATCTGGCCATATAGGGCATTTCAGCGGATCTTGCATTGTTAAGAAAGTCAAAGGCGAAAGGATCAACCGGGTTTCTGAAGGGATCTCTTGAACGGTCAAAGCCCTGAGGTCCACCGTTATCGCGGGGCATAAAGTCGTCTTTTATCTGTCCCGGGAAATATCCGTCGTTGGTTGTAAGGATATTAAGAAGATTGTCCGCGTCATTCACCATCTGGAATATGTTGACCAGGTTTATTACTGCGATCATTATGGCCAGCACCAGAAGAAGGGATAAAGTAGCGGTTATTACGAACTTTTTTCGAAGTTTATTTACCATGTAAGGTTCCTCTTTTTAAGAAGAGAGCTCGTTTATTGAGTATCCAACACCTCTTGAGGCCTTGATCTCGCAGGTGGCTTCAAGGGATGATAGTTTCTTGCGAAGGCTAGAGATATAAACCCAGACAACATTGACGTCAGCTTCGCCGTCAGCCCAGATGCGGTCCATGAAGGAATCAACGGAGATTATCCTTCCGGGAGAAGTCATAAGCATCTCCATCATCTGAAATTCTCTTCCGGAGAGGTGGATGCTCTCGTGACCTGGAGTTACGAGCTCATAACCGGATCTGTTAAGCGTCAGGTTTCCGCAGGTGAGGTCTGCGGGAGCAAAATCCTCTTTTCTACGCAGCATGGCTCTTACCCTTGCAAGAAGCTCACCCATGTCAAAGGGCTTTGGAAGATAATCGTCAGCACCTAGGTCAAGACCCTTTATCCTGTCCTCGACCTCAGTTTTGGCGGTAAGGAACAGTACTGGAGTTGAGAGACCCTTGGCTCTTATGTTTTTTAGGACCTCCATTCCGTCCATACCAGGCATCATGATGTCCAGGATAATTCCGTCATAGTCCCCCGTAAGGGCGTAGTCCAAAGCATCGGTTCCGTTATATACTGCATCAACAGTGTAGTTGCTGTGTTTTAGGATCGCGATAAGAGCATTCGACAGCTCTTTTTCATCATCGGCCAAAAGAAGCTTCATATCCATTCTCCTTGTGGTTTATAATTGAAATGACTAAATTAATTGTACCAAATCCTAAGAACAATGGCTATCTTGGCATTTGGTGGAAAGCGCGTGATCGGTGAAAAAGTTTAGCATAACAGGATTCCTTGTGGGCATAATGCTTGGTGTGAGCGCAGCATTAAACGTGGCAGCCTGGATAAGCACAGGGTTTTCTGATCTTTATACTAAGAAAATATTCATGGTGATCATGGAAAAGTACGGAAGATTAACCAGCAGAGCGCCCTTTTCCGTAGGGGAGATTATGCTGATCGTATGCTTCTTGCTTGTTCTGGCACTTTTGGCGTACCTGGTATTATGGCTCATTTCCGGCATCAGATCTGCATTTGGGAAAAGAGATAGCTCTTTTTCCAAAGTGTTTGGCAAAATCATGGCGGTATTCCTGTCCTTTGTGGTCCTTCTTATGACTTTAAACTGCTTTATCCTGTACCACTGCAGCCAGGTTGCGGTGGCTGAAAACCATAGAGATGACTACACCGTTGAGGAGCTTGCAGCCTTAAGGGACTTCCTGGTAACTAAATGCAATAAAATGGCTGAAGAGATGCCAAGAGATAAAAAGGGAAATGTTGTCTACGAAGGTGACATGAAGGAGATGGCAAAAGCATCCATGAAAAACCTTGAAGGCAGCTATGACAGGCTTGGAGGATTCTATGTTACCCCCAAGGAGCTGACTTTTTCAGGGTTTATGAGCCAGCAGTATATGCAGGGGTACTATTTCCCTTTCTCCATGGAGGCCAACATCAACAAAGAGATGTACATCATGAACAAGCCATTTACCATGTGCCACGAGCTGTCCCACACCCACGGATACATCTATGAGGACGAGGCGAATTTCCTGGGCTTTCTTGGGTGCGTAAAATCTGAGGATGAGATCTTTAACTACAGTGGATATCTGGGAGTTTTGGCCTATGTGAACAATGACTTCTACAAGTCGGTATCTGAAGAGGAATACAAAAGTCACGTGGCAATATCAAAGAGAGTTCGCTACGACAGCCAGTTCCTTACAGACGAGGCCTGGGAGGAAGTTGAGAAAAGAGCTATCCTTGACACGGAAACGGTTAAGAAGGCAGCAGACACCTTTATAGATACGAACCTTAAGGCCAACGGAATATCAAGCGGAAAGGCCAGCTACAGCCATGTGGTTGGGCTTCTTCTAGACTATTACAGCGAGAACCCGTATAATTAGACCTTGTTAGATTAAGATTTTGGAGATAGAAATGACTAGAAAAAAGATCCTTATACCAATACTTATAGCAGCCATGGCGCTTGCGTTCACAGCCTGCGGACCTTCAGATGAGAAGCTGGCTGAGGCTGAGACTGCAAGAAATCTTCTTGTGGAAGCCAAGACCGGAGCGGAGGAGACCTATCTTAATATAACAGATGAGTCCCAGAAGAGCGCTCTTGATGAGCTCTCCGAAAAAGAAGCCCAGATAGAGGCCATGGACTTTTCCAAGATGAATGATAAAAAGATCGATGAGATCCTTCCTGGGATAAATGAGCTCACCGAGAAATACCAGGGCATTCAGGGAAATCTTTCTGATACGTTAAAGACAGAGACAGAAGTTAAAGTAGAAAAAGAAAAGCACACTGAACTGACAGTGTACTTTGTAAATAAGACAGGATTAAACCTGTCAAAGATTGTACTTCATGATCTTACTCAGGACAGCTACAGCGATAACTTCATTGGCGATGGAGTGCTCCTGGGTGACGGATACACTCTCATGGGAGCTGCTCTTGATATCTACGCTGATAGCAGTAGCTGGGAGTTTATCGTTGCTGATGAAGCTGGTACAGACCACATTCTTACCTGCGACAGCTTAAAGGGTATCAGCAAGGAAAACACTCCTGTTGAGCTTACTTACGACCCTGCTACCGGAGAGGGATCAGCTGTTTTGTCCCATTAACTGTCTGCATTTTGTGCAGTAGCCATAGATCTCAAGCTGATGTCCTGTAACCTGGAAGTCAGGGATTGATTCCTTGATATCACCAGCGATATCGTGAAGAGGACAGGCTTTGATCGGAATCTTGGTGTGGCAGTTAAGGCACACAGCGTAGTGTTTGTGAGTCTCTCTTTTGAGCTCATATACAGCGTTGTCCTCAGTGGACAGCACGGTCTTTATCACAACGCCTGCCTTTTCAAAAGCCAGGAGGTTTCTGTAAACAGTAGAAAAAGCATATTTTTCTTTTTCATCGCTCTTACCGAGGATGTCAAAGATCTCAGCAGCCGAAAGAGGCTGGGAGGCAGAGCAGAGGACTTTCAAAATGTCTACTCTCTGTCTCGTTTTTTTTATGCTTTCCGGAAAAAATTTATCAATAACTTCATCAAATGAACTTGCGTGGATTTTGCTGTTCATCTCTTTTACCTCAGATAATTAAAAAGAAATTCCTAAAAGATCTACGATCATTCCTGCTACAGTACCAATTACAAACAGTAAAACTGCGATGTTGATGTTCTCTTTCTTTTCAGGATTAACTCTAAAGAGAACAAGAAGGCCGATACCTGCACCAACAAAAAGTCCGGACATCATGGTTCCCAAGGTGATCATGGAATCCATGTAGAGAGTTGTTATAAGAACTGAAGGTGCACAGTTTGGAATAAGTCCTATAAGGCCAGCAAGGATGTGGCTAATGATAGGATTGGTCTTAAGGAGCATGGAGAGGTGCTCTTCTCCGATGAGCTCGATAGCAGTGTTGAGGATAAGGGTCAGGCCAAGTACAAACAGGAAAATGTGGAAGGTATGAACAAAGGCTGACTTGGCAATGCCCTTAAATGATGTGTCCTCGTCGTCATCGCAGTGGCAGTGCTCTTTTTCACAGAGCTCGCTGATGCGGACAGGGTCGTCGATGGCCTTGCCCTTTGCTTTGTGATGGGCGTGAACAATAAGGTCGATGGCAAAACCAGCGATAATACCGACAAAGGCCTTGAGAGCAAGGATCTTCACCATGGTTGCTACAGGGAACTGCTCAGATATCAAAAGAGGTATCATCTCGTCGGAAGTTGAAAGGTAGATGGCGATCAGAGTTCCAAGGGTAATGACACGTCCTGCGTACAGGTTTGAAGCTGCAGCTGAAAATCCGCACTGAGGAAATGCTCCAATAAGGCCTCCAAGGAGAGGTCCAAAGTGCTCAGTCTTCTGGACAACAGACTCTGTGAACTCAGCGGTCTTGTGCTCCAAATATTCCATAAGTAAATATGTCACAAAAAGGAATGGCAGTATCTTAACTGAGTCGATGACTGCATCCAGTACTATATCTAAAACCAGTTCCATTGAAATGTCCTCCTTGGTAATTGCAAATGCAAATCATTTGCATTTGGAAAATGGGCAAAAAAATAAGCATTAAGCGGGTGATGGGAATCGAACCCACGTATCCAGCTTGGAAGGCTGGTGTTCTACCATTGAACTACACCCGCATGGTGCTGACAAGATGTTATTTTACTTAACTTTATATGGTATGTCAAGGGCTTTTATGGTAAACTTTTCTTTGGCTTGTGGCAAAAAAGGCTACGTGCCAAAATCTAAGCCGATTGACAAGTATAATGTGCGGTGCTATCATTTTCCTACCAAGTTGCTAGGAAAAGTTAGCAGCGCCAGTTTTTGCGTGTTAATAGTAATGTTTTTTATAAAGAAAGGAAATACACATGTCAGAGCAGTCTTTGTTACAGGTAAAGGATTTATCAGTTTCTATCGATAATGAACTTCCTATTCTCCATAATATCAATCTTGATATCAAGCCAGGTGAGACCCATGTACTTATGGGACCAAACGGCGCAGGTAAATCAACTCTTGGATTTACCCTTATGGGAAACCCACACTACTGCGTAACAGGCGGTAAGATCCTCTTTGAAGGAGAAGATGTCACTGATCTTTCTGCTGATAAGAGAGCCAAGGCAGGAATGTTCTTATCTTTCCAGAATCCATATGAAGTACCAGGTATCTCAATGGGAAGTTTTATCAGAAACGCTTACCATTCTCTGACAGGAGCACCTGTTAAGCTTCTTCAGTTCCAGAAATCCCTTAAGGCTTCAATGGAAGTTCTTTCTATGGATGAGTCCTACGCAGACAGAGATCTTAACGTAGGTTTTTCAGGTGGTGAGAAAAAGAAGGCTGAGATCCTTCAGCTTCTTATGATGAACCCTAAGTTCGCGATCCTTGATGAGACTGATTCAGGTCTTGATGTAGACGCAGTCCGCACAGTATCCAAGGGTATCGAGGAGTATCAGAAAAAGAAAGACGGCGCTCTTCTTATTATTACTCACAGCACCAAGATCTTAGAGTCACTTCACGTTGATTACACTCACGTCCTTGTTAAGGGAGAGATTGTTCACACTGGTGACGGAACACTTGTTGATGAGATCAATGAGCATGGTTTTGAGAGATTTTTAAAAGAGGATTAATATGAGCGACAACAAGCAGATTGTGGCAGATATTGACCACAGCTTATACGATTTTAAAGATATAGAAAACGAAAAAGACTTCTACAGAATGGAAGAAGGCCTTACCAGAGAGACTGTTCTTAAGGTTTCCGAGGAAAAGAATGACCCTGAGTGGATGAGGGATTTCAGACTTGAGTGCTTAAAGCTCTACAACGAGATCCAGATGCCAAACTGGGGACCAAGCATTGAAGGCCTTGATATGGATAAGATCTCTTCCTATGTTAGACATAAGTCTGACATGAAGGGCAAGTGGGAGGACGTTCCTGAGGATATCAAGAACACCTTCGAGAAACTTGGAATCCCACAGGCCGAGAGAGAATCTCTTGCAGGCGTTGGAGCCCAGTACGACTCCGAGCTTGTTTACCACAACGTTAAGGATGAGGTTGCAGCTCAGGGCGTTGTCTACACAGACCTTGAGAGCGCACTTAGAAGTGAGTATGCAGACATGATAAAGTCTCACTTCATGAAGCTTGTTCCTCCTACAGACCACAAGTTTGCAGCCCTTCACGGTGCAGTATGGTCAGGCGGATCCTTCGTTTATGTTCCAAAGAACGTTAAGGTTGAGATCCCTCTTCAGTCATACTTTAGATTAAACGCTGCAGGCGCAGGACAGTTTGAGCACACGCTTATCATTGTTGACGAGGGCGCTGACCTTCACTTTATCGAGGGATGCTCAGCTCCTAAGTACAATGTAGCTAACCTCCATGCTGGATGCGTTGAGCTTTACGTTGCCAAGAATGCAAGACTTCGTTATTCAACCATTGAGAACTGGTCCAAAAACATGTACAACCTCAACACCAAGAGAGCACTTGTTGAGGAGAACGGTATCATGGAATGGGTATCAGGCTCTTTTGGCTCCCATACATCATACCTGTATCCTATGACAATCCTTAAGGGTGCAGGCTCCAAGATGGAGTTTACAGGAATCACCTTTGCGGGCAAGGGACAGAACCTTGATACAGGCGCCAAGGTAGTTCACCAGGGAGAGAGAACAACTTCTGTTATCAACACCAAGTCAATTTCCAAGGATGGCGGAATTGGAACCTACAGAAGTAGCGTTACTATCCAGAGCACAGCCAAGAAGGCTAAGGCTTCAGTATCCTGTGACTCTCTGATGCTGGACAGCATCTCAAGGGCAGACACAATTCCTGGAATGGATATAAGGACCAGCGATGCAGATGTTGGACACGAGGCTAAGATCGGAAGGATCAGTGATGAGGCTATCTTCTACCTTATGTCACGTGGAATCAGCGAAGAGGATGCCAAGGCCATGATCGTAAGCGGCTTTGCTAATCCTGTATCCAAGGAGCTTCCACTTGAATACGCAGTTGAGATGAACAACCTGATCAAGCTCGAGATGAGCGGAAATGGCTGATAAGAGGACAGATGATGAGTAAGGATTTAAACATGAAAGTCAACGTTCTGCCAGTTACCACTTACAATTTCCTTCATGTTAACGATGGCAGACTTGAGATAAAAGATATAAATTTACAGACTGGGGACGCTCCAAAGGCCAAGGCAGTTCCTGCTGGAGTAACTCTTAAGGAAAATGTTCCTTTTGAAGAGGCTGGAGAAGTTTTCAGAGCAAATAAGGACAGGATCCTTTCTTTAAAAGAGACTATGGTAAGCCCCAACTGCGAGACAGCAGCAAGGGACGAGAGCCAGGCAATCCGCACAGGAATGGGCGCGGATGTGGACAAGCTCTTTTCCGAGATCGGTGGAACCTGCGATGTCTACACAGTAGATGAGGACGCCAAAGTAGAAGAGCCTATCGTTCTTCGCCAGGACCTTACAGATGGATTTGGCGGTATTAACAGCCAGGTCATCCACGCTAAAAAGGGATCAGAGGTTACAGTTGTCATGGCTTACACTTCTGAGAAAGCGGCAGGCGGATTTCTTGGTGTCAGCACCAGACTCCTTGCTGAAGATGGTGCAACCATCAACCTTGTAAAGGTTCAGATCCTTGGAGATGGATTCGTTCACTTTGATGATATTGGCGGAGCCTGCTTAAAGAGTGGCAGGATCAACCTCACAGCGTTAGAGCTTGGAGGAAAAGAGATATTTAACGGCGCTTACATCAACCTTTCCGAGAAAGAAGCTAGCTTTTACAGTAACCTTGGATACCTCTCAAGAGACGACCACAAGCTTGATATGAACTATGTGGCTGATCAGAGAGGAAAAAAGACAGATGCCTCCATGCAGTTTAAGGGAGTTCTCATGGGAACAGCCCAGAAGACTCTTAGAGATACTCTGGACTTTAAGACCGGAAGCTCAGGATCTGTTGGCGATGAGCAGGAGGATGCACTTCTTCTTTCAGAGGATGTTGTAAACCGCACCATGCCAGTTATCCTTTGCCAGGAAGAGGACGTGGAAGGAAGACACGGAGCTACTATCGGACAGCTTGGTGAAGACCTTCTATTCTACATGCAGTGCAGAGGAATTGATGAGGAAGAGGCTAAGCGCATCATGATCAAGGCCCGCCTCGAGAGCGTTGCAAGACTTATCCCAGATCCAGCCATCAAGCAGCTGGTTCTGTATTATATTCAGCAGATAGTATGATTTTTTAAGGAGATCTTATGAAGACACTTGCACAGTGCCGTCAGGACTTTGATATCTTAAATTCCGGCGAGTACGTTTATTTTGATAATGCTGCTACCAGCCAGAGACCAAGGCAGGTGCTGGATGCTGTTTCGAACTTTTACAAAACAGCCAATGCCAATCCTTTAAGAGGTCTGTATGACTGGAGCATGGAGGCAACAGAGCGCTACGAGAGCGCAAGAAAGACAGTGGCAGACTTTATTGGTGCCAAGGCTCCTGAGGAGATCATCTTTACAAGAAACACCACAGAGTCCATCAACCTTGTGGCATACAGCTATGGCCTTGATAACGTTAAAGAGGGCGACGAGATCGTCATCACTGTTATGGAGCACCACAGCAACATGCTTCCCTGGCAGATGGTTGCCAAAAAGAATGGCGCAAAGCTCATTTACCTTGAGCCAGATGAAGAGGGTGTTATTTCCAGGGAGGAGTACACATCCAAGATCACAGACAAGACTAAGATCGTTGCAATTGGCTACGTTTCAAACGTAATGGGCATTACTAATCCTGTAAAAGAGATCACGGAGTACGCTCACTCTAAAGGCGCTGTTGTACTTGTTGATGGCGCTCAGGCTGCACCGCATATGGCTGTAGATGTACAGGCTATCGGATGCGACTTTTTTGCCCTTTCAGGACACAAGATGCTGGCACCTATGGGAATAGGAGCGCTTTATGGCAAGATGGAGCTTTTAGAGAACATGGAGCCATTCCTTAGAGGCGGCGAGATGATCGAGTACGTCACAAGGGAAGATGCGACCTACGCTGAGGTTCCTCACAAGTTCGAGGCAGGAACAGTAAACGCCGGAGATGCAGTTGGACTTGAGGCTGCTATTAAGTACATTCAGGAAATCGGATTTGAGGCTATCGAGGAGCAGGAGCAGAAGCTCACAGCTCTTTTGATGGAGGGAATGAGTAAGCTTCCTTATATTAAGATATACGGATCAAAGGATCCCAAGAAACACTGCGGAATAGTTACATTTACCATGGATGGAGTTCATCCTCATGACTTGGCTTCTGTCCTTAATGATGATAAGGTATGTATAAGGGCAGGACATCACTGTGCACAGCCACTTATGCAGTTCATTGGTGCAGGATCAACTGCCAGAGCCAGTGTGTACTTCTACAACACTGAAGAGGAAGTTAAGGTATTTTTGGACAGACTTTTCAAGGTCAGGGAGGTAATGGGATATGGAGCTTAAGCAGCTGTACAGAGAAATCGTTAATGAACACAACCTTCATCCGGTACATAAAAAGAGCATAGATTCTCCTGATCTTGTGATGAGGGGAGTTAACCCAAGCTGCGGAGATGACATTACACTTAGCCTTAAGGTTACAGATGGAGTCATCACAGATGCAGGATACGAGGGATCTGGATGCGCCATTTCACAGGCTTCTGTGGATATGATGGTGGATCAGATCATTGGTAAGAACAAGGATGAGGCTATCAAGCTTGCTGGAACCTTTATGGGAATGATAAAGGGAGAGATCACTGATGAGGAGAGCCTTGAGGCTCTTGATGAGGCAGCTGCCCTTCAGGATGTGGCTCACATGCCAGCAAGAGTAAAATGTGCGGTGCTTGGATGGCACACAATGCAGGAGATGCTGGAGCATCCGGAGACGTGCGCGTCAAAGTGAACCATGCGAATAAAATAATAGGTATCAGCGGGAGCTTGCTCACGAACTGATACCTATTTTTTTATTCATACGGCGAACGCCGCGACAACGAGGAATTGGCGAAGCCAATTTCGAGTCTGGCGGCATGGTTTACAGTAAATGAGAAGTGCCGACAGACTCGGATTGCAAAGATCGGCACCACGCCAGATTCGGAATGCTGCGCATTCCTCATTTACGCGGCGTTCGCCGCATAAATTAGAAGAGATAACAAATTGCCCTTAGATGTGCAAGCACCTCACGGACACTTTGTTATCTCTTTTATCTTGCGTGGCTCACTTTAACGCGAAAAGAAAAAGTACCATCCCCATGAGATATACTCACGAAAACAGTACTCGGCGTGCACCGCCAGGGTCTCGAACCCTGGACAACCTGATTAAGAGTCAGGTGCTCTACCAACTGAGCTAGCGGTGCATTCGTTATTGCGGCTTGTTGCCGTGTCTTAACGACAAGTGATATCTTACTACGGCATGAAGAATAATGCAAGCACTTTTTTAAAAATTTTTCAATTTTTTTTAAATCTCTTGTTTCTATGCGTTTTCAGCGGGGATGATTTATGGTAAATTATATGGGGAAACTTGTAGGAAACAAGAGGATTTTACATGATTTTTGATACCCATGCTCACTATGATGACGAGCAGTTTGATATAGACAGAGATTCCCTTCTTTTATCAATGAAGGAGAATGGAATTGGAACAATAGTAAATATAGGCGCCAATTTGAGGTCCTCACAGACCACTTTGGAGCTGGCACATAAATATGACTTTGTTTATGGGGCAGTTGGAGTGCATCCAAGCGACAGTGCTGAGCTAAGTGACGATAATTTCGATCAGATAAGGCAGATGAGCAGTGACCCCAAGTGCGTAGCTATTGGAGAGATCGGACTTGACTACTACTGGCCAGAGCCAGACCACGAGACACAGAAGAAATGGTTTGTAAGGCAGCTTGATCTGGCAAGAGAGGTAGGACTTCCAGTTGTTATCCACTCAAGGGATGCAGCGGCTGATACCGTGGATATTCTAAGGGACAACAAGGCGGGTGAGCTTGGAGGCGTAGTACACTGCTTTTCCTATTCCAAAGAGGTCGCAGCAGAGTGTGTCAAGATGGGCTTCTACATCGGAGTTGGAGGTGTTCTTACCTTTAAGAATGGCAAGAAGATGAAGGAAGTGGTCTCTGAGATCCCTATTGAGAGGATCATTTTGGAGACTGACTGTCCGTATCTTGCACCGGAGCCCAATAGAGGAAAGCGCAACAGTTCTTTAAACCTGCCATATGTGGTTACTGCCATGGCGCAGATCAAGGGAATAAGCGAAGAAGAAGTTATAGAGATAACAGAGCGAAACGCCAGAGAAATGTACAGGCTTAAGTAAGCTCTTTTTCATAAACAGATTGGAGAATGTATGGCATATTTAGGAAATGCGGCCCGCACCAAGGAGGTGCTCGCCAAGTACAACATGAGTGCCAAAAAGAAGTTTGGACAAAACTTCCTTATAGATAGTCACGTGCTGGAGGGAATTGTTGAGGCAGCAGGAGTGACAGAAAACGACTGCGTACTGGAGATAGGTCCCGGAATCGGAAGCCTTACCCAGTATCTGTGCGAGGCAGCAGGCAAGGTCATGGCGGTGGAGATAGACAAGACCCTTATTCCGGTTCTTGCGGATACCTTGTCTGAGTACAGAAACGTCACAGTTATCAACGAAGATATCCTTAAGGTGGATCTGGACACCATAGTTGCTGAAAATGGTGGCAAGCCCATCAAGGTCGTTGCAAATCTTCCATATTATATTACGACACCTATTATAATGAAGCTCTTTGAGAGCGGCGCCAAGATTGAGAGCATTACAGTCATGGTGCAAAAAGAGGTGGCGGACAGAATGGCAGCTGGCCCAGGCAACAAGGACTACGGATCGCTGTCACTGGCAGTTGGATATTACGCAGAGGCCAACACCGTGATGGACGTTCCACCAAGCAGCTTTATCCCGCAGCCGGGGGTTGGATCTGCGGTGGTGAACCTGGTGAGATACACTGAGCCCAGGGTAACAGTTAAGGATGAGAAGTATCTGTTTGAGATAGTCAGGACCTCTTTTAACCAGAGGAGGAAAACGCTGTCTAACTCGCTTTCTAACAACCCTTCTCTTGGGGTTTCCAGAGATCAGGTCCAGGAAGCGTTAGTTAAAATGGGAGTGGATGAAAAAGCAAGGGGAGAAATACTTACTCTTGAGCAGTTTGCAGAGCTTTCAGATATTTTACAAAGATAGAGCCCTATGTTAAACTAGCACTAGATATAGTATTTGTTGCACCAAAGAGGAGTATATTTTGGATAAGGTCGAGTATAAAATCCGAGCTGATGAAATAAAAGCTTTGATTGGGGAAGGCAGATATGCCGAAGCGGTTAAAATAGCAGACACCATAGACTGGAAGCGTGTCAGGAACGTTACAACCCTGTGCACCATCAGTGATCTGTACAAGATAAACAGACGTCTTCAGGAGAGTAAGGACATCCTTCTGATGGCTTATGACAGGCATCCCACTGGAAGGCCAATAGTTTACTCTCTGTGCGAGCTTGCCATCAAGATGGGCGAGTTTGTTCAGGCGGTGGAATACTACAAGGAATTTGTAAGGATCGCTCCAAGGGATACAGGCAGATATATCCTTCAGTACAAGCTCTACGAGGCCCAGGAAGTCAGCCTTGAAGAGAGGATCGCAGTACTTGAGGAGTTTAAAAAGCACGACTACAGAGAGAAGTGGGCTTACGAGCTTGCTTACCTCTATCATAGAGTAGGTCTTACTACAGAGTGCATCGAGGAATGTGATGAGATGTTCCTGTGGTTTGGAGAGGGCAGATATGTCATGAAGGCGCTGGAGCTCAAGGCCCTTCACGAGCCACTTTCTCCAGAGCAGCAGGACCGCTACGTCAGATACAAGCAGAGCCATGGCGGAATGGTAGATGCTTCCATCGTTTCTGAGAAGGACGAGGTGGGCAAGGACGAGACAAGAACTGTTGAGATCAAGCAGCCCACAAAAGAGATGCCTCCTATCACAGATGATGTCATCGCGGCCTACACCCAGAAAGCAACAGAAGATGAAGAAGAGGATCTTGGTCAGACAAGAGAGTTTGTGCCTGGCGAAGTCTCTTTTGCTGTGGACAATCCTGAGAACCAGGAGGAACCTGCACAGGAAGAGCCAGCAGAGAGAGACTTTGATGAGATCGTTTACCCTCATATCAGCGAGATAAAAGAGCCTTCAGTTGACGTTAGTACATACAACACCATTAACCTTCAGGAGTCCCTGGCACAGAGCCTTCGCGAAGTTATTGGGGACGAGGCTTTTGAAGATGCACCAGCGCAGCCAGTAGCCCAGCAGGTAGAGCCTGAGCAGGCAGTTGCGCCCATCACTGAGGAGATCTTCGAGGATACAGACGAGATCCCTGAGGAGCTTACAGAAGATACCGATCCCGAGGAAGAAACCTTTGAGGAAAAAGAGCCTTCAGAGGAAGTTGGCGGAATGCAGGAAGTCTTCTTTGATACCGACCCTAAGATGGGCATCGAGATAAAGTACGGCGGAAATGGACCTATCCTTGGCGAAGAGAAAAAGCCAGAGCAGGAAGAGCCCGAAGAGGAAGCAGAGGAGACAGAAGAGGAAGCTGTAGAGGAGCCAGCAGAGAGCGCTCCTGTTACCAAGCAGCCTTTTGTCTACGAGGAAAAGCCTCTTGAGGATGAGGTTCCTGGAGCTGTAATCCATCCAAATGCCAACTATCAGATGCACAGTCACTTTGAGACTATGCTTGCCCAGGAGTATGACGGCCAGATAAGTCTTGCAGTTGAGCCTGAGCCAGAGGTTGAGAAGCAGATCACAGGTCAGATCAGTATTGCTGAGTACCTTGATAACTGGGAGCAGTTCAAGAAGGACCAGCAGCAGAAGCAGTTTGACAGAGTTAAGAAGAGAGTAGCAGAAGAGACTGGAGACATGTTCGCGGACTTCGATGAGAAGACCAAGGCAGGACTTCAGGAAAAGATAGAAAAAGCCATCAACGATGCCATCAAGAAGGAAAGCTACGAGAAGGCATCAGGCAGAGGCAACTGGAACGTCAAGAGAGAAGACGTTATCAACCAGGCAGTTGCAGAGGTTATTGAAAAAGAGAACATCGAGCCTTCTGAGGAGTATCCAGAGGACGAAGAGTTCTTCAATGATGAGGAAGCAGGAACAACTGAGCTTCCAGTAGAAGAGGTAGAAGAGGCTGTTTCTGAGCAGGAAGAGCCAGAAGCACAGGCACCCGAGGCCGAGCCTGAAGTTCAGGAAGCTGAGGAGCCAGAGGCTGAAGCTGCATCTGAAGAAGAGCCAGAATCTGGCAAGGAAGAACCAGAAGAGGCAGCAGAGACAGAATCAGAAACTCCTGCAGAAGAAGCCTCAGCAGAAGAGACTCCAGCAGAAGAGGCTCCTAAGGCAGAGGAAGAGTCTGAGTCAGAAGATGATGAAGACGAGGATGACGAAGAGGACGAGGATGACGAGGAAGAAGAGAAAAAGCCTGAGCCTCCTAAGTCAGAAGCACCTTCCAAGAAACCTGCAGAGCCAGCTAAGAAGCCATCAGGCAAGAGACACATGGGCAACAGAGAGCTTGAGGAGCGTGTAAGAACCATGACTCCTGAAGAGAAGGAGCTCTTTGGACCATATATCCACCACAAGAAGTCAAGAAGACAGATCATCAACGCCATCGACAACCTCAGCATGGATCCATTCTCTGGAAATGCCATCGTTACAGGTGAAGAGGGCGCAGGAACAGTTAACCTGGCAAAGGGCCTTATCAAAGCCATGCAGGCATCTGATTCCAACTTCAGTGGTAAGGTTGCAAAGATAACAGCCAACACCCTCAACAAGAAGAGCACAGCAGGCATCTTTGACAAGCTTGCAAACGGCGCTCTTATCATTCAGAGGGCAGCAGATCTTACACAGGAGACAGTCAGCGAACTTCTTAAGATCCTTCAGGAAGAGAACAAGGGACTTGTCCTTGTTATGGAAGATACCAAGGAAGATATGGACAGATTCCTTGATAAGAATCCTTCCCTTAAGCAGAGCTTCAACGTAAGAGTTGATATTGAAGCTCTTGATGACGACTCTCTTGTCGCATACGCAAGACAGTACGCCCTTGAGAAGGAATTCTCCATCGACAACCTGGGAATCCTTGCTCTTCACACAAGAATTTCAGAGAGACAGACTCTTGACCACGATGTAACAGTATCTGAGGTAAAAGATATTGTGGACGACGCTATCTATTTTGCTGAAAAGAGATCTGTTGGTCATTTTGTAGATGTATTAGTTCACAAAAGATACGACGAAAATGATATGATTATATTAAGAGAAAAAGACTTTATGCATGATTAAAATTTCTTAACGCAGGGGGCAACATGAATCATAAGGTATTTATTTCTGAAGACGACGAGTATCTATTTGGTCAGGGAACACACTACGATATTTACGATAAACTTGGCGCACATCCATCAGAAGAAAAGGGCAAGAAGGGCTATTTCTTTGCTGTTTGGGCACCAAATGCAGCAGATGTCCATGTAGTTGGAGACTTCAATGGATGGGATGAGAATGCCCACCAGATGGTAAGGACCAAGACTGGCAACATCTGGACACTCTTTATTCCTGGAGTAGGGATTGGGGAGCTCTATAAGTACCTCATCACAACCCAGGATGGACGTAAGCTCTACAAGGCAGATCCTTATGCAAACTTTGCTGAGCTTCGTCCAGGCAATGCTTCAAGAACAACTGACCTGTCAGGCTTTAAATGGACTGACAGCAAATGGTACGACAACTTAAAGGACAAGGATGTTCAGAAGCTTCCAATAGCAATCTATGAGTGTCACATCGGATCCTGGATGAAACATCCTGACGGAACTGAGGACGGATTCTACACCTACAGACAGTTTGCGGACAGGATCGTCGAGTACTTAAAGGATATGAAATATACCCACATCGAGCTCATCGGAATTGCTGAGCATCCTTTCGATGGTTCATGGGGTTATCAGGTAACAGGATACTATGCTCCAACTTCCAGATACGGAGAGCCTAAGGACTTCATGTATCTTGTGAACAAGCTTCACAAAAATGGAATCGGAGTAATCCTCGACTGGGTACCAGCTCACTTCTGCCCAGACGAGTTTGGTCTTGCAACCTTTGACGGAACCTGTATCTATGAGCATCCAGACCCAAGAAAGGGCGAGCACCCAGACTGGGGAACAAGGATCTTTAACCTTGAAAAGCCAGAGGTTAAGAACTTCCTTATCGCCAATGCTCTTTACTGGATCCGCAAGTTCCACATTGATGGCCTTAGAGTTGATGCTGTTGCATCTATGCTCTATCTTGACTATGGCAAGAAGGACGGCCAGTGGGTACCTAATAAATTCGGTGACAACAAGAACCTTGATGCAATCGAGTTCTTTAAGCACTTTAACAGCGTAGTAAGAGGAACATATCCTCAGATCCTTACAATAGCTGAGGAATCAACAGCATGGCCAAAGGTTACAGCTAAACCTGAGGATGACGGTCTTGGCTTTACCTTTAAGTGGAACATGGGATGGATGCATGACTTCTGTGAATATATGAAGCTGGATCCATACTTCAGGCAGGGAGCTCATTATATGATGACCTTTGCCATGAGCTACAATGATTCCGAGAATTATATCCTGCCACTGTCTCACGATGAGGTGGTTCATCTTAAGTGTTCCATGGTTGAGAAGATGCCAGGCTATAAGGTAGATAAGTATGCTAACCTTCGTGTTGGCTACACATACATGTTTGGTCACTCTGGCAAGAAGCTTCTGTTCATGGGACAGGACTTTGGTCAGGAGAGAGAGTGGAGCGAAAAGAGAGAGCTCGACTGGTTCCTCTTAGACAACGACCTTAACATGGGCATGAAATCCTATGTTGGAAATCTTCTTGAGATTTACAACAAGTATCCGGCTCTTCACGAAGTTGACAATGATTGGGGCGGATTTGAGTGGATCAATGCCGACGACAAGGGCCGAAGCACCTACAGTTTCTACAGACGTGCTTCTAATGGCAAGGACAACATCTTATTTGTTTTGAATATGACACCTGTTGAGAGAAAGGGCTTTATGGTAGGAGTTCCATTTGAGGGAACCTACACCCATATCCTCGACAGCGCTGAGGAGAGATTCGGAGGACCGGGAAGCAATATCCCACCTAAGATCAAGTCCATAAAGGGGCTTTGCGATTACAAGGATTACAGTATAACCTTTGATCTGCCGCCCTATGGAGCTGAGGTTTTCGTCTTCCAGACTCCTAAGCTAAAGAAAAAATAACCTCGTGCCGAAATAGAAGGTGATGGATATGATCCGTTACCTTCTATTTTTTTAGCGAGGCGCATGATGAATATAAACTTCCAGACTATTACTGGTCAGAAGACCAGTGGGGATCAGATCCTTTCAAGCACGGAGGCTTTGGGAAGGGCAGTATCAGGACAGACAAAGCAGATTCAGACAAATAATAACAGCTATGCTCTGGATATTGATGCAACAGGCTTTACCAACAACGCCTATGCAGACCACCAGAGAACTATAGATGATATCAGCTCAATGGCTGAAAACAAGGATGTTTTCGCGGAGCACAATTTCATGTCACTTATGGCCAACACCATGTCCGAGGAGGATTATGGCAAGGCTCTTGAGGACGGTTTTGATCTTAAGGATGTTAACAGCAAAGAAGCTGTGACTATCGTTGATAAGATCAAGAGCGTTCTTCTTCAGTCGGGCGAAGTAGTTGCCGGATACAATGATGATCTTAGCATTGATAAGCTAAGAAAGATCACTGGAAGCGACTCTTTAGCCAATGCTCTTAAAAAGAGCTTTCAAGAGAATGACATTCCACTGACTCAGGAAAATGCAAAGGCAGCCACTCTTGCCTATGAGCAGATTGCTGACATCAAAGAGCTTGATGATGCAGCAGTCAAGTTCATGGTGCTCAATAACATGGCGCCAACAATAGAGAACATCTACTTTGCAGCGCACAGTACCAACGGACTTAATGTCTCTGGTAATGGCTTCTATGCCCAGGAGGCAGGCGGCTACTACGCACAGAAGGCAGAGAACATCGATGCAAAGGCCCTTGAGCCACAGATAGAAAAGATAATTGAAGAAGAGGGTCTTGACCCTAAGGATAAAAACTTAAAGGAAGAATCCCTTTGGATGGTATCTCAGGGAATCCCTCTTACAGGAAAGAACCTTGAGCTTGTAAAGAACATCAAGAGTGTAAACTTCCCTATTACTGAGGAACTTGGAGCAAAGGCAGCAGCTGCAGCCATAGCTGATGGCAAAAAAGCTATCAAAGGAGATGTAGAAGATCCTACATCCAACCTTCAGAAGGCAGCAGAGATCCTTGATAAAGTAGAAAACATCAGTGATGACGATATTAAGGACACCATAGCAGCAGGAAGACTTATCAATATAAGAAACCTTACAACAAGCTTTTCTTTAAGTTATTCAGCAGTTGCAGAAAACGACGAGAGACTTGTATCTGCAAGACTTCACCTTGAAGAAGTAAGACTTCAGATGACAGTTCAGGCAAACAAGGCCCTTTTAGACAGCGGCTTTTCCATTGATACAGCTCCAATGGAAGATCTTATCGAGAGACTTAAAAACATCCTCTCAGCTACAGGCGAAGAAGTAACAGGAAAAGCTGTGGATGAGATAACAGATGTTAAACCTTCAAACGCTGGATTCGTTGCAAGAATGACTCTTACAAGAGTTTCAGTTATTGCAAATGGCCCTGCGGACGTAGTAGGAGCCATGGCTGATGATCTCAAGGATGCATCACTGTTTAAGATCAGCCAGGTTGCAGAAGCCAAGATTGCGAGCTTCAAGGCAGCAGGCGAGGGCTACGAAAAGCTCATGACTGCTCCAAGAGCAGACCTTGGGGACAGCATCAAAAAGGCATTTAGAAATGTGGATGACATCCTCGATGACCTTGGGCAGGAGCTCAATGATGAAAACAGAAGAACAGTAAGAATCCTTGGCTACAACAGGATGGAGATAAATGAAGAGAACTTTGAGAAGGTAAGAAGCTGGGATAGCAAGCTTCAGAGTACTCTTGAGAGACTTAAGCCCGGCGCAGTATTTGACCTTATCAGACAGGGCAAGAACCCTCTTTCAATGACTATTGAAGAGCTCTCACAGAACCTGGATCAGAACTCACAGTCAGGAGAGCAGGATAAGGGCAAGAGCGAAGAGAGATACGCAAAGTTCTTATACAAGCTCGAGCACAAGGGTGAGATCACACAGGAGCAGAGAACATCTTTCATTGGTATATACAGACTGTTCCATACATTGAAGACCAGTGACTATCAGGCAATCGGATCTCTTTTAAAGACTGATCAGGAGATGACCATAGGAAATCTCTTAAATGCCACAAGAAATCAGAAGGCCTCAAGAAGAGGCATGGACTACAAGGTGGATGATGACTTTGGCGGTCTTTCAGTAAAAGAAAGAGACTACTCACCAAGGATCGATGAGCAGATAGAAACAGCCTTCAGGTACTACAGGTCAAAGGCTGAGACAGTATATGAGAACCTTGAACCTGAAAAGCTGATGCAGACTAAAGTGACGGATAATACTCTTTTGCCAGAGCTCGCTGATGACCTTAAGAGAGCTGATATAGATGGGGAACTGGAAAAAGAGTTTGTAAGGCAGCAGATGCAGGAGATCAGGCAGACTGTTTCCAGTAAGGCAGCAGAGCCTGCAGCAAAAGAGATGACCCAGGCGGGCATCGAGCTTACTTACAACAATTTAGAAGCTTATATCTCGGAAAAGAGAGATCGCAGAAGCGGAAACATCTGGAAGAAGACGGAAGACTTCGAAGAGAGGCATCTTCTTGCGGATTCTCTATCAGAAGACGATTATCAGGACGGCTATGTAAAGATTTTGGAGAGAATGTCCGATAATTTATCTAGAGAGCTAATGAATGCTGATGACACCTACATTGATGTCAGGGCGATAGCTCTTTTACAGAAACAGATATCTGTTATGACAAAGAATGCAGAGAATGACAGCTATGAAGTGCCGGTTGAGATCGATGGACAGGTTGTCTCAATGAACGTAACACTTAATAGCGACGAAAGTCAGAAATCAAGGATGGACGCCAGTGTTCAGACTGATGAGTACGGACTGCTGACCTTAAGACTCTTTGTTGAAGAGGAAAGCATCCAGGGAATGCTCACAACCACCAATGGTAAGAACCAGTGGGAGTCAGAATATCTGGAAACTGTTAGAACCAGACTGTGTGAGAGAATTTCAGACAAGCTACAGGATGTAGTTGTCAGCGAGGAAAACATCGCGATTCTCTACAACGCGCAGAACGTACCTGCTTCGGTAGGTGTGGTTAACAAAGCCATGGAAGGCGAACAAGCAAAACAGACTGACACAAAAACACTTTTAACTATGGCAAAAGCCTTTATTGAGGCTTTGTGATCACACATCAAAAAGAAACGAGGTAGGCATGAAAGTAAATTATAACGTATCTGCGATGATTGCAAACAACGCTCTTCAGAAGAATGACAAGCTTCTTTCAGAGTCTCTTCAGAGACTGTCCAGTGGTCTTAAGATTGCAAATGCCAAGGACAATCCTTCAGGCCTTGCAATGTCCAGAAGAATGAATTCACAGATCGAAGGTCTTGGAGTAGCCAACGACACATCAAACGATGCTATTTCAATCGTTCAGGTGGCAGACGGAAGTCTGTCTGAGATCCATGAGGTTCTTCAGAGAATGAACGAGCTTGCGATCAAGGCCAGCACTGGAACCCTTACTGACAGCGACAGAGAAGCGATCCAGTCAGAGGTTACACAGCTTAAAGAGGAGCTTGAGAGAATGGCCAACACAACTCAGTTCAATGGCCAGAGCATTCTCGATGGTTCATTTGACCTACGCGGATACGCTACAGTAGGAGAGAACGTTGCAACAGCAGTTACAAACCCTAACATCAGTGTTCTTACATACTCTGACAATGTAGCAGCAGGAACCTACCAGATCACAGGAATAGATGTTAAGTACCTGAACCTTATTGGAACAACAGGTGTTGATAAGAAGGGTATCTTCTTTGAGGAAGGCAGCGAATCAGGCATCGAGATCAATAGAGTTCTCCCTGATGGAACAACAGAAAGATACATGACAAATGGTATGCAGGCTACTATCAACGAGGACATATTAACACTTAAGGACAATACAGGAAAAGAGATCCAGATTCAGATAGACGAGACCTTCAACGGAACACTTAACCTCGAGCTCACAGGAAAAGGCGCAATGACCATGCAGGTTGGTGCCAACGAGGGACAGACTCTTGATATCAGGATCCCTAAGATCTCACTTTCTACTCTCGGACTTTATAACCTTGATTTTGCAAACGTTACTGGTGCACAAGAGGGAATTGAGAGCATAAAGAACGCCATCACAAAGATCAGCACCATCAGATCAAGCCTTGGTGCTTATCAGAACAGACTTGAGCACACAGTAAGCAACCTTGACATCACAGTTGAGAACATGACAGCAGCTTACTCAAGAATCATGGACGTTGATATGGCAGAGGAGATGACAACCTACTCAACACAGCAGGTTCTCTCCCAGGCTGGAATCTCAATGATGGCTCAGGCCAATGAAAGACCATCACAGGTTCTTCAGCTCCTTCAGTAATTTGCAGTTAACGTGAGCGTTTCGAGAGAGGAATAAGTTATGACACTTGAAAAGAAACAGGAATTTACCCTTAAGATCACTCAGGCCAATAAAACTCAGCTGATCACCATTTTGTACGAGATGGTAATGGATTATCTTGATGAGGCCATAGATGCATTTGCAGTTGGTACGAGAGATGATGCGGAAAAGAGTATCAGGAATGCCCAGAACTGCATCGACGAACTGATCCATTCCCTGAATATGGAATATGAGCTGGCAAGAAACTTACACAAGATCTATATCTTCTCTAAGAAAGAGCTCTCTGGAGCCTATGCTACTGGCAATATCCACAGAGTATGGAAGGTGAAAAAGAACTTTGAGTCCCTCCATGAGGCTTATGTAGAGCTTGAAAAATATGACGAGTCAGAGTCTATCATGGACAACACCCAGAAGGTTTACGCAGGTCTTACCTACGGAAGATATGCTCTTAACGAGGATATCACAGCAGTTTCCATGAACAGAGGACTGATGGCTTAAGAAAATCTTAAGATATTAATTTTTCTTCAAAAATAAGAAGTATTGTGAATAGAAATTATCGGATTAGCAAAGAGCGGGAAAAGTTACTTCCCGCTCTTTTATTGTTTTGGATGGAAAATTGGGTTGAAAAAGAGGGGCATTTTAATTCTTAAGATTTTGAAATTGTCAGAATTTAAGGGGGTTTACAAAGAAAAAACCTCGTGTTAGATTCTTTTTGCGAGCTCGACAATCACTATTGAAAGGGGTAGATCTATATAGTCGCAATCTTAATATTGTTTTTGACTGGAGCCGTGTTCACGGATCTTTTCAAGGACAGGATATTTAACGCCTGGGTAGTTCCAGCTATGGCCACCGGCGTTATCTCATCAATAATTCAGGGGCCTGACAGGTTATTTCAATCTTTGTCGGCCATGGGGGCAGCACTTCTTATCCTGCTTCCAGTCTATTTTCTAAAAGGCATTGCAGCCGGAGATGTGAAGCTCTTTATGTCAGCAGCATCTTTCTTATCTTTAAGCGATACGCTTTCATGTATCCTCGTATCATTTCTTATCGCAGGTGTAATATCAGTCGCGGTGATCATTCTCAAGAAAAATAAACAAAAGACTATTCATTTTGCAGTACCAGCACTAATATCCGTCTTATTCGTTATTGGAGGTGTTCTATGATGGGCAATATTCTTGCCATTTTTGACCAAAGCGAAATTTATTCTATGAGACTTTCTGAGTATCTAAGGGAGCATTTAAAGCTGGCCTTTGAGATACAGACCTTCTCGGTGGAGGAAGAATTTAATAGCTTTTTGGAAAGCGAAGAGGTTTCTCTTCTAGTGGCTTCAAGCCTTGCAATACAGGACAGTGAAGATCTGATCAGGAAAAGGTGCGGATCAGTTATGATCCTTGAGGAGGAAGATTTTAAAGGACCCTCCAGATGGGATCAGGAGGATGGCTTTTTTCACATGAGCAAGTTCCTGCCGGCTGGCAAGGTTCTGGAAAAGATCCTGGAGGTCTGCATGGAAAGGCCTGAGAGATTTCCTGATCTTGGGATAAAACATGAGGGAAATGTATGTAAGGTCATCGGACTTTATACACCGCTTTCAGGAAGCGGGCAGACCACCCTGGCAGTTCAGATGGGGGAGCAGCTTTCCAAAAATGGGAAAGCGATACTTATCAGCTTTGAAAGTTTCTCGGCTCTGACAAAGTCTTTTGACAGCGAGGCACTGCAGGATATTTCAGATATGATGTACTACGCAGACTGCGAGAGGGATAAGTTCTGTATCTATCTTGAGAAGATAAAAGTCAGAAAATACGGACTTGATTACATTGCACCAGCAAAAACTGCCATGCAGATCAAGGAGATGGGAGCAGATAAGGTGAGAGATCTGATAGCTCTTTTGGCTGAGGAAGCTGGATATGAATATGTGATCCTGGACCTTAAGGATTATCCTGATGGATTCTTTGAGATACTTAATATGTGCGATGTGCTGTACACCATCAACAGAAATAATTCCGCAGATCAGTATCGGATGGGTAAGTACAACAGGGTGCTTTGTGAAAACGGCTACGAGGATGTGTTAAGTAAGACCATAAAGTGCTTATTCCCGGATGAAAAGGGCGGAGCTTCCTACAAGAGATATGTAAGAGAGCTGATCGAGAAGGGCCAGGGGGTACTTGGTCTTGGAGCATAACGTAGACAGCGTCAGGGCCCAGATCAAGGCGGAGGTTGTAGGAGGTCTTGATTTTTCCAGGGAGATAAATGACGAGGAGCTCTTTGAACTGATAGATTCTAATATGACACGGCTTCTTAAGAACAAAGCCATGTCAGTCAGCGATAAAAAGAGTCTTCGGATGAACGTCTATCATTCCATAAGGAAACTTGACGTTTTGCAGAGCCTTATCGATGATCCATCTATAACTGACGTGTGAAGGCAAGCAATAATACAATGTAACGAGAATGGATTCCCTAAAACTGCCTGTTTTAGGGCTTTTTTTAA
>NZ_RAIR01000007.1 GCF_003625485.1 Butyrivibrio sp. CB08
TATTACTTTTGGTTTGTTAATTCTGAATAATTCTCTTGGAATTTTTCAGGGTTGCATTACTGTTTATTTGTCAAGGTGCTGTAATTATGATCCTTACTGATTGCGTAAGGCAACGCAGAAGGAGGGATTTGAACCCTCGCGCCGCTATTAACGACCTGCACCCTTTCCAGGGGTGTCTCTTCAACCACTTGAGTACTTCTGCAAAATAGTTGACTACTAAATAAGTATGTTGTTATAACAGCGTGTTCATAATTAAGCGGAGCGAAAGGGATTCGAACCCTTGTGGCGTTGCCGCCAAACGGTTTTCAAGACCGCCTCGTTATGACCGCTTCGATATCGCTCCGAGTTAACTTATCGCTATATAAATAAGTTGTAAGTGCTAACTGCATCTCGCGCAGCGCAAAACTTATATTAACAAAGCGCTGCTCACATGTCAAGCAAGTTTTTTAACTTTTTTTAATTAATTATTAAACCGTGAATGCAGCTTCTAAAATATCACCCAGAAATCTCTTCATAGTAGCTTAAAAGCTGGGTTTCTATATTTTCGATAGAGTACTTGTCTCTGGCCTTCTTTACGCCGTTACCAGATAGTTTATCGGCAAGATCCTTGTCATTCATAACTCTTTCAATGGCATTTCTTAGAGAATCTTCGTCTTTTGGCTCAACCAGAAGTCCGTCAACTTCATCCTCAACGATGTCAGGGATTCCACCTACGTTACTTGCCACAACGCAGCATCCGTGCAGCATTCCCTCAACTACAGACAAGCCAAATCCCTCAAAATATGATGGAACTGCCATGATACCGCACTCATCAAGCCACTTGTTCTTGTCTTCGCCAGAGACCCATCCTATATGCTTTACAAAAGTACTGTTTTCCTCGATATCATCTATAAGCTCTGGATCCTCAAAGATTCCGCCAAGGTAGAGCTTCACCTTGTCGTTGGTCTCATGGATGTCATGAACGGCAGCAACAAGCTCTTTTACCCCCTTAGCCAGGCAGATCCTTCCAAGGAACAGGATCTTATTCATATCCTTAGTCCCCGGAGCAGGCGTATTCACTCCTTCCGTAACTATGCCATTTGGAAGCACGTGGATCTTGTTCCCGTCAGTAAGCCCGCCAAAGAAGTCCTTCCACTGGTTTGTCAGAACCAGCATCAGGTCTGCCATATCCAGGATCTCCCTGATATAAGCCCGCTTCTTGTCACTGATCTCGTTATTATAGTAGTTCACAAAGTCTCCGCCATGCTGATGCAAAAGAACCTTCTTGCCACGGCGCTTTGCATACCTTATGAAGTAAGACTTGCGCATGAAGCTTGAATCAGAGGAGCAGTTCACATGGACGATGTCATATCTGTCCACTGAGCGCATAAAGTCTATGAAAGCAAGCCCAGCTACCATCAGCTTTTTAAGCTTGCTTCCCTCTTTCATGGTGCCTATGTACTTAAGTTCAACCTTATCCTGAAGGCCCGCCTCGCAGTAGCTGTTCATCAGGGCAGAAATGCCGCCGTGAACTCTTCTGTCCGGGCCTATCATAAGGATCTTTAATCTGTCACTCATCTCTTATCTCTTGCTAGTATCGCCTCAGCAACAGCGATATCTTCTGGTGTTGTGATCTTGATATTGTCGTAGGAACCCTCAATGAGCTTGACCTTGGTGTCAGTGTAATACTCAACTACCATGGCGTCGTCAGTGATGTTGATGCCCTTTGCCATCAGCTCGCCTTCCTCGCGGTCAAGGCGCTGATAGAGGTCCAGGATCATACTGTATGAAAAGCACTGAGGTGTCTGAATAGTCCACATCAGATTTCTGTCAGGGGTAGATGCCGCAAAGCCTTTGTCGTCTGCAATCTTGATGGTGTCCTTGGATGGCATGCCAACCACGCAGGCCTTGTACTCCTTAACCGCAGCCATGGCCCTTGCAATGATGTCGCGGTTAATAAAAGGGCGTGCTCCGTCATGGATGAAAGCATAGTCGCAGTCTTCATCCGCTGCCTGAAGACCAAGGCGCACACTGTGATATCTGGCAAGTCCACCTTCTACTACGGCTTTTACCTTGTCAAACTTATATTTCTCCACGATCTCTTTTGACACGTAAGTCACGTCACCCCGTGAGACAACGAGAATAACGTCGTCGATGAAGCTCTCCTCAAAGGCCTTAAGAGAATAGTAAATAAGCGGCTTACCGCCGATCTCCATGTACTGCTTCTTAACGTCTGAATTCATCCTGCTGCCTGAGCCTGCTGCCAGGACAATCGCTACTGTCTTCATGTCAAAGCCCCCTTAAACTGACGATAGTCTTACATTTTATTGGCGTGATACCTTCTCTCCCTGTCACCAAGTGGAAGGTTTGGAACGGCGTTCATATCAAGGCCGAACCTTACGCCCTTTTTGTATTCGTAGTAAGCTGCAGCTCCGATCATTGCTGCATTATCGGTGCAAAGAACTGGTGATGGTCTGTAGAACTTAATGCCGTTTGCTGCGCACTCTTTTTCCAGGAAGGTTCGAAGATCGGTGTTGGATGCCACACCTCCGGCGATGGCCAGTTTGTCGTAGCCGAACTGCTTGCAGGCTTTAATGGCATGTCCGGCAAGAACCTCCACAACTGCCTTCTGGAAGGAAGCTGCAACGTCCGCCTGATTCAATTCTTCGCCCTGCATCTTGGCCTGGTTTATGAGATTCAGCACAGCTGATTTAAGTCCGGAAAAAGAGAAATCGTACTCCGCATCAGGAATCTTGGCCTGAGGGAATGTGAAAGCATCGGGATTACCCTCCCTTGCTGCCGCGTCGATCTTGGGGCCTCCAGGATATCCAAGGCCTATTGCCCTTGCAACCTTATCGAAAGCCTCTCCTGCCGCATCGTCTCTAGTCTGGCCGATGATCTCATACTCGCCATAGTCCTTAACAACCACAAGGTGCGAGTGACCGCCCGATACCACAAGACACACGAATGGCGGCTCAAGATCCTTGTTCTCGATAAAGTTGGCGCTTATGTGACCCTCTATGTGATGGACGCCGATAAGTGGTTTATCTGTGGCAAAAGAGATCGCTTTGGCCGCAGACACTCCAACCAAAAGGGCACCTACAAGCCCAGGGCCGTAGGTTGCTGCCACCACGTCAATGTCATCCAAAGATAGCCCCGCCTCAGAAAGAGCTGCCCTTATACATCCGTTGATCTTCTCAACGTGCTTTCTGGACGCGATCTCAGGAACCACGCCGCCGTATACGGTGTGGAGTGCGATCTGGGATGAGATTATATTTGAGAGAACCTCTCGGCCGTTGCGAACAACAGCTGCTGCGGTCTCATCGCAGGAGCTCTCAATGGCAAGGACAGTGATATCGCCATCTGCGCCATCAGACGCACTCTGACCAGCGCCAGCCAAAGCTGCCGCACCTGTCTCATCTCCCTTTATTGACATGAAGATCACGCCATCATTTTCTACATTCTTATCTATCTGCATGAATTACTATTCCTTCTAAATTATCTCTTAAGTCCGCCGCCGAACTTTCGAAGGGCCTCTGCCTCTTTCTCGCGGTTAACTTTGTTCTCCACCAGGAAGCTGTAGTCGTCGTTGCTGGTAACCTGCACGATCTCTTCGTTTTCAGAAACGTCGCCCGGGTGGAACAGGATCTCCATGTCCTGAAGCCCCCTGTCTGCAAGGATATCAGCTGCGTGAGGAAGACACTCTTTTACATTGTCATAAAACATGTGGCCTGAGAGCATAACTCCCATAAAGAGCTTGCGCTCGATATTAAGCGAAACCAGGTCCTCCCTGTACTTGCGCTCGTTGCGGGCTGCCAGTGTGTTGAGAACCAGAACCTTTACCACATTGATAGCCTTGAGGCCTTTGAGCTTACCTGATGCGCGTCTGTACACGTCCAGCTCCTCCCTTGGGAAGCGGATGTAGGACACCTGAAGGTTGTTGGCCTTCACCACATCCATCACAGCGTCGAAGACAAGAGGCAGCATGTGATAGTGCACATGGCCATCGATCCTGAATTTGCCGTCGTTCATGTATGGCTCGCAGGCAAGAAGCTGAGCCTCAACCTCGCGCCTTATGGCCTTGTAATAGAGCCTTCTTAAAACCGGCACAAAGCCGATCAGCAAAAGCTTTCCAAATCCTATACTAAAGTTGCCCTCTTTATCAATAAGGCGCTTGGCCTTATCGCCGGTGATGGGCGCTCCCTCAACAAAGTTAAGGTGCACCGTGACAAAGAGCTTACTTCTGATGCCTTCAATGGCATCCATACACTCTTTTAAATAAGGGCTATTTGGCATGATACTGATGCCGTTTAATGCCCCGTTATAGTAGCAGTCCGCGATGTGTCTGCTCTGGGCGGGAAAAAGCCCGTAGTCGTCTGCATGATATTCAATCATCGTTATTGTCCTTTATTGTCCAGCCCAGGATCTTCCAGTTGCCGGTTTCTTTTTCTCTGCGCATAACGAACTGATAGTAGTTGGCTGTTGTGCCGTTGGATCCGTGGCGCAGATTGATGAGGCAGTCCACGTTGCACATTTTGCGGCCAGTCACCATGACTTCGTCTGGCTCCTTGGTCTGAACCACGAAGGCTGAGATGGAGTAGTCCCCTTCTCTTCGCTCCTTGACCTCATTCTTTATGGATTTGGCAAAAGAGCTGTTGGCAGCCAGAAGCTCTTCATCCATAAGGCCCTCAATAACTGCAACCATCTTATCTTCCTGGCTGTCATTGTAGGTCTCACGATAAAGCACCTGCATGGTCTTGGCGTAGAGCTCAACGACCTTGCGCGCACTGGCTGGATAGTTCTTTTCCAGATTGGTAGTAGTGATCTCGTCCACAACAGTTATGTCGTAGGATTCCTCAGGTCCTGCCTTCTTGCTGCGGGTAAAGACCATGTAAAGGCCCAGTACCACAATTGCTGCAAGGACCGTCATCACTATTGCCTTTATAACTGCCCCGTTTTTCATATCCCCCTCCTATCATTCTTCAAATCGCAGTTCAACGCTTCTGCCGTCTTTTGCTGCGATGGAATTTGCAAAGATCTTCTTGGTCTCTGGCATGAACTCCTTAGGGTTCACCAGGGATGGACTGTAGTGGGTAAGCCACATCTCTTTTACCTCAGCATCCCTTGCAAGCCTTGCAGCCTCGTAGAAGGTCATGTGCTTGTTCTCACGAGCCTTCTGGAGCTTGTCCTGCTCGCCGTACATGCCCTCACAGATAAAAAGATCTGAACCTGCTGCGTTCTGCACGATGCTGTCAGTTGGCCTTGTGTCGGTACAATATGTGAGCTTGATGCCCTTTCTCTCTGCTCCAAGCACCATGTCCGGTGTGAAAACCCTGCCGTCATCTGCTGTGACAGTCTCGCCCTTTTGAAGTACGTTCCAGTAATTCCTGTCGATACCTGCTGCAGTTGCAGCCTCCACGTCAAACTTGCCCTGACGCTTAAGGCTCATGGTATAGCCGTAGCATGGGATGTTGTGGTTGACCTTAAATGCAGTCATAGTGAAGAAGGGCATGCCCTCTATATCAAAAGAAACTTCGTTGTCCGCAAGCTCTTTATACTGAATCTCAAATGGAAGCTCCGGAGCGATAACACGAAGGGCGTTTACAACTCTCTCAAGGCCCTTAGGTCCCACAAGGAGCAAAGGCTCTGTGCGCTCTGCATTGCCCATGGTAAGCAGCATTCCGGGAAGTCCTGAGATGTGATCTGCGTGATAGTGAGTAAAGCAGATAACGTCTATGGGCTTGGCACTGTGGCCTTTCTTTTTCATGGCAATCTGTGTAGCCTCACCGCAATCGATGAGGATGCACTTGCCGTTATATCTCACATAAAGTGAAGTGAGAAACCTATTGGGAAGTGGCATCATTCCGCCTGTTCCCAGCAAACATACATCTATCATGAATCTTTCCTTTTCCAGTAAATAATAGCGTCGTCCTTGGGATCGTCGTAGAACCCGGGTCTTGTGCCTTCGCTCTTAAAGCCAAGCTTCTCGTAGAGGGCAATGGCTGGTTTGTTGGCAGCGCGGACTTCCAGGGTATAGTCAGTAACTCCGATTCCGTAGCCCCTCTCAATGAGCTGGCGAAGCATCTTGTAGCCGCAGCCCTGTCGTCTTACATCCCCTGATACGGACACATTGGTGATCTCGCCTTCCCCGGAGATATTCTGCAGGCCGCATAGACCCACGATCCTGCCAGCCATCTCAGCCACAAGGTAGATGGTATCATCCCTTGTCATGGCGTCCATGAGCTGCTTCTGGGTCCAGGCCTCCTCGCCAAGGTTGACCTTCTCAAGGGCATAGGCGTCCTCTATATCCTCAGCTGTCATCTGGCGGACACGGATCCTGCCCGGTGTGCTGTGGTTTAAAGCCTTCTCGGCTTTGGTTTCTTTTGCGGTTTTGGTAGTTTCGCCGGCGGCTGCAGCAAGCTCTTTTTCCTGAGCCTCTCGCTCTGCCTGGGACAGACGAAGATAGTCAGGAGCAAAGTCGTCTGACTTAATCTGACGGCCTTCCTTAGCATAGATAGCAGCCAGAGCACAGATGGATGCTGCGCTTTGGCGGTTTAAATGCGGCGGAGCCACTGTAAATGGCACGGTAAGAAGGCTCTCAAGCTTGTCGTGGTAAACCGGGATTCCATCTCCAAGAAGGATCACTGGTTTGCCAATCTCGTTGAGCCTATTTGCGATGTCTTCAACTGATGTTGCGAACTGCTCGTGGATGGTCCGCATAACGAAATTCTGCTCACAGCTCTTTTCCTCAGTGGCTGCAGGCACGAAGGTGTAGATGCCGGTGTAGACCTGGCTGCGCCTTGCGTCCATCATTGGGCAGATGATCTTCTCGTTGCCGTAGAGGTTGTAAGCAAGGCCGTCCACTGTTGGAACCGGGATGATCGGGCAGTCTATGGCAAGAGCAAGGCCCTTGGCTGTGGCACTGCCAATACGCAAACCCGTAAAAGAGCCGGGACCTGCCGCCACTGCGATGGCATCCACGGTCTTCATATCCAGATGGATCTTGTCCGCGATGTCCTTAAGCATTGGCATCAGGATCTCGGAATGTGTGGTCTTATATTGAATTGAAAACTGGGCAGTGAGATTGTCGCCGTCTGCTACGGCAACGGAGCCCACAAGGCCCGATGTGTCTATTGCAAGAATCTTCATGTTTATTCCTTAGTGTTTAGTCATTGTGATAAGTCTGTAGTCGAAGCCCTTGTCCAGGTTCTTCTCTATGACGATCTCTGTGTAGTGCTCAGGGAGCAGCTCCTCTATGAGGTTTGCCCACTCGATGATGCAGATGCCGTTTCCGAAGAAGTAATCTTCGTAGCCAATCTCGTCCATCTCGCTGATGTCGCCGATCCTGTACACATCAAAGTGGTAGAAAGGAATCCTGCCCTCGTCGTAGACCTGAAGTATGGTAAAAGTGGGGCTGCTGACTGGCCCTGTGATGCCAAGTCCCGCTGCCACGCCCTGGGTCAACACTGTTTTGCCAACGCCAAGATCACCTATCAGTGTGAACACTGAACCTGGTGCTGCGCTCTCGCCAATCCTGCGGCCAATCTCGAAGGTTTCCTCTCTTGAGTTCGTCTCGTGTTTCGTTACTATTTCCATAGAAACTCCTTGTTCTGCGCATATAACGCCATAATTATCTTACCACAATTGCAGGATTCATCCAAATAAAGAAGAGACACCGCATAAGGTGCCTCTTTCTCAAATGCGGCTCAATGCCGCCGATATTTCTTTTCCCCTCAAACTCACAGACACTTCTATGGCAACTCGCCTATCGGGAGCGCCAGAATACAAAATTACTGCTCGCTGGTTGCAGCCTTGCGAGCTGGCTGAACGTTGCCCTTAAGGATTGGGCTGAGCTGCTTGTATACCAGGAATGTAAGTGCGCTGTCTGCTGCACCCTTGATGATGTTGAACGGTGCTACGCAAAGTGCGCAGAATGTGAACACGTTAGTGATCGCTGAATTGATCTCTGCTCCAGCAGCAACGAATGCGCTGACATCGCAGCCGTATGCGATCGCATATGCAGGAAGCAGGAAGTATGCGTTAAGAAGTGAGCCAACAAGTGCGATGCAGGCTGTTCCAACAAGGCAGCTGATAAGAGCAACCTTTCTGGTCTTCTTGAATCTGTAGATTACTGTTGCAGGAATGATGAAGGCGCAGCCAACAACGAAGTTAGCGATCTCGCCAACAAAACCTGGTGTAGGTCCCTGGATGAGGACGTTAAGTGTAACCTTGATGAACTCGATCATTACAGCAACCATAGGGCCTGCTGCAAATCCGCCGATCAGAGCCGGGATGTCGCTGAAATCAAACTTGTAGAATGATGGAGCGATTGGAAGTGGGAACTCGAACAGCATCAGGACAAAAGAGATTGCTGAGAACACGCCAATTATCGCGATCTTTCTTGTGCTGAACATTGCTTCAGCGCTTCCGTTTTCCTTGATCTCCCTCTTCCTTGCCATGCTCTCAAAAACGTAGCCAATGGCAAATGCCAGGATGATCAGCACGATGAGTGCTATGAAATGATATGTGCTGGACAGTATCATTCCAAGGGTGTTTGTTAGATTTTCTTTCATGTTTTCCTTCTTTCCCATCGGGGGAAATTTGATGTAAAGTGCTTCAGGCAATAAAAAAGCTCCAAGTAAAATATACTTGGGGCACACAAATAAAAATACCTATCTGCATTCTTCTCTCATCCAGACTGTACTGTCGGTTCTGGAATCTCACCAGATCAGCCACTTTCATAAGAAAGCGGGTCGCGGACTCTACCGCCGGTTGGGAATTGCACCCTGCCCCGAAGAATTTATTTTATGTTGTTATGTTATAACTGCCAAGCCACCATGTCAAGCGGAATTGACAACTTTTTTCAGTGAACATATAATTGGAATATCAGTAACAATGAGGGGTTGCGGATGAAGAGGGTTTTAACAAAAAAGCTATTGCCAGGAATGAAGCTGGCAAACGATGTCTTTTCAGCAGATTCCAACTTAAAGCTTCTTGATAAGGGAACTGTGCTTGATGAAAAAGACATTGCAAGACTGGCATTTTACTCAGTCATCGACGTACTTATCGAAGATGCGCCTGTTAAAAGTGCTGCTGAGGTTAGTCCTACAATTGAAGGGCTTACTTATTCTGAGCGTCTAAAACAGTCCGAGGAATTCAAGGAATTCAAACAGGACTTTGAAGCTTGTGCCACAAGGTATGAGCATACCATACAGGACATCATTCAGGGCAACAAGGATCTCAACATCGATGACATGATGACTCCTATCTATTCACTTCTTGGTCAGGGAAGAACTGCGTCAGGAATCTTTGACATGCTTCACAACCTGCGTCTGTACGACGATGCCACATATACCCACTGTATCAACGTAGCTCTTATCACAAACATTCTGGCACAGTGGCTAAGGTGGAATCCTGAAGAGGTTGAGATCGCTACCCAGGCTGGTCTTTTCCACGACATCGGAAAAATACTGGTTCCAGAATCCATTATCTCCAAGCCAGGACCACTTACCGACGAGGAGTACAGTGTCATCAAGACCCATCCACAGAAGGGCTATGATGCCATGAAGAACCTGCCAATAAGCTCCCATGTTAAAAACGCAGCTCTCATGCACCACGAAAGATGTGATGGCACCGGATATCCGCTTAAGCTCCGTGGTCCACAGATAGATAAATTTGCAAAAGCTGTTGCCATAGCTGACGTATATGATGCCATGACAAGCGCAAGATACTACCGCGGTCCACTTTGTCCATTCATTGCAATATCAATGTTCGAGGATGAAGGCTTCCAGAGATACGACCCTGAGATGATACTGGCCTTCCTCCACAACATAGTAAATACATACCTTCGCAACACCGTGCGGCTTAACACAGGCGAGATCGGAGAGATCATCTTCATAAACAGTAATGCTCTTTCAAGGCCAACCATCAAGGTTGAGAACGACTACATAGACCTTAGCAAGTGCCCCGGGGTATACATACAAGAAATTATTTAAAGCTATCACGCACGATATACAGAAAATAAAACAGCTGAGAGAACCATTTCTCTCAGCTGTTTATTTTATACGCATCACGCGTTCTTAAGCTTAAACTTCTGAATATCTCTGTCGTCATCCACCAGCTCGATCTGTGCACCAAGCTCGCGAAGCTTAACCTCGAAGTCCTCGTAGCCTCTCTGGATGTACTTGATATCCTCAATGGTGGAGTAACCTTCTGCAGTAAGTGCAGCAATAACAAGGGCTGCTCCTGCACGAAGATCAGGAGCTGACACAGTTGCTCCGGTGTAGCGCTCTACACCTTCGATGATGGCTGTGCTGCCTTCTACCTTGATGTTGGCTCCCATCCTGGTGAGCTCATCAACATATTTAAATCTGCTCTCGAAAATACTCTCTGTTACAATACTGATACCACTGGCAAGACCAAGGGCCACTGTGATCTGTGGCTGCATATCCGTAGGGTATCCAGGATATGGCAGTGTCTTAACGTGGGTATTCTGAAGTCTCTTGGCTGCCACAACTCTGACTTCATCATCAGACTCGTGGATCTGGCATCCCATCTCAACAAGCTTGGCACTGATGGACTCCAAATGCTTGGGGATTACGTTCTTGACTGTAACATCTCCCATAGTTGCAGCTGCAGCCAGCATAAATGTGCCCGCCTCTATCTGGTCAGGAATGATTGTATACTCTGTTCCATGGAGCTTCTCAACACCCTTGATACGGATAACATCAGTACCTGCACCCTTGATGTTGGCGCCCATGCTGTTAAGGAAGTTGGCAATATCAACCACGTGTGGCTCTTTTGCCGCATTCTCGATGATAGTCTTACCCTCAGCCATACATGCTGCCATCATGATATTGATGGTTGCACCTACGCTGACAACGTCAAGATAGATGTGATTACCAACGAGCTGTTCTGCCTCTGCATAGATGATACCCTGAATGGAAACCTTGGCACCAAGTGCAGTAAATCCCTTGATATGCTGGTCGATAGGACGAAGTCCGATGTGACATCCACCAGGAAGGGCAACACCTGCGCTCTTGTACTTGCCAAGAAGGGCACCAAGAAGGTAGTAACCTGCTCTTATCTTCTTGATATAATCGTTTTCAATTGTATAACTGCGGATCTGTGAAGCATTGATCTTAACAGAATGCCTGCCTGTTCTCTCAACATATGCACCAATGCTCTCGATAGCCTGAAGCATTGCATTGGTATCTGAAGCGTCTGGCATATTGTCGATGTAGACAGTCTCATCCGTCATTGTGGCAGCGGCCAAGATTGCAAGGGCAGCGTTCTTGGCGCCACCAATCTCAACCTCGCCAACAAGCGGATTTCCGCCTTTTATTATATATTTTTCCATAAATTTCTCTCTTCGAACCTCTTGAACAAATATAAGTTATACCACAAGAAATGTCATTTGTAAAACAGCCACAATTCATGCGGTAAAACGCCTATATCAGTTCAGGTAATTAAGAGGATTAACCTGTGATCCGCCGATCAGGATCTCAAAGTGAAGATGTGGTCCTGTGGATACACCAGTATTTCCTGAAAGAGCGATCCTCTGTCCCTGGGATACAGACTGACCTGCAGAAACCAGTACCTTGGACAGATGTCCGTACCTGGTTTCCCTGCCATCCGGATGCCTGATATATACACAGTATCCGTATCCACTTCCCCATCCGGCTCTTGTTACAGTTCCGGAAGAAGATGCCACAACTGATGTTCCAACTGGTGTAGACCAGTCGACACCCTTATGGTATGAGCTGGCGCCCTTGGTTGGACGCTTTCTTCTTCCAAAACCGGAAGTGAGTCTTCCGCCGGAAATAGGCTTAATATATGTAGGTGGAATCTTAGTTCCTCGCTCTACGATCTTAGGAACTGCCCTGTAGGTGATCTCTTCCTTGACGATCTCCCTGGAGTCCTCGTTGTGGTCAGTGTAGGTCACAACAGCCACAACCTTGCGGTGTCCAGCAGATGGTTCCTGCAGCACCTTGGTCTGGGTAGTGTACCACGAATCATTGGGAACGTACTGAACTTCTGCTTCGTAGTCCTCCTCGTAGTACTCCTGTATCTGGTAAACCACAGAAAGCTCAGGCTCTGGAACAGTAACTATAAGGTTATCCTGTACTCTGATGGTTGTATTTTCATTTTCAAGAGACTCGTTCATTCTGACAAGGTCATCAACAGTCAGGTCAAACTTCTGGGCGATAAGACCCAGTGTATCTCCAGACTGAACCTCATAGATCTGGTTAGTCTCTTTATCCTTGGTAACATCATCAATAGCTGTAGCAAGGTCTGTTATCTCACTGTCTGGAAGGTAACACTCAACGATCTCAACCTTGTCCGCAAAATCCATGGACTGAAGTCCCAGCTCATAATCTGAGAAATCCTTGTCGTAGGCAATTGGCTTGGCGTCGTTGACGGTCTGTGTAAGGTCAAGGACAAATCCCGCCTGAGGCATGTTATTGGTGATCTCTGCCTTGGCTTCCTCCTTTTTAACCTCTTCCTTGCTCTTAACAATAGGAGTTAATACATTAACTTCCCTCTCTGTATCCACCACGAGGTCAACGCTGTAGAGCCTTGACTCATCAAAGTTATTAAGTGCTGTAGACAGAAGCTCCATTACATCTGAAAGACTTCCAAGGTTAACAGCAAACTCATTGATCTTGATGGAGTATGCACGGTTGAAGGTACTCTTTTCACTGTCACGAAGAATGCCGGTCATGTTGGCAGCCATGCGGCCTACGGAATCCACCTCCCCAAAGAGCACGTTATCGCCCTCGATGGTGAGATCTGCATAGGAAAGAACCAGCTCGTCGTTGCCCTTGGCAATGGCGCGTCTGGCCTCTCTGTAAGCCTTATATGCATCCTCCCTGGTTCCAGCTGTTCCAACCACCAGGTTATTAAGTTTTACGGAAAAAATATTGTCCCCACCCTTTTCATATTTCACGAGGCTTGGCATAAATAGGATCCACGCCACGATCACCACAAGGGCTGAATGGAGAAACCATATTTTGATCTTTCTTCTGAAAACTGTCTGAGCTAAATTCATTATTACATAATACCTAAAATCTTAAGAATATTGATCACAAGATCAGCTGCTGCAATGAGCATAGTGATAACAAGAAGTGGAGTAACTGCGCTGTTCTTGGTCTCAACGCCCACCTGAATGGACTCGAGCTTGTTAGTCAGCTCTTTTACCGCTTCCTCGCTCTTCTCCAGCTTCTTTTTAAGAGTCTCGAACTCCTCGAGCTCCTTGTCCTGGCCCTTTTCAACAATGGCCTGAACGTTTCTATATACCTGAACGCCAACGTCGTGAACTTTTGTTTCGGAGTCGTCCATCCTCTTTGTGAGGTTCTCAAGAGACTCTAAAGCTCCGTCGATAGCTTTTTTGTGCTCTGCTTCACTAGCCTTGAGCTCATCAAACTGGGCCTTGAACTGCTCAGCTTCCTGCTTGGTCCTCTCGGCTTCCATGGCCTCTGCCTGAGCGTTGGCCTTTATAATGTCACGGGTTCCGATCTTCTCAGCGAGCTTGTCCATAAAGTTTTCCACGATTCTTCCTCCCCATCCATTTGTCATGATTTTGTCCCCTCAGATCTTTGACATCCCATTAAGCTTATCATTTATTATGCAAATTAGACAAGTTTATATTGTTTCAAAGATTTTTATTGGACAATTTTACCCTTTGTTCACCGGTCGTTCATAATTTGTTCATAATTGCCTTGTATATTAATACCATAGTCGTAAGCAAGGCGGCTAGCTAATTTAGAAAGATAGATTTTTTCATAATAGGGTAGGTGCAGCGATGTGCCTACCCACTCCTCATTAATGGGGAAAAGAGCTATCTCACTCCCCAGCTTCTACCGCCAGAATCTCATCATTAAGCTGAAGCATCTTCTCATCAAGGTTCGCCACCATGGACGCACACTCAAACAGTTCTGAATTGATGTGCTGTGGCGCCTTACCTTCGAACTTGTACTGGATCTTGTGCTCAAGTGAAGCCCAAAAATCCATGGCAACAGTTCTTATCTGAATCTCCACCTTAACATTGACTATACGGTCAGACAGGTACACCGGAAGGGATACTATCATGTGATAGCTCCTGTATCCGCTCTGCTTGGGATTCATAATGTAATCCTTGACAGTCAGTACCTGGATATCCTTCTGATTGCTGATCATCTCAGCAATCCTGTAAATATCAGATGTAAATGAACAGATGATACGAATGCCTGCAATGTCATTGACGTAGCGTACCATGTTCTCGATGGTTGATTCGTATCCGTTCCTCTTAAGCTTTTTTACGATGCTCTCAGGAGCCTTAACACGGGACTTAACGTGCTCGATGGGGTTATACCTGTGAACCTCCTGGAACTCCTCGTTAAGGATCTCGATCTTGGTCTGGATCTGCTTGAGGGCAGAGTTATAAAGGAGGTTTACTTCCTCCCAGGAATTGATGTCATCTGAAAGCTTAACGTCGAAATTTGATAAATCTAATTCCATTTTGAAAAATACTCCTTATTAGAAGCTAAGGCCTTTACCAGCCCCTTTGGAAGCTTTTTGTAGTTTCTGCCAAGCTTGTATCCCAAAAATCTGAAGCCGCACATGATAACGTAGTCAGGAATAAGGTATCCTTTACCGATGCGCCTGAAGTGCTCCATTGTCTCTTTTACCATCTTCTTGCCTTCAGTCTCGGACTTAAGGTTTCCGAAGATCTCAGGATGCTCGATCTGTGATACCCCAAGGTCGAAGTTCCTGTGGAACTGCTGAAGGTAAGTGTAGTTGTGGGAGTGGATAACACCGGCCTCTGGAACATACATTATTGCGTATCCGTTCTGGCAGGCTGTTCCAGCGTAGACCATATCTTCGTTAAAAATGGTCCTCTTAGTGAATCCCCCAAGCTTATCGAAGATCTCGCGCCTGTACATAGCACAGACATTGGAGCAGAAGTAAGTCTTGATACCAAGCCTGTCCACGTCGCCTTGGGTCTTCTTGATGGTCTCGTTTGGATAGTTGAACTTGCGGGCGTATCTCTCAGCCAGGTTACAGTCGCTCTTTGGGTACTGTCGTCCGTAAGCTGCAGCAACGTCACTGTCTTCAAATGCCTTCACCAGGCTGCTTATCAGCATCTTGTCCCTTGGAAATGCATCCTGGGTCATCATAAGAAAGAACTCTGCCTTAGAAAGCTCAACGCCCTGGTTACGGGTATTGCCGTGGTCGAAATCTCTTTTGTCCACGTGCCTTAATATGATGTTGTCGTACTTCTCAAGCGGATTCTTGCCCGCCTTATCAAGAAGCTCTTTCCAGTAGCGCTCCTCAGTGTTCATGAGGATGATGTGATCCGGAGCAAGTGCCTGCTTCTCCAGGTCATCGATCAGGCTGAAAAGAGATATATCCGGTTTGTAAGTCGGAATAATGACATCAACTGTGCTCATTTTGTTACCTTTGTAAAACAGGGCCAGGCTCAATGTGAACCCAGCCCTGATAGAATACTACATTTTGGAACTGACTCTTTTTGGCAAAAGAGCTATCGTCAGTTTCCAAGATATCTGCTAACGTCAGCTGCAATCTTGTCTGAATATTTCTGAACGTCTGATGAAACCTCGTAGTTGGCGTCGTCGAACAGGAACTGGTGGAGCCACTTAACGTTGCCCTGAAGATCCTTAGGAAGTACGCAGCTACCTGCCTTACCCATGGTGCCTGTTGCACGCATCTCCTCGTAAGGGAATCCGTTGTTATCAACGATCTCGTAGTTAGTGAGGTTCTTAAGCAGTGGAAGGATATCCTCTGTAAGATCCATTGATGTATAGATATGGCCAAATGCCTTGTTAGCCACATTCTCAAGCTGTGAGTAGTTCATGCCCTTAGCCTTGTCCATGCAGGCCATAAGTACAGTTCTCTGTCTCTCAGCACGCTTGAAGTCATCACCTGCTGTGTATCTGATACGGCAGTAAGCTGTTGCCTGAAGGCCGTTCAGTGTCTGCAATCCAGCGCTTGTTACAGGCTCGTAGTTGAGCTTTAATTCCTGAGCCATTGTGGACTGGTAGTTGTTAAGGTGAGAGATCTCAGCGTCTGTAACGTCGATCTCAACGCCACCAAGAGCATCAACAACCTCTGTAAGTCCTCTGAAACCAATTGTAACGAAGTCCTGAATATCCATATCCAGGTTCATGTTAAGCATTGAGATAGCCTGCTCAGGACCACCCTGGGCGTAAGCTGCGTTACACTTGGTGTAAGTATCATTAGAAAGGTTAAGATATGTATCACGATATACGGAGCAGAGCTTAACATCACCAGTTGCATTGTTGATAGATGCGATCATGATCGTATCTGATCTTGTGTTCTTGGTGAGCGCCTCCTCACGGGAGTCAACACCAAAGAGTGCGATGTTGGTGTATCCGGACATCTCCTGGTTGTTGGCAACTGTCTCACTGATTGACTTGGTGATAGCTTCCTCGTTGAGGTTAACCTTACCAACCTTGGTTACGTCTACCTTGAAGAACAGTGTGTAAGCAACATACACAAGTACGCATGCTACAAGTACCTCAGCAACCAAAAGAACTATTGCCTTAGTGCTGCTCTTTTTCTTGCCTCCATTGCCTCCGCGGCCGTTTCCACCACGGGAGCCGCCACGTGAGCTTGAACCTCTTGAAGAGCTGCTTGGACGTCCGCCATTTCTGCTGGAGCCGGCGCTGCTTGAACGGCCTGAACCGTTTCTGCTAGAGCCGTTTCTGCTGCTCCTTACAGGCTCGCGGTCGTACTCACTTCTGGAACTGCGACCAGCTGCAGGTCTTCCGCCATCTCTTCTTGCAGGACGTCTATCGTCTCTGTCGTAGTCGTCCTCGTATCTGTCGTCATACCTGTCGTCGTATCTATCGTCGTATCTGTCGTCACGTCTGCGAGAAGATCTTCTCTCATCTCTCTCGTAGTACTCATCGTCTCTATTTGACATGATCCCTTTTCTCCTCTTATCCCAACAAACTTTTAATACTAAATTTAATAAAATGCAAAATTGCACCAATATATTTTGCCACATATCAGTGCAATTATCAATACGCATTCTTATTTATGAAGCCGTGCCTGATAGTTCCTATAAGGATCTTGAAATCAAAAGCCATACTCCAGTTTTCAATATAGTAGATATCGTAGTCGATACGCTTGCGGATGGAAGTATCTCCGCGGTAACCATTGATCTGAGCCCAGCCTGTAAGTCCCGGACGAACCTGATGCTTGACCATGTAGCGTGGAATCTGCTCTTTAAACTTCTCAACGAACTGAGGTCTCTCAGGGCGCGGTCCCACGAGGCTCATCTGACCAATGAAGATGTTAAAGAACTGAGGCATCTCATCGATACTGGTCTTCCTTAAGATGGCGCCAATCTTGGTAACTCTTGGATCCCCCTTGGTGGTCCAGCCTTTCTTTTCCTCAGCCTCTGTCTGAAGCTTCATGGTCCTGAACTTGTACATATTAAATGGAACGCCGCCTAAGCCAATACGCTCCTGCTTGTAGATAATAGGTCCCTCGCTGGTAGCCTTGATGGCAATGGCAGAGATCAGCATGATGGGTGAGAACACAATAATAGCGAAAAGAGATCCCACGATATCCACGATTCTCTTGGCCAGCTTGTTCATCGAATTGGTCAGTGGCACATATCTGATGTTGATAACGGGAATGCCCTGAACATCCTCAGTGTACGGATTACTTGGGAAAAGAGATGAGTAGTCCGGAATGAACTTGGTGTGAACACCGGATTTCTCGCACTCCGCAACCAGCATCTCAAGTCTGTCGTAATCATCCAGCGGAAGGGTGATGGTGATCTCGTCGTAATTGTTGTTCTCAAGATAGCTGTTGAGCTCATCGATCTTGCCAATAACCTTGATGCCGTGATACTTGGTATCAAGAGGCACGAAGTCGTCCAAGACACCTGCAATCTCATATCCCCACTGTGGGTTTTCCAAAATCCTGCTGATGTAGGCCTCTGCAGCCCTTGAATATCCCACCAGCAAAATGTGTTTGATGTTGTAACCTTTTTTCCTGATAAACCTTAAGAACTTTCGCAGGAACCAGTGCGCTACTGTCGTCAGCGTCGTGTTCACCACAAAGAAGATGGCGATCATGGAACGGGAGAAGTTTGGCTGGTTGATGATATACAAGATAACCAGGAACCCGATAACGCCCATGATATTGCCCTGGACTATGTCCACGAACTCATCCCAGAGCCGCAGCGCCCTTCTGGATGTGTAGAGCTGGACCATATAATACAAAAGAAGATAGCAGGGAACCAAAAAATAAAGTGCAGAGAAGTAAACCTCGAGTGGAAGTCGTCCACCGGGAGTCTTGTCTGCAAATATGGATTCGAATTTGAGATAGTAAGACAACGCGTAGGAACCAGCTACAAGTAGCCCGTCCACGATGACGTGTGCCCTATTCAGATGTACCTGATTATCCTTGATCACAATACTTTTCCATACTTTCCCATAGTTGCTTATATTGTATACTAATTTTCTGCAATGGGCAAATATAGTGGCTACTAAACGATTTTACAATGATTCTTTCTTGTGTATAATACATAAAGATGGTTTTGAAAAAACCAGATTAAATAAGAAGAAATTAAGGATCTAAAAATGAAAAAAACTATTATTGTTATGCCTGTTGCCAATGAAGAAGCAACAATGGGTGATATTCTTGATAGAATTCTTGCCCTTCCCTACGATAACCTCTATGTTTATCCAGTAATCGACAATTATTCCAAGGACAACACCCAGGGAGTAATTGAATCATACGAACACACAGGACGTGTAAAATGTATATTCCACGAGAAATCCCGCGGAGTTGTCAGCTGTTATTTATATGGATTTAAAAGAGCTATCGAAGACGGAGCTGAACAGATAATCGAAATGGATGGCGGCGGAAGCCATCTCCCTGAGGAGATCCCACAGTTTATCGAAGCCCTTGATCGTGGCTACGACTGTGTATGGGGATCAAGATTCATAAAGGGAGCAGGAATGGAAAACGATCCTCTCTACAGAAAGATCCTCAGCTCAGGAGGAACCATTTTATCCAACCTTGTTCTCGGAACAAAACTCAAAGATATGACAAGTGGTTTTGAGGCTTTCAAAACAAGCATCCTTTCAGGCATGAACCTGGACAACTTCCTTTCAACAGGACACATGTATCAGACAGAGATGCGCTATTATTGCAGGAACCTAAGCACTGTTGAAGTTCCCATTCACTACACAGCAGGTGGTTCCAGCCTTAAGTTCAAGTCTGTTACTGAAGCGCTTCGAATACTGTTTATGTTAAAAGAGAATGAAAAAAGGGTTATGCCACTTCAGTAACTACTGCTTAGCTCAAGGACTCAAAGAGACCAAACGCTTTTTCAACGGTGACATCAGAGTTGTAATGCTGATGTTCACCCCATCTTCCGAGTCCATATACTCTTCTTTCTGAAGACCACTTAAGGAGCCTATCCATTATCTGCGGTTTATCAACTGTGTTTAATGGGTAGGCGTATTTATTCATATACTTAAAGTTCTCGTTTGAACTTACTGCGTCAATTCTCTCTTTATTGGTCTCAGTCCAGTATCCCCTGCTGCCCGGGCAGAAGTTATGTCGTACCAGGATCCTGTGGTACGAAAGCTTCGGATCAGGATAATACACCCACTGGGATTCAGTATCCAGATTCTCAGGATGATATTCCGTCTGTATAGAACTGTATTTTAGTCGCTTTATATCCCTGACCAGTTCATCTGGCATGCCACTGATATCAGCAAACTCAAGCCATGGAATGGTTGTGATTATCACGTCGGCGGTATATTTCTCACCCTCTGTGCTGGTCACTGTGCGGGAGTCAAAATCTATACTGCTGATGGCCGTGTTATACACTATCCTGTCCCCAAGGCTATCAGCCATTCTCTTCCACAGCTCACCATATCCATACTTCTTGGGATAATAGAACTGAGTATGTCCAGGATCTTTTCCATAGGGCTTCTTTTCAAGGCATGACAAAAGAGTCTCATCAAAGCTGACATTTGGAAGCTTCTCAAGCCAGTATGTTCCCAGTTCATCCAGGTTCTTGCCAAACATCTTACGATTGTATGGAAGCATATAATCTTCAGCTATCTTTTTTCCCAGCTTCCAATATATCCAGTCCACAAACTTCTCTGGCATTGGTTCTCCGAGATTACAGCCTGCAACTGCGATAGATTTCAGGTACTCCACCTGATCCTCCAGTTTCATCTGCCAGATATTAGCTTCTATAGGCTGACCAATAACATTTCCGTTGACATGAAGTGTGGTCTTTCTATCATAAAGATCCCACTCTTCTTCTGGCATGAACCCAAACAGAAACTCATTGACCTTAGGTCTTCTTACATCAAGAAAGTGTCCACCGCCAATATCAAAAGGTGATCCATCCACATCTGTAGATCTGCAAAGACCACCTGCCTCAGATTCTTTTTCCAAAACCAGAAAGCTGTCTTCGCCGCTTAGTAATAGTTTGTTTGCTACTGTTAGTCCTGCCGGGCCTGCACCCAATATAAGATATTTCATTAAAAACCTCTCAAATACTTTTTATCGCGTTTTAAACTGAAAGCGCACGCCTTGCGCAGTTGACCCAGAGCTCTATCTGAAGCCTGAAAGCATTTATGAATTCTACCTTGCCAAATACCACCTTGTGGTCAGCAAAGTCCACGATCTTCTTAAAGCCTAATCGAAGTCCCTTTATGTGGGCCCTTCCAAGACCGTGTCTGGTATAGAATGCGTGCTTGATGATAATTCCCGCCAGGATCAGCGGTGCATTGATGATCACCTGGAAAACCGGCATGTTCTTGTAAATAAGGAAAAGGTTATTGGCTGCTGTGAGCTCAACCTTAAATTCATTGTATCTTGAGCCGCTGGTTCCGCTTCCTGCGTGGTACACAACAGCTTTTGGCTCCATGACGTTGGCGTAACCCTTAAGGCGGGCTCTGTAGCCTATATCCACATCCTCGAGATAGCAGAAATGCTCTGCGTCAAAAAGTCCCACTCTCTCGAAGTATTCTCTTCTGTACATCGCAGCTCCTGCGCAGGCGCTGGTCACAGATTCCCGGCGACAGAACTTCGCATTGTCAGCATCCTTGCCCGGAGTGAAAGCCCATCCAAGGGCACAGTACAGATCTCCACAGTCGTCGATGTTATGGGGTTCTTTGGTCTGGAGCATCTTAGCCTGGGCGGAAAAGAGCCTTTTCTTGCCGTCCATTACCCTGACAAGGTTTTCAATTGCTCCCTCGTCGCAGAATGCATCGTTATTAAGCAGGAATATGTAGTCACTGGGTGTAGCCTCAATGCCTATATTTACGGCATTGGCAAAGCCAGTGTTCTCTTTAAGGGCGATGAGCTGCACTTTGAAGTGATGAGAGCCACCAGTTACCTTAGCAGTCTGTGCTGAAGGATTCTCCGCACACCACCTGTCTCTTACAAACTCTGCACTTCCATCCGTTGATCCGTTGTCCACCACGATAACATCAAAATCCCTGAAGGTCTGCTTTTTTAGCGACCTCAGGCAGTCATCTATGAACTTCATTCCATTGTAGTTAGGTATTACCACTGTAACTTTTGGCATATTTTCAGCCTTTCTGAATCCGCCAGTTAATGGCGGGCTCTGATTACTTTGCGCATTTTGTTACGAACTTTGGATCCCACATTACGCGTAGGCCCCTCTTGTGAACCTCCGCTGCAAACTTAAGGGAGAGCTTAACGATTTCCTCCTGGGGGAGAGCCGCAAGCACAGCATTGACACCAGCATCGCTCTCAGTAAGTCCGTTCACATATTTAATTCCTGTAGCATCCTCAAACGCCTGTACAAGGTCATCTCTTACTGCTATACATCTGATATCAACTGCGTAGGAATCCTGCTGAAGCACGGCTCTGTGCTGGAGTCCGCCGCTGTAACCTTCCGGGAGTCCCGCAAAAGCCAGGGTTCCATCCTTGCGGTACATTCCTCCGCAGATACGATTTTTCTTATCAAGGATCTTACCGCCGATGCATCCCACATCCGGCCTGGATTTAAAGAAGGCTGCATCGCCATCAGCATTGGTGTTGGCGCCATCTCCTGCCAGCCCATCATAGTCCAGCCTGTAAAATCCAACGTGCTGCAAATGCGCCGCCTTAGCTGCCATTCCATATCGTTCCGCAACATCCTGCAGTGCCAGGCGTCCAGCCTCATATGCATAGGACTTGCTGGCAGGATTAGCTGCCGTTGATCCCTGATGGCATCTCCAGTGGTACAGTACCTTGTCTATGTGTACGATCTGGTTTGCCGCAAGAGGCATCTGCAGACAGCTCTCTGTGCAGGCCCGTAGGAATAAGTCATAGTCCTGGGCTCCATCGTACTTGCTGCGGAGCTTAAGTCTCTTTATCACATCTGCCCTCAGCATGGTGAAGTGGCAGATATAGTTATTGGAAAAGAGATAATCCATATTGAAAGAGGGCTTCTTGTGGCACTCGTAGTACCTGCCCTTAACATCGTCAAACTTATCTTCGTCGGAATAGATCAGCCTCACCGGACAGTCAGAGAACTTCACAAGCTTGTAGCTCTGCATGCTCTTTCTGATAACGCGGCTCATCTCATAGAGTGCATCCGGAGTCAGCACATCATCGTGATCAAGAAGTCCGATGTAATCACCAGTAGCCTTCTCGATTCCAGGATTGGTGTTGTCAGAGATCCCGCCGTTTTTATCAAGCTTCACGTACTTTATTCGGGGATCGTCCTTGGAGTACTCCGCCACGATCCGTCCCACATCGGGTATAAGAGATGCATCGCTAAGTACAAGTTCCCAATTTCCGTAGGTCTGAGCGATAACAGATTCAATCATGGCACGCAGGTACAATTCCGATGTATTAAAAAGAGGCACCACAATGCTGAAACGCAGCAGGCACCCCGATTCTGCCAGAAGCTTGTACTCCTGCTTCTGCTCCCTGATCACAGCCTCTGAAAGTGGAACGAAGGTATACTTCTCCTTCCTGTTCAGAGAGAGCCTTTCAAGAGCAGCAAAAAATGCGGCCCTATAACCATTGCGCCTCGCGTATGCAATTGTCTTAGTGACCGCATTTCGTATGCTCATGTAAAAATCCGCCTAGAATTTATTTTGCGCTAATCGCTGTCTCCAGCAGGCTCTTTATCCCACAATAGCCTTAACTGCTGTTGTAAGCTCGTCCTGAAGCTTAGCGGCATCCGCAAGATCTTTTCCCTTAACACCCATGTAGAACTTGATCTTAGGCTCAGTTCCGGATGGTCTTGCACAGCACCATGCATCGTTATCCAGAGCAAAATACAGAACATTGGAAACAGGAAGTCCTGTGGACCCTTCCGCTCCAGTAGCCATGTTCACGGTCTTACCAGTCTTGTAATCCCTGAACTCCTCTACCTTCCATGCGCCAACTTCCTTAGGAGGGTTGCTCCTAAGTCTGTCCATAAGTGCAGCGATCTGCTCAGCGCCTTCCTTGCCCTTCATGGTGATGGAGTACTGGCCTTCCTTGTAGTAGCCGTACTTCTCGTAGATGTCGATCATAGCATCCCAAACGCTCTTGCCCTGCTTCTTGTAGAAAGCAGCAAGCTCACAGAGCATCATAACTGCAACAACAGCGTCCTTGTCTCTTGCGTGAGTTCCTGCTAGACATCCATAGGACTCCTCAAGGCCGAATACGTAGTTGTAAGACTGTCCGTTCTCCTCGAAGATCTTGATCTGCTCACCAATGTACTTGAATCCAGTGAGAACCTCGATATAGTGAAGGCCGTAAGCATCTGCAATTGCCTTAGCCATGTTAGTTGTAACGATTGTAGTAACGAATGCAGGTCTCTCTGGCATTGTGCCTGTAGCCTTGCGCTCGCTAAGGATGTACTCACCGATCAGCATTCCGGACATGTTACCTGTGAAAGGTACATATTCTCCGGTCTTAAGATCCTTGGCATAGATTCCAAGTCTGTCTGCATCAGGGTCGGTTGCAAGTACGATATCTGCATCCTTCTCTTTTGCCAGCTTAAGAGCAAGTTCGAAGGCCTTAGGATCCTCAGGGTTAGGATACTCAAGAGTTGTGAACTCTGGATCCGGCTCTTCCTGCTCAGGAACAACGAATACGTTCTTGAAGCCAAGCTCCTTGAGAACTCGCCTTACAGGAAGGTTACCTGTGCCGTGGAATGGTGTGTAAACGATGGTGAACTTGTCAGCCATCTCATCGATAACATCCTTGTGGATGATCTGCTTTTTGAGCTCAACCATGTACTTGTCGTCGATCTCCTCGCCAAAGCTCACATAGAGTCCCTGGGCGATGGCGTCCTCTTTTGACATGGTCTTAACATCGTGATAATCAGTGATAGCTACAACTTCGCTGATGATTCCGGTGTCGTGAGGTGGTGTAACCTGGGCACCGTCCTGCCAGTAAACCTTGTAGCCGTTATATTCTGGAGGGTTGTGTGAAGCAGTTACCATAACGCCAGCGATACATCCAAACTCTCTAAGTGCAAAAGAGAGCTCTGGTGTAGGGCGAAGAATATCTGAAACGTAAGCCTTGATGCCGTTAGCTGCAAGACAAAGTGCAGTTTCATCAGCAAATTCAGGTGAGAACTTTCTGCAGTCAAAAGAGATTGCGACACCCTTTTTCGCTGCATCAGGACCGCCATTTTTCTTGATGTAGTTTGCAAGACCCTGAGTAGCCTTACGAACAGTGTACTTGTTCATCCTGTTGGTACCTGCGCCGATAACTCCGCGAAGTCCGCCAGTACCGAACTCAAGCTCTCTGTAGAAACGATCCTCAACCTCTGCCTCATTGTTTCTGATGGCAAGGAGCTCCTGTTTGGTCTCCTCATCGAAATAGTCGTCGTTTAACCAATACTCAAACTGCTTAGTTGCCTCACTCATGCTAATTCCTCCTAATAAACGCAATTAAACGCCCGAAAACGGTTTCTCGGACGTTTACAGTATACCATAATTAAGCTCTAAGTTGCACATCGGGCAAAAGAAATATCAGCGCCACTCCCATCCTTCTTCATCAACATCCTGCCTGAGTATCTCAACATTTCTGTCCCAGCTTGCATAGTCAGGGTCCTCTCTGTGATCAGGTATGAGTTCTCTGCCATAGCGCTCCAAAAGATCATATCCATAAAAATCTGTAACAAGGCAGCTTCCATAGTAATTGACATGGCCTGCGTCATACATATTATCTCCCTCAGTCATATTTAGCCCAAAGGATTCAATATGCTTGAAGGTATTATCAAAATAGATGTGGTCATTGCCGTTTTCCTGAAGCTCTTCCACATACTGTTCAAGCCAGTTGTATCTCTCATCCTCATGCTGCGCTACGCCTTCAACCATCTCAGTGTTGAGAGCATAGGGCACAGCCGTGATATACAGCTCTATGCCATTCTTTTTTGTGTAATCGATGATCTTCTTAAGAAACTTCTGGGACTTCTCAGATGGAGGCAGAACACCATTTGAAAGAGAATCCGGGTAAGTCACATAGTGGTCAACACCAAAGCGGGGCACAAATCCCTTAAAATCTTCGTAATTTTCAAAAAGCTTGCCAAAGTCTCCAAGCTCCACACTTGTATACTGATCATGATATCCAAAGAATCCCGGGAAATACTTGTTCCACAGCTCGCGCTTTCCGTCAAAGCTGTCATGCATCATCATCAGCTTGTTAAAAGAAAACTTGAAGCCGTACAGTGAATCAGACAGATAGAGATATTTGTTCTTGTAATCTTCCTGAAATGCTGCAGCTGAATAGAAATCCAGCACAATCACCTTGGGCTTCTGCGTCTTGCAGGCCTCAATAATATAGTGATAAGTGATCCAAAGTGGCTGCTCAGCTGAAGAATAGTCATAAGCAGCAATTCCGTAGTCCTCCCACAGCTTGGCGGTATTTATGCCGCAGTGCACATGACTTGATCCCACAAACAAAACATCTATTGTATTCTTTGGCTGGTCATAGATGCTTATGCTCTGCATGACGCCATGCTGGCTGACATCTTTAAAAAGGCTGTCCGACACAGCTATAGTACCCACCAGCATCATCAGACTGATAAGGCAGGCGGCTATCTTTTTTACATTTCTTATATCCATTTCAATCCCCTGTAAAAACTCTTTTCCAAGTAAGAGCTAGAAGTTCATATAAACAAATTCGCGGATCTCCGCGCCAGATCCATACTGGCCAAAGATCAGTACCAGAGACATGATCGCTGTAAGAAGCACGAGCCTTCTGTTATCACTAAGGCCAGTGATCATAGCTACTGCTGGTACGGTATCTCTCTTGTATGAGTACGCATCCTGGAAGGTCATAAAGGCTATGGTAATCCATGCGATCCACCAGTCCATGGTCCTAAGCCCAAGTATTGCTGCCCCTTCAATATGCATGCCAGCAAAAAATGAATTGGCATTAACAAAAGGGATCATACCCTTAACAAACTCCATTCCCTGTGAAAGGGAGTCAGCTCTGAAGAATATCCAGGCAAAAGAGACACATAAAAAGGTTATCACCCTTCCAACATTCCCTTTTACAAGATAGTTAAGCCTGGTCTTCTGCAAGATACTTGTCAAAACATTAAGCACTGCGTGGATCATACCCCACACAATAAAGCTAAGGCCTACGCCATGCCACATTCCGCAGACCAGGAATACAATTATTGTATTGATGTGCTTCCTGACTATTCCCTTCCTGTTTCCACCAAGAGGAATGTAGATGTAGTCCCTAAGGAAATTACTTAGAGATATGTGCCATCTTCTCCAGAAATCCACAATGTTTTCTGCCATGTAAGGTGTCCTGAAGTTCTTTGTTAAATCTATTCCAAAGAGCTTGGAAACACCTATCGCAATATCTGTATATCCCGCAAAATCGCAATAGATCTGGATCGTGTACATCAGTGAAGCCAGTATCAGTGTTCCTGCGCCATACAGTGATATATCAGAAAATACTGTATCTACCACTACTGCCAGCTTATCCGCTATGAGAAGCTTGAGCACCAGTCCCCAGACAATATATGAAGCCGCATGTGTAATACGGTGAAAAGAGAAATTCCTGATATTGCCCTGATATTGAAGCTGACTTATAAAAGAGTCAGCCCTCTCAATTGGTCCGCTCATCCACTTTGGGAACCACACCATGTAAAGAGCAAAGTTCAAAAGTCCAACTGAAGGAGTTATCTTCCCCATATAAATGTCAGCAATGTAGCTGATGCTCTGGAATATGTAAAAGGAAAGGCCGATCGGAACCGGCAGTGACAAAATGCCAGTGCTGACATCGATTCCCCTGCTTCGCATCATATGTGGAATATACTTCCATCCGATGAGGACCAGTACAAGAACAGCTATACTCAGAGCCATTACTGCTTTTCCGGTTTTACCGCTTTCTTTTTGGGTAAAAAGAGCTCTTCCAGCCTTCCAGGTAAAGAGCGTAGCCACAAATATCGCAGCAAGTCCAAGAACTCCACCCTCCACGTAGATAAAGAACATGCTTCCAAAAAACAGTATCCATCTGCGATAGCTTCCCTGAGTAAAGTGAAACAGGACCATCATCAGGATCAAAAATGCTATTGTTGTTATCTGTAAAGTCATTTAAAAACTTCCTTTTCTGACAAATAAAAAAGCAGAACATGAATAGAGGCCCAAAAGCCCTCGATTCATATTCTGCTACATATATACGAATCTTTTCATGATTCAGATTATTCACTTAGTTGGATATAAAGTGACATAATCTGTATCCTAAAAGCCTTAGCGTCTCCGCTGTATATTGCAACAAATTCCCCAACAAAGATTATTATATCATCACTTCAGTAATCAGGGCAATGACTACAGGCGTCTTACCTGATTTTTCTGCAATGAATTTCTTTGTAACCTCACTTATTCCCTGGGTAACCCTCTCATCAGTAACACCTTGTCCTATAAATCTTGAGAGCTCTTTTGATATTACTTTTTCCAGATCTTTTGAGAGCTCATCAAATTTCTCGTGGTCCAAAAATCCCCTGCTGGTAAGCTTTATCCCCGAAGCAAGCCTTCCGGAATTTTTGTCCACACAGACTTCTGCCACAACTATTCCAGATTCAGAAAGCTGCTGCCTGTCTCTGATGATAGCCTTATCAATGGATCTCTTTTCATAACCATCGATAAGTATCTCCTCAAGCGGTACCCTGCCAGTCACCTTACAACTATCCTGTGACACCTCAACAATATCACCATTGTCTATAAGGAATATATTATCTGATGATATTCCCACTTCAGCCGCTATCTTTTTAGCTTCTCGTCTGAATCGGTAATCTCCATGAGCTGGTATGACAAACTTGGGGTGGAGCATATTGAAAAGAAGCTTTAGCTCCCCGGAACATGCATGGCCAGTGGCATGGAGATCCTGAAACTCCACTCTGGTCCCACTTTCCTCAAGATTGTTCAAAGTGCGGTTAAACTCAACCTCATATCCCTGGATCGCCACCGAACTAAAGAGCACCACGTCACCATCTTTTATCTTGATAAAAGAGTGACTGCCTGAGGCAATCTCAGAAATCGCCTGTACAGACTCACCGTGATTACCTGTGGTCAGGAAGATGACCTCACCGTCTCTATAATCATTGATACTGTCTGCATCTATAAGCACATCTTCATAGGCATCAACATATCCCAGTTTTTTAGCTATAGAAAAAACATCAAGTAAAAGCTGACCATCCAGAACGATCTTCCTGCCATATTTTTTGCCCAGGTTGATGATCTGCTGAACACGGTCAATATTGGTGGCAAAGGTGATAATGATCAGACGGTTTTCTTTATACTTGTTAAAAAACCTGTCCAGCTGCTCATGTACATAGTACTCAGACCTGGAAAAGCCTTCCATAGACGCATTGGTACTGTCTGAAAGAAGCGCCAGCACGCCTTTTGATCCAATGGCGGAAAGCCTTGAAAGGTCAGTACTGGTACCAACGACAGGGGTCATGTCAAACTTGAAATCTCCGGTATTTATGATTGTCCCCTGGGCTGTATATATAGCCAGCATGGCAGAATCCGGAATACTGTGATCAGTCTTGATAAATTCAACTTTGAACCCGCCAACCACAATAGTATTTCCAGTCTTTATGGCCTTGGTCTTTATCCCCTTTATCCCGAAATCACGAAATTTCTTTTCCACCATTGCTATGGTAAGTGGCGTTCCGTAAACAGGAACTTTCAGGTCACTAATAACATATGGAAGAGCACCTATGTGATCCTCGTGGCCGTGGGTCAGTACAAATCCCTTGAATCTGTCGATGTTGTCTTTAATGTATGACACATCCGGAATCACTGAAGAGACTCCTGGCATATTGTCAGGCGGAAAAGACATACCACAGTCGATAGCAATTATGCTATCCTCAGACTCTATCAGAGTCATATTCATGCCAATCTTGTCAAATCCCCCAAGGGGAATGATCTTAATATTCTCTGCCACGTATATCTTACTCCCCGCTTCTGAAGTACTTCCATGCAGTAAAGCCATCAAACGCTACTTCTTTAACATCTATTCCAGGTCCATATTTTTCGTTAATGTACATAAGCAGATAGCCCATTCTCTCGCCGCCACCTACATAGTACATATCATCCCTGTCAGCCAGAGATCCAAACGCATTGGTTATTCCATGCTGATGAGCATAATACATGCCATTTGGCGCAGGAACTACATATCCTCCTGCCGCAGTAACATTGGAGTAAAGCCCTGCATAACGCCTGTCAATTTCCATGATATTTCTGGCTCCGTTAAGTCCGCCAAACATATCATCAGGGCTTACCACAAAGAATCCATCAGCCTTGCTTATCGCCTGAAACAGTTCATAGCGATCAGTATCTGAGTATGCGTAGTTATCATAGCTATAGTCCAGAGTTTTAGCCTGCCAGATAAATACAACTACAACTGTTGCAACAGATGCGCATACACAAAGAGCTTTCCATATGGGCTTCTCATTCTTATCAGATGCTGAACCAGAGCTCTTCAAATGCTCTATTATCATTTTCATATCAGGCATTACTGCACTTCCAAGAACCATCAGTAAGCCCGCAAGCCAGGAGCCATATTCCACTCTCCACAGCGGCCTTCTTATATTCGCCAGATAATAGCATTCCATGAAAATCCCGCCCGAGAGCACAAGGATGCCTAACAATTCAATGTATTTTTTCCGCCTGATACAATAGATAGCAGACAGAACAATGACAATTACAGTGACTGCAGCAAGGGGCCCCTCTTTGAACGCGTCACGGATAACCACAAAGGTGTCTTTAACAATACCGGATTCAAGACGTATCCGATCAATCCTGGTGGATTCACCGATCTCTTTTAAGAGCTTGATCTTATCCACAGAAAAATTATCTACGTCATTGTAGTACCACATATCCAAAAGCTTGAAATCCCACTCTGTAAATCCAGCTTCAAGATATTCTTCTTTATTCCATTCAAAGTTATAATTTCCAAAATCTCTTTTATCAGTATAGATCCTGTCCCTCACATAATACTCTTTCCACTCAGGATCAAGGGCATAGGTATAGTAGTTAGCCCCAAGAGATAAGAGAACTCCAAAAAGAGGTATAAGCAGAGGCAAAAGAATCTTGCTGCGATTCTCAGACTTTATAACAGGAATCAGGACTACAGCAAGCGCCACAAGGGCAAACGGTAGCAAAAAGAAGAAACCTTCCTTGCGGACAGAATAGGAGATCAAAAACAGAAAAGATGCCACAAACAATCTCACAAAATCTTTTCCGCCTCTGTATATGAAGCTGAGCATTAAAAGAAAACCTGCCCCGGCATACATTGCAGCATTTTTGGAAAACTGGATGCTGATATAAAAATCTCTTGCAAAGAACACACTTACTAAAAATGTAATAACTGCTGATCCCAATAGATCAAATTCATCTGAAAGGACAACAGCGATAGAGATTACAGATATTAAGCTGATCACAAGATCGGTCCACAGATAGCAATTAACATTTCCAAAAACAGAGTACAGGGCTTTTACCAGATGGCCTATGATAATACCACTGCAAAGAAAGTACTGTGATCCCGGATCACCATATGCACCAGCAGCGATCATATTCATTGCGATATCATCATTGTCTTCATAGTACAATCCACCAAAGTTAATACTCAAAATCCAGACTATCAGTGAAATAACTATGATAACAGGTAGCTTTAATCTCTTTTTGATCATTTACAAATCCTTCCAATCCAATAAAAAATTACCACTCTTCAATACTCTTGACAGCCAGACTATCAGGATCGAACAGGAAAACTCTCAAACTATAATCCTGAGAAGAGTTATTATCAGTGTATATAACTTCATCATCTAGTAAAAAGGTTCCATTGCCGTTCTCATCCGGATGATATGTAAGATTTCCCAGGGAAAGACTAATGGCATCGTCTCCGGAAAAGAAAGACGCAGAACTCATAGGCTCTCCACCGTCTCCTTCGATCACGATAACATCAGTATCCTCAGGTATTTCCCAGTAAAATGCAGTGTCACCAAAGGAACACAAAATGTCTCTTAATGATCCATCAGTCTTGACCATATCTTCAGGAACTCCAAGGGAATTCATAGATTCAATGTAATAATTATAATCAAGCATTCTGGCATCATTTATCTGAAGCAGTCTTACGTTATTAGGGCGTTCAAACATACCATATGCAGCAGAATATGCCTCTGCTGATCCGAATGTCAGGATCTCTTCCTCGTCAAGGAACTGATAGTCAGGGTTCTCAACGAACTTGTCCATTGCCAGGAGACGATCGTGTACAAAGCTTCTGAATCTTGAAAGCCTTGCTTCCTTAATCTGCGTATCAGCAATTTTCCATCTGTCGCACTCCCTTAGATACGCCCCAGAAGAGAACAACTCATCTTCATACATTCCTATCAGTTCATCAATATGTTCATCAGACCAGGTTGTTGCTCTGATACCAAGATATTTTTCTCTAAGCTTCTCAGAAAAAGCTTCCTGATCAACTCTTATGACGTTTCCTACAATGCCGGCATTGATAAGTGACATGTCCTCTGGTGAAAGAACATAGGCTTCACCGAGATCACTCTCATCGCTGAAATATCTTCCAAAAGAATAATCCATATCCCAGGGAGCATAGAGCAGTCTGTAATTACCATCCTGATTATCCAAAAGCAGATACTGATTACAGAAAGTATTGTCGACTCCCTGAATAAAATTGATATATAAAAAGATATCAACTATATTGTCCAGGTCAATGAGACTGTACAATTCATCCTTGTTATCACGACATTCATAAGCTTTGATCAAAAAGTCTCTGAACATCGTAAAACTCTCATCTTTCTGCCCGCTCTCTATAGTAAAGTTATTCACACTTCCGGACTGACTTACATAAAATGGAGCATATGGTACCTGATCCTGTTTGAAGTACAGAACTCTGTCTTTGTTTTCTTCAGAAGTTCCGATCTGCTCATTGCGGAGTTTATATCCTAATGCATAAATTCCGCTGTATCTGCCATTTAAAAACACCTCGATGTATTTAAATTCTGTTCCAAGATTGATACTATCCCTGTTGTCCAACGCAAAGGACTCTGCCCATAAATTGGTGCAAAACAGGTCTCGTACTCTCTCATCGTCTGCGCACATGGAAGTAAGGATCCAATCATCATCAGAAGGCATCCCTAATAGAGACATTCTATTGCTATGTATACTATTTGCTGTACTGCGGGTAAGAGACAACTTATATGACCCTTTGGGATTCATAAAACTGCTCTTTCCCCTTCGATGAATAAATCCATCTGATACTGACAGTTTCTCCTTGGCATCAGCACCATTGTCGTAGAGCTTCATATGCATGCCGATCTCATCTCTTGTATAGGGGATCTCTTCATCAGTATCTATAGCCATAACTGGTAATGATGTGAATTTAAGATGAGCTGTCTGATATCTGGTCTTGTCATAGACAATAAAATCCATGCTTTCATTTTGAAGCATGAGATCCTGCGAAATCTCTTTTTCACAGAACATGATATCAACGCTGCTGCTATAAGAATTGATCTGAATGGATGGGTTAAAAGAGTCTAACCCACCCTCAGAAACAGAGTACAGATAAAAATTTTCTTCGCTATCATAGATGAGTTCCTGACCGTCCATAAAGATACTGTATAAAAACTCATCGGTTTCTATACGATCCTCCATCAATGCCAGATATTCATCTTCACTAACAACATGCTCTGTGAAAGGCTCTTTATGCTTATCACTAAACACATAGGCTATAAAAAAGAGCATAATGCCCACAAAAAGCAGGCATATAATAATCCTTTGTCTTTTACTACTCATCGATATACCACCAACTGTGTTCTGTGCCTTACTGAACTCTAAGGCTCGAATATCCTTCCACATTCAGGCTGTAGTCACTTCTATCAAGGGAGAAGTTAGGGTTGTAGTATGGATCTCCCTTATCAAGGACTTCCTTCCACTTGGTCCTGAAGTGCTCAGACTCCTTGTCGTAGCGGGCTGCGTTCTTGCCCTCAAGGTCAAGACCACGGGAGAGAGACTCATAGTGATAGAGCTCTGCAAATGGTGTGAAGACGTTGAGGTATCCTTTTTCGCGAAGCTTAAGACAGAAGTCCACGTCGTTTAAGCTAACAGCAAATCCTTCATCGAATCCGCCAACTTCATCATATTTCCTGCGGCTTACCATGAGGCATGCGCCTGTTACAGCACTGACATCCTGGGCATAGCAAAGTCTTCCCATGTATCCAAGGTTCATGCCTGCCTGGCCATAGTGTGAATGGCCTGCTGTTCTGTGGGCACCAAGTCCTAGAACCACGCCAGCATGCTGAATCTTTCTGTCCGGGAAGTAGAGCTTACCTCCAACTGCGCCAACATCCTCTCGCTGAGCATACATAAGAAGCTCCTCGATCCAGTTAACAGTGATCACCTGGGTGTCATTGTTAAGGAGGATGATGTAGTCACCAGTTGAATTCTTAACGCCGTAGTTAACTACAGCCGAGTAATTGAAGCCCTCAGTGGTGGCTGCGCCGCTATTCTTTTGCCACTCTGTGAAATCTACTACTTTTACGACGTCCTTAAGTCCGCCGTTCTTAAGCTCCTCGTAGTAGCCTCTTATTTCGCTGCCCTTGGAGTTGTTCTCAACAACGATGATCTCATAGTTGTCGTAAACAGACTTCTCATATATTGAATCAATACATCTCTTAAGATCCTCTGCGTGCTCGCAGTTAGGGATTACGATGGAAACCTTTGGGGTTCCTGTTACTTCGTAAGTGATCTTAAAGATGGTCTCAAAAGCTCTTGTGCTTGTAATCTTGAAATGATCATAGCCGTGACGGCGAAGGTGATCTGCCACAGCACCTTTAGCCGCCTCAATTGCATAAGGCTTGGCAGAGATATCTGATGCAACAGAAGCTGCATGACTTCTCCAGTAGTATAAAAGCTTTGGCACATGAACGATGTGCTCTGCTCTGTCAGTGAGACGCAGGATCATATCGTGGTCCTGGCTTCCGTCAAATTTAGGTCTAAAGAGCTCTGTTCCATCAAGAAGTGTTCTCTTGAACACGCTGAAATGACAGATGTAGTTATTGGCTCTTAAATTGTCGATAGCATAGTCTGGCTTAAAGTGCATGGTGATCATCTTGTTGATGTCATCATTTTTAAAGGTAGTCTCATCGCAGTAGATATAGTCTGCGTTCTCCTCATTGATCGCCTTCACATACCAGTAGAGAACTTCAGGATGAAGGATATCATCATGGTCAAAGAGTCCGATATACTCGCCATCAGCAAGCTCCAGACAGTGATTGGTGTTGCCTGCGATACCTTCATTCTTGACAAGCTTCTGGTACTTGATCTTGCAGCCTGCTCCATCTAGCCCCTTAGCTCTTTCGTCCTTCTGGTACTCCTCAACGATACTCTTAACCAGCGCCTCGTGCTCTGCATCTGAACCATCTGCAAGGCACAGCTGCCAGTTCTTGTAAGTCTGTACCAGAACTGACTCCACCATGTCTCTTAAAAACTTCTCTGGTGTGTTGTACAGTGGTACAAGAATAGATATCTGAGGCATCTTCTCAAATACAGCTGCCTCCTGCTCTTTTCTTGTCTCTTCAGAAGGGAAGCTCTCTGTTCCGTAGTGAGTCATGGCCTTCTTTTCGATCTGCTTGTACTTGATCTTGGCAATAACTCCGCGCAGAGACCCCTGATTTCTGATCCTATCACGCTGCCTGATCACCCAGTGCATGGCATTTCTGGCTGGTGTAGATGCCTTCCAGATAGGATTGTTCTTGATCCTGTTGAGCTTAAATTCAAGCTCCTGGTTCTTGTCTTCCAGCTCAGCGATTCTTCCAGCAAGTTCTGCAGCCTTCAGCTTCTCTTTCTCATATGCAGCTTTATAATCTAACTCGTCTGACATTTAAATCTCCTAGTTTGTAGCTTTGATCTTGAGTATATTTGGCACCCAGTTGATGAGCTTGGTGCGGCTGGTCTTGTCGATTGCCAGCATTCCGATCTGGTAGTATCCAGGTGGCAACAGCCCCTTCTTGATACGGAGCTTGTAGCCTGTCAGGTCAACATTTACCTGATCTGCCAGTCTAACCCTGATGTCAGGTCTGTACCACACATAAGGAGTGAAGCTGTACACCTTTGGTCCTACAGGACCTGCGCCGTCTTCGTAGCGCTGCACAAGTCGAAGCACCAGCTTTTTCTCAAAGTGTGCATTGTCTGAACCGATGACAAAGCTGTATCCCTTGAGGAAATATCCTTCCTCATTGCTCTTGGCAGTTACGCCGTAGAGCCAGTTGTCCATGGTTCCGTTGTACTCGCAGCCGATCCTCAGGCACTGATCCTCACGGGCTCCGCGAATACCATGCTCGTGGATGCTGGCTGTAGCATATGGAATATCCTCAGGAGCAGTGTAGTCCTCCTTAGGAATGATGGCAGAAATAGTCTCATCCTCTGTAAGGTGAGGTGAGTAGAATGGATCCACGTTGTAGAGATGGTTGTGCCTGGTCATAAGGGTATCACCTTCTACTGCCAGTCTCTCCATCTTCTTGGGATCAAGGTTATCAAGTCCTCTTGTCAGGGACTCGTGATGCAGCAGATGAATATGATTGCAGCATACGTTGTAATAGCCCTTCTCATGCATGCTGTAGCAGAAATCCACGTCGTTAAAGGCAACCTTAAGCTCCTCAGGGAATCCACCCACATCATTGAACTTCTTGCGACTCACCATAAGGCAGGCTGCTGTAGCTCCGATCATGTTGTGTATACCACGGTTGTAGCCAAAGTAGTGACTCTTGTTGTCGTGCATCTTCTGAAGCTTGTGCACAGGGCCACGGCGAACATTGGCAATTCCTGCATGCTGAATAAGATCAGTCTCAGGATAGATGAGCTTGGCTCCAACAACGCCCACGTGCTTAAGCTGTGCCTGTGACAACATCTCTCTCATCCAGCCTTCCTTGACGCATTCGATGTCGTCGTTAAGGAACAGCAGATAATCACCAGTAGAGTTCTTCACTCCCTGGTTGCACATAGCAGAGAAGTTAAACTCCTGAGTCTTATAGATATAGTTGATCTTGGTCAAACCGTTCTTACGCTCTGCGCGGCTTGCATAAACGCCGTACTTAACACGGTTTGCGGCACTACTGCCATTATCAATAATGACGATGTCGTACTTGATGTTGTCATCGCCTGTTGTTGCAATTATAGAGTTGAGGCACTGCTGAAGCACCTCAGGATGATCCTTGGATGGAATAATGATGCTGACTGTCGCTGGAGACAGCAGCATATGTCTTGAAGTATGGAAGCTCCTACCGTAGAACACATCCTGCTCTGGATTTCGGTGGAACAACACTTCCCTTATGTGACCAATTGGGAACTCGAGACCGGTTCTTTTTCCAAAGGCATGCTCATGTATCGCCAGCATGCAGAACAATACGTCTGCAGACAAAAGAGATGCCTCCAGCCCTGTCTGTTCAACAGAACCCTTCTTGTGCGCAGTACCGCCAAGCATTCTCACAGCATTGTCATACTCCGGTGCAGATTCATGCATAACAGATGCTCTGCAGGCAAAAAAGCTGCCGATGTAGAAAGCGTTAAGATATGAATCAGGTGACCAGTCCGGCTTAAAGTAAGGATGGATATACTTACCGCCCTTTCCAAGTTCGTCCTCGTCGCCATAAACCACGTTGTGCTCAGGGTGGGCGATGAAGTACTGCTTCACCACGTCAGCGGCCTTCTTGACCAGCTTACCCTTAGGGCTCACAAAGAGATAGACGCATGTTTCGTCCTTCTTGTTGTCCTGAACTTCCCAAACCTTGCCATAAGGCACAACCTTTACAGTAGGCGTAGGGAGCTTTTTTGGAACCAGTTCACCGTTTTCTGCAGTCTCATACTGAACCGGTGCCTCTGCCTCCTGAACAGGCTCTTTTTCCCTTGCCCTCTGCCACTTGTCGTAGGCAGAAGCCTTGGATGCCAGGAGCTTATTGTATTTATTTGTCTGCTTCTTAACCAGAGTCCCTTTGGCCAGGTCTTTTAACATATCCCCTTAATCCCACTCCTCGTCTTTATAGAAGCGCTCCTCGCGCTTTTGTTTGATCTTACCTTTGATCTTGCCGATGATATCTTTGCCCTTTTTTGCTTTTTCCCCAACCGGCTCATCGGCATGTATTGACTCTGCTATGGCACTTGCTGCATTAGCTGGAATCAGCGTTGTGAGCAAAGTCAGCTTTAAGTGATTCCTGTCCATCTTGCTTGGTTCGTTTTCAAGCCCGAACTCGATGTTAGGGTCATCACTGTTAAATACAAACGAATCATCTGAGATCCACTGGCCGTTCACCGGATGGATCGAGATGTGACAGGTGTTGTCTGAAATGGACTTGTCATTCCATGTGGCGTCCATGATGGTCACGATGCATGGTGCAAAGGCAGGATCCACACGAACTGTCCTGCAGTCTCCTGAAACCCGAAGGTCCAGACTGATCTCATTCTTCTCATCGTAAACCTCTTCAGGGAAGAAAGAATCGTCCTCTGAGTATCCTTCGCCCTCGTCAAGGTAAACCTGCACGCAGTCGTCTGGTCTTGCAGCATTAGCGCCGCCCTGAAGCTCTTTTGGAACAATTGTCTTTCGTCCGATTCCGCGCCAGATCTCAACCATTGACTTGCGATTGCCAGTAACGTACTTCTGGAATGCGTACTCTTCTTCAAGGAGATCCTGCATCTCTTTTTCTGTAAGACCCACTCTGTTGTAGATAGGCTTAGGGTCGAAGTGATCTCTTTTCCTATCCTCAAGCCTGTAGCAGTACATCGCTCTCCAGAGCTGGTCCTTGACCGGAATGCACTTGCCGTAGGTCCACTCGTAATCAATGATGGTCCAGATAGGTCCATTGACCATGATATTGGAAAAGATAAGGTCGTAGTCCGAAACCGGATAGTCGGGCTTGTGACCTATTCTCTTGATATACTCGCCTATAAGGGCTGTGAAAGCCTCTTCGTCGTCCCTGTCAATGCACTGATCAAGAAGGGATGACAGTGGAACGCCGTTGACAAAAGAGAATACGGCGCACCCTTCAGTTTCGTTGATCTGACAGTCATTGATCTCCAGATCACCGCCCCTGTACTTCTCTATGAGGCCAAGGTAAGCATCCCTGATGCCAAGGACATGCTCTTTTGCTGCCTCTGAAAGAGGGAACTTCTTGATGACCTTGCGGCCAGCGCGATCGATGGCAATGTCTGTACGGATCTTAAATTCATCAACTCTGTCGTTGCTGTATTTACTGTAGATAGTATCAAAGCCGGGACCGAGGATAACTTCAAAGGAGTTTGCAAACTCCGGATACATCTTCTCTTTAACCAGCTCTTCGTAAGCTTTCTTCTCGTTAAAGAGGATCATTCGGTCGCGGTCGAAGTTTCTGACGTTGTCCTGAAGCTCTCCGTGCCCAGGCAGATAGCTGTCTGAATGAAGCAGGGTCATGAGCTTGTAGTCAGGGTATGGATAATAGAAATGGTACTCATTCATGCCACACTTCTTGAAGATGTTGATGAGTCCATTCCTGCTAAAAGTCCTTGCAACGGAATCTGCGGAGTACCCTTCGATTCCAGTAAAGTAGCTGCCAAGGTGATCCTCAGCGCAGCCAGCAAAATACTTAAGTCCAAGACGGTTCTCGATGGCGATGACAATTCTGCCGCCCTTTTTAAGGTGGCGGTTAAGCATCCTGAGGAACCTCTCGTAAGGAGTGTCAGTGCCAATGTAGCCCTGGCCATACTCAAACACACCAATGAGGAAGATATAATCAAAGTCCTTTGGAAGGTCAGGTTCAATATCCCTGAAGTTACCAACATGGATTGTTACATTGTCACAGTCAGCGTTTCTGGTAGCGTTGATCTCAGAACGACGGCGGGATAAGTCACATGCCACAACTTCCCTTGCCTTCTTAGAGAGCATTCCAGTGATGGCGCCACAGCCAGAGCCAACTTCCAGAACCTTGGCGTTAGAATCCATAGGGATCCACTCAACGATATTTGAGCGCTGCTCAGAAAGGTGGTAAAGGATAGGCCAGCTATTCCTCTCCTCGATCACCTGCTGATACTCTTCTTTTTTATACTTTTTGACTATCTCAAGAAGGTCGTTCTCTATAGCGCCGTCGCTGTAGAGGTCAACCCCTGAGTAGTGTTTGAAGTTAAGGGACACGCCCCCTATCTTGATCTCTTCCTGCATGTAGTTTCCTCTGTTTATTGTTTCCTGGCCCAGGGACAATATATTTCCATTTGCTCATGTTGAGCCAAACACTCCGCTGAGCCCTGGACATCAGGCGTTGGCATCGGAGACGGTACATTTAGTCTCCATGTCGTAGTAACCGACGGTGTTTTTGTCGGATACTACAGTTACATTTAACGCGTCATACAATCTATGGTACACAGTGAAGTCATTCTGCTCAAAGCCAGTAACTCCAAAGCTCAGGAGATACTCACCACCCTGCAGCGTCATCTTCTGAGTGAAGGTAATATCCTTCTCATCGCCAGCCTTAACTGGTTCCAAGAACGCCTTCTCCACCATGGAGTTAGTTCCGGTGATCTCAATACCCATGATGTTCTTAAAGGTAAATGCGAAGATTGGTGCTGCCACGTCCTTGGTGAACTTAACCCGCATGTGAACAGTGAACTCGGAACCCTTGATGATTGAGTTGCTGCGAGTGCCTTTTTCATCAGTTACATAGTAGTCGGTGATGGTTGCTGCGCCGTCGCCATATTCCAGAAGGTCAGGGTTCTCCTGCGGATCCTTATTTCCAACCTTGGAATCAGCCGTATCGCCACCTTTGTTCACCTTGTCGTCAGCCTTCTCAGCTGCGTCTGCTGCAGCCTTTCTGATATCTTCGTCATCAAGCAGATTCTCCACGTCGCTCTTTGGAAGTGGATACTGTCCTACAAGGACCTGCTTGTAAATGTCGATCATCTTCTTTGGAGTACCTTCTCCAAGAAGTACACCCTGGTTCAGGAGAACTGCTCTGTCGCAGTACTTGCTGATACTTGAGAGATCGTGGGATACAAAGAGGATAGTCTTACCCTGCTTCTTGAACTCCTCAAACTTGTGGTAGCACTTGGCCTGGAAGAATACATCTCCTACGGAAAGAGCCTCATCGACAATAAGGATCTCTGGGTCGATGTTGATGGCAACCGCAAAGGCAAGTCTTACAAACATACCACTTGAATATGTCTTAACAGGCTGATACACATAGTCTCCGATATCCGCAAACTCTAATATTGCATCAAGTCTCTTGGTGATCTCTTCCTCTGAGAAACCGATCATCATACCGTTTAGGTAGATGTTGTCGATTCCGTTGTACTCCATGTTAAAGCCTGCACCCAGCTCAAGGAGCGCTGAAATGTGACCATCCACGGTAACTTCGCCGCTTGTAGGTGACAGTACTCCTGTAATGATCTTGAGGATAGTAGACTTTCCAGATCCGTTAGTACCGATGATACCAACAGTCTCGCCCTTCTTGACTGAAAGAGTAACATTGTTAAGGGCAAGGTGCTCCTTGTACCTCTTCTTTCGAAGGAGTCCCATAGAGTCCTTGAGCCTGTCAATGGGCTTGTCATACAATCTATAAACCTTCGTCAGGTTTTTTACTTCAATCGCAGTATCTTTATCCATAAATTTACAGCACGTCAGCGAAGTGCGTCTTGCTCCTCTTAAATATCAGGGTTCCAATACAGAACACCGCAACCACGAAAATCCAAAAATATGTTGAAGAATAGAAATGCTCAAAGAACCAGGATTCGCCATAAATTGTATTCCTGAAGCCTTCAACAATGTATGACATCGGGTTTAGCTTGACGATCCATTTATACTTGTCCGGAACAATATCAATATTCCACAGAATTGGTGTGGCCCACTGGAACAGCTGAAGTCCGATTGAAATGATCTGCAAAAGATCCCTGAAGAACACCACTATTGCAGAAGTCGCATAACTTATGGACAACACCAGAATAAATTCGCACCCTATGTAATAGATCAGCTGTAGCCAGTAGATGCTTGGATAATAGCCATATATGCAGGCAATTATCATCAGTACGCATGTGAAGAACACATGAATAAACATGGCTGCAATGATCTTGATGATCGGAAGAATACTTATTTTGAAAAGAACTTTTTTAACCAGGTAGTTGTACTCAAGAAGTGAGGTAGTTCCATTGGTAAGTGCCTCAGAAAAGAAAAACCAGGGAACAAGGCCCGCTGTCAGAAACAATACGTAAGGAACAACAACGCCGTCTGACACCGCCTGTGCTCTGGATTGGAATACCCTGTCAAAGACAATATAGTACATGCAAACAGTGACCACCGGCTGTGCCAGTGCCCACACGATTCCCATATATGATCCGGCATATCTCTTCTTAAAGTCGTTAACTGCAAGTCTCTTGATGAGCTTCCTTGAGTGAAAGAGCTCAACTGGCAGTATCAGAAGCCTGTCATACCAAATGAAAACCAGAATGCAGCTGATGCCAATAAGCACACAGCCACAGATCTTTTTGAGCATGGCAGTATCCGCATCCTCTAAGGGATTGTTATGAAAAATGAGAAGAAGCGCCAGCACCAGTGCTAACGCATAGAAAGCTCCAAGAGCTATGCCCTTGGAGATTTTCTTTTTATTGCCCATCAAAACTCCTTGATTCCTCCCCACTTAGTATCCCTCTCAGAAAGGTTAAGTGAAACACCCTCAACAAGTGGCCAGTCAATACCTATATCCGGGTCATTCCACATAAGGCCACCCTCATCGCCAGGTGTATAAAAATCTGAACATTTATATGCAAACTCAGCATACTCTGACATTACGTAAAATCCATGTGCAAATCCCTTTGGTACAAAGAACTGCTTCTTATTTTCCTCTGACAGCACCACGCCGTACCATTTTCCAAAGGTCTTGGAATCACGTCTAAGATCCACAGCTACATCAAACACTTCACCTCTTAAGCAACGAACCAGCTTATCCTGTGGATGGTTGATCTGATAGTGAAGGCCCCTTAAAACTCCCTGTGAGCTTGCAGACTGATTGTCCTGAACAAATGGTACATCTATTCCAGCTGCTGCAAAGTCTCTCTGGCTGTATGTCTCCATAAAATATCCTCTGGCATCTCCAAACACCTGAGGTGTAATGACCTTAAGGCCCTCAATTTCACATGTCTCTACAGTAATCTTACCCATAGCTACGTAATAATCTCCTTGTAACTTTTTATTCAATTTATTTTATGGCGTTCCTACCGGTGTTCCGGTAACTGTCTGATCAGCAGGAATATACTGGCCAAATCCGCCTGCTGGCGCCTGTGGCACACTTGTAAGATACCCGGAAGCTCCCGTCACATCATCCTGATACATGGAAGGGTACTCCGGATTTGGGTTGGTAATCTGGCCAACAACAGCCATTCCTGTGCCATCGCCAGCATCCTCATCATCACCCTTAATTCCGTCGTCTCCAATAAGTGCTTCGCCACTTGCACCTGCTGCGCCAGATGTGGCATCCGCACCACTTGAAGCTCCTGCTGATGTTTTCTTTCTTACAACCACAGACGGAATCTTCTCTGTCTCATCAAAGAAATCCTCATCCAGCATGAATCCGCTTAAGTCGTCGCCTATCTGATCTCCGGTAAAGACTTCTTCCGAAAGCTCTTCAGATAGTTCCTCACTGACAGTCTCTTTTGCCTTGCCCCATCCAAAAAGCTCGTTGATCTTCTTGGCATTGGTGGCATAGACGATCATCAGCACCAGAATAAATGCACTTATTATGGTCAGTATAGCCATTCGAAAGACTCGTCTGTCCATATACCCCCCTCGGCTAACAATTAAAGTCCGTTAGCCACCTCGACAAGATACTTGCCGTAATCTGTCTTCATAAGAGGCTCAGCAAGCTTAAGAAGCTGCTCCTTGTCAATAAAGCCTCTCTTATATGCGATCTCCTCGATGCAGGAAATATAGAGTCCCTGCCTCTTCTGGAAGGCGCAAACAAAATCAGATGCATCAAGAAGTGAATCATGGCTGCCTGTATCAAGCCATGCAAAGCCCCGACCCATGGTCTCAACCTGAAGTTCACCGCGGCTTAAGTACTCATTGTTGATACTTGTGATCTCTATCTCGCCCCTGGCTGATGGCTTAACGTTCCTTGCAATCTCCACAACGTTATTGTCGTAGAAATAAAGACCAGGTACAGCATAGTTGCTCTTTGGATGCTCAGGTTTCTCCTCGATGCTGATAGCCTTGCCATTCTCGTCAAACTCAACAACGCCGTAAGCTCTTGGATCCCTTACATAGTATCCAAAGATAGTTGCTCCCTTTTCTCTTGCCGCAACTGTTCTAAGGAGCTTACTAAAGCTCTGTCCGTAAAAGATATTGTCGCCAAGGACCAGCGCAACGCTGTCAGAACCAATAAAGTCTGCGCCAATAATAAATGCATCAGCAAGTCCTCTTGGCTGCTCCTGGATCGCATAGCTAAAGCTCATGCCCAGCTGTTCACCTGTTCCAAAGAGTTCCTCGAACATAGGAAGATCTCTTGGTGTTGAGATAATAAGCACCTCTCTGATACCTGCAAGCATCAATGTTGAGAGAGGATAATAGATCATTGGCTTGTCATAAACAGGCATCATCTGCTTGGACATTGCCCTTGTCAAAGGATAAAGACGTGTTCCTGATCCGCCTGCCAGAATAATTCCCTTCATGGTTTACTCCTTATCTGTTTGAGTACATCTTCTCGTAGTACTTCTCATAGTCTCCGCTGGTTACGTGCTCCATCCAGTCGTGGTTGTCGAAATACCACTTGATGGTCTTGCGGATACCCTCTTTGAACATTGTCTCAGGCTCCCAGCCTACCTCTGCCTTGATCTTGTCAGGGGCGATGGCATATCTGCGGTCATGACCCTTTCTGTCTGTTACGTATGTAATAAGATCGTAGGTCAGATGCTCTTTTCTAGGATCTGAATCATCAAGCTCTTCTCTTAAGATATCAATGATAGTCTTAACGATCTCAATGTTCTGCTTCTCATTGTGTCCGCCAACGTTATAGGTCTCAAAGAGCTTACCCTTTTCCTGAACCATATCGATAGCCTTGGCGTGATCCTCTACATAGAGCCAGTCACGAACATTCTTGCCGTCTCCGTAAACAGGAAGGTTCTTACCAGCAAGCGCATTGTTGATGATAAGTGGAATGAGCTTCTCTGGGAACTGGTAAGGTCCGTAGTTGTTAGAGCAGTTAGTGATGTTGGCAGGGAACTTGTAAGTATCCATATATGCCTTAACTAACATGTCTGAACTTGCCTTACTAGCTGAATATGGGCTGTGAGGATCATATGGAGTTGTCTCATAGAAGTAAGCGTTTGGATCCTCATCCAGTGTTCCGTAAACCTCGTCAGTTGACACATGAAGGAACTTCTTGCCCTCCTTGAATGTGCCATCTGGGTTCTCCCATGCCTTCTTGGCAGCGTTAAGCATTGTAGCTGTACCAAGAACGTTGGTCTCAACAAAGATCTCAGGATTGACGATAGATCTGTCAACGTGGCTCTCTGCGGCAAAATGAACAACTCTGTCGATGTCATTCTCCTCAAAGATCTTGTTGATGGCATCTCTGTCGCAGATGTTAGCCCTTACGAATGTATAGTTAGGGTTGCCCTCGAGATCCTTAAGGTTCTCAAGATTGCCAGCGTAAGTAAGCACATCTACGTTGATGATGCGAATCTCGTCGCCGTATTTTTTAAACATATAGTGAATGTAGTTTGAGCCGATAAATCCAGCTCCGCCTGTTACTAAATAAGTTCTCATAGTAAACCTCTCTTATTTTTAAACATTATCCATTAGAGTATACCACATATGTATTTATTTGTGTTAGAATGACCTAGAATAGGTGTGAAATTATAGGAGAACCGGGTTTTTATGGATTACTTTAAAGAGAAAATTGATATTTCCATTGTAGTACCTGTATATGGCTGTCCTGAAGCCATACCAGAACTTCATCGCAGATTATCCGATACCCTTCAGGGCATGAAGGTAGAGTACGAGATCATCCTTGTAGATGACAGAGACGGAATGGGCTCATGGGATGAGATAAAAAAAGTCGCTGTTTCCGATTACCATGTAAAGGCCATAAGCCTTACCAAAAACTGCGGACAGGATAAGGCCATCACCGCAGGAATAGGGGTGTCAAGAGGCGAATGGGTGATCACCATGGACTGTGATCTTCAGGATGCTCCTGAGAATATCCCAATGCTATATGACAAGGTAAGATCCGATAATCTGGATGTACTTATCGTCAGACGTCAAAAGCGCAAGGATTCAGCTATTGTACAGCTGCTGTCCAAAATGTTCCACAAGGTATTCAGCTATCTGTCTGAACTCACCTTTGATTACGAGCTTGGAACATACCTGATAGCCCACAGACGTGCAGCAGATCTCTATATCCAAACCAAGGGACAGGGCAGAGACTTCACAATGTTCCTGTTGTGGACAGGCTATCGCAAGGGCTTTGTTGAACTGGAACATGAAGAAAGGTTTGCAGGCAAATCATCCTACACCTTCCTCAAAAAATGTGAATACGCCTTAAGAGCCATGACCACATTTTCCAACAGAATTCTTTTTGTTCCGATCTATGTTGGTTCCATTTCAGCAGTAGGATCACTTATCTATATCATTTTTGTGCTGGTTTCCTGGGCAACCAACGTTTCCAATCCAGAGGGCTGGAACACCTTAGCTGCCGCAGTATTCTTTTTCGGAGGCCTGATCCTCAGCACACTTGGAGTCCTGGGTATCTACATCGGCAATATCTTTGATGTAACAAAAGAGAGACCACTCTACATCGTTCAGGAAACTATCAACATCCCTGAAAAAGAAGAATAAAAATAATAAAGGTACAGAAGCTTAAAACTTCTGTACCTTCTTTTTTGTCTATTATGACATCTGACAATCATCAGTTGTAAAGGATGTTCATATCAACATTTCCAGAGATTCCGGAAATTGATCCCTTAGATGTGTACTGCCACATATCATATCTTGTAGCTGTGTATGTAACGTTAGCTGCATACTGTGCAAGCCAGATCTTGTAGCTTGTAAGTGCTGATGCGTTCATCTTCTGTGTGAACCATGTCTTGTTGGAATAAACACCAGCTCTGTATCCGGCACTCTGGATCGTTCCGCAGAAAGCCTTGATATTGGCTGTACGCTGGCTTGCGCTGATCTGGTCACCACGTCCGTTACTGCCCTCAACGTCGATGTAAACAGGGAAGCTTAAGTTGTAGCCCTTGCACAGATTGATGCACATGGAAGCCTCTTCAACCGCCTCAACTTCGTTCACCGCCTGGCTGAAGAAGTATACACCAACCTTGATTCCTGCAGCCTGAGCACCCTGAATGTTTGCCTTGAACTTAGGATCCTCAATAAGTGCTCCAGCGGAAGAACCTCTGTATCCACATCTGATGATGGCGTAGTTTACACCAGCATTCTTAACCTGTGCCCAGTTGATATTTCCGTTCCACTTACTTACATCAATACCCATAGTTCCCGATGAGCTAGAAAGAGCTCCATCAGAACCAAATGTGTATCTGGCTCCCTTGATTACCTGTTCACCAGTTACTTTTTCGCCATACTTATTGTAGTAGTATGTCTTACCATCAATAGTCCACCATCCCTGACGGATACCTGAACCGGCTTTCTTAATATAGAAATCCTTTATTGATGAATCAAACAGGTCAGCGTAAGTAGCTTTTCTGTAAGTACCATCTGACTTGATAACATAAAGCACATTTCCATCTTTGTCTTTAAGATCAGTCTCTCCAGAAATAACCTTAACGGTTACAGTTGCAGTCTTATCAGAGTACTTGGCCGTGATAGTAGTTTCACCCTCTGCAACTGCCTTGACCTTACCATCGCTGTCTACAGTAGCTACACTGGTCTTTGATGATTCATATGTTGGCTTAACGTTAGAATCTGTGGTCTCTATCTTATAGGTCTTACCTGGAACAAGAGTTACTCTTGAGACTTTAAGCTTGAGTTCTCCCAAACCTTCTACTACAACTGTAACAGGGTATGGATTGTAATCATCCTTGCTGTCTTTGAATGTAAGCTTTGCTGTTCCAACTTTCAGACCAGTAATGTTGAACTTGGCACCATCTTTTTCTACTTTGACTACATCCTTGCCATCCTTATCAACTTCACAGCTTAGATCAGTTGGCTCTGAGAATGTAATAGTAGTTTTTGCATCTTTCTTGATCTTGATGGTTTCATCAGAAGGACTTGCCTTCATGTTTTTCTTATCAGCTGATGTAACTTCAATGTCAAAAGTAGCATCGCTATAGCCTTTAGCTTTTACAGTGAATTTCTCTGTACCAACATTCAGTGCGTCAATAGTTATCTTGTTTCCACTTATTGTCGCCTTAGCTATATTGTTATTGCTTGCAGGAGTGCAGCTTTCTATAGCAGCTGGTCCGGTAACATCTATGGCGCCTTGTCCACCCTTCTTGATAGAAAGCTTATTAACGCTAAGAGTCATTGCCTTTGGATCAGCATCAGAAACACTTACAGAAAGATCAGTATCAAGGTAATCATCGTTACCCTTTACTGAGATCTTTGCTTCACCTTTTCCTTTTGCAGTAATAGTAATAGTCTTACCACTTACTGATACTGTGGCAACACTTGAATCACTTGAGCTGCACTGTGGATCAGATGGACCTTCAGTAATAGTGACACTCTTAGTTTCTTCAGCCTTCATAGTAACCGAGGATGAGTCAAACTTAATGCTTACCTTCTCCTTGGGTTTTGCCTTAACAGTCACACTGATAGTCTTGCTGTCATCGCCAGCGCTCACTGTAACAGTTGCAGTTCCTGCTGAAACACCATTTATTGTTATTGTAGTACCGCTTACACTAGCCGTAGCACAACTGTCGCTACTTGTGCATGACAGTCCTTCAGTGTTTCCACTTGCAGTTACAGTTGTAGATGATCCCTCTTCTACAGTAACTGAGCTTTCAGACAGCTCGAGTTTCTTAACTTCAGGCTGCTCTTGCTGTTCGCCTTCCCCTTCTTTAGGTTCGCCATTCTCTGTGCCAGTTCTTGCTCTTGTAGCAGCCATTCTCTTCACGCTGCCATTCTTAAGAGCTGCTCCAACCAGGATGCCATCAAGCTTGCTCTTATCGATCTTCTCGTATGTGCTTCCATCACTGTTAGAGCTGTTCTGGTTAGAATCTACCCACTCGACAGTGTCGTTGAGCACTGACTCCACCTGAGTCTGTACTGCTGTATCTTCCTTGGCTGCGTTGATCTGGGACTCTTTCTTGATCTCGTTTGATACGTCAACAGCCTTCATCTCAACAGTATCTTTGACAGTGAGAGTCTGTGTGGATGTATCAAGCTTGTAGCTGTCATACTCTGAAGAAAGAGCTTCAGGTGTGATTTTATATTTTCCTGCTGTCAGATCTTTTTTGTAAATAATTCCGTCTCTGTCGTGATCGTCGTAGCTGACCTTGGTTCCATCAGGTGTCACTACAGAAACAACAAAAGGTACATTAGCAACAAGCTTCTTGGTCTCAGAGTTAATGAACTTGATCTTCATATCACTCTTGATACTTGTAAGGGTCATCTTGATGGTGACATTAGAAGCGGTATCTGGAACTTCTTCCTCTTCTTCCTCGATCTCCTCTACAAGACCTGCTGCCATAGCCCTTGCCATCTCAGCATCGGCAATTGCAAGAAGTCCCGAAGAACCTACAACACCGTCTATCTGAAGGTCTGCGCCAACTTCGGCAAAAGAGCCTACTTCAGCCGCATAATTCTTGGCCTTGGCATAGAATGACATGAACGCAATACCACCTGCAAGAAGGAGAACCGCTACAACTGCTGCTGCCCTCTCTGCAACGGAAGTATTTCCTAAAAATGCCAGGATCTTAGCTCCTACAGACTCGCCATCTCTATCTCTGTCACGTCCCCTGCGACTTCTGCGGTCGTCGCGTCCACCGCGGCCGCCTCTTGAGCCACGTGATCCGCGTCCGCCAGCATAATAATCGTCATCGGCGTAGCGATCATCTTCGCGGTCGTAATCGTAATCGTAGTCGTCTTCATCAGCGTAGTCGCCATCTTCGTAATCGTCATCGGCGTATCTTTCGTCCTCGTAACGATCATCTTCGTAGCGATCATCATCCGGATAGTCTTCTTCATCCTCGTAGCGCTCGTCACGGCGAGGCTCATAGTCGCTGTCGTAATCGTCCTCGGCCTCATAGTCACGATCATCTTCAGGATAATCATCATCCTCGTAACGATCTTCTTCATAGCGATCATCCTCGTAGCGATCGTCTTCGGGATACTCTTCATCCTCATAGCGCTCGTCTACCTGATCTCCGTACTCTTCTTCAAACTCCTCATCCGGATAATCATCCTCGTCATATCCATCATCGTAGTCTTCATCAGCGTACTCGTCGTATCGCTCGTCATAATCCACGAAGTCGTCTTCCCTCTGACGTCTTCGCACTTTCTTTTTTCCAAATAAATTCATACTTTTTTTCACTCTGATTCTCCCAACGGATATCGGTATATCGATATCTCACACCCATTTCATAAGCATATTACACACATTACAGCTTATCACTTTATAGCTTTATTATCTACTTTTCTCAAACACTACTTGCCACTAGAAACTTTCCAGGCATCGACTCCATCTACAGAAACCTGCTCCCAAACCAGATTCGAGCCGTATTTTTCATCCATGAATTCTGCAAGGGCAAGTCTTGGTTCCTCATCGCCTACAAAATAAACACCATCGGCGTCGATCAGATCTTTTACCGGATTAGTTATCCCATGACTTCTTGCAAAGTACATTCCAGCCGGAGACTCTGAAGTGCCTCCAAGCTCAACAACATTACTATAAAAATCTTCATAATTTGCGCGGGTAATTCCAAAAATGTCCCGTGCCCCTAGTAGCATTCCGTATTTTGAAATATCCTGTACAACAAAGAAACCATCAGCCTGTGTGATATTCTGGAACTCCTCACATCTTGTATCGCCATTAGTATATCTTGAATTATCAACAACCCAAGATTTCACTAATATAAAAGCAATGCAGATCGTGGCAAATATCACATATGGATACACATGCTTTTCTGTTTTTTCTTCATCTTTTCTCACAATAACCTGTGAAATAAGATATCCACCTACTAAAACCGCAGATAAAACAGCACAAACCTCTACTCTCCATAAGACGCGATTTAGGCAAAACATGTAATAGATTTCTCCAACCGCTACAACAGATAAATATGCCAGTTTCATGAACATAGCCTTGTTTCCATGTATAGCGCCAAGCAAAAGAATGATAACAAAAATGATACCAAAGGATTTGCTTGTCAAAATCCACAGAGCTTCTTTGACTACACCTTTGACCAAAGCAATATCAAACCTGACATTTGGCTCTTCATACTTTGAGCCTATATCCTTGATCTGCTGCAGCCTTTCAGAACTAAAGTATACCGGATCATTCCACATCCAGTATCCCTTGATCATGTTGAAATCATTTTCTGTTATTCCAGCTGCAAGGAATTCCTCTGGTGAATCTGTAAAAACATATCTGTTATAGTCTCTCATCTCGATGAGACGGTTGTCAGTCTTTTTGAACTCATTCCATCCAGCATTGGTTTTATATGCCAGATTGTCAATAAAGAAACTTGCTATACACATTATTCCAGCCACAAAGATTGGAATATATCGCTTCCAGGATACTTTTGTCTTGTTCGTAACAGCGCCAAACAAAATCTCAATTAGTTCAACACCGATCACCATTGGAACACATAACGCAAACGAAGTCCATCTCGCCCACATTCCAACTGCGATCAGAATGAAAGACAGCACCATATATCCTCTGTCTCTTTTCTCTTTTTTAACTTGCCAGAGCAGCATGACCAGACCAATAGTTCCATATAAAGTTGCGCTCTTGGTAAAGGTTATATGTACATAAAAATCGCCTGCCATCAGCAGATTAATACCAACGGCTGTAAAAAGAGCAGCTCTTTTTTTCATATGGTCGGTAATAACCAGGCATACCGATATAACTGCTATCAGGTTAAACACCAGATAGAACCAGAGATAGCAGTTAATATGTGGGAATACATCAAACAGGCCCCGTAGTAATCCGCCTAGGATTACATTGCTAAAAATGAAGTACTGACGCCCAGTCCCGTATGCTCCTGCAGATAACAGGTTAAGAAACGTGTCATCGTTGACTTCGAAAGAAACATAGCCCGCGGTTATGAATATCATCCACAAAAGCAGCGATACAGCCATAATAAGCGTTCTTTTGTTTTTCAGCATTGTTCTTTATTCCTCCAAAATCACGCATGTTTATGGATATAACACCGTAGTAGTGTGAAGTCCAAAAAGATTAGCAGCAGATCTGTTAACCAGCCATTCAGAATCAGCTGTGATTCCGAGGTTTGGAAGCGATTCTGATGAAACGTCCCATGGCGTATATACTATACAGTCTGTTCCATCTTCTGCCATTTCAAAGGTTACCAGCTGGAACTCTCTTATCCTGTACACTCTGACCATAGCCCCGGATCTGAAGTCTCTATAAGTTCTCGCTGTAAAGCTGTTGTTCATAATACTTCTGGAAGCAGGAAGAACAAGCACAAGCAGGATAGCTGCAGCAAATACTACCTTCCAAAGAGTGCTATTTGATAAAGCTTTGGCAGCACTATTTCCTGATGTAATGAAATTCTCTCTGCACCACTGGGCAAGGCACATAACTACAAACAATACTGTAAGCCTTGTGACTATCACATGCTCAATAAGAAGGTGTCCTACCTGTTCATCATAATGGTTTCCAAATGCTGCAGGGAACGTTTCAAAATACTGCAAAAGAAATACTCCCACAATGACTATTACCATCCTCACATGGGAAACACCATCAGGTAAAACATCTGTCTTGTATATCATGCAGAGCGCAAACAGTGCGATAGCAACCAGTACAAAAACCAGATCAAGTGCCTGAGGAAAAGCCTTAAACAGACAGCTGAAAGAATCCCTAAGTGCATCAAAAACTGTCTCATGTCCGGGAGTAACCGACTCCGCTCCTCTGATAAAATTACCAGGAGCTACTGCATTGATAAGCGCTCCAATGAAGCCGACAGCAAATGGTACTGCAAGGTACTTTCTCTCACCAAGCTCTTTGTAGTCCAGGATCAACACTGCCAGCAAAAGTGCGCAGTTAACTGCAGTGAGAGTCAATGAAGCTCCAGATGCAAGGAAAGCAAAAATAGAACTGAGAATAATATATATCACAGTTTTCCAACCTTTGTTCCTGAATGCCAGAATACTGAAGCTCAAAGCAAGCAGCGTAAAACCAAGGAGAAGTGTAAATCCCAAAGTCTCCGTATACCAGAGAATAATACTTGTATCAAGCTCTGTTACACTCATGGTGAAAACAGACATAAATGATGCAAGAATGGCTGCCAGCGAAACTGTCTTATTTTTCCCAAGTATAGCGCAAGTAAGAGCCAGAGCCCCCAGACAGAATGCCACATAAAAAAACAATGCAATATGAAAACCTGGAAGCCCATACCTTGAATATGGTCTTACGAGGTGATCTAAAAACATTGGAGTATAGCAGCCCTGCTGTGCCTTATAGATATTGATGGTCTTATATAAAGATCCAACAATAGAAGACTGATACTCTGCAGCTCCTTCTAATCCGCCACTCTCATAGGAGAAATCATCTTCACTCAGGAAAGAAAACATGGTTCCTGTAAGTGGAGTAGCGATCACTCCGATTATCAGAATGACCAGAATAACATTAAAGATGCGATTTAGTAGCTCTTTGTTTGCAAATATACTTTTCATTAAAGACTTTTATCTCCTTCGACTATCCTGCGGACCAAAACCGGATCTTCTCCAGCCACAATGAAATATCCAAATCTTGATGAACTGTCCACAACTATTCTATCAGTTATTTCTTCAACTTCTTTTTCCACGATCATATCCGGATACTTTTCACAGATATGGTTGCAGTATTCTGCATCTTCTTTTGAAAAAACAAACTTTATTCCTGCGGCGTTATGCTTTTTGCCTACTGTGAGTGTTGGTGCCTGTCCAAGTGCCACATCAATAACAGCATGTACAAAATCGATGCCTGTAGTAAGGCTGACAAGAGAGCTTCCAATGCAGTCTCCACCCATTCGGCCACCAATCTCAACAACCTTGATGGTTCCGTTCTCGTTTATCATTATCTCTGAATGAGATGCACCGTTTCTTATTTCCAGAGCGTCCAACGCCCTAAACACAACTTCTCTAACATGATCATAACCCGCATCATCAATTGGTGCCGGCTCAAAATGTCCTGTCTCAATAAAGTTCGGGCTTCCTGTTGTAAATTTCTCTGTTACTGCCAGAAGCTTATGCTGTCCATTAAAAGAGATACATTCTACACTGTACTCTTTTCCCTCAATAAACTCCTCGACTATAGCCTTCTTTTCAAAGCCTACATCTCTGGCAGATGAAACAGCAGCCATAAGTCCTGACTTATTCATCAGCTTAGTAACGCCACGGCTTCCTGATCTGTCAGTTGGTTTGACAATGATCGGATACTCCATATCCAGACTGTCCAGTTTTACTGAAGCATCTGCAAGAACATATTTAGGGCAGGGAACACCTTTTTCAGATAAAGCATTCCTCATAGCAAATTTATTGGTGGACTTAAGTGTACAAGCAAGGGAATTGCCTGATAATCCCATTTTGTCTGCAACATAGTTTACAGCCACCATTGCAAGATCAGAGGCTATACTGCAGATACCATCAATGCCTATTTCCTGGCATTTTTTCAGGATCTCTTCTTTTTCAGTGATACTTATGGGATAAAAATAATCTGCCGTAGTTTCACCTATATCTCCTGCTGCCCACGCAAACACATGGGTTTCCAATCCCATCCGCTTTGCCTCCAGAATAAGTGGATTCTGAAGGTAAGACGCTCCAATTATCGCAAGCTTTCTCATGAATACTCCTTAAAAATCAAACTGACTATATTATATTACAACCAATCAACAATCTGAAATCACTACATATAAATCACGCCTTAGAACTTTCATACATATACATTGCTAAGATTGTAGGAAGAATATAAATCACAGCCCAAGAGTATCTTGGCTGATCATGAATCATAGGTGCCAAAACCACGAATACCAACGATAGCCAAATTGGAATCATGGCTATCCTTCCACGATAAAACTTCTTATCTTTCATCAACCGTCTTAATATAAATGCTATGTAAACATATATAGCCAGATTATTCATAAGTGCTATAAAGGGTAATTGGTTTAACATTCTATACATACTGCACACCATAATAGGAAGCCCCTGCATTGTTTCTGGAACATGGATATTAATCCATTCCTGAAATTCTTTATCTGCCACAGCTCTTCCCGCATCACAATCCTGATTGTACACAACATTGTCATAGTCTGGCATGAAAATGAAGTAACTTTGATTCCAAGTTGCTTCTATGTAACTCATAGGATGCTTAAAAAACAACTTTATCCACTGAACAAAATATTGTCCCAACCTATGACTTTCACTTTCCTTATATAGGGTTTTAATGTCATCTGCGCATAACGGATCATAAGAAGTTGGGAAGTATTCCCAATTGAAAAACGACGACAAAACCTCTATCTCTTCGTCTGTTAATTCATCATAGTGTTCCTCAACATATCTTGCAGTCTGCTGAAATGGGAGGCATAAAGCTTCACCTACAGGTCCAGGAACAACATTATATTTCACAGTTATGGCATTTTCTATTCCCCCTGTGATCAAAAAAGGTAGCAGTAGTCCTGCTAAAATGTATACATTAAATCTTTCTTTCTTAGAAATCAGCTTTACCATCCAGATAACAGCAAGAAGAACAGTCATGGCGGCATAAATATAGAAACCATTTTTCCTGCACATAATCATCATTGATGCTCCATAAATCCAAGCAGCAAACAGTCCCCAATCCTTCTTGAAACTGAACTTAAGGTTGTCAGACAACACAATTCTGATAACACATAACGACCACATAACGTACCCAATCATGTGGGGATAATCTTTTATAACCCATGCTGCGTTGCCCGTAAAATATGGGGTAACGCAATACAAAAACAACGTAAAAAGTCTAAACCACAAAGCCGTTCTCCATCTATACATTTCATATATCGTATAAGCCAGAACAGCAGACATCGATGCAGACTCAACAACTTTATAAATACACAAACCAACATTTGCACTTCCAAAAAGAGTCATTCCAACATTAGCAAAAGATCCCATAAGCCATGTATGAAAAATAGGCTGCCAAGCACTGTATGTAAGATTTCCAAAATAAAATTGCAACTGATTCCAGTCATCCGCGCCCATTGCCGCAGGATATCTCAAAATCAGATGAGGAATCCACATCAAATATATAGCTATAAATACTGAAAGAAATGGATGTTTATTGTAAAAGGTACATATTCTCGTAAACTTCTCAGTTCTAATTTGAAATACTGTATTGCTGTTTTCAAGTACATATCCCACAAGTCTGATAAAAATGATGAACAAAAAATAAAAACCGACAAGAATTATCAGAGCTTTAAAAGAATTATATACTGGTCTTATCAGCACTTTAAGAGTGTTCGCCTGCCTAAACGCTCTCCCTCCAACATACATGAAAGAAAAGAACCCAGCTAAAACTCTTTCATGACTAAAGCTATTTACACTCCTTAAACTATCACCAAGAAATTCACTATAGATAAAAAACAGAACCAACGCTACAAGCGTGATAACAAAAGCTTTTCCTCCAAAAGCATCTGTCGTATATTCAAACAGTTTAAAAAGACCTCGCCTTATTGGATCTCCAATATGTGATTCATATGGCTCAGCTGTATCAAAGCTGACAAAAAGAGCTGCCGCAGAAAGAAAACCTGCAAAAAAGCATTTTGTCTTTGAATATGGCCTACCGTCATCAGTCAAAAATCTCATCAATACTCTCCTTTAAACAGTTCCTCAAAATCAAAGCTTTCAACTATGCTCCTCATCTTAACAAGAGCCGCTTCCATCTCTTCTGAGGACTTTATCTGATACTGCCCATTACTAAAACATTCTACCATAAATCTGTTTATCTCCGGCTTGTAGTGGGAGTAGTCTGCGTAGTTATTAAGATCTGTCACCTCATCCATGGTCTGGAAATAGAACAGGTGCACATTTGGATATTTCAAAAGCTCGTCTGCCACATACTGATACTGGGCAAATGCCGCCTCATAAAAGTTCTCCTGCTTGAGGTTATGCCAATACAGGATACTGTAGGGCGGGAAAAAGAAATAAAACTCAGTTTCAGGATGCTCCTTCACGAAAGGAAGAATGTTCTTTTCAAGGTTTGCAGCCGTAGTAGGAAGAACATCCTCTTTAGTGATGACCTGGTCTGACTTTGGAGGTTCTTCATAGGTGTGCATTACCCACTGAATGTTGTAGTACTCAGGAGTCCACCAGCTTGCATAAATCTCAGATAAGTCTGAGCCCTTTCTCTGAACCACCGGGCGAAGGATATACTGGAAGAACACATCCTTGTTCAATAGGTACTTAACGTCGTTAAGCAGATTCCTGTCGTAGAGATAATCAGGCAGAGGATACTTGGTCTCCTCTGTATCAGCTGTCATGGTAGGAATGTCCATTGCAAAGAACACCGCTCCCATGGGCCTCGTCTTCCTTGCATAGGTGCTCTCATCAAACACTATGGACAGGATGTTGTAGTCATCTTTGGGATAAGCTCCGCTGTAACTTAGCTTAACAGTATCATAACCAAGAAGCTCCTTAAAGTCATCTGTATCGAAATTGACCGTCATTGATGAACCGATGATGCATCCGTTGTAGTCCATGTGAGTTGCCATTCCGGGATTCTGGCTGAGCTGATTGTCAACAACGTAGGGAAATCCCTTGATAGGTGCGTGGTAATGGAAAAACGGATCCACATACACCACAACAGCAGCCCATGCTAAAAGAGCTGTCAGAACCAATACCATCAGCACCACAAATAGAGTCTTATATTGAGTTTTTTCGATCTTTACTGAATCACTCATCTACTTAATCTGTCTCCGAAAAAAAACGCTTTAAAAATTCATATACAAAAATGTACTTACACCGGCAAAGCTCACAATGCTCCACACCAGAAGAACTGCTGTAAATACTGTTGTCTTAACTCCGATCCTGCATGTCTTTGCTATCTCTATGGCATTTCTGGAAAAAAAGATAACAGCTACCGATACCAGAAGGAACAGCCAAAGACATATCTCCCACACAAAGCCCATCTTCATAAGAGGCGTAACTTTGATGATGTACCACAGCTCATCAAGCTGGAAACATGCAGATATTCCTGTGGAGATACGCTTTGCGCCACCAGTAAACACTCTTGTAAGAAGCGTTACAGCATCTGAAATAGTATTCGCCCTAAAGAATACCCATGCCACAGTGACATAGATAAAGGTCAAAAGAACCTTGACCCCACGGCCAATTACAGATTCCTTTTTAACATCTATTCCCGCAACGGCCCCTGCGCTAACTGCCCTTGTTATCACATACAGCACACCATGCATGGCTCCCCATACAATGAAGGTCCATCCGCTTCCATGCCACAGTCCGCTAAGAAGGAACACTATCATGAAGTTTATATACATCCTCATGGCACCTTTACGATTACCACCAAGAGGAATGTAGACGTACTTGGTAAAGAACCTGGTTAAAGATATATGCCATCTCTTCCAGAAATCCACGATGTTCACGGCTTTATAGGGTGAATTAAAGTTCTCCGGAAGGTCAAATCCTATCATCATGCAAACAGCAGCTGCCATATCGCAGTAACCGCTAAAATCAAAATAAAGCTGGATGGAATAGAACACAGCAACCAGGATAGCTTCCATGCTTCCCAGGGTCATCAGATTGTCATATCCGTAGTCCACTGCTCTTCCAAAGGTATCAGCAAGGATCACCTTCTTAAAGAGTCCCATGGACAGCAGTAGCATAGCCCTCAGCGCCATCTCATAATCAACCGCCTTAACTCTTCCACCTGCATCACCAGTCTCAAGGGCTTTATCCAGCTTTTCTACAAATTTCCCATATCCCATAAGTGGTCCCTGGAGGATCTTGGGAAAGAACAGAATATACGCAAGATAATCAGGAAGGCTAAACTCCGGAGCATCTCCGCGATATATATCAACGATATAGGATATCTGATTGAAGGTATAGAAGCTTACAGCAACTGGGAAAAAGAATCCGTTAAACTTAAAGAAAAGGAGCGCTCCTACATTAACTGCAAGAAGAACTGCAAGGAAAGCCTTGTTTCTTTTTCCAAAAAGAAATCTTGCTCCCACTGCATTTATCAAAATGCTGGCAGCTAGAACCGCAATGTTCTTAACCCCAAAAGGGGCATAAAAAGCCAAGGAGAACGCGATGATAACAACCTTACACGCCTCCCTGTATCTTGGTTTTCCTATCGTTATTCTTTTTGTCAGCTGCATAGCCACTATGAATAGTGGCAGGAGCAGCAAGATGAAACCAAAAGAATTAAAAGTCATAACTTACATCCTAATCAGGGAGTTAACACATATACACCCTGTTCCTCATACCATGTCTGAACTTCAGGATCGGAATAGATTATATAATCGCCAACAGTGTCAACCAGCTTAAGTCCCATGGTAACAAGGCTGACATCCACCTTCCTGTCAGTCCTAAGAACGATGTACAGGCACTTGGACTGTCTGGTAGCCTCAAGGAGCTTCTCCGCATTAATAACTTCAGGCTTCTCATAAGCATCGTAAACTGCGTTGTAATAATCCCACTGAGTAGCCAGCATTTCCCTTCCATATGGCATCAGGATGTTGACATCGTACTGTCTTACAAAGTGCACCAGTTCTGACGGGAACACAGCTCTTACTCTTGAATCACCATCCTTTGGTGCTATCACATCGCAGACATCAATGACTTCCTGAGGGATGTGATACATATTCTCAGCGACAGACATGTACTGGTTAAAATACACCAGAGACCCTGACAGCATCACGATCACAACTGCTGCCACCAGAGCTACCCTCTGCTTAACCTTACTCTCAAATCCAAAGATCAGTTTGCAGGCAGCATATCCTATCACTACATACATTGGAATAAGCCACAGCACACGGTAGTATGTATCGCTTCCATCATCGAAAGCTGCTACATACACGATCTTGGTAATAGGCAAAAGAAATCCTGCCAGGATCACAATTGGCAGAATACCCAGTATTATATTTTTACGAATGTCCTTCTCGCACACTAACAGATAAACAGCAGACACAAAAAGGATAATTGGTAATATCGGGTTCCCAAAATATAGCTTAAGAGCGACCCAACACTCCATGAATATTCCGTACATAAGTGTACCTCGCTAAACAGATAAGTCCTATTACTGAAAGAAAACTAACAATCTCTGAAATCCGCCATAAAACTGATTCCTTATAATATACAGTGATTTCTCCACTATAGCCCGCAGGCAGCACCACAGAAACAAAGGCATTACTGTCTCTTACAACAATAAAGTTGTTTCCTTTAGAATCTTTTGCCCTATAGCCTCTGTAATAGATAAACGGGACTTCAAGAAGTTTTTCAGAAGATGATGTATTAGTGACACTAGCTTTAACACTACCTTTCTCTTTGTTCCAAGTTAAAAGATCTATTCCATCCTCTCCTATTGGCTCATTTATCTCGCCATAATTTTCAGCTATGCCAATTGGCAGATATTCTGCCCCCATGATACCAAAGCTGTTGTAATCATCCGGAATATACATATGATCCACTTCTGATCCGACCACACTGGTTGTGTAGCTGGCTGATATAAACGTTCCAATAAATATTGCCCCCACAAACGCTGGAGCATATCTTCTAATTTCCTCTTTTTGATCATCAAGTATTTCAAATAGGTATCCTGAAATCAATGCGAGACAAAGCATAGAAACACCGATAAATCTAAATGGAAAACGAATATTCTGTGCGACCATATTGGTTATGCTGGAAAGCCGCTTCACACCATCCCATGGAAAAAACGGAGTCTCCATAATTAATGAGATAACAGCAGCAACACACAACAGATCGATATATCTGACCAAGTTCTTGTCTTTTTCCTTAGCTATTATTCCGCACACTCTCAAAACAGCGTAAAGAATCAAAGCAAAATATGCTGGCCCAATTCCTACCGTCATCTCTGCTCCTCTCGCCATAGGAACAGCTTCTTCTATACTCATAGAAATTCCTGTGCTTGAAAAAAGAGACAACAGCTGCCATAAATAAGTTCCATTTGATCGTAGTCTTCCATCAAAGCTTGGAGCTGCGGACCCAATACCATCCGCCATAACCTGAATGAATGGAACGAAGTACCACATGTTTATCATCAACACTATCGCTACTGCGCAGAGAATATCAGTAAGAACTCTGACAGTGAAAGTCTTCTTATACCACATTACCGCAAAGATTACTGCAAATATAAAAACTATTACACAGGATACAACATGACTGCTAACTACACCTGATACTCCCAATGCAAGTGGCAAAGCTCTCATAAGCTTCGCGGTAATTTTTCTATCGCTTTCCTCATTTTTGTATATTTTCATCAATCCATAAAACACTAATGGAAGAAATGTGATTGCTGTGTACTCTCCAACAGCTGATCTTGTATATAAGCAGGTTATTCTGTATGGAGCGAGAACATATATAACTCCAGCCACAAATGGTGATATCTTTTTATTAAACAATTTAGAAAAACACCCAACTGCTATAGCTGCTGTAAGCAGATTTATGCAAAATACATATATTTTAAATGCAAACTGAATCGAAGCCCCTAGCAGCCTTATTCCAGCTGGAAGAAGCATAAACAGGTCATTATAAAAAATCGATGATGCATAGCCCTGCCCATTTATCCATACCGGAGATACTCTTACGGGGAACTGTCCATTTTGTATAGCAGTCACCAAAGCCTCAATCCTGGCAAGATGGTAAAAACAATCATGCCCAGTCACAAGATATGGATCGAAAAGAGGCAGGGAAGAAAGAATAGCTAATGCAAATATCACCACCATTGACCCTTGTGCATATTTGCCTTTCTTTTCTCCAAGATAGATAAACAGATCCACTACTATGCTTACAGTAAGCAACCAAAACAGGATATAAAACTTCCACCAGTTTGTTTCCTGTATCTCCATTCCATAAACATATAGATACCCATTTCCAGTATAATTAAATAAAACCTGATATCCATCAACGTTAAGCGCTGAATTCAATGTTATTACCATTCTTCCATCAGGATCACTAATTTCGTTCAATCCCATGTTCTCTCTTAGAAGAATTACCGGAATAGTGTTATACAACGAAGAGCAGGAATACGTATTGTTATGATCACTAGTAAGATACTTAAAGATGATATTGTAACTTCCAAAACGAAGGTCAGTTGCAGGAGATGTAACAGTTGCCCAAGGAATAACTGTTCCATCTGTCATAGTACCTTTTTCTTCTGTTATAGCATTGTCAATATAGATCCCGCTTTCAGTAACATCGAATAAGCCTTCTAGCAAAACCCCTCCATCTGACTGGAAACCATCAATAGAATAAGAATAATGACGGAGTGGAATGCAAAAAAGCATTAATGAAATAAACAGAAGTATAGCTTCAATTACGACAAGCCTTTTTATCCTTTGACTCTTAAAAAACATGTTTCCTCCCAAAATCATCCAAGAGCATAGAACACTACAATACCAGAAACGATAAGTACCATTCCGATTATCTTGGAACGAACGAACTTCTCTTTAAACACAACTCTGGACATGAACATTACTATTACGTAAGCGATTGGCTCCATTACCACAACGCCCATGTATCCAAGACCACTGTAGCAGTAGATACTGATGACCATTGCCAGTACCAGCAGGAAATATCCTCCAATAACAAGGACATTGAGATACTCCTTGATGATATTGGGGTATTCCTTTATGGCGCTCTTTTTAAGGAGAACCTGTGATGTGGATGCTATTGTTTCTGAGAGGAGCATTAAAAGAAAAAATACATTTATCATTCCTCGCCACCTCCAAGATTCATAACAATAACCCCAGCCATTACCAGTAGAACACCTGCAACCTTGCCTGGAGTAATGCCCTGGCTAAAGATCAGGAAGTTCCATAGCATGGACCACAGAAGTGTCATGGACTTATTGGCATAGGCGATGGAGAGCTGGAACTTTTTAATGATCTGCTGCCAGAGAATTGCATAGACAGCAAGGATAACAAATTCCAGTCCAAAAAACAGGATGTATCCCCAGGACAGAAATGCCTGCTTGGAAGCCATATTTGCAGCTACCGTTGATAATGAATACACCAGCACTGATAGCTGAAGCAGCAGAAAATCTGCTGGTTTTATCTTTTCAAATAATTTCTTGTTCAAAACTTTTACCTCTTAATTCTCACCGTATATTACATTCACGAAGTGCTGTGCCATATGCTCGTTGCAGGCAGCATTTACATGTATGTTATCAAGGAGCCACTCAGAACTGTTGTCCTCATCGATGGTTCCATAGTAATTGTCAATAAATGTTACTCCAGTTGCTCCGCACACATCCATCATGAACTGATAGTATGTTGTGAGCCTTCCGTTTCCAAAGTCGTACATATCGCCATTTACAAGGCTTCCAGATGCGTCATATGCATAACACATAGGAGAAGACATGCATACGATCCTGATAAATGGATATTTCTCCTGAATAGCCTTAATGCCTGCTGTGAGAGCTCCGCTGTAGGTAACAGGGTCAACGTCATTGTCAGGGTTAAGACCAATCCTGTAGCTGATGTAATCCTGAGCATCGTAGAAGATTACAAGAGTATCTACTGTATTCATATCAAGGTTCTCCAATAGACCTGCGCCCTTGTAATACCTTGAATCTTCAAAACTTCTCTCATTGCCGTGAAGAAGCGAGAAATCTCTGTCTGCAATAGCCTTGCTGACATTGTAAAAACTAAAAGCATCAAGTGGATACTCAGGGTCAAACTCGGCCTTTTTAAGTGCAATGGTTGTAGACGGGAATCCAGCATTCAGGCATGTAGCCCCGGTTTTAGCAGCAACCTGCTCTACCAGTCCATTCTCATCACTGTAGTAAGTTAAGATATCATTACCCAGAAAGAGAATAGTCTCAACGCCGTCATCTTCATGCATTGCCTTCTTGTCATCAGGAAGCAGGAACACCTGGTCCTGAACCTCTACTTCAAAATCGCCCTCAACAACGCCTTCAGTCTTGGCTGTTCCGGCATTCCATTTGATCAGCTTATATGCCGTGAAAGCCACCACCAGGACGATAACTACAAGTATCGCAATATGAACCCACATGGGGATATTTCTTTCTTCTCTACTTTCTTTACTCATGCTTAAATACCAGACTTCCTTTTGTTATTTATGTAAAAATATCGAGAAATATATCATCAGATAAACCAGGTTCGGTATGATACATAAAAGTGCTCCGAATATCACCTTGATCTTTCTGGTGTAGAACAGCAGCACCAGGGTCAAAAGAGCTATAAGCCCGCTTCCAAAAATAACTCCCAGTGAACTGCAGGTTCCGGATAACATGTTTACAAAAAACAGCTCAATCCATGGACACCAGTCTCTTCTTGGCTGTTCCCATTCCTTTTCCTTCCTGTTTGGTGCGGGAGTCTGCTTGGCTTCCTCGAACATCCACAGGAATATCCAGAAGATCATTGGAAATACCAGATTGGCAACAAGAGCCTTGCCCTGCCAGGTCCTCATAAGAAAGAAAGTAGCCGGCGTATAAATGGACACATTTCCAAACATCAAAAGGAATGACACAATGATCATAAATACAGGGATTATCTGCTGCCTAGTCCTGAACAGTACTCTTCCTATTTCCACGTAAACAAGATAAACCAGTGGAATAAGGAAAAGAGGCATTACAGAGTGGGACAGGATCGTAGCGTGTATTCCTGACTCTTTTGCTATAAAAGCTATCCACATGGTGATAACAGCCAGGGCATGCCTTATATCAAGATAGGTTGAAGATCCGGTGTAAGGCAGGATTGTATTCATTACATCTACCTTCTGTGCCAGGAGAGACTCAACAACGTAGTATGCGTCGTCACCATCGAAGCTGGCCATAACTACGGACATAATCATCTGAAAGGCCATTATCGCAAAAAAGATTCCCCAGTAGATCCTGCTCTCTTTTGAATAATCGTGCTTGTAAAAACCAGGATTGGCTCTTGGGCTCATAAGGTCAAAAACATCTGCGTGGGCCTCTCCAGGGAAAAGGGTCAGATAGTTCTTTTCCCCGTCCCTTAGCTTCAAAAAGCTCCTTACAATTCCTGCAATGGCAAGAACAGATACCACCACAATGAATATCTGTCTGCAGTATGTAAATGCACTGTATGTAGCCTTGAGCATGCATGTTATGGCAATCACTTCAAAGACAGCCATGTAAACCAGGTAACCCAGGATAAAGGTTATTCCTATGGTTCGCCTTGCCCTTGGCAATATGAAATTAACCAGCATCCCAACGCAGAATGGCACAAGTAACAGCCACAGTATCAGGCTGGGAATTGCTCTTAACAGAATAAGCATACGTAAACGTCCTTTAGTCAGCCATCATGAGGTTTAAGTGCTCCTGAAGGATACTGATACCTGTGGTATTCTCTCCGCCTCTTGGGATAATGATGTCAGCATACTTTTTGCTGGGCTCGATAAACTGCTCATGCATGGGCTTTACTGTGTCTCTGTACTGAGTAAGGATAGACTCAATGCTCCTTGCTCTCTCTGTCATGTCACGGATGATCCTTCGCATAAGTCTCTCATCGGCGTCTGTGTCAACGAAAACCTTGACGTCCATAAGGTCTCTTAAGGCCTGGCTCTCAAGGACCAGGATTCCTTCAATTATGATGACCTTCTTAGGCATTACATGAACGGTCTCATCTGACCTGTTATGAACAGTGAAGTCATAAACAGGCATGTCGATCTCCTGTCCTGCCTTGAGCTTTCTGACATCCTCGATCATGAGATCTGTATCAAATGACGCTGGATGATCGTAGTTAAGACGGCTCCTGTCCTCATAGGAGAGGTCATCATGAGCCTTGTAGTATGAATCATGATTGATGACCACGATATCGTCGCCAAATTTCTCCTTGATCTTCCTGACTATTGTGGTCTTGCCTGAAGCTGTGCCTCCTGCTATTCCTACTATGCAAACCTTATCGCTCATTTATAATCCTCCATTTATTCCTGAGTATAGTTACTGCCATATGACTTGTAGTAATTGTGGGATAATATCTCTCCCGACGCTGCGTCATAGGTTATTATCTGTATGTCATAGTCACTCTTGCTGTCATCATACAAAAGATTGGTCTCCGGATCCTCATCAGTATAGAAGAGCCTGAAAAGATGCTCCACCGGCTGATAGTGAACTGTACCGAGACTTGTCTTTATACCATCCAGAACTTCACCGTCACAGGCCTCATAAAACTGTCCGGACGCCACATCGTTGATAAGAATATATGGCCCGTCTGTGTGATAGATCTTAGGGGTTACAGTAAAGTTGTGAAGGAGCCTCTGCATCTCATTATCTCCAAAAGCCTGGGATCCGTCATTGATGTAAATTATAGAGCTGACTGTCTTGGCTCCTGACAGGTAGTTGAGCTGCTGGTAGATACTCTCTGAGTCAACTGCCATGTCATAGATGGTTCCATAGAACTCATCAGCACGCTGCTGCCAGTAATCATAGGCTACATCGCCTCTGTGGTCAGTGATACCATCTATCTCTGAAAGCTCCTGCCCAATGCACTTGGTGGCCTTGATTGCTCCCATGGCATTCATGTGGCCGGTATCGTTAAGGTCAGTGTACAGGTCAACAACGCCCATCTCCTGCATGTTAATGAAGGGAACGTCATACTGCTCGCAGATCATCTCTGCGCTGTCCATAACTCTTTTATCTTCTGTGGATGCACTGCAGGTGAGGAATGTCACCATTACGTCGATATTCCTCCTCTGGCACTCATCAATGATCTTACGCAGGTACTCTTCTCCAACTGTATGTCCACCAAGGCCATTTTCATCCTCCGGGTCCGGATAGATCCCTGGAGTAAGCTCAATGCCATATCGCATCTCAGCGCCAAAAAGAGGATTCCTGTCTGCTGTTCCTGTCAGGGCCTTGTAGTCATTACTGTCCAGCTCTTCCCACCTGTTGTGATAAACATGGAAGGGAACGTAGAACTGCTTGCGAATCTCCTTATCTGCTATGAGGTCCTCAACCGCCGCCACCTTAATCTTGTCCATAGGCCAGCAGTCCATGTTGAGATGGAGCTGAGCTACAGATGTTGCCCTGTCCTCCTCATCGCTGTCCTCGTACATCTGGTCAAGGTACTGATAGTCCTTGTTCATCAGATAGGTATCAACCACAACGCACTTTGGCGTGGTGTACTGCAGAGCCTCTATAAGCTCCCAGTAGGTGGCCTGCATTACAGAGCCGTGGCCTCCCATGTTGTAAGAGGTATATCCATACTCCCCATAGAGAACTGCGGGATTTATGGCATTGATCACATGAGATGAACCAATGAACAATACATCTATCTGATCCGCTCTGTCAAAAAAGTCTGCGTACTTATATTCACTTTCCTTGTCCCGAAGTACCACTGTGGCACCATAGATGCACAGAAGCGCTGCGCAGGTAAAGCCCACTGTCTTCAGGATACTGCTTAACTTAATCTTCATAAATTGCCTCAGAACTGCTGATATATAAAGCTGGCTGCATTGTAGCCTGCGCCCCATACTCCAAAGATGAGGATTGCCAGGATACCTGCGATCATGATGATCCATCTGTACCAGATACTCTGCCTGATGATCTTGTCCCTGATCTCAACGCCGTTAAAGGCCAGGATATCCATTACTATCAAAAGAATTATTCCTAAAACAGCAATGTTCATGCTGCCCTGAGTAAGTCCCAGTTCAAACAAGGATCCATCGCTAAATACCCATGGGGTAAACTCAAGGCTCTTTTTTATAACAGTAAAAGCCTTTTCAAGGGACTCTGCCCTGAAGAATATCCACGCCAGATTAACCAGAAGGAAGGTGATGATAGTCTTGACTGTCCTGTGGGAAAGCCCGCTTCTGTCAATCTTAAGCGCCTCAACAACCTTGTCCCTTAAGGGCATTGTCACAAATCCAATGATCTGATATACACCGTGGAGAAGCCCCCATACCAGGAATGTAAGAGCTGAGCCGTGCCAGATTCCGCTCACTGCAAATACAATCAGAACGTTTAAGTACTTTCTAACGGTTCCCTTCCTGTTTCCTCCAAGAGGAATATATACATAATCTCTTAGCCATGTAGAAAGAGAGATGTGCCATCTTCTCCAGAACTCCGCGATGCTCTTGGCCATATATGGGCTGTCAAAGTTCTTCATCACATCTATTCCAAGGATCCTTGCACAACCGATTGCTATTGCAGAGTAACCTGCGAAGTCGCAGTAAATTTCAAATGAATAAAGAACCGTTCCGATAGCCACCAGTGTTCCTGAAATAGTATCCGGCGCCTCAAACACGCTGTTTACATAGATGGCGATCCTGTCAGCTATAACCAGCTTAAGGAAATATCCCCACAGCATCTGCAGGAATCCGTCCCTCATCCTGTCAAAATCCACTGTCACAGGATATGAAAACTGAGGAAGCATATTCCCTGCTCTCTCAATAGGTCCAGAGATGACCTGAGGGAAGAATGAAACAAACAGGGCGAGCTTAAGGAAATTGTGTTCTGCAACCTCGTCGCCTCTGTAGACATCAATGATATATCCAAGGGACTTGAGCATGTAAAAAGAAATACCGATTGCCCCCATTATCTTGCCACTTCTAAAGATAAGCATGGCAGCAACTTCAACAACGACTGCAAGGACTAAAAGAGCTGTTGCCCCTTTGGTCCTCTTCTCTTCTGCTCCTCCAGATACCTTCTCGATCAAAAGAGCTGCAAAGTAAGTCACCACTACAGTTCCTGCCATAACAGCAGACGCTTTAAGGTCAATGCTGATATAGAAAGCTGCACTGATGGCCAGGAGCCAGATATATCTGAACTTCCTTGGGATTATGAAATTGATGAGAGCCGCCACAGGAAGCAGCAGCAAAAATGCCAGTGAAACAAACTGCATGTATCAAACCTTCTTAACGTAGCAGTAGGCGGCAAAAACGCCGCCCACATATATTAGTCAACTTCAACTCCATCCTCTTCTTCTGACTTCGATTCGTCAGTTTCGTGATACTCTTCCTCGGTGTTGACGTTCCAGATGTTACTTCTGTCTGTCTCGCCGCTTAAGATGTTCTTGACTGTCTCAAAGGAAGTGCACATTGAGTGATCGATATTGTTGTATCTGTGCTGTCCATTACGTCCAACGCAGTAGAGGTTATCAATAGAATTGAGATATTCAACAAGCTTGTCCATCTCATCATAGGTATCAAAGTATGCAGGATAAGCCTTCTTAACTCTCTCCATATGATAGTCCATAACTTCAGACGCACTATCAATAAGTCCCAGAGTAACCATCTCATCGATAGCCATCCTGGCAAACTCATCCTCAGTCATGTTCCACATAGAATCGCCCTCGAAGCAGAAATACTCAAGGCCAACCCATACAGTGTGTTCAAGATCCTTAACAAGATATGGTGACCAGTTGTTGTAGATCTGGAAACGTCCCATCTTGACGCTTCTCTCCTGAACATATACCCAGTTGTCAGGAACGATATTGCCAATAGTCTTAATGTTTGTCTTGTTCTCAAGATTAAGCTTTGGAACAAGAACTCCGAGAGTCATGTAATCTCTGTATGGAAGACCAGCTGCAATCCTTGCAGGGTCTGCCGGAACATCGTTCATGCCCGCTACAAGATCCTTAACTGGCATTGAACTGATAACAACATCGCCGTCGATATCAATCTCTTTTCCATCCATGAGGTAAGTAACACCCTTGATGTGATTGCCATCCTTGCGAATCTTAACAACCTTGGCATTCATGATGATGGTTCCACCAAGATTTTTGATCTCCTCTGCTGTAACATCCCAAAGCTGACCAGGACCAAGCTTAGGATACTTGAACTCTTCAATAAGAGATGTGTTGACCTTGCGGTTCTTGACCTTAAAGAGTCTTCCAAGGTAGTCCCTTATGATACCAAAGATTGATAATCCCTTGGTTCTCTGTTTTCCCCAGGAAGCATCGATCTCTGATGGATGTCTGCCCCAAAGGTTCTCGGTATAATACTCAAAGAACATTGAGTAGAGCTTCTTACCGAAGTTATTGATATAGAGGTTCTCAAGATTATCCTCAGGTCTCTTATGGAATACGGATCCCATGTATGAGAATCCAACCTTAAGAGTAGTCAGGAATCCAAAATTCTTGAATGTCTCTGGCTTTAATGAAATAGGATAATCATAGAACTTGGAATCAAAGAGGATTCGGGAAACACGGTGTCTCTTGAGCATGACACGGTCTTCCTTCTCAGGATCCGGACCGCCCTCCTTCATCTTCATAGGACGATCAAGAACTATATCATCATAGGTAGGATGTCCCTGCTGAGGGAGCATCTTGTCCCACCATTCATTGACCTCTGGAACCTTGGAAAAGAATCTGTGGCCACCCATATCCATTCTGTTGCCCTTGTACTCAACAGTTCTTGAGATGCCACCAAATTTAGAAGTCTCCTCAAAAACTACCACCTGGTAGTCCTTGGACTTAGTCAGAAGTTCGTAGGCCGCTGTAAGACCTGCAGGGCCTGCCCCAATAATAAGTGCTTTTTTCATTACACGTACCTTCCTTAAAATACTACATACTTATCGAGAATTATACCATAATTGAAGGTATTAAGCCAACGCACACTTAAACGTCAAAAACTGGTATGAATTAATCGTTATTCCGTCTATTTCTTAAGACTTTCTTAAGATTAGCAGCAGATTTTCTTAATTTTACACCAAAAGACTTTTCATTTTTTTATCCGGTGTTACAATACCTTTGGAAAGCGAGGAGTTAAAGATATGAAAAAAAGTATCACATTTGCCATAGCGCTTCTTTCTTCTATGAGCATCATCTTTACCGGATGTTCTCTCCCGAATAAAGATGTAAAAGAAGCTACAGAATATATTGGCGATAACGCCAACACAGAGAACTCTGCTGAAGACGAAGCCGCTTCTGAAAAGTCAATTGTGGTCATCAATGATCTCTTTGAACCACTGTTAGAGGAAGTCTCAACTGCAGAGGCATCCAATGAAGCTTCCACAGAAGAAGAGAAAAAAGAAGACACTGATGAAGAGGATAATGTAGTAAACATCGTATGTTTTGGTGACAGTCAGTTAGCAAACGGAAGAGACGATGGAACTGATATACCTCATCTGCTTGCTCCCAAGGTTCCTGACTCGAGAGTCTTTAACATGGCGATCAGCGGAACAACAGCTTCTGTAGAGCAGAACACTTCAGAAATAGCACCAAGTAATCTGACATCCACAAGTTTTCTTGGCATGGTCTACTGTTTTGAAGGTAAGTCCGATAGGGAGGCAACCCTTGAAGCTTATCCTGGAATCCTGAACACCATGAACAGTATCGAGCCTAAGGATGTAGACTACTACGTACTGTGCTATGGAACCAACGATTTCTTATCCAATGTCCCCATGGATGCGGATTACTATGGAACAGATGTAGAAAAAGCTCATTCCTTATATGGTGCCATGTCTATGGGAATAAGCGAGCTTAAAGCTGTTAGTCCCAATGCCACATTCATTGTCATCACCCCATTCTATGGAATATATATGGATGATAGCGGAGCATATATTGGTGATTCCTATATAGTAAGTAACGGTATTGGTACTCTTTCAGAGTATGCAGAAAAAGTTAAAAATGTTGTTGACGACAATAAATGCTATATCCTTGATGGTATGTTTGGATCAAGATTCGATCTATATTTAGACACTGCCAATGAGTATCTGATGGATAATCTTCACCTGAATCTTACTGGCAGACAGATAGTCACCAGGATTCTTGCTCACAACATCAATTACGTAGAAGGCAATGAACCATTTCCTTACTGGGATACAGATTATATCAAGGTAGCAGATTTTAACCCTGAAGAGACTTATCGCGCAGACGAGAATGTAATGGAAAAGCAATATCCAGAGTCATGGGACAAATACATTCATGGCGAGTATCCACTTGCTCAGCCATCAATATATGTAAGCGAGATCCCGGAAGATAACGAAGGACACTAAATAATTAAAGAGGATGATTATCATATGATAATCATCCTCTCTTTTTTATTCAGAGTAATCGCAAATAATGTTTTTCCAGTCAGTAGTGTACTCAGTTATTCTTATGTTGTACCCAAGCTGTGAACCCAAAGGTTCTACCATACTTTCTTCACCGCCGATATAGATTCCGTAGTTTTCGTCTCCTTCGTAATACAACCAATCTCCAATGCCTGTAGTTACCAAATTGCCAGAAGCATAGGCATCTTCTATATAGTATCCTTTCCTGCTGTCACAGTTAAGCAGGAACACCAGGGTATTATTCTCCTCTAATATTTCCTGTACTGAGCCAAAACTGCCACAATCAACATCAAATTCTTCCAGGAAATGCTCCTTGTCTATATCAAGCTTATCCATTTCATTGATCTGAAGGAGAATGTTGCCATATACGTTATCCAGGCATCTTAGCCAGCGAGACAAAGTAGTGATATTGCTTTCCTCTATCCTGAATCTGCAGCAGTCATCAGGATATAACATATCACACCTATTACCACTGATTGCATATACCTTGACATCTCTTTCCGAGATATTAATGCTATATACATTGATCAGCCTGTATTCATCAAGGTTTACATCTGCTTCAATGGTAACCTTGTCTTTTCCGACAAAATCAATAAACTCTGAGTACATAGGATCTTCAAGCATTTCAGGATACTGCGTAGAAATAACAAACCTGTAATCATTCAGATCTTTGTACTGTAACAGCTGCGTGAGCAAAGGGTTTGTGGAATGATCATTTTTTAATCTTTCAATGTAATCATCCATCTCATGAAGTCTGTCATGAACATATTCCCTGAATGTATCCAAGGACTTCATACCTTCAACAGTTCCACTCTCCGGCCATCTTTCGCAGTCTCTGTAATATGCTCCGGAAGCAAACAGGTCCTGCTCTATTCCGTCAAGCAAAATGTCGATTCTTTCTTCAGACCATCCGTGCTTTCTGTTGTATTTATATTTCGAATACATAAGGTCATATGTTTCTTCATCATTGTTAAGAAGCAGCTGAGAAAAACTAGTATCATAAGAAAAAGAGTTATAGTCTGGTGTCAACTCATAAAATGAAATACAGTTTCTCTGAGTTTCGTTCCACATGTCCCCCCAAGAAAGATCCATATCCCAAGGTATAAAGATAGCTTTTTTGCCATCGTAAAAATGTTTAAGAAGAACCAGGTAATTCTTATCAAAATTATCCCATCCCTGGATAAGCGTCCTGTATAAAAAGAAATCAGCAGCGTTATCCAGATCCACGCAGCTCATGAGATACTGCCTGTCATCAGCATGTTCTTCGACAGAGCAAAGATAGTCAAACATTATATCCAAAGGCTGATCCGACTCAAATTCAAAAAGGCCATAGGCTATTTTCTGAAACAGGCCTTCATCGTCCCCAACCTTATCTATACCTAGTGTTTTTAAGTCAGTTCTGTATCCCAGTGCATAGAGTCCGTAGTATTCTCCATTTAAAAAGACTTCCACGTACTTATAATATGATCCGGTGTTTAATCTATAAGCGTTATCTTTTCCGCAACTCTCGGTCCAGAGATTCTGAGAAAAAACATTTCTTACTCTCTCATAATCTGCATAGCATGAATATAGGATCCAGTCATCATCAGAACGCATGCCAAGTAATGATAAGTCTTTTTTCTTTTCCCCATCACGCAGAGATAATTTAAAGGACTTCTTTGGATACCGGGAGGATGTTGCACCTCTGACCTTTATCATTCCTTCAGAGTCCACAACTCTAATATTAGAATCTTTTCTATTGTCAAAAAGACTGACCTTCATCTGAGTTTCTTCTGTAGTCACCTCTGCCTGACATTCTATAGAAACCAGCGGAAGTGTCGTGCATACCAGATGGCATAAATAATATCTTGAATCGTCGTAAACGATCATCTTTATCCTGGAATTCGAAGCAACACTATCATAAGTGATGCGGTCATTTACTATCCCGATCAATACCCTGCTCTCTGAATTTCTGGTGGACACTAACGGATTATAAGCCCACATGTCACCTTCGATCAGAGAATAATACAGGTCATTACCTTCAGCATCATATACCAGTTTTTGATCACCAAAAAAAATGTCTGTCATAACATTTTTATCAGACTGTCTGACAGACATTATATTCTCTAATTCACCGTCACTTAGTATTAGCCTGTTAAACCGCCTGGGACCATTTGGGCTCCAAAGAGGGTACAGGCATAACAATACAAGTGCGGCTATAGAGATTGCAATAAATATGAACTTTAAACTTCTTTTACCCATCAAAGCTCTTCTTTTCCTGAATCAATCTCTTTATGCCTCTGAAGCATATTAAGCTGCATTTCAAAATCTCTTCTGTTGTTAATTGCCAAAGTCGAAAGTATTATTCCAGCAAACATACTCTGTACAGCTGCCATCATTACAAAGCAGCACACAATGAGTGTTGGAATCCTTGGCACAAGATGTGTAGCCCAGTATTCCTGAAGTATGGGAATAAAGAAAATGATAGAAATAATAGCCAGTACAGCAGCCACAATACTAAAGAACCCAAATGGCTTGTAGCTTCTGTAAAGCCTAGCGATAGTCTTTAATACCTTAAATCCATCAGCGTAGGTGTTCAGCTTGGACACTGAACCCTCTGGTCTGTCTCTATAATCAATGACCACATTGTCGATCTGCATATTGTTGTAGACAGCATGAATGGTCATCTCTGTCTCAATCTCAAAGCCCTTTGACAGAATAGGAAAAGTCTTAACAAACTCATAGCTGAAAGCCCTGAATCCTGTCATGATATCCCTGATATTGCATCCAAAAAGCCTGTTGATGCTACCTCTAACCAGGTTGTTTCCAAAATTATGGAATGGTCTCTTATTTTCCTGATAGTAAGTAGAAGACAACCTGTCCCCTACAACCATATCCGCATTGTGATTAAGGACAAGATCAACCATCTCTGCAGCTGACTCCATAGGATAAGTGTCATCGCCGTCTACCATGACATACACCAGAGCATCTATCTCACGAAACATCCTTCTGATAACATTGCCCTTGCCCTGCATGTACTCATTTCTGACAATTGCACCTGCCTCTTTGGCAACCTCCGCAGTTCTGTCTTTTGAATTGTTGTTATAGACATAAACGGTCGCTTCTGGAAGCGCCGCTATAGCATCTCTTACAACTTTTCCTATGGTTTTTTCCTCATTGTAACAAGGAATTAAGACCGCAATCTTATCCAAAATGTTTCCTCCATTTACCTAATATCCTCTCACTCCCGCCAGCAAAAGCCACGATGAATATTGGTGAAAAGATATATAAATAGCGCGCTCTTGACTCAAATAATGACAGGAACACAAACACCCCTATCAATACCATTTTGATCAACAGCTCTCCGTCTTTGTCATTGCTTCCGCCAAATACGATACACAGCACCAGAACTGTAAGCCACAGTCCCTGCAAGATGCACTCAAGATATGGGTATAAAGCACCATCTATCCAAAAAATACTCTTTAAAAATGGCGATAGGATCTTATCCCTGTCAGGATACACTGTGGAATAAAATCCACCCTCAACTCCATTGGCAAATGTACCATCATGATAGTTGACCAGTGCTTTTCTTGCCTCAAACCTGATGATCCCGAAAGGAAGCATTGCTTTGATCCTGCTCTTTGCCTTGCTCAGATCATTCTCGTACCTGTCCTTGTACAAAGAGATATACGCAGTTTCATCGGAATCCGGGTAATTAAAGGTTCCTGCTTCACTGTCATTAAATCCCATTTTCAGATAATGAGTAACAGGGCAGGCCAGTTCCTTATCAAGAACAACCCCGCAAGCTGTATAGGTTGAGGTGTACAACATATTTGAAAGATAGTACATCACTACCAAAATTGCCAAAGATATTACTACTCTTAGCGAAGTCCTGACCTTCTCATCACGAAAGCTTCTCAGTGCACTAATAATTTCTGTAATGACCACCGCTATAAGAACAATCCCTGCAGTAGCCTTAAGCTTATATGCTACAAATCCAACGAAACAGATAAGTCCGCCAAAAAGAACTGCAAAAACAGGATTCTTGACATCCTTTTTTAGTTTCAGATACATCCATACGATCAGTATTGGTAATACCAGCGCCAAAGAATCTGTATAAGCAATCAGCACCCATGGTGATAGCATGATCAGTCCCAGATAGAAAACATATCCCAGAATTGCCGCTCTCCTGCCTGCAGGATAGAGCATATGAATAGCATCATATACAAGCAGTGCTGAAACGGCAGATACCAGACAGTTTATAAGCACCAGCACATACATTGCATGCTCTAATTCTGTAATTCCAAAGGATATACACAATTTGAAAATGCCATATTCGTAGCAATGGATAAGAATATTATTTGTATAAAATGAATAATACCACTCCGGTACATCAATAATCCCATTCAAGGCAGCATTCCAGGCCTTATCTGTCACCTGTCCTGCGTCCCATCCTGTCTTAAAATAACAAAAATAAGTCCCAACACATAATATAAGACAAATTATCAAAGTCACTATTGGAACAGAGAATCTTATTTTATTTGCCAGCGCAATTATAACGCAGGCAAATATTACCCCGAGAGTTAACAAAACAAAGTTCGGAAGCAAAAACTCTTTCCTTACCCAGTCTGGTATTGGAAGGGTATTAAAAAAGAATACCACTACAGCAATCCAGATAAAGCAAATGCAGAATAGAATATTTATTGTTTTATTTATTATCCTATTTATCATCTTATAGCTCTTGAATTATGAATTATTAGCCCTTTTGATTGTTTGAGTAACATCATAAATAACATAGAACAATATCAATAAATTAGTGGCTGCAGCCCAATGATACTGATCCACTCGGTTTATTCCATACAACGAATAAAAGTATGTTACACAGACTAGGGTTTCTACTATGCCAGCAAGAACTACTTTCTTTTTTGAAAAAATCATGTAATACAAAAATAAAAAGCCTGTATATAGAGCAATATATCTCTCATGAAGAGCTGGAAGAAACATTCCGCAAACTCCAGTGCTAACCAAGAAAAGTCCAAGAATTATCTGATTATTTAATTTATAGCCTCTTTCAAACAACCATAAAGCCAACATAAACAGAATAACTGCAGTTGTAACCATTCCCCATGTAAAGAAATCATCTTTCGCAAGATTAGGGAAGAACCTGTAGATATTCATAAGGTTCATTGAAAGCTGACCAAACTCATTGGCCTGATTTAAATAAATCCTATAGACACTAGCTGCAGGCCTGCCTGCTATGATAGCGGGAAGTCCTCCGATCAAATACCACATTGGGATATAGAGGAACTTCAATATGGAAAATTTCTTATTGCACAGATATACAAGCGCCAATACCGGCAGTACCATAAGAGCCTGCTGTTTGAAAATAAAAGCAATTCCAAACATGTTCATTGCCAGAGTATATTTCTCACACAGCATGAAATAAGCACAGAACATGATAAAGGCCGCATAGATATAATCACACTGTCCCCAAAAAGCGCCGTTCATAACAATCTCAGGAGATAGCATAAACAAAGCAAATACTGCAGCTGCCCACTTTGGATTCTTACCTGATTCCTTGAGCAGTTTCCACGCTATCAACGCTGCTCCAACAGCAAAAAGCATTTCTGATATTACAGAAATAGCCTTAACTGCCCCAAGCCACTTGGAAGGATCCAAATAAGTGATAAGGGCAAGAACTGTCATATATGGAATGTAATAAGTTCCAAGATGATCAATAGCAAGTCCCTTAAGTCCGGTATTCTGATCCAGTGTGTCCATCCATGGATATAAGTACCCGTCATAATCAGGACTCACCATATACCAGCCCTTACTTCTGGCTGCCAGGCCACCAAATAAACCAACAAGTATTACTATTACCCAAAAGTATTTGACTATAAAATCAACTATTTTCTTCTCAACGCTGGTCATTATTTGATTCCATCCTCTTCGTTGTTTTTGTTACCAATCTTCATTCTCTCATGTCCGCCAAGCTTATTAGCTGCGTCCTGATCACCGCGAAGAATAGCGTTTATGATCTGCATTCTGAATCCGGCATCAATGAAGTCACAGTGCTTACAGAATGGATAGTTCTGTCTGCCCTCAGCAATCTGCCTTCTTACCTGCTGGAACTTCTCAGAGCCCCATGCCTCCTTGAGAGTCATCTTGGTAAGATCACCAAAATCAGTGACCTCAAAGTTATCGCAGCAGCAAAGTCCCATCTTGCCATTTGGCATGATCCACATATCTGTGAAAGGAAGAAGACATGTCTCCTTGATAACCTTCTCAGTCTCCTGCTTGTTAGGAGCACTTCCTGCCCTGTTTGTAAGAACCTCCTGAAGGTATCTCATCTGGATCTGAATGTCCAGATCCTTGAACTCCTCAGGATGAGCCTTAACATAATCGTATATTTCCTGAATATTCTTATGGAGCTTCATCTCCATTGAATAGTTGTTGATGATAAGCTGATTGATATATGGTGCTACTTCCTTAACCTTGTCGATGGTCAGGATAAGTCCATTAGTTGACATGAAGATAAAGCTCTCTGGAAGCTTCTCCCTGGCATATTTATGTCTCTCCACGATCTTAGTATCAAGCAGTGGCTCATTGTTGCCATAGAGTGTAAGATGGCCCTTATATCCCCAGTCAGCAAGCTGATCAATGATGTTTCTGTAAAGATCATCATCGATTGTAGCAAGAGGTCTCTTCTCTGCATGTACGTTAGCAGTACAGAATGCACAGGTTGAATTACATCTGTTGATGGTCTCGATGTTTACAACGTTGGGCATTGGTACTTCTTTTGCATTTAAGAAATAATCGCAGTAAGCCTTCTGTGACTTGCTCCTTGTGACAAACTGAAGTTTAAGATAAGCATTACTTGCAAGCATTGGGAAATGTTTTCTCGCAAACCATCCAAACTTTCCCATAAAACTATTAACTCTTATTGGCATAACAAAACTCTCCTTTTATTCTGTAGCAGGATTAGAATTCCTCTGATATAGATAATATGTCTGGTCAAAGTGATAGAAAGCAAGGCGATCTTCCATAACAAGATCATATCTGTCTCCTATGCCCTCCGCTTCAATATTGCTGGTGACGACGAAGTCTGCTTCTCCCGAGTGAAGGTACTGTTTCTGATATTCAAGTACCTCATCCATGTTCAGAGTCTGGGTCTGGAAATAATAACATATAGGTTCCACATCCAGAACCGTATATAATCCCACATCAAATGTAAACTCGGTGATGATTCCAGGGTCTTCCACGCCAGAGGCAAGGATATAATCCCTGAACTTAAACAGATACAGGTCCTCCTCTTTCAGATACATTGATTTAACATTTACCGATGTAAACCAAGTGATCAGAAATGTGGCGATAAGTGAAAACGCCACTAAAACCCTGCCTGTTTTTTCACCCAATAGTCTTTCTATTATATAACAAAATGGAATAAAACCAAAGATTACAAATCCATTCATAGGAAATGGGTAGTAAAGAAGGCTCACTCCTCCAATAAAGAGAACAAACACCAGGAAAAACAGCATCATTCCAAGGTTAAAGAGCTCTGAAAGCTTAAGGGTGATAATTACAGGGCTCTCCTTGATATCTTTGCCCTTTACTGCAGTTCTCACTGCTGCCACAGTAAAATACACCATTCCGATAAAGATCAGTAGGAAAACCAGCTCATTTCCAGTGGCATGGTTTTTCACTATCTCGTACATTCTTACAAGTCTCTCTCCCATTGGAAGCTTCTTGGAATACTCAAAGACATTTTTGTAGATATATACATGAACCCAGTCATATATCGCCTTGTTTACTCCAAAGTATATGAGCCATGGGATAGTTGCCAGTCCCATTCCTCCAAGGAATACAAAACAGCTCACAAAGGCTTTTTTCACTTCCTTTACTGCAAGATCAGCAAAGAAAACAAAAGCCATCCAGCCAAAATAAAATCCAAGGGATGAGAACTTGATATTCAAAACGCATCCCGCCAGGAGTCCACCAAAGAGTACTGTCCTGTACTCCATAGGCCTTGGATAATACTCCCTGTACTGTCTTACAGACAGATACATTCCCCACATCAAAAATGGGAAAAGAAACTCCTCTGCGCTTCCACCCCACCAGAAATCCCAGGATGCATAGATCACGGCACCTGTTATGGAAGTGATGATATAGGGCATAGCTTCGGACTTCAAAAACAGCTGATAGATCTTAAACACAGCAAGAAGTGAAAAGAAGGCAGCTATCACCTCCATAATGTAGACACCAATGAAAGTAGTTGGTGATATCAGAGATCCCAGTCCATAGATGAAATACAGCATTATCCCCTTCTGATCAAAGAGGTCCCTGTAGGGAACAAATCCCCTGAAGATACATTTTCCCACAGTAAAATAGCTGTTTGCATCATCCCAGATATTGAACACGTACAGGAAAGATGATCTGCTGCAGACAGTTATCGCCAAAATGGCCGACAACAGGCACCATATTTTATTGTTTTTTAAATGCTTTAATACCTGCATTCTTAATAAATCTCCAAATATAAGTTATGGCTCCATTTACTGTCATGGAAACCAGACTGTGAATAACGGACACCAAAAGAAGTGAAGGAACTACCGGATACAACCCATGAACATATTGCTCTATCACATTTCCAACGATAGGGTCCAGCAAATATATTCCAAAGGTAAGTGATCCTACTGCGATAATAGCTTTCTTAGTGCCGTCCTTTGCTTCATGCACAGTGAAAGTATACTTTACGATCAGGAACAGGCTTATGGCGATCAGGAAATCAAATCCATGAAATACATTGTCAAAGCCAGCTATCCAGGTCAGAAATCCTTCAAGAGCAATGGTTCCAAAGAAAAGCAGAGTCAGCAGTCTGATGCCCTTTCCCTTTAGAGCCTCAATATTTACTTTTTTATCTATTCCATATCCCACAAGGGGATAAAAAATACAATCCACTATAACCAGCGCCGGATTAAACTCCTCCGCAAGATACATGTTGCTGCCTGTGATCAGGTTTGCAGCCATAAACAGCATTGGGAGTACACCAGTTATCACTATTCGAAGTGCTATTAGGTAGTTAATAAGCTTAATATCTATATTACTGGAAATAAATGATAAGAATGGAAGAATCAGCAGCAGTCCCAAATACGCATACAGATACCAGTATGAGCCTGCGCCATCAACATCTGCAGCAGCAAAGGTCCTGATAAATCCAGGAAAATATAAACTTCCTGTGGTTACAATCTTAACTGCTATACTGAAAACCAGTAATATCAAAAAGAATCTCAAGGTCTTCTTTAGAACTGATCCTATCTGATGCTCCCTGCCCAGCAGGAGAGATCCTGAGATCAAAAAGAAAACAGGCACTCCTATCTTCACCACCATTGTAACTATGAGATGCAGTACCACTATCAGAGACAATTCTCCCTTTTCATGGTCAAAACAAGCGATGTAGCCTGGAGTGTGATTGAGTACCACAAGAAAACAGGCAATTATCCTGAGCATATCTATGTAGCAAAGTCTCTCTTTTTTTGTCCCGCTCACTCTTTACTCCTTAATCATTCATCCAAAAACTCATCCAGATCATAGACTGTGTTGATCTTGCCAGACAGCACGCTGATAAAGGTAGGCCCCTTGCTGCTTACCACTATGGACGTTGGCCTTGAATCGTCAACTTCACTGCTCTTTAATATTGGTTTCATGGAAAAGAGCGAACTGTCATATGTATAGCTGTACTGTGGAAGCAGATACTTATCTGCCAGATGGCTCATGTACTCCCAGGCACTTTCCGGTCTTGCAGGGCACTCATTACAGTTGCACAACTGCGAAGGCGAACACTTCTGCCCATTCTGGCAGCTAAAAGATGGCAGCTTATCATAGCTCGTCACATGGGGCGTAAAAGTAACCGATGTCAGTGAATGAAAGCCAGTCTTGCCAAAGGGCATTATGGAAAAGAATGGTCCATCCATTACAGTAAAGCCATAGTCCCTGAGGTCATCTGAAGGCTTACACAAAATGATCTCGCAAAGCTCATACTTGATCTTGAAAGCTTCAAAACTGTCATCAGAATCGCCTTCTACCAGCCCCAGCACCTGATTACAGGACGCGTAGGTGGCATTTAGAACAAAGTCAGAAGCAGCGCACTTCTCAGCCTTGTCTTCAGACATTTCAGAATAGTAATATGCCTCATAAGCATCAGCGCTTTTCCTGATCCTCTGCAGCCTCGCTCCGTATACAACAGTTACATTCTTCATGTCAGAAATCCTGTCCACAAAGAAGTCTCTAAGTATATGTGCATCATAGGTGTCTTCCTCGGTGAGGAACGCACCATCTACTGTTCCATCCTTGAAAAAAGAAGCCTGATGTTCCTGTCTGCAGTAGATCCCTGCAGCCCTGCAGAACTCCATAAACTGCTCTCCGTTAGTCCAGGAAAACTGAGAGCTTGTGGCATAGATCTGCTTGAACTTATCTAAGATTGAAAAACCATAATCCTCATGAAATCTTCTGTAATACCCGGCGGATTTCATAGCCGTAGATAGAGACCTTGGATAATGATATCCCATGTGGACTCTGGCCTGATTGATATATGTGGCCCTCTTAAATGGCGCATCATCATATTCAAGGACCAGAACCTTATCTCCTCGCCTTCCGCAGTGCTCAGCGGCATAAAGGCCATAGAGCCCGGCTCCGATTATGATCCTGTCATATTTTTCTATAGCATTTCCTGTCATATCAGTACCTGTTGCAGAGGTCAATAACAAGTGAAACCTCTTCGTCAGTCATCTCAGGGAAAAGAGGAAGGGTTGCACAGTGCTCTGCAAGCCTCTCAGCGTTTGGACAGTCACCTTTCTTGTAGCCAAGGTCAGCATAGGCCTGCTGCAGGTGGCAAGGCACAGGATAATGCCTGTTGCACTCTACATCATGCTCAGCCATGTACTTAAGGAAGTCCTCAGGATCCGGAACCTGAACCTCAAACAGATGGAATACCGGTTTGGTGTTCTCAGGATGAGCCTGAAGAACGAACTTGTCGTTCTTTATCTCAGACATATATCTCTTACCAATCCTTGTACGGGCCTCGGTCCACTTATCAAGATACTTAAGGCTCACGGAGAGAACTGCTCCCTGGATTCCTTCAAGTCTCATGTTGTATCCGATTCTCTCGTGATAGTACCTTACGCGGCATCCCTGATTTTTAAGAACATTGATGGTATCAATATACTCCTCGTTGTCAGATGTGCAGGCGCCGCCTTCTCCAAAGGCATAGAGGTTCTTGCCTGGGTAAAAAGAAAAGCATCCGATATCGCCAAGCCCCCCAACACGCTTACCTTCAAACTTAGCGCCGTGGGCCTGAGCGCAGTCCTCAACCACAAAAAGCCTGTGTTTATCAGCAATCTCTTTTACTGCCTTAAAATCAAAGGGCTGGCCATAGAGGTGAACTCCAATGATCCCCTTTGTTTTATCTGTGATCTTCTCTTCAATCCTTGATGGGTCAATCTCCCAGGTGTCAGCTGTACAGTCCACAAAAACCGGTGTTGCTCCGGCGTGAGTAACTCCCCAAGCGGTTGCAATATATGTGTTGGCAGGAACGATAACTTCGTCCCCAGGGCCAACTCCAAGAGCAATCATAGCTGCCTGAAGAGCTGTGGTTCCGTTGTTTACACCAGTGCAGCACTTAACGCCGCAGTAGTCTGCAAACTCCTTATCAAATTCATCCGCAAATCTTCCGCCTGAAAAAGCTGTCTCCTCACAGACCTTCTCAATAGCTGCCATATATTCAGCTTTATGCTTCTGGTAATCTCTTGTAAGATCAATTCTTTTAAGCTTCATCTGTTATTGCTCCGATCTTCTCTGGCAAACTCTTTCCTGAGCCTGTTTATGTTCCTTAAGTAGTTCTTAACAGTCTTAGGGATATTGACTGTAGTGTCGTAGTCCTCAGTCCACTTAATTGGCATGTCATAAATCTTCATGCCATCCCTTTCTGCCCGAAGCAGAAACTCTATCATGTAAAACCATCCATTATCGTTGCTACACTCAGATACGAGCCTTAAAGCTTCAGGTCTTCTGACAAATGTAAATCCGCAGATGGCGTCAGTGCTCTTCATCTTAAATACTGACTTAAGGAGTATCAAAAGCCCCTTGGATGTTACTTTTCTGTACCATTTCCTGCCTGTGACGTCAGACTCTCGGGCAAATCTTGAGGCGTTCACATAGACAATGTCTTTCTGATCCTCAAAGGTGGTGAGCATGGTCTTAAGGTAATCAATATCTGTTGAAAGATCGATATCCATATATCCCACGATATCGGAAGATGTGGCCTCTACGCCTGCTCTGAAGGCGATACCCACACCTCTCTCCTCAAGTCTTATGAACCTGACCTTAAGATACTCTTCGTCGAGGGTTGCAAACTCTTCTACAAGGGTCCTTGCTATATCCGGCGTATCATCGTCAGAACCATTATCCACAATCGTAAGAGAGAAGGCAGCTCGTCCGCCAAAAAACTCTTTGTTCTCTAAAATATAATCTGTTGTTCTCCTGATCCCGCGTTCCAACCTTAAATGCTCATTGAGCACCGGAAACAGTATATCTATCGTTGTCATCTGACTTAATTCCCCGCTATCTTCTCAATATCCTCTATGAGGTATCTCTGCTGCTTGAACACAAGGTTAACCAATACTGACAGGTACTTAAGTATTATGGTCAAAAGAGAAAATACCCCAACGAAAGCCATGGACAGGAATCCCATTATTGAAACCCACCCAGACTCCAGCTGCTCATCCATGAGATACGAATGGATCACATAGATCACCACGATAATAGCTACAGCAAAGAACAATACACTTATGGTCAGAGATATCTTTTCCATGACGTTGGTGAAATAGATAAAGCTGTCTATTGCAAGCTCAGATCTCTGCTTCTTAACTGAATGCAGGCTTCCTCCACCAAGTGTGCTGCTGTAGGTGATACCAGACACCTTAAGGCCGCTGTTCATGTATACAGCCTTGCGGTATGGGATATAAACTCCCATAGCCTTAACCCTGTTTACAGCTCTCCTTGAAAGGAGCCTAAAGGTCTCGTTGCCAATGGGGTTCTGAGTCCTGCTAAATCTGTTGTAAATTCCATAAAAGATCTTTGAAGAGAGCTTGATGCCTGTATTGGAGGAAACAGATATTACATCTGCTCCCTTAAGGCACTCTTCAAAAGCCTGTTCGATAACACTGCCATCATAGTCAACCAGCATATCGTCAAACTCAAAGACAAAATCTCCGATAGCCATGTCCCTTCCGGCATTCATGGAAGGCTCCAGTCCCTGCCTTGTGGCAAGTCTTGCAATACTTACCATGTATTTCTTTTGGTTCTCTTTAAGGTAATGCCTGGCTGTTTCAAGAGAATTATCTGTGGAAGCATCATTGACCAGGATGAGCTCGCATTTGTCAAAGAGCTCTTCACACTTACCCATAACTGTCTCAATGAAGCTCTCGATATTCTTTTCCTGATTGCACATATATGCAACTACTGACACAAATTTCTTGTACTTTGCCATCAGGTGCAAATTTCCTTTCTATTTTGCCTTTCCAAAAGGAATGGCACTTAGTATAACCTTGATCCCATATGCTGCATAAGGAATCCAGTATATGTAATATCTCATGGTATAGCGGGATGAACCCTCCCAGAATTCATGGAACATTATTCCGCCAAATATCAGAATAAGCACCAGCATCTCCTGCCAGGAAACATCCCGTCCCCTGAGGATTCCAAAGAGATATACTGCCACTCCAATATAGCAGACTGGCATAAACACATTCATGATCCATATGAGCAGAGGGCACCCTTTATCAGAGCCAAAAACCAGGTACTCTCTTAAGGGAGATGTTATATCAACATGCCTGCTTACAAGATCCAGATCATGGGTGGAAATACATACTGAGTCCGCCCATTGGGTAGTAAACTTTCTTACAAAAAACTTGGCCCCATGAAGAGGTCTGTCAACAAACGTCTTTAAAGTCTCCTGTATGTTCTTTTTTGCAGCTATTGCTGTAGCCTCAGTATCGTATCCATTTTCTGAAAACACATCATAGTTGTATCTGTTATACCAGCCGTCTTCCAGTTCGCTCTCCTGAAGCCCCATAGCAATATGCGACCAGGATGGTGATCCATCCGGAATGGCAGAAAGACCAGTCAGATTACAGTAATATGCATTAACGGCATTTTTTGAACCAAAAGTCAGCACCAGAAACAACGCAGCCAATACCAGTCTGCTAAACAAGCGTCTCCAGTCAAAGCGGTTTATTACGCTTCCAAGGAGAGCCATAACAAGTGCGATCAGCGCTATCTCACAGTTTGGCTTTATCAGAATGGCTACTGTTATACTTACTGCAGAGACAATGGCATATCTTGCCTTGTCACGCTTCACATACAGTATCATCATGTAAAGAGCCAGGGTCTGAGGCGCCATACTGATGATATCGCCATAAATATATGTAACGAAGTTGTAAAAAAACAATGCCCCGCAGGATATAACTGCCATGATCCCACAAACAACCTTATCTTCAAACAACTCCCAGGTTATCTGATACAGAAGGTATATGGTTATTATGATCGATATCAGCTGAACAATATCCCATGCAAAATAATTGCTCTCACCAAACAGGAAGTGCATTATCTGTCCAAATCCAACATACCCAAGCTGGAAAGGCCAGGTAAAAAGGTATCCGCCGGCTTCAGTCAAAGATGAATAGTCTCCAGCCATAAACTGATTGATAACGTCATCCAGCATCTTTGAATCATTGACAGCCTGCGGAACAATAACAATTATCAGCATAAGACAGTAAGCTGCAATTATACCCAAAGCTATGGCAATCAGCATTTTGCTCCGTTCAAAAATGCGATTCTTAAAAAACAACCAAAGAAGGCAAAACACCGCCAATACCAAAATGAATAGTAATGGAATGTTTTCTTTTCCATACTTGGGCCAGTCATTCTCACAGTGCATGTCATAGTAAATCGTCGTCACACTGCTGACCGCCAGCACAACCAGCGAAGCAATGAACAGGCATAGCACAATTATGTAATTAAATATGTCTCTTGCCTTATTCACCCTTGCTCCTGTTTATCATAACCACAGTGTCCTTATTGTAATAAGTTGCTGTCGCAGTATTAACCCACTCATCCTTATTGGTTGTGACATCCCAATAGAATAGCATCTCTGGATGTACAGAATACTCCATAAGTTCTGCATCCCTGATACTGTCATCCCGCAGAATACCAAGACGTTCTGTGTTCTCTTGTTTATAAGTCGCTGCGGTGCCATCTAACAGGGCAAAAAGAGCTGACGTGCCGCTATAATAGTCATGCTCTGGAATCACGTTAAGAGCTGATCCAAAGATAAGAAATCCGAGGCATACAGCGATGACAAAAGATGCCCTTACAGAAAGTGTTGCATCATCAGATGCTCTTTCTGTTAATTGTTGTCTTGCCCATACAGTCAGATAAAACAGCGTAAGTACAGCCATAACAACAAATTCCATCCAGCCAAGAGCCTTAAGCCTTCCGGCGCCTATATTTCCTACTGCAAAAAATGGTGGTGTCATATTGGATGAAACAAGCAGAAATGAAAAGAGTACAAACATAAAAGGATGCTCAAATCTCGCCTTAAGTCCACCAGCCATTGTCCAAAAAACAGGCACTAATAGTATAAGTGCTACCCACAGTTCCCATCTGGACATATCAGTGATCATCATGTCGAAGGTTGAGTAAAGCGACAACAGAACTGATTTCACAGCACTGATATGTTCTGTTTCTGCGCCTCTTACCAGGTTTCCTGGTGTAAAACAGGAACATGCAAAGCCAATCAGATTAGCCACCGCAGGAATCCAAATATTCTTCCAGGAGGTCTCCTGTTTAAACACACCTCTTTTTACCATGAAGCATATAAACAGAATCAGCACTGAAATAATAGCAAGTTCAAGCGCAGTAAGATAATTGGCTCCTCCCATCCAGAATCCCCAGAAGGTTGCCCAGATAAGCTTCCTCTTCCTGGTCCTGGCATCCTCATCATATACAGCCCTCATAAGGAGTCCCAACCAGAAGAATCCCATACCAAAAGTAAATGTATAGTTTATTGCACCACTATACCAATAAAAGGCCTCAACTCTAAGGCCTTCCCTTGGAAGACTCTGAACCATAAGTATCAGAGTGATCATGGCTACTATGTGAGTAAGATCCTTGTCCAACTTCCAGACCCTGACAAAAAGCGCATCAAAGAAATACAAAACACCAAATGTCAGCATTCCAAGCATAATAAACGGAGTTAAGAAATAAAGGCTCTCACTAAAGGCGCTTGGACAAACATTAGTCAGGATTATCGAGAAAAAATATCCCTCATACTGTGAATACACTAGCCACGCCTTCTGAAGGGATGCAACCACTGCACTAAATACGCTCCCTGTTTCTACAAAAGCCTGATGAGTCTGAAGTGCCATGGAAAAATCATCTGCTGATGGGAAGTCAAAGAAACCCAGAATCAGCATCGGAACTAACATCAGTACGTACACTGCGGTTAACAGTATGCTCAGATGCCTCTTATTAAACTGATATTTCCATTTTGGTAATTCGTAACTAAACATCTAAAACAATTTCTCCAATCAAATCCTGTAATACTCTTTATACCATCTTGCAAAAGCCCTGAGTCCTTCACGAAGAGAAGTTGAAGGCTTGAAACCAAAGTCCTCTTCCAGTGCAGTTACATCTGCGTAAGTTATTTCCACATCACCAGGTTGCATAGGAACAAGCTCCTTATGGCCCTCAAAGTCATAATCCTCCGGAAGTACCTCTGCTTCAACCAATTCCTGCTGTAGGATATCAACAAAGTCAAGAAGATTAACAGGGTCATTATTGCCAATATTATAAACCTTATATCTGGCACCAGTCTCATTCTCAGCAGGTGCAACCTGCATAACACTGATAATGCCCTTTACAATATCATCAACAAAGGTAAAATCTCTCTTGCAATTACCATAGTTGAATATCCTGATAGTCTCACCCTTGATCAGTTTATTGGTGAAGCCAAAATACGCCATATCAGGGCGTCCTGCAGGTCCATATACAGTAAAGAATCTAAGTCCTGTGGAAGGGATTCCATAGAGCTTGGAATAAGCATGAGCTAAAAGTTCATTGGACTTTTTGGTGGCAGCATAAAGAGATACAGGATTATCCACCTGATCCTCTACGCTGTATGGAATCTTCTTGTTATTTCCATAGACACTTGAGCTGGATGCATAAACAAGATGCTGCACTCCATCGCTATTATCATATGAATGCCTGCAGGCTTCTAAAATGTTGTAGAAGCCTATCATGTTGGATTCCATATATGCATCAGGGTTCTCTATAGAATACCTGACTCCCGCCTGGGCAGCAAGATTAACCACGACCTCAGGTTTAAACTCATCAAATACCCTGTCTACTATATCCCTGTCAGCAATACTGCCCCTGACAAGTTCAAACTGTGCGTCTACCTGTGCCGCCTCTGCTATCCTGTCCAGTCTGTATTCCTTGATACCAACGTCATAATAATTGTTGACGTTATCGATGCCAAGCACCTTGCACCCAGGAAATCTCTGCATGAGTTCCATCACAAGGTTGGCGCCGATAAAGCCTGCCGCACCTGTTACCAGTATTCTCTTTGTTGATAGATCAATATTCTTATCCAGCATGTATTATTTTGCTCCTCTGCCAAACAGCACTACCCCGACTGTCTTAAGCAGTATCTTAATATCTTCAGTAAGACTCCAGTTATCTATGTACTGGAGATCCAGTTTTACAACTTCATCAAAATCATCAATATCACTTCTGCCACTGATCTGCCAAAGGCCAGTGAGGCCAGGTGTCATAGAAAGACGCCTTCTGTAGTGTTCATTGTACTGCTCAAATTCTGCCTCTGTGGGTGGTCTGGTTCCCACCAGGCTCATATCCCCTTTTAGAACATTGAAGAACTGAGGAAATTCATCCAGACTGGTCTTTCTGATAAACTTACCAACTCTTGTCACCCTGGGGTCATCCTCTATCTTAAACATGAGACCATTCATCTCATTCTTGTCTTCAAGTTCCTTTTTTCTCTCTTCAGCATCCACATACATGGATCTGAACTTGTATATCTTAAAGCGTCTGCCGTTCTTACCAACTCTTGTCTGGGAAAAGAATACAGGGCCATGAGAATCCAGCTTAATAGCAGGAGCCAGGAATATCGTAATCACGCCTGTAATTACAAGACCCACAATAGCTCCAATGATATCAACAACCCTCTTGATGAACAATCTCTTGTAGCTAGTCCTGTTCATGGTATATGTAACTACAGAATATCCCATAAACTTCTCAACCTGAGGAACAGCCTTAGTTATCGAAGGGAGCTCCAGGTTGTAGTGAGTCGTTACTCCCATTTCCTCAAACTTTAAAATACTATCCTCTATTTCGCTCTGAGCAATACTGGGCGTATTGATGAATACTTCATCAAAGGGATCCGTAACAAGCCTTGCGGTGATATCTTCAATACCATCAGAAGAATATGCTCCCACTATCTTGTATCCCACTTCGCCAACCTGTTTCTCGAGAGTTCTCACAGTTTCATCAAGCACAGAATTCTCGGCTATAACTACAACTCTTGTGACATTTTTCTCATTGGATATATGTCTCCAAAGAGCTTTCTTAAACATCACTCTAAAGATAAAGGTCAAAACCACATCAATCAAAACGAAATATACTACAACAAGTCTTGATAAGATGTATGCCCACTGCAGGAAAAAGACCACTATTAAAGAAGTAAAAAGGATAAAGGATATGGATTTAACTACAGAGAATGCTTCCAGCGCATACCCTCTCTTAATAAAGTCCCTGTTCCAGTCAGCAAGAAAAGAGTATATAACGCAAAATAGGAGAAAGACTACACACACCATATAGTGCAGAGTCTTATCTCCATAATCGTTTCTGTCATGATATCTTAGCCATGTGGCAATAAGATATGATATGACAATGCATATCATATCTATCGCCCACAAAGCATATGTTTGCAAAGTCTTATATTTTTGATTCATTTACCCAACAACCTTGTTGTATAGCTCTTCCAATCTCACTTATGATAATAATTATACATAATTGTTTCATAAAAGTAACTATTCTGAACATTCCTAAGTCTTATTGTCTACAGAAGATTCTCTTCTTTTATTCGTTTGGGGTTTATACAATAAAGTAGCGAAAACAATAATATAGAAATGACAGTAGTCCAAACAAATGCGCTTATAATCAATCTGACATGATCATACATGGGAAAATAGCTAACATGTTTATATAGAGGTGTTTTTTCATCCTCATAATCAATAACAGGCTCTTCTGTCATTTTTTCTACTTCTCCAGGAGAAAAATAATAAGCTTTTCCATCTACACTATTCTCGGAGTTTTGATCATATAGATATGATTGTTCAGGAGTAAAAGTGGAAACAATCATACCCACTAGCACCCCTAGCACAATCGATACCACGAACATTCGGCGTCGATATCGCTTATCTTTCACTAAGCATTCTTTCCCACCACTCACATTTTTAAGAATAGGAATTCTGACAGTAAATTGTTTATCCGGTATTATTTGTATTCTTTTTCCCAAAAAAGACATCTTTGTTGCAACATCATCCAGCCAACTACCATATTCTTTTCCCACAAAAACAAAAACGATGTTCTTAAATGACAAGTTAAATAGAAATGGCTCTACAACACCAAGCATAGCAAAAGACAATGCTGCTGCTAACTCCGTACCCTTCTTTTGGCTTACCATATTCATAATAGAATAATGATGTAATAGATTAACTATTATGAAGAGAACTATTCCACATTGAAGTAAAAGATGTAGTTGTGACTGATGAATCCCATAAGGCATTAAAGGCTGGTTGGCAACATCCATACGTTGTCCCCACATCTTAAGAGAATAATTGTGCCAATAATAATAGCCAATTTGTAATCGACGAGCAAATGTTCCTCCCGTGCCAAATTCACTACTATCAAAGTATGGTGCAACAATAGCAATTATTGCGCACATTGCGTAACTTAATTGAGCAAAAATCAAAGTGGTCTTATTAAATTTACTATAAAATCGTAAATAGTAGTTTAAACCTAACAACACCATTCCTACTACTAACGAAGAAATAGTAACGCAGTAACCAAACAAATACCAAAGCCCTGCCAAAAGCAAAACAGATATTTTCAGTGTACTCATCTTATCTTTTTTTCTAACAAGATACAAAACCATGATCATCAGTACAAGATATGGCTCCATCAAAATATTTAATTGCAAAGGACTAATTGAGCGTCTACTAATATAACCTATAATTGGTCTATATGAAATTACATTCTGGTAGTCGGTAATGATTCCAAATACACCAAGTATAATCATGACTGTATAAGCACTACCAGACACTCCAAGCGCCACTTTAAACAGCCTTTCCAATGATATTCTTCTTGCCCCAATCATCATGGCAAAATAAAGTAATAACCCTTTTTCACCAGAATAAAACCACGAAATAAAAGCACATGACAGTAGCAAAAAATCAATCAAAAAAGATAGCACAGTCCCTGGTGTCAGAAGATAGCCCAAAGCAAAAAAAGACATGCCTAATACTAAAACTACTGAATATACGATGTTGCCTTCATAAAGGCCTATGATCCTTGTCGTAAATAACAAGAGGAAGAAGGCAAAATATATAAATTCAGATACCCTAATTCTCTTATCCATATTTAATCCTTCTCCCTCCCTATTATTCCAATATTCTCTTTAGCTTTATGTCAAAAAATCTTGAATATAACAGCAACTTTTTAATAAATTAGTTACTTATCACGGTAAAAAATCACCTTGTCAACCTCCCCTTGTCGGTCCTCTGTTCTTATCTTAGAAAAATGCTCGTTATTGTTAATATACTCCCAAAATGGAAGAAGTGAAAAATCATAATTATCCACTCCATCCTCAGGAAGTATAACTGCTCCAACATTTAATTTCTCAATAGCATCTGCTATTTCTGTCTCCGTCTTCGCTTGTATAAGGTCTTCAGACACTGGATGATATAGTAATTTGGGTGTTCCATGCAAATAAAGCAACAAGACCTGATCACGAGTATAGACATCTCCTCTTGTTTTATCGGAAACTATATCTGCAATTTCTTTATACTCCCTAACAATTTCAATTTTATTCATTTTTTCCGCTTTGTTAATAGTACTATACCTTATAACCTCAGTTCTAAGAAAGAATCCAAACATCACAACACATATCCCAACTACCGCCATATTTAAAACTTTGAATTTCGTTTTTTGCGTTAACAGCCAAGCTCCAGTGATTGAAAGCAATAGTAAAAAATACATCCTATATCTTATCTGAACTACAAACCATACAGAAGCCTCATATCCCAGCCAATCCATCATCCCAGTCAAAGGCAAAAGCATCCCAATGTTACAAACAGAAAAGAAGAATATTCGCTTCTTTCTTCTCTTCCATGCCACAATTAGCATTGTTATGAGACCAATTATTCCTATAACAATCATAATCTTCACAGAATAGGAATACGATTGCATAACAATATTAGGATCAGTCCTCATTGTCTTTTTCTGTGACATTTGTTCTACTATAGGAGTATCATGAAAAATCAAAAGTGCTGCATTATAAAAATACCCTGAAGAAACATAGTTTTTAATCTCTTTTATAACGCCCAACAATGTCCCCACAAAACACGCTAATCCCATTGCTATGATATCTTGAATAGGCGTTTTTAATCCAATCAAAACCAAACCAACTGCGATGAATAAACCAAACATTATATATATATTAGCAGCATGCCCGTTTATGCAAAAATAGCAGAAAACGAGCAAAAAAAAGTAATCAACCCATCTTGCTTTTCCTGTACTGATGTCCTCAATATGACACAAAATATATATAATTAGTAACAAAAGTCCTATAAATCGAAAAGCATCACGAGACCCAGCCACCATTAGCAAAGTATGCTCATATTCATGAAAAAAAAACAAAGAAATTACACCTGCTTTATAGTTTTTTGATACATACGAGGCCACTTCAAACAATATAACAACAAAGCAAAAATAGGCCCAAAAAACTGCAAGATTGACCATCCATAATGAATCATTGTCCCCACATGTATCTGCAACTATATATGCATCTGCCAAGTATAATGTCCACAAAGGACCATGATCATCCTGAAATGAAGATCCATATTTCTCATCAAAATAATTATCTACTTCCCATGAATTTTTATCCTCACAGAAATATCTTGCCTCAAGTTCATAGTGGGCTCGATCAGAATCCAAATCCGGCCTTGATATCATGGATAAGGTATGTGCGCCACATGTTCCAATCACGATTAAAAGAATACAGATAAAAAAGTGCTTTTCTAACCTACCATTTTTAGTACATCGATGAATCGTAATAAAGATGGCCACAAATATTATTACAGCAAGTATCAAAAGCACAAGGAGTCCCACAAGATTTAGAGCATTGTAAATTTCCAAAATAATACTCTGTAAATCTACTCCATTAAATAACAACAGGTAGCAAAATACTATGTTGAAAGAAAAGAATAAATCCCAGATAATTCCCTTTCCACTCGAACTTACAAATTCACGAAATATCTCAAATATTCTCTTGTAGTTGCTTAAGATAATTAAATAGTTTTTGTTTATTGCTATAAGAAACAAAGATATTACAATTGGTACAAAAAAGAAAAACTGGCTCGCTCCTCCAATAAATACCATTCCAAGCAAAAAACATATTGTGCTAATAAACATAGGAGTCGCCGCCATGCCTATCAAAAATGTATGAAAGCACTCCAATTGTTTAAATAGCTTGTATTTAGTCATCATCATTCCTAGTGCAGATCCTAATAATATAATTCTCAAAAGATAAGCAACTAATGATAATAGCCTCATGATCTTCCCTTACATTTCCTTAATTATTTCCTACGCTATATACATTCAACTTATATGCTTGCCAAGCTGAATTATCGTGTCCTATAATATATGACCTTATCCAACGAATAACCACCATCTTGGGGTGTGATTTTTTTAAAATTAGCATTGTCATTAATATAGTCCCAAAACGGCAATAAAGAATAATCGTGATAATCAATTCCATCGGCCGGAATTATTATCGCGCCTACATTAAGATTATCTATCGCGTTTTCAATTTCACTATCTGTCTTTGCTTGTATCAATTCCTCTACACATGGATGATATAGTAGTTTAGGAGATCCATGGAGATAAAGCAAAAGAAGCTGGTCATGAGTATACGCATCTCCATCAGTTACAGTGTCAACAATATTGGCTATTTTTTCGTATTCAAGTCGTATATTTTTACATACTTCTACATAAGATTGATTATATAAATCAAATCTTGTAACTTCTGCCCGAATGAATAACATGAAACATATCAGACAAGCAAATGCTGCAATTCCATTTCCTTTCCATGTTTTCCATTTTTTTGTTATTATCCGAGCTCCAGTAACAGCAAATAGCATCAAGAAATACATTCGATATCTTAACTGTTCCGCAAACCACAACGAAACATCCCATCCAATCCAATTCATTAGTCCTGTCATAGGTAAAAGCATTCCACCAATAAGCAACATGAGATAGATATCACTTTTATTCTTCTTCTTAATTGCAGAAATTAGAATCACAATATAACCGATAACTCCAATTAACATCATAATCCTAACAGGATAACTATACGTATCCCATATAATTGCTATATCCGCTCTATTTCTATTCACCTCGGCGACTTGATCTATTACAGGGGTGTCATGAAAAGGAATCAGCGTCCAGCTTTTTAATCTTCCTGTAGAAAGATAAATTTTTATCGTTTTGGTTATTCCAAATAGCGTTCCCACGAGAACAGCTACGCCAGTTGAAAACAGATATTTAATAGGCGTTTTATGCACTATTAGTATTAATCCTACAGCAAGAAACATTCCTAACATGATATAGGCGTTGCCCGCGTGTCCGTTCATACAAAGATAACACCCCAAAAATAAAAAAAAGTAGTCGCTCCACCTACATTTGCCAAGACTAATACTATCAATCTGATTAAGTACAATCATCGTCAAAAAAATAAGTCCAACAAACCTAAATGCATCTCGACTGCCTAGCACCATCAAGGCTGTATATACATATATATGAAATAACACGAGTGACATTAGGCCTGTACGATAAGTTCCATTTCCATATAACGACAAAATAAACACAAAAATATTAAAACATATAAAAGCCCAAAAAATCGCAAAATTCACACCACATACTGAATCCATTTCTCCAAAAGTATCAATTGCCATCTCCACGTCAGCAAGATATAGTACCCAAAGTGGTCCATGATCATCCACCATAGATGAACCGTATTTATCGTCTTTGTAATTATCTACCTCCCAAGAATTCTTATCCTCTAAAAAATATCGAGCCTCTAGCTCATAATGTGCCCCATCAGAATCAATCCCCGGTCTTTCTAACATAATCAAAGCATGCACATTGGCAGTGCAAATCATAATTCCTAATGCCAGGATAACTGCATTCTTCTCAACGGTACCTTCTATTATCATTCTATGTATGAAATAAGCTACTGTGCAAACTAATGCAAATACTAAAGCTACAACAAAAAACTTTCCTATAGTATTCATCGAATAGAATATTATTAAAAGCAGTCCTTTCGCACTTATCTCATAATATTTAAAAACGAAATAAGAAACAACACTCACTATAATAACAGCATCAAACAGTATCCACCTACGAAGGTGCTTAAAACTATTGACAATTTCACCGCGTATTACGCTACAAACATCTGCTGTTATCAAATAATTCTTTTTCAACAAAAGAAAAACCAGGGCAACAAGAATCGGAACCAGGAAAAAAAAAGCACTTGGCCAACCAATGAAAACAAGCCCCAAAGCATAATCAAAAAAGGAAATAAACAATGGTGTAGAAGCCATACCTATAGCCATCACCTGTACATCTGAATTGTTATGAAAAAGCTTTAATTTGATAAATGCCGTTCCTAATGTGATACCTATAAGACATATCCTAATGAAATATAACAGTAGTAAAAAGCCCATAACCATTTGACATCCTCAACCATAATTAAGGTTTGTAATACAAAGACAGTTTTCCATCATAAAACGATTCATTCAGTAATGAAAATTGAATAATATTCTTTAATAGTTTTATCGCAGAATTATCACCAGTTTTTGCCTTGTCTATCAATCCATCTACTGATCCATACTCATCAAGATTGAAAATCCCAGAATCTACAGGAGGCTGATTAGCAACAATATCATTTATGCTTGGATTGTTAAGCATCGCTTCATCAGCAAAGTGGAAAATATTCGTATATCTTGTTTTATTTAATCCAATCTTTCCCCTTATGAAATTTTTTATTGTTACAAAATCTGTCATAACACAGTGTGATTCTTTTATTGCTTTTCCTGTTTCTGAGTGCGGACATGACGCCGCTTTTGGATAATAATCCTGTATCAATCTGATATAAAGTCTTTGGCCGAATCTATACGTTTGTGGTATAGAATTAAAAAAGTTGATAATCCTATAGTCATAAATTGGAAGTCTTACAGGAAGAATTTGATCAGTTACTGCCATTGATGGCATAGTAATTCTTCGTTCTATGGACCTCATTTTTAAGCGCATTGAATAATTTCCAAATGTAAACCCCTTCTCAGCTTCATCTACCGCTTTATTATAATCCTCTTTTACTTTATCCCAGGAGCTAGAAATTATTGGACCATAATACTTTGAATCATATGCCGGCTGCCTTCCACGAGTGATATCATGCAATATTCGCTTTCTTTGTCTTACTTTTCTCTTTGGGGTCATCTTCGCGCTCATAATTGGAACAAGACCAGTAAAATTACTCTTTTGCCCCGACACTGCATCCCCCCCAATTCCTGCAATTTCAATTGCGTCAGCTATTTTTCTCTTCTCATATGCAGATGCAAGTTGATAAAACTCCTCATGATGCATCTGGCCTCCAGTACGTATCACTATCTCCTTCGCTATTTTGTTATAATCAACATCTGCAAAATCCAAGTAATGATGGTTTGTCGCATAAACATCAGCCAACGCTCTTGCACCGACTACATCTCCACTCCCGCGACTTCCATGATTATATGAGAAAACATTTTTCCCATCAAGAACAGCCAGAATAAGTCTCGAATCAAACCCTCCGCTTAATCCTATAATATTGGCTACGCTACTTTTTCGTTTCATTATAGCGTCCCTATACAATGTATTTAATTCTTTAAGATACTCTTTTTTTGATTTAGTCTTTATTCCATGACATCTTGGTAATTCCCAATATGTTTCCTTATAAATTCCATCCATTCCTACAACTATCTTTTGAGCAGGCAAAATATATGAAACGTTTTTAAATAGTGTTCTATCTTCCAAACAATAATCAAAAGATAAATATTCAGAAATACCGATGTAATCTGGATCAAACTGCATCACTTGCTTTAAAAGCAATGCATCTTGAGCAAAATAAAAACTACCATCTTCTTTAGTTGTATAAAACAATGGATATATTCCAAAACGATCATTATATATCCGTAATTCTTGAGACGCCTTGTCAAAAATAGCTGCAATAAACGAACCATTTAAACACAAAAGTGCCTTTTCCCCTCTGTCCGATATTAGTTCAATCAAATCAGAAGAGTTCTCGACCACATACTCTTCCATGGTATTTAATTCGTCATCTACAAGTCCCAATGCATATCCAAAAAAGGCAACCACATATCTCTCGTGTTCGATTACTTTATTATCTCTGTTTTCAAAGTCAAGGCATCCTATTTGACATTGAACACTATTCCAATCACTTTCTTTGTATTGAGATGAGTATGGTGTTTTTGAACTATCAATATGAATTACCCCTACTCTTGAAAATCCTCCAAATAATCCTTGCATACAATTATCCTCCATTTTTCCATCTTTCATGCCATAAAATGCATCATCACTAAAAAGTTTGGATTATTTTTTAGGTTATTTTCCTACAACTATTCTAGTGATTTTATTCCCCAAAATAATATGCATTACTACACTGCAAATAAATATGTCTAATAACACCAAAATGAAACGTACAGCAAATTGCCAAATGTTACAATTCGGCCATAAAGCTGTCAATATAGGTGATGTCAAATCTAAAACTCTCCTATTAAGACACACGTATATAATGGAATTTTCTCCAATAAATGCAAGAATTTTGTTCAAATGGCTACAACTACACTTCTTCTCTAGGTAAATAGACAAAGACCAAAATATGACTGTTCCTATTATTGCATTCACAATGGCCAAAATGAAGTTATTGAACACTCATTCTCCATATTCTCCATACTCCATTAAAATAGCTGTAACTATTCATCCAGCGAAATAACCATCATCGCTATATAGGTATTTCTCTCTATTCCTCCCAGTCAAATCCATTTCTTTCAAAAAACTATTTTCTAATAAAGTAACTTCATTTCCACTAACAGCGAAAACCCTATAAATAATTACATTCATCTCCTCTCCAACACTAATTGAACGCCTCTCCATTGATCTATGTGTCACTACTTCCTGCCCAGCGACATCAATACTAACCTGTAACATATTCCCGCAAAACATAATATCCTTGATTATACCCTTCTGTGAAAAATCAATTATTTCCTTAAAATGAATATTATCACTTTTGAAGGCTTCCACAAACTCAGGCCTGATAATATAGTAATCATAATCGCCGTCGGTAAAGCCTCTTAGACAATTGTAATTTTTCACAAATACTGGGTTTCCGACAAATTCAGCGACGAACGCTGTTTGAGGAAGCTTATAAATATCGAACGGGGTACCACTCTGCTCAATTTGCCCATTATTTGTAACAATAATCTGATCTGCAACCTCAACAGCCTCATCCTGATCGTGAGTAACAAATATGCTCGTTATTCCAACCTTATGAATCATCTCTCGAAGCCACTGTCTCAACTCTTTTCTGACTTTAGCATCTATCGCAGCAAAAGGCTCATCCAAAAGAAGCAACCCCGGCTCAGGAGCTAAAGCTCTTGCAAACGCCACACGTTGCCTTTGTCCTCCGGATAATTCATTCGGATATCGCTTTTCCAAACCAGTTAATTCTGTTAGTTCCAACAGTTCAGAAACGCGTGCTTTAATCGCTTTCTTATCCATTTTTTTAATATCTAATCCAAATGCTATATTGTCATAAACCGTCATGTACCGAAATAATGCATAATTCTGAAACACAAAGCCAACTCGTCTTTGCACTGGTGGAATATCATTTACTCTTTTTCCATCAATTACAATATCTCCGGAATCTGGCATTTCTAGTCCCGCTATCATTCGAAGTATAGTCGTTTTACCACTGCCACTTGGCCCAAGAAGTGCCACAAGCTGACCTTTTTCGATATCCAAACTGATATCCTTTGTTGCTTGAAAATCTCCAAATCGCTTATTTACATTTTTCAGTTCAATATACATATTATTGACCTCAATCTTCCTTGATTTCTGCCCGCTCTTCAACAGAAATTTTGATGCGATCGCTTCTATATTCAAGTATGTTTCTAATTACTAACAGAATAACAGATACCAAAACAAGTATGGATGACACAGCATATGCAGCAACAATAGAATCCGATGACCCAGAAAGATATAATGCATCTATCTCAAGCGGCAAAGTAAACGTCATCCCTCTGGTTTTAGATAGCGCATTCACAGCTCCAAACTCACCAATTGCTCTTGCTGAACATAATACTACTCCGTATGCTAGAGCCCATTTAATATGCGGAAAAGTAATTTTCCTAAAGATTGTAAACCCACTCGCCCCCATTATTGCCGCAGCCTCTTCCTCATCAGTTCCTACGGCATTTAATACCGGAATAATTTCTCTAGATACAAAAGGGAATGTTACAAATATAGTGGCAAGAACAACCCCAGGTATTGCGAACACTATCTTGATATTCCACCCAGTTATGCTGTTTATAGTATCTATAATTGGGGTCGCCCATCCCAATCGTCCAAACATCATAATAAACGCCAACCCAGCTATAACAGGCGAGATAGAAAAAGGTATATCTATCAATGTCGCCAAGATATGCTTTCCCGCAAACGAATAACGTGTTAGGAGATATGATGCTATTATTCCAAAAAAAGAATTGACAATAACCGTAATGAAAGTAACAATGCAAGTCAGCCCTAAGGCAGAAAAAAAATATTCAGTCTTTAAAGAGTTGAAGTAAAACTCCAACCCTTTACTAAACGAATTAACTAGCACCGAAGCCAAGGGAAATACAAGCATCAATAATACGAACAATGTGCTGATTATAATCATTAGTATTTTTATATTTCTTTTTTTAGACATTATTAGTCCTCTTTGATTGTTTTATCTGAATCAAATTAATTACCATCAAAATAACAAATGAGGTTATTAACATGACTAGCGCAACGGCAGTAGCACCAGCATAATCCATATAGTTAAGTTTTTGCATTATGACATACGATACAACCTGCGTGTGGTCCTTTGCACTATTACCAGATATATATATTACGCTTCCATACTCTCCCATTCCTCTGGCAAACGCCAGTCCAAATCCTGTTAGTAGTGCTGGCATAAGTTCCGGCAACATAACTTTTATAAAAGTTATAATTCTCCCAGCGCCAAGAATATGTGCAGCCTCTTCATACTGATAGTCAAATTTCTGCAAAACTGGTTGAACTGTTCGTACCACAAAGGGAATCCCTACAAAAATGAGTGCAACAACAATCCCCAAATGAGTATATGAAACATCTATCCCAATAGCCGAGAGCCATTTCCCAGGAATTCCAGTGTTGGAATACATTTTCGATAAGGTAATACCTGCTACAGCTGTTGGGAGCGCAAACGGAAGTTCAATTAGTCCATCAATCAGTCTCCTATGAAAAAAATTATATCGAACCAGTGTCCACGCAATAATCATCCCAAAAACACAATTTATGGTTGCTGCAATAAATGAACATAATATACTAGTCCTCAATGCATACCTAACACTATCAGAACAAACTATAGCAAAAAACTCACTAGGCGATAGTGACAATCCATACAAAAGTATTGATGCGAGTGGTATCAAAACTAGCATGGAAAGCATAGTTAGCGTTATGCCCATTGACAATCCAAATCCTGGTATACTACCGTGCCTCTTTTTTCTCTTATTATTTTGTTCTTTGTTTTTTTCTTTAATCATCTACTGTATATTTCATCAAAAACGCCGCCATCTTTAAAAAACTCTTCATATGCAGCATTCCATCCGCCAAAATCATTTATAGTACACAAACTCATATCTAAATCGAATTTATCAGCATATTCGCCAAGAATCGCCTTATCAGAAGGTCTATAACCATATTCGCCAATTAATCTCTGCGCATTTTCAGAGTATAAGTATGACAAATAGTCATGCGCAATATTTTGAGTCCCATTTCTGTCAGCATTTTCATCAACAATTGCCACACTGGGCTGTGCAAGAATACTTATAGACGGTGACACTATTTCATAATCATCAGGATATTCTGATAGAGTTGAAATTGCCTCGTTTTCCCATGATACCAAAACATCACCCTGCCCATTTTCAACAAAAGTAGTAGTAGAACCTCTTGCTCCAGAATCCATTACTTTTACATTTCCATACAGTTTCGACATAAAACTTTTTATCTGTTCTTCATCATTACCATACTTTTGGCTAGCATAATACCATGCAGCAAGAAAATTCCAACAAGCCGCTCCACTACTTTTAGGATCTGGAGATATAACATCTATCCCATCTCTTATAAGATCGTCCCAGTCATTTATTCCTTTTGGATTTCCACTCCTCACCAAAAAAACAATCGTAGAAGTATATGGAGAAGAATCACCCTCAAACTCTTCTATCCAATCAGGTTCAATAAGTCCTGCTTTTTCAATCAGTGTAATATCATGGGCCAAAGCAAGCGTTACAACATCTGCTTCTGCGCCTTCAACCACGCTTCTTGCTTGGCCGCCACTTCCTCCATGAGATTGAACTACCGTCACATCAATCCCTGCCTCATTCTTGTAATAATCAGAAAAAATTTCATTATACGCAGCATATAACTCCCTTGTAGGATCATATGATACATTTGTTATTGTCACAGTCTTGGAATTTCCTTTTACATTTTTCGAATCACCTCCACTAGTTGCTCCACATCCAGTTAACATGCTTAAAATAATAGCCATGACTACAACACACAAGTTAAACTTTTTCATACTCATTTTTTGATTCTCCTCTCATTTAATATAATCTATTTTCCAATCTGTTTATTGCATAAAAACCCTTATGATTTAACGAATCTTCTCGATTATAGAACAATTCACTATCGTCCATTTGCCTGAATATTCCTCCCGCTTCCTCAACGATACATTGCATTGCTGCCGTATCCCATTCCATGGTAGGATTATGACGATAATATATATCTGCATCTCCCTTAGCCACCAAGCATCCTTTCAATGAACTACCAATTCTTTTTAGTTTTGAAATATGATATTTCTGTATCATCTGCTCCATTTCATCACAAAGATGAGAGCTGCTAACTACCGCACTAAGTGTGTAAGTGTCTATATTATCTGATACATGTATTCTTTCAACAGGTCTATCCGCTTTTTGTAAATATGCCCCACTTCCCTCTGAGGCAAAATACAGCTCATGTGTAACTGGTACATATATTACCCCCATAACCGATTTGTGTTTATTAGATAATGCTATATTAACCGTAAATTGCCCATTTCTTTTTATGAATTCCTTTGTTCCATCCAATGGATCAATAATAAAGCATAGCGGATTGCTAAGTCTATCTACATCATCTTTTTTTTCTTCTGATAAAATTGCATATTCAGGAAACTCCTTACTCAGAACATCAACAATTAGTTTATTGGAAACTATGTCCGCCACCGTAAGTGGCGATTCATCTTTTTTATACTTAATACTATCCGTAAAATCAGTATCATAAATCCGCATTATTTCACCGCCTGCTCTTATCGCGGCTTCTTTAGCAACTGCAAGTTCTCTTTCCCACATTTCATAAGTACCTCTCTAGTTCTTTAACTACATACTCAGCTGCTTCTTCAATGGCGAAATTATTAGTGTCTATCGCAATATCAGGATTTTCCGGAAGCTCGTAAGGACTATTTATTCCTGTAAAATTAGGAATGTCACCTTTTCTAGCCTTTTTATATAATCCTTTAACATCTCTTTTTTCACATTCTTCTAACGGTGTACTTACATAAATCTCAACAAACGATTCTTCTCCAATGATTTCTTTTGCATTCCTACGATCTGATTTATACGGCGAAATAAATGAAGTAAGAACTATGAGCCCCGCATCATTCATAAGCTTTGCAACCTCAGCAATTCGACGGATATTCTCTGCCCTATCATCTTCTTCAAAGCCCAGATTTTTATTTAGTCCCAAGCGAACATTATCGCCATCCAAAAGCATAGTATAATTTCCTCGGACGGAAAGAATCTTTTCTACGGCATTTGCAAGCGATGACTTACCTGCGCCTGAAAGACCTGTAAACCATAACGTCATCGGTTTTTGGTTCATTTTGGCAGACCGTATTTCTCTATCTAGATCAGTCTTTTGCCATGTCAAATTGTCAGACCGTCTTAATGAATGATCAATTACACCACATGCAGAAGTCATATTGCTTATGCGGTCAATCATAATAAACTCTCCCATAACCCTATGGGAAGCAAACTTATCAAATACAGTCTTTTTTGCAAGTGCAATGTCGCAAACTGCTATTTCATTCTTAAAAATGCTACGTGCAGGTACATGGTTACCAGAATTTACATCCACCTTGTATTTAATTTTCATAATTGTTGCCGGAACCCGTTGTGTAGCTAACTTTAGAAGAAAATTCCTTCCCTCTACCAGTTTTTTATCATCCATCCATAATAAAGTTGCAGTAAACATCGATGATACATGCAACTCCGTTCCTTTAACAACAACGCATCCTCTTGAAATGTCAATTTCTCTATCTAACTGCATTGTGACAGGCATACCACTTATAATAGTATCCACCTTACTATCACCATTTAGCAGCGCTCGAACCAATGCCTTTTCACCACTTGGAAGGACTGTTATTTCTTCTCCCACCGAAACAATCCCAGATTCGACTTCTCCCTGATATCCTCTGAAAGTTCGATCTGGACGACAAACTCTCTGCACTGGCATAACAAAACCAACTTCATCATTCGTCTCTATATCAATATTCTCCAAGTAATTCAATAGAGATTCACCATCATACCATGGCATATTCTCAGACTTCTCTGTTACGTTATCGCCTTCTGTCGCAGAAACAGGAATACACTTAACTTTTTCAAGATTAAGTTCCACGCTTAGCTTTCTAATATCTTTCTCCAAACACAAAAACTTTTCCTTGTCATAATTAATCAAATCCATCTTATTTATAGCAAATACAAAATGTCTGATCCCCATGAGTGCACATATCCTAGCATGCCTCCTTGTTTGAACAAGAATCCCCAACGAAGCATCAACAAGGATAACAGCCAAGTCAGCAAACGAAGCTCCAACTGCCATATTCCTTGTATATTCCTCATGCCCTGGAGTATCTGCTACGATAAAACTTCTTTTGTCGGTAGTAAAATAACGATATGCAACATCAATAGTAATGCCCTGCTCTCTTTCCGCCATCAGGCCATCCAAAAGAAGAGAATAATCAATTGCACCATTTCTACTTCCAATTTTGCTGTCAAGTTTTAATGCCTGCTCCTGATCAGCAAATAACAACTTGGCATCATACAACATATGGCCTATTAATGTAGATTTTCCGTCATCCACACTGCCGCAAGTAATAAATTTTAGCAAACTCTTCATAATCAAAAGTACCCTTCTCTTTTTCTCTTTTCCATACTGGATGCTCCGCCATCTTTATCTATAACGCGACTAGTACGCTCCGATTCAGTAGCTGATAACGTTTCCTCAATAACCTGATCTATAGTCGTGGCATTTGATTCAACACCACCAGACAACGGATAACACCCCAAAGTACGGAAGCGAACCATTTTCATCTGTGGTTTCTCTCCAGGTAGTAACCTCATCCTGTCATCATCGACCATGATTAGATTGCCTTCCCGCTCCACCACCGGTCTCATTGCTGCAAAATACAGAGGTACAATAGGAATATTCTCCCTTCGTATATACTGCCAAATATCATTTTCAGTCCAGTTTGATATAGGGAAAACCCTGGTACTTTCTCCTTTTTTTATCTCTGTGTTATAACACTTCCACATCTCGGGTCGCTGGCTTTTGGGATCCCATCCATGAGAAGAATCTCTAAATGAAAATATCCTTTCTTTTGCCCTACTTTTTTCCTCATCTCGTCTTCCGCCTCCAAAAGCAGCAGTAAAACCGTATTTATCTAATGCCTGTTTTAAAGCTTGAGTTTTCATTATGTCAGTATAAGCAGCCCCATGATCAAAAGGATTTATACCCTGCCTCACTCCGTCTTCGTTGATGTACTCCAGCATTTCAATCCCTAGGTCATGCGCACGCTTATCTCTAAACTCAATCATTTCTCTAAACTTCCAAGTTGTATTTACATGAAGAAAAGGAAATGGTGGCTTCTCCGGATAAAAAGCCTTTAGTGCCAAATGTAGCATCACAGAAGAATCTTTTCCTATAGAATACAGCATAACAGGCTTTTCACATTCAGATACAACCTCTCGCATTATATAGATAGCCTCCGATTCAAGTACATCTAAATAGTTCATTGCATTACTCACTTTGCTCCTCCTGATATCAATCTTTTAATATATTGTCTTTCGTCACTCTCGATTATCAAAAAATAGGCAATAACTCCAAAAACAAAACAAAAAACCAAGCTACAAACTACTATAATATAAACGCCGCTCAAAACACAAAAATTATGAATTGAAATAGTAAGAAGAAATGCTCCTAAGAAAGCTACGATAATTCCAACATAATTCCGCGTAAACGGAATCATCTTCAAATGTCGGTACATAAAATAAAACAGTAACAAATTGCAGGTAATGACCGAAATTGCAGAAGCAATAGCTGCCCCTGCTATCCCATATGATGGAATCAAATACATATTTAGAATAATATTCATTACAACCGCTATAAGATTTGAAGCAAATACATTTACAGCCTTTCCCGTCATAGAGTTCAAATATCCCACTGCGCCTACTGAAGAATTAACAACCTCCCCAAGCAATATAATAATGATCACTGTGGCACCAGATGAATACTCCTCTCCAACAAGCATCATAATATCTCTTGAGCATATAGAAAACACTCCTAAGATCAACATATTAAAACAAGTTACCCATTTTGTAGTTTTAATATATAGATTTTTTAATCTTTCCTTCATTCCAGAATAGTAACATTCTGATATTGTTGGTGCAAATATGCTGTTAACAGCTATTAAAGCAAAACTGGAGACTCTCCCAATATTCAAAGCCATGGAGTAAATTGCAAGAACTGCATTGTTGAGATAATATCCAATCATATATTGATCAATCTGTGAATTAAGGACAGTTATGGCACTCGAAAGCATAAGTGGTATAGATATCATGAAAACACTATGAAGAGATTCTTTTTCTTTGATACCACTAATAATATGAGTCTCACGCAGGAAAATGAATGCAACTAATATCATGGAAAAACAGCTTAGATAATAGCTGATAATAAGAGAAAAGATGTTCCTTATCCCAAACAAATACCATAAAATTATAAAAGACATCAGTCTGATACCATATTGCATATGCATATAAACAACGTAATATCGAAATGTTTCTTTACGCCCTTTTATTACAGATGAGAGCAGTATTCCCATTGTTTCGAGAACAATAATAGGTGACATCGTTCTTAAAACGTCATAATTATCACTGCCTGCCCCCATTAGTACAATCATAAATGGTTTTAATACATGGATAAGGATTATCATACAAATCGACACGGCCAAAGAAACACCTAGACAAAGCAAAACTATCCATCTCTTCTTTTCAGGTCCAATATCATTACGTGCCACGTAGGATACGATGCAGCCTTCAAAGCCAAATTTTGTTATAATCATACAAATGGAAAGTAATGTATAAACATACAATACTTTCCCATAATCATCTGCACCTAATAAACGTCCAGCAAAAACCATTATCAGGAACTCATATAATAAGCCTATCCCCTGTCCTAAAACTGCAACAACTATCTTTCTAAAAAACATTCCATTTCTCATGACTTGTCTATGTTTCTATTTTGTATATATATCAACAGTTTCTCCAATTCGTCTTTATATCCCAACATTTCAAAATCATTTTTATATCTCTCATATACCCTGCAAGCAGTCTCTTGATCATAATAATCTCTCCAATTTTTCTGAGCCCTTGTTGAAGAATTTGAATGTCCTATTTCACCCAATCCGCTTTTTCTACGAATTATAGCAAAATCATCCTGAAGATTCTCAATTTTCCCTATATCATCCACAAGACGCTTTCCGTTATCATACAAAAGATATGTTTGTGAAATAAACGTCTGATCACTAAGACTATCAGGCGTCATACATACTTTATCTGCAAATTTCTTAAATCCCTCATCTTTACTGAACTTCCCCCATAAATAAGAGTCATATTCTCTAACTAGCCTGCCATTAACAATAATCTTTTTGTGGTATCTATATTCATAACAACTTACAAGTCTCGAAAAAGGATTCCGGACTATCGAGAATTTATAATAATTCTCAGTTTTTTTTGGGGGGCATCCGTAATGAATTAGTCCTCTTTGTTCCATTTCTAGGTGAATATCATTTTCATTTTCAAACTTTTCGCCAATAATACATTCTTGAATTGAAGAACATGCCACTTTAGGATTTACCATATATATTACTTTTCTATCATTATCCTCTATATACTGTCTCCTCCTCATAACACCATACACAATTAAAGAAAAGGTATCATATGCATTTACAGCCAAAAATCGCAACATTTTAGATCTACTTACCACGTTATGAATCAGTACTACAAGAAATCTTTTATTACTTTTTTTTATCATTTACAATCTCCAACATCAAAGTATGCCCCATCCTTGGACAATTACGAAATATGCTTTCAAATGGCAGAAACTTTATCTCTCCCTTAACCCGACCGTATTTTTTTAAGTCATCTACACAATATAGCCACTTCACATTTTCAAGGTCTCCCCACGTTTGCATCCCAAAAATCTTCTTTATTCTATCCCATAAAGACTTTCCATTTGGCACCAGGATTTCAATATGCCCTCCCTGAACGCATATTCGTTTCATTTCATTAATAAATTCTTCAATAGGCTCATCGAGATATTCAGCAACAGCACATGCCCAAATGCAATCAAATGAGTTGTCCAAAAAAGGTGTATGTACGGCATCAGCTACGACTTTATCATCATGGTTGAGCCTACTGATCGTTTCTTCATCAGAATCAAGCACTGTCACATGTGATGTATTAAAATATGATAGATATTCTCCTAATCCCCCTCCTACATCTAGCACTCGTCCAGTCATTTTTCTCGCGCATTCTATTCTAAATCTAGACAATTCAGTTTTATGCAAGTTTTCATTATATCTGCTCATCAATCCATCCACCTATATCTTTCACACATGTTATCCAAGCGCCATCCTTTTTTGCTTTCTCAAGCATTTTCAAATAAAAATCCACATTCTCTGGATACTCTAATTCATTAAAATGACACTGGTGAAAATTCAGCATGACTATACCACCATTGTCAGCAGTTCTACAGCAATCCTCATAAACATTCTGATTTAGTTCTACAGTGTCCATTACTGTAATCGGAATTTCTATAATGTTTTCTTTTGTTCTTTTGTATGGCTCATTTCCAACCTTATTGGAATATCCAATGGTGGAATCATATTTAATCCCTATTTTCTTGTGATATTCCCAGGTCTTATCCTTGTCAAAATTCAGATGATGCTGCCTCGTGCTTACCACTTGATGATCAAGTATCTCTTCAAGTACTTTTTTTTCTTTAGACAGCAATTCCAAATCATTGTAAGAATCAAAAGAGCCATGGAGCCCAATCTCAAACCCTTGTTCATCAAGCATCTTAATGATTTCGACCACTCGCTTTGATGTAATCTTATATCTACCCAAAAAATTTGCAGATAGCTCACGCCGACTCTCATTTAAAAAAAAGAATGTAGACACTGCACCGTAACTTTTTTCAAGTCTAATTATCTTTTCAAAATTCCAATATGGTTCAATGCCTTTCATTTTCAATACCAGACTCTTAAACTGAATCATTGGATGCTTTAATCCATAATAAATATAGTGATACCACTGTTTTGTAATGCGATCCACATCATGAGAAAGACACAGCACATATGGAGCATTGTTCTTCCATTCCATATCAGGAAACCACCTCTATCATCTTTTGCCAGAATATTTCGTTTGGATTTGGCATCTCTTTAAGAATCTCCTCACGTTTTTCTTTTCCTTCTTCCCATAATGAAGGATTTTTCATCAATTCAGTTGCTTCTTTTATTGCTTCATTATATCTTGTTTTGGGATCATGAAGCACTCTTAACAGGTGAAATTTGTTTTCCTGTTCTTCTGTTGTTCCTGACGCTATCTGATTTAAGTAAAAAGCGTAGGTCCCAAGTATGGCTGCTTCACTTGCCATACTTGCCCCTTCGCTGAACACAAATGTCGCATAATATAGAACATGATGCACCATTTCATACGGAATATTAAGGCGATAACTCTCCAATTCTTCTGGCAGTTCACCTTCAGAAGAAATATATACCGGCATCAACTCCTCAATTCTGCGAATAAAGCGGATCTTTTCCATATTAGGCAAGCCTCTCATTCCCACATCATGGCTAGCATTCCACGACACAAATCGCACTATTGAAAATGGTGTCCCTGCTCGTATTCCTAATTTCTGTAATATATCAATATCAGGAACAAAATCTCTGTGTAAATAAAACAGTTCTTTATAAACCGGAAGTCTTTTCTGTTTATTTCCTAGATTTGTATGAAACATCTCTGGTGTTATTATGCATTTTGAAAATCTTTTACATATGTTAAGTGAGAATTTGGAAACTTCGGTATCTTCAAAGATAATGTGAGGTTTACCTGTAAGCCAGGCGGCAACAGCCATCATCGGTGATGCTCTTCCAATCAATACATCAGGCTTAAACCGTTTAATCTCTCTATAATAACCCACACATAATTTTATAAATAAGAATCCTTTCTCTAGAACATTCTTCCCTGTTGAATCAGCAAGTTTTACATATTCTATGCCAAACGAATCCAGCAAATCCAAATCGCCATCTTTATCTACAGCTAACACAAGCGCTGTTCCATCAGTATTTACTTTTTTAATAATATTCTTAAATTGGTGCGCCCATGCAGGATGCTCAATACTAATCCCTACTCTCATAGGTTTCTCCTTCATCACTTCTCAAGTCGTGCATTGTCCTGCATGTCCATCCACATACCGAAACAAATACTTTGAAAAGAAAACAAGGTCAATAGCAGGAAGATAATATACCATCCGAATGGAACAGATCCATTCTTTACAATAACCTCATATACTATCTTTATAAGTACTGGTATATTAATGATTCCAAGCAAAATTCCTAAAGAATAAAGCATAAAGAGCGGATGAAAGCTATCTAGTAGATATTTCTTATAAAGACGCTCAAAAAATCTTTTAAACAACAATGCCGATATCCTTGGAACCACCTTCAATATTTTCATCTTGGATTGTTCGCCTATATTATACACTGGCTTTATCGGAACTTCGGCTATTATACAATTTGAAATATTCAGCTTTACTAATATGTCATTTGGATATCCATAGTAGTGATATATCTGATGAATAGGAATAGAATTTAATGCCTTCAGTGAAATAGCAGTGTACCCTGTTTGCGTATCAGAGACTGTCCAGTATCCAGAAGCTATTTTAGTCAAAAGACTTAGAATATTATTCCCAAAATATCTGATCTGCGGCATAATAATCTTTGATGCCGGATGAGAAAGGCGATTCCCTTTTACATAGTCAACTCCATTTGAAATCACAGGCCTAACAATGCTTCTCATCTCATTAGGATCCATTTGTCCATCACCATCTATCACTACAGAACAATCAATATTATGATCCCTACACCATTTATACCCAACTGAGACAGCACCTCCTGGCCCAGAATTATCCTGGTCAATCAATACGATCCTATCATAATCGTTATCATTGTATATAACATGTTTTGGATAATAGTTTTCCTCATCCTGTCGCATTTCATAGAGTATAGCATCTGCTTTATTGAACCCGTCAACATCCTCAACATTTACAACGTGCTTCGGTATGCAAACTGAACTAGAGTCATTTTCAGAAATCAGCCTTCGCACCACCTCAGAGGTTTTATCCTTTGAGCCATCGTTAACTACGACAATCCTATCTACGAAGTCCGAAATCCCATAAACAACCTTGGTGATCTGTTTCTCCTCGTTATATGCTTTTATCACAACTGCAATCTTTTTCTCATTAATCATTTTTACTCATACCTTTTAGGAATTTCAGAAACAATCTTAAGTGTATCTTCCATATTGACACCAATCACGTCAAAGTACCATCTCATGGAATCAAAACGTTCTTTGTTATCTCTGTATACTAGTTCAAGGGCCTTGTCTCTATCCAACATGCCTTCTCTTATCTGATTACTACGAAGCGTATCGTTCTCCGTAAACCCAGCCACCATACAATAGATATAATTATAGAATGGCGCTGTTCCATCCCCTATTCTCCAAGTTGTTTCCGTATCATTAGCCAATTCCCATCCATACTCAGAAATAAGAGTCTTATCAACTAATTCTTCATCCCACGGAATGTATTCATATAACCTGAAATAATTATGTGGTATCACATAATAGCTGGCAGTCGCTGTGGCTGTATCAATAATAGAGGAATTGATATATGCTGGATTTCCTACAAACTGATTAACATAATATCCAGACATCTTCAAAACATCACTCGCCGGTAGCCTTTCAAAATCAAGTTTCTTGAACTTCTCCTTTAAAATGTCAGGCTTAACACCACAGAATCCAAACTTAAAATATGTCTTTTCAAGGGGGTTAGTGGCCATAAGTGTAGTATCTAGCTTATAGTCTCCCATAACCTTATTGGCATAGTAATAATATTGTTTGTCACCAGCCATAAAAATGGGAACCATTCCTAGCGATGGCTTTCTAAGCCATGCCTCAACATTCTTTTTTATGTTATTACGTTTTTTCTTTAAATCCGCTGAAACTAGAATAAATTCTATCCCAAGTTTTTCGCACATTCTGGATTGATTTCTTCTTGCCAGGTCAGTAACCATCCCCCAATCATAGCAGTAGGCCACTGGCTTTATGCCCATCTCTTTCACGAAATAATGTAGTCCATAACTACTATCACGCCCACCGCTGAAAGATATCATTGCTGTCTTATTGTTCTTATGGAAGTCGTCATTCCATTTGTCAAGTTCTGCTTTTCCCATATAGGACATCTTCCTATATCCTCTGCAATAATTGCACACTCCATCTCTATCAAACTCTATAAATGGCATTGTCTCAGGAAGAACACACTTGCTGCAGCGTTTTATTTTCCGAATTCTGTCAAAGTCAATCTCATACTTGGAATAATTTATTTTACTTAGATTAGGTGAATGGTTCTCAGTTGGTGAATCTTGTATTATTTCAATATCGGATACCTCCCCTGTATATGCATCTGACATTACTACGCTCTTCCCCATAGCCAACTGAGTAATAGATTTTTCACTTATCAATTTTTTGAGCTCTGGTGTCGTAAGAATGAGCTTTTCAAGCATTAACCGCTCTGATGCAAAGATCCTAAGTTTTCCATCTTTGCTATGGCACTCATATAATGAGCCATTATTTGTTGCCGCTATCATATGATGGCCTTCCTGCATCATAAGAATAGTAGACGCCATTCCATTCAGATTACTGTATGTCTCATCTGACGCACTCTTCGCGTCACGTGACTCACGGTATTTTTTCCTGAATGTCTCCAAGATAACTTCTGAATCAACTTCACACTCTCTTGTATGCTCTGGTAAATGTATCCATAGTTCATCCTCATTCACAATTATGCCGTTATGAACTATAGCCATATTTTCTTTTGATACAGGTTGATTGTTCTTTGGATTATATTGTGTTCCATTGGTTACCAACCTAGAATGACCCATAATCCAAATATTTGAACTGTCAGATTCTAATATATTCTCTTCCAAATATCTAACAAACTCAACATCGTTAAGCAATTCATGCGAAGCCTTTGCCTTTCTGAGCACACAAAGCTTATCTTCCTGCATAACTGCAATACCTGAGGCATCTTTTCCCCTTACCTCGGCAAGCATCATAAGTTTCTTAATTATATTTGCAAGCGTCTGACGGGTAATATCTTCACCCATATCAGAAATACCCCATATTCCACACATAGGCTCTCTCCAATCGTAACAGATTCTTTCTTGTTAGCAACCATCCACAACATACAAATGAATGATGCTAATATTTATGATATAAAAAACGCTCCCGACTATAATATTATTGACAACGCAACGTTATATTATTGTTTCAGAGCCTTCTTCAATTTGTCACATATCTTCTCTATCTCATCATCTTTAAGATATGGATGTATTGGCAAGCACAATACTCTGTTGCAGAGTTCTATCGTATTCGGGCAGTCAGCTATATAACTTCTTGTGTTTTCAAACGCCCCTTGTAAATGCATTGGTTTGATATAGTATATATTTGTGGGTATATTGTCTGCTTTAAGCAGCTCTTGTATTCTTTTCCTATACTCAATCTGCTCGGAATCAGAGATCTGAATAGGCAATTGAATAGTATACTGCGCCCAAGAGCTATACATCCCATCAGCAACTAAAGGTACTATCAAACCTTCAACATTCGATAATAGCTCAGTATACTTTTCAGCTACATAATTTACAGCATCTAATTCTTCATCTCTAAATGTTGTAAACTTGGCTAATAATACTCCTGCCTGAATAGTATCCAAACGGCTATTCATGCCAAGGCGAATGTTGTTATACTTAGCATTGGGATCTTCAAGATTCTGAGTGTCCTTACCATGAACAGCTATAGAACGACAAAGCAACGCAATGTTGTCATCATTTGTAAATATCGCGCCACCATCACCATAACAGCCTAGCGGCTTCGCTAGAAAGAAGCTAGTTGTGCTAATATCTCCTAATGCGCATGCTTTTTTCGCTTCGCCAGATGGGAATGTATAAGATCCACCAAATCCTTGAGCTCCATCTTCAAGTAGCAAGAGATTATATTTCTTGCAAATATCACTGATAGCAGATACATCAAAAGGTTGACCAAATAAATCTACAGCAACTACCGCTTTGGGTGTAAGCTGTCCTTCTTCTATAATTTGAATTATTGCCTTCTCCAATGATGATGCCGAAATATTATATGTTGAATCCAACACGTCAACGAATATCGGTGTTGCCCCTACGGTCGCTGGACATTCCCCAGAGCTAAAGAAAGTAAAATCCGGAACAAATACGGCATCTCCTGGACCTATGCCATACGCCATAAGCGCAATTGATATAGCGTCAGTTCCATTTGCACAAGAAATACAGTGCTTTACACCAACATAAGACGCGAGCGTTGCCTCAAGCTCTTTCACCTCAGGTCCAGATATATAATGTGCAGAAGAAATAATAGCCTGGATGTTACTATCTATTTCATCCTTTATATGATCATATTGTCTCTGTAAATCTCTGAATTGAATTGACATTATAATAACCTCCTAAATATGATTCTCTGATTTCGTAAAAAATACTTCTTTTTTCATCCTTTTTATTCTAGTCAGATATCATTTCTCCATCAATCACCTTATATTCTCTTCCGCAGTCAGGGCAAACAAACCCATTCCCCATATCATCTCTTGTTACATTATTCTGAGATTGCTTCAGGACCTGGCCACATTCACATACCCATCCAATCTGTTTCGCAGGAACACCCGCCATCAAAGCGTGAGGCTTAACATTGCAAGTAACCACCGCGCCAGCTGCTATCGTAGCATGATGGCCAACTTCATGACCGCATACAATAGTAGCATTGGCGCCGATAGTGGCGTCATGACGTACTATAGTAGGAAGATATTTATGGTTTTTGGGATATCTGGCTCTTGGCGTTAAATCATTAGTAAACACGCAAGATGGACCACAAAATACATAGTCTTCTATAGTTACTCCTTCATATATGGATACATTGTTTTGTACCTTAACGCCATTTCCAAGAGTAACATTGTTACTAACATTAACGTTCTGTCCCAGTGAACAAGATTCTCCAATTATAGCCCCAGACTGAATATGGCTAAAATGCCATATCTTTGTGTTGTCACCAATAGTAACGTTATCATCTATGATAGCTGTTTCATGTAATGAATAATTCATTGTTAGTTATCCACCTTTCTATAGTATTAGTCTATGATAAACCATATTGGAAATCATCTCTTTATTATTCTTAACAGCTACTCCAGGATTATCTATCCTAAATATTGCTCCTCTTTCTATATCTGGGAGAAATACTCTCCTTAATCACATTTCCAATTTTACGTATACTGTCAATAAGAATATATCTAGCACTATAACTTTCAATCAAATACTGAGTCTCCCACTTCGGATTAAAGCTACTGTTAAACTCACATACCCCCTGAATCATACTACCCTCAAAATCAAAAACCTTCCCGCTATTAACGGCACTGCATATAGCATCATATACAGCATAGGATGTAGCACTTGAATCCGTTTTTTTCATTTGTGCTCCGAATTGGTGGTAATACTTTTCTTCATCAACAAGCATGATATTCACTGCAACCAGTCTGTCTTGATCATAGACAGATCTTATCTGACAAGCATTGTGTTCCTCTAACGCAGTAAATAATCTGTAAAACTTTTCTTCTCCATAATCGAGATGTCTTCCTCTGTCTTCATAACTCGACTTAAGAAAGTCCCAATAAGTCTTAAATGAAGTATTATCCGTATCAATTCTATATTTTCTCTTCCCTCGATTTATACGCTCTCTTCTTTTTTTAGAAATCGAAGGAAGTACTGCTTCTACTGAGTCTGCCTTTACGCACATGGTATAATACGGAGTAGATCTAAAACCATTCCAATAGAACGGTTGCCATGTCCACCATCTTTCCGAAAACACCATGCGAAATCTATCATATTTTGGCATTAGACTGATAACAATATTGGCATATTGGGTTAATACACTTAAAGATACATTCTGATTATTAACCCATATCCCTGCGGCAGCTACTTGCCATGGCATCTCAATAAAATATAGTCCTTTTCTCTTTTGATATACAAAAGGAAAGGCTGCCTCAATCTCTCCTGCATCATCCTCTATGAGTATAACCCACCAGTCATCTTCATCATCGCATGTCGCATCCCAGTACCACGCTTTGAAATATAAGGCACTTTAGAATTTACATCACAGAACTGTCTCCATCTATTCTTTGCCTGAGCAAAGTCGTACCCCCCCCTAAATTGCGCAACTATACTATCTTTGATCAATGCTAACATCCTCCTAATACAATTTAAAAAGGTATACTTCCCACTTTCATCATGTATACAGTAACATATTTCTTCTTTTGGCGAAAAACTTATGTAAAATAGAGCCGGACCTTTTATCATACTCCCCTCAAAGTCAAACTTTTTCCCATCATCCAACGCTTTACAAATTGCATTATGTGTTAAAAGCGACTGTGCATCCGGACACTCTGGTAAATTTACACAAAATTGGTGATATAGTGTAGTTTCATCCTTTAATACAACTTCAACTGCCACTATCTGATCTCCTGCATGAGCGCTCCTTATCTCCATTGCATTGTGATCTTCAAGTGTTTCCATTAGTTTAAAAAACTGCTCCTTAGTAAAGGATATTTCTCTATTCCATCTAAGATATGCAAGTTCATAGAAATCCCAAATTCCCTGAAAGCTTAATTCATTTTCCCGAATTACATACTTCTTTTCTCCAGCATTTATCCGCTGCTTCCTTCTCTTTGAAACAACTGATTTTACTTCTTCAGATGAATAGCCACTTATTGTATACGTATAACTGACACTAGATTGAAATCCTTTCCAACAAAACGGACTCCAATTGTCAAAATCTGTATCAAAATAAATATTGAAATAATCATAATTTGGAAGTCTATCCAGGACAAATTCTACAATCTCATTCAATTTGTGAATCTTTTTTTCAAGCGACACATCCTCGGACATATCCAACCAAAGTCCACTTCTGGCCACCTGCCAAGGAGCTTCAATTCTCCACATCCCATGTATTCTTCGATACATGAACGGAAAAGCAGCTGTTATGTTTTTTCCTTCATATACTATTACTTTCCAATCTTCCGGAGAGTCTGAAGTGGCATCCCAAAACCAATCTTTTTTATATATTGGCATCTCTGGATGACTCTCACAAATTTCATGCCATTTTACTTTGGCAAGTTGAAAATCATACTCTTTCATTTTCGCCTTAACTGATGTTATTGCTTTCATAGGCCGACTTAAATAATCTCCTTAATATCAAAAGGTCATCATTATTGTTTTCAAAAGCTTCTTGATGGCACTCACAGGCACTATTCTTCTTCTCACACAAACTATTCCATCTTTGCAACGAATATCGTACTTCCCTATAGATACAAAACTACCTTTTTTATATTCATAAATATCATAGCTATACAGCCATCCCGTATATATTTGACTAATCCCATCTGTCCCCATAAGGAAATGATATACATTTTCTACTTCCATTTGCTCATATTCGAGAAGGAAATCATCTCTTGTAACATTCCGCGCCTGAGGATGGGAACTGTCTCCCTGACGTTTTCGTTCTATAGTTCTGCTCACCAAAGAATTTAGCGCCTCTCGATATGCATCTACTGCTGCTTTAGTCTCCTCTTCATGATATTCAACGCTTGACATTCCGAAAGGGATTTGGAATTTTTTCTGGGTGATTATATCGCCTGTATCTTCACCTATATCTATATAGTGAAGGGTTACTCCCCCCTCTTGTTCATGATTTAAAAATATCCAATAAGTCGGATCTGCCCCTCTATAATCAGGGAGTAACGCCCCATGTGCATTCATCACTCCATAAAAAGGAATGTTTATAATGTTTTCTTTTAATAGCTGACAGGCTGAAGCTACACAAATCAAATTCGTGCCTTTTTCTCTGATAAAATGTTCAGCCTCAGAAGAGTTCATATTATCTGTCGCTATTACTGGAATGCGGTTCTCGTTTCCATATTTTCTGAGCTGGCTCTTCAGTACCATCCGCTTATCCCATCTTGTATATCTTTTTTTTCTCCGATAGGAATCTATTAGCCCAACCACCTCAAAACCATCCTTTCGAATTGCATCGAGGCATGCTAAAGAATAATCACTCGAGGTTCCAATAAATATTATGCGGATATCTTCTTTTCTCAATACTTCACTCATTGCTTCAATCCCACTTTTTCAACGATATAATCAAGTATCCAGTCATAAAGATCTTTTAAATAGTTACCAGATTTATTATCAAACATACCATTATGGCATAGAAAATCCAACTCACCACCATTATCAAATATTTCATCAATTATTGCTTTACAGGCTTTTTTACCCTCCTCAAACGAAAGTTCCATCTGATACGGTTTCTCACCTATTACACTTCCATCCATTATTTCCATACCATGAATTGTCAGGTTGGATATTCTAGCGTTCCTTGGGTCTATCCATTTTATTGGATGACACGTTCCAAGTCGAAAGCCAATCACTTCATTAAATCCGGTTGTAAAATCATCAGTAAAGCCAGCATTTTCATAATACTCCAGATCATAAGGTCTTAGCTGTCTTAAAAAGTGATTTCTGTTATAGAGTATCTCCTCTCCAGTCTCTTCAATCAATAATTTCCGCTCACGTCTAACAGCCTCTCCATCTACCGCCGCGCTATAACTTGTATGCATCCCCAAAAGAGCGCCTAATTGACGCATTTCATCTAAGATAGGCTTTGTTTTTTTATCGCATAAATACGTTTGGGTATACTCATCCTTCTTCTCAGTAGCCACAATAAAGCATATGCTCTCCGTATCAATCCCCGTTTTCTCTTTTACATCTTGTTCTCTAGCCAACATGTAATCCCATGTTTTGCCAGGATTACATTTGTAAATCCCTAGATAATTGAATAGCGGATGGACAATAAATCTTTTATCCTTTATTATGCTTTTACCAATCGTTTTTACCATATCAGTAAAACTATATTCATAAAAAGGTATATCTATATCATGAGTAAAATAAAGCTTAGAAAATCCTTTCTTTTCTTGTATCTCGTAGTTCAAAAACTTTAATTTTCTCCTAATAATATTCCCATAATAATCTACTACCGGTATATTAATCAGGTCTTCATTAACGAGAATGCTTTCAGATGCTGGAAAGTTCCCATAAATATCTCTTTTTTCATTAATTAGTTCTTCGTATCGTGTAAGTACAAAATAAGCAGAAGCTATAAGATCTGCATAAATAACAACATTTCCATTTAGCCTTTTTTCTTCAGCCTTTCCATAAAAGATTTTTATTCCCTCATATTCTTTCAATGGTTTCGCAGGAAGAGAACTCTTTTGACCGTAATCATTTTCAAAGAATCCAGAGTTTACAATATATATCTTACCAACACCACTCTTACACTCCTTCAAAACATCTTCTTCATACAGGTATTTTACAAATGACTCATATTTCTCGTCTCGGACCAAAAAAGAAATAAGATATTTTGTAGCCTCATCTACCCTTCCACTATCTAGTTTCATCTAACCACCCTCCGCTAGAAAGTTCCTACCACTTTAAGCATGACGAAATAAACCAAATAAATAATAACATTTCCACCAATTATATATTTCAATAAGAATTTAATAAATTTTTGCATAGAATAATGCGTGCAATATACACATAGTACCAAATTAAGGATTTGATACATGCATTCGCTTACTGAGAAAATGAGCACTGTTGTACGAACATTAAATCCCAACACATAAGATAGCCCAAAACAAGCGCCATATATCGCAAGATTCACAAAAGACATCACAAGTGACAACTTTTGTCTTCCCATAACCACAAATGTTCCTGAAACACAAGCAGAACAGAACTTTAGAAGAAACATGACTCCCAGTATCGCTATGTAATCACCTGCAACAACCCATTCTTTTCCTAAAACCCATGGTATTAAAGGCCTTGAAAATACTATGAGAACACCTACAGGAAGAATTGCCAGTTTAATGTTTTTTTCTACAACACCAAAACAAAAATCTCCTACATCTTCATTGCTATTCCTCTTTGCTGCCATTGTTTGATAAACCACGCGATTAATAGGAGTCGCCAAAAGCGAAACCGGTATACTAAGTATCCTATTTGCCATGGTATACCCACCCAAAAGGCCACTTCCAAATACTCTTCCTAAATACTGTGTAGGTATTTCCGTTCCTATCTGGGAAATAACATTTGCAGGAAGCTGAACCAGGGGAATATCTTTATATTCACGTAATCGCTTTTTCCATTTTTTAATTGATATTTTTGTATGGAATGGCTGTACAAAGAAACGCATATGGATTGTGCATATAATATATGCTGCCACAGTACCCATCAGATATCCGGTAGTTCCGAAACCCATAATACCTAATGTAATAGATATGCCTACATTTGCAACATTTTGCACTATAGGATTCCAAAAAAGCACCCTGTATTTCTTGCTCCTATTCGTATAGGAATAGAATAGTGCTTGCAGATTGAAGGCAAACAGATACAGTGCAAGTAGTATTACAGACAAACCATATGGTATGCTGGTATCGAACAAATGGTATACATTTCTTATTGCAAATAATATAGAAATAAAAACAAGTAAGAATCCAACATTTAGAAAAAGCACTATCTGGCATATATCTTTTGCATTGTCATCTTCTTTTGGGAGCATGACAGCCATGATTAACCCGAGGCTAATAAAGTCTAATACAAAACGGCCAGAAGAAAGAATCAAGTCATACTCCCCCATTTGAACAGGGCCAAAAATCCTGCTTAAAACAGGAAGAAAAACCATGTATATTCCATATCCAATCACATTTCCGCTAATTAGCACAGCTATATTCTTAAAAAATGGATGCCTGTTTAAAAATGCTTTTACTCTATCCTTCATTATCCAAACTCCACACCAAACACCTCTGCCCAATGAGCAGCGCAGATGATTCGAAAACATGTAGTGTCTCCCATTCTTGTAGACTGTACATGATCGCTATACCAAGATAATACTTTTGGTTTATCAAGAATTCTGTCAAGCCTATCGCACGCTTTTTCCAACTCGTTATAGAAAAAGGTCTCATTTTCTTTTAACCACTTATCTTCAGGCGTTACAAATCCCAGCTTCGATATCCTGTTATAGATCGCCTTCGGTATGATATTTCTTAATCCCTCTCGTATCAAATTCTTTGTTCTTCCATTTTCTATCTTATGTTCTAATGGAACAGAATAAATAAACTCCGCCAGTTCGTAGTCAAGGAATGGGACTCTTGATTCTATAGAATGCGCCATAGAATTTCTATCCTCAAAGTGAAGTAGCGTTCTCAATCCATCATGCATACCAGCATACACATATTGTCTGGCATTTCGTTTATTATATGCTCTGTAACTCTGTTCTATACTTTTGTTCTTGTACATTACGGTAGGAAGAGGAAGCCCAATTACCCTCTTCACATATATTTTATTCAACTTATACCTTATGCTATCCGGGAGAAGCAATGAAGTAAGCGTTGACATCATTATTTCTCCAAACGAATCAGCTTCGGTATCCGATCGCAACGTCCTGTAAGCGTTAATTTCAGTCCTTAATTTTTGCCATTTTCTCTTCTTCATCAATTCAATAAAGAGTACTTTATAAAATGGCGTATATCCCGCTAGCTGTTCGTCAGCGCCTTGCCCATCAAGCATAACCGTAAGCCCCTGTCTTTTTGCTTCTGCAAACACACACCACTGCGCATAAACAGACAATCCTGGAAAAGGTTCATCCATATGCCAGATGATCTTATCCAGAATATTAAACGCCTCATTCATATCAGGAAATATCTTATGTGATACTGCACCTGTTTCTTTAATGACTTCATCAATATATTCCTGCTCATCGTATTTTTTGTCCTCAAAGCAGGAAGAAATAGCTGCCAGATCATGATTCCCATTATCAGTAGTTCTACTAAGAACGTTATGAACCATACAGACAATGGATGAGCTATCAAGCCCTCCCGAAAGGCATGACCCTACAGGCACATCAGACCTCAATCTAAGCTTAATGGCTTTCTCAAATTTATCGTGAAATAATTGCTCATTTTCTTCCTTTGAATTACTATTTTCCTGTACTTTCCGAAGGTCGTACCATCGATAGATTTTATTTTCCAACGTCCTGCAATCCAATATCAAATTATGTCCACCTATCAATTGTTTGATTCCGTCAAACATGGTGCCTTCATCATAGTCAAATGACCCGTTTGCAAGAAATGCATAAAAATGACTCTTATCTGCACGAATAGGCCTAGGCAGAAGTTCAAGAATCTCCTTGATCTCCGATGCAAATATAAACGTGTTGTCGGCAATATGGTAGTAAAATGGTTTCACCCCATATCGATCTCTCGACGCAAATATTCTTTCTTCCTTTTCGTCAAAAATCGCAAAAGCCCACATTCCATTGAGATGATTTACACAATCGGCTCCCCATTTGCAGTAAGCAGCCAAAAGAACTTCTGTATCTGTATGAGTAGTAAAAGTAAATCCCGCTTTTTCTAATTCATCCCTGAGTTCTAAATAATTGTATATCTCTCCATTATATGTAATATGATATCTGCCAAGATAAGTCATTGGCTGTGCCCCATTATCCGTCAGATCAATGATAGAAAGCCTCCTGTGGCCCAAACCAATACGATCATCATAAAAAAAGCTACCGTTTCCATCAGGTCCTCGATGTACAATTACAGCAAGCATCCTGCCAATTTTCTCTCTGATATCCTTATCTCTATCTTTTCCAACTATCCCTGCTATACCACACATAAATAATTAGGCTCCATTCTTCATTCCTTCTATGTTCATACCCAAAAGAATAATAATTCCTGTACAAGCCAAAGGAATGTCATCCTCTTTTGCTTTTTTTGATAAGATTTCATAATCTTTACATATCTGAAAGCATTTCAGCCACGCATCAGTCTGTCTTGCTGCAGCATAGTCTACATCCCAGTAATTTTGTGTAATATCTTTCCACTTCAATCCTAATGTCCGCCTCACCCTTGCAGTCACCCTTGATGCCCAGAAAAAACCTTTTTTAATTCTTTCGTATGTAAGCTTTATAGGATTAACTGTCATGGAATATCCCTGATCGGTCTCAATTTCTGAAAGAGCAGGGTAATCTCTATGTATCTGTCTTCTCTGCCATATTGCCATAGCAAGGAAGAACGGATTTTTATCTGCTATACTTCTTATTAGCCTTGGATCAACAAGCGGATCAGCCTGTATCATATCTCTTGTGATAGAATTGGTTATATCCGAAAAGGTGCTTCTAAGTCTGTAAAAACCAGCATGGTTAAAAAGCGCCAGCTGATCGTCCTCTACTTCAAGTTTATCTTGGAATAACTCTAAAATTTGTTTTTCTAAGCCTTTGGTTTGCTGTAATATGCTATCTGAAAGCCATGCGTAACAGCCTGTGTTATGACCAAATACTTTGTTGACTACATCTCGAACAGATGCTTTTTGAAAAATAATCTTGTCGCGGAAAGGATTAATATAGTAGTTTTTGTAAAATTCTCCACCAACACCGCCAAACAATAATCTGGTTCCAGCTTTTAATGACCTTACAGTTTGTAGCTGACGATAAGCTAATACTGGGTCAAAACAACCATCAAAAAAGTCATAACTTTTCTCAATCCACCCATTCTCATGTTCATCAGAATCAAGTATCACCAAATCAACTCCAGCAATGTCTGCTATCTTTTTTGATATTGGTATATCTGGATTGCCGGCATGACCAGTTATAATTGTTTCTGGTTTATTTCCAGATTTCAAAATACTAGCAAGTATAGCCCTAGAATCATTCCCTCCAGTAACTCGCGCCCCTATAAGATTCCCTTTATTCACACGGCACTCAGCAGCTACAAAATCATAAAGATTATGTCCAGTATATTTATCGCAAAATCGCTTAAGCCCTTTACTATGTTTTATGATTGTTTTATCTTTAATTTCATAATAATAATCGCTATCAGTTTTAGTAATTCCCTTTGCTATGGTCTTTCCATCTGCTATCGTACCCCAAGCAAACAATTGTGCTATTGCATTCCTGTCAATTTTATCAACCCCGATGCCCTTCATAAGACTAAGAAAACTGTCTGACACACTGATAGTATTCTCATTCATATAAAATCGCTGGCTTCCAAGGTTGTCAGAAAAGAAATACTGTGAGGATATTTCTTTATCCACAATGAAAAGTCTATAATATCCATATATTCTTTCAAAATCAGCTTCCTGATTAGTTATTGCTTTGGCTATACTTTCAAGATATTTTGCCTCTCCTCCAGGTTCCAGCGATTCTTTATCATCCAGATTGTAAATATCTCCTGATAAATACATATCAAATCTTTCCGTATGATATTCCTTATATTCACTTATACATAAATCTATTTCTCCAATTTTCAAAATCAACTCACCATCTTTCTTACTAGCTTTTTTCCAATAGTATAAGTATAGTCATTCCAATGCTTGGAATGACTATACTTAATTTGTATTTCTTCTAACCAATATTATTGAAAAAGCTGTTTATATTCCTTTTTAAGCTTTTCAGATTCCACCTCCCAACAAAGTTCTGTGGCTGCTTTAATTTCGTTTTCTATATACTCTTTTTTTACATTCTCATTATTGAGAATATTAGAAAGAGCCTCATAAATATCATTTATATCATACTTCTTACACAATTCCCCAACCTTATATTCTTCCACAATTCGTCGAATCTCTGGTAAATCTGTAGCAACAACAGGCACGTGAACCTGAATTGCCTCGAATAGCTTATTAGGAAGTGCAAAATAATAGCTTTGCACTATTGGTTGTATCAATACCATTTCTACATCTACTGCTCCTATATATTTCCAAAGCTCTTCATAAGAAACTGGATCATAGAATTTTACTCTATCATAAATACCGTATTCATCTATAAGTTTTTCCAGTTCTTCTCTATATTTACTGCTCTGAAGTTTCCCCAACAAAATCAGGCATAACCTTTCATCCAATGATAAAACGTTTAGGCATTCCTCTATTCCACGCCCGCAACAGATTGCGCCATGGTACATGAGTAATGGTCCTTCAGCCCTTTTAAAATCGGAAAGGAATTTTGAACGAACATATCTGCACTCCTCTTCATTGACAGTCCAACGAGGTGGAATATTTCTGACTACTACCGGTCTCTTTTTTAATCTATGTATTTTAACAACCTCATCAGCAATGCTGTCATTGACAACAATCATAAATGCGCTTTTGCTGATGAGAAGTCTCTCTAACTTAGTGATAATCCATTTCTGTAGCCTATTACGCTTAACATTTCTACCTATTTCAAATTCATGTGAGTCATAAACCAGCTTTGCTTTATTATTCTCTTTTGAAAACCAATTAGAAATCCACGCAATGGTAAGACCTATAATATCATGACCACTAATGATATCCGCTTGTAACAAGTGAACATATCTAGCCCATGTAAAAACAGAAATAATACGATTCAATGATGATGGTAAGAACTTAACTGGCCTTGAAGATAATCGATGCACCTCATATCCATCCACATTCTCCACTCTTCCATAATCACCGATGTCGCCCTTTGCAACAACTTCTATTTTTGCACCTAATTCTCTGCAAACTGAAAGCTCTTTTTTGTCACGACTTTCATTCTCCCACTCATTTATACATACCTTAACAACTAATGTACCGCATGAAGAATCATCTTCTTTTCTATACATGAATAATATCCTTAAAACTTTTTTGTAGGTTCAAAAAGCTATATTTACTTCTTAATACGCCTCTTAACGCTCTGCATCAACTTCATCAATTTCTTGTTGTTCTTATAGTCATCTTCCGTCTTATTCGGTGCCGCCATAAGAGCGTTCCATTCATCAATAGAAATATCCAGTTTCTTGAGAATATAATCACGATCTTCCAGCATCTGTACCTCAGTATATGCCGAATCGTCGGACATTTCACGAAGCCCTTCTTCTCTTGATATCTCGCCTCCAACTATAAGACTTGAAATATGGGCTCTCTTCTTTTCATACCTAAATTTTTTTGGCAAATAATATGATTGGAAAAACTTTGTAAACCTTGATTCAAAATGTTTACCTCCATAATAATTCCAATCGAATTCATTATGTAAAACCTCTATCGCCATTTTTTTGGAGTATGGAACATAATTAAGCAGATTAACTCTTTTGGTTTTACCCAAGTAAGTCAAGGAATATGTGAATAAAGACATTTTGGGATATTTCCTTAATGACACTTTTCCTCGACCACACTTCTTATAAACATCCTTAATGTTCTTATAATCTATCGCAGCATAACCATAGTTGGATGGAAGGATTCCTTCTGTCTGATAATTACTGCCATTAAGCATATAATCTATCCCATACTTCCTCGCAAACTTATATGTTCCAGCAAGAAAAGCATGATCCTGCACAACATCAAGATTTGGTAATCCAGAAAACATATATGCTCGTTGCAGCTCCTTAATAGTAGTCCAATCAACTACAATCGTATGAAGCTCTATATCCAGCGCTTTACACAATTTTTTTATGTTTTCAACAGCAACATCAGTATTCCATCCAGCATCCACATGTGTTGCAAGAATACGAAGGCCTGCTTTTTTTGCAATATATGCTAAATAAGCACTATCAACTCCACCGGATATTCCTAGAACACAATCAAACTCCTTGCCTTTTCCATGTTCCTTTATCTCTTGAATAATTGAATTAAATGCAATCTCTTTCTCTTGATCTGTTTTAGGTAACTTATCAACTACGCTATCAAAATCACGACAATGATTACACACTCCATTATTATCAAAAGTAATCAATGGATCTGATTTATTGTCCATGATACATCGTGTACATATTTGGTAGTCCAATCTTAATTCCTCCAATTCCTAAAATATACCCGCTTCCGCCTGTTCTTGTTCAGTCGGATAATTAATTAGAACCGCTTTACGCTCCCCATAATAAACAAACATACTACCCGCCGCAACCGCATGGGCACCGCACTCATTTACTGCCTTGACCATGTCTGAAAGATTACCTGCACCTCCTAAGCAAATAACCGGAAGTATCGTATTAGATGTTATGTTTCCAATAAGAGAGTAGTCATAGCCCTTCATTACTCCATCGTTATCTATGGATTGAAGTAGTATTTCTCCAACCCCTAAGTTTTCAACTTGATGTAAGTAATCGATAATATTGGATTTTATTTTCTTACATCCATGATCTGTATAGCAAACAGTTTTTCCAAACAAGTCTCGTCTCACATCAATAGATGCCACAATACTCTGCGATCCCGCAAAAGCTACTGCTTCCCTAATAAGATCTGGTTTTTCATATAATGCAGTGTTAAATATCAATTTCTCAAATCCTATTCGAAACAGTTTTTTCACTTCGTCCATATCCATTATCCCTCCTCCGTAAGATAATGGCATAAAAGCCTCAGTTGCAATGTCTTCTAACAAACTGAAATTGATATCATCGTTCTTCTTCACTGAAATATCAAGAAGGCACAATTCATCTGCTTCTTCTTCATTGAATATTTTTACTGCATTGATAGGATCTCCAATATATGTTCTTTTTTTAAATCTTTCTGTCTTTACTAAATCTCCATTTTCTATGAGGAGACTAGGTATAACTCTTGGTTTTGTATACATCTATTAGATCTCCGTAAAATTCTTAATTAGCCACTTTCCATAGTTGTGGCTCTTCTCAGGATGGAATTGAACGCCATATACATTTTTTTTATTTACACCTGCAGCAAATGTAATTCCATAATCGCAAGAAAACAAAATATCATTCTTATCCTCGCACTCAGCATAATAAGAATGAACAAAATAAAATCTCATTTTTTCTTTTGGATTCCGTGTTAGCGGTACTTCTTTGTTTATTTCCACATAGTCCCACCCCATGTGCGGAATATGCAAATTATGGTCAGAGATGTTAAATTTATAACATTTAAAATCAATGTACCCTAAACCTGCCTCATTTCCTTCTTCGCTTCCTTTACCAAGCATTTGCATTCCTAAACATATCCCTAGAATTGGCTTGTGATTATCCATCACCTGTATATCCAATTCCTGCCGCAATCCGGACTCATTTAACAGTTTCATTCCTGTATCAAATGCCCCAACACCGGGTAATATTATTTTGTCAGCTTTTTTTATGTCATCTGAAGTAGTGGCTAGAACAATCTCATCCACTCCAACCTTTTTTAGCATATTGCTGATAGAGCCGAGATTTCCAACCCCATAATCTACTATGGCTATCATTTCTCTTGTTATTCTCCCAAGATTGTTTTATAAAAGCTCACCAGTTTTTCTGCATCTAACTCCCAACTCATTTCTTCCTTTATGGCACGTTTACCCTCTTCTCCCATTTTTTTCATTCTATCTTTATCAGCAGCCAATTCAATTATTGCTTTCGCAACAGACTGATCATCTGTTGAATCAACCGTCAGGCCAAACGCATACTTTTCTATAATTCTGTTATAGAAAGGAAAGTTGGATAACACAACTGGCATTCCCATCATCATATATTCATATACTTTTGTTGGCAAATTATCAATGTTTACATACTGTGCTACAGGTTCTAATAACGACAAACCCATCCCACATTTGGCAACTTCCTTCATTGCTTCATCATGTGGCAACACTCCCATATACTCTACACAATCATATTCTGGCATGCTCTCAATTTTCTCTTTTAAATCAGCATCAATGCTTCCAATTAGCACAAGCCGTTTTCCTGCCAAATAGCATCCTTTGATCATATGGAAGATTCCTCGAATTGCTGTAATACCGCCCACATAACAGCATTTATTAAAATCTATATCCCCCCTACTAATTTCGTCGAAATGTCCACGTTTTGGATAGTTACCAATAATCACCTTCGGAATACCTATTTTTCCGAAAAAATCTTTCCCATTGTACGTGCAGGGCTCAACCATTCCATCTAGTTTTCGAAGAATTCTCGCCTCGTATAGCTTATACATATCTGAAACAGGCTTGCGAAGAAACTCTGGAATATATGGTTTATATTCTATCTGCACTGCAGTAAACTCATGACTATCAAAAACAACTGTTTTTCCATATCTTTTGAGCTTTAAAGCTATGCTCAGCAATTCCGGGTCATGCAAATGATAGATATCAGCATCAACTTCTAACGCCTTTCTCAGAACACATTTTGGTGCCTTGATAATACGATCAATCCTGCCTTTATATTTCTCTCCAGTTGAAATGATATGTACGCCTCTATATTCCTCATCTGCTTCAGGATCATTTACCACCAAAAACACATCAAAACCATACTCAGATAGCGAAACACATTCTTTCTCGCATATTCTAATATCGTGTCTTGGATGAACGCTCGTCACATGACATACTCTCATTTCTTATGCTTCTCCATTGCCAATACGTTTTTTAGATGTAAATCTCATAATCTCCACCACTGGAGTCCTGATGCCTTCAGCTCATCCACCTTATAAATTCCCTTAACATCAATCAAAACCTTCTCATCATCTGCTCCATCTCTATAAAGCTTCTTTACTTTATCTAGTCCTAATTCTTTAAACTCATTATGCGCAACCGCTACAATCACACAATCGGCATCTTTTACGTCCTCAAGCTTTGTGAGTTCCACGCCATACTCATTCATTGCATCTCGCTCATTTGCCCATGGATCCACAACTAAAGGTCTTATTCTAAACCTCCCCAACTCATTTATAATATCAGACACTTTGCTATTCCTTGTATCTGGACAATTTTCCTTAAAAGTAAGACCGAGAATGACCACCTTACTCTTCTTAGGAGCCTGTCCCGCCTTGATCATCTTACGTATCGCAGCATCAGCAACGTATGCGCCCATATGATCATTAACCATTCGCCCATTAAGAATTATTTGGCTATGATACCCTAGCTTTTCCGCTTCATAAGTAAAGTAGTAAGGATCGACACCTATGCAGTGACCACCCACCAAGCCTGGTCTGAAGCCAAGTGCATTCCATTTGGTATTCATTCCGTCAACTACTTCATTTGTATCAATGCTCATACGGTCAAACACCATTGCTAGTTCGTTCATGAAAGCAATATTTATGTCACGCTGAGAATTCTCAACCACCTTCACCGCTTCAGCTGTACGAAGGTTTGAAACAGGGAATGTTCCCACTTCAATTACAATGTCATAAACCGCCTTAATTATATCAAGCGATTCTTGGTCTATTCCCGATACAATCTTTCGAATATTTTCGAGTCGATGAACTTTGTCTCCAGGATTAATACGTTCTGGTGAGTAACCAACTTTAAAACCTTCTCCGCATTTTAACCTCGACTCTCTTTCGAGAATAGGAATACATACATCCTCCGTACACCCTGGATATACTGTCGATTCATATACAACTATTGATCCCTTTTGAAGGTTTCTTCCAACTATCTCTGATGCTCCGATAACAGGTGTCAAATCTGGTGTATGATCAGTGTTTACTGGAGTAGGAACAGCAATAATAATAAACTTTGCCTTGTTTAATTCAGTCTCGTCACAAGTAAAATGTATCTTTGTCTTCTTAATCTCCTCATTGCCTACTTCATTTGTCGGATCAATACCAGACTTGTAGAGTTCAATCTTTTCTTTGTTCAGATCAAAACCAATTACATTTATTCCCTTCTTAGCAAAAGCATGCGCTATAGGCATTCCTACATACCCCAGCCCCACAAGTGCAAGTGAATCTTCGTTAGTAATCAATTTGTTATATAAATCCATTTTATTTATCTCCAAAAACTCATTTCATGATTTTTCGTTCGCCGAATCTTCCAACGAAATCCATAGTGCTGCAGTCTGTAAGTGGCAACTTCACCGGCTTGCCTTCAGCTGCAGACTTATATACAGCAAGCACAAGCTCTAGCGCTCTACGTCCATCTTCCGCAGTAACATATGGCTCCCTATCATTCTTAATGGCATCTATGACATCTGCATATAATGGTGTATGACCAAATCCGTATACATTCGGTGGATTCTCGTGGAACTGTGCCATCACCTCTTCTGGATCATCAAGCTGATCGGAGAATCTCCATTCCTCTATACGATTAACACTTGTTCCGCCTGCCTTAATAGTCCCTTTTTCTCCAAAAAGGTAAAGAGTCTCTTCCAAATTTTTGGGATAGATATCCGTAGTTCCCTCGAGTATTCCATATGAGCCATTCTTAAACTTAATAAGAGCTATTCCAAGATCTTCCGCCTCAATATAATCATGATTAAGTTTATCAGTCATTCCTACAACAGTATCAATCTCATCTCCCATCATCCATCTGAGAAGATCAGTGTTGTGGATGCACTGATTCATTAAAGCTCCTCCATCCTGTTCCCAAGTTCCACGCCAATCAGCTCTGGAATAATAGTTCCAGTCACGGCACCAGCGAATATGAGCGGTTCCATAAAACATTTTTCCAAATCTTCCCTTATCAACAGCATCGCGGATTTTCTGAATTGATTTATTAAAGCGATTCTGATGATTAGCACAAACCTTGACACCTTTTTCTTTTCCGCGCCTAATAATTTCATCTGCATCGGCCAAAGATAACGCAATTGGTTTTTCGATAATCACATTACATCCTGCATCTATACAATCAAGAGCTATTTGAGCATGTTTTCCAGATTCCGTGCAAATGGCTACAAGTTCAGGTTTTTCTACCTCCAACATTTCCTTATAGTTGGAATATGTATGAATAGGATTCAGTTCAAATTTCAGGATCTTATCCTGCATATTTTCTGGATTAATATCACAGATGCCCACAAACTCAAGATTGTTCGCCTTTGCTGCCGCAATATGATTCGGACTTATTCTTCCACATCCAATTAGTGCATATTTCATTTTCTTATCTCCTTTTGTATTTTAAAATCTCTTGAACAGTGCATTTGTTTAATAGATTATTTATCAATTCTTTGAATAAAGCATTCAGCTAGTTTTTTATAAGTATAGTTCTTTTTCACTGCATTTCTGCCGTTTATCCCAATCTTTTGTCTGTCACCTTCACTCATCCTGGCAAATCTTTCCACAGACTTTGCTATCTCAAATGGCGATACATCTGAAATCTGCTCCCCACAATTGTATTCATCTACCAACGTTTTCGGAGCGCTAATCGCACATATTATTGGTTTCCCAGCCATCATAGAATCATACATCTTGTTCATGCACAATCCGTATTTATATAGTGGTGATGGCACACCCGTCATTATAGAAACATCAAATTGTTTAGTTAATGTTGGAACTACAGATTTCTTTATTGGCGGAAGAAAAAAAACGTTGTCAATACTCTCATCTTGTTTGCGTTTGATAAGATTCTCTTTTTTTACGCCATTTCCCACCAAAACAAAGATTATGCCGGGATCAGTTATCATTTTTGCTGCATCTAGCAAATTATCTAATGCATTTGAAAGCGCATGACCACCAAAATATCCAACTATAAACTTATCTTTATGCTCCTCGAAAAATTTCTGATGTTCTTCAGGAAGTGGATCTGGATTATCCCACTCCTCCTCAACTATACCATTTTGAACATTCACCCATTTTTCTGGTTCTAATCCATGTTGCACCATATATCCCTTAGAATAAGGAGTTAGTGACACGCACAAATCACAATGCTTATAAGCAGAATTCTCAGCAATCTGCATAGCAACTACAAAAGGATGTTTTTTTGACATCCCTCCTACCTCATATAGTGTAGCCGGCCACAAGTCATGTACTTCGTGAATATATTTGCATTGTGCTATTTTACTAATTTTCTGTGCCGGCCAAGTATCTAAAGGATATGTAGATGATGCTATTACTATATCAGGCTTCCATCTTTGGGCTATCATCCTTGAACAAGTATAGAGTTTTCTAACAAAACGCTCCATTGTTAGCGCACGGGCGACTCCGTTACCTTCATACGACCCAGTTTTCACCCAAACATATTCAATTCCATCTATATCTTCAGATTGAAAATCCCGAGTTACAATAGGGTTTTTCTTACGCAGATGCGAATAGTCTCCAGCAATTATTGTGACCTTGTGCCCCATCTTCACCCATTCTCGCGACAAATAATAAGGCCTGAACTCCATCCCCATTTCAGGTGAGCCGGCGTAATGTTCTAAGTACAATATATTCATCAGTATTCTTTATCCACCAAATCGACTAAAATAAGGAACTTAGTTCCCATTTCATGGTGATTGCTCCTTAATTCAATTACTTTTTCGATATACATAAGCCCCCAAATATTTCCACTTGTCTGGAATAATTGCTTCGAAAAAGATGTCAATTCTTCCAAGTATTTTTCTGGTTTTTTCTGTGGGTCCAAACAACCCCAAATAACCGTAGTATTTCTTGTCTATAAGAATATAATCCTTAAACAATTCATTGATATTGAGATCAGTTTGATAATGCCATCTATGACCATGTTTTCTGAATATTCTTCTTAACATTACATGTAAGTCAGATGCCTTCATGTTTTCGATAAAAACAACAATTCCGTTATCTGTTAATACTCTTCCTATCAGTTCAACCATCTTTTTTTCGTTATCAACATTTTCGTATGAACCCACTCCACCTAATACACTCTTAAAAGTAACAATATCGAAACTATTGATATACTTTTCTGGAATTTTATCTTCTGTTGCATCAAGCGCTGCATAGCTTATTCTATTATCAACCTTCCATTTCCTATGCTTATTTTTGGCTTTTTCTCCTGGGATAAATAAATCAGTACAAGTACAAAAGGCACCTCGATTTGCAAAATATAAACTCATTCCGCCATTTCGCGCCCCCATCTCTAGTACCTTTTTTCCATTAATGTCTAGATTCAAGCCATCGATCCATTTAATAGCCTTTCCCCAATTTACTGTGTCCCACTCTGTAATATCCAATAATTCTTCATTCGATAAATTTGCGCTCATAAACGTCCTAACCCTTATCATTTATTCTGTGAAATTACGTAGCGGAACATTTGAACAATAAAATCCAGGTCATCATCAGTTAACAATGTGTACAGCGGAAGTGTTATCAGGTTTTGATAATATGCAAAAGCATTAGGATAATCTTCTATTTTTATTCCCATCTTCTTATATGCTGTCATCATCGGAAGAGGTTTATAGTGAACATTAACAGGGAGATGATTATCTGCCAGGCATTTAATCACCTCATTACGGCCACTTTCATCTAACCATGGAGTTCTTGTAACATATAAATGACCAGAAGAAGTGTAATCATCAGTATAGTGAATTACATGCTCTACTCCCATCTCATCCATCGCTTTATCATATATACCGATTATCTCTCTTCGGCGATCCAACATTTTATTGTATCTTCGAAGCTGAACAAGTCCCACTGATGCCAGGATATCAGTCATATTGCACTTATACCATGGTCCTAAAATATCATACTCCCAACCACCGCCTTTATTCTTTGTAAAAGCGTCTTTACTCTGACCATGTAAACTATAAAGCATAAATTGACGATAGATATCATCATCCGACACTCCTGGAATCGGTCTCCACACTGATGCTCCACCCTCAGCAGAAGTAATATTCTTTACTGAATGAAAGCTAAACGATGTAAAATCTGCAATCTGACCGCATTTTACCCTGGTATTATTTACTATTCGGTCAGCACCTAGAGCGTGAGCAGCATCAGATATTATAGCCACTCGTCCCAACGCAGCTTGTAGATCAGACTTTGGTTCAAACAAGGATTTTTTTTGTTCAACAATTGAATATAGCCTGTCATAATCACATGGAATACCATAAATATCAACAGGTATAATCGCCTTAGTGTATTTATCTATCGCCTTCTCAACAGCCTCATAATCCATCTCTGGAGTTTTAGATACTGGATTAGGCATTACATCGATCATCACTGGTTTTGCGCCAACATGAATAACTGCAGAAACCGTAGCTGAATATGTAAAGGCAGGAACGATTACCTCATCACCCTCTCCAATACCTAGTACCCTGAGATTCATCTCCTCCGCAGCAGTAGCTGAATTCAGTGCGACAGCACGATTGCCACCTACAAATTCAGCTATATCCTTTTCAAACTGTTTAGTCTTAGGTCCAGTAGTAATCCACCCAGTTCTAAGAGTGTCAACAACTTCTTCAATTTCCTCTTCAGTTAAATCTGGCCAACAAAACTTAATATGGTCATCATCATTATAATTAAGATTCATAGTATTTACTCCATTAGATATACGGTTTTAGCTCATCAGGTATTTCAGGCAAATCCTTAAGCTTTTTCCAACTATTATCTCCCGGTTTTAGTACTGCCTTCACTGTAAGCCAAATCATTTTGAAATATAGTCCGACAGTTTTATGCTGAATATAATAGCATTCCAACTTGCTCTTATAAGGACTGATTATCTCCTCGTAAAACTTTTCGTGATCATCTATCCCTCTTAGCATTTCTTCTTCATCTCGAAATACAACCGCTCCAAGCCCGGAAAGTCCAGGAATGTCAGTAGCCATAAGTTTCTGATCTTCAACAGGAAAAAATTCATACTGTTTCCTGACTTGAGGCCTATACCCTATAATGCTCATATCACCTTTCAGGATGTTTATCAACTGAGGGAGCTCATTTATCTTAGTTTTGCGGAGAAAGGGTCCCATTGGAAGCATTCTTGGGTCATTCTCAGATGTAAACAATCCGCCTGGCAGATTCGGGCTATTTCTCAACATGGTAGCAAACTTAAGTAATCCAAATTCCTTGCCATATTTGCCCACTCGCATTTGCTTATAGAAAATATCATGCTCTCCAGTAAGCTTTAAAGCTATCATAATCGGAATCATGAATGGGGTAAGAATAACTATGGCGACAAATGAAAAAACAATATCAAAAACTCTAGTCAAATCAATTCCTCATTTCATTTATGTTTTTTTCTGTAAACCCTTCTGTACTATCTTTATGAAGAAGTATCTTTATTGTCTCAAAAATAATCTGAAGGTCCAAAAGAAGCGAATAATTCGTGATATAGCATAAATCTAATTTAAGCTTATCCAACGCTGTAGTATTATACTTACCATATACCTGTGCGTAACCTGTAAGTCCGGCTTTCATCTTTAACCTATAGGAGAATTCCGGAATCTCTTGCGTATATTTTTCCACATGTTCCCACCTTTCAGGTCTTGGCCCTACTATAGACATATCTCCCTTGATAATGTTGATAAGCTGTGGCAACTCATCTATTCTTACTTTTCGAATGAATTTTCCTATTTTGGTTATCCTGTCATCATCCTGACCAGCAGGACGAGGAGTTCCATCTCTCTCCGCATCAACAATCATTGACCGAAACTTTATAATCATAAAGCGCTTCGAACATAAAGTAACTCGTTCCTGCTTATAAAATACCGGTCCGCCATCCTCTAAATGAATCAATAATGCTACTATTAGCATTAAAGGACTTAATACGATTAACGCAATAAAACTGAGAATTATATCAAAAAATCTCTTGGCAAACCGTGTGATTGGTCCAATTCCATTATTTCTGTTGAGAAACAATGGTGCATCTATCTGATTTAATTCTTCCGCGCTCTTAACTATGATGTCTGACAGCTTTGGCACATAATAGACTCTGGCATCAATCTCAAAACAAATCTTTATCATTCTGTTTTCTGTGTGAGAATCCAGATCATTTAATATAACGGCATCGTATTGTTTAATATACTCTTTCAGCGCACTTTCATCTGTCTCTGCTGAAATTCTATCAACCACTTGATACTTATGATAAACACCATTTAATCTCTCACTAAGATCGTTCTCGTAATGTCCAAAGATTTCCAGGAGCTTTAGTGGTGGAAATAATTTTCTATACACATCAATCATAGGAATAGAAATCACACAATTGATGAGAGCCTGAACAAAAAACAACCCAGCATACATTTTTACAAGATCAAAATAGTATCTAAACTGTCCCGAAATCGCGCTAGATAATAGAGTTCCCAAAAAATTCACAGTAAGAAGTGTTAGAACATGGCTTGCCAGCACGTTTGATTTTCGCTCAACACCTATCTTAAATGCATGAAGCCATCTGCCAACAATAAGGTACAAGATTCCGTATAACCCAACAGACATTGCCAAGTTACCTAGACCAAGAAGCGAGTCAGTCGGCAAATAATGTCCTTTTACGTAAGGAATCCAGAAAGGCAAAAACAACAGCGCTGAAATCAGCACAAATACAGCCGCACACACATATCGATATAAGTATTTACTATTTCTCCTGGATGTAGGAGGAACCATCTTTTTCATTGACAATGCACCATCATTCTAAAAGTAGTTTACATTCTTGAATCCAGGAATTTTCCTGTTTCCTTATGATTAAAGTCGGGAATCATTTCGTTGAAAAGATCTATAATCTCACCTCTGCTCCATATTCCACTTGTTTTAAATGAATCAATAGTCTTTTCAAACATATCCAGTTTATCACTATCATAATCAGCATTATTCTTGATAACACCTATGGATTCAAATCTATCCATATCAAGAATCTCATTTTCGGTATAGAACTCCTCAAAATCCTTTTCACCCGTGGTGTCACTGGTAAAGAAGTATACAGGGTACTTGTGAATTGCCTTGAGCTCTGAAACTCTGTCTCTTGCTTCCTGCTCTGTCGCACACTGCACAGGCTCGTATCCCAAGTTTTCAAGGTACTTCTCTGCTATGCTACTAAACGTGACAAGATTAAGTTCTTCATCAAGCTTAGGGAAATAGATATCTCTATTTTCTCCAGTCAGGCACGACATAAGGCATAACTGTCCGGACTCTTTGGGCGTCACGAAATATCTTCTAACATCACAAGGAGCAGACAAGGGCTGGTTCTTCTCAATTCGTCTGTTAAAGCCATACAAAAGGCTGCCATCAGAAAAAGCCACATTGGCAAATCGTGCGGTAGATACAGGCATTGTTTCGCTCCTGCGATTTAAAAACATCTCCATAATACGCTTGGAAGCACCCATCATGTTAACGGGATTGGCTGCCTTATCTGTGGACACACAGAAATATTTCTTGGCACCCATATCACTCGCCATCATCATGGTGAGGTCTGTGTTGAAGATATTGGTGTCTATCATGCGCATCAAAGTATATGGGTCTTTTTCTGATCTAACATGCTTGAGGGCTGAGGTATTAAAGATGTAGTCATACCCTCCAAACCTCTTGGTCTGTTCGTCAATAAATGCCTTGAAGATATCGCTGCCACAATCAATGGCAAAGGTAGCAAATTCGCCAGTTCCATATCCCTTTGAAGATCTGATATCCCTGACAAGCTCCACCATGTTGTTCTCAGAAATATCTACCACATGAAGCACTTTGGGGTCCCTTGCAAACAGTTCTCTACAAATTGCAGACCCAATTGTACCAGCACCGCCTATAACCAGGAACTTGGAACCATGGACTATCTCGCTGATACTATCTTCTATACGGGCTATATCGTTATCAAAAAGTGGTTTTGTACGTCCCACCATGGATAAAACACTGTCGTTGTGACTGGTCATTATTCTTCCTCTTTTTAGATATATTTAAACAAAATACAACATCCTATTATAACATAATATAGCGGAAGCGTGAAACGCTTCCGCTATATAGTAATGTGATATCAATCCAATTACCGTATCAGATTTCCTTAACCCAAAGTCCGTGGAGATTGCAGTATTCATATACTGCTATAGCCTTTTCTCCGGCTGGAAGTACGAATTCAGCAACTGGTTTCTCAGAAGGCTTGAGATACTTGACCTGCGCACCACTTGTTGTTTCCAGCGCGATAAACTGAATATAGTGGTTATCCATCATAGGATGCTCCACTTCACCAATCTGAACCTTAATAGTACTTCCCTCTACAGTTACTGCAGGCACGTGTTTTTCTACTGCGCCATCAACAGCACCAGGAACAAGTTCCTTCATGGGCTCTCCGCAACATACAACTGGTACCCCTGAATCATTTAACTTAGTAATTATGTTTCCGCAAGTTTCACATCTGTAGAATTTCATGTTGTTACCCTCCATTAGTTTAGTTGTTTTTTACTCCTGTGATGAGAACTGATCCTTGCCTACGCTGCACAGTGGGCATGTAAAGTCTGCTGGGAGATCGTCCCACTTTGTTCCAGGAGCGATTCCGTTATCTGGATCGCCTGCTGCCTCGTCGTAAACATACCCACATACATTACATACATACTTCATTAAGTTACCCTCCTTCATGAATTTTTATGTTTTTATATATTTCTAATTTCCTCAAATAAATACATCCTGAGTTTAATATTAGTGATCAAATGCCGGCAAGTAGGTCAGTATACCTGTTGATGTCCGGTTTATCATAGTCTGAATGGACATGTGAACGAACAGATATATTGAAAAACTAAATGCTATGATAAGCTCTTTTCGCGAGAATATCTTTGTTGTGCGGTATTTCGCAGCCATATTATATTGTTGCCCTCTTTGAATGTTCAGTAAGCAAATACCAGAAGAATTTTGTGTTGGTAACAAGATACCTCATAAACAAGCGCTTAGGATCTCTTGTCAAACGATATAGCCACTCGAGACCTATCTTCTGTACCCACACAGGGGCTCTTTGGATTGTTCCAGCGTGGAAATCAAAGCCGGCGCCAACTCCCATCATAACGCCATTAAACTTGCCCTTATGGGCATTCATCCATTGCTCTTGCTTGGGAGCTCCCAGACCGATCCAGATAATATCTGCGTCAGAATCGTTGATTCGGCTGATGGCCTCGTCGTCTTCTTCTGGCGATAATGGTCTGAAGGGCGGAGAATACATGCCACATATGTTGAGGTTGGGGTACTTCTTAATCAAGTTACGCTTTAGAGCTTCAAGGGTCTCTAGTTTAGAGCCATAGAAGTAGTGTTTAACAGTTCCATCCGCTGTTGCCTTAAACATCAGATCCATGAAATCCGGTCCCGCCACGCGCTTGGCTTCCGGATGTTTTCTCTTTCTCTGAAGCTTTGCAACTGGTGCTCCATCCGGGTATGTAAGAGCTGCTGCGTTGAGGATGTTGCAGTACTCCGTATTCTCTTTTGCCATAACTGTGGTATGGACGTTGGAGAAACATATGTATTGGCCCGAAAGGTCGTTCAAGTGAGTATAGACATACTGGACTGCGTCATAGAGATTGGAGACGCAGTAATTCACGCAGAAAATGGGGCATCGGGTGGGAGATATGTATGATGTTTGGGTGGATTTTATGTTGTTATCGATATCCATTTATTGTTTTGTTTACTCTCTTTATTAGTATTTATCTGATTATCTTCTCAAAGTCATCTTTTCCATGCTTGCAGATAGGGCAGATAAAGTCATCTGGAAGATCTTCGCCGACATACTCATATCCGCAGATCACGCATCTCCAGATTGTCTCACCCTTTGGAGTTTCGCCAACAGGCTGAGGCTTTGGTTTGATATTATTCTGATAGTATTCATAAGTGCAGGATGGAGTGTCTGAGAGTACTGTCATGAAGGTAGGCTCGCAGATGAACAAAGTGTGGGAGCCAAGATCAACCTCTTTTTCCACCTTCAGCGAAAAGTAGGCGTTAGTACCTGTAATGATATAAGGAATACCATTTTCAGCCAGCTGATAGGTAGTATAATCCTTGGAGAATTTGTCCACATCCCTACCTGACTGGAAACCGAAGTGCTTAAACATATCAAATCCTGCTGAAGTACTGATAACAGATATGTTACATTCGCCCGTTTCTTTTACCATATCATGGGTATAGTTGGCCTTGTTGATGGCGATGGATATGCGGTTGGGATCTGAAGCCACCTGGACTGCAGTATTGATGATACAGCCGTTCATCTTGTCGCCGCGCTTGGCAGTACATACAAAGAGACCGTATGACAACTTGTACATAGCCTTGTTATTAAATTCATTAGAACTCATGGGACGCTCTCCTTTCTTGGTGACTTATCACAAACGAACCGAAATCATGTGTCTTATTTTATAATTATACGCCACTTTATGATAGTTTACTAACATGAATGCATTATCCTGATAATTATGATATAATTCATTGTTACGCGAAAAAGGTATAGAATAAATGATAAATAAGATAATAGAGAAACTAAAAGATAAGGAACAATTAAAAGAGCTGTTCTGGTATGGAATCTCAGGAGTGACTACCACCATCGTCAACATCGGTGTGTATTACCTTCTGCAGAAGGCAGGTCTTGGTTACAACATAGCCAATCTCATTGCCATTGTAACCGCCAAGCTCTATGCGTTTGTAACCAATAAGATCCTGGTATTCAGGACTCACACTCCAAGCTTCAAGGAATTCTTTGTTGAATTCTTCAAGTTCTTTATAGCAAGAGGGTTCACTGGTATAGTGGACTTCGTGGGCGTGTGGTTTATGGTCAGCGTATGTGGCATAGACCAGATGATATCCAAATATTTCATTCAGGTCATTGTTATCATCCTGAACTATGTTTTTGGTAAAAAGTTTGTTTTTGTAAAGAAAGAGGAAGAAACAGAATGAAGTCAGTTTCAATAGTAGTACCTGTTTATAACGAGGAAGGAAACGCGAGGGAACTTCACAACGAGATCAAGGACGTCTGTGTCAAAGAGGGTTATGACTACGAGATCATTTTTATCAATGATGGATCCACTGATAAGACCGATGAGATCTGCAGGTCCCTTAAGCCACTAAAATACATCGAAATGCGCCGTAACTTTGGTCAGACTGCTGCCATGGATGCTGGCATCCATGCCGCAACCAAGGATTACATCGTCACAATGGATGGCGACAGACAGAACGACCCCGCGGATATTCCAAAGCTTATTGCTTACCTTGAGGAAAATGATCTGGATGTTGTCTCCGGTTGGAGAAAAAATAGAAAAGATACTCCTGCCAAAAAGTTTGTATCAAGAGGTGCTAATCTTTTAAGAGGCATTATTGTCAAGGATCATATCCATGACAGTGGTTGTTCTCTTAAGATCTATAAGAGAGAATGTTTCGAAGGTCTTACTCTCTACGGCGAGCAGCACAGATTTATTCCAGCCCTTCTTGAGATCAGAGGTTTTAAGGTTGGCGAGATGGTTGTAAACCACAGACCTCGTACAGCAGGAGTTACCAAGTACAACTGGAAGAGAACCGTTAAGGGCTTCGTAGATATGATTTCTGTATGGTTCTGGAATCGCTATGCATCAAGACCTCTCCATCTTCTCGGAGCAATAGGAATTACATTCTTTACATTGGGTCTAGTATGTGGTATCTGGTCAATAGTTCTTTTCGCCACTGGCTTTGATATGTCAGATAACCTGATGGCGCCACTTCTCACAGTATTCTTTATTGTTCTAGGAATCATGATGTTCATATTTGGACTTATGAGCGAGATACTGATGAAGATATACTTCAACACAGGAGATGCTAGTTATAAGAAGGCCTATTCAGTTAAAGAAATAACTATTATAGAGTAAGCTTTCGCAGGAGAATACAAAATGTTATTTAATTCCTATATTTTATCTTAGCTTTCTTCCCGCTTACGCTAATACTTTATTTTTTGATAGCTCAACATAGTGAGAAGTTATCTAAAGCAGTATTAGGTTTTATGTCCCTTCTTTTCTATGGATATTTCAATCCATGGTATTTATTTATTATCTGCGGAAGTGTTCTTTTTAATTATTTCTTTTCGAAAATAGTCTTTTCTCGAAAAAGCAAGACACTACTCACTATTGGGATAATTGTCAACGTCTCTGTAATATTCTATTTTAAATACTTTGATTTCTTTAAAGAATGTATCAATACCGCTTTCAAAACTGATTTCGTGATAAGCAATATTGTAATTCCTCTGGGAATCAGCTTCTATACCTTTCAGCAAATTTCTTTTTTGGTGGATTCATACAAGGGAGAAACTTCAGATTATAGTTTCCTTGAATATGCTCTTTTCGTTACATTCTTCCCACAATTAATAGCTGGCCCCATCGTCCTTCACAATGAATTAATTCCTCAATTTCGAAATACTTCAAACCTAAAACCAAATGCGGATAACATCTATTCCGGACTTGTTTTGTTTTCTTTTGGTTTAGCAAAAAAGGTTTTATTGGCTGATACATATTCAAGATGCGTTGATTGGGCATGGAATGGCAATCTGTATACACTAACATCCCTTGAAATTTTCATAGTCATGTTGTCATACACATTTCAGATTTATTTTGACTTCAGTGCATATAGCGATATGGCAACGGGCATCGCTCGTTGTTTTAACTTCGCCCTTCCAATGAACTTTAATTCACCATATAAAGCTATGACCATTCCTGATTTTTGGAAAAGATGGCACATGACTCTTACGAGGTTTTTTAAGACAGTATATCTACTTTCCACTTGGAGGAAGCAGAAAGGGTACCATTAAAACGTATATTAATATCTTTATTGTCTTTGTAGTAAGTGGAGTTTGGCATGGAGCAAACTGGACATTTATATTATGGGGTGTTTTACACGGAATCGCTAATATCATTACAAGAGCACTAAATAACCAATATCAGAAGATGCATGTTGCATTTCAATGGTTTATCACATTTATTTCTGTGAATATCCTTTGGCTATTATTTAGAGCAGACAGCATATCACAATGGATTCGATTAGTACTTAGGATGATAAAAATGGAGAATCTGACTGTAAGGGACGAGCTACTCAATTGCTTCTCTCTTCCTGAGAAACCTTTTATAACCGATATTCTTCACTTAAATCCGATTATCAGTAAAGCTCCTTTTGTTATAGCACTATTCTTTATTATCATGGGATTCTGCATCTGCTTGAATCATAGAAACAATATTGAAAAGAAGATACAGATAAACTTTAGAACTTCGTTAATTGCTGCAATCCTCCTCTTTTGCTCAATTGTTTCTCTGGGTGGAGTTTCCGTATTTATTTATTTCAATTTCTAAGGTGTATAAAATGGCTAAGAAAAACATATCTATCATTTTGATAATCACATTGCTTCTTTTGACAATTCATGGAGCCATTGTGGTATATATTGATCCCTTTTTTCACTTTCATGCTCCATTGAATTCCTTTTATTATAAGCGTTCAGCAACAGTAGAAAGATACACCAACGATGGTATCGCGAGGCATTTTGACTTTAATGCTCTTATAACCGGTGTCTCTGTCAGCGAAGGCTTTTGCATGTCTGAATTTGACTCGCTATTCGGTGTGAAAAGCGAAAAGATCATTTACTCTGGCGGAACATTCAAGGAAACTGGTGAAGGCATATCAAGAACTCTTCGCTCCAAGCCAGATACCAGAATAGTTCTGTGTAGTCTGTTCCTTTCGAAGCTGTATCAGGATAAAGATCACAGACGTTCAGATATACTGGATCATCCAACATATCTATACAATGATTTTTTCCTGGATGATGTAAAATACATCTTCAACAAAGAAGTTCTTTTTACTTATATCTATCCCATGATAAAAGCAGCTAAAGCAGGCGAACAGCCTGGTGTTGAAAGCTATGAAAAGCAGGGCTACCTGCATTTATCCAACGATGATTATGACTATTCTGATGGTAGCTGGGTTAACAATGTTATAGCTCCTCTGGATAAATCAGTTTTTCAAGATGAACTAACTGAATCCGAAATCAAGAATGTAGAAAGCAATGTACAGCAAAATATCATCGATATAGCTAAAAGATACCCTGACACAAAAATGATTTACTTCATCCCTCCCTGCAGCATCTATCATTACAAACAGATGTATAAGGAAGGAAGTTTAGTTAAAGTACTTCAGGCAGAAGAAATTGCCATAAACATGATGCTTAAACAGGAAAATATAGAAGTATACTCTTTCAATGACCATACCGAAATACTAGAGGATCCCAAAAACTATAATGATGCAGTCCATTATGTTGGATGGGTGAGTTCTTTCATTCTACAGAACATAGCAAACGAAGAAGGAAAGATCACTTCTGACAATGTGGATGAATTCCTTGACAAAGAACAATCTTACCTTACAAATTATAACTATTAAACTCTTCTCTCAAATAAAAAAGCTTGGTCAAATTGGCCAAGCTTTTTGTTAATACGTGTCGTGAATAAAATAAATATATCCATCATCCTGAATAATCACATGACCTGACAATCGATCAATAAATCTATCCAGAATATCTTTATTTACTACTAGAATTCCATCTTCTGCCTCTTTCCAGGCATCTATTCCGCCCTTCTTTTCATGCCAGTCACACTCATACTCAGCATAAGCTAGCTTGTCAAAGAACAGTTCTTGACTTGTAGGTGCATCCTCAATAGAGATGTCATCCAGGTCCGCATATTGTGAGATATCTTCCACATAGACATCGCTTCCCTGGTATTGGTCTCCATACATTTCTTTGATTTCTCGCATATCCGCCCAGAAAGGAAGTGCTGGTCCACCTCCATTGCCAGCTAGCCAATAACTACCAAGATTATGGATTCCATCATATGCTGCTACAGCCAAAATTACGCCAATAGACAATGTAGCTATCACCTTCAAAGCAACTGTTGTATCCTTTAATGAATCAATACCTATAGCTACATAGATACCACTCAGAACAGCGGCTAATACGAACGACGAATATATGTACCACTCATTAAAAAAACCAGCCCAGGAATAGAACAAAATCGAAACCCAAAACCATATCCACAAGATCGCATTTTCTCTCAAATCAGACAAAACAGCCTCAGCAACCATTTTGCCTGATTTTTTACCAATGAAGAGCGCTATAATGTAAAACGCCATTCCGTACATTAACAGTCTAAACGTAAGCGTTTTGGGCATCATCTGAAAGAATTCAAAAGTCACTCCAACAAGCTTATCTTTTGCTTCTCCAAAAAGCATATTATAAAAGAATTCTGTGCCATCAAATCTAAATCTTAACGCTGCCCAAGGAAAGACTACTACAATTGCAGTAAGAACAGAATAAATAATATATTTTAGCCTCTTTTCCTTTGCCAACAAAGGTATACAACAAATTGCTGACAAAACTACTGTTGTTGAATTGAATCCCTTAGCCAAAAAAGCCAATCCGGTAAATGCGCCAAAAGGAATAAGATATCTGTTATCGTCCTGAGCTTTTATCATGCAGATAATACCAGCGAGTATAAAGAGAACGTATAATGCATCAAAATTACCAGTTCTAATCATGTGATAATCATATAATAGGTCCATGGAAAGAAATACGGCCAGAAATACTACTACCCCGCTAAGAGCTAAATCCTTTTTGCCAAATCTTTTAGTAATATGTCTATATAAAAAAACAGAAATAATAACACAAAGAATCGTACCAGCTATAGCAGATGGCAATTTAAACGTTAATATGTTTATTCCAAATAATCCAAAAAGGATGTTTGTAAGCCAATAATATAAAGGTGGCTTAGAATTAACGTAGTCTACTTCTCCGTTATATAAATGCACCACCCAGTTACCTGCCTTAAATGTTTCATACGCATTGGATGCATGCTTAGCTTCATCAATATCAAGCCAGCCAATAGCATCCAGTCTGTAGAAAATACGAAGCAGTATCAGTACCGCAAAAAAAGCTATTAATATGATATTTGTAACTTTGTATAGATTTTTCACTTATTACTCCTCTTGTTTGAAATTTTTACATATCTAGATGAGTATAATCTTTATCAAGAACAAATACAACGAAATCACCAAATTCTTTTTGTTCTACTATCGTCGGATCATTGTTCTTAAGAAACACATCAAACTCTTCTAATCTCGGCTTGGAAACCACATAACACGTCGGTCCCTGATCATTCTTGATGGGAGGGTACCAGGTGGCATCACTTAGCCACTTCATGGCGTTTAATTCTTCAAACTTATCAAGCTGTCTGATCTTGACCGCTTCATTGGCCACTACAGTCATGGTACTTGCATGGGCAAAGTTTGAGTAACCATACTCATAGCCGTTGTCCTGCATCCACCTGGCCATCTCCATATAGGTTGAACTGTCTGAAGCATCATTCTTAATAAGAACCTGGTCAAAAAGCATTCCTGAATCTGCTCCAAATACAATGACCAGAGCAGCTACTATAGCAGCTATCCATGATTTTGAATAATGGGATAAAAGAGCAAGTCCTACTGCCACCAGGAAGATCAGCGGAAGGAAATATCTTGGTGCAACCTCCACTGTACTAAAGGTGGTAGATATCATTACTACTGCAATCTCAATCGGTATTACTGCTGCTCCCCACAGATTAGGTGTATCCAGGAAATGCTTAATGGATAGTATAACTCCAGCAACAGCAAGGATGATAAACACTATGATCAGTGGCTGCATCCTGTTTATCTGAAATACCTCAGTAAATGACGGCCACACTTCCTGGAGGAATTTCTCGGGAGCGTGCCTTAGATTTCTGGAGGTATCACTGTACATGTGTGTTCCAAGAAATATAGCACAAGCAAGGGCTGTAACAGCATAGACTATAACGCTTACTGTTACAAATCTGGCTTCATCCTTTTTCTTCTGGAGAAAAAGCACCAGTCTTCTAAGTATCTCTGTTCCAAGGAGAGGCATAAAGATAAATACGCTGGCGTGCATACCCTGCAGTCCGTTAACAACAGTAAGTGCCAGGGCGATTATGCTAAGAAGGGATAGCTTTTTTAACCGAAGCGATCTTGCATATACTGCCATCACAAAGAACATGGTGATGAAAAGTCCAAGATACATTACGCCGTAAAGGTATAGCATCTTGTGTATAGAGCCTGCAGGTACTGCAAGAGTCAGGGACAGGATCAGCATGACAAGGCTCTCTTTTAGCGTAAGTCCGATCTCAAAATTGAAGAAAAGCATACAGCCAATCAGGGCAATCACCATGATGGTGCAGGCTATTCCCATGGAGAGATTAAGGTCGTTTCCTACATATGGATAAATAAAGGGCGCGAGCCTCGCTGCTGCGAAAATCTCTCGACCGGTGGACATAAACCATGTGTCTGGCTGCCAGCCCCCGTTCTCCCAACAGGCTTTGGCAAGGAGTGTCTCTCCTGCCACATCTGCGTCCATATATGCTGTATAGTGATTGATATTGGCATCTGCAAATATCAACACGATCCAAATAGTCAGAGCTGCTGCCACAAGGCACAGAACGACATTTACTATTTTGTCGAGTTTAGCCATTAACCTTAAGTCCTTTCCTGATGGTCATTAAGGACCTCTGAAATAACATATATTGGGCGGCTCTTGCTCTCTGAGAAGATGTTACCAATATACAGGCCCACAATTCCAATGGCACTCAAAGTAAGTCCTCCCATGAGATAGATTGAAGCGATCATAGATGGCCAGCCCATGTCCAGATCTCCCACTGCAAAGTTTCTGATCAGCAGGTAAATGATGAATATGGCTGATATGGCAGCAATTCCAAGTCCGGCTTTCATGGCCATGATCAGAGGTTTGTTTGACTGCTCAGTAATGATACTGATGGCGAGATTCACCTTTTTCCTGAAGGTATATGAAGACTCGCCAGCAAAACGCTCATCACCTTCGATTTCTATAGTGGTGTCATTGTAGCCAAGCCACATAAGGAACATGATGTAGTCTCTGTTCTGCTCCTTCATCTCAAGGAATGAGTCAACAACTTTTCTTCTGGCAATACTGTAGTTACCAACCTCAAAGTCGTATTTCATATCAGAAAGATAATTGTAAACTGCGTAGAAGGATCTGGACAAAGCCTTAACTATTGCGGAATCCTTACGCTCTTTTCTCTTGGAATAGACGATATCGTAGCCCTCATCTATCTTGTCCAGGAATTGAGGTATAAACTCCGGACGGTCCTGAAGGTCGCAGTCCATAACAATAACAAGATCACCTACTGACTTCTGAAGACCTGCTGTTATGGCTCTCATCTGGCCAAAGTTCCTTGAGAGATGGATTCCCTCCACTCTGGTATCAGCCTCACAGATCTTCTTAATCTCGATCCAGGAGCCCTGAGGACAGCAATCATCTACAAGTATTATCTCAAAAGTCCTGCCTGTCTGCTCCAGGGTCGCCACTAGTCTCTTATGAAGTTCTGGTACTGCTTCTCTGCAGCCATACACAGGTATTACTACTGATATATCCATTTAGTTGCCTTTCGTTTCAGTGTTTTTCTCTTGGTGCATATTACACTATTTGATCAGTACATGTCACTACTTAATATAAGATATGAGCCATCGAACAGGATCACATGACCACTTAAATCTCCTGCAAACTCATCCCAGCGGTCTTTGTCAACGATGATGATTGAATCTGGGTCAGACAGGAAATTGTCTACTGTACCATCTACCGGCATGAGATCAGGATACATCTCAGCCGGAGCAACGTACTCCGGCTCCCAGTGGTCCTCATTTGCCACATCCAGTCTGAACTCTGATATCAGGTATGCGTTGACTCCTGAATAGGTATCACCGTACTGATCCTTGAACTGCTGCATGTCTTCCAGGAACTGATCCACCGGATGTCCTCCTGTTCCAGCAAGATTTACATCGTACATAATTGTTGGAACGATGCAGAACAGTGAAACAGCAATTATAGCTACTGCAGTAAGTGCCTGGGATATTACAGTTTCTTTTCCCACCTCTTTGATACAGTACTCAGCAAGGCGGGCTGCTAAGATGCAAAGAGCTATCTGTGCGGTGTATGTGTACCATGAAAGGAAGCTTCTGGTTGCTGCAAAAAACACTACAGGGACCACAGTCCAGACGATAAAGAGGTAGTTGTCCCATGCAAATTCCTTAAGGGACGTTGTAGCTCTTTTCTCCTGATCCGAAGCAGTGCGTTTTGCGACCAATGCTATGATCACCATCGCTATAACAGTTGCCACAAATACAAAGAAACTGTTTGATGTAAAGAAATCTATGATGGGCGCGCTCATATTCTGGCTGGCGTTTGAAACTCTTCCAGCAACTTCGCCCATAAAGAGTTTATTGATGAGCTCCATTCCATCAAACATATATCTCTTAGCCATCCAGGCAAGCGGAATAGCTGCAGCAAGGAGTGCTGAAATGATAACTCTTGGAATAGACTTAAATGCTGCCTTGCACTTCGGAATATAGAGAAGGCCGATCACAAATATCAGTGCTGAGTGAGGGCCTTTGCACATGAAGGCCAGGCCAAAGGAAAGGCCATAGAGGTACATGAAGTTTGGCTGTTCAGCCATCATGTAGAGAGACAGCATAGCTGTCACAAAGAACAGATTGTAAATGGCATCCATCTCTGCTGCTCTGTACATATGGAATGTAAAGAAGGTTGAGCATGCTCCAAAGATTATTGGGAACAGTGCTGCTGCGTAGGTTTTCTTGTCTCGGATAAGAAATACTACGATGAGTGCTATAGTGATAAGTCCAGCCAGTGCTGAAGGAAATCTGGCTGCAAAATTGCTGACACCAAATATCTTGTAGGACACCATCATCAGGTCCAGACAAAGCGGTGGCTTGGAATTGAAGTAGTCAGCCGCATAGCGGTAGGAATTGATGATCCAGTTGCCCTGCTTGACCATCTCATAGCCGTTAGTCGCATGCCATGCCTCATCAGTCTGAACAAGGAAGCCTTTTCCAAGGTTGTGGAACAGCATGTAGGCATCTACAGCTATAAATGCAGCAAGTATTATTATCCAAAAAATTTTGGTTTTTGATTTCATGGGTTCTTACACTCCTGTTTTAGGGAATATTATTCCTAGAATAACCACATAACAGTATACCACATAAAGAGGGCGCAAATCTGTTGTTTTTCGGATTTGCGCCCATTTTTTGAGTCATTGATAGTTATTATTTATGCATGTTTTATTTTCTGTAGTAATCTACAATCTTCTTAACAGCTGCGATTACGGATTCTACGTCATCATCTGTCATCATTGGGTACAGAGGAATACTCATGATTCCTTCATATATAGCTTCTGCATTGGGGCAGAGGCCTTTTTTATAGCCACGTTCCTGATAGAACGGGAAGTAATAAACAGGTACATAGTGCACCTGGCACTGAACATTCTCTGCGCTCATAGCATCAAAGAACTCTCGTCTTGTGCAGGAGAGCTTGTCCTTGTTGAGACGAATGATATACAGATGTCTTGTTGTGTCGGACTCTGGGATTTCTTTTTGCACAATGATCTCTGGCATGTCGGCAAAAGCTTCATTGTAGCGGTTAACTATGGCCTTACGTCTGTCTGAGAACTCTTTAAGCTTAGTGAGCTGACTGGTAAGGAGAGCCGCCTGGAAGTCAGTCATTCTATAGTTAAATCCAAGGGTCTGCATTTCATATACCCATGGTCCCTCAGGGTTCTTGTCCACGAATTCTGCTGGATCATGGCTGATACCATGCTGTGAAGCAAGGCGCAGCTTGCGGTACAGTTCTGGGTCATTGGTTGTAATAGCTCCGCCCTCTCCGGATGTGATGGTCTTAACTGGATGGAAGCTAAAGCATGTTATATCTTCGATGGAGCCCTCTGGCTTACCGTTATATTTTGTACCAATGGCGTGAGCTGCATCAATAATAAGGGTAAGACCGTGCTTGTCACAGATCTCCCTGATTCTGTCATGTTCTACTGCCTGACCAGTGAAATCAACTGCAACCACTGCCTTAGTCTTGTCAGTGATATGCGCTTCGATTGAGTCTGGATCTATGTTGTAGGTCTCAGGATTGACGTCAGCAAATACAGGTGTTGCACCCACATATACTGCACAGTTCGCTGAAGCAGCAAATGTAAGCGGTGTTGTGATCATCTCATCACCAGGGCCAAGGCCTGCAGCGATTGCTGCACAGTGAAGAGCTGCTGTTCCGTTGCAGACTGAAACTGCATACTTCGCACCAGTAACCTCACAGAGCTTCTGTTCAAGGGCTGTTACTCTTGGACCGCATGTGATGTAGTCTCCTGTAAGTGAGTCTGCTACAGCCTTAACATCGTCATCGCCAATCCACTGACGACCGTAATATATCTTTTTTGATCTAACCGGGGTTCCCCCGTGTATTGCAAGTTTTTCCATAGTATTCCTCTTTGCGATTCAGTGTTTTTTGCTCTCTATATAGTAACATTTTCTGTCAAGTAGGTTTATTTAATTGTAATCTCATCGCCCTCTCTTGCCAGGCGCATTTCGTTCGAAGCGCAGTTATATATGTCGTGCATGGCATTCTCCATGCCATTAAGGAATGCATCGGAGTGATTAGGTGCATGGTGAACCAGGATCATCTCTTTAACTCCGGCTGTGGTCCTGAGTTCGTTGGCTTTCTCGCAGGTTGAGTGACCAAAGGTCTTACATCCTGGGTACTCTTCTGGGGTGTACTGGGCGTCGTAGAGGACGAGGTCTGCCCCCTGAGAAAAGTCTATCAGAGTTTTGAGTGGCTCTGTAGAATACGGTGGTATGAGCCCACTGTCCTTCCTGTCATCTGGAAGTTCCTCGTGCTCGAAGTCTGTAGCATAAACTAAGGTTGTTCCATCGCACTCAAGTTTATATATAGTGGATCCGCCTGGGTGATTGGCTGGTATAGCTGTTATAGTAACAGGACCAATCTGAAAGGCAGAAGCATCTTCTTTTACATCAATGTAATTGATCTTAGCTGGGAAAATATCAAGGCTTACAGGCCATAGTGGGCGTTTGATGTAAGTGTCCAGCTGCTGGCGTATTGTGCGGCCTTCGTGAGAAGCTCCGGCAATCGTCAGTTCTTTTGCCCCAAGAGTTGCAACGTACATGGGGAGTCCCAGCACGTGGTCGATGTGGGCGTGAGTTATGATAATGGTCACGTTCCTGTCGCCAATGTCAGGCATGTTCATGATACCTGTGCCTGCATCAAGGATGATTGCCTCTGTTTCTGTCATGTAAAGATAGCTACTGGTAGCTCCTCCAAACTCTACATACTCAGGGCCTGAAACCGGCATGGAACCTCGGCATCCAAGGACGTGAAGTGATATTTTATTAGTTGATTTTTCGTTTGTCATGTTGATACCTCTTTTAATAATTGTATCAAAACTAAACGGTAAAAAAGAAAAAAATTTGCATATTAATCAAAAAAAGGAATATAATATATTCCAATAGTTTACATTTAAATTTTCTTAAAGGGAGGAAACAGCGATGGCAGCTAAGGTTAATACTAAGATTGAGCTTCAGTTTGGCGATAAGGCAGTTAGCGAGGATCAGCTCGTTGCTCAGGCTAAGAAGGCTTATGGCAAGAAGGATATCAAGAATCTTGATATTTATGTAAAGCCAGAAGAAGGCAAAGCTTACTATGTTGTTAATAACGATGTAACTGGTAGCTTTGATCTTTAATTTTTCTTTTTAATTTTGTTAAAAGGGCTTCGTGTGACAGGATCGCGCGGGGTCTTTTTTATTTGCGCGGAACAGGGTCGCTTGCGAGGGTCTTTGGTGACGATGACGCCTGGATCAGCCAATGGCTTTGGCTGCGATGGCGCAGACTGCTGCCAGTACGACAGCTATGATGGCGAAGATACGCATCCACCTGTAAGTTTCTGCCTCTTCTTCATTATCTTTATTGAGTTGCCCAATTGTGAATACCACCACTCCTGCTATAAAGATAAGAGCGGCGTAGATTGTGAGCATTCTATTCATAATGTAAAGTCTCCAAATATACTTGTTGTAGCTGCTGATGAAGCGTTGCTGGTGTAGGCCTTGATCAGGGCCTTAGCCAGGTCGGAAGTGTTGTTGGTGGCGTTCGATGTAGTTGCTGTCTCTGTAGCCACGTTTCCGGATGTAAGTGCATTCGTCACGTTTCCAGATGTCAGTGCGTTGGCCAACAGGGAATTTGTGTTAAGGTCTGACAGTGATACTGTATCGAAGGCTGAGGTTCCATTGCTGCTCTTATTCTCCGAATCGTTACCCTCATTGAAAAGCGAGCTCTGGATGAGGTTAGCTGAGAAGTACTGTGACTTGGACAGATCCTGAAGAGCCTCTGTGCTAAGAGTTCCGCTGTATGCATCGCGGTTAGTGTTGGTATTTAAAGCGTTAGCACCTGTAGCACCAGTAGTTGATGTTATTCCAGATGCAGCAGTTCCTGAAGCAACAGCCTTTGCCAAGGGATTGGTAGCGTCTGCCGCCTTAGTAGCTTCTACCGCTTTGTCTGTATCTGTCACTGCGTTGGCAGCTCCAGCCTTTCTGATCTCTTCAAACGCACCATTGAGCTGCTCGAATGTATTGTCAATTGAACTTACAGCCTGCTGCACTTTAGCTTCTACTGTGTCCTGAACCTGCTTCCCGATGTCAGGCATTGTAACCTGGTCATGGATCCTGTTCTCTATGTTCTGCTGAATAGCGCTTGAGAGCTCGGTTGAGAATTGTGTCTTAGCTGCAATCTCTTCCTGAGCACGCTTGGAAGCCAGGCTTATTTCTGATATTGAATTGAGGTATTTGTTGACAGCACTTGTCAGTTTTGAAATATCGAATGACATATCTTCTTTCCTCAAAACACTAGATATATGGTCTTAGTTAGCTTTATTATACTATATTTTCCCATTTCTGCCATAAGTATATATTTAGCATCTTTCTTAAGCAGAGGGTGCCAAGTATAAATATGGATTTTTCTGCACATCAGAACAATGTATAGCGGCAAAAAAAATAGAAATATGCCTTCAGGAGATGTTTTCGCTCGCTAAAGGTATACTTTTTTCAAGTTATTGTATGTGGGCTATCTCAGCGTATGCCTTCAGAGACTCTTTTCGCTCACCGAAGGTATACTTTTTGCAACAGCATCATCAACACTCAAAAAAGGTATACCTTCACGCAACAATTTTCACTCATGAAGGTATAAATTCAACAAAAAGCCCGTAAACTCATCAAAATCCCAGTATAAAATGGATTTTTCCGTACATCAGAACAATGTACAGTAACCGCAGATGCGGTAAAAACAGAATCCCCGCACATCAACACAAAGTGCAGAGCCAATAATAACAACTACTACGCAAACAGTCAAGAACACGCCGGCTTATGGCAATTGACTCTCTCCCCCAATAAACCTTATACTTATTTCATGAATACTAATTACGCAACAGACAGCTTTCGCGGGCGATTCCGCTACAATTTAAAACAGCTGATGGACTTTGAGAAGGATGAATCCATACAGAAGCAGCGGTATCACACCGCCATGATCCTGTTCGTGGGGTTTATCCTCTACTCTGCCATTACTATCATTCCCTGCGTCAACAGGGGATATCTTCATGGCATGGTTTCAAACCTCTCTATCATCGTGGTTTTCCTTTTGGCGATGCTACATCTCCAGCTATTCCATAATCATGCCAGCACCGTTATCCTGGGGTCTTACGAGTTGTGTCTGGTGCTGTTCATCCATTTCATCACAGAGACTGACTGGACCATCGGAATGGACGCCTTCTGGCTCTTTATTCTGGTCATGCCCTTTATAACAGACTACATGGCAGGAGTTGTGTATGGCACTATAGCTGCCTTTAGCGGACTGATACTGAGTTTTGTGTGCTTCCACACCAGGATGCTGTATTACCTTCAGCCCTACGGCAAGAACATGATCAACTGGTTTACCGTTATCTACTTTGTAATGATGATGGCATCAGCTGTAATCGAGTATGAGCTTACCACTTACCAGATAGATAAAAAGCTCTCGGACGAGAAGATCTCTTTTTACCAGAAAGAGAGAACTCACAGGCTACAGCGTCTTCTTGAGATCTACGAGAGCAACGAGCAGACCATCAGAAAATACAAGCACGACGTAAGGCACTACAACCGCGTGCTGGCAGGATTCATACAGAATAAAGAGTATGACGAAGCCGCCAAGTACCTGCAGGAATTTGACGATATGTTAGAAACCGTAACATCGGTGAGCTTTTGCGACAATCCTATTGTCAACGAGCTTTTGTCCATCTACGCAAACCGCTGTCAGAAGATGGGATTTAAGCCAAGATTCAAGGCAGTTGTACCGGAGCACTTCCCAATAGAGTCCACCGACCTTACAAGTCTTGTGGGCAATATCCTCGAAAATGCCTGCGAAGCCTTAAGCCACGTAGAGGAGGAGCGACGCGCTCTCCAGTTTGAAATAACCTACGATGGCAGGAAGCTCAAGCTCTTTACCAGGAATCCCTACACAGTGGAGACCACCTTTAAAGAGAACGGTCTTCCCGTCAGCACCAGAGAGGTCCAAAGCGGTGTCGGAACCGCCCAGATCAAAGGAATCGCCGAGAAGTACGGAGGCGTGGCAAGCTTCACCCAGGAAGAAGACAGCTTCACAGTAAAAGCGGTCCTGACCTGCATGTAATATAAATAATCGCGCCAGCAGAGCGCATTAAAAAAGAGCACATTCTGGTTCAGCCAGCAATGTGCTCTTTGATCTTGTCCTTAATTCTATTCTCCACCAGAGTTGCGATCTCCTGGGTCTTCATTCCCTTATATTCCTCGTAACTGATGGGATCAAGGTAGTAAACGTAAGTGGTCACAGGTCCCTTGTGAGGGCTGTTGTAAACCTTGTAGGAATCAACAAGCGCCACTGGAACGATGGGACACTTGGCCATCTGCGCCGCCTTAAAGCTTCCTGCCTTAAAGGGCTCCACCACGTTCTGATTGTTCTCCTTGTAGCCACCCTCCGGGAAGAGGATGTATTTCTTGCCGTCCTTTTGGATCTCTTTTGCCATCTCCTGGAAAACCCTGATGGTACCGCGAAGATCCGTAAGTCCAAATGACTTGCCGTCCACCAGCATCAGAAACTCCGCCACCAGGATGATGTGGGCCTTGGCCTCATCCATAACGAAGGAACATGGCGCATCGTGAGTAGCAAAGATACCAGGAACGTCGTACTTGCCCTGATGATTGGGGTACAGGATGTATCCACCCTCCTTGGGGAGTTTGTCCTGACCGATAGCTACAGTCTTGTAGCCCATGGAACCGTTCATCTTGGACACCATCTCTCTTGCCACCGCGTAGCGATCTTCCAGGCTGTGCCTCTCCGGATGTCTCATCCAGATCCTTGCCTTCACCACGTAGTAGATGATCCGATGAAGATTTTTAATAATCGTAACTACATAATTGCTCATTCAAAAAACTTTCTAGTCCTAAAAATGTGTATAACAACGAAGAATTATATCACATCAAATCTTTTCCATCAAAGACTTAAATCCAAACTCCTTAAACTGAGCCACAGCCTTATCTTTATCGAACTTTATGCGGTAGTGCTCAAGCTCATCCGGAACTGGGAAGTCCCTGCGGATCTGTGCAAGCTCTTTTGACAAAAGAGCTATATCCCTGTATTCACAAAGTGGCTTCATGGGGCTTCTGGTGATCCCAAGCTCTTCTTTCCAGCTGCCAGCAAGGGCTTTGAGCGCCTTGTCATCTCCCGCCTCGTCGATAGCTTCGTAGATACCCTCAATAGTGTCATATTTAGCCAAAAGAGGTATCGCCGCACTGCTGACTCCCTTGACGCCCGGAATGTTATCGCTGCTATCACCCTGAATGCCCTTCAGGTCCGGAATCTGCTCAGGGCGGACGCCGTACTCCTTAAGGCAAAGGTCCGGAGTTACTTCAAAGGCTTTATCAGGAAGGCTTACAAGCTTCTTGTTCCAGCCGTACTCCGCACCGTATTTATTCTGAAGTTCCTCAGCGGTCTCCTGCTTGGTCTGGATCAGCCACACTCTTGTGTAATCGGACACCAGCTGAAGATAATCGTGGTCCTTGGTAATGATATAGGACGGGATCTCTTTTTCAAAACGCGTAACCACGCTGCCTACGATGTCGTCGGCTTCAAACCTGTTATCGCTCATGACAACAAAGCCAAGCTCCCTTAGCATGTTCTCCATGTTCTCGAACTGCTCCTTGAGTGGCTCTGGAGTGTCGCCTCTATTGCCCTTATAATCCGGGTATTTCTCACGACGGAAAGTGTCCCTTGTCCTGTCGAAAGCAAACATCATATGTGTGGGCTTCTGCTCAGCCATGATCTTAAGGATCGTGCGCATCATGCCATACATGGCGTTGGTGTACTGGCCCTTGTCGTTGTGCATGATCTGATTGTAGAGCGCCACCTTCTTGTCAGGATCTTTTTCGAACAAAAGAGCTTTCGGAAGGTTTCCATAATAATTGGTTACCAGCATGGAGCTGCCATCTATGAGGATAAATTTGTCGGACATAATGCCTCCTTAAATTTCATAGCAATATACCCATAAATCTTATCATTATATAAGTTTTGCAACAAGAAAAATGAGATGATGATTCTAAAATGTGCCTATTTTGTCAAACTTTATGCAAAATTTAGAGAATTGTTAGGAAAATGAGATAATTTTAGTCGGTAAAGCGTTATAATATTCATATGAAATGCCGATAATCATTATGATGATATTACTTATATTAGGAGGCGCCAAAGATGAAGAAAGGTTTTTCAATTAAGTTAAGGATTTTATCATTCACAGTTCTGCCTGCTACCGTTATCACGATAGCTCTTTTGATCTGCGGTATCAGACTGATCAAGGGCGGAATGGAGCAGGAGATCTTAAAGGGACTTATGTCCTCTGCTTATACCTATAAGGATATAGGTGTGAATGTTACATACCGTGAACCTGGAGACAACGAAATTGAGAGTAATCTGAAAAAAGATACTGGCTACGATTTCACCTGGTTTGACGGAGATACCAGAAAGAACTCATCCCTGGGAGCAAACGTAATCGGAACCCAGGCTGCAGATACTGTAATAAAGGCCGTAATTAACGGCGGTAACACTTTCTCTTCCACCAATACACAGGTCGCTGGAAAAGCGTATTTCGTTGCATATGTACCTGTTAAGGATGAATCCGGAAAGACAGTTGCCATGGCATTTACCGGTGTTTCCAGAGAGTCTGTGGACGCACTTGTGGCAAGATCAACCAGTATCATGGTGATCGTTGCAGTTATCGTACTTGTTCTCTCTATCCTGGTTGCCATCTATCTTTCATCCGGAATGGCAGGAGCCATCAGAGAGATAAATAAGAGTATTGAGCACTTGGCAAATGGTGAATTCGTTCGTCCTGAAAAATATCTTGATAGAAGCGACGAACTTGGAGTAACACTTAACAATACAAATGGAGTTATTGATACTCTTGAGACTATAGTTGATAACATCAGACAGTCAGCAAGTTCTGTAAACGCTTCATCCACAGAGCTCTCTGACATGGCAGATCAGATTTCACACACAGCTGAAGACGTTTCAAATGCTGTACAGGAGATCGCATCCGGAGCAACCCAGCAGGCAGACGAGATCCAGAATGCCGCAGACAACGTTGGAAGAATTGGCGATGCAGTTGGAAACGTACAGACATCTACTGGCGAGCTCGACAATCTTGCAGGCAAGATGAAAGAGGCTTCTGAAGTTTCAAGTTCATCCCTTGAATCCCTCAAGAGCTCATCTGCTGAGATGACAGCTAAGATCGACGAGATCTCAACTACCATCCAGAGAACACAGGAAGCAGTTAACAATATTTCTTCAAAGGTTGAAGGAATCACATCCATCGCAACACAGACCAACCTCCTTTCACTCAACGCTTCTATCGAGGCTGCAAGAGCCGGTGAAGCAGGAAAAGGATTTGCAGTCGTTGCTGGAGAGATCGGTAATCTTGCTGAGAACTCAAGAATCATGGCAGACGAGATCAGGAAAGAGATGGAGATCCTCCTTGAAGAGGCAAATGCAGCAGTTAGTGCAGCAGATGACGTTCGCCAGGGCAATCTGGATCAGCAGGAAGCTCTTGAAGGAACCATCACATCCATCAACGGAATGCTTGATGACATCAACTCCACAGTTGGCGGCGTAAAGAGCATCAGCGAAGGCGCTGACCAGTGCGAGACAAGTAAGAATGCGGTTGTAGATACAATGAGTGCTCTTTCAGCTATTTCTGAAGAGAATGCAGCTTCTTCACAGGAAACTGGCGCTTCCATGCAGGAGCTCTCCGCAACAGTTACTACCCTCGCTGGCAATGCTAACGACCTCAAGAGCGTTGCAGATAAGCTTGAACAGGATCTGGCGTTCTTCAAATAATCCATATCATGACATAGTTAAAGCCCGGTGCTTTTGCATCGGGCTTTTCTTATACTCTTTAGTCGAATATATCCTCGCCGAAGCGAACCTTGCAGTGGGCTTTTATGGCTTCTACGCACTTTTCAAATCCCAATTTACTAGAATCCAGGCAGAGGTCGTAGTTCATGGCGTCTGTCCACTTCTGACCTGTGTGGTGCTCATAGTAAGCTGCGCGATACTTGTCCTCTTTGGCCATGAATTTCTCAAGTTCATCCTTGGGAAGGCTCTTAACCTTGGCTGCCTGCTCCACGAGGAAATCGTGTGGGGCATGAACGAATACGCTAAGAACGTTGTCGTAGTCCCTAAGCACAAAATCTGCTGCTCTTCCAACAACTACTCCGCTGGTGGTCTCAGCAAGCTTTCTGATGGCTCTTGCCTGGAATGCAAAGAGGTTGTCCTCTGAAGTAAATTCCTTGCTCTCAGGTCCGATTATCTCGCCGTTATACACCTTAACAGGGACCTTGAAGAAGAGACTGTTCCTCATCCTCTCATCGTTCTCAAGGAAAAGGCTCTCGCTGATACCGCTCTCTTCTGAAGCAAGCCTTATCAGCTCATTATTGTAATAGTGGATACCGAGGTCCTTGGCGAGCATCTCGCCAACAGTCCTTCCGCCACTTCCGTACTGTCTTGCGATTGTGATGACTATGTTACGCTTCATATGCGCCTCCGTCTATCTGAATTAGTAGCTAAGCTCCCGCAGGATGCGGAGCTCGGCAGTTCTTGAACTTACTCTCCAAGGTATGCCTTACGAATTGCTTCGTCATTAAGCAGCTCTTTTGCATCGCCCTCTTTGGCAATTGAGCCAGTCTCTAAAACGTAGGCTCTGTTGGCGATTGAAAGGGCCTTCTTGGCGTTCTGCTCAACCAAAAGAACTGTAACGCCGTCCTTATTGACGTCCTCGATAATGCTAAAGATCTCGTTAACGAAGATAGGTGACAGTCCCATGGATGGCTCATCCATAAGGATAAGGTCAGGATGTGACATCAGAGCTCTTCCCATGGCAAGCATCTGCTGCTCGCCACCTGAAAGTGTTCCAGCAAGCTGATTCTTACGCTCTTCAAGTCTTGGGAAACGCTTGTAGATGTTAGCAAGTGTAGCCTCCATCTCAGCCTTGTCAGCTCTTGTGTAGGCACCCATCTTCAGGTTCTGAAGAACTGTCATCTGAGCGAATACGCGCCTTCCCTCAGGCACCTGTGCCATTCCAAAGGTTACGATCTGATGGCTTGGGATCTTGGTAAGCTCATGTCCCTTATAATTAATTGTACCACCATCTGCCGCGATCAGTCCCGACAAAGTATGAAGAGTTGTAGTCTTACCAGCGCCGTTTGCACCGATAAGAGCCACGATCTCGCCCCTGTCTACGTGAAAAGAGATTCCCTTTAGGGCCTGGATCACGCCATAATATACGGATAAATCTTTGACTTCCAAAATTGAACTCATATATACCTCTTTCATAAGGAAGTTCTGCCTCGCTACGCTCACCATAACAACGTTCGAACTAGGTTCGACAGAACCTCACCAAGTTCTCTCAGCTTCCCAGATACGCAGTAATAACTTCCGGATTAGCCAGCACCTCTTTTGTCTCGCCCTGGCAAAGAACTCTACCAAAGTTCAGCACTGTCAGCTTCTCACAGATTCCTGAAACCAGCTTCATATCATGCTCGATAAGAAGTATAGTCATATCAAACTCCCTGCGGACAAGGGCGATGGTGTCCATCAGCTCTTTTGTCTCGTTGGGGTTCATTCCGGCTGCGGGCTCGTCAAGAAGAAGGAGCTTAGGGCCTGTAGCCATGGCTCTTGCGATCTCAAGCTTACGCTGTTTCCCGTAAGGGAGGTTCGCAGCAAGAGTGTCCCTCTCAGCGTCAAGATCAAAGACCTTTAAAAGGCGCATTGCCTCAGCGTCCATCTCTTTTTCCACCTTGGAGAATCTTCCAAGATGAAGGATTCCCTCGAGGGCGCTGTACTTGAAGTGCTCTGAAAGACCTACCTTAACGTTGTCGATAACGCTCATGTTCTTGAAAAGCCTGATGTTCTGGAAGGTTCTGGCGATACCTGCGTGGTTGATCTCGATGGTGCTCTTTCTTGTGATATCCTCGCCGTCAAGCCTGATGATACCTTCGTTTGGCTTGTACACACCTGTCAAAAGGTTGAAAACTGTGGTCTTACCGGCGCCGTTAGGTCCGATAAGGCCGTAGAGCTCGCCCTTTTCGATGGATATATTGAAATTGTCAACGGCGCGAAGACCGCCAAATGAAATGCTAAGGTTGTTTACGTCAAGAAGTGCCATATTTAAGCCACCTCCTTTGCGCGTTTAAGGTTCAGGCGGCCGAAAGTTCTTTTCCTCCACTCGATAACCTTCGGTGACCAGTTCACGATCATCATGACGATGAGCACGATTGAATAGATCAGCATTCTGTAGGTGTTGAGGCCTCTAAGGAGCTCAGGAAGCAGGTACAGGATGCATGCCGCAATGACGCTGCCTCTGATGTTTCCGATGCCACCAAGTACCACGTATACCAGGATCATGATGGATGCGTTGTAGCCAAAGTACTGTGATGACGCCGTCAGGGTTGTGATGTTATGGGAGAAAAGAACTCCCGCAGCCCCTGCAATTGCAGCAGAAATGGTAAATGCCATCATCTTGTAACCTGTGATGTTGATACCTGTTGCCTCAGCGGCGATATAGTTGTCACGGATGGCCATGATAGCACGGCCGTCACGGGAATTAACAAGGTTCTGTACTACGAAAAGTGAGATGAGGAGCACCACGATACCGATGGTGAAGTTGGCGTTGTGAGGTGTTCCTGTAATACCCATGGCACCGTTGACGATGATGTCTCCGTCCGCCTCCATGCCAAGAGCCATGCTGTCCTTCATGGAGAAGTGCACGCCCTTAGAATCGATTCCGATGTAAAAAGAGTTGATGACGTTCTTGATGATCTCGCCAAAGGCCAGAGTTACGATCGCCAGGTAGTCACCTTTAAGACGAAGAACAGGGATTCCGATAAGGAAGCCAAACAGCGCTGCGAAGGCAATTCCTATGATGAAAGCAATGATGAATCTTGGCACTGTTGGGATGCTGTTCTCTGTAGCTCTTGAAAAGAACGCACTTGTAAATGCTCCGATGCACATAAAGCCGCAGTGTCCGATGGATAGCTCTCCAAGGATACCTACGCAGAGGTTAAGGGCAACGGCGATGATAGCGTAATAGGTCATCGGTACCAGAAGGCCCTTCATGTGGCTTGACAGAACACCTGTCAGCATCAGGATCTCAACGATTATATAGAAGGCAAGGACAATGCCATATGTGATTAAGTTCTGTTTAGTGATCTTGTTTTTCATGGCTCCTCCCCCTTATACCTTTTCCTGTATCTGCTTGCCCAGGATTCCTGTTGGTTTTACAAGCAGCACGATTACCAGGATTCCGAACACGATGGCATCGGAAAGCTGTGATGAAATGTAGGTCTTGGACAGGATCTCAACGATTCCAAGAACGAGACCGCCTATCATGGCACCTGGGATTGAGCCGATTCCTCCAAGAACCGCTGCAACGAAAGCCTTGATACCAGGCATTGCTCCGGTGTATGGAGAAAGTGAAGGATAAGCTGAGCAAAGAAGTGCACCGGCAACAGCTGCAAGAGCTGAACCAATGGCGAATGTCAGGGCAATTGTCCTGTTTACATTGATGCCCATGAGAGCTGCAGCTCCCTTGTCCTCAGAAGCAGCCAGCATAGCCTGGCCCTGCTTGGTCTTGTTGATGAAAAGCTGAAGAGCAATGAGGATCACTACGCTAATGGCGATGGTCACGATTGTTACGCCCTGGATCTTGAGCTCTCCGCCTGCAAAGCTAAGGCCTTCCCAGTTAACTACGGATGTGAATGACTTGATATCTGCGCCGTAGATAAGAAGCGCTATATTTTCCAGAAGGTAGCTGACACCGATGGCAGTGATAAGAACCGCCAGAGGAGATGCAGCCCCTCTAAGAGGCCTGTAGGCCACGAATTCAGTTGTTACGCCAAGGACGGTGCACAGGACGATAGCCACGATAATGCCCACCACAGAATTGCCCGACAGCGCTGCGCTGACAGAAAAGATAATGTAGCAGCCCACCATGATGAAGTCGCCATGAGCGAAATTCAGCATCTTGGCAATACCATAAACCATGGTATATCCAAGGGCGATTATGGCATATATGCTCCCCAGACTTAGTCCATTAATGAGATAGGTTAAAAAACTCATCCCGCACCTCCAAGTTAATATTATCTAATATATGATAAACGAATTGTTCCGTTGCATGCAAGCATGTATGAATATTCCGCCTACAACAGAGAATGCGAGGGATACCTTTGACAGCATCCCTCGCTGTATGAAAATGTTTAGTCGTTGTTAAATTGTTGAGTCAGCCGTTAGCTCTTTTGCCCGTAAGCAGAAATTACTCAGCTGAAACGTATGTGCCGCCCTTGATTACAACAGCCTTAGGCTCCTTGTTAGGCTCACCTGAAGCCTCCCAAGTCATCTTCTGTGATGTAAGACCCTTAGCTTCGATTTCAAGCATAGCAGCCTTAACTGCGTCGCAGATCTCTGATGTTGACTTGTCAGGTGTTACGCCAGCCTTCTCGATAGCTGCCTTGATGATGTAAACTGCATCGTAAGCGTCAGCTGCGAACTGGTTAGGAGTCTCACCGAACTTGTCGTTGTACTGCTTAACGAAGTTAACTGTAAGGTCATCTGTTGCATCAGCTGCGAAAGGAGTAAGAAGCATAAGTCCCTCAGCAAGTGATGTGTCGAAGTTCTCAACTGTAAGGATTCCGTCCATACCGTCTACACCGAAGAATGTAGGAGCGTAACCCATTGTGTTAGCCTGTGTAAGGATAAGAGCTGCATCTGAGTAGTAGATAGGAAGGAATACGAGGTCAGCGCCTGCATCCTTAGCCTTCTGAAGCTGTACAGAGAAGTCTGTGTTGTTGTCCTGTGTGTAAGCCTCAGCTGAAACTATCTCGTAGTTCTTGCCCTCAGACTCCTGAGCGAACTTCTGGTAGATACCTGAAGAATAAACGTCTGAGTTGTCATAGATGATACCAACCTTAGTTGCAAGGTTGTGATCACTGATGTACTGAGCAGAAGCGATACCCTGGTTAGGATCTGAGAAGCATACGCGGAATACGTTGTCGTACTTAACGCAATCCTCAGCTGATCCTGAAGGAGTAAGCTGGAACATGTTGTCGTTCTTGGTGTTCTCTGAAACTGCGATTGAGCAAGCAGATGTTGTTGAACCAACAAGGATCTGCATACCCCAGTCCTTAAGAGTGTTGTAAGCGTTAACTGACTTCTCAGCGTTGAGCTCGTCGTCTTCTGACTTGTACTCGATCTGATATCCGTTAATGCCGCCTGCTGCGTTGATCTCGTCAACAGCGATCTGAGCACCATTTACTACAGCGTTACCATAAGCTGCTGCTGCACCTGTGAGAGGTCCAATGGCACCAATCTTGAATGTGTCACTTCCGCCCTTTGCAGCGCCTGCGCCACATCCTGCAAGAAGTGAAAGAGCCATTGCTGAAGCAAGAACAGCACTGAATACTTTTTTAGCCTTCTTCATAATTAATGTCCTCCTCGATTTGTATATTTGTATACAATTATATATATTTCAAGTTTAATTAATTATAGTAAAAAGTCAATACTTTAAAGCAAAAAAGTGTTTGAAGATAAAAAAAAGCGTCTGCTTAACGCAGACGCTTTGCTTCCTGTATCTTGTCGTTTACATCGCACAAAAACTGGTGATTGTGCGGATCCGATATGAATTCCAGAAAATCTGAAGCCTCTCTGTTAGAGAGCTTCTGGCTGTCAGTTAAGTACGTAAATATCTCGTCTCTGCTCTTACCTTCACGCCTGAATCTGTCCACGATGTCGAACAGAACCATAAACCTGCGCATACGCACTCTCGTGTTAATCTGATGAAGTTCTATGATGATGGAAAGTACGATGAAAACCGCAAAAGAAGAGAAAACAAGAAATCCCACGCCATAGATTGTAAGCCCTAGTCGTAGATTCAGGACTCCAGCAGTGGTACCCGATATTGCAAAAACAAACATGGAAGTAATAAGAATTACTAACCTTGCCTTATTTCTGGCTTTTTCAGTCAACTCCATGAAGCGAACAGCTAAGCCAAACACAACGTAGAAAACCAGAGAAAAGGCAATCCCCGCATAAGCTAATGTAAGCATGAAGTTTATCCCCCTATAGAATAATTTTACGCTTCATGAAACATTATTGCAATCATGTAATAAACGTTAATTCATGTTCGTTTTCGCGTATATTAGGGGATTGTGAGGGACGCGGTGCGTGAAACGTGCAAAGTTGGTGGATACTGGGGTTAGGGGCATAAAAACACCCCAAGATGGTAAGTCCATCCTGGGGTGAGATAGCTCTTTTGCCCAAAATATCTTATTAGCCTACGCCATGCTCTCTGTTATAGCCCGCACAGACCATGTTTGTGTTGTTAATAAGGATGTTCCATCCGATGAATGGTCCAACGCCGCAAAGAAGTGCACCAAACAGGAACCAGAGAAGCACTGTTGTGCCATTCTCAGTAACTGTGTAGCCATATCTCTGGCAGTTTCTTGCAAGTCTGTCGCCAAGCTTGTAAACCCAGATGTATGAATAGATACCGCAAGTTACCAGGGACAGAAGGATGTACAGAAGAAGCCCTGGTGTCTCATCGCCATCGCCAGCGCAGGCTGTGTTTACATCCTTGATCATGTAGTACAGGAAAATGTACATGTAAATTCCGCAGGTTACAAGTGACAGAAGAATGAAGATCAGAAGGCTTCTGTCAGTTCTAAGTGGCATGAATGCCTGTGGGCCAGCGTTGTAGCTGCCTGCGTTGTATCCGTTGTTTACTCCATTGTATCCGCCGTTTGTTCCTGTAAAGCCAGGTGCTGGAGCTGGATCAACTGGTGTATTCTCGTCATAAACAAAGCCCTTAACTTCACCGCTATTATTCACAGGTGTTCCGCAGTTAGGGCAGAACTTTGCGCCGTCTTCTACCTGTGTTCCACAATTCTCACAAAACATTTATCTTTTCTCCTCCTCAATATATGGCAGGGAATAGAGATCTCTTTTCACCCAAAAAAGCTAAGCCCCAGCCGTATAGTTCTGTAGATCGCTCCGTGAGCCGGCTCGCACACTACTACTGTATCTGCCGGGTTCCAAAGCCTCAACAGGTATATTATAGAGAAGAGGACTATGGTTGTAAACAACAAAAAATGGGTTAGTTTCTTTGAAAGTCTTGCGCGGAAAGGGAAGATGGTTGCTGCGATCAAGGGGATTATCCATAACGGATGATATTTAAATGCACTGGCGAAGTCGAGGCGAAGCAGGGACACATACGCCCTGGTCATGCCACAGCCCATGCAGGAAATCCCCGTCAGATATTTGATGGGGCAACCAATGCCTGATATGTAAAATAGACAATAGACAAGCACTACCGCTAGGATCGCCGGCAGTGCTTCTTTTAGTTTCTTCATATTATTTGGTTTCCCTGTTAACGTACTTGTTGTGGAACTTGGAATACATGATCTTCTGGCTGCTGTAGAGGCTGTAGTAGCCAGAGAAGGTGTAGCTTAAGGCAATTGCCAGAAGGTAATATGGCATTCCCTTGAATCCAAAGAGCTCAAAGCATATGAACAGCGAAGAGATCGGACAGTTGGTGACGCCGCAGAACAGCGCTCCCATTCCGATAGCTGCGCAAAGAGCCGGATCAAAGCCAAGAAGCTGTGAATACAGGCATCCGAAGGTCGCTCCGATGTACAGCGCTGGCACGATCTCACCGCCTTTATAGCCTGCTCCCAGTGTCAGAGCTGTGAAGATTATCTTTAATAGGAAGGCCCAGGCTGGAGCCTCGCCCTTAAGCGCCATCTCGATGACGTTCATACCTGCACCATTGTAGTATCTTGTTCCTGATATGAAGGTCAATGCTGTTACGATACAGCCGCCTACGAATACGCGAATATATGGATTTGCGAAAACTTTTTTGTATGTCTTGCCTGCAAGTTTAAGGGTTGTACAGAACAGCACGCTGACAAAGGCGCAAAGAAGCGCCAGAAGGCCAGTATAGATGCCGTTTTGAACCGTCAGCTCAGGAACGATGTTAACTGCAAACTGCTCTCCTGTTGCGCCAAGGAATTCCGCAACTCCCTGAGCTACAAGAGCTGAGATTACGCATGGAACCAGGGCTGAATAGTACATTACACCTACGTTCTCGATCTCCATCGCCATGAATGACGCTGTCATAGGCGTTCCAAACAGCGCTGAGAAAGCGGCACTCATACCGCACATGGTCATGATCTTGACGTTTCCTTCTTTTAACCTGCAGAGTTTGCCCAGGTTATAGCCAATGCTGCCGCCCATCTGGAGCGCAGCACTCTCACGTCCTGTAGATCCACCAAACAGGTGGGTTATCGTCGTTGAAATAAAGATAAGCGGCGCCTTCGTTACCGGAAGGTGCTCTCCCTCCTGAATAGACTTGATGACAAGGTTTGTGCCCTTGTCCTCGTAGTCCTTGCAGAGCCTGTAGAGGAATACGATGAACAGACCTGCTACTGGCAGGCCTAAGATGATCAGGTCATGGCTGGTCCTAAACTCCGTCGCAAAGCCAATAGCCTTGGAGAACAAGGCTCCGATCGCGCCAACTATAGCGCCCGTCAGCCCTCCAAGGACTACCCATCTAAACAGCACCCTGATCCTGCCAATGAGGTCAAGGTCTGGAATATGTTCAATTAGTGTGCCGATTCGGCTGTTTTTTTCTTCCATAGGTCAATAGTACCACTTGGGGAGGGGAATTTCAAAAAGGGTTAAGGAGATTTGGTGACTGGCGCTGGTTGGGCAGAATTTTGATCGTTATGCGCTTGGCTATGATGGCTGGCGCGGAACGCGCCAAAACAATTCTATCTTTTTGTTATGCTCTTGTTCAGATGCAATTTGGGCCAAAAGTCTCTCTGCTCGCTGCAATTTGGGCCAAAAGCCGCCATTTTCAAAAAGGGGTGTACCTGACTTTTAAAAACTTATCGCTATATCGCACTCTTTTGGGCCAAACCCCTATCTTTTGAAAAAGAGGGGCAATTCAGATAGCCTTTTTCCTTGGATTTCCTATGAAAAACCTTGATTCTGATTGCCCCTCTTTTCCCCAAACCCACTTTTTGGCCCAATTTTACATGGCAACATCAGTAATGATTAACAAAATAATGTTCAATCACATCTACAGCTTTTATTGAAGTCAATGGGCAGTCTTTAGTCTCGTAAGTACAGATTAGATTCATGGTTTCTATGTAGCCATTCCGGGTATAGATCTGCATCTTCCTTAGATACTTTTCAACATAGTCAGGATCATCCATCTTGCCATAGTGCTCCCATATCCGAATGTCCTTCGTCTTTGGATCAAGAATGGTAAAGTCCGGACTAAGCAGTTGTCCACCAAACATCCTCACCCATTCATATCTATATGGAATTCCTCTCCTGTATAACTCATCAGCTATCATAGCTTCTGACTTAGATCGAACTAGATGTCCTTTCATTGTCGGAAATACAAGATGCTCAGGGTGATCCGTGCTCTGGTCATATGGTTCTTTTTCCCATCCTTCACACGAGTTATCCGGAATCACCTGTGGTTCAAGGAGCGCCCTGAATCCTGGCGCAGTTCGGAAAAGCTCATCTGCAGTTTGTTTAGGATAATACTCAAGATATTCATCTATCGCTTTGATCTCACGTTCAATCCCATAAATCACGCGCTTTTTATAGGATTTCATAGCCAGCTCTTTGGCCAGACCCTGATTTGACTTTTTTATATACTTCCACTTCGTGCCAGATGGCGTTTCTATCAGTTGATAGTATTTGAAATAATCGCCATTTTTCTTAGCCCTTAATCCGCCTTCAGGATAATGAGCCTTCTCAAACTCATATTCCTCTCTAGCCAGCCTCTCTACAAGCTTTGCCCTTTCTGCAAGCATAAGTGCAGTAATATCCATGTTTCATACCTCTTCATTCAAAAATAAGAATCTTCTTTAGGAAGTGTTCCTGGCGAATCGCCATAAATGAATCCCATAAGAATACGCTAGAACTGTGCAGACACAGTAACCTAAGAACGTGCAGTAATTGCACAAAGACAACTATACCAGTCAAATCTTAAGATTTACCATCGAAAATCATTAATTTTTCTTAAGAAATACAAAATCCTCGCCATACTCCCCACTAGAGAAAAAGCACAACTATATACCATCCCTGTAACAAAATATCTGAAATTTTGTTCACTTCTGTGCTATCATATTGAAGAGGGGTATATTTATCCTTCGGACTTGCAACTTCAATTTTTGCCAGAGAAAGGAGCACCTGATTATGTCAACTAACCAGCTGCAATATTCTCCGTTCAAACCAAATTTGAAGACAGCCGAAGTATTTGCGTGGGGTGATCCGGAGTACAATTTATTCGACCAGCTTAATGAAAAGTATGAGAAGACACATCCTGAGTTCCAGGATCTGTCAAACTACGAAAAGATGGTCATCAAGCAGCAGATCCATCATGAGGCAATTGGCTTAACGCCGCTTAATCTCATTATGGAGTTTGTGGAAGATCCACAGTTTGATGAGTTCAGAGCCATCGAGAACATCTAACCAGCAAAACAGAATCCAACTAAAACAAATCGCCGCAAAAGGCCTAAACAAGCCCTTTGCGGCGACTTTATGTTTATTTAATACTTATTTCCCACTCTCATAATTGAATCCGCCAGCCTGTAGCTGTAATATTTCCATACAAGCTAAATTATAAAGGTAGTTTGCGGTTTTTTAGATGACGGCGCACATGGGGTCCAAATTGTTGCCCCAGACGCGCGTCATCGAGAGGGAGTCAAATGGCTATATCAATCGGTGGTATCGGAAGTGCATACGGAATGAGCTTCATTCAGCCAATGAACTATCCAGTTAAGAACGAAGGCTCTGTATCAGATGCTTTCATGGAGACTGGAATGTCAAATGCCATTATGAATGTGCCTCCTGTGGTTTATCCAAACGCACAGGAAATTCCAAAGGCAGATGATGAAAGCGATCCACTTGCACTTTCAATAAATACAGTTCAGAAAAGTCAGGAAGCAAATCGTATGTACAATGATGTAGCTTCCAAATTCCAGGGGATGACAACAGGGTACGCACAGAACTCAGAAGCCCTGAGCTATGGAATGAGTGGCAGTGCTATCGACCTATACGCGTAAGGTAGGTGACATATATATAATGCAAAAGAGCGGGTGCCAGATGGCAGTCGTTTTTTTGCGCCCAAAAATAGTGGCTCCCAGCTAGTTTCTTCAGCTACCCAGGAGCCACCAAACAACCTTTCACCCCTCCATTATCCTCTTCCGCTGTTCCATCACCCGCTGGTACAGCGCCTTGTAATCAACGTCAGCCTTGACCCGAAGGAATTCCGTCATATCAGAAATAGTGTTATATAGTGGCCCCAGCGCCAGGTTACCGATCACTCCCTTAAGGGCATGGACCATTTCAAAGGCCTCATCAAAGCGCCCGGCGTCCAATAGTTCTCCCAGCGCTTCAAAGCGCTGGTCAGAAAGACCAAGCTCTATCATTTCCAGATAGAAGTCTTCCATGCCCATGCACCGCTCAAGGCCCTCATCTACATTTGCACCAAACTCCCTAAGAGAATCGATCGTCATCTCTCATCCTCCAATACGTCGCCTTACCTGCCGCTTCTCTCTATCAGATGCCCAAATTCACTGGAACTGACTGGCTTCGAGAAGTAGTATCCCTGAATCACGTCGCAGCCTGCCTTCTTAAGCAAAAGGTACTGCTCCGAATTCTCCACACCCTCCGCGATTAGCGGAACATCCAGGAATCTTGCCACATTTACAATAAACTCCACCATGCTGATCTCTTTGTTGTTCTCAGCGATGCCCTTAATGAAGCCCATATCAAGCTTCAGCGCATCGATAGGCAGTGACGTCAGCATGTTAAGGGAAGAATATCCTCTTCCAAAATCGTCCATCTCTACTTTAAATCCTGCGTCCCGCAGGCTGTTTACCACATCAACAATGGTAGTCACAGCGTCTGTATAGGCAGTCTCCGTGATCTCAAGGTGCATGTCCTTTGACTCCAGACCATTGTCTGCCAAAATCTTCTGCAAGAACTCCAATAGATCCGGGTCAAATATATCAACTCTGGAAACATTGACAGACACTGGCATTGTCACGCCATACATGTCACGCCACCTGCGCACATGCTTGGCAGCCTCCCGCCAGACAAACCTGTCCAGTTCCTTGATCTGTCCGTTTTCCTCAAACAAAGGAATGAAGAAGTCCGGCTTTATGTACCCAAGCTCAGGATGCTTCCATCTGACCAGCACCTCTGCGCTGTACAGCTCTGGTTCACCACTGCGAATATCGTACTTTGGCTGGAACACCACATTAAACTGGTTTTCCAAAAGAGCTTTCTCAATGTCGCCAAGAAGTTTGGCCTCATAAAGCTCTTTTTCATGCATGTTGTTGTCGTAGATTGCTACCATATCAAGGCTGGTGGTCTTTGATACGCTGTTGCAGGCCTGAAGTGCCCTGTCAAAGCGCTGTTGAAGATGAGCCGAGTGATACAGATCAGGGTACACGCCGACTCTAAAATGAATATCATGATTCTCAGAAATATCGATAAGTCTGTCCGCCAAAGTCTTCCTTAGGAAGTCATAGTTCTCCTGATGCTCAATGTACAGATAGAAGCAGTCCGCATTACTCCTGCAGGCAACGCCGCCGCATCCCCTGGCCACAGACCTGATACCATCTGCAATTGAGCACAGCACTCTGTTTCCAAAGCTTCTGCCGTACAGCTCATTTATCAGATGGAACTTGCTTATGTTTACCACCACCGCGTCAACTTCCTGCTCCGGGTGGAATTTGTCGTACTCTCTTGCGTACTGGAAGAAATACTCCCTGGTCAAAAGCCCAGTAAGAGCGTCCTTTCCGGTGGCTTCGATGATGTTTCTGTCGATGGACAGCTCAATTGCGCGCCTTACCCTGGCCTTTAACACCTCCGGCCTGTCATAAGGCTTGTTTAAAAAATCTATCGCTCCCCTGCGCAAACTCTCAACCTCGGCGCTTTCATCCGCCGTCAGCACAATAACTGGAATGTAGCGCAGATCCTCACTTCCCTTGATCTCCTCAAGGACCATGTACCCGTTGCCCCCTGGCATATGCAGGTCAAGCAAAACCAGCGACAGAAAATCCTTCTGGTTCTTGATAACATAGAGAGCCTCTTCTCCGGTCTCCGCGTAGGCAATGTCGTATTCCTCTTTAAGAATATTGCCCAGAATCCTTAGGTTTACAGGCTCATCATCCACTACAAGAATTGTACGTCTGAAATCCTGCTCATGCTTCGCTTCAATGTCCAATGTGTTCCGGTTATTATTTGCCATATCCACATCCTCACTGATATCGCGCCGCCCCATTGCGGCGAAAAAAACGGATAGTCACCCTTGTACTACTATTATAAAGAATAATCAACAAAAAGACCATCTTTTACCAAAATTTCGAATTCGTACCCCTAGCCAAAAAAGCATCGCAGCCACAGCACCTCGTCCATAAAAAGGCAACAAAAAAGCTGCGACCAGGTTTCCCCAGCCGCAGCCGATTTCTCTTTTCCCAAATATTATACGTTAGAGTTGTGCTCAAGAAGGTAATCGTTGAGCGCTTCTGTGATCTCGTCGCCGTCGATGCCGTGTACTGCACAAGCCTCAGCCAGTGACTCCATCTGTGATGCAGGGCATGAAATGCATCCCATTCCGCACTCCATAAGGAACTGCGCTGCGATAGGATGTTCCCTGATGATATCTCCAACCAGCATGCTGGAATCAATTACGTCGCCAGCTGCCTTATTCTCTTCGTTTCCCATGTTACTTGCCTCTCTTTCTGTATCACTACCAAAGAATAAATCCTTTAATGAACCCATTTTGTTACTCCTATAACGCCATTTCTGTAGCGCCAAAAAATCTTTCACCACACCAAAAATAGATTGTGCGAAACCATTTTACATCACTGACACTTCACCCGCAAGTACCTTTTTGTAGTCCTCGTAATTTTTCTTGAGAAGCTCAGGAGTACTGAGCTCGTAAGGGCACTTGGTGGTGCAGGCTCTGCAGTTTATGCAGGTGTCGATCTTGGCCATCTCGGCCTGCCATTCCTCAGACAGCCAGCCCTTGGATGGCGCGCGCCTGATCATAAGTGACATTCTCGCGCAGTTGTTTATCTTAATGCCCATTGGGCAAGGCATACAATATCCACAGCCCCTGCAGAAGTCTCCTGCAAGCTCTGCCTTTTCTTTTTGGACAAAAAAGCTGATCTCGCCGGTCATGCTTGGCGTAACGTCAAAATATGAAAGCCACTCATCAAGCTCTTTTTCCTTCTGGATTCCCCAGATAGGCATGACGTTGTCGAACTGGTTCATGAAGGCCATTGCAGCATCGGAGCGGTTGATGAGGCCGCCAGCCAGGCCCTTCATGGCGATGTAACCCATGTTGTGGTCTTTACACATCTGGACAAGTTCGATCTCTTTTTCAGAAGAAAGGTAGCTAAGAGGGAACTGAAGGGTCTCGTAGAGGTCAGATTCTATGCACTCTTTGGCCACCATGAGCTTGTGGGCTGTGACTCCGATGTGAAGGATCTTGCCCTGCTCCTTGGCCTTTAGCATGCACTCGTACATGCCAGTTCCGTCCCCAGGCCTGTAGCACTGGCTTACCATGTGGAACTGGTAGAGGTCGATGTGGTCGGTCTGGAGGTTATTAAGTGAAGTCTCAAGGTCAGACCAGAAGGCCTCTGGCGTAGTTGCAGCTGTCTTGGTTGCGATAAAGAGCTTGTCTCGAAGGCCAGCTTCTCCGAAAGCCTTGCCAAGCTTAACCTCGCTGTCTGTGTACGCTCTTGCGGTGTCAAAATAGGTCATTCCGCCCTCGAAAGCTTTGCGCAGGATCTTAACAGCCTCTTCCTCAGATACTCTCTGGATTGGAAGGGCGCCAAAACCGTTCTGTGGCGCAGTTATGCCAGTTTTGCCAAGTGTGATCTGCCTCATATTAAATCTCCTTAATTGGTGGTGCTGCCAAGCGCACTTGCCATGCGCAGTTTACGCGTAAACGATCCAAATGAACAAATATCCAACACACACAGCTGTCAGTGTAAATGGAATGCCGATCTTCATGAAGTCGCCAAAGGATACTTCATAGCCCTCTTTTCTAAGCATTCCTACGCCTGCGATGTTAGCTGAAGCACCGATTGGTGTAAGGTTTCCGCCAAGGGTTGCTCCGATCAGAAGTCCAAAGTACAGAAGAAGTGGGCTTACTGACATTACGCTTGAAAGTGATGCAAGAACCGGAAGCATTGTCGCAACGTATGGGATGTTGTCGATAAATGCTGAAATTGCAACGGATCCAAATACGATGATGGTGTAAAGCAGGAATACGTTGCCCTTTCCGCTTGTAGCGATGAGATTTGCGAACTCATCGATGATTCCAACATTGGTGATACCTGCGATTACGCAGAACAGTCCGGCAAGGAGCAGCATTGTATCGTAGTCGATGGCCTTGAGTGAATGCCACATGCTGTCTGTGCCCTTGGATAAAAAGATCTCCCAGACGATATTGATAATTCCGCAAACCATACAGATCACGCCGTTTGTGATGTCTGGCTTGTTTGGAATGAATGAAGCGAATACGAGAAGAACTACGTGTCCAAGCATCATGATGGTTGGAACATAGTCAGTTACTGTTGTGTGCTCTTCGTTGCTTACAGGCTCTTTGTCCTTGCGGAACATCCACATCATGATAGGAACTGTGGCAAGAGCACCGAGCTCAACTGCAAAGAAGATACCTGGATGACCGTCCATCCAGAAGAAGTCGTTGAAATCCATCTTGGCTGCTGCAGCCAGCATGATAGATGTTGTGTCGCCGACCAGTGTTGCTGCGCCCTGAAGGTTAGATGAAACCGCGATACAGATGATCATCTGAACCGGTGAGATCTTAAGCTTCTTGCAGATAGCCAAGCCAACTGGGGCAACCATGAGAACTGTTGCAACGTTGTCGATGAAAGCTGAGATGATTCCTGAAAACAGCGACATGAAAATGGTAACCCATAATACATTAGGCGCTGCATCAAGGAGCTTCTCTGCAATAAGATTTGGCATCTTGGATTCGATGAAGTAATCAACGATAACCATAGTACCAAAGATCATCATTAGTACGTTCCAGTCGATGGCTCCAAATACCTGCTTAAGTGGCAGGATTCCTGTTATCACAAAAATAACAGCTGTTGTTAATGCCACAATCGCGCGCCTCTTGGGAAGGGCGATCATGAGAACGTACATGAGTACAAACAAAATAATAGCTAGTGTCTTCAATTCTTTTTTCCTCCGATTTGATAGGGCAAGCAGTGAAATTCTTCATATTAAAGAAAAAAGACTTATGCCATAGCCCCTTGCTACGACAAAAGTCTTGCTGTCAGTAAAGTAAAAAACCTTATGCCGGGCTCGGATGCACATGCATCGTCCTGACGGGCCCGACAGCCGGCACAAGTGCCAACCAGCTACTCCCTCTTATCAAGATAATATTAAAGAAAAAAGTGGTGGCTGTCAAACAAATATTGGATGTTGCTGATATAGTTTTTTTGCAGGTTTTTCCTAATTACGGGAAGAATCTGATCTGCAGATTGTCGCACTCATTTGCTGCGTTTTTGCACATCTTCTGAAGCTTCGTCAGATAGTTTTCCATATCAACTGTTATCTTTGTAACATTGTAAAAGATAAGGTTCCAGCCCTCACCTTGTTCCGTAAGTACGTCATATAGCGCATCCAGATTACTGCCATAATAGTCCGGAAGAGGCAGTTCTTTTGTCAAAAGAGCTTGTAGCTCCTCTTTACTTGATATTCCAGTTAAGTCGATGTAAAACACCTGTCCCATAGTCTGATCCTCATGGCTCATACAGTAGTTCAAAGCTCTCGTAGTGGTCCTTTGTATAGTAGATATAACCGTCATCGGAATAAATGATGCGCTTAGCGCCGCGGCTCTTCTTGCCCAGCGTGTCTATGTCGCACTCGTGATACTCTTTATCTTCCGGAAGAATTCCTTCATAGTTGCCAAAATAATCGCCGCCGATACACATTCCCGGCGCAAAGCTCTCCAATGAGCCTCCGCTCCATCCGAGCTTCTTGGCCGCCTTCTTGGTCATAAAGTTCTGTGGAAGCTTCCCATAAGTGTGGATGTACAGCGCCACGTCTTCTTTGGTGGTGTAGATGCCATCCTCGTCAAGAAGTGCTTCCTCGCTAGCCACCGCAGAAGCGTTGTTCGCAGTTTCGCTGCCCGTTTGGGTGTCAGTCGCCTGCGTGTCTGCGTCGCTACTGCTTGCAAACTGCGCAAGGTCGATCGTCGCTGCAGTTCCTGCTTCGGACGCTTCCGTTGCTGGAATCGATGCAATAATTTCAGCTGAACTCGCCTCTGTCGCTCCGCCATCGGGCTTAGCTGCCGGCTTCTTGTCGCATCCAACTGAAGATAGCACAAGCGCCATTACAAGCAGAGTCGCCAGCGACCATCTCTTAAATTGTCCAAATATACTGCTTCTCTTCATTTGCCACTCTCAAAAAATACTAGCTTTACAAAGCACTACTCGCACATGGCGATTATGCCCTTCACTTCCCAGCACAAACCTTCACAACTTCATCTGCTCTTGCAGAAAGCTCTTCGGCAAGCTTCTCATCGATATCCTTAACCCAGGGATTCTTGCCTGAAAGGTCCACCAGCTCTCCGCCAAAAGCCGCGGCGCCGGTCGCACCAGCCTCGCCCTCTATCAGCCTGGTTCCGAATTCTCCATAAAATGTCTCGGGCTCGTCCTTTGTTATGCCGCCCCAGCCAGAGAACCGCTGTGGAGCAATGCTCTTGTCGCAGGCGCAGTTAAGGAACACGGTCCTTGCTTCCTCGCGCCAAGGGCGTCCAAGGAATACACTTCCTTCTTCGCAGCCCTTTGCTCCAGTGATCACACAGTTCCTGAACACGAAACCCAGATCTTCTGCTCGTCCGCAGGTCGCTGTAACATAGCCATTTACAAGGCGCTCAGTCACATCGATCTGGTCCTTGTCCAGCTTACCGCCCGCAACTGCTCCGCCAGAAGCCCCCGCCAGGTCTGCAAATCCGCCGTGCTGCCTGTCATTACATGTGATCTTGCAATCATCAAACACCGCATCAGCACCGCCAAAGATAAAGTCCACATCTCCAGTGATAATGCAGTTCTTATAATACTGTTTTGTAAGGCGCCTCTCGGTCATGACCCTTGGCCCCATAAAGCCGTTCTTCTGTCTCTCAGCTCGTGGAAGAGGTGCACAGAAAAGAGTGTCCTGACAGCCGTTCATCTCAACGTTCTCAAAGAGGCATACGTCTGCATCAGCGTAAACAGCCACTGCCTGACCCACTACTCGGCCGTCTCCAGCGCTGTTGCGGATGGTCATGTCCCTGACCTCAACTCTCTTACCACCAAAGAAAGCAGTGTAGCTCCTGAAAGTGCCGCGCTTGCTGCCATCTGGCATAACTTCGTTGGCGTAGTCATCAAAATCGATGACGGTTTTATCGATTCCCGCACCAACAAATGTGATGTCCTTCTTCTCGCAGAAGATCTTCTCGCGGTAAACACCTTCGCCTATCACGATCTTAGCGCTTTCCTCGTAAGGCACAGCCTCAATGGCCTCCTGAACTGAAGAAAAATCACCACCGCTCTTCGCAACTCTTATCTCAAGCATATTAGAACCGCCTTTCATGCGCCTTAGCGCATATCCTACGCGCCCTTCGGGCGCTCAACACTTCCCTATCTACCAACGCCAGGCATCAGCAGTATTCCACCTCACTAAGTTCCTGCTTCTCAACGCCGAGAAGCTCTGGCGCTGTGTCCGCACAACCATGTATCTCCACGTTCTTAAGGACCAGCTCTTTTACGTTCTTGGCGTAGATGCTGCGTCCTGTCATCTCGTCGAAGTTATCCATCATAACAGGCCTTTCAGGCACACGCTCTGCCTCAGGCAGGAAGCTCGCCTTGATATTCTCAAACTGAAGCTTACCTATTGGGCTCTCTGGAAGTCCCACAGCGCACAGCATGCAGGCGCTTACTCCCTCGCAGTTTATGTTCCTTCCTGCAATAGTTCCGATCGCAGGAGTCATCTCCGTAACAGGAGCAGGCTCCTGATTCTGCACGTAGTCCGTGTGTCCGTCGGGATCGCAGAAATAGAACATATTTACAGTAAAGGGCATGTGAACCCCGCTCATATCAATGTTTTCAAAAAGAATGTCATCAAGCACGGACCTCTCTCCGCGACCGCGCCTTGTCTTGATGCGAAGTCCCCTGTCCGTTCCATCGAAAATGCACTGGGAAACCCTCACATTCTTTACCCCGCCAGCGATCTCAGAGCCCACAGTCACGCTTCCGTGTCCGCGCTCAAACTTGCAGTTGCGGATAACCACGTCCTCAGTGACCTTGTGGTGCTTGAGGCTCATGTAGTACTTGCCGCTCTTAATTGCGATGCAGTCGTCGCCAACAGAGATCACGGTTCCCAGAATGCGCACACTGCTGCAGCTCTCAGGGTCAAGGCCGTCGGTATTTGGTGAATCAGATGGATTGTGGATATAAAGATTAAGGAAAGCCAGGTCATCGCTGTAATATGGATGCACGGTCCAGCATGGAGAATTCTGGATTGTCACGTTCTGCACCCTGACCTTCCTGCAGCGCACCAGATACATGTCGTTTGGACGCCACGCAATGCGCTTTTTCTTGGCATCCTTCCACCAGTCAGAATTCTGGGCGTTGCCATCGATGGTTCCAGGCCCGATAATATCAAGATTCTCGGCATCAATCGCCGTAATAAGTGAAGCAAAGCTGGTAAGGGGATTGCCCTCCCAGGTTGCCAGATTGTACTCGTCCTTCTCGTCGGTAGTCCTGGTCATACCAGGCAGGATCGGGTAGTGCGTCCTGTCAGTATCTCCAAGGATCCTAGCACCTTCATCAAGCCACAGGGTCATGTTGCTCTTTAGGAAAAGAGCTGTCGAATAGTAGTCACCTGCTGGCAGATAAACGGTTCCGTCCTTGGGACAGCAGCTGATAGCCGCCTGTATTGCAGCAGTATCTGGTGTCTCGCCGTCGCCCTTGGCACCAAACTCTCTGACATCAAGGAGCACAGACTCATGGCCTGTCACAAACTCTTTTTCGGAAAAAGAGCCGTCACCGGCCTCAACTTTAATCACATACTTAGTATCGGGAAGAAGCCCCATAACAGAGAATACATTTCTGTCTGTACGAAGTTTCTTTTCCCCATTGATATAAACATCAAACTCGGCATCCTGCTTGAAGATCCTGTCAGAGACAAGCTCTGCTGTGACGCTTCGGTTGAATATTTCTACGATGTTAAACTGCATAAACCCTCCACTTGTAAAAACGACAATTATTCCCCTACATCATATCATTGTCTGCATTAGAATCCTTGTTAATTCATGAAGTAAAACTTGCAGTTACAGGACGAATTTAGTTGCCCGAGATCCACTCGTCGATGAGGCTCGCAGTGATCTCGATCTGCTCCTGATTGGAGATGGTTGGAGTACCGTCCCCAGCCTGGATACCATAGCTTCCAAAGTAGCTGTGGATACCGCCGTCGATGACCTTCTCGGTGGAGTTAGAAGGCCAGAAGCCCCTGCTCTCCTCGTATTTATCTGCTTTTAAAACGCCGTCGTTGGAGCCCCTGATGGACAACATACGAAGGTTCGTCCCCGAAAGGTCATCCGCCGGATAGGACGCGCACAGGATCAGTCCCTTAAAGCCTCCGTTAGCATTCCCTGCATTCTCAGCCAGGTACCTGCCTGCTGCCACACCTCCCAAAGAGTGCCCTGCAAGGTACCAGTCAACGTCACCTACAATCGTCATCTCTTCTGCGTATTTCCTTCGGATATCGTCGATCACATCAACCCCGAGAAATGCCAGGTTGTCCGGCATCTTGGGAATCACGCAGACATACCCCTTTGCAGCGAGCTCGTACATAAGGCTGCTGTAGGCTGAAAACTCAACCTTACCACCGGGATAGAAAATGATGACTGCCCTGGTGTCCTGACCGGAAGGAATAAAAACCGTTCCCGTCTCGTCAGTAAAAGATATGGCCTTATCGCCGACAAGATCCCGGACTTCTTCAATCTCTTTTTCATCCGCAGCATAATAATTGCTGGTGTAAATCTTGAAGCCCACAAAGGCGGCCACAAGAGAGACAACCAGCAACAAAGCCAAAATCAGAATTATTCTCTTAATCTTTTTCTTCTTATCCAAACTCAACTACCAACCACATCTACTAATAAAACGCCAGCCAAGGCGCAAAATGCTTGCTTACTTAGTCAGCGCTCTGTCCATTATCCTGATAAGCTCAAGTGCGCTTCCAAAATCAATCTTCTCATTCTCTTCCTGGTGGATCACATGTCCCTGCCATGTAGCATCCTGTCTGAAGACAACCTGAACCACAAAGGTTCCAAGTTTGCCCTTCTTGTTCTGGACATTGCGCACTCCGTTGGCATCAGAGATGATCTCGATCTTAAGCCTGTCATCATCTGAATCAGGAACAGGTCTTGAGTGATTCTCTTTTTTCTTGTCGAACTTGCGCTCAGCAAGGCCCCTCTGAGGGAAATCCCACTCATCAAAGAGCTTCTCCATCTCAATAACCATCTCTGCTGTTCCATTAAACTCGATAGGGCCATCAGCATACTGATGGTAGAGCACGCCCTGATAGTCTGCGTCCTGATTGTCATTGATGCAAACACATATAAGATTTTTCGCAAAAAGCATCTGCTTTGATTCACTCATATCACGCCGAATTCCTTTTTCATACAAAGTCTCGATAACTTACTTTAGTATACCACAGTCCCCCTCACATTTGCCAAATAGAATGAGCCGCGCAGTAAAATTACCGCGCGGCCCATCCGTCTCACATTTTAAGTCCCTTAAGACTTAATCCGTTAGCTCTCTTTTTTCCTTTTAGCTTGATATCTGCTTCCGACTAATGGCCCTTGCATCAACTGCTTCGTCGATCAGCTTAACCAGCTCCAGGGCGCTTCTGAAATGCTCTGTCACATTTTCATCAGCCCAGATGACTCTGCCCTGCCAGGTGCCATTTTGGTAATTATCAACTTTTACGATGAATGTTCCCCTGCTGTTTTTCATAGGCATGATCCTCTCCTAGCTTTGATACTTATATGGTACATGTCTGACTATCACACAAAAAATCATACAAGCACCTGTTTTTTGTAGATTCAGCTTAAAAGAAAATGAATATGATGAAGCTTAAATTAAGATTATTAAAAGCTTCTAAAGAAAACGTTTGATATGCAATCATTGAATGTGTTCTTGGAAATAAAGATTTTAGGCTTTATGATTAGCGCACAAAAAAGCCAGTGTTTATGCGGGGTTTTGCATGGGCTGTAATTGTGGTACAATCGTAAGAGCACAATGGAGTGCGGATGAGGACATTATTATGGAAAAGATAGGAATTGTATTTGGCTGTTTCATACCTCTTCACAAGGGACATGAGTCTTTGATCGAGCGTGCGCTTTCTGAGAACGACCGCATGATCATCGCTGTCTGTGGCTATCAGCAGGACCGCGGCAAAGACTTTCTTCCATTTACAGTGCGCTACAAGCTGGTAAAAGAGATATTCAGGGACAATCCAAGAGTAGTCATCGGTCTTATCGACGACAAGAAGATCGGCCTTGATGGAACCTTTACCCACGAGAACTGGGTAGCCTGGGGAAAAGAGCTTTTTGCCTCCGCAGGTATAGAACCTGACAGCGCAGAGTTTACATGGTACACAGGAGAGCCTCCTTACGTTGAGAAGCTCCAGCCTATATATCCGGACCACAAATTTGTCCTTGTGGACCGCACTGTGATAAAGGCAAGCGGAACCCAGATCAGAAACAATCCACAGGTTCATCTTGGCGATATCAATTTTGTTTTTGAACAATACCTGCGTAAGACAGGAAAACTCGAGGAGGATCCTATGAATCCAATTATTGACAGTTTACTTGAAACTGACCTTTACAAATTTTCAATGGGTCAGGCAATCTATCACCAGTTCCCGGACTACACCACCACATGGTCTTTCAAGTGCCGCAACAAGGACGTGCACTTCACAAAAGAGATGGTGGACGAGATAAAGAGACAGATCTACCTGTACTGCGACTTAAACTTCACAGAGGATGAGCTCAACTACCTTGCAGGCATCAAGTGGATCAAGAAATCATACGTTGATTTCCTTAGACTGTGGCATCCAAGATACGAAGACTTTACTATTACAGATGAGGCTGAGTGCGGACTTTCAATCGAGACCAACGGAACATGGCTCAACACTTCCATGTACGAAATCCCAACTCTTGCCATCGTCAACGAAGTTTATTTCAGAATGGCTTATGACTATGAGGAGCTCATGGAATCCTTCGAGGAGAGACTCGATGCGAAGATAGCTCTTTTGACTAATGAAACATACAATCTCGGGGCCTTCTCAGAGTTCGGCTTAAGGAGAAGATTATCAGCTGAGGCTCAGGAACTTGCAGTTATGAAGCTCAGAGATTCCAAGCTTGGTAAGTCAATATTTGTAGGAACTTCAAATGTTCTCCTTGCTAAGAAGCTAGGAGTTAACCCTGTTGGAACCATGGCTCACGAGTGGATCATGTGCGTTGGACAGGGCAATCACAAGCACAACCCTGCTTACTCAAACTGGTACGCTCTTGATGCATGGGTTAAGGAGTATGGTATCCTGAACGGAACTGCTCTTACAGACGCCATCACAACAGACTGCTTCCTCAGAGACTTCCAGCTGACTTATTCAACACTGTTCTCTGGCGTTCGCCATGACAGCGGAGATCCAATCGAGTGGGGCGAGAAGATGATCGAGCACTACAAGTCACTTGGCATCGATCCAGCTACCAAGACTCTTCTGTTCTCAGACAGCCTTGACTTCGAGCGCGCTAACAACATCCACGCACACTTTGATGGAAGAGCCAAGGTTGCTTTCGGAATCGGAACATACATTGCAAACGACACCAAGGTTCCTGCCCTCAACATCGTAATGAAAACCACAGCCTGCAACGGACAGGATGTAGCTAAGGTTTCAGACGTAGAAGGCAAGGGCATGTGCAAGAACCCTGACTACGTTGATTACCTGCAGAGATGCATCAACTGGAGAATGGAGCACGAGGAGGCTTAAGGGCAGCTTGCTGCTCCCTCTAGCGCCAGGAGGATATGAAAATGAGTACTAATGGATTTAATGCTAATGAAGAGATAGAAAAGATTGTAGCCTGGATCCAGGACTGGTTTGAGAACAATGGTCCTAAGGCAAATGCCGTTATCGGAGTATCAGGTGGTAAGGATTCTTCCATCGTTTCAGCGCTTCTAGTTAAGGCTCTTGGTAAAGATCGCGTTGTGGGCGTTCTGATGCCAAACGGCGAGCAGAAGGATATCGCTGATTCCAAGAAGCTTGTGGAGTTCCTTGGTATCAGGCACTATATTGTAAACATCAATCCCGCTGTAGAAGGCGAGTATGCTGCTCTTAGAGCAGCCGGCATTGAGGTTGGCAAGGATGCTATCATCAATACTCCGCCAAGAATCAGGATGACAACTCTTTATGCTGTTGCACAGTCTCTTCCAGAGGGCGGACGCGTTGCCAACACCTGCAACAAGTCTGAGGACTGGGTTGGTTATTCCACCAAGTATGGCGATGCAGCCGGAGACTTCAGCCCCTGCTCAGATTACCTTGTTAGCGAGATGCTCCAGATCGGAGATGCTCTTGGTCTTCCAACAGAGCTTATCCACAAGACTCCATCCGACGGCCTCTCAGGAATGTCCGACGAGGACAAGCTTGGCTTCACCTACGCAGTACTTGACCACTACGTTCTCACTGGCGAGATTGAAGATCAGACCACCAAGGAAAAGATCGACCGCCTGCACAGACTTAACCTTCATAAGCTGCAGACAATCCCAATGTATAAGAGGGGATGAAATAGGATAATACATAGGACAATTCCTGGCAAAAGCCAGGCTGTAATCAAGGGATGCCACTAAACGTGGCGTCCCTTTTTCTTGAAAATAGGCGGTTTCATAAAAATCCGATGACAAATTTAAAAATTTTTACAATTAAATTGTTGACAATACATTTAGATTGTGTTAAATATAATTGTATCAAGAAACAAATCGTAACGAAATCAACTCTAGGAAGGAGAACTCTTATGGAATATAAATTCACAGAAGCTAATTTCGAAGCAGAAGTACTTAACAGCGATATCCCAGTTCTTGTAGATTTCTACGCAGACTGGTGCGGACCTTGCAAGATGATGATGCCAACTGTTGAGAAGATGGCAGAGACCTATGATGGCAAGATCAAGGTTGGCAAGATCAACGCTGATGACAATGGAGACCTGGCAGCTAAATATGGCATTATGTCTATCCCAAGTTTCCTTATCTTTAAGAATGGTGAGGTTGTTGACACCATGACTGGTGCAATGCCTGCAGAAGCTCTTGCTGCAAGGCTTGACGCACAGCTTTAATTTGCTGACAACGGTTATAGTTTCGCCGTTTCAGATATATCATATCAGATGTCTCAAGAGACATCTGATCCCGCGAGCGTCGTCGGATGGACATGCTAGCATGTCCGACCGACTCGTGCTATCGCGTAACTTTTTTCCTCTCACTTCAAATGTCGGTCCCCTCCGTCATTTGAAACATAAAACACTCATAACACATGAAAACGCCCTGGACGTATGCCCCAGGGCGTTTTCAATGTATCAATCTTTTCCAACCGGATATTTACTGTCAAAGCATGCTTTGCAAAGTTCCAGATCACCAAGCATTTCCTTGAAATCTTCTATCTGAAGATATGCGAGGGAATCAGCTCCGATCTTCTTTCTGATCTCTTCATAGGAATTGTCAGATGCTATGAGCTGGCCCGAGCTTGGTACGTCAGTACCGTAATAGCAAGGATACAGGAAAGGTGGTGCACTGATCCTTACGTGAACCTTTTTAGCTCCTGCCTGACGAAGCATCTCGATGATATATTTCATGGTAGTTCCTCTGACGATGGAATCGTCAATGAGAACTATGCTCTTATCTTTTACCACATCCCTAAGGACATTGAGCTTCATATGAACTGCTGAATGTCTCTCTTCGTCTGTAGGTTTGATAAAGCTTCTTCCTATATAACTGTTCTTGTGGAAAGCCAGAGCAAAAGGAATTCCTGAAGCCTTGGCATAGCCTTCTGCTGCCGCAAGTCCGGAGTCCGGAACACCTGCAACGATATCGGCTTCTACAGGCTCTCTCTTGGCAAGGGCCTGACCTGCTCTGATCCTGGCTTCATGAACAAGGATTCCATCAATAACAGAATCAGTTCTTGCAAAATAAATATACTCAAATACGCAGTGAGCATGATGCTTCTGGCAAAGAGATTCATTGCTAAGAAGCTGACCATCCTCTGTAACGGTAACAATCTCGCCAGGTTTGATATCTCTGATAAACTGACCGCCAACAGCATCAATAGCCGCTGTCTCAGAAGCCAGAATATAGGCTTTATCTCTTTTTCCAAGGACAAGTGGCTTGATTCCAAATGGATCTCTTACTGCCACAAGTTTTCTTGGACTCATGATGATGCAGGCATATCCGCCCTTAAGAGTTCCAGCTACTTTGATAACTGCATCTTCAATGCTTGGAGACTGGATTCTCTCGCTGATGATCTCGTAGGCAAGTACTTCAGAATCGGAAGTTGTGAAGTGGGCCTGACCCCTGTACATCTGCCTCTCCTTGATCTCATCGGCATTCATGATATTGCCATTGTGAACAAGAGCAAGGCTTCCTTTGATGTAGTTCATGGCGATGGGCTGGGCATTCTCGATGCAGCTGCCGCCGGTGGTTGAATAGCGCACATGGCCAACGCCGATGTTTCCTGTAAGTGTGGCGAAATCTTTTTTCTCAAAGACTTCGTTTACAAGGCCCATTCCCTTCTTGGTGGTGATGTTGCCCTTAGGACCTGCAGTATCCGAAATTGAAATGCCGGCAGACTCCTGTCCCCTATGCTGAAGCGCCATCAGGCCATAGTAAATGTCCCTGCCAACCTCAGTTCCAGCAGGCGCGTATATACCAAAGACGCCGCACTCCTCATGTATCTCATCGAATGACATATAGTTTGTCTCCATATTTCCGCCCCAAGCCACCTCCAAAAAACCCTTTTCCTCGAGGCTGCCGCTTAACCTCGTCAAGGGTTTTTTGGAGGTGGCTTGGGGCTGATATATTCAGATAATTCTATTATGATATTTGATGATTTTCATCAGCAATATCGTTTTTCACTAGGTATTATATGACTAGCAAAAAGATTTGGATAGACCAATTTCCACCAAAAAAACTTACTTATTTGCTTTATCTTTATAGGTTTGAATAGCCCATTAAATATTCGTCAACTTCTTTTGCACATGCTCTACCTTCAGCTATTGCCCACACTACCAGGGACTGGCCTCTACGCATATCACCTGCGGAGAAGATCTTTGTATCCGGAATATGGTAGCTTCCTTCAGGTGTTGCAACCGCGCCACGTGGACCTCTTGCTACAGCAAACTCCTCTGCTGCGTAGTCCTCACATCCGATAAAGCCGGCTGCGATAAGGAGAAGTTCGCACTTGATCTTCTTTTCTGAACCCTTTACTTCTGTGAGTTTGCCGTCCTTGAATGCAACCTTGACTGTCTCTATCTCTTTTAAGTGTCCCTTTTTATCGGTGGTAACACTCTTAACTGTTGTCTCAAATACTCTTGGATCCTGACCAAATACTGCGATGGCTTCCTCGTGGCCATAGTCAGTCTTTAAGGTCTTTGGCCACTCTGGCCATGGGTTGCTCTCTGCTCTCTCTACTGGAGGCTTAGGCATCATCTCAAGGGCTGTAACGCTCTTTGCACCGTGTCTAATTACTGTTCCGATACAGTCATTACCTGTGTCACCGCCGCCAACGATGACTACATTCTTGCCGGCAGCATCGATAAATCCGCTCTGCTTCTTGAGAGCCTCTACGCTTCTGTCCTCAGCCTTCATAAGAGCCTTGGTGTTCCTTGTAAGGAAATCAACTGCGTAGTATACGCCCTTAACTTCTGCAGGGTCTGCTGCAGCAAGAGGCCTTGGCTTCTTGGCTCCGCAGCACAAAACAACTGCGTCATAGGCCTTAAGGATCTCAGCGCCCTTCTTATCCTTACCAACATCAACGCCGGTTACAAATGTAACACCTTCTTCCTCCATGAGCTTTCTCCTGCGCACTATAACGCTCTTATCAAGCTTCATGTTAGGAATGCCGTACATAAGGAGTCCACCGATCTCATCCTCACGTTCAAAGACAGTTACAAGATGCCCTCTGTGGTTGAGCTCATCAGCTACTGCAAGACCTGAAGGGCCGCTTCCTACTACAGCTATCTCCTTGCCGCTTCTGATCTCAGGGATAACAGGCTTGATATATCCGTTGGCATAGGCGCTCTCCACCAGGAACAGCTCGTTGTCATGGACTGTGACTGAATCCCCATACTGTCCGCACATACATGCCTTCTCGCAAAGAGCAGGACATACACGACCTGTAAACTCAGGGAAATTGCTGGTCTTACGAAGCCTTGCAAAAGCATGCTCATCATGTCCCTTATAAATCTCGTCGTTCCACTCAGGGATCAGGTTGTGAAGCGGGCATCCAACCACCATTCCGCTTAAACTCATAGCGGACTGGCAGAAAGGAACGCCACAGTTCATGCACCTTGCAGCCTGATTTCTTCTCTCCTCAGAACAAATGGGTGTATGGAATTCCTCAAAGGTAAGTATCCTTGCCTTAGGAGGGACGTCTCCATTATTCTTCCTTTGAAATTCCAAAAAGCCTGTATCTTTTCCCATGACAATTATGATCTCCCATTTCCTAAATTTCCGACGGTCTCCCGCCAGGCGGCTCATTGCCGCCAACACTCATCTGACGCTTTACGCCAATTCTTTAAACGCCTCAAGTACAGCGTGTTCGTGATCGATTCCCTGCTCCTCAAATCTACCGATTGCAGTGATCATCTTCTGATAGTCGTTAGGCACGATCTTCTTGAAATCTGGCAGATAATCTTCAAAATGAGCCAGGATCTCTTTTGCGAAATCAGAATCAGTCTCTGCAACGTAGTCCTCAAGGATGCTCTGAAGCTCAGCTATATCGTACTTCTCTGTAACCTCGTAGAGGGATGCCATATCCTTGTTCATCCTAAGGTAAAGAGTGTGCTCCTTATCAAGTACGTAGGCGATTCCGCCGCTCATACCAGCAGCAAAGTTCTTACCAGTCATACCAAGGATTACAGCACGTCCGCCAGTCATGTACTCAAGACCGTGGTCGCCGCAGCCTTCTGCTACAGCTACTGCTCCGGAGTTACGAACGCAGAATCTCTCGCCTGCGACACCGCAGATATATGCTTTTCCGGCAGTTGCCCCATAGAGTGCAACGTTACCGATGATAATGTTCTCGTGAGCCTTGTAGGTTGCCTTCTTTGAAGGTCTTACAACGACCTTACCGCCAGATAAGCCCTTTCCAAAGCCGTCGTTTGCATCGCCGTAGAGCTTAAGTGTCACGCCCTTAGGAAGGAATGCACCAAAGGACTGTCCACCGCCGCCATGGGCCTCAACAACAAAGCTGTCGTCTGGAAGGCTGTCGCCAAAGTCCGCTGTAACCCTGCTGCCAAGAAGAGTACCAAAGCTTCTGTCGGTACTTGAGATGTCTACCGATACACCAACGCCACTACCAGCCTTCTTAGAACCTGTACCAGCAGCCTTAAGAGCCTTCTTGTTCTTCTCATACTCTGGGATCAGAACCTTTGAATCCAGGGTCTTCTCAAGGCCAAAGTCAAATACATCTGAAGGATCGAAATAGCTCTTTTCCTTGCCTGCGTACTTCTGGTCAAGGATCCTTGAAAGATCTGCCGCATTCTTTCTGGCGTTCCTTGGCATTAACTCTCCGCTATAGCTTCTCATCTTAAGGCAGTCAGTTCTGCCGACCATCTCTTCAACTGTCTTAAAGCCAAGCTCAGCCATGATCTCACGAAGCTGTCTTGCGATGAAGATCATGAAGTTCATGACGTGCTCAGGCTTACCCTTGAAGCGCTTTCTAAGTTCCTCGTTCTGGGTTGCGATTCCAACAGGACATGTATCCTTGTTGCAGACTCTCATCATCATGCAGCCCATGCATACAAGGGGAGCTGTGGCAAAACCAAATTCCTCTGCGCCAAGAAGTGCTGCGATTGCAACGTCTCTTCCTGTCATGAGCTTACCGTCGGTCTCAAGAACCACGCGGCTTCTAAGGCCGTTGTCGATAAGTGACTGATGAGCCTCGCTAACACCGAGCTCCCAAGGAAGTCCTGCGTGATGAACGGAAGATGAAGGCGCTGCGCCAGTTCCTCCGTCGTAACCTGAAATAAGGATTACCTGTGCTCCAGCCTTGGCTACACCTGATGCAATTGTTCCAACGCCTGCTTCAGAAACCAGCTTGACTGAGATCCTTGCTTTGTCGTTGGCATTCTTGAGGTCGTAGATAAGCTGTGCCAGATCCTCGATTGAATAGATATCGTGATGAGGTGGTGGTGAGATAAGGGCTACGCCTGGGGTTGAGAATCTTGTCTGCGCTACCCAAGGGTAAACCTTCTTGCCTGGCAGGTGTCCTCCTTCTCCCGGCTTTGCGCCCTGTGCCATCTTGATCTGGATCTCTTTTGCGCTAAGAAGATATTGACTTGAAACGCCAAATCGTCCAGATGCCACCTGCTTAACGGCGCTGTTTCTCTCGGTTCCAAATCTCTCTGGAAGCTCTCCGCCTTCACCGGTGTTGCTCTTTCCGCCGAGCCTGTTCATGGCGATAGCCAGAGTCTCATGAGCCTCCTTTGAAAGGGAACCATAACTCATGGCGCCAGTCTGGAATCTCTTTACGATCTCCTCTTCGCTCTCAACTTCGTCAATTGGTACTGGCTTGCCGCCAGGAACCATAGACAAAAGAGCTCTAAGAGTATGAGGTCTGTCCTCATCATCCACCATATTTGAATACTCTTTAAACAGTTCATAATTACCCTCCCTTACTGCTCTCTGTAAAGTAACAATAGTCTTAGGGCTGTACATGTGGTCTTCCATATCATCGCCGCTTCTAAGTGAATGGAAACCAAATGAATCAAGGCTTGTGTCGGTGTGAAGTCCAAGTGGATCAAATGCTCTGTCGTGTCTAAGCTCCACATCCTCACCGATCTCCTCGATACCGATTCCGCCAACTCTGCTGGTGGTTCCGGTAAAGTACTTGTCTATAAGCTCCTTTGAAAGGCCGATGGCCTCAAAGATCCTTGCTGACTGATAGGACTGAAGGGTTGAGATACCCATCTTGGCTGCGATCTTTACAACGCCTCCAAGAAGAGCCTTGTTGTAGTCCGCAATAGCAGTATGATAGTCCTTATCAAGAAGTCCGATATCGATGAGCTCTGCGATGCACTCGTGAGCCAGATATGGATTGATGGCACGGGCACCAAATCCAAGCAATGTTGCGATCTGGTGAACATCCCTTGGCTCGCCGCTCTCAAGGATAATGGAAACCGCTGTGCGCCTCTTGGTCCTTACCAGGTGCTGTTCCACTGAAGAAACAGCAAGAAGTGAAGGGATAGGCATGTGGTTTTCATCAACGCCTCTGTCGGAGAGAACGATGATGTTTGCGCCTTCCTGTGCAGCCCTGTCCACAGAAATGTTGAGCTGCTCCAGAGCTCTTTCTACTGAAGTGTTCTTGTAGTACAAAAGAGATATGGTCTCAACCTTAAATCCTGGCTGATCCAGGGCCTTTATCTTAAGAAGGTCAACTCCTGTAAGGATAGGATTGTTAACCTCTAAAACCCTGCAGTTGTCGTTCTTTTCCTGCAGGAGATTTCCGTCTGATCCAATGTAAACTGTAGTGTCAGTTACAACCTTCTCTCTGAGTGAGTCGATAGGTGGGTTTGTAACCTGGGCAAAGAGCTGCTTGAAGTAGCAGAACAGCATCTGGTGATGCTTTGACAGCATAGCCAGAGGAATGTCTGTACCCATTGAAACTGTAGGCTCTATGCCGGTTGTCGCCATAGGCATGATCTGGCTCTTTACATCCTCGTAGGAGTAGCCAAATACCTTGTAGAGCTTGTCCCTCATCTCCTGGCTGTAAACCGGGATCTTCTTATTAGGAATCTTAAGCTCAGCAAGGTGAAGCAAGTACCTGTCAAGCCACTCGCCGTAAGGTCTTCTCCTTGCATAGCCGTCCTTACACTCTTCGTCAGAGATGATGCGGCCTTCCTTAGTGTCAACAAGGAGCATGTGTCCTGGTGAAAGTCTTGATTTCCTAAGGATATTCTCCTCAGGGATATCCAGTACGCCAACTTCAGAGGCAAGGATGAGCCTTCCGTCCTTGGTGACATAGTATCTTGATGGCCTTAAGCCGTTACGGTCAAGGGTAGCTCCAAACACCTCTCCATCGGTGAAAAGAACTGCTGCCGGTCCGTCCCATGGTTCCATCATTGTTGCGTAGTAGTGGTAGAAGTCCTTTCTGTCCTGGGCCATAAAGTCGTTGTGCTTCCAGGGCTCGGGAACAAGAAGCATCATGGCAAGTGGAAGATCCATGCCATTCATGTAAAGGAATTCGAGGGTATTATCAAGCATAGCTGAGTCCGAGCCCGAAGAAGCTATAACCGGGTAAACCTTGGAAAGGTCTTCTCCTAAAACATCAGAGGACATGGTCTCTTCTCTTGCAAGCATCCTGTCGCTGTTACCTCTGATAGTATTGATCTCTCCGTTGTGGGCGATCATCCTGTATGGATGAGCCCTCTGCCATGAAGGTGTTGTGTTGGTCGAGAATCTACTATGAACCATGGCAATTGCTGTCACATAGGCAGGGTCAAGAAGATCCTGGTAAAAGAGCCTTAGCTGCCCTACAAGGAACATTCCTTTATAAACAATGGTTCTTGATGAAAATGAACAGATATAAGTATCGTCTGAGGACTTCTCATACTCTCTTCTAAGGCCATAGAGCTTCCTGTCAAATTCGATACCCTTTGCTACGCCGTCAGGTCTTTTTACAAAGCACTGTGCAATATGAGGCATGCATGATACTGCAACTTCGCCCAGGATCTCAGGGTGTGTTGGAACATCACGCCATCCAAGGACCTTAAGTCCCTCCTTCTCTGCGATGACTTCCAGCATGCGCTTTGCAAACATGCGCTTCATTGAATCCTGTGGAAAAAAGAACATACCAACACCGTAGTCTCCCCTGCTTCCAAGAGAAATTCCTGCGGCCTTGGCTGCTTTTTTAAAGAAGTCGTGAGATATCTGCACAAGGATACCTACACCGTCTCCAACCTTTCCTGTGGCGTCCTTACCGGCTCTGTGCTCCAGCTTTTCAACTATGGACAGAGCGTCGTCCAGGACCTTATTGTCTGCACTTCCGTCGATATTTATTACTGCACCTATACCACAGGCGTCTCTTTCATTCATCCAAGTTTCCATTGTTCTTCCTACCTTACGTCAAATCCCCCGCCGCAAAATTGCCCTGCAGCGGGGTGATTGTTATTTATCTTAATGAGAAAAGCATCTGTCCATATGTTGGATAGCTAAGGTACTTATCAGGGATAAGAGCCTCGGCTGCATCCGCATATTTCCTGAGCTCATCCATATCCTCAAGGACTGTCTGCTGATAGTATGCAGCGGTATCAAGGGTTTCTGTCTTGCCTTCAGCTGTCTTGGTGTCTTTTTCAAGCTTCTCAAGAGCTTCAAACATCTTACCTGATGCTTCCTCAAGGCCCTTAAGTACGCTGGTTTCAAGAACACATCCTGCGCCCTCCAGAACACTCTTTTTCTGGATGATCTCTTTTGTCAGATCCTTCTCGTAAGCTACGATGCCTTCTGTGAGGTCTTTTCTGACCATCTCCTGCATTGTGAGAGCTTCGATGTGTACTGACTTTGAGTAGTTCTCAAGAAGGATCTCATATCTTGAGTGGATCTCTTCTTTTGTGAAGATACCGTGCTTTGTGAAGAGCTCGATTGACTCGTCACTGATCCAGTATGGCATTGCATCTGGAAGAGACTTGAGGTTTGGAAGACCTCTTTTAGCTGCTTCCTCAACCCACTCGTCTGTGTATCCGTTTCCGTTGAAAAGAACTCTCTTATGCTCTGCAAGTGTTTCCTTAAGAACCTCCATTACCTTATCCTTAAGTGCATCCTTGCTTACGCCTTCAAGCTTCTTGTAGATCTTGGCAACCTCTTCAGCAACAGCAGTGTTGAGAACTATATTAGCGTTTGCTACTGAAACTGATGAACCAGGCATTCTAAACTCGAACTTGTTTCCTGTGAAAGCAAAAGGTGAAGTTCTGTTTCTGTCTGTGTTGTCCTTGGTGAAGTGTGGAAGGACTGTGGCTCCCATGGACATCTGTGCTTTGCCCTGGCCCTGGTAATCTGCTCCTTCCTCTACTGCCTTAAGTACTTCTGCAAGCTCATCGCCTACGAAGATTGAAATGATAGCTGGTGGTGCCTCATTTCCGCCGAGTCTGTGATCGTTTCCTGCTGATGCAACTGAGAGGCGAAGGATTGGTGCGTACTCGTCAACAGCTGCGATAACTGCCATGAGGAATACAAGGAATGGAATGTTCTCTGCTGGCTTTTTGCCTGGATCAAGGAGGTTAAGTCCTGTGTCTGTGCATACTGACCAGTTGTTGTGCTTACCTGAACCGTTGATTCCCTCGAATGGCTTCTCGTGAAGGAGGCATGCGAAGTTGTGTCTGTCAGCAACCTTCTTCATAACTTCCATTGTGAGCTGGTTGTGATCTACAGCGATGTTTGCTGTCTCGAATACTGGAGCCAGCTCATGCTGTGAAGGAGCAACCTCGTTGTGCTTGGTCTTGGCTGGGATTCCAAGCTTCCAGAGCTCTTCGTCAAGGTCATGCATGTATTCTGAAACCTTTGGCTTGATAACACCAAAGTAGTGATCTTCCATTTCCTGACCCTTTGTTGCAGGAGCACCGATAAGGGTTCTTCCTGTGAACAAAAGATCCTTTCTTCTCTTGTAATCGTCCTTGTCAATGAGGAAGTACTCCTGCTCGGAACCGATTGTTGTATTTACTCTTCCAACATCCTCATATCCAAGAAGGTGAAGGAGCTTAACACCCTCGTTTGACAGAGCTTCCATTGAACGAAGAAGAGGTGTCTTCTTATCAAGAGCTTCACCGCCGTATGAGCAGAAAGCTGTTGGAATGTAGAGTGATCCGTCCTTGATGAAAGCTGGTGATGAAGGATCCCATGCTGTATATCCTCTTGCCTCGAATGTTGCACGAAGACCACCTGATGGGAAGCTGGATGCATCTGGCTCGCCCTTTACAAGCTCTTTTCCAGAGAACTCCATGATAACTGTGCCGTCATCCATAGGTGAGATGAAGCTGTCGTGCTTCTCAGCGGTAAGACCTGTCATAGGCTGGAACCAGTGTGTGAAGTGTGTTGCACCGTTCTCTACTGCCCATTCCTTCATAACTGCTGCAACGCAGTTAGCTACGTCGAGCTCAAGGTGTGAGCCCTTTTCTATTGTTTTGTGAACTGCCTTGTAGATGTCCTTGGGAAGGCGGTCCCTCATAACTTTGTCGTTAAAAACAAGACTTCCAAATTCTTCTGTGAGTGCGCTTGCTTTGATCATAGTTTTCTCCTCCTTAATTTAAACGCCTGAGGCGCCATAGTTCGATAAAACTCGGGCTGATGGATCTGTTACATTGCAGCCCTTCCAGTTCTTGTTAGGCATCCAGAAATCGTCAACCATCTCTGACTGTCCTTCGTAGTACTTTTCAAAGATATCTCTGTAAAGAAGCGATTCCTTGGTAAACGGTGTAGCGTGGGTGTATTTCTTTTTCTCCCTCTCGTACTCTGCGTAGGAGTACTTGGAATCTGCGTATTCCATAAGGTCGTCCCTAAGTGAATGTCCAACCGCATCTGAGAAAGCTGCTTTTTCTCTCATGAGGATGCTGTGTGGAATAACCTTGTCTTCTTCAAAGGCCTTTCGCAAAAGAAATTTTCCAATCCCGTAAGTGTTCAGCTTCTTTTCAGGATCGATGCTCATAACGTAGTTAACAAAATCCAGATCGCCAAATGGAACTCTGGCCTCCAGGGAGTTTACGCTGATGCATCTGTCTGCCCTAAGTACGTCGTACATGTGAATCTCGCGAATTCTCTTTTGTGCCTCTTCCTGGAAGGCCTCGGCGCTTGGGGCAAAGTCTGTATATTTGTAACCAAAGAGCTCGTCTGAAATCTCTCCTGTAAGGATTACCTTGATGTCTGTGTTCTCGTGGATCCATTTGCACAGAAGATACATTCCTATGGAAGCTCTGATGGTGGTGATGTCGTAGGTTCCAAGGGCGTGTATTACTGGCTCTAAAGCTCCGATTACGTCCTCTTTTGTGATGATAACTTCGTGGTGGTTACTTCCTATATAGTCTGCAACCTCCCTTGCGTACTTAAGATCGATGGCATCTATGTCCATTCCGATTGCAAAGGTCTCAAGGGGCTTATCCATGAGCTTTGCTGCAACGCCACATACAAGGGATGAATCAAGACCACCTGATAAAAGAAATCCTACCGGTGCATCAGCATCCAGACGCTTTTCAATTCCTCTTACCAGCTTGTCGTGGATGTTTTTGGTGATGGACTCAAGTGGATCAGTAGATACCTCTTTTACCTGGGTCATATCTCTATAGCAGACAAATTTGCCATCCTCGTAGTAATGTCCAGGCGGGAATGGCTTGATCTCTTTGCAGGCTCCTGTAAGGTTCTTGGGCTCTGAAGCAAAGAGGATATATCCGTCTTCGTCGTAACCGTAGTACAAAGGTCTGATTCCTATTGGATCTCTTGCGGCTACGAACTTGTCTTTTTCACCGTCATAGATAACAAGAGCAAACTCTGCATCCAAGAGGGCGAACATTTTACTTCCAAGTCTTTCATATAATGGAAGAAGTATCTCGCAGTCGCTGTCTGACTTAAAGCTGTAGCCAAGGCTTATGAGGTAGTTCCTCAGAGCTTTGAAGCCATAAAGCTCACCATTGCAGATAACCGTATTATTGCCAAGATTAAAGGGCTGCATTCCTGCCTCATTAAGGCCCATGATAGAGAGACGATTAAATCCCATCCATCCGCCTTTAACCTTCATTATTCTTGACATGTCAGGGCCTCTTGAAGCTGTCCTTGCAAGAAGCTCAGCAAAGTACGATTCCTCTGCTTCTTTTCTGGTGTATGTAAGTATTGCGCACATACCTCTTCCTCCTGTTACATATATATTTGCGGGGCTTTTGACAGCCCCGCGTTTTGGATCTTACTCAACGTCTGCAAGTGCTGCAGCACCTTCCTCGCCAGTTCTGATCTTAACTACGTTGTCGAGGCTGTAAACGAAGATCTTACCATCACCAATGTGACCTGTGTAAAGAGTCTTCTTAGCTGCTTCAATAACCTGCTCAACAGGAATCTTGCTGACAACAACTTCAAGCTTGATCTTGGGAAGGAGCGTGGCATCCATCTCAACTCCACGATACATGTCGCCAGAGCCCTTCTGGACACCACAGCCCATGACCTGAGTGACAGTCATTCCGGTAACGCCAAGGTCGTTCATAGCACGGCGGAGCTTGTCGTAGCGGGACAACTTTGCGATGATGACAACTTTATGTATTCCGGATTCAGTATGAACAGGTGCTGTAACAACTGGTACTGAAGCCTTCTTCTGGAACTCGGATGCCTCTTCGTAATCGCTTACGCCGAGGTCTGTGTTCTCGTTTACGCCCATGGTCAGAGTGTTTGAAACGTCCATGATTGCAAATCCAGAATAAGCTGATGCAAGGCCGTGCTCTGTGGAATCAAGACCAAGTATCTCTTCTTCCTCTGAAACTCTAAGACCAAGGATCTTCTTAATAGCTACGAATGTGATTGTGATTGTTACTGCTGTCCAGGCTGCTGTTGCTGCAAATCCTACAATCTGGATTCCAAGGAGCTTAAATCCGCCGCCATAGAAGAGACCTACCATCTCGTTTCCAGCTGCATCTGCAATTGAATAGCCAGGAGCTGAGTTTGTTGCGAAAAGACCAACTGCGATTGTTCCCCAGATACCGTTTAAGCAGTGAACTGCAACGGCACCAACAGGATCATCAACATGAAGCTTGTAATCAAGAAGCCATACACCGAAGCAAACAAGAAGGCCTGCTACGACACCGATGACGATTGCACCGAAGGCATCTGTTACATCACATGGAGCTGTGATAGCTACAAGACCTGCAAGTGATGCGTTGAGACACATTGAAACATCAGGCTTGCCATATTTAACCCATGTGAAGATCATGCATGTTACTGTTGCAAGAGCTGGAGCAATTGTAGTTGTTACGAAGACTGAACCAAGCTGATCAACTGAAGTGCAGGCTGCACCGTTGAAACCGTACCAGCCGAGCCAGAGAATGAATACACCAAGAGCTGCTGCTACAAGATTGTGACCAGGGAAAGCATTTACCTTAACTACCTTGCCATCCTTGTCTCTTTCGAACTTACCAATACGTGGTCCAAGGAAAGCTGCACCGATTAAAGCTGAGATACCACCTACCATGTGGATACATGTTGATCCGGCGAAATCATGGAAGCCGATCTGTGAAAGGAATCCGCCGCCCCATGTCCAGTGCGCTTCGATTGGGTAGATCACTGCTGAGATAACTGCCGAGTACACACAATAAGAAATGAATTTTGTTCTCTCAGCCATTGATCCAGAAACGATTGTTGCTGTTGTTGCACAGAATACCAGGTTGAATACGAAGTTTGACCAGTCAAAGCTTGCATAGCTTGTGAAAATGTCAAATCCTGGTTTTCCGATAAAGCCTGCCAGGTCCTCACCAAGAAGAAGACCGAAGCCAATAAGAATAAATACGACAGTTCCGATACAGAAATCCATCAGGTTCTTCATGATGATGTTTCCTGTGTTCTTAGCTCTGGTGAAACCTGCCTCGCACATCGCAAAGCCTGCCTGCATCCAGAAAACAAGTGCTGCGCCGATAAGGAACCAGACGCTAAATACGGTACCATCTATAGCTGTTAAGATTTCTTCACTCATACCTTTCTCCTCCTAATAAAAAAGACGACGCAATGGGACCCATACTGTGCTAGCTGCAGTACAGATGCCCCATTGCATCGTCTTATATTCTGTTCAAATAGGCAGCGCCTACCTGACTAAAAACGAAAAGCGCCTTAGAGCAGTATGATCCTGCTCTAAGACGCCCTTGTCTTTATGAATATGAAGTTTAAAGGATGAGAAAAACTTTGTCAAGTATTTTTGTATACAATTATCCAATTTTATAAACATTGTGCGAGAAAACCCCTTCCGATGAAATCGGTTGTGGGATGAATCGCACTAGCTTTTCTTTTTGTATTTACCCGTCTTAATGTATTTGCGTTTGTGTTCTTCTGTTTGCTGATCTTCAATGTATTTCTTAACCGTGTCAAGAGAAACACTTCCTGTAGTGGCACAGAAGTAACTTGCACTCCAGAAGGGTGAATCTCCCCATAGGTATTTCTCAACGTGTGTTCTATATGTATTTCTCACTTCTTTAGACAGCTGTGATTTTAACGAGTTGATGAGTTTTACAGGTGCAACATCAGGTGGCATGGAGATCAGCAGATGTATGTGATCGACATCTGTCTCTGCTGAAATGAGTTCGCTGTTCATGCGTCCACAGAGGTAAGCGGCGTAATTCTTCATGAAATCACCAATCTCATCTGTGATTACTTTCTTTCTGTATTTAGTCACAAAAATCACATGGTATGTGAGTTTGTATACGGAATGAGAGCCTCTTCTGAATTCGTCCAGAATATCTGATTCTGCTATTGATTTTTGCATATAATCTCCATACATCCAAAAAGAACAAATGTTTGTCTAATCCTGAAATGTGTGCTATAATACTAGCTATAGAATACTATTAAGGAATTTACAACCGTGTACAGGACAAGGCAATACAGGATAAGCAAAAACCACATACTCTACGACTATTGCAGAGATATTTGCAGGTCATCAGCCATCCTGTACAACAGGGCAAATTTCATCTTAAGGCAGTATTCGTCATCGGTTGATTCAATGGCTGGATTCAAGCCTCTTTT
>NZ_RAIR01000008.1 GCF_003625485.1 Butyrivibrio sp. CB08
ATCCCAGACTAAATGCAACAGCAGTTATTTTTGTTGCTTTTAATCTAGGATTAGTGCGTTTATTATGGTATTTTACTTATATAGCACATTCTGTACATGATTATTCGTAAAACCTGTGTTTTGCGAATAGTTGTATATCAGTCTATAAATTAATTAGTTGTAAATTAATTAGTAGACAAAATACTCTTATATTTCAAATAGCATTTCAGATAAAATAAAAGTCCCGGCGAGATTTCTCTCTCCGGGACTTATTAGTTCTATCAAATTATGCCTGAACAAATGCAGGTGTATCTGCAGGAGCATCAAGATATTTCTTGAGTTCATCATCAAGTTTAAGAAGTGTGATTGAGAAGCCTTCCATGTCAAGAGATGTCATATAGTTGCCAACAAGTGTCTTATAAACCTTAATGTTCTTCTTTGAAAGCTCGTCAGCAAGATGCTTATTAGCAACAAAGAGCTCCATAAGAGGTGTTCCACCCATTCCGTTAACCATAACTGCTACTTCGTCACCAGCATTGTAGATACCCTCAGCAAGGATCTTAGCAAGAAGCTTATCTACGATATCATTAACAGGGCTGATCTTTTCTCTGTTAACACCAGGCTCACCATGGATACCAATACCGATCTCAACCTCATCTTCTGCCAGATCAAAGCTTGGCTTTCCAGCTGCAGGAACTGTACATGCATCAACAGCCATACCCATTGAACGAACATTAGCGATAACCTTTTCAGCAACACCTTTAACTGTAGCAAGATCTCCGCCAGCTTCAGCACAGGCGCCAGCAAGCTTATGTACAAAGATTGTTCCAGCAATTCCTCTTCTACCTGTTGTCCAGGTACTATTCTCAACCGCTACGTCGTCAGCTGTAATAACCTGATCTACTTCTATGCCCTCATCTCTGGCCATATCAGCAGCCATTTCAAAGTTCATTACATCACCTGTGTAGTTCTTGATTACAAGAAGAACACCTTTTCCGCCATTAGCAGCCTTAATAGCTTCGAAAACCTGATCAGGAGTAGGTGATGTAAATACAGCACCTGCAATTGCTCCATCAAGCATTCCTTTTCCGACATAACCACCGTGTGCAGGTTCATGTCCTGAACCACCACCAGATACAAGCGCAACCTTGCCCTGTGAACCACCAGCTCTAACCACTACGTCAAAGCCATCCAGTCTTTTGAGATACTGAGGATAAGCACAGATCATTCCATCCAGCATCTCGTCAACGATGTTGTCGACCCCATTGATTAGTTTCTTCATGTCCCAGCCTCCTTATTTTTTACTCTTAGTTTATTTTTTTCACAGCCTTAGTCTGCTCTGCGGCTGCAATAACTTCTTCCAGCTTACTTCCACAGGCTGCAGTAACTGCAGCTGCTATGGAACCTTCAACAATAGGAGCATCTACAAGCTTGGCGTTTATATCTTCGCCTTCAAGAAGCTCTATGGCTGTTTCAGCTGACATGATTCCGCTTCCAAGATCAGCAAGAACAACTACGCCATCTCCGCTTTCAGCCTGCTTGATTGCTTCTGAAATCCTTACTGCATCAGTTCCTATGCTCTTATCTTCCATTCCACCTGCACAGACGATTCCTTTGTGAGTTGGAGCAACCTGATCTGTTAGGTCCTTTATTCCTTCTGCGATTTTGTAACTATGTGAAACGATAACCAGTCCTACCATAATTCACCCCTTAAGAAAGTCTCTGATTGTTTCAAGTGTCAGTGTAAGTGAAGTAGCACCAGGATCCTGATGGCCTATACTTCTATCGCCAAGATAACTTGCTCTACCTTTTGTGGCTGCTATAGTCTTGGTAAATTCAATACCCTCGTTGGCAGCTGTGCATGCTGCATCCAGAGCATCTACGATAGAAGCACCACCACCTATCTTTTCACAGTAAACATCATATGCAGGAATAAGTGAATCAAGCATGGTCTTCTCACCTTTTTCTGCTTTTCCTCTCTTCTGAATACCTGCAATAGCAGCTTCTAAAGCAAGCTTAAGGTCGTCTGCCGTCAAAGTCTCTTTTCCCATGAGCACTTTTCCAGCTTCCATATATGCTGTTCCGTACAGAGGTCCTGAAGCTCCGCCAACAGTTGAAAGAAGTGTCATGCCAGCCTTCTTAAGTGAAGCTCCGATATCTGAATCATCCTGAGAGACCTTCTCGATAACAGATTGAAATCCTCTGGCCATATTAACGCCGTGGTCTGCATCACCAATCTCTCTGTCAAGATCAGTCAAAAAATCTCTGTTTTCGATAATCTTTTCTCCAATAGCTTTTAGGCAATCATATACTCTAGTTGACATATGCAATTTGTCCTCCCGATTAAGTGATTTTATTACCTGCATAGTATATTATAACAAATCACTATCAAATTTCCATACATTTTATGTTGTAAATCCACAAATAAATATACAAATCATTAAATTGTCTTTGTGAATTATATCAATAAGGCACAATAAAAAAGCTCCTCACATAAGTGAAGAGCTTTTAAGAAAATATTTGCTTATTCTTTTGTCTTAGATGAAACTATGCTGCTAATAAGATCATCCACTGAAGTGCTCTTAAATGATGAGCCATTGATATCTGCAAAGAAATTCAGCTTTCCTGAATTGTTAAAAGTGATACCAAAGTTTGAAATCTCATCCTTCTCATCAGTGCTCTCAGAAATCTTACTGCTCATATCAGATATTGTCTTCATGGCATCATCGATCTGAACAAGAAGCTTATCTTTAGCTTCCTTATCCTTAGGATCATCAGATGCAAGAAGCTTCATCTCATCTTCTGATAAAATGATACTGTACTCCAGGTCTCCGCCGATCTGAGACAGATCATCGTCTGGACCTGCAACAAAGACATCTGCATTATCATATTTCTTCTGAAGAAGGTCTACAACTTTACCATACATCTCAACCTCAGGAGAAAGTTCAACTTTTACACTATCTCCAAAAGGATTCTTTACTGAAGACGTATCTTTTTTCTCAGGTTTTGCCGGGCCACGGACATTTTTGCCAATGGTCCCACTTCTGATATTAGCAGGTTCTTTGCTTGTAAATAGCTGATTTAAACTGTTACTTACGCCGTTTGCCATAGCTTTTCCTCCTTGAAAATCATGCGCGGAATCCATTCCGCGTACACACCCACTGTATTTGGGTTAAATATAACACATATTATTCTAAGAAACGATTAAAAAAGCATAAATAAATGGCCTAAAAGAAAAAAACTTCCAGATAACAAACTGTTATCTGAAAGTTTAAATCCTTAATTTGTATTCAAATTATTTTTTTAACTGCTCAAAATCCTCGATATATTGAATAATAAACTTTACAGTGCCTTCAATTCCAAGCTTGGAAGAGTTTATGCAAAGATCATAGCTGTCTGCTCTGCCCCATTTCTTGGATGAGTAGTAATTGTAATAACTCTGGCGCTGCTTGTCCTTCTTGTTCATCATGTCTTTTGCCTGATCATCAGTTTTGACATCGTCAAAACGTTCCTTGATCCTTCTTATCTTGGCATCCTCATCAGCATATATAAAGAGATTTAATACGTTGTCATAATCTGTAAGAGCATAATCAGCGCATCTGCCAACGATAACGCATGGACCTTCATCAGCGATCTTCTTGATGGTATCAAACTGAGCAAGGAAAACCTTGTGACTGATTGGCATATCAACAAAGCTTGATGCGTTATAGCCAAAGGAATAAGTGTCCATTACAAGGTTGTATAAAAAAGAATTGGTTGGTCTCTCATCGTGATTCTGAATCATCTCCTCGCAGAAACCACTCTCCTTGGCAGCTCTGCTAAGAAGCTCCTTGTCGTAGCATTTAATGCCAAAATGCTCAGCGACCAACTCACCTATTTCTCTACCGCCTGATCCAAACTGTCTTCCTACTGTAATAATAGTATTCATAGGCATTCTCCTTTATGTTTACTAATTATATTTTATACTATTTGAGGACCTCAATCAAATGAGAAAAATAATCTGGAAGAGGTGCATCTACCTCTATATACTCCTTAGTTACGGGATGAACAAAACCAAGGGTTTTAGCGTGCAAGCACTGGCCATTTGTATTGAATTTAGATTTTCTTCCAGGAGTATAAGTTTCATCCCCAAGAAGAGGATGCCCAATATGAGCCATATGTACACGAATCTGATGTGTTCGTCCAGTTTTTAGCCTGCATTCAATATATGTAAAGTTATCCTGCTCAAATCGCTTGAAAACCTTATAGTGAGTAAAGGCATTCTTACCACCACTACTTACTACAGCCATCTTCTTTCGATCATTCTGGCTTCTGCCTATAGGAGCATCTATATCGCCCTCGTCATCCTTTAAAATGCCATAGCAGATAGCATGATAAACTCTGTTAATGGAATGTTCTTTAAGTTGCTCTGCAATACTCTGATGTGCACTGTCGTTTTTACATATTATTACAGAACCTGTTGTATCCTTATCTATCCTATGTACAATACCAGGACGCAGAACGCCATTTATACCAGAAAGATTGTTTTTGCAGTGGTACATCACTGCATTTACCAGGGTTCCCTCATAATGACCAGCTGCTGGATGAACAACCATATCCTTTGGTTTGTTAATAACTATTACATCATTATCTTCATATAGAATATCAAGTGGTATATCTTCAGGCTTTATCTCAGGGATAACAACAGGAGGAATATCCATATGAATCTGATCCCCTTCAGATACCTTGAGACTGGCCTTAACAACCTTATCATTACAAGTGACATTATTGTCATCTATTATTTTCTGTATATATGAACGTGAAAGACCATCAATAAGCTCACTTATAAGCTTATCTATTCTCATACCTTCATATTCATCTGTAACGGTAAAATCAAAAGCTTTATACTCGTCCATTATTTGAATTCTCTAAATTTCTTTTGCTGTTTGAAACTAAGGAAGCTGAAATCATTCTCGTTATAATAAAACAGGAAAAGAATAACGAAAAGAAATGTCGATACAGTTACATAAATATCAGCTACATTGAAAATAGGGAAATTGATTATCACAAAATAAATGAAATCAACAACATAATCCTGTTTAACTCTGTCTATCATATTTCCAGCAGCGCCACTTGCTATCAGAACGAGAAGGAAATGCATAACATTATATTTTTTATCATCAGGCATTCTAAAAAGTACATAAGCGATGATAAAAAGAATAAAAACTGCTACAAGAATAAAGAATACCTTCTGATTCTGAAGCATTCCAAATGCTGCTCCGCTATTCTTTAGGAAATTGAGTTCCAATACCCCATCTATTATCTTAAATGCTGGTTTATCCTGAAGATATTCACAGGCAAGATACTTGGTAAACTGGTCAAGTGCAACAAGAAGTATTACCAAAATAACATCTACTATTAAAAAAATCTTTTTTCTTTTTGACATCTTATTCATAAAAAATAATTCCTTTTAAACATTCTAGATCAGTCATTATTCTCAATATAGATGATCTCATCAAGAGCCTTTTCCATTTCATCTCTTGTTACTGTATCATCAACGAAAGCTTTTCCAATTTTCTTAAGAAGAACAAACTTTATCTTGTCTGAATCTGATTTTTTATCGGATTTTGTAAGATTAAGAACTGCTTCTTTATCAATATCTTCTACAGAAATAGGAAGATTAAATGGAACAAACATATCCCTAATCTCATAGTACTCTTCCATGGAAAGAAGTCCTCTTTTCCATGAAATAAATGCTGCTGCTATTGCTCCAAGAGCAACACATTCGCCATGAAACATCTTAAAATTCTTATGTTTTTCAATGGCATGACCAAGAGTATGACCAAAATTAAGAAGCATTCTGTCAGCTTTTTCTGTTGGATCTTTCTCAACAACAACTCTCTTTATATCGCAGCTATGCATAACCATTTCAAGAACAACATCTGGATCCTTGTCATTGATCTCGTACATATTATCGATCAGCCAGGTATAGAAGTTCTCATCCTTAATAAGGCCATGCTTCATTACTTCTGCAAAACCAGATGCATACTGGCGATCATCCAGACTGTTTAAAGTAGATATATTCATATAAACAAGTCGTGGCATGTAAAATGCGCCTACCATATTCTTGACACCGCCAAGATCAACGCCGGTTTTACCGCCAATACTACTATCAGTCTGTGATAACAAAGTAGTTGGGATCTGAACAAACGAAACTCCTCTTAAATAAGTTGCAGCAACAAATCCAGTCATATCACCTACAACGCCGCCGCCAAGGGCGATAAGAAGATCGTGTCTGTCAAAATGTCTTTCCATCAAAAACTCATAGATCTTCTCAATCTCCTGGAGATTTTTGTGCTCTTCCCCTGCTGGAATTGCATATGTGACAACTGTGTCATATTCTCCCGAGAGGCTATTTTCTATCTCTTTTGAATACAATTTCTCAACATTAGTATCGGTAATGATTGCAATCTTTCTGCCCTTAAATCCAAGCCCTGAAATCTCATCCTTAAGAAGCGAAAAATCTGTTGTAAAAACTATGTCGTAGCATGGTTTTTCCATGTAGTTTACTGTCATTCTGTTAGCCATTTATCTACCTCAATTCAAAAAAATAGCTGTTGACTGTAATTCTACACGTCAACAGCCTGTATTTTTAATCGATCTGCTGTGGTCCTTCTGAAATACCGCCACCAAAAGTACCATTTAAAATGTTCTGGAAATCACCTGAAATATCTACAGAAGCAGGTGTGATAATGAATATATATCTGGATATCTTTTGAAGATTACCAGAAATAGCGAAGCATGAACCAGAAGTAAAATCAATGATTCGCTGTGCGATATCAACATCAAGTCCCTCAAGGTTAAGGACTACAGTACGATTAGCAAGAAGTGTTTCTGTAATCTCTCTTGCATCTTCTACGGAAGTTGGCTTAATAACACATACTTCCATGCCCGCTGCAGAAAGAGATTTCTTAGGTCTTGGAGCAACCTTTACAGGTTTTTTCTCTTCCTTGATCTCAATACTTGGATCATCCTTGCCAATTGGAGTCTGATTATTGATGGAATCTACCTTGGAAGCAAAAGAATCATCAGGCTCGTCATAATATCCCTGATCTTCATCCCCATTCAGCTGAATTGCTGTTAAAAATTTGTCCACAAAACTCATAATAGTCTATACTCCTCATAAAAATATCCCAACAATCATCTAGATTTTATCGCAAAATATAACCCTCTGTCAAATTTTTGTAACAATTTTTGTAGTTATCATGGGATTTATATTTCATTTCTTAATTTGTGACAGTATCGTCACTTTTTTCAGCGTTTTCATCACTAATTTCTTCTAAATTCTCATCAGAAGAAACCTCTTCGGTAGAATTATCTTCTGCTAAGTCTTCATCAGATGATATTTCCTCAGTGGAATTATCCGAAGCAGAACTATCCTGTTCCAAGTCTCCTTCAGTTGATACATCCAATGTATTAGTATCTACAATCTGTCCATTTCCTTCCTGGGCGGATTTAGCATTGGCATCTACAGTTGTAGAATCCAGAACGATATAGTCATATACATTAAGTCCATAAGTTGTATTAGAGCGCACAATTGAATACTCTTCATTCTGATACAGGATACTGATCTGTCTGAAGTCAGCGTAGCCCTTATTGATGTTATATACGCCTATAAGGGAATCCGTCTTGCTAACAGTATATCTGTCATTGGAATCAGTCTTTATAAGAGTATCTCCTGCACGCAGCGTATCTGTATCAAGATAAAAGACAGTTTCTGTCTCATTATAGATTGATACAGCAACTATTTCAGAAGTCTCATTGCCTTGCTCGTCATATTTTACCCTAAGTACACCAGTAGTATTGTCATTGTTCTTAATGACATAATCCTTGGGTACAAGGAAGAAGTTCTTATTAACAATAGCGGAATTAGGGATTTTAAGCCCTGTATCATCTTCTGTAATAAGTTCGATATTAAGGAATCGGTCTCTGCAGAAGGTTATCATGGAGTTTGTGAATGTTAGCTGCACAAAACTCTCGCCATCAACATTGGTAAAGGCACTTACTTTTCCCCAGGATTCATCCTGGTTTTTAATAAACCTGACCTTAACATACTCGAGATCTACAAGCTCCTGTACTTTCTTCTCGTCATCCTCCTGGATGATAACTGACCATTCTTCACTGGTACAAAGCTTATATACAGGATCTCCAGCCTTAACAAGAGTGTTATTTATAAGCTGATGCTTGTCATAGGCAGATTCATCAAAATAAGATGAATTCATGGTTTCAAGTGTAAGATCTTCATAGCCATCAGTTGAATATACTACAATTCCTGTATCAGGAGCATATTTGTAATTGATGGACTGCAAAGTGCCACTGTTTGCATTTAAAGACTGGATATTAGAAAGGACAGAATTATTGGAAAGCTTTTGAACTGTTCCATCAAGACTGATCTTAAAGTCATATACAGTGTGGAAATTAAGTGGATCAAAGGATGAATCAAAGTTTACTATCTGAGTACGAAGCTCTGAAAGGTCCTCATCACTAAGAGAAACCTCTTCAGATCCCTGAGACTTAAGATAATCCAGGAGCTGTCCGGATTCATCAACAGTATAAACAAGATTACCAACAGCTACTCTTCCGCCTTCTGTAGCAAAATAGTTGATATATCCTGCAGTATCGCTCTCAATGATCTTCTCATCTCTGATCGCGACTGCATCATAGATATTGTTGGTAGAAAGAGCTCCCTCCATTACCTCATATCCAACAATATGATCCCTGCGAAAATACGTAATAACACAGATAATGATGTAGATTGCCATAACTGCAAAGAACACCATTCCAATGTTTATATTATTGATATTCTTGGGATATTTGGTAACTTTGGGATTCCCCGGATTTGCCATCGAAAAAAGTCCTTAATATAAATTTTCAGAATATAAGCCGCGGATAGCCGCGGCTTATAGAATAATCATCAGAAATTAAAGTGAAATAACTACCTTTGACTTAACTGCCTCAGGAAGCTCTGACTCGTCAAGTGAAAGACTAAGAACGAAGTCAACTCCAAACTTCTCACTGAGCTGTTCAAGCTTATCAATTGTAGGTGTTACATCTTCGCCTTCAAGGCAGGAGATTTTTAAGAAACTATCGAAATACATTTGCTGGAGATCATGGTCCTGTGAAATGATGCCACTGACAAATCCAATGAACTCATCAGGATTTGAAATACAAAAATCACTTACTACAATTAAACGGATCTTGTTATTAAGTTCGTACATGTGCTTGGTGTTCTTGTCAAGAAATACAACACTTCCAAGAACGTTCTTTACCTCGGTGTTAACCTTGTCTAAGAGGCATTTTGTCTTACCCTTTCCCTTTTTCCCAACAATTAACTGAACCATCGGCATACCCTCCTGCAAGTAGAAATTTTATAGATTAATTATAAGTTATAAGGCAGTAAAACACAACCTCAACCTACAATTTCATTCAGCAAAGATGACATATCATTGTATAGTGCTCCACTGTCTGTATCACGCATGATTACTGAGATGTACGGGTTTCCACTGACATCCCTTGCAAGTAGTATCAGGCAGTGTCCTGCAGCAGATGTAGTTCCCGTTTTGCCACCAATTACTGTTACCCCTGAAGGCATTGACTGTTCACCTCTAAGATAGGCATTGGTGTTGGCAACCGTAACTTCCTGGGTATTGCCCTTGGAATCAAGATATGAAGTGGAATACTCTGTCATATTGATGATCTCACTGAATGTGTCATACTGCATAGCTGCATTGAAAATAAGATACATATCATAAGCTGTAACGTAATGTTCTTCTGCAGTAAGTCCATGCGGATTAACAAAGTGAGAATTGGTAGCACCTATCTGCTTGGCTTCCATGTTCATCAGAGTAACAAAGCCTTCTATTGAATCAGAAACATTAGATGCTATAAGATTAGCCACATCGTTGGCTGAATAGATAAGAAGCAGACGCAGAGCCTGATCAAGGGTCATTCTATCTCCCTCTTTGAGATTGATCTTTTGAGCTCCGCTCTCAGTTACATATACATCAGACCCTGCCACAAGAACCTGGTCCAATGTACCATATTTTAGTGCAACATATGCAGTCATAACCTTGGTAAGACTTGCAGGCTGTACCTGCATGTTTACATTTTTAGCATAAAGAGTTTCTTTTTTATTCAAGTCAAAAAGTCCTGCACTTGCCTGTTCTGAAAGAGAAACATCAGAATCTGCAATGTCAGAATCTACGACACACAGATCAGAGGCAAATGTAGGATATATTTGATCATTTCTATTATCTGCCGGTGAAGAACTTACTGAATATTTTGAAGAATAAGAAATTCCAGAACAACCAGTAATACTAATAGTCCCCAAACTTACAGCTAATAATACAGAAAGTAGCTTACTTGTACATTTCACGCCACTCAAGATCTCCCCTATCAAGTGATTTAATAAGAAGCTCAGCTGAAGCCAGATTAGTAGCAACAGGAATGTTGTGCATATCACAAAGTGTCATGACATTGTTGATGTCAGGCTCGTGTGATTTTACAGTAAGAGGATCACGAAGAAAGATCACAAGATCGATCTCATTGTGTTCAATAGCAGCACCAAGCTGCTGGGATCCCCCAAGATGTCCAGCAAGATACTTGTGTACTGAAAGATTGGTTACCTCTTCAATAAGCCTTCCTGTTGTGCCTGTAGCATAAAGATCATTTTTGCTAAGTATACCCCTGTATGCAATACAGAAATTCTGCATAAGTTTCTTTTTAGCGTCATGTGCTATAAGTGCGATATTCATTAACTTATACCCTCCCTGTAGTTTATTTACTGCTCTGTAGTCTTACATTAAGTACAAAACCTATACCCGCATAAACACTTATAAGTGAAGTTAGTCCATAACTGACAAAAGGAAGCGGAATACCTGTGTTGGGCATAACTCCAGTTGCAACGCCCATATTCAAAAAGCCCTGGAATCCGATCCATGCACCTACACCGGCTGCAATTATCTCTCCAGCCTTGGTGGTTGCTCTTCTGGATATCATGAAACATCTGATTGCGATTAAAAGAATCAGTCCAACAACAATGCATGCGCCAAGGAATCCAAATTCTTCGCCGATTACAGTGAAGATAAAGTCAGTCTGGGACTCGGAAATAAATCCACCATTAAGAACTGAACTGATCTCGTTGGTATTATAGCCTTTTCCGTAAAGCTGGCCAGAACCTATGGCCATCATGGAATTCAGCGTCTGATAAGCATCTGAATTAGCGTAATCTTCAGGATGAAGCCACGCGAGAATACGCCTTTGCTGATAATCATGCAAAAGACTGCTGTCACCCTGGACCGCGTTGTAAATAATGAACAAAGCAAGTGGAATGGCAGTTCCTAGAACTGCGCCAACAATCTTCCAATTTATGCCTGCAACAAATAGCATCATTGAGAAAATGATCATTACCATGATGCAGGTAGATAGATCTGGCTGAGATGCAATAAGCCCCAATGGAGCCGCCAAAAAAAGCAGACTAACAAGCACAAATCCTAGCGATTTCACCTTGTCCTTATATTTCATAATAAACTGCGCATAAAATAAAATCAATAATATTTTGGCTGTCTCAGAGGGCTGGAATGTGATACCAAAGAGGTTTATCCATCTCTGTGCTCCGTTGGTACTACTGCCAAGAGGTGACAAAACCAGTCCCAAAAGCACCAGATTTGCAAGGTATGCCAGTATATAAAGTCTGGTAAACCAAAGATAATCCAGGATCGAAATAAAGATCATGGCAATGATACCACCAGCCATACCAGCAATCTGCTTGTTCCTCGATGATGGATCAGCAGAACTGATAGCCATTATTCCAATTGTTGTAAGGGCGATCACCATTATGACCAGCATAAAGTCATAATTCGTGACCTTATATCTTTTGATGTAATTCATAATATTCCTTAGTCTGCGTTTGTAGCACCGTCCTGAAGTGCCTGAGCTGTTCCAGATATGATATCATCTTCATCCCGAAGCTCAAAGTAGTACGAAAGAGCTTCTTTTGTGATCTGAGCTGCATAGCTTGATGTATAACCATAAGCTATACGGGTTGCTATAGATATCTCAGGCTTACCATATGGAGCATAGCAGACAAACAGTGAATGGTTAGGTCTGTTTGTAGATTCCTGTGCAGTTCCTGTTTTTCCAGCTACCTGTACTCCAAGATTTGCATAATAAGCCTTATCCTGTACCACTTGTCTCATACCTGTGTGAATAGCGTTCCAATAGGACTGTGGCATATCAATAACGTTTCTTACTTCTGCGCTGTAATCCTCAAGAAGATTGCCATTAGAATCGGTAGTCTTATCAATAAGGGTTAAGTTATAGCAGGTACCATTATTAGCAACAGTTGTTACATATCTTGCAAGACCAACTGTAGTATAGGAATGAGTACCCTGTCCAATAGCAGATCGAACAGCGTCCTGATCTGAAACCTGTGGTTCTGACTCAGCTATCTCAATGCCTGACTTTTCAGTCAGTCCATACATACCAGCATAGTTAGCAAGTTTCTGAAGACCGGTATCAGGAGAATAATTATTACCGACAAGTCCAAGTCTGTAACCTACTTCGTAGAAAAAGACGTTACAGGAATTTCTGATACCACCGGTAACATTAAGACCTCCATGTCCGCCGGGATGGATCCAGCATCTTGGTGCAGGATTGAGCTTATCAAACTGTCCGCCGCAGTAAATCACGGAATCAGTTGTAATCACGCCTTCCATAAGACCTGCAGTTGAAGAAACCATCTTAAATGTTGAACCTGGAGCTGTCTTCTGCTGGGTCGCATAGTTGTATAACGGATTGGCATTATCGCTTCTAAGTTTAGCGTAATACGCAGCATCTACGCCATTTGCCATAAGGTTGTTATCATAGCCCGGATATGAAACCAGTGCTAAAACATCGCCTGAGTTTACATCAGTTACAACCATGGATCCTGTGCATGGATCAAGAGCAAGCTGCGCAGGTGTAATATCAAGGTTGGAAACCCTGTTTACCATGAAGGTATAAGCGCTCTCTCCACCTCTATTCCAGATATCAAGTTCTTCCGGATCAACATGAACAGCATCCTGCTCAAGGAGTGCATTACAAACCTGAGAACCTGAAATATATCCATCAAGAAGAAGGTATTTATAGAGCCTTGTCTGGAAATCATAATCTTCACTCAGATAATTGTAGATAAAGTCAACTATCTGGTTAAAGATTTCCTCAGAATCCGCGTACTGATTATCAATGTTTAGCTGAGATACATCCACCCAGTTTACGGCTATGGTGTATTTCAAGTATTCAGCAAGGGAAATAGTTTCATCCTTAGTCCATGCAATGTACATGGAATCTTCTCTGTCTACAAGTGATGAATCAATTATCCCTTCAGTGTACAGCATTGCCGCAATATGGCTCATGTACCACTGATATTCTTTTGAGAGCTTCTCATAGGGTGTTTTCTTATCTGTAAGCTCCAGTCGAAGCTCATTTAAAACATTCTCATTCTTGGCAACATACTGTTCGTATATTGCCCTTTCATTCTCTTTGGCATCCTTGGCATTTAAATGATTGATATCAATAACATCATTATCGAAAATTGCAAAATAAACGTCGTAGATAGGAATTACGATGTTACTTGAGCTGGATGTTGAAGTAAATGTATATGATTTGACATTCTGAATCTTGGAGACAAGAATACCAGCAAGAGACTGCTCAATAATGTTGTAGCAGGCTTCTGTAAGATCCTTGTCAATAGTAAGGTATACATCATTACCTGCAACAGAATCCACATAGTTACTGGTCTCAATAACCTGACCTGTATTATCAACATATACTGTTTCAGACCCTTTTGTGCCCTGAAGAACACTCTCCATAGACTGTTCAATACCTGATTTACCAACAGTATCGTTAAGGCCATAGCTTGGGTTCTGCAAAACAAGCTCAGCAAGCTCATCCTCAGAGATCTTACCTGTATATCCAAGAAGATGTGAGAAATACTTGGAATCTACGTATTTCCTTGCGGTACTCTCCTCAATAGAAACACCTTCAAGAACATCAGCGTTTTCCATAACATCAGCCACAGTCTGGTCACATACATCAGAAGCCACAGTTGTATCAATGTACTTCTGATAACTGTTCTGATTCATGTTGTATCTGATGTTTAATATCTTAAGGGCTCTGTCTTTTGTGTATCCCTTTCTTGGCACAAAAGTAGAGGAATCCGATGGATCATCATAATCTCCGATCCTGAAATTCCTGCACATATCATCTACTACTTCTTCTGCAGTTTTGGTCTTCTCCTCATACTTAAGGTCATTAACAGAAGAATGACCATAGACGTCCGCAAGGAAACGAAGAAGTGCATTGCCTTCAACAGTGAACTCATAAGTTCTGTTTTCTCCAAGGATAATACTAAAGTCCTGATCTACACTATCGCCGTTGTCTTCGATGATATCAATAAGCGTATTCAAAGTCTTATTGATAGCCTTACTCTTACCTGATCCAGACTTATAAACGTCCTCGATGGTTACAGAATTAGCTAGCTCGTTATATGCTAGAAGGTTGCCATTTCTGTCGTAGATATTACCCCTTGCTGCAGCAATAGTCTTTTCTTTCTTGATCTTGAGCTTGAAGGCATCAAGATACACTTCACCATTGATTACCTGTAGATAAAAGAGTCTGTACACAAGAAGGCATGACAAAGCAATAAGAACAGCGCAAACAAGAACCGCTCTCGAAGTTATGAACTTTTTTATTTCATCTTTGAAACTATCAAACAAACTTCTTCGCGCTCCTTTGCTCTCTCTCATCAATAGAATTGTTTATCGACAAAATAAGCGGGTAATAGAAAATTGCAACCAGTGCAGTATATACAATCTCTGGAATAATTATGTTTGTCATGTAATATCCTATGTCAAACTTGGTTCTGAACAGAAACATGAGAACATAGCAAACAAATCCAAAGACAAAATCAGAAAGGATTATCAGAAGGATCGGAATAGCAAGATTCTGGGTAAAGAAAATATCATGCAGCTTGCCAACCACGAACCCAATATACATGTAAATAAGGGCAAAGAAACCGATATAGGTTCCAAAGAAAATATCCACCAGAAGTCCACAGAAAAATCCAGTGATCAATCCGCTCCTGTCGCCTTTGATAAAGGCTGTTGAAGCTGTAAAGATGATCAAAAGATTTGGGGTTACTCCGCCAAAATCAAAGACACGAAAAACAGTGGTCTGAAGGATAAAAGAAAGAATAACAAATATGAAATTGAACAAAAAGCGTCTAATATTCATATTGTAAAATACCTTATCAATGTGCGTTCTTCTTAAGATCTAACAAAACAATAACCATATTCATATGCTCAAAATCAACTGCAGGCGTAATCTTGCCTGACTTGGTAAGGTTATTGGAGTCATCGTCAATAGTTGAAATATAACCGATCAGAATTCCCGGAAGATATTTGTCACTGATATTGGAAGTGACGATCTTATCTCCTATGCTGACCTTATCAGCATCGTCTACGAGCTTGGAAAAAGTGATATATCCCTGTCTGTACTGCTCAAGATCCCCGCTTACAATGAGATTGTCTGAAGATGAAAGAACCATTCCACTAACAGAGGCATTATCAGCGATTATAGACTGAACCTTAGCCCAGTCAGGACCTACATCAATGACTCTTCCTACAAGTCCGCCATCTGCAATTACGTTCATATCAATCTGAATACCATCATCTGAGCCCTTATCAATGACAAAAGCGTGATACCAGTTACCAGCGTCCTTGGCAATTATCCTTGCTCCGGTCTTTTGATAGTCTTCATACAATGAGCCCAGTTCATAGAGATTACGAAGTTCTGTAAGCTCATACTTTTCCTGCTCAAGATTGGTATTAGCAATAGTAAGCTCGTCAATCTGCTCTTTAAGCTTCTCATTCTCATCCAGAAGCTGTGTTATTGATGAAAGCTTATCAGTTGTGTCCTGCAAAAAAGTACCTACCGTAGTTATACCCTTTTGAAAAGGCACAACAAAAACACCAGCAAACGAATTTAGTGGTCCAGTAAATGCGCTGGTGTTGAAGGTAACAAAAATAGTACCTATACATATAAAAGTTAAAATAAAGAGGAGATATTTACTAGGAAGCGTAAATACTTCTCCTCTTCTCTTTATAACAGGACTCATTTACTTGTCCTCTTCGATTCCATATGCAAGAGCCTTGTACTGATCTTCCTTAATAATCTTGGCAAGTCCCATGGCTGCAGAGCCAACAGGATTTTCAGCTATATTAACATTAAGTCCTACGCCGTTTGAAAGGCGCTGCGCAAGATGGCAAACCTGAGATGCACCGCCAGTAAGATAAAGTCCATGCTTGAAGATATCAGCTGCAAGCTCTGGTGGAGTTTTCTCAAGGGCTGTCTTGATGTTATCAAGAATAGCATCAAAGTTCTCAAGAAGAGACTGATTGATGAGGTCTGTAGGGATCTGACGCTCAACAGGAAGACCTGTAACAATATCTCTTCCGTAAACAACAGCGTCCTTCCCTTCCTTTTCAAGGTCCTTAAGGGACATCTTAACGTTTTCAGATGTCTTCTCACCAATAAGAAGACCATATTCCTTACGGATCACGTTTCTGATAGATTCATCAAACTTCTTGCCGCCTACTTTGATAAGCTTACTTACAACGATTCCGCGAAGGGAAAGGATTGAAATCTCTGTGGTGTCATAGCCTACGTTAACAACAAGTACACCCTGAGAATTCATAACATCTACGTTCATACCAAGACCATCAGCAAGTGGCTTCTTAACCATCATGATCTTCTTGGCCTTGATACCTGCATCATTGATGAGGTCATGGAAAGCTCTTCTCTCAACCTCTGTAACATCCTTGGGAACAGCGATATATACTTCGCAAGGCTTAACATTGCCCTTCATCTGATCTGTGATAAAGAGCTTAACAAGAGTCTCCATGTGCTCGATATCAGCGATAACGCCACTATTTAAAGGATATGTGATCTTAATCTTGTCAGGAGCCTTCTCATACATCTCATAAGCTGAATTACCATAGGCAAAGATGTTAGTCTTGTTCTCTATGGCGATCATGTTCTTTTCGACTGTAAGAGAATCCTCGTCTCTGTTGTAAATCTTGATATTGCTGGTTCCAAGATCAATTCCAAATATATTAGCCAAAACAGCCTCCTTAAATTATTCTCAAATCAGAGAATATAATTAACCGTAATCAATTTATTGTAACACAACAATCCCTTTATTCACAAGACTTTGGAGCGTCTTTAATATGCCAAGCTTAGCGTGAGGCCAGGTTAAACCGCCCTGGAAAAATACACTGTATGGTTCCTTTATAGGACCATCTGCAGAAAGCTCAATTGAAGAGCCTGAAACAAAGGCTCCGGCTGCCATTATGACCTGTGCATCGTATCCAGGCATATCCCATGGCTCAGGTGTAACAAAACTGTCTACAGGGGCTGCAGCCTGAACTCCTTCGCAAAATGCTATAACGCCCTCAGGTTTACCAAAGGTAACAGCCTGAATAATATCAAATCTCTCCTCACTTCCATTAGGGATCACTGCGAATCCAAGCTTCTCATAGATATTGGCAGCAAAAATTGCGCCCTTAAGAGCTGAAGCTGTAACAGTTGGTGCCAGGAAAAATCCCTGATAGAACTGAGGAAGGATTCCAAGAGAAGCTCCTACTTCCTTTCCAAGTCCTGGAGAAGTGAGCCTGAATGCTGCATTTTCAACGCATTCCTTCTTACCAGCGATATATCCGCCAATTGGAGCAAGTCCGCCGCCCGGATTCTTGATAAGAGAACCCACAACCATATCAGCGCCTACATCTGTAGGTTCATTCCTCTGAACAAACTCGCCATAGCAGTTATCTACCATGCAGATAACGTCAGGTCTCAGCTCCTTAATAAACTTAATAAGCTCTCCAATTCTCTCAACTGAAAATGTTGGTCTTGTCTGATAACCCTTAGACCTCTGTATAGTTGCAAGCCTGATCTTGTCATTAGACAAAAGAACCTCTTTGATCCTGTCATAATCAAAGCTTCCATCAGAAAGAAGGTCAGTCTGAACATATTCAATTCCGTATTCCTTAAGAGAACCCTTTGATGGTCTTATACCTATAACTTCTTCCAAAGTGTCATAGGGCTTTCCAGCTGGGGAAAAGAGAACGTCTCCAGGGCGAAGGTTACTCATAAGAGCAAGTGCCAGAGCATGAGTTCCACATGTAATCTGAGGTCTTACAAGAGCATCCTCAGTGTGAAAAACTGAAGCATAAACAGCTTCCAAAGTCTCTCTTCCAAGATCGTTATAGCCATATCCTGTTGTTCCAAGAAGACATGCCTCAGAAACCTTGTTTTCCTGCATAGCCTTAAGAACTTTAAGCTGGTTATATTCCGCAGTTTCGTCAATCTTTGCAAATCTGTCCTTTAATGAATTCAGTATATTCTCACCAAATTCAAATACTTCTTTTGAAATTCCAAGTTCTTCGTAAATCTTACTTTCCATAAATCCTTAACATCTCTTTCATTATAAGTTCATCGTTGTGATCAAATTCGTTTTTATCTATCCAGATAACATCTCTCTCTCGTTTAAACCAGGTAAGCTGCCTCTTGGCAAAATGCCTTGTGTTTCTCTTTATGAGATAGATTGCTCTTTCAAGGTCATATTCTCCCTCAAGATAGCCTATCATCTCTCTGTATCCAAGTCCCTGCATGGATGTGGCGTCCTTAGGTATATCCATCTCCATAAGACGCTTTACTTCATCCTCAAGACCCTCTTCTATCATCTGATCAACTCTTTTTTCTATCCTTGAATATAGCGTTTCTCTCTTATCTGTAAGGACAAAGTAGGAAAAATCATAGGCCGACTCTCTTTGCCTCTGCTCCTCATTGTGTTCTGAAATAGGTCGTCCTGTCTTTTTATAATACTCAAGAGCTCTTATTACTCTCTTGGAGTTATTGGCATGGATGATCTCAGCAGATGCTGGATCAATCTTTTTAAGCTCCTCAAAAATGCCGTCAGAGCCTTCCTTCTTAACTCTCTCTTCAAGCTCATGTCTATAGGTCTGATCTTCATCTGTCTCTGTAAAATTAATGTCATAAAGAACAGCCTGAATGTAAAATCCAGTTCCACCAACAATGATCGGAACATGGCCTCTTGAAGATATATCAGAAATCGCTTCCTTGGCCATCTTCTGAAAAACAAAGACATTGAAATCCTCATGGGGATCAAGAAAGTCGATAAGGTGGTGAGGAACGCCTCCCATCTTCTCGGGACTGATCTTGTCTGTTCCGATGTCCATGAATTTATACACCTGCATAGAATCAGCGGAGATTATCTCTCCGCCAATCTGTTTAGCAAGTTCAATTGATAGTTTGCTCTTACCTACTGCAGTAGGACCAGTGAGCACAATAAGTTTTTGCTTTTCCATTACTCAACAACTCTCTTAAACTTCTTGTCAATCTCATACTTGGTCATAGATATAATGGTTGGTCTTCCGTGCGGGCAGTTGTAAGGATTATCAAGGGTTAAAAGCTCATCTAAAAGAGCTTCCATCTCCATAACACTCATCCTGGTATTGCCCTTAACTGAGGCCTTGCATGCCATGCTGGCAATCTTGTAATTTATTACATCCGGTGTTCTGTCAAGGCTGGTCTCGTGAGACAATTCATCCAGTATCTGAATGAACATATCCTTTTCATTCTCACAGCCAAAGAGATCTATCGGAATAGCTCTCATAGCATATTCTCTTCCGCCGAAATTTTCAATATTAAATCCAAGCTTTTCAAAATACTGTCTGTAGCTAAGGAAAAGCTCCTCCTCAGCGCTTGTCAGAGCAACGATAACCGGTGGATTTACCATCTGGGAGAGCATCTCCCCGGATTTAAATCTCTTTATCATTCGCTCATAGTTGACTTTTTCATGGGCTGCGTGCTGATCCACAAGAAGCATCTTGTCCTTATAGGCGATGATCCAGTAGGTTCCAAAGAGCTGCCCTAAGATCTCATAGTCCTTAACATTGTCTCTTGTAAGAACCTTCTCCTCAAAAAGATCCAGCTGAACAGGCTTTTTCTCAACTACTATGGCATTCTCAGACTTAATTATAGGAGAAACATTCTCGTTCTTTTCAGCAATTGCGCCGTCTGAATCCCCAAAGATCCTGGTCCATACTGCCGATTTATTGCTATCTTCGATCTTTATTGGCTCAGACTTTACCCCTCTTGCATATACAGGAGTGTCCTTGCTGATCTTGTGCTCCTCAAATCTAAGAGTCTCAAAGGGCTCAGGAGCTTGCTCCTTAACGGTTTCCTTTTCCTGCACCTTGGCGCCATCGTCAGATGGCGTTTCCGCAGCTTCTACAAAAGAAGCCATCTCTTCTTTTGCCGCAGCCTCATCATCCTTTTCAGATAAAAGAGCATCTGGAATCATCTCATGATTTCTAAGAGCCGATTCAACACTTGACCTTATAAACTCATATAGCTGTGGCTGGTTACCAAAACGAACTTCCATCTTGGCCGGATGCACGTTAACATCAACATTTGCAGGGTCAAGGCGAAGGTGAAGAACTGCAAAAGGAAACTTATGCTGCATAAGATATTCCTTGTAGCCCTCTTCAAGAGCCTTGCTCATAACCTTATCCTTGATGTATCTGCCATTAACAAAGAAAATCTCAAAATTTCTGTTGGATCTGTTAAGTACAGGTTCACCAAGATATCCCTCAAGGGTCATATCCTTATCAGATACATTTATAGGTATGAGACTTACTGAGATGTCTCTTCCGTAGATCCTGTAGATGATCTCTTTAAGGTCTCCATTTCCTGAAGTTGAGAACTTATCGTCCTTGTTATTTATAAAATGAAATGAGATTGTGGGATTATCAAGAGCCATGTGCTCCATCACATCCCCGATATAGCTGGCCTCAGTCTGAGCTGTCTTAAGGAACTTCTTTCTTGCTGGAGTATTGTAAAAGAGATTTCGAACAATGAGAGTTGTTCCTGTAGGAGCTCCAATATCCTCAAAAGCAGCCTCTTCACCGCCATTTATACAGTATCTTGTTCCCACAAGCTCGTCAGCAGTTTTTGTAATAAGATCAACCTGGGCAACAGATGAAATACTGGAAAGAGCCTCTCCCCTAAATCCAAGAGAATGAATGGAATACAGATCATCAATGCATGTAAGCTTACTTGTCGCATGGCGCTTAAAGGCCTTGCGGATCTGACTCTTTTCAATACCAGAGCCATTGTCTGTGACTCTGATCATGTCAATTCCGCCGCCCTTTATCTCAACTGTAATGGCGTTTGCTCCGCAGTCTATCGCATTCTCCACCAGTTCTTTAACAACACTGGCAGGACGCTCAACTACTTCACCAGCAGCTATCTGATCTATTGTATTCTTATCAAGCTCATTGATAATTGCCATTAACTTTTCCACCTGTTCTTAAGGTCGCTCTGGAGCTTATAAAGAGTATTTAAAGCATCCATCGGCGTAAGGGTAGTTATATCGATCTCTTCGAGGCGCTTAAGCACATCCTCGTCCTTAACTGTATCAAAGAGAGACATCTGGTTTGTATCTACCTCGTCATAGTGAGTAACTTTTACTTTTCTGTCGCTCTTATTATCTCTTGCTATGGCCTGAACCTTATCAGTTATGTCGTTATCTGTAAGTTCAGCAACGATCTCTTTTGCCCTGTCAATGACCATATCAGGGACTCCTGCAAGCTTGGCTACCTGAATACCGTAGCTCTTGTCAGCACCGCCCTTTACGATCTTACGTAAAAAGACAATGTCGTCGCCGTTTTCTTTTACGGCGATACAGTAGTTGTTTACGTTGTCCATCTTGCCCTCAAGCTCTGTGAGCTCATGGTAATGGGTTGCAAATAAAGTCTTGGCTCCAAGTATCTTGCGGTTACTGATATGCTCTGTAACAGCCCATGCTATTGCAAGACCGTCGTATGTTGAAGTTCCTCGTCCTATCTCATCAAGGATAAGAAGAGAATCAGGAGTAGCGTTTCTAAGGATATTAGCTACCTCGTTCATCTCAACCATAAAGGTTGACTGTCCGCTACCAAGGTCATCTGAAGCTCCAACTCTTGTAAATATCCTGTCAACAACGCACATATCAGCGCTCTCACAAGGGACAAAAGAGCCAATCTGGAACATCAAAGATATCAGCGCAGTCTGTCTCATATATGTGGATTTACCAGCCATATTGGGACCTGTGATGATAGAGATGCAATGCTTTTTATTATCGAGATATGTGTCATTAGCTATGAACATATCAGCTGTATCAAGCATCTTCTCAACTACAGGATGACGGCCATTCTTGATCTTGATTATGCCCTTATCATTGATGGTTGGCTTAACATAGCGGTTTCTCTCAGCCACGTATGCAAGGGATGCATAAACATCAAGCAGGGCCAGAGCCTTTGCTGTAGCCTGTATTCTGTCGATCTCAAGAGCAATTGAATCCCTGATCTTGCAGAACATCTCATACTCAAGGTTATTGAGCTTGTCCTGGGCATTTAGAATTGTATCCTCAAGCTCTTTTAACTTAGGAGTTGTATATCTCTCGCAATTAGTGAGGGTCTGTTTTCTGATGAAGTATTCAGGAACCTTATCCTTAAAGGAGTTTGTAACCTCGAAGGAATATCCAAATACATTGCTGTACTTGATACGAAGGTTCTTGATACCGGTCTTTTCTTTTTCCTCTTCTTCCATTCCAGCAAGCCACTGTTTGCCGTTTGTTCCAGCCTCTCTGAAGTGGTCGATATCTGCATCAAATCCCTCTTTTATGATTCCACTCTCCTTAATGGTAAGTGGAGGTTCTTCAACGATGGACTGATCAATAAGGTCATAAATATCCTTAAGAGGATCAAGGTTTTCTGATATCTTCTCAATACCTGGAACTCCCTGGATATCAAGAAGTGCTGTAATAACAGCAGGGATCATCTTGATGGAATTCCTGAAAGCCAGAAGATCTCTTGGATTAGCTGTTTTAAATACGATCTTGGACATTAGCCTCTCCAAATCGTAGACAGGTCCAAGGTACTCTCTTATCTCTTCTCTTGTAACTACAGCTTTAACAAGAGCTTCTACAGCGTTCTGACGAAGAAGGATCTCCTCCTTGTCGATAAGAGGCTGCTCAATAAAGCTTCTAAGGAGTCTCGCTCCCATAGCAGTCTTGGTCTTATCAAGAACCCAGAGAAGTGTTCCCCTTTTTTGCTTATCCCTCATAGTCTCAACAAGCTCAAGATTCTTTCTTGTGGAGCTGTCAAGAAGCATGTACTTGCTTGTAAGGTATGGATAAACATGGGTTATGTTACTGATCTCAGACTTTTGCATGTCATAGAGATACTGAAGAAGAGCTCCCGAAGCAACAACTCCATTTGGGAAGTCATCAATACCAAGACCGATAAGTGATGAAACCTTAAAATGCTTCATGAGAAGCTTCTTGCACTGGTCCTCATCAAAATAATGAGAATCCAGCGGATTGATAAAGATCTGAAGCCTGTTCTTGAACTCGTCCATATCTGCGCCGCTAAACTCAAAAGCGTTGTTGCAGATGATCTCTGTTGGTGAGTACTTGTAGGTCTCATCCATGACGCTTCTAAGGCTATCCACCTCTGTAAGATAGAAATCGCCTGTTGTTACGTCAGCAACAGAGATTCCGATGGAGTCTGGAGAATAAAAGATACACATCAGGTAATTGTTCTTGGTCTCTTCAAGGGACTGCATGTTAAGGTTTGTGCCAGGAGTTACTATCCTGGTTACATCTCTTTTTACAATGCCCTTTGCAAGCTTAGGGTCTTCAAGCTGCTCACAGATAGCCACTTTATAGCCTCTTGAAACCAGCTTGTTTAAATAGCTCTCCACAGCATGAAAAGGAACGCCACACATGGGCGCTCTCTCTTCTAGTCCACAGGCCTTACCTGTAAGTGTAAGCTCAAGCTCTTTAGATGCCACAAGAGCATCGTCAAAAAAGATCTCGTAAAAATCACCAAGTCTGTAAAACAGGATGCAGTCCTTGTACTCCCTCTTGGTCTGGATGTAGTGCTGCATCATTGGTGATACTTTTTCTATATCTACTTCATCTAACAACGTGGTATTTCCCACGGCAAAATTCCCCTGTTCTAAAGATTACTTTACTAATTCCCCAACGTAGTAAAATCCATGGCACTCAAGGAGTTTAACGTCGACAAAATCTCCGATAAGTTCCTTACTACCAGGGAAATGTACCAGCGTATTGTTTGAGAGTCTTCCTGTCAAAAGAGACTCATCATGGTCGTTAACGCTCTCGACCAAGGCTCTTTGAGTCTGGCCAGCATACTTTAAGGTCTGCTCTTTTGCCTCATCCTGAACCACTTTAAGGAGCCTGTCGAAGTTCTCTTTTACCAGTTCTTCAGGAACCTGATCCTCAAAGGAAGCAGCTGGAGTTCCTGTTCTCTTGGAATATATAAAGGTAAAGGCATTATTGAAATGCGCCTTCTTAACAACATCAATAGTGTCATCAACAGCTTCAGAGGTCTCACCAGGAAAGCCAACAATGATATCCGTTGTGATGGCAACATCTGGAAGATCTCTTCTGATCTTATCCACAAGAGCAAGATAATCATCCTTGGTGTACTTTCTGTTCATGCGACGAAGGATCTCAGTGTTTCCTGACTGAAGAGGAAGATGGATGTGTCTTGCGATCTTCTCATTCTTGCCAATAACTTCAAGAAGTTCATCTGAGAAATCCTTAGGATGAGGAGTCATGAATCTTACTCTCTCGATGCCCTCAACTTCACAGACCATCTCAAGGAGCTTTGCAAATGAGATCTTGTTTGGATCATCATCCTTAAAATCAAGACCGTAAGAGTTTACGTTCTGTCCAAGGAGCATAACCTCCTTAACGCCATCAGCTGCAAGCTTCTCGCACTCCCTGATGATGTCCTTAGGAGCTCTTGAGCGCTCTCGTCCGCGGACATATGGAACTATGCAGTAGGTACAGAAGTTATTGCATCCAAACATAATATTGACCCCTGACTTAAAGGGGTACTTACGAAATACTGGAAGATCCTCAACGATCTTATCAGTCTCTTTCCAGATATCGATTATCATCCTGTCTGAATCGAGGCAGGTATTAAGTAGCTCAGCAAATTTATAGATGTTATGGGTACCAAAAATAAGATCAACAAATCTGTAGCTCTTTTGTATCTTTTCAACTGCTCCCTGCTCCTGCATCATACAGCCGCAGATAGCAATCTTCATGTGAGGATTGTTCTTTTTGTGGTTGCTGCACTGTCCCAGGCGGCCAAATACTCTCTGGTCTGCATTATCTCTAACGGTGCATGTGTTGTAGATTACAAAATCCGCATCCTCAGTCTCAACTTCTTCATAGCCCGCAAGCTTTAAAGTAGCCAGGAGCTTTTCTGAATCCCTGGCATTCATCTGACAGCCAAAGGTCACAACACAGGCTGTAGGCTTTCTGCCAAGCTCTTTTTCAAGGGCAGATACCTTCTCTTTTGCCTGTTCAATAAATTCAAGCTGCTTTAAGCTCTCAGCATCTGTAACCTCGTTTTTATTGCTATTTAAAACGTTAATACTCATTACTAAAACTCTTTCTATTAAATCTCAAAATCTTTATATATCATTACAAGTCCAAGAAGAATGTCCACAACCTTTCTCATCTCCTGGATTGAAGCATATTCGTACTTGCCATGGTAGTTGTATCCGCCAGTGCAAAGGTTAGGACATGGAAGACCCTTATACGAAAGTGAAGCCCCGTCTGTGCCGCCTCTAATTGGAACATCGATAGGATCGATACCAAGACCTGCCATTACCTTCTTGGCATTGTCTACAAGGTGCATATGAGGACGTATCTTCTCGATCATGTTGAAGTACTGATCTCTTATGGACACCTCAACAGTGCCTTCTCCGTATTTCTTGTTAAGGAACTCTCCTGCAGCCTTAAACAAGTCTTTTTTCTGGTTGAAAAGAGCTTCATCATGGTCTCTGATGATGTAGGAAGCTGTAGCAGATTCTGTAGCACCCTCGATCTCAGTCAGATGGAAGAATCCCTCTCTGCCTTCTGTGTACATAGGATTCTGGAATGCAGGAAGAAGTGAATGGAACTCATAGCAAAGCAAAGATGCATTGACCATCTTATTCTTGGCATCTCCAGGATGAACAGATCTTCCATTTACCTTGATCTCACCCTCAGCAGCATTGAAGTTTTCGTACTCCAGCTCTCCAAGCTTGCCACCATCTACTGTATAAGCGTACTGCGCACCAAATCTGTCAATATCAAAGAACGCTGTTCCTGCGCCAATTTCTTCATCAGGAGTAAATGCGATCATTATAGGGCCATGGGCAATTGACTTATCAGTTAAAAGAGTCTCAGCCATAGTCATGATCTCAGCCACGCCCGCCTTGTCATCAGCCCCAAGTAGTGTAGAACCATCAGTTACGATAAGATCTTCACCAACGTGGTTTTTAAGCTCAGGGAAGCTCTTTGGAGAAAGAACTACCTTGCCATCAGCAGAAAGAACTATATCCTCTCCGTCATACTTCTCAACGATCCTTGGCTTAACATCCTTGCCACTTACCTCATCGGATGTATCCATATGGGATATAAATCCGATCTTTGGAGCATTCTCATAACCTTCTGTTGCAGGTATTACACCGTAAACATAGCAGTGTTCCCTGTCGTAATAGACGTCACTTACGCCAATAGCATTCATCTCATCAAAAAGGAGCTTTGCAAGATCATGCTGCTTCATGGTAGATGGAGATGTCCCTGTCGTGTCATCAGACTGGGTATCTATCTTAACGTATCTTAGAAACTTTTCAATTACATCAATGTTGCTCATTTTGTCTTCCTTTTACTTTGTTTTTTCCTGGAAAAAGAGCTGTCTTTTTCGCTAATATATATCCTTACGGATCTGTCTGCCATAAGCTCAGTAAAGGCCTTATTAGCTTCTTCCAGGGAAGTCATTGGAAGTGCCTTCTTGCCCTTTGCTGCAGGCTTTTCTGGTTTTAATCCCCTCTTATCGGTATCTGATAAAAGCTTCCACTTAAGTCCTTCAGGGAGTTTTGGAAGCGCCATCTCCTGGCAGGTCCAGTTCATATTGTAGCAGACGTAGATAAATGGCTCATTCTGCTCGTAAAGTCCGCAGAACAGCATTCCAAGCATATGAGAATGCCCTGAAAGATCTGGTCTCCAGGATTCTCTTCCATGGCAGGAAAGATCAGGAAATCCGCAGGAAATATGGTCCATAAGCTTAAATGGTTCCTGCTCATGAAGGATCCTGTATTTAAACCTTAGACCAACCAGAAACTTAACATAATCAAGTATCTCTTTGTTCCTGTCCATGGCCTTCCAGTCAACCCAGCCTGTCTCATTGTCCTGACAATATGGGTTGTTGTTACCATCCTGGGAATTACCAAACTCATCACCGGAAAAGATCATTGGTGTACCCTGGGCCATAAAGAGCATTGTGAGAATGTTCTTGATCTGACGGGTACGAAGATCTAATATCTCGTGCTTTCTGGTTCTGCCTTCAATACCGCAGTTCCAGCTAAGGTTGTTGTCTGTGCCATCCTTGTTGTTCTCGCCGTTTTCCTCGTTGTGCTTGTGTTCATAGGAAACAAGGTCAACAAGCCTGAAGCCTTCGTAGTCACAGATATAGTTGATGATTCCGTGACCAGGCCCATTGGCGATCATACTCTTTAAGAAGTCTGAAGCAACGTTGTCATCGCTCTTTAAAAATCTTCTTGAGTTGTACAGGAATGCATTGTTGTAGTCCGCAAGAAGCCTTAAGGAAGGAGTTTTTCCTTCAAAGATCTCGCCGTAGTTAAACCACTCATTCCAGATCTTGATATCAGTAAACAGTGGTTCATTGGTTATGAGTCTTATTGGAATGATGCTGCCCTTAAGATGGAAACCATCCACGTGATACGTGCATCTCCAGAATCTTAAGGCATCCATGATGAGAGTCCCATTTTCATGCTCATCAAAATAAAACTGCATAATAACCTCAAGGCCGTTCTTATGCATGGTCTTAACAAACTCTTTAAACTCATTCTCTGCATCAGATGGGTTTTCACAGTAAGCTGTTCTTGGTGCAAAGTAAAAGCCCTTTTTGTAGCCCCAGAAATTGAGCTTCAGATTAACAGAGGCTTCATTTGAGATACTGCCATCCTTGGAATAAAGGAACCCGCTCTTTTCTGCTGAAGCCTTAATGCTCCTGGCATCCGATGACTTATAAGGGTTTTCAATCTCGTTCATCTCATAGGCTGGCATAAGCTCAACAGCTGTAACGCCAAGAGACTTAAGATAATCAATCTTCTCAAGGATTCCCTTAAAGGTTCCTCTTTTAGAAGCTGTAACGCCGCTACTTGGGCTCTTTGTAAAACCGCGAACATGTAAAAGATATACAAAGCTGTCCTCATAAGGGATAAATGGATGTTCATCCCCCTTCCAGTCAAAGGTATCTCTGGAAGTCTTACAGTCAGCCTTATTATCAAGCTTGGCTCTTATCTGATCATCAGGTACATCCTTGCCAAACTTCTCAAGACCAAAGAACTGCTTGGCGTAAGGGTCGCAAAAAACGTCACTATCAGCAAAATAGTTGTAGGATTCATATTCTGCAATATCCTCAATACCGCAAATCCTTGCAGAATAAATATCTCCCCTCTTAAGAGTCTTTGGTATCTCAATTTTGAGAGGTTTAAGCTTCTTATTGCCGCTTTTAGGGTAAAGTGTGATACCGCATCTTTCGTTATCACCAAAAACTGCTCTTACCACGAGATTTCTGTCGTAATCGATATAGCACCCTAAAGGATATGGCTTTTCACTGGTTAACACTAGTTTAGACGTCATTTTGCACCTGATTCCTTCATGTAGTTACACGCCCGTACATTTTACCACATTTATACCTATTATGCACCCAAAAGAGCTGATATTTATGGTATTATAAAAGAAAAAAAGTATCATAAGGGAGGCTATTATGGAGTTTTCCAAAAACGCTATCGACTGGAACACAAAAATTGAGAATGGCGAGCAGACAACTGTAGATATAGAGCTTGATGAAGGACAGGTTGTTACCTGTGCTCTTATTATCGTCCTGACAGTCAATTCCAAGGATTACATTGTTCTTCTTCCACTGGATGAGAACGGTCAGAACAATGACGGAAACGTCTGGTTCTATGAATTTATATTAAGTGGTCCTAATGCCGAGCCAGAACTTGGCAATATTGAGGATGATGATGAATATGAGGCCGTTTCAGAAGCTTTCGACCTCTATTTAGACGATGTAGAATTTGATGAACTCATCGATCTTCCAGAAGAAGGATCTGAAGAAGTCTGATTCCAGAGGTCTTTAATAGGCCTTAGGAACCTTGAAGGAAGCATTGGATTTTCCTTATTCCCTTTAATATATGACATTATAAGCGCCGTTTTTGCTCTGGTCATGGCCACATAGAGCATGCGGCGCTCTTCTTCTATCTGAAGGTTTGTTGTGGCACTTCTACTTGGAATTATTCCTTCATTTAAATCCGGAAGCCAGACATATTTAAATTCAAGTCCCTTTGAGCCGTGCATGGTCAGAAGGTTTACCTTTAATCCTCCGGAAATCATCTTTGGTTTTCTGGTCGTCTCTTCCACGTTCACGTTATCAAGAAGGCTTTTTAAAGTCTCATATCCTGCCGCCATCTTTTCAAACTCATCCAGCGCTTCCAGGCTACTTAAAAAATGTTTATCTATTCCAACTGTTTTCCTAAGATACCTGACAGCTAGTGAAGGCCTAAGATGCCTTATCATATTGATACAGGCAAAAAAGTCTTTGACAGCCTTAAGTCTCTTGTAGTTATCACTGTAAAACCTGGTCACATCTTTTTCTCTTACGACGTCAGAACTGGCTGTTTCCCTTGAAATATAGCGCATGGGTACATTGATGATCTTAAGATAGTCGCTTCTTTTACTTCCATTTATGGCAAAAGAGATATAGCTTAAGATACACTTTACCGCCTTGTCCTCAAATACAGATACAGCCTGGTTATCAATATTTGTAGGGATATTCCTGGCGTTAAGGACAGATAAAAGGCTCTTCGCCTCTTTATTTGTTCTGAAAAGTACCGCTATTTCATCAAGTTCATTCATATGCTTTGACAGAAAATCTGCTATTGCTTCCATCTGTCTTTGCCTTGATTCATAGCATCTTCCGTAAACTCCGCCAATTCCATTTGTTTCACTGGCCCTTAGATTCTTTTTAAATCTGACGGTATTATCATTTATTACCTTCGTGGCAGCACCCAGGATCTTAGAACCGCATCTGTAGTTGATATCAAGATTTATCATGGATGCTCCATTATCTTTAAAGGTTTCCATGAAATCAAGCATTATCTGAGGATCGGATCCACGAAATCCATATATGGACTGGTCGTCATCACCTACAGCAAAGAGATTTTTCTTTTCCCCAAGAAGGAGCCTTACAACCTTATACTGCATGGGATTTATATCCTGATACTCATCAATTAGGATGTACTTAAACCGCTCCTGGTACAAGTTTCTAAGGGATGAATTATTTGCAAGAAGTTCATAACAGCGCTCTATCATGTCGTCAAAATCGATCCTGCCAAACTCTCTAAGACGCTTATTATAGCCATCAAAGATGTTTTTAAACACTCTTTTTAAGCTGATGCTTTCAAGGCATTCATTTGGGCTGATATCAAGGTTTTTTATCCTTGAAATTTCAGACAGGATATCAGGAATCTGTTCTATTCCATCATCATACTCATCACTTGTGATATTGCCTCTTGCCTTTAAATGCGCAAGGATATCCCTTAAAACTTCAATCTTAAATTGATATGTTGCTATTTCTAACCTGGAATCTGAATAAGAACTGTTATTTCTGATGATCTGATAAAAGACCGAGTGAAAAGTTCCAAAAGATACTTCAGGATAAGAACTATCCGTCAGTTTTAGAAATCTGATCTGCATCTCAATTGCAGATAGTTTGGTAAAAGTAATTACCAGAATCTTCGAAGGATCTGCCCCATGTTCAATAAGGTGCAAAAGCCTTCGGACAATGACAAAGGTTTTGCCGCTTCCAGGGCCAGCAAGTACGATTGCCGGCCCATCAGCGTGCATAATAGCCTTCATCTGCGAGGCATTTATATTATTTTTCAAGAAGTTCAATTCCTTTTTTGATTCTTGCTATAGTCTCCTCTTTTCCAAGGATCTCCATAGCTTCTGTTGCTCCGCAAGGAGTCATCTCTTTTCCGCATACAGCAATTCTTACTGGCCAGAGAACAAATCCGTTCTTAAACTCTTTTTCCTTGATATATGCTGAAAGCATCTCGTAGAGAGCATCATTGGAGTAATCTTCATGAGTTTCAAGAAGTGGAAGGACTTCCTTAAGAACCATCAGTGATGACTCCTTATCAGTCTTCATCTTCTTGTGGCAGTAGATGTCTGTGCTGTACTCTGGAAGAGTTTCAAAGAAATCTACCATTCCTTCAATATCAGGCCAGATCTCAATTCTGGTCTTGACCATAGAAGCGATCTTCTCAAGATTAAGAGGCTTAGTAATAGCTTTCTTAAGATATGGAAGCGCCTGATCGTAAAAGAGCTTATCGTCCATCTTCTTAAGGTACTCGCCGTTCATCCACTTAAGCTTGGTATAGTCAAATACAGCTGGGGACTTGTTGATCCTCTTGTAATCAAACTTGGCGATAAGATCCTCAAGGCTCATGATCTCAGTATTATCATCTGGAGACCATCCAAGAAGAGCTACAAAGTTAACTACAGCCTCAGGTACAAAGCCCTGCTCGATAAGATCCTCAAATGAAGAATGTCCGGATCTCTTAGAGAGCTTGTGGTGATCCTCATCTGTGATAAGTGGACAGTGTATGTACTTAGGAACTTCCCATCCAAAAGCATCATAGAGTCTGTTGTACTTAGGTGATGATGAGATGTACTCATTACCACGAACAACGTGTGTGATTCCCATAAGATGATCATCAACAACGTTAGCAAAATTGTATGTTGGATAGCCGTCAGACTTGATAAGGATCATGTCATCAAGCTCTTTGTTCTCAACGCTTACATCTCCGTAAAGCTCATCGTGGAATGTAGTTGTGCCCTCTGTAGGGTTGTTCTGACGGATAACAAAGGGCTTGCCCTCTGCAAGATTCTTGTCGATCTCTTCCTGTGAAAGGTGTAGGCAGTGCTTATCGTAAACACTGATCTCTTTTACCTCACCATCTACTTCTATCTTCTGGACAAGAGTCTTAAGTCTCTCCTCATCACAGAAGCAGTAATATGCCTGTCCCTTATCGATAAGCTCCTTGGCATACTGCATGTAAATGCCAGCCTTCTGACGCTCACTCTGAACGTATGGGCCAACAGGACCTCCGATATCTGGACCTTCATCATGAATAAGACCAGTCTCTTTAAGTGTGTTGTAGATAATCTCTGTAGCACCCTCTACATAGCGCTCCTGGTCTGTATCCTCAATTCGAAGGATATAATCTCCACCCTCATGCTTGGAAATAAGATAAGCATAAAGAGCTGTTCTCAAATTGCCGACATGCATACGACCAGTTGGACTTGGTGCGTATCTTGTACGAATCTTAACCATTTCTACTCCTTAACATTAACTTTTATTTTGTACCGGTAGAACCAAATCCACCTCTGTCCTTGCCATCAAGGTGCTCACACTCTTCGAAAAGAATTGTTGGCTGGTTCTCCATTATTCTAAACTGGCAAATACGGTCATTAAAGCCAATATGCGTATCCCTCATTGCAATAACGGGAACAAACCACTGATCGTTATCTCCGCAGTATGAGTGGTCGATAACGCCCATGTGATTGGCCTGAATAACGCCGAAATTCTTAAAGGTAGAACTTCTTGGAACTACGTGAGCTTCATATCCTTCCGGGATCTCCATGGCTACGCCAAGTGGGATCAGCTTAAACTCACCCTGCTTAAGGTCCACATCAATAGCACTTCTAAGATCGATCCAGTCCGACTTACCATCGATGTATTCAAGCTTTTCAAGTCTGTCATCAAAATACTTAATCTTAATTTTCTTTTCCATACAAAAGCCCTTCCTTTTTTAGCCGTCTATACATAATACCACAAAAATCAATATATTTAAAACACAAATAAATAGTTAATACACCGCACAAATTGGGTGTAGTCATTTGAAAAAATAATGCTATTATAGATACGGAAACTAATTCACGAACTTAAAAAGGAGCGAGTAAAAATGAAGTTATTTGTAGACACAGCCAATATTGAGGAAATCAGAAAAGCCAATGACATGGGTGTTATCTGCGGCGTAACAACAAACCCTTCTCTTATTGCTAAGGAAGGCAGAGATGTTTATGAAGTTGTAAAAGAGATTGCTTCTATCGTAGACGGACCTATCAGCGGCGAAGTTAAGGCAACAACAACTGATGCTGAGGGTATGATCGCTGAAGGAAGAGAGATCGCTAAGCTTCACAAGAACATGGTTGTTAAGATTCCTATGACAGTAGAAGGTCTTAAGGCTTGTAAGGTTCTTTCACAGGAAGGAATCAAGGTTAACATGACACTTATCTTCACAGCCAACCAGGCTCTTCTTTGTGCAAGAGCAGGCGCCGCATTCGTTAGTCCTTTCCTTGGAAGACTTGATGACATCAGCGTTAGAGGAACAGATCTTATCTCTGAAGTTGCTGAGATCTTCAACATCCACAACATCCAGACAGAGATCATCGCAGCTAGTATCCGTCATCCTATGCACGTTACAGACTGCGCACTTGCAGGTGCTGACATCGCTACAGTTCCTTACAAGGTAATTGAGCAGATGACTCATCACCCTCTTACAGATGCTGGTATTGAGAAATTCCAGAAAGACTACCTCGCAGTATTTGGTGAGTGATTACTCCATAAAGAAAGGGCTGAGAAATACTTCTCAGCCCTTATTATTATGCTATTTAGAATGTTACTTTCTTAAATGACTTCTTGCCCTTCTTGACCATTACGCCATCAGCGAAAGTCTCTTTTGAGTATGTAGCCTTAACATCTGTTACCTTCTCGTCAGCAAAAGTAACTCCGCCCTGCTCTACAGCTCTTCTTGCTTCACTTCTTGTTGCGCAAAGACCAGCAGATACAAGAACCTGAAGGATATCTACTGCACCGTCTCTAAAGTCTTCTTCCTTAAGGGATACAGCTGGAACGTTCTCCATATTTCCGCCACCTGCGAAAAGAGCTCTTGCTCCGTCCTGTGCCTTCTGAGCTTCCTCTTTGCCGTGTACAAGGCTTGTGAGCTCAAATGCAAGGATCTCCTTCTTTTCGTTGATGCGGGAATCATCCCACTTCTCCATCTCCTGGATCTCTTCGATAGGAATGAATGTAAGCATCTTGATGCACTTATCTACGTCAGCATCGCCAACGTTTCTCCAGTACTGGTAGAAATCAAATGGTGATGTCTTGTTAGGATCAAGCCATACAGCGTTACCTGCTGTCTTACCCATCTTATTACCGTTAGAGTCAGTAAGAAGAGTGATTGTCATGGCATGCGCATCCTTACCAAGCTTTCTTCTGATAAGCTCTGTACCACCGAGCATGTTAGACCACTGATCATCTCCGCCAAACTCAAGGTTACAGTTGTACTTCTGGAACATGTAGTAGAAGTCGTAAGACTGCATGATCATGTAGTTGAACTCAAGGAATGAAAGTCCCTTCTCCATACGCTGCTTGTAGCACTCAGCTCTGAGCATGTTATTAACTGAAAAGCATGCTCCCACCTCTCTAAGGAGTTCGATGTAGTTAAGGTTCATAAGCCAGTCAGCATTGTTTACCATCATAGCCTTGCCTTCACCAAAGTCGATGAACTTCTCCATCTGTCTCTTGAAGCACTCAGCATTGTGATCGATGTCTTCTCTTGTGAGCATCTTTCTCATATCGGATCTTCCTGAAGGATCTCCGATCATAGTTGTTCCACCGCCGATAAGAGCGATTGGCTTGTTGCCTGCTTCCTGAAGTCTCTTCATAAGAGTAAGAGCCATGAAGTGACCAGCTGTAAGTGAATCAGCTGTGCAGTCAAAGCCGATGTAGAAAGTTGCCTTTCCGTTGTTTACAAGGTCTCTGATCTCTTCTTCATTAGTAACCTGAGCAATAAGACCTCTTGCCTGTAATTCCTCAAAAATCTGCATAAATGCACCTCCTTAATACTCTGCGAAGGAATAAAAAAATCCTCCGCAATCAACTGATTACGAAGGACGAAAAGATTCGTGTTACCACCTTCATTCACACATTACTCACGCAATGTGCCTCAACAAGTACTAACGCAACCGCGCTTCATACTCTTCCGATGTAACGCCCCGGATGGTCGACACAGCTTACTAGATCACTCATTCTTCTGTGCAGCTCACGGAGGTATTCGTAAATCGCTCTATACTAAAGCCTCTCACCAACCGGCTATTCTCTGTTGCTAGTCTGCGATCACTACTTGTTCCGATCAACGCTTTTATATCTAATGATTATAAATTGATTTATTTTATTGTCAACCAATAATTCGTATAAATTAGCTATTGTAATTAAAGACAAAAGCAAGTATTATGTAGAAAAATAAGAAATGCAGAGTAGACGTTAGAGCGTTAAGTGCCTGGTGAACAGGGAGTTGTCACTGGGACGAAGGATTTCATCCGCGGTTTTAATGTCGCATCCCGCTGCTACATCGAATGAATAATGTCCATCTCCGATGTGGTATAGGAAAACTGCAAAGGAGGTGTATTTTTATGTCTAAAGAACAGGCTATTTCAAGCAAAACTCAGCTCTCATCCCTATCAAGACTCAAGGAGACCAAGGTACTTACATTCTGCGGAATGATGGGTGCTCTTGCAGTAGTACTTGGCTACGTTGCTACGATCAAGGTTGGCCAGTACATCAGGATCGGTTTTTCAGGTCTTCCAAATCAGGTAGTTGATTACCTCTTTGGTCCATGGATCGGGGCAATCTTTGGCGGAGCAATGGATGTCATCAAGTGGTTTGCTTCTGGCGATGGTAACTTCTTCCCAGGCTTTACCATTACAGCAATGCTTGGTGCCATCATCTACGGATTCTTCCTCTACAAGAAACCAGTTAAGGTATGGAATGTTGTCCTCTCTCAGCTTGTTGTTAAGATTGTCTGCAACATCATACTTAACACATTATGGCTCAATATGCTGTACGGACAGGCAATTGCAGCTATCCTTCCAGGAAGACTTTTATCAAATGCGATAATGCTTCCAATTGACAGCTTTATCATGTATGTTCTTTTAAATGTTGTTAATAAGGTTATCAGACCATATTTTGATTAAATGAAAACAAAAGAACTGGCTTCCTATTAGCGGAAGTCAGTTCTTATTTTTTTACCTTTATTACCAGTCTACCTGGCTGTTCTCATTTCTCTTTTCACGGACCATTAGATCCTTGATACCCTCGCCAACACTCTTTCCTTCAAAGAGGATCTCATTTACTCCCTGAACGATAGGCATATCAACTTCATATTGCCTTGCTAGCTTAAGAGCAGCTTTAGCGCTATAAACGCCCTCAACTACCATCTTAACTTCGTCCATGGCTTCCTGGTAGGTTTTGCCCTGGCCAATAAGTATTCCAGCGCGGCGATTCCTTGAATGCATTGAAGCACAGGTTACAACAAGATCTCCAATTCCAGAAAGCCCTGCAAAGGTCTCAAACTTGCCTCCCATGGCCATTCCAAGGCGGGATATCTCAGCAATTCCTCTTGTTATAAGGGCTGCCTTGGCATTATCTCCAAGTCCGTAACCATCAGCCATACCAGCCGCAAGGGCAACTACATTCTTAAGAGCTGCACCTATTTCAATTCCAAGCATATCAGGGCTTATGTATACCCTGAAAACGTCGCTCATGAAGGTATTCTGGACTACCTTGGCAGTGTCCTTGCTAAATGCTCCGACAACTATTGTAGTTGGAAGATTCTTACCAACTTCCTCAGCATGGGAAGGTCCGGATAATACACAGACTGTAGCTCCAGGTATCTCATCAAGGATAACATCACTCATTACCATGAGGGTAGACTCCTCGATACCCTTTGTACAGTTTACAATTATCTGGTCCTGCCCCTCCTTATTCATGTAAGGAGCCATGAGTCTTACTGTTTCTCTGACGCTGGTTGAAGGTACAACCAGAACCAGTATCTCTTTTCCGGAAACTGCTTCCTCCATACTGCAGGTAAACTTAACTGAATCAGAAAGCTTAACCCCTGGAAGCTTATCCTCATTGCCGCGATAAGCAGAAAGCTTATCTACGCTCGCCTGGCTTCTTGACCAGACTGTTACATTGTGACCGTTGTTAGATAAAAGATACGCAAGAGCAATTCCCCAGCTGCCTGCACCAATTACGCCTATTTCCTTTTGCAATTCTTATCCTCCGGTTTAGTCGATCTTATTCTTTTTGAAAATATAGGTCTTTCTCTCTTTTCCCTGAATGAGCTTTTTGATATTGCCTCTGTGCTGGAAATATGCAAGAGCCATAAGAAGGAAAAGAATTACATAGACCTCAATAAGCGCTCCCTGTGGAACGGCTCCGAATTTATCCAGGAAGAATCCATTCTGCCCGCAGATAACAACCATTACAAAAAGTGCTGTGTAATAGCAAAGACTGCAAACAGAAACGATATGACAGAGGTTAAGTGGAAGGAAGAATGCAATCACACCCATCAGGATAAAGCTCCAGTGGAATACGATTCCAAGGTGAATTGTATATCCCGCAGTACATGCAATACCCTTACCACCTTTAAAATGAAGGTGCAAAGGGAAGTCATGTCCAAGAATTGCTCCAGCGGCTGTATAGGTCATATACAGAATCTGAAGATTAGGAGTGTTCCTTCCAAACAAGAAGTATGTCACTAAAATAGCTGCCATACATTTGAGCATATCCCCAAGAAGAACAATGAGTCCTGCCTTTGCACCAAGGACTCTTAAAGTATTGGTAGTTCCTGCATTGCCACTACCAACCTTTCTGATGTCAACGCCCTTCATCCTGCCATAAAGAACTGCAGTCTGAAGATGCCCAAACACGTAACCAATAAGTAAACATACTACTCTTTCCATACTATTTGCCCTCTTTTCTCTCCCTGATAATAAATCTAAGTGGAGTGCCCTTGAATCCAAAGGCTTCTCTTATCTGATTTTCAATATATCTGGTGTAGCTAAAGTGCATTAAGTTCTTGTCGTTAACAAATATAACGAAAGTAGGCGGCTTGACTGAAGCCTGTGTGATGTAAAAGAGCTTAAGGATCTTGCCCTTGTCACTTGGTGGCTGCTGCATAACAACCGCCTGTGTCATGATCTCATTAAGAACGCCTGTAGCAACCCTGAGGGCGTGGTTCTCACTTACGATGTCGATCATGTCATAGAGCTTAACCAGTCTCTGACCTGTCTCAGCAGAGATAAACATGATCTCTGCGTAGTTCATGAAGGCAAGAGTGTTTCTGATATCCTTGGTAAATTCCTTGACGGAATGATTGTCCTTTTCAATAAGGTCCCATTTGTTAACAGCGATGATGACTGCCTTACCACTTTCATGGGCTATACCTGCGATCTTGGCATCCTGCTCTGTGACACCATCCTCTGCGTTTATAACAAGGACACATACATCAGCTCTCTCAACAGCGCCTACAGTCCTTACGATCATGTAGTGCTCAAGAGCATCCTTGACCTTGTTCTTTCTGCGAAGGCCTGCTGTATCAATGAACACGTACTTTTTGCCATCGTGCTTGACCTCAGTATCTATGGCGTCTCTAGTGGTACCAGCGACGTCAGATACAATAAGCCTGTTCTCGCCAATAAGCTTATTGATAATGGATGACTTACCAACGTTAGGCTTACCAATTATGGCTACCTTGATGGAATCATCCTCTTCCTCGCTTGTAGATTCCCTGCTGAAGTGGCTTACAACCTCTTCAAGTAGATCACCAAGTCCCTGTTTGTTTACAGCTGAGATAGGGAAAGGCTCACCTATTCCAAGGTTATAGAACTCATACACATCAAGCTGATCTCTGTTAAAGTTATCAACCTTATTTACACAAAGAACGATGGGCTTACCAGAGCGTCTTAGCATATCTGCAACCTTGGCATCTGCATCCACAAGGCCCTGCTTAACATCAACCATGAAAATGATGACATCCGCAGTATCAATAGCGATCTGGGCCTGCTCTCTCATCTGCGCAAGAATTACGTCATTGGAATCAGGCTCGATACCGCCTGTATCAATGAGAGTAAAGCTGTGATTGAGCCACTCAACGTCCTGATATATTCTGTCTCTTGTTACACCTGGCGTATCCTCAACGATAGCTATCCTTGAGCCAGCCATGGCGTTGAAAAATGTAGATTTTCCAACATTAGGTCTGCCTACAACGGCAACAATATTTTTTCTGCTCATATAAAATCCTTTATCTTTAATCTAGTCCAAAGAAATCTGAAACAAGACCGTAGCCATCGCCACTGCTTATTCCTACTTTGATATTAAGTTCCCTCTCGATGTCGCATATCCTGACATCGTCAAGAAGGTAGTCTTCGCCGCTCCTTAGGAGATTGACCGGTAAAAAGAGCTCATCCCCAAGGTCTTTGCCCTTAAGCTGCCCTATGATGTCCTGGCCTGTAAGGAGGCCTGATACCGTGATCTTTTCTCCAAAAAACTCGTTTATTATCTCATAGACATCTATCTTAAGTCCAGTACAAACGCTCATGGCCTTATCTGCCATGGCCTTGATGCAGGGATACACAAGCCTTCCGGTAGCTACTGAAATATGTCTGTTTATCTTATCTATATCATCCTTACGCTCTGAAAGGATCTCATCAAAGCCCTCATCAAATTCATTGATGAGAAGCCTCATCATACCAACACCGTTTTCAAGCTGAATATATCCGTCGTACCTCTCAGCCTCCGGGAATGGCCTTCCTGCAAGGAAATACCACTCGTCACTGGCATGGATAAAGTGAATTCCATGTTCATCGTATATCTTTTTCTGCCAGGACTCGATCAGATCGATCACCTCTTTAGCGTCCTCACTGTTAAAGGGCTCTAAAGGATACAGACCATCACGGTATTTTGAAAGTCCTACAGGAACTACAGATACGCTCTGGAGATTTGGTATATATTTAGAAAGGTCACTAATGGACCTCTCCAGCTCTTTTCCGTCGTTGACGCCCTTACACAGGACAATCTGACCATTTAGCTCAATTCCGGAATCCCTTTCACAGAGCCTGTCCACCTTCTTAAGGGCTTCTCCAGCAAACCTGTTGCCCAGCATCTTGCAGCGAAGCTCGGGATTGGTCGTCTGAAAAGAGACATTGATTGGTGAAAGGTGATATTTAAGGATCCTGTCTATGTCTGCATCGGACATGTTTGTAAGCGTAACATAGTTGCCCTGAAGGAAAGAGAGCCTGCTGTCATCATCCTTAAAATACAATGTGTCACGCATGCCCTTAGGCATCTGATCAATAAAGCAGAAGATACATTTATTACTGCAGGACTTATAGTCATCCATAAGCCCGTTTTCAAACTCTATTCCTAGATCCTCATCAAAGTCCTTGTCCACATCAAGGAGCCATTCTTCTCCGTCAGCTTTCCTGATGAGAATATCCAGGTGTTCATCATGGACAAGGAACTGATAGTCAAAAATATCCGTTATTTTTTCATTATTTATTTCAAGAAGCTCATCACCGGGTTCAATACCAAGTTCATCAGCAATACTGTCTGGAAGAACAGCCCCGATAATGTGGCTTTTATTTTTGTTCATAAGTGTTTCCTATCTTAATTTTCTTCGCAATAATCCATTTGATATTATACATGAAATTCCTTGACGTGTCAGCACAACAGGTGATATATATGATAATGGCTAAGTAGTTAGAGTCAAATTCTCGTTTTCTAAGAAAGGGGCTAAAATGCCTGATTTTCATCAGTTAGAAAGTTTAATCCCAGTAGCACCACTTAATCTTATAGTTATGGAATCTGCCAAGAGTCTTGGCGACAGTGTTGATAAGTACATCGCTGAATTCAGGCACAATCTCTATTCTATGCCTGAAGCTGATCCTGCTTTTCATCGCTATGTAAGAGATTCCTACAAGATAGACTACTCTCTCGACAGATTTGGAAGTGGAGAAGCCAAGGCCACGATCAATCAGTCTGTAAGAGGTAATGACGTATACATCCTTACTGATGTCTGCAACTACAGCATCACTTATAAGATGTATGATTACGTCAATCACAAATCCCCTGATGATCATTACCAGGATTTGAAAAGAGTTATCGGTGCTATCACAGGTAAAGCCAAGAGAATAAATGTAATCATGCCTTTCCTCTATGAAGGAAGACAGCACAAGAGATCCGGAATGGAGTCCCTTGATGCAGCTCAGATGTTTAAAGAGCTTCACGACATGGGAATCTCAAACTTTATTACCTTTGATGCCCACGACCCAAGAATTTCCAACGCCAAGCCACTTGGCGGTTTTGATAACTTCCTTGCATCCTATCAGTTTATGAAGGCTCTTCTATCCCGCATAGATGACCTTACAGTTGATAAGGATCACCTTACCGTAATAAGCCCTGATGAAGGCGCTTTGGACAGAGCTGTTTACTTTGCAAACGTAATTGGCGCAGACACAGGAATGTTCTACAAGAGACGTGACTACGCTCACATCGTTAATGGTTCAAATCCTATTGTTGCCCACGAATTCCTTGGCTCTGATATCCACGGCAGAGACGTTATTGTAATCGACGATATGATCTCATCCGGATCATCAATGATCGATACAGCCAAGCAGCTCAAGAACATGGGTGCAAAACGAGTATTCATCTGTACAACATTTGGTCTTTTCACCGATGGCATGAAGAAATTCGATGAAGGCTATGAAAACAAGTACTTTGATGCAGTTATTACTACTAATCTCACTTACATGAACGACGAGATCAAGTCCCGTGACTACATCTTCATTGCTGATATGGGTAAGTTCCTTGCTACTATCATCGACTTCCTTAATCACGATGCATCAATGTCAACAGTTAATATGCCAACAGACAAGATTCACGAGATTGTTGAAAAGTACAACAACGGGCTCATCGCTCCTGAACTTTATGAGTAATCCAAATAAAAATAACTCCGGAACATTCTAAATGTCCCGGAGTTTTCTTTTTGCTCATTTACCTGGCTGCGTCAAATCTGATAATTACTTTAAACAGATCTCCATCAAGTCTTATATCAAAGTCTCCGCCCTGAGCCACAGTAAGGTTCTTGGCTATTGAAAGACCAAGTCCACTGCCCTCTGTGGTTCTTGATACATCGCCTCTTATGAATCTCTCAGTAAGCTCTGTGGCATCGATGTTGAGCTCAGATGCTGAAATGTTCTTGATTGAGAACACTACCTTCTTATCTGCCCCTTCTTTATCTTCATAAATCATATCAAGATATACTCTGGTTCCAGCAAGAGCATACTTGCAGACATTGTTTAGAAGATTCTCAATAACTCTCCACAGGTGCCTTGCATCAGCCATGATGCTCATATCCTGCTGCTGCGGCTTAAATATCACCTGGAGATCACTCTTTTCAAGCTTCTCGTAGAACTCACCAATTGTCTGGTTAACAAGCTCAACGAAATTGATCCTGGTAAGCTCGATACTGATATTTCCAGAACTGATCTTGGATGCCTCCACAAGATCTTCTGTGAGCTGCTTTAATTTCTGAGACTTAACATCAAGGACTTCGATGTACTCTTTTGCCCTGTCGTTAGCTATATCTTCCCTCTTAAGAAGGTCTACATAGTTGATGATAGATGTAAGAGGAGTCTTGATGTCGTGAGAAACATTGGTGATAAGATCAGCCTTAAGCTTCTCGTCCTTCATACTGGTATTTACTGCCCTGTCTATACCTTCACCAATGGAGTTAACAGCTTCTGCTAGCCTTATGTTGTCTGAATGGAGATTCTCAACATTTACCTTGTCCTTAACATTGCCATTTTTGATATTCTCGATAACGCCAATGATCTTGTCTCTGTCAAGGTTCTGTCTGTATCTGTAAATTCCTACAAGAATGTCAAAGCATGCAGCCACAAGTATCCCGGCAATTCCAAGTCTGAACAGTATAATGTTAAATGCCACAAAGAATACGTAAGGGATCCAGCTTCTTATTATCACATTGCCGTTATCTGTAGCATTGGTGATAAGGTTTCTGGTTCCGCCAATTATCGCCCTTAAAAGGCTCTCTTTCCAAAGAGTCTTATGAATAGCCTTTTTAGCAAGTGTGTAGATCATAAACAACAGGCCAATGCTTGCCAAAAAGCCTATGACTGCACAGATATATGGTACAAATCCGTTTGTCCAAAGCTCGCTTGTCCTGATAAGAACATAGCATGCACTAAATACTATTACCGGAATCACCATTATAGCCAGTCCGATAAGGGCTATAACCTCTGTATAAAGACCCTTGGAAGCGTCCGCTACTGGCATATTCTCTTCTCTTGCCCTGACAATATCTGATACAATTTCCTTCTTTTGAAGGTGAAGATAAATAACTGTAAGAACCACATATATAAGTGCAGAAATTACGCCAATTACGTAGACCTGAGTCCTGTATGGCATGTATCTTGCAAAGCTTACCTTACCTTCTACAAATGAATCCTCTACAGGATATGTATTGGTATCAACTGCAATATAGAGCTTGATCTGGTCTGGATAAGCATAGCTGTAAGATTTAAGGATAGACCTTACAACATTTTCCTTGATAAGAGTGTTGGTCTCATAGCTTATCTCGTATGGACAGTAATAGATATACTTACCATAACCTTCAAAAATACTCTTAATGTCTTTACCTGTGGTCTCCTTGGAAAGTTCAGGTACATTAGTGAACACACTGGTCTTGCCATTAACAGTTCTTGTTATATAGTAGCGAAGGTTTGTGTTCAGGTAGTCATAATATGCTGCAGTGTTATTGTACTCCTCGTAGTTGGCCAAAAGATCTTTTGCTGCCTCTTCTACGTATGAACACAGAAGGTTGTACTCCTCCCAGGTAGAAACAATATCTTCAATGTTTTTGCCATCTGCGGTCTGATATCTGGAAATAAGGTATGTGTGCTCACCATCTGAGGGGACTGTATTTCCAGATACTGAGAAGGTGATACTGTTTCCATCTATCTGGGAGTTTAAGTATGAGTTCATACCACCTGAAAACGCATTGCTCTTTAGATGGGTATATGTAGTTGCACTGTTTAGGAAATTAGCACTCTGCTCCTGGGTGAAATTCTTGGTCTCGTAATTAAATCCGCCCTGAGCCCACTTAAGAAGATCGGAAAGATAATACACAGCTGTAATGTAGTCTCCAGATAAAGTTGCTCCTCTGTTTACATAAGCTGTTACATCGATCTTCTTTTTGTCATCATAATGACCATCTGTTTCAAGCTGAGTCCTTATGGCTACGTGTCTTAATACATCAGAAACGTTGTTTCCAAGGATATTGTTGAACAGATATGAACCTTCATAATCCCTGTTTCTGTCTGATTCATAGAGATTGTAGGACTGATAACCGTTAATTCCGTTTATCATTATGCTGGATCCAGCAAAGGAATATGCCACAACAAAAGCTATGATTGCTGCCAGCACATGCTGAATGAGCCTAAGCGTCCTGAATTTTCCTGCATTCTTTTTCATTTAACGTCTTCCTCGATCTTGTATCCAACGCCCCATACAACCTTAAGGAACTTGGGTTCTCTTGGATCAACTTCTATTTTTTCTCTGATATGTCTGATATGTACGGCGATAGTATTATCTGTGCGGACAGAGAAATCTCCCCAGATGTTTTCATATATCTGGTCGATGGAATAGACTTTTCCTTTGTTCTTGGCAAGGAAAGCCAGGATCTTGTACTCGATTGGAGTAAGCCTTATTGATTCCCCATATACGGTAACTGTCTTAGCATTGTCATCAACAACAAGTCCCCCAGAAGAATAGACGTTGTCTTTTTCAACGATCTTACCAAGGGTAGTATATCTTCTCACATTACTCTTAACTCTTGCCACAAGCTCCAATGGGTTAAAGGGTTTGGTCACATAGTCATCTGCGCCAATATTAAGCCCAAGGATCTTATCAGAGTCCTCAGATTTTGCTGAGAGAAAGATAACCGGAATAGTTGAAAAGTTCCTTAGCTCTTTTACCAGATGGATACCATCAATCTTAGGCATCATGATATCTACTATAGCCAGATGTATCTGGTTTCTTCTCAGAACAGAAAGTCCCTCTTCTCCGTCATAGGCCTTATAGACATTAAAGCCCTCCTGCTCAAGATAGATCTCAATGGCATCAACTATTTCCTTGTCGTCATCGCATACTAAAATGTTTTCCATATCGTCCTCACATATCTTACTAATACTATTAAATCATCTAAATCTTAAGATTTACCGTCGAAATTTCTTAAGATTTCTTAAGAAATGTACGAATATTCGTCAATTATTGTTTGATAGATAAAAATGCGCACAGATTTCCCCTCTTTTCTCCATGAACTCTGTGGGAAAACAGAAGCTCCGGATTACATCTTGTGCAGATGTCTGTGACAATAATATTCTCGCTTTTTACGCCACTTTGAAGCAGGGTATATCTTATAACATTCCAAAGATAAAGCCTGTATTTTCCATTTGGATATGGCACAAGAAGCTCATTATCTTTAAGCTCATCTTCTGTAAATACTTCCTTAAACTCTTTTGCCACATCTTCTCCGATCTCATAACACGGGCCACAGATTGAAGGTCCAATCGCGCAGATAAGGTCTGAGCTTTCTGTACCATAGTTTTCATGCATCTTTTCTATGGTTTTGGCTGAGATCCTTCCTTTAGTGCCCTTCCAGCCAGAGTGGGATAAGCCGATAGCTCTTTTTACAGGGTCAATGAAAAATACCGGAGGGCAGTCTGCATGAAAGGTTCCAAGAATTATGCCCGGGACATTGGTAACAAGACCATCTATATCCGTGTAATCTCTCTGGATCTTAGGGCCTTTTCCTCTGTCCTCTTCAGTAATGACCTTTACGTTTGTTGTATGGGTCTGGAAGGTGCAGACAAAGTCATCGAGGGTCCTTCCATGTCCAAGTGCATCTGCAACAAGCCTGTAGTTCTCATCAACAGCTTCCTTGTCGTCGCCTCTTGTGTAGCTTAAGTTGGTCTCTGCAAAACAGCCTTTGGATACTCCTCCGATCCTGGTGCTAAAGAGGTGATCAACAACTCCAAGTTCTTCTATCTTTGGAAAAACAAGGTATTTAAGACCATTGTGGTCCCTAAGCTCCATAGTATGTTCATTGCCATATCTTTTAATCTGTATATTACTCATATCTGCCTGTCCTTTTTAGTTGCAATAGTCGAATGCATTCTTTATCCATTCAAATGTAAGCATGCCTTCAGAAGCACATACCGCAATTACATCATAACGTATAGGGGAATCAAAAGAAATCTTTTTAGAATATAGATAGAATCTGGAGACACTAGAAATGCGTCTGCGTTTTGAATAGTTTACAGCTTCCTGGGGTGCTCCAAAGCTGTTATCTTTTCGATATTTCACCTCAATGAAACACAGGTAAGGGCCATCCCTTGCAATAATATCTATTTCTCCGAGCTTGCATCGAAAATTTCTCTCAAGGATCCTGCATCCATGCTCTTTAAGATAATTGCAGGCAAGATCCTCATTGGTGTTGCCAATAACTCTTTTGTTCAAATATTTAAACCTGTTACTTTCCTTTTGATCTGTCTTTTGCCTTAATCTTATCCATAGCATCTACAAACACCAGGATTTCAGCCACAACTTCATAAAGCTCAGGAGGGATCATCTCGCCAATCTCTAGTCTTGAGAGCGTATCAGCAAGCTTGTCATCCTCGTGAACCGGAATCTTGTTTTCCTTGGCCTGATCAATGATCCTCTCAGCTATAGCTCCTCGTCCGGAAGCTATTACCTTAGGTGCACCATCTTCATTGGGATCATAGCCAAGGGCTACGGCGGTCTTCACTTTTTGCTTTTCATCTTTGTCAGCCATATTTATAGTCCCTTAAGCTCTGGCATCAAATGAATTCGTGGACAAAATAGGGGTTTTAGAGACACTTAGCATCTCATCAACCGCTGCATCCTGCCCATCCATATCATCATGAAGCTTTAATGTAGCATTCATGGTGTAGCCTCTTTTTTCAAGTCGTTCATTTAGAATATGAATATTGTCGTTTATAAGATCGATTACACTGTCATCGGCCACATAGAAGTTAGTGGTCACCTTGGTATCAAGGAGCTTTACATAAACATCTACAGGGCCAAGATTTTCCATATCAAGATGGAGAGCTGCACTTACAGATCCATCTTCACTCATCTTCTTGTTTTTATTCCTGTAAACATAGAGGTCTCCATGAACATTCTGACCAGCCATCTGCAGAGGAAGCTGGACATACTGGAACATCTGATTGAGCTGATTCATAAAGTCCAGATTGTTCTGAAGGTTATTTGCAGACTGAGCAAGCTTACTCTCAGCACCAAGATTCTGGTTTATGGCTTCAGTCAGACCTTTAGCCTGATTGCTGAGCCTCTGATAAAGGTTATCGATATTCTCCTTATGTTCAACATCAAGGGGCTTTAAATGCCACTGAGAGGACATATTGTCCTTAAGGAGCCTGGTATAATCCTTATTGGAAAAGATATTTTTCCAGGCTGTAGATTCAGCAGAATTTTTAAGGTCAGCCTCCTCGAAAGCTTTCGATAACTCTTTTAAAAGAGCTTTCTGCGCATCCTCAAGCTTTGCTGCCTGTTCAGGGTTTTCCGCGATATTTACTGTAGCAGTCTCTTTTAGCACCTCATTATATGTATTTATTGCTTTATCAGATATACCAAGGCTTTTCAGGTTTTCAACAAACTTATCTGAAAGAGCGCCTGGGGACTGCTCTGGATTTGTAGTGTTCTCCAATACCTCTTTAGGATCAGCATTTGCCGACGCCTTTGCAGCAGTCTCAGGATTCTGCTCCTGTATTACTTCTTCTGCATCCACAAGTGCACTTGAAATTGGTGCCTGCTCTTTTATTGCGGCGCCTTCATCGGAAGCTTCTATCTCGTTACCAAAGAGCTTAAGGACTGAGCCATAAAGATCAAGAGCCTCTGTCTCTTTTCCCGAAGCCATAAGCTCAGAAAAAGCACTTGGCATCTCATCTATAATGCTCTCCATGGTAGAAGTAACCTGGTGCTCATAGTTCTTGTAGCTCTCGAACTGGGCGATGTTCTTATCATCAATTGGGATATTAAGACTCTTCATTTCCACAAGAGTTGTTACAGAAGTATTTGGATATGAAGACAGAGATTTATTCATCTCAACAAGAGCATCCTTGTTAATTGGCAGGGATGCAGACATCATGTCCTTAACCATCTGAATGGTATCGTTGTTTATCTCGATTCCGGCAGCTGTTAAGGCTTTTAATGTGCTCTGATCTATGGATGTATTCTCGTATAAAGGAGTAATGGAAACTCCGCCCTGACCTACTGAACGGACATTGAAGTTTAGAGTCTGACCCTCTCTAAGGCCCATGCCATCCTGAAGCTTTGCAGAAATAGCAGCGTCCCCGACATTTATTGTGGCAATCTTACCTTCACTTGTATCAGTAATGGACACAACAGTACCCTGAATAGTAGCTCCAGCTTTAAGTTCGGGGGCCTGAGATGCTGCCTCCTGGCTTTTAACGCTGCTACCATCAATGATAATGTTAGTATTCTGCTGTGATACGCCGCCAATTATACTCATACAAAATTTCCTATGAAGGATCGTCTGTGTATCTCGCAAGGTCCATATTTCTTAAGAGCTGCAATGTGCGCTTCGCTGCCATATCCCTTATTGGAATCAAATCCATACTCAGGATACTTAATAGCCATTTCCTTCATGACACGGTCTCTGGTAACCTTGGCTATGATGCTGGCAGCAGCTATGGATGCACTCTTGGCATCACCTTTAATGATTGATACCTGCTTGAACATTTCAAGCTGTGGAATATGAACTGCATCTATCAAAAGAGCTCCTGGCTTTTCGCTTAATCCGTTAACAGCCTTAGTCATTGCCTCGTAAGTAGCATTTAAGATGTTGATCTCATCAATGCGCTCACAGGTAGAAAAGCCGATGCTTACGCTGACAGCTTCCTCCATGATGACATCATAAAGCTCTTCTCTCTTTTTTTCGGATAATTTCTTGGAATCATTTAGATATAACAAAGGGCAGTCAGGCTTAAGAATTACAGCTGCTGCATAGACTGGACCCGCTAGTGGACCTCTGCCTACTTCATCAATTCCGCACAAAAGTCCACAGTCCTGATATTCACGCTCGTACCAGTACATTTCATAGGTACGCTTCTTTTCTTTTTCGATAGAATCTATCTTTTTGAGGGCACTTTCAACAAGTTTTCTGACACCGGCTCTTTCATCCAAGCTGTATGTATCAATAAAGGATTTAAGTTCCTGCTCCGACTGTGATGTCTGTAATATCCCCTTGATGTCTGAAAGTGACTGCATCATTCAACTCCCCCAAATTGTGAAAATGGATAAATACGAATAAAGGCTTTACCTAAAATATCTTTCTTATTGATGTTGCCTACAGAAATATCACGGCTATCCATACTGTGATTTCTGTTATCCCCCATGACAAAATACTCATTTTCCCCAAGGAGTATTTCTGTTTCTGCTCTGCCTGGATCAAGGATCACCTCTGCTCCGTAGTTCTCGATAAGCTTGGCATCATTGATGAATATATTGCCATCAAAATCAACCCTTACTCTCTCACCAGGAAGTCCAATGACTCTCTTAATAAAGAACTGATTATTGCCATACTGATAAGGGAAAATAACAATGTCATATCTGTGAGGCTCAATGAACCTGTAGGAGAGCTTATCAACTATAAGCGAATCTCCATCCTGAAGTGTAGGTGCCATTGAAGAACCACTTACCTCTGTTCTCTGGGCCACAAAAGTGATAAACAAAAATGTAAGTCCAAAAATTACTAGCAGATAAAGAAGTGTACTAAGTATTTCTTTTAATACTTTACTCATGTCAGTCTCTCTTTCAGTGCAGAAAAAGCACTAGTTTTATTCTGGTCTTTCTAAGGACAGCCTTCCAAGTCTTCCGTTTCTAAAATCATCAAGAAGAAGTGCACTGGCTCTGTCTATATCTGGAACTGCTCCCTGCTTAATAAGCTTCCTGTTTTCAGCTATGGCTGAAAGCACTGCGCTAAGCTTGGTAGCATACTGCTCTTCCTCAAACTTTATAAGCTGTTCCTCACTTATATTATACTTCTCTTTTATAACTCCGGGGTAGTATTTATCTAATACTTTTATAAGCTCACATGCAAGCTCCACAGTATCAAGGTTCTCATCGTTCATGGAACCGATAAGTGCCAGGTGAAGGCCAACCTCCTGGTCTTCAAACTTGGGCCACAAAATACCTGGAGTATCAAGCAGCTGCATGTTCTTACCAAGTGATATCCACTGCTTACCCTTGGTAACGCCGGGCTTATTGCCTGTTTTGGCAGATGCTCTTCCAGCGAGTTTGTTGATAAATGTTGATTTACCCACATTAGGAATACCTGCAACCATAGCCCTTATCGGCCTTCCTACTATTCCTCGCTTCTTATCTCTCTCAATCTTCTCTGCACAGGCGCTCTGAACAACATCCTTGACCTTGCCTGCTTCATTGCCGGTCTTGGAGTTCATCTCAAGAACAAAGTTTCCCTGAGCTTCATAGAATTCCTTCCATTTCTTGGTAATGGCAGGATCTGCAAGATCAGCCTTATTGAGGATAATAAGTCTGAACTTATTCTTGCCAAGCTCATCAATGTCAGGATTCCTGCCAGAAGCCGGGATCCTTGCATCTGTAAGTTCAATTATGATATCTATCAGTTTGATGTTCTCCTGCATCATTCTGATAGCTTTTGTCATATGACCAGGGTACCATTGATAATTCATATGATCACCTATCCTTAATAGTTGTTAAGTATTGGGCCAAAATGTGCTTCTTCATGAGCAAATTTAAACCAGGCCTTACCAACAATCATTGAATCACTAACGATTCCAATATTAGCACTTCTGGAATCTTCACTGCTGTTTCGGTTATCGCCAAGAACAAAGTATTCTCCGCTCTTAAGCTTTATAGGGTTAGATGCAATTCCTGCATCTTCCATTTTATCAAAATAGTCGTCATCTTCATCAGCTGCTTCATCATTGATATACAAAGCGCCATCAATTATCTGCACTGTATCTCCAGCCTTGGCGACTATTCTTTTTACATAGTAATGGGAATTGGTATTACCATTTGGTAAGAAGACAACAACATCTCCGGTTTTAGGGCTGATAATCTTAGCCAGCGCTCTGTCAACCAGAACCTTTTGTCCATTTGAAAGAAGTGGCTCCATCGAATCACCAATAACCATTACCTGCATTCCGAAAAAGAATACAAGAGCACCAGCAATAAACACTGCTGCAATAGTTATGGAGAGCCATGAAAAGATTTCTCTAATAAGCTTTGGGGTTATTCTCTTTTTCTTTTGATTAAAAGTAAGATAATTCTTCCTTGATCTCATAGAGTCCTCATAATATGTCTTTATAGAATTTTAAAAAGGGCAATTACTAAACGTAACTGCCCTTTAAAAAACAAATTATCTGGTAACAAGCTCCTTAACCTTAGCCTTCTTACCTGTAAGTCCCTTAAGGTAGTTCAGCTTAGCTCTTCTTACCTTACCTCTTCTAACAACCTCAACCTTCTCAACGATAGGTGAGTGAAGTGGCCATGTCTTCTCAACGCCAACACCGTAAGACTCTTTTCTTACCGTGAAAGTTGTACGGTTGCTGCCGCCCTGAATCTTCTTAACAGTTCCTTCGAAAACCTGAACTCTCTCACGGTTTCCTTCCTTGATCTTAGCGTGAACTCTTACTGTGTCACCTGTATTGAATACTGGTGCGTTAGCGTTCAGCTGCTCTTTCTCGAGCTCCTGGATAATTGTACTCATATTTCTTCTCCTATTCTATGGACGTTCTTATACATAATCAATATGCCAGAGGACCGTCTGATTATCACAACGCACTATAATATAACACAAAATACAGTATAAAGTCAACCCAAAAGATCTTTTGGTCCAAATCTGTCTGGAACTGATTCAGGCAGTGTTACAATCTTATATTCAGTTAATGATTTAGCCATGATAATCTGAAAATCATCATGACAGAACTCACTCATAACCTGTCTGCAAACGCCGCATGGTGGGCAAAAATCAACTGGATCAGAGCCATCCGGACCACCAGCTATGGCAATTGCTGCAAAATCCTTGACGCCTTCGCTTACAGCCTTGAAAAAAGCTGTTCTCTCAGCGCAGTTTGTTGGTGTAAATGCAGCATTTTCAATATTGCAGCCAGTATAGATCTGACCATCCTTTGAAAGAAGTGCTGCTCCAACATTGAAATGAGAATATGGAGTATAGCTCATCTTTCTCATCTCAAGGGCTGTTTTAATAAGTTCCTGTACGTTAATATCCATAAATAATTATCTTTCCCAAAATATAAAGAGTCTAAATTCCCCGCCCATACAGGCGGGGAAAATCTTTTTTATTATCTTGATCCCTTGTCGTAAGGAATACCTTCTGCCTTAGGCGCTCTTGAATTAGATGATGTAAATGCAAGAACGATAAGTGAAATAATGTAAGGCATCATGTTGTAGACAGATCCTGGAATATTGAGAGCTGCCAGGAAATCAAAGCCTGAATATACGTTAGACAGAGCTCTGAAGAATCCAAACAGAAGCGCTGCAAGTCCGATGTTTATTGGTTTCCACTGACCAAAGATCATAACCGCAAGAGCAAGGAAACCAAAACCAGCAACACCTACCTCAAACTTCCACTCACTTACGCCAGCTGTGATATATACAATACCACCGATTCCAGCAAGCATACCTGAGATAAGAACGCCTGCCCAGCGCATAGTGTAAACATTGATACCTACACTGTCTGCAGCCTGAGGATGCTCACCGCAGGCCATAAGGCGAAGACCAAACTTAGTCTTGTAGAGAACTACATAAGCAAGAATAAGAGCGATAAGAGCTACCAGCATGAACCAGTTGAACTGGAATGAACCGATAGTAACAACAAGAGCCTTCTTGGTCTGAACGTATTGTACAGTAGAAGAAACGTTGTCAGGGTTCTCAGCGATATTGATTGACTTAACAATAACTGTTGCAGCTGCTGCAGCAAGCATGTTAAGAGCTGTTCCAACAAGGGTCTGATCAGCCTTAAGGTTGATACATGCAACAGCAAGAAGTACTGAATAAACAACGCCAGATACTACCGCTGCCGCAATAACTGCCAGCACAATAAGAAATGCCGGAGTATTAGGTGAAATGTACTTAAGTGTAAGAGCACCACCAAGGGCTCCGATAACCATTATTCCTTCAAGTCCCAGGTTGATAACACCTGAGTGCTCTGAGAAACAACCACCAAGGGCTACAAGGATAAGAACTGAAGCAAATAAAAGAGTGTACTGAATAAGTAATACCATTATCTTTTACCTCCTTCTTTTCTTTCTTTTGCCTTCTCCTGTCTGTTTCTGAGGTAGTTATTCAGATACAGCTTGAAGAAAAGAACGAATCCGCACAGATAGATGATGATAGCTGAAATAAAGTCTGAAATCTGTGAAGGATAGATATTCTTGTCAAGGTACGAACCACCACTGGTGATGTGCTGGATAAAGTAGGAAGCAAAGATCGTTCCTATTGGATCCAGACCTCCAAGGAATGTAGCAGCGATACCATTGAATCCCATTGAAGGAACTGATGACTGTGTTACAGACCACTGCTCATATCCTGTAAGGAACAGGAACGCTGCACCAATACCAGCAAGTGCGCCGCCAATAAAGAGTGTTATTATAACATTCCTCTTCTCTTTCATTCCGCTGTATTTAGCAGCATCCTTGGCAATACCTGTAGCCTTGATCTCATAACCAAATACAGTCTTGGTAAGGATTATCTTTAAGATAATAGCAACAATAAATGCAAGAGGAATCGCAATAGTTACATACTTGTTGTTTGAAAAGAGCTTTTCAAGTCCAAGAGATGGAAGGAGCGCCTTCTCATTAACACTTGCGATCTGTACTGTGTAGGGGCTGGCTGTCTCTTTTACCCCAGAAAGAAGCATGTTAACAGAATAAAGACCGATCCAGTTAAGCATGATTCCTGAAATAACCTCGTTAACGTTGAGGTAAGATTTCAAAATACCTACTACAATACCAAAGATACCGCCTGCAATGAGAGCTGCCAAAAGGCAAACAAACCATGGCATCTTAAGAACCAGTGCGAAGAAAAGTGATGCACCTGCTCCAGCTACATACTGTCCTGCAGCACCGATATTGAAAAGGCCTGCCTGGTAACAGAACTGAATTGAAAGAGCGCACATAAGAAGTGGTGCTGCCTTAACAAGAGTGTTACCAAGGTACTTCATTGCTGCTGCTTTGGTAGGATAAGTAAAGTAGTTCTTGAGAATAGTGATAATAGCTTCTGTAGCACCCTTTGGATCAATGATAAGAAGTGCTATGTAACCAACTAAGAGTCCGATGATGATGCAGAGAATAGCAGCTAAAATGGACTGTACAGCTGGCTTTGATAAGAAGCTTTCTGATGACTTACCAGATGAACCCATTATGCTGTTACCTCCTTTCTCTTAGCTCCTGCCATGTAGAGACCAAGCTCTTCAGGAGTTGTTACCTTAGGATCAAATTCTCCTACTATTTCACCCTCGTACATAACAAGGATTCTGTCAGAAATACTCATAACCTCTTCAAGTTCCAGTGAAACAAGAAGAACTGCGTGACCAGCATCTCTCTGAGCAATGAGCTGTTTGTGGATATACTCGATAGCTCCTACGTCAAGGCCTCTGGTTGGCTGAACCGCAATGAGAAGATCAGGGTTTTTATCGATCTCTCTTGCGATGATAGCCTTCTGCTGGTTACCACCTGACATGGAGCGGGCAATTGTTGGAGCTCCCTGTCCGGATCTGATATCGTATTGCTCAATGAGCTTATCTGCATATGAATTGATAGCTGCCTTTTTAAGGAAGCCGGATTTGGTTGAGAACTCAGGCTCAAAGTATCTCTGAAGAACAAGGTTATAAGCCAGTGAATAATCCATTACAAGACCATGTTTATGTCTGTCCTCAGGGATATGGCTCATACCACTTGTTGATCTCTCTCTGATGGATGCATGAGTGATATCCTTGCCAGAAAGAGTGATCTTGCCTGTTGTGCAGTTCTCAAGACCGGAAAGTCCATAGACAAGCTCTGTCTGACCATTACCATCGATACCAGCTATACAAACAATCTCTCCTGATCTGACATCAAAAGAAACGTTCTTAACAGCATTGTTGTGATGGAGCTTACTTGGAACTGTCATGTTCACAACATGAAGGATCACATCACCAGGTTCCTTGTCTTCCTTGGTAGCAACAAGCTGAACGTCACGTCCAACCATCATTCTACTGAGCTCGTTCTGATCGGTATCAGCAATATTAACTGTTCCGATGTACTTACCTCTTCTAAGAACACTACATCTGTCAGCAACTGCCATGATCTCAGCAAGCTTATGAGAAATAAACAGAATTGACTTACCTTCTTTTGCAAGGTTTCTCATGATCTCCATAAGCTCATCGATCTCAGCAGGCGTAAGAACCGCTGTAGGCTCATCAAAGATAAGGATCTCATTGTCTCTGTACAGCATCTTAAGAATCTCAGTTCTCTGCTGCATACCAACAGTAATATCCTCGATCTTTGCATCAGGATCTACTTTAAGTCCATACTTCTCAGAAAGCTCAAGAACCTTTTTCTTGGCCTCTTCCTTCTGAAGAATTCCGTGTTTGGTAGACTCAACACCAAGAATAATGTTGTCCAGTACTGTAAAACACTGAACAAGCTTGAAATGCTGGTGTACCATTCCTATTCCAAGGTCGTTAGCATCGTTAGGATTGTTGATCTTAACTTCCTTGCCGTCTTTTTTGATGATACCTTCTTCAGCCTGATAAAGTCCAAAGAGCACACTCATTAAAGTTGACTTACCTGCACCGTTCTCTCCAAGCAGTGCATGTATCTCACCTTTCTTGAGCTGAATTGTAACATTGTCATTAGCTACAATTCCTGGGAATCTCTTGGTAATGTTCAGCATTTCAATAGCATATTCACTATTACTATTTTCTGCCATTGATACCTCCTCCATACCCTCATAAATTTATTTTTGAAAAAAGGCCGGAAGACTATGAATCTGCCGGCCCCTGAAAAGCGCAAGCGCGCAATATTATTTGATGTTGCCCTGGAAGTTGATCTTAGCTGTTGTAGCTGAAGGTTCCTCAGCTGAAGAATCGTTAGATACAGAAATCTTACCGCTTACCATATCAGCAACGAGCTGCTTGTAATCATCAGCTGTGAATGTATCTGTCCAAACTGTTGAATCAGCAAGTGATACATAGTTAAGTGTAAGATCATCAGCAGATACAAGACCAAGGTTCTGGATCTGTCCTGCAAAGTTCTCCCACTGGTTATCTCTGATAGCTGAAAGAAGAGTATTTACAGTTGCCTGAAGACCCTTCTGAGCTGATGTGATTGTCATGCCCTTACCGAACATTCCATCGATTGTTGCAGCCTGGTCAACGTCAACACCGATAACCTTGCCGTTTACCTTAGCAGCAGCCTCACCAGCTGATGTGAAGATACCACCACCACAAGCGAATACAACCTCTGTGCCGCCCTGGTACCATGTGTCCATAGCAGCTGTGATATCAGAATCACCGTAGAACTGGTTACCATAAGCGTAGTTGATCTCTACGTCAGCACCGATCTCTGCAGCTGCAGCGTCAGCACCCTGTACGAAACCATAACCATAACGGATAACAGCAGGAACTGCCATACCGCCAAGGAAACCAAGCTTTGTGTAGCCCATCTTTACTGCTGCGTAACCAGCCATGTATCCAGGAAGCTCTTCCTGATATACTGCTGAGAATACGTTGTCATATGTCTTGTTGTTGAAGTCTGAAGAATCACCCTCAAGGTCGTACTCAGAAACGTCAAGAGCTACGAACTTGATGTCAGGATACATCTCAGCTGTCTCTTTGATAGCGCCAGCGAAAGCGTAACCAGGCATAACGATTACATTGAATCCATCAGCTACAGCCTTGTCGATCATAGCTACTCTCTCAGCGTCTGAATCGCCTTCTGGCTTGTAGTATGTGAAATCTACGCCATTAGCCTCACCGAAAGCCTTGCAAGCCTCGTATGTTGACTGGTTGAATGACTGGTCTGTGATATCGCCGTAGTCAGTTACCATAGCAACCTTCATGTCAGTTGCCTCTGCAGGAGCCTCTGCCTCAGCTGCTGGCTCTGCTGGAGTCTCAGCTGTCTCAGCTGGAGCTGCCTCAGTTGCTTCTGTAGTATCAGTTGTTGCAGGAGCGCTCTCGCCACAAGCAGCAAGAGAAGCTACCATTGTTGCAGCCATAAGAACTGCTAAAATCTTCTTTTTCATAATTTCCCTCCATTATAAAAAGATATGAAATGTATAATAAAACCTTATTCAGGCTTTATCCAAATTAATGAGCTCTTTTACAGCCTCGATAGTGGTCTTGTAGACCATATCCATGTCGTGTACCTGTGGGTTGGGAAGACCTTTTTTAGCCCTCTCCTGATTGGCAACAACAAGAAGAACTGCTCCTGTGCGGATCCTTAAGTAACTACCCACAATAAATAATGTTGAGCTCTCCATTTCGGAACACAGACAACCACATTTGATCCATGCGTCCCATTTATACAAAAGATCAGGGCCTACAGGCTTGGTCTCAGGCTCATGCTGTCCAAAGAATGAATCCTTGCACTGAGCCACACCAACATGATAATTGGCACCAGCCTTTTTAGCTCCGTTAACAAGCGCATTAACTACATCAAAAGAAGCTACAGCAGGATACTCGATAGGTGCGTACTCCTTGGAAGTGCCCTCAGCACGGATAGCGCCAGATGCGATGACAATATCACCTCCGACAACATCATCCTGCATACCACCGGATGTTCCCATCCTGATAAAGGTATCAGCACCACACTTGGCAAGCTCCTCAACACAGATGGCTGTTGATGCTCCGCCAATGCCATGTGAGATAACGCTTACCTTCTCACCGTTAAGGTAACCTGTATAGCAGTTGTATTCTCTATTATAAGCAACAAACTTGGGATTATCAAAAAGTTTTGAAATAGATTCACATCTTCCTGGATCACCAGTCAAAAGTACATATCTGCCCACATCTCCCGGGCCAACATGAGTATGATACTGATATCCAGCTCCCTCAGTATAATCTACCATTAGAATCCTCACCCCAATATCTTGTATAAAGATATTTTCATACACTAAATATTTACTTAAACATTATAAGGCATTTAATAAGAAAAGTCACTTAATTTTTAAAGAAGACCATCCATTACATGAATGACGATTTTTCTGCCTTCAATGTCAATTTTCTTAACGCAATCCTTAATTGCAGGAATATATATCTTCTCTTCAGAGTCCTTCCTGGTCATCTCGTATACGTCATTGGCGCCAGTCTGAAGAATCTCAGTAAGAGTTCCAAGCTCATTATCGTCCTCATCCACGATCATAAGCCCGATAAGATCTGCACAGTAGTATTCCCCATCCTCGAGCTTTATCGCATCTTTGCGGTCGATGGTAAGTTCGCATCCTCTGAACTTCTCGACTTCGTTGATATTATTGAACTGCTTAAATTTAACAATAACAAACTTTTTGAAGAATCTGGCACTCTGAACATCCAAAAGAAGCTCTTCTCCCCTCTGGGTATGAAGAACAACCTGCTTAAGCTTTTTGAACCTTGATGGATCCTCAGTGGTGGGAAATACATTAACCTCTCCCTGAAGCCCATGTGTAGATGCTATTACGCCAACCTGAAATCTGTCTGTCATTGATTATCCTCTTCCTGATTACTTCTACGTTTCCTGCGTTTCTTTTTCTCTTCCTTGGGCGGGTTTTCCAAAACCCACTTCTCATAAAGATCCGGTCTTCTCTCCCTAGTCCTTAAGATAGACTGTTCAAGACGCCATTCATCAACCTTTTTATGGTCTCCTGACAAAAGAATCGCTGGCACTTTTTTGCCCATCCACTCCTCAGGTCTTGAATACTGTGGATATTCCAAAAGGCCGCCCGCAAAACTCTCTGTCATGGCTGATTCATCGTTGTTAAGAACCCCTGGCACAAGTCTTGAGATTGCATCTATCATGACCATGGCAGGAAGCTCTCCTCCTGTCAGTACATAGTCGCCAATAGAAACGTAGTCTGTAACTATCTCTTCCAGAACTCTCTCATCAACGCCCTCGTAGTGTCCACAAAGAAAAACAAGTTCCTCCTCTTTAGCAAGGTCAGCTGCCATTTTCTGATCAAAGACACTTCCCTGAGGAGTTACATAAACGACTCTTAGCTTCTTGTCCTTGGATAGTCCCTTAACAGAATCCCTGATAGCAAGGAAGCAGTCGTATATAGGCTGTGCCTGCATTAGCATACCAGCACCGCCACCATATGTATAATCATCAACCTTGTGATGTTTATTGTCATTAGAATAATCCCTGATGTTTACAGCATTGAAGGAAATAAGTCCCTTCTCTTCAGCCCTTCCAGTTATACTGGTCTTAAGGCCCTGCTCAACCATCTCAGGGAAAAGAGTCATTATATGGAAATTCATATTACTCCTAAAAGTAAATGTAATAAAGAGCCGAATAAAGTATATACCTTATTCGGCTCTAATATTATACTATTTCAACATCAACCTTAACATCTTCTCTTGTTGATGCAGCCTTAACAACGGCGCGGATTGCCTTGGCAATACGGCCCTGTTTGCCTATTACCTTGCCCATGTCTGAAGGTGCAACATGAAGCTCGATCATAATATTACGCCCGTCTTTTTTCTCGGTTACTACAACTTCGTCCGGATTATCGACAAGGGCCTTTGCGATAACTTCAACTAATTCTTTCACTTATCCACCTCCGGCAAATTTGAATGATAAATCAAATCAGAAATGTTTATTTCTGAATGCCGGCCTGCTTGAAGAGCTTTGCAACAGACTCTGTAGGCTGAGCTCCGTTTGAAAGCCACTTCTTAGCGAGCTCCTCGTCAACCTTTACTGTGCTAGGATCTGTGTTAGGATCGTATGTTCCGATCTCCTCGATGAACTTACCCTGTACAGGGAACTTTGAATCTGAAACGATGATTCTGTAGAAAGGAACCTTCTTCTTACCAATTCTCTTTAATCTGATCTTTACTGCCATTTTAATGTCCTCCATTAAATAAATTAAATTATTGTTTTAGTTTTTATATGTATCAAACAGCTACTGCTGCATAGACATATCAAAAGAATTTGTTGCCGCCGAATCCGCCCATTCCAGGGAATCCGCCAAACTTGCCCATTCCGCGTCTCTTGCCGCCCATAAGGCCTGGCATCTGTTTCATCATCTTATTCATCTGCTCGAACTGTTTGATGAAGCGGTTAACTGCGGCGATATCATTGCCTGAACCCTTGGCAATCCTGAATTTCCTCTGAGGGCTCATGAGCTTGGGATTTTTACGCTCTTCCGGAGTCATGGAAAGAACAATTGCTTCAAGCCTTGCAAGTTCCTTCTCATCAGGAAGCTGATCTTCACCAATCTTGCCCATTCCGGGAAGCATTCCCATGATGGCACCAAGACCACCCATGTTTCTCATCTGCTTCATGCTCTCAAGGTACATTTCGAAATCGAGCTTGCCCTTTTTCATCTTCTGGGCCATCTCTTTTTCTTTTGCCTCGTCCATCTGCTGCTGTGCTTCTACAGCCTTGTCGATAAGACTAAGGACATCGCCCATTCCAAGAATCCTGCTGGCCATTCTGTCAGGGTAGAACTGCTCAAGATCTGAAAGTTTCTCACCCATACCAACATAGAGAATAGGCTTACCGGTTACAGCCTTGGTTGAAAGAGCTGCACCACCTCTTGAATCACCATCCATCTTGGAGAGGATGATTCCATCGACGCCAACCTTGTCATTAAACTCAGAAGCTACATTTACTGCTTCCTGACCGGTCATGGCATCTACAACAAGAAGGGTCTGATGTACTGTGACCGCTTCCTTTATATTGATCAGCTCATTCATCATATCTTCGTCAATCTGAAGACGACCAGCTGTATCAATCAAAACAACATTATTGCCTGCCTTCTTGGCCTGTTCAAGGCTGGCCTTGGCAATATCAACCGGGCTTACATCTGAGCCCATTTCAAAGAAATCAACTTCCTGCTTGCTGGCATTTACACGCAGCTGTTCAATAGCAGCAGGTCTGTATACGTCACAGGCTACAAGAAGCGGCTTCCTGCCCTTGAGCTTAAGCTTACCTGCTATCTTGGCAGCGGTTGTTGTCTTACCAGCACCCTGAAGACCACACATCATGATCACAGTGATCTCATTAACTGGCAAAAGGCTAAGCTCAGTGGTCTCTGATCCCATGAGAGATGTCATCTCTTCATTAACGATCTTGATAACCATCTGTCCTGGGTTAAGGCCGTTTAAAACATCCTCACCAACAGCTCTCTCCTGTACAGAAGAAATGAACTGTTTAACAACCTTAAAGCTTACGTCGGCCTCTAAAAGAGCCATCTTGACTTCCTTCAGAGCAGCCTTGACATCCTCTTCAGAAAGACGTCCCTTGCCCTTAAGGCCCTTAAATACATTTTGTAGTTTATCTGTAAGACTCTCAAAAGCCATTAAGTGAGCTCCTCTAAAATGTTATCAGAGATATGCTGTGCTATCTCCCTTAGCTTGTCAGCATCCACATCCTGTCCGGATGCCTTCTTAAGTTCCTCAGCCTGGGATTTGATAGCTTCAAAACGCCTGATCATATGAAGCTTGTCTTCATAGCTCTGAAGCGTTTTGGTGCATCTCTTAATGAGGTCATGTACGCCCTGCTTGCTGATACCATGCTCATCAGCTATCTCAGTAAGAGACATGTCGTTATATACAGCAGCTTCATATATCTGTTTTTGATGTTCTGTTAAGAGTTCGCCATAGAAATCATACAGAAGGCCCTGCTCAACGATTTTCTCCATAATGAACCTCACCCATATTTATGCACAATGAGTATAATAACCAAAAAGAAAATAAGTGTCAAGTATTTTTTCTTGACACCTAAAATCTTATCTCTGACGGTAATATTCCAAGCTGGTTCTTAAATGCTCTGCTAAAGGATGAGTAATCCCTGAATCCGCATTCAAGACATGCTGTAGTTGCTGCCATTCCCTGGCTGATATAGTCTCTGGCAAGGAGAATTCTCTTTTCCGAGATATATCTGTGTATTGAATAGCCAGTCTCATTCTTAAATAGCCTCATCATGTGGTACTTGCTCATATAGAAATGGTCCGCAAGACTGTCTATGGACAGATTATAAGCAAGATTAGCATTTATATAGTCGATGATCTCAATGATCTTCCTGTTATATCTTGCTGAAGTATCAAAACAGTTCTTCTCAGTCAGGCAGGCCTCATTGAACATCAGTAGAGCATTTATAAGGTCAAGTCTTGTTTTTAGCTCTCCCCTGTACTGACTGTCCTGTTCTTTTATATCAGTCTCAAGCTTCTTAAATGCATCATAGATCCTGGAACTGATGCTTGCCTGGAATCTTACCACGCTGCTCTTTTTAGCTGTTGCCTCCTTGAAACAGTCAAGAAGACCATATTGCATAAGAAATTCATCCTTAAGGTACAGTATCATCCTGTCATACTGGTTATCCCTGCTGTCATTGTTCCAGACAGGCTTATGGATACTAAGCCTCTTTACAAGCACAAAATCGAAGGGCTTAAGTTCGTACTCCAGCCCTTCGATCATATATTTCGCATCCCCGGATAACACAAGGATCAGTTTATGAAAATCGTGATAGTGATAAGGAATATCCACGTTCTCACTGCTCTTTATGTGAAAGAAGTGAAAATCCTCGTTAAGATACCCCTTCTGCTCGTATGCTTCGTAGGATAAAGAAGCGTTAAAGTGCTCGTCCATTCTAGTAGTCCGTTATACAGATATTAAGGTCGACATCTCCATCAATTCCATCAACTCTTCCAGTTGATGTGTACTGCCACATATTGAAATGATATGGATAATACAAAGGAAGGCCATAGTAAGCGATCCAGATATCATATTTATCAACATCTTCAGCATCCATAAGAAGCGTAAAGCTCTTAACATTGCCGTAGATCATTGGTGTATAACCAGCCTGTTTAACCGTCTTGCAGAAGGTCTCTACAACAAGCTCATAATCATCGGTTGAAAGATTGGCTGTTCTGGCTGAATCAGACTCAGCAGACTCAACATCAATAACAACAGGATACGTGATATCATAGGGCTCTATGAGGTCAAGGATCATCTGAACCTCTTCTTTAGCCTCTTCTTCGTTGACAGCCTGTGAATAGAAGTACACTCCTACATCGATGCCATTCTCAGTAGCTCCAAGAACGTTATCCTCAAAGCAGTCGTCAACAAGAAGCTTACCTTCTGTGGTTCCGCGAAGACCTGCTCTTACAATTGCAAAATCTACGCCTGCTTTGGCAACCTTCTCCCAGTCAATACTGCCCTGGAATCTTGACACATCGATGCCATTTTTAGCTTCTACAGTTGAGTCGTCGCCCACATATTCAAGAAATCCGTCATCTCCAACCTCGAAGTCTGCTTCCTCAAAGCCGTGATGCTCAATCTTATCTGATATTGGGAAGAAGTAATATCTTCCAGAACTTGCTACAACGATCTGATCTGGGAAAAGAGATCTGATAGCCGATGTAGCACCGTCCCCATTCTCAAGCTTTTCCTGTATCATGTTTCTGATGGAGTTTCTGGTATTTTCCTCAGTTTCGATCTTGACGGTCTCCACAAGCTCTTTTGCCTCAGCCTCTGTATAGTAGCCTTCAGCATTAAGCGCATCAAGTTCGCTCTGAACGGCATCTTCCTGTCTCTGCAAAGATGCATTCTTAATAAGAAGCACGATGCTGAGGGAAAGACCCATCAAAGCAACAAGGCTCAAAAAGATGATTGAAATGATGTTGTGTGTATTTCTAACGCCTCGGCGCTCTCTTGTGTCTAAGGAATTATTCATGCTCACATTCTCTCGTCAAAATAACTCTTATAGCCTTCACCAAAAATCTCGCTTGCACTTGAAACTATCATAAATGCGTTAGGATCCTCTTCTCTTACAATATCCTCTGCAAGGGGAGACAATCTCTTTTTAATGGCACACATGATTACTTTCTTTTCTTCTCCGCTGTATGCGCCCTTACCAAATACGTGGGTTACACCAATATCCAGCTCAGTGAGAAGTCTTGCTGTAATGATCTCAGGTCTGTCTGAAATGATATAGATAAGCTTGGCTCCGTCTCTACCGTAGAGAACAAAGTCCACAACAAAGCTTACTACCATAACAGAAAGGAAAGAATACATTGCTGCAGCCAGGTCGTTAAAGACGATAGCTGCAATGATAAGTACGATCATATCAGTCATGATGTATAAAACACCTGTCTTGATATGCGGATACCTTAGTCTTAACAGTTTAATTATAACATCAGTACCACCGCTTGTTGCGTGACATTTGAAAATAAGTCCGATAGCAACAGCAGTCATGGCTGAACCAAATGTAACAGCGAGGATCATGTCGTGGATCACGTACTGTCCAAAGAACTTGGTACAAAGATCCGTAAACACTGAGATCATCGATGTTGCATATATTGTAGATATGGTAAATCTGATTCCAAATTTCCAAATAGCCACCAGAAGGATCGGGATATTAAGGAGCAAAAACCACATACCTGTTCCAATCCCCACAAGCCTGTTTAAAACAATCGCAAGTCCGGTCATACCACCTGGCGCTAAGTTATTTGGATCAATAAGTAAACTTGTTCCTACGCCGTAGAGCATGGATGCAAAAGTTATAATCAGATACTCACGTATCCTCTTTCTGCCTATTAATTTTTTGGAATTCATTAAATATTAGTCCTTACAATTCTTGGTTTATATCCGTTCTCATTAAGAGCGCTCATGATCTGCTCTTTGTGCTCAGTTCCAAAGGCCTCAAGTGTGATACGAAGCTCAACTGCAGCGCTTCTGTTGATAGAAACAAACTGGTTGTGCTCGAGCTTGATAACGTTGCCCTTTACATCTGCTATTATACCAGATACTCTTGAAAGCTCACCTGGCTTATCAGGTAAAAGAACTGAAACTGTGAATATACGGTCTCTCATTATAAGACCCTGCTGAACCACGGAGCTCATGGTGATAATATCCATGTTACCGCCGGAAAGAACGCAGGCGATCTTTTTATCTTTTACGTTAAGCTGTTTAAGAGCAGCTACAGATAAAAGACCTGAGTTTTCAACTACCATCTTGTGGTTCTCGACCATATCAAGGAATGATACTACAAGGTCCTCATCAGGAACTGTGATGATATCGTCGAGGTTTTTCTGAATATATGGGAAGATGTGCTCACCAGGAGTCTTAACAGCTGTACCATCAGCGATGGTGTTTACTGTATTTAATGTAACTACATGACCAGCCTTAAAGGACTCCTGCATGCAGTTTGCTCCTGCTGGCTCAACGCCAATTACTTTGATCTTGGGATTAAGGAGCTTGGCCAGTGTTGATACACCTGTAGCTAGTCCGCCACCACCAATTGGTACAAGAATGATGTCCACTGTAGGAAGCTCTTTGATGATCTCCATTGCTATTGTGCCCTGACCTGTTGCCACGTCAAGATCATCGAAAGGATGTACCAGAGTATAGCCATTTTCCTTGGCAAGCTCTAAAGCCTTTTCATAGGCCTCATCATATACGTTACCATGAAGAACAACTTCAGCTCCAAGGGCCTTGGTCCTGTTTACCTTGATAAGAGGTGTTGAAGTAGGCATGCAGATCGTTGCCTTAACACCATACTGCTTGGCAGCGTAAGCAACGCCCTGGGCATGGTTACCAGCTGATGCTGTGATAAGTCCCTTCTTTCTCTCCTCGTCAGACATTGTGGTGATCTTGTAGTATGCACCACGAACCTTGTATGCTCCGGTTCTCTGAAGATTCTCAGGCTTAAGATAAACCTTATTACCTGTAGCACCACTCCAGTAATCACTGTAAATGAGCTTGGTATCAAGGGTTACCTTCTTAACGTCTTCGTAAGCTTCTTCAAATTTAGCAAGTGTCATCTTTTCCTGTTCCATTTACTTTTCTCCCTGATCATCTGCAGATTCTTCTGTATTTTCTTTATTTACCTGAAATAATGCATTTACAAAGTCGTCAGAATTAAACCTTTCAAGGTCGTCAATTCCTTCCCCAACTCCAATATATTTAACCGGAATATTAAGCTCAGATACAATTGCTACTGCAATTCCTCCCTTGGAGGTTCCATCAAGCTTGGTTAAGATGATTCCAGTAAGATCCGCAGCCTCGCCAAATTCTCTTGCCTGCATGATGGCATTCTGACCTGTAGTTCCGTCAAGTACAATAAGATTTTCCCTGTAGATTCCAGGAAGCTCTTTATCGATGATCCTGTTCATCTTGGCAAGCTCTTCCATGAGGTTTTTCTTATTGTGAAGTCTTCCGGCTGTATCAACTATCAGAATATCGCAGTCCCTTGCCTTGAAGGCTGAAGCAGCATCATAGATAACGCTTGCAGGGTCTCCGCCTTCTCTGCCTGTAATAATTGGGCAGTCAGCTCTCTTAGCCCATTCCTCAAGCTGCTCTGTAGCTGCAGCTCTGTAGGTATCTGCTGCTGCGATGATGACTTTTTTGCCTTTGTTTTTAAAGTTAGCTGCAAGCTTTCCAACAGATGTGGTCTTACCTACGCCATTTACGCCTATAATAAAGACTACTGTCTTTTTCTCCTCAAAGTCATAGGCGTTCTCCCCTGTCTCCATCTGCTTCCTGATGGTTTCAACAAGAAGGTTTCTGCACTGGGATGGAGCAACGAGGCTCTGTTTTTTAACCTCAGCCCTAAGGTCGTCCATAATCCTGCTGGTGGCATTAACTCCTATGTCACCCATGATCAGAACTTCCTCAAGTTCCTCATAGAAATCCTCGTCAATTATGGCACTCTCGTAGATGACATTATCGAGGTTCCATAAAAGAGTATCTCTGGTTTTAGCAAGTCCATTCTGAAGTTTCTTAAAAAAGTTCATTGCCATTAGTTGGTGAGCTCCTTATCAATAAGGTTGACACTTACAAGAGTAGATACTCCCTTCTCCTGCATTGTAATACCGTAAAGTCTGTCTGCACTTTCCATTGTACCTCTACGATGTGTAATAACTATGAACTGAGTGTTCTTAAGTTTGTGTAGGTACTTGGCAAACCTTACAACGTTGTTTTCATCAAGGGCAGCCTCGATCTCATCAAGCAGACAGAATGGAGATGGCTTAAGGTTCTGGATAGCGAACAAAAGAGCTATCGCAGTGAGAGCCTTTTCACCACCGGACATCTGCATCATGTTAACGAGCTTCTTTCCTGGTGGCTGAGCATTTATCTTGATACCTGCCTCAAGGACATCCTCATCCTCTGATAGTTCAAGTGTACCCTTACCACCGCCAAACATCTCTTTAAATACCTTGTCGAACTCCACGTTAATCCTTGCAAACTGCTCAACGAACTGCTTACGCATGGATTCATCAAGGTCCTTGATTATCTCTTTGAGCTGCTGCTCAGCAGTAATGAGGTCATCATGCTGAGTCTTCATGAATGTATATCTCTCCATGAGGTTCTTGTAGTCCTCAATGGCGTTGACGTTTACATCACCAAGCTTCTTAATTGAATCCTTAAGGGAGCTTGTCTCTTTCTTCATGGCAGGGATATCAGTCATTTCTTCATCCCTCATGCCAGCCGCATCCGTCAAAGTGATCTCATATTCATTCCACATGTAGTTGATCTGAGCTTCAATAGCTTCCTGACATCTCTCTTTTCTTCCAGAAAGTCTAATTACTTCTTTATCCAGATCAGACATGTGCTTATTAAGCTCTTCTGTCTTATTAAAGAACTCCTTCTGTGAAACAGTAAGTTCGTTCTTCTTTTCTTTCTTTTCATCCAGCTGCTTGGAAGCCTCAGAGTGAACATCTGCGGAAGCCTCGATTGTAAGCCTTATCTCCTCGATATCCTTCTTGCTCTGAGCCAGAGTCTCTTCGTTTTTCTTAAGAGTCTCCTGGATCTCTAAAAGAGCTGCCTCTTCAGTTTCAATCTCGCTGTCAACACGGTCAATGTTGGCCTGGGCAAATTCCTGCTTCTGGGCAATCTTCTCATACTGGATATCCCACTTGGCAACATTCTCGTTTTCACGCTCCTCAACAGTATGGAGTTCCTCGAGCTGTCCCTGGAATTTGGTCACCTTCTCAGAGCACTCTTTTTCGGTAGTTTCTGATTCTGCAAGCTGAGAAAGAGCTTCTTCCTTCTCCAGATTGATCTCGGAAAGTCTCTTCTCGATCTCATCATTTTCAGTCTTGAGGTCAGAGTAATTGCCCTTCTGCTCCTTCTGACGGTTTTCCTCGTTCTCTACATTGATACGGGCTGTATTCTGAGCGATGAACTTATCCTGAAGTGAAGTCCTAAGCTCCTCAGCAAGAGACCTAAGTTCATTTCTCTTAGCCTTGGAGTCTTCAATCTCCTTCTGGATCTCCTCGGCCCTGTCTTTATACTTCTTGACGTTCTTTTCAAGGTCCTCCATCTCTCGTCTTCTACCAAGAAGATTGGAGTTGTTCTTGAACGCACCACCACTGATGGCACCACCTGGAACAAGAAGCTCACCCTCTAATGTGACCATACGGACTGTATAGTTGTACTTGCGGGCGATCTTAACTGCATTATCTACGTTATCTACAGCAACGATCCTGCCAAGCATAGCCTTGGCAACACTCTTGTACTTGGGATCAGTGTTTACAAGTTCATCAGCCATGCCAAGAACTCCAGGCTCTTCCAAAGCTTCCTTGGCCTTAAGTTCCGGAGGATTGTCAAGGGATGTAAGTGGAAGGAATGTAGCTCTTCCTGCCTTGGTATCCTTAAGGTATTTGATCATCTTCTTGGCTGTCTCTTCGTTGTCAGTAACAATGTTCTGAATGTTACCGCCAAGAGCAACCTCAATGGCTGTTTCGTACTTGGGCTCAGTCTTGATGATATCGGCAACAACACCAATAATACCCTTGGTGTCATCCTTCCTCTCCATGACCTTCTTAACTGATCCGCCGTAGCCTTCGTATCTCTCAGTAAGGTTAGCAAGAGCTTCAAGTCTTGACTTCTCCTGCTGGTAAAGCTCCTGAGTCTTACGAAGCTCTGTATCCTTAAGAGACATGTTTTCTCTGATGCTGACAATCTCAGCATCTGTCTCTTTTTGTTTCTTGTTCATTGTTGAGATCTCAGCTGTGATGCTGTCGAACTCATCGCGGAGCTTTTTAAGAGTCTCTTCCTGCTTGGACTCATCAGATCTGGCCCTTACGAGCTTACTTGTAAGCTCAGCCTTTCTGATGTTGACCTGCTCCTTCATGGTATCGAGGGATGAGAGCTTTGACTTGATGTTAGCCCTTGTCTCAAGAGTCTTGATGATAGTGCTCTTGCACTCCTCGATCTCATTGTTGATATCTTCTATCTGGGAAAGAACCTTATCCAGCTCTTTTCTTGCTTCATTTCTGTCTGCTGAAAGAGCCTTAGCTTCCTTATCTATTTGCTCCTTCTCTTCAAGGTATTTGTCCTTTTCCTTGTTTCTGGCATCGAGCTTTTCCTGCTCGTCCTTTTCTCTTTTTCTGAAGTGAGCATCATTATCAGAGGCAGATTTGATCTTCTCATTAAGGATTCCGATCTGTCCCTCTAATTTCTCTTTTGTAACAGAAGAATTGGTGATCTTGGTTCTGATCTCTTCAATCTCTTTGTCGATCTCTTCGATCAGCTTCTGGATGTTCTCATATTCTTCCTTGGTCTTGTCATACTGAACCTTGGCCTCTTCAAGAGCTTCTGAAGCGATATCAAAGTTCTTGCTGGCCTCTTCAAACTGTTCCTTCTGATGCTTGTTTTCAACAAGGAACATGTTTACATCAAGAGTCTTAAGTCTCTCTTTGTACTTGAGGTATTCCTTGGCAACCTCAGACTGTTTCTCCAAAGGTCCGATCTGTTTTTCAAGCTCAGACAAGATATCAGAAAGTCTTGTGAGGTTGAGCTTCTCCTCCTCAAGCTTTTTAAGAGCAGTTTCTTTTCTTGCCTTGAACTTAACGATACCAGCAGCCTCATCAAAGAGGTTTCGTCTGTCCTCAGGCTTACTTGAAAGGATCTGGTCAATCTGGCCCTGTCCGATTATGGAATAGCCTTCCTTACCGATACCTGTATCCATAAACAGTTCATTGACGTCCTTAAGTCTGCAGGTTGAGCCGTTGATCATGTACTCACTCTCTCCAGAACGGTAAAGGCGCCTACTTACAGTTACTTCATCATAATCAATCGCAAGGGAATGATCGGAATTGTCCAAAGTGATGGCAACAAAAGCATAGCCCAGGGGCTTACGAAGCTCTGTTCCCGAAAAGATTACATCTGTCATGGCTCCGCCACGCAGCTGCTTAATACGCTGCTCACCAAGAACCCATCTCACGGCGTCAGCAACATTACTCTTACCTGAGCCGTTAGGTCCTACGATGCCAGTTATACCATTATGAAAATCAAACTTTATCTTATTGGCAAAAGATTTAAAGCCATGGATCTCGATACTTTTTAAATACATTACTGCTTATTTTTTAATACAAGAATGGCCTTGTAAGCTGCCTGTTGTTCAGCGGCCTTTTTGGTCTTTCCTGTCCCCTCTCCCAAATTATCATCTCCAACGAAAACGCGAACCTCAAATATTTTATCATGTTCAGGTCCACTTTCGCCAGTTATTTCATACCTTACTTCGCCAAGATTCTCTCCCTGAGCTATCTCCTGTAAAATAGACTTACTGTCCACAAACATCTGGACCGCCTCTATATTTGAAAGGATATAAGCGTCAATAAACCTCTTGGACTCCTCAATACCGCCGTCCAAAAACAGCGCACCAATTACAGCCTCCATAACGTCGGCTATTATTGATTCCTTATTCCTGCCTCCAGTTGACTCCTCTCCCTTGCCAAGCTGGATGTAGTCCTTAATGCCAAGGGCAGCTGCGTCATAAGCAAGAGCACCCTCGCATACTAAAGAAGCTCTCATTTTGGACATCTCTCCCTCTTTCTTGTCAGGGAAAGACCTGAAGAGGTAAGCGCTTGAGATCATCTCTAAAATGGCGTCCCCCAAGAACTCCAGTCTCTCATAATCAGGCTTTTTATTGATCTTTTGTTCGTTGACAAAAGAGCTGTGGGTAAACGCCTGTGTGATGAGAGCTTTATCTCTAAAGGTATATCCAATAAGCTTCTCAAATTTAGCAATATCTGTTTCTTTTAACATAAAAACTCCAAAAATAAAATTAGAGGCAGCTTCACGCTGCCTCACATTTAATTATTTATTTGAGATAGCATTTTTCAAAAGCTCAACAGCCTCACCAACTGTTGTGATATTCTCAGTCTGCTCAGGATCGATCTGAACATCAAACTCATCCTCAAGTCCCATGATAATCTGGAAAAGGTCAAGTGAATCTGCACCGAGATCTTCTGTAAATGTAGTCTCAAGCTTGATCTCCTCAGGATCAACGTTGAGTACATTAGCAATAACTTCTTTCATCTTCTCAAATTCCATATTATGTCTCCGATCTTTTAAAAATATATTATCAGCGCTTGTTTACTCTGAAATCTTTGCGCTAATCTTCTCACTTATTCTCTGTTCTGTAAAGGTCACACACTGCAGAATTGAGTTTTTAACCTCAATATCACTGGCGCTTCCATGGGTCTTGACTACAAGTCCCTTAAGTCCCAGCATTGGAGCTCCACCATACTGATCCATGCTGTAATTTGAAAGTGTCTTCTTAAGATCCTTCTTGATAAGAAGCGCACCAATCTTGGTCTTGAAGCTGCTAAGAAGGCTCTTCTTGATAACATGCATAAGTGACTTGGCAACGCCCTCATACATCTTGAGGATAACATTACCTGTAAAGGCCTCACAAACAATAATATCAGCATATCCAGCCGGGATATCTCTTGCCTCAATACTTCCGATAAAGTTTATATCAGGACAGTTCTTAAGAAGTGGGAATGTCTCTTTTACAAGAGCGTTACCCTTCTCCTCCTCAGCGCCGATGTTAACGATACCAACTGTAGGATTCTTGATGCCCATGATGTTCTCCATATATACGGTTCCCATCTTGGCAAACTGTACAAGGTGATTGGCTCTGGCATCCACATTGGCTCCGCAGTCAATAAGGAGTGAGCTTCCCTTCTCAGTTGGGATAAGTGGAGCAAGAGGTGCTCTGTCTACACCCTTAAGTCTTCCTACGATAACCTGGCCACCTACCAGTGTAGCTCCAGTTGATCCAGCTGAAACATAAGCATCAGCTTCTCCGTGGTTGACCATATACATGGCCTTAACAATAGAGGAATCTTTCTTTTTACGGATAGCCATTACTGGTGGCTCTGCCATCTCAATGACTTCTGTAGCATCAACAACCTCTATCTTGTTACTATCGAATTGGTATTTGGAAAGCTCAGCCTCAACCTTAGCTTTCTGACCTACCAGAAAGACCTTGAGATTGTCTGATTCCTTGATGGCATCAACTGCACCCTTAACTGTAACGTAAGGAGCGTTGTCACCACCCATTGCATCAACTGCAACTCTTACAATTTCAGCCATGTTTAGTCTCCATATTTTTAATTTGAACAAAATCTAGTGTACTAAATGAACACACAAAAATCAAGGCTTTCTGACATATGCCAGAAAGCCTTTAAGCTCTTGTAAAATATTGGGTTTACTAAAATTATGCCTCAACTTCAACAATGCTCTTCTTGTTGTAGTAACCGCACTTCTTGCAAGCGCAATGTGGCTGCATAAGAGCTCCACAGTGACTACATTTAACCAAAGTAGGAGCTGTCATTTTCCAGTTAGCTCTTCTCTGATCTCTGTGTCCTTTTGATGACTTATTCTTTGGGCAGATTGACATTTCAGTAACACCTCCTTACTGTATCCGTATATGGAACTGCCGCAGTGACGGCAATCAATTACGTTTAATCATTAGCGTACTAAGCTATTTTATATGCCAGTATACCATTTGTCAACAATTATTTTTATATATCATCATCTATTGCAGTTCTGAGAGTACTTTTTAGGTGAAATACCCACAGATTTAGTAAAGGCCTTAAGGAAGTTGCTGTAGTCAGAAAATCCACATTTTTCGCACACTTCACTTACTCCAATGCCCTCAGCCAAAAGAGATTTTGCTATGGAAATTCGTCTGGCCGTCATGTACTTATTGATGGTTGTTCCAGTTGCTGACTTAAATATCCTGCAGATATAGGACTCACTGATAAAAAACTGTTTGGAAAGATCCCCTATACTGATAGGATACTGGATATTGTTATTAAGATAAGAAAGAATGGCATCAACCTGCTCGTTATATGTGGCAGTCTGCTCATTGCCCTTCTTGTCCTCTTTGTCCTTAAGGAGCTTGTTGATCATTACAAAAAGCTCTGTAAATGTAGCTCTTTCAAGAAGATCATGGCCATATCCATTGCTGGTTACGATCTTATTTACAAAGTAGAGGAAACGGCTCTGCTGATCCTGACTAAGGCTTATCTTATGAGTAAACCCTTCTGGCCTGTTTGAAAAGCAGGCATCCAGGTTAGTCTCCTGTGTGGAAATACTCTTCATATAATCAGGATCGATCATGATAACGATCCTCTCATGAAGCTCCTTGTCAATCTGAGTAAGGTAATGAGAGTCATACTGATTAATAAGGAAAAGATCTCCCGGCTGAATATCATATACCTGATTATCAATAAGGAACTGTTTGCCGCCAGAAATTGAGAAATACACCTCATAGCAGTCATGAATGTGCATCTCCATAGCCTTCTCATCCTTATATAGATGTGCTACAGAGAAATACTTATTCTCAATGCTCTGCGCCATGGCTTCCTTACAAGAATTAAGCTCTTTCAAAACAATCTCCTGTATAAATCAAAACAAAAAACAACTGCCCATACACTATACCAAACTTGGCCCAAAATTACAAAAGCCGGATGGAGAAATCTCCACCCGGCAAAAATGCGTTATTATTATTTGATCTCGTGGATCCATCCTTCTGGAGCCTCAACTGTACCCATCTGAATACCCGTAAGAGTATCATAGAGCTTCTTGATAACAGGTCCCATTTCCTCGCAGCCATCCTTGAAGACGATCTCTTTTCCGTGGTCATTGATCTTGCCAACAGGACTGATAACAGCAGCTGTTCCACAAAGACCCATCTCAACGAACTCAGGAACCTCAGAAAGCTTAACTGGTCTCTCCTCTACATTAAGGCCAAGGATCTCTTTAGCCACATAGACAATAGATCTTCTTGTAATAGAAGGAAGGATTGAATCTGTGTGTGACTTAGGAACTACAAGTCCGCCATCCTTGGTTACAAAGATGATGTTAGCTCCACCAGTCTCCTCGATGTAAGTTCTTGACTCAGCATCAAGATAGACATTCTCAGCAAATCCCTCTTCATGAGCAGTAACAATTGCATGAAGGCTCATTGCGTAGTTAAGTCCTGCCTTGATATTACCTGTTCCGTGAGGTGCTGCTCTGTCGAAATCACTGATCTTAACTGTGATAGGCTTAGCACCACCCTTAAAGTATGGTCCAACAGGTGTTACGAAAATTCTGAACTGATACTCATCAGCTGGCTTAACACCAATTACATTGCCTGTTGCAAACATAACAGGTCTGATATATAAAGTTGCACCGCTTCCGTATGGTGGAACCCAGTCCTTATTAGCAGCTACAACCTCTTCTACTGCCTTGATAAATCTATCTTCAGGGAATGCTGGCATCTCAAGACGCTTAGCTGAATCAACCATTCTCTGAGCGTTGAGGTCAGGTCTGAAGGTTACGATCTTGCCATCCTCTGTCTCATAGGCCTTAAGACCTTCGAAACACTCCTGTGCGTAGTGAAGAACACCTGCATCTTCGCTAAGTACAACCTTGGCATCCTCTGTAATGACGCCGTCATCCCACTTCCCATCCTTGAAATTGGATACATATCTCTTGTCAGCTACATGGTAAGCAAAACCAATGTTAGCCCAATCTAAATTCTTCTTAGCCATATCTGTATCAGTCCCCTTCCTGTACTTTAGCACTTCAAAGCACTAATTAGTAACAATTATAATTCATTTTTTCTTCGCGTCAAGCTTATTATTACCACTAAATATCCTTTTAAATGTGGATGCTTTTTTCACCGCATTGAACTTGGTATTGGACTTGTCGCTAAGAAGCTTGTATTCTTTGTCTTCTATATAAGCCAGATCGTAGTAATCACCTGTAAATTCAGACAGTTCTTTCTGCCGCAGGTAATGATTGGTCACTCTTGATACAAGGGCATAAAATACCGCAAATACAGGAACTCCGATAAGCCATCCAACAATGCCCCAAAGGCCACCAAAGAAGGTGATCGAAAAGATAACCCAAAAACTTGAAAGGCCTGTTGAACCACCAAGGATCCTTGGACCAAGGATATTGCCGTCAAACTGCTGAAGAAGTATGACAAATATCAGGAAAATAAGGGCCTGTATGGGTTCAATCAGCACAAGTAAAAGGGCTCCTGCTATTCCACCAATGTATGGGCCAAAGAAAGGAATGATATTGGTGACACCAACTATAACTGAGATCAGCACCGGATAATTGATGCCAAGGATGAGACATCCAAAATAGCAGATAACTCCGATTATTATAGAATCAATAAGCTTACCACCGATAAATCCCTCAAAGGTGTTGTGGACAAATCTAAATCCGCCCACCAGCTCGTTGGCAAAGTCTTCCTTAAAGAAAGCATAAGCCATCTTCTTGCCTCTTGTTGTGAATCTCTCCTTGGAGTTAAGGACATAAATAGCAACAATAAAGCCGACTACGAAATCAAATATTACTCCAATGACAGAGAACACACTCTTAGAGGCATACTTAACAATGGTACCAACCTCAGGTATATAAGGCTTGATATTCTGGGTAATAAAGCTTGATAAAGTCGCATAATACTGAGTCAGCTGAGAATCAATAAATGCGTTGAGATCTGGATTGTTCTCAAGGAGCAGGTTGGAATAATCATCAACATTCTTGATATATATAGGAAGGTTGTTGATGATCTCTCTGATACTGCTGATGAGCTGAGGAATAATAGAGCTAAAGAGCAGGTACAATATAAATATGAAGATCAGCATGGTGAAAAGAACTGCGAAAGCCCTCATCTGTCTTCTCTTTTTCCAATTTGCATTCTCAGCAAAAGAGATATCATAGCCCCTCTTTTTATAGATAGGCTTTAAGAATTTCTCCTCAATGGTATCCTGCAGAGGAATAAGTATATAAGCTATGATCACGCCAAGAATAATACCAGAGACAGAGTCAATGATCTTTTCAAAGAAATCCACGATGATATTGCCATGGAACAGGAAGTAATAGACAAGAAGTGATGCTACCACCACCAAAAACAGTGTTACTCCCCAGGTAATCTGGTTTTTCTCAGGTTTCATCTTCATAGCTTAAGCTCCAATTAAAAAATTATTCCTTCATACCATCTAAAACTGAAACAAGGCTTTCAAGGCCTTCAAATTCAATATCTTCAGCAAGCCCGGCGTCGCACTTTGCTGCAAAATCAGGATTCATAGGAATCTTGCCAAGAACACTAAGTCCAAGAGATGCTGCATAGGAATCAATCTTGCTCTCTCCAAACATGTAAATAGGTTCTCCGCAGTGAGGGCATGTCATATAGCTCATATTCTCTACAAGACCAAGAACCGGAATGTTCATCATTTTGGCCATATTGATAGCCTTCTCAACGATCATTCCAACAAGCTCCTGAGGTGTAGCAACTACAATGATCCCGTCAACAGGAAGTGACTGGAATACTGTAAGAGGAACATCACCTGTTCCAGGAGGCATATCTACGAACATATAGTCCACATCGCCCCAGTTTACATCTGTCCAGAACTGCTTAACAATACCTGCAATTACAGGACCTCTCCAGATAACAGGATCTGTTTCGTTGTCCATGAGCATGTTAAGGGACATTATCTTCATTCCGCCTCTTGTTACAGCAGGAAGAAGTCCAGTTTCGTCTGCGAAATTCTCTTTTCCAATACCAAACATCTTGGGAATTGACGGGCCAGTGATATCTGCGTCCATAATAGCCACCTGGTGGCCCTTTCTGCTCATGGAGATAGCTGAAAGACCTGTTACAAGGCTCTTGCCAACTCCTCCCTTACCACTTACAACTCCGATAACCTTTTTGACGTGACTATATTCAGAGAGCTTAGCTCTCATATTGTCTTCCATCTCTTTTTTGAAATCTTCTGGTTTCTTAGCCATTTTATAAATACTACCTACCTTTACTTCTTAATCTCTGAATCATCAAGATATGATTCTATGATAAATCTTGGCCTGTTCTTGGTCTCAAGATAAATCTTGCCAATATATTCGCCTATCACACCAAGGGATATCATCATAAGTCCCCCGATAAACCAGACTGAAAGAACCGTTGTAGTCCAGCCAGGAACTGTCTGATTCTGGAAATAGCGAACGATAGAATAAATGAAAACCGCAATGCTCACAAGGAAGATAAAAATACCAAGTCCAGTAATGAGCTTAATTGGCTTTGTTGAAAGACTTGTGACGCCTTCTACAGCAAATGCAAGCATCTTCTTAAGAGGATACTTGCTCTCTCCTGCAAATCTCTCTGCTCTCTCGTAGTAGACCACATCACTCTTAAAGCCTACCATAGGAACAATTCCCCTAAGGAAGAGATTAACTTCTCCAAACTCAGCAAGTCCAAGGAGAGCACGTCTGCTCATAAGTCTGTAATCAGCGTGATTATAAACAGTGTTGGCACCAAGGCCATTCATCATCTTATAAAAGCCTTCAGCAGTAGCTCTTTTGAAAAAAGTATCTTTAGCCCTCTTGGATCTGACGCCATAAACCACATCGACTCCCTCGTTGAACTTGTCGATCATAGCCTCAATGGCATCGATATCGTCCTGAAGGTCAGCATCAAGGGAAATTGCGCAGTCACAAAAGTCCTTAACAGTCATAAGGCCTGCAAGGAGCGCATTCTGATGTCCCATGTTCCTGGAAAGATTGATGCCCTGGAATATAGGATCCTGATAATGAAGATCAGAAATAATGTCCCATGTAGAATCCTTGGAACCATCATTAACAAAGACAATCCTGCTGTCTGCATCTATTTTATTTTTTGAAATAAGGTCTCTTAACTTTTCGCGAATGCGAGTTGAAGTTTCAGGCAGAACCTCCTGTTCATTGTAACAGGGTATTACACAGAATAGCCTTCCCATACAATCCTCCAATCAAATTACATACCTTATTATAATAATACATTTGCATAAATAACGCCACAGCTAGAAAGCCGTGGCGTCAAGAATTTCTCACTCTTTTGAATTGATGTAATTAACAAGTCCCTCTGAATCGATTATCTTCTGCATGAATGGAGGGAAAGCCTGCCCCTTAAAGGTTTTGCCAGTAGTCTCATCTGTGATGACACCTGTATCAAAATCGATTGAAACCACATCTCCAGCACTTATGTTGTCAGGAGCATCCTCACACTCGATGATGGGGAGTCCAATGTTTATGCTGTTTCTGTAAAAGATCCTGGCAAAGCTCTTGGCAATTACGCAGGAAACTCCTGCAGCCTTTATGGCTATTGGCGCATGCTCTCTTGATGATCCGCAGCCAAAGTTCTTGTCCGCAACAATGATATCTCCAGCCTGCACCTTGTTTACAAACTCCTTGTCGATGTCCTCCATGCAGTGAGCAGCAAGATCCTTAGGATCTGTACTGTTTAAGTATCTTGCAGGAATAATAACATCTGTATCTACGTTGTCTCCATATCTAAAAACTGTTCCCTTAGCAGCTTTCATATCTTCCTCCTTAAAGTCCAAGCTCTGATGGCTGTGACAATTTTCCTGTAACTGCGCTGGCTGCTGCTACTGCAGGTGAAGCCAGGTAAATCTCAGAGTCTATGGCGCCCATTCTGCCAACAAAGTTCCTGTTTGTGGTGGATACGCACTTCTCACCAGAAGCAAGAACTCCCATATATCCGCCAAGACATGGGCCGCAGGTAGGAGTAGATACAATAGCTCCAGCCTCAATAAAGGTGCGAAGCAGTCCCTCTTCCATAGCCTGAAGGTATATCTTCTGAGTTGCAGGAATAATGATGCATCTCATGCCTTCAGCGATATGTCTGCCTTCAAGAACCTTTGCAGCGCATCTAAGGTCATCGATACGTCCATTTGTACAGGAACCGATTACGACCTGGTCAACCTTGATCTCATCGATATTATCAAAGGTATGAGCATTCTCAGGAAGATGAGGAAATGCAACAGTTGACTTAAGAGTGCTAAGATCGATCGTGTACTCAGCGTCATACTCAGCATCAGCATCTGCCTCAAATACATCGTAGCTCTTTCCGGGAGCATGCTCCTTAAGATACTCAATAGCGATGTCATCTACAGGGAAGATTCCGTTCTTACCACCGGCTTCGATAGCCATGTTGGCAATAGTAAATCTGTCGTCCATGGTGAGGTTTTTGATGCCCTCTCCCACAAACTCCATTGATTTATAAAGCGCTCCGTCAACACCGATCATTCCGATGATGTGAAGGATAACGTCTTTTCCGCTTACCCACTTTGAAGGAGTTCCAACGATGTTGAACTTAATCGCAGAAGGAACCTTAAACCAGGCCTTACCAGTTGCCATTCCAGCAGCCATATCAGTTGAGCCGATACCTGTTGAAAAAGCTCCAAGAGCTCCATATGTACAGGTATGAGAATCAGCTCCGATTATAAGGTCTCCAGGAACTGTAAGTCCTTTTTCTGGTAAAAGAGCGTGCTCAATACCCATCTGTCCAACTTCAAAATAGTTAGTGATCTTATTCTTAATAGCGAACTCGCGAACGCACTTGCAATTCTCTGCTGACTTGATGTCCTTGTTAGGAACAAAGTGATCAGGAACTAGCGCGATCTTATCCTTATCAAAAACTCCGCCTTTTGTAAACTTCTTCATCTCGCCGATGGCAACAGGGCTTGTGATGTCGTTGCCAAGAACAAGGTCAAGCTCCGCCTCAATAAGCTGTCCTGCTTCTACATGTGAAAGGCCTGCATGCTTAGCAAGAATCTTCTGGCTCATGGTCATTCCACTCATACCGTCTTATCTCCTTACCCATTTCTTAATTATTATCAATCAGATAATAGTAAATATAACATCCATCAATGCATCAAACAACATAACAAATTTAATCGTTTTTCTTGACCTTTTTTAACATTACCACATAGGCGCCTATGATTGCCAGTGCTGCAATAGAGCAGACAATACCGGAAACTCTGCCCTCAGGGGTGTATGTAACCCTGATATTATGCACTCCTTCAGAGACAGGGATCGCCATAAGGCCGTAATCAGCTGTGTATATAGGTGTTTTCACTCCATCTACCTGGCAACTGAACCCTTCAGTATTTGGAACTGAGAAAAAGAGAAGTCTGTCTCCTTCAATATTACTGGTAACAGCGCTAAATCCATAAGTATCAGTTTCAAAACTTTCGCAGGAAGTCTTAGCTCTGTCCTTGCAGGCAAGTGTAAACTCGTAGTAGTTAATTGGATTCTCTGTGAGCTGCTCTGCAGTAAGCTCCTTCATATCAAGCTTACCCGTAAGCTTTATTGCATCCTCATCAGATAATATCAATACCCTTGCAAGATCAAGATCCTGCTCCTTAGCCTCAAGGTCCTCCCATTCCGACTCTGTTATGAAATTATCGTAGGTAAATCCCATAGGGATATAGTTGGTGTTCTCAAAGATATCAAAGCCATCCTGGGTATCAACATAAACATAGCCGTCAGTACCTTCGTCATTGAAATACACCCTGTTTTTGCTGATTACAGCATTTTCAAAGTAGTACTTAGCAGACAGGATAGCCCTTATTCCAGCTCTTTCTACAGGAATATTGGTCTCAACTGTCCTAGTTATCCCTGCTGATCCCTCAAGGAAGTCAAAGACTTCAGAAGGAACAGTACTTAAAAAGCAGTGGATAGAAGGTATCCCCCAGACCATATCATAGTTGGTGGATGTCGAATCCACCTCTCCTCTCAGGAACTGACTCTGGTCAACCTCCACCTTGTTAAAGAGCATCTGCTCCTGCCACATCTCTTTTCCCGTGTCACTTATGATGGAGCTGCCATTCATGACAGGGACATAGGTTGCTATAACGCAGGATACTATCACAAGCCCCAGCACTATGGCATCTCTTATGTATCTCTTCTTGGGCAAAAGAAATACTGCCACAATAAGGAATATCACCAGAATACCGGTAAAAAGAACGTCCCTTAGGAAAATCGAGGAGTTCTCCGTCATGTTAAAGAACTCTATCTCTCCGTTTTCATCTGTGGAAGGCAGCAGGTATAAGAGCGAAAAGAATAAGAAAAAGAGAACTTCTAAAGCCGCGCCTTTTTTTAGCTGATCAGTTCTGCCCCTTTCAGCTACCTGTACCGTCTCAAGGCTCATGATAAGAACCGGTATATAGAACCACCTTGCATAATATGAATTGTTAAAAAGCGAATATGAAGAATTAAGAACCGGTATAAGCGCAGTCACAAGAAAGATAATAGTAAGTGTCTTCTCCCACCTGCACTTTTTCCTGTTCATCAAAAAGAAAGCAATTACTCCAGCTATTCCAAACATTGGAAGGTAAGTTGCAAGAGAAGCATTCTTAACAGTCGTTGTATAGAACAAAGTACCCTTGCCAATAATATCAGGGAGCATAACAAGGCTCTTAAATATATCCCAGATAAGCTTGCCACTTGGATATATCAGCATATTATAGCCAGTAAGCACGTTACTGAGCCTGGAATTACCATGAATTCCATAAAAAGCCGGCAACAGGAAAAATCCGGCAAGTAAAACACCTGTCGCTATTCCAAGTACAAACCTTCCCTGCCTTACCAGAAATTCCTTAATATTCTCGCATTTCACGTATCGAACCAGAAAATAGATAACCAGAAATAGAACCTGACCAAAGAAGAAATAGTAGTTAATGATGGACATAAACGCCGTCATAACCACAAACTTTATAAACTTTCTACCAGAAAGCTTAACCTTGCCATCAGCAAAGCTCTCTTCTTCCATCAGTTCCTCAAACAGAATCAGATAAAGCGGAAAAAAGCACACTGAATCCGTAAAATGATTGAACACTATATTGCAGGCATTAAACCCGGAAAACGCATACAGATACCCGCCGATCATTGCATAGGTATACTTATTAACATATCTTCTGATATACAGATAAGCCGTTGTTGCCGCTATACCATACTTAAGCGCCATCAAAAACGGCATAAGATAGGGAATCGCCCCTTCAGGAAAAAGAACTGTCACCCAAAAGAATGGACTTCCCCACAGATAAAACGAGAAATCACCAGCCATGGATCCACCCAGATCCACATTCCAGTTCCAGAAAAACTCTCCGCTCCTGACCGCTCTGTGCGCCAGTATATAGAACGGAATCTGCTGCACATTATAATCCCCATAATAAAAGAACGGCAGTCCTCTGGACACCAATATCGGCGTAATCGCCAATATATACATCAGAACCCCGCTCAAAAGCATTACTATTACTGTATTTTGCTCTCTCTTTTCCGTCTCTCTCATACTGCTCACACAAACCCGTTAAACTTTTCTCAAACATGATTATACCACTTTTTAAACTAAATACGGGACTGAAAGAATAGTATATTCTTCGCAGGGCCTTTGAGCCGGCCGGTACTTAGCGAGGTATTACCGAGCTTAGTACCGCTGCCAGGCGAAAGGAACGAGAGTGTCCCAAGAAAATATACTATCTTTCAGTCCCGTAATAATTCAAAAAGTAGATTATCAGTTGTTGATAAGCTTATCGGATTCGTTGTTCCAGCTGTAGAGTTTGCGGATCTCGGCGCCAATCTTCTCTGATGGGTGCTCAGCGTGAAGCTTACGCATTGCCTGGAAGTGTACCTGTCCGCCAGCCTCTGACATGTCGAGAAGGAACTCTTTTGCGAATGTTCCATCCTGGATGTCTGCAAGGATCTTCTTCATTGTCTTCTTGGTCTCATCTGTGATGAGCTTAGGACCTGTTACGTAGTCACCGTACTCAGCTGTGTTGGAGATTGAGTATCTCATTCCAGCAAAACCTGACTGATAGATAAGGTCTACGATGAGCTTCATCTCGTGTACGCACTCGAAGTATGCGTTTCTTGGATCGTAACCAGCCTCAACAAGTGTATCGAAACCAGCCTGCATAAGTGCGCAAACACCACCGCAAAGAACTGCCTGCTCACCAAAGAGGTCTGTCTCTGTCTCTGTTCTGAATGTTGTCTCAAGAAGACCAGCTCTTGCTCCGCCGATACCAGCGCCATAAGCAAGTGCAAGATCAAGAGCCTTACCTGTAGCATCCTGCTCAACAGCTACAAGACAAGGTGTTCCCTTACCAGCCTGGTACTCAGAACGTACTGTGTGTCCAGGAGCCTTAGGAGCGATCATAGCTACGTCAACATCCTTAGGAGCCTTGATAAGTCCAAAGTGTACGTTGAAGCCGTGTGCGAACATAAGCATGTTACCTGGCTGAAGGTTTGGCTCGATGTCTTCTCTGTACATCTTAGCCTGCTTCTCATCGTTGATAAGGATCATGATGATATCAGCCATCTTAGCAGCCTCTGCTGTATTGTAAACCTTAAGTCCCTGAGACTCAGCCTTAGCTTTGCTCTTTGAACCCTCGTAAAGACCGATGATTACGTTGCATCCTGAATCCTTAAGGTTAAGTGCATGAGCATGGCCCTGTGAACCATAACCGATGATGGCAATTGTCTTGCCCTCAAGTAATGATAAGTTACAATCTTCCTGATAAAAAATTCTTGCATCCTGTGACATGTTAATATCCTCCATTTATTCTTTCTATTTTTCCTTATTCATCAAGGTAAATAACCTTGTCGGTACCTCTGCCAAGACCAGCAATTCCGGTTCTCGCAAGCTCTAAGATCTCATAGCCTTCAAGAAGCTTTAAGAAAGCATCTACTTTTGACTGGCTACCAGTGATCTCGATAATAAGCGAATCCGGGCTTACATCAACGATGTTGCCTCTAAAGATATTGGCTGTAGCAAGAATGCTCTGCCTCTTATCTGCCTCAGCTCTTACCTTGACCATGGCAAGCTCTCTGTAGACCGAGTCATCTGGAAGAAGCTCATGAATATCTCTTACATCTACAAGCTTACGCACTTGCTTCTCAATCTGGTCAAGTATCACATCATCTCCTGATGCAACGATTGTGATCCTGGTAAACCTTGGATCAGCTGTAACACCGGCTGTAATACTCTCGATGTTGTAGCCTCGTCTTGAGAACAAACCTGAAATTCTTGAAAGAACACCAGGGTTGTTATCAACCAAAAGCTGAAAGACTTTTTTCTTAACTTTTGTGCTCATAAATCTCCTCTCAATCTCAGATATTATCTAGCACCTTTAGCACTTTAAAGTGTGATGTTTGTATCCTAAATATCTTCGATTTTTCATAGGATTTTGGTTGAAATTCGACCGTTTTTGAATCAATTAAGTCAAATTATACTCCTTTTAAGGTTTGTGTCAACCAAAATTTCTTTTAAACTTTAAACCGCAATCATTTTACCGTACTAAAGTACCCTTTCAAAATAATATCCTGCCAGCAAATATTTCAATCTGCCAGGCAGGATAAAGATCAGTAAATCAAAAGCTTAGTTTTCGTTGCACTTGGTAAGTGCCACGGTTCCAGTCCTTGCAATCTCAACTATGCTGACGCTCTTAAGCATCTCAATAAAGAGCTCGATCCTCTCGGAGGTATCACAGATCTGGATGATCATAAGATTCTTACTCATATCTACGATCTGGGCATTCATGATCTGGCAGTTCTCCATGATATCCCTTCGGTTTTCCTTGTTGTATTTAACCTTAATAAGCATGAGCTCTCTGTTTATGGACATGCTCTCCTTAAAAGTCTTAACCTTGATGACATCGATCTTTTTATTGAGCTGCTTTTCAATCTGCTCAATGGTCCTCTCATCTCCTGTTGAGACGATAGTCATGCAGGACACAGCCCTGTCAGCTGTTTCACCAACAACTAGAGAGTCGATATTAAAATTCCTTCTTGAGAAAAGACCTGCTACCTTGGAAAGTACACCAGCTCTGTTCTCTACTAGTACTGAATATATTCTCTTCATATTCATTCCCTTTATCTGTTATCAGTATTTTGTAAGTTCCATCGGATCAACTCTTACTTCCATAAGAGCTGCGTTGTCATCCTTAAGGAAAGCTTCAAGTTCTCCATCAAGATTACTGTTTCCGTCAACCTTTACATATTCCATATCATAAGCCGCAGCTATAAGTGAAAGATCTGGGTCACCCTTAAGCTCTACCATTGAATATGCATCATTATAAGCGTAGTGCTGATGCTCTCTTACCATTCCAAGGAATCCGTTCTTAAGAACAACTATCTTAACAGGGATCCTGTACTGTCTCATGGTTGCAAGCTCCATCATGCTCATCTGGAATGCTCCGTCACCAATAACAGCCACAACCTGCTTGCTGTGATCAGCAAGTTTTGCTCCCATGGCTGCAGGAATTGAATAACCCATGGTTCCCATTCCGCCGGATGTAAGGAATCGTCCGTTCTTTACAATGTGATAAGCGCAGGACCAGATCTGATTCTGTCCTACATCAGCCACATATACAGCGTCGTCCTTCATGGCAAGAGACAATCTTGAGAGAAAGTCCTTAGGCTCAACATATGCCTCGATTGAATAGTCCGGTTCACGCTCAGAACCCATTTCTTCTTTATACTGCTTAAGAAGGTCCACCCATTCCTTGTGGTCATCAGCATGATCGTCCTGTTCGAGGAAATCATTGAAGATGTGCTTGATATCTCCAACAAGAGGAATTGTTGGTCCTACGTTCTTACCAATCTCTGCCGGGTCAACATCTATGTGTACCATAACCTTGTTCTCAGTTATAAGATCAGGTCTGTTCACAGCTCTGTCAGCCACTCTTGCTCCCACCATAAGCAGAAGATCTGATTCATTCATGGCCCTGTTGGCATAAGGCTGACCATTGTTGCCCACCATGCCAAAGTACAGAGGATGCTCAGATGGCATAACGCCAATTCCCATCATGGTTGATACAACTGGAACGTCATTGAGCTCAGCAAACTTTACGAGCTCTTTTGTGGCTCCGCTTAAGTGAACACCACCACCCACGCAGATAATAGGTCTCTTTGCCTTTTCGACCTCTTTGATGACTTTCTTGATCTGTACGATATTGCCCTTAACTGTAGGCTTATAGGATCTCATTGATATAGTCTCAGGATAAGCGAACTTGGCCGTCATCTCAGCAAGTTGGATATCATAAGGAATATCAATAAGAACAGGTCCTTTTCTACCACTGTTGGCAATAAAGAAAGCCTCCTTAAACACCCTGGGGATATCATTTACATCCCTGATCAGGTAACTGTACTTAACAAAGGACTCCACAGCTCCTGTGATATCCGCTTCCTGGAACACATCTGATCCGATCATATCAGAATTGACCTGGCCTGTTATGGCGATCATAGGGATAGAATCAGCATAAGCTGTAGCAATGCCAGTGATAAGATTAGTGGCACCAGGGCCGGATGTGACGGCGCAGACTCCCACCTTGCCGCTGATCCTGGCATAACCGCTTGCGCAGTGCGCTGCATTCTGCTCAGTTCTTATAAGAACAGTCTTGATCTTGGTTGAAAGAATACTGTTCCAGAAAGGGTCAATGGCAACTCCGGAATATCCAAAGATAACCTCTGTATTTTCCTTTTCAAGGCATTTTACAATGGCCTCTGCTCCGATCATATCTTATCCTCCATAGGTTTATTCTATGTTATTCAAAAAGAAGCTTCTTAACTACTCTGACTGCTTCTGCAGCATCTGCAGAATATCCATCAGCACCGATCTCTGTAGCAAAATCCGGGGTGACGACAGCTCCGCCAATGATTATCTTGGCTGTGATGCCCTGACTTCTTGCATACTCCACCACGTTTTTCATCTCCTTCATAGTGGTTGTCATAAGGGCTGAAAGAGCTATAACCTTGGCATCGTTTTCCTTGGCAGCTTTAACTATCTCTTCCTTAGGTACATCTTTTCCAAGGTCGATCACATTAAAACCATAGTTTTTAAGCATAAGTGCTACCAGGTTTTTACCAATATCATGGATATCTCCATGAACGGTTGCTATGACGACTGTAGGAAGGACTTCTGAATCATCCTTGTCCTTTTGAAGAAGCGGCTCAAGGATCGCTATTGAAAGCTTCATGGCCTCAGCACCTGAAATAAGCTGAGGAAGGAAGTATTTGCCCTTGTCAAATAGTTCTCCTACCTCGTTGATTGCAGGCATAAGAGCTTCGTCCAAAATAGCCTTGGGCTCGATACCATTTTCTATTGCTTTTGAAGTATCTTTTTCTATGGACCTCTTGGATCCCTTTAAAACGTCCTGTTTTATTATAGCAAGGAAATCGTCACCTGTAGAAGGCGCAATATTACTGTCTTTTGGCTGTGGCGATTTTAATGTATCGTCAGCATACCTTGCCATTCTCTCTATATATCTGCCGTCAGCACCTTCTTTGTTCTTGAGAAGATCCGACGCAAACGCAGCATTTACCAGCATCTCCTGAGACGGATTGGCGATTGCCATGGTAAGTCCCTTTGAAATAGCCATGGTGAGAAATGCAGTATTAACATTCATTCTCTCTGGAAGGCCAAAAGAGATATTGGAAAGACCGCAGATTGTCGCAAAGCCGTTTTCGTAGCAGTAGCTTATGGTATCTAAAGTGTTGATGGCCGCCTTGGGGTCAGCTCCCACAGTGGCAACAAGACCATCCACCACGATATCTTCTTTACCAAGTCCCGCCTTTACAGCCAGATCATAGAGCTCATTTATATTGCTTATCTTCTCTTCCTGATCCTTTGGGAGTCCCTCTTTACTAAGAGGCAAAAGAACGAACATCGCTCCGTACTTTTTGGCAAGAGGAAGGAACTTCTCAGCTTTTCCCTTCTCAAGAGAAATAGAATTCATTAAAGCTCTTCCAGGATATATTCTAAGAGCAGCTTCCATTACCTCAGCGCTTGAAGTATCGATACAAAGAGGGAGACTTGTTATGGTGCCAACTTCGTTAAGTACAGTTAGCATCATCTCTTTTTCATCGATACCGCTCATACCAACGTTAATATCAAGAATAGAAGCTCCCTCTTTTTCCTGACTCTCAGCATATTCTGTAACCAGGTCAAGGCTTCCTTCACGAAGCTGAGCCTGAAGTTTCTTTTTACCGGTTGGATTGATCCTCTCACCAACGATCATGAACAGGTCATCCATATCAAAGGAAAGGGCCCTTCTCTCAGAAGAAAGATATCTTCTTCCTACCATCTTTCTTGGAATAGGATTGCCCTCCGGGTCTCTTATGCTGGAAGGATCAACTGATGAGTAGGTCTCATGTATTCTTTTAATAAACAAAGGAGTCGTTCCGCAGCATCCGCCAATGATGGTAGCTCCTTTGTCGATAAGTCGCTTCATCTCCTTGGTAAAGAGCTCCTCATCCATATCATATCCGGTGTTGCCGTCCTCATCCACGCTGGGAAGTCCAGCATTTGGCTTGGCAATAACAGGAATACTTGTAACAGAAGCCATCTTCCTGATTATGTCTTCCATTCTGTCAGGGCCTGTTGAGCAGTTCGCTCCGATGGCAGCAGCTCCAAGTGCCTCCATAGTAATTGCACTGGATTCAGGGTCTGATCCAAAAAGAGTTCTTCCATCAGGTTCAAAGGTAAGTGTTACTATAACTGCTATGTCACATACTTCCTTGGCAGCGATAAGTGCTGCTCTGCACTCCTGAAGACTCATCATGGTCTCAACTACAAGAATGTCACATCCAGCATCCACGAGGATCCTGATCTGCTCCTTGTAAACATCTATAAGCTCCTCAAAATCAAGGTCTCCGATAGGCTTAAGCTGACGACCAGTCATGGTAATATCACCAGCAACTAACGCTTTTCCGCCTGTCGCCTCTTTGGACAGTTCTACTAACTGTGTGTTGACACTTACTATCTCATCCGAAAGCCCATAATCTGAAAGCTTGATCCTGTTTCCTGTAAATGTTGGCGCATAAACGATATCAGAGCCAGCTTCCACATAAGCTCTCTGAAGATCTATCATCACCTGTCTGTGCTCAAGTATCCACTTCTCAGGGCATACGCCTGCAGGCATTCCAGCCTTCATAAGATTTGAACCTGTAGCTCCATCCAGGAAAACTATTCTATTTTTACAAAACTCCAAAAACTCCTGTCTGTTCACTGATACCTCTTTCTATAATCAACGATTGGTTTAATACAAAATAACACAAAGCATATAAACATCACAAGAAGAGGTTTATATGTCATGACTGACCATGATATTAAACCATTCTGCGCCGCAATGTCCAGGATCGCAATAATGAGTACGTGATAAAAGTAGATATTTGAAGAAGCTCTTTTGCCCAGAGTATATAAAACCCAGCCTTTATAAGAGCTGCATTCGGATAAAAAGAGAAGTCCCACAGCAGTGATCACTGATCCAAAATAGATATAAGTATCTCCACCAAATATCAGAAGCTCAACATAACTTGATATGATTCCAACCACAGTCATGATAATGGCCGGACCCTTCATGTTGCTGATATCTCCGCGCTTATAGACATAGTCATTAAACAATATGCCAATGAGCACAAAGGGAATTCCCACAAACAGCCAGTTTCGAAGGACATACCATGTGGAAATATTGATGCCAAAGGGTCTTATTGGATAGTAGATCTGGAACCATTCTCCGATAAACAGAAGTCCCAAAAGGATCACTACAAGGCCCTTGTACCATTTCCGAAGGACCGGCGCAAAGATATATATCAGAATATAGACATATATCATTACAAACAGATACCAGAGATGGTCGTAAACATAGGAACCGTCATAGATAAATCTGCCTGAATTGAATACAAAAAATACGCTGGCTTCATGGAGATTATACTTCATCTGAAGCCATTCAAGGACTGTATATCCCTTGGACATGTGAAAACAAAATGAGAATATAAGATAAACAAGATATACTTCGCCAGTGATCTTAAGCAGCCTTATAAGACTCTTTCCAGTGCGCTTCCTGATCTCTACAATATCAGTAACGTTACCCATTCCTCTGTTATATAAAAGAAATCTTCCTGAAACAGCAAGGAAAAATGGCACGCAGCAGTGGTCGATGGCAAATACTATATTCCAAAGAGGACCATCAAACCTGGCGTGGGTAGTCACAATAAAGATGCAGGCTATAAACTTAATGGCGTAAATGAATCGATTTTCAGATACTTTTTCCAAACTAGAACTCCTCATAAAAGATGAAGCACTGATCACTCTCCATCAGTGCTTTCATCCTCAATAGTTGATATTTCATAAGTACTCTCAGTCTCTACCGTGATACCTTCACCCTCAGGAACCTGTCCGTGAAGAACCTGGAGCATGATCATTACTCTGTCATTGGCTCTCTGGTAGTACTGGGAAGCCAGCATCTCGCTGTCACTGTCAAAATCCCCATCGTAGGCCTGATGATAAAACTCATTGGCCTTTTCCATATAGTCTGCAGCCTCTACCGCGATGTCTGAAATTCCAGAAAACTCATCAGGGATCTCAATTGCTGCCATATCCCTGTAGGTTGTGTTCATCTCGTCCAGAACCACAAGCAGCTCATCTCCTGCCGTATCAGATTCTGCATTTATAGAATTGATCGAGCTGTCATACTCTGCAAGCTTCTCATAGAAACTTGTCATACTCTCTTTGTAAGCTTCAAGCTTAGGGTCTGCTTTCTTGCCACAGCCAGTTACAGCTACAGCAAAAAGAGCTGTTACAAAAATTACATTAATTATTCTTTTTACATTCTTCTTCAAAAACAAATTTCTCCACCAACTTTTCTTTTAATCTTGATATTTTGATGCAGCCTTAAGTCTTGTAAGAGCTCTTGCAAGGCCAGCCTGGGACTTCTTGAACTCCTTGATAGACTGCTTCTGCATCAGATGTTCCATTGCAAACTCGTAGGCTTCCTGAGCCCTTCGCTTGTCAATGTCCTCCGGTCTCTCAACCGTATTAACCAGCACAATGCATCTGTTATCAACAGTTACCTGTACAGAGCCAATGCTGACAACGCCAATGATCCAATCCCCTTTTGGATTCTTGATCTTGATGATACCCTCGTAGATGGCCAGGATCATCTCTTCGTGCCCCGCAAGAATAGCAAGTTCCCCGTCATCACAGGGAACTATTATCTCTATGGCCTCATCGTCATAAAATATTCCATTTACTGAAATCACCTGCAGGTGAAAGGTCCTACCCAGAACTTCGCTCATATTAAGCCTCTATCTGCTTAGCCTTTTCAATAACTTCTTCAATGGTTCCAACATTAAAGAATGCAGCCTCAGGATAATGGTCCATCTCACCATTAACTATAGCCTTAAATCCCTTAACTGTCTCTGTAAGAGGAACAAACTTACCTGGAATACCAGTAAACTGCTCAGCCACATGGAAAGGCTGTGAAAGGAATCTCTGTATCTTACGGGCTCTGTGAACTGTCATCTTATCCTCGTCTGAAAGTTCCTCCATACCAAGGATAGCGATGATGTCCTGAAGCTCTTTGTACTTCTGAAGGATTTCCTGAACCCTCATGGCTGTCTGGTAGTGATCCTTACCAACAATATCCTCTTCCAGGATACGGCTTGAAGATTCAAGCGGGTCAACAGCGGGATAAATTCCCTGTTCAACAATCTTACGGGAAAGAACTGTCGTAGCATCCAGGTGCGCAAATGTTGTAGCTGGCGCAGGATCTGTAAGGTCATCCGCAGGAACATAGACAGCCTGTACGCTGGTTACAGAACCGTATCTTGTGGATGTGATCCTCTCCTGAAGCATACCAAGGTCAGTAGCTAGTGTGGGCTGATAACCTACGGCTGAAGGCATTCTTCCAAGAAGAGAAGAAACCTCAGAACCAGCCTGGACAAATCTGAAGATATTATCTATGAATAATAACACATCCTGATGCTCAACGTCTCTGAAGTACTCAGCCATGGTAAGTCCAGACTCAGCAACTCTCATTCTGGCTCCAGGTGGTTCATTCATCTGACCAAACACAAGGGCAGTCTTGTCGATAACACCAGACTCTGACATCTCAGTATAAAGGTCATTACCCTCTCTTGATCTTTCACCAACTCCGGTAAATATAGAATATCCACCGTGCTCAGTGGCGATGTTCTGGATAAGCTCCTGTATAAGGACTGTCTTACCTACACCGGCTCCTCCAAACAGACCGATCTTACCGCCCTTTGCATAAGGAGCAAGAAGATCTATAACCTTGATACCGGTCTCTAATACCTCAACAACAGGGCTCTGATCTACAAGGCTTGGTGAATCTCTGTGGATCTCCCATTTTTCCTTGGTGGTAACTTCGCCCTTCTGGTCGATAGGATCTCCCAAAACATTAAAGAGTCTTCCAAGAACCTCAGGGCCAACAGGTACACTTATTGGTCCTCCGGATCTGATAACCTCCATGTCCTTAGCAAGTCCCTCAGAGTGGGAAAGCATGATACATCTTACTGTATCATCTCCTATGTGCTGTGCCACTTCCATGACACGCTTATGTCCTCTTGGGTAAACCTCTAAGGCATCGTTGATATATGGAAGATCGCCATCTTCAAATTTTACATCTACAACAGGTCCCATGACCTGCAATATCTTGCCATTTTCCAATTTGCTATCCTCTTGTCTTTTTTAGCTTGGCTTCTTTGCTGCGTTTAAGAGCCTTGGCGCCACTGACAACCTCAGTGATCTCCTGAGTTATCTGAGCCTGCCTTTGTCTGTTATAGCTCTTTTTAAGCTCTGCTATCATCTTCTCAGCATTCTTGTTGGCGTTGTCCATGGCCTGCATTCTGGAATTCTGAACGCTGCAGAAGGCCTCAACCAGTGCTCCATAAATGAATCCAGTTACATAGTTTGGAACTATGTTATCTAAAATAGCTGAAGGACTTGGCTCCATCAAAAACTCCTCAAGCATGATGCCCGGAGGCGGAGCTTCCTGTCTTATCTCTTCGATGAAGTCCAGAGGAAGGAGCTTTTCAAACCTGGCTTCGCAGGTAGCGCCTCTCATTGTTGTATAAACCACATAAAACTCATCTATCTTGCGATCATAGTAATACTCTAAGATCTCAGCTGCGATCTTTCTGGCTCTGTGGAGGGTTGGGTTTTGAGAAGTAAACATAAATGACTCCTCAATGGCCATATTCCTGGAAGTAAAATGATATCTTCCAAGCTCTCCAATGACAAAGAGCTTCCAATGATCGCCATCTGAGTGGATATGCTCCTCAGCGATCTTAAGCACATTGTGATTGTAAGCACCAGCAAGACCCTTATCATCCGTAAAGATGATATAGCCCCTCTTTCTCTCCCTCTCAGGAATATCTTTTCTGGTCTCCAAAAAGATATTCTTGGTGCCCTCCGGAAGGTGGGATACAACCCTCTCGATCATGGCCTTTGTGGAGAAAAAGAATGGCTCTGTATCCGTAAGCATCTTCCTTGCTTTTCTAAGCTTGGTCGATGATATCAGATACATGGCGTTGGTGATCTTCATGGTGTCCCCAACACTTTCAATTCTGTCTCTGATTTCTTTTATATTAGCCAAAATTAGTATCCTTTTGCTTCATTGAACTCATCAGCAAGATCCAGAATCCTCTTTTTAAGCTGATCTGGAAGTTCTCCGCTCTTTTCCAGCTCTTCACACAGATCGCTGTGCTCTGTATCAAAGAACTTAAGAAGTCTCTCTTTATATTCCCTGACGTTCTTAACAGGAACCTTATCCATTCTGCCAGCACCCACAACAACAAGAATGATTACCTGCTGGTGCATTGCAAGCGGATGCTCAAGAGGCTGCTTAAGCAGCTCCATGAGAATGCTTCCGTGATTGAGCTGACTCTTGGTGGTCTCATCAAGATCTGATGAGAACTGGGTAAATACTGCCATCTCCCTGTACTGGGCAAGATCAACTCTTATAGAGCCCGCAGCCTTCTTCATGGCCTTGGTCTGAGCAGCAGATCCTACACGGGATACTGAAAGACCAACGTTAACAGCAGGTCTCATACCCTCAAAGAACAGGTCACTTTCAAGGAATATCTGTCCATCAGTAATAGAGATAACGTTGGTTGGAATGTATGCTGAAACATCTCCAGCCTGGGTCTCAATGATAGGAAGTGCTGTCATTGAGCCTCCACCAAGTTCTGATGAGAGCTTACTTGATCTCTCTAAAAGTCTTGAGTGAAGGTAGAATACATCACCCGGATAAGCCTCACGTCCAGGGCTCCTCTCAAGAAGAAGTGAAAGAGCTCTGTAAGCTACAGCGTGTTTACTAAGATCATCATAAACAATGAGTACGTCCTTGCCCTGTCTCATGAAATACTCACCAAGAGCGGTTCCTGAATATGGGGCAATATACTGAAGCGGAGCCATGTCCGATGCAGTAGAGCTAACGATGATGGTGTACTTCATTGCTCTGTTCTTTTTAAGTGTCTGATAGAGCTTGGCTACAGTTGAAGCCTTCTGTCCAATAGCAACATAGATGCATATAACTCCCTTGCCCCTCTGATTGATGATAGTATCAAGGGCAATTGAAGTCTTACCTGTCTGCCTGTCGCCGATAATAAGCTCTCTTTGTCCGCGGCCAATAGGGAACATGGTATCAATAGACAGAATACCTGTCTCCATAGGCTCATTAACAGACTGTCTCTCTATGATTCCTGGTGCAGGTCTCTCGACCGGACTAAATGCAGTGGCCTTGATCTCGCCCTGTCCATCAAGGGGAGCTCCAAGCGCATCAATAACTCGTCCAATAAAAGCATCTCCTACAGGAATACCAGCTTCCTTGTAGGTCCTGACAGCCCTGGTTCCCTGTCTGATACCTGAATCGTTACCAAACAGGATACAGCCTATATGATCATCTCTGATATCCTGAACCATGCCCTTGGTTCCATCCTCAAACTCCAGAATCTCACCATAGAAAGCATGATCAATACCCTCTATATTGGCAATACCATCGCCGACCCAGATAACAGTTCCAACTTCTTTGTCCTGGGTAGAGAGTTCAAAGTCCTGAACTGTCTCTTTTAACATGGAGATGATCTTGCCAGCGTCCATGTCCTGATGTTTTGTATGAAGTTCATTGAGCTCTGAGCGAAGCTGTTTTGCTCTTCCAAGATCACTCCAGTCGTACTCGAAGTTACCACAGGACACAATAAAGCCGCCCTGGATCGAATCATCCAGAACGCTCTCGATTTCAATATTTTCCGTGCCCAGCTTATCAGCAAGAATCTTTCTTATCTTTTCAAGCTGATCCGCTGTTGGAGCTGTAGCAGCATAGCGCAAAAGAGCTTTAAGATTCTTATCCATTCTTACCAGATACCGCCTCGTCAATAAATTTGTCGTAAAGGTTGCTGTCATCCTCAGAGCTGTGCTTGGTTGCTGCAATCTTGGACGCTGCATCGATTACCATATCCTTGATATCTGCAGCAAATTTATCTCTGCTCCTGTAAGCCTCAACCTCTGCATTGTGCTTGGCTTCTGTGATGATCTGCTCGCCCTTTTTCTTGGCGTCATCAACTATTTTTTCGTACTCTACATAGCCCTGCTTCTTGATATCAGCAAGGATCTGTTCTTTTTCTTCTTCTGCAAAAGAAATCTTCTCTTCATATTCCTTTTTGCTGGCCTTGGCCTCTTCTATTGCCTTGTCTGCAGCTGCTGTAGCCTGGTCAATTTCCTCCTGGCGGGCTTTAAGGATCTCATCAAGCCTTCCAAAAAGGAACTTTTTGAAGACAAAGTAAAGAATAAGAAGATTAAGTATTGTACATACAATATTAACTACGCTTATGTTTAACACGATTAACCCCTTTTTACCCTAAGTCTTTATGAGAAAAGAATGATCATAATAGCAATAACGAAACCGTAAATTGCTGTAGCCTCTGCAAGGGCACAACCAAGAAGAAGGAGCTTCATGATCTTGCCGTCTGCCTCTGGCTGTCTTGCAACTGCATCTGTAGCCTTAGCTGTAGCAATACTGATACCGATACCTGCTCCGATTCCTGTGAATGCAGCGATAGCTGCTCCAAGTGCTGTTAAACTCATAAGTAAAAACCTCCTTAAAATGTGTTATTATTCCACAGCCTCTTTTATATAAAGCGATGTCAAAAAGCAAAATACATACGCCTGAATGGCACCGTCAAAAAGATCAAAGTAAAGCGAAAGTGCTGCTGGTAAAACCACCGGTACAACATGCTTGATAAGCTCCATGATAACTGTAGCTCCAAGGATATTACCAAATAGTCGCATGCACAGTGAAAGTGGTCTGATGACCAGCTCAAGTACGTTCATGGGAGCTACTACTGCCATAGGCTCCGCAAAATGTTTGATGTAGCCCTTAGGACCTTTCCTGAGAAAACCAGCGCTCTCAACCAGGATAATACTCATAACTGAAAGAGCTATGGTCACATTAAGGTCCATGGTTGGCGGCGTAAATCCAAAAAGTCCAACCATATTGGACAGGCCAATAAAGAACAGCACTGTGACAATATAGTCAGTGTATCCCGCTGCCTCCTCTCCAAGCATTCCGGAAACTGCGCCTCTAAGGAACATAACAGCAGATTCAAGAGCAGCCTGGCGTTTGGAAATGTTATGAACTTTCAGGTCATGGGTAAGAAAAAGAATAACGGCGATAATGATAGCCATAAATATCCATGTAACTACAACAGAATTGCAGATGTCAAAGAAGCCATTACCAAATGGCACATGGATAAGGGTTTTGTCCTCCATTAAAAGCTCGGTAAGTAATTCTTTCATATCGCTATCCCCCGAAAAAACTCACCTTTAATTATATGAAAAGAGGCCGACTAATGCAACGCTTAGCGGCCTCAAATCGATTATTTTTCGTAATATTTTGTGATTATTCGTCGTCTTCGTCTAAATCTATGACATCATCTTTCTTCTCAGGTTCTTTTTCAGGCTCTTTGTCCTTTATTTCATCCTGAGAATCGTCGTAGAACAGCTGCTCTTTGTTTTCTATCTTCTCAGACATGTTCTTAATGAGTTTCCTGAAAATCTTTGGCATGTGCCTGCTGTTTCTCTTTATGAGAATACCTAAAATGCCAAGAAGTACCAGAACAACAATGATGATCACTATTACAAGAATCAGTACCTTTGTGGCAGTACCTGAAGCATCTGCAACATCAAGTGACAGCGTGAAGTGGTTGCCCTCAATGTCGTAGGTTGAATACTTACCCATTGTTCCTGTTGAAGTTAAAAGAACCTTCTCTCCATCCTTGATCTGGTAGAGTTTGTAATCACCACCAAGATATCCACCAAGAAGATCAATGGCATTGGCCACGTTACTGATAGGCTTAAACCTTATCTGATGAACTTCGCTTCCATCATCAGGAATCGTAACCTCAAGAGTCTCATATTCACTTAAGGTTGAAGGTTTTCCCTGTTCAAAATTGACAGTTCTCTCTATTCCGAGAACATCGTCCTCCTTGAACATGCCATCAACCAAAAGCTCAGACTGAATAAGGTCTGCTGAAGCATTGTACTCAGAGAGAGTTGTTCTGTATCTCTTATAGGTTGCTGTTACAACCTTATCTGTGGTTATGTTATCGAGCTGCGCCACATCCCAGGAAGCGTAGAAGCCTTCCTTGTTCTTTAGTCCAGGATACTCTTCTGCACTTATGCTGTCGCCATAATCCGCTTTGATCTTGGCAATAACTTCTGCTCCATCCTTGGCGTCCTCATCCTCAAGAACAAATGTCACAAGAAGCTTTTTGAAGTCATTTGGAACATCCGAGTATTGTACCGTATCAAGCTTAACTGCACGCTCTTTATTTTCTTCGCCATCGTCTCCTTCAGATTCTTCTGCCTGCTCCTGTGCTGACTGAATCTTCTCTGCCTCGAAGAGATTTCCGCTTAATGCCTTCTCATAAGTAACAGGCTCAGCCTTCTTGGAATAGCTTATCTTATCAATACCTGCCAGGTCATCGCTTACGAAGAAATTGTTTCTTACCTCGCCATTAGCAGCGATATTACCTGCAACAGCTCCGTATCTGCTCTCTGCTCCCTCAATAGAAACAAGAGCAAGGCAGTTCCTGATGTTAGTTCCATCACCTGAAATACCGCCAATGTAATTGGCACCTGTTAGTATTCCCTTGGAAAAAGAGCTAACGATATAGGAATATGATGATCCGGTAACGCCACCTACATAATCACCTGAAGATGACTTAACTGATGAATAATTGCTACATCCAAGAATGGTTCCCATCTCCTGAAGGCCACAGACACCAGCAACGTAGTTCTTTTCACCAACTGCATCTCCGTAGTTTTTGTTGTTACGAAGAACGCACTTTGTGATAAAGGAGGAATTGAGCTTGGAATCCTTGATACCTGTAAGGTCAGACTCCTTGTCGTAGTCGTACTCAATAGCCATTGTTCCAGCAATACCTGCTGTATCAATGTCTCCTTCTACCTTTCCAAAGTTCTGGCATCCTTCTATTGTAGCATCTGTACTAGTAGAAGCTTCTTCCAAAGACACGTCAGAGTAGGCTTGTGTGTAATCCATCTCAAGAACACCATCGATTGCGTCCGTGTAGAGCATCATGATGTTGTTAAACTGGTCTGAGATAGACAGAAGATCATCAACAAGGACTCCGGTTGCATTGTTGACCTCAAGGTTAAGGGATCCAAAATTGTCATTCATACCAGCCATGTTTGTTGCAAGGCTGTTGGTACGAAGTTTGTACTCATCGCTAAACTGAGGGAACTGTATATCTTCTCTTCCAGCAACATTACCTATGATATCCTTGGTCTGCTTACCGGCCTTCTCAAGATGACCTGCAGCTGACTCAAGCTTATCCATGGAACTAATTGCATCAGTCCTTGTGGCATCTGTCATCTCGTCAAGATGCGCTGCTGTTAATGAAGCTATAGTCGTTGCTGCATTTTGAAGGTCTTCTGTATATGCGTTCCGCCCGGTATTATCCGTTATCTTACTTCTATATCTGCTCTGTGCATAATTATCAGACTCTGTCTGAGCATCTGATACAGCCTTCTGATGGAACGCTCTGTCATCCTGATATCTGCCGTCTTCGGAATCAGAAACAGGAAACACTACAGAATCCGTGGTATGAACCCAATTCCCTTCACTTCGGAGATTGTATGAATTCTGATTAAGATTAAGATCATCTATAAGCTGACCCTTTGTTGGTCTGCTTACACCTTCCAGAAGATTATTGCCGTTTTCATCCTGATACTGAAGGTCAGCCGGATTTATAGGGGGAGCAGGGCTCAATTTATCCCATATGTACAAATTATAAAATGCATCATATGACTTATTATAATTATCAGAATATTGTTTTGCAGCATCAGCAATAGTATCTTTTGCTACCTGATACTCATTCTTTTCACTTTCCGAAAGGTAGTTTTCAAGATTAAGGTCTTTAACAGCCTTTTCGAAACTGTCTGCAGAACTGTTTGCATCATGGGCAGCATAAGTAAGCTGATCAATAACTCCATCATCTTTAGAGCTCTCTTCAAGAATATAATCCACCCTCGAAAAGGCCTCAGAAGTCGCACCAGAGACCCCATTGGCAAAGTCCACTGTACCAGCTGAAAGATAGCGAACATCTTCAATTGCTCCTGCTGTATACTGCTGAATTGCAGAGAGCCTGTTTGTGATAACATCAGACTGGTTCTTGGCATCACCAAGAGTTGCTGTAACTGTATCATGAAGCTTACTGATTGACTCTGTAAGCTGATATGCAACATCAGAGCTGAGGTCAACTGTGATATATGGCTCAGCCTGTCCAACAATACCACCAACATCCTTTCTTCCAAGGACCTTACCATTGTTGGTACAGTTAACCACATATCCGGACTGTCTTCCTGCTATTCCACCGAAGTTATATCCTACATGCTCATATCCAACGTCTCCCATATTAAGGCATCTGCTGATGATACCAAGGGACTGGCCTGCAATGCCTCCAACATCTGTTGCTGTGGCGTCGTTATTGGCTTCTTCGGAAGTACTGTCCACGTTCTTAATAAGATTGATGACCTTGTTAAGGCTTGTCATTGAATCGATGGTTATCTGAGTATCCACGTTAGTGGTATTGACCATGGATTCATTCTTGCATCGGCTGATATCTCCCTCGTTAACGCCAGCAATACCACCTACAAAGTGAATACCCTTGATATATCCGGAGACTGTGCAGTCCTCAATTATTCCAGTGTAATGGTTATAAGCTGCGATTCCTCCAACATAGTCGTTAGAAGAAATTACTCCCTTAAATGAACAGCTCTTGATATATCCATGGTTCTCACCGCAGACACCGCCAACTCTTATCTGCTCGCCGCTTGGGATTATGGAACCTGTGACATTTAAGTTGGCGATAACTCCTGTCTTTTGAATATCGGCAAAAAGTCCTACGTGAGATAAACCGTCAGATACGTTGTACTCAGAAATAGTGTGGTCCTGACCATCAAAGATACCACCAAAGGAAGGCACAAAATCAAATTCTTTACCAAGAAGAGAAATATCCTCGGTAAGAATGACTCTCTTATTAACAGACCAGGTATCCAGCTTACAGTTATTGGCAAAGGCAATGAAGTCATCTACATTTCTGATATATATATCTTCCATTGTCTCTGGAATAAGAGCCTGGATCTCTGACTCAATATCTGCATCAACATCCTGTTCTTCCTCAATAAGATCAGTCTGAGTAGCTGTAGTTAAAAGCTCAACAGAAGATCTTGGAGCCTGAGTTTCTTTTTCCTCTTCCTTCTCAGCAAATACTGTAAGGGGAGCGCTCGTTGTAACAAGCACACAAATTGTAAGAAGAGCTAGTAATCTCTTTTTCATGATACTGTCTCCTCCTCTATATTTTCATTGTTTTCATCGATCATGGTAACATCGCCGTTCTCAATGTAGGCGCTGACATTACCTTTTACAATGGCATGAACAACACCGTTTACCGTTCCGTCAATATGGCCACGTACAAGACCATCAATACGCATTGTTCCTGTTCGCTGTTTGTTAGAAAGTGGCATATTCATAACAAAGGCAGTAAGCTCAATAACCTTATCACCCACAAGCAGGATCTGAGGAAGAACAAACATGGTTACAAAAATGGAAATGATTGTTCCTCGTCCAAGGCACTTTCCAATACCATAGATAGCGCAGTCAGATGTCATCCTACCAATAAGTGTTCCGGCTACAGCCAGCATGGTTCCGGAGGTAATGATCGTAGGGAATGACAGGTTCATGGTATCGATGATGGCATCTCTTTTGCCCATGGTCTCTCTAAGCTCTGTGTATCTGCCAGCTATAACGATGGCATAGTCGATATTAGCACCCATCTGGATGGAGCTAACGATCAGATATCCCAGGAAAAAGAGATTGTCGTGGAATACTGCAGGGAATGAGAAGTTGATCCAGATACATCCCTGAATGACTGCAATAAGAAGTACAGGCATTCCTGCAGATTTGAAGGTGAAAAGAAGAACTACCAAAACCGCCAGGATAGAGATAACGCTGGTAACTGTATTGTCTCTCGCAAAGCACTTCTTGAGGTCATACTGGCTGACAGACTCACCAACAACGTAGATCTTATCTTCGTCATAGTATTTCTCTGTGATCTTGTGCATCTGGTCAATAAAGTCAAAGGTCTCATCAGACTCTTCAGGAAGTGTCAGATAAACCAGGATTCTGGAATACTCTTCGCCCTGGAGCTGATCCTTGGCAAAGGTCATCATCCTGTTGGCATCATCAAGCTTTTTCATCAGGTCGTCGCTTAAGGTAACATAGCCCTCCTCAACTTCCTGATAAACAAACATGAACATGTCTATAAGAGGAACCTTGTAGTTACCAAGGCCATTAACAGCCTTGGCGTAATCCTCATCATTAACAGCATAAGCCGCATAAACAACCTCTGCTATCTCATAGTCGATATTAAGAAGTTCAGAAAACTGTCTAGGAGTGAGCTTTTCAGTAAGGGTATATCCGTTAAGCGCCTCAGTGTTTGCAAGACCTGTTATGGATGAGACCTCATCATAAGTAAGAAGGTCATCTATAAGTCTCTTCTCTTTTTCATAGTCGCCTGAAGGGAATACCAGAGCCACCATGTTGTCAGAGTTAAAGTTCTCCTTTTGCATGTTCTGATCAGCCTGTACTTCATTAATAAGAGGAGGCGTGATCTTGGTGTAGCCATAAACGTAAGGAGTCTTGGCAGAAACCCTGTTTGCAATGATGATAAGGATTACAAATGCAGGAGCAATGATATACCTTGATGCATAAGCGAATTTACCAACAAATGGAATCTGAGGAACGAAGTTCCTGTGCTGGGTCCTCTCCATGAGTGGCGCAAATATCATGATGATACCAGGCATCAGGAGGAATACAGACAGAAGGCTGAGAAGGATAGCCTTGATAAGGACAATACCCATATCCGAGCCAATTCCAAACTGCATGAACAGCATGGCGATAAGACCACCAATAGTGGTCAGGGAACTTCCGGAGATCTCCGGAATTGATTTGGAAAGGGCAACGATACAGGCTTCACGATAAGGCAGCTCTGCATGTTCCTCTTTATAACGATTCAGGAAAATGACTGCGTAGTCGACAGACAGTGCCAGCTGCAGCACGATGGTCACAGAGTCTGATACAAAAGAGATCGTTCCAAGAAGGAAGTTGGTTCCCATCTGAACAAGAGCAGCTGATCCAAAGGTTAAGAGCAGAACCGGAACCTCTGCATAGGCCTGTGATGTAAGTAGTAAAACAGCAACTACAACGATAACTACTATAATAGAGATGACGTTCATCTCCTTATTGATAAGTTCTGACTGGGTGTCACCAAGTGTGGTTGAGATGTAGGAATCATAGGGCTCAAAATACTCTTTTACCTGCTCAAGAAGAACAAGGCACTGCTCATCCTTCTCGTCGTAGTCGAAGGTGATATTAAAAAGAGCTGATCCGTTATTGTAATGATCCTTGGTATCATCTACTTCTGCAGAAAATACACCATCCATATCCTCGAGATGAGCCTGAATCTCAAGTGCCTGATCATAGGAAATATTGGCAACCATCACCTTAACAGAGCCATAGGTCTTAAACTGTTCCTCCATGAGGTCCAGACCCTGCCTTGTCTCTGATGCGCCAGGAAGATACTGCGCAAGTTCATTTTCGACACTTACCCAGTTTCTTGAAATTGCTGAGAATATACACAAGATTGCATATATCAGAAAGAAAAGATTGCGTTTATCTACAATAAACGCACAGATTTTGAGCATAAAACTGTTGCCAGTTTTTTCTTTTTCCATACTATCTCCCCCAGATAATCCTCTCCCAAAAAACTAAAAAATATTCACGGTATAGTATACACCATCCTCGGTTTTTTGACCATAAGTCACTAATCAAAATTATTCTCATTACACTTAAATTAATAGAAATACTCCCTGCCTAAACGGCAGGGAGCATCTCTTCGTGTGTGGGTATATATGTGGATGTAATTAGTAAAAACCTTATTTTGTTTCCTTATTTGTAGCAGCTTCCTTTGCTTTCTTTCTTCTGTAAAGTTCCTCTACAGAAACACCCGTAACAGCTGCGATGATAAGAAGCCACCACCATGAGTAGCCCTGCTTTTCCTCCTCAGGAATCGCTGCTGAAAGTGCAACCTCAGGATCTTCGATTGCTACAGTATCAACTGTTGATCTGTCAGGAGTCTGAAGAGTCAGTGTATCTGCTTCATCTACTACTGAAGTCTCAACATTTTCTCCAGTAGAAACAAGTGTTGCTACACCTCCCCTGCTTGTTCTTCCATTTCCTGCAACCTGCTCTGACTGCTCATCAGCAGCATAAGCTGTGCTTGATGATGCAGCCCTGCCTGCTGCACTTACAATAGTAGTAATGATTGTATCGTCTGTAGTCTGGCTCTGGCCTTCATAGTTATCGCCTGAAGAAGACCTCACTCTATAGGTTCCTGAACTAAGTGCATCAAGAGCTCTCTGGGCGTCAGCCTGTGCATTCTCAAGATGAGTATTCGCTTCATAAAGAGATTCAAGGGCACTGTTATAACTGCCAAGAGCTTCGTTGTAATAATTCTCTAAAACTGTAACAGCTTCATCGCTGACATGAGCCTGTGCTTTAAGCTCTTTGAGCTTATTAGCTGCAGCAACCACCTTATCATAAGCAGCCTTTACGTTATCAAACCTTGTCTTGGCATTATTTCTTGCCTGTGTGAGGTTTGTAACTGCAGTCTGCGCACCTTCCTGGGCTGTCTGTGCACTTTCAAGTTCCTGCTTTGCAGTATTAAGTGCGCTCTCGGCTTCGTTCTTATTTCTGTTTGCAATCCTTAATGCTTCCTGAGCTTTATCATTTTTAGCCTTTTCTTCATCATACTTATCTACAGTACCGCCAAATAAAAATTCAGCAAGTTTCAAAGCGTCTGATGCCTGTGATACGCCAAGCTTCTTAGCCTCCACATCACCTTTAGCAAGTTCATAGGCCAGTGAAAGTCTGTTATATTCACCCTTTGCATCACGCTCTGCATCTAATGCATCCTCGTAATCCTTCCAGGCTTTCTTAGCTTCATCAGACTTTTTACCATATTTCTCAGAGGTCTTTTCATAGGCAGCCTTAGTATCAGTCACATTAGAAGCCGCAGCAGAGGCTTTAGACTCTGCACTGTTCTTCTTATCCAGAAGATCGCTCTCTGTCTTACGGAGACTCTCAAGCTCGCCCTGAGCCTTTGAAAGTTTTGCACTTGCCTCATCAACCGCTTTCTGAGCCTTTCCTTTTTCTGTGTTTGCAGCATCAAGTGCTGTCTTAGCTTCACTTGCAAGCGCTGCTGCGTCATCATACTGAGACTGATAATTATTGACAACAGCCTGTGCTGCGTCAACCGCATCCTTCTTTTCCTGAAGAGCTGTACTTGCTGTAAGCTGCTTGGCAGCCTTATCTGCTATATCATCAACAGCAGTCTGATATCTTGTATCAGCGTCATTCTTATCTGCAATGGCCTGATTTTTCTTTTCCTGCCAGGTCTCAATTATACCCTGCTGCTCAGCAATATTTGTGTTTGCAGTAGCGATTATTCCCTGCTGCTTGGTAAGTTCACTTAAGGCACCTGAGATCTTGTCATCTATATCTTTTATCTGTCTCTCAAGATTTCCAATCTGTCTGTTAAGGTCAGTCTGGTCTGTACTTGCTTTATCAGCTAATCCCTTAGCTGCATCTCTCTTACTCTCAAGAGCGCTCTTTTCATTCTCAAGCTCTGTCTTATCTGAATTAAGCTTTGTAAGAATGCCATTTTGCTTATCAATTTCATCATTAGCTGCAGAAATCTTGCCTTCCTCAGCTCTGATCTTGCCATTTGCATCGTCAATCTTACCCTGGGCTGTCTGCTTTGCATTCTCCGCCTTAGTATTTGCCTCATTGTAAGCGCCAAGTGCTGAATTTGCTTCTGACTGAGCCTGGTTTGCAGCATCTACAGCATCCTTATTTTCTTTTTTATACTTTTCTACAGCTGCCTCTGCCGTTGAAACTTTACTTGTTGTGCTTTCAACCAGATCCTTTGCATCTTGAACAGCCTTTTTAGCAGCAGCTGTATCAATCTGGTACTGGGTTGTACCATTTCTGTAATCCAGTTCGCTAAATACAGGTGTCTGAACTGGAGGATTTGAAAACAGACCTAAGCCGCCTGTCTTTTTATCCTTTGAAAGAATGGTGATGTGATCAGTGTATCTTTCCCAGTTATTACCAATATGTTCTTCGTTAGCGGTTCTGGTATCAAAGTTGTAAATACCCAGAGACACTCTTCTGCCGTTCTCATAGTAATATGGCTCGATATAGTTATTCTGCCAGCCAAGAATATTCTCTCCAATTGATTCTTCAAACTGTATCTTATTGGGATCCAGCCCTGGATTCTGCTGGTAGATATAATATTTGATAAGGTCTTTTGCTATCTGAGTATTATTATTAAGTGATCTGGTCGTATTTGTCCTCTGATCAAGATCTTCACTTATTCTATCAAGCTGCGTTGCTCCTGCATATTTCTGCTGAGCAGCTTTAAGATCTTTATCAGCTTGTTCCTTTGCTGCATCGGCTGCCCCCTTTGCTTCCTCAGCCTTCTTAAGGGCATCTTCAAGACCTGCAAGGGCTCCTTTTTTCTGATCTGCTATACTCTGTTTGTTTTCATACTCTTTATACTTACCAGATGCTATATCTGCAAGACCCTGAGCATCTGTCATCTCCTGATTTGCTTTTGAGAGATCTCTTTCATAGTCAGCCTTATCTGTGCCAGCCTTTTTAATGATACCCTGCTGTTTTTTGATCTCATCATCAGCACCGCTGATCTTACCCTCAAGCTCTTTTATCTGATTCTCAAGTCCGGTAACAGCCTGCTGTGCTTCCTGTGCTTCTTTAGACTTTTCGCCATAGGTGCTGATAGCTGTGGCCAGATCCTGTTTTGCCTTGGCAAGATCTGACTGCTTTGAAGTCTTATCCTGCTCAGCCTGAGACTTTATCCTGTTCTGAGTCTCGATTGCTGCATTGGCGCCATCGATAACTCCATTAAGTCTTGTAATCTCCTTATTAGCATCATCAATCTTTTTCTGAGCTGCATTGATCCTGTCCTGAGCAGCATCTGATTCTGCCTTGATTCCATTTGCTTTTGTAGTTGCATCATTTACAGCCTTAACAGCATTATCAAATGCTGTCTGTGCAACATTCTTTGCATCATTGGCTTTCTTTAGTTCATCTTTCTTACCATTAAGCAGGCCTTCTTTTGTATCTGCATCGGCTTTAAGGTTGTTGTACTCAGTCTCTTTTTGTGAATGCAGTAAAGCCTTAGCCTGTGCGTTCTCTGATGCTTTTGTGGCAGCCTCAGATAGTTTGTTTACTTCTTCCTGCTTGCTGTCAGCTTTTGCCTTTGCATTGTTGTATTCGTTAAGTGCCTTCTTAGCAGCCTTTGAATCGATTCCTTCCTGCTTTACAGCCGTATTATAAGTATTCCAAGCCAAAAGAGCTTCCTCTTCGGCCTTCTTCTTTTCCTCAGCAGCCTTAAGGTAAGCATTGTATGCATCATCAGAAGCTGTTATTGCATCCTGATAATCCTTTAGGGCATCCGCCTTAGCTGTCTTTGCAGCGTCGCGCTTTTTAACCGACTCGTTGTAATCGTTCTGAACATATTCAAGGTTTTCTTCGCATAAGGTGATAGCTGCAACTGCTAGCTGATACTCACTTAAATATCTGTCAAAATTCTTCTGGGCAAGAGCAGCGTCAACCGCCTTTTCTCTGGCAATCTTGGCCTTGCTGTCATAGTCGCTCTGGGCCCTGTCAGCAGCTTCCTGCCTGGTCTTTAATGTTTCATCAGCCTGTCCTTTTGTCTCTACTGCTCTTTCAAGGGCTTCCTGAGCCGCATCCAGCTCACTTTGAGCTTCATTAAGAGCTTCCTGAGCCGCCAAAAGAGCTGCTTCCACCTTATCATCGCCTGCATTGATAAAGTTTCCATCCTCATTAAGACTGGTATCAAGGTCCCCAAGTCCTAACTCTTTCATTATTTCTTTAAGCTTATCCTCTGCAGCTTTAACCTTCTTTTCTGCTTCGTCATAAGCATTTTTCGCATCCTTATATTCCTTCTCAGCTGCCTCAGCATAGTTCTTGGCACTCTCAACGGCTGTTTCTGCCTTCTCAACCATTTGCTGAGCTTCATCTGCTGCAGTCTGAGCATTCTCTGCCATCACTCTTGAAGCAGCCTTGGCATTTTCAGCAGCTTTCTCAGAATCATAAATAGTACTTCCTGCCTGCACTATAGCGTCAGCAGAAGCCTTGGCAACTTCTTCATCCTCTATGATCTTTATAACAGCCTCATCCACATCGCTCTTTTCATTTGCCGCAGCGTTTGCGTATCTGTCAGCATTATCTATGTCATCCTGTCCGGATTCATCCTGATACTCTGAAACAGCCTTTGAAGCTTCAGAATTTAAACCATCAAGTTCTTTAACTTCTTCAGCTACACCAATAAGAGCACCAGTTATTTCTACTGCATGCTCTTCATCCATTGATTCATTAACAGACTTTGCTGCTTCTCCAATTTTAGCTGAAGTCTCCTGATTAAGGGGAGTCTCTACTGTAGTTAAGTTAATTCCCTGATCAGTTGATTCATTATTCTGTGGAACTTCAGGAAGGTCTGTTCCATTTGCTTCATTTGCAAAAACAGTTATTGGCTGCATTGCCATGGTTGCACTAATACCGATTGTCAGTGCTTTAATTATCTGTCTGTCTAATGTGTTTCTTTTCATATTTATCCCTCACACGAATTGCCTGGTCCAGTTAACCTGAAACTTACTCTTCTATTCCAGCTCCGATATGCTCAAACAGATATGTGAGCACCTCGTTTGTAAACTTCTTTGAGCTAAATGCAACGATCCTTGATCCGTCTTCTTTTTCATCTTCTCTAATAACATCCGCATACATTATGATGGTCTCAGCAACTACAACCACATCTTTTCCAAGAAGCTTTGGTGTATCACTTGAAACTTCAATTGCGATGCCCAAAGGGCTGATGTTCTTTACCTGTCCGTAAAACTTCTCCTGTGTTTCTCTGTCTACGATCACGCTGTTTGCACTGTAAGCTACTCGGTTAATCTGTCTTCTCTCTTCCATGTGAAAATCCTCTTTTCCTATAGAATCAGTGTTTCTAATTACATCCCAGGAATGACTATAATCATAGTTTTAACACATTTCAACATAAATTCACTTCTTTATGATTTATTTCAGATTCCCTTAAGAGACTTTAGAAGCTGTTTACATTTTTTACAAAAAACAAGGGTGTGTTTTGTAAGTTTGTTCTAAAACCCACTAAACACACCCGTAATATACAGATATATATTCAGTTAAAAGAGATATCACTTTCTCATAATATTTTTAAACCACCGCCAGGACATTCTTCGATTCAGTTCAGAAATTCCAAAAGCCAAAAGATATGCACTGCCATAGATCACCACAAAAGTAACCAGTATCAGCCACACTGGCATATTTGCAAAATCAAGGAAGAAGTATGGGATCATATCTCCGCTTATGGTCCCAGTCTGAATAAGCGTAATGATGATAACTGCATAGAAGGTCACAAACCATGTACCCCTAAGTCTCTTAAGGGGCTTGATCTTACCAATAGGAGCATCATTTAATACAAATGAAGAAATAGTAAGGATCGGGATAAGGATATGCATGTTAAACATATCGAATCTGAAGATATGCATATGCTCTTCAAAGAAAGGAAGCTGGCTCATGAGCACAACCACCATGATAAGGGCCTCAGCCACAGCGCATGAGAGTCTTACATAATATGCAGAAAGAGATGTAACCTCGGTCTTGCCATACATCTCTATGAGGTTTACCACTATATAGATAAGAGCTCCTACAGTGGTAAATATTGTTCCATCAACCGTAAGCCATCTGAAAGTAAGTATCCCCTCTTTATCAAATTTGAAGATAAAAAACACAGACAGAACACCAAGAATAAAAATGAGGGAGCAGACAGCTATATTTACCCTCTTCTTCATCCGGTAGCGTCTTGTATAATCCTGCTCAAAAGCCTCTAAATTGACATCTTTCATTTACTTCTCCCTGATCTTTTTCTTTTGAAGAAAATCAAAAATCATAAAGGAAAGCGTACACATTACAAAAGCAAGAAGAACTATGCAGGTAATGTACATTGTATAGTCATACTTCTCATAGATAAAAAGAAACGGATTGTTGAGGTCTGGCCTTTCAAGGAACCAGTAGTTCTGATGAAAAACATGATCAGCAAATACTACAATTGGTAAGAGCACTGCCAGCGCAACAAACGCATGGATAATGCTCATATAACTTATGGTGACACGCCCACATCTCCACATACAGACAGGAATAAGAATGATTAGCCCGTGCCATAAGTAGCTGTAAATACTTAGGAAATTAAAAGGAGGATAGAATCCAATCCAGTTAGGGAAAAACAGCGCCATCATAGCCCCGGGGATGATCATAAGAATACCGGCTTCAGCTGCATATTCTGCTATCTTTTTGGATCTGCTAAAGGCTGCGATGGGGAAAAGATATATCCCGATACTGCAAAGATACAGAGGAAAATATTGCGCATCAAACACACCCTCGATAATTAGAACAATGATCTTAAAGATCTCTACAACAGGTAATGTAAGTGCGCATACTTTAAGGAATATATCCTGCTTTTTGTCATCCATGCGGCAAAAAGCAGAATATAAAATGATATTGATAACAAGCAGCACCAAAAGAGATATAAGGTGCTTGGCAGAAAACAGGTCATACCCCATCTGCCCAGGTAAAAGAGTTTTTTCAAGCCAGAAGTACTTCATAGTCACCTCCAGACATTTATTTATACTCTTATTCTACCATTAGTTTTTGAAGCTGTGTACAGGAGCCGGAATACGTCCTCCTCTGTTTACAAATTCATCGCATGAGAACTGGTTAACAGGCATGATTGGCGCATATCCAAGAAGTCCGCCAAATTCAACGGTCTCTCCAACTCCCTTACCAATTACAGGAATGAGACGAACTGCTGTGGTCTTCTGGTTGATCATTCCGATTGCCATCTCATCAGCTATTATTCCGGCAATTGTAGTATCCCTGGTATCTCCAGGAATTGCGATCATATCCAGACCTACAGAGCATACGCAGGTCATGGCCTCAAGCTTTTCAAGTGAAAGAGCTCCAGCCTCAACAGCATTGATCATTCCCTGATCTTCGCTGACAGGGATAAATGCTCCTGAAAGACCTCCTACATAGGAAGAAGCCATAACGCCGCCCTTCTTAACCTGGTCATTTAAAAGTGCAAGGGCTGCTGTTGTACCAGGTGCACCAGCGTGCTCAACACCGATCTCGTGAAGGATGTCAGCTACTGAATCGCCAATTGCAGGTGTTGGAGCCAGTGAAAGATCGATGATACCAAAAGGAACACCAAGTCTTTTGGACGCCTCCTGAGCGACCAGCTGACCTACTCTTGTAACCTTAAATGCGGTCTTCTTGATGGTCTCGCACAGAACCTCAAAGTTCTGTCCTCTTACCTTCTCAAGGGCTGTCTTAACTACGCCTGGTCCGCTGACACCTACGTTGATGATCTTGTCAGCCTCTGTAACACCGTGGAAAGCTCCAGCCATAAATGGGTTGTCATCAGGTGCGTTACAGAAAATAACAAGCTTGGCACATCCAAGGGAATCCTTATCCTTAGTGGCCTTGGCAGTCTCTTTTACAATGGTTCCCATAAGACGAACAGCATCCATATTGATACCGGTCTTGGTGGAACCTACATTTATTGATGAGCAAACAAGCTCGGTAGTTGAAAGAGCTTCTGGAATAGAGGAAATAAGAAGCCTGTCAGCCTCTGTCATGCCCTTACTTACAAGAGCTGAATATCCTCCGATAAAGTTTACCCCAACAGCCTTGGCTACCTTATCAAGAGTAGCTGCGATCTTAGCAAAGTCGCCTGGTGTTTTGCAGGCTGCTCCGCCTACAAGGGCAATTGGTGTAACAGATATTCTTTTATTGACGATAGGAATACCAAACTCTCTTGAGATCTGGTCTCCGGTCTTAACAAGATCCTTTGCGCTGTCATAGATCTTGTTGTAGATATTGTCGCAGAGCTTATCAAGATCTGAATCTATACAATCCAAAAGGCTGATGCCCATTGTAATGGTGCGGACATCAAGGTTTTCCTTTTCGATCATTTCATTGGTTTCTACTACTTCTGTTATATTTATCATCTCATCCTCCCTAAAGTGCTCAAATCCTGTGCATGGAGTCAAAGATCTCTTCTCTCTGACACTTGATAACTACACCGATACCCTGGCCAAGAGATTCAAGTTCATCAGCTACTGTATTGAAATCCTTGTCAGTTCCCGCCATGTCAACGATCATCATCATGTTGAAATACCCACTTACGATGGTCTGTGAGATATCAAGGATGTTGATGTGTGAATCTGCAAGGTAAGTACAAACCTTAGCAATAATACCTACTGTGTCTTTTCCTACTACTGTGATGATAGTCTTGTTCATAGCTCCTCCTGAAATCCTGTCAATTATTTCTCAATCTTAAATGTATATTCAGTATTATATGTGGCAACATACAATGTGTCACCTACTATTTCAAACTGATCCGCTGCAGAAGCAACCGGAATAGTCTCAACCTTTTCTCCTGTAAACCTGTCTAAAAGGTAGATGTAGTCTGGCTCCGCGGTAAATCCATAGCCGCAGATGATTGTGTCATTAACTATCTTAAAATTGCCAGAATTCGCCACAAGTGGCTCGCTCTTAAACACAACTTTGCCAGCCTCAGGGTCAATGGCAACAATGTAGCCATTCTTGGGCTCTTCAGTCATGTAGCCTTGATGAGAAATCTCTGCGTATAACAACCCATCATACATAAATGCATATCTGATATACTCTGTTGCACCAATAAGCTGTCCTGCCTCATCATCAGGGCCGTTGCAGACCTTGAGCATGTTGAGATTATAGAGCATATTGGTCATGTCCTTGTCGTAGATGTAAAGGCCGTTGTACATGTAGTCATACTCTACAGGATAATATGGAGAATAGAAATACTCATCATCCTCATGGCACAGATTAGCTTCTTCAAAGCCGTTTTTCTGGCACCAGTCATAGAGATTTACCCAGTCACTCTTTTCCTCAGTGAGCTTGGTAAGGGAAATATGGCTATCTGCCGCTGGCCCCGCTGCATCAGATAAATAGTAATTCCATGAAGGATTGTCTATGTACTGCTCAGAAGCAATATCTTCTTCCTGTCCCTCTGGCTCAACCACGGTGACATTATCTGTATCGTCTTTTGTAGTTACGATCTTTTCCATATCCTGAGCATTATCCATAACAAAAGCCTTCTGAACAAGGTCTGGATATTCATCGTATGAAAGAGCGACATCAAGTTCTCCTGCCGCATAGGATGCTATCTCGTAAGGTGAAAAGAAAATCTCAAGGCCCTTATCTGTAATGGCAAAGGTATAGGAATTCTCATTCAGCTTATTTACAAACTGATCAGGGTCGTCATCTTCATCCATAAAGTAGAAGCTGTCCACTTCTTCCATAATCCCTTGATAGTTCTTTTCAAGCTCTGTTCTTATGCCTTCAGATAGCCTTGAAGTATCAGAAAGGCAGTCGCTAAGTCCAAGCTCATTAGCAGTTACAGGATCGATATTATATGAAGTTGTGTAGTGACTTGGATGAGCGCCGCCTGCCCAGTCAAAGCTGTACATCAGAATAGAAAAGAGATTGTCATCTGCCCTTACTATTTCGACACTGCAATCTGAAGTAAAAACTTCATCCGGGTAATTTGGATCTTCAAGCTGCCAAGCGCCGTACTGTGCCACATTTTCAGTAATCCAGTTCTTCTTATTCTGATTAAACTCCTCAAAATACTCTTTTAATTTAGGGTATTTCTCTGTAAAGCTGTCACTTAGAATGATCTCAGGGTAGCTTCCATTTGCTATTTCCTTGCCATCCTTCTGACAGGAAACATGGTGAGTTATTACCGTGATCTCAGATTCTGTAGTCTCCTCTGAAGGTGCCACATCAGAAGAGTCATTATTTTCTATCTGAACTATTGGCTCTCCCAGAGTTTCATTTGTTTTCTCTTTTCCGCAGCCAAAAAGAGCTGCAGTTGACATGGCCATGATAATAGCCATTGCCATAACCTTTTTCATCTTCATAACACTTTTCTCCTCTTTATCTATACTAAGCAAACAGCCCCGGATACCGGGGCTGATGATAAAATCAGAACTCTAATACAGGTGAAAGAGAACTTCTCTCTGCCACCATGATAGGGAAATCCTTGGAACTAAATGGAATGCTGGACATATCTATTTCCACGCGAACAGTCTCATAGGCAAGTTCAGGCATATTGTTTTCTTTGGACAGATGCCCAAGAAAAATGCCCTTAGTCTTGTCGCTAAGAAGCTTACAGAGAAGCTCTCCGCTCTTGTCATTGGATAAATGTCCCTTATCTCCAAGGATCCTGGACTTAAGAACATATGGATAAGGACCTGTTTGGAGCATCCTTACATCATGATTGGCCTCCAAAAGGATTGCGTCAGAGCCGGATAAGCTCTCAACAATATAGTCGTTGTAGCAGCCAAGGTCTGTGGCAATTCCAATCTTCTTATCCCCGCAGTAAACTCTGTATCCGCAGGGCTCTAAGGCGTCATGAGATATTGTCATGGGATTGATGATCATATCCCCAACTGTTACAGCTTCATCAGCCCTGACAGTTACAAATGAAGAATCTGACATCTCATTTTTCTTGTCAGTATTTAAAATACCTGTGATAGTACCTGCTGTTGCATAGACAGGAATATCATGTTTTTTGAGAATAGTCCTGATGGCAGCTATGTGATCTACATGCTCGTGGGTCACAAAAATAGCGTCAATATCTGATAGACACAGATCAAGCTGTGAAAGCCCCTCCTCTATTCTCTTCTTACTTACACCAGCATCCACAAGAATATGTGTGTTGTCAGAACCCACATAGGTGCAGTTGCCGCTGCTTCCGCTGGCAATTGTTGTAAAACGCAAAATTAAAACTCTCCCAAAAACTTATTTCCAATAAACTTCTATCTTGTCACCCTCATGGATTGGCTGCATGTAGTCAGGTGTTGAGCCATTTAATGTAGTTACAATAGCTCTTCCATTTGGCTTACTGAGGTCAAAATCGATGGCATCAAAGATATCTACAAAGATATAATCTGCCTTGCCATGAAGTGTGATGGCCTCATTGTTAACAACCAGATGAAGGTCGTGAGCAAGGATATTCTTAACCTCGCTGGCGTCAGAAGCTGTTCCAGACTTAACATAGGTTCCATCATCATCAGGAAGATCCTCAAATGAAAGCTGGCCATTCTTGTCCTGAGTAAGGTGCTTCTCCATGTCCATGTTGTTAAAGCTTGCCTGATTGGACTGACGGATCGCCTCTGCATCAGCATTAGGGAAATCCTTGTAGTAGTCCATGATAACATCTTCCTGATCCTTGAAGTCGATCTTGAAGTTCTCATAGACTGGAGTATTGGCATCTCCGCGTTCGTTGTTAACTATGATCACTGTATCTTCTGTGATGGTAATATCCATAAGTTCAGCAATCTGGGCAGCAGTGTTGTAATCAAGGATCTTAACATCATCCCCTGCCTTGATGTCATAGTATCCGCTCTGCGCCTCTCCGTTAACTGTGGCATATTTGGAAGCTTCAACGTTCTTGCCGTTAACAATAACATTGAACTTAGCCTTGAACTCAGGGATTCCTTCAACAGATGCCTTACCTGGAGCACCTGCTGTAGAAGGCTTAACCTCGATGATATCGTTTGCATGGATCTTGGAGTGAATATCTGCAGGCTTACCATTGAGCTGGATAACAGCAGCTTCACCAGGCTCACCTCTTGATGCTCTCTCTTTGCCATTAACTGTATATCTAAGCTCCTCACCCCTCTTAGGGAACAGATCCTCATTAGGGAAGGATGCCTGCATTGCAGCATCCACGATCTGAAGCTTACCATTGTCGTAAATCTTGGTCTGAACGCCGTTAAAGGAAACAAAGATAAAGTTGTTGGCTTCCTGATAGTAGCTGATACAGATACCAAGAGGAGTAACAAGAAGAGAATCTCTCTCGATTCCATCGTTGTTAAGGAAGGTGATGTCCTTCATAACCTCTTCGCCCCTTAAGGCTACACGCTCATCAGGAATGTCCATTTCCTTGGCGATCGCTTTGGTGTATCCCGGAACGCATCCGCCACCACCAACAACGAATACAGCGCTTACTGGCTTGTCACCATTTAATTTCTTGATCTCTGCAGTGGCTCTCATGGCCATCTCATCGATCTTGGGCTTAACTACTCTCGCGATCTCTTTTGCAGTGATCACCTTGGTAAGACCCATGATGTCAGTATATTCAACCTTCTCCTCGTGGCTGGCTGCGATCTTGATCTCATCCGCTGTGTTGAAATCAACAAGACAATGCTGAGCAATAATTTCTGTAATGTCATCTCCGGCGATAGGAAGCATACCATAAGCTGTAATAGTTCCATCATCAGTGATACAGATATCGGATGTACCAGCACCAACGTCAACCAGGGCAAGGTTCAGCATTCTGAATCTGTCAGGAATAGCAACCATCATAGCTGCAATAGGCTCGAGAGTCAGGTTTGCAACCTTAAGGTTTGCTCTCTCGCAGGCCTTATAAAGACCATCTACACAGTCATCAGGAAGGAATGTGGCAATAAGCTCAACACTTACCTTACCTGCATTGTGTCCCTCAAGGTTAGCGATCTGATAGCCATCAAGATAATAGTGCATTACAGAATAACCAACCAGATAGAACTTAAGGTCAGATGCGTTCTTGGCAAGAAACTCCTGATAAGCCTGTTCTACTGCTCCAGAATCCAGGTTGTAGATATCCTCATCGGTGATCTCGTGTCCATCTGGATATTCGTAGTCATATTTGGTACGGACTGTACGAAGCACACGACCAGCGGCAGCAATACATACATCTGTAAGATGGATGTCTGTCTGCTGTTCAAGTCTGTCCGTGACCTTTCTGATTGTGGCACCAACCTTGCCGATATCGTGGATCTGTCCATCAAGCATCGCTCTGGTCTCATGCTTTTCCACAGCCTGAGCGATTACATTGAACTGATTATCATTCATGTAACCCACTGTACCAACAACGCTTCTGGTACCAATATCAAGTCCGTATACTACCTTTTGATCCTGTTGTTCTAAACTTGCCATTTCTTTTTCCACTCCCCAAGTTTATTATCTATCTGTTTGTAAGCCTCTTCTTCGCTACGGCTGTTATCTATAACAAAATCGCAGTGCTCTCTAAACTCAGCATCGCTTAGCTGCTTACTTAGGATACCGTCTATCTTCTCATCAGAGTAGCCCCTTGAAGCCTTGAGCCTCTGCCTTCTGATATCTTCATCTGCGTATACATACCAGAGTTCGTCCACAATATCCTTGTAGCCATTTTCTATTAAAAGAGCTGCTTCAACAATGACAAAATCAAGCTCGCCCTTAGCTCTTTCACTATCAATTATATTAATAATAAAGGTATTTACTGCAGGATGCAAAACATTATTGACCTTATCAAGGAGAGTTTTGTCCTTAAATATGGCCTCTGCCATTTTGCCCTTGTCAATTTCTCCTTCTTCTCCAAGAACTTCCGGCCCCAAAAGAGCCACAAGCTCATCGTATGCAGGATAACCCTTCTTTTTAATATCATTAGCAACCTGGTCTGAATAGATGACCATAGCATTAAAGTTATCCTGGATGTAGGAAAGAATGGTGCTCTTACCTGCTCCAACGCCGCCAGTAATACCTATTATGTTTGTTTTCCCAGTAGTTAACTTACTTTGCTTCATACCAGTCACTTCCAGTGTGGCAGTCAACTTCAAGAGGAACAGACAGACTTGCGGCTGCCTCCATCTCTTTTACCAGAATACCCGAAACTATATCCTGCTCTGAGGCGTAGGTTTCTATAACAAGCTCGTCGTGGATCTGAAGGATAAGTCTGGAACTTAGATTCTCTCTCTTGATCCTAAAGTAAACATTTATCATGGCGATCTTCATGATATCTGCTGCAGTTCCCTGGATAGGAGCATTCATGGCAACTCTCTCGCCAAACTGTCTCATCATGAAGTTACCTGCCTTAAGCTCAGGGATAGGTCTCCTTCTGCCAAATAAAGTTTCGCTGTAGCCCTTGTTCTTTGCCTCCTGAATGACGCTGTCCTGATATGTACGAACACCAGGATATGTCTCGAAGTACTTGGACATATATTCCTTGGCCTCAGATACAGATATTGAAAGATCCTGTGAAAGGCCGTAGTTACTCATTCCATAGACGATACCAAAGTTAACTGCCTTGGCATTTCGCCTCTGAAGCGGAGTTACCTCCTCAAAAGGAACGTGGAAAACCTTGGATGCAGTGATCCTGTGGATATCATCTCCCTCGTGGTAAGCACTTATTAGCCCCTGATCCTCAGACATATGGGCAAGGATTCGAAGCTCGATCTGGGAGTAATCCGCATCTGTAAATACGCATCCATCCTTGGGAACAAAAACTTTTCTGATAAGTCTTCCAAGCTCTGTTCTCATAGGGATATTCTGAAGGTTAGGCTCAGTTGAACTGATCCTTCCTGTTGCTGTAATGGTCTGGTTAAAGCTTGTATGGATCCTGCCATCGGATTCAATGAACGCTGCAAGTCCATCTGCATAGGTGGATTTGAGCTTGGCAAGTCCCCTGTATTCAAGGACATCTGCAACAATCTTATGGTCAGGAGCAAGCTTCTCCAAAACATCTGCTGCAGTTGAATAGCCAGACTTGGTCTTCTTTTCAGCAGGAAGTCCAAGCTTCTCAAACAGTATCTCTCCAAGCTGCTTGGGTGAGTTAATGTTAAATTCACAGCCTGCAGCTTCATAGATCATCTTTTCAAGCTCAGCGATACGGACGCTAAGCTTATCGCCATATTCCTTAAGGGCGTCCTTCTTGGCGATGATACCCTCTTTTTCCATGGCAAAGAGAATATAGGAAAGAGGCATCTCAATATTGTAAAAGAGCTTTTCCATTGAAGTCTTTGAAAGCTTCTTGCGGATAAGCGGAGCAGCCTTGAAACATACAAAGGCCGTCTTACCCATATAGTCAGCTACTGCACTCTCATCAGCTTCTGAAAGAGAACTCTTACCAAATACCTCGCTCTTTTTTGGAAGAGGAATTCCAAGGTACTCTGAGCTGATATCCCAAATCTCGTAGTCATTCTTAAGTGGATTATTTAAATACGCTCCAATAAGAACATCAAAGCATCTTGGTGATGAAAGATAAGAATCATCATCCTTGTATCCATCTACTCTTTCAGAGATCTCAGCGGGAGTATAATAATAAAAGCTCTCCTTGATATCAAAGGTTGTAAGAGCTGTTCTGCTGCTAAGCTCCTGCAACTTCCTGCCAAGGTAGTCCTCTGTAATAAAGTTAACTACAGGGATGTAATAGGCAGTCTCATCATCAAAGCAAAGGGAAAGACCAAGAGCTTTCCTTCCAGAAACTGTTCCATCTCCCTTATCTACTTCAAAGAAATAGGAAACGAGTTCACTCTCTCCTGCCTTTTTAAATATATCTTCAACCTCGTTAAGGTCAGAAGTCACAACAAGAGCATGCTTAAACTTTGGCATCTCCTTTACTTCTCCTGATGGAGAAAGACCTGCCAGAGTATTATCTACAAAGCTCTTAAGCTCATCTGTTACAGGAGTCTCCTTGGAAGGTACTAAAACACCGCCAGTTGTCAGTATCTCTTTTGCCTTCTCAATCTGCCAGATGATATCTCTTGAAAAAGAATCTGTCTCTGAGTCAAAAGAGATCTCTACAGTATCAACGCTTCCTGATAACAGGTCCTTAAGTTTAAAGAAAGCTCCGTATAATCCGCTGATATGATTGCCCTCAGAATCCGTAAAATCAGGGATCGCATAGAAGGCATCTCTTATAAGTTTGTTTCCATCAAGTAGTAACTTGTTATCTGACATAAATCCCCCGGGATCAAAGTGCAACTAAAAGTAAAAGACAAACTGCTAGCATGGCAGCCACAGCCACCTCAAGGCCAAAGCTAATAAGAACAAGGTATCTCCTTGCTGATAATTTCTTTTTGGAATCATTTAGAAGGTTTTCAAGCTCGCTGCTGAGGTTAAAGGTATTACCATCCTCGAGTCTCTGCATACCAACCTTAACAAGGAACTGAATAGTGAGTTCCTCCTTGCATTCAGGGCATGAATCAATGTGGGCAAGGAAGTCTGAAAGCTCCTGATTGTCCATATCATCATCCAAAAATTCCGGGATTAACTTTTGCGCTGTGTTACAGTCCATCATATCAGTTAAATCTTCAACATGTTGTATCTAAATTCGGCCATATTGCAACTAATTCTACAACATATAGAATACTACAAAAACCTTTATATTACAACGAAAAAGCTTTCCGAAAATGGCTTAAAATGCCATTTCGGAAAGCTTTTCTCATCTTACCAGAATAATCTTCTAAGGATGCTTACTACAGTCTTTACGACTTTAGCTACTGCCTTAACGACGGGAACGATCACTCTGATGATTGGGTTATATGTTGGCTTTTCTGGCTGAGGTTCTGGTTCAGGCTCAGGCTCAGGTTGTGGGTCAATATTTCCAGGTTCAGAACCAGGTTCATTTCCAGGCTCAATGGAGGGATCGCCTGTTCCTGGTTCTACTCCTGGTTGATCACCAGGTTCATCCCCTGGCTCAGTAGGCTCATCGCCTGGCTGCTCACCTGGATTTTCCCCTGGATCTGAGGGCTGATCTGAATCTGTATTACCCTGCGAAGGATCATCTACTGTTTCTGTAATTCCTTCAACAAGCTGTGATTCATCAATCTCTATAAGGCTGATGTCATCAATATATACATCGTGCTTGGTAGTGATTCTGACTCCTTCAACAGATCCCATGGTAATATTGAATCTTGCTGCATTATCAGAAGGATCTTCCATCTTGAATGTAGCTGTGAAAGTCTTCCAGTTCTCTCCTATATCTACAGCTCCGGTTTTGCTGTAGTTTGCCCAAGTTCCTTCAAACTGCTGCATGCAGAATGAAATCTTTCTGTCTATTGATGACTTTGCCTTAAATGAAAGCTTGTAGCACTTGCCCTGCTCAAGAGGTACACCGTCCTGATTGAGCTGAACATACCATGAATTACCTGCATCATCAGCCATGGTATCTTCGATGGTGATGGCAAATGCATTGTCATTGCCATTCATGCTGTCAATTACATAGCTTGATTTTACTGTGTCGTAGATGTAAGGTGAAAATCCTGCAATTCCGGCATTAAATGAACCATTCTTGATAAGTGCTGACTCACAGAGGAACACATCATCCACATAGTATGTGCCAGCCTTGTCAAAGGTCATCTTAACGTAGGAACCTGCTCTGTCCTTATCATTATCAAAGTAGAACTTCTTTGAAAAACTCTTGCCTGTAGCCTCAAGTTCTGGCTCATACTCTGTGCCAGCAACTTCAAATGAAACTCCATCAGCTGCTCCATCTTCAGTTCTTGCCTTGAAGCTAAGCTCGTACTCACCCTTTGCAAGTGGTGAAAGCTCGCTCTGACCAACTGTTATGGTCTTGCCTTCTGGAACAACTACCTTAAGTTCTCTTACATTCTTAGTGTTTGTAACTGAGATGTACTGAGCATTAGCTTCATCAAACTCCCAGTATCCAAGTCTCTTTTCACCCTGATCAAATCCGCCATTATATACATAGTTGCCGTCAGGTCTTATTACCTTGGCGCCATCGTCTACAATCTCTTCACCAGACTTATGGGTAAGTCTTACGTTTGAAATAGTTACTGGTGCTGTGGAAGCCTGGTTTCCAAGATTGAACTCAAGACTTCCGTTAGCGTCAGATTTTTCATTCATTGTGAAAGTATATGTGTAAAGTTCTTTTGTTGTACCAACATTTACTGTTGTATCCTGGAAGTATCTCTTCCAGCTTTTGTCAGGACCTTCTACATCGATAACGATTGTCCTGTCCTCATCTGCCTTGGCTTCAAAGCTAAGCTCGTACTCATATCCCATGATCATTGGGATGTTTTCCTGCTTGAGCTGAACAGAGTGATTCTGCATTCCTACAGCAGAAGGTGTGATAGTAATACCATCTTTGCCAATTGAATATGTTGTTGTATTGGCATCGTTCTCAAGATGAAGCTTCCAGTTGTCCTTATCAGCGTCTGCTGCGCCATCCATGTGGATGTCCTTTGCAAAGTCGCCGTTTATTACATAGTTGCCACTCTCATCAGCTTCTCTGAATTTAACTTCTTCCTTCTCAGGCTTTTTAGCTTCTGCCTCAAGTCTCTCATATTCTTCTGCAGATTTCTGATATACCCTTACGTAATCAACTTCATAAGCCTGATCATTCATTGCTGCGTAAGTGTCATCATCAGGGTAACCAACCCAGCTTCCGCCAACTGCAAGATTTAAGATAATATAGAAATCCTGATCAAATGGAGCTGGATATGTGAGCTGATTTTCATCGTCTGTTCCTGTATACCAGTCATTTGTTGAATACACTTCATTGCCATCAACAAACCATGTGATCTTACCTGGATCCCATTCAACCACATAGTCATGGAACTGATCAGCATAATCACCTTCAGAGAAATAGTTCTTACCCTGATTCTCCTTGTGGCTGTCTGAGCCGTATCCATAGTGGATTGTGTGATAGCTTGTAGCAAGGTCCTGTCCCTTGACCTCCATGATGTCGATCTCTCCACATCTTGGCCACTGGCCATAGAGACCCTCATCTGTTGCCATAAGCCAGAAAGCTGGAAGATAACCCTGGCCAGCAGGAACCTTGGCTCTGGCTTCGAAACGTCCGTATGTGAAATCGTGCTTGCCCTGAGTTGTGATCCTTCCTGAAGTGATCTCGCTCTTTCCTGATCCGGTTGAACCTGAACCAGAAGAAGCTACTCCGCTTCCCTCGATGACCATCTGGGTTCCACCGATCCAATCCCAGTTAGCTGAGTTCATGGCAGTAACTTCAACAGCTCTGTCAACATCAGATGTGGCAACCATCTCAAATGAGTAGTGATGTCCCTTCAAAAGAGTAAAGCCGCTCTTCTGAACCTGGAAATGCCAGTTTTCTGTTCCAGGATCAGTGATCTGAGCATACCCCTTTCCATCTACACTGTAATAATTTCCAGCTCCGTTTCCTCCTGCTCCGCCATTCCATTCACCTTCGGCAAAACTATCGCTTAAAACCACAATATCATCAGGATCTGTGTCATCTACGAAATAAACGCTTTTGAGAACAACATTTGCTGCTGTTGATGTTTCCTGATATCCACCAACAAGACCAAAGTTGATCTGAAGAGCTGTTGTATCTATCTCATCACCTGAATAAGTAAAATCAACAGCTACTGTAGTCTCTTTTTCCTCAACATCAATGCCTTCTTCTGATGACTCTTCACTATCAGCCTCTGAGTAATGAGGCTTGATCTTCAAAGTGCCATTACTGACTTCAATGTTGCCCTCATCAAGGCTTGTATACCTCTGAAGCTCTGCATTTACCCATCCTTTTTCATGCTGCTCAACATTCCATGAAGAGGTATCCAGATAACCATTATCGAATTCCTCTGACCATACAAGTGAATAACCATCGCCCTGGTCATCACTGCCTGCATCTGGTGCAGCAAAAGAAGTAACAGGAAGTGCTGTAACCATAAGAGCTGATGATACAGCAGCTACGCCAATTCTTCTGCCCATACTTCTAAGTCTAAACTTTTTCATATGCTTCTCCTTACCCCAAAACTTATTTTTGTAACATACGTGTGATATTAGTACATTTTTTATGATATCTATATCAAAAGTAGACAAATAATATCAGATTTATGACATATCTTACATTTTTAACTTCATAGATTTGTTATTGTGTGTTATAGTGTCCTATGTCAGAGGAAAAGAGGTACTTATGGAAAAACTATTTAACTTAGATAAAGAAATGATCCACAGAAGCCAGAACGACGAGCTTTTATTCTATCGCCAGGTGGCTCAGGGTGATATGGAAGCTATAGCAGAAAACTGCAGACAACACAGATTTCTTGAGACTGAGGGTGTTGGTATCCTCTCAAGAGATCCTGTTGTGAACCGCAAATATCATTTTATTGTTACTGCTGCTCTGATCTCAAGAATATGTACAGAGAGCGGAATGGAGATGGAGCTGTCCTTTCGCCTAAGCGACTATTATATTCAAAAGCTGGATTATCTCTTTTCCGAAAAAGAAATTGAAGAATGGCATAACAAGATGGTCCTTGATTACACCAAAAGAATGCAGATACTTAAGCAGAGTGCCAATCTTCCAAAGCCCATAACCGAGTGCCTCAACTACATCTACGCCCACATCAAGGAGCGAATAACTATTGATGACCTGGCGCAGCACACAGGTAAATCTGCAGGTTATATATCAAGACTGTTTAAAAGTGAAATGGGTGTTACCCCCAGTGATTACATCAGAAAGGTAAAAATAGACAAGGCTCAGAACCTTCTTAGATTTAGTGACTTCTCACTTATTGAGATATCTTCATATCTGGCCTTTTCCTCCCAGAGCCACTTTATCAAGCTCTTCCAGGAAGAAACAGGCCTTACACCAAAAAAGTACCGCAATATGTATTACGGTACTCATTGGAAAGGAAATGAAGAGGAATACTGATTCACAGTTCGTATACGATTGTCATCTTAACGTCGTCTCCGATAATCGAGATTTCGACGTCATTTGCTATATTTCCAAGAATGGATCTCTCAAGCTCGTTTTTAGCTTCCTGAGCAAACTCAGTTGTCTGATCCATCTCATTTACGCTGTTTTTATAATTGCTCATCTTCCAGGTCTCATTGGATGTGGCAGAAAGAGCTGTTGGGTCTACCAGGCCCATCATTCCGATCCTGGACTCTCTTGCTGACCTCTCATCCTTTGGAAGCATTGCAAGCTCAAAAACTTCTCTGATCTTTCCAAGAAATCCCTTGGCAGCTGCGTTCTCTTTTGAAGTTGAGATCTCCATAAGCTCTTTTCTCTTATCCGCAAACATGATGGTGTTTGTATTTAAGTGAAGAGTTACTGCATCTTCATCCTTCTCAAGAAAAAATTCTGCATCCATCTCTCCTGTGATCGACCTTATAAGATTCATGGTCTCCTCAGAAAGGAGCCTCACCCTAAGGGCCGCTTTGTGGTCCAGGTCCTTGGAAAATGCCTCAACAACCTCAAGGACTTTATCCATGTTGCCTTCGCTGGTGCTGATAACTATACTCTCAGATTTCATAATCTCTCCCTCATAATATAAGATTAGTTGTTATTGCCCTGTTCGATCTCTGAAGTTTTTCTCTCTACTAGTTTAACAGATATTTCCTGAAGTTTCTCATCAGTTAAAATGTATTTGTTCTTAAACCAGAAAATAGCAAAGACAAGACCTGCTATAGGGATGATAGTCATCCACATTCTAAGGCCCATCTTCTGGGCAAGTGAAACACCGGCTGAATAATCTACAAGTGTTGCGCCCTCTTCTGTGTCATTGCTAAGAGCAAGGACCTGAAGAGCCACAGATGCAATAAGAGCAGAAACACCAGAAGCAAGCTTAACTACGAAGGTCTGCATTGAGAAGATGACAGACTCATCTCTTCTGTTGTTCTTGAAATCGCCGTAGTCAACAGTGTTTGCAAGGAATACTGTTGTGATAACTGCAAGCATTCCGTTTGCTGAGAAGATAAAGAATGCAGGAATGAACAAAAGGAATACATTGTTCATTGATGTTGATGCAAGGATCAGAAGTGAAATGTATCCACAGATAGCCATTCCGGTACTTACAAAGTAAATCTGCATTGAAGTAAAGAACCTTCTAAGGAATGGATAAAGCAGCATCATTGCAAGAATCTGCATTCCACCGCCAAAGGTTGAAAACAGTGTGTAATCGCCCTTCCAGCCAGTACCACCAAAGTCATATTTAAAGAAATAGATGACCAGGTTAGAAGTGATGTAGATTGAGCAGTTAACGATAACGATGGCCACAACAACTGCCATAGCCTGATCGTTCTGGATAAGTGCCCTGAACATCTCTCTTATTGTTGCTGTCTTCATTTCAACTGTAGACTTCTCTTTTACATTGATACAGCAGATAACTGTAAACAGGATAAAGAGAACTGCTACTATTATTGAGAAATATGAGAAACCAATTCTCTCGATCTCTCTGTCTGAAATGCCAGCTGCTCCAAAGAACTTACCAAGAGCAGATACAGACATAACGGTAACGATAGTAATAAGCGCTGATCCAACGCCTGCGCATGAACGGGCAAGAGTTGTAAGACCCTCACGCTCTTTTCCGCCCTCTGTAAAAGCAGGGATCATTGACCAGTAAGGAATGTCCATCATGGTGTATGTAACGCCCCAAAGGATGTATGTAACAGCGGCGTAAGCTATCATTCCTGAAGGAGTAAGGGTTGGAGGCGCTGTAAACATAAGAGCTAAAACAACAGCGTTCGTCAGGGTTCCAATAAGAAGCCATGGTCTGAACTTACCCCATTTTGTCTTGGTCTTGGCAACAACTGCTCCCATGATAGGATCGTTAAAAGCATCAAATACTCTTGCCACCATAAGGATAACGCCCATAGCTGCAGCGCTGACACCCATAATATCCTGGAAATAATATAAAACGTAGGTGGCGGAAAGCATGTAGACCATATCTTTACCAACTGCACCAAGTCCGTAAGACGCCTTAGCTGCGCCTGAAAGTTTCATTTTGCTATTCATCTTCTACCCGCCTCCTTGAGCTTTATTGCCAGCTCAACTACCTTCTTTGCTCCGTCGTAAATACCAGCCTTCTTGTTCTCCACAATGCTCTCACACATCTCATTTAAAAGATCTGTCTCAAGGAACTGATCAAGCATCTGGATTGTATGAGGAATATCTCTGCACTCGAGGGTTCCGTCACCGATCTCTGCTGAGTGGATGGCGCCCCACATCTCGTGCTTGCCAACTCTCTTGATAAAGAGCTTTGGAACAGGATAAAATGCCAGTTCGCTAGGCTTTGTAACAAGAACATCGCAGCTTCTCATGAGAAGGTTTGTTGTGTAAACCGCCTTAAAGATATCTGCGTGGTAGAAACCATGAATACCTGTTATATCAATATTGTCGTTAAGGGCAGTCTCTGCAAACTCAAGAGTATCTTCCCAGTTGTCCATGTGGTCGATGGCAAATTTGCTCATCTCAGGGATCTCTTTTTTAAGCTCATCCCAGACATTTCTGTAGTCACCTACATTTACATAAAGTGCTGCCTGTCCCTTCTGGATATATGGCAGAAGGTGCTTAATTATCTCTGCAAAGATTTCCTTCTGAGCGCCGGCTCCGCCGATGGTCAAAAGAAATCTCATAGGCCTTCCATTCTTTTTCCTGTCGATCCTTGCCTTGCAGTCCTTTTCTATATTCTCTACAAGCTCATAATCGATGTAGTGGCCTGTGTAAACAAGAGACTCTGCTGGCATAGGCTTGCAGACATTTTTCTTGTTCATACCATTTACAATGCGATAGCCCATATAGGCGTTCTTGCATTGAATGGTGTGAACAGAGCCTTCAGAGAGGTGAAGAGCCATTGGCCAGTTATCAGGAATAGCATTTACCACGTACTTCATTCCGGCGTGGATAGCTGCCTGAGCAGGCCATACATGGGTTGCAATAACAGGGATATCCTTGGGAACGTTCTTATATACAGGAGCCATCAGCTCAGCGTTCTTCTGATCTGATGAGTTGTATGTAAGAGCTCTGAAGCCCTCATAGTTTGTGGGCTCCCAGATAAATTTATTAAAAAGATAAAATCTTGAAAGTCTTGAACCTAATGAATAAAGGTCGTTCTGAGCACCAATTACCTTGGTACAGGTGGTCTCCTTATAGGAGTTAAGATCCATCCAGTAAGGTGTGTAGCCAAGATGAGTGGCGTACGAAGCCATAGCCATTGAAATACGGTAATGGCCAAAGCCCATTCGGATGTTTCCAACGATGATACCTTTGTCAGTATCCATCTCCCCCTCATTTTCAGAGATCTTCGCAGTCACATCAACATTTTTAACGCCAAGAAGCGTTCCAATAACCTCATTATCAGAGACCTTGATCTTATAATCCACTAAAGAGTCATCGCCATACTTCTTTGCGAATTTCTTCTTGGATCTTACTGCCTTGTTGTAATCTTTATCACTGATCACATTGCCATATATAACCTTTGATCTATCAGCCATAACACTCCATTCCGCCACTACACTGGCTTTTCACAAACAAGGAAACCAACTCCCTCATAATGAGTTTCCATGACTAAATACTAACAGACAAGGTTTCTAAAAACAAGAAACGCTTTTTACAATTTTCGTTTCCGCTTTTTGTGCAAGTTGCATTAAACAAGTGCAACTATATCAAGACCCTTGTTCTTATTAAGATCAATATACTGTTCCCCGCACTTTACTACGGGTCTTGCCAGGTGATCGGGATTTACGAAGATGATCTCTCCAGTAAGACCGTTGCTCAGCATGACTCTGTTGGCAATAAAGGTATTAACTATATTGCTAAGGAATGTAAGTATGGTATTTGGATCATACTTATCAAGTCCTTCATTCTCAAACTGCTGAATTACATAGAATGGACAGATCGATTTCCTGTAATTGGTACATGCAGTATAAGAATCATAGACGTCAGCAACTGCAACAATAGATGCAATCTCATCTATCTGATCATTTTTGATATGGAATGGGAATCCTGAACCATCTCTTCTCTCATGATGCATAAGAATAGCATTCTTAATATGGATACTGATATCCTTGTCCTTTACAAGCTCGTATCCCTTTATTACATGCTCATCCATTTTCTTTTGCTCATAAGGAGTAAGCTGTTTGTTTTTCCCAAGAAGTTCGGGAGACACCAAAACCTTGCCAATGTCGTGAAGAAGTCCGGCTGCTGTAGCAAGCCTAATCTTTTCCTCTGGAAGTCTCATCCAGGTAGCAAGAGTATTGGAAATAAGTGAAACATTGAGACTATGCATATACACTTCATCGCTGTTATCACGAAGGTTATGAAGCATATCAAAGATACCTGCTGTTCCACCAGCTTCTACAAAGAGGTGATATACAGGTTCTGTAAGTTTATCAATATCAAGGGGCATTGAGTCATTGGCAAGAAGCCTGAAGGATTCCTCAAGCTTGTCAGCATGTTCTTCAATATGCTGTTTAAACTTAATGAACTCCTCTGTGTTCCTTAGCTTCTCAGCATAAGACATACTGGATGAAGTATCGCTGGCAGCAGTCTCCTGTTTAGGAACTACCGGCTTTTTCTCATCCTCTACAAAGATGTTGTACAGAGAATGGGCCCTGATCCTCTCAATGTCTTTATCATCCAGGATCGTGCCCTTTGGAAGAACCAGTCTGTCATCGAGAGTGTATATATTCTCGGAGACAACCAGCCCCGGTTCAAGCTTGTCTACTGATACAAGTTTCATGTAATTACCCGCCGTTATACTTTATTTGAATTCATACACTTATATAATAACACTTTTTGCCTTTTCTTTTTACTAAATTTCCTTTACAATTCTGTTGTTAAACGAAAAAATAAGGAGAAACCCTTTTTATGTCAGATAATCTTGGTTGGGAATTAGTAAAAGAAGAGCATGTAATCCAGGATCAGTGGATAGATTTCAGGCGCAATATCTACAGACTTCCAAATAACGCCGAGATCGGACCTGTATATAATTATTCAAAACACAGCTTCGTGGTTATCGTTGCCAGAGATAAGGAAGGCAGATACATCTGCGTTAAGCAGTACAGGCACGGAGTAGACAGGATCACCACCGAGTTCCCTGCTGGTGGAATTGAATATAAGGAAAAGAGCGATGTTCCATATATCACCAAGGAAAACACCATCGCTACTGAAGAAGAAGCTCTTGACGCTGCAAACAGAGAGCTCCTTGAAGAAACAGGATATGTTGCTGGAAACATCAGACACCTTCTCACTATTCCAGCCAATGCTACCCTCGCTTCCAACAACTTCCACATCTATCTTGCTACCGATTGTGAAAAGAAATCCTCCCAGCATCTGGATGATACCGAGTTTTTAAATGTTCTCCTGCTGTCAGAGGACGAGCTTAAACAGAGGATCTTTGGCGGAGATTTTATCCAGTCACACCATATTCTTTCATGGTATATAGCTAAAGATTTGGGATAAATTTAATTCTTGAATATGGCAAAAGCCTGTGATAAACTAAAAAAGCTGTGGATGACCACAGCTTCTAATATGCCGGCATGTCGGAATGGCAGACGATGCAGACTCAAAATCTGTTGTGGGTAACCACGTGTGGGTTCAAGTCCCACTGCCGGCACTTATATCAGCCCACCTAAGGGCTTATTTTTTTGTCATTTTTCAGACGTAGCAGTGTTCCTGAGTCAGGTGCAGTCTCTTGTCGTTAACTACTGCCCCTGTGATCTCAAGCTTAGGTCCTCTTGCCCCAAGGCTCTTTCTGCCTTCAAGGATAAGGTGAACCTTCTTGTCTTCTGTCATATATTCCTCAAAGATCTCATCGGACGATTCCGCACTGTCTAAGACCTTTTTAAAATCCCCAATAAATGCTGGAATAATGATGGCTCCAATACTCTGTCCCTGAAGTGGTCCGTAGAGTGAAACCACCTCATGTAATAATAGCTTTCTAAGTTCCTCCATACTCTAGCTACCCCCACAATAAGTATTATGTTTATATTGTATTACTGCTGCATCGCTTCAACAATAGCTGGAAGGAGCTGTTTCTTTCTGGAAACCACGCCAGGAAGGATTACTGAATCCCCTTCAGCTGAAAGTCCAAAGGCGCTGTTGATAGTGTGCAGGGCTTTTGTTCCGCTAAATACGATCTCAGATGATTCGTCAATGATGTTGGTGAGCATAAAGAAGATCATATCAAGGCCATCATCACCAGTAACCTGCTTAAGCTCTGGCTCGATCTTGTTTTTGATCTCCACAAGTTCTTCTGAGCTCATGGAATTGATCTGGCCAATACCAATTGTCATATCATCAACAGTAAATTTCTTAAAATCCTGATGAAGGATCTCGCTGGCTGTCTTGCCGCTTAAGTTTGATCCCGCATGGAACATCTCTTTTGCAAATTCCTCATAGTCGATCTGAGCGATGCTTGCAAGCTCCTCTCCTGCATTCCTGTCAACCTGGGTGCAGGTAGGTGATCTGAACATCAGTGTATCAGAAAGAATAGCTGCAAGAAGAAGTCCCGCTGTAGTCTTGTCGATCTCAACTCCATATTCCTTGTACATCAGATAGATGATGGTACAGGTTGATCCAAGAGGCTGATTTCTAAAGAACACAGGACCGGATGTCTCAATGGTGCGAAGTCTGTGGTGGTCCACAATCTCTAAGATATCTGCTGCATCTGCGCCATTAACAGCCTGGTTTTTTTCGTTGTGGTCAACAAGGATAAGCTGTTTCTTGTGGGCACCAAGGAAATTCCTTCGGCTGATCATACCAATGTAGTTATCATTCTTATCAAGAACCGGGAAGTATCTGTGCCTCATGGAAGCCATAACCTCCTGGATATCCTCAATGAAGTCATCCATATAGAAGGTAGCCAGGTTCTCTTTTTTCATGATGTAGTCGATTGGCATACTCTGGTTGATGAGCCTTGCCACAACAAAGGTATCATGAGGTGTTGTGATGATCCTTGTGCCATGCTCCTGAGCCTGAGCCTTGATGGTCCTTGTAACCTCTGCACCCTCACATACGATGATGCATGAAGCTCCAAGTTCAATGGCACAGAGCTGAGTCTCATACCTGTTACCAAGAATGACCACGTCGCCTTTCTCAATGACATTCTCCATCATCTCAGGGCTGGCAGCAGCTATTACCACCTTGCCGCTTTCAAGGTTCTCTTCTATATCTCCGACAATAAGCTCTCCATCGAGAGTCTCAACGATATTCCTGTATGAAGTTCTGGCCTGTGAAAGAATATGTGGATCGATCACATCCATATAAGTCTCAACGATGTCATTGGTTGTGACGATACCAGCAAGCTTGTTGCCTTCTGTTGCACAAAGAGTAACAACGTCAGCATCTCTCATCTTGGTCCATGCATTCTTAAGAGACAGATCGTTAGAAACGCCGTCGAGCCTTCTGATCTCCATATCCCTTACCTGAGTTCTGACATCCTTGATATAAGCAGGAACATCAACTCTAAAGTGTGAAAGAACAAACTGAGTTTCTTCATTCAGGTGTCCAGCTCTGCATGCAATATAATTACCACCAAAGACCTTGTTCTTGAGATTTGCATAAGTTATCGCAGCACAGATGGAATCTGTATCCGGATTCTTATGACCGGTCACAAAGACAGGTCTTGTATCTTCAATATTGTTCATTAATTATCCTCCAAACGTAGTAGATGAAGTTTACCACGCTTCGTCATAACTATCAATCCCCTATCAGGCGAATTGGGAATTATAAAGTTCACTATAAAAGCCCTTCTTATCAAGAAGCTCCTGGTGACTACCCTGTTCAAGAATATGTCCGTCCTTCATAACAAGGATAACGTCAGCTTCTCTAATGGTTGAGAGCCTGTGGGCAACGATAAAGCTGGTCCTGCCCTGCATCATCTTGTGGAAGGCCTTCTGGATCCTTATCTCAGTTCTTGTATCAATAGAGGACGTCGCTTCGTCCAGGATGAGCATTGGCGGAACATGCAGCATCACTCTTGTGATACACAGAAGCTGCTTCTGTCCCTGGGAAAGATTACCGCCATTTTCCGTGATGACTGTGTTGTAGCCATCAGGAAGCCTTTTAATAAAACTGTGTGAATGAGCCGCCTTGGCCGCTTCAATTATCTCTTCGTCGGTAAAGCCCTCTCTTCCAAGGGTTATATTATCTTTAATGGTGCCGCCTCGAAGCCATGTCTCCTGAAGCACCATTCCAAAGTTCTCTCTAAGATCCTTCCTCTTAAGAACCTTAATGTCATGGCCATCAATACTGATAGATCCTGTATCAACGTCATAAAAGCGCATAAGAAGGTTGATAAGAGTGGTCTTACCTGAACCTGTTGGTCCAACAATGGCAACTCTCTGGCCCTTTTTGATATCAAGGTTAAGGTCCTCAATAAGGCTCCTGTCTTTATCATAGGAAAAGGAAACATCCTTAATGGCCACGTTGCCCTCAGCCGCAAAAGTCATACTCTCATAGGAAGGGTCAGCGCTCTCAGCCTCTTCATCAATAAGCTCAAAGACTCTCTCTGCGCAGGCAAGAGCATTTTGAAGCTCAGTTATAACGCCGGATATCTCGTTAAAGGGCTTGGTATACTGATTGGCATAGCTAAGGAAAATGGCCAGGCCTCCTACAGTCATTCCGCCAGCCAGGCATGCAAATGAGCCAAACAGCGCAACTGCCGCATAAACAATGTTGTTGATAAACCTTGTTCCAGGGTTTGTCAGGGATGATATGAATGTGGCCTTAACTGATGTCTTCTCTAGTCTGTCATTTATATCATCAAACACATCAAGGTTCTCATCCTCATGGGCAAAAGCCTTGACCACGGAGAGGTTTCCTATCATCTCATCAACAAAAGCAGTCTGATCAGATCTGGCACTGCTCTGTTCTTTGAAAAGCGAAAAGCTCTTGGTAGCAATAAACCTTGCAAGGAAAAGAGATAGCGGAGTAAGTACTACCACAACAATAGCAATAGTCCAGTTAAGGTAGAACATGAATACCAGGGTACCAGCAATTGTCACAACTCCGGTAAAGAGCTGGGTAAAGCCCATAAGAAGTCCATCTGCAAACAGATCAACATCTGCGATGATCCTTGATACGATCTCTCCCGTCTGCTTTCTGTCCAGATAAGAAAGCGGCAGAACCTGCATCCTGTTAAAGGCATCTCTTCTAACGTCTCTTACCACGTTGAAGGTTATCTTGTTGTTTATCCAGTTCATATTCCACTGGGCAAAAGAAATAACGGCAACTGAGATAACTATCTTAAGAATGATCCCAGTAACCTTCCCAAAATCTACCGCTCCTTTTCCAACAATGCAGTCAATGGCATTACCGGCAAGGATAGGCACATAGAGGGACAAAACAGCTGTCACTATAGCAAGAGCCATGGAGCAGAAAATAAGTGTATGGTATTTAGCAGCATAACGAAGGACTTTTTTAAGGGTCTTTTTTTTCATACCGCACCCTCCTTCTTATACTGAGAATCATAAATTTCTTTATAGGTATCGCATTTAACAAGCAGCTCATCACTTGTGCCAATTCCAACCACTTTGCCATCATCAAGGACAATTATCCTGTCGCAGTTAAGTACAGATGACGCCCTCTGGGACACAATAAAGGTTGTGGGAGGATTGTCCATAGCCGCAATGGCATCCCTTAGCTTTTTATCAGTAAGGTAATCAAGAGCAGATGCGCTGTCATCAAGAATTAGTATCTCTGGCTTTCGAACCAGTGCCCTTGCTATGGTAAGTCTTTGCTTCTGACCTCCGGAGAAGTTTTTACCGCCCTGGGATACGACATCGTCAAGACCCTTTGGCCTTCCATCGACGATCTCTTTTGCCTGAGCTATAGAAAGCGCTTCGCAAATCTCTTCATCAGTGGCGTCGTTCTTGCCCCATCTGATATTGTCTCTTATGGTCCCATGGAAAAGAACTGCCTTCTGAGGCACGATTCCTATCCTCTCTCTTAAGGCATCAAGACGATACTCTTTGACGTTTTTGCCATCGATTGTAACTGAGCCTTCCCTGACATCATAAAATCTTGGGATAAGATTAATGAGGGTACTCTTACCACTACCAGTACCTCCAATAACTCCAATCCTCTCGCCGCGCTTAATGGAAATATCCAGTCCTTCCAGAGAATCCTCAGCATCTCCCTGATATCTCATAGAAGCATTACTAAATACGATATGTTCATCTGTCTTATTAAACTCTGTGACTGTTCCATCTTCCATGGATGTCTTAAGCTCAAGCATCTCCTGTACTCTGTTTCCGGAGGCAATGGCCTTGGTCACAGTAAGGATGAGGTTAGCAAACTTAATTAGCTCAACAAGTATCTGGGACATGTAATTATAAAGAGCTACAACCTGTCCCTGTGTTAAAGAGCCGCTGTTAACTAAAATAGCTCCCCTGTAGATAAGATAAGCAACTGCAAGATTCAATATAGCATAAGTTACAGGATTCATGAGAGCTGTAACGCTGCCTACAAAGATCTGTAAGTTTTTAAGGCTCTCGTTCCTACTTCCAAACTTATCCTTCTCCTCCTGCTCATGGGAAAAGGCTCTGATAACTCTTACACCTGTATGATTCTCTCTTGTAAGGGATAATAGACCATCAAGACCAGCCTGGATGGCTCCATACCTTGGAATGCTCCATCTCATGATAAATCCCACAACAAGAGATAACAGTATTATTGTTACCAGGAAAATTAAAGCCTGCCTGGCATTAATCGTAAATGCCATGACCATGGCACCAAGAACAACAAAAGGCGAACGAAGAAGAAGCCTTATAGTAAGGTTTACTCCCTGCTGAACCTGATTGATGTCAGAAGTCATCCTGGTTATCATGGCTGAAGTGCCAATGCGGTCAATATCTGTATAGGATAGCTTCTGGATATTGTCAAAAAGAGCTCTCTTTACCTTCTTGGCAAATCCTGCAGCAGCCTTGGCAGCAAAGAACTGTGCCGTAACAGCTGAAGCAAATCCAACAAAGCAAAGAAGTATAAGCACAAGACACATCATGATGATGTGGTGCTTATCTCCTCCAGCGATTCCCTTATCTATCATTGAAGCAATAACAAGGGGAACCAGGAGTTCAAATGAAGCTTCCAGTAGCTTAAAAAGAGGACCAAGGATGGTCTCTTTCTTATAATCTTTTAAATAAACCAGTAGTTTTCTCATGTCTTACCTTAAATCTAGTAGTTGATCCTAAGTCCCTTGGGATAGTGATTTTTAAGCATTCCGCCTGCAAGCTTGGCCCATCCTATGCTGTAGCCATCGGTGGTTATTAGGCACCACCCTTTTTTAACTTTAAGATCTGCGGCTGTTCCTTCAGATGACAAGCGGATAGTCTGACCATTTAAGTACTGTCTGATATCCTGAGAGTCTGAAGGAATGTCATAAGACAGAATGGTTTCTTCTGAAGATATTGTAAGCGCCAGTGCATGTGAAGGCTCAAACCTTCCCTTCTTAACTTCTCCAAGATGAAGTCCTGGCCTTAAAACCTTAAGTCCGTTTGGAGATGGCATATCCTCTGGAGCAAGATAGAGCTGATCTCCAAAGGCAAGATAGTCTCCTTCTATGTCAAGGCTTCCGTTTTTGAAAGCCTCTTTTGCAAAATCAAGAAATGGAGTGACCATATCCTTTTTGGCACGGATAAATCTGCCGCCGGGGACATACTTTTTAAGGCCTTCCCTGTCTGCGGCGCCGTCACGATTCATGACACAAAGGAAATGTCCTTCACCCTTAACCTTATGTGGCCAAAGTCTTACAGTTTTCTTAAGGCAAGCTTCTGCTCCTTCTCCTGCCCACTCAGGTCTTCCCTGATCCATTCCTCCAACCAGAGTAACCTCTTCAATATGGAAATCCTCATGTGAGCTTATGAACTGACTTATAGTCTTCTCATTTTCTTCTGGAGAGAAGGTACAGGTTGAATAAACAAGTCTTCCCCCAGGAAGGAGCATCCTGGCTGCGTTATCCAGGATCTCTTTTTGCCTCTCTGCACAAAGAAGGACATTGTCAGGACTCCACTCAGAAAGAGCTATCTCGTTTTTCCTGAACATACCCTCGCCAGAGCATGGCGCATCCACTAGGATCTTATCAAAGTAGCCTTCAAACACTTCTGCCAGCTTACCTGAATCCTCAGATACTACCATGGCATTTCTAATGCCCATTCTCTCTATGTTAAGTGACAGGATCTTGGATCTTTCCCTGTTTATCTCATTTGTTACTAAAAGCCCTTCACCCCTTAATGCGTCTGCTATCTGGGTAGACTTGCCACCAGGAGCTGCACATAGGTCAAGAATACGCTCGCCGGGCTTGGGGTCAAGGAAATGAACCGGAGCCATGGCACTTGGTTCCTGGATGTAATACAGTCCAGCCTCATGGTATGGGTGTTTGCCAGGAGCTACGTCTTCGCTGTAGTAATAGCCCTTTGGCTCCCAGGGAACTATTCCCAGGAAGAAATCACTTTTTTTCTTGCCTTCAACAGTATTAGAAAGCCTATCAAGAAGAGCCTCGTTATCAGCACACTTAATACTGCTGATCCTCAGGGCGTGATATCTTTCTTCCTCAGTATCAAAAGCCTTAATAAAGGCATCATATTCATCTTTTGAAAAGAGAGTCTGCATTCTCTCTAAAAACTCTTTTGGTAAATTGCTCATATCAAATTCCTTATTTCGACCAAAAAAGGCTGACCTTGCGGCCAGCCTTTTAATGATTCGAAAATAGCGATAATTACTTGGCGTAATCAGTAGCTCTTGACTCTCTGATGATATTGACCTTGATCTGTCCGGGATATTCCATCTCGTCCTCGATCTTCTTGGCAATATCGCGTGCCATAATTACCATATCCTCATCTGTAACCTGCTCAGGAACAACCATTACTCTGACTTCTCTACCAGCCTGAATAGCAAATGAGTGATCAACACCCTTAAAGCTATTTGTGATGTCCTCGAGTTCTTTTAATCTTGATGTGTAAGTTTCAAGTGTCTCTCTTCTAGCACCAGGTCTTGCTGATGAAATTGTATCAGCAGCCTGTACAAGAACTGCTATAAGTGACTGTGGCTCTACGTCACCGTGATGAGCCTCAACTGCGTTAATAACTACCTGTGATTCCTTGTACTTCCTACAGATATCTACACCAAGCTGAATGTGTGAGCCCTCAAGCTCGTGGTCAACAGCCTTACCGATATCATGGAGGAGACCAGCTCTCTTAGCTACTCTTACGTCAAGTCCAAGTTCTGATGCCATAAGTCCGCACAGCTGTGCAACTTCTACAGAATGCTTAAGGACGTTCTGTCCATAGCTTGTTCTGAACATCATACGACCAAGGATCTTGGTAACTTCAGGATGAAGACCATGAACACCAGCCTCAATAGCAGCGTTCTCACCTTCCTCCTTAATCTTGGCAGCTACTTCCTTCTGTGCCTTCTCAACCATCTCCTCAATCCTTGCAGGATGGATACGTCCGTCAACGATAAGCTTCTCAAGAGCTATACGGGCAACCTCTCTGCGGATTGGATCGAATCCGGAAATAACTACAGCCTCAGGTGTGTCATCAATGATAAGGTCTACACCTGTCATTGTCTCAAGGGTCCTAATGTTACGACCTTCTCTACCAATGATACGACCCTTCATCTCATCATTGGGGAGCTGAACAACAGATATGGTAGTCTCAGAAACATGATCTGCTGCACAACGCTGAATAGCGCCGACAACGATTTCCTTGGCTCTCTTATCTGCTTCTTCCTTTGCCTCAGCTTCCATGTTCTTGATCATGATAGCTGATTCATGCTTCACATCATCTTCTACGATCTTTAAAAGATACTCTTTAGCCTGCTCGGAGGTTAAGCCAGAGATTTTTTCCAGTTCCTGTAGCCTCTGTTCGTTTAACTTCGCAACCTCTTCAGTCTTCTTGTTTAAGTTCTCCTCGCGGGCACTTAAACTCTGCTCTCTTCTCTCGATCGCTTCGGATCTCTTCTCGACGTTTTCCTCTTTCTGCTGAATGCGTCTCTCTGCACGCTGGATCTCATTTCTGCGATCCTTGACTTCTTTTTCAAGATCATTACGTGTCTTGAGTGACTCTTCCTTAACTTCCAAAAGTTTCTCACGCTTTGTATCTTCAGCAGTCTTGAGTGCCTCGTCAATAATCTTTCTTGCCCTCTCCTCAGCACTACCGATCTTACCATCTGCAACCTTCTTATGATAGTTAGATGCTAAAATCCAGGTAATGAGAGCTGTGATGACAAGAGTTGCTACTACTGCAATAATAACAGTGGTCATTACAGGAGCACCTCCTTATTCAATTTTCATTGTACAATATTTTGTATAGTTAGCTTGAAATAAGCGCACTAATATACAAGTTTACAACATATAAATTTTACCTTTTATAATAAATTGTGTCAATGGTAATTAGGCTTCATCATAACAATCCATAGCCTTTCTGATTGTAGACATCTGAAAACCTCTTCGCACTAGAAATGCCATGATCTTTTGTTTTTCCTTAAAATCCGTGGTATCAGGGTCATAGTGTTTCTTATCAAGAAGAGCCCTCACCTGCTCAAGCTCTACGTCGCCACTTTCCTCAGAATACAGCTCTTCCATAATAGGCAAAAGATCTTCCTTGCTGATACCCTTTTTCATAAGATCCTGAATAATACGGTTTTTGGACCTGGTGGACATGTGATAAGTAATATAGTCCCTTGCGTATCTGTCATCATCAAGGTACTTGTACATCTTGACGTATCCGATAGCATCATCAATAATATCTGGCGCATACAGCCCTTCCGCAAGCTTGTCACGAAGCTGCTTAACTGTATAGTCCTTCTTTTGCAGGAGGTTCATGGCACGAAGCTTGCATCTCTTATATAAAACTCCCTCCACTATCTCTTTATAAGTGGCATCGCTTATTTGAGCTCCTGTCTTTATCCCAAAGTCTTTGAGCTCCCCTTTATACAAAACAAAGGCAAACTCCCCATCAATAAATATCTTATTTCTCTTTTTATCAAGTTCTACTATATCCGTAATAGTCACTTGCAATCTCCTAATGCCTTTTTAAATAACCCCCGAAAGGCAGTGCCTTACGGGGGTATTAGCCGAGTACTTAATTATTCTGCTTTGGAAGCCTTAGTCTTTTTAGCTGTTTCCTTGGGCTCCTCAGCCTTTGGAACTGCAGCGCCATCAGTCTGAAGGCCAAAGTGAGCTCTTACCTTAGCATTGATCTCGTCAAAGACAGCTGGGTTATTCTCAAGGTAAAGCTTGGCGTTCTCACGTCCCTGTCCAATCTTCTCACCTTCGTACTGATACCATGCACCACTCTTGTTGACGATATCAACACTTGCAGCAAGGTCGAGAACATCACCTGTCATTGAGATGCCCTTACCAAACATGATATCGAACTCAGCCTCCTTGAATGGAGGAGCAATCTTGTTCTTAACAACCTTAACTCTTGTTCTGTTACCGATGTTCTCGCCGTTCTGCTTGATAGCCTCAATACGACGTACATCCATACGAACTGATGAGTAGAACTTAAGAGCACGTCCACCAGTTGTTGTCTCAGGATTACCAAACATAACACCAACCTTCTCACGAAGCTGGTTGATAAATACTACTGTACAGTTTGACTTGCTGATAACAGCTGTAAGCTTACGAAGTGCCTGTGACATAAGTCTTGCCTGAAGACCCACGTGTGAATCACCCATATCTCCATCGATCTCAGCCTTAGGAACAAGGGCTGCTACAGAGTCAACTACTACGATATCAATAGCTCCTGAACGAACCATGGTCTCTGTGATCTCAAGAGCCTGCTCACCAGAGTCTGGCTGTGAGATATAGAGATTGTCGATATCTACTCCGATATTCTTAGCATATACAGGGTCAAGAGCATGCTCAGCGTCGATGAAGCCTGCAATTCCGCCTCTCTTTTGAACTTCAGCGATCATGTGAAGTGTAACTGTTGTCTTACCACTGGACTCAGGTCCATAGATCTCAACGATTCTGCCCTTAGGAATTCCACCAAGGCCAAGTGCGATATCAAGGCTAAGTGAACCTGTAGGGATTGTCTCGATGTTCATAGTATCAGATGAATCACCAAGCTTCATAACAGCGCCCTTACCAAACTGTTTCTCAATCTGACCAAGTGCTGCTTCTAATGCTTTCTGTTTATCTTCTCTTTCCATACCTATCTCCTTTTTAGAACATCCGTTCGTTGTGATAATTATAATATAAAACAGATGTTCGATTGTGTCAACTTTTTTGTAAATATTTTTTTGATAATAAAAAAATGTGAAATTCCGGCAGAAACGCCAGACGCATGTAATTCCCCTATAAATACACACAAGTCACCACTTAGACAAAGTGGCGACTTGGTCATAATAGCATAGTTAATATTTGATGTCAAAACATCATGCCTTCATGCTGACGTCATACTGTCTGCAAAGTGCACTGTACTCCTGATTGATGAGCTGCACCATATAAGCATCTCCGCTTACATTGTCAGGATGGAACATCTTCATGAGGTCCTTGTATCTCTTTTTCAAAGTAAGCGCACTGTTGACACCTCTAAAGAGCATATCAAGAGCGTCATACTCATCTTCTCTCTGGAAGGACTTCTCTCTCTCAAGTCTGATGAACTCAGTCTCGAGTTTCTTCTTGTCAGCGTTGAGCTGCTCGAAGCCATTGTTGAGGATCTTAAGCCTCTGATCGAAGAGCGCTTTGTCGTTGTTGAGCTTTTTAACAGCGTTCTCAATCTTCTTGTCATAAGCGTCCGTTTTCTCTTTGAAAGCTACCTCATCCTTCTCAAGACGGGCATATCTCTCAGAGAGGGCACTCTCCTGATTCTCCAGGCGAACACTCTCCTTAAACAGCCAGATACGAAGCTCCGCGAGATCATCCTCTGTACCATTTAAGATAATTTCTTCTAAATTTCTTTTTTCTTCCATAAGGGTCCCCTCTACCTTACGGGCAAAAGCTTACTTCTCCTCGTTACCCTCCGGAAAAGCAATGTCAACTGCCACATCATCATCCACCATATCTTCTTTCTTGCTAGAGAAACGATTCATGATGTCGGGAACTAAATCAAGTACCTTAGTAACTGCATCCTGATTTTTGATGTTTACAAGCTTAGTTGAACCGTTTTTAATTACGAGTACAGCGCTTGGAGACATTTTTGCTCCAAATCCACCACACCCTCCATTCTTTTTATCGGCAAGAGTTGATCCTGCCCCAACCCCAAATGAAACATCTACAAGGGGAAGAATGATCGTATCGCCTACCTTAGTTGGCTCGCCAACTACTGTCTTAGTAGACATTATGGAATTCATTCCGCTAAGAAGTGATTCTACTACCCCGTTAAAATTATTGTCTGCCATAACTCCCTCCCATATATAGAAACAAAATTAAGAATTAAGAATCTTTTTAAATCGCTTGATCGTCTTCTTGATGTCCTTGTTAAAGTAACATGTAGCTGCGATATACAGCGCAGTGAAAAGAGTTATATGCCCCTTCATATGCGTATCTGTATAAATAACCTTCCTCTCAAAATCAGGTCCAACCCTGAGTTTGATCTTCCTTGAAAGGAAAGGTCTGATAGCTCCATAAGCTCCAAGTATCTCAGCTGTAAGAGCCGGATCACCTGTTCCATACAGAGCATCAATCCTGCACTTATCCGGAAGTATCATCTTAATAAGACGAATCAGCTTCCTCTTAGCGAGATCAAAAGCCCTCTTGAAAATATCATTTTCAAGGGTGGATTTGATCATATCTATCTTATCACAAACTCTAGATATTGTATATTGGATTTTTTCAAACACATTTAGTGGTGTTTCCAGAATATTTTGAACCTTTTCGATGATGTTCCAAAGAACATCGATAAAGTCCTTATCTTCGGACTCATCTTCTGCCTCATCACCCTCTATAGGCTCATTTGAAGATTCAACGCCAGCAGCTTCAGCTTCAGTACTGGTTTCTTCGCTAGTAGCCTCAGTGCTCTGTTCAGGCTCAGCGACCTCCTCATCTCCCATGTCGCTCATCTCGATAACGCCGGATTCTGGTTTTTCTTCTTCGTCCTTCTTTTTCTTATCCTTTTTCTCTTTTTCAGGCTTCTCCTTCTTGGGAAGGATCTTAATTCCAAACACCCTTAAGGTAAATTCCTTATCCCTGGGAAAAGAGATACCACCTCTTATCACAAATAAGAGCCATGAAAACTTTACCGCCGCATCTATTTTGTTGACGTCAAAGCCCTCATCAAGATCCGTCTCAGGCACATGTGCATCTATGCGATAAAAGATAGGCACAAAGAGCGCTAAAAGAATCACCACAAGTATTACTGCCAGGATCACCAGCAGCGTTATTCCTATTATTTTAAGTACAGTCAAAACTCCTGCAAGCATCTTAAACTCCAGTTATCAGTTTAGTTTGAAACCTTGGATTCCAGATAGTCTACTATCCGTCCCTCACACCCGGCATCTATTGCCTTGGTAGTCAGATCTACCACCATATCAAGGGCTTCGTTGTAGCTACCTGCAATCCCGTATATATATGCAGGATTTTTTCTGAAATATGGTTGTTTCAAAAACGCACAGTGGATAATATCAAGCTGGTCACCTTCTGTCTGGCTCTTCATGATGCAAAAGATCGTAAACTGTCCTCTTCCATGATTAAGACGCCATTTAACCAGTTGATGATTCTTAACCGACTCGCCCCAATAAAGATCTTTATAAAAACGGCAAAAGCCTTTTTTCTTCATACCGAAAAAAATCCCCCAAATATCGCTAAAACTGCATAAAAACAAATTGAATGTCGCACTTCAACACGCTATACTAATATTATCATATTGGCGGGTATTTTTAAATCTGATACACGCCTATCTAAAACCGGAGGTTTTATCTAATGAAAGCCGTTGCCCGCATGGAACTTAAGCCTGGAATGGTTACAGCCGAGGATGTTCTCAACTATAAAAATGAGATCATCGTTACAGCCAACACCAGAATCAACGACACAATTATCGAAAAGCTGGCAAGACAGTCTATCATGGTGGTACCCATCAAAGAGGATATTGATTTTGCCACAACCCATTTTGAAAAAGTAAGGCTTTCTGAAGGCTTTAAGAGCTTCGAAAACACGTACAAGATCTATTTCCCGGTATTCAAGCATCTCGTAATGAATTCTGTAACTAACAGAACTCCCCTCAATATGGACCAGCTCATGGATGTTTACCGCAACATCATAGTATGTGCCAAGAGCGGAGAGCTTCTTCTTGATTACCTCTACAATATGCTTCCTGGCGAGGACGATATGACCCATGCCCACTGCCTTAACTCTGCTCTTATCGCAGGTGTATTTGGCACATGGCTTGGTCTCTCCAACGAAGACATCAATCTCTTTATCCAGTCAGCATTTGTATATGATATTGGTAAACTCTCAATTCCTTACCAGATCCTCTGGAAGCCGGAGAGACTCACTTCAGAGGAATACAGACTGGTAATGAGACACACCCAGATAGGATACGATTTCTTAAAGAGCTATGGCGACTTTAATGAGCATGTACTTAATGCCACTCTCCAGCACCACGAGAGATGTGATGGATCAGGTTATCCCAAGTCTCTTTCAGATGTTGAGATTGACCGCTTCGCCAAGTATATTGCCATCGTTGATACTTATGAAGCTATGACTTCTCCAAGAAGCTACCGCCAGAAGCTCAATCCGTTCCAGATAATCGCCAACTATGAGAACGAGGGATTCATCAAGTATGACTACGCAGCCATCAAGTCTATCCTCTCTCACATTGCAAACTCACAGCTTGGCTTTAACGTACAGCTTAACAGTGGTCAGATCGGCGAAGTTATCCTGATAAACGAAAAGGCCCTTTCAAGGCCTCTCGTAAAACTTCCAGACAATACGCTTATTGATATGTCCACCAACAAGCAGCTGTCTATCGTCTCAGTATTTTAATATTATTCAACGCCAAAAAACGCATCAAAGATTCTCTTGGCGATGGGAACCGCAAAGCTTCCACCGCTTCCCGCGTCCTCTACTATGATTGTGACGCAGATCTCCGGATCATCAGCCGGAGCAAAACCTGTAAACCAGGCATGAGAATCAGATGTAGATGTGTTAAATTCAGCAGAACCGGTCTTTCCTGCCGCAGTGTAGGAAAGGCCTTTTAATTTGCTTGCAGTTCCTGTTTCAACAACCTGCCTCATCATACCCTTTAAGGTATCTGCCTGAAGCGCAGACATAAGACGCTTATAGTTCTCTGGCGAGTAGTTCTTGACGTTCTTGCCATCTTCGCTCTTGATGCCACTTACAAAATACGGCTTCATAAGTTCACCCTCGTTGGCGATGGCGCAGGTTATCATATTAAGGTGCATTGGAGTCATAGATGTGGCTCCCTGTCCGATTGACAGCTGCATTACATCTCCAACGCTAGTATTGTCATCAATGTGAGCAGAACTCTTGGAATAAAGAACATCGATTGGAAGTTCCTGATTAAAAAGAAGCTGGTCCAGAGTATCAGCAAACACATTCCTTGGAATAGACAGACCTATATTGGCATATGAGGAGTTACAGGACTCTGCAAAGGATTTGATAAAGTCAAGGCTTCCATGATTCTCTCCGTGATAACAGGAAATACTCTCTCCTTCGTAGTTGAATCTTCCAACACAACTGAATCTGTAATTGTTGTAATCCTGTTGATGCTCCTTGATATAAGCCAGAGACGTGACGATCTTAAAGGTTGATCCAGGTGGATATAACCCTTGCGTTGCCCTGTTAAGAAGCTTGGCATCAGGAGATGTATCAGCGATAAGGCTGTCCCACTCCTGCTGGATGGTTCCCGGGTCATAGTCAGGCTTGGAAACCATGGCAAGAACCTCTCCGGTCTTAGGATTGGTTACAACAACTGCACCCTTTCTTGCTGAAAGAGCATTGTAAGCCACCTCCTGAAGGTCCACATCAAGCGTAGTCACACAGTAATCACCAGGATACTTGCTGCCCTGAGTATCAAGGGCCACTTTCTCTGACAGATCAATACTGGTATTTATCAGGTAATAGTTGGCAAGAGCCTCTATTCCAGCCTTACCATTGGTTGAGTAACCCACAACATGGGCGAATTCCTTGCCGTAGGGATAGACTCTTTTCTCCTTGCCATCTTCACCCACTTCTGAATAAGCAAGGACATCTCCGTCTCTTGAAAGGATCCTGCCTCTTGAATTCTGTTTTAGAAGAATCTGCTGTCTAGTGTTGAAGCTGTTGTCCATAAGTACCTGCCTGTTGTTATAGGAATAGGCGCTTATGTAGATCAGCATTACCGCAAAAATGGCAGCATAGAATCCGCAAAGGACCAGTATTGGATATGATCTTATTTTCTTTTTCTTCTTAGTCTTCTCTTCTGCCATAATCTCTCTCGTAGTCTCTGTAATAGTCTGAAGACCTTGCAGCCTTCTTATCAGCCATTCGCTCTCTTCTTCGCTCCATGGCTTCAAATCTCTCATCTGTCCTTATGAGGCACACGCCCTCCACTATCATCATCATGACGATTGTCACAAGGACCGATGTTCCGCCATAGCTCACAAGGGGAAGTGTAACACCGGTAAGAGGGATGAACTTGGAGCCTCCGCCAATCGTAAGAAAGCTCTGGAATATAAATGCCACTCCGATGCCACATACTACCAGCCTGTAGTATCTGTCCCTGATGAAATATCCCTCATACATGATCATGAAGAATGAGCTCACGATAATAAGCGCCATCAGCACAGCAAAAATAACTCCCAGCTCCTCTGCTATTGCCGAGAAGATAAAGTCCTGCTCAACATAAGGAATCGATGTGGGTGATCCGCCGTAAAGTCCAAGGCCAAACCATCCGCCACTTGATATTCCAAACAGTGACTGGGACAGCTGATAGCCAGAGGATGCAATATCCCCAAAGGGGTCTCTCCAGGCCTGAACTCTGACTCTGATATGGGAAAAGAGCTTGTAGGCTATTATACTTGCAAAGCCTCCCATGATAAGTCCCAGGGCCAGATACCCAATATTGTTGGTTGAGATATAGATAAGTGCAAGGTAAATAACAAAGAAAATCAGGGCGCTTCCAAGGTCCCTGGACAGAACCAGGATCATAACGTGAACTGCTGCGGCTATGGATGCAAGGAAAAGCTGCCATATCTCTTTTGCCTCCACAAGAGCCCCTGCCATAAAAAACAGGAACAAGACCTTAACTGCCTCCGATGGCTGGAAGGTAATACCTGCCAGGGTAAAAGAGATCTTGGAGCCGTTAGTTGCTGCTCCGTACAAAAGAACTGCACCTATGGCAGCAACGCCAACTGCCGCATAGATCCAGGTGAACTTCTTAAGGAAATCAAACTGTAATATTATCTTTGGTATAAAGAATCCGATGATAAATGAAGCAGTAATGATAAAGAACTGCTTGACCGCCTTGCCATAGGATATTCTGGTGATGATGATAAGTCCTATCATCAAAAGAAGGCATGTATTGTTGATTATAAGCCTGTTGCCCTCCGGGTAGATAACGTAAAACAGCATCAGTACCGATGCAAATATAACTATCTGGAACGCAAAGAAAAACAAATAAACCGGCTTGCCCGTCCTTGCTATTATCTGGATAAAGCAGGACAGCTGCACAGCAAACATGCATATGATCTGTCTGATGTATATGCCCTTTCTCTTCTTTTCAGTTTTAAAGCGAAAGGTCATAAATGCCTCTATGACATAGATCAGCATAAAAGCATCTATCACATATTTAGATATTTCAGTAACGTATAATTCCATTTATGTATTACTCAACTCCGCGTTTATAGTGTCCTGTAGTAAAGCCCTTGTCTCCAAAGATATCAATGTGGCTGCCACCACTTATCCTGCCTGTATAATAGTCAAGAATCTGCCTGCATCTGCCGGCGTCTTCAATAGTAAAGTCAATTCGAAGATCATCAAACAGGTCTCTTCCTGTGATCTTATCAAGACTTCCGTGAAGGGATGTAGGATAAGCATTCCAGATGACATTATAGCAGTGTCTGCAGTTACAGGTAACAGTCATCTTGTTGTTCATCCTGTCCACGATGCTGACATTCTCACTATAGAGCTCGTTCATCCTGCCACTGCATGAAGCTGTTGTCTTCTTGATACAGCCAGCACTGATCATCATTGGAATGTGGCCATAGATGTTGTAAGCGACCGGGATATCAACCTTCTGCTTTAAGGCCGCTACCAGGTCCGAAGCTTCCCTAAAGTTAAGCTCATAGGGAGCAGAAATCTCATCTATAAAGAGACCATCGTTATCCTTGGAAGTCATTGCAATGTCCAAAAGCTCAAGAACTGATTCCTTATTCCAGTTGTATACTCCGTAGTCCAGAGTTACATATCCCGCATAGCCATGAGCCTTAAGGTAGCCAAGCTGCTCAAGGTTTCGAACCAGGATTCCATCAAAAGAGGATCCACTAAGGGCGTCCATTACCCTCTGAACCTCTTTGGTTCCATCCCACTTCTCTTCCCTTGTGATATATGGAAGCGCCACGTATAGGCTGGTGCTGTCATTACCCTTCTTAAATGCAGCCATGGCAGCTCTGGTCTTATCATCAGTTGATAAAAAGAGATTACTGTCTACGAAGATCTTATTAACAAGACCTGAAGACATATCATAGTACAGTACTGTATCCAGCTGTTCCTTCGTTGATACCAGTACCTGAAGAGTGTTCTTTTTGTCTGAAGCCTTGTAGCTGTCATAATCCGTAAAATGCTCTACTGGTGCAGTTGTAAACTCGTTCTTTGGAAGGAGATTCTCATCCATCTTTGAAACAAGCTCACGCCTAAGCTCATTAAGTGCACTAACTGCCACAAAGATTCCAGTTCCGCTTCCGCCATCATCTATAGTGATATCAATATTGCCTGCTTCATAGACTGTACCACCAAGCTTAGCGAGCTGTTTTCTGATGGAGTCTTCATCCATAGGGCGCTTGCTGGCTGCCTGGACCTCATCTCCGTAAACTTCCTCGTAAAAGAAATCCTCGCCCTTCCATACAGACATGGTGAGTTTGGCCTTCTGACCAGTAATAAGCTCACAGTACATATCGCAGCTGTGCTTAAGTGTAGAGCCAAGGTACTTGTCATGAACAGATTTTAAGATATCCTCACTTGTAGCATTATAAGCTGGTGAAAGCACAGTCACCATGGACTTGTCATTGTGTCTGTGATAATATCCTTCACTTATACCTGTTCTCTGATAGAGGTTCCTAAGAGTCTCAAGGTCTTCATCAGATACTCTGTAATCCCCATTTGGATCAGCATAGTATTTATCAATATATTTCCTGTAAAGAGCTGTAACTCCCGCTGAATACTCAGGCTTTTTCATCCTTCCCTCAATCTTGAAGGAGTCGATTCCAGCCTGAATAAGCTCAGGGATTATACCAATAGTACTCATATCCTTAAGGCTAAGAGGATACTTTTCAGAATCTCCTGCCCCAAGACCATATGGAAGCCTGCAGGGCTGAGCACAGCGGCCTCTGTTACCGCTTCTGCCACCTACTACACTGCTAAAAAGACATGCTCCTGAATAACAGTAGCACATGGCACCATGAATAAAGGCTTCAACCTCAATGTCAGCTTCCTGCCTTATAGCCTTCATCTCAGATAGACTCAGTTCTCTTGCAGGAACAACTCTGGTGTAGCCTCTCTCCTTAAGGAGCCTTGCACCATACACACCTGTTATAGTCTGCTGGGTGCTGGCATGGAGCTCGATGTGAGGGAATTCTTGTCTGATAAGCCTTGCGACTCCAAGATCCTGAACGATCACGCCATCAAGGTTCTTTTCCGCATAGGGAACCATAAAGTCATAGACATCAGAAAATTCACCCTCTTTTACCAGGGTGTTAACAGTCATATATATCTTTTTACCATGGAGATGGGCATAGACAATGGCGTCAAGAACCTGGTCCCTGTCGAAGTTATCGGCATAGGCCCTTGCACCAAATTTAGATCCCCCTAGATAAACGGCATCAGCGCCAGCGTTAAAGGCGCCCACCATTGTTTCATAGCCACCAGCAGGTGACAGCAGTTCAACTTTTCTCATAATTCCTTTTGACATAAAAAAGGCTGTCCTCAGACAGCCTTAAATTCATTACTTCTTGCTCTTAACCTGTGTCTCAAGCTGAATGATCTTCTTGGAAGACTCATCGAGCTTGGTCTGAAGGCTCTTGCTGTTTTTCTCTGTGTTTTCAAGCTTGATCTGAGTAGCAATGAGCTCATGCTTGAGATCGTAGAGCTCTTTTTCCTTCTCAGAGAGCTGCTCCTCCATCATCTCGATCTGCTTCTTACTCTTGAAGTAGTCGTCAGCTATATTGAGCTGCAAAAGCACATTCTGTGTATCGATGGGCTGTCTCTTGAAGCCATCGATCTTGTTGTACTCAGAAATCTTATTATTTATATATGAGGCTACCTTCTGAAGGTACTCCTCACTCTCGTATCCGCTTAAGGTAAAAACCTTACCACCAATTATAACCTCGGTATCTGTCTTGGATGCCATAATAGTCCCCCACACAATTCAGTATATAAAAAGATTATATACCGCCATCACCCGGCATTACAAGCCCTAAATGGTGATATGCTGCCTCAGTAACAACGCGGCCTCTGGGGGTCCTGTTTATGAAGCCATTCTTGATAAGATAAGGCTCATATACGTCCTCAATGGTGCCAGCATCCTCTCCAATAGCCGCAGCCAGGGTATCAAGTCCAACAGGGCCTCCCGAAAACTTACCTATCATGGTCATAAGAAGGTTCCTGTCAGTGTGATCAAGTCCCATCTTATCTACATCCATAAGGTCAAGGGCTGTTATGGCCACTTCCTCAGTGATCCTGCCATCAAATCTTACCTGAGCAAAGTCACGCACTCTCTTAAGTATCCTGTTGGCAAGTCTTGGAGTTCCACGGCTCCTTCTGGCCATCTCGACAGCGCCCTTCTCATCTACCTCTACGTCAAGAACCTTGGCTGACTGAAGGATAATGCTGCACAGCTCATCTATCTCATAGAACTCCATCCTGTGGATCATTCCAAATCTGTCACGAAGAGGGGCTGACAACATACCAGCTCTGGTTGTTGCACCGATCAGGGTAAACTTTGGAAGGTCAAGGCGAATAGACCTTGCAGTTGGCCCCTTGCCGATCATAATATCTATGGCGAAGTCCTCCATAGCTGGGTAAAGAACCTCTTCCACCTGGCGGTTAAGTCTGTGGATCTCATCCACAAACAAAACATCGCCCTCTTTCAGGTTGTTAAGGATAGCTGCCATATCTCCGGGCTTCTCAATAGCAGGGCCTGATGTGATCTTGATATTGACCCCCATCTCAGCTGCAATGATAGAAGCTAGTGTGGTCTTACCAAGTCCTGGAGGTCCGTAGAATAAAAGGTGATCCAGACAATCCCCTCTCTTCTTGGCAGCCTCAATATAGATCTCAAGGCTCTCCTTGATCTTCTTTTGTCCTATATAGTTATTAAGGCTCTTTGGGCGAAGGGACCCTTCAATCCTGACGTCCTCGGTATTAGCCTCAGCATCCAGTCCTCTGGCTGTAGTCTTGATCGTTCTCTTTTCCATACTCATCCTCTATATACAAACTTAGAACATCTCTTTAAGTGCAAGCTTAAGAAGTGCCTCTGTGTCAGATGCCGCATCTTCACTTTCCTTAAGCACCTTCCTGACAGCCTTCATAGCATCGGTGCTGTTATATCCAAGAGCAACAAGAGCTGCTACAGCCTCGTCTCTTGCTGAAGATGCCTCGCCAGTGAGATCATCAGCTGTAACTACAGAAGATCCGCGAAGCATGTCGTCCTCAGAAACCTTGATCTTGTCACGAAGTTCAAGAGTTATCCTCTCAGCCGTCTTCTTACCAATGCCTGGAGCTGCGCTTATGGACTTGGAATCCCCTGCCATAATGGCGAACCTCAGGTCATCTGGAGTCATAACTGACAGTATGGATAAGCCGCCCTTAGGTCCAATGCCGCTTACAGTAATGAGCATCTTGAAAAGAGCCAGCTCATCCCTTGAAAGGAATCCAAAGAGAGTAAATGCATCCTCTTTGACATTAGTATAGGTATAGAGCTTGACCGGTTCTCCAATTCCAGGCATCCTGTCCATGGTAGAACCTGAAATATAGACATTCATCCCTATTCCACCAACATCAACAACGCAAAGTCCTTCCTCAATATACTCAAGAATTCCATTTACATAGGCTATCAAATTAGTATCCCCCGTGGTCAACACATATTCTAAAATCCATTATAGAACATTTGTTTGTGTTTGTCTATTCTTATGCTTCTCTGTGGTTTATCCTCCAAATCTAGTGAAGAATAACTCCGTTAATAAAAGCATCCACATATAAAAGCGGTATTGCTATAACTATTCCCATAAACACACTGAAAATATTGGCAACCAAACCGTATCCAAAGCACTTGGGCTCTGGCTTACCATTCTCAGTAACGAGGGCGAAGCTGTAAACTATCGCTTCAAATATCATGATGATGATCTCAAAAAACGCCGCAACAAAAAGACCTGGCCAACCAGCCCTGCTAAGGGTATATACTTTGAAGATGTTGTAGGGAATATTAGTGATAGCATTCGTTACAAGAAAGCTTATGATATTTCTTTTGTTCTTTGGAAGCTTAAAGGCAAGAAACATCAGCCACTCGAATACAAGGGTCAGCAAAAAGAAACCAATAACCTGAAATACCCTGTAGGCAGCCTTGCCAATATAGTGCTCTTTTATGGTGTTGGCAGCATAGTCGTAGGTGACAGCTGCGTTAAACTCCCTTCTATCAAAGACGTCGCTTACCTGAACTGGTCCCTTAGAGTCTATCACTATGATCCTAAAGGGATTTGGAACCATGTAGCCAAATTCAACTGCATTTTTGTCATTGGACTCATAGTAATTGGTATCCCAGAAACCTGCGAAATAAACCCATCCCTCATAGGAAAAGTCTGACAGATACTCATCTACAGTCTGTTTAGCAGGGTCAAATTGAGGAACCTCTGTCACATAGGACAGATCTTCCCCTTTATAGCTGTCAAGAAGAGCCACATAGTAGTGCTCAGGAGCGTTCACCAGCTTAACATAGATCGATGGCTTGGCTCCTATATCTGCAGATGCCTTTACTGGAAAGAGGTAAAAAGTGAAAAGGAGCACGAGCATGCTCCAGAAAAGTCTGTACTTCTTATAATTCATTTAGGAGTTCCCCCATCTCCTTAATAGAATCAAAAATAACATGAGGCTGAACCTCAGATTCTGGCACTTCAGAAAGCTTCGTCTCTCCCGTAAGAACCAGTACTCCCAGTGCGCCATTGTTAACGCCGGTAGCCACATCAGTATAGATGCGGTCACCAACAAAAGAGATCTTATCCTTATCTACTCCTGTCGCGTCAACCACCATGTCTACCGTCTCCGCAAAAGGCTTACCTACAAACTTAGGCTTAACCTTGGTAGATAGCTCAATAGCTGCGCACATGGCTCCGCAGTCAGGAATAAAGCCGCCTGGTACTGGGCAGTTAATATCAAGGTGAGTAGCAAGAAACATCGCTCCCTGCATGATATAAACGCAGGCGTTTGAAAGCTTCTCATAGTCCAGAGTCTTATCAAAAGCAACAACTACAATATCCGGAATCTTCTCACAAAAAGCGTTGCTCTGAGCTGCGCTTAAATCTCTCTCTGGAACAAAGAGGTTTATCCCCTCTTCCTTAAAGCTCTCTGTAAGAGCTGGAGTTCCAAGAAGATACACGCTCTTTCCAGGATACTTATTCTTAAGGAATCTGATCATTACATCTCCGCTGGTCATGATCATGTCCCTTGTTATATTGCAGTTCATCTTTGCCAGCTTATCGATGTAGAGTTTTGGCGATGTTGATGAGTTATTGGTGAAAAAGATATATCTCTTTCCCGCATCTTTAACCGCCTTTAAAAAGTCCAGGGCTCCGTCCAGTATGTCATTGCCAAGATAGAAGGTTCCGTCCATATCAAGGACGAAAAGTTCCGTCTGCTTTAGTATCTTTTTCTTAAGTTCTGTATCTCTAAGGTCCATCTATATCTCCAAACTTAAACTATATTGTCATTTCTAAGATGCTGCTCATATAAAAGGACTATATCCCCAGCCTTAATAACAGTTGAGCCCCTTGGTACCAGTGCTTTGCCATTTCGCCTTATCATGAAGATAAAGCTACGCCTTGATATATCAAGGTTCCTTATAGCTACTCCGTTCCAGGAATGTCCCTCACCGATAGTGATCTCCTTAAGGTCTATAGGCTGGATATCTTTTACCTTCTCTGCGCATATAACCAGGACATCACCATTTTTAAGCAGAGTATCTCCTCTTGGGATGATGGTTTCCTTGCCCCTTTGAAGAGCGATGATCATCATGTCTCTTGGAAGTCCGATCTCAGATATCTTCTTATCTGCCCAGCCATCCTTCTCAGTTAGCTTAACTCTGATAAAGTGAAGGTTCTCTTCCTCAACATACTGACCAAAGCTCTTGAGCTTCTGATACTGTTCAACAAAGCCGGCGCTTATGATACCGGTCGGAATAGCTACCATTCCAACTCCAAGAAAGCTTATTACAATTCCAAGGAGCTTACCCAGGAACGTAATTGGGTAAATATCTCCATATCCAACAGTAAGAAGCGTGGATACTGACCACCAGATGCCAGAAAATGCATTCTCGAAAACATTAGGCTGAGCTTCATGTTCAACTGAATACATACAAAGGCTTGATGCCATCATAAGTATCAGAATGATAAATACCGATGCCATAAGCTGTTGACGCTTTGATACGATAACTTCAGTTATAACATTGAGCTGATCATAGTAGGAATTTATCCTGAAGAGCCTTAAGATCCTTGCCACCCTGAAGAGCCTGAATACAGCACTTCCCATAGGGAAGAATACAGGCAGGTAGTATGGAAGGAAAGATAAAAGATCCACAATTCCTGCAAAGGAAAAGATGTACTTAACTATTGCCTTGTTATAAGGGAGTTTTGGATATAACTCACTGGATGAAAAAAGACGCAGAAAATAATCTACTGCAAAGAAAAATACGGTAACTGCTTCAATAGCAAGGAGGAGCCCTTTATAGTGCTCCTCCATGTAATCAAATGTAATCGCAAAAGCAGAAAAAAGGTTAAGAACCAGGGCGACAATGCTGATGATGTCATAGATCCTGTTAACAGGCTCATCAATAACGCCTGTGCTGACCATGTTAAACACCTTGGCCCTTGCACGGTTTAAGTCTCTAGTAGCGTTTCTATCAGCTTTACCGCCTTGTCCTAATGTCATTTCTTGTCCCCGCCCCTGCGCTTTCCAAAGCTCTCCATAACAAGATCACTCATGTCCTGAAGGTAATCAAGGCTTCGCTTCTTGTTCTGGGCTTTGACGCTCTTCTTTTCTTTTTTGGATATATTCATGGTGTTGGTATCCTCACCCACATACCAGGCCTTGGTTGAGCCCTCGCCCTTTATGTTGATGCGTCCAACATTTTCAAAAGAATCGGAAGACTTTTTCTTGTAGCTTCTCTCGGGTCTTGAACTGGATGACTTTGAAGAAGACTTAGCCTTATCAGCGGACTTCTCAGCAGATTTCTTGTAAACAGCCTTAAGCTCGTCAAGATCGCCTATATCTGGCTTTCTGCTCTCCTTCTTTCTGGAGTCAGACTTCTTTCTACCTTCAGGCTTTTTCTTGTCATCAAACTTCCTGCCTGCAGGCTTCTTGCCATCAGGTCTTTTGCCCTCGAAGCGGCTACTATCGCGCTTTCTTCCTTGCTTCCTGTCATCCTCACGCTTTCTGCGCTCAAGTCTCTCGCCGGTTCTCCTGTATCTATCCCTCTTGGACTCTCTCTTTTCAAAGAGAACAAGATCCTGAATGTCTGAGCCCATCTTGAGCTTCATGAATCCAGCTGCAAGCTGCTCAGCTGTGTACTCGCCCTCTTCAACCTTCTGGTTAACAAACTCAAGAGCTGAAGTGATGTCGCCGTTCTCAATGATATCGATAACCTCTGCGAAGACCTTCTGTGACTTAACCCTTGTAATCTCCTTGGCACCTGGTACACGGCGCTCCTCGATCCTGGTGTGGCAGATCTTCTCGATCTCACGAAGCTTGTACATCTCCCTTCCACCTACAAGAGTGAAGGATTTGCCGCTCTTACCAGCACGTCCTGTACGACCGATTCTATGAACATAATACTCAATATCTTCTGGAATATCGTAGTTAAATACAGCCTCAACGCCGCTTACATCAATACCTCTTGCTGCCACGTCAGTTGCAATCAGGATATTGATCCTGCCACTCCTAAAGAGATTCATGACAGTATCGCGCTGATTCTGGGAAAGGTCACCATGAAGCCCGTCGCAAAGGTATCCCTTGCCCTTAAGGCTCTCTGAAAGCTGGTCAACCATTCTCTTGGTGTTACAGAAAATGAGACTCCTTGCTGGATTATAGTAATCCATAAGGCGTGTAAGCACCTCTTCCTTCATCTTCTGTGGAACTCTGTAATACGCCTGTTCGATGGCTGCCACGGTGATCTCCTTGGGAGTCATCTTAATGAACTTGGCATCCTTCTGATACTTCTTGGTAATATCTAAGATAGGCTTTGGCATTGTAGCTGAGAAAAGAGCTGTCTGCCTTTCTTCCGGCATTCCCTGAAGGATAGTTTCAATATCCTCTCTAAAGCCCATATCAAGCATCTCATCTGCTTCATCAAGGACCAGCACTTTAACATCCTTCATCTTCATGGTGTGTCTGCGCATGTGGTCCATTACTCTTCCTGGTGTTCCAACTACAATCTGAACGCCGTTTGAAAGAGCTCTGATCTGTCTTGAAATATCCTGTCCGCCATATACAGCAAGAACCTTGATTCCTGACATGTACTTGGCAAAATCTCTGATATCATCAGCAGCCTGCATTGCAAGCTCTCTTGTAGGACAAAGAACTACTGCCTGAAGGTGCTTGTTATTTGGATCCACCTTCTCAAGAAGTGGAATACCAAATGCTGCTGTTTTGCCCGTTCCGGTCTGGGCCTGGCCGATGATGTCTCCGCCCTCCATCATCACAGGGATTGCAGCCTCCTGAATTGGGGACATAAACTCAAATCCCATCTCAGTTACTGCTCTGATGATCCTTTCATCAAGACCTGAGTCCTCGTATCTAACCTTGGGCTCTTTTTCGTCTTTCTTACTAGCATCGATAATATCTAATTCTTTACTACTCATAAAACTCCTATAAATCTAATACATGACTCGCGGTGCGAATCAGAAGGGGCCACTCATAACATCCTTATTCTTGATAAGGTAGTCCACAAGTGAAACGATCGTAAGGATAAGTGCTATCCATTTGATAACCTGTGTAATAAGTGGAAGTGGTGTTATATCCAGATTGGCGATCATAAGGATGACCATGATCATCTGGAAAGTTGTCTTAAATTTCCCCCAATAACTTGCAGCGATAACTCTTCCGTTGTCAGCTGCGATAAGTCTGAATCCACTGATGATAAACTCTCTGGCAATGATAACTATAACGATCCACGCCTCGATCCTGCCAAGCTCAATAAGTCCGATCATAGCTGAGCAAACAAGAAGCTTGTCAGCCAGTGGGTCCATAAATTTTCCAAAGTCAGTGATAAGATTGTATTTTCTTGCAATCTTGCCATCGAACAAATCTGTAAGAGACGCAACAATGAAGATAGCCAGTGCGATCCACTTGAAGTTAGGATTCATGGCATCATTCAAAAGAAAGAACACAAAAAACGGAATAAGTACTACTCTGGCTACTGTAAGCTTATTTGGTAAATTCATCTTTTAGCTCTCCTATCAAATCGTATTCATTGGATCCGGTTATGAGAACCCTGACATAATCCCCAGTCATAAGTTCCCTTGTTACGCCGGTGATAAACAGATACCCGTCAATGTCCGGAGCATCCTTATATGTCCTTGCTACATAAGTAAGGCCTTCATCATCATCTGAGTCAGTGATCCTGCCCTCAATTACAGCATCAACTGTTTTGCCGATCATACCCTCGGCAGCCTCAAATGCGATTTCCTGCTGAAGCTTCATCAGCTGATTCCTTCTGGTGGTCTTGGTCCTCTCTAAAACCTGTCCCTCCATGGTGGCAGCTGGTGTATCTTCCTCCTGGGAGTAAGTAAATACTCCGAGCCTGTCGAACCTAAGGTCCCTTACAAGCTCCATGGTCTGCCTGTGATCAGCTGCTGTCTCCCCTGGGAATCCACTTATAAGAGTTGTCCTAAGGCAAATATCAGGAATCTCTTCCCTAAGGTGCTTAACCAGCTCTCTGATCTCAGCATTGTTAGTCCTTCTGCCCATCTTTTTCAGTATCTCATCAGAACCTGACTGGATGGGGAGATCCAAGTAATTGCAGATCTTGGGCTCAGACTTCATACACTCTATGAGCTCGTCATTGATCTCCTCCGGATAACAGTACAGAACTCTTATCCACTTAAAGCCCTCTATCTCACAGAGCTTATGAAGAAGCTCTGGAAGGCTCTTTTTCCCATATAGATCAGTTCCATAAAGAGTTGTCTCCTGGGCTACAACAAGTAGCTCAGTTACGCCATTATCTGCAAGTTCTCTGGCCTCTTTGAGAAGGTCCTCCATTGGAACGCTTCTATATTTGCCCCTGACCTTTGGGATAATGCAGTAGGTGCAATGCTTGTCACACCCTTCTGCGATCTTTAAGTAATTGAACAAACCTCCGGTGGTCATAACTCTCTTTTGGCCGCCCCTTACCGGTTTATCAATACTCTCGAAATAGTTTTTATGGTGAAAAGAGCTGTTTCCTGCGGCAGTTTCCTCTATAGCCTCAACAATCTTCTCAATGGAAGTTGTTCCAAGAATCTGATCTACCTCAGGGATCTCTTTTTCCACTTCTTCCTGATAACGCTGACCAAGGCATCCTGTGACGATCAGGGCCTTGAGCTGACCTGAAGCACGGCGCTCTGCCATCTCCAGGATAACGTTAATGCTCTCCTGTTTAGCATCACCAATAAAGCAGCAGGTGTTTACAACTGCTGCTTCTGCTTGGGTCTCATCATCTGTAAAGCTGTGACCATGGCTTGCCAGTAACCCTAGCATAACCTCGGTATCAACTCTGTTTTTGTCACATCCAAGTGACACGAATAAGATCTTCATATATTAGTTCTCTGCGTTCTCAGCCTCTACGCTCTCTGCTGCTTCCTTTTCTGCAAGAAGAGCTTCCTTTTCCTCATCTGTAAGGATGCGGAGCTGTGCCTGGTTCATCTCATCAACTGCGATTGAAAGAGGCTTCTGCTTGTCCTTAACTCTTACCATTGGCTCGTCGCCAGCGATGATCTGTCTTGCTCTCTTGGCAGTAGCCATAACTACTGAGTATCTGGAGTTGATTACTGGCTGCTCGCCCTCTTCAACTTCCTTGTTAACAACGTTCATAAGGTCTACATAAGAAGGGTGTATCATTTATATATTTCCTTTCCTGCGTTAATTCGCATATACAAGCTCAATATAATATTATAACTCATTAAGCTCTTTTCTGATAGTGTTTATAAAATCAAGATTTCTTGATGGTGCATTGTGAGCTGCATCCATGATCTCATGGACCTTGTCCACACATTTATCAAGATCATCATTGATAACAATATAGTCGTAGTTCTCAATGCCTACGGACTCTTCCTTGGCTCTGTTAAGCCTCTGAGATATAACTTCAGCTGTCTCGGTTCCTCTTCCGGCAAGTCTCTTTTTGAGTTCTGCTGCAGATGGTGGCATTACAAATAAAAGTACTGCGTCAGGATACTGCGCTTTGATCTGGAGCGCTCCCTGAATCTCAATCTCAAGGATAACATCCTTGCCCTCAGCGAGCTTGTCTTCTACAAACTTCCTAGGGGTTCCGTAGTAATGATTGACGTATCCTGCGTGCTCAATAAGACCATTGTCTCTGATAAGCTGCTCAAACTCCTCATTACTTACGAAGAAGTACTCTCTGCCATTCTCTTCACCTGGTCTTGGATCCCTGGTAGTCGCTGAAATTGAAAGAGCATATCTGTCATATTTAGCTGTAAGGGCCTTCATGATGGTTCCCTTGCCAGCTCCGGAGAATCCGGATACTACTATAATAATGCCTTTGCGATTAATTCCGTTACTCAATGTTCTGTATCTGCTCCCTAACCTTCTCGATGTCAGTCTTAAGGGCAATTCCTCTGTCTGAGATCTTAAGATCTGTGGACTTGCTGAGGATCGTGTTTGCCTCTCTGTTCATCTCCTGTGCAAGGAAATCAAGCTTTCTACCAATTCCGTCCTTGTCATCGCCAACCTTAAGAGTGTCCCTTGTGGCCTCGATGTGGCTGCGAAGTCTTGTAAGTTCCTCGTCTACACAAACCTTGTCTGCATAGAGAGTAACCTCCATAGCAAGTCGGTTCTCGTCTATCTGCTTGTCCTCTAAGAGATCCTGGATCTTCTCACGAAGTTTAGTCTTGTACTCGTCAATGATCACAGGTGAACGCTCAGTAATGTACTCAACATTCTCAAGCATTCCAGCGAGCTTGTCAGTTAAATCCGCAACAAGGAACTCGCCTTCCCTCTTTCTGGAATCTAAAAACTGCTGACCTGCCTGGTCTAAAGCCTTCTTGATGCCGCTCCAAACCTCTTCCTCATCCAGCTCTTCCTCTTCCATTGTAAATACTTCTGGAAATCTTGAGAGCACAGATATCCTTACATCATTATCAAGTCCAAAATCATCTGCCATTTCCTTAAGGAATGTATAATACTCCTGGGCAATAGCTTTATTGTACTTAACCTTGGATTCTGATTCAGAAAAATCTTCGTAGCTGATATATACATCTACCTTGCCACGTTTCATGTAGGATTTAAGTTCTGAACGGATTGCTGCTTCGAAAGCGTTGAACTTCTTGGGCATCTTGATATTGATATCAAGATATCGATTATTGACTGACTTGAGCTCAACTATATACTTGCGCTGACCTTCTGTGACCTCACTTCTGCCAAAACCAGTCATACTGCAGACCATAAGTAAGATTCCCCCTTATATTTGGGCTATTTTTTTACACAAGTTATTATAATATAACGCGTATTTATGGTCAATGTCAATGAGTTTTAAACATCGATAAATACTAGCTTTTTACAAAAGAAAACACCGCTCCCCCAAGACAGGAAGCGGCGTTTCTAACCTATTTATTAAAGGCAGCTTGCGTAGGCTGCTTCAGCACCCTCTGTGCGGATCTTCTTAAGGCCCTCTGTAACCTTATCTGTAAGTCCATCGATCTTGTTAAGATCCTGATCCCACATCTTCTCATTAGCAAGAACAGCCTTAACCAGATCTTCCTCAGAATCATTTCTGTGCTCATAGAAGAACTCAAGAGCCCATCTGTCATCACTTACTGTATATGTATTGCCCTTAGGTCTCTTACATACAAGACCTGCGTCTGTAAGCTCCTGAACATCATTTGAATAGAAAGCAATGTATGCTGCAAGAGACATTGTAAGGCAAACAGGGAGCCCTCCATTCTTATCAATATACTGAAGGAATGAAGGCATGTTTCTTGCCTTCCACTTACTTGTTGAGTTAAGCGAGATAGACATAAGCTCGTGGTTTACGAAAGGATTGTTGAAACGATCCTTAACAGCTGCAGCAAACTGATTGAGGTCATTCTCATCAAGGTGATCAACAAGTGTAGGAATAACTTCCTCATTGAGCATCTTGTTCATGAAGCCAGAGATTGTTGCGTTCTGCATGCAGTCACGAACGATATCCTGTCCTGAAAGATAAGCTCCAAGTACAAATCCTGTGTGAGCTCCGTTTAAGATACGAACCTTGCGGTGCTTGTATGGCATAACATCAGGAACTACGTGAACATTAACTCCAGCCTTCTTGAATGGAAGTCTGTCCTCCAGACCCTCTGGTCCCTCGATGATCCAAACACCAAAGATCTCACCAACATCGATAAGCTCATCGTGGTATCCGTTCTCAGCCTCGAGCTTTTCAACTTCCTTGGCATCACGGATCCTGCCTGGAACGATTCTGTCTACAAGTGTTGAACAGAAAATGTTGTCGTTGTTTACCCAACTCTTAAAGCCATCTTCAAGCTTCCACTGGTCAATGTACTGGTTGACGCACTTTAAAAGCTCTTTTCCGTTGTTATCGATAAGCTCGCAGGAAAGAACAACTACTCCCTTCTTGCCAGCCTTATATCTTCTGTAAAGAACCTGTGTAAGCTTACCAGGAAAGCTATTTGCAGGCTGATCATCAAAGTTGCATGCTGGGTCATAAGCAATACCAGCCTCTGTTGTATTTGAAGCGATGATATCAAGGTCGTCGCTCTCAGCGATCTCCATGATCTTATCAAGGCCTTCCTTGTCATATGGGTTAAGGCAGCAGTCACAGGCAGAGATGACACGCTTAGCATCTACCTTCTGTCCGTTCTCGCTTCCTCTAAGATAAAGTGTATAGAGACCTTCCTGCTTGTTGATAAGCTCTGTAAGTCCCATTGAAATAGGCTGAACAAGAGCAACCTTGCCATTAAAACCAGCCTTCTCATTACTGATGTCAAAGAAATAATCTACAAATGCACGCATGAAGTTTCCTTCACCAAACTGAAGAACTCTTACAGGTGCATCCTTAAGTACATATCCCTTATAGCCAGACTTCTCCAATACCTCATAGTTAAGTAATTCCATCTAAACTCTTCCTCCTAAACCGTACCTTCTCATGTCTCCAGGCGAATTGTAACCGCTTACACTTCATGCCCGAAACAAATTTCTCTAATATTTGTTATACCAAATAATGTAAGCGTTTACAATAGCATTTTTTTATCAGCACATAAGAAAATAAAAAACCGGAAACACTTGTCATGAAACAAGCATTTCCGGTTACTATATCTGATTTAATTACAGCTGATAAAAACCAACCTTCTTGTAGACTTTTCTAAGAGTCTTATTGGCGATGTAAGAAGCTCTCTCAGCACCCTCTTTGTATACGTTCTCAAGGTAAGCCTTGTCAGCGATAAGGCGCTTAGCCTCTTCTCTGATAGGAGAAAGAGTCTCAACAACAGCCTCTCCTACTGCTGGCTTGAATACACCGTAGCCCTGGCCAGCGAACTCTTTTTCAATCTCCTCAAAACTCTTGCCTGTGATAGTTGAGTAGATGTTCATAAGGTTAGCTACACCTGGCTTGTTCTCCTTGTCGTAGCGTACGCAGTTCTCCATATCTGAGTCTGTTACTGCTCTCTTGAACTTCTTGCGGATAACATCAGGCTCATCCATAAGGAATACGCATCCGTTAGGATCTGACTTACTCATCTTGTCGCCAGGAGTTGTAAGGCCATAGATCCTTGCACCAGTCTTGGCAATGTATGGCTCAGGGATTCTGAATACATCTCCGTAGATGTTGTTGAAACGCTCTGCGATGTTTCTTGTAAGCTCAACGTGCTGCTTCTGATCCTCACCTACTGGAACGTAGTGTGGCTGATACAGAAGAATGTCAGCAGCCATCAGTGAAGGATATGTGAAAAGACCTGCGTTGATGTTGTCCTTGTGCTTCTCAGACTTGTCCTTGAACTGAGTCATACGGCTGAGCTCACCAAACATTGTGTAGCAGTCAAGTACCCATCCAAGCTGAGCATGCGCTGGAACATGAGACTGAAGGAAAAGAGTGTTCTTCTCAGGGTCAAGTCCGCATGCGATATAAAGAGCAAGCATCTCAAGGGAACGTCTTCTGAGTTCCTTGGGATCCTGTCTAACTGTTATTGTATGAAGGTCAGCCATAAAGTAGTAGCACTCGAACTCGTTAACTCGATCTGCCCAGTTCTTGATGGCTCCCAAATAATTTCCTAAATGTAAATCTCCACTTGGCTGAATGCCAGAGAGCATTATTTTCTTTTCTGATTCCATACCAAAAACCCTCCAAATACCAAACAAAATACTAGTTGTTAGTGTATCAGTAATTGTCGCTTTAATCAAGTAATGGTATACTGTGTTGTACTATTTTTTATGTTAATGAGGCTTTATTATGGCATTCGATGGAATTACAGTTGCAAATTTAAAAAGAGATTTCGAAAACCTCCTTGTCGGAGGCAGAATATATAAGATAGCACAGACCGAGAGCGACGAACTTTTTATCACCGTCAAGCTCTCCTACGAGGCTGCAGAAAAGTACGGGATCAAGCAGACAAGGCTGGTCCTTTCTTCTGATGCTTCTCTTCCACTGGTTTACCTTACAGATGAGAGCAAGGCATCACCTATGACAGCACCAAACTTCTGTATGCTCCTTAGAAAGCACATCCAGAATGGCCGTATCACTTCTGTTACTCAGCCAGGTGGTCTTGAGAGGATCCTTCGCTTTGAGGTGGAGCACCTTGATGAAATGGGCGACCTTCGCCACAAGGTCCTTCTTATAGAGATAATGGGCAAATACAGCAACATCATCTTCACCGATGAAGATGACGTTATCATCGACAGTATCAAGCACATCCCTGCTTCTGTAAGCTCAGTCCGTGAGGTACTTCCTGGTCGCACTTACTTTATCCCAAGTCAGGACAAGGCTAATCCCCTTGAAACAACAGCTGATGAGTTCTCATCTCTTGTTCTTGGTAAGCCAATGCCTGTATTCAAGGCCATTTATTCAAGCTATACAGGCCTTTCTCCAATAATCGCCCAGGAAATATGCTACAGAGCTCTTGTGGACGCAGATAAGCCCGCAAATGCTCTTAGCACATCAGAGTCAATATCTGTGTACAGAGCCTTTGATGTCATCATGCAGCATGTAAGAGAAGGCTCTTTTGTCCCAGCAATCTACTATGAGGCTGGCGCGCCAAAAGAGTATTCTTCTATCCCGCTTAGTATATATGGCTTTGATCTTCGTGGCGCAGCAGATGCAGAAAGCGCCACATCCAGTGATGAAAATATCAGCGTAATGACTGATATCTCAGCTCTTATTGAGCAGTACTACTCTGAAAAGAATGTTGTCACCAGGATCAAACAGAAGTCTGTTGACCTTCGTAAGATCGTTCAGACTACCCTTGAGAGGAATGTCCGCAAATATGACCTTCAGCTCAAGCAGATGGCTGACTGCGACAAGAAGGACAAATACAGGGTTTATGGAGAGCTTCTTAACACCTATGGCTACAGCGCATCAGAGGGCGACAAGTCCATAACCGTCAATGACTATAACACGGGAAAAGACATTACGATTCCCCTTGACCCTACTCTCTCCGCAAGAGAAAACGCAGGTAAGTATTTTGATAAATACACCAAGCTAAAAAGAACTGCTGAAGCTCTCGAGGAGCAGATGAAGGAAGTTGCTGAAACGATAGAACAGCTTGAATCCATCGCTACTTCTCTGGACATCGCCAAGAAGGAAGCTGACCTTGCTCAGATAAGGCAGGAGCTTGCAGAAAGTGGCTATATCAAGTCTCACGCTACAGGCAAAAACGGCCGTAAGGAAAAGATTACCAGCAAGCCTTTCCACTACCAGTCTAGCGATGGCTTTGATATCTACGTTGGCAAGAACAATATCCAGAACGATGAGCTCACCTTTAAGACAGCCAACGGCGGCGACTGGTGGTTCCACGCCAAGAAGATTCCAGGATCTCACGTAGTTCTTTTGACAGGAGGCAGGGAAGTTCCAGACAGGGCCTTCGAAGAAGCTGCGGCTCTTGCAGCATACTATTCCAAGGGTAAAGTTCAGGAAAAGGTTGAGATAGACTATCTAAAGAGAAAAGACGTTAAAAAGCCAAATGGCGCAAAGCCAGGCTTCGTGGTTTATTACACCAACTACTCCATGGCCATTGCGCCAGATATTTCAAAGTTAAAGCTTATTAGTGACTGACCATCAGGCCATAAAGAATCTGAAAGCCACAAGGCAGATCAGGAAGAACACATTTGCAGCGGTAAATACTCCTACATATTTAAGGGTATTGCCGCTGTATTCTTTTGTATAGGCCTTAAACGAGATAAGGCTGGCCATAGATGCGATGAGGGTTCCAAGGCCTCCCACATTTACAGCTATAAGAAGGGATTCGTAGTCCTTGGTAAAGCCTGACAGCATAAGTGTGGCTGGAACATTGCTAATGACCTGACTAAGTCCAATTGCTATAGGAAATTCTCTTCCGGAGAGCGTATGGCCCAGGAAGTCGCTGATATAATCAATTTTGCCCATATTTCCGGTGAATATAAAGAAGCCAATAAATGTAAGCAAAAGAATATAATCCGCCCTGAAAAGTATCTTAAAATCCATTCCTGCTACCACTATAAATACGATGATAGCAAATATGAACCAGGGGATTGCTCGAACAACAGCAAGTAGGGCTACTACAAAAAGTGCTGTATAGATGATGATCTGGGTCATGCTGCCAAAGTTGCTGGTGATACTGCCCTCTTTTGCGTTAACCAGGTTCTCTTTTCTGCTGGGTACTGTATAAAGACAGGCAAAAAGAAGAACTGCTGAGAGCAGGCTGTATGGAAGCATTGTAAGAATGAACTCAGACAGCTTCATGCCTGTAAGACCATACAGATAAAGGTTCTGAGGATTACCAATTGGTGTAAGCATACTGCCAAGGTTAGCTGCTACTGTCTGGAGGACGATAACAGGAATCATCATGTCCTCTCTCTTGCAGCTTGACATGATCATGATAGCCAGTGGCACAAAGGTGATAAGAGCCACATCATTGGTGATCAGCATACTTCCAAAGAAGCACATGAACACCAACACTATTCCCAGCTGAAAGCCATTTTTAACCCTCTTTAAAAGAGCTATGGCGATCTTTTCAAATACTGAGTTCTCCTTAAGTCCCTGAATAATTACCATAAGGCCCCAAAGGATTCCCAAAGACCTGAAATCTATATATGAAATGTAGGTCATGTCTGGACGTACAAAAAAGGCTGAAATAATAGCCAGTATCCAGGCAATCACAAGTACTTTATCAACTTTGATAACTCTCTTTTTAATTCCGTTCATAACTTATCCTCTTTTTATTCAAAAAACACACGAGGAATATTATACACCAATTTTTTAGAAATTAAGGCGGACATCTCATTAAGAAATGTCCGCCAAATTATTACTTTATTTTCTTATTACTGCTCTTCTTTTTTCTTTCTCTTGACGAAGATCATTGAGAAAGCGATTGCTACAGCAACAATGATTGTAATGATGCTTCCAAGAACACTTGTATCTGATGTACCAGATTTTCTTGCGCCTAGTACTGCAGGAGAATCTGTTGGAAGATCTCTTTGAGCGCCAAGAACTGCTGGTGCTGGCTGTACTCCTGCGGATGGCTGGTAAGTATCCTGGGATGATTCACCAGATGACTGGTCATTTGATGAGTCATCGTTTGAAGAATCATCTGTCTTTTTGTCATCATCCTTCTGCTCTGTACTGGTGGTATTTATTGTGATCACAATGCTTCCATGAACATTTTTAACAAATACATATCCACTTTCAGCATCATATCCTATACTGTCAAAATATGAAGGATGATCTGTAACAAATCCAGAAATCTTACTACCTTCTTCCGGACTAAGATAAAAATAAACTGTCTGACCAGGCTCAGCGGATTGGGCTGTATCTCCATTAAATGTAATATTCTTGGAGTTATCAACATCTATCGAAACATCATACATTCCCCTGGGAATATAGAATACCTCATGATCTGAAGCAAACCAGAATGTATTGGTAGACGAATCTCTCTTTTCACCAATTCTAAGAAGATGTGCTCCTGGAGCAAGATCAGTAAACCTGCCATCAGTTGGCCTAGCCCAATCTCCTGTTCCAAGAACGATAGCTTCCTCTATTACTTCACCTGTCCATATCTCGTAATCATCAGGAACATTAATAACTTTTCCATCAGTTTTCCCAGGCTTACTTCCAACAAGCTGATCTGTGTTCAGAACCAGATTCTTCTTTTGCTGGAGGATCAGGTGGATATCCGTAGAAGCTGAGATTCCTGTAAAGTCCTGAGTATCTCCAAAAAGAGGTGAATAATCAGCTGTGATATCGCCGTTTTCTGCGCTTATTCCATAGCTGTTTTTAAATGTAACAATACCTTTCTCATCAGTTGTACGAGTTGAAGTATAAGATACACCTGACTTATCATCCCTAAAGTATATCTTTTTCTCAGGAACAGGATTTCCGTCTTTATCCAAAGCTTCCAGCTCAATAGTTGTCTGGATATAAGGATTTTCTTCGGAATATTTTCCTTCAGGGTTAAAAGTTACACTCTTTACTTTCAACTCGGAAAGTACCGGCTTTTCTATAGATGAAGCTGATACAGTGATATCACCTTTAATTCCTGTTATGGTAAGCTCACCTGTAGCTTTGTAAAAGCTTTTACTTTCATAGTTTTCAGAAGGCTCTACCTTAATACTATCTGTGTCAATATAATGGGTTTCGTTATTTTTCGCAGTGATATTTAAAGAAGCGTTTCCACCTTCCTTTACAGTTTGCTCAGTTTTGCTGAACTTAACATTATCATCTCCAGAAGTCCTAACAGTGTACTCTATTACTGGAGCAACGCCTCCTCCCGCAACTACTGCTCTTTGGGCGCTTGATTTAATGTAATACGTATTACCATCGGAATAAGCAGGCAGATAAACATAGTATTCACCTGGCGCAAGTCCAGAAATTGTGTTTCCATCTACCGTAGTTTTATCATTACTGCCAGTTCTATAGTAAACAAGTTTTGAATCATCACTAACATTAACACTAACGGTTCCAGTAGCTCCGTCATCAACGGAAGCAGTAGTTGATATATCAGATTTATCAAGCTGCTGCTTAACTACAGATATCTCAACATGATTACTATCAGCTACAAGTTCGCCATCCTTTATCAATTCAGCATGGAATTCATAGGTCTTACCACCGGATATAGAATATGTCTTTGAAAAAGAGCTTTCAGTAAGCCTATTCTTATTAGCACTTCCTGATCCTGAATAGAACCAGACTGCATAGCCTTCATAATCATCGATACCAGATATAGCTGCATCTATGACTGCCTTGTTTCCATCTGGATTGTCATCGTTCACTAATTGGATGACTGTTATCGCTATAGAAGGGCTGGACACTCTGGTAGGATTTTCCTCATCACTTACAGCTTCCTCAGGCTCAGTCTTAAGAAGTGCCTTAAAAAGAGGCAGTAACTCTCTTTCCTCTTCTACTGGCTCCACCTCTAAAGGTTCACCAACTATTGGCTGTTCATCTTTTGGTTCCTCGGTTTTTGGTTCCTCAACTACAGGTTTCTCAAGAGTAGTTCCCTCAATAGCTATTGGCTCCTTAACTTCCGGTTCCAAAGCCAGCACGCTCTGATTTGTGCTGAGCGCCATAACAAGAGCCAGCGCTGGCACTACAATGTGTTTAAAAAATCTTCTTTTCATCTTTCTCCCCTCATATGAACAGGCTTATGTCGGATTTTTCTCCGGCGCCTATAAAGGTGGCTACGCCACCAAGTTCCACACCATCAATCAGTTCTTCCTTATGTATTCCCATGATATCCATAGACATCTGGCATGCTACTATCCTTACTCCATGGGCTATGGCATCATCTATCAGTTCCTCCAGGGATGAAATGCCCTTGTACTTCATGATAGCTCTAATCATCTTAGGACCTGCCCCAAACATATTCATCCTTGATAGTCCAAGCTTTGTCGTTCCCCTTGGCATCATAATTCCAAACATCTTCTCAATGAAGTTCTTTGAAACTCTGACTCTTTTGGGCCTTCTAAGGATATTTAGTCCCCAGAAAGTAAAGAACATGGTCACATTTCTTCCAAGAGCCGCAGCTCCGTTTGCCATGATAAAAGACGCTATCGTCTTGTCCAGATCTCCACTAAATACAATAAAGGTCTTATCATTGCCCTCTTCCTTAACTACAACCCCATCTTTGGGAGCTGAAGCTTTTGTGCTTCCCTTGGAAGACTTCTTTATCCTGGCTGTTATAATGCCGTCGTCCTTCTTAAGCTCTTTTAACTCATTACCAGTTCTCTCGCACCAGACCTTAATATCTGATTCAAAAGCATCCTCAGTAGCCTCTACAGTAACTGTAGCGCCATCTTTAAGCTCACGAAGAGTATCTGCCACCTTCACAATAGGTCCAGGGCACCTAAGATTTTTGGCATCGATAAAAGTATCTTCTTTTGGTGATTCTTCCGATTTGGATGAAATATCTGCAGACTCGACCGGCGTATCTGGCTCAAGCTTTCTATACCGATCATATCCCCCATCTACATTTATCGCATCAAATCCTCTATCTGTCAAAATTTCGGTAATTTCTTCACTAAAATCCCCAGTTCTGCAAATGACATATACCGGCTTATCTGAAGGAACACTGTCAAGCTCTGAACTCACCTTTGAAAATGGTACATTTATTGCTCCATCAATTGGATGTATCAGGACTTCATCCGGCTCACGAAGATCAAGGACTGTTACGCTGTCTCTTTGTTTTTCCAATAGCTCTTTAAACTCTTCTGCTGATATTCTTTTAATCTGTGTATCTTCAAATTCCATAAATCATCCCCCTATGATGACAAGTTCTTCTTTACGTACTGTTTTCTCCCCGTCTATATTTTCAATATGAAATGCGTTTAAGACCGGATCTGACTCATCCTGAAGTGAAAGTATCAGGTAGCTTGCTTTGCTGTCATTGGCCAGCCTTTTATCTTCCTCTGATGGCCTTGAAGGCGTTTCTGGATGTGAATGCCAGTTACCAAGTGGTTTTAGCTCATTCCTGCGCATATCCTTAATTGCAGCTAGCTGCTCAGCAGGATCGATACTAAAATGCTCATTGGTATGATCCACATTTGTAAGAAGATAGACCTTAGTTATATTGCGTATGCCGTCTTCACCATCAAATCCTGCGATAAGCCCGCAAGCTTCATTAGGTCTTTCAGCTAAAGCATGTTTATATATTCTGTCATATTCCGACTTACTAATTGTTATTTTCATCTTCTCTCCCGATCAGTGCTTAAGTTCACATACAGGCTGCTCATAATCAATAAGCTCCGTAATTGTTGGTTCATCTGAGCAGACAGCACATCCTTTTCCGCGCGGCGGAAGCTTGATCTTGTGGAACTCCATCTTAAGTGCGTCATACGTAAGAAGATAACCTGTCAGCAGATCGCCAACACCGGTAATGAATTTGATTGCTTCCATAGCCTGAAGAGAACCAATAACTCCTCCCATGGCCCCAATAACTCCGGCCTGCTTACATGTAGGAACAGCATCCTTTGGTGGCGGATCCTTGAAGATACATCTGTAGCATGGGCTCTCTCCTGGAATTACCGTTGTAAGCTGTCCTTTAAACCTTATTATTCCAGCATGGGAAAATGGCTTTTTTGCCATAACACAGGCATCGTTTATAAGGAACTTAGCTGAGAAATTATCTGTCCCATCAATAATGAAATCATAGTCTTTTATCAGATCAAGAATATTGCTGCTATCCACAAACTGATAATAAGTATTGACAGTTATATCAGGGTTTATCGCCTTCATAGTCTCCGCTGCTGATTCTACCTTCTTTTTGCCAACATCATTAGTTGTGTGGATTACCTGTCTTTGAAGATTTGACAGATCAACAACATCAGCATCTACAATACCTATAGTTCCAACTCCAGCTGCTGCAAGATAAAGAGCTGCTGGAGCCCCCAAACCTCCGGCGCCTATGATAAGCACTTTGGCTCCTAGAAGTTTCTTTTGCCCCTTAACACCAATCTCTTTAAGGATGATGTGCCTGCTGTAGCGCTCAAGCTGTTCATTGGTAAAAGCCATCAGCGTCCACCTCCCATGAAATACAGAAATTCTACCTCATCTCCATCCTTCAGGCTGTAGCTGTCGAATACATCTTTACTAATGAATTCCTCATTAACAGAAACAGTTACATATTCTGGCGTTTCAACCTTATCAATTTCTATAAGCTTTCTAATGGTCAACGCCTCATCAACATCTCTTTTTTCTCCACCAACTGTAATCCTCATAAGTTTTATCTCCTTACATCATTTAGTTATTTCTAGATTAATGATATGAACATACTGATTCAGGAACAATAAGATAAAACCTATCTGTAACTATAAGGAACAATAATACCTCTAAAGCATTTTGGAAGACCCAAAATAAGCCAAAAATAAAGACGGACATCTCAAAATGAGATGTCCGCCAAATTATTACTTTATTTACTTATTACTGCTCTTCTTTTTTCTTTCTCTTGATGAAGATCATTGAGAAAGCAATAGCTGCAGCAACAATGATTGTAATGATACTTCCAATGATGCTTGTATCAGATGTACCAGCTCTTCTTGCGCCAAGTACTGCTGGCTGTTCTGCAGGAAGCTGTCTCTGTGCGCCGAGTACTGCAGGTGCTGGAGCTGCTACATAGCTATCTGCGTCAGGATCACGAGGAATCCACTCATCGTCATCGCCTGTTGTGCCGATTGTAAGTGTACCATCAGCATATGCTGGCAAGTAGTTATTAAGTACCTGCATTACAGGTGGAAGTTCATCATAACCAACTATGATGACATTATTACTTCTAAGCTGTAATCTTTCAGGAAGCTCTACAGGCTGTATATCACTATTATCAATATCAGCAAACGGAAGCTTAACATGGATTGCATACTTACCACCAGCTGACTCTCCTGGCTCACGATTAAAGATATAGAATTCCTTAAGGTAGTCATCAACTAGCTGCTGAGAATCCGCATCTGATCCCAAGAGACCAGAAACTCTTGCTGTAAATACAGGATCTGATGCTCCATAATCCTTATACTTATCATCTGCTGTGATTGTAAGTGTTGCAGGAGTAATTGAAAGCTTACCTACTACGTCATTAACTTCAATATCTGTCTTGAATATACCTAAATCTGTAATGTCCTTATCACCAAGCTTGAAAGAAATATTCTTAACATAGATATCATAATCTCTTACTCTTGTTCCTTTGCCACCTGCAAGATCTACTGTAACCGAATACTCTCTGCCATCAACAGTGATCTTCTTGGTCACTGACTTAGCAACTTCCTGCTCTTCTCCAGTGTACTTTCTCTTAACTGTGTCTGTAGAAATATCCTCAAAGAGCTCTCCCTCAGCTGCATAAACTGTAAGAGTTCCAAGTGACATTGCCTTGTCAAGTGAAGCCATAAGTGTGTTATAGTTCGCACTGTTTACGTTAAGTGCTGTAAGAGGCTCATCTGAACCTTCCATGTATATTACAAGATTAAAGTCAATATCTGCTGACTGCTCAGTAGCATTATAAACCTTCTCGTAATCGAAGCCGTCTCCCTCAGTGTTGCCCTTAAGCTCAAGAACGACATTGTAAGGAGTCTTGTCAAAGCTTCCCTCTACACGAACGTCAGAAGCAGGCATCCTGAATGCTGTTGCAGAAGTCTGTGTTCCATCCTCACCAGTTAACAGCTTCTTGAAGAACAGTAAGAAGCTTGGAATAGATGTTGGTGTTGCACTTACCGCTGTAACTTCCTGTCTAAGCGCTTCTCCATTTGATACAGGACGTGCCTTCCATCCCTTGAATGTATAACCAGGAGCCTCTGCATCTGCTTCTACAGTTACAAGCTGTTGATAACGATACTTCTTGGTGTAACCAGCAAGCTCTGCTTCAGTAGGGTCTACAATCTTAGGAATGTCATCTCCAACATACGCATAAGTTACTTCATAAACTTTTCTGTCGTAGTAAACCTCGATAACAAGTTTGTCATCCTCAGCAGGAACTGCAATTGCTGGAATTGTATCATCCTTGCCATACTCTACAGCATCTGATCCAGTTAAAAGAACCTTTGTCTTAGCATAATTGAATCCAACATACTTATCATCAGATCTGTCGGCATCTTCATACCTAACGTTCTCTGTATAGTTTCCGGTTCTATCAAGCTTGTCTGCCTTAACCTCAGTATAATCATCATTCTCAGCATTCTGCTGGAAGTACTTGATGGTGTACTTGATATTCTTCTTGGTCTCAAACTTACCAACAAGTTCTGTATCTGCTGTGATTACAAATGTTGACTTTTTGTCGCTTCCAAGATACCAGCCTTCAAATGTGTATCCTGTTGCAGTTACTTTTGTAGTATCAACTGTTACAGTCTGTCCATATCTGTACTCTGTTTTATCTACAGGTGCATTAGCAGGAGTGATACCCTTAACTGCACCTTTCTTATCGTCATAGTTATATGTAACCTTGTAAGTATTTCTCTTGAAGTAAACTTGGATTACAAGGTTGCCATCAGCTCTTACTTTGATGTCATTATCATCTGTAATCTTTGAATATTTATCACCAGTTAAGTTTGCTTTGGTTTCAACATATGCAAATCCACTTTTTACCTCACCAAGAGCAAGAATATTGTCTCTGGATTTATTATATGTAGCTGTTTCTCCAGTCTTCTTATTAGTAAAAGTCTTGGTGGCTGTAGATACCAAAGTATACTCAGCATTATCAACATTCTGCTTGTAATACTCAACTTTATACTGTGCAAAATCAGCTTCCCACTGTGCTGTGTAGGTTACTGTCTTTGTAACTTTCGGAAGCTTCTGATCTTTTGAATAAAACTTATTATTCTCTGCAGAACTCTTCCATCCAGTAAACTTATATCCAGTTCTCTTTGGAATGCTTGTATTATCGCCAGCCACAAACGCTGGAGCATCTGAATCCTTATCTACTGTATATTTCTGATCAGCAAAAACAACCTCATTATTCACACCATCAGTGTAAGTAACGTCAAACTGTACTACCTTTTTGAACTTTGCATAAACTGTCAAACTGGAAGTAACAGTTGTCGCTGTAAATGGTTTTGTACAATTCTGGTCTGTAAAGAATCCAATAAACTCATATCCATTCTTATAAGAATCCATAGAAGGATGAATTATTGTATATTCATCAAAGTATGAAACCTCAGTAAGCTTCTTGTCGCTGATATTAGCTATCTTCGTATTATTTTCATAATACTCACCAATATACTCAATGTTATTCGTAGCAAATCTTACATCCAAATGATAAGCAAACTTTGTATAACCATCTGGAATTTTGATGTTTGTCTTTCCAGCATTTGGTCCCGACTGTTCAATATGTTCAGGATCATCTCCCTGACTCTGGTTATTCCATCTAAAGAAAGCGGTCTTGTAAGACTTCGCATGGCCATCAGTATCAAGTTTTATCTTGCTCTTGTTAGCAACAACTGTATTGCCTTTATTGGCAAGGCCTGCATTCTGAAGGTAACTTGTATCAATCGAATCAATTGCATTGATCACAGTACTAACATTACCTCGAAGACCTGCATCTACAGTTGCCTGATCAATCCAAATTACACCAAGCGGGAAGTAGCCATCGTCCTGAACCCATCCAAGTTTAAGCTGATCACGAAGCTTAGCGTTATGATCAGTCAAAGAAGATGAGCTGATTCCATCTGTCGCATAAACAGCAACCGGGATCTTCTTTTCTTTATATGTCGCATATACTGTAATGTCTTTTGTAATAGGATCTGTAAACTTAAAATCTTTTGTTGGTTTGCTATCAGTTTCTTTATTCTTAACTTTCCAACCAGCAAAAGTCTTGTTGCCCTTATCCTTAGGTGTAGCTACTACAGTAGCTGTTCCGCCTTGATATACTATCTGATCAGGAGAGATTGTTTTATTATCATCTGCATCCTTAAACTTTACAGTATACTTCTGCCAGATAGCATAAACATGTGTAGTCTTACCATTTTCAACTTCTACTTCAGTCACATATTGTGTAGCATTTGGTGTTGTTCCCCAGCCAAGGAAAGTACAATCAGAATTAGGTCCGGTAACAACAGTTGCATACTGAGCCTTCTCAACAAGAGCAGCAGTCTTCTTGCCACCCTGTGTCTGTGTCTCCCAGTTTACAGAAACATCTTTTGTTGCATCACTGCCCCAGTTATTGTGGTACTGTATCTTTGCACCATAGTTGAATTTCTCACGGAAATTAAACTTATAGTCAAAGCCGAATTTTTCCTGACGATAAGTATGAGAATTAATGCATCTCTCGTATGCATTTTTATTATCTGCTTCGGTGCATGTATATTCGTATACCTTTTTATTATTTGAACTGCCTGGACCAGCTCCAGGTCTAGGTCCAGGGCCAAAACCAGGACCTGCAGATGCTGCATCTTCTACCGTTACATAAAAGATGATTGTGTCTGATGTACTAACAGAAGAGATGGTAGTTTTATCTTTCCCTTGGCCTTTTGATGCAGGAAGAGAAAGTCTCTTCTCTACGACTCCAAGATCATCCTCAGTAACGCCTGCACCCATTTCAAATACTTTACCATTGATTGATACTTCTACCTTCTTAACCTTAGGCATTTCGTCATCTGTAAATCCAAGGTCAATGTGGTCAGTTGTGACATACGCTGTAGGATTGGTGCTATTATAGAAAAATTTTACCGCTTCAGAAGAATTAGGATTTACATATTGATCATATTCACTGCCTTCCACACTAGCATATAAATATCCATCCCAAATATAGAAGAAATTGATATTCTTATCATTTATAGTAGCATGATCAAAAGTATAGCCATTCATAATCGGAGCAACAGCTGCCGGATACTGATATGGCAAATCCCAATCAGACTTCATATTAATCTTACGAATGGAATTATCTTTTTCTATCGCATTTCCATTAATGTCATAAACTCCTGCATTGATATTTACATATCCATACCAATAATAGAGAGTAACCGAATAGATGGAGAAATGCTCCGCGTCAAAACTGATCTCAGTTCCTTCCTCAACAACCTCAGAAACAGACTCCGCTTCTGTCAGTTCATCATTAACGTGATAAACTTCCATAGCAACAGCTTTAGGAGCCGCCTCTTGAATTCTTGAAAACTTAACATCTACAGTTCCATCTTCTGGTTTATATACCTCACCAGTCTCCTTTGAAACTATAGTAATATCATATGAAAAAGTCTTCTCAACCTTTAAGTTATCTCCGAGTTCATCATCAATAAGTTCTTTAATCTGAGCTTCATCCTCATCTTCAACTTTATATATCTCAAGAGTTGCATCATCAGGAAGTACTTCCGGATCAGCATATAACGAGATCACGATTCCATCGATGGTCTTGCTCTCCTTGAATTCCTTTTCTCTGACTTCCTCAGCCTCTTTCTCTTCTTCCTCAACAGCTTCCTCTACTAATGCAGGATCTGTACCCTCAACATCAGTTCCTGTTGTGGAAGCGTCATCGTTTACTACTTCCTCGTTTTCACCTGCTCCAGTGCCTTCGCCTGCAGTAGGTGCTGTAGTAGTCTCCTCTGTAGACTCCTCAGTTGAAGCCTCTGACACTACTGGAGTCTCGATTTCTTCTTTTTCAACAGTATTGATAGTACCCTCAGTATCAATTACTGTCTCTTCTTCTGTAGCAAACACCTTAGCTGTTGTAAGATCACTGCTGAATGTAGTGATTACAACTGCAAATGCCAGAAGAAATGCCAACAATCTGTTAATCTTCTTCATGGATTAACTCCTCCTCAAAATGAATAAAAAGTGAAAATTTTGTGAACACACACAATATATAGTAGAACAATACCAATCATATAAACCATCATATTTGGCTCAAATTTTGTTAAAAAGAAAAAATTGCGGCGTTTTTTTACACAATTTCGATAAAATCATGTAATAAAGACGTCGCAATTTGTTAAACCATATATAATGTATGATTGGAGTTGTCAGACAACTAGATATTCCGCTTTTACAGAATATGAATTTTCTTAAGAAGAGATACAATACTACTTCCCTTAGGGAATCTTCTGATATCTTCCTCCGAAGCACCTCCAGACTTTATCAGAACAGCGAAATAGATAAAAGCTGCAAAGAATACTGAAACAAGTGTTGAAAAGAGATTTACGAAGTATTCTGATCCAATGAGCATCCTAAACAGGAAAGCACACAGCTGATAAATTCCAAAAGCCGCCGCCCCCATTACTGTTGAAGCAATTACCGGGAACATATAAGTCTTTTTGAAATCATTATTAATAGGAAGATTCCGTTTCATAACGAAGTTATTTAGCAGACACATTACAAGGGAATAAAGGATTGTCACGATACAAAGTGCCACATACCCAAGATCTGTATAAATAAGAAGAAGTGTCAAAACTCCGCTCTGAAGAATAAGAGCCAGCGCCGCATTAAATACAGGCGCATTAACCTTACCAATTCCCTGAAGGACCGCATTGGTTACTGTAGACAGAGAATAGAAAATAACCGTTATTGCAAGAAGCATCAAAAGAAATGACGCTTCATCAATGGACTTTTTCTGAGGGAACAGGATCATCATGACAGGCTTAGCCAGAGCGAAGAGCCCCACTGCACATGGGATTGAGATCATAAGGATAACTCTGGTAACTCTTGAAACTGTAGCTCCAGCACCTTTCACATCTCCTCTTGCATAGGTTGTAGATACTTCAGGGATCATTGCCATAGCTGCAGCGGAAGCCAGAGCTATAGGAAGATTGGTGATGACCATTGCCTTCCTTGCAAAGATTCCGTACTGATAAGCAATGGTACTCTCATCCACGCTCTTGAAGTGGAACAGGATCCTGCTAAACAAAGTAGAATTCAGGAAAGTTGAAAGGTTATAGATACAGGTACTAAGGATAAACGGTGTAACGATCATGAAGATCATCTTAAAGATCTGGCTGGTTGGCAGTTCCTCATGCTGATCCTTTTCAAGTCCTTCCTTGACTCTTGGCCTGTTATATCTGTAGACAAGGAACATAAAGATAAGGGCAACCAGGACACCAGAGCCTGTTCCTATGGCAGAACCTATAGCTCCGTAGACAGCTCTTTTGACCGGATCCTCATCTCCTGCTATGCCAGTAAGGATAAGTGCTCCACCAATACTTACAATGGCGTTAAAGACCTGCTCAATAAGCTGAGAGAGAGATGTTGGAATCATGGTCCTGTGGGCCTGGAAATAGCCTCTGAGAACTCCAAGAAATCCAAACAGGAAAATGGTTGGAGCAAAGAATCGAAGGACTGTTGCGCTTCTGCCAGTCACAAGTACGGGCGCAGCAAAAAACAGCACAAGACCGCCGACACCGCCAACTACCGCCACATAAACAAGGGCGCACCTAAAAATCTTGTGGGCGTTTCGGTACTCTTTTACCGCAAGCTTGCCTGATATTATCTTGGACATTGCAGATGGAATACTATAGGAAGAAACTAATAAGACTATTGTATAGACCGCATAAGCAGCAGCATAATAGCCATTACCTTCATCTCCGATAATGGCTGCCAATGGACTACCATAAAGAAGGCCGATGATTCTTGATATTATGCCTGCAATAGCAAGAATACCGGCCTGCACAAATAGTCCCTTTTTGGAATTATCTAATTCTGCGCTACTCTTCATGTTGTAAAGATAAGTTATTATGGCCTAAGCCAATCGTACATCTCCTGATATTTTTCAGCAGAAACCTTCCAAGAGAAATCAACCGCCATAGCTCTGTCGATCATCTTGTTCCACTCACGCTTCTGATCATAGTATACATGCTCAGCCTCGCGGATGGTTCCAAGCATCTCATGAGCGTTGTAGTTAAGGAATCCAAATCCGGTTCCTGTGCTCTCAAACTTGTTGTAAGGCTCTACTGTGTCGATAAGTCCGCCTGTCTGTCTGACAATTGGTATCGTACCATATCTTAACGCCATTAGCTGAGAAAGTCCACAGGGTTCAAACAAAGATGGCATCAGGAACACGTCTGAAGCCGCATAGATCTTGTGGCTCATAGGCTCTGAATAGTAGATATTAGCTGAAACCTTGTCATTGTACTTCCAGTCAAAGTGTCTAAAGGAATTCTCATACTGCTCTGCTCCTGTTCCAAGAACAACCAGCTGAACAGCATCCTGGCACAATTCATCAAGCACGCAGTTGATAAGGTCAAAGCCCTTCTGATCAGTAAGTCTTGAGACAATACCGATCATCATCATCTTCTCATCTTCCTTAAGTCCAAGCTCCTTCTGAAGAGCCTTCTTGTTCTTGGACTTCTCCTTGCGGAAGTTGATAGCGTTGTATTTGTATGGAATATACTGGTCTGTGGCAGGATTGAACTCGTCGTAATCAATTCCGTTCACAATACCTCTAAGGTCGCTGGCTCTTGCACGAAGCAGTCCGTCCAGCTCCTCTCCGTAGAACTCAGTCTTGATCTCCTCAGCGTATGCCTTACTAACTGTTGTAATGGCGTCAGCATAGACGATACCGCCCTTAAGGAGGTTAGCATCCTTGTAAAGGCCAAGCTTGTCAGGAGTGAAGTAATAATCAGGAAGTCCTGTGATATCCTGAACCTTCTTGATATCCCACTTACCCTGGAACTTGAGGTTGTGGATAGTCATAATGGCCTTGATGCCTCTATAGAATTCGCTGCCCTGGAATCTCTCCTTGAGGTAAACAGGAATAAGTCCTGTCTGCCAGTCGTGGCAGTGAATGATGTCAGGTCTAAAGTCAATTACAGGCAGAATAGAAAGAGCTGCCTTTGAGAAGTAAGCAAACTTCTCGATCTCGAAGATAACGTCGTCACAATAAGGCTTCATACCATTGAAATAGAACTCGTTGTCGATGAAATAGTACTTGATTCCATCAACTTCGGCCTTAAAGATACCAACGTACTCATTCTTCCAATGGAAATCCATGTAAAAGTTGGAGACATACTCCATCTTGTCCTTCATCTGCTGGTTAATACACTTGTACAGAGGGAGAATTACTCTTACATCAAAATATCTCTTGTCGATGTTCTTTGGCAGAGAGCCTACTACGTCAGCAAGTCCGCCTGTCTTAATAAATGGTACACCTTCTGAAGCTACAAACAGGATCTTTTTCATTTATTAGTCATCTCCTTATTATGAGTCTGAATACTCATATTAATAGCTTACATTAATTGAGCCTGCGTGACAACGCAAATTGTTCCTGTGAAACCTTGGCAATAACAGCCGCAGTATCAGCGGTCTTACCAAGGAATCCGAACTGCTCAGAGAAAAGAGCTACTCCGCAGGTAAGTTTACCGGCGCAGCGCTTCTTCATAGCCTTATCAATCTCACTCATGATGCTCTGCATAACAAGATCTTTAAGGCCCCAGCTCTCAAGATAAGCAAGGACTTCATCGCAGGTTGCGCATGCCATAATAAGCTTGACCTGACTGGAAGTTCCGCCTACAAGAGCTGTGTGGGCTGAAAATATCTCTCTTCTGCCGTCAGATGCTACAGAATTGGTATTCATGATACCTGCAGCGAGCTTAACCAGCTTGCCCACATTACCTACAAGAAGTATGTTCTGAACGCCCTCTTCAACAGCGCAGTCTATGGCCTGTCCAGGGAAATTATAGCAGCTGATAGCAGTCTTAAGATCTACGTGAAGTGCTTCATTGATCTGCTTGGCACAGTATTTACCAGGACTGACAAGAATCGAACGTACTCCAACAGCGGTCTGAGCCTTGATCTGTTCATCAATGGATTCTGAAATTTCTCTCATGTGCACAGGCTGAATAGTACCATAGGACCCCATGATCCTGATTCCGCCAGCAAAGCCACTCTGTGCGGACATTGGATTTCTTGCAGCGATCATTGCTCCCTCAGGGCAAGATACTGTAATTAGAAGAAGCTGTGCTCCGTCAGACATCTCGCATACATCACTTACAGCATCAAAGATAAGGGCCGCAGCTTCTTTTTCAAAAAGAGGATTGCCCTTCTTAATGCCAGGCTGATCGGTCATAGCTGTTCCTATGCCCTCTCCGCCCTTTAAAAAGAGATTTCCATACCTGATATCAAGAACAGATCCATCCAAAGCCTCTGTCATGTTAGTCACTCTGGAAACACGGACATGGATATTGGCCCTCTCCTTAATATCGGGAGCCATTCCGCCTTCCATGGTGCAGACATATTCGCAGGACTGATAACTACAGTTAGCAGCCACCCTCTCAACAATATATGTTCTGGTTGCACCATGTTCATGATGAATGGTGACATTCTCATAGTGGATATTAAAAATGAGCTCAGCAGCCGCTGCTCTGGCTGCAGCTGCAGCACAATCTCCACTTGAAATTTGGCTTAGTTTTAGTCCAGTGAATCTGTCCATAGAATATTCCTTCTATAATTTGTTAACAAAATATCGTCACCAGTTATTTTTTATTTTGAATTACTTTATGTTTTCTTTATAAACCGTCCATATTTTGTCCAAATTTAGTAGTTATCATATAAACATATCAGAAGTAACATACTTCTGACTCCCCCAACAAAACTTTTTTCATACCGGGTCAATCGGCTCCCCACTGATTGACCCCTCCTCCCAAAACTTAAGCACCCACGAGGTGCTTTTTCTTATGTTTGGAGGTTATGCTGGGATTGCTGCGCCTTCTTCAGTATCTGTCTCAGCTTCCATAACAGCTTCTATAGATTCCTTAGGCTCTTCAGAGAGCACCTGGTCAGTCTTCCTTGGACCACGAACCCCAAAGCTTCCATTATATCTGAGTTCCTTAAGAATCTTTCTGGTATTCTTAAGCTCTTTTTCTATATCAGCTGCAGCTGCACAGACAACAGTAGGAACTCCACTTCCGCTCATCTCAACCTTAAGGCCGGCGTCTTTAAGGGCCTTAAAGGCTTTAAGCTTGTCTGTTGTACTGATCTGTTCTAACTCTTTTTCGTTCTTATTCATATATCTTGTGCCTTTCTGTCTTTATAAACACAATATAGCATATTTTTGACAAAATTTCATTAGCTTAAAAAAATATTCAAAATAATGTTAAGTTTTTCCTTACCCTACCGATATAATTAGTGAGAATAAAAATTCTCACTCCCCCCAACAAAACTTTTTTCATACCTGGGCAGTTTAACTCCCCATTAAACTGCCCTCCTCCCAAAAAATCTTGTGAAAACACACATCCAAAAAAGAAGGTGCCCCTAAACACCTTCTTTTTTACTGTCCTTATTTATTTACTGTGTAGGCCTTCACAAAGAAGTCTTTGTCATCCTGCCTGACCATTGAGGCCCCGTCATCTGCTATATAATAGCTGTTACCACTTGCTTCATACTTATTATGGATACTGCCTACCAGGTTGTGCCACTCGTCGTAGTTGGGCTCACCCATCATATCTTCTGCTTCCTCAAATGGAAGTCTTCCTGCACTGGCAGGTCTTATCAGGATAAAGAACTTATCTCCCTTATATAGATTTACCGTCTTATCAAGCTCATAAGTGTGATAACCTGCGCTGATCGATGAGATCTTCTGTGAAACAGCCGGTACATCCTGTCCATCAAAGGTAATACCATCATCTGAAACATCAGGATTGATATAAATATCCAGATCATACTGCTGATAGAGGTCTATGCTCATAAGTCCTACAGCCTTAAGCTCCTGAGTTCCCGTAGCCTCATAGAGCATACCGTATGGATTAGTTGAGCTTGAATAAGCTCTCATCATATTCTCAGAGTCATCAAGGCAGCTCACGGCATTAGTCAAAAAGCCTGCACACTGATAGTTGTTGTCATACCAGTTGTCGTCATCTTTGGTAGCAACCTCATAAGATGCTGCATTGCTGACATTAACTGTCTCATCGTAGTAGGAAACGTAAAAGCATCCTTCCTTACCCGATCCTGTACCCCAGCTGTTCTTACAAAGCCATGCACCATCAGCTTCTGGCTGACCTCCAAAGTTTGAAGCGCTGTATTCATCATCCCATCCGATTATAAGCACTTCGTGATTGGCAGTTGCAGCAGGCTCTCCGCCAAAGGATGAATAGTTGTTGGTACTGTGATTCTTCCAATACTGGGAATCTGCGTTGATTCCAACTGTAGCTGATCCGTGCTCCATGATCATCTGCTTGACCAGTGTATTGTTGCCAAGCTTAGCCGGCATCTGATCAACGGACTGTACATGATAGATGCTTTCGTAAGCATCTGAAGGTTTATCCGTATTATCTGTAAATATATATTTAGCGCCATAGGTGCTCTTAAACTCGTCGTCTCCAGCCTCTGCTACAGGGCCCTTCCAGGCAGTGAGAATACTGATTACGAAATTAGTTACTCCTCCGCAATCAATATAGCCTGTATCATAGTCAAAGAGCCAGGCATCTGCTTCTCCGTCTCTGTTCACCAGCTCTCTGTAGTCCCCATCAATAGCTCCATTAAGGGAACCTGTGGCCTGATGAAGGTTATAATAAGCAAGATGCTTCTCAGAAAGATCAATGTCATCAATGCTCATATCATCATGGTGCTTAAGAAGGTCACTCTCTATTGCACCAAGGGACGCAAAGGTCCAGCACAGGGATGTATAGCCCTGATCTTCCACCGGAGTTATGTAGCACTTTCCGTCCACATCTCTGGAATCATATTTTGTAGGGATCTCTTTTTCCGAAAATGAATCGATATCTACCGGAATTACATCAGTAAAATCCGGGTTATTATAGAATGCGCCTATATCGCCATCTCCAAGGGAAACAGCTTCTGGCAAAAGAACTTTCCTTACAGCCTGAACATCGCTTGATATGGGGCTGTTACCAACATCAGAAAGAAGACTTGGCGGAGCCTGATTGCTACCAGATGTCGCACCTGCAGCTTCAGAAGTTTCCTCCTCTTGTGCAAGGCTTCCATCAAGAGCCTGAAGATCTTCATCCGCATTGTATTCCTGGCTACTGTCTTCTCTTCTTGAAGAGTTGCCAGATGTACCCTTGCTCCTCATGATAAAGAACAAGGCAATCAGCAGGATCACAACTACAGATATTACGATAATAATGGTATTACGTAGACTTTTTTTCACAGCAGCGCCCCTCTAAAGTCAAATGACAGTTGTGTTAAAGGATCCGAAAATTGACTGGGAAATATCTTTTGCAAAGGACTCATAGTCGATGTAGTGAATACCTTTTTTCCAGCCATCTATTACTCTGAGCATGGGAAAAAACTTATCTCCCACCTTCCAGATGCTGTAGCCACATACAACAACAGTGTGATCCTTGTAAAAGCCCCTTGCTATATTCATTATAACAGGTCTTCCTGCAGTTATTTCTTTAACTACGTGTTTTTCAAAACTCCAGACGTAGATTCCTCTGCATCTGGCCTTAATACCATATTCCTTGAAAGCCTCTCTGGTTATTCCGGCAATGAAAAAAGGGACTGTACCTCTTTTGTCAGTGTATCCATAAGCCTCTGCGATGTCTTCTACCAGCTTGTAGATCTCATGGATATCCTCCGGAATACCTTCGAGCTTTAGTATCTGTCTATAGTAATCAATAACCCTCGTGACTGCTACGACGCTGCAATTCCTTGTGCGCCTTCCGCTTATCTCTTCCATGGACATCTGATTCATGAGAAGGGCTCTTCCTCTTTTTACCAGAACGCCTTTCTCACCGTACTGTTCCATAAGATATTTAGAAATATTCTTGATACCGCCGTAGGGTTGCTTCATGGACTATAGTTTTCCTGATCAGTGATATTTATAAATCCTTCCGAACAAAAGAATGTATTCCTGATTGTCAGTACCTTCAATGCACAGAACTTCATCGTCGCCCCTGGCAAAGCTGAAGGTGTCGACATCAATATCATAAGCCTCTTCGCTTCCAGCTGTAGTTCCAACAGAATACAATTTCTTTTCCTTTATATAATAGCACTTTCCATCCAGCGGATTCCATTGCAAATTGAAAAGAATTCCGGTAACTCCCTCTGCAACTGGAACAGGTTCCTGACCTTCCGCTTTATAATAGATATGGTTGTCATTATAGAGGGTATACCACAGGTCCTTAAGATCTTTACTTGCTGTCTTGTAGTTCACGTACTGATTCTCCACTGTAACAGCTGTAGGTACCATATTGGTTCCGTCGTAGTCTGCCCTGTAGAGAATGCTGTCATTGGTATAGTAGCTGGCTGGGCCATTTGCAGTGATGGCTGCGTTGATACCATACATTGCCTTATCTGATGTTGCTACCGGGAACACAACAGGAGTCTCGCCCTTGAGTGCGTAATAGTTGGAGTAATCATCAATTAGGAGCACATCAGATAAGCAATCAGTATCTACTATATAATGATTGTAGTATCTGCTTGGCTTCTGATAGCTGGTGTTGCAGATGGTGTAGTTCATATATGAGCTGTCAAACAAAGTGATGGTGGATTTATCCCCAGCTTTGTAGTACTTGATCTTCCCTGGCTCTTCAAAGAATATCTCTCTGCAGTCCCTGTCAAAGAAACAGGTATATGCGTACTCTTTGCTGATCTTGGTATCCTTGCCCCTATAGTAGCAGTAAACCCCATCGCTCTCATCCATGGATTCGTAGAATACTGTGTCCCCTGTATTGGATACAGCAATAGGTGATATTCTCTGATTACTTTTAAGTACAATTGGCTCACCACCTATAGAGCTTACACATAGCTCTTTTACCGCCCTATAATGGAAGTAAGCTACAGTCTGACCGTCTGGAGAAATGGCAACGTTATCGATTGTGGTCTCTCCCACCTTGGTAGCTTCACCCTTTTCTACGTCATAGATGTAGATATCTCTCATGAAGTCGCCGCCTGACTTGGTGTAGTAAAAAAATCCGCCCTCATAGCACATACCTGCGCTCTGAACATTCTCTTCAATCACAGTCATGTTAAGATCTGCATCTAAGTAGTAAAGCGTAGTTTCATCAAGAAATACTGCCTCAGAGCGGTCTACATCCATGGAGAGTGCAAGCTGATACAAATCATCCTCGTAGAACTCATCGATAACTTTTCCATTTGAATTGTAGATATAGCAACCAGCAGTACTGATAGTTGTACCAGTGTAGTTCCTGGTGCTCTGAGACTTGTAGGTATATGGCTGTGTCTGAACCACCTGCTCATAAGAACTTGGATTATCGCCTACAACATCAGTAACAGTCTTGTCATCAGGGTCAGTAAGGTCAACTACCTTCTCATCAGGATCAGGAACTTCTGGTTTCCTGTTTTTTGTAAGATCTATTCCCAGCTTATCCATGGCAACCTCATTGAATTTCTGGTCAACCTCCGGATTAACAGCAGTAACAAACTTGTATCCTACACCAGTTGATACAAACATTAAAAGCGCAATGGCGATCCCAATAAAAACACCGCCTCTGTTCTGTCCTTTCATTATAAAAACTTACTCTCCTAATTTCTTAAAATCCTTGTATAATCAAACTAGCACATTATATAACAAATGTATTTACTTTTCCAGTTTAAAGTGCTATAGTAAACCACGACTGTTAAATAGATGGAGGAACAAATATGTCTTTCGATTATATACAAAAGCTCCCAACACCTGAGGAGATCAGATCAGAATTCCCCCTTAGCAAAGAGCTTTCAGAACTCAAGAGAAACAGAGATGCCATGATCTCTGATGTATTTACAGGTAAGAGCGATAAATTCCTTGTTATTGTTGGCCCATGTTCTGCTGACAACGAGGATGCTGTCTGCGACTACGTATCAAGACTTGGAAAACTCAACGAGAAGGTTAAGGACAGACTTATCCTTATCCCAAGAATCTATACCAACAAACCACGTACAACAGGCGATGGCTACAAGGGAATCACTTCTCAGCCAGATCCTGAAGGCAAGACAGATTTCAGAGCTGGTCTTGTTGCCATGAGACACATGCAGATCAAAGCTATTGAAGAGTCTGGCCTTACAGCAGCTGATGAGATGCTCTACCCTGAAAACTGGGGATATATTGCAGACATTCTCTCATACGTTGCGATCGGTGCCCGTTCCGTTGAGGATCAGGAGCACAGAATGACTGCCAGTGGTTTTGATGTTCCTGCAGGAATGAAGAACCCTACAAGTGGTACTCTTTCAGTTATGCTTAACTCCGTTTACGCTGCTCAGCAGCCTCACACCTTTGTGTACAGAGGCTACGAGGTTTCAACCAATGGTAACCCTCTTGCTCACTGCGTACTCAGGGGTTCCAGCAACAAGCATGGTCAGTCACTTCCTAACTACCACTACGAGGACCTTAGTCTCCTGCTTAAGCTCTATGAACAGCGTGAGATCGTCAATCCAGCTGCCATCATTGATGCCAACCACAACAACTCCAACAAGCAGTTCAAGGAGCAGATCCGTATTGTAAAAGAGGTACTTCACTCAAGGAATTTAAATCCAGATATCAAGAGCCTTGTTAAGGGCGTAATGATAGAGAGTTATATAGAAGAAGGTTGCCAGAAGATCGGCGAAGGCGTATATGGTAAATCTATTACAGATCCTTGCCTTGGCTGGGAAGACACAGAGAGGCTCCTACTGGAGATCGCAGAGACCTGCTGATCAGTTTCTAATACGAGCCCACTCGTATGGATCCTTGGATCTTGTATTTTTACCCATATATCTTGATATAGTATTGCTGTCGGAATAACCCATAAGCTCCTGAACAGATGTGGCATCAGCGCCATTATCTACCAGGTGCACAGCAAAAGAATGACGAAGTGTAAAGGGCGTGATATCAGAATTGATACCCGCCTTTTTTACGTATACTTTTATGAGCTTCCAAAGTCCCTGTCTGCTCATAGGCTGGCCGTTGCAGTTAAGAAACAGTGTATTGTCATCTTCCTCATCTGCCAGTAGCTCTTTTCTCCCCTCTAAGAGATAGCTGGACATAGCATCCCTTGCCATCTTGCCAAAGGGAATAAGCCTTTCCTTTTCACTCTTTCCATTTCTCTTTAGCTTAAGACAGCCTATACGAAGATCAACGTCAGAAAGCTTTAGGCCTATTACTTCAGAGGCCTTTAGTCCCGTTGCATACATAAGCTCCAGGATTGCCTTATCTCTTTTGCCCTTGGCATCATCTGTAAATCTCTGAGAAAGCAGATTCTCTATTTCCACTGTTGAAAGAACTCTCACTTCGCTCTTCTCGATCTTAGGGTTTTTGAGGGTCTCCGCGGGATTCTCATCGATGTTGCCATTTTCCAGCATGTAACGGAAAAAATTCTTGATAGATGTGTTGTGCCTTGATATGGAAGAAGGAGCAAAATGCTCCTCCCGTAGGCTAACACAATAATCAAGAATCTTGTCCTCTGTTATCTCTTTGGGCTCAGTAATACCCCTCTGGTTCATATAGTTCTTCATTCTAAGAAGATCTCTTCTATAGGAAAGAAGGGTATTATTTGAAGTCTTTTTTACATCTCTCAGATAATCTATGAATTCATCAATCTGCCTGTCCATAACAGTCCCCAACCAAATCAGATTTTTTACTCAACGCCCTCTTCATCCATGATAGAGCTAAGCTTATCAAAAACATCCAGCTGATCTAAGGTTGCAAAGTAGTCTCTTGGTGTTTCTGCTCTTCTGATGAGTTCTACAGATCCGTCCTTCTTAAGAAGAAGCTCTGCACTCTTAAGCTTACCATTGTAGTTGTAGCCCATAGCATAGCCATGTGCTCCAGTGTCATGGATATAAAGGTAATCGCCCTTATCGATCTTAGGAAGATTTCTCTCAATAGCAAACTTATCGTTGTTCTCGCAAAGAGAACCTGTCACGTCATATACATGATCAAGAGGAGCATTCTCTTTTCCAAGGACCGTAATATGGTGGTAAGCGCCATACATTGCAGGACGCATAAGGTTTACTGCGCAGGCATCAACACCGATGTACTCCTTGTAAATGTGCTTCTCATGGATAGCCTTGGTAACAAGAGCACCGTAAGGACCCATCATGAATCTGCCCATCTCAGTATAGATGGCAACATCTCCCATTCCTGCTGGAACAAGGATCTTGTCATACTGCTCGTGAACACCCTTACCAATCTCAGCAATGTCATTGCCAGTCTGGTCAGGCTTGTAAGGAATACCAACACCTCCTGAGAGATTAATGAATGCGATCTTGGCTCCAGTCTCTTTTTCAAGCTTAACAGCAAGTTCAAAGAGCTGTCCTGCAAGAGTTGGGTAATACTCGTTAGTTACTGTGTTGCTGGCAAGGAATGCGTGAATACCAAATCTCTTGGCACCTTTCTCCTTGAGGATCTTAAAGGCCTCAAAGAGCTGGTCTGTAGTCATTCCGTATTTTGAATCACCAGGGTTGTCCATGATACCGTTGCTCATCTGGAAAACTCCGCCTGGGTTATATCTGCAGGAAATTGTCTCTGGAATCTTGCCAATAGTCTCTTCCAGGAACTTAATATGTGTGAAATCATCGAGGTTTATGATGGCACCAAGCTTGTCAGCATATACGTACTCTGATGCAGGAGTGTCATTAGATGAAAACATGATATCTTCACCTGAAGCACCAACTGCATTTGAGAGCATAAGCTCTGTCATAGATGAACAGTCAAAGCCGCAGCCGCAGCTCTGTAAGATCTGTAGAAGTTTTGGGTTAGGAGTTGCCTTAACCGCGAAATATTCTCTAAATCCCTTATTCCATGAAAAGGCTTCATATACAGCCTTGGCGTTATTGATGATACCTTCCTCATCATAGATGTGAAATGGTGTAGGATACTGTTTTACTATCTCTTCTACTTTTTCCTTGGTAACAAACGGTTTTTTCATAACTTCCTCCTGATGCTTAAACATATTTCACACTTTAACACAGCAAAGCATCATTTTGCAATAGTTAAATATTCTCAATCTGCCAATCGATGGGGGCTACACCATTTTTCGTTAAGAATTCATTGCACTGACTAAAGTGTTTACAGCCAAAGAATCCCCTGTATGCAGATAATGGACTTGGATGAGGTGCCTTGAGAACAAGGTGCTTGGGATTATTAAGCATTGGGATCTTCATCTGTGCTGGTCTTCCCCAGAGCATATAAACCACTGGTCTGTCCTGTTCATTGACCGCCTTGATGATAGAGTCAGTAAACTGCTCCCATCCCTTGCCCTGATGGGAATTGGCAGCATGTGCCCTTACTGTAAGAACTGTGTTAAGAAGCAGAACTCCCTGATCAGCCCATTTCTTAAGATACCCATTATTTGGAATGTAGCATCCAAGGTCCTCATGGAGCTCTTTATAGATATTTACAAGTGAAGGCGGCGTATCAGCCTTGCCTGGAAGTACAGAAAATGAAAGGCCGTGGGCCTGTCCCGGTTCATGGTAAGGATCCTGACCAAGGATCAAAACCTTAACGTCCTTAAGAGGAGTAAAATGCATGGCATTAAAGATGTCCTCTGAAGGCGGATAAACAACATTAGTGCTGTACTCATTTTTAACAAACTCGTAGAGATTCTTGTAGTATGGCTTTTTGAACTCTCCTCCGACAGCCTCAAGCCAGTCCCCGGTTATCATGCCCATCTTACTGGCACTCCTCTCTCACCTAAGTATTTTTTGACCTCTGAGATCTCAAGTTCTTTAAAGTGGAAAAGAGATGCTGCAAGAGCCGCATCAGCTTCTCCATCTGTCAAAGCATCGTAGAAATGCTCAAGGGTTCCAGCTCCTCCGGAAGCAATAACAGGTACAGAGACAGCTCTTGAAACCGCTCTTGTAAGCTCTATGTCGTAGCCAGCCTTGGTACCATCGCAGTCCATGCTGGTTAAAAGAATCTCTCCAGCCCCAAGCTCAACTCCCTTTTTTGCCCATTCTACAGCGTCAATTCCCATGTCGATCCTGCCGCCGTGCTTGTAGATATTCCAGCCACTGCCATCTTCTCTTCTCTTGGCATCGATAGCAAGAACGACGCACTGACTTCCAAACTTATCTGCAGCTTCTGCAATAAGCTCTGGTCTGTCTATGGCTGCAGAGTTGACGGAAACCTTATCAGCGCCTTCACGAAGGATTGCCCTGACGTCATCAACTGTTCTTATTCCGCCGCCAACAGTAAAGGGGATGAATACCTTTTTTGCCACCTCTCTGACCATCTCTGCCACGGTAGCACGCCTCTCGTTGGAAGCAGTAATATCAAGGAAAACCAGCTCATCAGCGCCAGCCTTGGAATAGGCCTCACCAACTAAAACCGGATCACCTGCATCTATCAGATTAACGAAATTAACACCTTTAACTACCCTTCCACCATTGACGTCCAGGCAGGGAATGATTCTTTTTGTAAGCATACTCTCTACTCCTCTTATGTAGTGATCAGACCTCAAGGAAATTCTTAAGTATCTGCATTCCAACCTCAGCGCTCTTTTCCGGATGGAACTGGCAGGCAAATACATTGCCACATTCAACCGAAGCATCCACAGTTACGTTGTAGTCTGTTGTTGCCTTGACTATGCTCCTGTCCGCTGCGCTTACGTAATAGGAATGGACGAAATAAACAAATGCTCCGTCATCTATTCCCTTAAAGAGTCTCCCCTCTCCGTGGAATTTAAGACTGTTCCAGCCTATCTGAGGAACCTTGTAGTGGTTGCCACTTGCATCCACATCCGGAATAAGCGGCAGATTACCACGCAAAATGCCCAGGCCACTAACTCCCTTTGACTCATCACTTGAATCAAATAGAAGCTGCTGACCCAGGCATATACCTAGAAAAGGAGTATCCTTTTTTGTCACTTCTTTAATTATATCTTCGAGACCATACTCTCTGATACGGCCCATAGCATCACCAAAAGCGCCTACGCCAGGAAGGACCACGCGATCGGCCTTCATGATCTCTTTTGCATCCCTTGTAACCACAACCTGGCTTCCAAGATACTCAAAGGCCTTCTCTACACTCTTGATGTTACCTGCATCATAATCGATTATCGCTACCAATTTGCATCTTCTCCCTTATGTCGGTATCGATGCTCCTTGGTCATTATGACTCCAGCGTTCCCACTATTTCCATGAGCCTGATAGTATAATCTCTATCCTTCTTGATAGAGTTGATCTCAGCAATATCAGATTCTGAAAGACCATAACTCTCTGAAAGCAACGATTCTATACTATCGTACACGCTATTAACTTCAATTTCAACACTATACTTGGCTGCTTCATCCAGAAGATCCTCTCTGTTACGCATTGCCATAAGCAGCATATCAAGAGCTTCTTCCTTCATATTCATAGCTGTATAGTTCTCATAGCCATCAAGATATCTCTGGGCCCAGGCAAGGACTCTTGACTGCTCGTAGATAATAGTCTCGTCCTCTGTAAGGCTCTTTCCGTATAGCATCTTGTATGCTGTCGTGTACTCTCTGTGGGTATAAGCTGTTGTAGCCCTCTCCGAAGCTATTCTGTCAGGAAGTACCAGTGTCGGGATCAGGAAAAGAATTCCCAGGCTGGCTGCAAATATTCCTGAAAGAGCAATCTTCTTAGGTGAAATAGCCTTTTCCGGAGGTCCTTCTTCCTTAGGAGGCTTTGGCTTTTTCTCCTTCTTGGGCTTTGGAGGCTTCTTCTCTTTTGGTGGCTTTTCCTTCTTTGGCGGCTTTTCTTTCTTTGGCTTTTTCTCTTTCTTAGCCTTCTTTTTCTTGCCGTCGCCCTCTTCTCCAAGTTCATTAAGAACCTGTTGGTTCTCATCAGTCAGACTTGCAAGGCCTTCATTTGCAGGCTCTTCATCCTCCTGAGTGAGAGCTTCAAGAAGCTTTGCAAAGAAGCCCTTCTTCTTTTCTTTTTTATCCTTCTTGCCCTTTTTGCCGGTGTCTTCCTCTTCTTCTGAATCACTGCTTCTGTCAGGAATAGAAGCAAGATCCTCAAGGGAAGGCTCCTGTCCGAAGTCTCCAAAACCATCCTCGGTAAGGGCACTTAAGATATCTTCTTTAGGAATCTCTTCCTCTGCTGGAGCACCTGCAGGTTCATCCATCTTGACAGAATTCTCGATATCCTCGATCTCATCGTTGGCAAGTGAATTCATAAGTGCATCGAGGTCTTGCATGGATACTTCTTCAACTTCAGAAGAAGATTCAGCGCCCGTATCAGCAGGAGCATCTGCCAGCGCAGCTATCTCTCCATCCACAGCCGCATCATCAGCAGCATCACTGGTTAAGAGATTATCCAGACTGGCTTCCATATCTCCAAGATCAAATTCGTCTCCAAGGGAATCCAGTGATATCTCTTCAGCTGTACCGCCATCTGCAGCGGTTTCTGCTTCAGCCTGAGGCTCTTCCATAGGAACATCAACAGTATCTTCAGTAAGAGCCATATCACCTATAACATCTTCAAGGCTCTCAACTGGTGCACTTTCGCCCTCTTCAGACAGACCACTCATAGCTGAATCCATCTCTGCCTCAAGGTCTGCCAGAGACATATCATCGAGGTTGAAATCATCAGCTGCTGACTCAGCTGGAGCTTCTGGTGCTTCTGAAGGTTCAGGAAGTGGCTTGCCACTAAGAGCTGCGTCAATCTCTTCCTGGGTCATACCAGCACTTAACGCACCCAGATCAACAGGTTCTGCTGCTTCTGGTGCTGCTTCTGGTTCTGGTTCTGGTGTCTCTTCTAAGATCGGAGCCATATCGGGATCATCAGCCATATTATCAAGGACGTCGCTAAGACTGTCCTGAACTGATTTCTCGTCAGGTGCCATGAGGTTTTCTTCAGACATCTCATCAAGAAGGTCAGTCAAGATCTCCTCTGGTGTTTCATTGGCATCTGAACTGGTCTCTTTTTCCAGCTTGATCTCATTATCCTCCGGAAGCGAAACCTCCGGAGCCATCTCTAAAAGAGCGTCATCGCCCTCCTCAATATCTACTATCGGTTCGCTGACAGGGATCTCAACCTGTGGTTCAGGTTCAGATGCCACCTCTTCCTGTGGTGCTGGCTCTTCTACCGGAGCGTTGTTAAACTTGCCACTTTGGATCTCAGCATCAAGTCTCTCTGCGTCAGCAATAGCCTCGTCAAGCGCTATCTCCTCAGGATCTCTCACGTCATCAATGCCAGGATCGTTACCTATTGTAAACTGAGGTATTGCTGAATCTGTAGGAGTTTCAATATCATCCAAAAGATCAGCCATCTTCTCATCTACAAGTACGTTATTATCAAGCCTTCCAAGCATATCACCGATCTCAGCAAGGTCCTTATTGCTACCATTTGCGTTTTGTACAAGCGCACTAATATCCCCTGAGTCGTCATCAGCTGACAAACCAGAGGAATGCTTTGCAGACATCCTGCTAAGTGCAGATTGAGGATTGCTACTATTCGATTTTTGGGCTGAATCTAGCAGACTGTCGAGATATTCTTCGTTATTCGACTTCATAGCCCTTCACTCTCCTGCAAAATATAGTTTACTGAATTCATTTTAATTGAATCAGTTTTTTCTTTTATTTCAGGGGTATGGTGATACAGCTTCTCATGAACCCTTATAAGATGAGCTTTGTCGTTTACAAATACTACCTTCTCAAAAGGCCATCTTATTACAGTTGGATAATTCAGGGATACGCCCAGCTCAAGAAGCAACAGGCTTTTCCCCATTGTGTTTGATAAGAACTGAGTGTACATGCCCCAATTCTCGAGGTAAGCACTCTCGTTATATTTAATATTACTATATTCCAGGCGTTTTTGGTTAAGAAAAAGATTTTTTCCATCCTGAAATGGCTTGGCAAAGTTCTCTTCCCCAGTCAAATGGCCATTCTTCTCAGTAATTATCTTGTGTATCTTATCAACAAGAACGTTAAAATCCTCGGTAATGGTGACATCTAAGAGATTATCATTCTCATCTGTAGTCTGCAGATATCTGTAATTGCCACAAGGATAAACGCTGTACTTCTCATCAAAACCGTTTAAAAGGGCGTCGTGAATAAATATCTCAGAAATAAGAAAGTACGGCTTATTGCCAATGAGCTTCCTAAGCGCCTTGTAGGCCTCGTCAATCCTGTCGTCGTTATTGTAATAGCCGTACTCAAATTCGATAATCGGAAGAAGCCACTTATTGCTGTCTTCTTCGCAGAATGCGATAAGCTCCTGGTATCTTTCATCCCCTTTAATACCAGTACTTATCCAGTCCCACTCGCTACCAATAGCGACAATTATCTGGTCGTATTCCCCTATGACCTGTGATAATCTTTTTTCCATACTGATCACTTTCGCTTTACAAAAAATACTCCCCTCACCAAAGCAGTCATTGAAAACGTGTTTCATAACCGAGAGGCAAAGGGAGTTAAAGTCAAAATATATTAGCCTTCAGAAGCGTTTACAAGTTCATCAATTACTGAAACAAGGTTTCCGATCTCTGGCTTGGACAACTGTCTGTCAGCTCCAAGGGATTCTCCCTTTCTCCTCATCTCTTCATTAACCAGTGATGAGAAGATTACAAGTGGAATATCCTTGGTTGCGTCATCGCTCTTTACAAGCTTGGTAAGCCTGTGCCCATCCATGATAGGCATCTCAATATCAGTTATAATGCATTTGATCTTATCAAGTTCGCCTCTATCCTTGCAGGCCTTAATGTAATCATATGCAAGTTTGCCGTTCTCAAAGTGTCTTACGTTATTATAACCAGCTTTATTGAGAGAATCTACAATAAGCTTATTAAGAAGCTGTGAATCCTCTGCAAGAACGATAGGTACCTCGTTTCTGTTACGAGTTCCAATATCGCCAAGAGAATCCATATTAAGACCAGTATTAGGATTGATATCTGATACGATCTTCTCGAAGTCGAGGATGATGATCAGCTGATTCTCAAACTTGATGATACCAGTAGAGATACTCTCCTCAGCCTTTGAAATTGTAGCGTTAGGCTTAATGATATCTGCCCATGATACTCTGTGGATACCAACTACAGAGTCTACGTGGAAAGCGATATCCAATTTATTGAAGTTAGTGATAATGAAAAGTCCGCCTGCCTTAGAAGCACCTCTCTGCAAGCAATTTCGCAGATCGATAGCTGTGATCATAGTATCACGTGGCATAAATATACCTTCGATACTAGGATGGGCGTTAGGTACAGGAGTTACCTCCTGATAAACGATAATCTCCTTGATCTTAGCAACGTTGATGCCATAGCAGTGGTCATCAATCTTAAACTCAAGGACTTCCAGTTCGTTGTTACCACTTTCAAGCAGGATTTTTGATTCCATTCTCTCACCTCGTGTAAAAATAAATTTTTGACTGACAATCAAAGAAAAAAATACAAGAAATCGATAGAAATTAATTAAAATATCCTTATTCAGTATATCATAATTTTCTGAAAATAAATACATAAAAACAAAAAAGACGGGCATTTGTCCGTCTTTTTAGATTTGATTTATAAGTTTTTTATAAATTTTGTATTTCGTTTAAATTTTTATTCAAAATTGTACTTTCAAAACCGAACACTGAAATTATCTAATGATCACTTTTCCTATCTTTGCTTTATTGGATAAGCCCTCGACCTATTAGTACACATCAGCTGAACATGTTACCATGCTTACACCTTGTGCCTATCTAACCTC
>NZ_RAIR01000009.1 GCF_003625485.1 Butyrivibrio sp. CB08
AAAGAACAGTGCTTCATGGATGTGGTAAGCTGTCCTCTTTATGATAAGGCACGGGAACTTGGGACTCCGGAAGCTGTTCAGATGATCTGCTGTATGGATAAAGAATACATGAACGGTTTCAGGGGAGTTGATTATAAACGGACTAAATCAGTGGCTGAAGGTGACGACTGTTGTGACTACAGGCTCATAAAGTCACTGTAAGTGGAGGAAAAATGAAGAATCTTACATCGAGACAGAAAATCATGTTCGGAGTATATTCTATGATCCTGGCGATCATAGGAGATTACCTCCTGGGTTATGGAACATTCAGTACTTCCAGTTCACCGGATGCCTATATGGGAGTTGAATGGAATGTAGCTCCTGACTGGAGATATGCAGTGTCGTCCATTCTCGGATTTGCCTGTGCTACTCTGTTTGCTGTGGCGGCTGTTGAACTTCTTAAGGTTATGGAAGAGAAATATCATCTTAATGATTCTAAGTTGTTTGGCCTTTTCAAGATCGCAAACTGGAGTGGAATCCTTTATTTTGCTTTCATCCATATAGGAATATGCATGCTTCCTGTTGTGTTCAATGCTGGAATGGCAGCAACAGGCGATGTGAAAACTTCTGCTGATATGGTGTTCAGAGTATTGAAAAGTATTGCAGTTCCCATGGGCATCGGATTTGTAGTATGCGATGTTTTCGTTACAATTGCCTGGATCGGAATGGTGTTTAAGAAAATGATTCCTGTGAAAAAGGCTGCATTTATTTGTTGCCCGGTGATTACCTCAATATTAGGGCAGCTCATGAATTACATTTCTGAAGGCCTGGATTCCGGTTTCGAGTCTTTTGGATGGTTGCTCATGTATCTGGTCTGCGCGTTAAGCCTTGTAGATAAGGATGAGAGGTGATGATACAGATGAAATATGCAGGAATGCCTTTGGGGATGTGGTTTATATATAAAATGAGCTTTCGAAATAAGCTGGTAAGCGTGCTTGAGCTTTCGGATCCAGAAGCTGTCGAAGTCATGAAAGCAGCTAAGCGTAGATATAAAGAAATCATTGGAATACTTCCGGAGTTTGAAAAAGGGGACATATTTAAGACTAATATAGTTAACTGTGCCCTATTTTCGTCAGTAATCCTCAGTTTGAAAAAGAAGCCTACCGTAGATGCACTTACTGATTACTACGCGCAGGCCATGACAACGGCTGCTACAAAGTGGTTTTGCAGACGGGCAGGGAAAAAGAAGTTCAGTGATGCTGATATAAGTGGGATGAAGAAAACAGCAGCCCTGAAAGCCGCGGACAGAAACCCTTATTCCTGGAATATGGAATACTTTGATTATGGCGATGATTCCGGATACGAAGCCAGATTCACTAAATGCGGCATCTGCACACTCATGAAGAAACTTGGAATTTATGAGTTTGTGCCTGCTATGTGCCATCTGGACTATACAATGAGCGAGATGGGCGGTTCGGCAGAATTTGTGAGGCAGTATACCCTGCCGTCAGGTGGACCGTACTGCGACTGTGGTTATAAAAAGAAATAATATCTGATAAAAATACTCATTTAGAGTGGTTGACACTGGAAGTAAGCAGTAATAGAATAATCAATGTTAGCGATGGCTAACATGTTGAGTAAATCATGTGAGTTCCTCTTTTTCATACCGGGACCTATGACCGGTTATGAAAAGAGGAATTCTGTGTTTAAACGGAAAGGAGCATTGTGAATGGAATACTTGGAAATTGAAAAGGTTATAGGAAGAGAAATACTGGATTCAAGAGGAAATCCTACTGTTGAAGCAGAGGTTACTCTTGCAGATGGAACTGTTGCTACCGGGACAGCACCAAGTGGAGCATCTACAGGTGAGTTTGAGGCGCTTGAACTTAGAGACGGTGACAAATCAAGATATCTGGGCAAGGGTGTCACAAAGGCAGTAGAGAATATCAACACTGTTATAAATGATGCTATCGTTGGACTTGATGCATCAGATACCTACGCAGTTGACGCAGCCATGATCAAGGCAGATGGAACAAAAGATAAATCAAAACTTGGAGCCAATGCAATACTTGCTGTTTCAATTGCTACAGCCAGAGCAGCATCCAAGGCTCTCGATATTCCTTTATACAGGTTCCTTGGAGGTGTATCCGGCAACAGACTTCCTGTTCCTATGATGAACATCCTTAATGGAGGAGCGCATGCAGACAGTGCTGTAGACACACAGGAGTTCATGATCATGCCCGTTGGAGCACCTTCATTTAAGGAGGCTCTTCGCTGGTGCGCAGAAGTATTCCATAATCTCAAAAAGCTCATCAAGGATATGGGAGATGTGACTGCAGTTGGAGATGAGGGCGGTTTTGCACCTAACCAGCTCAAGAGTGATGAAGAAGCGATTGAGAAAATACTTGAAGCCATAAAGGTAGCGGGGTATGAGCCGGGTAAGGACTTTATGATTGCCATGGATGCAGCAGCTTCCGAATGGAAGAGTGAAAAAGGAAAAGGCTTCTATAAGCAGCCTAAGTCAGGAAAAGAGTTTACATCAGATGAGCTTATCGCGCATTGGGAGAGTCTTGTAGATAAATATCCTATTATTTCAATCGAGGACGGACTTGACGAAGAGGACTGGGAAGGCTGGCAAAAAATGACCGCTAAAATCGGTAACAAGGTACAACTTGTCGGAGATGATCTCTTTGTCACAAATACAGAGCGCCTCAGCAAGGGCATTTCTTTGGGGGCAGGGAACTCAATCCTCATAAAGCTAAATCAGATAGGATCTGTTTCCGAGACACTGGAAGCCATCAAGATGGCTCACAATGCAGGATATACAGCGATTTCATCACATCGTTCAGGTGAGACGGCGGATACAACAATTGCCGATCTAGCAGTTGCTCTTAATACATGCCAGATTAAGACCGGTGCTCCAAGCCGTTCTGAGCGTGTGGCAAAATATAATCAGCTGCTTAGAATCGAGGAGCAGCTTGGCGACAGCGCTGTTTATCCCGGAATGAATGCATTTCATATAAAAAAATAAGAAGAAACAAAGAAATAGGACTTGAGATTTATCAGGCGAGAATATATAATGAAATGCGGTTAGCTGATGCTAACCGCATTTTTTAAAACTTCATGTTAGCCATCGCTAACTATGAGCTATATGAATTGCAGAAATGTGGGGAGATAAGTGAGGTATGAAGAAAAGTAACAATCTGTTTTTTCTCTTTAAGGCAATGGGGCCCTTTCGCATATGCATGTTCTTAAGCATAGTATTCGCAGCGGCTTCCGCTATAGTTTCAATAAAAGCTTACACATATGTGTATCTTATTGCAGAAGAAGTGATTGGCAAAATGGGAGAGGGAGCATTAGATGCTTCTTTAATCTCCGATTATGGTAACTCAATAGTTTTTATGATCTGCGGAGGATTTGGTCTCTATGGCCTGGCACTTCTTTTTTCCCATATAACAGCTTTCAATACGGCAGCACGACTTAAAAGAGTATTGATAGAGCATATCGGAGCACTTCCGGGAGGATATCATGATGTAAATCCGAGCGGGAGCGTGAGAAAGATCATAGAAAAGAACACTGATGTTACGGAAACGCTTATAGCACATCAGATACCTAACACTACGATGTCAATCGTGCTGCCGATCGCGTTTGTAGTGTTCATGTTCAAATATAGCGTCTTTCTGTCGGTTGCCTGCATCATTCCGGTAATAATAGGATTCGCTCTCTTAATGGCGATAATGATGGGCAACGGCAGCGACTTTGTAAGGACATATCAGCAGGCATCCAAAGACATGTCTAACGCAGCTGTGGAATATGTGAGAGGAATTCCTGTCATGAAAACCTTTGGACAGACCGCAGATTCTTTTAACAGATATAAAACTTCAGTGGATTTCTTTTGCCAATACGTGCTTAAGTTTGCGGTATCAATGATGAATGCGGACAGCAGTTACAATACGGCCATCAATTCGGTGTTCTATGCACTTGTTCCGGCAGCTTTGATAGCATTTAATCGTTCAGAGGACCAACTGAAAGTAATATGTTCTTTTATATTCTTTGCATCCATTATTCCGCTTGAAGTGACCATTTTAAAGCGTATAATGAGCAATTCTTCCGAAACCATAATCGTTGATGAGGCTATGGGCACTCTCAGGGCTGTGCTTGATGAAAAGCCCATGGAATATGCAGGAAACAAAGTGCCTGAGGGCTATGACATTAAGTTTACAGATGTTTCCTTCAGATACGCAGACAATCTTCCTTATGTTCTCAAGAATGTAAGTCTTACCATGAAAGAAGGTACCATGACGGCTCTCGTGGGCATGTCCGGAGGAGGTAAGAGTACGATTGCACAGTTATGTGCCAGATTAAGGGACGCTTACTCCGGAACCGTTACGATAGGCGACGTGGACATAAAGGACATATCTGAAGAAACGCTAAACGAAATACTCAGCATAGTATTCCAGGAGAGCACGCTCCTTAAAATGAGCATTGCCGAGAATGTTGCTTTGTATAAAAAGAATGCCAGCCGAAATGAGATTCTTAGAGCCCTCGAAGCTGCTCAGTGCAGTGATATCATAAGCAAACTTCCAAATGGAATTGATACGGTATACGGCTCCAATGGCGCACATCTGTCGGGAGGCGAGATTCAGAGAATAGCAATAGCAAGGGCAATACTCAAGGACTCACCTATAGTTATCCTTGATGAAGCGACAGCGTTTGCTGATGCGGAAAACGAGTATCTAATCAGAAAATCATTTGAAAATCTGCTTAAAGGCAAAACAGTTATTATGATTGCTCATCGGCTTTCTTCTATTAGGAATGCAGACAATATCTATGTGATAGATGGCGGCGCTCCTATCGAAGAAGGCACCAATAAAGAGCTTATGGCATTACGCGGAAGATATTATGAGATGTACTGTGAGTACAAGAAAGCTGTAAGCTGGAAGCTTGAAAAGGAGGTGCCTATAGATGCTAAAGTGTCTTAAATATATGTCTGAAAATGGCAAGAAGGCTGTTCTTTTTGCATCCCTGTGGCTTGGACTGTTCCAGGTTGTATGCATGCTTCCAATGATAATGATAATACATGTCTTATCCAAGATGCTTAGAGCATATCGATTTGGGAATGCAGTGGAAACAAGCGTGGCATTTTATCTTATTGCCGGAGCGTTTCTTATAGCCATTATGTTCTTAACTTACAAGAAAATGTACCGCATGAAATACATAAATGCGGCTAATGAAAATAACTCTCTTAGAATGGGTGTTGCTGACAAGTTCAGGAGACTTCCTGAGAGTTTTCTTTCTACACATGACTTGAGTGATCTGACATCGACTGTAATGGATGATGTAGGAACTATTGAAGGTGTTCTTGCCAATCAGTTGACAGAGATGATTGGCGGGGCTTTTGGAATAGGCATAACACTGATATTTATGTATTTCATAAATGTCAAAATGGCGCTTGCACTTACGGCAGTTATTCCGTTTGTGGTTTTCAGCATGTCATTAAGTGATACTGTGTCCGGGAAGACTCATATGAAGAACAGAATTGCAAGGGTGGCAATTTCTGATTCAATTCAGGAGTACCTGGAAAATATAAGGGTTCTTAAAATTTCAGGGAATATTGGCACATATCAAAAAAGTATCTATAGAAAGATAAGTCATTTGATTCCGGGGCTGGTGCTGTTTGAATTTTTGGCTGGTATGTGTGTTTCAATGGCCTTTAATCTTTTGAGAATGGGCATAGGCATAGTGGCTATATATGGCGCAGGAATCCTAGCCAAAGGGGAAATCAGCGTGGAAATCTACATAACTTTTGTTCTGATGGCTGTGTGGATATATGAGCCTCTTTCTTACACCTGCGAGCATTTAGGCGCAGTAATAGCCAGCAAGGTTGCTGCCACAAGAATCGAGAATATCATGGAATATCCGGAGCAGACTGGTAGTAGAACGGCTTCTTTTGATGGATATGATATTTGCTTCAAAGATGTTTCTTTTTCTTATGCGAGCAAGGAGACAGCGTCAAAGGAGAATGTTCTTAATTCTGTGAGCTTTACTGCCGGACAAGGGCAGTACACAGCGCTCGTGGGACTTTCCGGAAGCGGTAAGAGCACTATCTGCAGGCTTGCAGCCAGACTGTGGGACTATGAGAGCGGACTGATAACAATTGGGGGGACAGATGTTAGGAGTGTTCATCCCGAGCGGCTTTTTGAATTGTTCTCAATAGTATTTCAGGATGTAACTCTTTTTAATGACACGATTTATAACAATATACTTGTTGGGAATAGGAATGCCACAAGAAAAGAGGTGTTGAAAGCAGCCGAAGACGCTCAGTGTATGGCGTTTATAAATAAGCTTCCCGATGGTATCGATACCGTGATAGGCGAAAATGGACATACTCTTTCGGGTGGCGAAAGACAGAGACTATCGATAGCAAGAGCATTCTTAAAGAACGCACCGATAGTCCTTCTTGATGAAAGCACGGCATCTGTCGATCCTGAGACCGAGACAAAACTTCAGGCTGCCATAGAGAAGCTGACAAGGGGCAAAACGGTTCTTATGATAGCTCACAGATTAAGATCTGTCGTGAATTGCGACAGAATAGTGGTGCTAGACAAAGGTGAGGTGGTTGGAAACGGTAGCCACGAAACACTAATAAAAGATTGTGATATTTACAAAAGGCTTTACGAACTGCAATGCGAGGATAAAGACGACTATGAACAGATTACGAATTAATCCGGTGGTACTGATCATTATCAACATTATTGCACCATCCATGTACATAGTGCTAAACGGCAGGTATTTACAGTATTTTCTGCTTGCCTTTGCTTCTTTTGTTCTGATTTTAATGAAACGGTACAAAAGGATTATCGGAATGATAGCAGTCTATGGGGCAATGATCGGAATACACGAAATCACGATCATGGATGACAGGACCAAGTTTATAGGACTGTTTTTCATCGTAATTGCTCAGTCAGTGCCATGTCTGGTGTTGGCATCGGTGCTTGTCACCAAGTACAATTCTGCAGAACTTCTATCGGCTCTTGAGACTATGAGATTGCCGAGGATGCTGGTGGTGGCAGTAACTATAACCCTCAAGTACATACCCACTTTTGCACGAGAGTTTAAGCTGATCAAAGAATCCATGCGACTTAGGGGAATTGCCTTTACATGGAAAAAACCAATCTGCAGTTTTCAGTATTTTGTGGTGCCGCAGCTTTTCAGATGTGCGGCACTAGCTGAAGAAGTCACGGCTGCCGGGATGGTTAAGGGGATAGATGCACCGGTGAAGCGAAGTTCTTATTTTGAGGAAAAGGTAAGATGGTCAGATGCAATGATAATGGCTGTCTTTATGATCGGACTAGCAGGAGGTTTTGTATGGCAGATACACCTGTGATTAAGGCGGAAGGCCTTTCTTTTAAATATAACGAATCAGAAGAAGGAATATTTGACATAAGTTTTGAAGTTATGAAGGGGGAGGCTGTGCTCATTACCGGTAACAGTGGTTGTGGCAAATCTACACTCTTAAAGTGCCTCAACAAGCTGATTCCTACCATAACTGAGGGTGAACTTCAAGGAAAGCTTTATATAAACGGTGAAGACTATGCAAAGGTAAAAATGTATGACCTGAACAAAGAAGTGGGATCTGTTTTTCAGAATCCTCGCTCGCAGTTCTTTACCGAAAACTCCACGGCGGAGCTTGTATTCCCGATGGAGAATTACGGCATGTCCAAAGAAAAAATGCGTCAAAAACTTGGTGCCCTCAAGGAAGAGTTTGGTCTCTTGAAAGTAATAGGACGTGACATTTTCACCCTTTCAAGCGGAGAAAGACAGCTACTTGCCCTGGCTTCATCACTGACCATGGATCAGAAGATACTTATATTTGATGAGCCTTCTGCCAATCTTGATTACGGTAATGCCACACGCCTTGGGATACTTATCGACAAGCTTAAGACTCAAGGATACACGATCATTGTTGCTGATCACAGATTCTATTACTTAAATGGATATATAGATAAGGTTCTTTTCATGGAACAGGGCAGAATGATTGTTTTTGAAAGCGAGGATGAATTCAAGAAAAGCGGTTATGACACCAGAAGCTTTGATTTATTCTCACTTGGACTTCCTTTTAACAATGCAAAAGTCGTAGGAAAAGATATTGTAGCGGAGCTTAATGATATTTCGTATAAGGGCATTATAAAAGACATAAACTTAAAGCTTTATAAACATGAAGTCGTGGGACTTGTGGGCAGTAATGGCGCCGGTAAAACTACTCTTGCAAAGATTCTTTGTGAAAGCAATAAGCCGGACAGCGGAAAGGTAATCAAAAGCACTCTTCCGTTCTTTATAATGCAGGATCCGGATTACCAGCTTTTTGGGACGTCTGTAGATAATGAGCTTTCTCTTGTTAAAAATGATCAGGAGAAAATCGCAGAATGTGAGGAACACCTTGGACTTGTCCCTTACAGATACAAGCATCCTTTTGATCTTTCCGGAGGGCAGAAGCAAAGGCTTCAGATAGCAATGGCGCTTATATGTGATAGAGACCTTATCATATTTGATGAACCCACTAGCGGCTTGGATGTGTACTCCATGCAAAGGGTTTCTGATGAAATAGTAAAGCTCAAAGAACACGCGGGAGTTCTTGTAATATCTCATGACTACGAGTTTTTGAGGCATGTGGCTGACAGGATCATTTTTCTTAATGAAAAGACTATCACTGACGATTTTGAGTTAACAGGAGAAACTGTTAACAGACTTAACGAGATATTTAACGACATGGCTTCATTATCGGCTTAAATGGAAGGCAAAAAAGGTTACTAAGATTCTTAGAATCTAAAAATATAGCACACATAATCAAAGGAGGAAGTATGAAAAGATTAAAGATTAAGGACATAGTGATGATTGCGCTTTTGTCAGCGCTGTACATGATTTTTTACATGATATCCGGCACAGCAGTGATGATATTTGGGGCTTTCGGACATGCAATAAGCCCGGGAGTATGTGCTATATTTACAGGCACAATAATGTATTTTATGTCAAGAAAGGTTGGTAAATTTGGACAGTTCCTGATCATGCAGGCTATTTGTATGATTCTTTTTTCAATAATGGGCGCAGGATATCTTCCCTGGTTCATTACATCAATGCTAGGAGCTCTTATCGCTGACTTAATAGCTTCAATAAGCGATAAGCCTTCCGTATTGAGAGTGGCAGCGGCATCCGGTGTATTCCACGTAGGGCAGGCATTCGGATCCATTATTCCTTCAATGTTCTTTATGGAAAGCTACAGAGAGGAATGGATTTCCAGAGGGCAAACTCCTGAAGCAATGGATGAAATGATTTCGTACACGACAGGTTTTATGGGCATTGTATCAACTGCTGTTGTATTCCTGCTTGCTGTAGTGGGCGTATATATCGGATATTTCATCCTGAGAAAGCATTTTGAGCATGCAACTGTTAGAAATGTAGCATGAGAAAAATATTCATTTAGAACGATTGACGAAGGAAAGCGAACAGTGTACTCTAAAAATACATTAGCGTACACTGTTCGCTTATTCTTTGTTGCATCTAAACGGGAGAGAACATGCCAAGAGATAAGACTGCTAATCATGAGAAAATTGTAGAGGCCGCTTTTGGCGAGTTTAAAAAGTATGGCTTTGAAGACGCATCTATGCGCCGCATTGCAACTGCCTGTGGCATGAGCGCATCCGGCCTTTATAAGCATTTCCCCGGGAAGGCAGAGATGTTTACATCCCTGGTCAAACCTGCACTGGATGGACTCATGAATCTGTATCATCAAATTGAAGATGAATACTTTGATGATCTTTCGAAGAACAAAATAGCAGATGTGAGCGATTCAAAGGGCGAGCTGGTAAGGGCTATGGAGTTTATTTACGATCACTATGATGAGTTTGAGCTTATTATTTGCAAGTCCAAGGGCTCAATTTATGAGAACTTCAAGCATGATATAGCAAATCTCGAGGAAAAAGTGACGCTACGGTACATGGATGAGATCAGGAAAAACGGAATTCATGTGAAAGATATTAATCAAAAAGAATTCCATCTTCTGGTGACCGCGTGCATCGAAGCATTGTTTCAAACAGTGACGCATGGCTTTTCAAAAGAAGAAGCTATTCACTTTGCCGAGACGGTGCAGAATTTCTACGGACCCGCGTGGAAGGCATTTTTTTAATTATAGGTATCAGATCCCCGCATATCGCGGGGATTTAAAAAGGATGCAGGTTAGCTATTGCTAACAAAATAGAAAAGGTACATGTAAAAAGAAAGGGAGGGAAAGAAGAAAAATGGACAGTACTAAAAAGAGATCCACACTCAGCTGGGTGCTTGAATTTGCCGGCATGAATAAAAGCTCATACATACTGAGCATTGTATTTGCCACAATAAGTGTCCTGGCAGGCTTCGTGCCGTATTTTTATGTAGCAAAAATTGTAAGATCACTTATTGACGGTGAGAGGGATATGAGATTTTTCCTGACACAATGCGTTATCATTTCATGCTGCTGGCTGGTAAATAAGGCTTTTCACAGCATATCCACAACCCTGTCCCACAGGGCAACCTTTGGAGTTCTTGCGGAGATCAGAAGAAGACTTACCAAAAAACTAAGTCTTATGCCGTTGGGAGATGTTTTGGAGGATTCATCCGGCTCCTACAAGAACATAATTGTTGAGCGAGTAGACTCCATAGAAACAACGCTTGCGCATATCATCCCTGAGATGATTTCTAATGCGGTGGTACCTATCGGCATTCTTGTGATCATGTTCACTATCAACTGGAAGCTTACTTTGCTTTCGCTCATCAGTGTTCCGTTGGGACTGATTTTTTACAGTCTGATGATGGTGGGCTCCGAAGAGAGCTTTAATAATACCATTGTTAAGACCAAAGCCCTTAATGACACAGCTGTAGAGTATATTAATGGCATTGAGGTAATAAAGGCGTTTGGCAAGACCAAGACCTCATACGAGAAGTTTATAGTCGCTGCAAAAGAAGGAGCAGACTGTTTCATCGAATGGATGAGAAGGTGCAATTTATGGCAGAATCTTGCGCTCACTCTTTTACCTGCGCAGCTTTTAACGCTCTTGCCATTTGCAGGACTATTTTACATGCAGGGAAAAATCGACGGTACTGATGCCATGCTTCTTATCATTCTTACGCTGGGACTGGTATCACCGTTTATGGTAGTTGCAGGACACATGGATAATCTAAAGAAAACAGGTTCCATTATTGCTGAAGCTACGTCAATTCTTGGGAAAAGAGAATTGATCCGTCCGGAGATAATGAATAAAAAGCCGCTGGATAATACTATAGAGTTTAATGACGTTCACTTTGGATACAACGAGAACGAGGTGCTCCATGGCGTTAACCTGACAATAAAAGAAGGAACTGTCAATGCACTTGTTGGGCCTTCAGGATCCGGCAAATCCACGATTGCCAAGCTTATAGCTTCTTTCTGGGATCCGGACAGAGGATCTGTTACTTATGGTGGCGTGAGCATAAAGGATATCCCTCTTGCAGACTACAACAAGAATATTGCTTATGTCTCTCAGGATAACTATCTTTTTGATGAAACTGTCATGGAAAACATAAGAATGGGAAATCCAAATGCCAGCGATGAAGAGGTTATCAGAGCCGCAAAGGCTTGCGGGTGTCATGATTTTATCATGAATCTTGAAAAGGGATATGATACAAAAACCGGTGGTGCAGGCGGACATCTTTCAGGGGGAGAAAGACAGAGAATCAGCATTGCAAGGGCGATGCTTAAGAATGCACCTGTTGTCATACTTGATGAAGCTACAGCTTATACTGATCCGGAGAATGAGGCTCTTGTTCAGAGAAGTGTTGCAAAGCTTATCGCAGGAAGAACACTTATCGTTATTGCCCACAGACTTTCCACCATTGCCTCCGCAGATCAGATTTTTGTGATAGATGACGGAAATGTAGTGGCTAAGGGAACTCAGGAGGAGCTTCTAAAAGAATCACCACTATATAGGGAAATGTGGGAAGCTCACATATCTTCCAAAGATTCGGAGGTGGCATAATGTTTCGTACTTTAAAAATGTATTTCGATTTTGCTAATAAGGTAAACAGGAAGAAGCTCCTTACTGCAATGCTTTTAGGAGTGCTCAAGGCTATGTTCGCCATGATCAAGATTCCGGCCATAGCAACAATCATTCAGGGTATCTTGGAAGAGAATATGAGTCCTGCCACCATATGGACTTCATTTGGGATTATGTGTATTTCTATTGCTGGACAGGTGATTGTGGGGCTAAAGACGACAATGCTTCAGACTGAGGCTGGGTATAATACCTGTTCGGGAAAAAGAATTGAGATAGCAGAGCACCTTAGGTACCTTCCCATGGGATTTTTCAACGCAAACAGCCTTGGAAGGATAACCAATATCACTACCAATACCATGGAGCAGCTGGCAGATGTGGCTACACTGGTGGTAATGATAACAACTCAGGGACTGGTGACAACTGCTGTGATTTTCGTGTTCCTTGCAGTTTTTGATATACGTATAGCACTTATTCTTTTAGCCGGTATATTGGTTTTCTCTTTTTTCAATACAATGATGCAGAGTGCAACACGCCCGGCTGCGCCAAGGGTTGCAAAGGCCGGAGAAACGCTTGTAAGCGCGGTTATCGAGTACATACAGGGTATTGCTGAAGTAAAGAATTACAATCTGACTGAGAAGACTGCCAGAAAACTTGAAGATGCTATAAAAGAAAAACAGGCAGCGGATACTAAAATGGAATTTACGGTTATACCATACATGTTCCTTCAGGGACTTGCGACCAAGCTTACCGGAGTACTCATGTGCATCGTTTCCGTGTATTTTTACCTCACAGGTTCAATGCCGCTTTTATATGCGATAATCATGACGATTTCATCATTTATGATCTACGAGAGCCTTGATATGATGGGTGGATTCTCAGCTCTTATGAGAAATGTAAATATCATTGTCGACAAGGCAAATGAAGTTCTTGATATTCCGCCAATGGATATTGACGGGGCGGACATTGTATCGGATTCAATGGATATTGAACTTAGAGATATCTCTTTTGCCTATGAAGATAAGAAGATAATTGATGGAGTATCAGTAAAGATTCCGGCGAATACTACTACCGCAATAGTGGGACCATCAGGCGGCGGCAAGACCACTCTTACCAATCTTATGGCAAGATTCTGGGATGTTGGTTCAGGCGAAGTTCTTCTTGGAGGCAGAAATGTTAAGGATTACAGCTTTGACTGCCTTATGAAGAATTTCAGTTTCGTTTTCCAGCGAGTTTACCTTTTTGAAGATACCATTGCCAACAATATAAGATTCGGTGAGCCTGATGCTCCAATGGAGAAAGTAATTGCAGCTGCAAAAAAAGCCCGCTGTCATGACTTCATTATGAGTCTTCCGGATGGATATGATACTATTATCGGTGAGGGCGGCGCATCTCTTTCAGGCGGCGAGAAGCAGAGAATATCTATCGCCAGAGCTATCATGAAGGATGCACCGATCATTATCCTGGATGAAGCAACTGCCAATGTCGATCCGGAGAATGAGGCGGAGCTTACCAAGGCTATTGAAGAGCTCACCAGGAACAAGACCATCATCATGATCGCTCACAGACTTAAGACTGTAAGGCATGCGGACCAGATTGTAGTTGTTGCAGACGGTAAGATAGTTCAGAAGGGCACCCATGAAGAATTGGTAAATGAGCCGGGAATATATAAGGACTTTGTCAGTGAAAGACAGGAAGCGGTATCCTGGAAAATTGCATGAAGTGGCTGATTACGATTGTAGGCAATCCTATTATTGCAGCTGTACTGGCAGGGATTATGATGGTCGTATTATGAGGGAGGGAAGCAGGTAACATGGCTTGGCATGTATTGGCAATTGAAGCGGTAGTATTTGCAGTATTATTTACAACAATTCTTTTTGTGACTTTTCACGGAGACAGAATGTACAGCCCGGCTTGTATACATAATTACCCGCCTGATATTCAAGAAGAATACTTTAAAACACATGAAAAAGTGGATGTTTCATATAAATCAAAAAAGGTAGTACTGGCGAAGTTCTGTGGAATAATCATGTTTACAGTTATTCTTACCATATGCGCGAAGCTTGCCGGGGCAGTTACATTTTGGCAGGGATTCGCGATCGCTTTTGGACTCATGGTATGGATTGGAGCCTATGACACACTTTTTCTGGACTGGGTATTATTTGCAAATATGAAAATGTTCAGGCTGGAAGGAACAGAGCACATGGATAAGGCTTACCATCAGAAGTGGTTTCATTTAAAAGGTGCTATATTCCCGGGGCTGTTGTTTGCACTGATTCCGGCAGCGATTGTAGGACTGTTCATAAGTTTGATGGGTTGAATAAGAAAAGAGCTTTGAGTAAGTGGTAAGTCAGGAACATAGCATATTCAAGATCTGCTCAATCAGAGAGTCAACCATTACGTTGTAATTTTCTTTGATGAAGACCTTTTTTGTAGCAAGGCTGATGGCGATGAGCTTCATGTAATTGCAGGCAAGCTTCCAGTCGGGCTCCGTTGCCGGTGATTCAAGAAGTGAGATTAGCATATGCATGGTCTTACTGTCGTTACTTTTGTCTTCTATATATTTGTCTGACCAGGATGCTATGAGGCGCTTTTTTTCGGCATCGGTTAGAAAAGTAAACACATTGGGATTTTCTGCTGACAACCATTTGAGGTAGTCGCGCAGAGAATCCTTTGTTAGTTTGCCGGAATCGTTAAGATAGGAGAGGAGCTTTTCTTTGGCACGGTTTCTCTCGTGAATCATCATGTGGTACATGAATTCAGATTTATTTTCGAACAGATTATAGAAGGTGCCCTTGGCGATATATGTTTCTTCTGTTAGCTTATCGATGTTTACGGCAGATAAGCCGCCCTTTTTTAGCATCTTAAATCCTTTATCAAGAAGTTTCTTTCGGATTTCATCCCTGTTTTCATCTGTGAATATCTTTGGCATATCGGTTTTCTCCGCTAATAGTTTTAATGACTTTAGAAATATTGATAGTCATTTTGCGAAGATTATACTTGGAATTATCAATGATTTCAAGGAGGTTGCCATGCTGAACAAGGTAAAATTGACAGAAGCGGAAATGAGAGAGTTTGCGGAGGTGTTTGCGTACTATGACTATGGTGATAAAGAAATCGGAATGGTTCCTTATTATCCCGGATACCCGGACAGGACAAGCCTGGTTAACTATCTGGTAGCCATGATAAAAACGGCAAATGAATATGATGGGATATATGCGACATCAGAGAATAGGGAGGGCATTATTATTCTGACGGATACTACACATCCATATCCCGGAATTGCAATGTTTAAAATGGTCTGGAGGATGGCAAGAGCTCTTGGCTTTAGGAACTTCAGCGATATTGTGAAGAAGTTCCAGGCTGGAGGAGCAAGTCTTGAAAAGACATATAGGGATAAAAAGAAACAGTTTGTACAGATAGAACTGCTTGCCGTAAAAAAGGAATATCAGGGTAAGGGATTTATGCGTCCGCTGGTTGAGACTGCATTCGAAGTGGCTGATGAGGCTGGATTACCGGTCATAGTATCAACTGATGCCAAGCTTAAGAAAGAAAAGTATGAGCATATTGGCATGAAACATGTGGGTACAAGAACGCTTGGGGAAAGGAGCTTTATGTATGATCTTGTAAGAGAAAAATGAAATGATAAATTTTTGAGAAAAGTTAGCAACAACTAACAATAAGTAGTATCATGAAGTATAGTAAGTAACAGATTGGGGATGAAGAAGCAACGGAGAGCAGTCTGTATGAGCAATACTCTTAAAAAATCTTCTATATTTAAGCGTTTTTATTCGGAATTGGCAGAGAAATACGGAAAAGCTAAGACAAAAGATATATGGGATTATGCTGAAGAGGAGTTTTCCAGATTAAAGAATGCTGAACCATCCGCAGATAAGGCGAGTGTGTCATATGTCTTTCCAGCAGTAGCACTGTATCGTTCAGTTGAGCATTTCTATCCCGGAGAAGCTTTGGCTGTTACAAGAGGCTTTGGAACAAAGATGGGACGCAGACTACGAGGTATCTTTAGCAAGATTACTGCTTTTCCGGGCATTCCTTCACTCATGTGGAAGAGGATGGATAGAATTGCTGCAAAACTGAGCGATGGATATGAAATAAAGAATCTTAAAGTTACCAAAGAACAGTGCTTCATGGATGTGGTAAGCTGTCCTCTTTATGATAAGGCACGGGAACTTGGGACTCCGGAAGCTGTTCAGATGATCTGCTGCATGGATAAAGAATACATGAACGGCTTCAGGGGAGTTGATTATAAACGGACTAAATCAGTGGCTGAAGGTGATGACTGTTGTGACTACAGGCTCACAAAGTCGTTGTAAAGGCTATAGACATGAGAAAAAGAGAATGCTATGATTTGGAGTTAGCATAAGCTAACGATTTTAAAAGGAGGAGTGGACAATGGAACTTACTTTTGGTGATGTACAGGAAACAGCTCTTATTCCACTTGCGATAAAGGCAAGTGAGACAGCAAGATCTAATGCCAGGATAATTGATCTTAAGGCTAAAGAGATCATTGATGCGCTTGGAGTTGACGTTAGTAAATACGATCCCTTTTTATCACATGAGGGTGTAGTGGCTAGAACAATACTATACAGAAATGAGTTGAAGCGGCTTATCAGTAAATATCCGGATGCACTCTGCATAAATCTTGGATGTGGTTTTGATGATAAGTTCTTGCAGGTAGACAATGGCAAGATCACGTGGTTTGATGTGGATCTTCCGGATCAGATAGAGAAGAGACGTAAAGTGTACTCCGACAGGGACAGGTGCACAATGCTTGATGGAAGCGCACTTGATGGAGAATGGACCGGGCAGCTTCCTAAGCGGGACATGACAATCGTTGTAATGGAGGGAGTCCTTGAGTATTTCTCCAAGGACCAGGTGAAGACATGCATTAATATGCTCTGTGACAGTTTCGAACATGGATATCTTCTTGCGGAGCTTCATTCTCCGTTCCTTGAAAAGAATGGTAGCCATCACGATGCTGTGAAACATACTAATGCTTCTTTCGGCTGGGGAACAAAGTCAGGCCGTGAATATCTGGATCTTGAACCAAGGATGAGCCTTGTGTCTGAGACAAATTATAACGAAGAAATGAAGAAATACTCAATACGCGGAAAACTTTTTGCTATCGTTGGAAAGAACATCAACAACAGACTGGCAGTATTTAAATGGTAAAGCATTAAGGGCGGAATGTATGGATAAGTTTAATGACATCGGAATTGATGACAAGTTAGACTGGAACAGGATAGAGAAGCTTATGCGGATAGGCATATTTGCCGCATGCATGGTGCTTGTGGGAGATGTGCTTATAGGTTATGGGATGCATGATTCCTCTAAAACAGGTATGGAATGGTTCTTGTCAGCATATTTGCAATTATCGGATACCAGAATGTTTTGGTCAGCATTTCTGGGATTCATAGGTATTCCGCTTGAGGCACTTTGCTATTTTGGAGTGTACAGGCTGATTGTTCCTAAATCACAGAAATATGCTCATCTTTATAGAACAGGAATACTTGGGGTATTGGCTTTCGCGGGATGTGGAGTGCATGTCCCGTGTTTGTCCACATGCTTCTTTTACAAGTATATGAACGATGCTGCCCCGGAGATTGCAGTAGATGCAGCAGTGAAATTTGGTAAATACTTTCTTTTGCCGGGAATGATAGTGTTCTTTCTATTCTGGATCATCCAACATGTGGCACATATTGCAGCATTCACAAAAGGGCTGACTCCATATCCTAAATGGTGCTGGATATTCTGTCCTGCGGTAGGAATGGCCGCAGTCATGCTGTTTAAGTTCCTTCCTGAATCAGAAGTTCGCAATGCTATTACTGCTGCTTGGATCAGTATAGGGAATTTGTGGATGTTCGTTGGACTTTTGGTTATGGCGAAGAAAGTTAAGGTTGGTGACAGATGATTATTCTGATACAGATGGTTTTATTCTGCCTGCTTTTTACTGCGATGGTCATGTACGCGGTAAGAGGGGGCGCTATTGATGGATTGTATTTCTATCCGAAAGCAGTACAGGAAAGGGCTATAGATATAGGTTTTATAACAAAAGAAACTATGCAGAAAAAACGCAAGGTCTTCATGACAGAGTTTTACATAGTAATGCTGACAGCGCTTGTACTCATTATCGGATTATGGAACAGAGTCTCTGATTACAAAACGGCATATTTACAGGCTCTGCTATTTCTTGAAGTAATGAATATCTATGATGGTATTGTCATAGACAAGATCTGGGTTGGACATAGCAGGTTTTGGATCTTGCCTGGCTGTGAAGATATTCCATATGTTCAGACTTGGGGCCAGGTTTTGAAAAAAAGAAGCTTGCTGGCAATGATATGGATAGCAGGAGCTGCTATAGTTGCAGGGATTGTGGTGTTTTTGTTTTGAAGGGGGAAATGAGATGTATATCAACGAGTATGGAAATCCGAATAATCCAAAGCTCATATTGCTGGCGCCAATGATGATATCCGGTGCAAATCTGTATGATCTGATGAGTCCGTATCTTAAGGGAGATTACTTTATCATCGCTCCCGATCAGGGAGGCCATGGTAAAGCCGGGGCATATATCAGCGCTGATGATGAGTACAGACAGCTTAAATCGTATCTGACTGATAAAGACTATAAGGATATCAAGCTTGTATACGGAGCTTCACTTGGCGTAGCAGTTGCATGGCGGCTATTCTGGGATTCCGATTTTAATTTAGAACGTGCCTGGTTTGACGGTGTTGCACTCAATAAGAGTTCTAAGATGGCAGAAGTGCTTGTGTGTAATCTGTTCAGAAAGAGAAAGAAACAGCTGGATAAGACTCATGTGGAAGCATCAAAATCCCTAGTGGATTGGTATGGCTATGACTTCGCAAAGATGATGACTAAGAACTTTGAAAGAATCACGCTGAGTGATATCGATGCAATATGCCATGCATGCTGTACCTACGATATGAAGCCATTGTCAAAAGAGCAGCAAGCTAAACTGCACCTGGAGTATGGCGAGAAGGACTTTGACCTGAAGCTTTCTAGAAAATCTTTTGCCAAGTATATGCCGGATGTGAAGGTGGTTATTAGAAAAGGATATCCGCATTGTGGATACATGGCTGCGCATACCAGAGAGTATGTTGAAGAAATAGAGGAATTTGTAAATGTTTAAAAAGACAAAGAATATAAGGGGACTTATTTGTGGAATCATCGGATGCCTATGCTATGGAAGCGGAGATTGGCTTATGATGTATGGTGATCCTTCATACTCGGGGAAACTTTTTTGGCTTACATCGGGAACGTCCCAGATTCCTCAGTGGAGATATATGCTGGCAATGGCTCTTGCATTTCCAGGAATAGTTTTCTACGGCATAGCGCTGTTTGCGGTACAGGAGTATATCAAGGATGAAAAGCATAAAAGGATTTATCATTACCTGAATGCCTTTGGGCTTACACCTTGGATTGCACTTCACCTGGTCTATGTGGTGATATTGAGTTTGTTTGCATGGCTTAATAATAATGGCTTTACGCAGGATGCAATCACGATATGCGAAGCACTTTTTGGAAGCTTCTCATGGATTATCCTGGTAAGTGAAGTATTGATGTTGCCAGTGTTTATGTTTTGGTTTTTTCTTCAGATTACAGGAAAGACAGTGTTTAAGAAGGGCATGGCATTTACAAATGTGCTCGTTATATTTGGTATTTTAAAGACTATAGCTTCACTTATGCCAATAAGCGCGTTTAGACTGGGATTTACGAACGGACTTATGAGTGAGAGTATGATCATCTGGTTTGCGTTGGTGTTTTTGGGAATTGGCCTGGGAAATATATAATTCCTCCCTGCCAAATCCAGGTTAAAAGAAAAAGTGGACGACTCATATATACAGGATGAATTCAGGCATGAGCAGTATGTAGTTGCCACCGAGGGTAACAGGAAAATCCTCATATCGGGATGCGCGCACAACGGGATCCTGAATATCCTTGGTGAATATGAAAGAAAATATGGATCCCAGCCTGATGCTGTTATCAGCGGATTCCATCTGATGAAGAAGTCTGGCTACACGGATGATGAGATCACTGAGATCATTGATACCGCAAAAAGACTTAAAGAGTACCGGACAACATTTTATACCTGTCATTGCACAGGAGTTAAGGCATATGAGTCGATGCGCTGCATCATGGGTAATCAGCTGAGGTACGTCCACTCAGGTGAAGAAATAAGGCTGAAATACCAGAAAAGTGTACAAGAGGAAAGGAGAGGACAGTTTATGAAATGGCATAAGTTTTTTGCATGGGCAACAGTAATATGCTTTATCATCACCATGATGACCGGATATGAAAAGAAATGAGGCTATATGAAAAAGTATATACCTGAAAAAATGGTAGCTATCAGCAGATATCAGAACTTTTTTCCTACTCTGGACTTAGGGATCAGGCAGGATATCTATGCCAGGATGGCAGAACTGATTGAGGAAGAAAAAGCGTACTGTGACATGGGAAACTATGACCACATGTCCCAGATACTAACTTCCATTGCTATGTATGAAGTCCTTCAGAAGCATGGAAAGTCGGAGGAAGAAGCCTACAGGATCGTATCTGAGGAAATGTGGAAGTTCCTTGACCCTTCAGGCTTCCAGAAACTGTCAAAGAAGAGCTTTTTCCTGCCACTGATGAAAAAAATTGTACCTTTTGGATTTAAGCATGGATCAGGAGCTGGTTGGAAATATACCTGGCATACAGATACTGATGCCAAGAATGAATTTCATTTTGAGTGCCGTGAATGCATTTATGACAAAATCCTCAGACCAAGGGGACTTATCAAGTTGGGAGCCATGTGCTGTCATGCAGATATCATCAATTATGGTCAGCTCCACTATACGGATTTTATAAGGACAAAGACGCTGTGCCAGGATGGTGACTTCTGTGATTTCCTTTTTGTCAGACATGATACAGATGTCGGTGACGGATGGGAAAGAACAAAGAGCATTTGAGGAGGCGGAGAGTATGCATAGCTATTACTCCGAAAACAAAGAGAAGATAAAAAAGGGAATGAATGAATTTTTTATTCTTGTTTCTGCAGAGCTTGAGAATGCAAGTTCAAGAAAATATCATGAAGTCCTTCAGGAAATTTGGGATTACTATGAAGCAAATCTCCTTGATAAATTTCCATACATAGGTGGGGATAAGGTGAGCGGTACAAGGAACCTGACCGGAGCCTATTATTTTGTTGCGATGGGAGAAGTGCTTAAGAAGTACGGCTTATCCCTTGAAGAATCTGGCCACCTGATGGTTCTGGTTTATGAGAGATACTATCTCAAGATGCCCGGACTTATACGCACTCTTATGGGCAAAATATATAGGAATCCCAAAATCCTGAATAAAATGCTTCTGAAAAAAGATGCTAAGAATGCTGCAAATGCCGTGAAAAATCCGGGAAGCTTTGAAACACAGACGCAGATTCCCCCAGAAGAAGGGTATGACTTCAGCTATCATAACCTGGTATGTCCTCTGTCAATCTTTGCGAAGAAATATGGGTATGAAGAATACATGCCTTATCTGTGTAATCTGGATTATGTGATGTTTGGAGTATTGGGAGCTCCACTCTACCGGGAACATACCTGCTTTGAGGATGGGGACTTCTGTGACTTTAAGTTAAAGAATGATGCGACTCCGCTTCCCTATTGGCCTCCGGTGTTTTCACAGGATAACCCTTATAAATGAGATGGCGATATAAAGTGGGAGGCTGAATGTAAATGGTTACTCTTAAGGAACAGGTGGATATCAAAGCTCCCTATGAGCGCATGGAAGCATGGGCAAACAACTTTCAGGAAGAATTCGTAAGATGGAGTCCATATCATACAGAGTGCGAAATGTACGATGGTGGCTACCAGAAAGGGATGAAGGTTCGCTTCAGGGAGATTGTAGGCGGACTTGATTACAACGTGACCGGATTTATTACGGATTGCGAACAGGATAATGATCATTTCCGAATTGTATTTCAGAGTGAGAAGAAAACATCATTTATTACGTTTGAGGGCCAGAAAACAGCTGACGGATGCAGGTTTATTCACACGGAGGCTTTCGGACTCACAAAACCTGTGATAGGTCCAATCCTGGAATTTTTTACGTTTAAGGTGTTTTACAGAAAGTGGTGCAACTGGAAGCTTATCAGGGAGGATATGATCTTGGATAACAAGTATCTGAATGATATCCTGACTGAGGGGAAGTATCCGGAGCGCCTGACGGGGATTGATGGTTAGTGACTTTACGAAGGTAGAATGTATAAATAATGCATAATATTTTATTAAGAAAAATAGGTGCGTCGTCGATTATATTTGAAGATATTCTTCCCAAACTTGCACCAAATGCAAGTCCAAAGTGATACCTTATTTATAGTAGCAAAACCATAGATATGTGAGGACTTGGATATGACTTCAGGAGAAAAGGTATTAGACATACTGATGGCTAAGGACGACAAAGAATTGTACTCATCGATAAGCAAGCTTACTGACAATCAAAAGGACATTGTTATTGTTTCGTTGGTAAAGACACTTAAATCCTATACAGCTGAAGCCAAATTTGAATGATAACGATATGATAACGTTCTGAAACGCTGTGATAATGTTTTGAAACAAATTGATAACGCCGTGATAATTGAAAGGCTTTTTAGGGCGTGATATTATTATGATGGACAAGGGAGCAGGCAAGAGCCAAATGCTTCCTTGTTTTTTCTTGGCCAAGAGAATAAAGACATGAACCGGGCATCAGATCATGAGTGCAAAATGCATTCGTGGGACTGGTGCCTTTTTCATGCCTTGAAGCCAGGTGGTGAAAACCGCAGGGCATGACACTTATAACGGCTCGATTATACAGAAAGAGGTGTATGAATGGATTTCGATACATTCAAAGAAGACCTTGCCAAAGCGGTTAAGGACAGACTCGAGTTGATCTTCGACAGGGAGTATTCAGTTGAGGCTCACACAGTTGAGAAGATGAATCAGACCTACGAGGCTCTGGTAGTTAAACCTGAGGACAGCGCCATTGGTGTGAACATCGGCATCGATGCTGCATTCAAGGAATATTCAGATGGCAGATCATTTGACATGATAGCCAGACAGATTGCCAGTGCTGCAGAGCATGCCCTTGATAATCATCCTGCGTTTGATCTTGAGGCACTTACCGATTACAGCCAGATGAAAGGCAAACTTGCCATGGAGGTTGTTTCTGCAGAAAGAAATGCAGAGCTCCTTGAGACTGTTCCTCATAAGAACATGGAGGATATGGCGATTGTTTACCGTATTGTTCTTGACTCATCTTCAGAGGGAAGAAGCTCGATTCTTGTGACAAACAAGATGCTTGATAACTACGGTATCACGGCAGAGCAGCTTCATGCTGATGCGATGTCAATTGCTCCGGAGGTAAGACCTGCGGTAATCCAGGGACTGTCTGAGGTGATGGCGGAGATGATGGGTGCTGAGCAGGCAGAAATGCTCGGGCTTGGACCTAAGGCTGATGAGCCTATCTTCGTTGCAACTGTTGAGGATAAGACCCAGGGCGCTGGAATCCTTGCTTATCAGGATTTCATGGATCAGGCGGCTGAAAAGCTGGGTGGCAGTTTCTACATCCTGCCTTCATCAATTCATGAAATTCTCCTTGTGAAGGACAACGGCCAGTTTGACCGTGCTTCCTTAGAGAAGATGGTCAGAGAGGTCAATGCTACACAGGTAGCTCCTGAGGATAAGCTCACGGATAGTGTTTATCACTACGATTCCCAGGCTAAGGTCTTTGAGCTGGCTGAGAAGTTCGAGGCAAGAGAGGTTGCGGGAAAAGAGAAAGATTCTCTGATCTCAGATCTCAAAGCCAAGAAAGAGGAAGTTTCCAAGGCTCCAAAGAAGGAGGATGTCGCAAAACCTCCCAAGACCAAGGGAGGAGAAGCTATCTGACGGAGGGTAAACCATGGTAAACGACTCTACATCCAAAGAGGCGTATCTGTTTGCTTACCATAAGTGTGTGAAGGCGGGAAAACTTACCGGCAAGACCATGATTAAGCTCCTTAAGTGGGCAGTAGTCAAGGGCTGGAATAAGATTTCCGCCTCCAACACGAACCGGCATGGCAAGCAGCGCATCAAACAGCTCATCCGTAAGGACCAGGGTGTTACCAGTGTAGATGTTTCCAAGACTGAGCTTCGTGATTTTCAGAAGGTGGCCAGAAAGTACGGCGTTGATTTTGCCGTTGTTAAGCACCTTAATGAGAAGCCTCCGGTATATTCTGTTTTCTTTAAGGCTAAGGATCAGGATGCCATCACTGATGTTATACGTGCGTATACTCAGAAAAAGCTTATGAAGGAGCAGCGCCCTTCGCTGTTAGAACACCTTCATAAACTAAAGGAAAAGGTGGCAAGTGCTCCCAGGAAGGTAATCCACAGGGCAAAGGAGAAGGTAAGATGATCACTTATGAGACTATTTTGCAAAATCCCAGAGCTCTTGTGGGAATAATAGGTCTGGCGGTTATGCTGCTTGTTCTTTTTATTTGGGACAGGCGGGATAACCGCAAGAAGTTTCGTCACCGGGAAGAATACGGCTCAGCAAGATGGGGGAATAGTAAGGATATTGCTCCTTATGTTGATCCCGACTTTTTCAATAACGTCATTCTTTCTGAGTCTGAAAAACTTACCATGAATTCCAGACCGGAGAATCCCAAGTACGCAAGAAATAAGAACGTCCTTGTAGTGGGAGGTTCCGGCTCCGGTAAGACCAGATTTTTTATCAAGCCTAACCTTCTTCAGATGCACTCATCCTATGTAGTAACAGATCCCAAGGGACAGTTGCTCCCTGAGACCGGCCATGCACTATATAAGAATGGATACGATGTTAGGGTGTTCAACACCATCAACTTTGCAAAAAGTATGCATTTCAATCCATTCAAATATGTGCACACCGATAAGGATATCCTGAAGCTTGTAAATGTCCTTGTGGTCAACACAAAGGGAGAGGGAACCAGTAATGATCCGTTCTGGGAAAAAGCTGAGAGGCTTCTTTATACGGCACTTATTGGTTATATCCATTACGAAGCTCCTGAGGAAGAGCAGAATTTTTCTACTCTCCTTGAGATGATTAATGCCATGGAAGTCCGTGAGGATGACGAAGAGTTCAAGAATGCGGTCGACCTGATGTTTGAAGAGCTCGAGGAAAAGAATCCTGAGCACTTCGCAGTGAGGCAATATAAAAAGTTCCGCCTTGCTGCCGGCAAGACCATGAAATCTATACTCATAAGCTGTGGCGCCCGTCTCGCCCCATTCGATATTGCTGAAGTCAGAGAAATCACGATGTATGACGAGCTTGAGCTCGATACAATCGGGGATAAGAAGACAGCTCTTTTCCTGATCATGTCAGACACGGATGCTACCTTCAACTTTCTGATTTCAATGATCTACACTCAGCTTTTCAATCTTCTGTGTGAAAAGGCAGATGATGTCTATGGTGGAAGGCTTCCGGTTCATGTGAGGTGCCTCATCGATGAGTGCGCCAACATCGGCCAGATCCCTAATCTGGAGAAGCTTGTCGCAACGATCCGAAGCAGGGAGATATCAGCGTGCCTTGTGCTGCAGGCAAAATCGCAGCTAAAGGCTATATACAAGGATAATGCAGATACTATAGTCGGCAACATGGATTCACAGATCTTTCTTGGTGGTACAGAGCAGACAACTCTCAAGGATCTCAATGCCCAGCTGGGAAAAGAGACTATTGATTTTTTCAACGTTCAGGACACCCGTGGAATGAATCCTTCCTATGGTATCAATTATCAGAAGGCAGGTCATGACCTTATGAGCATCGATGAGCTTGCTGTCCTGGACGGTTCCAAGTGTATCGTTCAGCTAAGAGGTGTAAGACCATTTCTTTCAAAGAAATATGATCTGACAAAGCATCCTAACTATAAGCTGACAGCAGACTACAGCAAGAGGAATCTTTTTGATATTGAGAAGTTCCTTAAGCAGCAACACAATATGATCCTCAAACCAGATGACGAGTACTACGTCGTCGATGATATAGATGAGGAAATGTAACTATTGACCGGCATCCCGTTATGAGGGAAGTCGCTGACCGCACAAAAAATAGCGGTAGAAAGGTTTTTGGGTTTAAGAATTATGGCATTTTTTCAGAGTTCAGTAACAGTACTTCAGTCACTTGTAATCGCGCTTGGCGCTGGGCTTGGAATATGGGGTGGTGTAAACCTCATGGAAGGTTACGGCGGTGACAACCCCGGCGCGAAGAGCCAGGGAATGAAGCAGCTGATGGCGGGAGGTGGTATTGCCCTCATCGGAACAACGCTTGTACCTCTTCTTTCAGGTCTGTTTTGATCTGGCAGAAGTCGAGAAGTACACGGAGGCTGGGGAGTAGAATCCCCGGCCTTTTTACTAACGGAGGGCATGAATGGAAACCGTAATCGAGGCAATGGAGCAGTGGATAAAGGACTTTCTCATCACGGGTATTATGAAGCACCTGGGCAATATATTTGACTCTGTGAATACTCAGGTGGGTGAGATAGCGGCTACAGTAGGACAGACTCCGTCCAGTTTTATGCCGGCTGTGTATCGGCTGATAAGGGACCTGTCGGAGAACATTATCATGCCAATCGCAGGAATCATCCTGACATTTATTGCTTGTTATGAGCTTATTCAACTGGTTGCAGGCCACAATAACCTGGCTCATTTTGAGACCTGGGTTTTCTTCAAATGGGTCCTTAAGACTTTTGTGGCAGTAACACTGATATCAAATACCTTCACCATTACGATGGCTGTTTTCGATGTGGCCCAGTGGGTCATCTTAAATAGCGGAGGAATAATATCCGGAAGCACTACGATAACTGCTGCAGATCTTGCGGCGATACAGTCGAATCTTGAAGCGATGGAGTGGGGAGAGCTGGCGACAATCTACATGCAGACATTTATCCTGCAGTTTCTTCTTCAGTTCCTTGCAATCATCATATTCATTATCGTTAATGGCAGAATGGTTGAAATATATCTGTATGTCAGTCTTGCTCCTATTCCTTTTGCTACCTTTGGCAATCAGGAACAGAGCCAGATGGGACAGAACTACTTTAGATCCTTGTGGGCACTTGGTCTTCAGGGATTTTTGATCATGGTCTGTGTTGGCATTTATGCAGTGATGCTCCAGACAGTCAGTGTCACAACTGATGTGGTGGATTATCTCTGGAAGGTTCTTGGTTTTACAGCGCTTCTTGCATTTACGCTGTTCAAGACAGGATCAATTGCCAAGGCAATACTTCACGCACATTAAGGAGGCGCTATGGCTAACTATATCAGTGTGCCCCGCGATTTTTCCCGTGTGAAATCGAAGGCATATTTTAACCTGACCAAAAGGCAGCTTGTCTGCTTTACACTAGCGGCAATAATAGGTGTTCCGTCTTTCTTTCTGATAAAGAGAATCGGGAGCACAACAGTGGCATGTCTTGGCATGATGATCGTCATGATGCCACTGTTTTTTCTTGCCATGTACGAAAAGAATGGGGAGCCTCTTGAGGTCTATTTAGAGCATTTTATCGATGCTGTGTTTAAAAGACCCAGAAAGCGCCCCTACAAAACCAAGAATTATTACGATCTGCTTGCTAAGGTAGCACTGCAGGAGAGGAGGCGCCGTGGTAAAGGCAAAGAGTAATCTTTTCCGCAGGGAAAAGAAAAAGGACAACATCCCATATACAGCTCAGGAGAGCATTCCTTTTGAAAGGATGTTTCCCGATGGTATCTGTCGTGTTGGCAAGAATTTCTATACCAAGACAATCCAGTTCCAGGATATCAACTATCAGCTGGCTCAGCAGGAAGACCAGACCGAGATATTTGAGGAATGGTGCAGCTTCCTCAACTTCTTTGACAGCTCTGTGCATTTTCAGATCTCATTCCTGAACATGGCAACAGATGCTGAGAAGTTCAGAAAAAAGATTGCCATAAGACATCAGAATGATGGCTATGACAATGTCCGTGACGAGTACAGCTATATGCTGTTTCATCAGATGCAGGCAGGTAACAACGGTCTTACCAAGACTAAATATCTCACCTTTGGCATAAATGCAGAGTCAATCAAGGTGGCAAAGCCGAGGCTGAACCACATTGAGGTTGACCTTCTCAACAACTTCAAGCGTCTTGGTGTTGTGGCAGAAACACTTAACGGAAAAGATAGGCTTGAAGTAATGCATGCGCAGTTCCATATAGGCGGCGATGCCAAGTTTTTCTTTGACTGGAAAGACACCATCAGGGCAGGAGCTTCCGTTAAGGATGTCATTGCTCCAAGCAGTTTCGAGTTCAAAGGCAGCCGTACCTTCAAGATGGGTGAGACCTATGGCTGCATGAGCTTTCTTCAGATCACGGCTTCTGATATAAGTGACAGGATGCTGGCTGATTTCCTTGGCATGGATTCAAGCCAGGTGGTCACTATGCATCTCCAGTCAGTTAATCAGAATGAGGCCATCAAAACCATCAAACATACCATCACGGAACTTGACCGCTCCAAGATTGAGGAGCAGAAAAAGGCCGTGAGAGCGGGTTATGACATGGATATAATTCCTTCAGATCTTGCCACTTATGGTAAGGATGCAAAAGACCTTTTGAAGGAACTGCAGTCCCAGAATGAGCGAATGTTTCTGATGACATTTCTCATCATGAATACCGGCAGTAATGAGCAGGAGCTGGAGAACAACTTCTTCCAGGCTAACAGTATTGCCCAGAAGCATAACTGTAACCTTGTGAGGATTGATTTCCAGCAGGAACAGGCTCTTATGAGCAGCCTTCCTCTAGCAACAAACCTCATAGATATCAAGCGAGGCATGACTACTTCCTCTACAGCCATCTTTGTTCCTTTCACAACACAGGAACTGTTCCAGAGCGGGGATGAGTCGCTTTATTATGGGCTCAATGCTCTTTCCAACAACCTGATCATGGTTGACAGAAAAAAGCTTAAGAACCCTAATGGCCTTGTTCTTGGTACACCGGGCTCAGGTAAATCTTTCTCGGCAAAAAGAGAGATTGCAAATGCATTTCTCGTAACAGATGATGACATAATCATCTCAGATCCTGAGGCCGAGTACGCACCACTGGTTGAAAGATTCGGAGGCCAGGTCATCAAGATCAGCCCTACTTCTGACCAGTACATCAACCCCATGGACATCAACATGAATTACTCTGATGATGACAGTCCTGTAATGCTGAAGGCTGATTTCATCCTGTCACTATGCGAACTCATCGTGGGCGGAAAAGAGGGACTGCTTCCAGTAGAGAAGACCGTCATCGACAGATGTATCCATCAGATCTATCAGAGGTACTTTGAGAACCCTGTTCCGGAGAATATGCCTCTTTTGGAAGATCTGTACAAAGAGCTTCTAAAGCAGGATGAAGCTGAAGCCAAGCATGTAGCAACCGCTCTTGAGATTTATGTCTCAGGTTCCCTTAATGTCTTTAACCACAGGACAAATGTTGATATCACCAACAGAATTGTCTGCTACGACATCAAGGACCTGGGCAAACAGCTCAAGAAGATCGGTATGCTTGTTGTGCAGGATCAGGTCTGGGGCAGGGTCTCGTCGAACAGAGAAGCCGGAAAGTCCACAAGATACTACTTGGATGAAATGCATCTGCTCCTTAAAGAAGAGCAGACTGCAGCTTACACAGTAGAGATCTGGAAGAGATTCCGTAAGTGGGGCGGCATTCCGACCGGCATAACCCAGAATGTAAAAGACCTTCTGGCTTCCAAGGAAGTAGAGAATGTCTTTGAAAACTCTGACTTTGTGTACATGCTCAATCAGGCTGTTGGAGATAGACAGATCCTTGCCAAACAGCTCAATATCAGCCCTCATCAGCTCTCGTATGTGACCCATTCGGGAGAAGGTGAAGGGCTTTTGTTTTATGGCAATGTCATCCTGCCATTTGTGGACAGATTCCCAAAAGACTTAGAGCTTTACCGTATCATGACCACGAAGCCTCAGGAAGTTCAGGAAGCAAAGGAGCAGTGCTGATGAATGAAGGCAGATCAAAGAAGTCCCCCGGTAAAATGGGGGACAAGCTCAAGAATGAGACCACCGCCGCCCAGGCGATGGCCTCAAAGTTCCGAAGCGGCAAAAAGGACAATTCTCTTACGTTAGAGGAGAGAAAAGCCCTTAAGAAGCTCCGAAAACAGGGCAGAAAGGCAGCCCGTAAAGAGGAGGTGACAAGGGAGGCAGTAAGACGTGGTGCCGGGCAGGTATCAGATTCTGTAACAGATATGTCCTCAGAATATGAAGATTATAACAGTGCAGAAGAAAGTGCCGGTGCTGCGGTCTCGGCGGTAAGCGCAGTCGAGACGAAACTCAAGTCCGAGCTCTACAGCAAGAAGCAGTATGAGCATGTTCATACAAGACAGGTCAAGGAGGAAGATGTCGTAAAGAAAACCGGCTCCAATCCCAGGTCCAGGGAAGCCCAGAAGAAGATCATCAAGCGCGAGATGCAGGAGGCTGCCTACAAGAAGAGTGCCAAGGAAGCCGCCAATGAAGTGGGTAATATTTCAAGGCGTTTTGTTGATCAGGCAGAAGACATTGCGGGCAAGGTTGCTGAATTCATCAAAGAGCATCCCAAGGAGATAGCAATTGGTGTAGCAGTTGTGCTGCTTATCATTTTCATCGCGGGTACTTTTTCTTCCTGTGGCTCTGTTGCAGGGGGAATGTCCAACATAGGTGTGACGACCAGCTACACAGCGGAGGATGTCGATATCCTTGCAGTTGAAGCTGACTATAGAGAGCTGGAAGAAGAACTTCAGGATACAATCGACAAACTTGAAGACGATTATCCTGACTACGATGAATATCAGTATGAACTGGATAACATTGGTCACAATCCTTACCAGCTTGCAGCATTTCTGACGGTTCTCTTTGAGGACTACACCGAGGCGGAAGTTCAGGAGACTCTTCAGGAAATCTTCGAAAGGCAGTATGAGCTGTCTATCGAAGAGATTGTGGAAGAGAGGACCGATGAGGACGGGGAGGCTTATGATTACTACATCCTTAAGACAACCCTTGTTAATAACACCATGGACACGGTGGTGAGAGAGTGGGGGCTTGATGATGATACTCTTGGACGTTACGAGATTCTTCTCGAGACCTATGGTAATAGGAAGTATCTTTTCGAGGACGATATTTATGCCATAGTTGATCCTGAAGATGAGTATGAAGTTCCTCCGGAAGCTCTTACTGATACAAGGTTTGCCAACATGCTGAGGGAGGCGGAAAGATATCTTGGATATCCTTATGTCTGGGGCGGAAGTAATCCCAGTACTTCCTTCGACTGTTCGGGGTATGTCTGCTGGGTTATCAATCACTGTGGCAATGGCTGGAATGTTGGCAGGACTACTGCAAACGGACTAAGAGCCAGATGCACAAGGGTCTCGGTATCGGACGCAAGACCAGGCGACCTTATCTTTTTCCAGGGCACCTACGATACTCCGGGGGCGAGTCACGTTGGCATTTATGTGGGGAGCGGAATGATGATCCATTGCGGAAATCCCATCAAGTATTCATCCATAAACACAGCATACTGGCGTAGCCACTTCATGTGCTACGGCAGAATTAATGGTTAGGAGGTATTATGTACGAACGTATAGACAGGCTCCGTGAGGAGCTTGGAAGGGCACGGCAGAGGCGACTGGAAGCAGAGCGCAGGGTAAAGCAGTGTGAGCAAAGACTCAAGGAAGCTGAGAACAATCAGATCCTTGCTGAAGTCGGAGCCCTTAAACTGACACCGGAGCAGGTTTCTGAGTTTCTTAAGCTGGCAGCTTCCGGTCAGATCCCGGCTCCTGGAACAGGCTATGTTCCGGGAAAAGAGCTTGTGGCTGAAAAGTCATTTCAAGATATTTCTGATGACGAAGACTACGAAGAAAGCGAGGTTATCGATGATGAAGAGGTTTAACAAAAGAACCATTTTGACCAGGGCTGTGGCGGGGGCTGCAGCTCTTTTTATTGGCATGAGTCCTGTTACGGCGTTTGCTCATGTTGATCCTGAAGCCGAGGCAGAAGAAGAGCTGCCGGAGATTGTTCCTCCGGAGGAAGATACTCCAATTGAGGAATACGGTCCACTTACTCCGGATGGAAACATGGAGCTGGTTGATGACTACGGCACGCTTGAGTGCGGCGGCAAGCAGTTCATTACCGTTGTTACCAAGAGCGGCAATTACTTCTACATCATTATCGACAGGGATGATGACGGCAACGAAAACGTCCATTTCCTCAATATGGTGGATGAGAGAGATCTCCTTTCACTAATGGAGGATGAAGAAGTGGAAGAGTACCTTGCATCAGTTGCTCCTAAGGAGGAACCGGTAAAAGAGCCGGACCCTGAGCTGGTTGCAGTAGAGCCTGAGCCTAAAAAGCAGACGGACTTTACACCTCTTTTGGTAGCACTTCCCATCATGGGCATAGGTGCGATTGCAGGTTATTTTGTTCTCAAGAACAAAAAGAAACAGCCTGTCCAGGAGGAAGATCCTGACGCTGATTATATAGATGAAGAGGATGATTACCTTTCCCAGTATTCCGATGATGAAGAGGAAGAGGGAGATGAGTAATCGCACCTTCACAATCCGTGCCAGAGTAACACCAGAAGAGATGCAGATTATAAACGACAGGATGGAGGCGGTGGGTATTAACAATGTTAGTACCTACCTCCGAAAACTTGTCCTTACAGGGTATGTGATCGAGATGGATATGAGTGATTTCAAGGAAATCTTAAGGCTCGTTCATATCTGCAGCAACAATCTGAATCAGTATGCAAGACGCGCCAATGAGACAGGCAGCATCTACAAAACTGATATAGATGACCTGAAGAGATCACATGAGCAGATTCTGTGTCTTCTGGGCGAGATTCTGGACAAGTTGGGTTCCATGCAGTAACAGAAATGGGGTGATGGATTGGCTGCTACACGTCTGATTGCCATGCATGTAAATAAAGGCATGACTGTTAATCAGTGCATGTCTGCAAGAGTCAGATATATCAATGATGATGAGAAGACAGAGGATGGGGAGTATGTCACAACCTATGCCTGTAATGCCCTTATTGCCGACAGTGAATTTGCAAATGCTAAAAGAGAGTATCTGCAGAAAACCGGAAGGCAGTATAAGGGCGACATCATTGCTTATCAGATTCGCCAGTCCTTCAAACCGGGCGAAGTAACGCCTGCGGAAGCTAATCAGATCGGCTATGAAACTGCCATGCGTTTTACAAAGGGACAGCACGCTTTTATCTGCTGCACCCACACTGATCATGAGCACATTCATAACCACATCATCTATAACGCTGTTAACCTTGACTGCGACAGGAAGTTCAAGGATTCCTGGTTTTGCGGGATTGGCCTAAGAAGGCTCAGTGACATCATCTGTCTTGAACATGGTCTTTCCGTAATTGAGCCATTCAAGCATCGCGGAATAAGGCCCAGGTATGAGAAATCCTACCGGGCAAATATCCGTGAAGCTGTGGATAAAGCTCTTTTGCAGAATCCAAAAGACTTTGATGCCCTGCTCCAGATTCTTATGAATGAAGGCTATGAAGTGAAGCGCGGTAAACATACTGCACTTCGCGGACATGACCGTAAGAACTTCGTAAGATTCCGTACCCTTGGAGAAAAGTATTCCGAAGAGAATATCAAAAACATTCTTGAAGGCACATCTCCAAATGAGGAAAAGAGCACTGGTCGTGAGTTTGACATTCTGATAAATCTTCAGGAAAAACTCAGGCAGGGTAAGGGCAAAGGCTACGAGAACTGGGGTAAGAAGTTTAACAACAAAGCCATCATGAATACTCTTTTGTTTTTGGACGAAAAGGGGATTCGCAGCTATGACAAGTTGTGTGAACTTGCTGATATGAAGGCAGAAGAGTTTCATGCTTCTTCAGATTCAATAAAAGAACTGGAGAGTAGGATCACTGAGCTGAAAGAGCTTCGCCAGCATATCATCAATTACTCCAAGACCCGGAAGACCTACGAAAACTATCGCAAGGCTGGTTACAGCAAGAAGTTTTATGAAGCCCATCGTGAGGAAATCACGATTCATAAAGCTGCCAAGGAAGCCTTCAATAAACATGAGGGCAAGCTTCCAACGGTCAAAGACTTAAGTAAGGAGGTTTCTGAGCTTATGGCTAGAAAGAAGAAAGGGTACCGCGAGTACAAACTTGCCAGGGAGGAGCATAAAAAACTCCAACAGGCAAAGAAAAACGTCGAGATGTTTCTTGAGCTGGAGAAGCAGAACAAGGAACAGAAAAAGAAGAGGGTTATCGACTGCCCTGTTCGATGATTTTTCAGCAATGCATAGCAAGCGTGGCCTTTCGTTTTACGAAAGAAAGAGGGTTTGGGAGGTTTCTCCCAACAAGCGGCAAGAGACTTTGTAGCACAAAGACACTGCTTGCCACTTTCTTTTAGGCCTCGTAGATATGCGCGAACGCGTCGGCACGGCGCGAAAAATAGGAAGGAGGATTTCCGCTGTGAACAAAGTTATTCTTATGGGCAGACTCACCAGGGATGCCGAGATCAGAAATGCTGATTCCGACAAGAAGGTGGCCCGCTGCGTCCTGGCAGTAAACAGGTCATTCAAGAAGGAAGGGGAGGAGGCTCAGGCTGACTTCATTAACCTGGTTGGCTTCAAAAACCAGGCTGACTTTCTTGAGAAGTTCGGCAAGAAAGGCGTCAAGTTACTCGTCACCGGTCGCATCCAGACCGGACACTACGACAAAGACGGTTCCACGGTTTATACTACTGATGTGATTGCTGAGCAGCTGGAATTTGCTGAGAGCAAAAACGCTGCAGGCGGTGGTAATGAGGAGTCCGGATCCGGCGATGGTTTTGCTGATATCCCGGATGGCTTTGAGGGACTTCCCTTTAACTAAATAGGGAAGAGATTTGGGCGGCTTTAGGAGATTTTTCTCCCGGGGCCGCCTTTATTTTTGTGCAAAAAACGCGACTGTTTTGGGGCAGTATACCTTGGGATAATTAAGGTACTTCATGAAGAATAAAAACAAAGGTTGGTAGAAAAATGGTTATCAGAAACACAAGCGGGTTACGCAAAAATATTTCCATTGTAGTTAATAACAGAGCATCACGAAAGAGCCTTCCTGAGGGCGAGCAGTATGTCATTGTGTCTAAGGTTGCATATCTTCTTGGAGTACATAAGAGGATATTTGAGAATGAGTTTGAACCGCCAAAGATAGAGATCTTTAATGAGCTGGAAGAGGAAAGGAACGCCAGGATCATCAGGAACCTGTGCATGCTAAGGACTCAGCTCGAAAGATCCTTCCAGAAAGTCAGTCAGACGATTTTGAGGGAAGACAGGAGTATTCAGCGCATGCCGGAATATATTTCCGATATTGCCATGAAACAGCTCAGTGATGATGGCATTGATATTTACAAAAATCTCTATGATCCCAGACGTTTTCTTATTGCACTTAACATGAATATCAAGAGTCGCATCAATAACTGTAAAGCTCTTTTCCCGGAGTGGCTCAATTGGGAGTACCTGGCTGATATCTTTATCATGCCGGATGGCGATACTGAAGAAGGAACCCTTCGGGCGGCCAAGGAATACTACGCTAACATGGAGTTTTATCCCTACAAGCATTATATGAACTGGCCTGCCAGGAACTGTGGCAACATTCTCTTCTGTGATAAGAGGTTCGTGGTTTTGCTCTATGAATGGAACGGAGATACCTTCACCCACAGGAACTGGGTTTCCGATGTAGATGAAAAAGCCAAGGGCGACATATATAGATTCCTGGAGGAGAGCAGGAAGTGCATCTTCATCGTGGACTGCGAGAATTCTGATCCTTACAGTTTGTGTGCAGCCATTAGAAGCCTGGACGAGGAAAAACTCTCCAAGATCGACAAGATCATTCTCTTTGATGATGTGCATGCGGCTTCTGCCTGGGATATGCTGGAGGGCTATATCAACATTCCGGTGGAGTACATCCTCATCGAGCGCCTTAAGGAAAGCAAGTCCCTGGCAGATGTAAAAGTCACTGCAAGGACCTGCAGGGAGTTCTATGCAAATGAGATTGATTCCTTTGTCCTTGTTTCCAGCGATTCTGACTACTGGGGCCTTCTGCAGGAACTTCCCAGTGCAAGATTCCTCATCATGATGGAGCACAAAAAGTGCAGCCACATCCTCAGAGAGAATCTTGCCAGCAAGGGCGTGACCTACTGTTACATCGATGACTTCTCCACAAAGGGCGGCGAGGATATTAAGACCGCAGCTCTGCAGAAAGAGCTGGCGACTTCTTTGAAGGAAGCAATGAGCATTAACCTCAATCAACTCATGAGGAATGCCCTGGTTCGCACCAGGATCGACATGAGCGATGAAGAGGCAGATGCCTTCACCCAAAAGATAAGGGACAGGCTAAAGCTCCAGATCAGCGATGAGGGCGATGTGGTAATTGCATATCAGGTTAGTTGATAGCTGAGTGTTTGTTGGGCAGTGCCGGGTGGTGCTGCCCTTATTTTTTGTTTGTGTACTTTTAAAAGTCGCATGGTTACTGCATTTCAAAGCTGTCATTTTTATCGGACTCTTCGTGTGGCATTAATAGAGTGTAACCTGAAACGAAGCCTATTTTTTGATGACAGAAATGTGAGGTGAGATCCATGAAACCTGAAGAATTCATCATATTGTTTGGTTCAAGAAATCCAAGGGCCATAGATAAGGGAGATGTCATTATTGCAAGGGTTGCATTGTTTATGGTCAAGTTTGTGATCGCGGTAATCATAGCTTTTGGAGTTTTTCTTGCAATTGTTTTCTAAGGAGGTTTACATGGAACGACTTATCTATTGGATAAAAAAATGTATAAATCATAACAATAGGTTCTGTAAACACTTCTGCGTGACCTGTGAGTTCTATGATTTTTGTAGGAGAGATGGGGAGCTGGATTAGAAAAAGCATATTATGGACATTATGGCTGTTTTCATCCAGTTGAATAAGAATCGCAAGAAGTTGCATTAATTCAACGTGAACATAGTGAATAGAATACCTCGATATGGTAAAATGAATAAGTGCTGTTTATTTGCATTTATTCTAGTGAGGTAAAGCATGAGAATTAGTTATAAGAAGCTATGCCGGATATGACGTTGACGATTTCGATGATGATTTCGGAGACGACTTTGGAGATGATTTTTAATCGTGTGTGTTTTGACATATGCAGATCCTGAATGAAATGATCCATCCTCTGGATAGTAAGGATTTGTTGCCACAGGGTGTGCGGTCTGGTAGGGGATTTCGTGAGATCAGCCGGGCTACTCCTTTCTAAAACTTGTGAAGGCGGTTTTATAATGACAGATGAACAGAAAACAAGAATACGACAGGCAGAACCAAATGATTGTGAATTTGATGGAATGCCTATGCACCCACATTATAGGCATTTTTTGATTTGTGCGGGATTTAAGGATTTATGTGAAGTGGAGTCCAAAACGGAAGAAGAGTTCATAGAAATAATGAATAATGCTAAAAATCGGGCGGGACAACCGTTATCACACATGAATAATCTTGGAAATACTATGGTAAGAAATCTTAAGAAATATGGTCTTGTTTTTAAAGAAAACGAAGATTTGTGATGGCATTCGGGCTGGGACTTATGAGAGTCCTAGTCCATTTTTTTGGGGTGAAACAGAGCTGTTAGGGTTATAATGGATATAACTGTTTTGGAGGAGCTTTGTTAATGGGAAAGACAGCTATTGTTTATTATAGCCAGCATCATGGGAATACTAAGAAAGTACTAAATGCCATTGCCGATTATGACAATGATGTTACGCTTATCGATGTAACTGAAAAGCATGAAGTGGATCTGACAGGATACGATAGGATAGGATTTGCCAGTGGCATCTATTTTGGGAAGTTTGCAGAGCAGCTTCACAACTTTGCGAAGGTTAATCTGCCTACCGGTAAGGATGTGTTTTTTATCGCAACTGCAGGTAATCCAATAAACCACAACTTTAATTCCATCGTGGCTGCTACCAAAGAGAAGCACTGCAACGAGATAGGAAGATACCAATGTGGTGGGTTTGACACCTTTGGCCCATTCAAGATTGTAGGAGGGCTTCAGAAGGGGCATCCTACAGAGGAAGAGCTTCAGGCCGCAGTGGAGTTTTATAAGAATTTATAATCGCTGACATATATGAAGCCGCTGACCTTCTTTATATGAGAAAAAACCAGCGGCGTTGTGTTAGGGAGGACCCTCTGGGTGTGGACCAGAGGGATGTGTGTTATGAAAAAGTTGTATGTGTGTGGGGGTCAAGAAGCTTTGTTCTTCTTGATGGTTTTATCATAGAACTTGAACTTTAATCCAAGCTTAAAACATTGTGAAAAGATTGTGACGAGATTTGACCAACCAAGGCCAACCAAGGGGATCGTTGTGGATTTTTTAGATGAAAGAATGAGCTTACCGATTCAAGGTGTAAGCATTGACTGGGATAAGATAGACGGAGGCAGTTACCTTCGTGGGATAGAGGCAATCAAAGGTCTGGACTATCTTTCTTTTAATAATAAAATCACGATATTTGTTGGCGAAAATGGTAGTGGAAAGTCCACCATGTTGGAAGCGATTGCTGTGAACTATGGCTTTAATCCTGAAGGCGGAACCAAGAATTACAGCTTTTCAACATATGATTCGCACTCTGAATTGTGCGATGCAATTAAGCTTTCCAGAGGAATCAGAAAGCCAAAATGGGGATATTTCTTAAGAGCGGAGAGCTTTTATAATGTGGCATCTGCTGAAGTGGAGTATAGCAAATGGGGTGGTGTGCCGCAGCAATACCATGAGAAGTCTCATGGTGAGAGCTTCCTAAAACTGGTACAGAATAATTTCCAGGGTCAGGGGATTTATCTTTTGGATGAGCCTGAAGCAGCGTTGTCTCCACAGAGGCAGCTAACTCTTTTACTTGAGATTGTAAACTGCGCAAAAGAGGATTCACAGTTTATTATGGTAACACACTCTCCGATACTGTTAGGAATTCCGGGAGCGGAGATATTAAGCTTTGATGATGGTCAGATTCATCCGATTGATTATGAAGACACAGACAGTTATCAGATTACAAAGATGTTTATAGAGAATAAGGAGCAGCTTTTAAAGAGGTTGTTAAGTGATGAAGATAAAGAAGATTTTTGATGGAGACTATGGCTGCGAAGAACTGCAGCCAGGGCAGAAACCAAAGGTATCAGTCACCCTTGTGGATGATGCCGGTAATGAGAAATTTGTGTCAGTGGAAGATGACTGGCTTACGGAGAATGGATTAGATGTTGGCTCAGAGTGGCCAAAGGAGGAAATGTAGAATGCTTCAATTACCTAATCGTATTGGGGATGAAAAAGCTGATAAGATAATTACTGAATTTGTTAATTACAGGCTTTTAGAGATCATGGAGGATATTATTCTCGATGAAGTTGTCTGGGGAATGGCGCAGAGGGGCGAACTGGACCAGAGTGCGTCTACAAAGAGCTTTGATGAGCTGGTGGATTTAAAAGAGCTTATGCTTGATGATGAATTTGCAGCAGCTGTTTCCATGTCTTATCTGCCGGATAATTATCCTCTGGAAAAGGCAAATAAGAAGTTCTTTGGACTTTACAAACTTCTCAGGTCAAAGAAGGAATATGTGCCGGATCTTACAACGGAATATGTTCTCTACAGCATTATTGAGAGCGAGATTGGTGAAGTGGATATGATCAACCAGGATATTGAGGATGGGCTTTTCGATAACCTTGAGGATGATATGCTGGATGGCTTTGATGAAGACTTTGATGAGGATCTCGGCGATGACGAGGATGATTTTTTTGGAGATGATTTTGACGATGACGAAGAACTCACCACAGTAGAAAGAATTCCTGAGCCCGACCGCAGTGTAGTAAAAAAAGCCGCTCTTGAATCTTATAAGGGAGAATTTGAAGGCGAAGAACTTGAGGAAACTGCTGAGTATCTGGTTAACTGCTACGAGGATCTACGTGCATACCTTGATATATGCTTCTGGGATACGGATTGTCTTTTCCTGGATGATTATACAGAAGAGCAGCTGGCAAAGATGGAAATCAATGAACAGCTGGGGATGGTAGCTGAAAAGGAAAAGAAAATAATTGAGTTCCCATTCCAGAATAGAGACGGCAAGCAGACCCGTATCAAGGCTGAGCTTGATATAGACCCCTGGGATCTGGAGGATGAGTGATTGCGCTAAGCACTGGAGGAGCAGTATGAAAAGATTATGCGTCGCCATGTTAATACTTATGACGATTGTTGCTGTAGGCTGTGGAAACAATAAAGTGGAAGATAGCGGAGCTGCTTCCAGCACAGTGAGTGAACCGGAAGCGGTTGAAGCCAGCACTCTTGGTGTGCCTGCGGTGAAAGACGGAGTTTTGAGGCCGGGAGAAGACTGTGCAGAGGTTGTTTTCGAGTGGGATCCGGTTGAGGGTGCTGAAGGATACGAAGTCTCTGAGGAGAATAAGTACTATTCAGAAAAGGAATACAGAGAACCTGAAACAGTTGAGATTACCGATAATTCTTACGTTACCGGTGCGCAGGATTATTTCGATTTCAGAATAAAAGTAAGGGCATTTAAAGGCAACGGAGCCGAGAGAGTTTATGGCGAATGGAGCTCTTTTGCCACAGGAAGTGCTTATGAAAAGCAGACAGTTTCAGTGGGCGGACCCTATGGAGAGATGTCTGTAGTTGTTCCGGAAGGATGGACAGCGGATATTTCTGCAGTGGATGACGGGAAGCTCACTTATGGTCTATATGGATTGATACTAAAACCAAAATCTGCAGATGCAGGGCAGATAGAGCTTTTTTGCTCAGACAGTTTTGGTGTTTGCGGAACAGGACTTTCCCAGGAAGAGATTACATTAGCGGGATATACCGCGCATGTTGGCACATATGATGATCATGAGCACTGGGACTTCATTACTTTTGGCGATGAGCGTCCGCAGATAGTTGCCCAGAGCATAGACTGCGATTCCTGGATAAGCCATATGTGGGAAGAGGCAGATACCATTTTGGATACGCTTAAGTTTGATACCAGCAGGACTGAAGGAGGAATAGGACAGTACATTTCAGATTCTGAAGTTGAGGCTCTTGGACTCATGATGAGTGTTAGTAATGTGACGACCTCAGGGCTGACTGTTCATTTCAAGCAATACGAAGACAAGAATACCGGCGAGCTGATATATGGAGAAGAATACACGCTTGAGAAGCTTGAAGGTGAGAAGTGGGAAGCAGTTCCGATGATAATTGATAATGGAGTTTTCACTGATATCGGCTACAGTATTCCAAAGAATGGTGAAGCTGAGATTGAAACTAATTGGGAATGGCTTTACGGAAAGCTTGAACCTGGAACATATAAGATAACCAAGACAGTTTTGGATTCAGGATCCAGCAGCGAAGGGGATAGTTTAAATCGGTATACTGTGAGCGCACAGTTTTTAATTGCCGGATGAGGGAGAATGAGAGATGTTGAAATTCACTTGGACCAGAGAACCGAAGAGTTACAGTGTGACAGAGAATAAGATTACTGTGACGACATTGCCACATACAGATCTGTGGCAGAGGACGTACTATCATTTCAGGAATGATAATGCTCCTGTGTTTCAAATGGAGACAGAGGAGAAGTTCTTTTCCTTTGTGGTGAAAACAGATTTTGCTGACAGCCATCACCGCTTTGATCAGTGCGGAGTTGTGATGTACCTGGATAGTGAGAACTGGCTTAAGGGCTCAATTGAGTATGAGAACGAGGAGTTCCAGCACCTTGGATCAGTTGTTACCAACCATGGTTATTCTGACTGGGCAACTACTGAGATTCCTGCGTCAGTGAAGTCTATGTGGTATAGGCTGAGCCGCAGGGAAGATGATTACTGTATCGAGTGCTCAGATGATGGAAATAAGTGGAAACAGATGAGAGTTTGCCATATGCATGAGGGTGCTGGCAAGGTGAGATTTGGAATATATGCATGTTCGCCGGAAGACAGCTCTTTTACCGCTGAGTTTACAAATATGGCTCTGACAGAGTGTACATGGATGGCACATGATGGACAGAAGCCGGATGAGGAGACTGTAGCTGGAACTATGTATGTATAGAGAAGGAGTTAAGATTATGAGCAGAAAAGATTTTGGAGCAAAACCGTTTAGTTACCCACAACCAGTTTGGATCATTGGAACATATGATGAGAATGGAAAGCCCAATGCTATGAATGCAGCATGGGGCGGAATCAGCGAGATGAACGAGGTTTCAGTATGTCTTTCTGTTGACCACAAGACCTGCAAGAACTTCGAGAAGACTGGAGCTTTCACAATAAGCATGGCTGACGCAGATCATGTTGCAGCATGCGACTTTGTCGGAATGGCTTCAGGTAATAAAGATGAGGATAAGTTTGCTAAGGCCGGATTCACTGCAACAAAGAGTCCTAACGTAAATGCTCCTATCATCAATGAGCTTGCTGTAAGCATGGAATGCAAGGTAAAGAGCTTTGATCATGATTCCTGCATTCTTAAGGGTGAGATAGTTAATGTCAGCGTGGACGAAGCTGCTCTTACAGATGGCAAGGTTGATGTAAGCAAGGTTAAGCCGATTACTTTTGATCCTTTCAACAATGCTTATCATGTTGTTGGCGAGAAGGTTGGCGATGCCTGGGGAAGCGGAAAGGTTTTGATGTGATTTTTTTCCAAAACGAGTTCAAGCCGATGCGAGGGAACCGGAATTCGGTTTGCATCGGCTTGTCTTATGATATGTAAGGGCATCCCAAAATCCTTACAAGAGGTGTTTCTATCATACTATAATTACATTGAAATTTATATTAAATACCGATTAAATTTGAACGGGGAGAGATTATGCAGGGAAAGTATCCGGTAATAACATTGTGCGGGAGCACCAGATTTAAAGACCAGTTCATGGAGGCACAGAAGAAGCTTACTCTTGAAGGCAACATCGTCATCAGTGTAGGCTTGTTTGGCCATTCTGGAGATCAGGAAGTCTGGGAAAACATGGATGAGGGCACTCTTACCAAGACGAAAGAGATGCTGGATGACATGCATAAGAGGAAAATCGATATGGCGGATGCCATATATGTGATAAATGTTGGAGGCTATGTGGGCTCCAGTACTAAGAGTGAGATTGAGTATGCGATAGCTCATGGCAAAGAGGTCAGATACCTGGAAGAACCATAACAGATAAATGGGGAGCGACTGAATAATATGGGACTTATAGAAATAGCAAGCGGCAACTCAGTTTGGCGCGGCATGGATTATTACAATAACAAAAAGGTAGCGTCCGTAGAGAAAACAAGTACTACAACTTATGATGGCACAGTAAAAGGCACGGAGCTTTACCATGTGCACGTGGATCTGGAACATCCTAGAAAATCTACATGTACTTGCCCTTTTGCTGATGGACGCAGAGTAATCTGTAAGCATATGATTGCTCTTTATTTCACTGCTGAACCTAAAGCTGCAGAGGATTTCCTCAAACAAGTGGAAGAGTGGGAAAAAGAGGAAGAGGAGGAAGAGCAGCGACATTACGATGAACTTCGTGATTATGTGAACAGCTTAAGTAAGACTGAACTTCAGCAGCTTTATTATGACGCGCTGATCGAATTAGAAGACAGACGCAGAAATTATTGGTGAGAAGTATAGAGGTTTTACGACCTCTATATTTTTTGCAAAAAAGTGTTGACTCTAACGTTACGTTATGGTTTAAGCTATACTTACACGTGAAGGAGATGAAAGCCATGAAGACAGTAAATGAAGTAAGTAAACTGACAGGAGTGAGTATACGCACCTTGCAGTATTACGACCAGATAGGACTCTTAAAGCCGGCAGAATACACAGAGTCAGGATACAGGCTGTATGACGATGCAGCACTGGAGAAATTGCAGCAGATTTTACTGTTCAAGGAGCTGGAGTTTCCACTTAAAGACATAAAAGAAATAATAAACAGATCTGATTTTGACAAAACGAAGGCACTGGAGCAGCAGATTGGCCTCCTGGAACTCAAGAAGGAGCACATTGAGAATCTGCTCAATCTGTGCAAATACCTTAAATCGAGAGGAGTGAGAAGATTGGATTTTACAGCATTTGATAGTAGTAAGCTTGATGAATATTCAAAGAAAGCCAAAGAGCAGTGGGGGCAGACTCCCGAGTATAAAGAGTTTTCGGAAAAGAGCAAGAATTGGACCAAGGAATACGAGAGCGGCCTGATGGCTGATTTTTCCAGGATTTTCGAGGAGTTCGGGCCAATGATCAGTAAGGACCCGGCTTCCGCAGAGGTTCAGGCTCAGGTCAAGAAGATACAGGATTTCATCACCAAGAATATGTATAAATGCACCGATGAGATTCTTTACGGCCTTGGTAAGATGTATGCAGGCGGCGGAGAGTTCACTGAGAACATCGACAAGATGGGCGGCAAAGGAACCGCAGAATTCGTATATCAGGCAATAAAGGTTTATTGTGGTAAGTAAACGGCAAGAGTTTAATGCGGTGGGTATCTATGGTAGATGCTCACCGTTTTTTTGATGGAGGAATGTCTTTTTCATAAAAAGCAAAATAACATATTTCTTTTTGCTGAAATGATTATGTAATCCTGAATGTGACAGCCATATAATGAATTCATCAACAAGCGACAGATGACAATGGTTTTTATTTTAGAAAGGAAGGTGAGGATCATGTTGTCGCTGCTTTTTATCATATTTTTCTTTTGGATCTTTGGAAAAATGATTGGCTTTGCATTCAGAGCAAGCTGGAGCATCATCAAAGTTATGTTTACACTGGTGTTCCTTCCACTTATTCTTGTGGGGCTTGTATTTAAAGGACTTGTTGCTATTGCATTGCCGGTATTGTTGGTAGTTGGGCTCTTTAGCCTTTTGGATAGAGCCTAAATATGAAAGGACAAAGACATGACAGGGGGAAAAAGATTTAAAAAAGTTTATTCACAGGGAACAGTTAATGTAACAGAAATCTGGGTAGACCAGGACACAGGCGTTAACTACATATTCCATGCAAGTGGATATGCTGGAGGACTTACACCCATGCTGGACAGGGAGGGTAAGCCGGTAATCAGTCCAGTTGAAAATAGATAAACACTTATTAAGAATGGAGGGAAATGCTATGGGACTTATCTGGGGACTTATACTTGGTGCAATCGCTGGACTTCTTGCAAGCAAGCTAATGAGTGAAGAGTCAGGAATGATCAAGAATATTCTACTTGGTATCGGCGGTGGATTTGTAGGAGGCCTGGTGTTTAAGATTCTCGGATTTACTGCTACAGGAATGATTGGCAGCCTTATTGTTTCGACAGTAGGTGCTTGCATCTGTATCTGGGCTGGAAGAAAGCTCTTTACATAAATAGTACTCGGCTAAGGCGGTCTGTGGACGATGATTCATGGATCGCCTTTTTTATGTGTTTTTTGCTTCGACAAAAGCCTCTATTAGTGGATTTATGAATTTAAGCTCTTCCTCTGAACAGAGCGCAACATAGTCCATGAGTATCTTCTTTGGAGAGTTGAGTTCGATCATCTCAGGATAGATTATCCGATTAGGATTTATTTTGAGCGCTGTTATTATTGCATACATTGTGCTTAGGCGAGTGGTTCCTGACTGGAGCGGATCTTCAACTTTGACAATGGTACTCCTATGCAGCCCGGATAGCTTTGCAAGCTCTGCCTGAGTCATCCCAAATAATAGGCGGGTTTCTCTGATGACATTGGAGAAATTCCTGGCTAGTTCTTCTCTTGAATAATCTTTTAATTCAATGTCGATATACTCATCACTTTTTGTATGAATTGTGGAAATGAAATCCCTGATGGAACAAAGTTCTGTCCTAATTGTGGAACACAGGTGGGAAGCAGTGTTACACCAGATAGAGTTGCAGAAGTGCAAAATGTTCAGCTACAGAATAGGGAACCTGTTGGCCCTCAACAGAATATGTATACTGTGCAGCCACCAGTTCAAGAACCACAGGCATCGGGAACAGATAAGTTTGGAAAGTTTTTTGGAATAATTCTTCTGATACTTGCTGTGTTAGACTTTAGTTCTGATCCGGCAATTTTGACAATCATTCTGTCAGCGGGAATTATTGCAGGAGCAATATTCTGCCTTAATAAGAAATATAAACTCAAGGGATTTACGATTATCGCACTTATCCTTGCCGCCATCTGCCTGTTTGCAGGAGTTGGTCAGGCAAAGAAGTATGGGCTTTTCACAATACCGCCTGAAGAGAAAGCTTCAAGCACTACAATAAAGGAGAAAGAAGAGATAGCTGTTAAGGAAAAGACGGAGGATATTGCTGTAAACCAGACAGAAACAAAAGAGGAAGCATCTGCTGTTAATGAAGAGAAAAAGGCTTCTACAGAGAAAGTAGATGAGAAGCAGGAAGAACAGCCTAAGGAGAAAGAGCAGACCAATGGTGTGGATCCTGATTTGAAAGAATTTCTTGATAGTTATGAAGAGTTTGTAGATGAGTACGTCGATTTTATGAAGAAGTATAATTCTGATCCTAACAACATGGTTTCCATGCTGGGCGAGTATGGTGCAATGATGCAGAAATACGCCGACTTCGCGGATAAGATTGATAAGTATGATTCGGACAGCATGTCTACAGAGGACTACAAGTATTACATTGAGGTTACTACAAGATGTGCCCAGAAGATGCTGGAAGCGTATTGATAAAACTGAAAGAGACGAAGGCAGGCAATATTGGCACATATAGGATTGGAAGAGCTCCAAAACCGCGTGTTTTAGGGCTCTTTTCTGTTGCTTAAAAACAGTGTTTCTGGAATAGGCATATCTACTGACATTGATGTATGAAAATGGAAGCAGAGCCTTGAAACAATGATGAATACTGGATTTATTAAGAGAGATATATAGGACACGTAATGGTGTATTTTATAGATGTGAAAGATGTGAAAGAAATTTGAGGAAAGAAATTCGGAAAGCTGTCACAGAAATATAGGTTATAAGGATTGATTATGCAGAAAATATACAGTTAACCATAATCATTGTTTTGCAAACCTATAGAGTTATTATAGGTTTTTCACTCTTTTCTATATACCTATTTTATGGGAAATGAGCCCTGGTGCTCGTATCATAAAATATAGGAAAGTAGGGAAAGACAGTGAAGAAAAAAACTCAGAAGGCAGCGAAAAAGCCAAAAGTACGTCGACAAATTGATATTGATGTTGGTGACAGACTCAGATCTAAGAGAAAAGAGCTTAAACTGACACAGGAAAAGATGGCGGAAGGCTTGGGAAAATCTGTTCAGTCATATGCCAATTATGAAAAGGGAGTCACAAGGATCCCATTTGAGGTTTTGGTTGATCTTGTTCTGAATTATAAGATTTCAGTTGATGAATTGTTGCTGGGGATTAAGCTGGAGGAGCTGCTTGAAAACCATATCCATACAGTAAGTGATTTTCGACTTACTATGTATGGAAAGCTTATTTCTGATGAGATGAGCAGGAGATATTTGGAAAAGAATAAATAGTGTGCTTGCAGGAAGATTGGGGATAACACCTGATGCTTCCTGCTTTTTTATATATGGTTCATATACCGGCATTCGAAAGGAGGGATTGCGATGCCAGCATCAGCTAATTGGAGAGATATTGTTACAATATGCAGAGCAGAAGGATTTGATGACCCAAATGATGTTTATAAGAAAGCCATGCTTATGTTCAAAAAGTTTAGATCATACAAATGGCATAGGAAGCAATCTCCGCCTCGTATGAAATCTAAGAAAGAGACAGATATGGAAAGAAGACAGCTGCGGAGACGTTTCCTGGATTTGTTCTGGAAGCCTCTTGATAAGAATAAGGAGGAGATGGAGAAGCTGGTGGAAGATGCTATGGATACAGCGTGGTTTGACGATCTGATAGATTTTGCTGTTGGCATTCTGACGCTCTTTAATGACGGTCGGACATACAGAAAACTCATAGAAAGATGCTATTTTAATGCGGCTCCGGGGGAGAGGCAGATTGATGTGGCCATTGAACTTGGGATGGGAAGCTCCTGCTTTAGCGACAAGCATAAAGAAGCGGTGACTCTTATAGGAATAGAAGCGTGGATGCATGCCAAGAATATGGAATATGAAGATATGGCCAAGCGTATTGTGGAATACCATGATATCTACCCCGACAATATCCCTGGCAAAAGGGACCAGTCAGAATACTTTCTGAATTATTTTGAACCGCATAAAAAACAGAAAAATCAGGACCCAAAGAAGCCTAAAAAACAATCTGCAAAATTGCGGAAAAAGAAAGATGGTGTAAAGCAGTAAATATCAGCAATTGAGGTATGCCTGTTAAGAAACTCTACGGATTCCGTGCGGAAAAACTTCGGATATGGATTTCTATGGATTATGGTAAAGTATGTTACCGGAGGCACAGAGTGCTAGCATCTGTGCATTTTGTAACCAGTCGTTAAGCCAAGAGTTTCTTAATTAGGAGGGCGTATGAATAAAAAGGGAAATATTATAACAGCGCACGTGCTGGCGCTGGAGATTTGTGAACGTGAAGGATTCAGGTATGAAGATGCTCATACTTTTGCAAAAGATCTGCTCTGCAGGAGAGTAGATGGGCAGGCACTGGCTGCACAGGAAAAGCAGAATGATGATCCTGAGTATATTAAGCACCAGAAGCAGCACATAAGACGCTGGTACATGTATCTTGCTGAGAAGATGGGAGATAACTGGGACCGGGATCAGGAGTACAGAAGTTTTATCTGGGAAGTGGTCAGGGCACCATGGTTTGATGAGAAAGCAAACATGGTTCTGGATCAGATGGAAAAGATGCTTGATGGCAGTAACCTTGGAAGAGAGTTCATCCCCGGGGAAGATGAACTGACTGAAGGTATCATGCTTAGGACGATTATCTATGAGCTTTATCTCAGGGGAAGAAATACAATTAAAACAGATGACCAGGTGATGGAGATGCTTTTCATAAAGAGGAGCACTTATTATAAGAAGAAAAAGGATGCCATTACACTTTTTGCAGTGATCATGTGGGTATATGCCAAGAGGCGTGAACAGGAGGATATAGAAAAGGGGATTGTCCCTCCAAGAGAAGACAGAAATAACAAGGATAGTGGTGTGGCCTGATAATATATACGAAGTCCAATCCAAAGCTTTATGCTTCGGGTTGGATTTTTTTGTTATAGACTTTCGCTGGACTATGAAGAGACAAAGAGAGGATTAAAGCTGGACTCGCGGTTGGATTTTTGGTGATAGGATTATACTGCTGCGCAGAATGAAGAATAGTTTTTGGAGGTTGATTAAAAGTTATGGTAAAGGATCTTTATGTTGCATCATGTGTATATGATGGTACCCCGATGATGGCAGTGGGATTTGTTCAAGGCTACATTCCATGCCCTGAGTGCGGGAGGATGATGTATGTTAAGGCTAAGTATGGAAAAGTCACAGTTACAGATGTTTCAGATTGTCCGGAATATGGTGAGCCGCTCAGGTCATACATTGCGGCAAGGAATGAGAGAAGACACGACTAAGTATAGAGAAGCCGGTACAACTAAATATGTATGAGGCACATGTGAACGAAGAACTGAATCGCATCATGTAAAGGGGAGGCTATATCTCTTTTGCCAAGACCACGGGAAAGTAAGTCGAAAGAGTTCCGCGCATGTGCCAAGAGTTTGCCCAGAGCTGAATATGCTTAAACAATAGCACTAAGGAGTCTGCAAAACGGAAATGCAACCATATCAATTATGGTTTTATTTCATTACCGTTTTGCAGGTTCCTTTTTCTGTGCAGACAAATAGCTCTGGGCAGGTTGTGTTTCCGTTTTCAGACTCCGGAAAAGGAGAATGAAATGGAAATAAGAAACACAGAAACAATCGGAGGAAGGATCAGGGAGCTTCGTGAAGCAAGCGGCATCGGTCAGAAGGAACTGGCTGCAGAGTTCTTTTTATCAAACAAGAGCGTTATATCTGCCTATGAGAGGGAGACAAGGACACTGCCTATCGATGTTCTTCTCAAGTATTCCGAGAGGTTCCAGGTATCTACTGATTGGATCCTTAAGGGAGTTGATGAAGTTCACGTTAATACCCTTCAGGAAGCCGGAGTTGAAGAAATTGAAAAGCTTTATTCAAACCTTAAGAGCGCGGAGGTAAGGGCAGTTGCCGTTGCCCAGCTAAAGGCGCTGGCTCTGCTTGACAGATGACGGTATACAGATTGCATACCGAGTATACAGCTCAGTTCTAGTGTTTATGCGGGTTGCAGCCTTATGATGGAAGAGTCTTAAGACGATACGCGCGTAAAAAACAAGGAAAGGACAGTTCATGATCATGGCAGGCCAGTAAGATGATGGCAGAAAAAACATTGGGAGAAAAGATCAGAATCAGAAGAAGGGAGCTTAAGCTAAGCCAGGAAAAGTTTGCTGAAAAGCTGTATGTGAGCAGACAGATAGTGGCTAACTGCGAGACAGGAAGAACGGATATAAAGATGTCTCTTTTCCTGGATATGGCAAACGTCCTGGAGCTGAGTCCGAAATGCTTTTTTGACGGTACTTACTAACTAAGTAGAGAACACACTCCTTGAAACCGGATGTAGGAAAAAAGTTGAGAATCTACATATATTAAGGAGGTGCTTCATGGCAATTCAATTAGTAGATGATTATGCTGCAGCGGATGCAGGAGGGAAGGTCGATATTATCTGCAGAAACTATCCTTCTTTCCTGGGAATGTTAGACAGCCGGATAGAAGGACTTGTCTATACCATTGAGACTGACAGGGCATGCAGCAGGCACTCTGACAGAGGTGCGCTTGGTGTCAGGGTGCAGACAAGCGGAACGAGTGATCCGACTGCAAATACGGGAATCAGTGAGACCATGACGAGGGATGCGCTGAGGACCTGTGATTTTTCAAGCGGTGTACTGGAGGGTACTGAGAACGAAATAGATTATATGTATGAGGCATATGTGATCCGAGATATGCGCAAGGCCTATTTCTTATTCAATACCCAGATGTGCATCCTCAAGCCAAAGGAGAAAGCTCTTTTCACTTCATATATCAATGGTGCAAAGGATGCAGCAGAGATCGCTGATGAGCTTGGGATAACCCAGGAGTCAGCAAGACTTAAGATCCACAGAGCAAAGAAGAAGGTGAAGCTATCAATGCTTCACTGTATGCAGACTAAAGACAGGAGGGACGGTAAATGCCGGCAAGAAAAACAAATATCACTAATGTAGCGGAGGCTGTTAAGTCCGGAAAGAAGTTTGTCACTTACAAGGAGGGAAAAGACCTGTATTCGATGGGGCTTCATACCTTTGAGAAAATGGCTAAGGACGCAGGAGCTATATACCACATTAAGAGAAGGGTGTTGGTCAACACAGAGATTTTCGATGCATTCATGGAAAATTTTCGTGATGCAAATTATACATCGTAATTGTCCATTGTTGTCCAAAGAAGTCCAAATGGCAGTATTCATGCGGTTTTGCGCTTCGCTCACAGGATAAAAATGGATTGTAACAGAGGAATAATGCGGATTATAATGTGTTTATGAACCGGTTATTCCTCTTTTTTATTAGGAGGAAAAACATGACGAGAAAAGATTCAAGAGGTTACAACCTGTACGTAGGCGAGTTCCAGAGAAAGGATGGCAGATACGTATATTCCTATACAGACCGTATGGGACAGAGACACTCTATATATAAGAAGACACTGGTTGAACTCAGGGAGGCTGAGAGGAAATTAAAGAGAGATTATGATGATGGCCTTGATCCCAGTAAGTCAAAGAATGTAGCAGTCAACAGCATGGTGGAGACTTATCTTGATACCAAGCACAATCTCAAAGTTACTACCAAGGGCACTTATGTTAATGTCTATAAGAGCTATATCAAGGAAGACTTTGGTAAGATGAAGATTGTCGACGTCAAGTATTCAGACATCAAGAAGTTCTATTACGGGCTCATCATTGAGCGTGGACTCAAGGCAACGACAGTTGATCATGTACATACTGTTCTCCGCCCTGCATTCCAGATGGCTGTTCGGGATGGCTACATCAGGACAAATCCGACAGATGATGTCATGGCAGAGATCAAGCGCAGCAAGTTTTGGGAAAAGCCGGACAGAAAAGCTCTTACCATTGATGAGCAGCAGGCTTTTATGGATATATTCAGGAACAATCCTGAATTCAGGGGATGGCTTCCGATTATCACGGTGCTTCTTGGCACGGGCATGCGTATAGGCGAGTGCCTTGCGATCAGATGGGACTGTGTTGATTTTCAGAATCGGATCATCCATGTCAATCATACTCTCAGCGACAGGCCTGATGAATTTGGGGACTGCAGTAAGCGCATGCTACCTACGAAAACCGCTGCAGGTACCAGGGACATTCCGATGGTCCAGGAAGTATATGATGCTTTTCTGATGGAATATGAATTCCAGAGCGTCCTTGGTTTCTGTGATGAAGAGATCGATGGATTCACCGGATTTGTTTTCTGTACCGGCGAGCACAAGGCTCTCCATCCAGGAGCAGTCAACCGTGCTATCCACGATGCAATCGATTCTTATAATGAAGAGGAGGTCCTTATGGCTGCTGATGAGAACAGGGAGCCTTTTCTGCTCCCGAGTATTTCTGCCCATATATTACGTCACACTTTCTGCACCAGGCTCTGCGAGAATGAGTCGAACATCAAGGTGATCCAGGCCATCATGGGCCATGCGGACATAACCACTACGATGAACATCTACGCTGAGGCTACCAGAGAGAAGAAACAGGAGGTCATGATGAACCTTGAAGGCAAGATCATCATCAGACCGGAGCGCAGTGATTCATGATGTATCGGTTCGGACTTCTATGGATAAATTTGGTGATGACAAACCAGAACATAGGAGTTATAATATGAGTGTAGCGTAATGCTCATATCAATTACAGAGATGTGATTGAGAGAAATGTGTAGTCAATTGCTTCATCTGGACTGCACTGTATGTATTTGGTTCGTAACAGTACTCTTTCCACCGAAGACCACCTTTTTGGAGGCCTGCACCTCGGTTGACAGCACAAATCCGGTGCTCCATGGATTTCGGTGGTAGAGTCAAACGGAGAAAAAATAGCTCAGAAGGATTTGCTTGGAGCTGTACGGATTAAGTTAGGGGAGCAATCACCATTTATTCCAACACTTAAGTCACAGAAACTCTGAAACCCACTATCCATGCGGATTTCAAGCAAGGGATGACGCTTTTGACAAACAAATGACAAATTTTTCGTGCGAAATAGTAAGCAGTGATGCGCAATCGTGCGAGGTTTGAAAGTCAGATAATCAATTTTTCGAATATATAACTTTAGGTTATAAGAGTTACTTTTTAGAAAACAAATTCTAGAGAGTAACTCTTTTTTGTTGGCTTTTTTCTCGGAAGATCTTCTGCATAAAAAAGGATGAAAGGAAACAGATCAATGGGAAAAAAGAAAGAAGACAGAGCGTATTTTGATGAGAACCGTGATTATGTGGGCGAACATGAAGCTGAGATAGTACGACCATTAAGCAGAAATGTAGTAGTCCAGGAGAAACTGGTTGTCCAGACTTTAAGAAAAAAATGGCTCAGATATAAAGATGCAGAGATAGTTTACAGCCTTGAGCACAAGAAGATTCTTGAAATGGCAGATGAGTGTGGAGCAATTTACCGCAGAGAAGGAACTGTCCTTATTAACAGAGATATTTTTGATGAGTACCTTGAGAGATTTCATCAGCCTGCAGGAATGTATCAGACGAATGGTAACCGCGAAAGAAAGACTCTGGAAGATAGGGAGGACTAAAACATGTTTGGAACAATATGGATGTTCTCCGATCAGATAGATGATGAAGATCTTTTGTTCGCACAGAGAAGTTTTATTACCTATAACATGGCAATCGATTATTACAAGATGAGCTACAGGGCGGTTACACACGCGGCTGATAAAGCCGGTGCATTCTACAAGCTTCATAAGAAAGTGCTGATAAAAAGGTCAATATTTGAAGAATACTTGAGAGAACATGGAAAAGATGGGAGGAGAGAAGTATGTGTAAGGTAATTGCAATCGCAAATCAGAAAGGTGGGGTAGCCAAGACCACTACTGCCATGAATTTAGGAATAGGTCTTGCGAACAAGGGACATAAGATACTTTTAGTAGATAACGATCCACAGGGTAGTCTGACAATCTGTATGGGTTATAGGGAACCAGACAATCTTGAACTCACTATTGTTGATGTAATCGAAAAGATTGTAAATGAGGAAGATATTCCTGAGGATTTCGCAATCATCCATCACAGTGAGAATGTGGATCTCCTTCCTTCAAACATTGGACTTTCAGCTGCAGAGGTCTCATTGGTAAATGTTATGAGCAGAGAACTTGTTTTGAGAGACTATGTGGAGCAGATCAAGGACAAGTATTCATACATTATTTTGGACTGTATGCCATCGCTTGGCGTAATGACAGTAAATGCCCTGGCATGCGCAGATACAGTACTTATTCCAGTACAGGCAGCATTTCTCCCTGTAAAAGGCCTTCAGGCGCTTCTAAAGACCATCTACACAGTAAAGCGTAGGCTCAATTCAAGGTTGGAAATTGAAGGAATCCTCTTAACAATGGTCGATAAGAGAACAAATTATGCCAAAGAGATTATTGCAGAGGTAAATGAGGTATATGGTAAGAGCCTTCGTGTTCTTCCTACAGAGATACCGTTATCAATCAGGGCAACTGAGGTATCTGCCATGAGCAAGAGCATTTACGAATATGATCCAAAGGGAAAAGTTGCTGGCGCTTACATGGAACTTACAGATTTTGTCGCAGAGAATTCATGAATTGGGGGTAATCAGACATGGCTGTTAAAAGAGAAAAAATACATTTTGAATCGGTGGATGAGCTTCTTGGGGCTCCAACATTTAAAGATGGCACAGAAGAAATAAAGATAGATAAGATCCATCCTTTTAAGGATCATCCTTTCAAAGTGGTTGATGATGAAAAAATGGAAGAACTTGTTGAAAGCATCAAACTCAACGGGATTCTTTCTCCGGTCCTGGTAAGGCCTGATAACAAAGGTGGTTACGAAATGATTTCAGGGCATAGAAGAATGCATGCCGCTTTGTTAATTGGACTAGAGGAACTACCAGCAATAGTAAGAGAAATGTCAGATGATGAAGCCACGATTGTAATGGTAGACAGCAATGTTCAGCGAGAGGAAATTCTTCCAAGTGAAAGAGCTTTTGCCATGAAGATGAAAATGGATGTTATGAGAAGGCAAGGAACACGTACGGATTTAACTTCCGCCACTCAGTGGCGGAAGTCGGAAACTGCCGCAATAGTTGGAGAAGAATTTGGGATGGGAAAATCTCAAGTAAAAAAATATATAAGATTGACTGAGCTTATACCGGAGCTTCTTCAGATGGTTGATGAAAAACAAGTTTCAATAATTATGGGAGTTGATATTTCTTATTTTGATAAAGATGTACAGCAGTGGATTTACGAGTACAGAAAAGAAAACGGTATCTTAAGACCAGAACAGATTGAGGCACTTAAAGAACAGAAGAACCTTGAGAATATGACTCAGTACTCAATTATTCAGGTCATGAATGGAGCGTTACCGGAACCTAAGACAAACGGAAAGGTTTCGTTGTCAGAAAGAAAATTAAATAAGTACTTCCCTTCTCATATGGCTTCAAAAGAGCGTGAAAAAATAATTTTGGAGCTTCTATCAAGATGGAAGGAAGAACAGGAGGAAATGGCAGATGAAACTTGATTATCATTACGGACGGCAGGCATTTCAATATGCCATGGTTGAAATACCACTGCTCATGTTTATAGATGAAGCATTTGAACCACTATCTATAGAAGCAAAAGTTGTTTACGGATTATTGCTACAGAGAATAAAGATGGCTAACAGAAATGGCTGGAGAGATGAAGAAGGCAGACTTTACGTGATATATCCGCTTGATCAGATGAGCAAGGATATAGGGCTTTCTACAAGGACTATCAGCTTATCATTAAAGCAGCTTGAGGCGATAGGTATTATCGATATCGTTATCAGAGGCCAAGGGAGACCAAATATATATTACGTTAAGAATTTTATCTACAAAGATGAAGAAAGTGATTCCAGAGGTGCAAAAATTGCATCTCTGGAATGAGAAAGGGGAGAAGAAGCAAAATGAAATTTGAGTATTTTAACGGAAGGGAGCCGGCATCAAACTGCTATATGGTAATTCCCAAATGCTTTAATACTGATCCGGAATTGAACAAAATATCTGTGAATGCCAGATATGTGTATGGATTGATGTTGGATAGAATGAAGCTTTCTGCAGTGAACAATCTTGTTGATAAGGATGGAAAGACTTATATCTTCTACGATTGGGAGGATGTTCACGAAGCTACAGGCCTTAGCAAAAATACAGTTTATAAGCTCTTTGATGAACTTGATACAGACAAAGGAATTGGTCTTATTGAACGGGTGAAAATGGGGCAGGGCAGACCATCACGTATTTATGTCATGAGGATTGTTGAAGCTGAGCAAAATGTGAAATCAAATGGACGTGAAAACCAAAACTTGGAAAATGTTCAGAAATTCAAAATTAGGGATTCAAGTAAAAAAGAGAATAATTCTGAATACCAAAAATTGGATATCGATAGTGAAAATAGGGATTCAGGAGTCTCTGATCTTGGTGCTACAGAATACCAAGAATTGGGACGCATTAATAAAAATAATAATAATAAAAATAATTATAATAATAATCTCATCCGTATCTATCCCAGTAACACTATGTCGGTAAAGATTGATGCAATGAGATTGAGTGACGATGAAACAGCTTCAAGACTCTATGTCAGAGAAAACATTGGTACCGACTATCTCTGTGAATGCTTTCCGGCTGATGAGGGAAAAATACGAGGCATTGAGGATTTGCTGGTTGATGTACTGACTTCAAATAGGCCGACTATGAAGGTTGCTGGCGAGGACAGGCCCACAAATATGGTCAAGGGACGGCTTATGAGGCTTACTTCGTCCAAGTTAGAAACTGTCATTGGCAAATGGGGTGAGCTGACAAAACGCCCACACAATTCCAGGGCGTATCTTCTGGCTATGCTCTACAACGTCTCAATAACTGCCGATGCTGAGTTTGAAGCAAAGATCCAAGAGGATCAAGTCAGTAATTTTACAGTAACCAGAGATGATTTTGATGGATTGATGGAGGGATGAAAGATGATGTTATTAAAACTTTTGATGAAAGTAGTACTTTTCCCACTGTTTCTGATCATGTGCTTTATCAAGAGCTGGGTAGGTGTCCTGTCCAAGATAGGTTGCGTGATCTTAGGCCTGTTCTACCTGCTCATGCTGATAATAATCGTGATGTACATTAGCATGAAAATGTGGGATGCAGTGTTTATGGGGGTTGTATTCTCGTTTGCAGCATTTCTTCTGACATTTGGCGCGGTTGCAGTGGGTGTTGCGATAGAGGATATTACAGACAAACTCAGCAATATACTGGCTTCATGACGGAGAGGGGGGAATTGTGATGAACTTATGGGATGTTAAGGGAGTACCGCAAAAAGGTTGGAAATGTGTGGGAGTAATTGATGTTGGGGATGAAAACTCATCCAGTGATGAAATTGAATACGAGCAGTGTGAAATGTGCGGAAATGAGAAGATCCGATATGTGCATATCATGAAGCATGATAATTATTTCAGGGAACTGAGAGTAGGCTGTGTATGCGCAGAGAGGATGTCCGGGGATTATGAGAATCCAAGAAAGGCTGAGAATGCTTTGAAAAACAAGCTTCTTCGAAAGAAGAATTTTCTGAAGAAGCCCTGGAAGTATAATTCGTTAAAGGGCTCATATAGCAAGAAATATAAGGGAACATACATTACTCTTGTGAAAGGGAGATATGATAGTTGGGGGATATATTGTGATAAATACAGGTTATGGCAGGTCAGAGGCCAAAAGATAAAGGACTTCAAAGCTGCAGAAGCTCTGGCATTTGAACTATATGAACTCTGCTATAGGCGGCAGGAGACAATGGCTGCATAAAAGATTATGGCGTATATTCTTTATATGTATATTTTTGTATAGAGCGGTGTGCATTTATTTGCACATCGCTTTTGATAAAATGTGGATATATAAGCGATTGCGGGATGTCGGTTTTTCTAAAACTATTATTAAAATGGTTGGAATTTCAACAATTATTGTTCTGTTAGTAATAAAATAGTATATGTGGGATTATCCGATTTTCAAAATGAGAAAGGGGATAAATACATGGCAAATGATATTGATTTTGGAGCAATGGTTCAGCAAATGAGAGATGCAGGAGTGCGCATTCTTACAGATAAATCTGAACTGGAGCTGTCAGAGGCTTATGTAATCTTGGGAAGCAGATCATCGGTAAGATACCTGCAGGGAGAAGCTGATGGTATAAATGGATATGTTGTTCTGTGTGCTGAGGATGAGGTGGACATGAACCGCTTGTGTTCTGCATTGGATAAGCCATATTATGATACAGACGATGAAAAAAGGCCGTATAAAGTGCCTTTTGAGGTAGAAGAGCTCCAGAAGGTTATAAATATTCTTAAAATGAACTCTCTAAACGTGGCGAGTGTGGAGCGTTCAGTAAATAAAACTGATATAAGATTAACAGCGGAAAAGCATACGAGAGCGAGGATTCCTAAGAAAAGCGCTGAAGAGCGTGGACCTATGAAATGGGTAGTTTCTGCAAATGCAGGATTTGATACGATTCGGGCATTTGGCGAAATGAGAACGTTGGACTGGAAGCAGTATAACTGCAAATTTAAGGTAGATGACATTGTTTATATCTATTTTGGCTTGCCTGATCAAAAGATACGCTTGAAATGTAAAGTTGTAAAAGCTGATTTACCACATACAGAGATAGACGACAGAAAATATATTATTGGTATTGAAGATTATGAGCTTGAGTATGAATATGAGCCTTTTTATGAAACTACTATGCAGCTGACTGTTCTGGCAGAATTTGTAGAATCTGATTTATTTGGATTTGGAGCGTTAGCTGAACATGGAGTAAAAGGCACAATACGTTCTCCAAGGACTATTACAGGTAAAGTACTGGAGTATATTGATTCAATTGATGTTCCGGAAAATATAAAGAATAATTTTGAAGAGTAAATAATAACAGAGGTACTGTCATGGATGAGAAAAAAGAGGCTGCTCGTAAGAAATCTCTTGGAGAATTAGGAGAATTATTTGCTATAAAGGCACTCGTAGATGCTGAGTTTGATAAGATACGAAATCTAAATGATGTTCATATGAATGAAGCATTTGCAGACATTTACTGTGAAAAGGGTGCTAAGAAGTATGTCATTAGCGTGAAAGCCAGGAATAAGTACCAGCTTGACGGGAAACTTAATTCAAGGTATGGACTGGGAACTAATGCATATGAAAAGGCAGCTACCACAGCAAAAAAGTATGATGCTGAACCATATTGGATGGCTATTCAATTTGATGAGCATTCGTATTCGGTATATATGGGGTCTTTGGCTTGCCTTGATGGAGCAAATGCGATTCCAGTGAACAAGTGTGAAGCTGGTACGATTGGAGAAACGCTGGTTCATGATAAGAGACATTATTTTGATTTTGATTTTTATAAAAACAATCAGTGAATTACAGTTATTTATGAGGAAATAATTTATGAAGGAACTACAATTACAAGATATACAAGACAATCTGGTAATTATTAAAATAAACCAGTCATATAGAGTTGGGATGACCGCTCTTGAATTGTATGATGTTACACGAGGATCTTGGAAACGCAAGATTGACAGTGTGAAAGATGCGGAGTATGCGCTTGCTGTCAGTGATAGTAAGGTTGTTGAAGTTTACAGAATTGAGGAATGGCTTCCGTCTGAAGAAGTAATTAGGGAAACCATTCCCTATGATCCTGAAAAGGTTGCAGGAAGGATCACATTCAATGGTGAAGTTGCTGAAGAGGTAATCAGAACAAGATATATTGATTCGTCTGTGAAATCTCTGTTTAAGTGGGGAGAAGCGGATCCTGTAAAAATGATATACAAATACAATCCTGATAGTGAAAGCAGAGGGAAAATTGATATTTTAGATGCTTCACAGAATATAGAGTTTAAGTCGATTTTTGAAGCAATAAATGCCTGTGTAGGTACTAACTATACGGGGTGGATGAAAGCCTGTTATCCTTCCTCCAACGGAGACTTTAAGTTTAGGATGTGGTTTCCTAAGCTTGCAAGAATAAAGGATGGAGAAAAGATTTCGGCTGCGTTTGATTGCATAAATACCATTTCGGATGATTGGAATCAGGTAGTGTTTGAGGACTTAAAACGGAGCCCTGATTATGAAGAAGATCCTGAGAATATCTATAAGGGATATGATCTTATATTTGCTAAGGACGCAGATGGAGGATATCTGTTCAGAGGCGTGTTTGTTTATGATGAGGCTAATAGTAAAGGTAATAGATTTGTTTCTAAGAGAATTGCTACAAAAGTACGCTTGATTGGTGATCCTGCAGAGGATATTGAGCTGTTGGATAGAATTAGCGGAAAGGATATTAACATACCAAGGTCTCCAAAGAGAAAATCTGAAACGTCTGAAGGAATTAGGTATGTCTGCGCTAAATGTGGTTATAAGTTAAAGAAAGCTCCAAGATGTCCTAACTGTGGACAGCTTATTGATTATGGTAATGAATAAAGGGATGGATTATGAGTGAATCTAAAGCATATGAAGTGTTGAAAAATAGCGAAGAGCTACTTCCGGATAAACATGATGGAAGTTATGAGATGATGCGCTTGTTGATAGCTGAGTATGCGCGCTTGGATGATCCAGATGTATGCGACACTGATGATCTTAACGCGATCTATGCTATGGCTATAGGAACGTGGAAGTCTAATATTGAAAAGAAGAAAGATTATATTGATAAGACACATCTTTCTGATGAAGCTAAAGATAGAATGCATCAGGTACTTGATGAAGTGTGGGATAATGCGTGCTTTGACAAATATTCCAACGTTGACAGTGACGCAAAGGGTAATGTTAGTGTTGGAATGTTCGGGACCGCCTTTTTCGTATTTGCGGATACAAGTGGTGATAAGGCAAGAGAGTTTGTGAAGCTGTGTATTGATATATATAAAAAGGATGGGGGAGAGTTTGAGCGAGCAGAAACGCTTCTTTCTCAAGGAATCAAAGGAATGCAGGCAGCTTCTGCGTCAGTCATACTTCATTGTTTGAAGCCATATGTGTTCCCAATAATAAACAATAGAGATAGTAATACAAAGATTTATAAAGATTTAGGATTGGCACTTGAGAAGCCTGAGAGTCTTGTTACGTATATTTCAAATAGCAAAGTAATAGAGAAATTTCGAAATGAGAATTTTTCTTTTAAGAATTACAGAAGGATAGATTTAGTGGCAAACGAATTATTCGGAGAGTTCTGGCCGTCATTAAAGGAATATGATCCTGGAATTACTAAAGAAAAATATAAGGAAATGCTACGGGATCCAGAAGTGACAAATGATGCTAGGCGAGAAGTGATTTATAGATTCTATCAAGCTGGAGGACAGGCTACATGCAAACAACTTGCCAATATGTATGGCAAGACTCCTACATATTACAATTCAAATGCTACTAACCTCGCTAAGAATATCTTAAAGGAAACCAATTGTCCTATCTTACCAAGAGATGAAGAAAATAGCAGATATTGGCCAATATTGTTTGTTGGAAGAAGGACAACAGCAGAGGAAGTAGGCACATATCTGTGGAAGCTGAGAGAACCGCTTAGCGATGCGATTAAAGAACTTATTGATGAGGGCGTAATAGAGGAAAAAAACATGAATGTAAGTGCAAGAAATTCAGTGAAATCACTAAATACAATACTATATGGACCTCCCGGAACAGGAAAGACGTATTCTACAGCAAGCTATGCTGTATCTATTTGCGATGGAAAACCTATTGAAGAACTTGGCGATAGAGATGCTATCATGGCACGGTTCAATGAGCTTAAAGCTGAAAAAAGAATAGTATTTACCACTTTTCATCAATCCTATGGCTACGAAGAGTTTATTGAAGGAATTAAACCCCAACTTGATGGAGAAGATGGTGGAATAGGGTATGAATTAGCTGATGGCGTGTTTAAGGAATTCTGTAATGAAGCACGGGCAATAAAGGTACATACTAACGGCACAGCTCTAATAAAGGAACAGCCAAGAATATGGGGCATGATTCTGGGAGGAACTGGGAAAACAAAACTTAAAGCAGAGTGCTTTTTAAATAATGAGATACGTCTTGGATGGGATGAGGTGAAAGACAGCGATGTTGAAGGTGATTTCTATGGTGATGAAAACGCATCGTGGAATGGTAAACACATGGTTTTTGATTTCAAGAATACCATGGAAAAAGGCGATGTTGTTGTTGTCGAAAAGACCAACAAAAGTATTGATGCAATTGGAGTAGTTACAGGTGATTATGAATATGATGAATCACGAGATCATTATGCTAGAAGCAGAAAGGTGGAGTGGCTTGTTAAAGATATAGATCAGGATATGGTTAGTTTCCTTCCTAAAGGGAGAAAACAGCTGGCAAGATTTTCGCTTTTTGCCTTTGACTATATCGGTATGGACACTATATCTAAGATATTGGACAACTATCTTCAAGAGCCACTGGTTGAAGTGGAAAAAGAAGTTCAGCCGTATGTTTTCATAATTGACGAGATTAACAGAGGCAATATTTCTAAGATTTTTGGAGAACTTATTACTCTTATTGAGGATACAAAGCGAGAAGGTAATTCAGACGCGGCAAGTGCGTTTTTGCCATACTCAGGTGCTGAATTTAGTGTCCCAAGCAATGTGTATATTCTTGGAACAATGAATACAGCTGACAGATCTATAGCATTGCTTGATACAGCACTCCGAAGAAGATTCTCATTTATAGAAATGATGCCTAATGATTCGGTACTTGAAGAAATAAATACAATAAGTGGAGAGACACTGGATGTTTCACGAATGCTTAGGACAATTAATAAGAGGATAGAATTCCTTTATGACAGGGAGCATACAATTGGCCATGCATTCTTTATGGGATTAAAAGATACTCCTACTAAAGAAAAGCTGGCAACGATTTTTGAAAATTCAGTAATTCCTTTACTTCAAGAGTATTTTTATGAGGATTACCAGAAAATTCAGCTTGTACTGGGAGATAATGCAAAGACTGATGATAGCTTGAAGTTTATTGTTAATACAGAAGTGCATCTTGATCAGACATTTAAGGGGAATGTTGAGGAAATCGTAGATGAAAAGCCTATGGAGTATAAGATTAACAAAGACGCATTTACAAATATAGAAGCGTATAGGCAAATAATGTAAATATAGTAGGGCAATACCATGAATAAACCTTTTGAAGTACAAGAATTCGATTCAATTGTCGGAAATAAGGAATTTGAGCATAACAGCAAATATAAATATATGGACGAGGAAGCTTTTGCTGACCTCAATAAGTTCGTGCGCGAATTTACGGCAAATGAAGACAATGCGGATGTTTTGGATTTCATGAAGGTTGGGCTGAAGCGCAACGTTGGAGATGTCATAACCATCAAAAACTATGTTGGTTTGATTCAGATGAAAAATGGCTTTCAGGTTCAGATTTTACCCAAGATTTATTTTGATGAGACAGATGAAGGTAATAAAAGGACGAAGACTATTTTCCTAAATATGCTTAAGAGTATGAAGGATTTTCCTGGCAAGGCTTTCAATACTGCAAGTCTGAAAGTAGACAGGATGAATCTGTATGAGTTGTTTATCAATATGTATCTTCAGGAGGTAAGAAAACTTGTTAAGCATGGATTAAAATCAGCATATGTTGTTGTTGAAGACAATCTAAACTTCTATAAAGGGAAACTCATGGTCAACCAGCATATAAAGGCCAATCTTGCTCATAAAGAGAGATTTTATATGGCCCATGATGAGTTTTTGTTAGATAGACCGGAAAACAGGATAGTTAAGTCTACTTTACTCAAGCTTCAGGGATTAACTGGAAGTGCTGAAAACAGCAAGGAAATTCGCCAAGCTCTTTTGGCTTTTGAGCTTGTTGAGCCTTCAAAGAACTATGATGCTGATTTTGCCAAGATCACAATAGACAGAAATACAAAAGATTATGAATCATTGATGCCGTGGTCGAAAGTGTTTCTGATGAATAAGAGCTTTTCAACCTTCTCAGGCGAAACTACTTCACGCGCGTTACTTTTTCCAATGGAATCAGTATATGAAAGCTATGTCGCGCTGAAAATGAAGAAAGTTTTCGGCTCTGATGGTTGGCATGTTTCAAGTCAGGACAAAGGGAAACATCTTTTTGAGGAACCAAACAAAAAGTTTAAGCTAAGGCCTGACATAGTGATAAAAAAAGATAAAAGAATAATCATTCTGGACACAAAATGGAAAAAGCTTATCCCTGATCCGAGAGTGAATTATGGAATATCCCAGGCGGATATGTATCAGATGTATGCATATTCCAAGAAATATAATACCTCAGAGATATGGCTATTATATCCTCTCAATGCTGATATGAAAGGCAAGGATAATATATATTATCTGGCTAATGATGAAGAGAGTATTGTTACTAGAGTCAACGTGTTTTTTGTTGATGTTGCGAATATAGAGAGCAGCTTGTTGGAGCTTAGGAATCGTATAGGTTGAATCAAAAATGGGAATTACAAAAAGTGATTTCATGAGAGGTGTTCAATGTCCCAAGATGCTTTGGCTGGATAAGCATAAGCCAGGACTAAGAATAATATCTCCAGAAGTACAGAGACGGCTTGACGCAGGAAATGATTTTGGAGACAGAGCTATGGCTATGTTTGGCCCATATGAAGAAATGACGATTCTTAAGCCGGGCACTCAATTTCCAGACACGAAGGCTATGGTGGCAAAGACAGCAGACCACATCTCCAGAGGAACAAAAGTAATATGTGAGGCAGCCTTTTCTTATTACAACAATTACTGTGCGGTTGATATTCTGAGAAAAACTGAAAGTGGGTATGATTTCTATGAAGTGAAGAACTCGCCTGTGGTGAAGGACCAGTTTATCAAAGATACAGGCTTTCAGTACTATATTCTTAAAAAGTCAAAAATAAACGTTGGGAAGATATTTGTAGTAACGCATGGAAATGATGAAGAGAACCCTTTTGTTATCAATGAAGTGAGTGAAGAAGCAAAAGCATATTATAAGTGGATTGATGAAAATATTTGGGAGCTTAACCGAAAGCAAAAAGAAGCAGAAGAACTGATGGTAGAAGTAGGAGAACAGTGCAGTAATCCATATGAATGCTGGTACTATAATTACTGCCACAACCAATGAGGTGACAAACTATGTATGCTACCGGGAATAAGAAAATGCTCAACATGCTCATTCTTGAAATTCTTAGGCATTACACGGATGAGAATCATGCTTTGACACAGCAGGATATCATAAAGCTTTTAGATAAGAATTATGGTATGGCCTGTGACAGGCGCTCTGTTAAAGCAAATGTGCTCTCTCTTAAAGAGCTTGGGTATGATATTGATATGGAAGATGGATATCGGCTTTTAACAAGAGAATTTGATGATGCAGAGCTGAGAATCCTTATTGATAGTGTACTTTTCTCAAAGTCAATTTCTACTAAGCAGGCAAAAGATTTGATTAATAAGATCCAGGGACTTGCTAGCAACTACTTTAATGCAAAAGTATCTCATGTTAGTAATCTTCCAGAGCTTAATAGGACAATAAATAAGCAAGCTATGTATGGCCTTGATACGCTTAATGATGCGATTGCATCTAAGCATCAAGTGAGTTTTATGTACAACGATGTTGGAACAGACTTTAAGCTTCATCCTCGTTGGAATATGCATTACATAGTGAATCCTTATCAGATTGTTGCGTGCAATGGCAGATTCTATTTGATTGGAAACTATGATAAGTACGATAATGTTTCGCATTTTAGAATAGATAAGATGACAGATGTGAAGGAGCTTGACACAAAAATCAAGCCTATGAAGAAGGTTGAAGGGCTTGAACATGGGCTTAATCTACCAAAACACATGGCAGAACATGTATATATGTTCAGTGGTCCTGCAGTAGCTGTTAAGATTGAGACCATAGCAGGGATGTTTACGGATATTGTCGACTGGTTTGGAACAGATGTAAAAGTGCTTGAAGAAGATGAGGATAAGTTAGTTGTTAGAGTAAACTGCAATGAAGAGGCTATGAGATATTGGGCTATGCAGTATGGGACTTGCGTTGAAGTGCTTGAACCCGAATCGCTGCGAAATCAGATTATTGCTGACATAAAGGACATGCAAAAAAGGTATAGCGACTGATTGTATCAAGTATATCAGGCTTTATTAACATGTACAAAATAATGAACATCACTTTTGATATTGTAATGATACCAAAAGTGATGTTTTTTTGAGCTTTTTTTGGAAAAGAAGTAAGCCATTAAGGAGGGATAAGAACAATGGCAGAATGTTATGAGGCAGCGGGCGCTGTTGCAAAAAGAGTACTGGAGTCAATAAAGAGTTATCGAGATGGAGATTACAAAGATCAATATGTGATTCGGACAGGATATCAACAGATTGACGATATTATTGGCGGTTTCCATTCTGGAGAACTGGCAGTAATTGCTGGTCGTCCTTCAATGGGTAAAACTGCTCTTGCCTTGAATATAGTGAGAAAAATCGCTATTACTGGCGATGGTGCTGTTGGATATATATCACTGGAAGATGGGGAAGATGTTATTTTAGAAAAACTTCTTACCATGGATTCGATGATAGATTTTACAGTTATACGTACAAAAGATTTGTCTGAGAAGAATATGAAAGGACTTGAGGAGAGCGCAGATAGAATAAGTAAGTCAAAAATTTTTATAAGTGATTGCAGAAATGCAGATATCAACTCGGTTTGCTCGGTTTGTGATGCTATGAAAAAAGACAATGATATACAGATTGTATTCATTGATTATGCACAGCTTATAAAGGGAAAAAGCGATGGCTCAAGGGCATTGGAGATGGCAGAAATTCTTGATAATCTAAAAGAGTTGGCGTACAGCTTGCAAATTCCGGTTATTCTCATGTCTCAGCTCTCTCGTGAAGTAGATACACGCATGGACCATAGACCCACAATAACGGACTTTCCTGTGAAAGAAGTTGTTGAGTGCATGGCAGATACCATGTTGTTCCTATATAGGGATGATTACTATAACCGTGAGTCCGATATGAAAGGAATTGCTGAAGTTATAGTAGCCAAGCACTGCAATGATCGTGCGGGAACTGCTAAGTTGGTATGGAATCCAATAAACTACATGTTCTGCTAACTTGGGCTAACTTAGGAATCTTAGGAATCCATGTTCGAAAATATAGGTGTGATTATTGGACAGCTTAGTGATTAAGATATAGGTATCAGATGTAGGAACACCTTAGAGATGAAGGGACAGGAGCGGACTTCATCAGACAATTGTTGGGAACACATAGTTGGGGAGATGGCAGAAGCTGTCTTCCTTTTTGCTCAAATAAAGGAGTTGTCTTATGACTGAGATGCAGGCAAAACAGATCTTAAGAGAATACTATGAGAATGTGTCAGGCGGTGATGGATTCATGGTGGTAGAGGCGCTGGAATACCTGATTGAAACCACGAAAGATCCTAAATATATGCACGAACTGGCTTGGTATTACGCAACCATCAAGCGTGTCGATTTGGAAGAAAAATATCTGTTGATGGCTACGGAATATAACTATGGTATGTCATTCATGGAGCTGGGCTATATATACTACTATGGACAGAATGGTGTAGTTGATTACAAGAAAGCATATCAGAGCTTTAGTAAAGGAGCGAAGCTCTGTGAGGCGCCCGATAAGTATTGGTGCATGTATAAACTGGCTGACTTTTACCACAACGGGTACTATGTCAAGAAAAATGAGGATAAATACCGGAAGATGATAGAGGGATTATATTCCAAGATGCGTTTTCCTAAGTATTTATCAGAACCATTCCCAGAGGTTGTATATCGGCTTGCAAACATTCGTATAGAGGATAAAAAGATATCTGATGCGGTATATCTATTGGAGTGTGGCAAAGAGTTCATGCAGGAACGTCTTAGAGTTGAGCCATTCTGGGGGCATATCGAATTGATGGGATTGATAGTAAATACTCTTTATGGAGTAAGGAACTTTGATTATGACGACATTGTATTTTGGGATCTCTTTTACCTTGTAGACAGACACAAGGATATAAGCTTTAAGTATCAGGGAAATATCTACAAGATTGAAACTGACAACAGCCAGGCAGAAGTGGCTATAAAGTTTGGCGATGTCTGGTATAAATCAAAACAGGATTTCTTCGAGAAAGCCAGAATAGATGAGAAACTGTTGACCGCGATTTATGAGGATTTGTACAAGTTTGAGGTGGCGTGATGGATGAGATGTTCAGAATAAAAAAAGATTCCTATGAAATGTATGAAGAGTTGCTTTTGCAGCGCGATCAGTTAGAACGCGAAGCTTCTTCTATCCGGATTTCTTACATGAAGGAGTTTGGAGAACTGATTACAGAGGACTTTAACCTTAAGGTAGAGTGCATCAAGAAAAAAAAGACGATTGCATACTGTCAGCAAGCAATAAACAGAGGACAGATACTGGATATGCAGGTTATAAATGATGCGATTGCAGAAGATATGGAACTTTATTATATGGAGCTGGCTAAACTTTCCAATGAATGTGAACTAGCTAAAGATGCAAAGGTTTCTTCTTCCAGCAAGGCGGACAGGGCGAAAAAGATATATCGCAGAATTGCCAAAAGAATTCATCCTGATATTTATCCTCAAACAATGGAATATGATGAGCTGATAGATCTTTGGGAAAGGGCTTTTGTGGCTTATCACATGCTTGATGCTGATGAATTAGCTGATATAGAGGTTCTGGTAAATAAGTTCCTAAAGGAAATCGGGGAAGAATCATTTGAAATAGATATTCCTGACATGGAGGAGCGTATCGAAAGGCTTGAGGCAGAGATCAATGAAATTATAACAATAGAGCCGTATATCTATAAGGATATTCTTGAAGATGAGATTGCAGTTGCAGAAAAGAAAAGTGAACTAAAGGCAGAAATCATTGAATATAAGCGGTATTTGGAAGAATTGTCTGAAATACTGAACAATCTGTTGGCGGAAGGAGGCGCTACATTCATATGGAAAATGAACTGACTATTGGAAAAGAAAATGTTTTATCACTTGTAACAAAGAAGGGTGTTGGCGATCTGCTTAAGCCACTTTCAAAGGAAATATTCCTGTTTGATTCTTATGTTGCTGGTACAACGCATCTTAAGGACGAATCAGTCCTTGATGAAATCCAGGCCGGAGATAAGCTGACTCTGCAGCGTGAGAATAATAAGTTTGATGAGAATGCCATTCTGGTACTTACTTCTGAAAAGAAAAAGCTAGGGTATGTCCCAGAGAAGGATAATATTGTTTTTTCAAGACTGATGGATGCAGGAAAGCTTTTGGTAGCAAGGATTACGGGCATAGAGCAGAAAGGCACATTCAGACAGGTAAATATAGGAATATATCTTGTAGATTTCTGATGAGGTTTTAGGAATGAAGGATAATCCGAGAGAAGTACAGATATGGCAGACTATAAGAGGTGAGAGGCCTGATGATATAAACGATACAGGTGAAGAACTTTACTATGCAGGGTGGCAATATGAATATGGAATGAACGGATGCAAAGACTATGGTTTGGCGCTCAAGGCATATGAAATGTCTGTTTCAAAAGGTTATCTAAAAGCTATGACAGCTCTCGGAAATATATATCTAAAGACCGAGGATTATGATCAAGCATATAAGTGGTATCTGGAAGCAGCAATAGCATCGGAAGATAAGGAGGCTGTATTCAACATTGCTCTAATGTATCATGATGGAGATTATCTGAAACAGGACAGGGATAAAGCGCTGCGGATGTTCGAACATGCTTATGAAATGGGATGTGAGAGAGCCTCTTACTATCTTGGAATGTATTATGAGAATGGTATAGGCGTTTCAATAGATCAGCGCAAAGCGCTTGAATACTATATGGTGGGGGCTGATAAGTATGAAGAAGACTGTAGGGATGCGGTCAAGCGATTGAAAGGTGATGCCTATGGAAATCTTAGGAAATGAATTCGATATTATGGAGCTTATTAAAGAAGCTGAGAAAGGGGACAGTAGTGCGGTTGAAGCACTGACAATGGCCAGAGCTTTAAGTGATGAGCTGTCTTCTAATGCTGATTTTGAAAAGCTACTGCATAAATATTATAAGAGAATGGCGGCACGAGGGGACGGTAATGCACTTTTATATATTGCGCAGGATTATGAGAGAGGAAAGACTGTTCCTCAAAACATTCATAAGGCAATAGAGTACTGCGAGCTTGCAGTAGGACGTGGCAAAAGAACTGGTTATGAATTTATAGCTGAAATGTATATGAATGGAAAAAGTCTGCCAGTAAATTATAAAAAAGCTTATAAATATCTGATGAAATCTCTTTATTTTAAGGGGGAGAGAGGCAGCTTGACTTCAGATATTGGGTACTATCTGCTGGCAGAGCTGTACTTTTTTGGCCTATATGTGAATAAGGATCTTGAGCTGGCCAAGGAATACTATTCAGAAGTGGTGGCAATGGGATTTGATTATGGCGAGTCGTATTATTGGTGTTCTAACTACAGGATTGGACAGATTTATGAGCAGTTGGGAGATGACGTTAATGCGGAAAAGTACAAGAACAGAGGAATGGAGTTTTATAACTGGGAAGATGATTTGGACAGTGTTGCTATCGAAGATCTGTTGACCAGATATCCTTGAGATATTGAATGAGGGCTGTTTTATGTGGACAGGAAAAAAGCTTAATGCGGATTATCCAATACTCTACGAGATAGAAGTGTGCTGTGATACAGAAAAGTGCGATGTTATCAGCCGAAAATATCCAATTGACTACGTTGATGAATGGACTGTAAAGGTTGGAAGCGTTGAGTATTCTAGATTTGATATGGCTGCAGTTAAGGCGGTTAAAGTAACTGATAGGAATAGAATTCATGTAAAGATTATGTACCTTTCAGAAGATCAGACGCAAGAGTGCCTCGGGGATATACATTCATGGATTAAAAGGTATGGTTCTCCGGAAGTGATAGGCATTGCGAGTGGAACTGATTGTTTCAAGGGATTATAAGGTTGGACTATGCTTGAATTAAAAATTGGGAAAAACAGTTGGGAACCTCCAAAGCTTGATGATGAGGAGGTTATGCGGCTCATAATGAAGAAAGTTCCATTGACGAAAGAAAATCATGAGCAGCTGTTGATTCTTAGGGTGAGACCATATGTTGATGTGCTTTATGTGGATTATAATTACCGGGGTGATGAGGGAATAGGCAGAGCTGAACGCTTTGTTTTTCGAGAGAATTATGTGTGGTCATCAGAGCGGGAGCAGTTGTTTGTGGAACTGTGTTTGGATAACGTGAACTGCAGATACAAGTACGGTCTTATTGATGAAATATATGATTATTATAATGAACTGCATCCGGAGTGGAACTTGCGCAGATACTATACGGATTCTATCAGAGTTCTTGACCACATTTATCATTGTATGAGGAAAAACTCGGTAAAAGAGCTTCTTTATAAATGTAATTTGGATATGCTTGCGAAGCACTCAGATGATATCGATGATCTTAATTTGCTGGCTTCAAGCCCTTCAGAAGTATACGATGGTGTGCCAATGAAGATCCTTAGGACGCTTAACTGTGAAGTTGGCGGAGAGATGCTATGTTACGATGAGTATAGAAAATTGTTTAAGGCTCTAGGACGGAGTTATGGTGAAATATACTCTCAGCCATTGAATGATGCTCAGTGCGGATATATAAGGCATTTGCATGAAAGAGAGCTTACACCAAAGGAAATAGGCAGGATATATCTGAGCCGCAGGTCTGAGCTTTCGTATTTGTGGCATCCGAGGCAATTTAGGGATTTCCTATGCAAAGTTCAAGGAACGGAAACATTGTCTGATCTTGCAAAGATAGATCCGCTATACGGTAAGTGCTTAAGGATTGGGGAAGATGACAGCGAGATTTGCGAGATTCAGTTTTACCTACTGCAAGGTCGTGAAACATATAATCATAGTGTACGAGTATCAAACAGAAAGCGTGATTACGATTGGCAGGAACGCAACCACGGCTATGTTGTGAGATATCCGCAAACTATAAATGATTTTTGCAGAGAATCTGTATATATGGGCAACTGTTTATTGGGATATGTGGATGCGTTTATAAATAATGCTACAACCATAATGTTTATGAGAAGAGTCGATGATGTAAATACCCCTTTCATTACCATTGAAATATATGATGGCAAATTGGCTCAGGCTTATCACCGATTTAATGAGGATTGTACGCCGGAGGAGGCTCAGTGGATCAGAGATTATTGCAAGAGACATAACATAGGGCTTGGTCAGTTTGAGTTTAATAGAGAGCTGGATTTGGCAGAGTAGATGGAGAATGGATATGAGTAGACTAAAGGACATGATGTTTGAAGATTACGATGATTTGCCTGAAAAAACTGAGGATATAGAATCAGCTGATGAAGAATACCCCAAAAAGCTCTATGCTGATGGATAAGCGTAATGGCAGAATAGAAGAGTATTGTAAGTCGAATGGTATTTGATGAACATGACGATAAAATACACAATTAATGATTGGAATAGTATAATAATAGGCAGGAGTGGTTATTATGGCTTCTTAGAAGACAATAGATGAACATAAATGGAGGTTTGGCATGGGATTGTTTAGCAGAGCGCCGTCAGCTACTGAAAAGAAAGATATCAATGCGACTATTTCGAGAGTGGGAACTTGTTTTAAACGGTTAGAGTCGGTAGATTCGATAGATAAGTATTTTACTGAGTACGATAAGTTTATAAATGACTATAACACATTACGAACCTATGAAAGGCAAAGAATAAAATTTAAGGTGCCGCTTACTAAAATTTACAATGAGGTTGAGGCCGAAATACCTAGAATAGAAAAGGATGTAGTATCGAGAGGGTATGATAGGATGCAGCGTGATGCTGCAAAAGTGACTACAGAGAAAAGTAAGCAGAATAAGGCTAATAAATTCTTTGATGAACTTGAATATTATTATCCAAGACTGCGCCCTACAACTGTAGAGTATATAAAATCTCTTAAGGCAAATTGTGATTTGATTAAAGTGCAACCGCAAATGAGCGCACCGAGGACTCCTGTGGGGCATCATTTTTGCACACAATGTGGAGCAAAGCTGGAAGAAGGTGCAACTTTCTGTGGCAAATGTGGAACTAAGGTATAAGGAGGAATGCTATGTTCATTTCTTTATCCAAGACAATAGGAAGAGTTGGCGGTTTTAGGATTGGAGTGGGAAAGAGAATAACATCCAAGAATGCATGGTGGATGTTCCTGATACTTGCTGGCGTATATCTGTGCCAATTTTTCTGGTATATGATGGTTGTGATGTTTTGGCTAATGTATGCCATGCTATATGGGATGTGGTGGCTGATGAAAGCTATGGTTAAAGGTATTATTGCACTATTTGCAGGAGGTGCAGTGGTGGCTGGAAAAGCAGCTGAAAAAGCTGTTGAAGCAAAACGCATCAGCGATGCCAATACTATAGATACAGCTCGTATTGGCACGGCCGAAAGGCTTAATACATCGCCAGTATTAAATACTAATACGACATATACGCAGCCTATTACATATGGAGATGCTAATCAAGCTAATACAGCTGCTACAAATACGAAGAAGTTTTGCCCAGAATGTGGCAAACCAATAACTCCAGGAAATAAATTCTGTATAGGATGTGGTAAGCCAGTTTAATGATACGATTTGAAAAGGATGGAAGAAGGGAATGGGCTTATTTGATTTTCTAAAAAGTAATGTGGCTTCTAATATATCGTCGGCCATGGGTAAAAATTCTCCAAACGCATATGTTGATTCAAGTACAATATCACCGGATGAACGACCTTTTTATAAGCCCGACAATTATTATACTTTCTATTCATATCCTGGTACTTCGATGGCGGTGAGGGTTGTTCCGTTTGAAGAGCGAAAACAGACAACATATCCTTCTGCGAGAGGTTTATATGTTGCAGAAATATTGTTACTAGAGTACTGCAATGATGGGAAATATCCTAAGCCTAGCTCAGGGTATCCGGGCTTTTGGTGGTTTAAATATGGTATAAGAGATGTTGGTCATGCTCTAGAGTCTCTTGAAAAACGAGGATTTTTAAGATGGGCTCCTAAATATCATGGGCTGAATAATCTAAAAGCAGAGGAATTAAAAAAGATTTTAGATCAGGCTGGATTGGACACTAAGGGGAAGAAAGCAGATTTAATTGAGAGAATATCGTCTGAGATTCCAGAGGATAGATTGGCGATTCCTGAATATGTTCCCAAATATGAGCTTACTGAGCTTGGAAAAGCTGAATTAAACGACAATGGGTATGTCCCATATATGCACAATCATAACCATCTTACAACAGAGGATGGAAAATTTGGAGAGACATTCACTGTTTGGGATATAAATAAATACTTCCCTGACGGCAACGCCAAGGAATGGAGACATACTGTTGGAATAATTGAAAAGAAACGTTTTGGTGTTGATATGGCCAATGCAACTCCTGCGGAAAAGCCAGATAAAAAAGAAAAGGAGAAAGATTGCTCAGATCAACGTGATGAGATGAGAGCATATCTTGCGCAGCATCAAGGAGAAATAAGTAGGGGAATACAGTCCGGTAGTGATGGCTTTAAAGAAGAGTCACAGGGCCTTGATTATAAAGCAACTGGAAGAGATAAAGAAGCATTAGTTAAGCTTTATGTTGCAATTGGCAAAAGATTTGATGCTCCAGCGTTGTATAGAGAGACTGCTAAACTACTTCGAAAATATGCGATGTACGAAGAAGAATTGTCCGTATTGAATGTGGCTCTTGATGAAATAAAGGTTGAGGGACGACATAAAGAAGAGTTATCTAAACGCAGAGAAAAGGTGCTTGCCTTGATTAGCAAGAATAGCTGATTTTTGAAATGCAGATTGGTATGTTGTATGTGTGGTTCAGGCCACAATCCCATAAGTATCAATAAGCCTCCAGAAGTACGAACCACTTCTCTTTTCCTCATCAACGCTGATGTTGTTTCTGTGCCTCATCTGGTACTCATCATGACCGACAATATAGAGAACGGTATCGTAGAGAGTGCCAAGATCGGTCTGGTAGTGGTATTCCTCTTCGATATGATGCTTGTGGTAAAAGGTATAGCCGCCATATTCATATACAAGCTTCCAGCAGTGACCGGTATTGTTGGATTGAAGCTCCATGCTTTTGCCATCTCTGGATAATACAGTGAAATACTGCTTTTCAGGATCATAGTTGATTTTACCGGATTTGAGGTTGTGCTTTGAAAATGGGACAAAAAATGTGTACTGCATTGACTGCAGATCTTCGAATGTAAACATAGATATTCCTTTCGTGAAAATAGTAATAGTACTTGTGTGTTTGTGTGTAAGTGTGTGGAATGAAGATTATTACGATCGTAATAACCGCGTCTGTGAATTGACGCAGGAACTAATTTACCAAAAGAGAAATCTTATGTAAAGACTTTTTGGAGAAGAAATATTGGATTTTGAAATACTATTTCTAAGGAATCACAAATTCGGTGAAATGAAATTCTACAACCAGAAAATAACATATGATATTACCCTAAAAGTACCCGAATGGACACGAAAAGTACCCGATTAGACACTTTCAGACTCTTTTCATCGTTTTTTAGGCATGATATTATTATAATGCGCCAAGTGATACGGATTACAAAATGAAGTCCGAACCACGAGGCGTTTTTCTTTTGCAAAAGAATACAGTATTGCCCCGGCACTGTGTTGTGACGAATGAGTCATGACCAGTGCTTTTTTCGTGTCAAAAATTATTTGAAAAGAGAGAGGAAAACAACATGGATTTTGAAACATTTAAGGACAATCTGGTAAAGGACGTTAAGGAAGCACTTGATGCAAGAACTGGTGGCGACACACTGGTAGAGACCAGAACAGTAGATAAGATGAATGAGACCTACGATGCGATCACGGTAAAGCCTGAAGACAGCATCATCGGAGTAAATCTTAACGCAACAGCTCTTTACAAGGAGTATGAGGATGGAAGATCTTACGATTCTATTGTAGAGGGAGCTGCTGATGTGGCGGACAACGCTCTTAAGTCCAGACCTGAGTTTGATGTGGATGCATTCAGTGATTACAGCAAGATGAAGGATTCACTTGCCATGGAGGTTGTTTCGAAGGACAGAAACGCAGACCTGCTTGAGACTGTTCCTCATAAGGATATCGAGGACATGTCAGTGGTTTACCGCTTCGTGATCGGAGATACAGCCCAGGGCACAGGAACAATCCTTGTGACAAATCAAATGATCGATAATTACGGAATCACTGCAGACCAGCTTCATGAGGATGCTGTGAAGAATGCTCCTGAGATCAGACCTCTTGTTATCGAGGGCATGGCAGAAGTGCTTGCAAAGCAGATGGGTGTTGAGGACCTGGAGATGCTTGGTCTTAACATTCCACCTGAGCAGGAGCAGATGTTTGTCGCTTCCGTAGAAGGAAATGTTCACGGAGCCGGAGTTCTTGCATATGAGGACTTCATGGATAAGGCTTCTGAAAGAGTGGGTGGGCAGAGCTTCTTCATCTTACCAAGTTCTATCCACGAGCTTCTGATCATTCCTGATAATGGCAACTTCGACCTCAAGAGCCTTGAGAACATGGTGAAAGAGGTAAATGCCACAACTGTGGATCCTGCAGATCAGCTCACAGACAACGTATATCACTACGATGCTCAGGACAAGATTTTTGAGCTTGGTGGGAAGTTTGTAGAGCGCCAGGCTGAAAAGGAAACAAAGATCCACGAAGCTTCAGAGAAGAAATCACTCCTTGGAGACCTTAAGGCAGCTAAGGACGAGGCGGCAAAGACACCTCATAAGGAAGCTGCTGACATTGGAACCAAGACCAAGGGTGAAGCAGCACTCTGATAAAACCATTCCCTAATACGGGGATAGGATAACGGCGCTGGGCTAATGTGCACATTAGGCCTGGCGCTGTTTTAAAGACATTTTCTAAGAACGGGGAGAGAAGAAGATGAGTAAGCATAAAGGAAGAGAACGACAGAAGGCTAAGAAAAGATGGGTTGAGGAAAGGAAAGCGCTGAACAGTGCAAGGCTAAGCTGCAAGGATCTTAATCCGATTCCGCAGGGAGACATTAAACCTCAGAATTGCAGGACTCCCTGTCCTTATGGAAATGGAAGAACATTCTGCTTTCCATGTATGGCTAAGATCATGGATGAGCATAGAGAATCAAGAAAGGCGGCTTAAAAATGGAAGAGCTCAAGATAAAGATAGAACTGGATCCGGTTAATGACAGAATTATCCAGTTCCCCGGCAACAGAAGAGAAATAGAGAGTGATATCAGTAATCCGAAGGCCCTTGTGGTAGGAACAGACGGTAATTTCCGTACAGTGAACACCACGGAGCTTGACAGAATACTGGAGGATCTGGGAGATGATGGTCTGGCATATTCGCTCAGCAAAGATTATGTCATGGTATTTTCGAGCAGGGCTATAGTCCATACGGAGTTTGGAAATTATCTTGTGGGAAGTGCCGTGTTCATGAAAACAGGCAGGGATTCCAGGGTAAAGGAGCTTTCCGAGCTGGATGTAAATGTGATAAGGATGCTGTTTGAGAAATGTCTTGTAAATCTCAACTGCGCTGCAGTCATCTTTAAAGCATTTCCTCTGAATCATGACTATGGTGAAGCTGCGTGAGGTAACTGCCTATGAATAATGGTGAGACTTCAAAAGAAGCTGTAAGGTTTGTGATAAACGTTGCCAGAGTTTCTGGAAGTGGACTCATAAAGGGAATAAAAATCTATATGAGGAACCATGAAAAGAGACACAATGCTCCAAAAGAAGGTAAGCAGACAGTAAAGGAACTCATTAAACAGGGGCAGGGTGCTTCAAGCATGGAAGTAAGCGGTGAGAGCATCGGTACTTTCAAGAAGATTGCAAACAAATACGGAGTGGATTTTGCGATTGTAAAAGACAAGACAGCAGATCCGCCACGTTATATGTGCTTTTTCAAGGCTAAGGATATGGATGCTATTACAGCTGTGGTAAAAGAGTATTCTGCAGAGATTGTGAAAAGAGGACAGAAGAAAGAAAAGCCCAGTCTTGTGCAGCAACTCCGTAAGCTTAAGGAAGAAATTTCAAAGAAGCCCCGCAAGGAAAAAACGAGATTTAAGGAGAAAGTCAGATGAACAGAAAGCTGAAGAAGAAAATTATCCTTAATATCCCGTATGTTGCGGTGGGTCTTTTCTGTACCAACCTTGGCGAAGCATGGAGGATTGCCTGGGGAAGCAATATGTCTGAGAAAGTCCAGGGGCTAGTCCTGTATGGTGGCTTGAGTAAGGCATTTTCAAATATGCTTCCAAGTCTTCATCCGTTTGACCTTTGCGTTGGCATAGCTTTTGGAGCAGGACTGCGGCTTGCAGTCTATATCAAAAGCAAGAATGCCAAAAACTTTCGTCACGGAAAAGAGTATGGATCAGCACGATGGGGGAATCAGGAGGACATAGAGCCATTTGAGGACCCGGTGTTCGCCAATAATGTGATTCTTTCACAGACAGAGCGCATTACCATGAACAACAGACCCAAGGATCCAAAGCTTGCGAGGAACAAAAACGTCCTTGTGGTAGGTGGTTCCGGTTCTGGTAAGACAAGGTTTTTCATAAAGCCGAACCTCTTACAGTTCCACAGTTCCTATGTTTTGACTGATCCTAAGGGAACCGTCATCAATGAAGTTGGTAACGCTTTTGTACAGGCTGGCTACAGAATAAAAATATTCAATACTGTGAATTTCAAGAAGAGCATGCATTTCAATCCGTTCCAGTATATCCATTCGGAGTCTGACATATTGAAGCTCGTAACAACACTCATGGCAAATACCAAGGGTGAGGGCACTCCCGGAGATCCTTTCTGGGAGAAAGCCGAGAAGCTGCTTTATACAGCACTTATCGGCATGATCTATTATGAGGCTCCTGAGGAAGAGAGGAATTTTAATACACTTGTTGAAATGATCAATTCCATGGAGGTAAGGGAGGATGATGAATCATTCCAGAATGCAGTGGATATCCTGTTTTCAAGGCTTGAGAAAAAGAATCCTGATCACTTCGCAGTAAGGCAGTATAACAAATACAAATTAGCTGCCGGAAAGACCGCAAAATCCATTTTGGTTTCATGCGGTGCAAGGCTTGCCTGCTTTGACATTGAGCAGGTTCGTGAAGTTATGAGTTATGACGAGCTGGAGCTTGATACGCTTGGGGATAAGAAGACGATACTGTTCCTTATCATGTCAGATACGGACAGTACTTTTAATTTCCTTATCAGTATCATCTACAGCCAATTGTTCAACCTTCTTTGTGAAAAGGCCGATGATGTGTACGGTGGAAAGCTCCCTGTGCATGTACGCTGCCTCATTGATGAGGCGGCGAATATCGGCCAGATACCTAACCTGGAAAAGCTCATGGCTACCATACGAAGCCGTGAGATATCAGCAGCGCTGGTTCTGCAGGCAAAGTCACAGCTGAAGGCGATATACAAGGATAATGCAGAGACCATCTGTGCAAACTGCGATTCGCAGATATTCCTTGGCGGATCCGAGCAGTCAACGCTTAAAGATATAAACGCTACTCTCGGAAAAGAGACCATTGATATGTACAACACAGGTGAGTCAAGGGGAAGTCAGCCAAGTTACAACATGAATTATCAGAAGCTTGGACATGACCTTATGAGCATTGATGAGCTTTCCGTAATGGATGGCTCAAAATGTATCGTGCAGGTAAGGGGCGTAAGACCTTTCCTGTCAGATAAATATGATCTTACGCAGCATCCGAACTACAAGTACACAGCGGATGCAGACAAAAAGAACTGGTTTGATGTGGAGAAGTACCTTAGCCACAGAGTAGTTCTTAAACCTGATGATGAATATGAAGTCATCGAGGTAACAGATGAGGACTAAGATCCATTGCTGTGTCGATAAAGGGCATGGCTCTAAAGGTCTTTTCCTATAAAAGCCTTTAAACAGGCAGGTGTGGCCACACGCAGGAAATCAGTCGACGGATTTTCTGCAGCAACTATCAACCGGCACTCAAAAAGGAGAGTGTCGCTAACCAACAAAAAATATTGGAAGGAGGATGCCAGAAACGCAGTAATATAAAGCTATGCTGCGTTTTTGGTTTTCAAAATCATGGCATTTTTTCAGAGTTCAATCACAACATTGCAGACAATCGTAATTGCCCTTGGCGCAGGCCTTGGAGTATGGGGAGGTATTAACCTTCTTGAAGGTTATGGAAATGACAATCCCGGGGCTAAGTCACAGGGAATGAAGCAGCTTATACCCAGTTTGTTGGAACACTAAATACGAAAGGAAAAGCATAATCCAGATAGCCGTAGAAGTGTAGGTAAAATAATAGCTATTTTTGAAAAGTTCATACAGTAATTGCCGTGAGAACGGACTTTCAAAAAGTCTTAATGAAGAAGATTTCATTGAGGCTTTTTTATTTTGCATTGTTACGGCAGTTACCGAGGGGAAGTTTTCCTCCTCTTTTCTTCCCCTCCTTCCCTTTTCTTTCCTTCCTTCTTCCCCTAGAAAGAAGAGAAAAAGAAAGAACCAAAGAAAAAGAGAATAAAGATATACCCTATTTACTAACTAATCTTATCCTATCCATCCTATCTTATCTCTTCTTTTCGTTCTTTCCGTGCCGGAAACTACATAGCAGACCAAGAGGGCAGTCAGAAAGGAGCAAAAACATATGAGTAGCTTGACCAAGACGGAACAGGAGACAGTAATCAACTTCAATGTGGCAGAAACAGAGGCAGTTGTCTTTACCAGAGACAGAGCAGTTATGCGAAAACTTGACTCGTTAGTTACCGAGTTCCCAAGTGTGTATAGGTGCATAAAGGCAACAGATATCGACAAGACCTATGTTATGCCCAAGCAGTACGTTAGTTACCGTAAACCTAGACGCATATCAGCGGCTAGAAGGAAACAGATCCAGCAGCAAATGCAGGACATCAACAATGCAAAATGAACGGAGGTTATCTATGAGCGAGACAATCTATGGCTATGCAAGGGTTTCTACCCGTGAACAGAACGAAGACAGACAGATCCTTGCATTAATGGAGATGGGAGTGCCCCAGAGCAACATCTATCTAGACAAACTTTCAGGGAAGGACTTTGAGCGCCCGCAGTACAAGAAACTGCTTAAAAAGCTCAATGATAATTCTGTACTGTATATCAAATCCATCGATAGGCTAGGGCGTAACTATCATGATCTCAGTGATCAGTGGCGGATCATTACCAAGGAAAAGGGGGCTGATATTGTAGTTATTGATATGCCGCTTCTCGACACAAGGCGTGAAAAGAGCTTGTTGGGAACGTTTATCAGTGACCTTATTCTTGCCCTGTTGTCATACGTGGCAGAGACCGAGTACCAAACCATCCATCAGAGGCAGGCTGAAGGGATTGCTGCTGCAAAGGCAAGGGGAATAAAGTTTGGAAGGAAGCCTTCTCCGTTGCCACCAAATTTTCACGAGGTGTATCAGAGGTGGAAAATGGGGAAAATAACAGTTAAGCAGGCTGCATTTGAGTGTGGAATGCCACAAGCAACATTTTATTACAAAGCAAGGGGGTATCAGAAAGCCACCATTTTAAATGACTGATTATTTCTAAGAATGTGTACCTTCTTGGAATTTTATAGCAATTGCCTGCCTTCCATTAATATATCATATTTCGTATATTTCTTTTGTTAAAATTGTATAAACATGTCAACCATGCGGTTTACAAGTGAGTTGATTGTTGTGTCGGGATTATAAGAATCACCCATCCAAGAAGGTACACTTTATTAAACAAAAAATACTAAAAAACCAAATAAATACATAATGCTGTTTTGAGGCTTAGAAAGGAGAAATCTATGCCGGGATCGATATCAGAATACAAGTGCTTGTGCGCGGATAGAATAAAAAAAGTTGGAATAATAGTTCAAATAATTAATTCCATTGTCGGAGTGATTTTACTTTTTGCTCTATTTGATGATTGGAATATGATGTGGCTCTATGCTATTGTCAGTTGCGTCGCACTATGTGTTTCTGGTTATGTTACAAGAATTCTGTGTGACTGTCTGTCTGTAATTACAGAAAATCAATATTTAGATTACATGAATAGGAATATTCATTCTGACGTGGCAAAAAAGGATGCTTCTGAACAACTTCCTGAATTATAAAGGAGATGCTGTATGAGCGAAAGATTCCAAGAGTTAGGAAAAATACATAAAAATTTGTATTACGAAGGCAGCCCTGTGATAATTGAGGCTGGTGCGTTATATAAAGATGCTGAGAATTCTGAAGTCCTTGTACAGGTAAAGCTGAGAAATATTAGCGATAAGCATATTTCTTCATGCAAAATATTAGTTAGATCATTTGAAAATAACGGTCAACGATTAGGCGATGATATTGAACATTCTTTTTTGGATCTAGATATAGCAAATGGTGAGACTTTTGGTGAAAAGGTGCCTATATATCTCGCTGATTCAAATACAAGAATGATTTCTGTTGCCGTAAGTGAGATTGTTTTCAAGGATAAACAGATATGGAGTTCAGATGAAAAATCTGTTTGGAGTCCAGTTGAAGAACCGAAAAAACTAATAGATGAGCTAAAAGATGAAGAGTTAGTTCAACAATATAAAGTTGAAGTCGATATTGATGCTGAGTATGTCCCAGAAAAGCGTAGGGGATTATTTTTGTGTGCTTGTGGGGCAATTAATCTGGATAATGTAGGACAGTGTCATAACTGTGGTAAAAGTTATGAGATGTTACGTGAAAAGCTGAACATTGAGGAACTATCTAAAGCTTCTAAAGAACGATTAGCTAATATAAAAGTTGAAGAAGATTTAAAAAAGAAAAAAGAGCTCGAAGCAAAAGCAAAAACAAAAAAAGCTGTGATTATTTGTGCGGTTTTGCTGGCTATTATTTTCGTGGCATTTATCGGAATTGACTTTTCTAAGTATCAAAAAGGTGTAGGCTTACTTAAGGCCGAGAAGTATGACGAGGCTTTAGCTCAGTTCCAAAAAGTGAAAGTGATTGACACATCTTCACAAATAAAACAAATATATCAAGCTCAGAATTATGCTGAAGGCATTAAATGCATAGAATCACTGCAGTATTCTAGGGCGATAGAATATTTTTCTCTTTGTGGAGATTATAAAGATGCAAGGCAAAAAGCAGACGACATACGTCCGTACGTTGCTATTGAAGAAGCATCAAAAAAGATGATAGAAGGGGATTTGATAAAAGCCAGAGAATTATTGGAAGGTGTCCCAGAAAATATAAAAAGCGATGTGCCAGAAGTTTCACAGTATATTGGCTTGATTGATGAGGCAATAGGTTCTGGTTGGGGTGGAATATGGGAATTCCCTACTGGAGTAGGTGATCCGATTATGTATTATGTTGATTTAAAGATTATAGGTGGAGAGATATATGCTCAATTTACAAGTCATAATATTAAATTTGATCTTGATTTAGATATGGGAATGGGCAAAATCGAAGGGAACGTTGTAAATATACCAGGTAAGGATTATACACCAAGGCTTATTTCCAGCAAGAGGATGTCGGTTTATGGAGATGACGATACAGACGGAGAATTTTATAAAACAGAAACATTTGAGCAAATGTGGCAATTAAGAAATATGGATAAATAGATTATTTGAGGAGGCCTACTATGAAAAGGACAGTAGCATTGTGCATTTTTGTTATGTCACTTTTGGTTTCTGCATGTGGGAAAGATTACAATAAAAACGATTTTAGTTCTGTGATAAAAACTATCTCATGGAACATGACAATGGAGGATATAGTCTTATTAGAAGGGACACCAGATGACACACATGAATCTCTTGGGTCTACATTTGCCGAATACGAAGGCAAGCTTGATGGATATAAAGGTACATATATCTATAGGTTTGATGAAAATGGAACCTTAGATTTTATTAAATTCAGGTTTGAAGAAGGCTATGATGCAAATTCGTATATAAATGCTTTTATTGAAGAATATGGAGAGCCAGATAAGAAAAATGATTATTCTGATGATTGGTATGGGTTGGTGCAAGGTGAAAAAGCATTATTTGCATATACCAAGGACACCATGGTAGAAGTTGATAAAGTAGATTAAAAAGCATGAAGAGGCATACGCTGATAGTTTTTTGACAGATAGTCAAGAGAATTGGAGATATATACGATGAAAAAAAGCGTGACATATATAGATACTGAGACTGCTGCGGCTATCTTTGGCGTTACTAAAAATACTGTTACAAATTATTGTAGAAAAGATGAGATTAAAGGTTGTAAAAAAGATGATAAAGGTAGGTGGCTGATTCCGGTTGATTCAATTAAGCCACTGACAAAGAAAGAGAAGATAACAGCACTACAAGGAATACTGATTGTAAAAAACAATCCGAATGAACGTCCCCAATGGCTTGAAAATGAAACCAGTGTGAAAGGATTGGAATTATCTCTCAAGTACCTTTTTGATAACGGTTATATTTGTAATTATAAGCAAAAAAGAAAGAATGCGATATTAAAGATTGATAAAATACAATTAACTAATAAAGGGATGGATTTAGCTTTAGGTGGTGGGGGTAATAAAGCTCTAAACGTTGCTGTATCAACATTTAAAGAGTTGTTAAATCTGGTGACGCCGATTGCATCACTATATTTACAATATAAGTCATTGAGATAATGAATTAGTACGTAAAGTAGAATATAGAAAAGGAATGTGAAAGATGAATAAAATTGTCAAAATTAGAAAAATTATCGTAGTTGTAGCAACGATGTTGATAATGTGTAGTTGCGGTAGTTCCAATGAAAGTGGCATCGTAAAAGAATTTCAAAAGTCTCTGCTAAGACCTGAAACATTTACTATAAGAGATGCATGGACTTTAGATGGTTCGGTGCGAACAAAGGAGTTCTATGAGGATCTAAAATCTCTTTACAAAGATGAAAAGGCATATGAGCGGGATTATGCTGAACAGACAAGAGATTGCAATTTTATTTTACTGCATTGTACATATGAAAATGCAGGAGGTGTGATGGAAGAACATTATGTATTATACGATAAGGATACTGATAAATATACAGATTATTCAATGAGTGATATTACTGATATAGGTAGCAAAGTAGGTACAATACCAAGCGGAGAACAGTTTGTATTTGACGCAGCAGGCGATTACTTGGACAGTTATGATTACGGAAATAAGCTTACAACATGGACAGATAGTCAGATTGATAGTTTGAACAAAACTTTGAAGAAATAAATCTAAATCACTTCAGTATGAAGCAAAGAGGATTATTCCAAAACGGAATAGTCCTTTTTTCTTTGTTCTGCAGGACAAAAGATAAATTTTATTGAAGGGAGGCGATCTATATTGATAGATCCAACTGTAACAACTAACAAAGGCGTTGAGAACGCCGAGAAGAATCTCGAGCAGGCTAAGCATAGGCTTGCTACCGAGAAGAAGAAAGCTAATGACGCTCGTAGGAGAATTGAGAACCGTCACAAGTATATGATGGGTGGCGTTGTTCACAAATATTTTCCTGAGTGTTTCAGCTTTGAAGAGGGTGAGATGAATGAAATCCTCAAAGCAGCATTGGCAACACAGGAATGCAAATCTGTGATAAATGCCATCAAGTCCAGAGCAAGAAGTCAGGCTGTGAAATCAGCAGAAAGCGAGGTGAACTCATGATGACCCGAGTACCAACCATTCCCACCACTTCTCTTTCACCCAATTTATTGGGTGCGCACAGATGTACCATCTCCGATGGTACGTGCGCTCTACCGAGGGTCTCCTGCGGAGGGCGTTGCCCATGTTGCCCATGTGCAATAGGGGCAGCTGTGCTTCCCCTACAGCGCAGAGAGCAGCGCTTACCCCATCGTTCATCCTCTAGACGTCATAGCCATTCTACAAGTGGCTATGAGGTTACGAGGATAGTTCGCCTTTCAGAGCACTATGGGGAACGTGAACGCTTACGTTCTGCTCTGAAGGCTATGCGTGCGGCAGAAAGGAGGTTGGCTGATGCCAAAGTTTCTGAGCACACGCATATCAGTCGTTTCCCGAGGAGGAAGTAAGGGAGGCGGATCTGCTGTTGACGCTTCGGGTTATATTGATCGTGAGAAGCGTTACAGTGAATATGATGGGCACACCTATTATCCTGATGCAAAGGAAGATCTTGTTCACAAGGAGGTTGATATTCCCGAAAATGCACCAAGGGAATATCTTGATCCTTCCATTCTCTGGAACGAAGTTGAGAAGGTGGAGAAAGCCAAGAATGCTCAGCTTTGTAGGATGATGAAAGCCTCTTTGCCAAATGAATGGACTTATGAGCTTGCTGTGGAAGTTGTTAGAAAATATGTCATGGAGAACTTTGTTTCCAAAGGCATGTGTTGTGACTGGGCAATTCATGATTCAGTCAACAAACATGGACAGCGTAATCTGCATTTTCATTGTTTGATGACCATGAGATCCATGGATGAAAATGGCAAATGGCTGCCCAAGCAGCGTAAGATTTATATCCTTGATGAGCAAGGCAACAAAATCCGTCAGGGCAAGAACTATAAATGCAAGACAGAGCATGTTACCGATTGGGATGACAAGGGTAAAGCCAAGGAGTGGAGAAAGAATCTTAGCGACCTGATCAATCAGACCAATGAGGCTATTGGTGTTGGTGAGAAATGGGAGCACAGGTCTTTTAAAGAGCTTGGGCTTGATATCCTTCCTACGATTCATCTTGGAAGTGAAGCTAATGCGCTGGAAAATAAGGGAATCCATACAGAGCGTGGCGACTATAACCGCAAGGTCATGGAGCTTAGAGGCGTTGCCAAGTATATCAATGTCATGTCAGCGACAATTAACTCTATCAAGGATACTGCTAAGAGGCAGGCTGCAACAGTGAAAAATGAAATCACTGAACTTATTGATAAAGTAGTGAAACGTCATGGACGCATGCAGCTGCCAATCATAAGCGGTAAGTATCTAAGGAAGGTCTCTCATAGAGAAAAGCTTCAGGATCCGGATGTCATGAAAGGCTTTGCGGAGAAAAAAGGTATTACCACTTTTGATGAATTACAGGCATATATTGATGAGCATGGAGCTGTCTATGACAAACTTGCGGCAGATCATGACAAGGGTACTGCGAGAGTTGATGTTCTTAGTGCCAAGATATCAGCTTGGGAGAGATATAAAGGCTTCATGGAAGTTTATAACAAAAGCCAGAGCCTGAAAGGTCTAGCTAGGTTGAAGTTTGACAAGGAGAACAGGGCAACCCTGGACGCTATGCCTAAGGAATATGAAAGATTCCGAAAGGTAATCCCAAAGGGTGAGAAGATCACTCCTGATGCATGGCGAAAGGAGATAGATAAGATCATTGATGGACAGGATCCGATTTTGGAAAAAATGGTTGGCGAAGTCTATGATCTTGCTTATGCAGAAGTCATTGGGTACAACAGAGACAATGAACAGCGTGAGCATATGAATGAAGTCAAGCAGAAGGAAAGAGAGCAGGAGCGCTCACACAAGCCACAGAGAAAGCACAGTTATCAGGAAAGATGATTGTGTTTTTTATATTATTGTAAATGTATTTTCACTGTGTTATAGTCTAATAGACTTGAGGTCGCAGCCACTTGAGGTCGCAAATTGCGACCTCAAGTTTATGAAAGTTGGGAGATGCATTAGATGGCAGCTAAGAAGGTAAAAACACAGAAAGATACAGCTATTTCAACTCAGAACAATAATACCGAACTGAAAAGTAACACAGACATTCAGAACATGATTTATACTGTCAGGAATCAGCAGATCATGCTTGATAGCGATTTGGCAGACATGTATCAAGTTGAGACAAAGCGTCTTAATGAGCGTGTTAAGAGGAATATTGAAAGATTTCCGGAGACATTCTGTTTTCAGCTGACCAAAGAAGAATATGATAACTTGAGGTCGCAATTTGCGACCTCAAGTGAGGAGTATGGTGGACGTAGATATTTGCCTTACGTATTCACAGAACAGGGAATTGCTATGCTTTCAGCAGTTTTGAATAGTGAAGTAGCAATTAAAGTCAGTATACGAATCATGGAAGCATTTGTTGAAATGCGAAGGTTCATGGCAAATAACGCTATGCTTTTTGAAAGGATAAGTGCGGTAGAACTTAAGCAATTAGAGTTTCAGAAGAAAACCGAAGAGAAGCTTGATGAAGTATTTGAGTATATCGCGGATCATGCCGAATCAGAGCAGAAAATTTTCTATGACGGTCAGATTTATGATGCATTTAGCCTTATAGTTTCGCTTATAAAGAAGGCTGGTAAGACAATTGATCTTGTGGATGGCTATGTTGATGTTGTGACGTTAAACATTCTGGCAAAGAAAAAGAAAGGTGTTAACGTCAATGTTTATACTTTTCCAAAGACTAAGCTGAGCCAGACAGATATAAGCAATTTCAATGCTCAATATCCAAATCTTACAGTGAAATACACTAATGCATTTCATGACAGATTTCTTGTTGTTGATGGAAAGACCGTTTACCACATCGGTGCTTCAATAAAGGATGCCGGTAAGAAGTGTTTCGGAATTACATTGATACAGGATAATGATATGGCAAATGACCTTATCAACAGGCTCAAAAAAATAAAATAATTGCTAAATGCGCATGAAGCAGTAGATCAATAGAACGGTCTGCTGCTTTTTTGTGCCTTAAGAACACGATAATCCGATAAGAACAGTAGAACATACTGTTTATTTCTTTTACGTTAGGAGGTATTTCCATGTGTAAGACAAGTTTCAAAGTGACGGTTTTTTATGATGGCACGAGGACTGCCAAGGAAGTCCTCAATGATGCTATTGCAGCAAAGGTAAGAAGAAAAATTGATAACGATATAGAGATTCTAGAGGGAAAGGACTATAATCAAGATAATACTCAGGAAATAATTTATCCGAGTCTATCTGGATTATGCGGGTAAATGAGTATGAGAATGTCGAATGAACAAATGGAGGAACTCCTTGCACCAACTTACAGAGTGGGAGTGTATTGCAGGCTTTCCAAAGAGGATGATGATATCCGAGAGGGAGAAAGCCAAAGTATATCCCATCAGCGTGAGATCATAGAGGGGTTCTGCAAGAAGAAAGGGTGGCGAGTAGAGGACGTTTATACTGATGACGGCTATTCAGGTACAACTTCGAATAGACCGGATCTGCAGAGACTTTTGAAGGACATCGAGGACAAAAGAATAAATGTTGTTGTCACCAAGGACTACAGCCGTTTGGGAAGAGATAATCTTTTCACTGAGAACCTGCGTGAGATATGGTTTCCGAAGCATAATTGCCGCTATGTTGCTATCAACGATAACATTGATACCATGTACGAGGATGAGTATGCACCATTCAAGGCAGTTATCAATTCACAGTATTCCAAGGATATCTCCAAGAAGGTTCACTCATCATATATGAATCAGGCTGAAAAAGGCAGATACACAGGTGTTGTACCGCCCTTCGGATATCTAAAAGATCCAGAGGACACATATCATCTTGTGATTGATGAGGAAACAGCTCCTTATGTCAAACAGATATTTGATTGGGCGTTGGATGGGCATGGAACAGCTTATATCAAGCGCAGACTTGAAGCTAACAAAGTACCTTGCCCCACATGGTGGAACAGAAAGCGTGGTTTCCGTAACCATTTTACCAAGTGGGAGATCCAGGATCCTGAGAACGGCAAGTATGTATGGGATGACTCGGTAATTGGCGATATGTTAATAAACCCTGTTTACTATGGTGCAGTAGCATCACAGAAAAAGAACTATAAGTTCAAAGTCGGGGTAATTAACGAGAAAAAACCAGAGGAATGGATTATTGTTGAGAATACCCATGAGCCTATTGTGGATCAGGACTCTTTTGATATTATTCAGCAGAAGATCGAGTCAAGAAAATGCAGCCGTGGTGATGGTACGTATTCACTGTTTGCAGGACTTATCAAGTGCGGAGAATGTGGGAAGGCTCTTACAATCCGCAAGACTAATGCAAAATATCCACAGGATATATATGCATGTGTGACCTACAACAGACATGGCAAGAACCACTGCACACAGCACCGTGTTGAGTATGATACTCTTTACAACATTGTTTTTGACGAGATCAAGAGCCTTGCAAAGCAGACAGTTGATGCAGAAGAGGTAGCAAGAAGCCTTGCAGATGCCTATGAGCAGGAGCGTGAAGAACAGAAAGAACTGTTGGAGCGCAATATCGCCAAGGCTAAGAGCAGGATCGAGACCTTGGACCGCATGACATCTAAGCTGTATGAGGATCTTCTTTCAAGTAAGATATCCGAGAGCATTTTCGGATCCATGATTGAAAAGACCAAGACAGAGACCGAAGATCTTGAAAAGCAGATTGCAGCAGACGAGAAACGCCTTTCTACAAACGACAGTGAGAGCGGTAATGCAAGAAAATGGATAGACCTTATCAAGGACTATGCAGATATTACTGAGCTTGATGCCGACACCCTTAATCGTCTGGTTAAGCAGATAGTTGTTCACGAAGAAATAACAGAGGACGGAGATAGGAACATCTCAATGGAGATCCATTACAACTTCCGTCCAACAGATGAATCTAAGACCTATAATCTTTCTGAGGTAGCTGAGGCAAATTCTGATGCCAAGGCTATGCTAAGACAAATTCTATAAACTTCTACGGTACAGAGTAGCTATAATTCTAGCTACTTTGTACACCTTAATATTTCCATCAAATTTGGTATAACACAGCTGATGGCTGGTGGCGGTGTTGCTCTTATCGGAACAACAGTAGTTCCTCTTCTTGCAGGACTTCTTTGATTTAGATCCTGCAGGATAATTACAACTGAATATTGGAAAGTAACTTTTGTGGACTGGTCATATGGGAAATCCCATAGCCAGTCCTTTTTTGATTCAACAAACAATTAAAAGTCCAGCGGTAAGCTGGCAGAAGAAACAGGAGGGATATTTTGGAAAGAGTATGGCAGGAACTGGAAGAACATCTCAAAGAGTACATAATCCCTTCCCTTATGACGCTGTTCCAGACCATGTTTGGATATGTGAATGATGAAGTCAGTGGTATTGCTTCTGATGTTGCAATGACCCCATCGGCTTTTTCGCCATCGGTCTTTGGCATGGTAAGGAATGTTTCAGAAAATGTGATAATGCCGATTGCGGGCATAATACTGACGTTTGTTGCGTGTTATGAGCTGATACAGCTTATCATCAGTTACAACAATCTGGCGAACTTCGAGACATGGTTTATCTTCAAGTGGATATTCAAGACAGCAATTGCGGTAGAGATCATCACGCATACCTTTGATTTTGCAATGGCTGTATTTGATGTGGCTAATCATGTGATATCAAGCGCGGGTGGAGTCATAGCTGCTTCCACAGCAATAGATTCCTCTGCACTTTCATCACTGCAGTCCACGCTTGAAGCCATGAATATTTTTGAACTTTTCGGACTGTATTTTCAGGTGTCCATCATCTTCATAACAACCCTTATATTATCCAAGATAATATTCGTGATCATTTATGTGAGGATGATCGAGATCTATATGTACGTTTCCATGGCTCCAATCCCATTTGCAACATTCGGAAACAGGGAGCAGAGTGCTATGGGAATGAACTACGTGAAGAGTCTATTTGCCCTTGGTTTCCAGGGATTTTTAATCATGATATGTGTCGGTATCTACGCGGTACTTATACAGTCCATAGCATTTTCAGGAGATATAGTCGGATCCCTCTGGGGAGTTGTAGGCTATACGCTTCTGCTTGCATTGTCTCTGTTTAAGACAAACACAGTTGCAAAGTCGGTATTACAGTGTATTTAAAGGGAAGGAGTAATAATGGCAGCTTCGTACATAAGCGTGCCAAGAGACTTAACAAAGGTCAAAAGCAAGGTGTTCTTGAATCTGACCAAAAGACAGCTCATCTGCTTTTCAGTGGCGGCACTCATAGGAGTACCGTCATTTTTCCTGATAAAGAGTGTGGCTGCGGTCAATGTGGCAGTAATGGGAATGATGGTACTTATGATGCCGATATTCTTTTTTGCCATGTATGAAAAGAACGGAAGACCTTTGGAAGTTTATCTTGGCCATTTTATACAGGCCGTTTTCATAAGGCCAAAGAAACGTCCGTACAAAACGGATAACTATTATGCAGCACTGGAGAGATGTGCTGCTACGCAGAAGGAGGTGGAGAAAATTGTTCGTGCTTCCATGGAAGAAAAAAGATAATTCCAGGGAATTTAAAATGCCCGAAGGATTATCACGAAAACAACAGGAAGAAGTAAGAGTAATTATAAAAAATGCAAGGAAGGACGATGGGACTCCAAGATCAGCCCAGCAGACACTTCCTTTTGAGAGAATGTTCCCGGATGGTATCTGCAGAGTAGGAGGGGATTTCTACACAAAGACGATACAGTTCCAGGACATCAACTACCAGCTTGCACAGCAGGAGGATAAAACGGAGATATTTGAGGAATGGTGTGGATTTCTGAACTTCTTTGACAGTTCGGTGCAGTTCCAGCTTTCATTCATGAACTTCGCAACAGAGATAGGAGATTTTGAGAAAAAGATTGCTATTCCACATCAGGAAGACGGATTCAATGATGTAAGGGATGAGTATTCCGGAATACTCTTAAAGAACATGCAGGCCGGTAATAACGGACTTACCAAAGTAAAGTACATTACTTTTGGGATCCATGCGGATTCAATGAAGTCCGCGAAACCAAGGCTGATCCATATTGAAATGGATATCCTTAACAATTTCAAACGTCTGGGAGTAATAGCTGAGACTCTTAACGGAGCACAGCGACTTGAACTCATGCACAGACAGACTCATATGGGAGATAGTGCAAAGTTCCATTTCGACTGGAAGTATCTTGCTGGCAGCGGTCTTTCAGTAAAAGACTTTGTGGCTCCAAGCTCATTTGAGTTCCCTAATGGAAGATATTTCAAAATGGGGGATACATGGTGTGCCATGAGCTTTCTTTCAATCGATGCTTCCGATGTGAGCGACAGGATGCTTGCAGATTTCCTTGGAATGGAATCAAGTCAGATCGTCACAATGCATCTTAAGTCAGTAGACCAGAACGAGGCTATTAAGACTGTAAAGCACACAATCACTGAGCTTGACAGAAGCAAGATTGAGGAACAGAAAAAGGCAGTAAGAGCCGGATATGATATGGAAATCATACCAAGTGATCTTGCGACTTATGGAAAGGATGCAAAGGCACTCCTTAAGGAATTGCAGTCACAGAATGAGAGAATGTTCCTTCTGACTTTCCTTATCATGAATACAGGAAAGACAAAGGAAGAGCTGGATAACAACTTATTCCAGGCTTCATCCATAGCACAGAAGCATTCCTGCAATCTGATAAGACTTGATTTCCAGCAGGAGCAGGGCTTTGTAAGCACACTTCCTCTTGCATATAACGAAGTTGATATCCAGCGTGGTATGACAACTTCGAGCACAGCTATTTTCGTGCCTTTCACCACACAGGAGCTTTTCCAGGATCACAGGGGTGCTCTTTATTATGGACTTAATGCTCTTTCAAACAACCTTATCATGGTAGACAGAAAGATGCTTAAGAATCCTAACGGACTTATCCTTGGTACACCTGGTTCCGGTAAGTCTTTTGCTGCAAAGAGGGAGATTGTAAATTCCTTCCTTGTAACAGACGATGACATCATTATTTCGGATCCTGAGCAGGAGTACAAAGCCCTGGTGGATTACCTTGGCGGTCAGGTAATAAGGATCAGTCCAACATCAACGCAGTATGTAAATCCGATGGATATCAACATGAACTATTCTGATGATGATAACCCGGTCATGCTGAAGGTTGATTTCATCCTTTCACTAATGGAGCTTATCATGGGTTCAAGGGATGGTCTGCAGCCTACAGAAAGAACAGTCATCGACAGATGTACAAGGGCGGTTTACAGGAAGTATCTTGAAAATCCTGTGCCTGAGAATATCCCGATATTGGAAGACCTTTACAACGAGCTTTTAAAACAGGATGAGCCTGAAGCCAAGTATGTTGCAACTGCTCTTGAAATCTATGTAAGTGGTTCGCTTAGCGTGTTCAACCACAGGACAAACGTTGACATCAATAGCAGACTCGTTTGCTACGACATCAAGGATCTTGGTAAGCAGCTTAAGAAGATAGGAATGCTTATCATTCAGGACCAGGTATGGGGCAGGGTCTCAGCCAACAGAGAAATGGGAAGATCCACAAGGTACATCATGGATGAGATGCACTTGCTATTACGTGAGGAACAGACTGCAGCCTACACAGTGGAAATCTGGAAGAGATTCCGTAAGTGGGGCGGCATCCCGACAGGCGTTACGCAGAACGTCAAAGACTTCTTAGCAAGTGCTGAAGTTTCCAACATTTTTGAAAACTCAGACTTTATTATCATGCTTAATCAGGCTATTGGCGATAGACAGCTTCTTGCCAAGCAGCTCAATATAAGTCCGCACCAGCTTTCGTATGTAACACATTCGGGAGAAGGCGAAGGACTTATTTTTTATGGAAATGTCATTCTGCCATTTATAGACAGGTTCCCTAAGGACACCAAGATCTATAAGGCGATTTCCACCAAGTTCTCAGAATCTTCTGAGGATAAAGCTGCTTAAACAGACAGGAGATGAGTTATGGAAGAAGGATTATACACAAGGAATCCTCCGGGTGAGGAGGATTCTGCATCTCCGGAGGATAAAGCTCCGAGAGTGCATGGAAACAAATTAAAGAATAAGGATTCTGCCAGAAGATATTATGAACAGAAGCTCCGCACCGGTAAAGCTGATAACAGCATGACACCTGAGGAGAAACAGCACAGGGACAAGATAAAGAAGCAGACACAGAAGAAGGCTGCAGAGGTCGAAAAGACAAGGAAAGCTGAGGAAGCAAAGAAGAAGGACCGAAATGTGAGTAAAAGTTCGGGAAATCTATCGGATGCAGCATCGAAAACCGCAGCTGGAGTCGGAGTCATGTCTGATGTTGTGAATTCCACGGATGATGGTAAGAGCGAGAGTGCTGTTGCCGAGGAAGTATTTGATATTGGCGGATATGTTGCCAGCGGTGCAGTCAGTCACGTTACTTCGAAGGTAAAAAGCGGTAAGTACAGCAAGAAAGTACATGGGAAAAGAGAGCTTTCTGGCGGAAGTACAGATGCCGCAAAGGAAAGAGCCAGAAAAGAACTTCAGAGGAAAATGATACAGAAGCAGGCCAAGGCTGCAGAAGGCGGTGCCAAGTTTGGTGAAAAGGTAGGAGAAAAAACCAGGGATGTAGTAAGTGCAATCGGTGAGTGGATGAAGAACTTTGCCGAAGAGCATCCCGTAATCAGCATAATCGTGGTTCTGATACTTCTTGTAGTACTTGTGTGCGCTGGATTTCTTAATTCCTGTGCAGCAATCGGATCCGGAGTAGGCGATGTGACCATAGTAACCTCTTATACTGCAAAGGACGAGGATATCCTTGCGGTAGAAGATGATTACAAGGAACTGGAAGCAGGGCTTCAGGACGAGATAGATGAGATTGATACGGATGGATATGACGAAGTTAATTACTATCTTGATGAAGTAGGGCACAATCCATATCAGCTTGCAGCGATACTTACTGTGATTTTTGAGGCTTATACAAGGGATGAGGTCCAGGCTAAACTACAGGAAATCTTTGAACTACAGTATGAGATCACTACGGAAGAAGTTGTTGAGACCAGAGAAAGAGAGGTCGAAGACGTTAGGTGGGTTGAGGATGATTCCTACGAAGATGGTGGATATTGGGAAGAGTATACCTATACCGAAGAATATGAGTACTACATCTTGAATGTCTATCTTGTAAATCACACCCTTGATGAAGTGGTTGAAGAGCTTGGCTTCACTGATGATGAGATGGCACGTTACGAAGTGCTGCTTGAGACCTATGGTAACAAGAAGTATCTCTTTGGCGAGGAAGATTATTACAACATCCCCGATGATCATCCCGGAGACAGAGACGACTATCATGTGCCGGGGGAATACCTTACAGATGAGCAGTTTGCAAGGATGCTCCATGAAGCTGAGAGCCATCTTGGAACACCTTATGTCTGGGGCGGTTACAGTCCTTCGGGATTTGACTGCTCAGGATTTGTGAGCTGGGTAATAAATCACTGCGGTAACGGATGGAACTTTGGAAGACTTACTGCAAACGGACTCAGGGCAAGAACAGACTATGTTCCAGCTTCAGAAGCAAAGCCAGGAGATCTTATCTTTTTCCAGGGCACATATGATACAGCCGGGGCCAGTCATGTCGGAATATATGTCGGCAACGGAATGATGATCCATGCAGGTAATCCTGTGAAATACTCATCGATCAACACGCCATACTGGCAGAGCCATTTCCTTGAATTTGGCAGGATTGGCGGTTAAGGGAGGACAGATATGTTTGAGAAACTGAATAAACTAAGAACTGAGCATGAAAAGGCCAAGGCAAGGTTAGAAGAAGCCAAGGCAAAGTATGAGGAAGCAGAAGAAAAGCTAAATGCAGAGCTGGCTACAAGCATACTTGATGTGGTTGCACGAAAAGACTTCACACCGGAACAGCTTGCAGAGCACCTTGGTGTAGCTGACAAGGAAAAGGCAGCTTTATCCAAGAGTAAGAAGAAAGAAGCAAAACCTACGAAGGATGATGATGCCGAGCCACTGCCTTTTACAGATGATACAGATGCTCGTGATACTGAAAATGATGGAATTATGGAGGATATCTTAAATGAAAGTTTTTAAGTTAATAACTGCCAAGGCAAAGGTACTTGGCTGCTCAGTGGCTCTTATGGGGTCACTTTTTTGTTTTACACCGGTAACTGCATTTGCAGGTGGATATGACTGCACCTGTGAGACCAAGTGTACTGAGGATCATGTTGATGAAAACTGCAAACTTTGCAAAAAGGACTATCGTAACTGCGAGGGCAAGGAGCCTGAGATAGAGGAAAAGTGGGGACCACTTACTCCGGATGGAAACATGGAACTTGTTGATGATTACGGAAGTCTTGAAGCCGGTGGCAAGCAGTTCATTACTGTAATGACCAAGAACGGCAATTACTTTTACATCATTATTGACCGTGATGATGACGGTAATGAGAAGGTTCACTTCCTCAATATGGTTGATGAGTCAGATCTTTTATCTCTGATGGATGATGACCAGGTTAGTGAATATATCAAAGTTACAGGAATAGGTAAGGAAGAGGAAAAAGAGCCTGAGGTTGTAAAGCCAGAGCCACAACCTGAACCGGAGCCTGAACCCGAACCAGTGGAAGAAAAGCCTGAGAAAGAGCCTGTGAATGTGACAGGAATCATGGCAATCATTCTTATTATTGCACTTGGCGGTGTAGGCGGATTCATGTATTACACATCAACAAAGAATTCAAAGAAGAAGTCCAGCGGTGAGGATCCTGATCAGGACTATGAAGACGAGGACTATCTTAAGAGCATGAGTTCAGATGATGACGATGATGAGATCCAGCTTGATAACGAGCAGACTGATGAGTCTTCAGGTGACAGAGGTGATGAGTGATGGCAAGAAAGTCAAGATATGTTGCATATGCAAAGAAAGCAAAAAGTAGCGTGAAAGGGGTAAAGAAGCAGGAGCCGATAAAGGCTCCTGTTGGCGATAAGGGCGAAAGAAAGTAAGAGGACAAGCTTATGGATGAAAAAAGTGCAAAAAACGGCAGTGAATACCAGCGCCCATCCAATGAAGAAAAGCTGAAAGAGCTGACAGACAAGCTGCAGGATGGCGTAAAGGCAGTCCGTGACAGTGCAGAATACAAAAAGCTGCTTGCAACAATGGCAAAGTTTCCGCATTATTCCCTGAACAACTGCATGCTCATAGCGATGCAGAAGCCCGATGCAACTCTATGTCAGGGCTACAATGCCTGGAAAAAGATGGGGCGCTATGTAAGAAAAGGCGAGAAGGGCATTAAGGTCATAGCACCAAGTCCTTATACAATCCAAAAGGAAGTGGATGTGCTGGATTCAAAAGGTCGCCCTGTTCTTGATCAGGACGGGGAGCCTGTGAAGCAGACAAAGGAACTCAATCTCATGGGATTCAAGGCAGAGACAACCTTTGATATTTCACAGACGGAAGGAAAAGAGCTTCCGAGAGTCGGAGTTGATGAGCTTAAGGGCAGCATTGATAAGTATGAGGTCCTTATGGGAGTTCTTAAGGATATAAGTCCTGTTCCGATAGGCTTTGAGGACATCAAGAGTGGTGCCAAGGGATATTATCACATAGAAGATAAGAGGATCGCGGTTCAGCAGGGAATGAGTGAGCTGCAGACTCTTAAGACCTGTATTCATGAGATTACTCATGCGATGCTTCACGGAGATACAACTGAGAATATCAGCAAGAATCGCAAGGAACTTGAAGCTGAAGGTACAGCAAGTATTGTGTTATCTTTCATGGGCTATAACACAGATGATTACAGTTATCCGTATCTTTGTGGATATACATCTGATGCGGATATGAAAGAACTCAAGGCTTCGCTTGGAACAATCAGACAGACTTCATCCAGGATCATCAAGAAGATTGAGGATACGCTGGGAGAGATCTACAAGGAGAGAAATCCTGAGATTGTGCCGGATAACGAGCCGGAGAAAGATTCTTCCGGGAAGATGAGGGAGGTTGATGAAAAAGAAATCAGCACCAGCAATAAAAGTCCTATATCAAATGTTGCAACACTACCGAAAGAAAAGGAGATTGCAGAAAGAGCAGCCATACTTGTTACGGAACTAATGAAAGAACCGGGCGTGGATATAAAGCCCATTGAAGAAGTTACGAAATGTTATGGTATTGCTCAGACTAATGCCTGGTATGGTGGCCCTAAAGAGTTCCATTTTCTGTCTGAAAAGGGACAGATTGATTTCATTGGACACACCTATGAATGTGGATATGAAGATTTCAGTGCCACGACAACGATAATGGAAAATGGCAAAGTGCTGTTCGACCTTGATGGCGTATGCACAGGAGCATATAAGATCAGCGTTAGGAATGAAGGAAGCTTTAAAAGTGGAAGTGAGTGCATAAAGTATCTTGAGGAAAAATATAAGAATGAAAGCTTTATTGTGGTGGATAGAGATGGACAAATAATCCCAAAGAAAAAGACCATTGGAACAGTACGTATACTGCCCGATGGTGCCGGAGGAAAGAAACAGTCTCTTTTGGACTCGCTGAAAGTTGAAAAGGAAAAAATCAAAAATAGAATAACCGGAAATACCGGTAAGGATGAAAAGGGGGTGGCAATCTGATGGGAACAGTAGATGAAGGCTGGAAGGATGCGTCCGATTTTGCAGATGAGCTTCCTTTCGGAAATTTTGAAGATGGCAGTGGTACAACACAGGCTTATGAAGCGGATGATATTGTCGGTAACTGTCCTGTGTGTGGCACTCACGTTGTAGAACGTGAAAAGGGATTCTTCTGTAACAACATGGACTGCAACTTTGCACTCTGGAAGAATAACAGATTTTTCCAGGCTATAGGCAAGGAGATGACCAGAGAAGTTGCGGATGACCTTGTGAACGGTGGAACAGTCAAGCTCATTGACTGTAAGTCACAGAGAACAGGAAACACATTCAGTTGCTACGTTGACCTTACAACTGACGAGGAGGGAAAAGCTCATTTCGAGATCCGATTTCCCAAAGGCGGGCGCAGAAGGGAGTGATATTGTTATGGAAAGAAGAACAGGAACACCCATTGAAAAGTGGGATGATGTTAATGGTAAGACTACAGATGCAACGGCTGTTTCTGTAAATGACCTGTCACAGGGCGAGAGGTTTATCCAGCTCCGTGAGAGTACAGGAATGAACAGAACAGAGTTTGCAGATTATCTCGGTATTCCTTACAGAACAATGCAGGACTGGGAACGTGATGCACGTACCATGCCAAATTATGTTTTCGCTCTTATCGAGTATAAGGTTACAGCTGAGTTTGGCTTAAAAGTTCCCCAGGAACTTGATCCTAACACAATCGGTAATGTCAGAAGAAGCCTTGAGGACCAACTGGAGCAGAACGACAATATGATTGGCGATGGGGTGATCAACAATATTGCTCCGCAGAATCCTGTAGAGAACATTAAGGATGACAACGCCAACGGCATTCCTGATGAACAGGAGGAACTTGGTACGGTGGCATCACATGAAAAGAGCAAACCATTTCATGTAAGCGTGGCTGAGAAGGAAGAGAAGACATCTCTTCTGAAGGAGCTACGCGATTGCATCCCGGAACCTTCAGAACGTTCTCACAGGGCATTATCCCCTGAGCTGGTGCTGTGATATGGCAGTTAGTTATGGCGAGAGCATTCTTATCAAAATGACACCGGAGGACATCAAGGCTATAGAAGCCAAGATGGAACAGGCCGGAGTCAAGAACCGGAGTGCATATATCAGAAAGATGGCAAGGGATGGATATATCATCATGCTTGATCTGTCAGACCTTAAAGAGGTGCTTCGTCTGCTCCGTATTAACAGTAACAACCTAAATCAATATGCTAAGAAAGCAAACGAGTGTGGTGAAGTATATCGTGAGGACATGAAGGTGCTACAGTCGCAGCTTGATGAGATATGGGAAGCTGTAAGAGGAATACTTGAAAGATTGGCGAATATAAGCTGAGTTTTGCGGCCATGGGATTTATTCTCATGGCCGCTTTTCTGATTCTTCAAGAAATCTGTTCTTTATAGAAAATTCATTTGAGATTGGGGCTATGTAAATGATATTGTATCTTTATCTAGAATTAGACAGTGATTGTTCAGGATTTGTGATCGATGATACTATTTGATGATTTACCGTTGGACAAGGAAATATTGGATGCATTAGCTGAGCTGAAAATCAATTATGTATTTCAGCCTATTTTTCGTGCAGATGGAAAGACGATATTTGCAAGGGAAGCTCTCATGCGTCCTTTAGACATGTCAGTCATGGAACTGATTGAAGACTATACTAAAAAAGATAAGCTCCACATACTTGAGATCGCAACATTCTTTGGAGCTTTCCAAGAATATGAGCTTAGAGGATACACAGAACATATCTGCCTCAACTCTTTTCCTTCAGAATGCTTTTCACCATCTGAGACAAAAGCATTTGCAGACTATTATGGGGATCCAAGAGGTGTAGGAATTATTGAAATTCTTGAATATCCATACATCTCTGAGTTTGCCTGCAAGATGAAAAAGGGAGATACTAAGGGACAGCGACTAAAGATTGCAGTAGATGATTTCGGAACTGGCTTAAGCGACATGAACCTTGTAAATATGTACGAACCTGACATAGTAAAGCTTGACCGGGACCTGATTTCTGATATAGACAAGATTCCTGAAAAGCAGGAAAAAGTTAGGAACCTTTTACAGGAATTCCATTCGAGGAACATGCTTGTAGTAGCTGAAGGCATAGAGAGAAAAGAAGAATTTGATTATCTGGTAGATCTCGGGATAGATCTTTTCCAGGGATTTTACCTTGCAAGACCGTCATAATTACTTTATGTGACATTGAAATGAATATTTCAGATAAGAAAGTTTAAGTGTATCTCAGGTGAGATGCACTTATTTTTTATGGAGAAAAAACATGGCAGCAACAAGACTAATATCATTGCATATGAACAAGGGAAGGACTCTGGCGAAGTGTCTGAAGGACAGAACGGATTATGAAATGAACCCGGATAAAACAGAAAAAGGGAAATACATTTCATCTTATGCCTGTGATCCGAAGACTGTTGTGGAAGAGTTTCTTTTATCCAAAAGAGAATATGAGCAGAAGACCGGTAAGCATCCTAAGAATGATGTGATTGCATATCAGATTAGGCAGTCCTTCAAGCCTGGGGAGATAACACCGGAGAAAGCAAACAAGATTGGATATGAAACAGCCATGAGGTTTACCAAAGGCGATCATGCTTTTATGGTTTCAACTCACACGGACAAGGCTCATATTCATAATCATATTATCTTTAACTCAACTGCCCTCAGCGGTGACAGGAAGTTTAAGGATTTTCTTTTGTCGGGCATGGCACTTGGAAGACTTTCCAATTTAATCTGTATGGAGAACGGATTATCTGTTATTGCTCCACAACCTTATCACAGTAAAACAACATATATCCATGAAGAAAGAGGACCTACCTTCAGGGACAAGCTCAGGGAATCAATCGATGTGGCTCTTTCCAAAAGGCCAGGCTCTTTCGATGAGCTGTTATCTGAATTATCAAAACAGGGCTATGAGATAAAACGTGGCAAACATATTTCAGTTAGGGGAAACGGTCAGCAGAGATTTATCCGCTTCCGTTCTCTTGGAGATGGCTACACAGAAATAGATCTGCAGAAAAAGTTTGAAGGTATTGAGAAGGGAACAGCTCCGAAAGAAGAGACACCAAAGAAAACAGAGAAACCATTTTACAGGGATGAAAAGTTTGATCTTCTGATAAATATTCAGGACATCATTGCCCAGGGAAAAGGTCCTGGCTATGAGATGTGGGCGAAGAAGTTCAATGTAAAAAATGTCATGAAGGCAATTCTCTTTTTCCAGGAGAAGGGACTAAGGACTTATGCTGAGCTCGAAAAAATGGCAGGAGATACCTCTGATAGATTCTCTCAGCTCTCCGATGACATCAAAGGGTACGAGAGTAAGCTGAAGAAAATCTCAGAACAAAAGAAAGTCATAAAGGATTATTCAAGTACAAAAGAAATTTATCAGCAGTACAGGCAGTCGGGCTACAACAGAAAATTTTTTGAAGAGCATAAAGAAGAGATTATGACTCATAAAGCAGCGAAAGATGCTTTTGATAAATACCAGGGTAAGTTTCCGTCATACAAAGAACTCAGTGCTGAGTATGACAGAGTGCTTTCGAAAAAAAGAGCTGCCTATGCTGAGTATAAGGAAGTCAGAAAAGATATGCAGACATATCAGACTGCAAAGTATGACATTGATCAGATACTTGGTATTGGAAAAGAACAGGAACAGAATAAAAATCGTGAACGCTCACGATGATCTTTGGGGGACAGTCCATAGTGGCTGTCCCTTTCTACTAAATTAACAAACGTCATTTGCCATCTTCTTGGCGAGAATTCTTTCAGCTCCGGAAGGAGCGTAGTCAGATTTTAATCTGAGGCGAGGGGATTGGGGATGTGCCCCAACAAGTGAGTTTCGGGAAGGTATATACCGAAACCCCACTTGCCACTTTACTCTACCCCTTTGGGGATGGGGATGACGCGCGGGACTTTTGAGGGAGGAACAAATAAAAATGATCAGGGGAAAACAAAACGGAAGCCAAAAATACGAAGTTATATATGCGGATCCGCCATGGAGGTTTCGGGTCCGGACAGAAAAAGGAAAGGGAAGGAGTGCAGAGAATCATTACCCGACAATGAAGCTGGAGGATATCTGCAATCTTCCGGTTAAAGAAATTGCTGCAGACGATTCGATTCTTTTCATGTGGGCAACGTTTCCGAATCTGAAAGAGGCGTTTGATGTGATCGATGCCTGGGGATTCGATTACAAGACCGTGGCCTTCGTCTGGGTGAAACAAAATAAAAAATCGGATTCACTTTTCTGGGGCATGGGTTATTGGACAAGATCCAACACTGAGGTGTGCCTACTTGCAACCAAAGGTCATCCGAAGCGAATCAACTCAGCAGTCCATCAGGTTATCATCAGTCATATTGAAGAACATAGTAAGAAGCCAGCAGAGACAAGAGATCGGATCGTAAAACTTGTAGGTGATGTCCCTCGGGTGGAACTCTTCGCAAGACAAAAGACTCCAGGGTGGGACACCTGGGGGAATGAAGTTGAGAATGATCTGGAGCTGGTGGCATAAAAACGGAGAGCCTATATAAGCTCTCCGTGAATTAAAATCTATTTAAAGGTTACCTTGCGTTTCCGTAAGGCCATACGGTTTTGATTTGCTCAAGCAATGTTCCTAGACGATTGTCAATTGAGGCTTCGTTCCATTCGCCATATGAAGAAAAATCAAAAGTTTTCAATCCGAGAGCATATTTGTTATATCCATTATCGCCTGCAGCGCCAGATTTCTTTACATCAAATTCTCTGTTTTTAATGGATTTGTTGAGGCCTTTTGCTAATAGAGTCTTGTTTCCTAATAGACCGATATGATAAATTCTATCGTCTCGCTTTTCGGTTGAGTCTTCATCAAGTGGCCAATATGTATTCCAATCTTTTGGCATAATATGTTCCAGATCATAAGAATCGAGAGGGAGTACAGATGTACTTTCCATTCCAGGCTCTCTTAATCCGGTTTCTAATAGATATAACATACCTTTTGCCTGGGCATTAGTATGATCGTATGTGATTAGGTTCTCTAAATCATGATCTGTGGGTAATCTGTCTTCAGTTTCTGCACCATCCATAATATTTTTATATAAATCATCGAAAGTGACTATTTTGTTAGTTAGAAGAGTTTTAAATTTCTTGTTGTAATTCTTTGTCCAATCATGACAGAGCATTCTGCGTACTATATATGTCTCTAGATAGCCGAAGATTTTATCGGCTTCTTCTGGTTTTGCATTTTTCAAAACATATAAGCAATATGGTAAAAGAGTTGTTGTGTCTAATCCAAAGAATACGATATTCAATCTATCTATTGAGTTCTTGTTTGAGTTTAATACTTCGTTTTTAATATCGGGCTTGATAAACTGGCGGTAAATCATTGCGTAGGAAATAAGGTCATTAATAAAACCAGTTTTCATTGCTGGGTTGTTTATAGATGGCCCAAGATAGTCCTTGTATACGTTGAACAGAGATTTGTATCGTATGTCTTTATCAACATAAATATTGATGTATGAATAAAGAAATGTATCTAGGTTGCTATGCTTTTCTCTGCTTCCAACGATTGTATCCCAAAAGTCCTTTTCGGATTGGTCTTTTTCAAAGCATTTTTCCCAAGTATCTTTGAATAAGTCTAGCTCATCGTGGGAATATAGGGCATTTTTAAGTAGCTCAGCGGTAGTAAGCCTAACTCCTAGAGAGTTTATTGTATCGAATATTTGTTGCTCATCATCCTTGGCTTCCAGATCGATAGGGATAAAATAAACACATCTTAATAAGGTGTCGATGTCATAATCGTCTGGTATTATATTAGCTTGAAAATACTGATATGCTTGAAATACATTGTTGTTGGCGAAATCTTTTTTGATATTGTCTGTTAATTCCTCATGATTAACGAGAATATCGAAAATGGGTTTATCGGTATGGTTGTGGCATAGTAAGATTTCGTTTTGCCTGTTAAAGAAAATATCTTTAAAATCCTTGTCGTACTTATCATTTTTTAATGCCAAAACCAGAGAAAACAAGATTAACGTGGTAAATCTTTGTTGACCATCAATAACTGAGCGCAGATCACCATATCGGCTTCCACTTGGAGTGGGTTTTTGTTTCATTATATATGTACCCATAAAGTATTCTTTTTGATTGATGCATATTTCTCGAAAATCATCTAAAAAACGCTTCCAATTTTCTTCGTCCCAAACATAGCTTCTTTGGAAGTAGGGGATTTCTAATAGTGTGGATCCATTGAAGATCTGTTGAATCTTTTTCTTTTCCATTCTTAAACCTCTCGTGTTAATTAGATTGCTATGTATTCAAATGCGCCAGTGATGCCTAAGCGACTAAATAACCATTACATATATTTTAATACAAAAGGCATATTAATGGGTGCTTTTTCATTCAGAGGTGGGCGGATAATTGTAACTCGTGTTCAAACCGTGTTCAAACCGTGGATGGAGTCCTTTTTATTGGATAGGTTTAAGAGGCATAATAGTATTGTGGAATATGAGGCAGCTTACGATTGCACGCTTAAAAATCTGATAGGACACCATTAAAATCTGTCAGGAAACGATTGAATTTAGCGAACGCGTAATTGTTGGATGACTAAGTGAGTATAATATGATATCCTTATTAGTGGTTGATATGCATTTATGATAACGGTTCGGAGGAGACCAGAATGCAGATAAGTTATAAAAAATTATGGAAGCTTTTGATTGATAAGGATATGTTGAAAAAAGATTTGGCTGCAAAAGCAGATATCAGTTCTACTTCAATTGCAAAGCTTTCCAAGAATGAAAATGTAAATACAGAAATATTAAGAAAAATATGCACAGCTTTAGAATGTGACATTTCAGATATTTGTGAAATGATTGAAGAAAAATAAGACAGGAGAGTAAGGTTATGAAAGTAGTATCGTTTTTTAGCGGAATTGGGGGATTGGATAAAGGCTTTTCTGATGCTGGTTATGAAGTGGTATGGGCAAATGATTTTGATAAATATGCGGTAGAGACATACAAAGCAAATTACGACAATACTATTGTTCTCGGGGATATCAACGCCATAGACTTAGATGAAATACCAGATTGCGACGTAATAATCGGGGGATTCCCTTGCCAACCTTTCAGCATGATGGGAGAACAGCGAGGATTTGAAGATGCTCGTGGAACTTTATTCTTCAGAATCGCAGAGGTTATAAAAGATAAGATTGATAAAGGCCATAAACCCAAAGTTATTGTTCTTGAAAATGTAAAAGCGTTACGTACACATGATCATGGAAGAACATTTTCTACTATAAAGAGAATTTTGGAAGAGGATCTAGGATATAAAGTCTATGATGAGATTTTAAATTCTGCTGAACACGGTGTACCGCAAACAAGAAACAGGACATATATAGTTTGCTTTGCCAATGAAGATGTTGAGTTTTCTTTCCCGGAGAAGGAAGATCTTACTAAAACATTGCAGGATGTTTTGGAACAAGATGTGGATCCTAAGTATTTCCTTTCAGAGAAGATACTACCAACTATTCTGTCCAATGGGACAGGAGGCTATCATGCAAAGTCAGAGATAGATTTAAAAGTAGCAAGACCTTTGTGTGCAACTATGGCAAAAATGCACAGGGCATGTCAGGACAATTATGTAACGCAGAGAGGAAAGGTGAGAAGGCTTACTCCAAGAGAATGTGCACGTCTTCAAGGCTTCGATGATTCGTTTGTGATTCCTGTTTCGGATTGCCAGGCATATAAGCAATTTGGAAATGCTGTTACAGTTAATGTTTCAAAGGCAGTTGCGGAGTCGGTTAGGACAAGTCTTGAAAATGTGGGAGAGTGGGCATAAATATTATGAATTTCCAGAACGATGTTACTGAGATTGTTTCATTTATAAATAGTGGATTAGAGAATAGTGCTGACAGTTATGAAAACACTTTGAAAAAGTTTACTACTGAGACTGGAGAAAAGTATTTAGACGAAAGAGCAGCTTATATACTAGACAATATTGAATCAGATGATGAATTGAAACGGGCATTTCTTAGACTCGAGAAGTATTGTCAATGTGTGAATGAGTGTGAAAAGTGTGTTGTAAAGAAGTATTGCAATACCTTTATCAAGATGGTGAGACATGCAGCTGATTTAGATGCTTTGCAGATGGTCGATTTGTTCTGTGGAGCAGGAGGCCTTTCTCTGGGGTTCTCACAGGAAGGCTTCGTTACAGCCCTGGCAAATGATATAGAGGAGTGCTGCGTTGATACATATGCGCACAACCACCCTGAGACACCCAGAGACCATATAGTGCTTGGTGACATCAGGTTAGTAACTGATCATTTAGAAGAACTGCTGCAAGGGAAAAATGTGGATATAGTTGTTGGCGGACCACCATGTCAAGGATTTAGCATGGCAAATAGGCAGAGACTAATCGACGATCCCAGAAATCATTTATATAAAAGCTATGTCGAGATAGTTAAGCGTGTACAGCCCAAGTTCTTTGTCATGGAGAATGTTAAGGGCATGTTATCAGTTGCAAGCCAAGTAAAAGAGGATTTTAATAGCATTGGATATGAAGTTGAATATCATGTGCTTAATGCAAAAGACTTTGGAGTACCTCAGAATCGTGAAAGATTGATTTATATCGGAAACAGGATGGGCGTTGATAATGGGAAGATTTTTGATGACATTTTTGCATTATCGAACAGTATTCCGGATCATGTTCTTGGGGATGCCTTATATGGGCTGAGACCGTTAGAAGCATTAAGAATAAAAAATGCAACGGAACTGGATACTAAGGAGTCCGGCTATAAAATTGAGAAAAATCAAACGACAGATGTTAATGAATATGTTGATTACATAAATCAAGGAAGAGAGTGCGGAATCACTTTAAATCATAAGGCTCGTTATAACAATGATCGTGATATTGAAATCTTCGGAAGGATGTACCAAGGGGATAAATCCGATGATCCTAAAATTGCAGACATAATGCCATATAAAAGGCGGAATGGTATTTTTAAGGACAAGTATTTTAAGCTTGAAGAGAATAAAGTTAGTAAGACGATTACAGCACATATGAAATTTGACTGTAATATGTATATTCATCCTACGCAGGCTAGAGGACTAACTCCTAGAGAAGCTGCAAGGATACAATCGTATCCGGATGATTACTATTTTAGAGGTGCGTATACAAAGACATATATGCAGATAGGTAATTCTGTACCACCATTGTTAGGAAGGGCAATCGCAAGCTGTATCAAAAAATATATATAGGGGGCATGACTAAGGATGGCTAACCTGGGTTTGAAAGTATCAGATGTCATTAGCAAATTCTATGATGTAAGAGAAGACGATAACATTAGGGGCATGTATGAGGTGAGAAAAAAAGGTGATCCTAATGGAGATTTGCTATGGTATTTTTTCTCAAGTAATAATGCAACGTATCATAGTTCGGGAAATGACTGTGTAATCAGGGATATCAATCAGAGCAATTCTAAGTATATTGATCGCCTTATTGCGGCATTTGAGAAAGCAAAAAATAAGGAAAAAAAGATTTTCTGGTTAGTCCTTGTCTATGGAGAAGGAATTGGATTGGTTCCTCAAGAGATGGAGTGGATGGCATCTGTTGAAACAAAGGTGGATTTCAATTCAATAACAGCCAGCCTCAGAATGACAAAGTATCCTAAAGGAAAAGGGATTGCTGGCGAATGGGAGCCATGTTGCAAGCGTGTAGATCAGGATAAGTATTTTAATACGACCTTTATGAGCTGTAAGGATGAAGAAGGCGAATTTACTGATGCATATATGAAAGATTACTTTGAACTATATGATAATCGTCCTTATCGTGATCTGATTGAGGTCGAATACACTCCTGAAAATGATAACGAGGATATTTTTAAACATAACCTGTTTGGGATTCATATCACCGATAAAAATGATGCTCTTTCTGAGGATAATCCGCATGTATGTATTGGATGGTCAGACATGGGAGATATGTCTGGCATAAAAACAAGAGAAGGACTTGCTGCAGAGTTCGATAAACATTATTCGAAAAATGCTCGAGGAAAGGGGCAGGATGTTGGACAGCTTTGGAGATTTCTTAATGATGTAAAGGTCGGAGATTATATTATTTATGCTGAGAGCTCCGTCTTTCATATAGGTAGAATCGAATCAGATTACTATTATGAGGAAGTTTCTCGGGACGAACAGGATCCTGATTATACTAACAACAGAAAAGTTAAGTGGTTAAAGACAAATATTAGCAGAAAAGATATCTCAGAAAACTTCCACAAATCACTGATGACTGCTATGTCAATATTTTCTATCAATGATTATAAATCAGCAGTTTATGAATTATTACGAGGCACTTATAAGAAGGATGAATTGTCTGTAGAAGGTGAGAGGATGAAACCAAAGTATAAAACAAATGTACATGCTTCGATAGAAGATAGAAATAGAATAGTGTTTGGCGCGCCTGGAACAGGAAAGAGTTTTTTGTTAAATGAAGATAAGGATAAGCTTCTTGGTACGGATAACGACAATTATGAACGAGTTACTTTTCACCCTGACTATACCTATTCCCAGTTTGTCGGAGCATATAAGCCAATCATGGCTGCTGATGGTGAGTCTATAAAGTACTCCTTTGTCCCGGGCCCTTTTATGAGAGTATTTGTAAAAGCAATTCGAAGCGGGTTATCTGATAATCCTAAACCATTTTTGCTTCTTATCGAAGAAATAAATAGAGCGAAAGTTGCAGCAGTATTTGGGGATGTATTCCAGCTTCTTGACAGGGATTCTGACGGCGTTAGCGAATATGAAATACAAACTACAGAAGACATAAGAAGATATTTGGAAAAAGAATTTGAAGGTCAATCAGTTGATTTTGACAAGATAAGAATTCCGGACAATATGTTTATTTGGGCAACCATGAATAGCGCTGATCAGGGAGTTTATCCTATGGATACAGCTTTCAAGAGAAGATGGAATTTTGAATATCTTGGAATTGATGAGAAGGAAAAAGATATAGAGAATATAGGCAAAGTTAGTATTGCCAAATATGATGAGCCTGTTGTTTGGAACAGACTTCGCAAGGCAATTAATAATAAAATGTCTAGAGACTTTAATATCAATGAAGACAAACTTATGGGACCTTTCTTCCTTTCAAAGAAAGTATTAGATTCTGATGAAAATGGAATGATTAAAGATCCGGATAAGTTCAAGGATGCATTCAAGAGCAAGGTAATAATGTATCTTTATGAAGATGCGGTTAAGCAGAGCAAGAGAAAATTTTTTGATGGATGCGATAGCAGCAAGTATTCATCGGTATGTGAAGCTTTTGATGTGATAGGAATGAATATTTTTGGAGCAAATTTCATAAGCAGCTATTATGAGCAAAAAAGGGATGATGCCGAATGAGGATGATTTCCAGATTCGTCAGGGAACAGAGACGATATACAAAAGATGAATTAAAAAAGAGATTCGATTTTGACAGTGAAGAAGCGCTGGAAAGATTTATCCGTACACTAAAGACATTTGGTGTTCTTAAGAGTGTAAGAAATACCGATGTACAACAGGAAATGTCTGATATTGCCGATGAAGATATAGAGATAACTGATGGGTCTGAACAGAGCGGTGTTTGCTTGTATGTCTTTGTGTACGTTGGTGTAATCACATGTGGAAGAAGAGTAATAAAGGTATATCCCAAATATCTGCTATCAAAGTATTCTGAAGAAGAAAAAATAGATAAAATGCGCCGTATAGTAAAGGTTCTGGAACGGTACAGTAATTCAGAAGAACAGATAATAAACATATATAATGGGGATGGAGATAATAAAAGCTTTAATCTTCTTGCCGTTATACTCTTTCTGCTTAAAGATTATTTTGAGTATGGAGTATATACAAACAGTGAAGAAATTATTGAAGTAAATGGAGAAGGTGACATTCTATGGGGAAAAACTATAGATGAAAGCTTTGCATTGCTCTCTGAGAACAAGCCATATTACATGGAGTTGTATACGAGGAAGACAGTTGATGATGATATGGATTATTTCAAGCGCCTTCATGAATATGTTATTACAGAATGCTCAAAGCAGCTTAAGGAAGCTGAACTGACCGAACTGTTTGGGCTGGAAACTGCAGAAATATCCGATGCTGAAATGGATGATTTTGGCGACAAGGAATATATTCTTGAAAGGATCTTCAAAGAGCTCAATGTTCAGTACAATACTCGTAAACAGATTCTTTTAAAAACAATATACGCATACATATCCCAGGATAAGAAACTGTTTGATGATAATTCCGGATTTAGCATGTATGGCACTACTGCCTATCATGCTGTTTGGGAAAAAATGTGTGCAGAGATCTTTGACAATAAGCTGCATAAGACTTTGCGTCAGCTACAGCTGATTAAGCTGCATGCTACTCAACCAAGACCCAAGGTCGATTACATGATTGACGGTCAGTTGATTGAGGTTATAGGGAAACCCATCTGGGAAAATGAAGAAAAAGAAATAAGTGTTCCGGCACAGGAAACACTAATTCCAGATCTTATTACTTTTTATGAGAAGGATGGAGAAAAGCAGTTTATCATCTTCGATGCGAAGTACTACAACATAACGTTGGAAAAAAGACATGGAAGTGATGTGATCAAGGGAAATCCCGGAGTGGGTGATGTTACAAAACAGTATCTATATCATTTGGCATACAGAGAATTTATAGATGTATTTGGCTTTAATAAAGTAAGAAACTGTTTCCTTATGCCGACGGAAGGCGATGAGATCATAAAATATGGCAAGGTAAGAATGCCTATACTTGAGCAGATCGGACTGGAAAATATACAGATCAGGCTTCTTCCAGGAGATAAGGTTGCGGAAATGTATCTTGCTAATCAGAAAATGGATATAGGATTGCTGGAATTGTAATAATGCTTCGAAGCATATGTGTGAGGCTGACATGGCAGATGTTTTGACACCTGAGCAGCGCAGAAAAAACATGCAGCACATTAAAGGCAAGGACACTAAAATAGAGGTTATTCTGCGCAAAGAATTATGGAAAAGAGGATACCGGTATAGAAAGAATTATGATAGGCTTCCGGGACATCCAGATATCGTCATCACAAAGTATAAAATTGCTATTTTTTGTGATGGCGAATTTTTTCATGGGAAAGATTGGGAGATATTAAGACCAAGGCTTGAAAAGAGCAATAATAGTGAATTTTGGATCAGTAAGATCTCCAGAAACCGTGAGCGTGACAACGATATAAACAAGAGGCTTTTATTTGAGGGATGGACTGTCATTCGGTTTTGGGGAACGGATATTAAGAAAAAGCCTGAAGAATGTATAAAGGTTATAGAGGAAGCTATATTCGATAGCAGAATAGATGATATAGAAGAGTAATTTGTTTTTTTTTAGAGGTTTTGATGGATAAGACAGAATTAATACAACATTGGAATTATTTCTGCTCTTTAGCGGAGCGGTTGGATGAAACAAAACATTACATTGATCATGGACTAATTGAACATGATGGTGAAATCGAATTAGTACATGGAAAAGTCTATTCAGATGTTTTTAAGCAGATTATTGTATTGGCTGCATCTGAGTTTGAAATTATGAGCAAGGCATTATGTGTTTTGCATGGACAGCAAGTCAAAAAGATAGTAGATATTAGCGATGCTATACTGAATCAGTATCCTAAGATAATAACTTTTGAGGTTAGTACACCTTTTTGGATTAATACTCCTTTACAAGAATGGAGAGTAAGTGTTGTAAATAACGGGAATAATCGTAAAGTCCAGGGGCTTGATTGGTGGTTTGCGTATAATGCAATAAAGCATGATGAAGCTCTATCAATTCAATCAGCGACGCTTCAAAATGCCATAATGGCGCTGAGCTCTTTATATATTATTAATCTATATATTATGCATGAAATATTTGGGAATATGGAGATCATTTTTACTTTTCCTTGTGTGTATTTTAGATGCAAATATTTACCACATCCAATTAGTAGTGGAGATGGTTTATTGCCTGATTTTGGAGATTGTTCACCAAGCGAAAAGTTTAGGAGAGATTGCCCAGAGTTATTTAGATAAACTACATTTTAGTATTTTAGAAGGACAAGATAATGATTGATAAGGAAAGCGCACGTAAGATTTTGCAGGAGAAGCTTGCTGAAAATCTTGTTATAGTGGATTCCTTTGAGAGCCCGGATGCATGGTGTTTCGGGCTTGGACTTATTAATGATGATGGTAAGATTATGCCACTCATGGGAAACAGCACTATAAGGATCAGCAAAGAAACAGGGGAAATGGAGTAAGAAGAGTTTTGATGGGAAAGACAGCTATTGTGTACTACAGCAAGCATCATGGAAATACTAAAAAGGTACTTGATGCACTAAAAAAATATGATCAGGAGCTTGTGCTTATCGATGTTACAGAAAAGCATGAGGTTGACCTTACAGGTTATGGCAGGATTGGATGGGCTTCCGGCATTTACTATCTTAAGTTTGCGGAGCAGGTGCTGAACTTTGCCAGAGTGAACTTACCGCCTAATAAGGATGTCTTTTTCATTGCCACAGCCGGAAATCCTACTGGTGGTATTTTCAACGCAATCTCAGAAATAACAAAGGGTAAACATTGCAATGAACTTGGCAGATTTACTGCAAAAGGATTTGACACGTTTGGCCCTCTGAAAGTGATTGGTGGCATTCAGAAAGGCCATCCTACTGAGGAAGAGTGTCAGGCAGCAGTTGAGTTCTATAGGAATCTATAGTGATAACAGAAAGTTTATGAGGGAAACTATGAGTAGTGAACGAGATTTGACAAAGGATATGCTGGATGAGCTGAAGCGTAGCGGAATTGTTGCATCTTATAAAGATTTTGAGGCCAGGACACAGCGGCTGATAAGCCTAAATGATGGATTTGGAGAGATGCTGGATTTTATACCAGATTTTATAATGATAGATCTTTTAAAAGAATTCAAATGTGAATTACTAGGGCAGACATACAGCAATATGGATGAATTGGCAGATGGAATTCTTAATTATAAACATGGTAGCGTTCAGCTAATGAGGAAAATAGCTAGACATTTTTTTGTGTTCAATCCTAATACAAAGGAATTTGAGCTGGATAAAGACTTCGTGGGATTTACTCCAGCACAGCTAGAAAAAATGTCACAGTGGAGTAAGCAGGAGTTGATGGATGCCGATATAAATCCATCAATGACGGTTTATGAAATAGATGCTAGAGTCCGTGAAACCGGGAAAAGAAAGAGCATAAGAGTTACGGATGAAGAATATAGAATGATACATGCATATAGCGTTGCAGATGATGCGGTAAAGAATAAGGTAAGAGAATTACTAAGATTACAGTGAATATATAAAGATTTGTCAATTTGAAGTCAATGATAAGTGTCCAAAAGTATGCTCCAAATTAAAAAAGACAGCCGTTTGGCTCGGTTAGGGGATTTTATCTAGAATAGATCCCAGGCTCTCGACTGTCTGTGGATACTATATCAGATAATGGATGTTTTGAACAGTTCATATAAGAGACATTTTTGGATCATATAAGAAACTTTTTCAACGGAGGAAAATGAAATGAAGTATGTCGGGATAATGTTTTTTGCAATTGCCGTGTTAGTGCTGCTTATTGGTATGATTACTCCTGCAGGAATAGGGAGCTGTGCTATAGTTGCAGTAATACTTGCTGGCTTAGGAGCATTCATTGAAATTAAACGTCAACAAATACAGTAAACATGAAAGAGCGGTCTGCATTTGCAGGCCGCTCTAATAAATTATAAATCAACTGATCCATTGATGTCGCCATTGGCAACATAGTAAATCTTGCCTTCTTCAGGCTTTATGTAAATGCTGATGTCTTTTAGGTCGACACCCTTATTGGCTTTCTTGAATCCAGCCTGTGCTTTCTTTACGCAGGAAGCTTCTGTAAACTCGAGATCCTGATACTGGAAAACTGCTTTAACTTTTGGTTCTTTAGCAGGCTTTTTTGTTGCAGTCTTCTTGGTTGTAGAAGCTTTAGTAGCTGTTGTAGCTTTAGGAGCAGCGGCTTTCTTTTTTGTTGTAGTCTTAGGTGCTGCAGTTTTCTTTTCTGTAGCTGTCTTGGTTGTTGCAGTTTTCTTTGGTGCCATGAATACCTCCTCATAGAAACAATTAACATGTTCTTATGTGATAAATTATAAACGTTATTTTAAACAAAAGAAATAGCGTTATTATCATTCAAGCCTCTATTCTGAGGATTTTATCATTTTCAGTTTATCCAAATATAGAGTACATCAGCAATGATTATTTATCCCTGCTGCAGCCCCTCCGAAAATGGTGTCATCTTTATTGGACTAGACAAGTGCTATAACAGTGGTATAAGGGGAAAATATGCCTGGCATGATGACTGGACTGGAGGTGAGCTGACCGGCAGGAGGGATTCTTTGGATCTGGTATGAAATCAAGATTGACTTACGTAGAATCCTTAAGAATAGTCTTGCCTACATATTGTCGGACAAAAAGCCTTTTTCTTATCACCGGCCATTTCTACCATACTTATAGAGAGGGCTTATCAACGTGTACAACAACATATATAGCAGCGATTATACCTGGTTCTACGGAGCCAGGTATTTTTTTGCCCTTCAAGGAGGTGATGAGAGATATGGATGCAGTTTGAAACCCTGTGAGGGGGAAGTAGTACACCCTGTTAGTGCAAGTTATGACACCCTTACAGTGCAGTATAAGACTCTAAGGGTATTAAGGTTACGTGATTTAACGTGTACATTATTACGCAGAGGAAAAAAGTATGGCATATAAAAAAGCAATCAAAAGAAAGATTGTTGATAAGCGCCCGAACAATATGCGCGGAGAAAATTTTAAAAAGATAGTAGGGGATAATCTGACGATTCTGCAGGATACTCTTGGATGGACAAATTCACAGATGGCAGAACTTCTCGGAATGGCGGAGACAAGCTATGTGAAAATCAAGAGTGGTCTCAGAAGCCTCACACTTGAGAAGGCTGTAATTTTGTATTATTCGTTAGATGTAAATCTTCATAGGCTGGCAGCCAATGATAATTCATACAAGATGTTAATATCAGAAGATCCCAAAGCTCTTTCAGGAAAGAAACCTTTTGATTTTGAATCAGGGCTAAGTGACTTAATAGCAGATATTCAGAATTCAGACAGTTACTGGGAAAGAGCTGAGAAGATTCTGTATGTTTACAAATCTTTTGGAGATATGCTGGCAGTGTTAATGAGCCCGGATTACAAAAAGAATAAGGGCGAGATAGTAGATTAAGAGTTATTTGTTGTTGTATCGTATCAGAAGTTTAGGCAGTAAGAGTTAGTCATCAATTGAACCAGAGAGAACAAGAAGTAATACTCTTGGACTCTCTGGTTTTTCTTTGCATTAACATGGATGTTATTAGGGGGAATTGTAACAGTTGTTTTTCTTAGTTAAGGGAGGAATCAAAATGATGCACAGATTAACGGCACACCAGCTTGCCATTGAGATTTGCAGAAAGGAGAAGCTAGAATATTTTTCTGTACTGATGCTGGCAAAAATGTTACTTGAGAGGTACTGCTATGCTTATGGGCAACCATCAGATATGAGTCCTGAGGAGATAAAAAAGAACAAGCAGGAAATAAGAAGGAAGTACATAAATATCATAACGAAGAAAGGACGCTTTAAGAATGCGGACTATGGTGTTTTTATATGGGAAGTGGTAAAAGCACCATGGTTTAGGGAAAAGTCAGAGATGATCCTTGATGAGATAGAGAAACTTCTTGATGGAGCTATTTCAGAAGGGGATTATGATTACGAAAAAGATAAGGATCATGAGGGGAAAAGGCTACGTATCATTCTTAAAGAGAGATTTCTGCGTGGAAAGAACAATATAAAATCTGAGGAGAAAATAGGCACAATGATAGGAGTTTGCCGGGCAACTGTTTTCCGTAAAGAACCTGATGCCATTGTTTTATTTGGCGCGCTTATGTGGAGCTATGCTATGCGCAGGGAACTGGAGGATATCGATGCAGGGGTGATTTCATCTGAGGTTGAAGGGGATGAGCTAGCTGATACCTGTATTTCAGCAATGGAGCCTGTAACAGAATAATTTTTTTGATACCAGAGCAGCTATGGAGAAATCTGTAGCTGCTTTTTCAATGCGACTAAGATGCGACAAACATGAGACAACCATGAGACTGAGATGAGACTGGCATGCGACTAAGGTTAGACTCTGATTAGACAGTATTGCGACAAAGATTAGATTGAATTTAGATTTGGATGCGACTGAAACAGCCTTATTCTGTGGTATTATGCTCACTGTCAAAAAAAGAAGGAGGGAAAAGAATTGTTGGGACGAGTGATTATCAGCATTTGCGGTCCTCCATGAACGAGTTTCTTCTATTATATAAAGCACTTACTTTTGGAAAGGAATTTATCATGGAGAAATTGTATGGAAGAACCGTTGGAGAAAGGATAAGGATCCTAAGGGAAAGCGCTGGAATCCGGCAGGAAGATTTAGCTAAAGACTTTAAACTTGCTAACGCTGGAGTGGTTTCATTTTATGAAAATGATAGAAGACCGCTTCCAACAGATATAGTCGTTGCATACTCAGATAAGTTTGCAGTATCTACAGACTGGATCCTAAAGGGTGATGCATGTTAGCAGCATGTTTTCACACTATACAAATCTTATAAGTTTTATACAGATTGTAAAGTGACCTTTGATGCCGCAGGACTTACAATTAATAATGTAGAAAAAGTTCTGCGGTTTCAAAAGGGGGAAACAGTAATGGGAGCAAGAATGAACGCAAGTATTCTCGATAACTATAGGAAAGCTAATGATGAAAAAAGGATAAAGATAGTCCTTGATCATTATTCTAGTTTCATGCCATATGTAAATGCTTATGAAGCGGGGCTTATCAGAACTATAAAAGCAGAACGGGAATATAACAGACGAGTTGCCCTTGGGGATCCCGGTGTGAGAGTCCAGACTTCTAACATTGGAAACCCTACATCCAGCGAAGGTGATGAGGATATGATAGTTCGCCAGGCGGTCAGAGCTGGAGACTATATGACTGCACTTCGTGGTGCGGATAAGTTTGAAACACATAAGTGGGAGATTCTTTTGCTGAAGGACATGAGAGAGATCTACGGGCTTGTAGAAGAGCAAATTGGTTCTTTGGGTGATGAAAAAGATGTATTCAAAAGATACCTCAAACGTGAGTTCAAACTTGCTGCCATTGCTGGTACTGAGGGGGTCACTTCTGAGGCAATGAAGAAGAGATTTGGAACCTTAAGGAAAGACGTGGTAGATAACTCTCTTAAGTGGCTTAAGGAGCAGAGACCTTACTCATATTTGGAACAAAAAGGAGCATAAGGAAATGAGTAATCAGTTGGAGATGGTAAAGAGGACGCGTGGAAATACGAAACGTCTATATACATATGAAGAGATATCACATCTTATTGCAGGGGATAAGAGAACAATAAGAAAGATGGCTGAAGCGTGTGGTGCATACCACTATATAAACAGGGCTACAGTGTATATTGATTATCCAATATTAGAAGAATTTATTTTGTCACATAAGAATCGGTAACGTATGAATAAGACTTGGCAGATTCAGATTAGTTCTTGCTACAGCGCTCGAATAGAGTCATAATAATATTGTGCTGAAGTACTTTTCATGAATTACAGCCAAGTCTAATTTCATAAAACGTCTTTAACTTTGCAGAAAGGAATCAAATGGGCAATGACATTGCTACAGTAAAAGAGACTAAAGCAAAGGCGACAAGACTGATGCGACTCAAAGAAGCTTCGGAGTATTTTAAGGTCGGCAGAGCAACTATGAAAAAGTTGGCAGAAGCCTGCGGAGCTTATTATCCACATAGTAAGACGCTTGTTTTTGTGGATCCGGAACTTGTAGAGGAGTATTTACGTACCGCGAAAAAACGGTAGTTATGGAGGAAGAATGGCAAATTCAAGAAAAGACTTGAAAGGTAACACCCTCTTCCGCGGAGAACATCAGAGAAAATCAGACAAGCGTTATATGTATATCTACACCGATCCTATCGGCAGGAAGAAATACATATATGCAGATAATCTGTTAGAACTTAGACGGAAAGAGGATAAATTAAAAAAGGATCAGCTGGATGGACTAGATATCTATGCTGCAGGCCTTGCAACCATCAATTCTACATATGACAGATACATTTCAACAAGGATAGACCTGAAGGATTCGACACAGAGCAACTACGAATATACTTACGAGCGTTATGTCAGAGATGACTTCGGAAAAAAGAAACTTGTTGATGTAAAGTATTCCGATGTGTTGCAGTTCTACACCTTTTTACATTCGGAAAGGCATCTTTCATTTTCTACTATTGAATCTGTAGATGGATTGTTGCATCCAACATTCGAGTTGGCTGTAAGAGATGATATAATAAGAAAGAACCCGACCGAAGGAGCAAAGAGAGAACTTGCAAAGAGACTTCCTAAGACGGAAACGGAAAGGCAGGCACTTACTCCAGAGCAACAAAAAGCCTTTATGGAATATGTTGCTATGAGCCCGGTGTATTATCATTGGTGGCCGCTTTTTACTGTACTTCTTGGAACGGGAATGCGAATTGGAGAATGCACTGGCCTTCGGTGGCAGGACATCGATCTGAAAGAGGGATGGATAGATGTTAATCATACACTGTCGTACTACCCTCAGAAGGGTTCACGCACATCAAAGCTAAGGATTTCAACACCTAAGACCAAAGCAGGTTGTAGAATAATCCCTATGATGGATGCTGTTAAAGAAGCATTCCAATTTGAAAAGGAAAACCAACTTGCAGGCAAGGGGTACAATCAGACTGTAGTAGACGGATATTCGGGATTCATTTTCCAAAACAAGTATGGCTCAGTAATGAGTGCTGCCTCAGTTAATAAAGCAATTAAAAGAATCTACAATGATTACAATCATGAGGAAGAGATTGACGCTGTTAGGGAAGATAGGGAACCGATAATACTTCCGCATTTTACATGCCACTATCTGAGACGTACATTTGCTACAAGGCTCTGTGAGGTGGAAGACAATCCAAAAGTGATCCAGGCAGTGATGGGACACAGACAGATTTCTACTACATATGAAATCTATGCTGATTCGTCAGATCGGAGAAACAAAGAATCAATCAATAAGCTTGCAGCAAAGCTTAATGGCGTTTTCTAAAATGGTACTCCGAAAAGAATTTTTCTGACAAACCAAAATTGACAAAACAACATTCTGACAAACGAGCATAATTAGTCAAAGGAAAAGCGCAAAAGTCTACGGAAAGTATACGCTGAAACAAGTACGAAATATCGTGACTGATACAGCCTTTGACAAACAGCTGACAAATCTGTGGGGAAGTCAAATGAACGTAGATGTTCTCAAATGCATAACCCCAAAAGTACAGTAATGAAGATAGATGCTCGTATATGATCTCAAATGCTTCCAGATGCTTAAGCGGTCGAAAAAATCCCTACTTTAAAATCTTTAGATAAGTGATAAATAGTTATTTAGGACCCGTAGGGACCGCTTTCTTGAAAGAAAGCGGTCCTTTTTGCGTTATGAGACGTTTTGGCGAAAGGATTAAGATAATGCTAAGATAAAAAAATAATGACAAATCAAAACAAATCAGTGCAGAGTTGGCTGAAATCAGTGAAATTTCAGTCGGTTCTGTTTTTTGCTATATATTAAATGCAGATAAGCTAAGGAATGAATTAAAAACACTAAGATAATAAAAAGGGGGAGAGCAAATTGATCTCGATTAGTTTTTTACTGACAGCACTTGTTATCGTACTTATTCCGGGAACTGGTGTGATTTATACAATCAACACGGGTCTTACACAAAAAAAGAGAATTATGCTGGCTGCGGCTTTTGGTTGCACGCTAGGAATAATTCCTCATATTGTCGCATGTGTTTTGGGTTTGTCCGCAATCATGCACATGAGCGCGAAAATATTTTCGGTAATAAAATATGCCGGAGCCGTTTACCTCATGTATCTAGCATGGAAGACTTGGACATCCGCAGGACAGCTTGAACTTGATGAAAATAGATTTGCGACAACTTCACTAAAAACTGCTGCGCGGGGTGTTGTTTTGAATCTTCTGAATCCAAAACTGACTTTATTTTTCTTTTCGTTTCTGCCACAGTTCATTCCTTCAGATACCGTTGACAAAATTGATTGCATGATCGTGTTAAGTCTGGTTTTCATGCTTATGACTCTGATTGTTTTTATTATATACGGGCTGATCGCAGGTGCTTTGCGTGAGCTGATTCAAAGGCGTAAACCTATTATGAAGAACATCGAACGGGGATTTGCATTGTCTTTCGCCGGATTATCGATAAAACTTGCGCTGGAGGATTAATGAGAGATTTATTGATCATAATGAATTTGAAATCTGATTTTAATCTGATTTTAATCTTTCAAAAATCTTAAATTAATCTTGTATGCGTATCATTTCAGATGTCAAATGAACAAACAATATTTGAATATCTGAAAGGAAGGTAGTAAAAATGGAAAATTTTGAAAAGGTTGAAAAACTCAGAGAGAAGACAGGTGTATCTTACGAGGATGCAAAGAACGTTCTGGAGCAGAACAATTACGATATGCTTGATGCAATCATCGAGCTGGAGCACCAGGGTAAGGTAGCTGAGCCAAAGGCTGGCACATATATTTCCGGAGCTAGTCAGGAAAATGAATGTGTTAAGAAGTTTGAGCTCGCTCAGAGACAGTACGAAAATGACTGCAAGAACAGTCATATCAAGGAAGGATTCAGGAAGATTGCAGAGTCCTGCAAGACAGTACTAAAGAAGAGTCTTGAGATTGACTTCTGTATAAACAAGGACGGTGAGAAGATTACAGGTGTTCCGCTTCTTGTACTTATCCTTCTCTTAGTTGGATTTTTCTGGGTAACACTTCCACTGCTGATCATAAGTCTTTTCTTTGGAATAACCTACAATTTCACAGGTATGGACAAAGTGGTTGTAGATGTTAATGAAGTTTGCGACAAGGCATCTCAGACTGCTGAGATCATTAAAAACGAATTCAAAAAGGATGAAGAAGAAAACTGATGAGTAAAATTCTGATCGTAGAAGATGAAGCACAGCTGGCACGTTTTGTCGAGCTCGAGCTTATCCACGAGGGAAATACCGTGGATAAGGCCGAGGATGGAAGAGTCGGTCTTGATATGGCTCTTTCAAACGATTATGATCTGATTCTTTTAGACGTTATGCTACCCGGCATCAATGGCTTTGAGGTACTCAGGAGGGTCAGGGCAAAAAAGGAAACTCCTGTTATCCTTCTGACTGCAAGAGATGCAGTTATGGATAAGGTTTCGGGCCTTGATGCGGGAGCTGATGACTATATCACCAAACCTTTTGCTATTGAGGAGCTGCTCGCACGTATCAGAGTAGCTCTGAAAAGAAAAGGTGGTACATCCGCTGCTACAAGGCAGCTTTCAATAAATAACGTGATGATAGATCTGGACAGGCATGAAGTCAGTGCAGACGGAAATCCCGTTGAGCTTACCAACTACGAGTTTGAACTTCTCAGGATCCTTATGGAGAACTGCAACATAGTCTTGGACAGAGAGCGTCTTATAAACGAGATCTGGGGCTATGATTATGATGGTGAAACCAATGTTGTTGATGTATATGTAAGACATCTGCGCACAAAAATAGATGACAAATATGGCATCAAGCTTATCCAGACAGTCAGAGGTGTCGGATATGTTATAAAAGAAGGCTGACTATGAGTAATGTAAACAAACGTACATCATCAATCGCCAGAGGTATAAATGCATCGTTCTGGTTTAGTAAACTGAGCGCTTTTTTTACTGTGGATCTGCTTATCATTTTAGTATCTTTAGGCCTATTTGGTTACCGCAGCTGGAAGACGATTCCAGAAGATGAGGTTGTTCGGAGATTTTCATTAACCGGCCATAGCTACAAAGATGTTATGCTCAATTATTTTACTGACAGCTCGCAATATAGCTTTTCCATGAGCGAATACATCATATTTGTCGGGATCATACTTATCGCAGTAATTGCCTATCAGTGGCTTGATCTCATTATGTCTTTTTCCCATACTGCCAGGATCAGAAGGAAGCTAAGACCTCTGAACGAGCTGGCGCTGAAGGCGGAAGCTATCAGTGAAGTGCCGCTGGATACTACGAAATTTGAAGAGCTGGAAGAGGCTATTTTAAAGGTCCCAGCCGATAAAACCGGAGCAAAGATATCTACAGGTGATCAGGACCTTGCAAGCATAGAAGCTGCACTTAACAGTCTCCTTTACAGAATGCAGGAAGCAAGAATACAGCAGGCAAGGTTTGTTGACGATGCATCCCATGAGCTTAGGACTCCGATTGCGGTCATTCAGGGCTATGCCAACATGCTTGACCGCTGGGGAAAAGACGATCCAGCCGTTCTGGAGGAATCGATCACAGCTATCAAGAACGAATCCGAGAACATGAAAGAACTCATCGATCAACTGCTTTTCCTGGCAAGAGGTGACAACGGACGTCAGAAGTTGTCCATGGTTAAGATAGATCTCTCTGATGTTATGAGAGAGGTGTGGGAAGAATCTGCGATGATTGATCCTGACCACAAATATATATTTGAAGATAGTGAGAACTGCTTTATTACCGGAGACACGGCCATGATAAAGCAGTCCGTCAGAATATTTGTCCAGAATGCTGCCAAGTATTCGGATAAAGGTAATACTATCAAGCTTGCAGTTAATAAGTCGGGCGACAAGATTATTTATACTGTTCAGGACGAAGGAATCGGTATTGCAGGTGAAGAGCTAAGCCATATCTTTGAACGTTTCTACAGGTCCGACAAGGCCAGAAATTCGGCTACAGGCGGTTCCGGCCTTGGTCTTTCTATTGCGAAGTGGATCATCGATGCACATAATGGAAATGTAGAAGTCCTTTCACGCCAGGAGATTGGTACGAGGATCACAGTGTCTTTTGACAGCTATAGTGAGGAGACTTAAGGAAAGGTACTGATAAGTGTTTAGACTTAGTCCTGCCAGAGGAAAAGGGTAGGCAGTACGGTATTGCATAAAAATTAAGGCTCCGCTACAGTAATGTGGCGGAGCTTTTTCTGAAAATGGAGAATAAACCGTTAGTTTTTGCTCAAACAATCATGTATTCCCTTCCTCCAATTTCTTATACTGTATTTACCAAGTAAACGTGATTCTAAAAATGAGGAGGAGCGCCAATGAATACTTATATGAAATGGATTCTTTTCACATTGCTGATTGTGTATGTTGTTTCACCTGCAGATCTGATGCCAGGACCGGTAGACGACATTTTGGCTATACTGTTATATCTGGCTGGAAGTAAGAGCAAGCAACTGGCACTCGACAAGAGAGACAATGACCAGATCGAAGTAGTCGATACTGATGGAAAAGAGCTATAACAAAAAGGAAAACCATCTCCTACAATGATGTTTACATAGTACAGGGCTCCGGAGCGCAGGCGCTCCGGGGCTTTGTTTTATTATTGTGCTCTTGATACGAGGAAATGCTATTATAATAGTTAATGTGATTGTTAAGAAGGAAGCGTAGATGCGATATGTATATAGATTTTAAAAAGCTTATGAATTCCGAGGAATATGATTTCCTCAGGACCAACGAAAGACTTGGAAACAGAATAATGCTCCTTGGTCTTGGTGGGAGCTATGCATATGGAACCAATAATGATAACAGCGATATTGATTTCAGAGGTGTCACACTTCAGATGCCATCTGACCTTTTGGGACTGACGGAGTTTGAACAGTATGAAGATGACAAGACTGACACTGTGATCTATGGCTTCAACAAATTGGTGAAGCTTCTTTTGGAGTGCAATCCGAACACCTGTGAAATGCTTGGTCTTGACGAGGATCAATATCTTATTAAGTCAGAACTTGGTCAGGAGCTTATAGATAATACACATATCTTTTTATCAAAAAGAGCTATCAAGAGCTTCGGAGGTTATGCAGATTCACAGCTTCGCAGACTTCAGAATGCAATAGCCAGAGATACCCTAGCCCAGAGCGACAGGGAGAAGCATATCCTGAAATCTGTAATGCATGCTCTTGATGATGTGAACAGAAGATATTATGGGAAAACTGATGGCGGCTTAAAGCTATACATAGATAAGGCAGAGAATTCCGAACTTGATACTGAGATATTTATTGATGCCAATTACAAACACTTCCCACTTCGCGATTACGAAGATGTCTGGAGCGTCATGAGAAGTGTTGTCCGTGATTATGACAAGATTGGCAAACGCAATAAAAAGAAAGATGATAACCATCTTAATAAACATGCGATGCATTTAATAAGGCTCTTTATGATGGCAATAGACATTTTGGAAAAGGGCGAGATCATAACTCATAGAGCTCATGACCTTGACACACTTCTTGCCATCCGCAGAGGAGACTTCATGGAAGCAGATGGAACATTTTCTGCAGCCTTCTTTGAAATACTCGATGAGTATGAGAAGAAACTTGACGAGGCTGCAGCAAAGACCACTCTGCCTGATAATCCAGATATGGAAAAGGTTGAGAAATTCGTAGAGCGCATCAACAGATATGTAGTGACGGGAGAACTTGAATGAGAGATATTTTAAAAGAGATAGATGAAAAGCTAAATGAAATTGAAGAAAAAGAAAACGTGAAGATCCTTCATGCAGTGGAATCAGGAAGCAGAGCCTGGGGCTTTGCATCACCAGACAGTGACTATGACGTCAGATTCGTATATGTCAGAAAGAGGGATGATTATCTAAGGCTTGATGAGCCAAGAGATGTTATTGAATGGCAACTTGATGAAGTCCTTGATATAAATGGCTGGGATCTTAAAAAAGCTCTTAAGCAGTTTGCAAGAGGAAATGCCACATTGTTTGAGTGGAGTGGTTCACCGATAGTCTACCGAACAACACCAGAGTGGAAGAAAATAGCTGAAGTGTCAAAACAGTATTTTTCAGAAAAATCAGCTGTTTACCACTATTATGGAACAGCCAACGGGACTTTACATGATTATCTTATGGGAGAAACTGTCAGGTATAAGAAGTATTTCTATGCGTTAAGACCGCTGCTAGCTGCAATGTATATTGAGGAAAATCACGTAGCTCCTCCAGTTCTTTTTGATGAGCTGCTTAAAATGAACCTGCCCTTAGAGCTTAGAAGCGCCATCGACGAACTTCTTGAAATTAAGAAAAAGACTACTGAGAAGGAAGAGAATCCTCAGCTCCCGGTAATCAGAGAGTTCATAGAAACAGAAGTGACAAGACAGAAAGAGATAGCGGATAAACTTGAAGATGATCATAATCATGATTGGACTGCACTAAATGAGCTGTTTAGAGAGGTTGTAGGCTGCTAATACGTTTGCAAGATAATTTCTAAGCATTAGATAAAAGTATATTTAAAGTCCATTCTCAGAGTATACTTAACGTATTTGGGGAGAATAAGTTCGATAATTAAGTTCTCATTTTGGGACATGTTACATGCTAGATGAGGCTCAAATCTGGATTCTGGATTGTGAGATTATAAACATATACCGGTCTAAAAAAAAAAAGTTTAAAAAGCGAATGGAAGCAACCACGCTAAATGATAGCTTTAGCATGCTTATTCAGATGGTTGTCATCCTTTTTCTTGTTACGCTTTCCAATCTTGTCATAGTCACGGACAACACTTCTCATCACTCCCCAAGCATAGATGTTGTTTTGGGGTTTAATATCACTGAGATTTGCAGGATAGTAACATAAATATTGAACGATAACATAATTAATGTTACTATAAAAGAAAAATGTTATCGAGGTGATATTATGCTGGAAAACGCTTTAAAAAAAGCCTTTGGTATAAACTGTCATTTGGAAAAAATCAAACTAAAAGGGTTACCTTTATACATGGTGTCTGGAAGAGTCTTCTATAGTGCTGTAATGGGAGATGCATCATTTTTGATTGTCAAATTGTCAGACCGGGAGAAGTTTGGCGTTGTGGCATTCAAAAAGCAGCTTTCTCAGTATATGGAAAAGACAGGGCTTAATGTGGCATTTTGCTTTGATGACATCACAAGAGTACAAAGAGATGCGTTGATAGCAAAAGAGATTCCGTTTATTTCATTACCGGATCAGATTTTTTTGCCTTTCCTTGGGGTAATGCTTAGTAATAACTTAAAAAGAAAAATGATTGTGTCTACAGACAAAATGATGCCAGCAACGCAATGCCTTTTTCTTTATCTGTTATACAAAAGTGGAAATGACTTTTTCATAAAAAAGCAGGCTGCAGATGATCTTGGATTGACAAAAATGTCAATTACCAGAGCTTCAGAGCAACTTAAGCAGATGGACCTTATCAGAGAAGAACGTGTAGGAAAAGAGATAAGGATGGTTCCTAACTATAGAGGGCGTGAGCTATTTGAGGCAGCAAAGGATTATCTGATCAACCCTGTGCAGAAGATTGTCCATACAAAGATTACAAAAGAAGAAGGATTGTTCATCGCCGGAGAAACGATGCTAAGCAGACATAGCATGCTTGCTGCACCAAGCGAGGATGTATATGCTGTCGTTAAAGGCAGCGATATTGTGAGTGGCTTTGAAGAGATAGATACGAGATGGCAGGATGATATTACGACGAGTAGGGTAGAACTTTGGAAATATGATCCGGGACTATTTGCAAATAACGGCGAAGTAGATCCGGTATCACTTGCCATGAGCCTGTCAGACAATGCGGATGAACGTGTTGAAGGCGAATTACAAAGCTTTTTGGAGGAGTATAAATGGTAGCGGGAATTGATTCTTTTAGAGATAAATTCAGAGGATTTGAAGATTGCTACACAGTCATTGGAGGAGCAGCCTGCGATATTCTTATGTCGGAGGCTGATATTGATTTCAGGCTGACCAAAGATATTGATATGATTCTAATCTTAGAGGATAAAAAGGAAGAGTTTGCAAAAACCTTTTGGGAATATATCAAGGAAGGCAAATACAAATGCGGCTGGAAAAACAGTGATAAAATGCATTTTTACAGATTCACTGAGCCGATTGATGGATATCCTGTGATGATAGAACTGTTTTCAAGAAAGCCTGGGTACAATCTTGAAGTCGAAGAAGGGATTATACCAATTTATATAGATGATGATATTTCCAGTTTATCGGCAATTCTATTGAACGATGATTTTTATGATTTTATGTTAAAAGGGCGAAGAGTTGTTGAGGGTATCAGTGTTTTAGGTGCTGATTATATAATTCCTTTTAAAATGTATGCCTGGGATGATCTGAAGCGAAGAAAATCAAAAGGGGAACATGTTAATGAACGCGACTATAAAAAGCATAAGAACGATGTGTTCAGGCTTCTTCAGATAGTTGACCCTGAAGTAAACATAGAGACCGAAGGACTTGTTCGCGAGAGTATTGAAGCGTTTCTGACAGAAGTTGTATCAGAGCCTGTCAGGACGGAGCAGCTTGGATTACAGATATCTATGGAGGATGCTTTAGAAATCCTTCGTTCAAAGTACTTATAAGAACAATAAATAGATAAGTGTATTAGATTTATTTCTTTTTGCGATTAGATAAGAGTAGCCCTGCAAGCAGCGTACGAAAACAAAGAGGTATATGCTGCGATAGGCGACAGTGGAAACATTATCTATGTGAACAAAGAGAAGAACGTTTCTGTGGGTGTTACCTGAACATTTAAGCCTAAGCCACTGTCCACAGGGACTTGATATTCCGTATTTTATCTCTCTTTACAATGAGCACCTTCTCACAACTCAGGACGGCGGTATGGGCTTTATCGCGCCCATGGCTATTGCCGCAATCCCTGATGACAAGAGGCCTTCAGCGTGCCTTCACTGCCACAGCTGCGAGCAGGTTTGCCCACAGACTATCAAGATTTCCGACATGATGTCTGATTTCGTTGAAAAGATTGGATGAGCTTGGACGACTGGTTAGAAAAAATTAAAAGATTTAATAAAAAAGCTGTTGACTCTAACATTGTGTCAGACATTAAGGTAATAGTGAGCTCAGAAAATACATCCATGGAGGTAAGAAAAAAGTGCTAAAAATTGGAGATTTTTCAAAATTATCCAGAGTAAGCATCAGGATGTTGCGTCACTATGATGACATTGGATTGTTGAAACCTGCGGAAATAGATACTTTTACCGGGTATCGTTATTATCAGGAGGAGCAGCTTTTTACTATCGGAAGAATAACAGCGCTTAAAGATATGGGATTTTCCCTTGCTGATATCATCCGAATCCTTGAGAATTATGAAGATAAGGAGAAAATAGAGGCTTTTCTGTTAGAAAGACAAAAAGAGCTAAAGAAGCAATCCGAAGAGACACAATACAAACTGATGCTTCTGGAAACAGCCCAAAAGAGGCTGAGAAGGGAGCAAAGTATGAGTTATGATGTAACAGTAAAAACTATTCCAGAGAGATATGCAGCCACAGTGCGAATGATCATTCCAAGTTATGAGGATGAACAGAGGGCATGGAGCGTACTTCATTCGGAGTGCGGCGGAAAAGTGGTGCCAGCAGATCCGTGCCTTGCGGGCGCTGAGTTCTTCGACGATGAGTACAAAGAAGAAAATGTCGATGTTCGTATCTGGATGACAGTCAAAGGAACCTATGAGAACACAGAGCATGTAGAGTTTCAGACTCTTCCAGCGGTAAAGGTGGCAAGCTGCATCGTGAATGGAAGCTACACACAGCTTACAGATGCAACTGCTACAGCAATGGCTTGGATCAGAGATAATGGATATACAATGAATGGACCAATGTTTTGTATCTATCATGTAAGTCCAGCTCAAACATCAAACCCAGATGAACTGGTGACAGAAATCTGTTTTCCGGTAGCGTAAAAATCAAGGGTATCACTCGCTTGAACGCGAGTGATGCCCTTTCAATTTACGCTTCGTTGACAAGTTTTCCTGTCATGTGTTCAGGCGTAAGTTCTAGGCACTGAACCCGTGGCAGGGCGCTTGTTAGCTCTTTTTTAAGGTATTCCTCATCGTCTGTGAACTTCCTGCAAAGCTGGGTGCAGATTTCTCTTGCCTTTTCAGGGTCATCCACAAGTTTCATGCGGCCAAAGACAACAACGCTGTTGATATTAAGCGCCCACTCGCCATCTTTTCGATAACCCTGGTCGTAAACGCAGTAGCTGACCTTATCGCAGGCCTTGATGGCGTCAAGCTTGTGGCCCTCCTTGGCACCGTGGAAGTAGAGCTTGCCATCTTCCTCACAGTACCAGTGATCTAATGGGATTCCGTAGGGATATCCGTCATCGCCAAGGACTGAGAGAACCCCTCTTGGCTCGTTTTTTAGTATCTCGATGCACTTTTCATCAGGTATCTGCTGAGCAAATCTCCTCATTTTTCTGAACATAAATCTCACTCCTTCGCAAGTAGTTTCAAACCGATTATTCCGACCAGAATTAGGATAACACATATAACCTGGGGCACGGAGAGCTTTTCCTGAAAAAGAAATACTCCAAGCACCGTGGTTCCCACGATTCCCATGCCAGTCCACATGGCGTAGGCTGTGCCCAGGGGCAGCTGCTTGAGGGCAATGGACAGGAACACAGCGCTGGCGATGTATCCAACTGCTGTTATCACAGATGGCAAAAGAACTGTGAACCCATCAGAGTATTTCATGGCGATGGCCCATCCGATCTCAAACAGCCCTGCCAGTAACAAAATGATCCATTGCATAAATATAACCTCCATATTATCTGCAAAAAAATCGCCATTCCCCCATCTGCAAAGACCTAACGATGGAGAAATGACGTTGTTCCAGCTACTCGGTAGCAGCTGGCGTCGTTTGGATTTAGTTAATGTTTATTTTAAGGGAAAAGAAAGGTTTGTCAACCACGTGCTATAATGGAACAGTCAAATGCCAGAAAGCTTGAGAGTAAGGCAATATTTGATTGCGAATGAGTGAAGCAGGGGGAGAATTGAAACGTGGATGTTAAATATCTAAAATGGCTGAATCTGTTACCGCTTATCATGTTTTTCATAGTGGATAAGCTGAGAGGAACGCTGATCAGCAGATATCTACTTGTCACGATCATTTTACTTGGAGTTCTTAATATGTGCCTGGCAAAAGGCATGAAAGAGTATCTCTTTTTCTCGCTTTTGTTGGTTCTATCAACTGCCGGAGGAGTGGTTCTTTACACACTGTATTACTACAATTTTGTCAGCGCTGACTTTGAGACGCCGATTGTTGGTGTGTTTGTTATGCTGCTTTATGGTGTTTTAGCGGCTGTCGTTGCTGCGGTTGGAACGGTTGTGGTGGTGATCAAGGATAGGATAGCTGAGAAGAGGGTATCAAAAGGAGTGGGAGTGTGATTGGCACGATACTTTGCCATGACTATCACTTATTCGTATATAATAATATCAAAAGCATAGGAGGTGTTAGGATGGATAAGAATTCTAAGCTTACAGATGAAGAACTTAATAAAGTAAATGGCGGAATGAAGATTGTTGTCATAAAGGACATGAAGAACTTAAGCAAAATCCTTCCGTTCCTATTCCGCATAAAAAAGAAGGAACAGCCTTCCAATAAGGAGGGTTGAGATGACCAGTTGCTAAAAAGGCAATGGTTGTTTGAAATAATAAAACGAAGTCAGATGATTGAAGAGCTCTGAAGTGCAATGCTTTGGGGCTCTTTTGTATGATACAATACTTACTGGGGAGAATTAAAATTATGAGATCAGGGAAAAAGAACTGTGCCAATACCGTAAGTCAAATACTCTTCCCGACACTCAAGAGTTTGGATAAATAAGAACATAATAGACCACTTTCTTGAAAGAGATTTCAGGGAGGTGGTTTTTTATGCAGTTCCGTCATGGAACAAAGAATTTAAGATTCTTCTTGAAAACAATTTTTAATTCGATTAGTCTCTTCTTAGGACGTCCGAATCTTACCTAAGAGGAGGCTACAAATGAATAAAGAAGAACTACATAGTTATATTTCCGAGAGTAAGGGAAATGAGAGTAATATCTGCCAGATTTGTGCCATAAGAGATGAAGAAATAGTATATGAGGATAGCTGGCGAGGGTTTAAAGCAGACGATCCTGTAAATGTCAATTCTGTGACTAAAGGTGTTATGGCAATACTTGCAGGCATTGCAGCTGATACAGGAGCCATTAAGAGCCTTGATGAAAAGGTCATAAACTTTTTCCCGGATTATCAGGTCAAGAGAGGTGAAAAAACAATATACGATGTCACAATAAAACACCTTCTTACCATGACCGCTCCCTATAAGGGAAAGTCTGAACCCTGGAAGAAAGTGTGTACTTCCGAGGATTGGACTAAAGCAGCGCTGGATTTTCTTGGCGGACGCAGCGGAATAACCGGAGAATTCAAATATGCAACTCTTGGAATACAGATACTTGCCGGGATTATTGAGAGAGCAACAGGAGAGAAATGCATTGATTTTGCTAACAGGTATTTGTTCGTTCCGATGGGAATCCCGGAACACACCATCCATGGAGACAGCAGCAAAGAGGATCAGTTTGACTTCTTTATGAACAAGGGACCAAGGAAGAATGAGTGGTATTCGGATCCTCAGGATACTGTTACCGCAGGCTGGGGCCTTTGTGCATCGGGAAGAGACCTTGCAAAGATAGGGAGTATGGTCTTAAACGAAGGGGTATATGGCGGAACTCATATAGTATCAGCAGAATGGATAAGGCAGATGCTCACCCCTTATCAGAAGCTTGGTGAACGCTTTGGCTTTATGGAATACGGATATCTGTGGTATAAACCTTACGAAAACAAAGAGGTATATGCCGCGATAGGCGACAGTGGAAACATTATCTATGTGAACAAAGAGAAGAACGTTTCTGTGGGTGTTACCGGAACATTTAAGCCTAGGATATTTGACAGGGTGGAGTTCATAGAGAAAAAAGTACTTCCACTGATAGTGTGACATATTTACAATAGACAAGGATGTTTGGTTATCTACATAGCTAAATAAGATTGGAATGAAATATAATTCTGGTTCAGCCCGCCTCATCTGAAATAATAACTCAAAAACCGCATAAATACAGGCGTTTCCCGCCCATACTTTATTGAATCAGGTGATTCTTTGGCGTATCATAAATAACGCATAATAAAACGATTTTTAGTGAATCGAGGTGGGGTTAACATGAAAACAAGTCTAAAGAAAATCATCAGCGTATTATTAGCAGCTGCAATATGTTCTACAGTTTTTCTTGCAGCAAAGCCTTTAGAGGTTAAGGCCGCAGGCGAAATGACAATTGTAGGAACCATAGTTAAGACCAGGGACTACTATAATGTAAATGGACCTGTTGTTGTTTATGCATTTATTCCAGCAACTCTTACAGAAGTACAGATTGGCAAAAAGACTGTTGAGCTTACAGTGTGCGGAGCAGGAACAGATACAGCAACACTTGGAACCAACGATCTTAGCAGTTTTGTTGGCGTCACAAGAGCTTATACAGGCCAGTTTGGAACAAGCGGTACTGGACCATTCAAATATACATTTGCGATCAGTTCAGTAGCAGATACTCCTGCAGTAGATTATGTCACAATAATGACTAATCATCTCACAAGCCTTGGATATATCAATGTAACCTGTATCGAGTATGCTCCAGGCGAGGTGGCATGTACGGCTATGACTCCTGACTTCCGGGGTAACTTCTATTACTACATGCACAATGGCGTTTGGGGTGAACTCAATGCTGTTATAGCTAATGCTGATTTCACAGCAACGGATCTTGGATATGGCGTTGAGGGCTATGCTCAGGCTGGAAGCTTTGGAAAAGCCCAGAAGGTTGCAACAATCTTTGCTCAGTACCATTCAGGTGCGATCACTAAGGATGCAGCGCAAAAGAGCCTTAACGAACTTCAGTAATACTTACAAAAGAATAATCAGTTTTATTGCGGGCGCCGGTTTTCCGGTGCCTTTTATTTTCTCTCTTTTTATTTGGGAAAAGAGATTTTCCACTAAGGAAAATTTTTCACTCCTCAATTGGATAACTGTTATGTTACAATATAACTGGCTCCACGTTACAATTTACTCATAACAAACAAACTTTAATAAACGTGGAGAAAAGAGATGGCAGAGAAAACTACTGAAAAGAAGAATTATAAAGACCTGTTAAATGAAAAGGAGTACAGCAAACTCCTACTTTCAAACCTTGTAAATAGATTTGGAGATTCACTGGATGCCATCGCATTTACATGGCTCATCTATCACATCACCCAGAGCGCATCATGGGCAGTTCTGATCTTCGGACTCAATGTTCTTCCCAACATTATCGTGCAGCCTTTTGCTGGACCGATAATTGAGAAGATGGACAAAAAGAAGATCATTGTACTTACACATCTTGCAAGAGGAATCATCATTACCGGGTTCGTGCTGATCTATATGTACGGTAAGGCTAATCCCTTTATCATGGCGGGATTTACACTTCTCATCACAACTATTGAATCATTCAACCTTCCTGCAGCGGGAGCTTTTGTTCCAATGGTTGTTAAGAAAGAAAACCTCTCTCATGCAATGAGCCTGAACTCAAGCTTATCAAGCGCTGTTTCACTTGTAGGAACAGGGGCAGCAGGAATCATTATCGCGAAGTTTGGTGTGCAGTTCACCATGATGATCGATGCAGCTACATTCTTTATCGCCATGATCGGAATCCTTTCGATCAGGAACTATGAAGACAATAAGCCAGCTGCAGAAGAGGCTAAAAAAGAGCAGAAGGCAAAGAGCGATTTTTCATACAAAGCAATGCTCAAGGATGGATTCAAGTATGTCCTTGGAAACAAGCTCCTTGTAAACTTCGCAGTAATGGCAGTACTTATGAATTTCCTTCTTGTTCCGCTTAACGCACTTCAGGCGCCTGTTGCCGAGGATGTGTTTGGACTTGGAAGCGAGCTTTTGAGCGTTATGGGAATGGCAGCTTCTCTTGGAGCAATCATTGGTTCTGCGATCACTCCTGCTCTCATCGAGAGATTTAAAACCAAGAACATTCTCTTTTCCTGCGGCGTTTTAATGGGAAGCTTTATGACATGTGTAGCCCTTGGACAGTTTGTGTCAGGCATGATGATCGCAGGTTACATGATCGGAGGAATATGCTACTTTGTAATGTCAGGAGCTGCTTCCGTTCTTTGCGGAGTTGTCAGCATCCAGTTTGTAAATGTTTGCGATAGGGCTTATCTTGCAAGAGCTGGCGCGGTTATGGGAGCGCTGTCTGCAGCAGCAATGCCATTGGCATCAATCCTTGTGAGCTGCGTACTTGTTAAGCTCAGTCCACTTGTTCTGATCGTAGGATGCGGAGTGACAACCGTGGCTCTTATGATAATTGTAATGTTCAGCAAAATGGAATTCGATGCAAAGAAAATAGAGGTACCTAATGCAGCTTAAACTGGCGGAGAAGATCAAGAACTACAGAAAAGAGATGGAGCTGACCCAGGAGGGACTGGCTGAGGCGATAGGTGTAACTGTGGGCGCAGTGTCCAAGTGGGAGAACGGCAATAACGTTCCGGACATTTTGACGCTGATGCAGCTTGCAAATTTCTTTAACATCTCCATGGATGAACTGCTTGGACTTGAGCTGACATCCAAGAACGTTGATGATATGTGCGCCAAGGTTGAGGAACTTGCAAGAGACCATGAGTATGAACAGGCTGCCATAGAGGTCAATAATGCGCTGACGAGATTTCCAAACAACTTCAAGGTTTTGCTGACATGCGCAAATCTGTACTACTACAAGTACATGCACTGGATGGAGAAAAAGGACTCGGAGAAGGCCATATCATATTACGAGATGGCGCTGGATCGGATCAAGCAGAACACGGACCCTGACATCTCTGAGTATTCCATAAAGGGAAGGATTGCTTATCTGTACCGTGAGACTGACCCTGAAAAGGCCATCGAGCATTTGAAGCAGATAAACTACGGAGGAACCAACAATGTTTCAATCGCCATGATCCTTTTGGACCAGGGCAGAGTTGACGAGGCTTTCGAGTACTTCTCTTACGCCATCATAAAAAGCTTCACAGAGCAGTTAAACACGGTGTTCTATCTTGGCGGTGCTTTTTCTACAGTTGGGAAAAAAGCGGAAATAAGAAAAGCCCTTGAGATGCTAGATGTTGAGATCAAGTTTGTGGAGGGAAGCTTCATCGATGGCAAGGTTAGCTATTGCCATAAGACCAAGGCGCTTCTTTATATTGTAAAGGCGTGTCTTTATTCAAGGCTCGGCGAAACTGAGGAAATGAACAAATGCGTCAAGAAGGCATACAAGCTGGCCCGGGAGTATGACACCGCTTGCGATGTGGACGATCTAAATTCCAGTATCAAATTTCTTTTTACCAAGAGCAAGATCGTAACTCATGATACAACGGGAAAAGGAGCTATCGACAGCATCGACAATATTCTTCAGTACAGGTTCAGAGGGAATGACGGTAAGATCCCGAGGCAGATCGCTGCTGTAAAAAAAGCGTGGGACGCCCTAAAATCGTAAGACCCCCAAATATAGAATTTAAGCATAGTGTTTAGAAACTTTTTCTAAATACTATGTTTTTTTTATTGGATATTTATTTCCATTAATGCGTATAATTAATCAACAAAGACTGATAAATTCAGTCTATTTAACATATGGCAATTTAATTAACTGACAACAATAACGTTCCGGAGTAGACCCTATGGGAAAGAACCTGAAAAAGACCATCAACCTCACATTGTGCATGGCGCTCATAGCCAGTACCCTTGCGGGGTGTGGACTATTTGACAACATAGGTAAGAAAAACGATGCGTCTGTTGACCTTAACGAGGTCCAGAGCATTTCTTATGATGCCACCAAAGAATATGAAGAGGCGCTCCAGAAGTTCAACGCAGGGTGCGATGGCGCAGCGGTCATAAGAGATGACAGGAGCATAGAAGATAAGCAGATATCCCTGGTGCTCCTTGGAACAGAGGACACTGTCCTTACAGAAAGAGCCATGGAGCTCCTTGAAGATCACAAGTACAAGGCATCCTTTGCCCTCACTGCAATTGAGGCGGCAGAGGATGATGAAGTCATAAAGACCATCACGACGAAGGGCCACGAGATTCTGGACAACGGCCTTAACTCCACCGACGATCCAGAGAACCTCTCCGATGAGGACCTGATCTATCGTCTTGCAGCGTCCAAAAAAGTCTTCTCCACCCTGATGGAAATTGGCCCAAACAAGCTCTTTCTTAACACCACCTATTATCCGGATAACGTGAGAAAAGCCGCAAAAGCCTGCGGTTACGATAAGCTCATCTCCCCAACCTCCGGAAGATTCCTTAATGGCACCAGCTTTGCAGATAAGACCAAAGCCGAGGAGTACGTGGGAAGGCTCGAGAGCGGATCCATCGTGGTATTCAAGCTAAAGGGCGCAATCGACACCCTGGAGCTGTCTCCAAAGCTAGAGAGTAAGAACCCTGCTCTGGACAAGCAGCCTGACGCTGTCATCACCACCACAGAAGATAGTGATGAGAAGGACGTGATCACAGTCCTGTCATGGCTCCTTGATGCCCTGGACAAAGCAGAGTACAAGCTGGTTAAGCTCGACTCCTTTAAAGCCCTTACCGACGAAGAGTATGTGGCTTCACTTCTTGAAAACAACGGCGACCTAAAAGCCCAGGAATATACAAGCGTTCCAACCCTTGAAAACGTGGGTGCGCTGGCATTTAAGGGTGTGTGCGAAGATCCGGAAGACATGAAGGATCTTCTTAAAACCCTCTCAGACTCCAGGTTCAACGCCACATTTTTCCTAAACTCCGATGACATCGCCCAGCACCGCGAATCCGTAGACCTTGCAGTAGATGGCGGCTTCTCCATGGACCTTAGAACCGCCAACACTCAGGACTACAAGGGAAAAGAGATCTACGACATCTATGAGTCTCTTGGCGCAGACATCCGCACCATGCACAAAGAGCTGATGATAAAGCCCCGCTATCTCATGACAGAGGGCACCACTCCAGACAACCTAAGCTACGCCTGCAGCATTTCAGGTCTTGGCATCGTTCCATTTACAGAGGGCATGAAAAGAGATCCCGGCAGAATATCCTGCATCGACCTGTCCAAAAAAGAAAATGTCGCCAGAACCAAGACCTTCATCACAGAGTGCAAGAAAACCGGCTACAGCCTTGTGGACGTCACAGAGCTTATAAAGAAAGCCAACAAGATCCCTGAAATAGACGAGATCACCCTAAAGGCTCTTCGCGAAGAGAACGACGGCAGGAAAGCCGCCCAGAGAAACATGATCTACACCTCTGAAAAGGCCATGAGCATGATATTCTTTGGCGTAACCAACAAGGTTGTCCTTGAGGACGTCCTTGGGATCCTCAGATCCAGAGGCTACAAAGCTACATTCTTTGTAACACCAAACGAGCTTATTAACTGCGACCAGCAAATAAACATGATAATGGAAGATGGCTGCGAGATAGGTCTTGCCTATGTTTCCAAGGGCGAGGACAAGGACGACTTTAACACCGTCGCATCAAATATCCTTGGCGCGCAGCAGTACGCCACATGGAAATATGGCATAGAGCCCAATCTGGTGTTCCAGCCCTTCGGAACTCCTACAGATGAGGTAAAAGAGGCTATCTCTGCCGCAGGATGCACCTTCGTCGGCCACGAGTACGCCCTGGTGCAGTCCAAGTACCAGGATGCCACTGACGCCGCCAGCTTCTACGGCCAGGTGAGCTCCAAGATCGACGCTCACAGAGGCAGCATCGCCTACTTTAACATGAACTACTTCACTGCCGACAAGGACCTTGAGGAAGAGGGTGCAAACACCCTTCTTGGAAGCCTTCTTAAGCGCTTCATTAACGGCGAGATCAGATCCCTTACCTACACTGACGTCTACGGCGAAGTTGCAAAGAGCACCATCTACAAGGTCAAGACCTTCAGCGCCCTTGCCCATACTTCCTACTGCTATGCACCAGGCAGGACCCGCAACAACGAGATCGCAGACAACAAGAATGTTCTCGCAAATATGGCAAGCGCCCAGGAGCAGAACAGCTACATGGCATCAAGGTATATCGGAAACTCAGATGTCACCGTGATCCCGGGCTTTGCAGATTCGGACATGAAAATGTTTGATACCTCAGGTAAGATCACGGAGGATAAAGTTCTTTTCCTGACCTTCGATGACTGGGGCAATGAAAAAGACATTAACGAGCTCCTCTACGTTCTGGACAAATACGGAGTTAAGGCGAACTTCTTTGTAAGGACCAACAACGTCAAGGGCAATCCCAACGTCCTTAGAGCCATCGCAGTTGACGGACACCTCGTTGGTTCCCACTCTGACACCCACTTTGAAGCCTGGAACGTCGAGAAGGACGACGAGGGCAACTACAAGTATTCAACCCTCTCAGATGAAGACGCCGCCAAGCTCCGCAAGGAAGTGGTTGTCAGCTACAACACACTTAACAGATACTGTGGCGATGTTGTGGTAGATGGGAAAAGAGCTCTTTCCACAATCTACAGACCACCAACCCTGGCGGTGAGCCGCGAGGGAATGTACCAGCTCTTTGACGTTGGTTATTCGTATATAGTAAATGGAGATTTCAGTAGTAAAGACTACCAGATGAACTCAGTTGACGAGCTTGTCAGCGAGTTTCGATACGGCATGAAGACCTGGCATGGAAACGTTCCTGTAGAAAACGGAAGCTGCCTGATCATGCACATGTCGCCAACTGCCAAGTACACAGCAGAAGCACTGGATATCATGATACCTGAATGGCAGAGCCAGGGGTACAGCTTTGCAAGGATCGACGACTATTTAAGATAACGGGATCGCCTATGGAATTTCTAGACAAATTCAGAAAAAAAGAGAATATTCAGGACGTTCTTGTGACGGAAAAACAGGACAGGCGTCTTTTGTCCCATGTTCCGGATGCTACCCACAGGCGCAGCAACACTGACAGACGAGCCCACGACCCTGACAAAAAGATCGACCGCTACGAGGACTATATCCTCGAGCAGGAGTCCGGCATCAGGTACACCACGGGCTTTGAGGTGAGCCTTAAGACCCTCCTTAAGGACAAGGTAAAGAGGCGCTGCAAGGGACACGTGGTAGACATCTCTAATACAGGTATGCTCTTTGAGCTTCAAAAAGCGGACTACGAAGCCCTTGAAAATACCACGATGTTAAAGGCAAACTTCAGGGTTCTCCCTGGCAGCATGCCAGAGGGCAACGAGATGAGCGTAAGACAGAAGGTCAAGGTGGTAAGGCGCTTTGAGACCCCTGAGGGCAAGTGCATGTGCGCTGTTACCTTTACCAAGCACCTTCACAACTACGCCGCCGCCAACAAAGACAGATACATGCTGGCTGCATCCTCGCTCCTTATGGCATTTACCGTATCTTGCGTCCTTTTGATGAGGGCGGAGAGCATCATCTACTTTAAGTTCAACAAGATGCTCTACCTGTACAGTTTGATAACGGCAGTATTTCTTTTGAGCAGATATATCTTCGGCGCACTATACAGGCCAAAGAAGATCGATCCGGATTACACCCCGGGCGTTACGATCCTGGTGCCCTGCTTTAATGAGGAGCAGTGGATCCACAGGACCATCACCAGCTGCATGAACCAGGAATATCCGATCGACAAGCTTGAGGTTATCGTAATCGACGACCATTCCTCAGACCATTCCGTGGACAGGATCAAAGAGATCGTTGAGAGGATACAGGCCGAGGCGCCTGAGATCTATCACGCAGACGAGAGACTTTCCTACTTTGTACAGCCCAGAAATATGGGTAAAAGAGAAGCTCTCGTTGCCGGAGCTGAGAAGGCAAAACACGATCTTGTTGTGTTCGTGGATTCTGATTCCTTCCTTGACCCTTTCGCCATCAGAAACATCGTTCAGCCCTTCAAGGACCCCAAGATGGGCGGCGTTTCCGGACGAACTGACGTAGCCAACACCTACACCAACGCCCTGACCAAGATGCAGGCGGTTAGATACTACGTGGCTTTCCGAGTAATGAAGGCAGCAGAAGGAATCTTTGACTGCGTATCCTGCTTGTCAGGCCCTCTTGCCTGCTACAGGAAATCAATAATCCTGGGCAACAAGGATTCCTGGCTCAACCAGAAGTTCCTTGGGCAGAAAGCTACCTTTGGCGATGACAGAGCCATGACGAACTTTATCCTGCGTCACTACAGGACTACATATCAGGATACCGCTGTATGCCAGACCATCGTTCCAAACAGGCACAGCGTGTTCCTCAAACAGCAGATGAGATGGAAGAGATCCTGGCTTCGTGAATCCCTCATCGCTGCCACCTTTATGTGGAAAAAAGAGCCTTTCGCGGCGGTTACTTTCTACATGGGCCTGGTGGTTCCCATCGCCGCGCCAATTGTTGTTTTGTATAACCTAGTTTACGTTCCGATAACACAGCACATTTTCCCAACAGCTTTTTTGCTGGGACTGTTCCTCATGTCCATGATGATGAGTATGGCGCAGCTGCTCCTTAGAAAGAGCTCCACCTGGATCTATGGCATGATGTTCTGTATCTACTATGAGACTGTGCTCCTTTGGCAGATGCCTATCGCCTGGTTTACTTTCTGGAAGGCAACCTGGGGAACCAGAATGACCCCGGAGGATGTCATCGAGCAGGAGAAAAAGAAACAGAAGAAGGAAGCGAAAAAACAACGCAAAAAAGGCGGAAAGTAAATGTACAAGATAGAGAGCAAAAAAGATGTAAGAAAGTTAATAAGTTCTGCGCTGCAGCTACTGGTCCTTCTTGCACTGCTGGCATTTACCATAGGTCATCTGTTTACCTTTTCGACTTATGTTCCCTACAGAGCTGATGACAGCAAGGTGGTTTCAGGAAGTGACCACGGCTTTGTTGCGCTGTCATACTTTGGCGTTGACAGGCAGGATGCCTCATCAAGGATCTCTGAGGAGAAACTTGAGGAGCAGCTTAAGGCTCTTTACGATCTTGGCTACGTCACCATCACCCAGGACGACATAGAGCGCTACTATAAGGAAGGCAAGCCCCTGCCGGATAAAGCTCTTTTCCTGATGTTCGAAGACGGGCGCCACGACACATCGATCTACGCCCAGAAGATCATGGAAAAGTACAACTTCAAGGCCACCATGTTTGGCTACGCGGATAAGTTTACCAACAAGGATTCATTCTTCCTGATGCCTGAGGACCTTAAAAAGCTTGAGAATACCAGCTTTTGGGAGATCGGAAGTAACGGCTACAGGATCAGCTATATCAACGTTTTCGACAGGTACGGACGCTACCTTGGCGAGCTAAACAGCAAGCAGTATTCCTCAATGTCTGGCTACCTTGGCAGGGATTACAACCACTATCTCATGGACTTTATCAGGGACGCCAACGACATCCCCAAGGAGACCAACGCCCAGATGAAGGCTAGGATCCAGGGCGAGTACGAGCTCATGAAAAAGGAGTATAATGACGGCTTTGGCGAGGTTCCAAAGGCCTACATCCTGCTCCACTCCAACACCGGAAGCTTTGGCGAGAACGACAAGGTCAGCGCCGTGAACCAGGAAGCCATCATGAGCACCTTCGCCATGAATTTCAACCGCGAGGGCTACTCCCTGAACGTCAAGGACAGCAACATCTACGACCTGACAAGGCTCGAGCCCCAGGCCAGCTGGTACACCAACCACCTGCTTATGCGCATCCGCGATGACCTCCCTGAGGCTGACCAGGCAGGGATTACCTTTGTTGATGGCTACGCCCCTGAAAAAGAAAATTGGGAAACCCTAAAGGGTGCTGCAGAATACGACAAAGACAAGGAACTCATAGTTCTCACTTCTCTTCCTGAGGATACAGGTGCGCTTCGTCTTAAAAAAGAAACCCCTGGGGAAATCTCTTTTTCAGCAAGGCTTCTTGGAAATAAGCTGGGCTGCCAGTCTGTCTTTTTCGGAAGTGATGACGAGCTTACCAAGGGCATCGAAGTTCGCCTCATGAACAACGTGCTCTATCTCATAGAAGACGGCGAGGTTCTTGAGGAAGTTGACCTCTACGAATTTGATGGCAACCCCAAAATCTCAGTGGAAGAGGACAAAAGAGATTCTCTCGCCGGAGAGTACTCGGTGTTTGCAAGATATGCTGTAAGCCACGCCCAGTCAACAGAGTATAAAAAGCTATCGGACGCCGCAGCAAATACCAGCGTACGTTCAGTTGCAGAGGGCGCCGAGGAGTACAGGCCTGAAATGCAGATCAGTACCCGCGGAAACAGAAAGCTCGATGTGACATTGAAGGGAAACGAGATCACTGTTAAAATTGATAATGAGAACGTTTGGGAAAACCACAAATTAAGCCAAGAGCCTTCCGGCGGATTGTACCTTCGCGGCGCATGGACAGAGTATGGCTACAGCCAGAGGAACGCTTCTGATGACGTATATGACGCGGTTTTCCAGAGCGTAGAGATCAAAGATCCTACCACCAACGAAGTTCTGTATTCCAACAGGCTAAAGGGCTTTGATAAGTTCCTGCAGGCTGTAAGGAGCTTCTTTACAAAACTTGTGAACTGGTTTATCGACAATATCTGATGGGGTTAGTGAAAGGAGCAGGCGGCTTGGGCGCCGCCACGTGGTTGTATGAATAAAAAACTTATTGGAGCAGTTTTGGCAGTTGCTTCCTTTTATGGAATAATGGGCTGCGGAAGTCCCTCAGCAGATGGCGGAAGCGATGCGGCTTTCATCATAGAGGATAAGAGCGCCCATGTGGTGTCAGCCTACGAAGATACCAACGCTGATGCCGCTTCTACACAGGGCGCTTCTGACGGCGCAGGTTCAGAGGCCACATTCGTGAGTAATCCTGACTTTGGCGTGTGGTACCCCTACTGGGACTACGCTACCGCCACCCAGGAGCTCGATAACTATGGTAGTCGCGTAAACACCATCAGCTTCTTTGCAGCATATTTCGATGTAAATAGCAAAGCCTTTATCCCTGAGAATACCACGGAGACCTACAAGCAGCTTAAGAAGGCAGGCAAGCTAAAGGGCAAGACCACTTACCTTACCTTCGTTAACGACAAGCTTCTGGCGAAGGGCTCTTCGCTTAAAGATACACAGCTTCTGTACGATCTCATCGGAGATCCGGACAAGGCAGCAGCCCACGTTGACGAAGTTGTAGCTCTTAGCAGACAGCTTGGCTGCGATGGAATTGAGATCGACTACGAAGCCATAAAAAAAGACAACACGCTGTGGGGGCACTTCAACACCTTCGCTACCCTCCTGGCCCAGAGATGCCAGGCAGAGAGCATCCCACTTAGAATAGTATTTGAGCCATCTGCACCAATCGGCAATTACACCTGGCCATCAAACGCAGAGTACGTAATGATGTGTTACAACCTAAACGGCTACGGAACATCCGCAGGCCCCAAGGCAAACATGGAGTGGCTACAGACCCTCTGCAGTAAGATGAAGACACTTCCAGGCACCGTGAACATGGCACTTGCAACCGGTGGCTTCGACTTCTCCGCAACCGGCGAAGTCAAGCAGATTAACTACTGCGACGCTGTTACCCAGATGAAGGCAGCAGGCTCCACAGCCCAGCGTGATCCCGCCAGCGCAGACATGCACTTCTCCTACACCGATGCTAGCGGCATCTCCCACGAAGTCTGGTACGCCGACCAGGAGACCATCGAAACCTGGATTAAGACCATCAACACCTGCGGCATCAACCGCATCACCATCTGGCGTCTCGGCGGCAATATCGCCTGACACGCTGGCGCGCGGAGGCATTGCAGTTTCGGAATTCGCCTGCTATTACGGAAGGCACCACGCGCCTGTCATACGGTGGTATGATTCATGAATAGAATAGTGTATTATTCGGGCGCCGTTCGCGGCGCCCTTTTATTGCGCGATCACCAATCACTAGATGTCCGCGATGAGCTACGCCGCCATAATGGAAGGCGCGCCCCGCGCCTGTTCTGCGGTGGCTGTTCCAGCGATAAGCCGCGCCGCTGGCGGCGCACGTATTCTTGACTATTTGCGGCGTTCTTGCTACGATAGGCTCTGCACATTGTGTTGATGTGTGGGGATTTCTATTTTGACCGCCTCTGCGGTCACTGTGCATTGTTCTGATGCGCAGAAAATTCCATTTTATACCTTCAGAGAGAGAAATGTCGCGTGAAGGCATACTTTTTTGATGTTGGCGAATGACCTTCTGGGGAGAATATACCTTCAACAGCCAAAACCAGTCTCTGAGGGCATACTTTTTTGATGCCGGCGAATGACCTTCTGGGGAGAATATACCTTCAGCAGCCAAAATCACTCTCTGAGGGCATACTTTGAGATGGTCAAACCGACAAGCTCTCGAAAATGTATACCCTAAGAGAGAAAAACTCTGTCTGAAGGTATACTTTGCACTAGTCAAGTAAAAGTAGACACAGTTTCAAAAAAACTCCACACTTGTTTTTAAGCATAGTACTCCCTGTACTG